>CAVTVA010000003.1:0-1140000 GCA_963738185.1 uncultured Alphaproteobacteria bacterium | reverse complement strand
AGCGAAAGCGAGTCTTAATAGGGCGCCGGCCCGATCGTTCAGGCAACTGAGCCATCGGACCACAGTTGCCGGGATCAGACCCGAAACCGGGTGATCTAGCCATGGGCAGGTTGAAGGTGCGGTAACACGCACTGGAGGACCGAACCCACTACTGTTGCAAAAGTAGGGGATGACTTGTGGTTAGGGGTGAAAGGCCAATCAAACCCGGAAATAGCTGGTTCTCCGCGAAATCTATTGAGGTAGAGCGTCGCTTGCTCACCGCCGGGGGTAGAGCACTGGATGGGCTAGGGGGGCGCGAGCCTTACCAAACCTAACCAAACTGCGAATACCGGCGAGTGGAGGGCGGCAGCCAGACGGCGGGTGCTAAGGTCCGTCGTCGAGAGGGGAACAGCCCAGACCGCCAGCTAAGGTCCCCCAGTCGTGGCTAAGTGGGAAAGGATGTGGGAAGGCCAAGACAACCAGGAGGTTGGCTCAGAAGCAGCCATCCTTTAAAGAAAGCGTAATAGCTCACTGGTCTAGTTAGCCCGCCCGCGCCGAAAATGTATCGGGGCTCAAGCCACGCACCGAAGCTGCGGATGTCAGGAACCAGGAGCCAGGAACCAGGTTCCAGGAGGGTTCGATGAACGAGCGCACGATACGGCGGGTCGAGGATCTGGAGGTCTTTCGGCGGGCGTATCGCTTGTCGCTCGAGGTGCATCGCGTCAGCCTGGAGTTTCCGCGGATCGAGCAATGGGCGCTGGCCGATCAGGTCCGGCGGTCCAGCAAATCGATCTGCGCAAACCTCGCCGAGGGCTTTGCCAAGCAGGGTTATTCTGCGGCGGAGTATCGGCGCTACCTGTTGACCGCGATCGGCAGCAGTGACGAGACGCAGCTGTGGCTGCGCTACTGTGTCGATCTCGGCTATGTCGAGGAGATTGCGGGCAGGAAGTGGATCGACGGTTATGCTGAGGTCAGCCGCATGCTGCGGGGGCTCCATGCCGGTTGGTCGCGGTCTTCCTGATCCCTGGCTCCTGGCTCCTGGTCCCTGACGTGGTAGCGGAGCGTTCCGTAGGCCGGCGAAGCCGTCGCGCGAGCGGCGGTGGAGGCATCGGAAGTGCGAATGCTGACATGAGTAGCGTAAATCAGGGTGAGAACCCCTGACGCCGAAAGTCCAAGGGTTCCTGCGCAAGGTCATTCCGCGCAGGGTTAGCCGGGCCCCTAAGGCGAGGGCGAGAGCCGCAGCCGATGGGAAGGGGGTTAATATTCCTCCGCCTGCCGGGCCGTGACGAAGGCCGAAAACCGTTTGCCCTGACTGGATTGGGCGGGCGGTCTGGGACTTCCGGGAAACAGCGCCGGCATCAAAAGACCGTACCCGAAACCGACACAGGTGGACTGGTAGAGCATACCCAGGCGTTTGAGAGAACGGTGTTGAAGGAACTCGGCAAAATGCCCCCGTAACTTCGGGAGAAGGGGGCCCCGCCCGTGGGCAACCAGGGGCGGGGGGCACAGAGGAGGGGGTGGCGACTGTTTACTAAAAACACAGGGCTCTGCGAAGTCGCAAGACGACGTATAGGGTCTGACGCCTGCCCGGTGCCGGAAGGTTAAGAGGAGGGGTGCAAGCTCCTAATCGAAGCCCCGGTAAACGGCGGCCGTAACTATAACGGTCCTAAGGTAGCGAAATTCCTTGTCGGGTAAGTTCCGACCTGCACGAATGGCGTAACGACTTCCCCGCTGTCTCCAACACCGGCTCAGCGAAATTGAATTCTCCGTGAAGATGCGGAGTCCCCGCGGTCAGACGGAAAGACCCCGTGCACCTTTACTACAGCTTTGCAGTGGTGTTAGGGATGGTGTGTGTAGGATAGGCGGGAGCCGATGAAGCCCTGGCGCCAGTTGGGGTGGAGGCAACCTTGAAATACCGCTCTCACAATCTCTGGCATCTAACCGCGCTTGGGCCAACCCGGGCCGGGACCCTGCATGGCGGGTAGTTTGACTGGGGCGGTCGCCTCCCAAAGCGTAACGGAGGCGCGCGATGGTGGGCTCAGGCTGGTCGGAAATCAGCTGTCGAGTGCAATGGCACAAGCCCGCCTGACTGCGAGAGCGACGGCTCGAGCAGAGACGAAAGTCGGCCATAGTGATCCGGTGGTCCCATGTGGACGGGCCATCGCTCAACGGATAAAAGGTACGCCGGGGATAACAGGCTGATGACGCCCAAGAGTCCATATCGACGGCGTCGTTTGGCACCTCGATGTCGGCTCATCGCATCCTGGGGCTGGAGCAGGTCCCAAGGGTATGGCTGTTCGCCATTTAAAGCGGTACGTGAGCTGGGTTTAGAACGTCGTGAGACAGTTCGGTCCCTATCTGCCGTGGGTGTTCGAGACTTGCGAGGCGCTCTCCCCAGTACGAGAGGACCGGGAGGGACGCACCTCTGGTGGACCGGTTGTGGCGCCCGCCGCAACGCCGGGTAGCTAAGTGCGGACGGGATAACCGCTGAACGCATCTAAGCGGGAAGCCCTCCTCAAAACCAGGTCTCGTCGAGAGCCGTGGTAGACCACCACGTCGATAGGCCGGAGGTGGAAGCGGGGCAACCCGCGCAGCTGACCGGTACTAATCGCTCGAACCCGCCCAATCCCTGATGCTTGATCCAGGCTCGCGCTTGGATCAGGCCCAACCTCGCCCCGCGTGCAGCGGCCAGCCCCAGCCCTTCCGGCGGGCGGCGCCGCCCGCCCGGCCCAACACGTTCACGCACCCCGACACGCAGCGCGGCCGCGCGTCACAAACCCGACCACATCGACCGGCCCCGGGACCAACCCGCCCGGTCGCCGCCCTGGGCCAAACCCAATTGGGCCAAACCCGATGGGCCAAACCCGATGGGGGCTCGCTTCGGCCAAACCCATGCGCAAGCGCGGGGTCTCAGGGAGAAAGCTAGGCCCCGGATCAACCCCCGGATCAAGTCCGGGGGCTCACGGTCCACCGGGGGCTCCATTCGCCCAGCCGCGCAAGCGCGGGGTCTCAGGGCGGAAGCTAGGCCCCGGATCAAGTCCGGGGCTCCGGATTCGCCCAGCCGCGCAAGCGCGGGGTCTCATGGCGGAAGTTAGGCCCCGGATCAAGTCCGGGGCTCCATTCGCCCAGCCGCGCAAGCGCGGGGTCTCATGGAGGTTTGGCCAGCCTGGTGGCCACAGCGAGGGGCCAAACACCCGATCCCATCCCGAACTCGGCCGTGAAAACCCTCAGCGCCGATGGTACTGCCGCTCAAGCGGTGGAAGAGCAGGTCGCCGCCAGGCTCGCCAATCCCCCACCCGCCAATCCCCCAACCCAGCCGCGGCTCAGTCTTGTCGGCGAGGTCTGTCAGGAACCGCGCGCCCCATCGTGCCATCGTGCCTTTCAGGCCCAGATGCAGCTCGTTCACGTCTCCTTCGGCCAGCGCGACGATCCGTGCGTGGCAATGCGCGTGCGCTCGTAGACACGGGCGATGTCCTCTCGATCTCATCTGCATGCGGGGACGGGTCGGGCTTGCCCCCGAGATCGCATGATCAGTGCCCGGCACCAGGGGCAGGACGCGACAATCTATTGCCCCTTTCATCCGCACTGCGGTTGCCCAGTCGCGATCGTGCGGCGTCATCTGTGAGCAGCCCGACCGGACGATGGCGCTGGTGCTGGATGGATGACAGAACCAGCGGCTGCGGCCGTCGAGGTGCGGGGGGCGCCACGCCTTCCGCTTGCAGAGCTGCGGGCCCTGCGCCAGGTCGTCGATGCCGTCTTATCGTTGCTGTCGGATCGCGGCAACGGGGGTCGGCATCGGATACTGGGCACTCCCAGCCCAGCGGGAGCTGTTCGCGAGAGGGGCCGCAGCGAAGACGCACTATCGCCGCAGCGATTGAGCGGCTGCGGCTGGTGGAGACGGCGGGTTGCCGAGGGTTGCGGTGACGGAGCGGATCGATGAGCAGCAAGATCACGCCTGATCATCACGACCGGCAAACCTATGTCTATGTCCGCCAGTCCCCCTCGATCAGCGGCTGCACAATCACGAGAGCCGGCGTCGGCCATGCGCGTTGACGGACCGAGCGCGCACAACTCCGCTGGTCCCAGTGTGGTCATTGTCGATGATGATTTTGATCGCTCCGGCGCCAGTCGAGCGGCCGGGATTCGGGCGTCTGTTGCTGCGCGGCGATACTGCTGAGTGTGCTCGCGCCCTTGGGGATCGAGGCTGCTTGGCACGCGATCGATGCCCGTGCCGCCCACCATACCGAGGTCCTCCGACAAACCGAACTCTCCCTGACCCAAGCGCGCTACGAGGCGGGGCTGGCGCGACGGTGGTATGACGCCGTCGATCCCGACAATCGGCTGGTCGCAGCTGAGCTGGAGCGCCGCTGGAAGGGGCCGGCCGAACGCCGGAGCCGTGGGCCGAGGCGAATTGATGAGCTGAAAGAGATTTCTTCATGCGCTCGACCCACGTCAGCCGTAGGCGTCTGCCGCCTTTGGCCCCAGGCCGGCCAAACGCCGGAGACGTGGGCCGGTTTGAGACCGCGGGGGGGCAGAGCCGCTATGGGCTGGCGGTGGACCGCCGCGGGAATTGGCCGCACCGCAAAATCCGGCTGGTTGAGAAAAAGGGCGTTTTGCGGCTGGTGTGATCGACTGATTTCACATATCCTGCGCCGCTCAACTGCCGGAGGAACAGATGAAACGCCTCTTGATGCTCTGCTCGCTCCTTGCCCTTGTCGCTTGCGCCCAGCCGGCGCCGCCGCCCCCGGTCGCGACCGCCCCCCCGCCGCCGCCACCGCCGCCGCAAACCACCTTCACTGTGTTTTTCCCGTGGGACAGCGCGACCCTGACCCCCGAGGGCGACCAGATCGTGCAGGCCGCTGCCACCAACTTCAAGGCCGGAGCGCCGAGCACGGTGCAAGTCACCGGGTATACCGATACTTCGGGCTCGCCCGCCTATAACCAGCAATTGTCCGAACGGCGCGCGCAAAGCGTCGCCACCGCGCTGGGCCAGCAGGGCGTGCCGCAGAGCGCGCTGACAGTCAGCGGCCAGGGCGAAAACGATCTGCGCGTGCCGACCCCTCCGGGCGTGCGCGAACCGCAAAACCGGCGCGTCGAAATCGTCGAGGGCGGACCCCCGCCGACCGGAGCGCCCCCGCCGCCGCCGACCGGGGCGCCCCCGCCGCCAGGTGAAGCGCCGCCCCCGCCCCCGCCAAGCTGACAGCAGGCGCGGCGCCAACAGCAAGAAGGCGCCCCGAGGGGCGCCTTCTCCATTCCGGTCCCGGCCGTGCCGTGCGCTCAGCCGGTCGGTCAGCGGCGAGGATCTGGGATCAGATCGCCTCGTAAGCTAGACGCTTGATCTTCTCGACATTCCTGCCTTCGACCCGGATCAGCCGGGTCGGCCCGTCGCGGCGCGGCGAGTGCAGATCGCCTTCGTTGTAGACGTGCGCCATGCCCGGGGTCAGCGAATACTGCCGGACCAGCCGCACCCGGCCGGGCTTGTCTTCGGCGGCCGGCTCGACCAATTCCCAATCGCTCATCATCGTCTCGCCTTTGGCCTGGCCATAAATCGCCCAGGTCGGCCCGTGATCGTGCGGCTTGCTCTCTCTCGCGCCGCGATTGACATGGGCGAGAATGCAAAAGCCGAGCTCCTTGTCCTCGTAGATGATTTTGCGCTCGGGCACGTCGTCGCCGAGATGCGCGGCGACGAATTTTTCATCTTTGAGCGCCTGCTGGATCAGCGCGCACACCTTTTGGCGGCCGTCCACTCCAGGATCGGCGGCAAGCGCGTCGTGACATCCTGCCGAAAGTTGTTCAAGGGAAATACTCATCGACCGACCTCCTCAATTCGCGCGCGCAACCTAACCCGTCGGCAGTGCCGACGCAACTTCACTATATCCGCGAATATAGCGCGTTCAATGCTTGCGAAACCCATGACAGACCAGTGATTTCGCGGCGAGCAACGGTGGCAAAGTGCTGGGGGCCCGCGGGTTGGCGCGCGCCCCAACATGGCGGCCACGCCGTGATAGTATCGGGCGATGGCGAGCGACGTGATCGATCTGCGCGACTTTTACCAGACCGGGCTGGGGCAGGTTGCACGCCGCATGATCCGCCGCGCGATCCGCCGCATCTGGCCCGATCTGCGCGGCACCCGGCTGCTCGGCATCGGCTACGCGACGCCGTTTCTGTCCGCGGTTTCGCTTGAGACCGAGCGGACCGTGGCGCTGATGCCGGCCTCGCAGGGCGTGCTCGGCTGGCCCGCGGACGGCCGCAACCTGGTCGCCCTCGCCGACGAAGGCGAGCTACCCTTCGCCGATTATTCGATCGACCGGGTGCTCCTGGTGCACGCGCTCGAATTGAGCGAGCCGGCCGGGCCGATGCTGAAGGAGATCTGGCGGGTGCTGGCGGGCGGCGGCCGGCTGTTGATCGTCGCCCCCAACCGGCGCGGCATCTGGGCGCGGCTCGATCGCACCCCGTTCGGCTCCGGCCGGCCCTACACAATGTCGCAGCTCTCGCAATTGTTGCGCGAGGAGCTGTTCACCCCGGTGGCGACCGACACCGCGCTCTTTGTTCCGCCGGCCGGCAAGCGCATGATCCTGCGCTCGGCGCGGGCCTGGGAGCGGATCGGCAAGCGGTGGTTTCCGCGTTTTGCCGGGGTTGTTCTGAT
This sequence comes from uncultured Alphaproteobacteria bacterium, assembly GCA_963738185.1. GTDB lineage: Bacteria > Pseudomonadota > Alphaproteobacteria > ATCC43930 > CGMCC-115725 > AP-15. The sequence goes on along the minus strand of CAVTVA010000003.1, from coordinate 1,133,375 downwards.
CGAGGCCACCAAGCAGATCTATGCCAAGCCCGCGGCCGCGCGCGCGCCGCGCCGACACTTGGTCTATGCGCCGGCGACCCACGGGCTCTCGCACCGCGTCGGGCGTTAGCGAGGTGCGGCCGCGCTGGCGCCGCCGGACAGAACAAAAACGCCTTGCTCGGCCAAAAGGTTGGCAAGGCTGCCATGCGAATTGAGCGCGTAGGGCCGGCCATGCCGGTCCAAGGTCACCCGGCGCTCGACCGTGACCCCAAGCTCGTCGCACAGCGCGGCAAAGTCGCGGATCGTGCACAGATGAATGTTCGGCGTCTCGTACCAGGGGTGCGCCAAGAGCTGCGACATCGGCATGCGGCCGCGCAGCATCAGGTGCAGGCGAACCCGCCAGAAGCCGAAATTCGGGAATGAGACGATCGCGCGCCGGCCGATCCGGACCAGCGCTTCGATGACGCGGCGCGGCTGCCGCGTCGCCTGCAAGGTCTGGCTCAGCACGACGACATCGAAGGCGCCCGCCGGATAGGCGTCGAGGTCGCGGTCGGCGTCGCCCTGGATCACCGACAGGCCGTGGCCGACGCAGGCGTTGACGCCGGATTGGGAGAGTTCGATGCCGCGCCCGTCGACGGCCTTATGCCGCGCCAGATAGGCGAGCAGCGCGCCGTCGCCGCAGCCGATGTCGAGCACCCGCGCGCCCGGCTCGATCATCTCGGCGATCAATCGCAAATCCTGCCGCAGCTCGCCCGCCGTGGCGGGGGCCGGCGTCGTCGGCCGCGTCTCGGCCCGGTCGAGGCTCAGGAAAGCCGCCATCGCCGTCGCAGCGCCGCTAGCGGGTCAGGCCGCGATGCTCGGCGCAGCCGGCCAAAAAGCCGCGCAAAGTCGCGAACAGCTCGGGCTCGTGCAGCAGAAAAGCGTCATGCCCATTTTCAGTCGCGATCTCGACAAAGCTGACATTGGCCGCCACCGCGTTCAGCGCATGCACCAGCTCGCGGCTCTCCGAGGTCGGGAACAGCCAATCGCTGGTGAACGAGATCACGCAGAAGCGCGAACGCGTGCCAGCGAAGGCGCTCGCCAGCGCGCCGTCGTGCTCGGCGGCGAGATCAAAATAATCCATCGCCCGGGTAATGTAGAGATAGGAATTGGCGTCGAAGCGGTCGACAAAAGTGCTGCCCTGATGGCGCAGGTAGCTCTCGACCTGAAAATCGGCGTCAAAGCCGTAGGTCACCGCGCGCCGATCCTGCAGATTGCGGCCGAATTTGCGGTGCAGCGCTGCTTCCGAAAGATAGGTGATGTGCGCTGCCATGCGTGCGACCGCAAGACCGCGCGCCGGTTTGCGGCCAAGCGCGAGATAGCGCCCGCCGCACCATTCCGGGTCGGCCATGATCGCCTGCCGCCCAACCTCGTGAAAGGCGATGTTCTGCGCCGAGTGGCGCGCCGCCGCGGCGATCGGCACCGCGGCAAAGACGCATTCGGGATAGCTCGCGGCCCATTGCAGCACCTGCATGCCGCCCATCGAGCCGCCGATCACGCAGAACAGGCTGTCGATGCCGAGATGCTCGATCAGCCGCTTCTGGGCCCGAACCATGTCGCGCACGGTGATGACCGGGAACGACAGCGCCCAGGGCTCGCCGGTCGCCGGGTCGATCTCCTGCGGCCCGGTGGTCCCCATGCAGCCACCCAAGACATTGGCGCAGATTAGAAAGTAGCGCCCGGGATCGAGCACCCGGCCGGGGCCGATCAGGGTCTCCCACCAGCCGGGCTTGCCGGTGATCGGGTGCGGGTCGGCGGCGTACTGGTCGCCAGTCAGCGCATGACAGACGAGGACCGCGTTCGACCGGTCCTGGCTAAGCGTCCCATAAGTCTGATAGGCGATCGTGAACGGGCTGAGCTCGACGCCGCAATCGAGCGGCAGCGGCTCGCGCACCAGCAGCCGCCGGCCGGGCCAGTCCCGTTCCGTACGCGATTGCCTCATGCTCGCAGGTGGGCGGGGAAATGCCACAGTCTGCACGAACGTTCTCTGCAATCCGGTTCCGCGGCAGCCGGCCACATTCGCGATTGACGATCTGCGGGTCGGTTTGGGGGCGCTAGCTAGGGATCGGCGGCCGAGGCTGTCAACGTTTTCTTTGATTTCGGCCGGTGGGGCCTCTACTACTGTCGGTCCTGCGCCGATGACTGACGCACCCGTATTTGACCGCGCGCCCGAGCTGACCTCGAATCCCACCATGCCCAGCACCGTGTCCGATCTCGCAGATTTGCGCCGGCAGATCGATCAGATCGACGACCGGATGCACGAATTGCTGATCGAGCGCGCCCTGCTCGTGGGCAGGGTCGCGGCCAGCAAGATCGCTGGCGGCAAGGATGGCGATGCGGCGTTCTACCAGCCGGCGCGCGAGGCGCAGATCCTGCGCCGGCTTGCGGCCAGGCACCGCGGCGCGCTGCCGTTCGCGAGCGTCGCGCGCATCTGGCGCGAGCTGCTGGCGGCGACGGTCGGGCTCGAAACCCGGTTCGCGGTCGCGGCATTCGCTCCGCCCGAAGCGCCGGGCTTTTGGGATCTGGCCCGCGACCATTACGGCAGCCAGACGCCGATCTCGGCCTATCGCTCGACCGGGGAGGTGATCCGCGCTGTCGGCGAGGGCCAAGCTGCGGTCGGTGTCCTGCCGATGCCGCGGGAGGGCGATCCCGATCCATGGTGGCCCCTGCTGCTGTCCGCGGATGACGGCGCCCCGCGGGTCGTCGCCCGCCTGCCGTTCAGCGCTCGCGGCAATGCCCGCGGCGACGGAGGCGATGCGCTGGCGATCGGCCACGGCGTTCAGCAGCAGACCGGCGCCGATCGCACCTTCCTCGCGGCCGTCGGGACCAGCCGGGCGCGGCTGTTGCGGCTGCTGGACTCGGCCGATCTCGCCTGCCCATTCTGCGCCGCCTCGCAGCGGGGAGAGGAGACCATCACCCTGGTCGAGCTCGACGGCTTTGTGCCGCTCGCCGACCCGCGCCTCGCCCGCCTGCGCACCGGGCTCGACACCCCTTTTCACCTATTTGAGTTCGGCGGCTACGCCCTGCCGCTGCCCGCGGCGGCGCTGTCCGCCGGCGCCGCGAAAGGCTGAATCCAAATGACTTCCGCAACCGGCCCGGTGCCGCGCCCGGGTATTCTCGACCTTGCCCCCTATGTCGGCGGCGAGTTGCGGATCCATGGCATCGAGCGCCCGATTCGCCTCGCTTCGAACGAGAGCGCGCTAGGGCCCAGCCCCAAAGCCATCGCCGCCTATCAGGCGCTTGCGAATGAGATCCATCGTTATCCCGAAGGCAGCGCCGAACCGTTGCGCGACGCGATCGGCCGGCAGCACGGCCTCGACCCGGCACGAATCGTCTGCGGGGCCGGCTCGGACGAGTTGATCGCGCTTTTGATGCGATCTTATGCCGGGCCCGGCGACGAGGTGCTGTACAGCCGACACGGATTTCTGATCTACCCGATCGATGCCTTGTCGGTCGGTGCGACACCGGTCGCCGCCCCCGAGCGCGAGTTGACCGCCGATGTCGACGCGCTGCTGGCCTGCGTGACACAGCGTACCCGCATGGTTTTCATCGCCAATCCGAACAACCCGACGGGCACCTATCTCGGCGGCGCCGAGCTGCGGCGGCTGCACCGCGGTCTACCACCATCGGCGGTTCTGGCGATAGATGCCGCCTATGCCGAATTCGTCAACCGCAACGACTACGAGGCCGGCGCCGCGCTCGTGGACCATGCCGACAATGTCGTGATGCTGCGCACCTTCTCGAAAATCTACGCGCTCGGCGGGCTGCGGCTCGGCTGGGCGTACTGCCCGCCGGCGATCGCCGACGTGCTGAACCGGGTGCGCGGGCCGTTCAATGTGTCGGCGCCGGCGATCGCAGCGGGAATCGCCGCCGTTGAGGATGTCGAGGCGCTGGAGCGCGCCCGCGCCCACAACGACCATTGGCAGCCATGGTTTTCCGAGCGCCTGGCAGCATTGGGCCTGTCGCTGACCGCAAGTGTCGCGAATTTTGTCACGCCGCGATTCCCGGACAAGCCCGGGCGCAACGCCGACGCCGCCTTCGCCTTTCTGCGCGAGAACGGGATCCTCACCCGCAAATTGGCCGCCTACGGACTGCCACAGTATCTTCGAATCTCGATCGGAACCGGCGAGGAAATGGAAAAAGTGGCCTCGGTTCTCGGCGAATTCATGGAGCGGCGATGAGCGAAATTTGCTCCATCCTTTGGTCGGGCACTCCCGCTCTTTCTCACGTCATTCCCGCGAAGGCGGGAACCCAGGGGCGGCAGCCCGCTGCGCTCGATACCTTGGGGCCCCGCTTTCGCGGGGGTGACGGGGCTATTGTGGGATGCCAAGAGTGGGCTTGGCTCAAAACATGAGCGCGAAGCTGTTCGACCGGGTGGCGCTGATCGGGATCGGGCTGATCGGCTCGTCATTGGCCCGGGTGCTGCGCCGCGACAGCCCCGGCACCACGATCATCGCCTGCGCGCGCCGCGCCGAGACGCTGGCCGCGGCTGTGCGCCTCGAGCTCGCCGACGAGGTGACGCACGATCCAGCCGAGGCGGCGGCCGATGCCGATCTGGTGGTGATCGCGACGCCGATCTCGGCCTATGCCGAAATCGGCCGGCGGATCGGCCCGGCGTTGAAGCCCGGCGCGATCCTGACCGATGTCGGCTCGGTCAAGGAAGCGGTGATCCGCGACCTGGGGCCGCATGTGCCGCCGGGCGTCCATTTCGTCCCCGGCCACCCGGTCGCCGGCACCGAGCATTCCGGGCCGGAAGCGGGCTTTGCCGAGCTGTTCCGCGACCGCTGGTGCGTTTTGATCCCATTGCCCGAGACCGAGCCCGGCGCTGTGGCCAAGATCGGGCAGATGTGGGAAGCGGCTGGCATGCGCGTCGTCACTATGGGCGCCGCCCATCACGACCGGGTGCTGGCGATGACCTCGCATTTGCCGCATCTGATCGCCTACACGATCGTCGGCACTGCGACCAGCCTCGAAGAGAGCCTCAAATCCGAAGTCATCGCATTCTCCGCGAGCGGCTTTCGCGACTTCACCCGGATCGCCGCCTCGGACCCGGTGATGTGGCGCGATATCTTTCTGAACAACCGTGAGGCCGTGCTCGAAATCCTGCAGCGCTTCAGCGAGGATCTGACCGCGCTGCAGCGGGCGATCCGCTGGGGCGAAGGCGATACCTTGCAGGAGCTGTTCACCCGGACCCGCGCAATCCGCCGCTCGATCATCGAAGCAAAACAGGCTTAGCGGAGCAACTTCGGCAGGTGCCCCGCACTCTGCGCGCAGCAGCGTGCCGGGACCTAGTTTTACCAGCGGCTCGCGCGTCCATCGGTAAGTTGTCATACCGGCGAAGGCCGGCACCCATGGCACAAATGGGTCCCGGCCTGCGCCGGGAAGGCGAGAGTACGAGATGCGGCTGTCCTTGTTCTTTGTGCTTCGTGCAGCTGCTATGCTCGTCTTGACGTCGCAGGCGGTTTCGGCGGCGGCGCCAGCGGTCGTCGTCGCCTCGAAGATCGACACCGAGGGGGCGCTGCTCGGCCATATGATCCTCGACATGCTCGCTGCCCACGGCATACCCGTCCGCAACCGGCTGCAGCTCGGTCCGACCACCATCGTGCGCGCTGCGATCCTGGCTGGGCAGATCGACATCTATCCCGAATACACCGGGAACGGCGGCTTGTTCTTTCACATGGAAAAGGACCCGGTATGGAAGAGCCGGGCGCAGGGCTATGCCGAGGTGGCCAAGCTCGACCGCCAGAAAAACCATCTGGTCTGGCTCGAGCCGGCGCCGGCCAATAACACCTGGGTCATCGCCGTGCGCCGCGACCTGGCGCAGCGCGGGCATCTGGCGACGATGAGCGATTTTGCCCGCTACGTGAATGACGGCGGCACACTCAAGCTCGCCGCCTCGGCCGAGTTTGTCGAAAGCCCGTCGGCGTTGCCGGCGTTCGAGGCGAGCTACGGGTTTCGCCTCAGCGACCGGCAGTTGCTGACCCTCTCGGGCGGCAACACCTCGGCCACTCTGCGCGCCGCCGCCGAGGGCATGTCCGGGGTCGATGCAGCGATGGCCTACGGCACCGATGGCGCGATCGCGGCGCTCGGCCTCGTCGCTCTCGCCGACGACAAGGGGGCGCAGATCGTCTACGCGCCGGCGCCGGTGGTCCGGGAGGCGGTGTTGCAGCGTTACCCGCAGATCGCCGGCCTGCTCGATCCGGTATTCGCAACCCTGACCTTGGCCAGGCTGCAGCGGCTCAACGCCCGGATCGCGGTCGATGGCGATGACGCCGGCACTGTCGCGAATGCTTATCTGAAATCGGGGCATTTTCTGCGGTGACCGCGCAGGCCGACCCCGCGGCAGGGCACGCCGCCCGCTCCTTGCGGATCGGCGTTCACAACCAGGTGCTGCTGGTATTGGTGATCGTTGGCGCAGTGGCGGGCGCCGCGGCCGGGTTTGTCGTCCTGGCGCCGAACCGCTTGGTTTCCGGCCGGCCGATTTCGCTGTGGGCCGCCTCCGGCGCCGCGCCGACGCTTGCGATCGTGCTGATCGGCGCGCTGCTGCTGGCGCCGTCGCTGTCGCCGCCGAAAAAGTCGCTGCATTGCGCGGTGGCGGTGCTGGCGGGCCTGCTGGTGCTGCTGGCGCTGGCGACCCTGGGGCAGGCGGCGCGCAATATCGCCGCGGGAGCCGGCCCGGCGGCGCGCGTCTCGCCCGGGGCGGCGTTCTGGATGATCGTGGCCTGCGCGGCGCTCGCCGTCGTCGATGCGCTGCAGCGTCTTGGCGCCGGGCTGCTGCTGCGGCTCCTGGCGCTGATCGCGATCGGCGGCGGCATCACCGCCTTGGCGATGACCGGAGCCTTCGACACCTTGTCGATCGCCCGCGAATACGCGAGCCGGCATCAGCTTTTTGCCGAGGCGCTGACGCGTCACATGGAGCTGGTCGGCGGCTCGGTCGGCCCGGCGCTGGTGATCGGGGTTCCGCTCGGGGTCGCGGCAATCCGGGTCCGGCGCCTGCAAGGCCCGCTCTTCGCTGTGCTCAACACCTTGCAGACGGTGCCGTCGATCGCTCTATTTGGGCTCCTGATCGCGCCGCTCTCGGCGCTCGCGGCGGCGGCGCCGCTGCTCGCGGCACTGGGCGTCGGCGGCATCGGCCCGGCGCCGGCGATCGTGGCCCTGGTGCTCTATGCGTTGCTGCCGATCGTGCGCAACACCGTTGCCGGTCTCTCCGGCGTAGACCCGGCCGTAATCGAGGCCGCGCGCGGCATGGGGCTGACCCAGCGGCAGATCCTGCGGCGCATCGAGCTGCCGCTGGCCTTGCCGGTGATGCTCGCCGGGCTGCGTATCGTCGTCGTGCAGACGATCGGGCTCGCCGTGGTCGCGGCACTGATCGGTGCCGGCGGGCTCGGCACCTTCGTCTTTGAGGGGCTCGGCCAGTACGCGCTCGACCTGGTGCTGCTCGGCGCCCTGCCGACGATTTTTCTGGCGCTCGCCGCCGATTTTCTGCTGCAGACCCTCGCCGCCCTGCTGCCCGGGCGCGCGCCCGAATGATCGCGCTCGACCACGTCACCAAGCGCTACGATGGCCGTGCGGTGGTCGATGACCTGTCGCTGGAGATTCCCGCCGGCGAGCTCTGCGTGCTGCTCGGCTCCTCCGGCTGCGGCAAGTCAACCACCCTGCGGATGATCAACCGTCTGGTCGGGGCCGATGCCGGGACCATTCGGGTCGGCGGCGAGGACGTGACCCGCCTCCCGCCTGAAACGCTGCGCCGGCGCATCGGCTATGTGATCCAATCCACCGGCTTGTTTCCGCATTGGAATGTCGCCGACAACATCGCCATCGTGCCGCGCCTGCTGAAATGGCCGGCGGCACGGGTTGGCGCGCGCGTGACCGAGCTGCTCGAGCTCTTACGGCTCGATCCCGCCATCTATCGCGACAAATATCCGCACCAATTGTCGGGCGGCGAGCAGCAGCGCGTCGGCGTCGCCCGCGCGCTCGCCGCCGACCCGGAGCTGTTGCTGATGGATGAGCCCTTCGCCGCGGTCGATCCGATCACCCGCGACGCGCTGCAAAATGAAATCGCGCGCATCCATCGCAGCACACGCAAAACGATCGTATTCGTGACTCACGACATCGAGGAGGCATTGCGGCTGGCCACCATGATCGCGATCATCGACCAGGGGCGGATCGCCCAGCTCGGCACGCCGCTCGAGCTGCTCGAGCACCCGGCAAACGATTTCGTCGGCGATTTCATCGGCCGTCAAGGGCTCGGCCTCAAGCTGCTCTCGGTGCGCCGGGTGGCCGACCGGCTGCGCCGCGGCGAGCGCGCCGAGGGCGAGCCGGTGTCGCCCGATACGACGTTGCGCGACGCGCTGTCGGCGATGACCGCGCACCGCACCGACCGTCTGCCGGTCGCCGACGCCGACGGCAATCCGCTGGGCAGCATCGCGCTCTCCGATCTGGTGCGGTAGGCGGATGCGCGGCGCGCGCCTGCTGGCGAGCCCGGCGGTGTGGGTCGGGCTGCTGTTTGCCGCCCTCTTGCTGCGGATGGAGGCATTGCGGCCGGCGCTGCACTGGGCGTTTCCCGGGGTCGAGCCGGTTATCTATGATCGTGCCAGCTTTCTCGGGCTGTTCCTGGCGCAACTGCGGCTGGTCGCGATCGCGAGCCTCGCCGCCGCGGCGCTCGGCGTGTCGCTGGCGATTTTTGTCACCCGCCCGGCCGGGCGCGAGTTTCGCACCATCGTCGATCTGCTGGCGGCTATCGGCCAGACCTTCCCGCCGGTCGCGGTGCTTGGCGATCGCGGTGCCGCTGATCGGCTTTGGCGCGCGCCCGACGATCATCGCACTCTTTGTCTACAGCCTCCTGCCGATCATCGAAAATGCGGTCGCCGGCCTCGAAGGGGTGCCGCAGGCGGTGCGCGAAGCCGCCGACGGAATGGGCCTGTCGCCCGCTCAGCGGCTGTACGCGGTTGAGCTGCCGCTCGCAGCACCGGTCATGCTCGCCGGGATCAGGGTCTCGGTCACGATCGCGATCGGCACCGCGACGATCGGCTCGACGGTCGGCGCGCTGACCCTCGGCACGCCGATCTTTGACGGCCTGGTCGCCAACAAGCTGCCGTTTGTCATCGAAGGCGCCGTGCTCGTCGCCCTGTTCGCGATCCTGACCGACATGCTGTTCGCCCGCCTCGACCGCCGGCTGCGGAGGGGTCTTTCGGGCTGATTATCGCTCTCCCGGCGCCATCGTGCGCGCGGCCAGCGCGGTCATGATCAAGGACAGGCCGACAAACACCATGTTGATGCCGACCAGGAGGCCGATCGCCCAGGCGGCCGAACTCGGCCAGCCGTCCCAGATCAGGTAAGCGAGCAACAGGTCAACGAGGCCGCTGAACAGCACCCAGCCCCAGCTCGGCAGGTGCCGGCGGTGCTCGAGAGCCAGCAGAATGGCGGCGATCCCCTCGATGACAAAAAACGCGATCAGCCAGATCGTCAGGGTCAGCACGCCCGAGACCGGCCGCAGGATCAGAACGAGGCCGAGTGCTATCGCCAGCACCGCGGTCAACAGCGACCAGGCAAAGCCCGGCATCCGGCGATGCTGCAGGACCGAGGCGGTGCGGAAAATCCCGCCGACAAAAAACAGCCAGCCGATAAAGATCGTGATCGCCAGGCTGGCGATCTCGGGGACGGCGATCGCCAACAGGCCGAGCACCACCATGACGATGCCCTCGGCGAGAAAGAGCTTCCAATGGGCATGGATCGCGCCGGCGAGCCGATGCCGGATCCCATCGAGATCGGGCAGGGTCGGGTTGTGCATCTCTTTCACCTCTGGGCTGCGCGCCGGATGCCGCGCATGGGACTGCCGATCAATTTTGCGCGGCGCTCAGCCGTCATGCTGCGCTGCTTGAGCCGCGGCCTTGGCAAGCAAATCGAGCCTTTGCTGATCGAACCTGGCGATGCCGCTGGCAGCGCTGCTCCCCACCACCGCAAACACCACAAACCCGCCCTGACGGCGCGGGGTGATAAAATACTGTGCCGAGCGCTGTTCGTTGGCCTCGGTGCAGGACAGGACGGCGCTGAACACCACATTGCGCTCGATCGTAACGCTCGATCGCGCGGTCGCGAAATTCCCTTGGCACATCCGCGGATCGACGGCGATCAGGTTCGATGCGATGCCGATGCCGCTGACATCGGGGCCCGGCGGTATGATCTTGACCGCTCCGGCGGCATCGTCGGACCGCCACACCGCGGTGAAGCTGGCAAGCGCCGCCGGCTTGTCGGTCGCGACCAGGCGGGCGTTCGGCAACCGCGCGGTCGTGAAGAAATCCCGCGCCAGCCTAATTTCCTCAAGAGCAGTGGGTCGCGTCGGCACCACCTGCAGCACCGGGAACGGCGGCGGCACGGCAACATTTGGCGCATCAGGCGAGGCGGGCGCCGGCGATACTGCGGCCGCCGGAACTGTGGCTGGCGACGGAGTCGCGGCCGTGGGATTTGTCTCCACCTCCCGCGAAGCCTGCGCGCGGAGCCCCGGCGGCACGACGGCGGCTGCGGCCGTGAGATCGGCGGTTGTCCTTCCCGCGTCGGGGCCGGTTCCCAGCGGCGCGGCGTCTGGGGGCGGCGTCTCGGAGAGGGTCGCGGCGTCAGCGCCCTGCGGCTTTGCCTCCAATGACGCCGGAGCCACGGTCGGCGATAGCGCCGACGCCGCGCTCGTCTCGAGCGCCATCGATCTGCGCACGCAGCCGGTCAGCTCCTGTAAGACCGCTGAGGTGTCGCTGAGCTTGAACCGGAACGACTCGCCTGCCGCTATTAGGGAAAGCTGGGAGCTGCGTCGCAGGGTGTCGATCAGGCGGGAATTGTAGGGCAACGGGACGAGCAGCAGTTGACCGCTGGGGACGGTCGCGAACCGAGGAAATGGGGCGCCCTGGTCGAGACGCAGCTCGACCGCCAGCCGCACCCTTGGAGAAAATGCCCAATGCGGGTCGATAAAGCCGAGCCACCACCGATAGCCGGCGGTGACCAGGACGAACATATTGATCCCACCGTCGTAAGCGACCCCCGCCGAGCAGTGGGTGAAATCCCCGGTGCGGTCGTCGGTGTAGGCGCCGCCCGACCAAAACCCCAGCTTGAACGCACGCAGCGGGCCGCCAGCATCGGCCGATCCCCACCCCAGCATCCACACCGCGACCGCGAGAAGGGTTGCGGCGAAGCGGACGAAGAACATCCTGCCCCTCCCTTTGCCGCGAAATTAACACGGTTTTTAGAAAGTGTGGACCACCGCGCCGCAGGCTCGCTGAGCCGCGATGGGCTGACCAACCGTGCTCCGCGCCGCGCCCGAGAATCCGGAATGTTCCCGCCACTGGTGTGTTCACCGCTGGGAAGGGCGCCGAAGTGGCGCCCGATTGCCGTGGAGGCACCAGTGAGACACGCATTCTTGATGGCGAGCCTGACCGCGCTCGCGTTCAGCACCCCGGCGTTGGCAACGTCCCCGATGGTGCTTGCGCAGGCCCAGGCGCCCGGACCGCCGGCCATCGTAACCACGCCCGCGCCCGGAACAACCGTCGTGATCGCACCGACCGCACCGCCTCCGCCACAGGCAGAGACCCCGCCGCCTCCCCCGTCGCCAAGCTATGCGTGGGAGCCCGGTCACTGGTCGTGGAACGGCGCGCAGTTCGCCTGGGAGCCCGGAAAATACGTCGAGAAGCCAACGGTGTCGGCGACGTATGCACCCGGCCACTGGCAGCAGAACCCAAGCGGCTGGACCTGGGTCGCGGGAGAATGGGATTATCCGGGCGTCGGCAGCAGCCTTCCGCCGCCGCCGCCACCACCGCGGTAAGCCGCGCCTTATCATCGGGCCAAAACCGGGAAAAGCGGGGCTTGGGTGTTGATGTGGCGTTCGCCGGCGCGCCGGGACCCTGGCGGAGGGAAGCGTTATCGGTTCCCATCTGTTGGCGGAATCGCACTACAACTTATTAGTTCTCCGGGGCGGGCGGTTATCAGGTGTCGCCCGCGGCTTGATACTGGGTGTGCGGCGGGCCGGACACCATGTCGCCAATCGCGATGTCGCCGGCGGTCAGGACTTCGGCGTAGATGCCCATGTTGATGTGGCCGAAATTGCGGTCGAGGGCGGCGGGGATGTCGAGGTCGCGTTCGGCGGTGGCGGGGTTGACTTGGGTTGCGGCACACCGGGTGATCGGCGAGACGATGTGCAGCCGCGCCGCCCCGAGGCGGAATTCGGCGCCGATCCAATCGAGTTCGCTCCAGGCGGGCGCGCCCTCGAAATAGAGATTGGCGCGAAAGCGGATCGGATCGATCGACGCCCCCATCGCCGCCTCGAGCGCCCTGATGCTGGCGCGGTTGATCAGCGAAACATACTTGCCGGTTGCCGCATTCGGCCGGCGTCGTGCATCGGCGAAGGCGTGCCCCGTCGCCTCGACAACGCGCAAGGGGCCGTCGAGCCCGTCGCCGAGGAAATCGGTGTAGAATTTCGCCACCTGCCGGCACCCATCCGGCTCGGTCAGCCGTCCGCGCAGCAATTCCCGGCCATTTTCAGCGACCGTCAGCACGCCGCTTTGCGTGTCGAACCGGGTTTCCAGCAGCGCCAGCCTTTCGTCCCGCATCAGCATTATAAACCGGGTCTTCGGCAGCCATTCCGGGCGCTGCGGGTCGAACACGGTCGAGCCGAGCGCCAAAGCAAAACGCCGATCGTGCGGCAGGCATTCGCCCGGCGTCAGCGCCACCCGCTGCAGCTTTTCGGCGCTCAGGCCCTTTACCGGGTAGCGATAGATCGCGCTGATAGTGGTCGTCATAGTGTCCGCCCTAATTTGCCGCCGCGAATATAGCGTGGCTCGAGCCCGACTTTCATTGCCTAACGGCACACGGCTCGCCTCGAAGAGCCCAAGAATTGGCCCAGGCTACGACAACCGCTTGAAGCGGACGCAGGTTACGCGCAAAGCTGCCCTCTAGATCGGCGGAGGCAACGAGATGACCGACTTCATCCTGCGCGGCGGCGAGGTGATCGACGGCATCGGACGGCTGCGGTTTCGCGCCGATGTCGCGGTCAAGGGCGATCGGATTGGCGAGATCGGCGCGGTCGGCCGGGTGTCGGGCGCGCGCGAGATCGATGTTTCGGGCAAGGTCGTGGCGCCGGGCTTTATCGATGTGCACACCCATGACGATCGGGCATTGTTCGCGACACCGCAGATGACGGCGAAGGCCAGCCAGGGCGTCACCACGGTCGTCACCGGCAATTGCGGGATCAGCCTGGCGCCGCTGGCGATCGACCGGGCGCCGCCGCCGCCGCTCGACCTGATCGGCGACGCCGCCGATTATCGTTATGGCCGGTTCGCCGACTACCTAGCGGCGCTCGACAAAACCCCGGCGGCACTCAATGCCGCGTGCCTCGTCGGGCATTCGACCCTGCGCGTCGGGACCATGAGCACGCTCGATCGGCCGGCAGAGGCCGGCGAGCTGGCGCGGATGGGCGAATTGCTGCGGGAGGCGCTCGACGCGGGTGCGGTCGGCATGTCGAGCGGGCTCGCCTATGCCCCGGCCGAGCACGCGCCGCCCTCGGAGATCGAGGCGCTGGCGAGGGTGCTGCGCCCGGCGGGCGCGCTCTACACGACGCATATGCGCAACGAGGGCGGCGGCGTGCTCGACAGCCTGGAGGAGAGCTTTGCGGTCGGCCGCGCCGCCGGGGTGCCGGTGGTGATTTCGCATCACAAGGCGATCGGCCGCGATAATTTCGGGCGCACCGCGCAGAGCCTGCCGATGATCGCCGCGGCAATGGCCGGTCAAGAGGTCGGGCTCGACGTTTATCCGTACATCGCTTCCTCGACGGTGCTGAGCGCGGCCCAGGCTGGGCGTGCGACCAAGGTGATGGTCACCTGGTCAAAAAGCGCGCCGGAGCAGGCCGGGCGCGACCTTGCGGCAATCGCCGCCGATTGGGGTGTCAGCGTAGAGCAGGCGGTCGAGCGGCTGCAGCCGGCCGGGGCGATCTATTGGATGATGGACGAGCACGATGTGCAGCGGGTGCTGTCATTCCCGCACACGATGATCGGCTCGGATGGGCTGCCGCACGACACCCACCCGCATCCGCGGCTGTGGGGCACTTTCCCGCGCGTGCTCGGCCATTACTGCCGCGAGCTCGGCCTGTTCGGCTTAGAGGAAGCGGTGCGCAAGATGACCGGGCTGCCGGCCGCACGGTTTGGCTTGAGCGGACGCGGGCGGATCGCCGCCGGCGCTTATGCCGACATCACCGTGCTCGATCCGGCGACGGTCATCGACCGCGCGACCTTTGAGCAGCCGACCACCCCTGCCGCCGGCATCGAGCATGTCTTTGTCAATGGCCGCCCGGTTTGGGCTGAGGGCAAACCTTCGGGCGAGCGCCCCGGGCGCGCCTTGCGCCGCCAGCAACTGCGAGCCGAAGGTTAGCATCGACTCGGCACTGCGTTGAGCATAAGGGCGCGACCGACCGACGCACCTAAAGAGTGCGCCGGCTGCCCTCGACGGCCGCCGAACGCTACGGCACCACGCGGCGGGCGAGTGCGGCGATCACCGGCAGCGCCATGCGCTGGGTCCGCGGACCGAGCCCGAGCGGCTTCAGCAGCATGCGCACACCCATCTCGATCGGAAAATGGCGGCGCATCAGCGCGCGCGACTGCCGGCGCACCTCACGGTAGACGCCATTGTCGAACTTTGCGCCGGGGCGGCGTGCGGCGTGGACGTGCTTGAGCACGATCAGCCGGTCTTCGCCGCCGGTCATCTTGAGGCGCCGCCACAAGGCTGGGGCGACGGCGCTGCGCCGCGGCTGCTCGATCTCGCGGTACTTGCGAAAAAAGCGATAGAAGTGCTTGTAGTGACGGACCTCGTCGGAGGCGATCAGGCGGGTCAGTAGGCTCAGCACCGGATCGGGGCTGGCGCGCGACAGGCCGGTGTAAAAGCTGGCGGTGCCGGTCTCGACGACGCAGCGCGAGGCCATTTCGAGGCTGCTCGCCGCTTCGAGCGCCTCGTCGCAAAACGGCCGGAATTCGTCGATAAACCGGGCGCGGACCATCTCCCATGGAAAATCCGGCCAGGCGGTCTCGACATAGCAGCGCAAGGCGCGACCGTGCTGCAACTCCTCGGGCAGCCAGAAATCTTTCAGCCACGACGTGATTTCCGGGTCGCCGGAAAAATGGTCGATCAAATTCGCGGTGTAGAGGTCGGTGGCGCTTTCCATCAGCGACGCCGCCGCCACCATGTAAAACAGCGCCTCGCTGCGGCTGGCCGCCTCGCGATCGATCGATTGCCATGGGATGTCGTCGAGCGACCAGTGCCGCCGCGCGGCGGCTCGATCGGCGACCCGGCCGGGTCGGCGCGGGCCGGCCATTGTTGTTGGGCGAGATAGGAGGTTTCATTTCGGTCAGTTGCCGCACTGCCCGCTAGAACGTGAACATCGTGTTCTCGGCGCCGAGGCCGAGCAGCACCCGGCCCACGGCCTCGAAATGCGCTTGGCGGCCCTGATATTGCTGGATCACGGTGTGGATGTCGCGAAACCGCCGCTCGAACGGGTTGTCCTCGAAAATCGCGGTGGCACCGGCGGCGTGATAGAGCGTGTCGACGGCGTCCTTCGCCTGATGGATCGCCCAGGTCGAGGCGAGCCGGATCGTCGCATTGTGGTCGAGGCTCAGCCGACCGGTGCGGCCGGCCTCGTGCCAGATCTCTTCGAGCCCGCCCAACAGAAAGGCCCGCGCCGCGCCGACCCGCGCTTCGCATTGCGCGACCTGCGCCTGGATCAGGTTGTTGTCGCGCAGGGTGTGCCGGGCGCCGCGCGGGATTTTGTCGCGGGCGAGTTCGATAAAGGCATCGAGGGTGCCGCGGGCGATGCCGAGCGCCACCCCGGCGAAGCCGGCGGAATAAACGTTGCTGCTGCTAAAGGCATAGAGCAGGCCCCGCTCGCGCGGCCTGGCGTCGGCGCTGCGCGCGACCGAGTGGTCCTGGGGCACAAACAAATCGGTGACCGTGTAGCGGTCGCTGCCGGTGCCGCGCAGGCCGATGACGTGCCAGATGTCGGTCATCGCCGCCTGCGCCTTGGGGAACAACAGGGTGCGGAACACCGTGCTGCCGTCGGGCCGCAGAAGCGGCGCGCCATCCTCGGCGAGAATTGTGACATGGGCGCCGAGCCAGGTCGCGTGATGGCTGCCGCTGGCAAAGCTCCAGTTTCCGGTCAGGCGATAGCCGCCGGGGACCTCCCGCGCTTCGGCCGGACTGCCCGGCGGGCCCCAAGCGACGATCCCGCGCTCGCCGCCAAAGATTTCCCGCGCCACCTCGGGCGCGAGATAGGCGGCGGTCATCGTGCAGCCGTTGGCCTGCCCGAGGCACCAAGCGACGCTCGCGTCCGCCTTCGCGATCTCCTCGACGACCGGAACGTAAGCAGCAGGCGGCAATTCGGCGCCGCCGAGCGAGCGCGGCAGCAGCAGGCGGAACAAGCCGCGCTCGGCCAGCGCTGCAACCAGCGGCTCGGGCAGCTCGCGGCGCTGCTCGATCTCGCCGGCAGCTGCCACGATCATCGGGCCGAGTTCGCGCGCGCGCTCGCGGTAAGCCGTGCCGAGCTTTTCGTCGCCTGGCGGGTTCGCTGCCGTCGACCTCATCGCCCCCTCTCGCCGCGCAGACACCGCGACGCCCAGGCGATATTAACGCATTCCGCCGCCGCCAGCACCTCTCCTTGTGCAGCGCGGCGCGGAGCCCCTCGCGCGCGGCACGGGCCAGCGAATCGGGGCCCGGCGGCAATCGCCTACAGGGCAGCCGACAGCGTGCAGATCGCCTTTGGCTCGTCAATACGCAGGGCGAGGCTTTCGCTGACGTAGAGCTGATAGTGAGTGCCGTCCTGGCCGACATAACCCGAGCGCAGATCCTGGCCAACCACCAACACGCCGACGCGCGGGTCGATCAAGACGCCGCCCTCGATCGCCGCCTTGTAAATACCGCCGGTGCACAAGCGGCGCAGATGCTCGAGCTGCAGCACGTCCGTCCCCGGGTACAGCCGGAACAGCGCGTTGTACAGCGCCGGAGCCAGCACCAAGCTGTAGGGTCCGCGAAAGCCGCGTTCGTCGAGCTTGGTCGCGGCGGCAAGCGCGTCCTGCAAGGCCCGGTCGAGAGCCGACCAGGCGCCTCCGTCGACATGCTGGCGCTCGGCAACCGCCAACAGGCCGGGCAGGCCGAAATCGGGCTGACCGAAATAGACCATGCGTTCTTCGGCGTCGGCGACCGCTTCGGCGGCGTCGGTGACCGGGCTCAGATTGACCGCCTGCCCGTATTCGACATGGGCGGCGATGCGGCGGATGCTGAGGCGAAAGCTGCGGCGCAGCATCGGCACCGGCACGGTCCGGCTGATCACGACCGCAGCCTCGGCCGCCTGGGCCTGGCGGTATTCGTCGTCGCCGACCTCGATCGCGGTCAGGCCGACCCCGAAAGGCCCCTCGACATCGAGAAACCGGCGCGCGGTCAGGCGTTCGCGCGCGGCCTTGATCACCGCGTCATCGATGGCGCTCCACAAGGTCGGTGGAAATGACGCCAGCTCACGGTTGAAATAGTCCATATCGCTATGTCCTCTTCAGCGAGCCGACGGTGAAGCCGAGATCGTCGCGCGGTGTGCCGCCGGCGGGCGGAGCCGCAGCGGCGGTGGGAGCAGCGGCGGGCGCTCCGGGGGCGGCATCGGCCGCAATGATCGGCGCCTCGGTGTAGAGATAGGTGTCGAATTGCTGCGCAAAAACAGCGTTGTTGCGGCGCAGCCATTCCAGCAGCATCGCGGCGTGCTCGACCTCGTCGCGCATGTTGTGCAGCAGCACCGCTTTGAGCGCCTGGTCCTCGCTGTCGTCGGCGCGCTGTCGGTACCAGTCAACCGCGTCAAGCTCTTCTTTCAAGGACACGATCGCGTAATGTAACAGGCGCGCTTCGGGCGACAGCCGCTCGCGCGGAATGTGTAGGTCTTCGCTCGACATTCTGGGTTATCGCCTCCGGTTTCGCGGACTTGCCGGGCAAACGCTGCGTCATCGGACAAATCCGAATTGCGCGCCGCCGGCGCGGGTGGGAGAATCGCCGCCGGTCAGCGCCGGCCGCATTGGAGGAAACGCCGATCGCGGCAAAACGGCAGCCGGCAATCGCGCCGGCCGCTCGGCCAGCGGATGCGATACGACCGATCGAGCCGGATTGAGCAGAGGAGTTGAGGATGGCGGCAGCAGCAACGGCGAACGCGGCGCAGCAGGAATATTGGAACACGGTCGCCGGCCCGCGCTGGGTCGGGCTCGAGGGCTTTGTCGAGCGCCGGGTGCGCGCGGTCAATGACTTGCTGCTGCGGCATTCGGCGGTCGCGGCGGGCGAGCGGGTGCTGGAGATCGGCTGCGGCACCGGGGCGTTCACGGTGCCGTTGGCCGAAGCGGTCGCCGAGCGCGGGCAGGTGGTGGGCGCCGATATTTCCGAAGCGATGCTGGCGGGCGCGAGAAAGCGCATCGCCGGGAGCGGGCTGAAGAACGTCTCGCTGATCGAGGCCGACGCGCAGACGCATGGGTTCGAGCCGGGCCGGTTCGACCTGGTCGCCTCGCGCTTCGGGGTCATGTTCTTCGCCGATCCGGCGGCGGCGTTCACCAATCTGCGCGCCGCGGCGCGGCCGGGCGGGCGGCTGTGCTTTGCCTGCTGGGGTCCGCTCGACGCCAACGAGCATTGGCTGATCCCGTACCGGGTGGCGCTGCGCCATCTCGGCTCGCCCGCGCCGAAGCCGGCCCGCGCGCCGGGGCCAATGGCGTACGGCGATCCCGATTATGTGCGCGGGTTTCTCGGCGCGGCCGGGTTCGAGGCGGTCGAGATCCACCGCGAAACCCCGTCCATCCTGGCATCGGCGCCAAAGGAGGAGGCCGAGCACGCCTGCATCATGGGCCCGGCCGGGCGGCTGATCGACGAGAAGAAGCCGGATGCAGCGATCGTCGCCACGATCCGACGCGAGATCGAAGAGGCGTTCGCCGCCCATGCCAAGGACGGCGCGATGGCGCTGCCTTCGACTGTATTTCTGGTAACCGCTCGGCGTCCAGGCTAGCGGTCGGGTGACTCGGCGAACGGACTTGCTCTCAGATGCTGCCACCCTCCCGTCACACCGGCGAAGCAGGCTGTGTGAAAACCGTGCCGGCCATCCAGAATTGTCGTCCCCGCGAAAGCGGAGACCCAGGGCAACAGGTTGAAATCCCTGGATTCCCGCTTGCGCGGGAATGACGGGAAAGGGGTCCGAGGAAGGCGGACATGCAGTTTTCACACGGCCTGGAAGGCCGGTGCCCATAGCCAACATGGGTCCCGGCCTGCGCCGGGATGGCGGAGGGATCTAACCTCGTGTGTTCACTCGCCTATCAGTTGCGCGTAGGCGGCGGGGAGCAGATGCGCGAGGCGCTCGGCCCAGGCGGACTGGCCCGAGGGTTCGGCGATCAGATCCTGGCGGATCTCGATTTCGAGATAGGGCAGGCCGCGGCGCTCGCCATGCACCGGGACCGTGTAGTCGGTCTGGTCGGTGACGCGATAGGGCTCGTTGTCGCCGACATGAAGGTCGCCCTCGGCCCGCAACAGGCCGAGCAGCGGGCGGGCGAGCCGGGGGTCGCGGTTATATAGGACTCCGACATGCCACGGCCGCGCCACGCCCTTGAAGACCGGGGTGAAGCTGTGCAACGCCACCAACACGGTAGCCCGGCCGGCTGCCTGGCGTCGGTCGAGCGCGGTGGCGATGCGGTTATGATAGGGGCGAAACACCGCCTCGACCCGCGCCTTGCGGGCGGCCGGGGTCAGCCCGCGATTGCCCGGGATTTCGGTGTCTTCGCTGATGTCCGGGATAGAACTCGGCACCGCGGGGTCGCGGTTGCAGTCGATCACCAGCCGCGAATAGCGTTGCACGATCAGCGCCGCATCCAGTCGCGCCGACAGCAAACGGCCGACCGCCGCGATGCCGATGTCCCAGGCGATGTGGCGAAACGTCTCCGGTTCGGGAAGCCCAAGCCGAGCGAGCCGGCGGGGAATCGCGCGGCCGCCATGGTCGCAAGTCAAAAAGAACGCCGCGCCGCCGGTTTCGTTGTCGAGTGTGACCGGATCGGGTTCGTCCGGATCGAGAAGCGGGAAGTCGGTCATATTTGAGCGGCGCCGGCGACGCCGAACCAGGCACGGTCGTCACCGCTGCGAAGGCGGGGGTCCAGGGCGCATTGCTCCGCCCGGTCACCCTGGGTTCCCGCTTTCGCGGGAACGACGAAGTGAGTTGCGCCTCGAACCGTCTTCACCGGCAGCACCTCAATAAATCGCGGCGTAGTGGGCGCAGATTTCGGCCGGCGACAGGCCGGCGACCTTTTCCGCCTCGATCCGTTTGAACCGCAGATAGGCGTCGAGATGCGTCGGCCCGAACCACTGCGCGGCGGCCTCGCTGGCGGCGAGGTGGCCCAGCGCGTCCTCGAGCGAGCGGGGCAGCGACGGCGCGGCGGTCCCTGAGGCCGGCAGCGGTAATCCCCGGCGAATGCCGTCGGTGCCGGCGAAGATGATCGCGCCCAAAGCCAGGTAAGGGCTCGCCGCGGCGTCGCAGACCCGGAATTCGACATTGAACTGGCGCGCGGTTTCTTGCGGGCTCGCGGCGGCGAACACCGGACAGATGCGCAGAGCGGCGCCGCGGTCCTGGCGCACCAGGTCGATCAGGGTCGGCGCCCAGGCGTTCGGCACCAGGCGCAGGTAGGAGACCGGCGAGGGGGCGGTTATCGCGCAGAGAGCCGGCATATGGTGCAAAACGCCGGCGAAAAAATGCTGTGCCGGCTCGCTCAGACCCATATTCGCGCCGGGAGTGTGGGTCGCCGGCCGGCCGCCTCCATCCCACAAGCTCATATGAATGTGGACGCCGTTGCCGACCAGATCGAGGTCGGGCTTTGGTGAGAAGACCGCGCGATGGCCGAGCCGGTGTGCGGTGGCGCGCGCCATCTCGCGGGTAATGACCGCGTGGTCGGCGGCGGTCAGCGCCGGCTGCGGGGCGACCGTCACCTCGAACTGGCGCGAGCCGTATTCGGCAAGAAAGCTGTCCGGCGCCGGGCCGGCGGCGCGCAAAGCGGCGATAAACGCCTCGCCGAAATTGCCCTGGCGGCGAAAGGCGCCGAGCGCATAGGCGTCGCCCGGCCGGTCGTCGGCGCCGGTATAGACGAATTCCTGCTCAAAGGCGGCGACGAGGTGCTGCCCCGCCGCCTTCTCCAGCCCATGCGCGGCACGACGCAAAAAGTCGCGCGGGCAGCATTCCCATGGCGCGCCGCCGGTGGTGCGGATGTCGCCCAGAAAGAAATGCTCGACCGCCGAGCCGTCGGCAAAGTCGACCCGCACTTCGGCCGAGGGATCAGGGACGATCATCAGATCGCCGGCGGTGCCGAAGGGCGTGTCCCAGATCGGCCCGGCCGGCGACATCATCAGGTTGCTGCCGGTCCAGCCGATGCCCTTCTTTCAGCCGCGCCGGCAATTCGCGCAACGGGAACCCCTTGCCGCGCGTATGCCCCGAGATGTCGCAGGTGGCGACGAAGACCAGCTCCTCGCGGATCATTGCTTGCCTAACCTGCCTGCGTCAGGGGTGCGTATTTGTCGAGGAGGCTCAGGATCTCGTCGCGCGCGAGGTCGGGGATTTCGAGCAATGCGCCCTCGATGCCGGCCGCACGGTAATCGTCGAGCGCCGCCTTGTCGGCGGGCGCGCGGAACACCGTGATCGACAGGCTCGCCGGGTCGCGGCCCTTTGCTTCGGCCATCCGCGCCAGCCGCGCCTTGGCGTCGCGCGGGGTGAAGCCGGCGACCGGGCGCGGGATCCAGCCGTCGCAATATTCGACGATGCGGTGCAACGTATAGTCGCTCTCGCCGCCGAGGATGATCGGCGGGTGCGGCTGCTGTTTTGGCTTCGGGTATGACCAGACCGGGTCAAAATTGACGAACTCGCCGTGGAACGCGGGTTCCTCCTCGGTCCACAGCGCCTTCATCGCCAGCACCCGTTCACGCATCAGCCGGAAGCGGGTTTTGTACTGGGCGCCGTGATTCTCCATCTCCTCGACATTCCAGCCGCCGCCAATGCCAAAGACGACGCGCCCGCCCGACAGCTGGTCGAGGCTCGCCACACTCTTGGCGGCGACGATCGGGTCGTGCTCGGGGACAAGGCAGATGCCGGTGCCGAGCAGCAGCCGCTTGGTGGCCGCCGCGGCAAAGGACAGCGCCACGAACGGGTCGTGGGTATGCGAATACTTCTTCGGCAATTCGCCGCCGCCGGGAAAAGGGCTCTTCCGGCTCGCCGGGATGTGAGTGTGCTCGGGCACAAAGAGAGAGGCAAAGCCGCGGGCCTCGAGTGCCGCACCCAGCTCGCCCGGGTCGATGCCGTAATCGACCGGGAAATAGAAGACGCCGACCTGCATGTCGATTCCTCTGCGCGTCGGAGGGAGATCGTCTAGGATGGCAGAAATCCTGTCGCCAGGCCATGGGGGAGAGATATGCCGGTCACATCGATCCGCGGCGTTGACATCAACTACCGGGTGCTGGGCGAAAGCGGGCCCTGGGTGGCGTTGCAGCCGGGCGGGCGGCGCGGCCTCGCCGGAGTCGAGAGCCTGGCCGAGAAGATCGCCGAGGCAGGCAACCGGGTTCTGATCTACGATCGGCGCAATTGCGGCGCCTCGGGCGTGTCGTTCGACGGCGGCAATTCCGAGAACGAGATCTGGGCCGAGGATTTGCACGAGCTGCTGCAGCGGCTCGACGCAGCGCCAGCCTATATCGGCGGCAGCTCATCGGGGTGCAGGCTGGCGTTGCTGTTGGCGCTGCGCCATCCGGAGGCAGTGCGGGGCCTGTTGCTGTGGCGGGTCACCGGCGGCCCTTATGCGGCGCAGCGGCTCGTGGAGCAATATTACGGCCAGTTCATCCAAATGGCGCGAACAGGCGGCATGGCGGCGGTGTGTGCCAGCGAGCATTTCGCCGAGGTGATCAGAGCCAACCCGGCCAACCGCGGCCGGCTGACGGCACTCGGCGTCGAGGATTTCATCGCCGTCATGGAGCGCTGGCGCCATGGCTTCAACGAAGGCGCCGATCACCCGGTGATCGGGCTCGCGCCCGCCGAACTGCGTGCGATGGCGCTGCCGGCCGCGATCGTCGCCGGCAACGACCCGGTGCATCTGCGCGCGGCGGCGCAGGCGGCGCACCGGCTGATGCCCAATAGCGAATATCACGAGGTCTTCGCCGAGGATTTCGCCGATCTCGATACAGCGCTTCCGCAGTGGGAACGAAAGGAAGGGCTGCTGGCGGCGATCTTTATCGACTTTCTGCGCCGGGCCCAGCCGCGCGGCTGAGCGCCGCTGCGTTAGCGCACCGGGGCGCGGCCGCTGACTTCGGCGCCAGCATCGGGCGACATCTTCAAAAAGAACGGCACTGACAGCAAGGAAATCATCGCGACCGCAACAAACACCGGATAGAAATCGGTGGCGGCAAGGGCTGTGCCGCCGCGCAGCGTCAGCACCGTGTGCAGCAAGAGCGCGGCGGTGGCGACTCCAGCGGTCTGCGACAATTGCTGGGCCATGCTGGTGAAGCTGGTGGCGCGGCTCAGCATCGAGGGCGGCACGTCGGCATAGCTCAAGGTATTGATGCTGGTCATCTGCAGCGAGCGAAAAAAGCCGCCGATCAGCAACGCCACAAAGATCACCAGATGTGGGGTCGAGGGCCGGAACAGGCTGTAGCCAAACAAAAAACCGGCGCTAATGATCGCGTCGCCGACCAGCACGACGCGAAACCCCAGGGTGCGCAGCACGCGCACCGCGGAGGTCTTCATCAGCATCGCGCCGGCGGCGCTGGCGAAGGTCAGCATGCCCGAATGCAGCGCGCTGAGCCCGAACCCGACCTGAAGCATCAGCGGCAGCAAAAACGGCAATGCGCCGAGCCCCATGCGAAACAGAAAACCGCCGATCGAGGCCGCGGCATAGGTCGGAATCTTAAGGAGGGCCAAATCGATGATTGGATGGTCGACTCGGTAGGCACGGCGGACGTAGAGAGCAATGCAGAGGGTGCCGACCGCCAGCAGCGCGACCACGGCGACCCACGGCAGGGCGCCGCGCCCGACATTCTCGAAGCCGAAAGCGAGCGAGGCCAGCCCGACCCCGGTCAGCACGAAGCCGCCACGGTCGAGCGGGCGGCGTCCGGTCTCCTTCAAATCGCCGACCAGAAAATTAACCAGCACGAGGCCGAGGATCCCGACCGGGATGTTGATGAAAAAAATCCAGCGCCACGACCAGTAGGTGACGATAAAGCCACCGAGCGGCGGCCCCATCACCGGGCCGATCAGCGCCGGGACGCTGACAAACGACATCGCCCGCACCAGGTCGGATTTGGGTATGGTGCGCAGCAGGACGAGACGCCCGACCGGCACCATCAGGGCTCCGCCGACGCCCTGGAGGATGCGGGCGGCGACGAGTGTGGCCAGCGAATCCGAAACCCCGCAGGCGACCGAGCCCAGAGTGAAGACGACGATCGCCAGGCTGAACACGCGGCGCGCGCCGAAGCGGTCGGCGGTCCAGCCGCTGATCGGGATAAACACGGCGAGGCTCAACAGGTAGCAGGTGATCGCCACGTTGAGCCGCAGCGCGGTTTCGTGCAAAGAACGCGCGATCGTCGGCAACGCCGTCGCGATCACCGTCGAATTGAGGTTCTGCATGAACATCGCGCAGGCGACGATCAGCGGCACCAGCACCTGGCGCGATAAGGTTATCCGCAGTGGCCACCCTCGGCCGTTCGAAGGCGGCTGCCGATGAGCGCGGTCGGGTTGCGCCTCAGCCACGGGTATTGCCCGCGGCGCCGAGTTGCCAATCGCGCCGAGAACCATCAAAGCTGCGAGCTCGATCGTCCCGACGGGAGCCAAGCGGCCGATGATGGTATGCGTATATCATAGACAAAGAATACAGCACGCCGTGCGGCGGCAAAAGCGCTCTCGCGGCGGGGCTCGGTTGCGCGCAACGGCGGGAGCGGCCCGGATCGCGGATCTCGGAACCCTGCTGCTGCCGCTGCTGCTGATGCTTTTACTGAGTGGGTGCGACCCGGTGCAGATCGTCGAAGGGTCCGACACCCACGTCTCGATCCGCTATGACGGCATCATGGACGGGCTCGACCAAGCGACCGCACTCGCCAAAAGGTCATGCGCCGCGCACGGCAAGGCGGCGAAATTGCGCAGGACCTATCACGAGGGCCTCGGCGCCGGCGAGCGCTTCGCCTTTTTCGACTGCGTCTGAGCCAGCACAGGCGTGTGCCTAGTCGCGCGGCTCGAACCACAACTCGCAGCCGTAATCGATCGTGATTTCGGCGCCCGGCTCGATATCGCCGATTGCCACCAAGTCAAGCGTGCGCCGGGCGAAATTGCGGTTGACCCGGGCGCGCGGGCGGCTCGAATGGTTGCACAGGCTGACCAGGCCAAGACCCAGCGCGCCGCGGCCCTCGCCGTCGGGGTCGCCATCCCAGTGAAAATAATAATCGTGCAGGATCGTACGATCGAGCAACGCACATTCCGCCGCCGGCACGATAACAACCGGCGCCGCCTCAATCATGGTGCCGGCCGCAATTCCCTGACGCGCGAAAACCCCGCGACCGCGATCGTCTACTGTCCGGATTTCAACCGAGCCGTCGAGACTTGGCAGGGCGTGAACACGCGAGTGCACGCCGAGCCACCCCGCGGCCCGCATCTCCCCGCCGCAAGCTACGTTCAGGCGTGCTCGTGGGGCCGATCGGCAGCAGCGGCGGGTGCAGCGGTAGTCGCCGCGACGACAGGCGGCGGCACTTGCGCCTGCGCCTGTGGCGGAGCTTCGTCACCGTCCTGCATGCCGGCCTTGAACGCCTTGATGCCCTTGGCAAAGTCGCCCATCACACGCGGCAGCTTCCCGGCACCGAATAGAATGAGGATAATGGCCAGGACCACTATCCAATGGAACAGGCTGAACGAACCCATAATATCCATGACCCCAGACCGCTGAAGGAGCCAATTCTAGCGACCCCGCCCCTCGCTTTGCAAGCTCGGGCTGGCGCCGCCGCGCCACGCCTCACGAGGTTGTGCGCATCCCTCGAAAATCAAGCCTGCCCGCGAGGCGGCCCCGATCATGGCCACGGAGCATCTGAAGATGAGCGAGTTTCCGCCACCCCACCCGGCCGATTGGCCGAGCCAGCCGCCGGCCAGCCGCGGCATCGCCGCCGCCGCGCGCCACGCGGCCGAGCACGAGACGCCATGGTCGCGCGATCTCGCGCGAATGGTGACCAGCGATTTCGCCGAGCGCCCGCCATGGAACGAAACCCTGGGGCCGGTGCGGCCACGCGGCGGGCCGAACGGCGTTATCCTGCAGGGCGGGCATATCGTCGCGGAATGGGGCGACACTGCGCGCGCCGACATGACCTTCAGCGTCGCCAAAAGCTATCTGTCGATCCTCTTTGGCCTGGCCTGGGATCGCGGGCTGATCGGCGACCCGCACGACAAGGTCTCGCGCACCGTCGAGGACGGCGGCTTCGAGCCGCCGCACAACGACGCGATTACCTGGCACCATCTGCTGCAGCAGACCTCGGAATGGGAGGGCGAGCTGTGGGGCAAGCCCGATCTCGTCGACCGCAACCGCGCCGTCGGCGGCCGGCCGGGCGGCGCCCCAAAGGGCAGCCACCGCGACCTCCACCCGCCCGGCGGCTTCTGGGAATATAACGACGTCCGGGTCAATCGGCTCGCCCTCGCCTTGCTGCGGGTGTGGCGCCGGCCATTGCCCGAAGTGTTCCGCGAGCTGGTCATGGAGCCGATCGGCGCCTCGCCCGATTGGGAATGGCACGGCTACCGCAATTCCTGGGTCGAGATCGACGGGCGGCAAGTGCAGTCGGTCTCGGGCGGTGGGCATTGGGGCGGCGGCGTCTTTATCGGCGCGCGCAACCAGGCCCGGATCGGCCTGTTGCTGCTGAGCCGGGGTGAGTGGGGCGGCCGCCGCATCCTCTCGGAGGCGTGGGTCGAGCGGATGCTCGAACCCTGCCCGCTCTATCCGCAATATGGCTATCTGTGGTGGCTCAACACCGCGCACGGCCTCTATCCAAGCGCCTCGGAGCGCAGCTATTATGCCCGCGGCGCCGGCGGCAACCTGACCTGGATCGACCCCGAGAACGACCTTGTGGCGGTGCTGCGCTGGACCGCCCCGGCCGCGATGGACGAATTCATGAAGCTGGCGACGGCCGCGCCTGTCAGCTGACGACCGATCTTCGAGCGGCATGGCCGATCTAACTATGCGCTTCCCACCCGCGTGTCCGACCTTGCGTCGATTGCCCCAACGGTAATTGGCGCTCCTCAAACCTCGACCGTCGTGCGGTCCTCGAGCATGGCGAGGGCCGCCGCGCGCCGCGCCTCGGTTCGATTTAGCCAGCCGGCGCCGAAGGTGTCGTAATCCTCCAAGGTCCTGTAGTAGCCCGCTTGTCGCGTGGCGAGATCGTTGATCAGCGTGCGCGCATCAAACTTCGCGGCCGCCCCCAGTGTCTCGGGACCAATACAGCCGTCGACCTCGTCTCCGGAAAACCCAAGTGCTCGCTGCAGCAGCCTGGCCGAGCGCCAGATCCCGGCGTTAACTCCCATGTCGAAGACGCTCAGATCGACGCCGCGGGGCAGCGCGTCGGCGCGCAACGGGTTCCAGTAGAGAGACTGGTAGATCGCCCTCGCCGTGTGCTCGGTCATGTCCTGCACTTGAACCGGCCCGAGATCGGGGTCATCGGACCAATCCCGGTAAGTGGCCAAGGTTATGCCCATGTTGGTGGCGCCGCCCGGGTCGGCGGGATTATCGACATAGCCCCCTTCCGCGCGGAGCGTGAACGCGAGGCACGTTGCAAAGCTGTCCGCCATTCCTGCTCTCCATGTTCGATTCGCCGTGCCCGACCGCCGCGAATGCCGCCCGCCCTGCCTCCCTGAGCGGCCGCAACCTCAACAAAATCCGAAGCATCATACTTGATCACCCGACTGATCGCTCGTATTCGACTGCAAAGCGATAAAAGCGCGCGAAACCGGCGCAGGGGGAGCGGGGATGGCAGAGCATTCGCCTACGGAGATCCCGTAGCAACACCCGACGCCTTCGGCTCATCCGCGGGCCGACAACTTCGGCTCCAGGGCAACGTCTAGGGGCTGGCGGAGCCGGATAGCGGATCGCTGCATCCGCGCTCGCGTTCTTTGTCGGCTACAGCGTCGAGGTGGTGTTCCAAACCCTCGATACCGTGATCGCGAAGGTCGCGAGCGCGATCGGGAAATGAGATTTGCCAATTACCCGCGCGCAGGTTTCGGGCTGTTCAGCCCGAGACGGCGTGCCAATCGGAGTCACCGTCGAAGCCAATCCGCGCGAGATTCGCACCACCAAGCAGAACCGCCACCGCGGCCGGGTCAGGATCGGTAATCAGAAACCGGAACAACCGGTCGAGCTGTGGCACGAGGCTATTTGAAATCAGAGCGCAACCGATCCAACACGCGGTATGTTGCAGGCGTCAGAAGGCAATTCAGATTGTTTGCTTATGGAAGGGTTTCTGCTGATTTTCGATCTCGATGGCACGCTGATCGACAGCGCCCCCGATCTGCGCGCCGCGGTCAACGAGATGCTGCGCGAGCGCGGCGACAAGCCGCTATCGCTGGCGCAGGTCAGGCGGATGATCGGCGACGGCGTGCCGGCGCTCGTTGCCCGCGCGCTGGCGGCGAGCGGCGCCGGACCGGCCGAAGCCGCGAGCGCGCTGCCGCGGTTTATCGAGCTCTACGAAGCTGATGCGGTGCGGTTGACCCGGCCCTACCCGGCGGTGCCCGAGACCCTGGCGGCGTTGCGCCGAAGCGGCTACCGGGCCGCGGTCTGCACCAACAAGCCGCAGCGCGCGACCCTGACCGTGCTCGAAGGCCTGGGGCTGCTGCCGCTGTTCGACGGGGTCGCCGGCGGCGACCGGTTCGCGGTCAAAAAGCCCGATCCGAGGCACTTGCTGGAATTGATCGGCGCGCTCGGCGCGCGGGTCGAGGCGGCGGCGATGATCGGCGACAACGAAAACGACGCGGCGGCGGCCCACGGCGCCGGCATTCCGCTGGTGCTGATGCGCTATGGCTACGCGCGGATCGACCCTGAGACGCTGGGCGCCGACGTGCTGCTCGACCATTTCGCCGATCTTCCGGCAGCGCTCGACCGCCTCGGCCTCGCTCCGTAACCGCCTTTTCAGAAGAAAATCTTCTGGCCCTGCATTCCGTCATAGAGGTGGGCGACGTATTCGCCATAGCCGTTCCAGATCAGGGTCGGCACCCGCTCGTCGGTGCCGATCACCCGCTCGGTCGCCTGGCTCCAGCGCGGATGCGGCACCGCCGGGTTGACGTTCGCCCAAAACCCGTACTCGTCGCCCTGCACATTCTGCCAGAACGACACCGGCTGCTTATCGGTGAACGAGACGCGGACGATCGATTTCGCCGATTTGAACCCGTATTTCCACGGCACCACTAGGCGCAGCGGCGCCCCGTCCTGCTTTGGCACCGGCTTGCCGTACATGCCGGTCACGAAAAAGGCGAGCTCGTTCTTCGCTTCGGCTATCGTCAGACCCTCGATATAGGGCCACGGGTACCAGAACTGCTTTTGCCCGGGCGCCTCGGCCGGGTCGAGAAAGGTTTGCGTGCGCACAAATTTTGCCGAGCCGAGTGGCCTGGCGAAGTCGACAAAGGCAGCCATCGCAAACCCGCTCCACGGCACCGCCATCGACCACGCCTCGACGCAGCGGTGACGGTAGAGCCGCTCCTCGAGCGGCATCTTCTTTAAGAGGTCGTCGATGCCGATCTCGATCGGCTTTTCGACCATGCCGTCGATCTTGACCGTCCACGGCCGGATTTTCAGCTGCTGGGCGTCGTCGGCAATCGCTTTTTCCGAGCCGTATTCGTAGAAGTTGTTGTAGTTCTCGGAAAATTTGGGATCGGTGATCGGCCGGTCGAGCTTGTAACGCGGGTCGCGCTTGAACGGGTAGAGCGCGGCCGAGGGGTCTTCGTCCGCCGCCAATGCTGCCGGCGCGCCGATTGCCGCAGCAAGGCCGGGGGCCAGCATCGAGCCGACGCCCATGGCCTTGAGCAGGGCTCTGCGCCCGAGATAGACGCTCTCCGGCGTTGCCGCGCTGTCGGGAAGCTCCCATCCCTGTTTGCGCCGAATCAGCATCGCTGCACCCTCAGATCATTGTGCTCGATAATCTGGAGCAGCAATGGGCAGCACCAAGTCACGCTTTCGCGAGCGCGCTCCAAACCGCGCGAGGGCCGCAGGTCGTTGGCGACGCCCCGGGGCTACTGCGCGGCGTCGGCGGTGCGCGAGGCCATAACCTTTTCGGCCGGCCGGCCGGTCAATTCCTGCATGTGGTCGAAGCGGTGGGCAAAGCTGCCGACCCCCAGGGTCAAGGAGCGCAGCTCGACGATCAGATCGTGCAGTTCGCTCTGCGGCATATGCGCGCTGACCACGTCCCAGCCGGGCCAATCGGGTTTGGCGTCATAGCCGAGGATCTGGCCGCGCCGGCCGGAGACCAGCCGCTGCACCCGTGCGGTAAAGGCATTGGGGACCGAGATCTCGACCAAATCGATCGGCTCGAGCAGGATCGGCTCGCATTTTGGCAGCGCCTCCTGAACCCCTTGCCGCCCGGCGGTCTTGAACGCCTGGTCCGAGCTGTCCACCGCGTGGAACTGGCCGGTCATCAGAGTGACCGCGACATCGACCACCGGAAAACCGAGCGGGCCGTGGTGCAGCGCCTCGACCACCCCTTCCTCGACCGCCGGGATGTAGTTGCGCGGGATGGCGCCGCCGACCACGCTGTCGGTAAAGGTAAAGCCCGACCCGCGCGGCAGCTGCTTGACCTCGATCGTCACGTCGGCGAACTGCCCGTGCCCGCCGCTCTGCCGCTTGAAGCGGGAATGCTGCTGGGTCCCGTGCCGGATCGTCTCCTTGTAGGGAACCGCCGCCGGCCGGCCGGTGACCGCGAGGTTGTGGCGGTTGCGCAGCCGGTCCATCGCGATTTGCAGATGGATGTCGCCCTGCCCCCACAGCACCATTTCCTGCGTGTCGGCGTTCTGCTCGAGCTCGAGGGTCGGGTCCTCTTCGACGAGCTTGCCGATGGCCCCGGTCAGCTTGACGTCGTCGGCGCGCTTTTCCGACGCGATCGCCAAGCCAAAGACCGGCTGCGGCCGGTCGGGCCGCGGCAACGGGTCGGCCTTGCCCGACGGGGTCAGCACCACACCGGTGGCGATGTCTTCCATGCGGGTCAGCCCGACCACCTCGCCGGCTTGAGCCGAGGCGAGCTTTTCGTGCTGCCCGCCGGTCACCCGCAGCAGCCCGGCGACGCGGGTGCCGTTCAGCACCATGCCCTCGGTGACCGTGCCGCGCCAGACCCGCGCTAAGGACAGCTTGCCGGTATGCGGCAGATGGTACGTCTTGATCACCTGGGCCAACGGCTCGCCCTCGCCGGCGATGCCGAGCCGCGCCGCGGTTTCCTGCGGCGAAGGTGTCTCGTGGCGCAGCGCCTTCCACAACCGGCGCACCCCGTAATCGGCCAGCCCCGAGCCGAGAAACACCGGCACGGTCTGGCCGCCTTTGAGGGTCTGCGTCAGATGCCGATAGATTTCTTCCTTTGGCGGCTCGACCTCCTCGAGCAGCTGCTCGAGCAGCGCATCGTCAAAATCGGCGAGCTTTTCGAGCAGGCCGCTGCGGGTCTCGCGCTCCTGCTCCCAAAACCCGTCGGGCAACGGGATCAGGTCGGACGCCTGGCCCGGCCGATAGCGATAGGCGCGCTCGCTGACCAGATCGACATAGCCGGTCACCTCGGCTTCGGCGCCGCGCAACGGGACCTGGCGCAACACCAGCGGCCGGCTCGACACTGATTGCAACGCAGCCAGCACGTCGCGCACCCGCGCGTTCGCGTTGTCCATCTTGTTGATGAACACCATGTGCGGGATCTTGTGCTGGTCGAGAAAACGCAACAGCGGGCTGATTGTCAGCGCCCGCTCGACCTCGGGCTCGACGACGACGATGGCGACGTCGCTCGCCAGCAACGCGCCCTGCGCCTCATAGAGGAGCTCGACCGAGCCGGGGCAGTCGAGGATCGTCCACGGGTCGCCGAGAAAGACGGCGCTGGCGACATTAAGCTCGGTCGACATCTCTCGGGCGCGCGCCTCGGGGGCGTGGTCGCCCACCGAATTGCCGTCGCGCACGCTGCCGCGCCGTCCGGTCGTGCCGCTGGCGTAAAGCAGGGCTTCGAGCAAGGTCGTCTTGCCCGACAGATAGGGGCCGATCAGAGCGGCGCAACGCGGGGCCGCGGGTGCATTCGCCATGAGGCGCCTCCAACCATCTTGTTGGACGACCATCGAGCCGGCGGCCCGGCGGCGCCCGATCTATGGCCGCGATGGTCGCCTGTCGGGCCGTCGAATGGCAACCGAAATCTCGCGAGGGCCAGTTCCGGCGGCGCGGCCGCGGTTTCGGACCGCCCTCAGATGACCTCGGGGTGCGCCCGGTCTCAGGCCGAGAGCGCGCCGCAGGCTCGCGCGATGCGCCCGCAGGCGTCGCGCAGCACCTCGCTCGAGGCGGCGTAGGAGATGCGGAAATGCGGCGACAGGCCAAAGGCTTCGCCGTGCACCACCGCGACCCCGGTCTCTTCCAGCAGGTAGCGCGCGAAGTCGCCGTCGCTGGCGATGGTCTTGCCTTGAGGGGTGTGCTTGCCGATCACCCCGGCGCAGGACGGATAGACGTAAAACGCCCCTTCCGGCCGCGGGCAGAACAGCCCGGGCACCCGGTTCAGCAGATCGACCACCAGATCGCGCCGCTCCTTGAAGCTCTGGTTATGGATCGGGATGAAATCCTGCGGCCCGTTCAAGGCCTCGATCGCCGCTGCTTGGCTGATCGAGCACGGGTTGGCGGTCGAGTTCGACTGGATGGCACCCATCGCTTTGATCAATGCCTTCGGGCCGCCGCCATAGCCGATGCGCCAGCCGGTCATGCAATAGGCCTTGGAGACGCCGTTGACGGTCAGGGTGCGCTCGTAGAGGCGCGGCTCGACCTGGGCGATCGTGCGGTACGCAAAATCGTCGTAGACCAGGTGCTCGTACATGTCGTCGGTCATGATCCAGACATGCGGATGGCGCAGCAGCACCTCGGCAACCGCTTTCAGCTCGGCCTCGGCATAGGCGGCGCCGGTCGGGTTCGACGGCGAGTTCAAGATCAGCCATTTGGTCTTCGGCGTGATCGCCGCGTCGAGATCCTCGGGCCGCAATTTGAAGCCGTTGTTCTGCGGGCAGGGGACCGGCACCGGGGTCCCGTCGCACAGCAGCACCATCTCCGGATAGGACACCCAGAACGGCGCCGGGATGACGACCTCGTCGCCGGGGTTGATGGTGGCGACCATCGCGTTATAGAGGACCTGCTTGCCGCCCGAGCTGATCGTGATCTGCGAGGTCTCGTAATCGAGCCCGTTCTCGCGCTTGAACTTGGCCGCAACCGCGCGCTT
Source organism: uncultured Alphaproteobacteria bacterium (assembly GCA_963738185.1). Lineage (GTDB taxonomy): Bacteria > Pseudomonadota > Alphaproteobacteria > ATCC43930 > CGMCC-115725 > AP-15. The sequence continues at coordinate 1,099,874 of CAVTVA010000003.1, read as the reverse complement.
CAGCTCGATCGAGCCGTCGAAGGTGGTGTAGCGCGTCTCGCCGCGCCGCATCGCCGCGATCGCCGCTTCCTGGATGTTCGGCGGGGTGTCGAAATCGGGCTCGCCGACCGACAGGCTGACGATGTCGCGCCCGGCCGCCTTCAATTCGGTGGCGAGCGCTGTGGTCGCCATGGTCGGCGACGGCTTAACGCGAGCGAGGCGGTCGGCAAGGAAAGGCATGGTCTGTTACCGATGGGACGGGGACGACGCCAGCTTACTGTCCCGCACGGCGACTGTGAAGCGCTGTTCGGACAGTTTACCACGACCCTTGCAGACTACGGCACCGCCGTATATATAAGGCAATGGACTTCGAATGGGACCCGGCCAAGCGATCGACCAACCTCGCGAAGCATGGGATCGATTTCCCCGGCGCTTCGAGGGTGTTCGACGACCCCATCGCCCGGATCGAAGCCGACCCCCGGAGCTATGGTCGGGAAACGCGATTTCGCGCGATCGGCTCCGTCAACGGCATTGTCTTATTCGTCTGTTTCACAATGCGCGGCGAGAGATGCCGCATCATCGGCGCCAGGAGGGCAAACCGCCGTGAACGAGAGAATTATTCGCTACAGGCCCGGGATCGATCCTAAGTCCGACAGAACTGACTGGGAGCGGGTCAAAAGAATGACCGAGGAGGAGATCGAGGCGGCTGCGCTGTCGGACCCGGATGCGCAGCCGATGACCGACGAGGAGCTCGCCCGGATGTTCCGGCCGGGCCTGTTGCGCGAGACACGCGAACGGCTCGGCCTGAGCCAGGCGGAGTTTGCCGAGCGCTTCCACATCAACCTGCGCACGTTGCAGGATTGGGAGCAGGCCCGGCGCGTCCCCGACGAGACCGCCCGCGCCTATCTGCGGGTCATCGAGCGTGCCCCCGATGCCGTCGCCGCGGCGCTTCAGGATTGACCGGGCCCGCCGGGGCGGCTGCCTCCTCAAACGGATCAGGACGGCGCCGGGCTGCTGGCGTGTCGCGCGCGATCGGTTGATCGCGGTCGGCTCTCCCGATACGATCGGCTACGAAGGATGAGGCAGAGACATGAAACGGTTCAGCTGCACCCGGTCGATCGGCGAGGAAATCTACTACGCGACCTTGATCGCCGAAAACGAGCAGGAAGCGAGAGAAATGGCCCTTGCCGAAACCAACAGGAAATGGTCGCGCAGCGGCGGTCGCGCCAGAGAATGGAATGTGCGGGTTCTCGAAGCGGACGTCGACGGCCCCGCCCGGATCATCGATTGCGGCTACCGCGAGGCGTGATCTTTGGGTGGGTTACAGCATGATGACTAGAGGATTATCGGCCCAATAACGGCGCTCGCCCGCTTCGCATTACCTGCTGTGTCCCGCCCAATCAGTGGCGATTGAACCGCGGCGCTAGGCACCCCCGGCGCCCTCATGTTGACGAAACTCAGGTCGACTCGCGAAAGCTTCCGAGCCGTTCGCCGACCTCATCGGTGGCGGCCGGCTGCCGCTCGAGGTCAAGCGCGTTCGCCGGGTTGCTCCGCAGGATAGGAGCGGGGAGAGGCCTATGCCCGGTCAATCCGCCCCCTGCGACAAGTCAAGAAATTGTCGAAATCGTGCACGATGGTCGGGGTGCGAACCGACCTCCAGAGGAGATGCCTTCGATGAAACCGCGAGCCTTGACCTTCTGCTGCTGTCTCGCGGCACTGCCATTGATCGGCTGCGCCAACGGTGCGGGCACCGCACGGCAAGCGCAAGCCTTGGCCCCGCCGGCGCTGGCCGCGGCCGATGCCGGATATCCGGTCGGCGTGCGGGTCTACAGCGCCGCCGCGGGCGCGCCTGCCGCCGTTCTGGTAATGCTGCCTGGCCCGGGCGAGGGCTTGATCGCCGCCCCCGCGGTGTGGGCGACGCAAGGGTTTGACGTGGTGACGCCGCCACCCTCTCAGCTTTACCAGCTCGCCGCCGACCGCGAGGCGGCGTTCGCCCGCCTGATCGAAGAGGCGCGAGCGATGGCGAACGCGCCGATCTGGCTGATTGGTCCGGGCCCGGCGATCGAGGCCGCAATGGCCTCGCTGCCGCCGGCCGGAGCAGGGCGGGTCTCGGGCGTCGTGATGACCCAGGTTGCATCGGGCCCGCGCACCTGCAGCGAGACAATGACCTACGCCTATCGGGGCAACGGGTCGGCGCCGCAGGTCAAGGTCAGCAAATCGGGGAACGCCTGCCCGCCGGGCGCGCCGTTTGGTATTGAGACGCATCAGGGCGTGGCGCCAACGGCGCCGGCCGCGCAGCCGCATGCGCCGCGGCTGATCGAGGCCTCCACCCCCGCCGACGCGTCGCCGTCCTGGCGTCATGCTGCACTGCGGCGCGTTGCCGAGCTGATAAAGGCGGCGCCGGCCAGCTGAGGCGCGCGTCCGGTCCGCTTTTTCTTGAGGTTACGCGCCCGAAGTCGCGTCGATGAAATCGGGCGCGGAACAGCTCAATAGCCGGGCGGCGGAGGAGGCGGCGGCGAATAATAGCCGGGCGGCGGCGGTGGCGGCGGGGTGGTCGCGGCGCCAGTGATGGCCCCAAGCGCCCCGCCGGTCGCAGCACCGATGGCGGCTCCCGTCCCGCCGCCGGCCGCGGCGCCGATGGCGGCTCCGGCGCCGGCGCCGATCAGACCGCCGCCAACCGCACGCTGGCCGGGATCATATGGGTTGGTGCAGCTCGCCAGCGCCAGGATCATTCCGGCGCCCAGCGCGCCGCTCGCAATCGATCGCTTTCTCACCGTGGCTCCTTCTCCAGAACTTCCGGGCGCAAACTCTCCGGAGCGGTCGGGGCTCCCGCCGCCGTCGCATAACGGCAAGAGCCTATCCGATGTTCCCGTTCATTGACTAAGGCAAACCATAGAAATCCCGCCGGGCGACCGCCAGTGGCGGCCAGAGCCGACGGTATGATCCTGAAAATTCGCTGAACGCAGCGTGGGTGCTTGAGCGCTCGGCGGAAAACAGGCACGATGCGGCAAAAGAGCCGGTGCAACGGCCCGCAACGACAACAAGGAGGAAACCGCGTGACCGTTACCAGCTCAGCCGCAGTGCAGTCCATCCCGCCCAGCTTCGCGCTCGGGCGCAAGCTCGACAGCATCCCGTTCAGCGCCTACCATGTCGTCATTATCCTGGTGCTCGGGTTCGTCGGCTTTATCGAAGGCTACGATCTGGCGCTGACCGGCTCGCTGCTGGTGCTCGCCAAGGGGCCGCTGCATATGAGCGCCGACGCGGTGCGTGCGCTCGCCACCTGGCCGACCTTTCTCGTCGTCATCGGCGGGTTCGCCGCGGCCGGCATGTCAGACCGCATCAGCCGCCTGGCGGTGATGCAGGTCGGGGTCATACTCAGCACATTGTGCACTCTGTTGATCCTCTTTGTGCACAGCTTCGAGCAGCTGTTCATCCTGCGGCTGATCACCGGCTTCTTTCTCGGCTTTACGATCTCGGCGCCATTCCCGATCGCCGCCGAGCTGATGCCGGCGCAGCACCGGCGCACCTATGCCGCGATCTACGAGACGATGCTGGCGATGGCGTTCACGTTGCTGCCGTTTGTCGGCTTTGTGCTGGCCGACCACCCGCGAGGCTTTCAGCTCGTCGGATTGCCCGGCGGGGTGACTTTGTTCATCGCTCCGGTGCTGATCTATTTCCTGATCCCGGAAAGCCCGCGCTGGCTGTTGCGCCGTGGGCGGGCTCAGCACGCGATTGACAACGTGAATTTGCTGGTGCGGCGCTGCGGCAGCCGGGTGCCGCCAATGACGGTCGCGGAGCTCGGCGGCGGTCGCGAAAGAGCACCCGAGCAGCTGCCGCCATTTTGGAAATTGTTCGCGCCGGGCCAGTTCCGCTGGACCGCGACCGGCATTCTGTGCGGGTTGTTTGCCGGTACCGTCTATTACCTGATCGCGATCCTGCTGCCCAAAGCGCTGGTCAGCCAGGGCGCCGCCGTCGCGTTGAGCTTTGGGCTGAGCTCGCTGGTGTTCGCGGCGAGCATCCCGGGCAAGCTCTTCAACGGCTTTATCATGGAGATCATCGGCCGGCGCTGGACCATCACTGGCGCGTTCCTGCTGTCGATCCCGGGGCTGCTGCTGATGGTCATGGCGCATCGCGCCGGCGGGGCCGCGACCATCGTGTTCAGCGCCGGGGCGCTGATCACCGGGTTCACCACCTTGTCGATTTTCCCGGCGGCGCGGATGTATCTGTCCGAGCAGTTCCCGACCTCGTTGCGCGGCCGCGGCCACTTTTTCGGTGAATCCTTCGCGCGCATCTTTGCCGGCGTGATCATACCGTTCGTGATGGTCTCGCACACCGCCTCACCGGTGATTTTTTTCGGCACGATGATCGTCGCGGTTCTGATCGGCGCCTGCATCCCGTTCGCGCTTGGCCGCGAGACCCTCGGCAACCTCGAGACCTTTACCGAGGTGCTGCCCGAACTCGCCTGACAAAGCTTGGGCTGGGCCTCAGGCGGTCTGTGCCGCGCTGAGGCCCAGTTCGGCGATCGTTTGTTCGCGCATCAAAAATTTCTGGATTTTCCCGGTCACCGTCATCGGAAACCCATCGACAAATTTGACGTAGCGCGGGATTTTGTAATGCGCGATCTGGCCCTGGCAAAAGGCGCGGATTTCCTCGGCGGTGGCGGCTTGGCCATCATGCAGCCGCACCCAGGCGCATAATTCCTCGCCGTAATGCGGGTCGGGGACGCCGATCACCTGCACGTCCTGGATTTTGGGATGGCGGTATAGGAATTCCTCGATCTCGCGCGGATAGACGTTCTCGCCGCCGCGGATCACCATGTCCTTGATCCGGCCGACGATGTTGCAATAGCCCGCGTCGTCGATCGTGGCGAGGTCGCCGGTGTGCATCCAGCGGGCCGGGTCGATCGCCTCGCGGGTTTTCTCCGCGTCGCCCCAATAGCCGAGCATGACCGAATAGCCGCGGGTCAACAGCTCGCCGGGTGTGCCGCGCGGCACGATCCGGCCTTCTCCATCGACGATCTTGACCTCGATATGCGGCTGCACCCGGCCGACCGTGGATACCCGGCGCTCGACCGGGTCGGCGGTCGAGGACTGAAAGCTGACCGGGCTGGTTTCGGTCATGCCATAGGCGATCGTGATCTCGGCGAGATGCATGCGCTCGACCGCGCGCTTCATGACCTCGATCGGGCACGGGCTGCCGGCCATGATCCCGGTGCGCAGCGAAGAGAGATCGAATTTGGCGAAATCGGGGTGGTCCATCTCGGCGATGAACATGGTGGGCACGCCGTGCAGCGCGGTGCAGCGCTCGGCCGCCACCGCCTCGAGCGTGGCCAACGGGTCGAACCCCTCGCTCGGAAACACCATCGCCGAGCCGTGCGTCAGGCAGGCAAGGTTGCCCAGCACCATGCCAAAGCAGTGATAGAGCGGCACCGCGATGCACAGCCGGTCGTCGGGGCCGAGCTGCATCGCCTCGCCGATAAAGAAGCCGTTGTTCAAAATATTGTGATGGGTCAGGGTCGCCCCCTTGGGGAACCCGGTGGTGCCGCTGGTGAACTGGATGTTGATCGGGTCGTCGAACTGCAGCTCCGCGGCAAGCCGGGCGAGCTTGTCGCGTTCGGCAGCACCGCCGAGCCCGCCGAGATCGTCGAAGCGCACCGCACCCGGCGCGCGCTCTTCCCCGATCGTGATGATCAGGCGCAGGCCGGGCAGGCGCGCGGCGCGCAGATTGCCCGGCGACGCGGTGGCGAGCTCGGGCGCCAGCTCGCGCAGCATTCCGAGATAATCGCTGGTCTTGAACCGTGCGGCGGTGATCAGCGCCTCGCAGCCGGCCTTGTTCAGCGCGTATTCGAGCTCGACCGTGCGGTAGGCCGGGTTGATGTTGACGAGGATCAGCCCGGCCTTGGCGGTGGCGAACTGGGTGACCACCCATTCGGCGTTGTTCGGCGACCAGATGCCGATCCGCGCGCCCGGTTCGAGACCGAGCGCCACCAGCCCGGCGGCGATCGCGTCGACCTTTTCGCGCAGCGCGCGCCAGCTCCAGCGGATGCCCGGATGGCGAACCACCAGCGCATCGCGCTCGCCATAGCGCTCGACTGCGTTGTCGAAATAAACGCCGATCGTCTCGCCGATCAGCGGCGTCTCGCTGGCGCCATAAACATAGCTGGGCTGGGCCATCTAGTCGTCTCCCGGGTTCAGGCTTGCGCGCTAGTGGTCCGAGTTTAACGCTTGGTACCCATTTCTTTTTTCGTCATGCCCGCGAAAGCGGGCACCCAGGGCATCCGGCACCGCGCCTGCGGCCCCCTGTTCAAGCCAGGGGCAGGCTCTGGACCCCCGCCTTCGCGGGGGCGACGAGAGAGAAAACGCGGGTACCATCTGTCTGGTTCGTATCACTAAATACAATCTTAGATTGCATCGCCTAACGACCTTTGCTGCATCTGCAGCAAATTAGCAGCAAAAACTCTCCAAACGGTTGTATATTGTGCGCTCGATATTAGCACCTGATGATTGTGCCGAGGGGCGATTTCAGATACCGAATTGGACAATCCGGGATGAAAGCGGCAGCGGTCAAAATCTCCTTCGTCCATTCCCGCGCTCCTGTTCCACCTGTTTTTAACAGGTCGAGATCAGGGGTCCGAGTCCCACCATTCTTCAACAATGACCCCGGACCCGGTCAAAGGCTGCAGCGAGAGTGCCATGCGATTACGGCAATTGCGCGGCTGTCGCAACAACCGCAGCTAAACCGGACAGCCGTGGGCATAGCCCGCGTATTCACAGCGCGATCGAGCCCCGCCGGCCATCTCCCGCCTCCCCAATCTATCGCGTCCGCGCCTGTTTCCGGCTCGATATCTGACGAAGAAAATCGAATGTCGCATATTTGAAGCTCCGGAAAATCAGGGCCGGGCGGGCCCGCCGATTACGTGCACGTTTTCCACTGATTTTTGAGCGGCTTAACGGAAACTCAACAAACCGGAGCCAGAGTGCACTGGCAATATCGTCATTGGAACTGAGATGAACCACTCTATGCAAATGTTCAATAACGTACCAAGACCCTCGGGGCCGCCGGACGCTCCGCGCCCCTTCTCACCGCTAAAGCAGGAAAACGATCCCGCGAGACGCAGCGCACACGCACTGGAACACATCGCCGTCGTGCTTTCTGCCATCGACCGGAATGTCGCGATTTTGGTTGCCCACGCTAAAATGGGTGGCGCTTAGCTCGGCCCTAATGTTTTGATACAGGGCTCGAGGGAATCTGCGGGCCGCGCTTTGCCGCCGTCGATCATGCCCATTCTGTGATGGCGCGGTGGAGATCGAGCGAGTCAAGATGGGAAAAGTTGCCGTTGTTAATCACGGCGAGTCAGAGATCACGCTCAGCATGGTCAGGTGGCGAGCGCGACGTTTGGCATTGTACTGCGGAAAGAAGTTTGGGATAATTAATCGCTTCAGCATTGCTCTTTTTGTGCCAAAATATGAAATTGCCGTTTACGATGGCGGGCCGAAGGTGGTCTTTTCACGAAAACCTGTTTTCATTTCCTATTATCCAGATGCGCGTATCGCTTTCAGAAAATGGCATGAGCTTGCCTCTGTCTTCGCGGGCGAGGGGCTTTATGGAATTGCGGACTTCATCAGGTCCGGTCACCCGCGCGAGCAAGGCCTTGTCAGCAACTTGGATTTTGATGAGCGGCTGAACCGCCTGTTCAAATAGCGAGCGCAGGGCGGATGAAATCCGCCATCTTGGCTATTGCCGCTACCAATGCGTTGAGGGAGGTCGGCGGGTTGCGTCCGCCCTACGTCTCACTGGGTTCCCGCTTTCGCGGGAATGACGAATGATGGGTTGGTATTATTTGAATCAAGAGGGTTTGAGCGCTCAGTCGCGGGCGCTGACGATGCCGCTAATCAGGTTGCCGGCGTAGAGGGTGGCGAGGTCGATGCCGGTCTCCGCCGGCGCCGGCTCCAAGGAGGCGATCATTGCGGCAAGTTGTTGCTCGGCGTCGCGGGCGAGTTGTTCTGCTTCCTCCACGGCGACCGCAGCGAAGCGCAGCGCGTCGCCGGGCCGGCGCCGGCCGACACGCGGCAGATCGGCGGAGATGACGGTCGCGATCTTGGGGTAGCCGCCGGTCGTCTGGTGGTCGGCCAGCAGCAGCACCGGCTGGCCGGAGCCGGGCACCTGGATCGCCCCGGTGGCGATCGCGTCGGAGACGATGTCCCAGCCTTGGCGATGGCGCAGCCGCGGCCCGTCTAGCCGCATGCCCATGCGGTCGGCGCTGGCCGAGACGCGGAATTCGGCGTCGAGCAATGCCGCCGATGCGTCGTCGGTGAAATACTCCTGCTGCGGCCCGAGCACGATGCGGATCGGCTGATTGTCGGGGGCGGGCGGACGCGGCAGGCGCTGCTCCACCCGCGGCGGGGCGCGCCCGATCGGCCAGCGGCACGAGATCGCCCTGGCGCAGCGCTCGCCCGCCGAACCCGCCGAGCCCGGCGCGCGCCAGGGTCGAGGCGCTGCCGAGCACCGACGGCACGGCGATGCCCCCTTCGACAGCCAGATAAGCGCAGACCGAATCCGGGCCGGGAACGATCCGGAAGACCTCGCCATGCGGCAGCGCGACGCTGCGCCAGGCGGGCAGGGTGCGGCGGGTTTGCCCCTCGATCAGCAGGCTGGCGCCGATCCCGGCGACGGCGATCCGCACCAAATCGGCGGCGACTTCGAGGCTCGGGCCGCTGTAGACGATTTCGAGCGCGGCCATGTGCGGCGGATTGCCGACCACCGCGTTGCCGAGGCGCAGGGCCTGCCCGTCGAGCGCGCCCGAGACCGGCACGCCGAGCTTCTGCCAGCCGATCCTGCCGAGATCCTGCACCGTAGTGTGGAGGCCTGGCGCCAGCACCCTCAATCCGGCGGGCATTCGGCAAAGGGCTCGCTGTCGATCTGGCAGCCGCCGGTCTCGGCCGCGCGGCGCAGTGCCACAAAGGCGTCGGCGTCGATCGGCTCGAACCGGACCGCGTCGCCCGGCGCCAGCAGCGCCGGCGGGGTGCGCGCCGCGTCGAACAGCCGGATCGGCGTCGCCCCGATCAGGTGCCACCCGCCCGGGCTCTCGTAAGGGTAGATCGTCGACAGCGAGGTCGCGATCGAGACCGACCCGGCCGGGACCCGCAGCCGCGGATCGGCCCGCCGCGGCAAGCTCAACGCGTCCGGCAGATCGCCCAGATAGGGAAGCCCGGGCAAAAACCCCAGCATGTAGACGTGATAGCAGGGGGCCCGGTGCAGCGCGACAACATCAGCCGGCGTGAGGCGGGTCAGGCGCGCCACCTCTTCGAGGTCGGGTGCGAACCGGCCCTCGTAGCAGATCGGCACCTGCCACCGCCGCGCCTCGCGGCGCCCGCCGCGGCGGCGATCGAGGAGCCGGGCGATCGCGCCTTCGAGATCGACCCGCGAGGTCGCCAGCGGGTCGTAGTGCACCATCAGCGAGCGAAAGGTCGGCACGGTTTCAATGATGCCTCTGACCCGCTCGGCCGCGAGGACGGCGTCAAGGCGCAGCACCTCGCGGTTGAGGGCGCGATCGACGCGATCGCCAAACTCGACGATCAGCGCGCGGTCGCCGCAGGACAGAAAACGCGCCGGCATCAGCTTGCCGCGGTCAAGGGCGCCCAGGCCATTGCCCCGAGGCGGCCGGGCTCACGGTCGAGGGCAGCAAGGGCGCCAAGACTGGGCCGACTATCGCATCCCCAGCTGAGCACCGGCGGGCCCGCAGCCAAGGCAGCGGGCGAGGGTGAAGGTGACCTTGCCGCTGCTGTCATCGACGATGAACATGACCGGCACCCCCTGGCGATCGAGCCAGACAGTGTAGCGGCTGCTGCCGTCGACCTCGTATTTCTGGGCGCGAACCGCGGCGCCGTCGATGGTGACCGTGGTTTCTTGGCCGCCGCTGATGCTGACCCGCTCCAGCCGGCCGGTGTCCGGGCGCATCATCGTATGCGAGTCGAGGAAATTGGGCGACCACGGGTTGGCCGGGTGCACCGTCGCCGGCGCGGTGATCGTGCCTTGGGGCGAGGAGATCACAAAGCTGTTGCCTTCAGCCGCGCCCTTGACCACGGTCGAGCCGCTCCCCTTGCTGGTGACGCCTTGGAACGAGACCAGCCGGTTGCCCCGCCAGCGCTCGGTGCGCTCGGCATCCTCGCTGTAGAGCTTGACCCCCAGCATCTTGACGACGAAATGCGCCCGGGTCAGGACCGTGGTGCCCGAGCTGGTCGGCTCGATCGTGTTGGTATAAGTGCCGATATCGCCAAACGTCGAATGCGTCACCCGGTAGGTCAGCTGCATCGGCGCCACGGCGAGCGCCGCTGGTCCGGCAGCGACAACAGCAAGCAAGGCGAAGAACGCGGCACAGATCGACACGGCAGCCCGGCGTTCCGCCCGGGACTTGCGCGAAGCCATGTTGCCCTCGGTCATGATCCTCCCCCAATGGCCGGAGCCCTCAAGGGGAGCATACAGCCCGGTCCCTTCCGATCCAAAGAAAATAATGAGATTACAGCGAAATCTCGGCTAACCCGAGAGCGCGAGAGAATAGCATTGCAGGGCGAAGTCAGCCGGCGTAAATCTCGAACGAAAGCGGGCGCCTCGACGCATTGTATCACCGTCTCTTCTATCCCGCTTGCACCGGCTCCGATGCTTGGTCCGGATCAGCGCGACGGAAGCCTACGCCTCGGCGCGGTAAGCCAGGCCGGGCCGGTCGCGGACCACCCGGGCGATCTCCTTTTGCCGCTCGAACTCACGGCGCAGGCGGCTGATCTCAGCCGTCGGCAGGCGCTCGATGTTGCAATAGTCGAGCTTCCACGACGGGTCTTCGCACCAACGCAGCGGCGATTGCACCGTGGTCCGCGCGGCGGGCGCGGCTTCGAGGACGCGCAGCGCCAGCTCGAGGGTGGAGGCCTGCGAGGCGGGGTCGTGCGGCCGGCCTGCCGCATTGCCCAGCGGGAAGTCGCTGAACAGAAACCGCGGCACGCCGCAATATTCGACGATGTCCTTGGCGCAGCCCATCACCACCGTGGCGATGCCGTGCTCCTCCAAATGCCGGGCGGCCAGGCTCACCGTCTGGTGGCACACCGGGCAATTGGCGACGAGAATGGCGGCTTCGACCTGGTCGGCGCGGCAGCGCGCCAGCAGCTCCGGGCAGTCGCGGTCGATGGTTTCGCGCTGGCTGCGGTTGGTCGGGATGCCGTGAAAGCTCGGCGCCACCGCGCCGACCCGGCCATTCGCCGCCATTTGCCGCAGCTGCGGCAGCGGGAACCAGGTGTTGCGGTCCATGGCGGTGGTATGCGCCCGATCGTAGGCGACATGCGAGATCCGCAGGTCGTGATCGGTCGCGGCATCGGCCGAGTAGACCCGGTAGAACTTGGCGGCGGCGTTATAGGGCGCGCCCGGGCCCTGGTCGCCCTTGTCCGGCTGAAAGGGTGCGGCGGTGGTGACCAGGGCGATGCGGCATTGGGCGAGCGGTCGCGGCAATGGGCAAAACGGCGCCGCGGCGTAATGCGCCCAACGATAGGGAGCGCCATAGCCAAGCGCCTGGTAATAGTCGCGGGTGCGCTGCAGATAGGGGATCGGCGCATCGTGCGCGGCGGCGAACCCGAATGGCTTATCTTGCCCGGTCATCGATGGCTCCTGGCACCAGTGTGCGCCGTGATCGTATTGACAAAGTAGCTTCCATAGGCTACCTGATCAACATGAAATCCGTCGGTCTCAAAGTTTTGAAGAACAAGCTCAGCGAATATGTCCGCTTGGCCGCCGCCGGCGAGACGATCGTCATCACCGACCGCAACCGGGTCGTCGCCGAGATCGTGCCGCCGCGACGAGCCCCCGAGTTGGTCATCGAGCGCGGCATCCGCGAGGGCTGGATCAGACCGGCCAAAGATCCAAAAGCGCCGCTGCCACCCCGGATTCCTCTAGTCCCCTTCGATGAGCTGATGCGAGAGCTGGACGAAGATCGGGAAGATCGTTGATCTATCTCGACAGTTCGGCTGTGCTCGCCCGATTGTTCGGCGAAGGGCGGGCGCCGCCGCAGAGCATTTGGGAAGGGCTTCTGGTTTCGAGCGGCCTGCTCGAATACGAAGTGTGGAATCGCGTTCACGCCCACCGGTTCGCCGCGACCGTGGGTGAGGCGGCAGGGCTCCTGATCAGCCGGGTCAGGCTTGTCGAGTTGACCCCGCTGGTTCTGGCGAGGGCCCTGGAGCCGTTCCCGATTGCAGTTCGGACCCTGGATGCCCTGCATCTCGCGACCATCGAGTTTTTGCGCAGACAGGGCGAGGTGGTGCACCTTGCCAGCTACGATAATCGCCTGATCGCCGCGGCGCAGGCGCTCGGCATCCCGCTCGCGGCGTTGTGATTGCTGCCCCGCTTCCGCCCTGCGTTGATCCGGCGCCGCCGGGCCCCTATGTTCGCCGCGCATGACCCCGCTCGCCCAGATCCGCAATTTCGCGATCATCGCCCATATCGACCATGGCAAGTCGACCCTCGCCGACCGGCTGATCGAGGCCACGGGCGGGCTCGAGGCGCGCGAGATGCGCGCCCAGGTGCTCGACCAGATGGATTTGGAGCGCGAGCGCGGCATCACGATCAAGGCGCAGACCGTCCGCCTCGCCTACCAGGCCCGCGACGGCCAGGATTATGTGCTCAATCTGATGGACACGCCGGGCCATGTCGATTTCGCCTATGAGGTCAGCCGCTCCTTGGCTGCCTGCGAGGGCTCGCTGTTGGTGGTCGATGCCAGCCAGGGGGTCGAGGCGCAGACCCTCGCCAATGTCTACCAGGCGATCGAGGCCGGGCACGAGATCGTCCCGGTGTTGAACAAGATCGACCTGCCGGCGGCCGAGCCCGACCGGGTGAAGGAGCAGATCGAGGACGTGATCGGGCTCGACGCTGCCGATGCGGTGCTGATTTCGGCCAAGACCGGGCTCAACATCGAGGGCGTGCTCGAGGCGTTGGTGACCCGCCTGCCGCCGCCAAAGGGCGAGGCGGCCTCACCCTTGAAGGCGCTCTTGGTTGACAGCTGGTACGACCCCTATCTCGGTGTCGTCATTCTGGTGCGGGTCAAGGACGGCGAAATGCGGGCCGGGCAGAAAATCCGGCTGATGGCGACCGATGCCGTTCATGCGATCGAGAAAGTCGGCGTCTTCACTCCAAAAGGTGTGGCGGTCGAGGCTCTGGGACCCGGCGAAATCGGCTTTATCACCGCCGGCATCAAGACCGTCGCCGATTGCCGGGTCGGCGACACGATCACCGAGGATCGCCGCCCCGCCGCGGCGCCCTTGCCCGGCTTCAAGCCAGTGCAGCCGGTGGTGTTTTGCGGGCTGTTTCCGACCGACGCCGCCGATTACGAGCGGCTGCGCGACAGCCTCGCCAAGCTGCGCCTCAACGATTCGAGCTTCGAATACGAGCCCGAGACCTCGGTCGCCTTGGGCTTTGGCTTTCGCTGCGGCTTTCTCGGCCTGTTGCACCTCGAAATTATCCAGGAGCGGCTGGCCCGCGAATTCGACCTCGACCTGATCGCCACCGCCCCCTCGGTTGTTTACCGCGTGCATCTGACCAATGGCGGGGTGCGCACCCTGCACAACCCGGCCGATATGCCCGATCCGGTGCGCATCGATCATATCGAGGAGCCGTGGATCAAGGCGACGGTGCTGGTGCCCGACGCCTATCTCGGCCCGATCCTCGCCTTGTGCGAGGAGCGTCGCGGCGAGCAGATCGATCTGACCTATGCCGGCAACCGGGCGATGCTGGTCTACCGCCTGCCATTGAACGAGGTCGTGTTCGATTTTTACGACCGCCTCAAATCGGTCAGCCGCGGCTATGCGAGTTTTGACTATCAGATCGACGAGTATCGCGAGGGCGACCTCGTGTTGATGAGCATCCTGGTCAATGGCGAGCCGGTCGACGCGCTGTCGATCATCGTCCACCGCCACGAGGCCGATCGCCGCGGCCGGGCCTTGTGCGAGCGGCTCAAAGATCTGATCCCGCGTCAGCTGTTTCAGGTGGCGATCCAGGCGGCGATCGGCGGCCGCATCATCGCCCGCGAGACGGTCAAGGCGCTGCGCAAGGACGTGCTCGCCAAATGTTATGGCGGCGACGTGACCCGCAAGCGCAAGCTCCTGGAGAAACAGAAGGAAGGCAAAAAGCGGATGCGCCAGTTCGGCAAGGTCGAGATCCCGCAATCCGCCTTCATCGCCGCCCTCAAAATGGGCGACGCCTGAAGATTATTCCAGAGGAGACCAGGAGGCCCTCTCGCCAAGTCGATTTTCTACGAATTGCAACTGCCTATCGTCGGTTCCGTAACGCCCGGGTCAGCCTCGCGGCATTGAACGACGGTAACGAATTCACACGCTTGCAAGGTCAACGCTCACAGTTTCGGTCATTGGGCCCGCGGGCGCCTCAAATGGCAAAGGTTCATCGTCCTTGCGCAACGATTCGAGGTAAGCGAGTAGGCAATCGGCCGCCTTGGCGCGCGCCTCCGCCAGCGTCTCGCCGTGGGTCGCCAAGTCTGGGATAGCTGGAAACGTAACGATGTACCCGCCCTCTTCCGCCCGCTCGAACACCCCGGTGTACCGGACCCGGTTCTCCATCCCGATACTCCTATCTCCACGCGCCCTATCGGCGAGAGATACAGACAACCACGCAGCGGGCGCAACCGACAGCCGCTCGCCCCAATTTTGAACCAAGCCTTTCGATCGGGCCACTGGGGTGATCGGTCTCGAAAACCCGTGGGGCTGACGAGTTGGGGGGCCGGTTGGAGTGCCTGGGCCGGGCGAACATTGGCCACCGCGGCCGCTTCCCCTCCGGCGGTGAGGCGGACCTGGTTTTTCGAATGGCGGGTTGATTGAAGCGGGCGTGTTGCGTGTGGTAAACGGAGCAGGGGATGTCGACGAAATAGAGACGGAAGATTGATGCGGCGACAGAGGGCGGAGATCGCCTTAACACGCTGCAGAGGCTGGCGGTCACCGACCTGGCTTGGGTATTTATATAGGATGCCTCGCTGATGGATTTTTCCGGAGCGACGATTTTGTGCCTCGGCGACATCATGCTCGACCGTTTCGCCTCTTGCGAAACCGAGCGCATCTCGCCCGAAGCGCCGGTGCCGGTGCTGTTGCTGAAGCACGTGCGCGGCATGCTCGGCGGCGCCGGCAACGTCGCCCGCAACATCGCGGCGCTCGGCGGCAACGCGATCCTGATGGGATTGCTCGGGCGCGACCCGGCCGGCGCCGAGGTCACCGCACTGGTCCGCGCGACCCCCGGGCTCGCCGATGCGCATGTCGCCAGCGCCGGGCGGCCGACGATCTGCAAGACCCGCTATGTCGCGGCGCATCAGCAGATTATCCGGGTGGACGAGGAAAGCGTCGGCGAGCCGGACCAGACTGAGGAAGCGCAGCTGTTCGCCGCCTTCGATCGCGCTCTGCCCGATGCCGATGCGGTGATCCTCTCTGATTACGGCAAGGGCGTGCTGAGCCCAAGGGTCGTCAGCTTCGCGATCGAGCGGGCGCGGGCGGCCGGTGTCGCGGTCTATGTCGATCCGAAGACCGAGGATTTCGAGCGTTACCGGGGCGCCACCTGCATCACCCCCAATTTAAAGGAGCTGGCGCTCGCCTCGCGCCTGCCGGTTGGCACCGATGCCGAGGTCATCGCCGCCGCGACCAAGCTGCTGCATAAAGCCGATGCGGCAGCGATCCTGGCCAAGCGCTCGGACAAGGGAATGGTGCTGGTCGAGGCCTCGGGTGCCGTGCACATCGAATCGAGCCGGGCGCGCGAGGTCTATGACGTGACCGGCGCCGGCGACACAGTGATCGCGGTCTTGGCGCTGGCGCATGCCGGCGGCGAGACGCTCGCCTCGGCGATGCGGCTTGCCAACACTGCTGCGGGGATCGTCGTCAGCAAGCTCGGCACCGCGACCGTCGAGCTCGACGAATTGATGCTGGAGCGCTCGCGCGACCTGCGCGACAAGGACTGGCACCGGGCCAAGCACTACGAGGCCGGCGAAATCGAAACCCTGGTCCGCCGCTGGCGCGAGCGGGGCCTCAAGGTCGGCTTCACCAACGGGTGTTTCGACATCATGCATGCCGGCCATATCGCGCTGCTCGCCGCGGCGCGCGCCGAATGCGATCGCCTGGTGGTGGCGCTCAACAGCGACGGCAGCACCCTCCGGCTCAAGGGGCCGCAGCGCCCGGTCAACCCGCTGCACGACCGCTCGGCGGTGATCGCCGCAATCGGCTCGGTCGATGCCGTGATCAGCTTTGAGGACGACACCCCGATCGAGCTGATCCGCCGGCTCAAGCCCGATGTGCTGATCAAGGGCGGCGACTACACGATTCGCCACCGTCGTTGGCGCCGACGAGGTCCGGGCGCCGGCGGCCGGGTGGTTCTGGTGGATCTCGTCGATGGCCGCTCGACCACCGCCACGATCACCCGGCTGCGCGCCTCGGACCGCCCGGCCCCCGCCGCGGCCGGCTAACAGACGGCGCGATGCCGCAATCGGGGCTCGAGCGATGCTGGTCACGTGGCAATCCCGGCAGAATCCCCGTATCTTCGTCGTGGCGGGCGCGACCTCCGTTGGCCTTCGGTTGACCGGCTTTAGCGACCCAATCGTGCACGAGTTCGAACGGTTGATGTCGCTCCCACCAACTCTGTTAGCTGCGTTGATCAATTATCCAGGCTAGGGGCTCTCGACGAATGGATGCATTGACCCCCGACGACGTGATCGCAGGCAAAGGCGACCCTGCCTTTGACGTGACGGGGCTCTCGGACTCTCCAAGGGTTCGGCCCGATGGTGGCTTGTTAGCGCCGATGATCAGCTATGCGCAGAACTTAGAAGACGTCATGCTGCGGCGCGCCCTGCAGGATATTGGACGCGGTTTTTATGTGGACATCGGGGCATGCGACCCCGACACCGACTTGGTCACCCGGTGGTTCTATGAAAACGGGTGGCGCGGGATCAATGTCGACCCAGATCCGCAATATTACGCCAGGTTGGTGGAACGGCGCCCGGAAGACACGAACCTCCATTGCGTGATCGGCGCCGTGAGCGCGAACGTGCTGTTTAATATCGCGACTAAGAAAGGATGGTCGACCGGCAGCGCGAAGCAACTAGCCGAAATTGCGAGACGAGGAGATGTAGCCACGAGGCCGATGTTGCTGCCCGCGATAACCCTCGATCAGCTGCTAGCCCTGAACTCCGGTCGAACGATCGACTTTCTTAAAATCGATGCGGAGGGTATGGAGAAGGAAATTCTCGATGGCGCGTGTTTTGTCCTGCGAAGGCCAAGAATTATCGTCGCCGAAGCAACTCTGTTGGATAGCCAGATTCCCTGTCATCAAACGTGGGAACCGAATTTACTAGGAAAGGGATACAAATTTGCCTGGTTCGACGGACTAAACCGTTTTTACGTGCGCTGTGAGGATGAATGGCGTTTGCAGTTGTTTAAGGTTCCGCCTTGCGTCTTTGATCACTTTTTCGGAGTCACGATAGGAGCGAACCTAGCCGAGGCCGAAAGAGAACGCGAAAGACTGCGAGCGGCAGCTAGCG
This sequence comes from uncultured Alphaproteobacteria bacterium, assembly GCA_963738185.1. Classification (GTDB taxonomy): domain Bacteria; phylum Pseudomonadota; class Alphaproteobacteria; order ATCC43930; family CGMCC-115725; genus AP-15. The sequence continues at coordinate 1,082,341 of CAVTVA010000003.1, read as the reverse complement.
AGCACGCAGCCGCGATTGCGGCTGCCGAAGCGAAAGCGAGCGCTGCCGAGGCAAGCGTGGCCGCGGCTCAGGCGGAGCTTGCGGCGCGGCGCGGACAGGTGGCCGATTTGCAGCGCGAGCGCGACGAAAGTGCGGCAGCCCTGGCGCGGCTCGAGGCGGAGACTGCGGGGTTGCGGGCGAGCATCGGCGAGCGCGACGCCGCAGCAGCGACTGCCGAAGGGAGAGCGGGGGCGGCCGAGGCAGAGGCGGCCGGGCTGCGGGTCAGGCTTGGCGAGCTTGCCGCCGTCACAGCGACGACCGCGGGGCGCGCGAGTGCTGCCGAAGCCAGCTTTGCCCAGGCGCGGACCGAGATCACCCAATTGCGCGAAGCAATCGACCGGGCGGAAGCAGATATCCGTCAGCGTGGCGCGGATGAATTTACGCTTCGCGGCGATCTCGCGAGCTTGCGGCGTGCGCTCAATCGCGCCGAGCGGCAACGGAACGGGCAGGCCGAAGAGGCGCAAGCCCTTCGGGGCGAGGTCGCGGCCCACCGTGCGGCAGCCGTTGCAGCGCAAAGCCAAATCCACAGCATCGAGGCAAGGCTCGTCGAAGCGCAGCGGGAAATCGAAGCCCAGCAGGCACGACTCGCGACCGCCGCGGAGGAACAGCCCGAGCGCCACTCAGCAATGGAGGGAACGCTGAAGGCGGAGGTCATGGCGCTGCGGCGAGATCTCGCGGCGACGGGGCAGGTTGGGCACGAGCTGATCGCCGCGTCGACGGCGGATGTTGTCGCTCGAGAGAAGCGGGACCGGCGCGGCGATATGCGAACTGCGATGTTGGGGTTGGCCGGCGCGACCCGCACCCGCGCCCTCGCCAGAGGAGACCGTGCGCGCGACGCGAAGCAATGGCAGATTGCCGCACGCCATTATCGCAAGGCGCTTGCGCGCGACCCGCTCGACGCACCGTGCTGGGTGCAATACGGCCATGCGCTTAAGGAAGCCGGGTGCTTGCCCGAAGCGGAAGCTGCCTATCGGCGATCGCTGGCCTGCGCCCCGAATGTCGCCGATACGCATCTGCAGCTCGGGCATGTGCTGAAGCTTCAGGGGAGAGCGGGGGCGGCGCAGGCAGCTTACCTGCGCGCCTTGGCGCTCGATCCCGACATGCCGGCTGCGGCCGAGGAGCTGGCGGGTTTCGGCTGGTCGCAAACGCACCTGACCCAGATGAAGGGGCTGGTGGCAAAGCCTGACATTGCGCAGCTGCGTTCTAGGCGAGAGGCGGCCGATGCGGCCCGCGATCGGCGCGATTGGCCCGAGGCGGCCAAGCTCTATCAAGAGTTCGTCACCGCCGACCCGACTGCTCTCGACATCGCCGTGCAGCTCGGCCACGCGCTGAAGGAGATGGGTGACCTCGACCGGGCGGCGCAGGCCTATTATGGCGTGCTCGAGGCAAACCCGCTCGACGACGATCTGCACCTGCAGATCGGCCATCTGGAAAAGCTGCGACGAGATTTTTCCGCAGCGGCGGCCCATTATCAAAAGGCGGCGCAGATCAACCCGGCCAATGTGGAGGCCCGGCGCGAATCCGAGGCGCTGCGCCACCGGGTCCGCGAGGTGCTGCCCGGCGCGGCCCACGCCAGGCCAGCCCGGGGGCGAAGCGGTCCTGATGGCGGCGACGAGCTCGCGTTCCTCGATGCGCGCGCCGGCGAAATCTATCAGCAGCTGCGATCGGCCATGGCGTAGCCGCGGGGAGGGGGAAAGCCAATGCGCATTCTGATCGACCTGCAAGGCGCCCAAACCGGCAGCCGCTTCCGCGGCATCGGCCGCTCCTCGGTCGCGCGCGCCAAATCAATCATCAAGAACCGCGGCGATCACGAGGTCCTGCTGTTGCTGAACGGCCTGTTCGAAGACACGATCGACCCGATCCGGCGCGATTTTTCTGCGATCCTGCCGGCAGAGAATATCCTGGTGTTCTCCGTGCCGTCGCCGGTCAGCGCGCTCGCCGCGGAAAACGCCTGGCGCATCGAGGCCGCGGAATTGATCCGGGAGGGGATGATCAATGCCCTGATGCCCGACGTAGTGCTGATCACCAGCCTGTTCGAAGGGCCGAGCGACCCTGCTATCGTCTCGATCGGACGACTCACTACTACGACTTCGAACCGCGGTAATCCTTCACGATTTGATCCCGTTTTTGGATCCCGAAACATATCTGGGCGACCCAGCCGCAAAGAAATGGTATTATTCGAAGATCGAATACCTGCGGAGCGCTGATTTGCTGTTGGCGGTTTCCGACTCGGCGCGGCGCGAGGCGGTCGATGCGCTTGGGTTCGACGGCAGTCGCGCGCTGTCGGTTTCCTCTGCTGCCGATGAATTGTTCGCAAAGGCAAATGCCTCGCCTGAACTGACCGAGGCGCTGCTGAAAAGAATTGGTGTTCGCCGCAAATTTGTCATGCATATCAGCAGTATAGAGCCGAGTAAGAATTTTGGCGGAATGATCCGGGCCTTTGGCCTACTTCCGAAAGATGTGCGTGATGCTCATCAGCTTGTGTTGGCTGGAGATCACGACTCAGATCGAGCGAGCCGCTCTGCGCCGGCTCGCGGACGGTGCCGGTCTAGGGCCCGACGAAATGATTTTCGCGGGTTATGTTTCCGACAAGGAACTGATCGGCCTGTATTCTCAGTGTGCGCTTTACGTCATGCCTTCGTTCCACGAAGGATTTGGGCTTCCGGCGCTTGAGGCGATGTCTTGTGGTGCGGCCGCAATCGGATCGAATACAACCAGCATCCCGGAGGTGATTGGCCGAAAGGATGCGCTGTTCGACCCTAACTCGGACCATAGCATCGCCGCGCTGATCGAGCGGGCCCTCACCGACGCGAAATTCTTGCAATCTCTGAAAGACCATGCCCGCGAATGGTCGAAGCGGTTTAGCTGGGACCGATCCGCGCAGCAGTCCTTGCGAGCGATGGAAAAGCTCGCCGCTGGCCCGGCTTCCCATCGGAAAGTCCACGATGTTTCGATGCTTCTCGGAAAAATCGCGGCGATCCGAACCGCCGAGACGCCGCAACGAAAGGATCTAGTCGCCGTCGCAGACAGCATAGCGAAAAACGAAAGGGTGATTTCTCGACGGTCGCACTCAAGCGATGGAGCTGTCCTGCCCAATGTGATTCGCGGGTGGCAAGCGGCGGAGAACGACGAGCGGCGCTATGACGAAACGTTTGTCGAGAACCTCTATCGCATTCTCCACGGACGGGAGCCCGACCCGAAGGGTTTGAAGACTCATCTGCAGGCATTGAAATCGGGACGCGCACCGCACGAGCTGATCGCAGAGTTCCTGAACTCCGAAGAATTCTCCACCCGGTGGGCGCGCCGTCGAAACGTCGCCGGAGACCGAATTACCGGCGGAGGCCCGCCGTCCGATCCAATCATCGAGGTCATCCGCCATCAGGTGTGGGGGCGGGATGACCGCCCTCGCATTCTGCTGCTGAAGCTCGATCATATCGGCGATTTCGTGCTGACACTCGACGCTTTGCGGCTTATTCGCGACACGTGGCCGAAGGCTCACATCACGCTCGTCTGTGGCGTGTGGAACCATTCGATAGCAGAGCAACTCGGGTGGTTCGATCGCATCGTCGACTATAACTTCTACACCACGGCGGCGGGCGATGATGACCAGGACAGGGCGACGAAGATTGCGAAATATCATGAGCTGGGGCTCGGCGCCTATGACCTCGCGGTCGATCTGAGGTGCTACGACGACAACCGGATGCTCCTGTCACATACCGAGGCCAGATATCGCGCGGGCTATGACGCCGTGGGCGTTCCGCTCGACCTCGCACTACCCGTGGGTTCCGAAAATGACATGATGGCGCATATCGGCGGCCGTACCCTGGCTCTGGCGGCCGCCGTGGCCTGGACTTACGGAACGCCGGCGGGCGGTGCTCGTACCGGACTGCTGAACGGGCGCGTCCCAGTGCGGTTCTTCAAAGATGGGGTGGTCGCTGCGATCTCTCCGGGCACGAGGAACGCGCTCAGATCCTGGGGGCGCGAACGGTTTGCTGAGCTGGCGAGCCTGTTGTGCGCCAGGAGGTTTCCGGATTGTTCTAATCGGTGCCGAGGCTGACCGCTCCGACACGCAATTCATCGCCGCGTCGATGCCAAAAAAGGACATCATGGATTTGGCCGGAACATTGCCGATTGCCGACATTCCGCCGGTGTTCGCTGGTCTCGACCTGTTCATCGGCGGCGAGACCGGCACGACACATATGGCGGCACTGATGGGGGTTCCGACTCTCTGTCTCCATTCTGGGCGTTACCAATGTCAACAGCTGGCGCCCGGTCGGGCCGCATGTCGTCACCTTGCGCGGACATGTCTCCTGTTCTCCATGCTTCCTTGGCACGATCGAGGAGTGTCGGTGGGGCAAGCGGTGCATGGATATTCCGCCGGCGCGCGTCGCGGCCGAAGCAATCGACTTGAGGGCGCGCGTGTTTCCCTCGGCCCGTTCCAACAGGCCACCTTTGCTGTCTCAGACCCACGTTGCTTAATTCCCGAGGAGGCTTTTGGTGGCCTTGCGTTGATGGCCGACCTTTGGTCGTTGATCGAGTGAGAATGCGGAACACCGACCCGTCTAGCGATCCCGGCAACAGCGGCCAAGCGGGGGTGTAGATGCTGACTTCCATGGTTTGTCGATACGAACAATTCCGTACGCCGTGGTACGAAGAGTGGTCGTGCCGAATGGGCGTCGTTGGCCATATTCATCGGAAGGCGTGGGAATGGTGCGCGATCGCTCAGGCTCTGCAAGAGCGCGACATGCTACGGAGCGGGCGCCTTGGGTGCGGTTTTGCCGTCGGCAAAGAGCCGCTTCCTTCGCTGTTCGCATCCATGGGCGCTAAGATCACGGCAACGGATGCGTTCCCGAGCGAGGAGACCACTGGCTGGGCCGCTACAAATCAATATGCATCTGCGCTCGACGATCTCTACATCCCTCAGGTTGTCGCTCAGGACCTGTTCCTGAAAAATGTGGAGTTTAGATACGCAGATATGCGCTTACCGACGACTTTCCCTGAAGGAAAATACGACTTCATTTGGAGTTCTTGCGCCTTTGAACATCTCGGCACACTCGAAGCAGGGAATTATTTTGTTCTCAGTTCGGCGGATCAGCTACTCAAGGCAGGGGGAATAGCTGTTCATACGACAGAATTCAATGTGTCGTCCGAGGACGACACATTGACGGCGGGGTCCGACGTGATCTATCGACGCAAAGACCTCGAAAGAATTGCTGCGTCGCTGCGCCGGGTTGGCTGTGGCATGAACCCTGTGGATTATGACCTTGGCATTGAGCCGGAGGATCTTAACTACGATTATCCACCCTACGAAACGCATGGCAGGCGGCACATTAAATTGCTAGTCGGTGACTACATTGTAACGTCGGTTCTGATAATTATCCAGAAGGGCTGAGTCGAGTAGGGTCCGGATAAATGGAAGACCTTGCAAGTGGTGACCGTCCTGCCAGACATTCGGACGATTTCGAGGAGCGGGTGCCAATTAGAACCCCAGGCGCATGGACGGTTCGCCCTTGCGCGTCGCGACCGAGGCGCCCTGCGCTCTTTAAGGATATGCCCTCAACATCGCCTGTAGTCCGGCCTCGCAGCAAAGCGGTTAAGAGTGGGGGATAGTCAAGGGCGGGGCGACCTGAACAGCCCCGTTCAAACGTCGTCGGGCTATGGGAAGGCTGAGCATGAACCTCGATGAGATCGATATCAGCGTTAGCCATAGGAAGTTGCGTGTTCTATATCAGACGCTGCTTGATAGAGAGCCGAATCCTCAGGAAGTGTCAGATCATCTTTCACGCGTTAACGCGGAGAGCACGCTACATGCGCTGGCGCGCGAGATTGTGGAGTGCGCCGAATTCGCAGGTAAGCACGTCCGCTCCGATCCGGGGCTCAGCACTAAGCTGGTGCAGCCGGATCCCGGCCCTGACGATGCAACCCGCTTCGCTGAATTCGTGCCTCCTCCTACGGAGGCGGGCAAAGCCTATGCGTCAAGGCTTAGGGAGGGGTTTTTCGGGCGATACTGTCGGGGAGAGGTCGTTCTCGACATTGGGTTCGCAGGTTACGCAAACCCGGACAAGAAGGCATCGCTACCAGGGGCAATAGGGGTAGATGTGGATTATCCCGGGTATGACGGCCTTCATTTGCCCTGGCGTGACAATTCGGTCGATTGCGTTTTCTCAAGTCATTGCCTCGAGCACGTTCTGTTGTATCAGGAGGTAATTCGTGATTGGCATAAAGTCCTCAAGGTCGGCGGCCATATTGTATGCATTGTTCCGAGCCGGGACCTATACGAAAAGAGATCATTTCCTCCGAGCCGCTATAATGCTGATCATAAACGCTTTTACACCGCGAGCCGGCTGGTGGCTGAATTTGAAGAAGCATTACCCCCGAACAGCTTCCAGATCCGCCACGTACGCGAGAACGATGACGGATACGATTACTTGATCGGCCCGGAGGAACACGCCGTGGGCTGCTACGAGATTGAGCTAGTGTTGGAGAAGATTTTGGAACCATCATGGACCATCAAATGAGCACTGAGGCGCAGGCGGAGAACGGGTCTGATTCGGAATAGCGCAGATGGCCTTTCGGCTTCTGCCTCCTATCGTCAGCTTAAGAGGATCAATCAATGCCGAAAATGACCCGCCGCTTCGTCGCTGACGATCCCCGCCTGCTAACAGGAATAGGCATGCGGGAGCGGAACCGGATCCGTGTTGACGGGTCCAGGACCGGCACTGTGCTGTACGGCCCTTATATCCTACTGCATCCCGGTGATTACAAGGCGACAGTCAAGTTCGATCCCGAAATATCGCCGAAGGGAGCCGCGACACTTGATGTTTGCGCGGACACCGGCCAAAAGGTGCTCGCGAACCGTCGGCTTGATGCTGAGCAACTGATAGACGAAGGCATGAGCGCTTCTCTGGGGTTTACTTGCACTGACCTGATGCGGCGAGCAGAAATTCGTCTGTCATGCAGCTCTGAATTCGTGGCGGCGGTTCAATCAGTTGAGATTTGTGGCGAGTTCAGAGCCGCCCAATCCGGTGAAGGTTTCTCGATCTCCGATCTTCCGCCGGTGAATGTCCGCAGTGAGATTGCTCGCGGTCGCAATCTCTATGAGGGTTATCAGCGCGGCCTGGCCCTCGCTATTCCTGCAGTAGCGGAAAAACTTAAGATGGACCTCGACTTGCAGGAGGCATTAGAGCTTGCTAACGGTCGTAGCATCGTCATCGAAAATAACCTAGTCAACATTTTCATGCTGATAAAATTGCATATTCCCAAGCTTTCCTTTGGGCACATTGTCGAGTTTGGATCGTTCAAGGGTGGCTCTGCCATTTTCATGGCGTCCCTGGCACAAAAATTCTTGCCGAATGTGCAGGTCCTGGCCTTCGATACGTTCACGGGGATGCCGCCGACGGACAAGGCTGTTGATTTGCATAACACCGGCGACTTTCAGGGGGTCGATCTGCCGGAGCTCCGGCAATACGTTGAGGATATCGGGTTGCGAAACCTGCATTTTATTCAGGGCCGGTTCGAGGACACCGCGGCGCCCGCGGTAAAGGAGCTCGAGGGAATTGTGCTGTGCCACATCGATTGTGACATCCGTAGCGCGATCCAGTCGGCCTATGATACGACGCGGCCGCAGATGGTGCCCGGCGGCTATTGGGTGTTTGATGATCCGTTGCAGCCGACTTGCCTGGGCGCGATGGAGGCGGTCGAGGATCTCCTGATTAAGCGGGACGGATTGAACGCCGAACAGGTATGGCCGCACCTCGTGTTTCGGCAACCCTTTTAGGGTTGAGCGAATGCCTTTACATCAATGTGCTGGAATCGGCAAATGCGCGACAACGATGGGCTTCCAGGCCGCGGCGGATTAAGTAAGGAGCAATATGCGAGACACGGATAGGGACTGGCAGACGATCGCCTTGAACGTGCCTTACTACGGAGTTCTCGTCCATGATAAGTTTCTCAACCCCACAGCAGAAGCCCTGGCTGAGTTCTTCACGACAGGCGCTAACGACATAGAGACGTGTTAGCCACGATCCGGTCTCAGTTCGGCGCATTCAGCCCGAAGTCGGCGCTCGACTTTGGCTGTGGCCCAGGTCGCCACTTATCCCGATAGCGCGCGAAACCGGCGAGGCTTACGGGATCGATGTCAGCGATCGCATGCTGGAGCTTGCCCGGCATCACATCGGCCTAGCCGGCGTAAATGCCCAAGTCGGCAAGGATTTTCCTGACAAGACATTCGACTGGGTCAATTCTTCGATCGTCATGCAGCATATCCCACCGCGGCGTGGCTACGAAATTCTTCGCAAGCTCTGGAACATACTTAATCCTGACGGCGTAATCTGCGTCCACATCACGATCTATCACGATGGCGACGACACGGAAGAGCTGATCACGCGATTTGTCGCGGTACAGTTACGACGGCGAGCAGGTATTCAATTATATAGACATGACGAGACATCCGTTGGAAGCATGTCGATGTACGATTATGATCTCAGCCGCGTCTTCTCGGTGCTCAACGTCTCGGATGGCCAGCGCGATACATCTCGTAAAGACGGTCCATGGCGCGATGCCATGGAGTCATCATTTACGCACGAAAGATGACACCAGCCGCGTGAACCGTTCCGAAGAAGCTCCTGGGCTCCCGGTTTCTAGACCCATCCAACGCGAAATCGGTGAAGTCTGACAATGTCGACGAACAGCGCATTTGTCGGCACATGTCTGTACGCGGCTTCGATATTCGTGATCGGCGCATCATCTTCTCTGATACTGCGTTCGCTCAAGGCGGCCAAGCCCAGACCGGTTCCCGGGGTCGCGGACCGGCCCTCGGTTGCGGCAACGAATGCGGCGTTGGCGGGGTCGAGCGCCGCGGAGCGCCGTATGGTCATGCGCGAGGGGGTCAATGCGCCGGGCGATGCGCCGCCGCTGGCGTTCCGGCTGTCGCCCGGCCGGTGTTCTGCCGCCGACGGGTATGTGGAAGTGGCGCTCGCCGATGGCGGCTGTGCGCGAGCGGTCATCCCGGCCTCGGGACTCGATCCGCGGCAAGAGGGCGCCAGGTTCGACGGCAAGACCGACGACACCGCTGCGCTGCAGCGCGCCTTTACCTATGTAGCCAAGCATTCGGGTAAGCTGGAGATGCCAGCCGGCCGCGCGCGCTTCTCGGCGACGCTGTCGATCCCGTCCGGATACAACAATTTTACCATCGCCGGTGCCGGCTACGGTTCGGTTTTGCAATATGTCGGTAAGGGTACCACCAGTGATTTGATCGACGTTGGAACCCCAGGCAGCAACGGCGCCAATAGCGGCGTCACCTTGACCGGGTTTCGCATTACCAGCCGCACCCGGATGACGCGGGGTGCGGCGCTGCATTTGTGGCATGTCGTGCTCTCGCGCGTCGATCCGGTCATCGACAGCCAGGCCGGCAGCGGCCGGTTTTATGACGGCGTCTGGTTCGACGAATGCGACATTGTCGATGTACCGAGTGTCGAGATGGCCGGTGCGTCGCACGACATCGTGCTGCTCAACGGTTCGCGACGGTCGGAGCCTTGGTGGCCGAACTATGTTAGCGAGATCCGGTTTGGCCGAGGAAAGATTTCGCCGACAAACTCGCAAACCGCAGCCGACACGCTGCCGCTGAACGGGGTTCATGTCGCCGGCGGGGTCGGCGGGTTGTCGTTCGACTCGGTCGACATCATCGCCAGTCAGCACAACGTCACGATCGACCAGGCGGTCACCCATACCGGCAATCAAACGGTAACGTTCGGACCGACCACATATCTCGACATTTCGCAGCACGACGACATCGTCATAGACGACAACAGCCCGCCGACGCAGTGGCAGGGCGGCACCAAGCTGATCGACTTTGACGGCTGGATCGCCAGCGGTGGCCAATGGGGACGAAAGGATGTGAGCGCCAGCTGCGTCAACATCAAGGCGTTTGCCGGCGGCAGGGTTCTTCTGCGCGGCAATGTTGTCGGGGCGTGCAGGAACCACGGGCTCTACGACCAAGACGCCACCGCCACGGTCGTGGTCGCGTCATCCGAGGATTTCTACAATAACGGCCATTATGATATTGCCAGCTCGGTCAGGCGACCGCGCATCGCGGTGGCCAACGCCCGCTTCAGCGGCCGGGGCGGCCCGGTTTTCGACGTCAACACACTGACATCGACCCTGCCGATGCAATATCTCCACTGATACGGCGGAAGGTGCGGTGCTAAAGCTCGAACCATGGCCCGTCGCCAGGGACCATGTGCCTGCCGACCCAATCGTAAAATTTGAGATCCTCGGCGTTCTTGTCGTACATCGTCAGGCGAAGGCGTCGATCAAGGTCCGCGAGTTCGACATACCTGGTGGAGATATTAAATCGCTGGTGGCGTGTAATTCCGCGATAGCGGATGTAATCGTCAACCTGTTTGAACTGGATGATCTTCAGATCGAGGATGACGGCGTTGTCGAGCACCGATTCGAGGCAGGGCTCGGCGCCCAACGCCATGCAGGTCGGACTGTCGGGCGCGATGACCTCGACGATCTTCGGGGCGAGTTCGAGCGCGCGGCGCCGGTCCGGTAAAAAAGGGGCGTCGGAGAGTCCGAGAGTGTTCCGCCACCTGATCACATCCGGGTGATTGGGTCTGTCGCACAGCAAGGTCAGCACATAATTGACCCAAGACAGGCAGGTATCGATCGGGTCACGCAGGATGGTGAATGCACTGTCCCATCCGCGTTTTAGATTATTGGTCAAAATCCGGCTGGTGCGGGGATGGCCGAAGATGAAGACGTGCCGGGTTCGCGGATCGGCGAGTCGCAGCACCGTGTTGCGCAGATAGCCCAGATTTGTTGCGAACCAGCCATTGTCATACCCCGGATACAAGTGGAGTGGGCAGAATTGAGGATCTGCCCGGAACGCCTCGAAGACAGTGCTGCCTCCCGATTTCGGAATGTGAAAGAAGAACTCGCGCGAGAGATGCGAAAATTGGCGCTGGAGCACGATGTCGTGCTCGCGCATAAATTCGTTCGAGGCCAACACCTCGCGGATGCGTTGCGAGGGAAAGTAGACGAGCTCCTGCGCCTCGGCGGCGCTCTGCGGGCTGCGCCCCAGCAGCTCCTCGATGTAGAAGCGGGCAAATTGGCTCGGCCCGCGCTGGCGCAAATCCTCGTCCAGCCGGCGTAAGCCGGCGTCGTAGCCGTCGGGATCGGCGAGGGCGCGGCAGACCTGCTCGAGCAATGCGGGATAGCGGGCGGGCGCGGGCTGCGGCAGCGTCGGCAGGCATCCCAGCCCGGCCGGCAGCTCAGTCACACCGGGCTGCGCGGTCGAATCAAGCCCGTCTGGCGCAGGGATCGTCAATTCGGCGGTCGATTGGAGCGGCATTTTCGGTGTTCTTCCTATTGCAATGTGCAACACCTCAATCCTCTGGGCCGAAGCCGCCCCGGCTGGTCTCGGCAGCGGTCATGGCGATCCCGGCGTCAGCGGTCGATGCCCGGTCGTCTCTCGGATCGCGGACGCGCCTGCTGGACGATCAACGCTATTACGTCAACCTGAACTCGACTCTGGGACGAATCAGAACCGCCTTTGCAACGGCTGTCAAGGCCGCCAAGGCCCCCGGCTCTGCCTGCAAATCTCTACTTGCGGCCGAAAAATTCCGAGCCACCCCGATCGTTCAAGTGGCGCAGCTCTACGGGGTTCTTAGCAGCGAAGCGGCGCCAAGTCTTCGGCGCGTTCTCAGCAGCCGCCGGCATCCTACGCCACGGCGCATCCGGTCGGGCGGCCGCATCGATTTCAGGCAAATCTCGCGTATCAGCGACCACGATGTAGAGGCCGCCCCTTACGAATCGGGGCATATGCCGCCACCCAACGGCGCCATCGCCCCTGTGAGCCTTTGACATGATTGGCTGGGGCGGGAGGATTCGAACCTCCGTATCGCGGAATCAAAATCCTATAGCCTGAGCGTTACTCGGGCCGGGGCGAAGTCCTATGCCGTCGATTACCGGGCCGGCTCGGGCCGCGGCGCAGCCAAGCGGCGGCTGACCACCGGCAAGCACGGATCGCCATGGACGCCTGAAACGGCGCGGACCGAAGCAAAGCGATTGCTCGCCGAGGCTGCGGCCGGACGAGATCCTGCGATGGCGCGCCAGGAGGAGCGGAATGCGTTGACCTTCGCCGACTTGATCGACCTGTATCTCGCCGAGGGTACCGGCCACAAGAAAGCCTCAACACTGAAGGCCGATCGGGGCCGGATCGAGCATCACCTTCGCCCGCTGCTCGGCAAGATGCGCGCCGATCGGACCGGTCGCGCCGAGATTGAGCGTATGCGCAATGCGGTTGTCGCCGGCAAGACGGCCCAGAGGATTGCGGGTGCGGAAAAGCGGCCGCCAGGTAGCATCGCCACGGGTGGCAAGGGCGCTGCGGCGCAATGCGTGGCGCTCGTCAGCTCGATCTATGCGTTCGCGATCGGGCGCGGGCTGTGTTCAGAAAATCCGGCGCGCGGCGTAAAAAAGGCGCCAGTACGCACCGGCCGCCAATCCGCATCGGTTCGGACAAAGCGAAGGTATGTGCGCGGTCCTACCGCGGCGCAGAACAAACACACCGGACTTGTCTGCCTTGGCCATGCCCGAGCCGGCCTTCCAAGGCAGGTTGACGATGCGGTCCCGGTTCTCGGCGAGCGCCTTGCGCAATGTCTGTCGATATTCTTCGCCAGTCTGCGCCGCCCCGGCAGTACCGCCACGTTCGTACAGGGTGGGGTCTTCGATCAGCAGCCGCTCGATTTCGCCGCGTGTCTCGGTGAAAACTGCCCCCGTGCGCGGCACCGGCGACCGGCCGCTCGACGCCGATTGAGACCGCAGCCATCGCGATCTTGGCGAGAATGCGCCGCTCCAGATCGAGCAGCTGATCGAGCCGCTCGGCCGGAAAAATTGCCCGAAGGAACACGCGCGGATGGGTGCTGCCGATGCGGTCGATGCGCCCGTGCCGCTGCACAAGCCGCATCGGGTTCCACGGCACATCAAAGTTGATGATGTGGCGGCATTGCTGGAGGTTCACGCCCTCGGCGAGCACGTCCGTGCTGACCAAGATGTCGTATCGATCCGCGTCACGGCGGGGCGGCGCTTCGGTCGAGATCGGGGCAAAGCCATATAGCGCGTCCTGCCGCGAGAACTCCTCTAGATCATCGCCGCCGGTGACAGCGGCGAGGCGCACTCCCCCGTCTTTCACGCGGTAGCTGCCGAGCCGCGGATTGCGCTTGATCTCTTCGATTAGAAAATCTCGCACATAACTTACGGTGCCGGCGAAAAACGAGAACAGAATTATTTTCCGTTTTTGGGCCTCGTCGATCGCGTCGAGTGCTTCCCCGGCTGCCTGCGCTGCAATCTTTTCCAATTCGCTGACCAGCGCTCTGAGCTTGGGGTCGCGCTCCGGCGTAATGCGGCCGGCGCCGTTCGCGAGTTGCTGCAGGATCGCAAGATCGTTCTCGACAGCTTGCCGCAGGCGGGGGACGTCGAACAGATCGGCGGGTTCGGTGTCCGGGTTGCGAGCGAGCAGCTCATCGAGCGTCGTGTCGTCGTCCTCGAATTCGTGCAGGAATCGGGTTGTCACGACCCGTCCCTTGCGCAGAGCCTCGAGGAAGGTTTCGTGGCCCGTTATCAGCGCACCGAGGGTTTTACAGAAGGCATATGGGCTTGATTCGAAGCGCTTCAGCAGCGCCGATCGGATCAGTTCAACCGTGGCGGCGAGTTGAGGATCTTCATCGTCATCGTGCATCCCCTTGCGGAACACGTCGGTGCCGTAGCGGGAAAATGTCAGCGCACCGCGGCGCCCGTCCGGGTCTAGCGCGGTCTCGATCTCGTCGAACAACGCTGGCAGCGGATCGTCGAGCGGATAGCGGACGGTGATCGGCTGCGGTACGGGGAAGACGATCGGCTGCGGCCGCCCGTCGGGTCCGGTGATTGTGTCACCGGTGTAATGCTTCTTAACGAACTCCCGGGTGCGCTTGACGCATGCGGCGTCGATGATCGGATACAGCAGATCGGGGCTCAGATCCGACGGATCGGTGCGCATCGCTTGCTGGAAACGCTCATAGATCGACAGCACGCCGCGCTCGGCCAGGAACGCGTCCTGACGCAGGAAGAAGCGGATCAGGTGGAACAAGTCCCACAGCGAATTGTTGACCGGCGTCGCAGTCAACAGCAGCAGATCGCGACGCTGGCCGAAGAGCAGGCGGCGCAGCACCGCGGCGCGCGTTGGTGCGTCGGGGTTGCGGTAATTATGGGCCTCGTCAACGACGACGAGTTGGTACTCGTGGAGGGGGCGCTCGAGATGCGTCGCCGTCGGGCCACCGCGCCGCAGGTCGCGCAACTGTTCGTCATTCGCCAGTTCCTCGAACGACAAGCACTCGACCGACAGCTCCAGCCGATGCCGCGCCAGAAATTTCTTCCAGGTCGTGTCGCGGAGCTGCGCCGGGCAGATCAGCAACGCGCGCTGACGGTTGGCGTGGTAGACCCGGATCACTTCCGCGGCGATAAAGCTCTTTCCTAACCCCACCTCGTCGGCCACAATTGCGCCGCCGCAATCCCGGATCAGCCGCAATGCGCGCGCAACGCCGTGCTTTTGGAAGCTGGTCAGCGGTAGCCCTTTGTCTTCCTTCGCCAGCTCAGCAATCTCGTCCCCGTAGAGCTGATAGAGGATGCGCAGGAAGATCTCCCACGGCGTGTATGGCGCGAAGATTTTTTCGTACAACCCAGCGAGATCAACCGGCTCGGCCTCGCTCCACAGGTCTTCAAACCAATCGCGCGCCTGTCGTACAACGGGATCGTCATACCGGCCGAGGTTGAGTTCGAGGTTGCGCGCGAGCCCGCCGCTCGTCAGGTTTGATGAGCCGGCGATAACGCCGGCGCGCGCGCCGAATAGCCCATCGGGCGGCGCGAAAATGTATGCCTTTGCGTGAAGGAAGGCGCGCTCGTATCGGCGCACCTCGATATTCTCGGCGCGCAGTCTACTGACGAGTCGGCGCAATGCCGCGATGCCGTCGCGGGTGAACGGGAACCGGTCACGGGCGGCGCGCGCCGCCGCCTCCCACTGCCGTAGTCCCTCGCGGATCAGGCGTGCATTGAAATGCTCGGGCAGCTCGCCAAGTTCCGCCCGCCTCACCTCGACATCGCGCGGCGCCTCGACCCCGAACAACAGCCGCGCCCGATTGAGACCTTCGAGATGCGGCGATCGGACAACGCCCTCGGCGAAAAGAATGCAGCGGCGACTGCAAGCTCGGCCGGCCGCGCCCCATCTTCGCTCAGGCCGCCACCGGCGCCACTCAGCAGCGTCGCGAGCGCCTCCGCCAGCGTATTGCCTTCGCGGTTGTCGATGAATTCGGGCGCGCCGTTCGTGGCCGTGCCCCGACGACAAAGCGCGCCCGGATGCGCCCCGAGCGCAGTAGCTTGGGCTGTAAATCGACGCGGTATTTCATCGTTGGCTCCACCGGTCTCATGCGGCCCGTTGCAACCGATCGCGCGCGTAATCGAGTGCTCTTAGTTTAAGTTCGTGACCGCTGCCGAACCATACCCGCTCCAGCCGTCCCGACGGGTCTTGCCGCGCCGCCCGAAAATCCTCGGCCCTGACAATGGCGTTGTACAATGCCCATAAGGTGTCTCGCGTTGCGGCCGGCGTAACCTCTTCGTCATCGAGGACCTCACGCACTCGTGCCCAAGATTCCGGCTCCTGCCTCGCGCCTTTTTGCTTTTGCGTTCTAGGAAAGATAAGCTCGAGGAATTCGTCAGTATCTTTAGCGTTGAGGCATCGCGCCGCCATGTTGCCGAACAGCGTGTCGATCTCAGAAAAAACCTTGTCGATAATGTGCTTCAATTTATGCGCCTTTTTTTTCAAGTTCTCGACGATATTTTTGGTGTGCCGCACCGAAATGACGGAGGTGCCACCTTTCTCGGCCCAATTCAGCGTGTTCTGGCAGACGACGCGGATCGGGGTGAAGCGGATCGTCACCGCCCCCGAGCCGTCATGGGTGTTCGCCAACAATAGGAATTTATCAACCGTGTCGCCGGGAACGACCTCTGTGTGGTCGCTCAACCTTGCTAGCACCCAGACCCGCTCGCCATTTCCCAGCGCGCCGGCAGTATGGAACGTGGCCCAGCCGTTGCGCACAAAAGGCTCGAAAAACGAAAAGGCTTCGCTGTTTTGCAGCGCGACATAGCGCCGACCGACGAGGCCCAGCACCGGGTCTTTGTCCTCGCCTCGGGTCCGCTCGCGGATGATTAGATAACGGTCGTAAGTTTTTTGCTTTTCATGGACGATGCGGGCGCCTGGCGCCGGCTCAACCTTTATTTTCCATTGGAGACCGGCAGCCTCGATCATTTCTGCGGCTGTAACCGAAGCGGGGACAGCTTTGCCCAGCCCGTGCCAGGGCACTTCCTCGACAAAGGCCATCTGGTTCCGAAAAAGGTTGTGCGGCATCGGTGCTCCCTCGCCATGCTCTATGCTGGCGCATGGCGAGCGTGCGCACGAAAATGTTTCAAAACAGTGCGCAAGCGCACATCGTAGCCCCAGCCCTCATGGAAAGTCTCGAACACGTGTACGAGCTGCCGCTCGGTGAGCCCGTAGAGACGGGCGGCGAGCGCGTCGAGTTCCGCGATCATGTCCTGCTTCTCGTCTTCGGCGAGCTTGCCGTGTGCCACACCGACCGCCTTGGCCCAGGCGGCGAAGCGATCGTCCGGCGCAGCGAGCGTCCCGGCTACACGAGCCAAACGTTCAACAATGCCGGACGTAGGGTCGGCGCGCGGAACCCGAAGGCAAGAGAATGCCTCCTGATCGACATGGCCTTCGACGAACCGACGCATCCACCAGTCGGCGATAAGGCTAGACATGACGCCGATGAGAAATGCCTCCTGCCTGGGGGGATGATCCAAATCGAGCCAGAGCACCCACGGCGCGGTTTGCACGGTGATTCGCTGTCCCGGTATCAGAGCACAAACCAGAGTTCGTGTATTCGTGCGGTTAGTCACGTCCCGGAACATGATACGCGGAAATAACGCCGGGTGCGTCTGAGCGTTGTCGCGCCAACGGCGTGGCATTGCGCCGTATGGTGAACTTGTTGGGGAATGACTACGCTTTCGCTGAGCGCGGTGTAGAGCGTCATTGCATCTCGCTTGCGCATAATAGCTACCCGTGTCAGGTTGCCAGATGTCGAAGCTCTCGCCCCCATAGACGAGCCACAAGTCAAGCTCGTCTGAGTCAACCGCGTAGAGATCGTTGTCGCGTTTTGTCTCGACATCCGCGTAGACCCGCCTCACCGATATGTCCGGGTGCTGAGCAAGCCGCGGGGAGCGCATCATCTGCTCGATAATCTCGATCGACTCCGCGGTTGGGAGCGTTGGTACGATCAGCGGGTCGCTATACCGTTTCAGCCAGCCCACCGGCCGGATCGGAGCTTCTTCCGGCGGACGGGACATCCACGCGCTTAGGCTGTGAATTTCCCTCTTCAGATCAAATTCGCACTATTGTCCGGTTCCCTTCTCCAAGCTGCACAAGCAAATAAATTTTCTAACGCCTACCCCGTCGAAGACCCGTTGCGCCCTGTTGGTCAGAAATTGCGGGTGTATTATTCGAGAACTCAGAATCAAATTTTCCCGGATTGTTCTACCGCCTTTAATCTTGAACGCATCGCCGGCAGCACCACCCCAATTCGGCCGCCATCTCCCGCGCTGATACGAATGAAGCGGGCAGCAAACGCGCGGAATAGATCGGGGTGCCCGGTATTCATCCCAGGGAGGCCCCGGACGGCATCCCTCAGCCTTGCGGTTTCGGATCGCTCTGCTTCCCAGCGCGCTGCGAGATCCGGGCGTTGCTCTTTAGGGTCCGCCAGCAGACGATCTCGTTCGGCCGTCCTAAGCGCGCGCAGCCCAGGGAAATGCCGAGCCCAGAATTCATGCTCTTCCGTCCGCACCTTTTCCCAAGGCGGGTTACCGAGGATCACGTCGAAGCCGGCGCGGCGACGCAGGAACACCTCGGGGAACGCTACTGGGAAATGCAGCGCATGGAGGCCGTCGAGCGCCCGGCGCGCCTGCCGCAGCGCAACCGAGCGCTGTATTTCCTGGCGCTGCCGCCCCCAGGTCCCGGCCTGGAACTCGATTTCCGGATCGAGCGGTTCGGCGGCGATGATGTCGCACAGCGCCTTGGTCGGTCCGAGCAGGACCCGCGCCTCCTTCATCGCCTCGCGAGCGGCATCGACATCCTTGAGGCTGGCGTCGGCGAGGCGGGCGAGGCGAGCCAGCGGCTGCTTGGCCTGGCCCAAGAGGTTGTCCGCGTCGACTGCGAAGAGCGCCGTTTGTTCCTCCTCGAAACGGCGGCGGATGTCGTCGATCGTGCCGATGCCAATGAGCGCGTTGCCGTGCACGAGGTTGTGCTCCAGCATTGTCAAGGGCAGGCCCGGCACAAAGGTGTGGACCCAAATCGATAGCCGCGCCAATTCGACCGCGAGCGGGTTCAGATCGACGCCATAGATGCAGCGTCGCGCGATCAGCCGGCGTAGCAGCTGGGAATCCTCGATTGGCGCATGGCCGCTGTCGGCGCCGAGCCCCTTCTCCGCGGCGGCGCGCAAATCGGCCAACTCGGCTTGCACCCCGGCCAACGGGCGCTGGCTCAGGTGGTCGGCAAAGCGCTTTTCGATGCGGTCGATTGCCGCAACTAGGAAATGCCCCGAACCCATCGCGATGTCGGCGACGCGGAAATCGAACAGCGCCTCGGCGGCATCGGTGGCATCTAGCGCGTCAAGCCGCTTCAAATGATCGTCGAGCGCCGGTTCGAAGGCGCTGTCGAGCAGGTGCTCAACGGCAAACGCCTTGGTGAAATAGCTGCCGCTCGATTTGCGCGCGCCGGAGCGGTTGTGCAGGTAGATCGCGCCCTGCCGTACCTCGGCTGGTTGATGCCCGCGGCGCGGTATGTAATTGCCGCGCGCGTCGAGGGCGAGATCGACATCGGCGACCGACAGCTCGGATTCGAGCAGCCCTTCGTAGATTGTGCCGAACTCGCGCACGCCGAGGACGCGGAAATCGCCAGGGCCGAGCGGCCCTTCCGGCATTTCGATCAAAAGCAGGTGATCGAGCACCGGCTCGAACGTCGCGTCCGACAGAGTGATTTTCGCGAGCGCGGCTCCGGCCGCCGAGATGTCTGGGTCGGGTGAGAACAACCCGCCGTCATAAGCGGGAACGCTCCATTCGGGATTGCCGATATCGACGGCGCGGAACAGCCGCACCACCTCTTGCCAATGGTCGTCGCCCGCGGATGGCGCGACCAGACTGCGCCGTGCCTCCGCCAATTCGTGCGCCTTGCGCTTCAGCGAACGCGCCTGGTACGGCGCGCTGGTGTGGTATGGCAGCAAGGTCGCGGTCCTCGGCATAGGCGATGAACAGCAGCCGGAACAGGACCGTCAATGCCATACGGTAGGTGAGATCGAGGTCCTCGACCGTCGGTGCAGTCAGCCGCCGCGCGTCGGCCGCGGCCGTTGCCAAGCGCGGCAACACGTCGTTGTAGATCCGCTCGCGGAGCCGCACTGCGAGGTCGCCGGCGAAACGGGCCGACGCTTCGAGCAGGTCGGCGACGATGCCCTTTGGGTCGAGCGCCTCGGCAGAGAACAACAGCCACAAATAGGCCAGATGCTCGTCAGCGAGCAGCGTGGTCTGGATCTCGACATAGGTCGCGGTCCGGCCTCGGCGCCCGACGCCGACCCCGACAGCGGTCGGATAGAGCCGCAGGCGATCGCCGTGCAATACGACGACCCACGGCAAACCCTCTGCGTCGGCCTTCGCGAGCGCGTAGGACACGGGCGAGAGGTTGTTGAACCGCGTGGTCCCGGCCTCCGGGATCTCGGACGGATCAAGCAGAATGGCGAGTGCGGTGCGACGCTCGCCGCCGCGCAACAGCCAGGTCAGATTGTCGAGCCGCTCGACATGGTAGCCGAGCCCGGCGAGGAGGTCGCGTTCCCTGCGCGCAGCGACGTTACGCGCCCTTGCCATCGCAACGTGCCATTCGGGCCGTCGCTGCGCGTCGGTTTCCAGAGCGTGCAGCGCGAACAGCCCTTCGTTGCAGAGCCCGGGTATACGGGTTTCGAGGGATGAGAGTGCCTGCGCGAGAAAGGCGAGCGCGGCATGCCGGTCGGGCTGATCGAGCGCGGCATGACAAAGGCGTTCGGCTTGCCCCAGGCTGAGCCCGAACCGCACCGGCGGATATTCACCGGCTGGGCCGCATAAAGCCGCTTCGTCGCCATTGAGCGCTACCAACAATAGCGGGGAGGCCCGGCCGCCCCGACGAGCCCTCCACGCTGCCTGGAGCGCAACGGCGGTCGGTTTCGCCGCCGCAGCTTGCGGAATAATCGCCGAGCTGCCCCCCGGAGCCAAGCCGCAGAGCAAAAGGCATCCGATGCCGGTCAGTGCATGAGTTGAACGGAACCGAGACCCTGATGGCGCTGACGGCGATCGCTAGGACTTTTCGGATGCCGGATCGGTTCGAGCGCATCGGCAACGATCCCGGACAGCGCATCCGATCTGGTCCAATTCTTCGGCCGAGTACCTGCGCGGATCAAATGTCTGCTGTGGCCGGGTGCCTTCGGTTGTTGGATCGAACGCCACCGGTTTGCCGAAAGCGCGATCCAACACCGCATTGGCGGCGACCGAAGCGACCCGCTCGTCTTCGGACGACATCAATTCGATCAGCCGTCGCACTGCTGCCGGCGCCGCTTGCCGCGCAAGGGACACCGCCTGGCCGTAAAGACCGCCGTGGCCAGCCGGATTGCCGCTTTGGCCCGGCCGCCAAATGTTTGCCGTAAATGCCGGCGGCAGCGCGCGTTTTCGCTTCGGTGCGGGTGTCGGTGATACCAGGGTCACGCCAAACACAATACAATGGGCAGCAGCAGTGCGACTAGCCTCATAGCTGATGCAGCAGGATCCGCAGCTCCCATATTTCGGCCGCCGGCCCGATCAGAGACGCTGTTCTCCCGTCCATTCCCCTCGATGCCGAGGGCCGGGCCCTAGACGCGCCCAATCGGCTTTTGCCTGCCGCAAGGCTGGGGTCGAGCCGGTTTTCAAGACGTGCGACCCCGATGCCGACCCACTCAGCGTTGTCGTCTCGCTCAACGTCAAGCGTCGCAATCTCAACGCCGGGCAAAAGGCCATCGCTGCCGCCGACGCCTGGCTCCAGGGCGAGGCCGAGGGGCGGGTGCAGGTAGGGCCGGGGCGGCCAAAGAAATCTCCGCAAAATGCGGAAATTATCCGCGCGCCAGC
This sequence comes from uncultured Alphaproteobacteria bacterium, assembly GCA_963738185.1. Classification (GTDB taxonomy): domain Bacteria; phylum Pseudomonadota; class Alphaproteobacteria; order ATCC43930; family CGMCC-115725; genus AP-15. Next base: position 1,061,047 of record CAVTVA010000003.1, on the reverse strand, counting down.
CGTCCATTTCGCCAAGGTGTTCGGCGTCGGCGAGAAATACGTCGAGATGGGGCGCGACCTGTTACGGGATGATCCTGTTGCTGCAGCGGCGGTTCGCGACGGCCCCGCAGACTTGCGCAAGGCACACTACGATCTGGGATTACGGCTCGGCCAACAAAACACGAGAGCCAGCCATCTGCGAAAATTGACCGCTACCTCGGCGAGCACAACCGCAAACCCAAGCCCTTTTGTGCGGACCGCCGACCCGATCACAACTCGAGAATGTCACCGAGGGCATCAAGCGATGGCGTCGGACCATTAGCGCTCTGGACCGGCTTCGGCATTATCCGTCAAGTCTCGCCAGGGTCTCGGCCAATTGTTGCCGCTCGCGCAATTCGAGTGCTTGCACCCGCCGCAGTGCGGCGAGATCGATGCGGCTTTCGATTTCGGTGATGATGCGCGCCCGCCGCACGTCGACCGGCAGTGCGTCGAGTTCGACGGCAATATCACCGTACTTTGCGACGAAAGCCCTGCTGCGCGTGTCGCTCGGTTTGGTGAAATCGGGGGGGGCCTCCCGACCAATGAACAAGGATTTTTTGCGGGGCGGTAACCCCGCCGGGGCGAGCGGTGAAGAGCGTCTCCTAGCGGGAGGAGCATAGCGCTGTGCTCGGCGCCGTCGAGAACGCTTCGCGCCGGCTGCGCCGGTGCCGCAAGCGGCATTCTCGACCGCGCCTGCGCGCAGCGCTCCGGCAGGCGCCAGGTCGGGACGGAGGGATGGCCGCGGTTCCGGTCGAACAAAGGGATGGGCTGTGGGCTCATGCGGCCGCGCGCTTGGCAGCGTACTCGGGATCGAACGGGGTCCGCTGGGTGAGCATGGCGCAGGCCACGGCGAGTAGGCGGTCGGCGACGCTGCGCAGGGCGCGGCCATGGCGGTGACCGCGCTTGCGCAATGCGGCGTAGCGGTGGCGGCTGAGTTCGTCATGCTGGATGGCGACCCGCGCCCGGTGATAGACGGCATTGCGCAAGCGCGTCTGGCAAGCCTGCCGCCGGACGACGATGCAGCGCTTGCCGCTGCGCCTGGTCACCGGGGCGACGCCGGACAAGGTTCGCAAGGCATGATAGTCTCGCCGGCGCAGGGGCTCCGCGGCCTCGGCGAGCAGCGTGGCGAGGACGATCCTTCCGACGCCCGGCAAGGATCGCAGGATCGTCACGTCGCGCTGCTCGGGTTCTTGCCCCGGCGGTGGTTCCGCGCCGTCCTCGGCGAGCTTCGCGCACAGCGCATCGAGACGGCGATGCGCCTCGCGGATCTGCCGGTTCCCCAGCCTGAGACGTTCGGCAACGGTGCGGATGTGGGCGCCGGCGGCTGCGGTCGTGCCGGGCGCCACGCTGAGTGCGGGTTGGCGCAGGATCCGCAACACTTCCGGCGCCGTGACCCGGCGGATGCGATGGGTCTTGAGGATGCGCTCGACAGTGCTTTCGCGGGTGCGCGCGGCCTTGGCCGGCGTGGGCAGCGCGGCCCACAGTTCGAGGAGCCAGTCGGCGGCGAGATCGTCGCCGATCTCGAGCGCCTGCGGGTAATAGCGCCACAGTTGCTCGCGCATCCGGTTGCCAAGCCGGTTGCGTTCCTGCTGCAGGTCCTCAGTCATGCGCGACCACTCGCGCAACTCGATGACCACCGCGTCCTCGGGGGCGAGGCGCCGGAAGCAATGCCGGTCGGTGCGCAGCGAGTCCGCAAGGACCTGCGCATCGCGCCGGTCGTCCTTGGCGCCGGCGACGGTGAAGCGGTCGCGGAAGCGGTCGAGCCGGTCCTGGCGAATAAGCTCTTCCGAGCCGACGGAGATCCGGCCGCGCGTCGCTTCGCGTAATGCCGCGGTGCTCCCAAAACGCTGCGCGACCGACCCTTAATTCTTCTTCCAGGATGCAACGGTGCGACGGAAGTTCCAGATGCTAGGCTGGGGTGGCGCCCCTGAGACACGCGCATTAAATATTGAGGGTGCGCCCGAACCCGCTGCATGCCCGGGCTCGCATCGTCTACCCGCCCTCTCCCGACGGGAGAGGGATTTTGTTGATCGGGGTTGTTGCCGATGGATGTTGCCACACCCGCCAAGCTCCCTGCTGCGGTCGATGACACCTTGGCCATGCTCGGCAGCGCCGACTACATCGCCGACCGCAGCTTGGCGACCGCGGTGCATCTGGCGTTGCATCTGAAGCGGCCGCTGTTTCTCGAAGGCGAGGCCGGGGTCGGCAAGACCGAGATCGCCAAGGTGTTGGCGACGGCGCTCAAGCGCCGGCTGATCCGCCTGCAATGCTATGAGGGTCTCGACGTCGCCTCAGCGGTCTACGAGTGGGATTATGCCCGGCAGATGATCGAAATCCGCCTCGCCGAGGCGGCCGACGAGGACCGCGGCGAAATCGAGAGCACAATCTTTTCCGACCGGTTTCTGATCAAGCGGCCATTGCTGCAGGCGCTGGAAACAGATATCGCCGGCCCCCCGGTATTGCTGATCGACGAGCTCGACCGCACCGACGAGCCGTTCGAAGCCTATTTGCTCGAGATTCTCTCCGATTTTCAGGTGACGATCCCGGAGATCGGCACGATCCACGCCGCCGAGCCGCCGATCGTGATCATCACCTCGAACCGCACCCGCGAGATCCACGACGCGCTGAAGCGCCGCTGCTTTTATTATTGGGTCGATTACCCGAATGCCGCGCGCGAGCTCGAGATCCTGAAGCGCAAGGCGCCGGGCGCGAGCGAGCACCTGTCGCGCGAGGTTGTCGGCTTTGTCCAGAAGCTGCGCTCGATGGACCTGTTCAAATTGCCCGGCATCGCCGAGACCATCGACTGGACCGAGGCGCTGATGCAGCTGGATGTGCTCGAGCTGACCCCGCACGCGATCAACGACACCTTGGGGGTGCTGCTCAAATACCAGGACGACATCGCCCGTTTGCAGGGCAGCGAGGCCGCCCGGCTGCTCGACCAGGTCAAGGCCGAAGCCGCCGCCGATGGCCGATGAGGGGAGCGGCACCCGCGCTCCGGAACACCGATCGGTGACGGCAACGTCACAATCCGGCGGGTCGCTGCTCGCCAATCTGATGCATTTCGGGCGCACGTTGCGCGCGGCGGGGCTGCCGGTCGGGCCGGGGAAGGTGATCGACGCGGTGCAGGCGGTGCGGACCATCGGCATCACCGATCGGCGCGATTTTTACTGGACGTTGCACGCGGTGTTTGTCAACCGGCCGGACCAGCGGCTGATCTTCGACCAGGCCTTTCACATCTTCTGGCGCAACCCCGATCTGTTGAAAAAGATGATGGGGCTGGTGCTGCCGGAGCTGCGCATCGAGGCCGAGGAGCAGGACCGCGGCGCCGAGATGGCGCGGCGCCTCGCCGAGGCGCTGCACCCGAACCAGCAGGAACCCGCGGCGAGCCCGAGGAGATCGAGACCGAGCTCGACGCGGTCATGACCTTTTCCGATCGCGAGCAATTGCGCGGCATGGATTTCGAGAAGATGTCGCTCGACGAGCTCGCGCGCGCTAAGGCTGCGATCGCGCGGCTGCGCCTGCCGGTCCAGGATGTGCCGACCCGCCGCTTCGCCCCCGACCGCCGCGGCGCCCGCGCCGATCTGCGCGCCACGATGCGCGCGGCATTGCGTTCGGGCGGCCTGATCGAACTGAAGCGCAAGAGCCGCCGCCGGCGCCCGCCGCCGCTTGTCGTCTTATGCGACATCTCCGGGTCGATGAGCCGCTACAGCCGGGTGTTCCTCCATTTCATGCACACGGTCACCAACGACCGCGACCGGGTCTACGATTTTGTCTTTGGCACCCGGCTGACCAACATCACCCGCTATTTGCGTCACCGCGACGTCGATCTGGCGCTGGAGCGGGTCGGCGAGGCGGTCGCCGACTGGTCGGGCGGAACCCGTATCGGCCATTCGATCGCCGAGTTCAACCGGCTGTGGTCGCGCCGCCTGTTGGGCCAGGGGGCGATCGTGCTGCTGATCACCGACGGGCTCGACCGCGACGCCGGCGCCGGGCTCGCCCGCGAGATGGACCGGCTGCACCGCTCTTGCCGCCGACTGATTTGGCTGAACCCGCTGTTGCGCTACGAGGGGTTCGAGCCAAAATCTCTAGGGATGAAAGCGATGGTGCCCTATGTCGACGAGTTCCGGCCGGTGCACAATCTGGAAAGCCTCGAAGCCTTGATCGCGGTGCTGAGCGCGCCTTTTGCGCGGCGCAGCGCGGCGGCCGCGGCATGGCAGCACAATGGAGAGAGGGTGGCATGAGCGAGACCACGGAAATTCTCGAGCAGGCGGCGCGCTGGCGCGAGGCCGGGTCGGGCGTCGCGTTGGCGACCGTCGTCACGACCTGGGGCTCGTCGCCCCGGCCGGTCGGCGCCAAGCTCGCGGTCGACGACAAGGGCGCCATGGTCGGCTCGGTGTCGGGCGGCTGCGTCGAGGGTGCGGTCGTCGAAGAGGCGCTCGCAGCGATCCGCGACGGCAAGCCGCGGCTCCTCGATTTCGGCGTCAGCGACGACCAGGCCTGGGAAGTCGGCCTCGCCTGCGGCGGCAAGATCCAGATCTTTGTCGAGCGCGTCGAATGAAGGGCCGCATCCTCGACCGCGTCGTCGCCGCCGGGCGCGAGCACCGCTCGGTGGCGCTCGCCACCGACATCGCCACCGGCCGGCAATTGCTGCTCGACGGCCGACAGCGCCGAGGGCGATCTGGCACTCGACGAAGCGGCGCTCGAAACCGTGCGGGGGGCGTTGCGGGCCGACCGCAACCGCAGCATCGAAACGCCGGCCGGGCGCATCTTTGTCGAGGTGTTCAGCCCGCCGCGGCGCTGCTTTGTCGTCGGCGCCGTGCATATCGCCCAGCCGCTGGCGCAGATGCTGGCGCTCGCCGATTACGCGGTGACGGTGATCGACCCGCGCGGGTCGTTTGCGACCGAGGCGCGGTTTCCAAACACCGAGCTGACCCAGGAATGGCCCGACGAGGCGCTCGAGCGGCTGCGGCCCGACCGCGGCTCGGCGGTGGTGACCCTGACCCACGACCCAAAGCTCGACGATCCGGCATTGGCCGTCGCCTTGCGCTCGGAATGTTTTTACATCGGCGCGCTGGGCTCGCGCCGCACCCATGCCAGACGTTGCTCGCGGCTCAAGGAGCAGGGCTTCACCGAGGACGACCTGGCGCGCATTCACGCCCCGGTCGGCCTCGCGATCGGCGGCATCTCGCCGGCCGAGGTGGCGGTCTCGATCGTTGCCCAGATGACCCAGATCCTGCGCCACGCCAATGTGGCCGAGGCGGCATGAAATTCGGCGAGGTCCCGGTCGCCGAGGCCGAGGGGGCGATCCTCGCGCATAGCCTTAAGCTGGGGACGACGGCGCTGAAAAAGGCCCGGGTGCTGTCGGCTGCGGATGTGGAGCTGATCGCCGCCTCCGGCATCAAGGAGATTACCGTCGCCCGTCTCGATCCGGGAGATGTACCCGAAAACGAGGCGGCGCAACGGGTGGCGATCGCGGCGGCCGGGCCCGGCATCTCGGTGGCGGCGCCATTCACCGGGCGGGCCAATCTACACGCCGAGACGCGCGGTTTGCTGGTCTTCTCGCGCGAGCGGATCGACCGGCTCAATCTTGTCGACGAAGCCATCACCTTCGGGACATTGCCGCCGTTCACCGTGGTCGAGCCGCGCCAGATGGCCGCCACGGTCAAGATCATCCCGTTCGGCGCACCCGAGCCCGCAGTCAAAGACTGCGTCAAGGCGGCCATTTCCGAAGGCCCGCTGCTGCGCGTGGCGCCCTTTCAGAAGCTCTCGGTCGGGCTGATCCAGACCCGGCTCCCCGGCCTCAAGGAAAGCATCCTCGACAAAACCCGCGAGGTGACCGACGGGCGGCTTGCCGCGCTCGGCTGCAGGCTCGCGCTCGAGGAGCGCTGTGCCCATGCGACCGGCGAATTGGCCTCACGGATTCGCGACGCGCTCGGCCACGGCATCGACATGCTGCTGATCCACGGCGCCTCGGCGATCCTCGACCGGCGCGACGTGATCCCGGCGGCGATCGTCGCCGCCGGCGGCCGGATCGACCATTTCGGCATGCCGGTCGATCCCGGCAATCTGCTGCTGCTGGGCCATGTCGGCGAGCGCGCGGTCCTGGGGCTGCCCGGTTGCGCCCGGTCGCCCAAGGGCAATGGCTTCGACTGGGTGCTGGAACGGCTGGTCGCCGGGTTGCCGGTCGGGCCCGCCGAGATCATGCGCATGGGCACGGGCGGGCTCTTGGCCGAAATCCCGTCGCGCCCGCAGCCCCGAGCCGAGCCCAAGCCGCCGGCGCCAACACCTAGCGAGAAGCCGCAAGGGCCGCGGATTGGCGCGCTGCTGTTGGCCGCCGGCCAGTCGCGGCGGATGGGCGGCCCAAACAAGCTGCTTGCCGACATTGCCGGCACCCCGATGGTGGCCCGGGTGGCGCAGCGGCTGCTCGCCTCGCGGGCGCGCCCGATCGTCGCGGTGCTGGGCAACAAGGCCGACGAGATCGACGTCGCCTTGGGCAAGCTCCCGGTCGAGCGGGTGCGCAACCCGGATTTCGCCGACGGTCTGTCGACCTCGCTCAGGCGCGGCATCGCCGCATTGCCAGCCGATCTCGACGGCGCCCTCGTTTGCCTCGGTGACATGCCGCTGGTCACGGGCCGGCATATCGACCGGCTGATCGCGGCGTTCAACCCGCTTGAGGGCCGCGCGATTGTCGTGCCGACCCGCCGCGGCAAACGCGGCAACCCGGTGCTGTGGTCGAAGCAGTTCTTTCCCGAGATGGCCCAGATCGCCGGCGACGTCGGCGCGCGTCACCTGATCGGCGAGCATGCCGAATTGGTCGCCGAGATCGAGATGGACGACGATGCGGTCCTCGTCGATATCGACACCCCCGAAGCGCTCGACGCACTGCTGACAAAGACCAGGCCGGCCGCAAATCGCGGCTAGAGACTGTTCAGGCCAGGCGCACGCCTTGGGCCCCTCGCTTGGGAGCGTGTGAAGAAATTGGCAGGCATCGAAAGCGAGGCTCTGCATCGGCTGAGGAGCCCGCACATCGAGCGTCTCGAAGAGCCTACCCTCGCGAAAGCGGGGGAGGACCACGCCACGCTCGCTAATCGTCGATTTCTTCTCACGCTCTTGTGCGGAGGTGACGAAGGATGGTTCGACCTGAGTGGAGAACGCGCTAATTCAGCTGCGGCATCAGCTTGGCCCAGCGGTCGAGCACCGGCAGGATCTGATCGGCCTTTTCGGCCGGCAGGGTGACGTTGGCCCGCACCGCGCCCAGATCGCGGAACCGCTTCAGCCGGTCGGCGTCCTCGGGCGCGCCGCCGATCGTCACCGGCAGCGAGGCGGGATCGCGGCCGGCGTCGCTCGCCATCTGCCGAAAGCGCGGCATATATTCCTCGGGGTCGCCGCTCGACGCGTTTGGGTACCAGCCGTCGCCATAGCGCACCGCCCGCCGCGCCGCCCACGGAAAGGCCCCGCCGAGGATGATCGGCGGCCACGGCCTTTGCACCGGCTTGGGCCAGGTCATCATCGGCGTGACTTTGACGATCTCGCCGTCATATTCGGGCTTGGACTTGGTCCATATCTCCTTCATCGCCTCCATCTGCTCGCGCATCTTCTGCATGCGCGTGCCGAAGACCGTGCCGTGGCTCTCGATCTCCTCGGCGTTCCAGCCGCCGCCGATGCCGAACAGAAACCGGCCGCCCGAAACCTGGTCGATCGAGGCGACGAGCTTTGCGGTCTGGATCGTGTCGCGCTGGATGACCAGGCAGATGCCGGTGGCGAGCTTGAGCCGCTTGGTCGCCGCCGCCGCCACGGCGAGCGTCACGAACGGGTCCATCACGTCGTAATAGCGCTTGGCCAATTCGCCGCCGCCGGGCGCCGGCGTCTTGCGCGGCACCGGGATGTGCGAATGCTCGGCCGCCCACAGCGAGTCGAAGCCGCGCTCCTCGAGCGCCACCGCCAGCTCGGCCGGCGAGATCGAATAGTCGGTGAAGAAAATCGAAGCCCCGAATTCCATGACGATACTCCTGTCATCCAAGCGAAGCCGTGACCGTAGGGCCCGCGGCGTTATCAGACAATCTCGACAGCGGACGGTTAAAGGGATTTGGCTGGCGTCGGACGTTGCGAAGGATAGCGGAATATGTATTAGCGCCTCAGTGTCATGCCGATCGACATGCCCGCCAGTGCGGTTCGTAGCAGCGGAACCGGGGATGTCGCGAAAGCCGAGGCGCTCGTAGAGGCGACGGGCGGGATTTTCGGACCGCACGCTAAGATCAAGGCCAAGCCCGCGGCGAGCGGCCTCGCCGATCAACGCGCGCATCAGCTTCTCACCAGCTCCTTGGCCGCGCGCATTCGGTTTCACGCCGATCGACACCTTCGGGGTCTCTTCGTCCCCGTAAGGGAACCTGAGCTCTTCGGTGGACAAGCGCCGTGCCCAGGCTGCACCGATAGTTTCGTCGTTCTGTTCGGCGATGAACCCGAAATCCCCGGGTCGCTGCCAGCCGACGAGATACTTGGCTACGGACGGAACCGCTTCCGCCGCCTCTGCATCGGGTTCATAGGCCGCCATCGCGAGGAAATCCCACAGTACCCTGAGGTCGTTCTGGACAGCCGGACGGATCACGAGGTCGGGCATCGGACCTGTTCACTATTCAATCCAAGAGGGCGAAGCAACTTCCGCCGCTGCTGCCCGTGCCCTGGTGGCCGCGTCGCGGGCCATCTCGGCGCAGAGCCCGGTGTATCGGGTCGGGTCGAGCAGGGCGGCGATCGCCGGCCGGTCGAGGTGTGCCGTCACACGCGGGTCGGCGGCGAGCAATTCGGCGAACGCGCGGTTCTCGACAAAGGCCGCCTGGGCCGCGTCGTAGACGACGTCGTGCGCGTGCTGGCGGCCGATCGTGGCGCCCAAATTCAGCATCACCGCCTCGGCCATGATCAGCCCGCCGCCCAAATCGAGGTTCTTGCGCATCCGCTCGGGGTCGAGCCGCAGCCCGCGCATGATTTCGACAAGGCGCGCCAGCATGTCGCCGGTCGCGACCGCGGCGCGCGCGTCGGCGGTGTCCATGATCAGGCTGGTGGTCCGGTCGGCCTCATGTTCGGTCTGCATCGCCTCCAATGCCAGCGGCACCATCGCGCGCACCTCGGCTGCAGCGGCGATCACGTCCTGGCACAGCTTTGGGTTGCGCTTTTGCGGCATCGTCGAGCTGCCGACGGTGCCGGGAGGCACCGGCTCCTCGACCTCGCCGAACTCGGTCTTCATCAAGGTGTAGATCTCGCGGCCGATCTTGCCGCAGGTCGCGGCCAGCATGCCCGAGCAGGCAGATGTTCTCGGCCAAATGGTCGCCGATCGTGCGCGAGGGCACGCGCATCGGCAGCATGCCGAGCTGGCGCCCGATGCCTTCCTGCACCTTGGGCCCCGCCTCACCGAGCGAGGCGAAGGTGCCCGCACCCCCGCCCAGCATCGCGACAAAGATGCGCGGCGCCGCCTGGCGGAACCGTTCGACGTGGCGGATCAACTCGTCGATCCACACCGCCGGCTTGTAGCCGAAGGTCGCCGGCAGCGCGTGCTGGCCGTGGGTGCGCCCGGCGATCGGCATGTCGGCGCCGCGCTCGGCGAGGTCGGCCATCGCTTTGAGCGCATCGCCGATCAGCCCGAGGAACACCCGGTGCGCCTGGCGCAATACCAGAAGATCGCCGGTCTGGGTGATGTTCTGCGTCGTCGCACCCCAATGCACCCAGCCGCCATGGGGCTCGCCGACGACCCGGGAGAGCTCCCAGACGAGCGGCACGATGGTGTGGCCGGTGCGGGCGAAGCCCTCGTCGATGCGGGCGCGATCGAGCAATTCGAGGTGCGCGGCGCGGGCGATCGCGTCGGCAGCTCCCTTTGGGATGATGCCCAGCTCCTCCTGCGCGCGGGCCAGCGCCGCCTCGACCTCAAGCCAGGCCTGCCAGCGGTTCTCCTGGGCATAAAGCGCACGGATCCCCGGATCGGACACCCGCGCGGCGGTCGGCAATTCGTCGCTCATCACATTCCCTCCTCGCGTCGGATATCCCCTCTCGCCCTCCTCGCGTCGGATATCCCCTCTCGCCCTTCAAAGCCGGTAGAAGCGGCGGGCGGTGCCGGCGAAGAGGTCGCGCTTCTCGTCCGCCGAGGCGCCGGCGGCGATACGTTTGAAGGCGTTCCACAGTACTGCATAGCCGGTGCCGACCTTCTCGACCGGGAAGTTGCTCTCGAACATGCAGCGCCGCGCGCCGAACAATTCGATGCAGGTCTCCATGTAGGGGCGCCAATACCCGGCCAATTGCTCGGAGGAGGGCGGTGCAGGGGCGGCGCCGTAATCAAAGGCGGCGAGCCGGCGCATCTGGCCACCAAGCTTGACCGCGACGTTCGGGCATTGGGCGAGATCGGTCATCGATCGCTTCCAATCGGCGAACACTTCGTCCTTTTTGCCGAAATAGGGGCCGTAGCCAAGCACGCCGCCGACATGGCCCATGACGATCGGCGCGGCCGGAAAGGCGCGCGCGAGATCAACCACGTCTCCGAGCTGCGGGTGGTAGAGCCAGGCGTCAAAGCTGAGGCCGCGGGCCGCCAGCCGCGCGAGCCCGGCGCGGAAATCGGGGCGGCCATAGAGGTGCGGGCGCATGTCGGCGCGGCTGTTGCCGATCGCCGCGCTCTGGTCCCAGCCGGCCGAATGGCGCACGCCGCGAAACCGGCCGCCGCCGGCGCGGATGTGCATTTCGAGCACCGGCTCGACCCGCTCGCCCAGGGTCAGATCGGCAAAGCCGACGATACCCGCGGCGACCCGCGTCGACCCATACCCGCCGCTGGCGCTGATCGCGGCAAGCCCGGCGACAAACTCGGTTTCGCCGACCGGGCGCAATTCCGGCGGGCCGCCGGCGCGATACATCGAGCGGCATTCGAGAAACACCGTCGCCTCGATATTGTGCCCGGTGTTGATGTCGGCCATCAGATCTTCGAGCAGATAGCGGTGGCCGGGGCGCTCTGCCGGCCGGTCCCAGAAATGATGATGCGGGTCGATGATCGGCAATTCGGGATCGAGGATCGGCTCCGGCGCCTGTTTCGCCAGCCAGGCTTCGTTGGGCCGTTCAATGCTGCGCCCCCATTGGGTCGGCTGTGCTGACGCCGCCATACGTGCCCTCCTCACCACTTGCCTCGGCGAGGATACAGGCTTTTCGACCGCCGCTAAAAGAGGCGGCGCGCCGGTGGACGGTTTCGCTACGCTCGATTTACGGTAGAATGGCGCCACCGACAGCGTTATGTCCGGCTTAAAGAGTTGGTGCGCACAAATAGCGGACACTGACGTCGGGGATCGCGTTCGGCTCGGCGCCAGAGGAGCTTTGATGATCAAGACCATTCTTGTCCCCGCGACCGGCAGCGCTGCCGACGCCGCGGTGTTCGCCGCGGCCCTCGCCGTCGCCCGTCGCTTCGACGCCCATCTCGACTTTCTGCATGTTGCGACCGACGCGGCGGCGCTCGCCACGACGATGGCTTCGGATGGCGGTGGCGCCGCGATGGTCGGCGGTCTGGTCGAGCGGCTCGACGAGGAAGTCAGCCGCCGCGAGGAGCGGGCGAGGCGCCTTTTCGAGCAGTTCTGCGAAAGCGAAGCGCTGGCGATCGTCGATACCCCGCCAGCGGACAACTCGCCTCTGCCGCCCGGCCCGTCAGCGCAGTGGACGCGGCGGGTCGGCGCCGAACCCTATTGCATCGCCGAGCACGGGCGCGCCGCCGACCTGATGGTCATCGGCCGCTCCGGCGACGGCGAGGGGGTGGCGCCGGAAACGATCGAGATGGCCCTGCTCGACAGCGGCCGCCCGGTGCTGATCCCCGGTTCCGCGCCAATGGCCGCGCTGCCCGAGACGGTCGTGATCGCCTGGAAGGCGGCGCGCGAAGCCGCCCATGCGGTGACCGCGGCATTGCCGTTTCTCGACGCCGCCCGGCACATCGAAATCCTGACCGTCGCCGAGGAGCAGGATTTGTCGAGCGAGGAGGGCAGCCAGCTGATGACCAATCTGCGCTGGCGCGGGCTCTCCGTGTCAAGCCGCCGGCTCCAGCCCGACGGGCGCAGCCCGGCCGACGCGCTGCTTGCCGCCGCCGCCGAGCGCCGGGCCCTCTTGGTCATGGGCGGCTACGGCCACAGCCGGCTGCGCGAATGGATTTTCGGCGGCTTCACCCAGCACGTGCTGCAAGCGGCCGCCGCAGCGCCGGTGCTGATCGCGCACTGATCATCGACCTTCCCGACGCGCGCTCGGCCGCAACGCCTGTTCTAGAATTTCTCGGATAAAGCGGGTGTAAGGAATGCCCCGCGCCTTGGCGTGCGCTTTCACCGCGTCGAGCAGCGGCGCGGGAAGGCGCATGTTGAGACGTGCGGCCTTGGTCTCGAATTCAAATCTAACAGGCTTGAACTGGGAGAAATCAAGATCTGACAGATCCTGCTCGAGCACGGCCTCAGCCTCTCGATCAGTGGTCATTCTAGCGAGCTTGTGCTTCATAATTTTCAATCTCCTTCGCGCGCATGTATCGGGCGCTGACCGGTCGGATCATCCGCGCCCCAAATTTCTCGCGGAAAGTGAAGGCCACGAATACGTCGGCCCTGCTCGTTCCTGCCGATGGCGATCAGCCGGTCCTCGAGATGGGCATGCTTCAGATCGGGGCGACCCGGGGATCGCCGCGCAACAGCGCCTCAATTCGGCAATCGAAACGCCGTGTCTCTGGCAATGCATACGGTTGCCGTCTCCCAATCAAATCCCGATACTGTCTGATCATCCGCAAGGTAACGCTGCACATATGTACGTACAACTGCAATCCTTCTCGGTTCTCAAGCCTCAGCCCGCCACCAGCGCGCGGGCGTGCCGCGCGATCATCAAATTCTCGTCGGTCTTGATGACATACGCTGCGACGCGGCTCTCGGCTGTGCTGATCCGCTGCTGATGGCGCTGGTTCGCCGCCTCGTCCAGCTCGACCCCGAGCCATTGGCAGGCGCGGCAGACGGCGCTGCGCACCGGCGCCGCGTTTTCGCCGACCCCGCCGGTGAACACGACGGCGTCGAGGCCGCCGAGTGCCGCCGCCAGCGAGCCGATGTGCCGCGTGACCCGATAGCAGAACACGTCGAGCGCAAACCGCGCCCGCGGCTCCGCGCTCGCCAAGAGATCGCGAAAATCGGCGGAGATGCCGGACAACCCGAGCATGCCCGACCGCCGGTAGAGAAGGTCCAACACCGCTTCGGCCGACATCCCCTTTTGCTGAATGAGGTGCAGCACGACCCCCGGATCGAGATCGCCGCAGCGGGTCCCCATCGGCACGCCGTCGAGGGCGGTGAACCCCATCGTCGTCGCCACCGAGCTGCGCGCCCGCATCGCGCACAGCGAGGCGCCGTTGCCCAGATGCGCCACCACGACGCGGCCCTCGGCCACCTGCGACGCATGCTCGGGCAGCACCGAAGCGATGTATTCGTAGGAGAGGCCGTGAAAGCCGTAGCGCCGCACGCCCTCGTCGAACAGCGAATAAGGCAGCGCATAGGCCTGCGTCACCTCCGGCATCGTGCGGTGAAACGCGGTGTCAAAGCACGCCACCTGCGGCAATTGCGGATCGTGCGCGAGCGCCGCGCGGATCGGCTCGAGATTATGGGGCTCGTGCAACGGCGCCAGCGGCACCAGCGCCTCGAGCTCGGCCAGCAATTCCGGCGTCACCCGGGCCGGCCGCGAATGGCGCAGCCCGCCATGCACGACCCGATGGCCGAGCGCCGCCAGCTTGCGGCCATCGAGCCGTTCCCCGGCCCAGCGCAGCAGAGCGGGCAGCAGCGCGCCGGGCTCGGTCAACGCCGAGGCCGCGAGATCTGGGGGAGGAGCCGGAGAGCCGTCGGCGCCGACGGCTCTGATCGCCGCATGCCCCGCCGAGGTGTCAGCCTGACCCGAGAGAAGGCGACGCTCGCCCTCGTAAAACGCGAACTTGACCGACGACGACCCGGCGTTGATGACGCCGATCAGTGGCTCGACGGTTTTCATGCTTCAAGCCTTTCGGGGCGCTGCTGCTCACCACCGCTCCTGGTTGACCCCAATAGGCGGCGGCAGGCGTTAGTATGATATAAACCGGATGGGCGCCGGCCGGTGCCAGCACTTTGATCCGAAATCGATGCACCCCCAGCGATAGGGGTTTCGATGCAAGCACACGAAATCATGACTCGGGATCCGGTCACCGTGACCGCCGATACCCCCACACCGGAGATCGCGCGGATCCTTCTTGCGCACGAAATCAGCGCCGTGCCGGTCGTAGATGATCGCGGAGCGCCGGTCGGCATGGTCAGCGAGGGTGATCTCTTAGGCCGCGGCGAAGCTGGCCGCGAGGCCCGGCGCGACTGGTGGCTGGCACTGCTGGCGGAGGGCGAAGCGCTTGACGCCAATTTCGTTGCGAGCCTTAGAAACCGCCGGCTCACCGCTCGTGAAATCATGTCCGCGCCAGTGGTCAGCGTGGCCAAGACGACCGAGATCGGCGAGATCGCCCGCCTGCTGGAGGCGCATCGGCTAAAGCGGGTCCCGGTGCTGCGCGAGGATCGGCTCGTCGGGATTGTCAGCCGCGCCGATCTGCTGCGCGCGTTTGCCGCCGAGCATTCGGCGCCGCAGGGGTTGGCGCATGGATCGCGGCGCCCCGGAGTCGTCGGCGACATCATGTCTTCGATCGAGGCCCATTTCGGTCACCAACATGACGCCCCGACGCCGCATCAACCGCGGCAGCCCTCGCCCGATAGCAAGAAGGCTGGTCTGACAGCGGCGGATTTTCGCGCCCTCGACTCAGATTTCCAGCATCATTATCTCGAGCACGAGCAGGAAGCGCGCCGCCTCGCAGCAGAACAACGCCATCAGCGCGTCATAGAGCTGATCGATCACCATATCGGCGACGAAAGCTGGCGATCTCTGCTCAACCATGCCAGGGAGGCCGCCGGACGCGGCGAAAGAGAGCTGCTACTGCTGCAGTTCCCTGCCGAGCTGTGCGCCGACCGCGGTCGCGCGATCAACGCGCCGTCTCCCGACTGGCCCCGTACCCTGCGCGGCGAGGCTGCCGAGATTTATTCGCGATGGGAGCGTGACCTGAAGCCGGGCGGCTTCCGCCTGACCGCGCGAGTGCTGGATTTCCCAGGCGGTTTCCCCGGCGACATCGGCCTGTTCCTGGTCTGGGATTGAGAACCAGAAATCGGACCGTAGCGGTTTAGGGCACAACGCGGAGAGCTCCGGACGTGAAGATCATCGTCCCGGTAGACGGCTCGGCTCCGGCTAACCGGGCCGTGCTGCACGCTCTGTCGCTTGCCGGGAGCTTCCCGGGCGCCAAGATCATCCTCGTTAATGTTCAGAGCCAGCAGACCCTCGAAGTCTCGGACGTCTCAGCGGTGATCTCGGCTGATGCGGACCGCGAGGCCGCGGCTCGTCAGTCGAAAGAGGCCTTGCGCCGGGCGGTCGGGTTGTGCCGCAAGGCCGCGGTCAAATTCGCGGCGCGCGCTGAGCTGGGGCCGGTCGCCGAGACAGTCGTGAGGCTCGCGTGGGAACTAAAAGCCGATCAGATCGTAATGGGGACACGCGGGCTCGGTGCCCTGCGCGGACTGGTCCTCGGCTCGGTCGCCACCAATGTCATTCGTCTCGCCCGCATCCCCGTGACCCTCCTCAAGTGAGATCCGCCGATGAGCGAAGCGCGCAGCAGTGACCGCACAGCCCGGCAAAATGACGCCACCCCGGCCGCCCGGCCGCTCTCACCGGCGCAGCTCGAACTGATCGACGCCTGGTGGCGGGCCGCCAACTACCTGTCGGTCGGGCAGATCTATCTGCTCGACAACCCGCTGCTCGAGCACCCGATCGAGCGCGCCGACATCAAGCCGCGGCTGCTTGGCCACTGGGGCACGACGCCTGGCCTGAATTTCATCTATGTGCATCTGAACCGGGTCATCAAGGCGCGCGGCCTCGACATGATCTATATCTGCGGGCCCGGGCATGGCGGCCCCGGTATGGTCGCCAACACCTGGCTCGAAGGCACCTATAGCGAGCTTTACCCGAGCGTCTCGCAGGATGCCGAGGGGATGCGCCGGCTGTTCCGCCAGTTCAGCTTTCCGGGCGGCATCCCGAGCCATGCGGCACCCGAGACGCCCGGCTCGATCAACGAGGGCGGCGAGCTCGGCTATTCCTTGTCGCACGCCTATGGCGCTGTCCTCGACAGCCCTGGGCTGATCGCCGCCTGCGTGATTGGCGACGGCGAGGCCGAAACCGGGCCGCTGGCGACCTCGTGGCATTGCAACAAATTCCTCAACCCGGCGAGCGACGGCGCGGTGCTGCCGATCCTGCACTTGAACGGCTATAAGATCGCCAACCCGACGATCCTCGCCCGCATCCCGCGCCAGCAGCTCGAGGACCTGTTTTTCGGCTACGGCTACAAGCCGTATTTTGTCGAGGGTGACGATCCGGCGGCGATGCACCAGCTGATGGCCGGCACCCTCGACGCGGTGCTCGACGAAATCGCCCGGATCCAGCGGGCGGCGCGCTCCGGCGAGGACATTGTCTGCCCACAATGGCCGATGATTATCCTGCGCAGCCCCAAGGGCTGGACCGGGCCGAAGATGGTCGACGGGCTGAAGATTGAAGGCACCTGGCGCGCCCACCAGGTCCCGTTCGGCGAAATGGAGAAACCCGAGCACGTCAAATTGCTCGAAGACTGGATGCGCAGCTACCGGCCGCACGAATTGTTCAGCCAAGACGGCAAGCTGCGGCCCGAGATCGCGGCTCTGGCGCCCGATGGTGACCGCCGGATGAGCGCCAACCCGCACGCCAATGGCGGCCTCTTGCGGCGCGAGCTAGTGATGCCGGATTTCGCCGACTACGCGGTCAAGGTCAGCCGTCCAGGGGAAACCGACGCCGAGTCGACACGCATCATGGGTGCGTTTCTGCGCGACATCATCGAGCGGAACCCGAACTTTCGCCTGTTCGGCCCGGACGAGACCGCCTCCAACCGGCTCTCCGCGGCGTTCGAGGCGACCGGCCGCGCGTGGGTGGCGGAAACCTCGCCCGACGACGACCTCGGCTCGCATGACGGCGACCACCTCTCGCGCGACGGCAAAGTCATGGAGATCCTCAGCGAGCACGTTTGCGAGGGCATGCTCGAAGGCTATCTGCTGACCGGGCGGCATGGGCTGTTCAACTGCTACGAGGCCTTTATCCATATCGTCGATTCAATGTTCAACCAGCACGCCAAATGGCTGGAGAGCTCGCGCAAGATCCCGTGGCGGCGGCCAATCTCATCGTTGAACTATCTGTTGACCTCGCATGTCTGGCGGCAGGACCACAACGGCTTCAGCCATCAGGATCCAGGCTTTATCGATTTTGTCTGCAACAAAAAAGCGGACGTGATCCGCGTCTATCTGGCGCCCGACGCCAACTGCCTTTTATGGGTGACAGACCATTGCCTCAGAAGCTGGGACCGCATCAATGTGATCGTCGCCGGCAAGCAGCCGCAACCGCAATGGCTCGACATCGAGTCTGCGATCAAGCATTGCGACGCCGGCATCGGCATCTGGGAATGGGCCAGCAACGACCGCGACGCCGAGCCCGATGTGGTGATGGCCTGCGCCGGAGACGTGCCGACTCTCGAAACCTTGGCTGCGGTCGATCTGCTGCGCCACCACGTCCCCGACCTGAAGATCCGGGTGGTCAATGTGGTCGATCTGATGACCTTGCAGCCGCATGACGAACACCCGCACGGGCTGACCGACCACGATTTCGACGCGCTGTTCACCACGAACAAACCGGTGATCTTCGCCCATCATGGCTATCCGTGGCTGATCCACCGGCTGACCTATCGCCGCACCAACCACGGCAACATTCACGTCCGCGGCTACAAGGAGGAGGGGACGACGACGACCCCGTTCGACATGGTCGTGCGCAACGATCTCGACCGCTTTCACCTGGCCAGCGACGTGATCGACCGGGTGCCGAAGCTCGGCTACATGGCGGCCTACGCCAAGCAGGCGATGCGCGACAAGCTGATCGAGCACAAGCAATACATCACCCGGCACGGCGACGACATGCCCGAAGTCAAAAACTGGCGCTGGCCTTCCGCCGCAGCCGGCGCTTGATGCGATAACCGCCGCGAAAGGTTGAACGATGCCGACAATTTCGCTCGAAAAGCTGGCCTACATCATCGAAAAGGCGCGCGAGTTCGACGCCGAGGTGCCGATCGACCCGGACGCGGCGACCGGCTCGGACCCCGCCGACGATGACGAACGGCAGATCCTGCTCGACACCCCCGACAATCCGAGCGAGCAGGAGCTGCGCGACGCGATCGACGGGCTGAACATCGACGAGCGCGAGGAATTGCTGGCGCTGGTATGGCTTGGGCGCGGCGATTTCGATGCCCAAGGCTGGCCCGAGGCGGTGCGGCAGGCGCGCGACAGCGGCAACGCCGGCGAGACCGACTATCTCCTGGGCACTCCACTGCTGGCCGATTACCTCGAAGCGGGCATCGACGCCCTCGGCCTGTCGCTCGACGGCCTTGAGCGCGGCTGACTGCCCGGCCAGCGCGCAAGAAATGCCGAGCTCGACTGCCGCAGCACTGTCGCCGGCTACGGCATGCTCGGCCATCACGGAGGCCGATTTGGAGCGCGAGCTGGCGATGGTGCGCGCATCGGCGGCGGGTCGCTCGGGCGGCGTTTTCGGACCGGGCTCGATGGTCTGGCGGGTCGATCGCGAGGCGGCGATTTTTCTCGGCGCCGGACGTGCCCTGCTGCTGCAGCTGGCCCATCCCTGGGTCGCCGCCGCGATCGCCGAACATTCGCGCAGCCTCAGCGACCCGATCGGCCGGTTCCACCGCACGTTCTCCGTTGTCTTCACGATGGTGTTCGGCACCGCCGACCAGGCGATTGCCTCTGCCCGCCGCCTTTACCGGCGTCATGCAGCGATCGCCGGCACTCTTGGCGAAAGCGCCGGCGGGTTCGCGGCTGGCTCGCCCTATCGCGCTACCGATCTGGCGGCGCTGCGCTGGGTGTTCGCGACCTTGGCGGACAGTGCGATCGTTGCTTTCGAGCTGGTCAACCCGCCGCTTTCGGCAGAGGAGCGCGAGCGCTACTACGACGAATTTCGGCTGTTCGCGGGATTTTTCGGCATTCCACAGACCGCCTTGCCGCCAAGCTGGCCGGCTTTCGCCGATTACGTCGCCCAAACCGTCGACTCCGACACGCTCGCCGTCACCAGCGCGGCGCGAGCCATCGCCGCCGAGCTGCTGGCGGGCGCCGGAACCTGGCTCCGCTCACCATTCTGGTATCGCGCCTTGACCGCGAGCTTATTGCCCGAGCGGCTGCGCCGCGGGTTCGCGCTGCAATACGGGCCGGCGGAGCGGCGCGCCGCGAAACGGGCGCTCGCCGCCCTGCGCCTCGCTTATCCGCGCATCCCCGTCTTGCTGCGCTATGTGGCTCCTTACCAGGAAGCCCGCGCCCGATTGGCCGGCCGCAGCCGGCCGGGGCCGCTGACGCGAGTCATGAATCGCTTGTGGATCGGTCACAGCTCGATCGCCGGCTGACCCGGTCGAAACGTGATATCCTCGGCGTCCTGATCCGCCGGAGAAAGAACATGCCAGTCGCTGCCGCAGACCTCGCCGAAAATCCGGAAACAAAGAGCCGCGGCGTGCCGGCCGGCACCGACCTCGTCGAATGGTATTTCGAGCAGGGCTGGACCGACGGGTTGCCGGTGGTGCCACCGACGCGCGAGCGGGTTGACGAATTCGTCGCGGCCTTAGGCGGGAACCCGCAATTCGTGGAATGCAAGGTGCCGCCCCGCCGCGGCAGCCTGACCCGCGAGGTGCTGGCGATCAACATGGTGATGGCCGGGTGCAAGCCTGAATATGCGCCGGTGGTGCGCGCGGCGATGCTGGCGCTGACCGCAACGGCGTTCAATTTGAACGGGGTGCAGGCGACGACCCACATGGCCGCCCCCTTGCTGATCGTCAACGGCCCGGTCGCGCGGGCGATCGGCATGAACGGCGACTGCAACGCTTTCGGCTCGGGCAACCGCGCCAATGCGACGATCGGGCGGGCGTTGCGCCTTGTCTTACTCAATGTCGGCGGCGGCCGTCCCGGCGATCTCGACAAAAGCACCCTCGGCCACCCCGGCAAATACACCTACTGCGTCTCCGAGAACGAGGCGGCGAGCCCGTGGGCGCCCTATCATGTCGAAAAGGGCTTTGCCGCGGAAGATTCCACGGTCTTTGTGCTGGCCGCCGAGCCGCCGCACAGCGTCACCAACCATGTCGCCAACGACGCCGAGGGCATCCTCGACAGCATTTCTTCGGCGATGAGCACGATCGCCAACAACAACGCGGTGTCGAGCGGGCATTGCGCGGTCGTGGTCGGGCCGGAGCATGCCCGCACCATCGCCGGCAAGGGGTGGACCCGGCACGACGTCAGGAGCTACCTGGCGATGAACGCGTACAATCTGTTTTCCGATTTGACCTTCAACGAGCGCTACGGCAAAATCTACAACCGCAACCTGCCGCGGTGGTACAAGCGCGAGCAGGGATCGCGCATCCCGGTGGTGCCCAGCCCCGACCATATCCATCTCTTTGTCGTCGGCGGCGAGGCCGGCCGGTTTTCCGCCTTCATCCCCGGCTGGGGGCACATGTCGGCCCCGGTGCTGCGCAGCATCGAGAGCGCCATCCGGCCGGAGCGCGAGCCGGTCTGCGTCGACGGCACCTGCTATTTGTGAGCGGGCCAGGCGCAAACCCAAGAGGACCCAGGAGGGAGCATGACCGAACTCAGCGTGTTCGACCCGCGCGGCGTGGTCGATGCCGAGCAGATGGCGCTGGCGCCGAGAGCTGCGCGTCTCGCCGGGCTGCGGCTCGGCGTGCTCGACAACACCAAATGGAACGGCAACCGCCTGCTGCGCAAAACGGCGGCGCTGCTTGGCGAACAGGCGCCGCTCGCCGCGATCAACTACTACCGCAAGGAGAGCTTTTCCAAGGATGCCGATCCGGCGCTGCTGGAACAGATCGCGGCCGACAACGACATCGTGTTGACCGCGATCGGCGATTGAGGCTCGTGCACCTCGTGCTGTACGCATGACGGCGTTCGTCTCGAAACCCTCGGCCGCCCGGCGGCGGTCATCGTCACCACCGAATTCCTGCACGAAGCCCGCATGCAACGGGATGCGCTCGGCATGCCCGATCTGTCACCGGTCGTCATCGACCACCCGCTCAGCACCTTGACCGACGCGGAAATCGACCGCCGCGCCGAGCAGGCGCTCGGCCAATGCGTCGCCCGCTGGCTCGGTGCCGGAGGCTGAAAGCGGCGCCGATTGCCGAGAGTCGCGAGCGAGTCGCTTCCATCGGAACTCCCGCGGCGAGTGAATTGGGAACTTCGGCCGCGCCTCCGCCTATCATGTGCTAGGCTAGCGGTTGTTGTGCAATCGCCGCCCGGCCGGCGCCCGGCCGGCGCTGTCTCGCAACCCGCTGCGCAGCCCAGGAATAGAAACCCAGACAATGCGTGTGTTCCGGTTTTTCGAAAATCTGCTCGAGCCGACGGCGCTGTCGCCGGAGGCGCCGCCGCCGGCTGGGCTTGCTGCATTCTATTGGCACCATGCCCGGCAGGCGCGCGGCCTGGTTGTGGCGCTGTTCGCCGCCGGCTCGGCGGTGGCCCTGCTCGACACCCTGATCCCGGTCTTTATCGGCCGGGTGGTGACGATAGTTTCGAGCCACAAGCCCGACATTCTCTACAGCTATTGGCCGCAGCTTCTCGGCATGGCGGCGGTGCTGCTGCTGGTCCGCCCGTCGGCGCTGCTGCTGCAGAACTTGATCACCAACCAGGCGATTGCCGCCGGGCTTTCGAACATGGTCCGCTGGCAAAGCCACTGGCATGTCGTGCGCCAGAGCTGGACCTTTTTTCAAAACGATTTCGCCGGCCGCATCGCCAACCGGGTCATGCAGTCGGGCCCGGCGTTGCGCGAAAGCGTCGTCTCCGGCACCAACGCGGTCTGGTACATCCTCGTCTACGGCAGCGGTGCGGTGATCCTGATGGGCCGCAACGAC
Source organism: uncultured Alphaproteobacteria bacterium (assembly GCA_963738185.1). Lineage (GTDB taxonomy): Bacteria > Pseudomonadota > Alphaproteobacteria > ATCC43930 > CGMCC-115725 > AP-15. The sequence continues at coordinate 1,038,987 of CAVTVA010000003.1, read as the reverse complement.
ATCCGGCTGACCGTGCCGGTGCTGCTGTGGTTCGCTGGCTACGCGGTCCTGCTGCGCTTTTTTGTGCCGCGTCTGCGCAACCGCTCGCGCCGCTCGTCGGAAACTCGCTCGAACCTGGTCGGGCGTGTCGTCGACAGCTACACCAACATCCTGACCGTCAAGCTGTTCGCCCGGCCGCGCGACGAGGATGCTTTTGTGCGCAATGCGGTCGACGAGCAGACCGACGCATTCCGCGCGCAGCTCCGGCTGACGACCTCGGTCGGCGTGATGCTCGCGACGCTCAACGCTTTGATGGTGGTGGGAACCGCGGCCATCGCGATATGGCTGTGGAGCGACGGCCGGATCGCCATCGGCACCGTCGCGATGGCGTTGCCGCTGACCTGGCAGATTTCCAACATCGCCGGCTGGGTGGCGCAGAACGTGACGACGATCTTTGAGAATATCGGCGTCGTGCAGGATGCGATGCGCTCGATCGCGGTGCCGCGGCAGATGCCGGACGGGGCCGGCTCGGTGCCGCTGCGCATCGATCGCGGCGAGGTGCGCTTTGAGGATGTGCGTTTTGGCTACGGGACCGAGCGCGGTGTCCTGCACGGGATCGACCTAGCGATAGCACCCGGCGAGCGGGTCGGGTTGGTCGGGCCTTCGGGCGCCGGAAAATCGACCTTGGTCAATCTGCTGCTGCGCTTTTACGATGTCGAAAGCGGCCGGATCGTGATCGACGGCCAGAACATCGCCGAGGTCACCCAGGAGAGCCTGCGCGGTCACATCGCGATGGTGACCCAGGACACCTCGCTGCTGCACCGCTCGATCCGTGACAACATCCGCTATGGCCGGCCGCGGGCGAGCGAGTGGGAGGTGCGGCGTGCCGCGGCGCAGGCCCATGCGATGGATTTCATCGAGCAGCTCGAGGACTGGAATGGCCGCCGCGGCCTCGACGCGCATGTTGGCGAGCGCGGCGTCAAGCTGTCGGGCGGGCAGCGCCAGCGCGTAGCACTCGCCCGGGTGATCCTCAAGGACGCGCCGATCCTGGTCCTCGACGAGGCCACCTCGTCGCTCGATTCGGAAGTCGAGGCGGCGATCCAGGAGCAGCTCGAAAGCTTGATGCGCGGGCGCACGGTGATCGCCATCGCCCATCGGCTCTCCACCATCGCCCGCCTCGACCGGCTGGTGGTGCTGGACAAGGGGCAGATCGTCGAAGAGGGGACCCACGCCTCGCTGCTCGCCGCCGACGGGACCTATGCCCGGCTGTGGCGCCGACAATCCGGCGGATTTCTCGATCCGGTCGGCCCGCCCGGGCTTGAAGCCGCCGCCGAATAGCCGGACAGTCAGCCGAAACCCCCCATATTGGCAGAGGAGCAGAGGTGAGCGAACGGGCGCTGAATCGAATGAACGTCGAAGAATTCCTGCGCTGGGAGGACGGCACCGACACGCGCTACGAGCTCGTCGACGGCTTTCCTCTGGCGATGGCGCCGCCGGCCGAGGCGCATCGTATCCTGGCGATGCGGTTGGGCGCTCGTATCGATGCTGCGCTCGAAAGCCGACGGCCTTGCAACGCGCAGGTCGAGGCGGGGGTTATCCGGCCGGACCGGGCGGATTTTTACTATGTTGCCGATATCGCGGTAACCTGCCGGCTGAACGAGCCCGGTCGACAGGCAGTCGTCGATCCGGTGCTGCTCGTCGAAATCTTGTCTCCAAGCACCGAGCAACATGACCGACGCACCAAGCTTCCGGCTTATCGGCAGATCGAGAGCGTGCAGGAGATCCTGCTGATGGACGCCGATAATTATTACGCCGAGCTTTATCGGCGCGAGAATGGCCGCTGGATCATCGAGCTCCTTCGCGGCCCTGAAGCGACACTCCATCTCTCCTCGGTCGAACTGAAGGCGACCATGTCGGATCTGTATTCGGGGATTGCTATTCGCGCCGAAGTAGTCGAGACCTGAGCTTCCGTGAGAGTTGGGCTGCGCTGCTTGTGTCCACGATGAACATACCGTCCCGCGCTTTTCCGATCTTTGTGCTGCTGGCGGGCGCCGCGGTGCTCGGCGCCGTTCTGGTGGCGCAATATTGGGGCGGGCTCGCACCGTGTGAGCTGTGCCTCAAAGAGCGCTGGCCTTGGGCGGTCGCGATCGTGATCGCGTTGGTCGCGGCCCTGACCGGCAGCCGGCCGGGATTGCCCTGGGTGGCGCTGCTGCTCGCCGCGGTGTTTGCGGTGAGCACCGCGCTGGCGTTTTATCACGTCGGGGTCGAGAAGCACTGGTTCGCCGGCCCGAGCGCCTGCACCGCCGCGGCCGGCACGCCGACAACCCTCGCGCAGCTGGAGGCGCAGCTTCGGCATCAAGAGCCGGTGCGCTGCGACGAGCCGGCGTGGTCGCTGATTGGCGTGTCGCTGGCCGGCTGGAATCTCGCTCGCCTCGCTGATGATGACCGGCATCTGCCTCGCCGTGGTTGTGCGGCGGCGCGGCAGGGCACCCGCCCGGATCGGCGGCAGGATCAGATGAGCCGCGGGCCGCGCCACCGTCTGCCTGGCGACCCGTTGCCCGCGAACGAGATCGCACGGATGCTGCGCGTCGATCATGCCGGCGAGTATGGCGCGACCCGAATCTATCAGGGTCAGCTCGCGGCCGTCGGGAGAGGGCGCGCGGCCAGCGAGATCCGCCGCATGGCCGAGGCGGAGGAGCGCCACCTCGCCTGCTTTGAGAAGCTGCTGCCAGGCCGGCGGGTGCGGCCGACCGTTCTCCATCCGCTGTGGTCGGTGCTGGGTTATGCGCTCGGCGCCGCGACGGCGCTCTTGGGCGAACGCGCGGCGATGGCCTGCACCGTCGCGGTCGAGGAGGTCATTGACGAGCATTACCGCGGCCAGGCCGACCGCCTCGCCGACACCGACCCGGCGCTGCGCGAGACGATCCTCGCCTTTCGCGACGACGAGCTCGCGCACCGCGCGACGGCGCTGGCGATGGGTGCCGAGGAGACGCCCGGCTACGAACTGCTCAGCACCGCGGTGAAAACCGGGTCCCGCCTGGCGATCCGCCTCTCGACCCGGATCTGATCCTCACCGCTGCCGGCCCGCACCCGCGCTCTGCTGTTTTGGCCGCGCGGCCGCGCCTACTTTCCGGTCCTTTGGGCGGAGGTCGCAACGATCGTCCTCCCGCTCGCCCGGCGCCGGCAGGGCGGGCGGCTGTCGCATATCGCCATCGCGCAGCACCCGAGCGCGATAATGCGCAACCTCGAGCGGCAGCCCGACCTGCGGCCGGCCGCCGGCGATCCACGCGTCCATGTTCCCCGGTCCCCAATTGTAGGCGGCGACCGCATCCGGCCAATTGCCGTATCGCTGGTACAGCAGGGCCAGATAGTCTCGTCCCATCCGCCGGTTCTGGATCGGGTCGAACCGGTCGCCGCCTCCCGAATCGATCGCCGCAGCGGCGGAGACCTGCATCGGCCCTTCGGGGCCTTCGAGATCCGGGCGCCACATCGCGGGATCGGCGCCATGGCTGGATTCGGCGCCGTCAATGGCAAAGGCGACACGGTCGAGTTCAATGCCGCCCGGTGCCGCAAACAAGCCAAAGGCGTCAGCCGCTTGCGCCGCGAATGGATCCGGGTCGGCGACCATCACAGCCGAACCGCGCAACACAGTCACCGCCGTCTCACGACGGTCGGCGAAGCTCACGATTTCCGTGGTGCCGCCCGATCTCGCCCGAGCCGGGATCGGCCTCACTGGCGCGACCACCGCGCCGGCATGGCCGGCTCCGCCGCGCACCACCTCGACCGGCGCCAGCCGAGGATCGCCGAAAGTGACGATCTCGAAGTTTTTCGGATGCCCGCGAACCAGCGCCTCGACCAGAGCTGCGACTTTCGGCGGCGGCTTCGCGGGGGACGACGATGATGCTGCGGCCACGGAGCTGACGGTCGTTGGCCCTACCAATGCGATCATCAGGACAAGGTTACAACGCCGCATGCGCGAGGGATGCAGGATCGCGGCATCGCCTGTCAAGCAGTGATCGGCGGCGTGTTCGGAGATGTATGGCAGCAAGGTAGTGCTTTCCGCTATCTCCCGGACCGCCAGCCTCCCGGAGTCGCGCCGGAGACCGACGGGTAGCCCAACGACCGAATTTCCAGCCGAGGCGCTGCCGGGCGGAGTTGTCATCGGGGCAGGCGCGTGGAACACTCGCGGTCGGACGAGATGCCGGAGGGATGCCATGGATGTCGGCATGATGATGGTGTTCGCCAGCTATGGCTGGGAGAGCATCGGCGACGATCGGGTGTGGGACGAGGAGATCCGCCTGGCGCGGCTCGCCGCCGATGCGGGGTTCGATGTTCTGTGGTCGGCCGAGCATCACTTTTTCGACTATTCGTTCTGTCCCGACAATCTGCAGCTGATGACCTATCTCGCTGCGGCGTGCCCGGGCGTGGGCCTCGGCACCGCAGCGGTGATCGTGCCGTGGCACGACCCGCTGCGCGTCGCCGAGCAGGCCGCCGTGCTGGATTTGTTATGCAAGGGAAAATTGCGGCTGGGGCTGGGCCGCGGCCTGGCGCGGCGCGAGTTCGCGGCGTTTCGCGGGACCATGGACGAGTCGCGTGAGCGCTTTGACGAGGCGGCGCCGATGATCGTCGCGGCCTTGCGCACCGGCTTCGTCGAAGGCAATGGGAAACATTACCGGCAGCCGCGCATCGAGCTCAGGCCGCGGCCGAAATACGATTTTGCCGGCCGCATCTATGCCGTGGCGTCGAGCGAGGATTCGGTCGAGGCGGCGGCCCGGCTCGGCGCCCATATGGTGATGTTCTCCGATCGGCCGTGGCATATGCGGTTGCCGGCGATCGAGCGCAATCGCGAATTGCACTACAAATTCCACGGGCGCCCGGCGCCGCACATGATGATCACCGATTTCTGCATCTGCGGCCCGGATTTGACCGAGGCCGAGGACCACGCGCGGCAATACATGGGCAAATTCGTCGAGAGCAACTTTCATCATTACGAATTCCTCGGCGAGCATTTCGCCACGGTGAAAGGCTACGACGCCTATGCGCAAAAGGCTGAGATCGCCCGCAAGGGCGGGCTCGACGGGGCGGTCAAGGGGTTCATGCAGGCGGCGATCTGGGGCACGCCAGAGCGCATCCTGCGCGAGCTCGAGACGCGGCGGCAGGTGCTCGGCGAGTTCGAGCTGAACGCGGCGTTCCGCTTTGGCGGCGTGCCCTACGAGGTGGCCGAGCGCGGGCTGAAATTGTTCGCGAGCGAGGTATTGCCGGTGCTGAAAAGCTGGGGCGCCGAAGATCGGGCGCGCGCGGCGGCCGAGTGACGGAGGACACCATGGCTCAGGATGCAAAGGGCGAATACCGCGGGCTCGCCTATCGCGACGATGCCGAGCTGAAGGCGTGGCTGGCCAAGCGGCCGACCGAGGCGGCACTCGAGCCGGATTTGCCGATCATCGACCCGCACCACCATTTCTGGGACACGACGGCGCGCGGGCGCTACCTTCTGCCCGAATTGCTGGCCGATATCGCCGGCCCCGGTTCCGGCTCGGCAAGAGGCCACAACATCGTTTCGACCGTGTTCCTCGAATGCCGCTCGATGTACCGCAAGGAGGGCCCGCCCGAGATGATGCCCGTCGGCGAGGTCGAGTTCGTCAACGGCATCGCGGCGATGAGCGCCTCTGGCGGCTATGGCTCGTGCCGCGTCGCCGAAGGGATCGTCGGCCATGCCGATTTGACCCTTGGGGCGCGAGTGCGCGAGGTGCTGGAGGCCGAGATCAGGGTCGGCGGCGGCCGGTTTCGCGGCATCCGCCACGGCGTCTCTTGGGACGAGCACGATGCGATCCAGAAATACGCGACGCGCGCGGTGCCGCCGCATCTGGTGCGCGACCCCAAGTTCCGCGAGGGGTTCGCCCAGCTGGCGCCGCTCGGGCTCAGCTTTGAATCCTGGCAGTATCATCCGCAGCTCGCCGATGCGATCGATCTCGCCCGCGCTTTCCCCGAGACCACGATCATCTTGAACCATGTCGGCGGCGTGCTCGGCATTGGCCCCTATGCCGGCCGGCGGCCCGAGATCCTGGCCGGCTGGAAAAATGATATCGGCGAGCTCGCGAAGTGCCCGAACGTCAATGTCAAGCTCGGCGGCGTCGGCATGACCTCGTTCGGCTTCGACTTTCCTGAACGCGACATGCCGCCATCCTCCGAAGAGCTCGCCGCCGCCTGGCGGCAGTACATCGAGCCGTGCATCGAAGCCTTCGGCGCCAACCGATGCATGTTCGAGAGTAATTTCCCGCCCGACAAGCAGTCCAGCGGCTACACCGAGCTGTGGAATGCCTTCAAGCGCCTCACCGCCGGCGCCTCCGCCGCCGAAAAGACCGCGCTTTACAGCGGCACCGCGGCGCGGGTGTATCGGCTGACAGTGCCCTGACCGCCGTTCACGGCTTGAGGAAAACCGGCTGGGCCCAGGGCGGCGGAAGGCCGAACAGCCTCGAGGCGCAATTCTTCCCGACGCCGGCGGATCTTGGGGAAATCGACGCGATCACTGCGCTGGTGCTGCCGCGGGGTCGTGCAGCGGGATCAGCGACAGGATCAAGGTGATCACGAACAGGATGGCGAGCCCGCCCATGACCCCGACCAGGCGTTCGAGGCCGGGGCTGATCGTCACTGGCGGACTCTGGCCCTGGACCATGCTCATCAAAAACGCGAACAATGCCTGGGTTCCGACATAGCTGACGCCGCTGGTCCCGGTCTGGATTTGCGAGCACAGCCAGACGCCGCACACCAGCAGCACCGTCCACAGCGCGAAATTGCTGCCGACAACGGCGAGACAGGCAAGACCGATCAGCGCGCCGACGAGGCAGCCGATGACGCGATGCGCCGCCTTCTCGACGATGGCGGCCATGCTCGACCCGATAATCGCCGTGGTCGGGATCGTCATGACCATGACGACGGTGACGCCCATCGTGACCGGGCTGACCGGCGCGAGCCAGCTCGCCAAAGCCGGCATCAGCATGACGGTCAGCCCGCCGCGCAGGACATGCATCAGCACGGGCCATTTGCCCGGCAGCCAGCTCCGAAGCTCGGCGCCGTAGCGCCTGCGCCAGAACGCCAGCGGGGGCGGGGTGAGCAGGCCGGGCGCCCCGAGCGGCCCGGCATCGCGCGGCGCCGGCATCAGCGCGCAGACCAGCAGCGAGGCCGCGGTCCCGATCGCGACATCGGCGACGCGGTCGACCGCGATCGTAAACGCGCCCTGCGGTGCGGTGAACGCCATCAGCATGACGAGGCTGCCGGTCACCGCACCAATCAGCCAGGCATAGCCGAAGCGCGAGGTCGCGAACCCGAAAAAGCCGACGCATGACAGGGCAAAGAGCGACAGGCAGAACGGCAGTGGCTGGTACGCGAACAGATGGAGCGCCACGACGCCGATCGCGGCGCCGACCAGGCTGCCGGCGACCCGCATCAGGCCGCGCGACACGGCGACCGCAAACGAGGCGCGGGTCACCATAAAGGCGCTGATCCCGGCCCACCACGGATCGTCGGAATGGAGCGCCAGCGCCGCGAGCACGGCAAGGCTGACCGACAGCGCCGCCTCCAGCGCCTCCAAGCCGCGCGGGCCACGAAAATCGAGAGAATGGAGCTCGGCGCCGAGCGCCGCGGGGATTTCGCGCAGCACGGGCAGGCTCAGTAAAAGACCAAGGTGCGCGCGTCGGAGCCCATGTGCAGGGTGATGTCGGGGCTCGGGTCGCTCAGCACCAGGGTCACCGGAAAGCGCCGCTCGAGACGGATCCAGTCCGTCGTCGGCTCGACATAGGGCAACAGCGTGTTCGGCGTCGGAGCCCTGCTGATGCCGCGGGCGATCCCCTGGATCACGGCGCGATGGACGTGCCACGGATAGGTGTCGAGCCACACCCAGGCGGTGTGCCCGACCTGCATGTGGCGGATCACGCTTTCCTTGTAGTTGGCCAGAACGCGCCAGGCATGGGCATCGACGAGGCCGATCAGCGGCTGGTTCGCCACCGCCTGGTCGCCGACCCGCAGGGTAAGGTTGGTGATCGTCCCGTCGACCGGCGCCAGGATTATGGTCTGGTCGAGCTGCCATTGCAGATAGGCGATCTGCGCCGCGATCGCCTTGACCGTTGCCTCGTGCAGGGTCTCGGTCTGCCGGGCCTTGACGACAACGTCTTCGGCGCCGGCGAGAGCGGCTGCCGCTTCTTGCTGCTGGGTCGCGGCGTCTTCGAGCGCTTGGCGCGACACAAAACCGGCGGCCGCGACCGGGCGCGCGCGGCGCAGATTGTCGTCGGCCATGCGCTCCTTGGCGGCGGCCTCCTCGCGCGCCGCCTTGGCCGATTTGACCAGATCGTGATCGACCGCGAGCTGCGCCTCGGCCTCGACCCGCTTGGCCTCTTGCGCGGCGAGCGCCAGCCGGAACGGCTGCGGGTCGATCGCCGCCAGCAGCATCCCCTTCTTTACGCTCTGATTGTCCACGATCGGCACTGCCACGATGCGGCCGGTGATCTGCGGCGCCACCGCCACCAGGTCGGAGGTCAGATAGGCATCGTTGGTATAGGCGAAGACATAGCTTGACCCCCAATAGAGGCCCACCGCGGCGGCGATCGCCGCCAGCACTAAGATCACCCGCCAGCGATAGCGCGCAGCCGCCGCCTCTTGCGGATCGCGAGAAGCCTGGTCCGGTGCGGTGCGCGGCGGCGCCGGCGCGGGGCCGGGTGCGAACAGCTGCACTGCGGCAGCCCCGTCGCCGCGGGGCGGGTTTGGCTGATCGCCGTCGGGCATCGCTTGGGCTCGATCCGGAATGGTCGGGCGGCGCGGGATCGCCGCCTGTGCCGTCATTCTACACGATCCGCCCACCGCCCGCAGCGCTGACGCATCGTCTCGCCGGCGCGCACCACTAAGCGGCCCGCGTCCGAGCCGCGCCACCGCGGCGATTGATCGCCTGGACCGGCATTGCATCGATCCGGCAGAGTGGGCTGCGGACGAAGGGCATGGCGGCCGGAGCCCCGCCGCCTTGCCCGCTTCACGACCCCGCCTCTTGCCTCTCCCGACAGCACCCCTTCGAGATCAACCACTGACAAAAGGCCGCCTGATGACCCTCGACGTAGTGGCACTCCAACCTTTGGCGGCGCTGATCGCCGGCATCCTGATCCTGCTGGTGCCGCGGCTCCTCAATTACGTGGTCGCAATCTACCTGATCCTGATCGGCCTGGTCGGGTTGTGGCCGCATCTCCTCTATCACCCGCATTGATTTTGCTAACAACTGTCATGCGCGGGTTTGTCCTTCAACATCTTTCCAACAGTCGGGGCGGGTCCAGCAGCGCGGCCAACCACTTCAATTTGTCATGGCCGGACTTGTTCCGGCCATCCATGCACCCAGCGGCAAGCAGATCGGCGCCGCAGGCGTGGATCACCGGGACAAGCCCGGTGATGACAAGCCCAAAGGGCAATAGTTGACAGCATCGCAACCGACTTTACCGAACCGGACAGCCGCGGGCTTGTCCCGGATCGCGCATCCGCGTCTTTTTCCTTGCCGATGCGCGTGGATGGCCGGCACGAAGGCCGGCCATGACGAGCTGCCGGGATTTGTCCCCACCGGCGCTCAGGAATTGTTCGGGTAGCAGGCGGACGCGGTCAGGGTGATGCCGCCGGCGGCGAGCTGGACCAGGTTTGGCACGACGCTGGTGAAGGTGCTGGTCAAGGTCACTTGCGAGAGGCCTGCGCAGCCGCCGCTGCCGGCAGGGTTCGGGCTGATGCCCGAAGCCGGGATCGACAGGCCCCAGCCGCTGGCAATCCCTTGGATATAGGTTATCGCGGTGGTCGCGCTGTAGCTGCCGCTCGACGCGCAAGGGCTTTTGGTCGGGTTAGAGCCCTGGGCGATCGCGACGCAGCGGGCGCCGGCGATCGCGGTTTCCTGCAAAGCCTGCTCGGTCCATAACAGGCGGCCGAATTCGATCGCGCCAAAGACCAGCGCCAGAAACATCGGCAGCACCAGCGCGAACTCGACCGCGGTCGCACCGCCGCTCGCACTCGCCAGCGCCCGGAGCCGACCGCCTTTCATTGGGTCTCGACCAGCGCGCTGCGGCTGATCGTGTTGCCGGTCACAAAGCCAAAGGCCGGGAACATCGGCGAGATCGTGGCGGTGGCGGTGATCGTCACAAACTGCCCGGCGACGCCGCTGCCGCTGCATGCGCTGCCGCAGGTGACGGCACTGCCCCATGTCCAATTCCCCGGCGTCCCGGTCGGGCAATAGCAGTCATCGGCATCCGTGGCAGTGCCGCTTGGCGTCACGATGCCGCCCGTCACCGTGACCGTCGGGCCGTTGTTGACGACGACTGTGTCGTTTGCCCAGTTCGTCCCGTTGGCGTTCGCTACGATGTTAGCGATAGAGCTGGCAAGAGTGGCGCCGTCAGTGGAATTTACGTTGGTCGACCCGTTCGCGGCGTATTCCGCGCCGGCGCTGACCGCTGCATCAAGCTCGGATTGGGTGAACAGCAGCATCCCGATATCGACCGTCGCGGCGACGATCATCAAAAACACGAGCCCATAAATAGCGAATTCGATCGCCGCGACCCCGGCATCCTCGCGCGCCAAGACACGGAGCGCCCGGCGAAGATGCCGCGCATGGGTCATGGGTTTACCATGCCGGCTCACTGCACCATCGTGACGGTGGTTCCCAAGCTGCTGCCGCTCAGACCGCTGCAGGTGCTGGTCGCGGCGGAGCCTCCCGCCAGCGTGACTTGCGAGCCGACCAGCTCGAGACATCCGCCGCCGTTGTTGATAGTGCCCGCGCCGCTCAAGCTGACAGGCCCATGCGGGAAATAGAATGCCCCGGACAGGTTAACGTTGTTGGCGCCTTCGGCGAAGGTGGCCCCGGCCGTGTTGCCCGAAGATGTCGGGCCGATGACTACCAGATTTGCCGTTGTAGACCCGGAGGCCGGGGCGGTCAGGGTAACGTCATCGTACCCGGCCGCCGCGCAGAACGCTTGGCCGGAACAGGTGCCGGAGGATGGCGTCTTCGAGCCTCCGACCACGAAGGTGACGCCGCTGCCGATAACGCCGACCTCGCTGCCGCCGCAGGACACGGCGCCGCCTCCGCTGCTGCCGAACGCGACATATTTGCTGACCGTGTAGACGCCAGCTCCGAGCGTCGTTCCACCGGCGAGCGAGATGTAGCCGTTGACATCGTGTTCGCTGGCGGCTGGTATCCGCATGCAGGTGCCGCCGCCGCTGGCGATATTTCCAGCTAGGCAGAATGTCGAGGTACTCGAACCGCAGGTCACGGTATTGGTCCCGATCGCGTCGGCGAGGGTCGTCGATTTGCTGGTGCCGGCGTTGATCGAATTGCCGTCGGTTGCGGCGCCGATGTCGTAGCTGTTAGTGCTGCCGCTGCCCATAGTCAGCGTTGAGCCGCCGCCATTGTATACACCGCCGGCGAGCACAAAGGTGCTGGGGCCGCCAAAGGTCAAGTTAGACCCGCCGCCGGTGCAGATGCTGTAGCCAGTACTGCCGCCGCATGAGCCCGCGCCTTTGCCAATATTGAAGGTGCCGGCGCCGAAGCTCGTGATGCCCGCGGTCGTGATTCCACCCGCTATGTTGTAGGTGCCAGGGCCAAAAGTGGTGGCTGCCGCAGTGGTGATAGACCCGCTGAAGTCGTAAGTGCCGCCGCCGCTTACATTGAAATTCAGATTAATACCGCCGCCCAGCGTAATGTTTCCGAAATAGAATTTCCCGGTGCCGGCGCAGGTCAGGGTCCACGTGCTGGTCGAGCTGTTCCAGGTGGCGGAGCAGCCATCCGCTGTTGCCTGGGCCTGCGTCGCCGATTGTGACCAGCCAAAGCTGATGTCGCCGCCGCTGGGAACCGAGCTAAGCGCGGGCGAGGCAATGCTGGAGACCGAGCTGATCCGGGCGGTGGCGTTGGTGACCTCGGTGCTGCCGGGGCTGCCGCTGCTCGCGCCTAGCGGGTCTGCGGTCGTGACCTTGGAGTAGATCACCGACGCGGTGCCGGAGGGCGGAACGATGCTGCTGCCGCCGCTGGTGCTGTAGCTGGTGCCGTAATCGACGTTCTTTGTCGTGATCGTGGTGCCGCCGCTCAGGGTCACGGCGTTGTTCGAGGCGACGGCGCAGTTGTCGGCGGTGATCGCGGTGCCGCCGCTGAGGTTGACGCCGGTGCCGCTGCCGCTCAGCGCGATGATGCAGCCGGGGGCGTCGGATTTTACCTCGGCATAGGCGGTGGCGCTGACCGGCAAGGTCGTGTTGGCGGTCAAGACCCGCGCCAGCAGCAGCGGCACGCTGCTCGTCACCGTAACCTGCACCGCGTTGTTGCCGTCGCCGGTCGGCGAGGAGACCACGGTTGGGGTCGCGCCGCTCGAAAAGCCGTTAAGGGCGGCGACGTTGGTGGCGGCGCTGGTGGCGTCGGTGCTCGACCCGGTCGCGCCGTAGACCAGCGCGCCGGCATAGGCGGCGAGGTCGGCGACGCGCTGGTTTTCGGTTTTTTGTAGGAGGCCGTGGCCGTATTCGAGGGCCAATGCCGAGACGCCGATCACGCCGACCATGACAAACGCGGCCAGGACGCCGATCGCGCCGCGCCGGTCGGCGAAGAGGTTGCGCAATCCGAGGAGTATGCCGTGCATCGCTGCGGGCTCCGCCATTCCCCCGAGTTTGGCGGCCAAGCGATGAAGGTTCCGTTAAAGCCTACTTGTCCCTGCCCCCGATCCGCACTGATCCGAGCCGCGCAAACCGCTCCTTTTAATCGTCGCGAGATCCGTTTCGGTCTGGGTCAGGCTGTGTGAAGCCGACGCCGCATAAGTCGCATAACGCGTCGCGAACTCGCCCCTTTTGACGCTACGACGCCGCTCTTGACGGGTATTACGCGCCGCTCCAGCATAACCCCAGGCGCCAAGCTGGTTACGAGATGTCCGGACCGGAAACCCTGCCGATTACGGTGCTGACCGGGTTTCTCGGCAGCGGCAAGACGACCTTGCTGCGCCGCGCCCTGGCTTCGCCGACGCTCGCCGACACCGCGGTCGTGATCAACGAGATTGGCGAGATCGCGGTGGATCACCACCTCGTGGATTTCGTCGAGGGCGATATCGTCGAATTGCCGGGCGGCTGCCTGTGCTGCGCCGTGCGCGAGGATCTGGCACGCACCTTGCGCAATCTGCTCGACCGGCGCGCGTTGGGCGAGATCCGCCCGTTCCGCCGCATTGTCGTCGAAACCACCGGCTTGGCCGATCCAGCGCCGATCCTCTACACCCTGGGCGCCGAGCCGATGCTCGACCACTCTTTGCATCTGGCCGGGGTCGTCACCCTGGTCGATGCGGTCGCCGGCGCCGACACCCTCGACCGCTTCGCCGAGGCGGCGCGGCAGGCGGCACTCGCCGACCGGCTGGTGATCAGCAAGACCGACCTCGCCCCACCTGCGCCCGCGCTGATGCGCCGGCTCGATCGGCTCAACGACCGCGCCTCGCGGATTTTGGCGGCCGAGGCCGACGACCCCGGCGCCGTGCTGTTCGACCGCGCCAGCCGCCCCGCGCCGGCGCTGTTGCCCAGCGAGCCGCACGCTGCCCACACCCATGGGATCAGCGCCTTTACGATCAGCCTCGGGGGCGAGTTCAGCCGTCTCGACTTCGCCCGTGCCTTGGGCGGGCTTGCCCGCACGCGCGGCAACGATCTGTTGCGGGTCAAGGGGATCGTGCGCTTTGCCGACCGGCCGGAGCGCCCGGCGGTGGTCCAGGCCGCGCAGCACGCAATGTTCGCGCCGGAATGGCTCGACGGCTGGCCGGCGGACTGGCCGGCCGATGACCGGGGCAGCCGCAGCCGCCTTGTCTTTGTGGTCCACGACATCGACAGCGCGGAAATCCTCGCGCATTTCGCCTTCGCCGTTCCTGTTCTATGGCGCCCCGGAGTGGGTGAGGTTACGGATGTCCGCCGGGGGCCAGCTTCAACACCGCGATAATCGTCGCAACCTGCGCAAAACCGATTCCGACCACCCATCGGATCAGTTCCGACCGCACCCGTTCGATCTCGATCCGCAGATCGGCGCGCACCGCATCGATGTTCTCTTGAAGCCGGGTCTCCATCTCGCGCAGATCTGTTTTGGTCGCGACATTGTCGTGGATCGCGTCGAAGATCTCGGTCGCGATGTGCTCCGCAGCATCTCTGGAGATGCCTCCATTCTCCAATGCGTGTGCGAGCGTCAGCCGATCCGTCATCAGCACCTCATTAGGCTCCATCGCGGTGCTGGAGTGTAGCGACATCGGCGCCGTCGGCCCAGCCGGACGGCAAGTCGCGGCGTCAGAAATTAGGATGTCGGTGCGGCTTGAGGCTTTGGCCAAAACCGTAGCACTGTGGCGGCATCGGTAAATCAGCCTATCGAGGAGGGGTCATGAAGATCGGTTTTGTCGGGCTCGGGATCATGGGCCAGCCGATGGCGCTGAACCTGATCAAGGGCGGGCACGAGCTGTTCGTCTATGGCAAGCGCCGGCTGCCGGCGGAGGTGCGCGAGGCCGGGGCGACGGTCTGCGACACATTGAAGGAGATCGCCCAGCGTTCGGAGATCGTGATCCTGATGGTGCCGGACACGCCCGATGTAAAGAGCGTGCTGTTCGATCCGGATGGCGTCGCCGAGGGGCTGTCGGCGGGCAAGACCGTCGTCGATATGAGCTCGATCTCGCCGATCGAGACCAAGGAATTCGCCGCCGCGATCGCCAAAAAAGGCTGCGGCTACGTCGATGCGCCGGTCTCGGGCGGCGAGGTCGGCGCCAAGGCGGCCTCGCTGACGATCATGGTCGGCGGCTCGGAGACCGATTTCGCCAAGGTGAAGCCGCTGTTCGACCTGATGGGCAAAAACATCACCTTGGTCGGCGAGGTCGGCGCCGGGCAGACGACCAAGGTCGCCAACCAGATCATCGTCGCGCTGACCATCGAGGCGGTCGGCGAGGCCTTGCTGTTCGCGTCGAAGGCCGGCGCCGATCCGGCCAAGGTGCGGCAGGCGCTGATGGGAGGGTTCGCCTCCTCGCGCATCCTCGAGCTGCATGGCGAGCGCATGATCAAGCGCAGCTTCGAGCCGGGCTTCCGCATCGAATTGCACCAGAAGGATCTGAACCTCGCACTGCAGGGCGCGCGCGCGCTGAGCATGTCGCTGCCCAACACCGCGACGACGCAGGAATTGTTCAACGCCGCCGCGGCATTGGGCGGCAAGGGCTGGGACCATTCCGGCCTGGTGCGCGTCCTCGAGCACTTGGCACAGCACCAGGTTGCCGGAGAGTAGCGGCGACCGGACCTCCCTCGCCCCGCGATGCGGGGAGAGGGTCGGGGTGAGGGGCTGAGGTGCGTGGAAAAGACGAAAGGACTGCCGGACGGGCCCGGTCGCTGCGACGAGCGTCAACAGGAGCCGAAGCCTTGCTATGGTCCAGGCTACGCTCGCGGCAACTCGGCGGCTTTAAATTCGTGCGCCAGGAGCCGATCGGCCGCTATCTTGCAGATTTCGTCTGCCGTGAGCGGCGGCTAGTTGTCGAAGTGGACGGTGGACAGCATGCCGAAAGCAGCAGCGATCGGCATCGCGACGCGGAACTTGCGACTCTCGGCTACCGCGTGGTCCGCTTCTGGAACAACGACATCGCCGATAACATCGACGGCGTCTTGCAAGCGCTACTGATGCATCTCCAGCGGTAGCCCCTCACCCCGGCCCTCTCCCCGCAAGCGGGGCGAGGGAGGAGACCCGCCAACCCTTCCTAACGGCCCAAGACGCGGTCGAGCAGCTTGATCGCATTGTCAGCGCCAGGTTCCTTCTCGTCATAGGCGCTCGCTAGATCGTCATAGAGCCGGGCGACCGCGGCGTAGATGTCGCGCGAGGGCGGACTCTGCTCGAGAAAATCGGAGATCTCCTGCATCTCGGCGACCCAGCGATAGGCTTTGTCGTACATGCGCGGAATATTGTCGCGGAAGCGGGCGAGCATTTCGGGTTGGCTCTCGGTCAATTCGGCGATCAGCGCCTCGCCGCAGCCAAAGCGCGCCGCACCCAAGAGCATCGCCGAGGCGATCGCGGTCGTGCCCTTGGTGATCCCGGCATAGGACATCTTCAATGCTGAGGCGGCGCCGACCGGCCCGTCGATGACGCGCCAATCGATCCCCCAATCGCGCAGCACCGCGGTATGCCCTGCCGTCGGGCCCGAGGCGTAGATCGTCGGGCTGTAGTTCGGCCGCGGCGGCCCGCCGATGATCCCGGCATCGACAAAATCGGCGCCGGTGGGTGCCAAAATCTTGCCGATCCGGATGGCGCTTTGCGGGCTGACCGCGTTGCAATCAACATAGACGGGCTTGCGGTCGAGCGCTTTCAGCGCCGGCGCCAGGCGTCGCGCCAGCGGCTCGGCCTCGGCCGGCGGCAGGATCGACAGAAAGAAGTCGGCGCCTGCGAGCAGCGCATGCTCGTCGGCCGCCGGCGCCATGCCCGCGCTCCGCGCGCGCTCGGCGCTGGCGGCGCTGCGGCCGGACAGCAGGGTGCGGATTTCGGCGCCGCTTTCGTGCAGCCGCCGGCCGACCCCGGCCCCCATCATCCCTTGCGCGATAATCGCGATGACCGCCATTCCCGATCCTCCAAGCAAACCGAATAGCGCTCAGGCTATCGGGCGGAACCGCGGTTGGGAAGCCTCGGGCGGCGGCGCGGCGAGCCAGCCGCGGCGATCCACCCATTCCTGCGTCCACCGGCCGATCGTCGTCGGATCGGCGCCGGCCTCGCGCCAACCCGCCCGCAATCCTGCGATCTCGTCAAGATGGAGCTCCCATTCGGGGCCGATCCGCTGCTCCAGCACCCGCCGCATCAGCGCCGCGAGCCCCGGGCTCCTGGCGTTGGTCGAAATCGCCACGCTCAGGTCGCCGCGTCGGATCACCGCGGCCGAATGAAAATCGCTGCGTCGAACATCGTCCTCGACATTGACCAGCACGCGGGCGGTCCTCGCCATCCGGCTGATTTCGGCCGCAGCCGGATCGGCGACGCCGGCGATAAACATCAGCTGCGCGGCACTGACCTCGGCGCGTCGCGGCAACCGGCGGCGCAGCCGCGCTCCCGCAGCCTCGGCGAGCGCCGGGCCGGGCGCCGGAGCATAAATTTCGAGCTCACCCGGGCCGGCCTCGTCGAGCAGTCTCAAGCGCCGCTGCGCCGCATCGCCATCACCGACCAGGATCACCCGGATTTGCGCCAGATCGACGCTAATCGGCAGCATCGCGGCGCCCCTGCTCATGATCCGCCAGCACCCGCTGCACTGCCGGCACACCGATCCGGTGGCAAAAATCGCCAAACCCCTCGCCCGCGGCGCGATCGGCGGCATAGAGCGCGAACAGCGGGTCCAGCGTCGCGCCGATCCCGCGCAGCGGCACCTTGTCGGCGATCAGCGAGTTCTGCCGCGTCCCTGCGAAATCGCCGCCGACAAAGAGCGCATAATACCCCGGCATGCGCCCGACGATGCCGATATCGCCGGTATAGGGCCGGGCGCAGCCATTGGGGCAGCCGGTGATGCGGATGCTGATCCGCTCGCGCTCGAGCCCGTAATGAGCGAGCCGGTCCCCGATCGCGCCGACGATATCGTCGCGCACCCGCTCGGCCTCGGTCAGGGCCAGGCCGCAGGTCGGGAGGGCCGGGCAGGCGAGCGCCCAGCGCTCGGCCGGCAGCAGGTCCTCGGCAAGGCGCACGCCGTGCCAACGCAGGATCTCGGCAATTGCATCCCGGTCCTCGGCGCGGACTTCGCTGAGCAGGATGTCCTGGCTCGGCATCAGGATCGGGTCAACACCGAAGCGGGCGACGATCAGGCGGAGCGCAGTTCGGAGCTGCGCACGCTCATTATCGAGGATGCGGCCGCTCGCCACCGGGATGCCGAGAAAAAGCTTGCCGTCGCCCTGCTCGTGCCAACCGAGATGGTCGGGCACCACAAAGGGCGGCATCGGCCGGCACGGTTCAAGGCGCTTGCCGAGATCGTCCTCGAGCCGGACGCGCGCCCACTCCTCGCCATTCTCGGCGATCACATATTTGAGCCGCGCATGGCGGCGGTTGCGCGCGATCGCCCCAGTCGCGGTGCAGGCGCACGACGGCGGCCGCGGCATCGAGCAAATCTTCCGGCTCGATAAAGGCGACCGCGGTGGCGAGCCGCGGATAGGTCTTCGGGTTGTTGTGGGTCATCCCGTGGCTGCCGCCGAGCAGAAAATTGTAGCCGCTGAGCCGGCCATCCGCCCATAACGGCACGATCGCCAGGTCGTTGGTCAACACGTCGATCGAGTTGTCCTCGGGCACGGCGAGGCCGATCTTGAACTTGCGCGGCAGGTAGCGCTCGCCATAAAGCGGGTCGGGCGGCTCGCCAGCGCCGGAATCCTCGCGCCATTTCTCGCCATCGACCCAGATTTCGTGATAGGCGCGGGTGCGCGGCAGCATGTAGGTCGCCAGCCGCCGGCCATCGGCTTCGAGCTGGGCGTGGACAGGATCGCGGAGCGGCGCCGGCCCGATCGTCACCGTGCGCACGACATCGCCGCAGGCCGCCAACGTCGTCAGCAGCGCGCCGTTGACCTCGCCGATCGCCGATTTGAGCCCGGATTTGACGACGCCATGGAATTGGATGCTCTGCCGCGTCGTGATCCGAAGCGTCCCGTCGGCCCAGCGCTCGGCGATCCGGTCGAGGGCGAGATACTGGTCGGCCTTGAGGCGGCCGCCCGGGATCCGCACCCGCACCATGAACTGCCAGTGCTTGTCGTCGCCGCGCTGCTTGCGCTCGGTGGCGCTGTCGCGGTCATAGCCCTGATAGGTGCCGTGGAATTTGAGCAGCGAATACCCCTCCTTGTCGAAGGGGTTCGCCACATCCTCGAGGTCGCGGCCAATATGGCCGCGCAGCTGGCGGCTCTGCTGCTTGACCGCCTCGGCTTTCGAGATGTTTTCGAGCTGAGCCATGTCGCCCCCTGCCGGCCGAGGCGGCAAATGCCGCCTCCACGATGTGGCTCAGATAATTACAACAATGTTGTCATGTCAATGTGGTCTAATTCTACATAATTAAACCGCCTAAACCTGCGCCAGCGCGCGATCCAGGTCGGCGATGAGATCGGCCTCGCCTTCAAGCCCGACCGAAAGCCGCACCAGCTGGTCGCCGATGCCGAGCTCGGCGCGCGCCTCGGGCGGCAGGCGCGAATGCGTTGTCGTCGATGGGTGGGTGACGATGCTTTTCGCGTCGCCCAGATTGTTCGAGATGTCAACGAGGCGCAGTGCATCGAGAAACCGGAAGCAGGCATCTTTGTCGCCGGCGATGTCGAAACAGACCAGGCTGCCGCCTTCTTTCATCTGGCGGCGCGCCAATTCGTGTTGCGGGTGGCTCGGCAGCCCCGGATAGAGCACCCGGGTGATCTTGGGATGCGCTTCGAGATGGCGGGCGATCGCGAGGGCGGTGCGGCATTGACGCTCGACCCGCAGCTCCAGGGTTTCGAGGCCTTTCAGCAACAGCCAGGCGTTGAACGGGCTCAAGGACGGCCCGGTGTGCCGGTAGAACTGGCCGAGATCCTCCTTGATAAATTTCTCCGAAGCGAGGATGGCGCCACCGAGCGAGCGCCCCTGCCCGTCGATGTGCTTGGTGGCCGAATAGACGACGACATCGGCGCCCAGCGCCAACGGCTTTTGTAGGAGCGGCGTGGCAAAGACGTTGTCGACAACGAGGAGGCCGCCGGCGCGGTGAGTGAGCCGCGCCACCGCGGCGAGATCGACGATCTCCATCGCTGGGTTCGACGGGCTCTCGCAAAACGCCGCCGCGGCGCCGCCGGCCAGCGCCTCTTCCCAGGCGCCGAGATCGCGGCCGTCGACCAGCACCGTCTCGATGCCCCAGCGCGGCAACAGATCGGCGACGATGTAGCGGCACGAGCCGAACAAGGCGCGGCTCGACACCACCCGCTGGCCGGCGCGCAGCCGGCACGCCAGCGCGGCGAACACCGCAGCCATGCCGCTGGCGGTCGCCCGGCACGCTTCGGCGCCTTCGATCAGCCGCAGCCGCTCCTCGAACATCGCCACGGTCGGGTTACGATAGCGCGAATAGACATAGCGCGAGCCTTCGTTGGCAAAGGCCGCCTCGGCCGCAGCAGCGTCCTCGTAGACAAAGCCGGAGGTCATGAACAATGCCTCGCAGGTTTCGTCATGCGCGGTGCGGGTGGCGCCGCCGCGCACCAGGATCGTGGCGGGCGAGACGGTATCGGCGAGGTCGGCGGGCAGAACGGGCTTGGTCATCGGCAAGTCTCTCCAATTCGAGGCCGCGCCGCGCCCGGGCAAACAAAAGCCCCGGTCCCGCGCGGGCCAGGGCTCCTTTCAGAACACCCGACCTTTTAGCGCTTTTTTAACGTGGCCGCAAGCCGGTCGGCTCAAATCCACCACGATGGGCGTGTACTACCGTGCACCTTCCCCGCTGTCAACCTGCAAATTGGCACCCTACTAAGCTAGCTGAATGGCGTCATCAGCTGCCGCGCGTCCGGCAGGCTGTCCAATCGTTCGATTGTTGCCAACACGGCATTCACGCTTGCCTCGGAGAGCGGCTGCACGGCGTTGTGCGCGCAGTCGCGGAACTTTGCCTCGTGCTGAGCCTTGGTCAGCGGCTTCTGCGGCGACCCGATTGGATCGGTGGCCTCGACGGCAACTGAGCGCCCGTCGGTTGTTTTCACGGTGATGCGGAGCCACCCTTTCGGTCTGCCGTCCCGAGGGATACCGGCGATCCGGTCCGACAGATCGCGAACCAAGGCGTCGCCGAGACCGTCGACCTCGGCTATGCCGACCTTGCCATGCACCAGCGCGGTGGCGACCAGAAAGGGTTGCGCGAACTGAGCTTCTACCACCTGGGTCGGGCGGCGCTTCGCCGGGCCGCGGCCAAATTGGTCGCTGTGCGCGGCGGGGTCTGTCTTGATCGTCACCGAGGCTATTTGGTCCGGCCGCTCGATTCCGAGACGCGCTCGTGCGGCCAGCGCGGCGTCGATCGCGCCATGCAATGGCCGACCACAAGGATAGGGCTTGTAGCTCAGCGCCTCGCCGCGGAAAACCGTGCCCAGGTTGCGCAGCAGCACCGAGGCGTCGTACCCGTTCGGCTGATACAGCTCGAAAAACCCAAAACGGCCATTGAATACAGCATGCGCCCCGGTGAACCCCGTCTGCGCCAAAACCGCCGAGAAAACGCCCGCACTTGCCGCCTGGCCGGCCTGCATCCGCTTGGTCAGGGCTCCGTCAAGGATGCATTGGCGATTGCCGGCGGCATGGCTGTAGGCGATGCCGAGCGCGTCCAGCATTTGCTCTGGCCCGAGCCCGATCAGCTTGCCGGCCGTGGCCGCGGCGCCGAACACCCCGATCGCCGCCGTGCGGTGCCAGCCCCGATCGACCGTGCTGGCGAGCGCGATGCGGCACGAAACATCGAGCCCCAGCGTTACGGCCAACAGGAGATCCTGCCCGGTGACGCCATCGAGGCTATCGCAGAGGGCGAGCGCCGCGCTCAGCACGGAGACGCCGGGATGGATCGACCCGCCGCTATCGAGCGTGTCGTCGAAATCGAGCGCGTGACCCATCCCGGCGTTTAAGAACGCCGCTTGTGGCGCCGGCAAGCGGATCGCGCGCAGCAGGACGCGGCTTTCCGGCAGCCCGCCCCAGCGGGAGAGCACTCTGCAAAGCTCGGCAATCCCGGGGGAGCCGCTGCCGCCGAGCATGCAGCCAAACGTATCGAGAATATCGCGACGGGCGGATTCGACCGCGCTCCCCGGCAAATCCGCATAGCCCGTGCGACAAACATGCTGAGCCAGGCGCCAAGCGGGATCTTCCATCATCATATCTTCCAACCGGCCAACTGATCGGACGCCATTCTACCGGAGCGGAACGAAGCAGTGGCATTCGTTTGGCGAGGGGCAGGCAGCGTCGGGCTTGATCATCCCTCGAAGCCCGGCATAGTGCCCGACCAGCGGGCATCGAGGCCGCGGGCCTGGTCTTGCTAGCCAAGCCTGCCGGGCGGCGCGGGAGCACCAGACATGCAAACCTATGATTATATTGTCGTCGGCGCCGGGTCGGCCGGTGCGGCCGTTGCCAACCGGCTGTCGGCAGACCCGCGCAACACGGTGCTGCTGCTCGAAGCCGGTCGGGCCAGTCACCCCTGGTCTGCCATTCCGATCGGAATGGCCCGGCTGATCGCCAATCCCGCGGCCAACTGGCTCTATTCCGCCGAGCCCGAGGCGAGCACCAACGGCCGCCGGATCCCGGTGCCGCGCGGTAAGCTGCTCGGCGGCTCCAGCTCGATCAACGGGATGGTGTTCGTGCGCGGCCAGGCGCAGGACTTCGACACCTGGGCGCAGATGGGCAACCGCGGCTGGAGCTACGCCGAGGTGCTGCCCTTCTTCAAGCGCATGGAAAGCTATGCCGGCGAGGGCGACGACGCCTTCCGCGGCCGGGAGGGCCCGCTACGCGTCACCAACCCGGAACCGCGCGACCCGCTGTTCGCGACGATCATCGAGGCGGCGGCGCAGGTCGGCATCCGGCACAACCCGGATTACAACGGCGCGAGCCAAGAAGGCATCGCGATGAGCCAGGCGACGATCGCCGCCGGCCGCCGCATGAGCACGGCGCGCTGCTATCTGGACCCGATCCGCAAGCGCCGGAACCTCTCTATCGAGACCGAGGCCTTGACCCTGGGGCTCATGCTCGACGGCAAGCGCTGCACCGGTGTGCGCTACTCCGTCGCCGGTGAGGTGCGCGAGGCCCGGGCGGCGCGCGAGGTCGTCGTCAGCGCCGGCACGTTCAACTCGCCGCAATTGCTGGAGCTGTCCGGCATCGGCCAGGCCGAACGGCTGCGCAATCTCGGCATCGAGGTGCGCCATGCGCTGCCCGGCGTCGGCGAAAACCTGCGCGACCATTACGTGCCGCGCACCCGCTGGCTGATCGGCAAAAAGGGGGTCACCTTCAACGATCGCGGGCGCGGCCTCGGTCTGGTGCATCAGGCGGCGCGCTACGCGGTGTTCCGCCAGGGCATGCTCGCCATGGCGGGCGCCCCGATCCGGGCGTTTGTTTGCTCGCGCGAGGGATTGGAGGCGCCGGACCTGATGCTGGGTTGGATTCCGATGCTGACCGAACCGAGCCCCAGAGGCCCGAGGATCTCCCGCCAGTCGGGCGTGACCCTCTACGCCCACCCGATGCGTCCGGAGAGCAAGGGACAGGTTCACATCGCCGCGGCCGACCCACGCCGGCCGCCCGCGATCAACTTCAACTTTCTGTCGTCGCCGCCCGATGCGGAGCTGACGGTGCGCGCGGTCCGCATCGCCCGCGCGATCATGACCGCCCCTGCCATGGCCGCCTTCCAGGTCAGCGAGATCTTACCCGGCGCCGATCGCACCACCGATGACGAAATCCTGGGCTGGGTGAAGCAGGCGGCGGAAACCACCTACCATCCGGTCGGGACCTGCAAGATGGGGTCCGACCCGATGGCGGTCGTCGATGCCCAGCTGCGCGTCCACGGCATTGCCGGCCTGCGGGTCGCCGACGCCTCGATCATGCCGACCTTGACATCGGGCAATACCAATGCGCCGTCGATCATGATCGGTGAAAAGGCGGCGGACATGGTGCTGAATACCGCAACCTGACCACCCTGAGAGCCGTGCAGCTGGTCCTTTCCCACACGACGCCCGAACCAGCGATATTAATGACGACCTGCGATAATTGAGCGAGACAGAATCGCCGGCGCCGGCGATAGTCTGGGATGGATTTGCGAGGACCCAATCAATGATCACGAAATTCGACAGCTCCTACTACGGCACCGCCGACATGGAGGATCTCGGCTATGCCGGCAAGCCGATCAACGAGCGCCGCTATTCGCAGGCGGAGCTGGCCAAGGCGCTGCGCAAGGTGGTGGCCTACGCCAAATGCATGGACGAGCGCGGCTACAACACGTTCTGGATGGCCGAGCACCATTTCCAGCCCGAAGGCACGGAGCTGATCCCGAACCTTCTGATGATGGCGACGCATCTGTGCGGCGTGACCAAGAACATCAAGATCGGTTGCGGCTTCAACGTCGTGCCGATGTGGCACCCGCTGCGCCTCGCCGAAGACTACGCGATGGCCGACATCCTGACCGGCGGCCGGGTGATCTTCGGGGTTGCCCGCGGCTATCACACCCGGGAGGTCGAGAGCTTCGGCGCACCGCTGATCGATCAGGAAGCAAACCGCGAGATGTTCGAGGAAGGCGTCGACGTCCTGTTCAAGGCTTTCGAGGGGAAACCGTTCTCGCACCAGGGCAAATTCTACACGATCCCGCCGCAGGTGCCGTATCGCGGCTACACCTTGAAAGAGATCACCCTGGTCCCTGGCCCCGAGCACCTGCCGGTGGAATGCTGGCAGCCGATCCAAAGCGGCTCGGAGCGCGCGTTCGATTTCATGGCCAAGCACGGCATCCGCGGCGTCATCGGCGGCGGGTCCGCCGAGGGGGGTGCTGTCGAGCGCCACCTGATCGGGTTCCAGGCCGCTTATGCGCGCCGCGGCATCAAGCTCGAGCTCGGCGAGCGCCTCGCGCTTGGCTTCCAGTTCCACATCGCCAAGAGCCGCGAGCAGGCGATCCGCGAGGCCGCCCCGCATTACGAAGAGAATATGAAGATGTTTGGCGAGTTGCGGCTCGTCCGGGCTTTGAGCGACGAGCAGATCGCGGCGATGCGCGACCCCAGGCTCGCCGCCACGACAAAGCTGCCGACGATCGAGGACGCGGTCAGGGCCGGCGGCTTCCTCGCCGGCACGGCGGCCGACATCATCGAGCAGCTTAAGGCGGTCGAGAAGCGCTATCCCGGCATCGATCGGGTGATCTGCGCCACCCCGCTCGGCACCCCGCTCGACATCCAGCTGGAAGACCTAGACCGGTTCGCCAAGGAGGTAATCCCGGCCTTCCGCACCGCAAAAGTCGCGGCCGCGGCCGAATAGGTTATTGTTCGACCGTTGAGATCGACGCCGTTCTAGCGCGAGAGCGGCGGCGCGAGGCATTGGCGACAGCCGCCGAGGGTAGTCGGGTGAGGCGACGGCCGTCGTAGCGGCTGATCGGCGGCCATGTTCCAACCACGACGGGCCGAGAGTTGACCGATATCTATATCGACGGCGACGCGTGCCCGGTGCGCGAGGAGATTTACCGCGTGGCGGCGCGCCTTCGGCTCAACGTTTTCCTCGTCGCCAACGGCTCGCGGCCGATCCGGCCCCCAGGCACGCCGAATGTGAACATGGTTCTCGTCGGCGACAGCGCTGACGCGGCCGACGACTGGATTGCGGAGCACATCACCGCTGTCGACGTATGCGTCACCTCCGACATCCCGCTGGCCTCACGCTGCCTCAAAGTCGGCGCGCGCGTTGTCTCCCCGACCGGCAAGCATTTTACGCGAGCGAATATCGGCAACGCGCTCGCTGGTCGTGAGATCGCCCGGCACCTGCGGGAGCTGGGGGCGAACACCCGCGGGCCAGCCCCGCTGACCAGGAAGGATCGGTCACGATTCCTCGAGGCGCTCGACACAGCTTTGCAGGCGGCCTTGCGAGAGGCGGCCCATAGCGATAAGTCGCGAATCTAGCGCGCGCTAGCGGCAACAGCAGGCCGGGGTTGGGATCGCGCGTCACACATTCACTCGGTGCATTTGTCCTGCCGGGTAGCGCGTGCCCGATGCGGCGCCGGGCGGGGCGATGCGGTCGATTTCCGCAAGATCTTCCGCCGTGAACGCAAGGTCCGCCGCGCGCACATTCTCCTCAAGGTGCCTGCGCGATTTGGCGCCCGGTATCGGGAGGACGAAGACGCCCGCACGCTTTCCCTGGGCCATTGGCCACGCGATCGACAGCTGGGCGAGCGTGGCGTTCTTGCGGCGCGCAATGGCCTCGAGCGCAGAGCGCAGCCCGAGGTTCTGCTCGATATTCGATGCTGTGGAAGCGGGGCAGCCCGCGACGAACATCATCGGCCGCCAGCTCCTGCGCTGCGGGAGCCTGGGCGCTCAGCATCCCGCGTCCGAGCACGGCATAGGCCATCATGGCCATGCCCAGCTCGTGGCAGGCGTCGATCTGGCCTTGCTGTTCGGCATCGCGCGAGAACAGCGAATACTCCATCTGCAGCGAAGCCAGCGGGTGGACGGCACTGCCGCGCCTCAGCGATGCAGCCGAGCATTCCGAGAGCGAGATGTACCGTGTCT
Organism: uncultured Alphaproteobacteria bacterium; assembly: GCA_963738185.1. Lineage (GTDB taxonomy): Bacteria > Pseudomonadota > Alphaproteobacteria > ATCC43930 > CGMCC-115725 > AP-15. Next base: position 1,012,836 of record CAVTVA010000003.1, on the reverse strand, counting down.
TGCCCTCATTGACGAGCTCGGCCATGCCCCCGACGCTTTCCTCGATCGGCACGTTCGGATCGACGCGCGACATGCAAAAGACGTCGAGCGCCTCGATCCCGAGATTTTGCAGGCTCTGCTCGCAGATTTGGCGCAGGTAACGCGGATCGCCTCCGCCGCGCACGGCATCTGGGCCGCCGCCGCGCGGGCTGCCGCTTTTCGAGTGGATCACCACCTCCTGTCTGCGGCCGCGGATGGCTTGGCCGATCAGGCGGTGATTGTGGCCTTCGCCGTAGCTGGCAGAGGTGTCGAGAAGGTTAATCCCGAGATCGAGCGCGCGGCGGATAGTGGCGACCGACTCCGCGTCGTCCGCCGGACCATAAACCCCCGACATGCCGTAACAGCCAAGACCGATCGCTGAAACGGTAAGATCGGAATTGCCGAACCTAAGACGTTCCATGACGAGCCCTCGCGCTTGCAGGCATTTTCATCAGATCTGCCCCAAACCAAAGGCTGATTTAAGAGGAGGCCGTGTTACGGGCGTGGAGATGGGGGCCGTCTCACATATGGGTTCCCGCTTTCGCGTCGCTTGCGGGAACGACGGATAAGACGCGAATGACGAAAAAAGTGTTGACGATGACGCGACCGGGCGGGCAGTGCAACGTAATGAACATCCTATTTTGCGGCGATGTGATGGGGCGGCCGGGGCGCGAGGCGGTCAAAGCGCATGTGCCGGGGCTGCGCCGCGGCCTGGCCCTCGATCTCGTCGTGGTCAACGCCGAGAACGCGGCGCATGGCGCCGGCCTGACCGAGCGGCTGTGCGGCGAGTTGTATGATAGCGGCGTGGACGTGCTGACCACCGGCAACCATGTCTGGGACCAGCGCGAGCTGATCTCCTATATCGAGCGCGACCCGTGCGTGTTGCGGCCGGCGAATTTTCCGGCCGGCACCCCCGGCTCCGGCTGGCGGCTGCATCCGCTCGGCGATGGGCGGGAGGCGCTGGTGATCAATCTGATGGGCCGGCTGTTTATGGACGCGCTCGACGACCCGTTCGCCCGGCTCGCGGCGATCCTCGCCGAGCATCCGCTCGGCAGCGGCCCGGCCGCGATCCTCGTTGACATGCACGCTGAGGCGTCGAGCGAGAAGATGGCCATGGGCCATTTCGCCGATGGCCGCGTCTCGGCGGTGTTTGGCAGCCACTCGCACATCCCGACCGCGGACGCGCAGATCTTTCCGGGCGGCACCGCCTATCAGACCGACGCCGGGATGTGCGGCGACTACGATTTGGTGATCGGGCTGCAAAAGGCGGCGGCGGTGCGCCGCTTTGTCACCAAGATGCCGGGCGAGCGCCCGCAGGTGGCCGAGGGCGAGGCCACTCTATGCGGCATTCTGCTCGAAACCGATGAGGCGAGCGGGCTCGCCCGACGGGTCGAGCCGGTCCGAATCGGCGGCCGCCTGGCACCAGCATCTGCCGCGCCGCTGATCGGCCGCTGACCCCGAAACGGCGTCAGCTCAGCGCTTTCCGGGGCTGGCCAAAGCCGCCCGGGGATGCCCCAATCTTGCCATATTGGGTTGTTAGCCCGCTCGTCAGCCCCTACGCAGAGTTTTGCGCCCGAGGCCCCTGGGGAGCCGCGCAGAGATCCATGGCCGGCCATTCGCAATTCAAAAACATCATGTACCGGAAGGGCGCGCAGGATAAAAAGCGCGCCAAGGTCTTCACCAAGATCATCCGGGAACTGACCACGGCGGCGCGGACCGGTATGCCCGATCCGGCCGCCAACCCGCGGCTGCGCGCGGCGGTGCTGGCCGCCCGCCAGGCCAACATGCCCAAGGACACGGTCGATCGGGCGATTAGGCGCGGCGCCGGCGGCGAAGGCGAGGCGGCTTATGACGAGGTGCGCTACGAAGGCTATGGCCCGGGCGGGACGGCGGTCATCGTCGAGGCGCTGACCGACAACCGCAATCGCACGGCGAGCGAAATTCGCGCTGCCTTTACCAAGTCGGGCGGCGCCCTCGGCGAAACCAACAGCGTGGGCTTTTTGTTCGACCGCGTCGGCGAGATCGTCTATCCGGCGGCGACGGCCGGGGCCGAGGAAATGTTCGAGGCAGTCGATCGAGGCCGGCGCCGAAAATGTCGAAAGCGACGATGAGCAGCATCTGGTGACCAGCGCCGCCGACGACTTGAACGCGGTGCGCGACGCCCTCGAGCAGCGCCTCGGGCCGGCCGCCTCGGCCCGGCTGGTCTGGCGCCCGAAAGCCGCCGCCCCGATCGACGAGGACACCGCAGTGGCGCTGTTCAAGCTGCTCGAGACGCTGGAGGACAGCGACGACGTGCAGAACGTCTACGCCAATTTCGAAGTGGCCGAGGACGTGATGGCGCGGCTCGGCGGCTGATCCGGGCGCTGGGGGGCGGAACCCGAGAATGCGTGTCCTAGGGCTCGATCCCGGGCTGCGGCACACTGGCTGGGGGGTCATCGATGTCGATGGCAACCACCTCGCTCATGTCGCCGACGGCGTCGCGCACGCCGCCACCGATCAGCCGCTTGCATCGCGGCTGGTGTCGCTGTTCCGCCAGATCGGCGCCGTGCTCGAACGCTTTCGCCCGGACGAGGCGGCGGTCGAGGAAACTTTTGTCAACCGCAACCCGGCCTCGACCCTGAAGCTCGGGGTCGCCCGCGGCGTCGTGCTGCTGGCCCCGGCCGAGCGCGGCCTGCCGGTCGCCGAATACTCGGCCAACCTGATCAAGAAAGCGGTGGTCGGCGCCGGCCACGCCGAAAAGGCGCAGGTGCAGCTGATGGTGCGCCGGCTGCTCCCCGGTTTTGCGATCGGCGCCGCCGACGCCGCCGATGCGCTCGCGGTGGCGATCTGCCACGCGCACCACGCGCAGACCCGGCGCGCCTGGGAAGCCGCTCGATGATCGCCAAGCTCGCCGGGATCGTCGATTTGGTCGGTGAAGACGGGGCGGTCATCGATGTCGGCGGGGTCGGCTACCTCGCATTTTGCTCGACCCGCACGCTCGGCTCGCTGCCGCCGGCGGGCATGCCGGTGCGGCTGTTGATCGACACCCATGTGCGCGAGGACCACATCCATCTCTACGGCTTTCTCGACGCCGGCGAGCGCGACTGGTTCCGGCTGCTGACAACGGTGCAGGGCGTGGGCGCGCGCCTGGCGCTGTCGATCTTGTCGGCGGTGAGCCCCGAGGAGCTGAGCCTCGCCATCTTTGCCCAGGATCGCGCGGTGCCGGCGCGCGCCGACGGGGTCGGCCCCCGGCTTGCCGCGCGCATCGTCAACGAGCTGAAGGACAAGGTCGGCGGCCTCGCCCCCTCGCCGCCGCTCGCCGCGACCGCGGGAACGGCCTCTGCCGAGAACGGCCCCGCCGCCGAGGCGATCTCGGCGCTGATCAATCTGGGCTATCGCCGGGTCGAGGCGTTTGGCGCGGTCGCGGCCGCGACCCAGCGGCTCGGCCGCGCCGCCGCGACTGATGCGCTGATCCGCGCCGGCCTGCAGGAATTGGCCCAAGCGGCGCAGCCGGGAGCGCCGCGGTGAGCGAAGCCGCTCCCCGAATCATCGACCCGGCGGCGGTCGAAGCCGACGCCGCGGAGGCGTCGTTGCGCCCGCTTAGCCTCGCCGACTTTGTCGGTCAGCAGCAATTGCGCGACAATCTGGGCATCTTTATCGCCGCCGCCAGGGCGCGCGGCGAAGCCCTCGACCATGTCCTGTTCTTTGGCCCGCCCGGGCTCGGCAAGACCACCTTGGCGCAGATCGTCGCGCGCGAGATGGGGGTCGGGTTTCGCGCGACTTCGGGCCCGGTGATCCAGCGTGCCGGCGATCTTGCCGCTATCCTGACCAACCTGCAGCCGCGCGACGTGCTGTTCATCGACGAGATTCACCGCCTCGCCCCATCGGTCGAGGAAATCCTCTATCCGGCGATGGAGGATTTTCAGCTCGACCTGATCATCGGCGAGGGTCCGGGCGCGCGCTCGATCCGTATCGACCTGCCGCCCTTTACCTTGGTCGGCGCGACCACCCGCTCGGGGTTGATTACTCGGCCGCTGCGCGAGCGTTTTGGCATTCCGCTGCGGCTGCTGTTCTACGAGCCGGCCGAGCTGGCGCTGATCCTTGGGCGCGGCGCCCGCGTCCTCGCCTTCGATTTGCGGCCCGAAGGTGCGGCGGAGATTGCCCGGCGCGCCCGCGGCACCCCGCGGGTGGCGATGCGGCTCCTGCGCCGGATTCGCGATTTCGCCGCAGTCGAGGGACTGGCAACGGTCGATGCGGCCGCTGCCGATGCGGCGCTGTTGCGCCTCGAGGTCGATGGGCGTGGGCTCGATGCAATGGACCGGCGCTACCTGCGGTGCGTCGCGCTGAACTATGGCGGCGGCCCGGTCGGGGTCGAGACCATGGCAGCGGCACTTGGCGACGAGCGCGACGTTGTCGAGGAGGTGGTCGAGCCGTTCCTGATCCAGGAAGGTTTTGTCCAGCGCACGCCGCGCGGACGCCTGTTGACCGGGCTAGCCTTTCGCCATCTCGACCTGCCGCTGCCGGCGCCGCTCTCGGCCCAGCTCGACCTGTTGGCGCGCCTGCCGCTCGCCGGCGAGGCCGAGGAAGCGCCATGACGCCGCTGCCGACGCGATGCTGAGCGCGATGTCCACGCCCTGGCCGACAATCATCCAAAAGACGCCATAAAAGGTTCAAAGAATGCCCGCTTCTGCCGTTGACCCTCTGCCGCTCGCCGGCGCGGTGCCCCACGACCTGTCGATCATCGCCCTGTTTTTGCAATCGGACTCCATTGTCAAATTCGTCATGCTGCTCCTGTTGCTGGCCTCGTTCTGGTCGTGGGCGGTCATCTTCGACAAGGTGGTCCGGCTGCGCCGGCTGCGTCACGCCGCGACCAGCTTCGAGGAGAGCTTTTGGTCGGGGGGCTCGCTCGACGATCTCTACGAGCGCGTCGGCCAGCGCCCGCCCGACCCGATGACCGCGGTGTTTTCCTCGGCGATGCGCGAGTGGCGGCGCAGCGCCGCCAAGGGCCTGCTTAACACCGCGATCATGCGGGCGAGCCTGCAGCAGCGCATCGAGCGGGTCATGAATGTGACCGTCGGCCGCGAGATGGAGCGGGTCGAGCGGTTTATGGCGTTTCTGGCCACGGTCGGCGCCACCGCACCCTTTGTCGGGCTGTTCGGCACCGTCTGGGGGATCATGGACAGCTTTCAGTCGATTGCCGCCGCCAAGAACACCAGCCTCGCGGTAGTCGCCCCGGGCATCGCCGAGTCGCTGTTCGCCACGGCGCTCGGGCTGGTCGCCGCGATCCCCGCGGTGGTCGCCTACAACAAGCTCGCCACCGATTTCGGCCGTTACGCCGGCCGACTCGAAGCCTTTTCCTCGGAATTCAGCGCGATCCTGTCGCGCCAGCTCGACGAGAGGCCCTGAGCCGTGGCGGCATCCAGTCTGGGCGGCAATCGCCTTGCCGGCAACGGGCGCGCCCGCGGCGGGCGCTATCGGCCGATGGCCGAGATCAACGTGACCCCGCTGGTCGACGTCATGCTGGTGCTGCTGGTCGTCTTCATGGTCGCAGCCCCGCTGTTGACGGTCGGCGTGCCGGTCGATCTGCCGCAGACCCAGGCGCCGCCGATCAACCAGCCAAAGGAGCCGCTGGTCATCACCGTCAACAATGCCGGCAAGATCTTCATCCAGGACACCGAGGTGCCGACTGCGACCCTGGTGCCGCGCCTGCAGGCGATCACCGGGGCCAATCCCGATGCGCTGGTCTATGTCAAGGCCGACAAATCGATCGATTATGGCCGCGTGCTTGAGGTCATGAGCCTGATCAGCGCCGCCGGCTTTCAAAAGGTGTCGCTGATCGCCCAAGCTCCGACCGGGGGGCCGCCGACCGTAGCGCCGGCCACGCAAGCCGCCGGCACGGCTACGGCCGAGCACTCGGCGGGCTCGGCAAAGCCCTGAGGACGCGAGCTCGGGCGCCCAACGATGAGCCTTGCCGTCGCCGACCCGATCTCCCGGCCGGACCCCTCGGTGCCCGAGCCGATGCCCGACGGCGTGGGTCGGCGCGGGCTCGCCCTGTCGGCGGCGCTGCATCTGCTGCTCGGCGGCATTTTCATCTTGGGTCTGCCGAGCTTGTTTCATCCGCCGGTGCCACAGCAGATGCCGATCGCGGTTCAGCTGGTGACGATCGGGCCGGAAACGCGCGCGACGCATCCCAACCCCGAGCGGCCGCAGCGCGACGCCAAGCCCGACGTGCCGGTGCCGGGGCCACCCGCAGCAAAGCCGAAGCCGCCGGTGGCTCCGCCCAAACCCGCGCCGCCGCCCTCGGCCGCGGCGGCACCGCCGGCGCCCCCGCAACCGCCGGCGCCGCCGCAGGCTAAGCCGGCGCCGCCGACACCGCCCGAGCCGCCGCCAGCCCCGCAAGCAAAACCGGCGCCGCCGCCGCCTCCGCCGCCGGTTCCGGCGCTAAAGCCCGCCCCGCCGCCACCGCCGGCAAAACCGGTTGAAAAGATGGACACGCCGCAGCCGAAACCCACCCCGCCGCGGCAGATGGCACGCGAAGAGGCGCGGGCCGAAGCCAACAAGTACAATCCCGGCCAGTTCAACGCGCTGCTGCGAAATCTTGCGGCGAAGGATACGCCGCCGTCGCCCGACGCGCTGACGCAAGACGCGCAGGCGGCCTCGGGTGCAGCCTCCTCGCAGCCGCAGGCGCCGCTCGGCAGCCAGCTCAGCGCGAGCGAGATCGACATGATCCGCGAGCAGATCTCACGCTGCTGGAACATTCCCGCCGGCGCCCGCGACGCTAAGGATCTGGTCGTCGAAATCCGGGTCGCGGTTGATCCCGAGGGCATGGTGCAGCGGGCGACGATCGTCGATCAGGGGCGGCTCGGCGACCCGTTCTTCCGGGCCGCCGCCGAAAGCGCGAGGCGAGCGTTTTTCAACCCGCAATGCCGGCCGCTGCGGCTGCCGCCCGACAAATACGAGCTCTGGAAAGACATGGTCGTCGATTTCAGCCCAAAGGATTTGTTATGAGCAAAAGGCGCCTTGTTGCTTTCGGCGCGGTCGCCGCTGTGCTGGCGAGCCTCTTATGGGTCGGTGCTGCGGCGCGGGCCGCCCTGCGGATCGACATCACCAGCGGCCAAAGCCAGCCGATGCCGATCGCGATCCCCGCCTTTGCCGGCGGCAGCGCCAACGAAGCCCAGGTCGGGCATGACATCGCCGGTGTCATTTCCGCCGATCTCGAACGCTCCGGGCTGTTCCGGCCGCTCGATCCGCGCAGCTTTATCGAGAATGTGTCGGCGACCAACGGTGCCGCGCCGCAATTCGCCGACTGGCGCCAGATCAATGCCCAGGCGCTGGTGACCGGCTCGGTCCAGACCCAGGGCGACGGCCGGCTCGGGGTCCAGTTCCGGCTGTGGGACGTCGATGCCGGACAGCAGCTGACCGGCTTCAGCTATACGACGACCCAGCAGAACTGGCGCCGGATCGCCCACATCATCGCCGACGAAATCTATAAGCGGATCACCGGCGAGGAGGGCTATTTCGACACCCGCATCGTCTATGTCGCCGAATCGGGGCCGGCTCAGACGCCGGATCAAGCGGCTGGCGATCATGGACCAGGACGGCGCCAACAACCGCTACCTGACCGATGGGCGGGCGCTGGTGCTGACCCCGCGCTTTTCGCCGACGGCGCAGGAGATCACCTATCTGTCGTTCGCCGGCAAGACGCCGCGCGTCTATCTCTTCAACATCGACACCGGGCAGCAGGAGGTGGTCGGCGATTTCCCCGGCATGAGCTTTGCGCCGCGGTTTTCGCCCGACGGCAACCGGGTGATCCTGAGCCGCGCGGTCAACGGCGCCAGCAACATCTATGTCTTCGATTTGCGCACCCACAGTGCGACGCGGCTGACCACCAGCAACGCGATCGACACCTCGCCCTGCTATTCGCCCGACGGCAGCCAGATCGTCTTCAACTCCGACCGCGGCGGCTCGCAGCAGCTCTATGTGATGAACGCCGACGGCAGCAACGTCCGGCGGATCAGCTTTGGCTCCGGGCGGTACGGCACGCCGGTGTGGTCGCCGCGCGGCGACCTGATCGCCTTCACCAAGATCGGCTCCGGGTCGTTCTCGATCGGGGTGATGCATCCGGACGGCTCGGGCGAGCGCGAGCTGGCGCAGGGCTTTCTGGTCGAGGGGCCGACCTGGGCGCCCAATGGCCGGGTGCTGATGTATTTCAGCCAGGGGCCGTCCGATTCGCGCGGCTATGGCGGCGCGCCGCATCTGGAGACCATCGACTTGACCGGGTACAACCGGCGCGACGTGCCGACACCGGGCGCTGCCTCCGATCCGGCATGGTCGCCCTTGCTGCGTTGAAGGTTTTCGACGATATCGTGCACGCCATTCCGAGGGGGGTCTAAACAGCATGCATATCAAAATCTTTGGCCTGGCCGGGGGCTTGTTGGGCGCATTGTTGCTGCTCGCGGCCTGCAGCACCACGCCGCCGCCGGCTCCCGGTGGCCCGGGCGGACCCGGTGGCCCGGGCGGGCCGCCCACCGGCATCGCCCCGGGGGCGGCGGTGCCGGGATCGCAGCAGGATCTGGCGCAGACCGCGGGCGATCGCGTGTTCTTCGCATTCAACCAGTCGGATATCAGCCAAGAGGGGCAGCAGACCCTGGAGCACCAGGCAGATTGGCTACGCCGTTATCCAAACGTCTCGGTCACGATCGAAGGCCATTGCGACGAGCGCGGCACCCGCGAATACAATTTGGCGCTCGGCGAGCGGCGCGCCGACGCGGTCAAGAATGTGCTGGTCGCCGCGGGCATCCCAGCCTCGCGCATCTCGACGATCAGCTATGGCAAGGAACGGCCGATCGTGCCGGGCTCGAACGAAGAGGCATGGGCTCAGAACCGCGTCGCCATCACCACGGTCAATTGAGAAGGCTGTGAGCCGACCTGATCGCCGGGCCGTGATCGCCGAGCGGTGAGGGCCGGGCTGGTTGCGGCTGGTCGCGCGCGCTTTGGCGTTCGCGGCCGGCCGCGACGCCCGGCGACCGCCGCGAGGCGGGGTGGTGCAACGTCATGCCCGTCAAGGGCTTCGGCCGATTGGCGGCTGGGCGGCGCGGGATACACAGGACGCCCTTTTTTTGCCCTAAACAGATTCTACTACCCGATGTGTTCCGATGGTCCGCGCCCCTGCGCCCGCGTCGAGCTTCCCTCAGGCTGCCGCACGCATTCCATGAAACTCTGCCGATGACCCGGCGCCCGATCCTGCTGCAGGCTCGTCCGCTGTTCCTGCTGGTGCTGCTGTCGATCGCCGCGGCTCCGGCGGCGCTGGCGCAAGACGCCACGACGCAGGAGCGGCTCGATCGCTTGGAGCGGGATCTGAGCATGCTGCAGCGGCAGGTCTATCGTGGCCCCGATGGCGAGGCGCCGGCCGCCGGCGGGGGCAGCGACGCCGCGGTGGGCACTCAGGTGCGGATGGACCGGCTCGAGCAGCAGATGCGCGACTTGACCGGCCGGGTCGAAAACGAGACCAACGAGGTCGAGCAATTGCGCCAGCGTCTCGAGCAGATCAACAGCGACATCGATGTGCGGCTAGGGCAGGGGCAAGGACAAGAGCCGGTGGCAGCCCCGCCCCCGCCGCGGCATGCGTCCAATGTGCCGGCGACGGCGGCGAGCGAGCCCCAATCGGCGCCCGACGCTGCGGCGTCCGCCGCTTATCGCCGCCCCCGACCACCCGAGCCTCCGACCCCGCCCGACCAGTCGGCGAGCTACGGCACCTTGACGCCTCCGGGCACTCCACCGATGGGCCCGGCCGAATCTGCGCCCTACCGGTCCTACCGGGGCTCGACCGAACCTGCGTCGCAGACGGCGAGCGCCGCGAGCGGCGGCAGCTTGCGGCCACCCGGCCGCGACGCCTTGCCATCCGGCTCGACCTCGGCGCAGTACAATGCCGCCTTCGGCCTGCTGCGCCGCGCGGACTATCCGGCCGCCGAAGACGCGCTGCGCAGCTTTATCGATCAGCACCCGAAGGACCCGCTGGCCGGCAATGCCCAGTATTGGCTCGGCGAGAGCTTTTATGCGCGCGGCAAATACACCGAGGCGGCGGCGGCCTTTGCCGACGGCTACAAACGCTATCCCAGGGGGCCGAAAGCGGCCGATGGCCTCTTACAGCTTGGGATGTCGCTGGCCCACGCCAACCAGAAGCACAACGCCTGCATCGCGCTGATGCAGCTCGACCACGATTTCCCGCATCCGGGCAGCGCCGTCAAAACTCGGGCGACGCAGGAGAAAAAGCGGCTCGGGTGTTGATGCCGGCGCTTCCAGCGCCTCCGCTGACGGTTGCCGAGCTGGGCGAAGCGCTCGATCGGCTGGCCGGGTTCGAAACCGCGCCCCTCCTCGCCGTCGCCGTTTCGGGCGGCCCGGACAGCCTGGCGCTGGCCATCCTCGCCGACCGCTGGGCGCGGGAGCGGGGCGGGGAAATCCGTGCGCTGAGCGTCGATCACCGGCTGCGCCCGGAAAGCGGCGCCGAGCTCTGCCGGCTTGGCGGCTGGTTGTCGGCCCGGCGAATCCGTCACCAAATTCTGGTCTGGCACGGGGAGCGGCCGGCGAGCGGGCTTCAGGAAGCCGCCCGCGAGGCGCGGTATCGATTGCTGGCCGGCTGGTGCCGCTGTCACGGCTATCTGCATTTGTTGACCGCGCACCATCGTGAGGATCAGGCCGAGACCCATCTGATCCGAGGCGCGGCGGGCAGCGGCGCCGACGGTCTCGCCGGGATGCCGGCTGTTCGCGAGCTCGACAGTTGTCGCATCCTGCGCCCGCTGCTCGGCATCGGCAAAGCACGGCTGATCGCGACCCTCGCGGCCGAGCGCCAGCCTTTCATCGCCGATCCGAGCAACCGCGACCCGGCCTTCGCACGTGCTCGGCTGCGCCACGCCGCGGCGCCCGTTGCCGATCTCGACCAGCTGCTTGATCGGGTGGGCCGGCTGGGCCGGGCGCGGGCGGCACGCGAGCGCGAGGGCGAGGCGCTCTCGGCGCGGGCCGTGGCCCTGCACCCCGCCGGCTTCGCCTCGCTCGATCTGTCGCTGCTGTTGGCGGCGGCGCCCGGCCTCGCCGAACGGGCGATCTCGGCCGTCGTGGCCACCCTTGGCGGGCGCCTCTACCCGCCGCGGCGACGACAGGTTGCCCGCCTGGTGCGGGTGCTGGCCGGCGATGCCGCTGGCGGCCGCACCCTGGGCGGCTGCCGGTTTGTCGGCTGGCGCGGCCGGGTCCTGGTGCTGCGCGAATTGGCCGCCGCTGCCGCCCCGGTCCGGGTCGCGACCGGCGCGAGCCTTGTCTGGGACCGGCGATTCGCGCTGGTCGCACCGCCCGGCGTTGCCGGCTCATTCACTCTCGGTTATCTCGGCCGCGACGGGGTCGCCGAACTGGCGCTGCGGGCGCCGGGGCTGCGCCACGCCGGGCTGCCGCCCCTCGTCCGACCGATTTTACCGGCGCTGCGGGACGAGGACGGCATCGCCGCCGTTCCCCATTTAGGATATCGACGCGAAGGAGTGGCCGTGCTGCCAAAGCTCGTTTTTCGACCCCTCAAATCGCTGTCCGACGCTGGCTTTGCTGTTGCTTAAGGCGGCGCGCATCTTATGTCTAGTTGGGCAAAAAAGGTCGCGGGCCGAGCGCGATCGGCGTAGGCTGGCAAGGTAGGCCGGTTTGGCGCGGAATGCCCGGCTCGGCATGGAAAGGCGTTGACCGTGAATAATTTCGGCAAGAATCTCGCCCTGTGGATCGTAATCGGGCTGCTTCTCGTCGCACTGTTCAATCTGTTCCAGACCTCGTCCAATCGCGGGCCGCAGTCGACCCTCGCCTTTTCCGACTTTCTAAACGACGTTAACCGCGGCCAGGTGTCGGACGTCACGATCCAGGGCAACACAATCAACGGTCACTTTACCGACAGCCGGGCATTTTCGACTTATGCTCCGAACGACCCGAATTTGGTCGGCACATTGACGAAAAAGGGCGTGCGCATCTCGGCCGCCCCGGTTGATGATAATGTGCCCTCGCTGTTTGGCGTGCTGATCTCGTGGTTCCCGATGTTGCTGTTGATCGGCGTGTGGATTTTCTTCATGCGCCAGATGCAGGGCGGCGGCGGCAGGGCGATGGGGTTTGGCAAGAGCCGGGCGCGGCTTTTGACCGAAAAGGTCGGGCGCATCACCTTTGAGGATGTGGCCGGGATCGACGAGGCCAAGCAGGAGCTCGAGGAGATTGTCGAGTACCTGAAGGACCCGCAGAAATTTCAGCGCCTTGGCGGCAAAATCCCCAAGGGCGTGCTGCTGGTCGGCCCACCCGGCACCGGCAAGACATTGCTTGCGCGGGCGATCGCCGGCGAGGCCAATGTGCCGTTTTTCACGATTTCCGGGTCCGATTTTGTCGAGATGTTTGTCGGCGTCGGCGCCAGCCGGGTGCGCGACATGTTCGAGCAGGGCAAGAAAAACGCGCCCTGCATCATCTTTATCGACGAAATCGATGCCGTCGGACGGCACCGCGGCGCCGGGCTCGGCGGCGGCAACGACGAGCGCGAGCAGACGCTCAACCAGCTCTTGGTCGAGATGGACGGGTTCGAGGCCAATGAAGGGGTGATCCTGATCGCCGCGACCAACCGGCCGGACGTGCTCGATCCGGCCCTGTTGCGGCCCGGCCGTTTCGATCGCCAGGTGGTGGTGCCGAACCCGGACGTGGTCGGGCGCGAGAAGATCCTGAAGGTTCACATGCGCAAGGTGCCGCTCGCGACCGACGTCGATGCCAAGATCATCGCCCGCGGCACTCCCGGCTTTTCCGGCGCCGATTTGGCCAACCTGGTCAACGAGGCGGCGCTGATGGCGGCGCGCCGCGGCAAGCGCTCGGTCGGCATGTACGAGTTCGAGCAGGCCAAGGACAAAGTCATGATGGGCGCCGAGCGGCGCTCGATGGTGATGACCGAGGACGAGAAAAAACTGACCGCATACCACGAAGCCGGGCACGCGCTGTGCATGCTCTATGCCGAGGGGCATGAGCCGTTGCACAAGGTCACGATCATCCCGCGCGGCCGCGCGCTCGGCATTACCATGTATCCTGCCGGAGCGCGACAAGTACAGTCAGTCGAAGCTCGAGATCAAGGCGATGGTGGCGAGCCTGTTTGGCGGCCGGGTCGCCGAGGAGCTGATCTTTGGCAGCGATAAAGTGACGACCGGTGCTGCCGACGACATCCGCCGGGCGACCTATCTGGCGCGGCGCATGGTCACCGAATTCGGCTTTAGCGAAAAACTCGGGCCACTGCGCTACAGCGACAACGAGGAGGAGGTCTTCCTCGGCCATTCGGTGACCCAGCGCAAGAACGTCTCCGACGCGACGGCCAAGGTCATCGACGAGGAGATCCGCCGCATGGTCGACGAGGGCGAGCAGACGGCGCGGGAGATCCTGACCACGCGGCTCGACGAATTGCACGCGCTGGCCAAAGGGCTCCTTGAATACGAGACGCTCTCAGCCGACGAGATCCGGCATATCATCAAAGGCGAGCGCATCGTGCGCGACGTAGCACCACCGCCGCAGACCGACGACACGCGGCCGGGCCGGCGCAGCTCAGTGCCGCCGACGGGTCGCCCGGCCGGGCTCGAGCCCGAACCGCAACCCGGCGGCTGATCGCCTCCTTCGACCTTAGTCACTCGTTCGCGGTGCTTGGCGCTTCCCGCACAGCGGGAAACGCCAGCTGCGCGAAACGTCGCATTCGCGAAAATGTTGTTTGACTCCGAGAGCGGTTTGCCGCGAAGTGCATTGTCGCAGCGACACTTCTAGGCTCAGGGGGGTCCATGACGCGGAAGCTCTTCGGCACCGATGGGATCCGCGGGACTGCCAATATCGAGCCAATGACGCCGGAAACGGCGCTGAAAGTGGCAATGGCCGTCGGCGAATGCTTCAAAAACGGCGCGCACAAGCACCTGGTCGTGATCGGCAAGGACACCAGGCTTTCCGGTTACATGCTCGAACCGGCGTTGACCGCCGGCTTTGTCACGATGGGCATGGATGTCGTGCTGGTCGGGCCGTTGCCGACCCCGGCGATCGCGATGCTGACCCGCAGCTTGCGCGCCGATATCGGTGTCGTGCTGTCGGCCTCGCATAACCCATATGGCGACAACGGCATCAAGCTGTTTGGCCGCGACGGCTACAAGCTCTCCGACGAGCTCGAGACAAAGATCGAAGCCTGCCTCGCCAAAGGCCCGGGCCGTCGGGCGGTCCCGTCCGAGCTCGGCCGGGTCAAGCGGCTCGACGACGCCGGCGGCCGCTACATCGAGTTCGTCAAGCAAAGCTTTCCGCGTGGGCGGCGGCTCGACGGGCTGCGCATCGTCGTCGATTGCGCCCACGGCGCCGCCTACAAGGTGGCCCCGACCGTGTTCTGGGAGCTGGGCGCCGAGGTGTTCTCGCTCGGGGTAGCGCCGGATGGGCTCAACATCAACCGCGAATGCGGGGCGCTGGCCCCGGAGCAGATGCGGCGCGAGGTGCTGGCCCGGCGCGCCGATATCGGGATCGCGCTCGACGGCGACGCCGATCGGCTGATCGTCGCCGACGAGCATGGGGTCCTGCTCGATGGCGACCAGCTGATGGCCCTGATCGCGACCGGGCTAGCGCGCAGCGGGCGGCTTCAGGGCGGCGCGCTGGTGGCGACGGTAATGTCCAACCTCGGCCTCGAACGGTTTCTCGCCGGCCAGAGCATCGGCCTGCACCGCGCTCCGGTCGGCGATCGCTACGTTGTCGAAAAGATGCGCGGGCTTGGCTGCAATCTCGGCGGCGAGCAGTCGGGGCACATCATCCTTGCCGATTACGCGACCACCGGCGATGGCCTGATCGCTGCACTCCAGGTGCTCGCCTCGATTGTCGAGACCGGGCGGCCGGCGAGTGAGGTGTGCCGGCTATTTACCCCGGTGCCGCAGCGCTCGGGCAGTGTGCGACACGGTCAAATCATGCCGCTCGACCGACCCGCGGTAAAGGAGGCGATCGCCGGCGGCAAGGCGAGGCTCGGCAGCACCGGGCGTCTGGTGATCCGGCGATCGGGGACCGAGCCCTTGATCCGGGTGATGGCCGAGGGCGAGGACGAGGAATTGGTCGCGCAAGCGGTCGAGGAGATCTGCGCTGCGATCCGCCTGGCCGCGCTCGACGACACGCCGCTATCGACCGAGCCGCATCAGGGCCTGGCGCAGGCCGCGGAATAGTGCAGGCGGGGAAACCGTGCGCGGGCGGGTTCTGATCGTCGCCGGCTCCGATTCCGGCGGCGGCGCCGGCATCCAGGCCGACATCAAGACCGTGACGATGCTCGAGGGCTATGCCGCGACGGCAATCACCGCGCTGACCGCGCAGAACACCGAGGGGGTCTTTGGCGTCCTGCCGGTCCCGCCGGAATTCATCCGCCGGCAGATCGAAGTAGTGCTCGACGACATCGGCGCCGATGCGATCAAGACCGGCATGCTGCACGATCGGGCGGTGATCGAAACCCTGGCCGCGGTCTTGGCGGAACGGGCCGGCGGCCTGCCGCTGATCGTCGACCCGGTCATGGCGGCCAAGGGCGGCGCCCGGCTGATCGAGCCCGACGCGATCGACGCGCTAAAGCGGCTGTTGATCGGCCGCGCCACGGTGCTCACCCCTAATCTGCCCGAGGCCGAGATTCTCACCGGGCGGACGATCGGCGATGTCGCGGCGATGCGCGCGGCCGGCGAGAGCCTGCTGGCGCTCGGCTGCCGCGCGGTGCTGGTCAAGGGCGGGCATCTCGCCGGCGATGTGGTGTCGGACGTGCTGGTGACCGAAGCCGGCGCCAGAGTGTGGGAAAGCCCGCGGCTCGCCACCCGCCACACCCACGGCACCGGCTGCACCCTCGCCTCGGCGATCGCCGCGGGTCTCGCTCAGGGCCTCGCGATCGAGGCCGCGGTCGAGCGCGCGCGCGATTATGTGCAGCGGGCGATCGCCACCGCCCCGGGCCTCGGCCGCGGCCATGGCCCGCTCGACCACGCCCACCCGCTGCGCGCGGCCCGCTGATCTGTTGCAGGGAGGCTCGGCGACCCGCGACT
This sequence comes from uncultured Alphaproteobacteria bacterium, assembly GCA_963738185.1. Taxonomy (GTDB): domain Bacteria; phylum Pseudomonadota; class Alphaproteobacteria; order ATCC43930; family CGMCC-115725; genus AP-15. Next base: position 996,781 of record CAVTVA010000003.1, on the reverse strand, counting down.
ACAATTGCGCAACACCGGCGCGGGCGCAGTCTTCATCCTGCTGCGAGGTGCCGCCGCCGACGCCGCAGGCGCCCTCGACGATGCCGTTTCTGAGGATCGGAACCGCACCCTGGCCCATGATCATGCGGCCGCCCGCCGTCGCGGCGATCCCGCGCGGGGTCGGCTGGTCGGCGCGCGCGGCCATCTCGCCGCTGGGCCGGCCAAAGGCGGCCGAGGCGACGGCCTTGCCCTGGCTGCCATAGGTGCTGGCCCAGATCGCGTGGTCCATGCGCTGAAACGCAATCGGATGACCGCCGGCATCGCACACCGAGGCGCTGATCTTGATGCCAAGCTCTTGCGCCTTGGCGAGCGCGCCACGAATGACCCGGTTGGCTTCGTCCAATGTCAGCGCCATCGATCTTCTCCTTTTACCTGTGACGATGATTCTGGTCGCTCATGCGAGCGGGCCGAAAGCGGGCGGCGGGATGCGGCGCTTCGAGGCGGCCTCATAGGCAGAGGCGATCCGCAGCACAATGTCTTCCTTGCCCGGCTCGGCGCGAAACACCAGCGAGAACGGCAGGCCGGGTGGAGGGATCGTGGTCGGGGTGTCGGACGCGACCGGCACGTAGCGGGTGCGGTCGGCGCTGAGGGCGAAAACCGGATCGTAGACCGTCGTGACATAGCCGGCCGGGATCAGCATTTCGGTCAGACCGGCGTTTGGTCCGTAAAATGATTCGAGGCGCAGGTTCTGCGACAACCCCGGTTCGGGGGCGCCGCCGATCTTGGCCGGCGGCAACGGCGTGTGCAGGCGCACCAGCGCGTCGAGGCGGTTTTCGAGGATCACCATCATGTCGACGCGGCGCAGCAATTCGCGCAGCATGATCCGCTCGTCGACCCCCTGGCGGCCGCCCAATGGGTTGCGCGGATCAGTGACCTCCTCCCAATTCCGGAAGGCAGCGCGGCCATCGTCGCCCCAGAACTTGGAGCGCGCATTGAGCGCCGCAAAGTCGGCGAGCGTCTCGGGAAAGCCGCGCTCCCGCCAATCCGCCGCTCGCCGCGACAGATACTGGTTGACGTGAAAGCGGAACGACATCGCCAATTCCTGTTGCTGGATCGTGGCGATGTCGAGGTTTGCCGGCGGTGCGACCCGGCCCTCGGCCAATTCGACCAGGTAGTCGATCGGCGCCATCCCGCCGCTGCCGAAAATCTTGCCGGGCAGGAACTCGGCCGGGCGGATTGCCGCCGCGAATTCCTTGAACAGCGGCTGGCCGTCGGGCCCGAGCCGGAACATCAGATCGGGCATGAATACCGGGACCAGCCGCGCCAGTGCCCGGCGGAAATCCGGGTTCATCTGCTCGAGGTCAGGGTCGGGCTGCCACAGCGGATCGGACGATTCGACCAGCGCCGCGCCGAGCCGCTCGCCCAGCACTGCTATTGATCTCGGCCGCCGCGGCGGTGGCGATGGGTGCGGGGGCCTTGGCTCCGGGCGGCATCAGCATCGATTCGCGGATGATCCCGATGCGCATGCCCTTGAGCGAGCCCGGAGCCCCGGTCATCGCGGCATGGCTCGCATAGCCGGTCGCCAGCACCGAGGAGCGCGGCACCGTCGTGTAAGGGTCGCGCGGATCGTAAAAGCCGTTGGTCGGGGTCCTTCAGCGCATCCAATACTTTGGCGCAATCGGCGATGGTGCGGCAGAGAATGCCGCTCCTGTCGCAATAGATGTCGGCGCCGATCGCCCCGCCATTGAAGCCGAGCATCGCCTTGTGCGGCAGGATCAGCGCCACGGCGTTGTGATTGGCCGGGCCGCGGGTCGAGGCGCGGGTTTCCTCGCCGAGGCTGGCCATCACCAGATTGGCGCTGACCGACACGCCCGACCCCGAGGATGAGCCGAGCGAGGCGGCGCGCGTCGTGTCGTAGGGGTTGGCCGGGTTGCCGGCCCAGCTCGAACGCTGATAGCCGAGCGTCGAGGGCAACACCTGTTCCGGCCGATGGCGGCCGCCGGGGTCGCCGGCGCGGCCGTTATATTCGGTGTTGACCGCCTTGGCGAAGATGATCGCCCCCTTGCTGCGCAATTGCTCGACCAAGACATGGTCGCGCGCCGGGAAATCGATGTCGTAGGCCGCGTCGCCGCCCGCCGTCGTGCGCATGTCCTTGGTGTCGAACGGGTCCTTGAAAGAGAACACGACGGCGTACATCGGCATCCGATCGAGCGGCGGGTTCTGGCCATAGGCGCGGTCGAGCTCGGCGGCCTGTTCGAGCGCGTCGGGGAGGCGGCGGAAGTGCTCGCAGACCGGCGGTGCTGCGGGCGGCAGCGGACCCTCGGAAGGATGCCGGTCGAACTCGCCGCGGCAGGTGACCGAGCGTTCGCCGCGGATGTTCAGGGTGGCGAGGGCGTTCAGCTGGTTGCCGCCGGGAATGCCGGCGATCATCCCGTATTGCTGCTGCACCGAGGGGTCGGAGGCGGTTGGCTCCATGCGGCCCCATTCGAGCGGCGGGCCGGCGTACCGGTCGAGATCGGGCAGAATTGTTGAAGCTGCGACAGTAGCGGCCGGGAAGCGCAGCGGCGCCATCGCCCGCACCGCGCCCGCCGCCGCGGCGACCGGCGCACCGTCCCTGGTCACCAGCGCGCTGGCGACGCCGTTATAGGCGCGGGCGCGAGCGATATAGTGCTCGACGATTGAGACAACAGTCGTCCGTCCCGCCCTGATCGCCCGGTGCAATTCGTCGATCGTCGCCTCTTCGAGCCGGAACGGCTCGTCCGACGCAGCACGCTGTTGCTCGCTCATGGCCCCTGTCATCGGCTCCGCTTGCGGGGGCAACAGCCTACAACTCTCGCCGACGCCGCACGAGCCCCCGATATGATCCTCCGATTTGTGAAACGCGGATGTAGATGCACGGCGGAGCTGACGAACATGGACCGTCGGTCTGCAGAGCTTGCGGCCTCTCGCGTTGCGACCGGGATTGAGATAAACGACACGAGCTTGATGGGGACGGCGATGGCCGAGAACGACCGGGAAAAGCTCATCCGCCAGTACGCCGCCGGAGAGATTACCTGGCGCGCGCTGCGCGAACGCGGGTTCGACGATTACATCCAGGTTCTTGGCGCGCTCGGCGAACTGGGTCTCCGGCCGCCGGTCGCGCCGATGCGCGGCCCGAATGTCGAGGCCCGGCGGCGCGGTCTCGCCGTCATCCGTGAAGCATTGCGGGCGAGCAAGTGAATAATAAGCCTTACAGCCTTATTGTCACCGATACCTCGCCGCTGTTTACGCTGGTGCTGGCGGGCTCGCTTGACGTGCTGTTGCGCCCCGGCTTGCCGGTGCGCATCCCCGATGCGGTGTATATCGAGGCGACCCGGGTTCATGGCGCGCCCGGAGCCGGGCAGATCGTCGAATGGATCAACGCTCACCTTGGCGCGGTGCAGATCGTCCCGACCGACACCGGCATCGACCAGCAGCGCCGGCTTGAAGAGGGCCGCACTATCCGCGGGCTTGGCGAACAGGCAGCCATCGAAGTCCTCGACCGTTTTTTGCGCGCCGATCCTGCTGGCGAAGCGCTCTTGCTATTTGAGGACACCGACATAGGAAAGCGTCGCGCGATCGTCGACGAGCGCGTCGGCGTCATCAGCACCGGCGATTTTCTGCGCGAGCTTGAAACGGCCGGGCTGATCCAGTCGACCGACTACATTCTCGATCAGGCCGCCGCGCAGGCCGCAATGTCGAGCGGCAGCGCCGCGCCGGCGAGGATTCGACCACGCACCGGCGGTTGCGCGGGCAGTTGACGCGGCGCGGCGAGCCGGCCGAGCCGAGCCATTAGGCCCGTGCGGCGCGGCGGTTCGGGGCCGCGCTGGGCTGCTTAGGCCAGCACGACCTCGGCCGAGAGCTGCCTGCCGCGGGTCTCGGGACTGAACAGCAGCGCCACGATAAACATGATAGCGCCGAACACGGTGCCGATCAGCATCGGGGTGGCAAACCCGGTGTGCCAGGTGGCGGCGAGATAGGTCAGGATCGGCAATGTCACGCCACCAAAGATCGCCCCCTGATGATAGCAGAACCCGCTCGCCGTCGCCCGCACCTCGGTCGGGAAGCGTTCGGCGAGATAGGTCGGGTTCTGGGCATACATGCCGCCGCCGGCAAACAGGCCTTGAATGGTGAAGAATATCAAGATCATCGTGTAGCTGGTGGTCATCAGGTAGAGCGGGGCGCACAGGATCCCGAAGATGGCGGGCAGGATCAGCGCCCAGCGCCGGCCCATACGGTCCGCCACCCAACCCCAGACAAAGCCGCTCACAAAAAACAGCACGCTTTGCAGCATGATCGGCAGCGAAACGAGCCCCGGGCTCAGATGCAGACCCTTTTGCAGATAGGTCGGGAACAAGCCGCCGACCGAATAGCCGGTGATAAACCCGCTTGCCATCCACCAGCAGGCGGTCAGCGTGTTGCCGAGCATGCGCCGCTTGAAGATGCTGAACAGCGGCATGCGCACCTCGCGCTTCTCGACGCGCTGGATACGGCGGTTTTCGAGCCAGACCGCAGGCTCCTTGACAAACGGAAAGATATAGAAGAGCAGCAGCGCCGGCAAGACCCCGATAATCAAGAGCCCGCGCCAGCCGATCGACGTGTAAAGGAGGCCGTAGGCTGCCGCTGACAGCAGCCCGCCGATGCCCCAGGAGGCTTGCAGCACGCTGCCCATAAGCCCGCGCGAGCGCTGCGGCCATTGTTCGAGCGCCAATGCCGCGCCGGCAGGCCACTCCGCACCCATGAAAAAGCCGAGCGCGGCGCGGAACACGAGCAGGACCCAGAAGGCCGGCGCCACTCCGGCGACCAGATTGCACAGCGAATACCCGGCGATCGCAATCATCAGCGGCAATTTGCGCCCGATCCGATCGGCCATCCAGCCCGAGGCGGTGGCGCCGGCGAGCCGCATCCACAAGGTCAGGGTGAAGACGATCGCTACCGCCGTCAGCGGAACGTGAAAATACTGTGCGATCGGCACCATGATCAGCAGAAATATCGTAAAATCAAATGCATCCAGGGTCCAGCCGAGCCAGGCCGCGACCCAGGCGTGCCATTGTTCCCTGGTCGGCTCCTTCCACCACGCGACGGGCTTCCCGGTATCGACAGTGATCGTCATCAGTTTCCTCCTGTTCAACGGACCCCGTTGAGCCGGGGCCTCGCAGCCCGTTGCGCAGCTTCCAGGTGCGCGCGAGACTAAAAAAGGCCTCTCCCGACGGTGTCGAAAGAGGCCCTCGATTGCACGACGCTCGGTTCGTCAGGCCACGACCAGGTCGGGCACCATTTCGGTTCCCTTGGTCTCCGGGCCAAAGGCGACCGACAAGATGAAATTGACCAGCCCGAACAACGTGCCGATCAGCATCGGGATCGCAAACCCCAAATTCCAGCTGATCGCGAAAAAGGTCAGGATCGGCGGCACCATCGCGCCCGGTATGGCGCCGACGTGATAGCAAAAGCCGGTCGCGGTGCCGCGGATCTCGGTCGGGAAGCGCTCGGTCAGGTAGCTCGGCACCTGGCCGTACATGCCGCCGCCGGCAAACAGCCCCTGCAAGACGAAAGCGATCACCACCCAGGCGAAATTGCCCGAAAACAGGTAGATCGGCACCAGCGGGATCGCGCACAGCGCCGGGATGATCATCGCCGGCCGGCGACCGATCTTGTCCGAGACCCAGCCCCAGCCCGAGCTGGCGAGAAACACCAGGATGTTGGCAAAGGCGATCGGCGTCGCGATCAGCGCCGGGCTCAGATGCAGATCGTGCTGCAGGTGCGTGGCGAACAGCGCGTTGATCGAATAATAGGTGACAAACCCCGCCGCCTGAAACCAGCAGACGCTCAGCGTGTTGCCGATCATGCCGCGCTTGAAGATCTTGACGAGCGGCACCTTTACTTCACGCTTCTGGGTGCGCTGCAACCGGCGATTTTCCAGCCAGACCTTGGGCTCTTTGACATAAAAGCGGATGTAGACGAGGGCGAGCGCCGGCGCGATGCCGACCCACAACATGCCGCGCCAGCCGACATATTTGTAAAAGAGGCCATAGACCAGGCTCGACAGCAAAAAGCCGAGGCCCCACGACCCTTGCAGCACGCCGCTCATCAAGCCGCGCGAGCGGATCGGCCAGGTCTCCATCGCCAGCGAGGCGCCGGCTGGCCATTCCGCCCCCATGAACAAGCCGAGCAGCGCCCGAAAGAACAGCAAAAACAGAAAGGTCGGCGAAAACCCGGCGATAAAGTTGCACACCGAATAGCCGAAGATCGACAACATCAGCGGGGCTTTGCGCCCCATCCGGTCGGCGAGCCAGCCAGAGGCGGTGGCGCCGACGAGCCGCATCCACAGGGTCAGGGTAAAGACGATCGCGACCGCGGTCAGCGGGACGTTAAACTCCTTGGCGATCGGCACCATGATCAAAAGGAAGATCGTGAAATCGAACGCGTCGAGGGTCCAGCCCATCCACGCCGCGCCGAACGCGTACCACTGATCCTTGGTCGGCTCCCTCCACCACGCGATATCCCTCACGTTCTCCGCCGCCGCCATCGCCTAGCTCCTGTTCGCAACGGCTCCTGTAGCGGAGCCTTGCGCTCAGTGTAGGGCAGCAATGCGCCAATGTCTCTGGCTTTTTTGACGGTTGTTATTGCGCAAGATTTGGGCAGTTCGCGGCTACCGAAAGGCCGCCGCTTCGGCTAGAAAGCCCAGGGCCTAGCGGTCAGATCGCTTCGATCCGAGCCGAGCGAAGCAGCGGGGGACATGGCCGAACAGCGCATCGACCCGTTCGAGGACCGCCGCCGGCTGCCCGCCGCGGCACCTTGGCAGCGCACCTTTGGGCGATGGTCGGCATTCAGTTCGTCATGACGATGGCGTTTTCGATGCTGAGGATCATGCCGCTGTTTCTGCCAGTGCTGGGCGTGCGTTCGGCGAGTGCGGTCGATCTGTGGGCCGGCATCCTCTCCGGCGTCACTTCGTTGGTCGCGGCCTTTGCCTCGCCCTTGTGGGGGCGGCTCGCCGACCGGCGCGGCCGCAAGCTGATGCTGCTGCGCTCGAGCCTGGCGATCGGCGTGTTTGCGGCGCTGATGGGGCTCGCGGCCAATGTGTGGCAGTTCTTCGCCTGTCGCGCGCTGATGGGGGTGTTCGCCGGGTTTTCCAGCTCGGCGATCGCATTGGTCGCGAGCCAGGCGCCCGAAGAGCGGCTCGGCTTTGCGCTCGGCTGGCTCAGCACCGGCCAGCTGGTCGGCGCGCTGGTCGGCCCGCTGCTCGGCGGCGCGCTCGCCGATGCGACGCACAGCTATCGCAGCCCGTTCTACTGCACCGGGGCGATCGTTCTGCTGTCCACCCTTCTCGTCTGGTTTGGCGTGCACGAGCGGTTCGTCGCGCCGCCGCGCATCCGCGGCGACCGCTCGCTGCTCGCCAGCCTGCTCGCGGTGATGCGCTCGCCGGGCCTGCTGCCGCTGTTTTTTGTGCTGCTGATGGCCCAGTTTGGAGTGCGCACGGTGCAGCCGGTGGTCACCCTGTTCGTCAAGGAGCTCGTCGGCATGCGGCCCGACCTCGCGACCTTGAGCGGCATCGCCTTTTCGGTGACCGGGCTCGCCGATGTCGTCGCCTCGCCATTTCTCGGCAAGCGCAGCGATGTGCTCGGCTATCGCCGGGTATTGCTGATCAGCCTGTTGGGGGCGACCCTGACGACCCTGCCGCAGGCCTTTGTCGGCAGCTACTGGCTCTTCGCCGCCGAGCGCTTTGGCGTCGGTATGTTTATCGGCGGCATTCTGCCGACCGCGAATGCGCTGGTCGGCCGGCTGGTGCCGCGGGCGCAGCGCGGCACGGTCTACGGCATCACCGCCTCGGCGATGTTTCTCGGCAACTCCTGGGCCGCTGAGCGGCGGCGCGGTCGCCGCGGCATTCGGGCTGCGCTGGGTGTTTCTTGTCACCGGCGCGGTGCTGCTGGCCAATCTGGTCTGGGTCTATTGCCGGGTGCCGGAATATGCCGAGGCCGGCAAGGATGGCGAGGCAGCCTGATACGAGCGTCGGCGCGAGGCGGGTTCATCGCCGGGCGGTTCTCGGCTATGATCGCCTGCGAAGGGGCCGATCGTCGAGGAGAGCAGGGATATGGACCAGGACGCCAAGAAAACCGCGCTGCGCATGATCCCCTATGGCATCTATGTGCTGACCGCCGATGACGGCAAGGGCAATGTCGCCGCCGCGACGGTCAACTGGGTGACGCAGAGCGCCTTCAACCCGCCCTTGGTGGTGGTCGGGGTCAAGACCGATTCCGGCGCCTATCCGATCGTCAAGAGCACCAAGAATTTCGCGCTCAACATGTTGGGTAAGGACGCCAAAGGTGTGGCCTTCACCTTTTTCAAGCCGACCCAGCTCGCAGACGGCAAGCTCTCGGGACAGGCGATCCATAAGGGCGGCAACGGCGCGCCGATCCTCGATGCGGCCTTGGCCGCGGTCGAGTGCAAGGTGACCAGCATCGTCGAGCAGGGTGACCACCACATCGTCGTCGGCGAGGTCGTCGAGGCGCATCTGCCAAAGCCGGTCACCGGCCGCCCGGACGCCGCGATCCTCGAAATGAAGGATTTGGGAGACAACGTCTTTTACGGCGGCTGAAATCGGCGGCGATCCGAAGGGCGGTTCACCGTCGCGGTAACGAGATTGCTTCGTCGCTTCGCTCCTCGCAATGACAATGCCCTCTAGCGTCATTGCGAGCGAAGCGCGGCAATCTCGCAGGACCTGCAATCCTGGAGCGGAGTCCCATGATGGAACAGCAGTCAGCGCTCAAATGGCCCGCCGAGGGCAACGCTCGTGTGCCCTACCGGGTGTTTGCCGATCCTGAGATTTATCGCGAGGAATTGTCCCGAATCTTTCTCGGGCCCACTTGGCAGTTTCTGACGCTGGCCGGCGAATTGCCGCAGCCGGGCGACTATCTGACCAGCTTCCTCGGCGAGACCCCGGTCATCGTGACCCGCGGGCCTGACGGCGAGATCCACGCGATGGTCAACCGCTGCGCGCATCGCGGCAATCTCGTTTGCCTGAAGCGGCGCGGCCACGCCGACAATCTGACCTGCGTCTATCACGCTTGGCGCTACGACCTCGAAGGCAACCTCGACAGTGTCGCCTTCCGCCGCGGCATCGCCGGCAAGGGCGGGATGCCATCGAGCTTCCGCCTCGACGAGCACGGGCTCAAAAAGCTGCGCGTCGATCGGTTCGGCGATCTCGTCTTTGGCACTTTGTCCCCGGACGCGCCGCCCTTGGGCGACTATATCGGCAATCTGATCGGCTCGCGCATTCACCGGGTCATGCACGGCACGCCAAAGGTCCTGGGCACCACCTCGCAGATACTGCACAACAACTGGAAGCTCTATTTTGAGAATGTGCGCGACACCTATCACGCGACCCTGCTGCACTCGTTCTTCACGACCTTCCGCATCTCGCGCCTGACCTCGGAGGGCGGGGTCGACATCGCCGAGAACGGTGCGCATCACGCGAGCTACACCCGCAACAAGACCGAGCGCGTCGATGCCGCGACCTCCGACCAGCTTTATGCCGGCATCCCGTCAATGCACGAAAACTTCCGGCTCGCCGACCCCGGCTTTCTGTCGATGACCGAAGAATTCGGCGACGACACCACGACGCAGATTCTATCGCTGTTCCCGAATTTCGTGCTGCAGCAAATCCAGAACTGCATCGCCCTGCGTTTGGTGCTGCCAAAAGGCCCGGACAAGACCGAATTGCAATGGATTTATCTCGGCTTTGAGGAGGACGACGCCGAGATGACGGCGCTGCGCCTGGCCCAGGCCAATCTGGTGGGGCCCGCCGGCTATGTGTCGATGGAGGATGGCGCGGTCGGCAATTTCATCCAGCGCGCGATCCACGGCTCCGAGGGCGAGTGCTCGGTGCTCGAAATGGGCGGTCACGGCCACGCCTCCGAGGCCAACCGGACGACCGAAGCTTCGGTGCGCAGCTTCTGGCACGCCTACCGCCCGCTGATGGGGTTGTGAGGTCGGTGAAGGAGAGCTCTGACGGCTTAATTTCTGCCTATCGTTCTTACTCAGGCGCAAGTACGCCGTCATGCGCGGGCTTGGCCCGCGTATCCACGCCTTTGTTGCCAGTGACCGAAGGTGTGGACCGGGACAAGCCCGGCCAAGACGAAACCGGAGAGCCAATCAATTTCTTACTATCTAAATTTCGCGCAACGGACCGAGATCGATGAACATAGAATGGGTGGTGCGGCGGCTGGAGCTGGCTGAGCTCTATGCCGATTACGTGCATTGCCTCGATGGCGACGAGCTCGAGCGCTGGCCCGATTTCTTTACCGAAGATTGCTTCTACCGGATCACCTCGGCCGAAAACTACGAAGCGGGCCGGCCGCTCGGGCTGATCTATGCCACTTCGCGCAACATGCTGAAAGACCGGGTCAGCGCATTGCGCGAGGCCAACATCTACGAGCCGCAGCGCTATCGCCACCTGGTGTCGTCGATCAAGACCGTCGGCGAGGCGGATGGGGCACTCGACGTTGTCGCCAATTTCTTGGTCGTGCGCACGATGCAGGAAGGCGACATGACGATCTTCGCCGCCGGCCATTATGTCGATCGGGTCAGCCGCGTAGGCGAGAGCTGGAAATTCGCAGCCAAAACCGTCGTCCTCGACAGCCGCCAGATCGACACCCTGCTGGCGATCCCGATCTGACCTTAGCCTGCTCCCTCGCCCTGCGCTGCGGGGAGAGGGTCGGGGTGAGGGGCCGGGCGCCGCCTAGTCGATCGGAACGATCATCTTGCCGATCGGCCACAGCGCGATTCCGGCCAGCTTCAGATGCGCCCAGGCGAACGGCAACCCGATGATCGTGATGCCGAGGAGGATGGCGACGATCAGGTGGGCGAGCGCCAGCCACCAGCCGGCGAGGACCAGCCAGATCAGATTGCCGAGCCAGCCGAAAGCGCCGGTGCCGAGATCGGCCTCGCCGGTGTATTCGGCGCGGGAGACCGCGCGGTGGCCGAACGGCAACAACGTGTAGAGGGCGATGTTGAACGACGCCCGCGTCCACGGCAGGCCGATGATCGTGATCGCCATGACGAGCGCGGCGATGAGCCAAGCGATCGCCATCCACAATCCGCCGGTCACGATCCACAGAAGGTTCAGCAGCAGCTGAATAAAGCCCATCCTTGGCTCCAATTTGCCCGCACCGGCAGGCGCGCGGCTGATCGGCTATTTCCAGATGATCCGCGGCGCCGGGCCGAGCCGCGCCGGCCCCAGATACATCTTGCCGTCCTGGACCGTGAACGACGTCTCGATCTGCGGCTTGCCGTCGGAACCGGGCCTGGCCAACGCGGATAAGGCGATCTGCGCCAGGGCGGCCTGCTCGGCATCAAGGCGGTCGGCATCGACCAGCGCCGAGAGGATCGTGGCAAACCCTTCGATCCCGCCGGAAAAGGCGGCGACCGGCTGCAAGTTCTGGTCGAGCGCGACGGTGCCGTTGGCATTCACCCCGAGCCCGCCCCACTCGACTTTTAGATGATCGAGCTCGATCGTGCCGCCGGCGTCGCGCCAGGCTGCGATCGCCGGCACCAGCGGCCCCTCCGGTATCGGCCCCTTGAGCGTGGCGGCAAACGCCAGGTCGTCGATTGTAGCGCTCAAATTCGCCGGCGGGGCGGGCAGGCGCACCTGCCGCAGATCGAGCGCCAGCCCGATGCTCGGATCGGTATCCACCCGCGGCGGCGTTGCCGGCAGAGTGATCCAGGCGATCGCGGTTTTGACCGGAACCCGGGCGGCGGCCTCGGCTTCGACATCGTGCAATTTCAGCCATAGCCAGCCGGCGCCGGCGCGGCCGAGCGACACGGTGCCTTCGGCAGTCCGTGCGGCGAGGTTCAGCGGCGGGCGATCCCCTGACGGGGCGAGGCCGGCGACGAGGCCCGCGGGTGCGGCGAGCCGCCAATCGGCGAAGTCCCAGGGATGAGCGCTGCCGGTCAGCTCCGGCAGGCGCAACTGCGGCGCCGGGCTCAGCCTGCCGTCGCGCAGCGTGGCGTCGTCGAGCTCGACCCGGAAGGCGAAAGGGAACCCGGTGACGCGAAGCTTTTGCCAGGAGGCGTCGATCTTGCGCGGCTCCATCGACTGCCGCCAAGCGACGACGCCGTGCGCGATCCGCCCGGCGACAATCCGCCAATAGGCCGCATAGGCGCCAAACAGCGCCAGCAGCAGGACCAGGGCAGCAATGCCGAGACGCGTCGAGCGGCGCATGGCGGCGGGTTATAGCGGCTGAGCCCGGCTCCCGCCACCCCCGCGGTTGCTGCAGCCCCCTCACCCTTCCCTCTCCCCCGTAACGGGGGAGAGGGTTGAGAAGGGTTGGCGGGGCAACGCCGAGCCTTACCCGGAGCTGGGTGAGGGGGTGCCGCCCGATCGGAAATTGTGCTAAACCTTGAGCAGCCTCGGCGTTGGGTGCCGCCTCCAGCTCGCAGGCGTTCACGGTCATCGAGAGCAAGCTGTAATAGCCGATCGCGCCGGTCAGCTGGATGAAGCCGTCATCGCCAAAGCGCGCCCGCATCCGGTCGGCGGCGGCATTGTCGATACGGTGCCGACGCAGCAGGTGCCGGGTGAATTCGACGATCTCGGCGTCCTCGGGTGCGATCCCGCGCGAATGGTTTTCGCGGACCGCGGCGATCGTCGCCTCGGGCACGCCCTGGCGGCGGGCGCCGCCGGCCTGCGCGCCCCACACATAGACCGCCTCGAACTCGCGGGCGACGGTCATCGCCGCCAGCACGCGGGCGCGCATGTCGAGCGAGCCCTCGAACCGGACATAGGCGCCCAGATGCGCCACCCGCCCGGCGAGCTCCGGGCTGTTCAGAAACATCGTGAACGGCCCTTGCACCGCGCCGCGGCTGGCGACGATGCTGTCAAAGACCGGCTGGTCCTTGGCGACAACCTGGTCCTTGCGGGTGATCGAGGGGAGTCTGGCCATGATCGCTCCTTTCGCGTGGAAGCCGCGGGCTGCGCCGACCCGATAGGGCAGCCCATTTGCCGGCGAAAGTATGCCCCCAATCCGCTCCCGACGGTATGCTGCGCCGTTCCCAGTCGGCGGGAACGAGCGGGGAGGGGTCCCGTGTCCGGTGTGCTCGACGGCATTCGCGTTCTCGATTTCGGCCGCTACATCGCCGGCCCGTTCTGCGCCGCCTTGCTCGCCGATCTCGGCGCCGAGGTGATCCGCATCGAGCGGCTGGGTGGCGGCGAGGACCGCTTTTTCATCCCGGTCGGCGCCGAGCCGGACGGCGGCGGTGCGATGTTTCTGGCGATGAACCGCAATAAGCTTGGCATGACCCTCGACCCAGCCGCACCCAAGGGTCGCGAGATCGTGCGCCGGCTGGTCGCGAGCGCCGACGTCGTCGTCGCCAACCTACCGCCGCAGGTGCTGCGCGCGCTGGCGCTCGACCTCGACAGCCTGCGCCAGATCAAGCCCGACATCATCCTGACCACAGTCACCGGCTTTGGCGCCGGCGGGCCGCTTTCGCACAAGCACGGTTTCGACGGCATCGGCCAGGCGATGAGCGGGGCTGCTTATCTGTCGGGCACGCCCGAGCAGCCGATCGCGATCAAATTGCCGTGGGTCGATTTCGGCACCGCTTGCCTCTCTGCTTTCGGCACACTCGCGGCATTGCTCGAGCGCGGCAGGACCGGCCGCGGGCAAAAGGTCGAGGGCGCCTTATTGCGCACCGCGATCGCCTTCGCCAACGCCACCTTGATCGAGCAGGCCCTGACCGGCGTCGATCGGGTCGCGACCCTCAATCGCGGCTTCAACTCGGCCCCGGCCGACATATACCGCTGCCGCGACGGCTGGATCGTCGCGACCGTGATCGGCCCGGCGATGTTTCGCCGCTGGGCGCGGATGATCGGCGAGGAGGCTTGGCTTTCCGATCCGCGCTTTGCCGACGACCAGGCGCGCGCCGACCATGGCGATATCATCGCCGCGCGGATGGGCGAATGGTGTGGCGCCAGGAGCTGCGCCGAGGCGCTGGCAGCGCTCGAAGCGGCCAATATCGTTGCCGGTCAGGTCTATTCGCCGCAGCAGGCGCTCGCCGATCCGCATATCCGCGCCGCCCATCTGCTCGAAGAGGTGCCGCACCCGGCCCTTGCCGGCACGCTGCCGCTGGCGCCAACCCCGATCGAGCTCTCCGAAACCCCGGGGACCTACCGCCGCCCCGCCCCGCGTCTTGGCGAGCACACCGAGGAGATCCTGACCCGCCTCGGCTATGGCGAAGCCGAGATCGCCGTGCTGCGCGAGGAAAACATCATCTAAACGCTGGAGCCTGTAACCCGCCTCCCCGCTCGGGTCGCCGATGTCCGACGCGCCCGGGAATGACGATTGACTCTGGGTCTCAGAAACACATCGATGGCCCGAGCTGGATCTATGACCGGCCATGGGCGAGATCGCTGATTTTGCCGAGGTCACGGCAAAGCGCAGCGGATGACCGGCGCTAAGCCCGCCGCAAGTAGCGGCTATACCTAAAGTCATCGGGGCCTGGAAAGTCATGGGCGTCGGCATGGCGTTTTTTCGCAACCGCACGATTAACGTCCTGAACCTGCACTATGGGATCCATTGCGTCGCGCTGACCGGCGGCGGGGCGTTTTTGCTCATCTATCTGTCGAAATCTGGGGTCTCTGTGCCGGATGCGTTCGTTTCGCTGGCGCTGATCCTGCTCGGCCGCTTTGTCATTCGCCCGCTCGTTGTCGGGATCGCGGTGCGACGGGGGTTGCGGGCGATGGTCATCGCCGGCACCGTGCTCTGCGCCCTGCAATACCCGTTTCTGGCCGCGGTTCATGGTGTCGGGATCGCATTGGCGATGCTGATCGCAATCGCAGCAATCGGCGACACGGTCTACTGGACGACATATCACGCGTATTTCGCTACCTTGGGCGACGATGAGTTGCGCGGTCAGCAGATCGGCGCGCGCGAAGCGATCGCCGCGATGGTCGGCGTGGTCAGCCCGCTCGCGACCGGCTGGATGCTCATTGCCTTTGGGCCGCGCGTGGCTTTCGGCACGACATCCGTGATCGCCGCCCTGGCAGCTTTGCCGCTCTTCTGGGCGCCGGATGTCAGGGTGGCGCCGCGCGTCGCCGGCGCGTTCAGGGCTGCGGCGCCCGGCATCCTGCTGTTTGTCGCCGACGGGTGGACCGCAGCGGGTTTTGTGTTCGTGTGGCAAATCGCGCTGTTTATTTCGCTGGGCGAGAATTTCCTAGCCTATGGCGGAGCGCTCGCTGCTGCCGCGGCGGTTGCAGCGATCGGCGGCCTTACTCTCGGACGGCACATCGACGCCGGCTACGGAGGGCGCGCGGTCTGGTATGCGTTCGTCACCTTCGGCTTGATCGTGATTATGCGCGCCGCGGCCGTCGGCCATGCCGCGATCGCCGTCGCGGCGAACGCGTTGGGCGCTTTTGCCGGATGCCTCTACATTCCGACCCTGATGACGGCGGTATATACCTTGGCTAAGCGCGCGCCCTGCACGCTTCGCTTCCATGTCGCAACCGAGGGCGGCTGGGATGCCGGCGGTGCTATGGGTCTTCTTGCAGCCGCGCTGGCCGTCAAGCTGGGCATGCCGCTGTCGGTCGCGGTTCTTCTGTCGTTGGCGGGGGTCGCGGCAACGATCGTCATGTTGCGCCGCTATTACGCGAGCAGTCTCGCCATTGCCGCCGCGGTCGCAGGCGCGCCGAGCGGAGCCTAAGCCGGTGCGGGCGATGGCGGCCAATCAGCTTTGGTCGATGCGCAGCGCAACGAAGCGCAGATCGCCCTGCCGCTCGACCAGCAACAGGATCGATTTGCGCCCGGCCTTTTTTTCCTGGTCGATGCGGCTGCTGACGTCCTGCGGCCGCTTCACCTCCTGCTGCGCCGCCTCCATGATCACGTCGCCGGGCCGCACACCCCTGTCGGCCGCCGCGCTGTCGTGGGCGACCTCGACAACGACCACGCCCTTGGCGTCGTCGCCGAGCGAAAACTTCGTCTTGAGCTGCGGAGTGATGTCGGACAATGTCAGACCCAGCGCCGTGACCCGGCTGGCTGTATTTTCGGCGGTTTTCTTTGGTGTGGGCTCTTTGCTTGCCAGCTGCTGATCGCTCTCCTGCAGCTTGCCGACCTTGACCTCGACAGTGGTCTTGGCGCGTTTGCGCCACAAGGTCACCGGCACGGTCTTGTCGACCGGCGTTTCGGCGACCAGCCGCGGCAGCCGGCGCATGTCGCCGACTTCCTTGCCGTTAAAGCTCAGCACGACATCGCCGGGCTCGATCCCGGCGACCTGCGCCGGCCCCTTGTCGGTGACGCTGGCGACCAGCGCGCCGCGCGCCTTGTCGAGCCCGAGGCTCTCGGCGATCTCATCGGTCACCGCCTGGATGCGCACCCCAAGCCAGCCGCGGTGGACGGTGTGGTCCTTTTCGTTCTTCAGCTCGGTGACGACGTCCTCGGCCAGCGCCGAGGGGATCGCAAAGCCGATCCCGATCGAGCCGCCGGAGGGCGAATAGATCGCCGTGTTGATGCCGATGACCTGCCCGTCCATATTGAACATCGGCCCGCCCGAATTGCCACGATTGATCGGCGCGTCGGTCTGCAGAAAGTCGTCATAGGGGCCAGAGTTGATGTCGCGCTGGCGGGCCGACAGGATGCCGGCCGTGACGCTGCCGCCGAGCCCGAACGGGTTGCCGATCGCCAGCACCCAGTCGCCGACGCGGGCGGTGTCGCTGTTGCCCCAGACCGCCGCCGACAGCTTCCGGCCGGCCTTGACCTTTAAGAGGGCGATGTCGGTCTTGGTGTCGCGGCCGACCACCGTGGCCTTCAGGTTGGTGTTGTCGTGCAGGATCACGGTGATCTGGTCGGCGTCGGCGATGACATGGTTGTTGGTGACGATGTAGCCCGCCGGATCGATGATAAAGCCGGAGCCGAGCGAGGTCGCCTTGCGCGGTTCGAGATCGGGATGACTGCCCTTGGGCAGGCCGTGCTCGAGGAAGTCGTGAAAGAACTTTTCAAACGGCGAGCCCGGCGGAAACTGCGGCATATCGGGTGCTGCTTCGTCACCCTCCGTGCTCTTCAGGGTCTGCGTCGTCGAGATGTTGACCACCGACGGCAGCAGCCTGGCGGCGAGATCGGCAAAGCTGTCGGGGGCGCCGCGGGCCATCGCCGGCCCGGCCGCGACAACCGCCGGAGCGGCGACGAGGAATGCGGCAAGTGCTGCGGCAGCGGCGTGGCGAACCGCAGTCGGGGGGCGGGACAGCACCGATCGGCTCCTCATCCTGAACCCCGCTCGCCCGATTTCGGACGATGACCCGGGGTGGGCCATTTTGCGGCAGGCTCGGCCGCAAGCTTAAGCGAGAAGCACCCGGCAAGCCAGCCGGTTTGTCGGCGCCGGCCGATCGCTTGTCACGCCAGCGAGCCAGAGGTGCGGCGGGTCAGCGGCGCACCAGCCAAACGAGGGCGACGCCGACGCAGGCCGCGGCGAGGCCGGCCATCCGCAACGCCTGCGGCGGGATCGCGACAGCGCGCGCGGCGGCCCGCTTCATCGCCTGCGGAAACAGCGCATAGAGGCAGCCCTCGATCACCAGGACGAGGGCGAACGCCGTCCACAGATCGCGCATTGCCCGAGGATTCTCGTCGCCGCCGGAACTGCGCGCGTGGGCCGGGGGCCGCAACCGGGCGCGCCGGTCATCTCGGCGCGGCCTTTGCCGGCCCCGGCGGCCCCAGCTCGGGCAGCTCTGGCTTGGGCGGCTCGGGCTGGGCGGACGAACCGTCGAGATTGTTGAAGAAGCGGAAGAAATTGCTCTGCGGGGTCAGCACAAAAGACGTGTTGTGGCCTTCGAGCGCGTCGCGATAGGCCTGCATCGAGCGGTAGAAGGCAAAGAATTTCTTATCCTGGCCGAACGCGGCGGCGTAGATGCTGATCGCCTGCGCGTCGCCGGTGCCGCGCGCCTCCTGCGCTTTGCGCTGCGCATCGGCGAGGATCACGGTGCGTTCGCGGTCGGCGTTGGCGCGAACCGTGGTCGCGGCCTGGGCGCCTTCACCGCGGTAGAGCGCCGCCTGCTGCTGGCGCTCGGAGCGCATCCGGGCATAGATCGCCTCGCTGTTCTGCGAGGGCAGATCGGCGCGGCGGATGCGGACATCGACGACGTCGATGCCAAACGGCTTCGCCGCCCGCGCGACGTCGTCGCGAATCTGGCGCATGATCGCCGCCCGCTGCGGCGACAGCAGGGCCGACAGGGTCACGTTGCCGATCACCTGCCGCAGGCTGCCGCTGACCAGCGCGCCGAGCCGGGCGCGCACCGCCTCCTCGGAATTGACCGTCTGATAGAACAGCAGCGGGTCGGTGATGCGATAGCGGGCATAAGTATCCACGACCAGCCGCTTCTGCTCCGAGGCGATGACCTCTTCGGGCGGCGGCTCGAAATCCAGCAGCCGCTTGTCGTAGATGATCACGTTCTGAATGAACGGCTCCTTGAGCCCGAGGCCGGGCTTGCGAATCACCCGCAGCGGCTTGCCGAACTGGAGCAGCAGCGCCTGCTCGGTCTGATCGACGATGAACAGCGAGCTCATCGCGATGATCACGGCGACAACGAACGCCCCGGCCGCGGCAAACAATGTCCGCCGGCTCATCGCCCGGCCCTCACCGACAAATCCCGGTCATGCTCTGTTATCACCGTCATATTCGCCTAGTCCGATCCGCCGCTCGGCGGTGCCGGAATCGTCGCGTCCGAAGTCTGGGGCGGTATCCCGCCGCCGCTGCCGGGCGTGCCGCTGGGCTTGGTCGTTGCCGGCGGTGCGCCGGGCTTCGAGCCGCTGCCGAGCGCCGGCAGCGGCAGGTAGGGCAGCACCCCGTTGCCGCCTTCCGCCGCTTTGTCGATGATCACCTTGTTGCTGTTCTTCAGCACCTCTTCCATGGTCTCGAGATAGAGCCGCTCGAGGGTGACGTCCGGCACCGCCTTGAACGCATGGTAGACCGAGAGGAAGCGGGCAGCGTCGCCTTGCGCGTGGGCGATCGTCGAGAGGCGATAGGCCTCCGCCTGCTGCTCGATCTGCACCGCGTCGCCGCGCGCGTTGGGAATGATGCTGTTGCGGTAGGCTTCGGCCTCGTTGCGCAGGCGGGCGCGGTCGGCGAGTGCGGCCTGGACATCGCGAAAGGCGTCGATGACCTCGGCCGGCGGGTCGACCCGCTGCAGCTGAACCTGGGTGATCTCGATCCCGGCGCCGTAGCTGTCGAGGATCGCCTGCAGCAATTGCTCGGTCTCGGCCTCGATCTTGGCCCGCCCCTCGGCCAGCGCCTGCGCGATCGGGGTCTCGCCGACGACCTCGCGCATGGCACTCTCGGCCGCCGATTTGACCGTCAGCTTCGGGTCGCGGATGTTGAACAGGAAGGCTTTCGCGTCCTTGACGACCCAGAAGACGGCAAGGTTGACATCGACGATGTTCTCGTCGCCGGTCAGCACCAGCGCCTCTTCCGGCACTTGCCGCGCCGGCGCCTCGCGACCCGATTCGGTTTCGGCAGAGCGATAGCCGATTTCGGTGCGGTTGACCCGGGTGACGCTCGGCGTCAGCACCAATTCGATCGGGCCCGGCAGATGATAGTTGAGACCGGGCTGGGTGGTGCGGTTGTAGGCGCCAAAGCGCAGCACAATCCCGACCTGGTCGGGCTCGACCCGGTAAAACCCGCTGGCCAGCCAAATGACGAGGATCGCGATCAGGACGAGCCCGATCCCGGCGCCGGTGCCAAACCCGCCGGGCAGAATGCGGCGGAAGCGATCCTGGCCGCGCCGCAACAGCTCTTCGAAGTCAGGCGGATAGGGGCCGCGGCCGCGTGGGCCTTGGCCGCCGCCGCCGTTGCGCGGGCCGCCGCCCCACGGGCCGCCGCCGCGGGGACCGCCGCCCCACGGGCCGCCGCCCTGACTTAGCCAGAACATCGACCTGAACCTTTCCGCGCCGGGTGCCGACCGTGCCGGCCTTCTGCGGTCTGCGAGAGCGCGGCGCGCCAGACGCACGACCCGATAGAGGGCGCGCGCGGGTGTTGTCAAGAGACGCCGGCGGCCCCAGATCCCAATTGCCGCGGGAGACCTGCCAACCCGTCGAGTGTCGCGGCCGCGGCCTCGCGCAAACCGCTCGCCGAGCCTATCGTGCCGACGGCACGGCGCAAGCCGCAGCGATCCCGCTCGGGAGACGCCGCTCCGCGCTTTCGCCCTCCGCAGGGGCAGAGGAATCAGATGGCCGCAGTCACCGAACAGCAAATTCTCGACGCGCTGACGAGCGTTGCCGATCCCGACAAGGGCGCCGACATCGTGTCGCTCGGGATGGTCTCGGGGATCGTCATCCGCGACGGCAATGTCGCTTTTGCGATCGAGGTCGAGCCCGAGCGCGGCCCGCGGCTCGAGCCGCTGCGCAAAGCCGCCGAAAAAGCGGTCGAGGCATTGCCCGAGGTGCTGTCGGTCGGCGCGGTGCTGACCGCGCAGTCGGCGCCGCGCGGCCGCGCGGCTGCGCCAGCCGCAGCGCCGCATGGCCGCGCCGCAGCGCCCCATCCATCGGCCCGCCAGCAGCGGGGCGCCGTCCCAGGGGTCGGCGCGATCATCGCCGTCGCCTCGGGCAAAGGCGGGGTCGGCAAATCCACCGTCGCCGCCAATCTGGCGCTGGCGCTGAAGGCGAACGGGCTCGCGGTGGGCGTGCTCGACGCCGACATCTACGGGCCCTCGATGCCGCGCATGCTGGGCATCGCCGGCCAACGGCCCTCATCGCCCGACGGCAAGCGGCTGATCCCGCTCGAAAGTTATGGTCTGCGCTGCATGTCGATGGGGTTTTTGGTGCCCGAGGACCGGCCGATGATCTGGCGCGGGCCGATGGTGATGAGCGCCTTGCAGCAGATGCTGCGCGAAGTCGAGTGGGGCGCGCTCGACATCATGGTCGTCGATATGCCGCCCGGCACCGGCGACGCGCAGCTGACGATGGCCCAGCAGGTGCCGCTGGCCGGCGCCGTCATCGTCTCGACCCCGCAGGACATCGCCCTCCTCGACGCGCGCAAGGGGCTCAACATGTTTCGCCAGGTCGAGGTGCCGGTGCTCGGCATCGTCGAGAACATGAGCTACTTTTTGTGCCCGCATTGCGGCGGCCGCAGCGAAATCTTCAGCCATGGCGGCGCGCGGCGCGAGGCCGAGCGCCTCAACACCGAGTTTTTGGGCGAGGTCCCGCTCGATCTCCAGATTCCGCGAAACCTCGGACGAAGGCCGGCCAATCGTCGTTTCCGACCCCGACCACCCGTACGCGCTGGTGTTTCGCGCGATGGCGGCGCGCATCTGGGAAAAGGTCAGTGGCGCCAGCGCCAGCGGCCGCGCCCCGCCGCGCATCGTGATCGAATAGCGCCGCCGACCGTGTAGCCTTACTTCGCGACGATCACATCCGACGCCTTGATGACGGCGAACGCCTCATCGCCAGGTCTGAGGCCGAGATCATCGACGGCGTCGTTGGTGATCGACGCGGTCACGATGACCCCGCCGCCGATATCGATGCGGACATGCGCCGTCGTCTGGCCCTTGTTGACCGCGACGACCCTGCCTTTAAGCTGATTGCGGGCGCTGAGCTTCATCGGTTGCTCCTGCGGGATTGCGTCATGATCGCGCGGCGCCACGCGAGACTGGGCAAAGCCCTTGCCGTCGCGCGCCGGCGACCTATCCTGACGGATATGGCGACGCCCCGGAAAAAGTGGACCCATTCGATGCAGCCAGAGAGCGCGCAGACAGAGAACAGCTCGATCCTCGGCGAAACGATCGCCCGGATTAACGCCATCCTTGGGCTTGAGCTCGACGAGATCACCATTGAACGGGTGGTGGTCGGATTGTTTTTCACTGGGGTCAAGCTGTCGAACGGTATCGCCGGCAGCTGCGCCACGCCGATCAAGACGATCCCCGAGGCGGTGTGCTGTCCCTCTTCGGCGATGGCCATGCCGTTCCCCGGCAAGCTCGCCGGCCGGCGGGCGGCCGATCTGGCGCGCGAAGCGCTCAGCGGGCCCGGCATTCGCCGCGCCATCGGGATCGCCGCGGTCAACGCCCTCGCCGAGTGCTGCTGGCAGCGCCGGCCGCATCCCGAGGTCGAGCTGCGCCTCGGTGTCGATGCCTTCGACGCGACCGAGATCAGGGCCGGCGACAAGGTTGTGGTGGTCGGCGCCTTTGTCCCGTTCCTCAAAGAGCTGAAACGCCGCGGTCAGCCGTTTTTGGTGCTGGAGCAGGACCCGAACCACCTTAAAGGCCGACGAGCTGCCGTTCTTCCGCCCGGCGGCGCAGGCGCCTGAGGTTCTGCCGCAGGCCGATGTCGCGCTGATCACCGGCGCCACCCTGGTCAACAACACGCTCGAAGATTTGTTGGCGCTGCTGCGGCCCGAGGCCAAGGTCACGGTTGTCGGGCCAACCGTCGGCATGCTGCCCGATGCGTTTCTCGCGCGCGGCGCCGATGTGCTGGGCTGCGTGCGGATCACGGCGCCCGACGCTTTTCTCGACCTGCTCGCCGAGGGTGGGTCGGGCTATCACTTTTTTGGCCGCTCGGCGCAAAAGCTGGTGCTGGCGCGGCGCTCCGCCGTCTTGGCCGCCAAGGTTGCCTGAGCCGGGAGGCTGGCGCGACAGCGGCGGCAGTCAGGCCGGCGACAGGTACTCGGAGGCGCGGCGCGAACGCGCGAGCGTTGCACCCGGCCACTGATCGGGGCGCGCGCGGCGGTATTGCGGGGCGTAGGCGATCTCGGCGCCAAGCGCGTCGGCGGCGTGCCAGGCCCAGCGCGGATCGTCGAGAAAGGCGCGGGCGAGCGCCACGCAGTCGGCGTGGCCGTCGGCGACGATCGCTTCGGCCTGGCGCGGATCGACGATCATGCCCACGGCCTGCACGGCGATGCCGCTCGCCCTTTTGACCGAAGCGGCGAACGGCACCTGGTAGCCGGGTGCCAAGGCGACTCGCGCCTGCGGGCTGATCCCGCCCGACGACACGCACACATAGTCGAACCCGATCTCGCGCAGCTCGCGGGCCAAGACGCCGGCTTCGTCCGGGGAAATCCCTCCGGCGATCCAGTCGCAACCGGTGATGCGCATGCCGAGCGCCTTCTCGCGCGGCCACACCGCGCGGATCGCCGCGGCGACCTCGAGCGGAAAACGCATGCGATTGGCGAGGTTGCCGCCATAGCGGTCTTCGCGTCGGTTGGCGATCGGAGACAGGAAGCTGTGCAGCAGAAAGCCATGCGCCCCGAGCAATTCGACAAGATCGAAGCCGAGACGGTCGGCGCGCTTTGCCGCGGCGGCATGGGCATCGCGGATGCGCGCGAGACCCGCTGCGTCGAGCGCCGCGGGGGCTGGCCAATGCTCGTCGAACGGGATTGCCGACGGCGCCAGCGCGGTCCATGCGCCGGCGTCGCTCGCGAGCGGGCCGCCGCCCTGCCAGGGCAACCTCGCTGAGCCCTTGCGCCCGGCATGCGCGAGCTGGATGCCGAGCCTGGCCGAGCCCCAGCGGCGGCACAGCGCCACGATCCGCGCCAACGCCGCTTCGTTCGCATCCGAATAAAGGCCGAGGCAGCCCTGGCTGATCCGGCCGATCGACTCGACCGCGGTCTGCTCGACGACGACAAGGCCGGCGCCCGACAAGGACAGCGCGCCGAGATGCTGCAAATGCCAGTCATTGGCCGACCCGTCCTCGGCGCTGTACTGGCACATCGGCGACACCGCGATGCGGTTGGCGAGCGCGACGCCGCCGAGGGTGATCGGCTCGAACAAGCGGCTCGTCGGCTGCATCGGCATGCCCCGGTGGTTGCCATACACTCATCTTGAGCGCGCAACACACCTTTGAGCGCAAAGACGAGCGGGGGCAACATAGCGCATTCCGGCCCCGACCAGCGTTTGATCGCGCCTTGTCGCTTGCGGGTCGGGTCAGGCGAAGGCGGGCGCGCCCTCGGTCACGGTTTCGAGCTGGCCGACGGTCTCCTTGCCCAAGATCAGCGGGATAAAGGCGCCGATCGCCACCACCACCACGATCGTGCCAAAAAAGATCGTCGGCGAGCCGGTATGCGGCACCATCAGAAACGGCGCCAGCACACCGGCAAAGAGCCGGGCAAACAACTCGCCAAAAATGTGCCCGCGCCCGCGCAATGCGGTCGGAAACTGCTCCGACAGGTAAACCCGGGTGGCGGTGAAGGCGGACAGCACGGTAAAGCCGGTGATCAGCCCGCCGGTCACCATCACCGCGGTGGCGAACTGCCCGGCGCGATGCGCCATCAGCATCAGCACGAGACCCGGCAACGAGCCGGCGAGCGCATAAGCGATCGTCCACCGCCGGCCGATGATCTCCATCAGAAAGCCGGTGAACGCCTTTCCCGGGATGCTGGCGAAATACACGAGCGTGCTGACGCCAAAGCTCAGGCTGACCGCCGCACCCTGATCGACGAGAGCCTTTGGCAGCAGCACGTGGATCAGATAGGCGGCGGTGCCGGCGCACACCCCGGTCAGAATCCCGACCGTGCTCCAGCGCAGCTGGCCGCGGCCGAACATCGCCCAAAACGGCGGCAGCTTGTCGTGCCCGTTCAGCAGATCGTCGCCGAGCGCCTCCGCGATGAGCGGTGACACACGATTGCCGGCACGGCGGATGATCCGGTTCGCGGTGTCGGCCGCGGCCTGCGTCTGGCCTCGGCGCAGATGCCATCGCGGGCTTTCGGGGATCGCGAAATGGATCAGCACCGGCATCACGAAAAAGACGATCCCGCCCGGCAATGCGATCAGCCGAAACGCATTCGGATTGTTAGCCAGCAGAAAGGCGACAAACGGCAGCACCGTGAACGAGGTGGCAAGCGCCATCTCGTAGCTGGCGCCATAGGTGCGCCGATGCTGCGCCGGCATCAATTCGGCGGCGATGGGAAACGCCGCGGAGACGGCAAATCCGCCGGCCAGCCCGGTCAACAGACGCAGCAGGATCAGTTGCTCTGCGGTCTGCACCAACGGGATCAGCAAGGTGAAAAACGTGGTGCCGGCGACGCCGATCTGCATGACCGTCTTGCGGCTCCAGTGATCGGACATCGCCGCCGCCAGAAAGCCGCCGACGCACAACATGAAGGTCGGACCGACGGCGAGCCAGCGGATCTCGGCGGGGGTCAGATGCAGCGGCGCTTTGGCCATGACCAGCAGCAAGCCGGTGACCGCCAGATCGTAGCCCTCGACAAAGCCGACGAGGGCGAGCACGGCGATCACCGAGACGTGGTAGGCGCTGAACGGGATGCTGTCGAGCTTGCGGCCGAGCACGAACCCAGGCGCCGTGGCCGCTCGGCCAATCGGGCGGATTTCAGCCATGGTGTCCTCCCAGATCGTCGGACCGGGGGCACCAGGCGGGTGCGCAAACGGGCGAGGCCGGCTCGGCCAGTCGCTCTTGCTGGCGGATTGTTTCAGGTTCAGGTGTTGCCGGGTCTACGCCTCGCAAATTCTGGCAGCCCATACCCGATGCCGCCGGATCGACGTGTTGCTCCTGTTCGATCGCCGGGCGGCGCATTTGTTTCCGCTCGCCCTTTTGCGGGCCTCAGCGAAGCCCGCCATCCAACCTAACGCAACCGCGCGAAATTGTCATCTCCTGCTCCGAGGAGCATCTGGCGCGGTGAGCCGGCGCCGGCCGGCTCACCATCGCCACGACACGCCAGGCGCGCGGACCCGGGCGGGAGCGGGCTAGCGCACCGGCGAGAAGGATGCCGGGATCAGCAGCTTGTTTTCCTGGCGCACCGGGCGCACCCCGGCCTGCGGCGGCCAGGAGCCGCCGGGCCGGCGCGATTCCTCGCGGACCCGCGCGCGCTCGTTCACATCCTTGTACGCCCAGATGTGGGTGAATTTGTTGAGCCCGCCAAGCTCGCTGGTCCAGCACGCCGCCAACGGCGACAGCTTCTCGCGATCGGGAACCGCTTTGGCCCAAGCTTCCAGCACCTTTGGGATGTCGCCCGGGGCGTAGGTGTAGGTGCGCATCTCATAGACGTTGCCGGTGCCGTAGTCGCGGCTGCCGAGCGGGCGCATGAACGGCGCCGGGATCACGATGTCGGCTTCCTGGGCCGCGATCAGGTCCTGTCCGCCGGGCATTGCGTTGCGCTCGCGATCCTGCGCCATTGCCGCGCGCACCCGCGTGCGATGCGCCAGGTCGTCGTACGGATAGACATGGACCACCTGGTTGAGCGGGCCAAACTCGGTGTGCCAGAACGCGCCCAGCTTGGAGTGTTTCTCGCGCAGCGGCAGGCGCTTCTCGTAGCGCTCCTCAAATTCGGCGACGGTTCCGGGGCGCAGGGTGTAGGTGCGGACTTCATAGATCATCGGCATTTCCTCCACATGACCGGGGCTGGCAAAGCAGTGGGCCAGCCAGACGGCTGCCGCATCTTAGCGCCGCGGGAGAGAGGCGGATAGGAAATGCGAGAGCTTGTCACCGCTGCGCCGTCCGGCCCGGGCCGGACGGCTCAGTCGAGGCTTCGCGGATCGTCGATGGCGAAGGTCAGATGCTGGGTCGGCTGCGGCGTCGTAGTCATCAACGTCACCCCGTCCGGCGCCTCGAAGCGGTGCCACCTGCCTTGCGGGACGATCACCACCATCCCCGCCTTCAGCGTGTGCGATTGCGGCCCGTCGTCGAACATGATGTGCATGGTCGCGGCGCCGTCGACCACCTGCACGATTTCGTCGCCGTTCGGGTGCCGCTCCCACGGGCCTTCGCCGGAAAACTTGGCCGCGTTGATGGCGCTGTCGCGATACGGCGCCAAGCGCGCAAAGGCGCCCTCGCGATCGGCTGGCGGCGTTTCCGGGGTGCGCCCGCGCAACATCTTGAGCTTGCCCAGCTCAGCATTGAGATCGAGGATTGTCAGCATGCTTGCCTCCGTCAGATGATCTTTCTGTCGCGGAAATCCTCGATTTGCGCCGGGCTATAACCGAGCTCGCCGAGAATATCGTCGTTGTCCGCACCGAGCTCGGGGGCGACGCCGATGCGCGCCGGCGTTTCCGAGAAGTGCCACGGCGAGCCGTGAACCTTGAGCCGCTTGCCGTGCGAGGGATAGTCGATCTCGGTCACGTAGCCATTGGCCAAGACGTCGGGGTCGTCGGCGGCTTCGAGCAGGGTGTTGATCGGCGCCGCGACGATGTCGGCCCCGCGCAGCCGCGCCACCCAATCGTCGCGCGAGCCCGTAGCGAACAGCTCGTCGAGCAGGTGCAGCAGAGTCGCACGCTTTTCTTCCGACGCGACGATCACGCCGAGATCGCCAAACCCGGCGTTCTCCAAGGTTTCGTAAAACCCGAGCGCGCTCGTCGCCTCGCGCCATTTGCGCGCGCCACCCAACTGGAGCACCAGCGGTTTGCCGTCGCGGTCGTTAAAGCTGGCGCTGAGGCCGGGGCGCTCGGGGGTGCCGGTGATGCGGGCCTGGCCGATGACCGGATCGCGGTTGCGCCACATCGCCGTCGTCAAGGTCCAGCCCATCAGCCGGATCTGGCCGCCGAGCAGCGAGCAGTCGACCTTTTGCCCGACCCCAGTGGCGCGCGCATGGGTCAACGCGGCGAGCGCACCGCCAAAGGCGAGGATCGCGCAGGTCTCGTCGGCGACCGAGACGATCCCGGTGCGCAGCGGCTGCCCCGGCGTCGAATAGGCCTGGGCGATGCCGCCCAATGCCTGGGCCATAGAATTGGTGCCCGGCAGCGCGGCATTTGGCCCGTTGGGCCCATAGCCCGAGACCGACATGTAGACGAGCTTTGGGTTGACCCGCTTCAATTCGTCGTAGCCAAAGCCGTTCTTCTCGGCCGCGCCGGGGCGGAAATTCTGCCCAAAGATGTCTGCCCTGGCGACCAGCCGGCGCAGGATTTCACGGCCTTCCTCGGTCTTCAGGTTCAAGGTGACGCTCTTCACGCCGCGGTTGTTGGTCTCGAAATAGGTGCTGGGAAGACCGGGCAGCACGGTCGAGCCGCGCGAATTGTCGCCAATTCCGGGCACCTCGATCTTGATCACCTCGGCGCCGAGATCGGCCATCAGCATATAGGGCACCGTCCCGGCCTGCGCCGTCGAGCAAGCGACGACCTTGACCCCTTGCAGCGGACCGTGCGGCTCAGCCATGCGGACGACCTCCTATGCCTCGTGCGCCGGGATTATGCCGCGCCGGCGGGTCGGCGGCTATGCCCGCCGCGCGCGCCAAAGGGGCAGAAATGGTTCAAACCGGAGCTGCGTCAGCGCCGCACGCTTCGGCAAGAGTGCCCTATCGGGCGGCGCGCGAGGGCGGGGCCGTCGGCAACAATGCCAACTCCCGCCTAGGCCAAACTCGGGCGTGTTCAAAATTTTTCGCCGCAAGGCGGCGCGCACCGGCACCCGCCCGCGGCGGCGGAGCCTGTCACAAGTTTGAAGGCTGCGCCGCTCAGCGCGGTGGCGGCGTGAGCATCTTGGCCGTACCTGTAACAGCGCCGCCAGCGGTGCCCAGCGCGCCGCCGACGATCGCGCCGACGGGACCTGCGGTTGCAGCACCTCGTGCAGCCCCGGTAGCCTCGCCGGAGACCGCACCTGACACCGGATTTGAATAACCTTGCGGGCGCACCGGTTGGCAGACGCCGTGGCGGTACGTGTAGCCCGGCACGCAGGGATAGCCGGCGATCGCCGCGCTCGACACGCCCGCCGCCAGAGCGGCGGCAATCGCAGCAACCTTGAACTTTATTGGCATTGCTAGCTCCGCGAAACGCGGCAGAGTGCCGCCACTCGGCTGAACGCCGACGCTCGGCGCGCGTTCCGCGCGCGCTGCGACAAAAGCGTCAGCCAGTTTTAAAATAGAGTTGAATGTCTCGGCTGCACCGACCCGTACCCAAGCGATACTCCGAACCGCACACCAACTCGGATCTCGCGGACCGCCCAACCGTCCAGCCGCTTCTAATTTTCGCGTCTCCAACGATTCGAACCCTGTTACTGCCGTGAAACGGCATTTTTGAAGGCGAATTGCCGTACATCAGCGTCCATGAACATCTAGCATGTTATAGGGAGTTGCACTCTCCGATGAGCTGTTCGATCGGCTGCTGGCCGCGGGTCTCAAAATCAACACTGCACCACAAACGGCGGATAATCTTTTGGTGTGCGCAAGGAAGATCTGCCCGAGGACCTGGCCCGAGCGCCCGCCGGTAAAGCCGCGACGGCCCGAAAATACACGACGCGGCCCATGACCCGAGCGCCGCAGGCAGGGACCGATCGCGACGGGGCGGCGCGGGAGGGGGGATGCCGCTGCTGGTCGCCGGGACCGTCACCTCGACCTATCTGTTCGCCGCCACAGCTGAGCTGAGCCGAACCACTGGTTTCGTCTATGTCTGGTCTTCTCGCTCGCTCTCAACGCCACTGCCCGGCGCCGCCCGCGCATGTCGATTAGCCCCTCCAGGTCACTGCGCGGTGATGCCGCCGTCAACCACGAGCCCCGCGCCGGTCATGAAAGCGGCGTCGTCGGAGGCGAGGAACACGATACCCTTGGCGATATCATTGGGCGTGCCCATGCGGCCGATCGGCAGGCGTTCGATGACCTGGCGGCGTGCCGCCTCAATGTTGTTGGTGCCGAGATTGCGGGCCCGGGCGACCAGCACTTGGTCGCCCATGTCGGTATCGATCGTGCCGGGATGCATCGAGTTGACGCGGATACGGTAGCCCTTGCGGGCAAATTCAAGCGCAGCGGATTTTGTGAACAGCGTCACCCCGCCCTTGGTCATCGAATAGAGCGGGTCCTGGGTCGAACCGACGAGGCCGGCGGTCGAGGCCAGGTTGACGATGACGCTGCCGTAGGCGCTCTGCTGCGCCGCTTCCCGCAGCGCCGGCAAGCACAGCTTGGTGCCGAGAAAGACGCCGGTCAGGTTGACCGCGCAGAGCCGTCCCCATTCGGCGAGGCTGGCGCCTTCGATATCCTTGCCGAGAAACAGCCCGGCGTTGTTGACCAGGATGTCAAGCTTGCCGAAGCGGTCGAGGCCAGCGGCGGCCGCCGCCTTCCAATCCTGCTCGCTCGTTACGTCGAGGTGCACGTAGAAAACGGCGTCGCCAAGCGTTCGGGCCGTCTCGCGGCCGCGTTCGTCGAGCACGTCGCCGATCGCTACCTTGGCGCCGGCCTGGACCATCAGCCGCGCGGTTTCCGCGCCGATGCCGCGCGCTGCCCCGGATATCAAGGCCACCTTGCCATCGAGACGGTTCATTTCTGTCTCCCACGGTTGCCGGCGCCGCAGTGCCGGTCGAAGCCGAGGCCGTCCCCGCAGCCCCGTTGTCGCTGCCAGGATTGGTAGATATCGCCCCGCCGTTGGCGCCGCCAGTTTTTCCGATCCGCATCGCGAGGAGAGCCGTTGGGATCCATCGGCAAATTGCCCCGCCTTCGCGGGCGACGTGACGGGTATCCACTTCCGGCGGCCGCTGTCGCCACAGCAAATTGCGGCCATCCATGCCGGCAATGCCGAATACGCCGTCCTGGTGTCTCGCGATCGGGAGCTGACCGACAAAGAGCAGCTCCGCTTTATGTCGCATTTCGGCGATCTCGAGAACGCCGACAATCTGGCTAATGGCGGTTGAGTTCTTCTGCTCGTCCTGCCAAGCTGCGGCGGCAGGCGCCTTGGCGCGCCCAGAACAAATCCCAGCGGAGGAGACGGGCATGGCTATGCAACTTGGGCACGTCCACATCAAGACCAGAGAGGATCCGCAGAAGGTCGCAAAGTTCTACATCGACAATTTCGGGGCGACCGTGAAGCGGGAAACTCCCGGCCGCGGCTGCCAGCTCGACCTGCACGGCGTGCAACTCAACGTGACGACCATCAACGCCGACCAGAACCATGCGCAGCATGTCGGCATCGAGCACATCGCGATCGAGACCGACGACTACCCGGGCGCCCTCGCGAATCTTCAGGAAGAACGGCGCGCAGGTCCTAGAGGAGCGCGTTAGCAACGGTCGGCATGTGTGCTGGGTTGCCGCACCCGACGGCGCGCAGATGGAGCTGATCGAGAAGGTCTGAGGACGGACACCATCCTCACAGCTATACTCCCGTAAGCGGGGGTATAGTTGTGGGCTTGCCACCGAGGACGAGCGGGTCGCGTCGGTTGCTTGCAATGCGATTCTCGACCGCGCGTTTGGCCGACCGCGGGAATATGATCCCGAACCGAAGACGCCCGGCCACAGCAAACATTTGACCCGCGCCAGTACTCGGCCGAGCAACTGGCCCAGATCGAGAGCATTGCGGATCGTGGTCGAGGTCCAAGGGCTCGAGGCCCATCCAAAGACCGCAGCAAGGCCGAAGCTACAAAATGCGCAGAAGCTTCGGGTTTTAGCGAGCGTCGGGTCCGGCAATCCCGCCAGATCCTGCGGCATTCCTACGAGATGGCGCTGGCGGTGCTGGCCGGTGGGCCTCAAGTTCGACGAGGCGCTCAAAATCATCGAGGAGCGCGAGCAAGCCGATACCAAGCCCGAGGCCCGCATTGCCGCGCCCCGGGCGCGCTACCCCGATCTCGCCAGCAAGGTCGTCGAGGAGGAGCTGACGACCGCAGCTGGTGCGGTCGAGGCAAGTGCCCCTGAGCACGGAGAGAACGAAGACACCCGTGGCCATCGAAACCACGTCCGAATTGGGCCGCCGTCCCTTGACCATTAGAGAACAGCATCCGACCGTATGATGGCGGCCGCGCAAATTCCGGGTTCGACCCTTTGCCGACCATCGTTTCCCTAAATGGGACGACGGCCCATGCCCCCAACCCGACTTTGCTCCACGCTCGAATGGTTACAACTTACGTTAGAGCATCCGCTCGTCGGCGCCGATCAGGTTCCGCGGCGTCTCGCCAAGGATGGCGCGCCGACAATTTTGCACAGCGCGCCGGAGGTATTCGTCGCGCCAAGCCCCGCCGCCCGCCGAATTGTGCGGCGAGCCGATCACGTTCGGCAGGTCGAGAAACGGGTGACCCATCGCGAAGCGGCCGTGCCGCACCGGCTCCACCCACCATGCATCGATGCCGGCGAAAAAGTGCGGATGAGCGACAAGATGCTCGTAGAGCGCCGCCTCGTCGACGATCTCGCCGCGCGCGACGTTAATCAGGATCGCATTCTCCTTCATCAGGTCGAGTTCGCGGGCGCCGATCAATCCCTCGGTGGCAGTGGTCAGCGCGGCGCTGATGACGAGAATATCGGCCACGCGCAACATCTCGTCGAGGCGGTCAGCCGTCGCGATCCAGTCGGTCGGCTCGTCGCTCGCGCCGCGGCGGTTGATTGCGTGAATTTTCATCCCAAAGGCGCGCATCAGCCGTGCCGTCGCAACGCCGACATTACCGAAGCCGAGGATGCCGCAGACGCCGCCGCGCAGCATCCGGTTGGCGCCGCGCTGGTTGAATTCGCCGCGCTTGAGGCTGGCGTGCTCGATGAACAGGCGCTTTGCCGCGGCTAGCGCCAGCGCGACGATGTGCTCCGACATCGGTTCGGCCCCTCCGCCTTTATTGGCGGCGATCGGCAATTCCCGCGGCAGGTGGCGGGTCGGCACCCAATCGACGCCGGCGGCGGTGAACTGCAGTAGCCGAGCATTGCGGATCAGTGGGATCTCGTCGGGCTGCAATTCCTGCGACGTGTCGTGGGACAGCACCGCCCCGGCACGTGCGAGCGCGGCGGCGCGGTCGGCCGGCGCCAGATCGACGAGATAGATCGCCTCGGCGGCCCCGCTCAATTCATCCGCGACGATCGCCCGGCTGCGCCCGGTCAGCGGATAGGTCACCACCAGCGGCCCTGCACTCATTCACCAAACTCCGTCCTGATCCATCTGCAGTATAGGAATTTGCGCTAGGGTTGCCCGATGCAATCCGTACGTCCTTCCCCCGTGACGGCGAACAGGTCGAACTGGCGGATGGTTATGCCCTCGCTCCCGACCGGGGCTCGCTCGCCTTCGCCGAGTTGGCGGCGGACGGCCTGCGGGTCACGACGGCGTTCGGCAACGACAACCGGCTGACCTACACCTACGGATCGGCCGCCGCGCATGTCGCCGTCGACCCGGGGACAGGCGATGTCGAATTGCTCGACTGTCTGGTCGTCGAAGATGTCGGCCGCATCGTCAACCCGCTGACATTGCACGGCCAGGCGATCGGCGGCATGGTCCAGGGGCTGGGCGGCGCCTTCCTGGAGCACCTTGTTTACGACGCAAACGGACAGTTGCTG
Organism: uncultured Alphaproteobacteria bacterium; assembly: GCA_963738185.1. Lineage (GTDB taxonomy): Bacteria > Pseudomonadota > Alphaproteobacteria > ATCC43930 > CGMCC-115725 > AP-15. The sequence continues at coordinate 963,661 of CAVTVA010000003.1, read as the reverse complement.
GCCGGCAACCTCGCCGACTACCTGATCCCGACGGCAACCGATTTTCCGAAGATTCGGGCGATTGCGCTCGAAAACCACCGGTCACCGAGCAACCCGCTCGGCGTCAAGGGCGCCGGCGAGGGCGCGATCATCCCGATCGGCGGGCTGATGGCCAACGCCGTCGCCAATGCTTTGGCCTCGTTCGGGGCGATGCCGAACCAGCTGCCGCTCTCCCCCGCCCGCGTCTGGCACATGAGTTCGGCCACACAACCCGCCGGGAGTTCGGAATAACATCGGCGCGATCATTATCGCCGTGCGTTTCATGCACAACGACCCGATGGTCTATCTCGACGATTCCGACGACGCACGGGCCGGCCCTGCCGCCTTCGGCCAGCCGCGCGACCCAGACCGTGTACCGACCGTGACGGGGTAGGCAGGTCACACGGACGACGGTGCTCCGGCCCAAAGCGGGGCAGATTTCATCCCCTGGATGGGAGAGGGGTTCAGATGAACCAGCCATTGCATTTTGACCTGGTGGCGATCGGCGGCGGCTTCGCCGGGTTGTGCGCGGCGGTGCGCGGCGCCGAACTGGGGCTGCGCACGGCGGTGCTCGAAGCCGGCCGCGAGGAGACCTATCGGTGCAGCTCGCGCTGGGCCGGCGGAATTTTCCATGTTGCCTATCACGATGTGAAGCTGAGCCCGGACGAGCTGCTCGCCGCGATCAACCATCAGACCGGCGGGGAGACGGATCAGGAGTTGGCCGCGGCGATTGCCGTCGACGCCGGCCGCACCGTCGATTGGCTCGCCGGCCAGGGCGCCGCGTTCACGCAAGGCAGCTCGATCGGCTGGCACCGCTTCACGTTGGCGCCGCCGCGCGCGGCGGTGGCGGGCCAGGATTGGCAGGGGCGTGGCCCGGACCGGCTGCTTGGTGAATTGCGCCGGCGGCTGCTGGAGCGACAGGGTCGGCTGCTTCTCGGCGCCAGGGCGGCGTCGCTGCGCTTGGAGCGCGGCCGGGTCGTCGGCGTCGCGGCCAACAAAGATGGCGAAGTGCTCGATATCGGCGCCGGTGCGGTTGTGATCGCCGATGGCGGGTTCCCCGGCAATGCCGAGCTGTTTCGCAAATATATCGGGCCGCGCCCCGATCGGGTGCTGATGCGCCATGCCGGCACCGCGATCGGCGACGGTCTCAAGATGGCCGCTGAAGCGGGCGCGGCACTGATTGGGCTCGACAGGTTCTACGGTCACCTGCTGAGCCGCGATGCGATGGACAGCGAGAGCTTGTGGCCCTATCCGCAGATCGATGCGGTTGCGACTGCCGCCATCGTGGTGGATCGGCGCGGATACCGGATCGTCGATGAGGGCCTGGGCGGCATTTCGATCGCCAATGACCTCGCCCAACTCGACGACCCGCTTTGCGCCATGGTGATCTGCGACGCCCCGATTTGGGAGACCGCAGGCAAGGCCGCTCAGATCCCGCCCAATCCCCAGTTGATCAACGGCGGCGGCACGTTGCATCGAGCCGATACGCTCGCGGCGCTGGCCGAGATGGCGAGGCTGCCGCCGGAAAACCTGGCCGCGACCGTCGCCGACTACAACGATGCGGTTCGCTTCAACCGGCTCTCGACATTGTTGCCCGAGCGCTCAGTGCGCAGCGGCGCACCGCGGCGGATCGAGACGCCGCCATTCTTTGCGATCCCGATCTGCACCGGCATCACGAACACAATGGGCGGCATCGCCATAGACGGGCACGGCCGGGTCAAGCGGCTGGACGGCTCGGCGATTGTCGGGCTTTACGCCGCGGGTGGGGCAACCGGTGGGCTCGAGGGCGGCGGAGCCCTCGGCTATGTCGGCGGGCTGATCAAGGCGTGCGTCTTTGGCTTGCGCGCTGCCGAACACATCGCAGGCCCACCTTACTCTTGAGGCAGTCCTGCGATCTCGAGCCCGTCTGCGAGGCAGGACATGAACCTTGGCGTAAACGGCCATGCCCGTGTGGCCTGCAAAATCGTCAGATCGGGATCGTTCCGCATCAGCTGCCGGCCCATCCGGCGTGCTTCGGCGCGCGCTCCCGTCAGAGCGACCGCTGCCACCGCGACTCTCTGCGCCCAATAGGATTCCGGGTAGGCCTCCACGGCGTTCCGGATCCACACGGCTGCTCGATCGTATCGCCCGGTAGCGAAGTGGGCGCAGCCCATGCCGATGAACGTAATGTGCCGCAGCGGGTCGAACGGCATCAGGTGAAGCGCGACCTTGAGCTCACGAATGGCGCCATCACCGTCACCCAGGTAGGCCGACATCCATCCGCGACGAATCCACGCATACGCCATCCAAGGATCGAGCGCCAGCGCCCGTTCGAGCCGCCGGTCTGCCTCGTCCAGGCGGTGCAGCAATACGAGAGCGCCGCTGCTCAGCGTCAGCGTCAGGGCGTCATCCGGGCCAAGGGTATACGCCTCTTCGGCGAGCCGGTGTGCTCGTTCGCGATCGGCCTCCGGAGTTGAGCCGAAATTGTGCGCCGCGCGCTGAGCCCAGCACCAGCCGGCAACTGCCTTCGGCAATCCGTAGCACGGAGCCAGTTCCTGGGGCCGCCCGAGTTCGTCGAGAGCCGCGTCGCATTGCTTTCGTTCAACGGCAAAAGCAAACGGCAAGGCGCCCAACGTCAGCCGGATTGCCTCGTCGGTGTCCCGGTCAAAATTCGCCGTTGATGAACTTTTCGACCGTTGGAGGGTCGTCGATGGGAGTTCTCCGAAAGCCTTCCTATACTGTGCCGAGAACCGACCAAGCTGACTGAAGCCGTTGGTGAGAGCGACGTCGGTGACCGTGGCCCTCCCGCCCCGACGGAGCAGTTCCCGACGTGCGCGGGTGAGCCGCGTTCGGCGCACCCAGCCGAGGGGCGTGGTGCCCAGAAACATCCTGAAATGCGTCTCGAGCGTCCGGGGGCGAACACCTCCTATCTCAGCTAGGTGGTCGAGGTGGACCGGCTCGGACAGGTGGCTGCGAAGCCAGCCGAGAGCACGCACCACGTCCGCCGGCAATGCCCCTGAGAATTCCGCGGCGCTTGCTGCGCCACGATCAGGGATGGCGCCCGGATCAAAGCTCGACATCGCCGATATGCACCAGCGGGCACAGCGTCACTCGCTTTGTACGATATTCCGGCGACATTTGAATGTCGAGGCGGAAACTGAATAGCCGATCCGCGACGGTGGCAATAATTGTGCCTGTGCCGGGACTTGCAAGAGGGTGAGTGCAGATGATCCGCCATACATTCGCTTCCAGGCATGCACTTTTCATATGGGCGGTTGCGATACCGGCTTTGTTGCTGTCGTCACCCGCCGCCCTGGCGCAGAAATTCAAAGTCGCGCCGGTGGCCGAGAAGAAAGTCTCGCAATTGCCGTCTGGGCCGCTGTTCTGGCGCATCGACAATTTCCCGACGCTCGCCCAAGCGCAGGCCGCGGCAGGCCCAACCGCGCTCGCCGCCGAAGTCGGGGGCAAGGTTTGGCTGTTCACGCTGGGGCCGCCGGGCCGGTCGTTGCCGGGCGGCAGCAAGGTCGCCGAGATCGGGCCCGTGCCCCCGGTTTCCGCCCCCGAATATCTGTTGCGCATCAACAGCGCAGGCGGGCCGCCCGGAGCCAAAACGCCGGTGCACTCGCATCCGGGGTCCGAAACATTCTACGTGCTGACAGGCGAACTCAGCCAAAAGACCCCGCATGGTGTCAGCCGGGTCACTGCCGGCCAGTCCATGCTCGGACATTCGCCCGGTACGCCAATGCAAGTGTCCAGCAGCGGTAGGGACGATCTGACGGTTCTGGTCATGTTTTTGGCGGACGCGACCAAACCGTTCTCGTCACCGGCCACTATGCCTTGAAGCAGCGCCCGTCTGGTTTGGGCATGACCAGTCACCCTCGCGACGAATAGACAAAGGCGCCAGGTTCGATGCGGCAATTTGCTGGGCGGCCAGCAACGGCTGTCCGGCGCGGTTCGTGCTTCGGCGGCCGCGAGCAGCAGCCGCGATTGCCATTTCCGGCGCTGGTGCCCGTCGCAGCTACGGCCGGGTTTCGTCGCGGTAGAGGTTCAGGGCTTGCATCACGGGGGCGTCGCTGAAGCTGAAGAGGAAGGCCGCACCGTCGCCGCTATTGACGTGTTCGCAGAACGTCCAGGTCGGCACCGTAAACACATCCTTGTCTTCCCAGTCGAGTTGCTCGCCGCCGACGATCGAATAGCCGCCGCCCTCGACCACGTGATAGTTCGTGCGGCAGACACGGCGCGACGCCCGCGTCTTTTCGCCGGGGCGCAGCAGCTGCATGTGGCAGGCGATCGTTGGCATCACCGGCCCGCCGGTAACCCGGTTCGTGTATTCGAGGACGATGCCCTCGCCAGTGTCGCCCGTGTTGGCGGCAGCCAGCCGCTCGAGGGCGGCCCGCATCTCGGACATCGGGTAGTGCCACCGCGAGGCGTTGACGGCCGCACCAAACTCTTGCCTCTCCTCGTGGTGCTCTTCGTAGAACCCGGCCTCGAGCATCCGCACCAGCGGGGTGTCGAGGCCGTCAAGCCAGATCATCGGCGCATCGGTGTCGTTGGCGTGGTCGTGCCATGACCAGTTGGGCGTGAGGACCAGATCGCCGGGGAACATCGAGACGCGCTCGCCATTCACAACCGTGTAGCCGCCCTCTCCTTCGATGATCAGGCGCAGGGCCGCCGCTGTGTGGCGATGGGCCCGGGCAATCTCGCCCGGCATCACGATCTGGATGTTGGCGACGAGCGTGTTGCTGGCGATCCCGGACAGTTTGGGGTTGGTCAGACGCAGAACCCGGCGCTCGGCCTGCGCGGTGCCGACCAGCTCGGCCGCGCGCATCGCCTGCGGTCGCAGCTCCCGCCAATGCCACAGATACGGCACCGCCTCGCTCTGCGGCTCGATGCTGATGCCGCCGCCGATCCAAGCCGGCGTCACGTGCTGCGCCTCCAATCGCGCATAGTAGTCCTGCAGCTCTTCTTGCGAAGATTGGATGTCAGAAAGCTCCAGCATTGGAGATCCTCCCTTTTATCAGAATGTTGACGTCCATTATTTTGCTGCGATTTACGTGCACCGCTACGTCCAGGTTGTGTGCATCGTCTCCTCCACTCCTCGATCAGCGGCGCGGCTCAGACCAGCGCCGCGCGTACCGCGGCCAGCCGCTCCAGCGAGCCCCGGACCTTCGGCTGATCGCTGGTCAGATGGCGCACGAGGATGTCGGTGTAGCCGATTTCCCCGAACGCCCGAAACTGTTCCGCGACCTCGCCTGCCGAGCCGGCGATCAGGGCTTCTGCCCGGCATGCCGCGATACCCGCGGCTCAGCGCGCGCTGTTTGAGCGCCTGCGCCTCGGACGACGACCCACCTACATAAATGTCCCGCCGCAGGACGATGGCGCCCGGCTCTTTGCCGTAACGGGCGTAGCGCTCGCTGTAGCTGGGCCGCCGGATTGCCGTGCCCGAGGGCATCCGGGGGATTATCGAATTGGCTTATGATCGACGCCGGGGCGACTGGGCCGCTTCCCGCGCCGAGGCGATTCGCGAGGCCGGCGCGGCCTGGCTGATGCGCAAAGCCGTCGCAACCGGGTTAAGGCTTGAGCTCCTGGTCCTTATCGCGGCGGCCGGATTCGGTGCGAATGGCGGATCACCAGGGCCAGGAGGCTGCAGAGCGGCAACATCAAGGCCGCATAGATCAGAAAGCTATGCCCTGCGCCGAACCGGTCGGCGATCGCGCCCATGACCGGCGGCACCAGGATCGAACTGAGCCGCTGACCGGTCTGGCGCAGCCCGACGACGGCGCCCTGCTGATGCCGCCCGACGGCGCGCGCCTGCACCGACAGGATGATTGGCTGGATCACCCCTTCGAACCAGCCGCGCGCGATCTGGAACAAAAGAAGCAGGCCGAAGATGCCGCCGAGCAGCGGGGTCGCGGCGATCAGCAGGATCGACAGCACGGTGCCGTTCAGCATGGTGCGCTGCGGATCCCCCATCTGCACCGCGCGGCCGGCAAACAGCGCGCCGAACCCGCTGCCGATCTCGGCGGCGGCAAACAGCATGCCGATCGACGTGCCGACAAGCCCGATATGGTCGAGATGGACGACATACACCGAGATCTGCAGGCTGTAGGTCGTATTGCGCATCGAGATGACGGCCATCGACACCGCGATTGCGGGGATCGCGATCAAGCTGATCGAACTGACATAGTCCGAGACCCGTGGCCACGCGTCGCGGGCACGGAACCGCCCACTTCTGGCGGTGGCGGAGGGCGGTGCGAAGACCTCTGCTTCGGGCGTCCGCACCAGGGCGGCGGTCAGCACCGCGCCCCAGGCACAGCCGAGCAGATAGGCCGGCCAGGCGCCGCCGAAATCCCAGACGGCGCCGGCAATGATCGGTGCCGAGGTCGACCCGATGCGGGCAAAAAAGCTGAACCTGCCGATAGACCGGGGATCGCCGTCGGCGAGCTGGGCGATCAGCGTCTGCGCTCCCGACCAGGCAAAGGCGACGGCGGCACCGTTGACCAGCTGCAGCAGCAACAGCGACCAGAAGCCCTGCGCCAGCGGAAACAGCGGCGCCAGCAGCATGCCGGTCCAGACAAATGCCAGGGTCACCGCCCTTGTGCCGAAACGGTCCATCAGGACGCCGACATGGATTGACAAAAAGAGCCCGAGCATCGATCGCGCTCCGACGAGGACGCCGATTTCCGAGGCGTCGAACCCGAGCGACAGGCCGTAGAGCGGGATCAGAAAGGTGAAGAAATCGACATAGCCCATGCTGAAGGGCGCGGCCAGGTAGAGAGAGGCCGGCGGACGGGGCGCGGCGCCGGGCGTCGGCGCGCCGCGAGTCGCAGAGCGGGAGATCATGCCGCCCATCTTGCCATGCTTGTGGCTCGTGCATCGTTCGATTGCGCCGCGGCCGCGAAAGCGGCAGCCTGTCGCGCCGTATCAGAGCCAGGAAAGGGGGAGCAGCATGGCGACCGACAATTACCTGCCCGAGGTGCTTGAAACCACCGAGCCCGAGCGCCTGGCCACCGGCTTCATATTTACCGAAGGCCCGCTCTGGCACCCGGACGGCTGGTGGTATTTTGTCGATCTGCGCCGCAACCATCTGCACCGGCTGGTGCCGGGCCGGGAGCCGGAGCTGGTCCGCACGACGATCGGCGGCAATGGCACGACCTTCGACCTCGAGGGCCGGCTGATCGTCTGCGAGGGAGACGACCGCCGCCTGACCCGCATGGGCCCGGACGGCAGGGTCGAGTCGCTGGTCGATAACTATAGGGGCGGGCGCTTCAACCGGCCGAACGACGTGATCTGTCACTCGAACGGCTGCCTCTATTTCACCGACCCGGACAAGCGCCGCCCCTACCGTGAGCGCGAAATCCCGGGCCCCGAAGGCGAGGACAATCTGTGGGACGGGGCCCGCGTCTACCGCCTGGCGCCGGACGGCGGGTTGAGCGTGCTCGCGAATTGCGAATACCCGAACGGGCTGGCACTGTCGCCGGACGAGCGCACGATGTATGTGGCGAACACGCGCTCCTCGCAATATATCCACGCAATCCGGCTCGATGCGCAGGGCCACATGGTCGGGCGCAGCATCTTTGCCGATCTGAACGAGGGCGGCGAGCCGGGCATCCCCGACGGCCTCAAGGTCGACAGCATCGGCCGGGTCTATTGCACCGGGCCAGGCGGCATCTGGGTCATGGCGCCCGACGGCCGGCGCATCGGCGTCATCCGCTGGCCCGAACAGGCCGTCAATTTCGCGTTTGGCGGGCCCGACCTGCGGACCTTGTTCTGTTGCGCGCACACCTCGGTCTACACGCTGCGCGTCAAGGTTCCCGGCAATCCGCACCCCTGGTACCAGCGACGCGGGCGGTAATCTCACGACGCGAGCAACGGCGTGCCGAGCCGGGCGGCGGCAGTGCCGAGTGTCCGCTCCGCCGCCGCGAGCGCGATGGCGAGCAGCCGCTTCTCCGCACGAGTGGGCGCAGTCGACTGCATCCCGACCGGCATGCCGGCGCGCTCGCGCCGGCCGGCATTCTCATGGCGCCGATCCTCCGCTGGCTGATCCGCGCCATCTCCTCTTCCCCAACGGTGGCAACGGTTCCGGCTTCGGCGCCGGGGGCTCGATCTATCGAGGATCGCAAGCAGCGGTGCCGGGCGCCGCCGGGTTCCCGCCGCAGCGAGGCAACGGTTGCGCTGCTGCCCGGGACGCCGGGAACAAGCCCGCAAGAGGGATGTTCCCCAGTGTGGCCTGTGAAGAGGTGCAAACCTCTGGTTCGGGGCACTTGGGCCACGTCTATGCAGGCCCACCTTTCGGGCTCCGACGAAGCGATTGTTGAAGACAACCAGGCGCGCTCGACCCATTTTGGCTTCGTGAGAATACTATCCAAGGAAGGACAAAATGATCACGCTATCCATCCGTTACAGTTTTAACCCCGATCACGTCGCGGACATCGCCACGTACTTTAAGGAAGAGCAAAAGGTCATCGAGCGTAGCGGTGGAAGGGTCGTTGGATATTTTCTGCCAACCGATTTTTCTGGATCGAACAACGAGGCGCTGGGGCTCATCGACGTGCCGTCGATGTCGGCATACGAGGAATACCGCAAGCGGCTGGCCGACGACCCGGAGCACAAGCGCAATGTGGCCCGGCTGCAGCAGAGCGGTGCCGGCGTCATCATGAACCGCGGCTTCCTGCAGCGCGTTCCGGTCGGGGGCTGACATGAACGATGTCGCGGTTTGCGCCCGAGGCGATGCCGTCAAGCTTGATCCGCGCGAGGAGCATCTTCGCGTGCCGAGCCCGCATCCCGGCCTCTCGCTGTTCCTGCGGCATCAGCCGTCGAGCCGCAAGGCGCCGTCGCCGGGCGAGGCCGTCCTCTACGTCCACGGTGGCACGTTTCCGTCGGCGCTGTCGATCGCCCACCGCTTCGACGGGTATTCGTGGTGCGACGCGCTGTGCGACGCCGGCTTTCATGTCTGGGGGCTCGACTTCCACGGCTTCGGCCTTTCCGACCACTATTCAGAAATGGACCGGCCGGCGAAGGCCCACCCACCGCTCGGCCGCGCCGCCGAGTGTTCGCGGCAATTGGAGGCGGCGGTGCGATTTATCTGCGGTCATAGCCGCGTGCCGCACGTATCGCTGATCGCGCATTCCTGGGGAACGATCGTCGCCGGCGAATTCGCCGCACGCCGCCCGAACTTGTCGGTCGGCTCGTGTTTTTCGGCCCGATCGCCCGCCGCGCGCCGCAGCGCGAGCGCCAGCGGCTGCCAGGCTGGCGGCTGATTTCGTTGCAGGATCAGTGGGACCGGTTTGTCGCCGATGTTCCCCCGGGCGAGCCGGCGGTGCTGTCGAAGCGGCAGTTCGATGAGTGGGGCGAGCGCTACCTCGACACTGACCCGGAGAGCCGGACGCGCCACCCGCCGGCGGTCAAGACGCCGAGCGGCGCGTTCCAGGACATCTTCGACGCCTGGGCCGGCGAGCTGGCCTACGATCCAGCGCGGGTACGGGCGCCGGTCGCCCTCATTCGCGGCGAATGGGACGGCATGTGCCCCGATGCCGATGCGCGCTGGCTGTTCGACGCGCTGTCGGCCTCGCCGTGGCGGCGCGACATCAAGATCGCACGTGCCACGCATCTGATGCACCTTGAGGAGAACCGCTTCGCGCTGTACCGCGAGACCGAAGCGTTTCTCGCCGGCGGCGACGAAGCCGCAACGGTCAGGATAACGACATGAACGATGTTTCGGTCATTCACGGGTACGACTACGGCACCCGGCGGAGCGCCCGGTCGCCGGTCATGCTCGACGAATTGCGGGCGCTGGAGCAAACCGTCGGCTGGACCGAAGTGGGCATCAAGACCAGTTCCGGCGGCCAAGCCGGAACGGCCGCTGTCGGACTGGAAACCGGCCGTGGCTGTTGATGATTTGCGACGCGGCTTTTGACGCAGGCTCTCAGCGTCGATCAGCGAGAGCGATGGGCGGCTCGCATGGTTGCGGATTAGGTGGGCGATGGCCGGCGAGCACCGACGAGAGCAGGAGCGCGACCAGCCGGTTCATCGCGGCCCCTCACATGCCGCCGCCGTCACTACCGCCATGCGGGTCCCCGCCGCGTATCGCTGTGAGCCGGGCTACACACATCGTCATGACGTCTGCCAGCCGGTGCGCTCGCCAGGTTTCAAACCCAATCTCCGGCGAGGCGGCCGGAGCCGCGCGGCGCCCGGCAAGCGCCGGTCCCGTCGGCGCGATCGTCGGCGGCGCGATCGGAGCGCTGTTACCGTGCAGCCAAGATGCTTACGCCACCGCCCCGCTAAGGGTGGGCGGCCAGCGCTACCTTCAGCGCGGCGATCTCGGCGGAGCGGTTCACGGCGCGTCACCGGCCAATTGTCCCCCATGGCGCCGAACCCCGACTGCTACACAACTACAGGATGAGTAAATCTGTCACAGCCTATCCGGCCGCTTCCGGCGCCAGGTCGAGGTGGGCGCGTTGCCGCTCGCCGGTCTAGGTCGCGACAACAACTAGTCGCCCCATCTGCGATGGCGATACGGGAGACAACCGGGACACCGATTGCCGCCTATCCATGTAAGTCGCCAAAACAGCTGGCGTCCCCAAGGGGATTCGAACCCCTGTTACCGCCGTGAAAGGGCGATGTCCTAGGCCTCTAGACGATGGGGACGTGGGCGAGGCGGGCGCATGCATCTAGAGCGCCCGGCGACGGAAATCAATCCGCGTCGTTGCGCGGCCGATGCCTAAGCGCATCGCCGCAATTTCTCGATCGCGCGCTGCCATTCCCATGTTAGGCAATTGACTGCTGCACACGAGCGCCCGATGCCGCTGCCGCCCGCCTTTGACGATGCCTTTTGCGAACAGCTGCGGGCGCTGCTGGCCTGGCGGCGCGATGTGCGGCGGTTCCGCGCCGATCCGCTGCAGGCGCGGACGGTCGAGCGGCTGATCGGGCTCGCGGCACTGGCGCCCTCGGTCGGGCTGAGCCAGCCCTGGCGGTTTGTTATCGTCGGCGACCCGGCGCGCCGCGCAGCGGTGCGCGCGGAGTTCATTGCCGCCAACGCCGCGGCGCTCGCGGCCCAGGCGCCAGAGCGGGCGGCACGATATGCCAAGCTCAAGCTTGCCGGGCTCGACGAAGCGCCCTGCCAACTCGCGGTGTTCGTTGATCGCGACACCGCGCAGGGCCACGGCCTGGGGCGCCACACGATGCCCGAAATGGCGGATTATTCGGCGGTCGCGGCGGTGCACACAATCTGGCTCGCGGCGCGGGCCGAGGGGATCGGCATGGGCTGGGTGTCGATCCTCGATCCCGGCGCAACTGCCGCGATTCTCGATGTTCCACCATCGTGGAAGCTGATCGGCTATTTTTGCCTCGGCTATCCGGCGCAGGAGGACGAGGTGCCGATGCTCGAGAATGCGGGATGGGAACGGCGGCGCCCGGCCATATCATTTCTGATCCGGCGATGAGCGGCACGGCTTCCATTCGCATCGGCATCGGCGGCTGGGTGTTTCCGCCGTGGCGCGGCACGTTCTATCCGAAGGGCGTCAAGCAGGCCGACGAACTCGCCTATGCCAGCCGGCAGGTGACCGCGATCGAGATCAACGGCACGTTCTACCGCCTTCAGACCCCGGCGAGCTACCAGCGCTGGCATGACGAGACCCCCGACAGTTTTGTGTTCTCGTTGAAGGGCTCGCGCTTTATCACCCACCGCAACGATCTGGCAACCGCGGCGCCCTTTATGGAGCGCTTTTTTGCGAGCGGCATGGCCGAGCTGCGCGACAAGCTCGGGCCGATCGTCTGGCAGTTCGCCGCGAGCCTAAAATTCGATGAGGCCAATGTCGCAGCGTTCCTCGAGGCGCTGCCCCGGACGCTCGGCAACCGCAAGCTGCGCCATGTGCTCGAAGTGCGCAGCCACAGCTTCGCAGACCCGGCCTTCGCGCGGCTGATGGAACGGCACGGTGCGGCGATCGCCAGGGTCGAGGACGACAAGGTCCCGCTGATCGAGGCCGTCACCGCCGATTTCGTCTATGCGCGCCTGCGCCAGTGCAAGGAGGATGAACCGACCGGCTATCCGCCGCAGGCTCTCGACGCGATCGCCGAACGCTTCCAGGCGCATGCGAGGGAGGGCCGCGACTGCTTTGTCTATTTCATTAATGGCGCCAAAATCCGAGCGCCGGCGGCGGCCCAGGCATTGATCGAGCGCATGTCGCGCTAACCGGCTCAAGCGCCGAGCAGCGGCGGCAATTCGCCAAGCGAACGGATCTCGTGCGCCGGCTCGCCGGGCAGGCGCTCGCGCGGCTGGCCGGAGCGGTTGCACCAGACGGCGCGCATGCCAAAGGCCGAGGCGGCCCAGGCGTCCCAGCCGTTCGACGATACGAACACGATCGCTTCCGCGGGCACGGCGAGCCGAGCGCAGGCGAGCTGGTAGACCTTCGGATGCGGCTTATAGACGGCGACTTCCTCGACCGACAGCACATGATCGAACAGCGCGGTGATCCCCGCGTGCTCGATGGCCGCCGACAGCATCGCTGGCGTGCCGTTCGACAGGATCGCGGTCGCCAATCCCGCGTCGCGCAGCCGGTGCAGGGCGGCTGGAACCTCCGGGTAGGCGTCGAGCGTCAGGTAGAGCTGCATCAGCCGCTCGCGCATACCGCGATCGGCGAGGCCCAGCGCATCGAGCGCGAAGTCGAGCGCGTCGCCGGTGACCTGCCAGAAATCGGCGTGGCGGCCCTCAACCGCGCGCAGCCACGAATATTGCAGCTGCTTGTCGCGCCATAGCGCCGCGAGCCGCGGTACGGCGTCGCCGAGCGCCGCGGCGGAGTGCCGCGCCGCGGAGCCAACGTCGAACAACGTGCCGTAGGCGTCGAAGACGCAGGCGCGGATGCCGGGCAGTGTCCTGATCGGCATCGCAGGGTCAGGCGGCGGCGACAGCGGCTGGGCGACGCCGCGGTCTTGGCCAGCGGGCGGTGGTGAGCGGCAGCACCTCCTCGATCAGCCGGCGGGTCTGCGCCAGCATCTCGGCGTCGCCCTTCGCGGCTGGGCGCAGGATGAATTTCGAGATGCCGGCGTCCACATAGGCGGCGATGCGCTCGGTGATCGCCGCGGCGTCGCCGATCGCGAAATAGCGCGCAGGGTCGCGGCCGGTGCGCTTGCGATAGGCCTCGTAGAGCCGTTCGAGGCCGGGCTCGTCGGTGCGGCCAAAGCGAAACGCGATGCCGGTGCCGTAATGGTCGTCGTCGATCGGCCGGCCTTCGGCGGTCGCGGCCTCGCGGATCGCGGTGACGACGGCGCCGATATCCTCGGGCGTCTCGGATCCGGCCTGCCAGCCGGTGCCAAAGCGCGCGGTGCGCCTTATCGCCGCCTCGGACGAGCCGCCGATCCACATCGGCAGGTCGGGCTGAACCGGCTTCGGGCTGATCGAAGCGCCGCTGAGATGGTAGTGGATGCCCGCGAAATCGACCGCATCCTCGACCCACAGCCGGCGGATGATTTCGAGCCCCTCATCGGTCTTGCGCCCACGCGTCTTGGTGTCGAGGTTGAGAGTGCGCCATTCCGGGGCAAGCGGGCTGCCGATGCCAAAGGCCGGCAACAGCCGCCCCTCAGATAATACGTCGATCGTCGCGCACTGCTTGGCCAGCAGCACTGGCTCGCGGAACGCCAGCGACAGCACGTTGACGCCGAATTTGAGCCGCCGCGTGCGGCCGGCGAGTGCGGCCATCACGCTCATGCATTCGAGGATCGGCTCGCGGCTGACCATGCGGTCGGTCTGCCACAGCGAATCGATGCCGCCCGCCTCGGCGAGATCGACCCAGCGCCAAAAGCCGGCGACGGTGTCGAACGGAAACTCCATCAGCCCGAGCCCGATCGCGACGTTTCTCGGCATGTCCCTATGCCCTCGATAGATTGTCCTCGGCGAGACTGGGTCTGCCGATGGGGGTCGTGACCGCGACGCTACCATGCGGCCGCGGTCAGGAGTAGCGTTGGCGCCGGCGGGGCGGTTCGGGGTCCGGAGACTCGAGGCCAGGGCTCCAACGGCGTCGCGAAGTGGCTGCAGCCGGGGTAGACCGATGAGCGACATCCGCCCTCCCTATGTCGGGCGCGCCATGCTGCGGCGCGAGGACCGGCGGCTCCTGACCGGGCGAGGGCAGTTCGTCGCCGACCTGGCGCTGCCGCGCATGCTGCATGCAGTCCTGGTGCGCAGCCCGGTGGCGCATGCCCATATCCGCCGGGTCAATCTGTCGCGAGCAAGGGCGATGCCCGGGGTGGCGGCGGCGCTCAACGGCGCGGATCTCTTGAGGCTATTGCCGCCGGTGCCCGAGGGCCAGATCTCGATGCCGAGCAAATGGGCCACGGCGATTGAGCACAAATTCCTGAACCCGCAGCAGCCGCTGTTGGCGCACGACAAGGTGCGCCATGTCGGCGAGGCGATCGCCATCATCGTCGCCGAGACCCGCGACCAGGCCGAGGACGCGGCCGAGCGGGTGACCTCTGATCTCGAAGAATTGCCGGCGGTGACCGACCCCGACGCGGCATTGCTGGCCGACAGCCCGGTCGTCCACGAGCGGTTTCACACCAATCTGATCGGCTCATTCTCGGTCGGCCGCGGCGATGCCGAGGCGGCCCTGGCGCAGGCACCGCATCGCCTCAAGCGTCGCTTTTACCACCACCGCTATGCCGCGATGCCGATCGAGTGCCGCGGCGTCGTCGCCGCCTATGATCCGCGCACCGACACCATGACGATCTGGTCCTCGACCCAGGTAGTGCATTTTGTGCGGCGCGAAGCGGCCGGGCTGCTCGGCCTGCCCGAGGCGCGGGTCCGCGTCATCGCCCCCGATGTCGGCGGCGGGTTTGGCGGCAAGGGGCATGTCTATCCCGAGGACATGCTGGTCACATTTCTGGCCCGCCGGCTCGGGCATCCGGTGCGCTGGATCGAAACCCGCGGCGAGCATCTGATTAGCGCCACGCATTCGCGCGACCAGCTGCACGATGTCGAGGTCGGTTTCGACGATGACGGCCACATTCTGGCGATCCGCGACGATTACATCGTCGATTGCGGCGCCTGGAACCCGATCGGGTCGGGGGTAGCGTACAACACCGCGGTCCACCTGACCGGGCCGTACAAGATCCCGAACCTGGCGGCATCCGGTAAAATCGTCGTCACCACCAAGGTGCCGAACGCTCCCTATCGCGGCGCCGGCCGGCCGGAAGCCGCGTTTGCGATGGAACGGACGATCGACCTGGTGGCGCAGAGTTCTGGGTCTGGAGCCGGCGGAGGTGCGGCGGCGCAACATGATCCGCGCCGAGGAGATGCCATACCGGACCGGCATCCCCTATCGCGACGGCGAGCCGATCGTCTACGACAGCGGCGACTATCCGGGCGCCCTCGACAAGGCGCTCGCCGCCCTCGGCGGCCTCGACGCATTCCGCGCGCGCCAGCTTGAGGCCCGCGCCGAGGGCCGCTATCTCGGCCTCGGCATCGCCTCTTATGTCGAGGGCACCGGGGTCGGCCCGTTCGAAAGTGCCTTTGTGCGCATCGACCCGTCGGGGAAAATTTACGTCTCGTGCGGCGCGGCCCCGCAGGGCCAGGGCATGGAGACGATCTTTTCGCAAATCGTCGCCGATCTGTGGCAGGTCGCACCCGAGGATGTGGTCCTGACCTTTGGCGACACCGCGGCGATCGCCATTGGGTTTGGCACGATGGCGAGCCGCAGCACGGTCACCGCCTCGGCGGCGATCCACCAAGCGAGCGGAAGGCTGCGCGACAAGGTGCTGGCGATCGCCGCGCACCAGTTGGAATGCGCGCCGGCCGATCTCGAATTGCGCCCGGGAGCTAATGGAGGCGCCGTCGGCGTGGTCGGCGTGCCGGGGGCGCAGGTCAGCCTCGCGCAGGTGGCCCAGGCGGCGCGGCCCGGCTGGGAGATCACCCGTCCGCCGGGGGTCGAGGCCGGCCTCGAAGAAATCTCTTACTGGCAGCCGCCGACTGTGACCTGGAGCTATGCGGTGCATGCGGCGATCGTCGAGGTCGATCGCGAGACCGGCCGGGTGCGCGTCGTCGATTACGCGGTGGCGCATGATTGCGGCGTGGTAGTCAACCCGATGCTGGCCGAGGGCCAGGTCATGGGCGGCACCGTGCAAGGGCTGGGTGGCATCCTCGGCGAGGCGATCGTTTACGACGCCGACGGACAATTGCTGACCGGCTCGCTGATGGATTACCCGCTGCCGATTGCGGCCGACATCCCGGCGCTGCGGATTGTGCACCAGCACTCGCCGTCGCCCTTGAACCCGCTCGGCGTCAAGGGGGTCGGCGAAGGTGGTGCCGTCGCCCCGCCGGCGACGATCGCCAACGCGGTGTGCGACGCCTTGGCCCCGTTCGGCGTCGAGATCAACACCACCCCGATCAAGCCGGGCGAGCTCGCGCTGTCGCTGCGGGACTGAGATGTAAACCCTTGCCCCAATATCTCTGAACTTGTCATTGCGAGAAGCCGCAGGCGACGAAGCAATCTCGCGCGACCTTCGCGACATAACCGTACTAGATTGCTTCGCTGCGCTCGCAATGACAGCCCTTCATTGCTATTCTGGATTTTGAACTGCGGACACTAAACTGTCGATCCAGCTAGCGACCCAACTACCGCCGGGAGAGAGACACGATGCAGTACGGCCTGTTCACGATGCCCTCGCACCCGCCGGAGCGCCCGCTCTACGACGGCCATCGCTGGGACCTCGACACTTTGCGCTGGGCCGACGAGCTCGGCTTTTCCGAGGCCTGGATCGGCGAGCACCATACCGCACCCTGGGAGCCGCACCCTTCGCCCGACCTGCTGATCGCCCAGGCCTTGATGGAAACGAAGCAGATCCGCCTCGCCCCCGGCGGGTTTCTGCTGCCCTATCACCATCCGGCCGAGCTCGCCAACCGGGTGGCGATGCTCGACCACATGGCCCAGGGCCGCCTCAATTTCGGCGTTGCCGCCAGCGGGCTGCCGAGCGACTGGGCGATGTTTCATGTCGACGGCAACGCCGGCCAGCATCGCGAGATGACCCGCGAGGCGCTCGATATCATCCTAAAGCTGTGGACCGAGGAGGAGCCGTTCGACTATCCCGGCAAATATTGGCAGGTCAGCAAAACGGATTTGATGCTGCGCACCTTGCGGCCGCACATCAAGCCATTCCAGAAGCCCTATCCGCCGATCGGCGTCGCCGGCGTCAGCAAGGGCTCGGACACATTGAAGCTCGCCGGCGAGCACGGCTTTCTGCCGATGAGCCTGAACCTCAACCCGACCTATGTGGCGAGCCACTGGGACTCGGTCGAGGAGGGGGCGCGCCGCACCGGGCGCACGCCGCAGCGCGCGCAATGGCGCCTGGTGCGCGAGATCTTCATCGCCGACACCGATGCCGAGGCCTGGCGGCTGTCGGTCGAGAACATGATGGGCCGGATGATGCGCGAGTATTTCCTGCCGCTGTTGACTGATGTCGGCGTCATCGAGTTCCTCAAGCACGATCCCGAGGTCGCCGACAGCGATGTCACCCCCGAATACTGCGCCCGGCACAACTGGCTGATCGGCTCCCCTGCGACCGTCGTCGAGAAGATCGAGCGGATGTACGACGAGGTCGGCGGCTTTGGCGCGCTGCTGCTGTTCTGCTTCGACTACAGCGGCAATCCCGAGGCTTGGCACGAATTGATGCGGCTGTTGGCGCAAGAGGTGATCCCGAAGGTCGCGCATCTGTCGCCCGATTGACCTTCGACCTTCTGCCGAGAAGTGATCTTTGCTGTGCCGATCTCGATCCGGGAGGCGGTTGCCGACGACGCGCCGGCCGCTTGCCAGGTGCTGAGGCGATCAATCGCCGAGCTGTGCGGCGCCGATCACGGCAACGATCCGGAGATCCTGCGGCGCTGGCTCGCCAACAAGACCCCGGCAATTGTCGCCTCGTGGATCACCAGCCCGGACAATTCGGTGCTCGTGGCCGTCGAGGGACACACGATCCGTGCAGTCGGCTCGGTCACCGACGCCGGCGAGATCACCCTCTGCTACGTTTCCCCGAATGCGCGATTTCGCGGGGTCAGCCGGGCACTGCTCGGCGCTCTGGAATCCCGAGCCGTCGAACGCTGCAACGCCCGCTGCACATTGCATAGCACCGAAACCGCCCGCCGCTTCTATCGCGACAACTTGTCCAACGTGAAATGGGGGACCAGGCGGCGGCGGATCGGGATGTCGCCGTCATGCGCCTCGACCTCGATCCGCTCGCCGTCGCGGAGCCCGACGACCTCGTCTGGAAACCTGATGGCGAGATTTTTCCCCCATTTCCCGACGACAACCCGCCGCACGAGGATCTCCGTCCTTGAGAAGAGATATCCTTGAGGATATCTCCTTGAGGGAGCCATTTCCAGTGCAGTCGTGCGTCGGCTCCTGTGCCCGCGTCTTCTGCTTTCGCGGGCTCAGGCGGCGCGCCGGCGCGGCGCTGGCGGCGCGGGTTTCGCAACTGCGGCGGGGTGGAACGGGTGGTCGGAGGCGATCGGCACCTTGCGGCCGATCAGGCGCTCGATATCCTTCAGATAGGCGCGCTCCTCTGTGTCGCACAGCGAGATCGCCGCACCCTCGGCGCCGGCGCGCGCGGTGCGGCCGATGCGGTGTACGTAGGTTTCGGGCACGTTCGGCAGCTCGTAATTGACGACATGGGTGATGGCGTCGATGTCGATGCCGCGCGCCGCGATGTCGGTCGCGACCAGCACTCGGACCGCACCGGCACGGAATTCTTCGAGCGCCCGCTGGCGCGCACCCTGCGACTTGTTGCCATGGATCGCCTCGGCGCCGAAGCCGGCGCGCACCAGCTGCTCGGCGAGCTTGTTGGCGGTGTGCTTGGTGCGGGTGAACACCAAGACGCGGGCCAGCGCCGGATCACGCAGGATCGCGCACAGCAAGGCCCGCTTGTCGGCGCGCTCGACAAACATGACGAGCTGGTCGGTCTTCTCGACCGTCGATGCGGCGGGCGTCACCTCGACCCGAACCGGGGCGTCGAGGATCGCGGCGGCGAGCCGGGCGATGTCGGCCGGCATGGTCGCCGAAAACAGCAAGGTTTGGCGCCGGCCCGGCAGCAGCGCGACGATCTTTCTGACGTCGTGGATAAAGCCCATGTCGAGCATGCGGTCGGCCTCGTCGAGCACGAAGGTTTCGACCCGGTCGAGCCTGATATGGCCCTGCCCGATCAGGTCGAGCAGCCGCCCCGGGGTCGCCACCAGGATCTCGACGCCGCGCGCCATCGCGGCGACCTGCGGCGCCTGCCCGACGCCGCCGAAGATCACGGTGGCGCGCTGCCCAAGGTGACGTCCGTAAGCGCGAAAGCTGTCGCGGATCTGCAATGCCAGCTCACGGGTCGGCGTCAGCACCAGGCATCGCGCCGTCTTACGGGCGATCGCCGGCGGCCCCAGCGGGCGCTGCCCGGCGGCGAGGCGCTGCAGGATCGGCAGCGCAAAGGCGGCGGTCTTGCCGGTGCCGGTCTGGGCGATCCCCAGGAGGTCGCGGCCGGCGAGCAAATGCGGAATCGCCCGCACCTGGATCGGGGTCGGCGCGGCATAGCCCTCCTCGGCGAGTGCCCGCCGAAGCGGTTCGACGAGGCCAAGGTCTTGAAAATTTGTCACGTGTTTTAATTCTTTCTTGTGCGATTCGCCGCGATGCTGACTCGTATCCGGTTGTGCGGACACGGGCGC
Organism: uncultured Alphaproteobacteria bacterium; assembly: GCA_963738185.1. Lineage (GTDB taxonomy): Bacteria > Pseudomonadota > Alphaproteobacteria > ATCC43930 > CGMCC-115725 > AP-15. Next base: position 943,989 of record CAVTVA010000003.1, on the reverse strand, counting down.
ACTGGCGATGTCGGGGTAGAGAGTGGAGAAGGGTTCGCGGTGCAGCTTTCACTCAGCCTGCCAGACGGCCCCAGCTGATCGGGGTCGCGGCAGCTCTGCTCCGCGAGGCGAGCACGATGCTCTGTCCCGGCAGATGCGCCGCTCGCGTGCCGAAGTCAAGCGGTGCGTCGCTGGTGGTGAGCACGCGGCCGGATTGCGGCGCCCGCGCGCTGCTCGAAGATGTCGGATCCGAGAGGAGCCGCAGGCGGTCGAGCCCCACTGTGCATGCACGGCAGACCGAACGAGAGAGAAGATGACGGCCGCGCCGAGTCCGACTATAAGGCAGGGCCGATGCCTGGCCCAACGAGCACTCTTGCCCGACGAGCAGTGGGGCATATGGCCGGGATAGGGATAAGGCCGGATCGGGCATCACCCGGTTCGCCAGGAGGAGGCTAGTGCAGCCCACCGACATCAGCGCCCCTGATTATTTTCACAAAGTCGTCGATTGCCAGTGGGCGTGCCCGGCGCACACGCCGGTGCCGGAATACATCCGGATGATCGCCGACCGGCGCTACACCGACGCGTTTATGGTCAACTGGTACTCGAACGTGTTTCCGGGCATCCTCGGGCGCACTTGCGACCGGCCGTGCGAGCCGGCCTGCCGGCGCGGCCGGGTCGAGAAGGAGCCGGTGGCGATCTGCCGGCTGAAGCGCGTCGCAGCCGACAACAAGGGCGACATCACCCCCTATCTGCCGGCGATCCCGCGCGAGAAGAACGGCAAGCGCGTCGCGCTCATTGGCGCCGGCCCGGCCTCGCTGACGGTCGCCCGCGACCTGTTGCCGCTCGGCTATCATTGCGTGATGTTCGACGGCGACGCCAAGGGCGGCGGCATGATGCGCACCCAGATCCCGCGCTTCCGCCTGCCCGAGCGGGTCACCGACGAGGAGGTCGAGCTGATCCTCGAGATGGGCGTCGAAGCGCGTTTCGGCGAGCCGGTGGGCAGCCTGAAGGCATTGCTGCAGCAGGATTGGGACGCGGTCTTTGTCGGCTGCGGCGCGCCGCGCGGGCGCAACCTCGAGATTCCCGGCCGCACCGAAGCCGCGGCCAACATCCATATCGGCATCGACTGGCTGTCGAGCGTCTCGTTCGGCCATATCGACAAGATCGGCCGCCGCGTCGTCGTGCTCGGTGGCGGCAACACCGCGATGGATTGCTGCCGCTCGTCGCGCCGGCTCGGTGGCGCCGAGGTCACCGTCGTCGTCCGCAGCGGCTTTGACGAGATGAAGGCCTCGCCCTGGGAAAAAGAGGATGCAATGCATGAGAGCATCCCGATCCTCAACTGGCTGGTGCCAAAGGAATTCACCCACGAAAACGGCCAGCTGACCGGGGTGCTGTTCGAAAAGGTCAAGGCCGAATACGACGCGCGCGGCCGCCGCAACCTGGTCCCGACCGGCGAGCCTGACACGCATATCCCGTGCGACGACGTCTTGATCGCGGTCGGCCAGGAAAACGCCTTCCCGTGGATCGAGCGCGACATTGGCATCGAATTCGACCGCTGGGACATGCCCAAGATCGATCCAAAGACGATGCAGTCGACATTGCCCAAGGTATTCTTTGGCGGCGACGCCGCGTTCGGACCGAAAAACATCATCTGGGCAGTGGCGCACGGCCATGACGCGGCGATCTCGATCGACAAATTGTGCCACGGTGAGGATGTCGGCGAGCGGCCGCCGCCCGGCGTGACCCTGGTCAGCCAGAAGATGGGCATCCACGAGTGGAGCTACGACAACGACATCTCGAACGATCTGCGCTACCGGGTGCCGCTGCGCGACACCGCGGTGGCGCTGGCCGACATCCGGGTCGAGGTCGAGCTCGGCTTTGACGAAAAGCTCGGCTATCTCGAGGCCGAGCGGTGCCTCAATTGTGACGTGCAGACCGTGTTCACCGGGCAGCTGTGCATCGAATGCGACGCCTGCGTCGATATCTGCCCGATGGATTGCATCACCTTTACCGACAATGGCGCCGAGGAGGAGCTGCGCGGGCGGCTGATGGCCCCGGCTCTGAACCTCGACCAGGATCTCTACATCGGCGACCGGCTGAAGACCGGCCGGATCATGGCCAAGGACGAGGATGTCTGCCTGCATTGCGGGCTGTGCGCCGAGCGCTGCCCGACCGGCGCCTGGGACATGCGCAAATTCCTGCTCGACATCACCCAGGCCGGCCCGGCATGCCGCAGCCGCTGATTCCCTCCGCTAAATCGCAGGGTTGGCCCCAGCCCGTTTCCCTCTCCCCCCGCCGGCCGGGGAGAGGGTAGTGTGAGGGGGGCCGACGGTTCGGGGCTGTGCGATACCCACCTCACCCTCCCGTCGCGACGCGACGGGCCCCTCCCTCTCCCCCCTGAAGGGCGGAGAGGGGCTCCTCTCAGGCTCTGAGCCAATGGCATCACAAACGAATCTCGAAACCGCCGCGATCCAGAGCGTCAACGACTTCGTCGTCAAATTCGCCAACGTCAACGGGTCGGGCTCGGCCAGCGCCAACGCGCTGTTCGCCAAGTCGATCCTGCGCATGGGAATCCCGGCAAGCTCGCGCAACATCTTCCCATCGAACATCCAGGGGCTGCCGACCTGGTTCGAGGTGCGGATCAACGACAAGGGCCATCTCGGGCGGCGCGGCGGCGTCGACATGATGGTGGCGATGAACCCGCAGACCTGGGACGAGGACATCGCCGAGATCGAGCCCGGCGGATATTTGTTCTATGATGCGACCAAGCCCTTGCCGCCATCCAAGTTCCGCGACGACATCACGATCATCGGCGCGCCGCTGACCGCGATCTCGAACCGCGAATACAACGACGCCCGGCAGCGCCAGCTGTTCAAGAACATCATCTATCTGGGCGCTCTCTCGGCGTTGCTCGACATGGACCCGGCGGCGATCGAAAAGCTGATCGGCGAGCAGTTCCGCGGCAGGGATACCCTGATCCGGCCCAATCTGCGCGCGCTCAATTTGGGCCGCGACTGGGCCTTGGCCGAGCACGCCTGTCCAATCGGGCTCCATCTTGAGCGCGCCGACAAGGTCGGCGAGCGCATCTTTATCAACGGCAACGATGCTGCCGCTTTAGGGGCGGTCTATGGCGGCGCGACCGTTGCCGCGTGGTATCCGATCACCCCATCCTCGTCACTCGCTGAAGCGTTCGCCAACCATTGCCGGCGCTACCGCACCGATCCCGAAACCAAGAAGAAGCGCTACGCGATCCTCCAGGCCGAAGACGAGCTGTCATCGATCGGCATGGTCGTCGGGGCCGCCTGGAACGGTGCGCGCGCCTTTACCGCGACTTCGGGGCCCGGCATCTCCTTGATGCAGGAATTCATCGGGCTCGCCTATTTTGCCGAAATCCCGGCGGTGATCTTCGACGTGCAGCGCGGCAGCCCGTCGACCGGCATGCCGACCCGCACCCAGCAGGCCGACATCCTCAGCTGCGCCCATGCCTCGCACGGCGACACCAAGCATGTGCTGCTGTTCCCCGAGGACCCGCATGAAGCCTTCGCCTTTGCTGCCGAGGCGTTCGATCTGGCCGACCGGCTGCAGACGCCGGTGTTTGTGATGCTCGATCTCGACATCGGCATGAACGATTGGTTGGTCGAGCCGCTCGCCTGGGACGAAGGCCGGCATTACGACCGCGGCAAGGTCATGACTGCCGAGCAGCTGGACGCCGGGGTCGAGTTCGGCCGCTATCTCGATGTCGATGGCGACGGCATCCCCTACCGAACCTTGCCCGGGACCCACCCGACCCGCGGCGCCTTTTTCACCCGCGGCACCACCAAGGACCGCTACGCGCGCTATTCCGAAGAGGGATCGGATTACGTCGACAACATGCAGCGCCTATTGCGCAAGTTCGAGAGCGCGAAGCGTCTGGTGCCGGCCCCGATCAAGCGTGCGGCGCGCGAGCCGACCCGCTTTGGCGCGATCTACTTCGGCTCGACGGCGTCCGCGATGACCGAGGCGCTCGAAATTCTCGACGAACGCGGCATTCATCTGGACACGTTGCGCGTGCGCGCTTATCCGTTTCACGAGGATGTGCTCGATTTTGTCGCCGCTCACGACCGCGTCTTTCTTGTCGAGCAGAACCGTGACGCGCAGCTGCGCACCTTGCTGATCAACGATGGCGACATCGATCCGGCGCGACTGGTTCCGATCCTGCATTACGACGGAACACCAATCACTGCGCGCTTTATCGTCAAGGCGATCGGCGACATGCTCGAAATCGTCACCCTCGCCCCATTGCGCAAAGCCGTGCCGTAAAGTTCCTGGACCGCAGGCTTCCAGCCTGCATGCGGGCGGGACGCCCGCGCTCCCAAGAGGCCAGCATGACCTACATTGCCAAACCAAGGCTGCATCATCCGAAGCTGCCGACCAATGCGCTGGGCTTCACCCATCGCGATTACGAGGGCGCGGTCTCGACCCTGTGCGCCGGCTGCGGCCATGATTCGATCAGCGCCGCGATCATCCAGGCCTGCTTTGAATTGAGCTTGCCGCCGCATCGCATCGCCAAGCTGTCCGGCATCGGCTGCTCGTCGAAGACGCCGACCTATTTCCTCGGCAAGTCGCACGGCTTCAACAGCGTGCACGGGCGCATGCCGTCGGTCTTGACCGGCGCCAACCTCGCCAACCGCGACCTCGTTTATCTCGGCATTTCGGGCGATGGCGATTTCGGCCTCGATCGGGCTCGGTCAATTCGCCCATTGCCTGCGCCGCGCCGTCAACATGGTCTATATCGTCGAGAATAACGGCGTCTACGGGCTGACCAAGGGACAATTTTCGGCCACCGCCGACAAGGGCTCGAAGGCGCGCCGCGGCGCCGTCAACACTGATTCGCCGATCGACCTGGTGGCGCTCGCCTTGCAGCTCGGCGCCTCTTTTGTCGGGCGCAGCTTTTCCGGCGACAAGGCCCAGCTGGTGCCGTTGATCCGGGCGGCGATCGAGCACCGCGGTGCGGCCTTTATCGATGTGGTCTCGCCCTGCGTCGCCTTTAACAACAACCCCGAATCGACCAAAAGCTTTGACTATGTTCGCGCCCACAACGAAGCGGTCAACCGCCTGGATGTGATCCTCGAGCGCGACGAGATCACTGCCGACTACGCGCCGGGCACCGTCGAAACCGTGGTCCAGCACGACGGTTCGATCCTGCGGCTGCGCAAGCTCGCGGCCGACTACGACCCCTATGACCGGATCTCGGCCTTGACCCATCTGCAGCAGCGCCATGCGCTGGGCGAGGTCGTGACCGGGCTGTTGTTTGTCGAGCCCGATTCGGGCGACATGCACGAATTCCTCGAAACCGCCGAAGCGCCACTGAACAGCCTCGGCGAAGCCGAGCTGTGCCCCGGCCCCGCCGCCCTCGCCCAGTTCAACGCTTCCCACCGCTAGCCGCTCGGGACCGAGAAGGCCCGGAGGGCCGACACCCATTCCACCGCGTTTGACCGGAGGCGGTAGCGATAGCGGAAGGTCCGTCAATCAGACAGATGCCCGGCGCCGATGACTGTGACCGCCTCGGACCCGAATTGCTGTCCGACATGCCGGGGGAGAAACTGCGCCGGTCACACATCCCCGATTTCGATCGGCAGCGCCGACGCGGTCGCTTGGTTGATCAGGTTCACATAGTCGATATAGAGGTTCTTGGCGACCGTCTGCGCGGCAACATAGCTGAGCGGCAACGGCGCCCGCAGCTCATGCGGCAGAATATCGTGCAGCAGCGCCTGGTAGAGCAGTGCGGCGCCCGGCTCGTGCTTGCGGTTGTCGATCTCCAGACGCCCGCGCGGCGTCGAATAATCGTAATATTCGGTCTCGAGGGTGCCGTCGAAGGCGATGTCGGTCGTGCCAGCCGCCCAGTTCGCATAAACCCCGAGCTTGGCGTTTTGCGTGCGCACCCCGATGACGTGGGCCGGCGCATTGTTGAAATTGTACAAATTCGGCACGGTCTCGTCGGTCGCGAACACGACATAGGGCCGCCCCCGCGCGTCGGCCGATTTGAGCATCGGCAGCAGATTGTGGCGACGGCGATAAATCCGCCCGATATCGCCCGCTAGCCAGCCGCGTCCGCCCCGGTAGCCGAGGCTGACCAGCAGCGGCAGAATATCGACCGCCGAGGTCAGCCCGGTGCGAACATCGTCGGTATCGCCGGTGAACCGCCCGCTCGGATCGACCACGATCAGCGGCACATTATAGACCTCGTCGTAGCAGCTGGCGGCCTTGCCCGAGACAAAGCCGTGGGCGCTCGCATATTCGCCGTGGTCCGAGGTGAAAACGATAATCGTGTTCTCCCTGACCACGGCCGGCAGCGCCTCCAGCACCGTTCCGATATTGTCGTCGAGCGCAGTCATGATCTGGGTGTACGAGTCGAGGCTGCGCTGCCAGTAGGAATAAGGGGCTTTGCCGACGCCGTAGGGCGGCTGCAGCTTCGGGTCAGCCGGATTGGTCGGGTACTCGACAACGCTGAAATCCGTCGCATTCGGATCATCGCTGACGCCGCCCCATACCGCTTCCTGGAACAGCCGGGCAAAGCTCTGCAGCTTGGGCTTGTGCTTGGCGATGTGGTCGGCCGATTCCCAGTTGGGCGGGATTGGCGGGTAAGCCAAGGAGGGCGGGGTCTTCAGCGGGTTATTGTTCCAGTCATAGGTCGGGGGGCCTTTGGTGAAGTCGATGAATTGCGCAAACCCGCCCGGGTTGGCGCTCGAATTGAACAGATTGGTGAAGGTCAGGAACTCGGTCCCGGCCGGGAAGAATTCCTTGTCGTGCGGATTGACAAAGCCGACGGTCAAGCACCACGGGCGCTCGCCCGGCTTGCGCGCGCCGAGGAACGTCGCAGCCTGCGCCGCGATCTGCCCGTCGCTCAGATATCCCGGCTGCTCGGCCTCGTCGCCGATCGTCCCTTGCAGATTGCTGCCGGTCGGATCGGGCTCGGTCTTTCCGTCAAAGCCGTAGGCTTCGAGCTCCTCGTTCGGGTTGCGATGCGGGATCGAGAGGTGCCATTTGCCGATATAGGGGGTGCGATAGCCGGCCTCGCGCAACAGCTTGCCATAGGTCGGGTATTGCCGGCTCAGCACCGGCTGGATCGAGACCTTGGTCGTCGGCGAATCGAGGATCGTCGCCAGCAGCCAGCTCTGCTGGGTGTAAAGGCCGGTGACCAGGGTGCCCCGCGCCGGCGTGCAGGCGACCCCCGCTGTGTAATGGCCGGAGAATTTGACGCCGCGGCGCCACAGCGAATGGGTTTTCGGCATGTATTTCTGCAGAAACTCGCCGGCGTTGCGGACCCCTTTCGGGAACACGCTCGGATAGCGCATCTCATCGACCAGGATGAACAGAATGTTGGGCTGCTTCCCGCCATGCGGGCCGGCGTCCGCTGCCTCGCCGGCCTTGCTCTCGTCGCCAAAGAGCCCGGCGGCGGCAAGCGCACCGCCGGCGACGGCGGCCTGCCTGATAAAGTTTCTGCGGTCCATGCCCCCTCCTCGAATTGGCCCGGATTACCGACGCAGGATCGCTCGATGCGCGGTGATGCGCCGATCGCAAGTCTCGCACGGCAGAAGATGTCCGAGGAGAGGCAATTTTCAAATCCCGCCGCGCCACCGGCTCGGGTGCCAACCGGGCTGTGAACCTGCGTCTTGGTCAGCCGGCCGCAGCCGGTAGGGTGGGTAGAGCCCGGGCGAAACCCACCAAAACCCGGGCCCCCGCAATGATGGGTTTCGCTCCGCTCAACCCATTCTACCTGCTGATGTTGCTCATTGTGGTCTCTCCTGAACTTTGATCAGGCGCTTCGTTAATCCGATTGATTGTAAATCTGAAATTGCTGGGCAAATCCTGATGTACCCCTGACGTTTGCCATCTGATTTGATAAAGCCCGCATTATAATCATTTCAGAGTTGAACTAGGCGCTCGTAAGTGGACACTATACGGCTCTTCTGCTATTGGTTCGGCGGCTGAAAGGGCAGTGCCTACACATTGGCTCACCGCATTGCCAACTGCCGTAGCCTCGGCACCCGATTTCTGCCAAAAAATGCATGATAAATCCGGGAAAATCAATGTCCGAGCCCATGTGGATCTATCGAGATTCACGGGGTTTGCTCCGACATACGCATACGTGTTGACCCCGCCCGGCGAGCCCGATCGGGTCGCTCTCGACGTAGCGGCCGGTGGTGGGGTCGTAGTCGCGCAGGCCGTTGTAGTGGAGGCCGATTTCGCGGTCGTAGTATTGGCCGGGGAAGCGCGGGTTGTAGGTGAGGGTGCCCGAGGGCGCGCCGTTGCCGAACGGGTCGTGGTCCCAATGCCAGACGATGTTGCGCGTCGTGCTGGCGATCTGGTGCGGCGAGCCGAGCTGGTCGGGGGCGATGTAATAGGGCAGCTTGCCGGGGATCAGCACGGAAACGGGAAGATTCCCGAGCCACACCGTCTCCTCGATCGCCTTGCCGGCGCCGTCATATTCGCCGAGCAGGTGGCCGGCCGCGTCGTAGACGAATTCCTCCCTGTCGCCCGGAATTGAGGCGGCGCCGTAGCCGCTGCGGCCGACCCGCCGGCCGAGCCCGTCATTCGCGTAGGCCGTGGTGTAGGCGCCGGTCTTGGCCGCGACCAGCCGGCCGCTGCCGTCATAGGCTGTAGCCGAGAATCGTCACCGCCCGGTTGTCCGCGGTCAGGTTGCCGGCGGCGTCGTAGGCGAAGCCGCGGGCGCCGGCCTTGAGCAGCCGGTTGCTGGCGGCGGCGACGCCATAGGCGGCGGCGCTGCTGCCGGAGAGGCGGGTGCGGTCGCCGTCGAAATCGTATGTGTAGGTCAGCGCCGTCGCCCCGCTGGCATAGCCGGTCAGCCGACCCTGCGCGTCGTACCCGAAGCGCTTCTCCGGGTAGCCGGTTTCGCTGATGGCGGTGATCCGGCCGGCGGCGTCGTAGGCGAAGCTCATCGTGTTGCCGCCGAGCCCGATGCCGGTAATCCGCCCGTCCTGGTCAAAGCTCCGACTGTAGAGCGCGCCGTTCCCCTGCGCCCAGCCGGCGACCCCGCCAAATGGGAAATAGCTGACGCCGCCGGCCGGCGTCGCCGCGCCCGATTTCAACCCGCCGACCCGCCCGGCCGCATCATAGGCGAGCTTGACCACCGCCCCCGACGGATAGGTCATCGTCGCCGGCCGCCCGGCCTTGTCGTAGCTCATTGCGGTGGTGAAAACCTTGCCGGCGATCGCCTGCCGCTTGGTCAATACCCGCCCGTGCTGGTCATAGGCCCAGCCGGTATTGCCGCTCAAATCGGTCATCGCGGTCAGGTGGCCGACCCCGTTGGCGCCATGATCGTACTGCCAGGTCGCCGCCCTGCCGTCGGCATAGCTCGCCCGGATCGGCCGGTTCAGCGCATCGTATCGATAAACCGTCTTCAACCCGCGGGCGTCGGTCGAGGCGACGATGTTGCCGGCGGCATCAAAGCCGCGCACCGTCGTGCCGGTGTCGGGGCTCGCCACCGCGGTCTCCTCGTCGAGCCCGTTCCAGCCATAGCGCGTCTTCAGCCCGCGCGGGTCGGTGACCGCGATCAGGTGGCCGAGCGCGTCATAGGCATAGGCGGTGACCCCGCCATCGGCATCGACCGTCCGCGCCAGCCGGTTCAGCGCATCCCAGCCATGGCTCGTCACGTGCTTGAGCGGGTCGGTGACCGCGATCGGGTTGCCGTTCGGGTCATACGCGTAGAGCGTGGTCTCACCCGCCGCGCCGATCGCCTTCGCCACCCGGTTCGCCGCGTCATAGGCATAGGAGTGCTGCCGCCGCAATTTGCCGGCCGGGCTGTACACCTGCACCTTCACCAGATTGCTGGCGGCGTCATAGGTGTTGACCGTCCTGTCGCCAGCCGAATCAGCGAGGCCGGTCAGGCGATGCGCCGCGTCATGGGCATAGGCGATGTAGGAGCCGTCCGGCTGGGTCGTCCGGACCAATTGCCCGGCCGGGTCGTAGGCGTAGGTCGTGAGCTCGCCGCCGACATCGCGCGCCGTCACCTCGCCGCGGAAATTATAGCTGAGCCTGGTCGCGAGCCCGTTCGGGTCGGTCATGCCGACGAGCCGCCCGTCCAAATCATAGCCGGTGAATTTGGTGAGGTGGCCGAGCGGGTCCGTGGCCGTCGCCAGGTCGCCCGCCGGATCATAGCTGTAATGGGTGACGGCCCCACGCGGGTCGGTCATGGTCAATGCCTGCCCGGCGCTGTTGTAGGTATAGGCCCAGCTGCGACTCAGCGACCCGGCGGCGACCGTCTTCTTCAAGAGGTTGCCGTGCGGGTCGTAGCTGAAATTCGTGACCCGGCCCGGCTCGGCGAGCCTGGCCGGCAGGTGGAAATTGGCGAGCCACGTCGTCGTGACCGTGCGCGCCAAAGGGGTGCCGGCGGCCTCGGTGCGCGAGGTCTCGTCGCCGCGCGCATCATGCGCATAGGTCGTGACGTTGCCGTCCCAATCGGTGCGGCTCGCGACAAAGCCGTTGGCGTCATAGGTGAAGGCCTTGCCGCCCGCCGCCGGGTACGGCGCCCCGCTCAGCGCCGAGGGCTTGACCAGGTTGAACTGGGTTTCGAGCGCGTAGCTGTGCGTGTTGCCGCGCGCATCGCTGACCGACGCGGCCCCGCCATTGGCGCGGTAAGCGACCGTCGTCCGGTCGGCCCCGCCGGCATGCTGGCTCGACACCGCCCGCCCCTGCGCATCATAGGCCCAGCTCGCGTAAGTCTGGCCGTCCTCGTCGATGATCGCGGTCAGCGCATGCGGAAACGCCGCGTCGCCATAGACATATCTGCGCACGCTCTTGTCCGGATGGGTCACCGAAACCAGATTGTCGTTGCCGTCATACGCATAGGCAAAGACGCCGCCATCCGGGACCATCATCCCGGTGACGCGGCCGTCGGCGTCATAGGCAAAGCTCAACCTGTCGCCAAACGGCCCGGTAACGGTGGTCAATTGCCCGCCGGCATTGTAAGCGAGCCTCGTCGTCAGCCCCGCGCGCGTGGTGACCGCCATCAGCTGCCCGGCAAGCGCATAAGTCTCGGTCGTATCGTCCGCCGCCACCAATCGCCAGCCAGTCTGCTTGCCCGCGCTCGTCACCGCTGTCAGCCGGCTGGTGACATCCGGATCGGCCTTCCAAACGCCCGCGCTCAGCGTGAATGTGTCCTCGCGGCCGTCGGCGCGGGTCACGCTCACTGCATCGGAGTCGATTTGATTGACCGACCGGTGCCAAGTGCTGTGCCATGCCTCCCCGAAAGGCGAGTACGTGACGTCCTGGCTGTTGTAATACCGCGTCAGCGCCAGCCCCGTGGCCGGTGCGCCGGCATAATCCGTCTCGGCCTCGAACAAATTCCCCGTCCCCGTGTTGATCGGGTCTCCGCTCAAGGCACCGCAACCGCATGGGGCCCCGTCGTCCGGCGTCGAAGGAATTGCCGGTGAACTTGGTTCAGTATCAGGAGTCGCGGGCGCAAACACGCTGCCGAGGTTCTTTGCCGTTGTTAAACCAGATGCGGTCAGTGACGGCGGTTGAGCGACATAAACGATATTGCAATTGATTAGAGTATACCCATTGTAGACAAACGGAGCGCTGCAACGTGGGATTTCGACACCGGAGAAGGCACCTAAAAGCGGTAGTCCGCTTGGCGGCACGCTTCCGGTACTGTCAAGCCCTAAATCTAGGCTAAGAAATCCAGACCCAAGACCAAAATACTTTGAAATGCACGCGACGCTGGCAGAAATTATATCGGGCGAAACGGGACAGTTAGCGGATCCATAAAGAGGGAAAGGGGACGGTCTGCTGTATTCATTCCAGGGGGGGACACGAATACAGCTTCAACTTGGGCATCGGCTGCGCTGGTCGCACGGGCGCGGCTGGCAGGCGCAACGGCGGCTATGGTGCCTAAAACCAGCCAAAAGCCGGCTTTCCACATTCCGACGGACGCAGCCCGTTTGCCGAGGGACACACCTCGGGCGCGAATCGGCGCCGCCAGCGCGCGGCGAATTTCGGCGGCGACGTCTGGCCGGCGCTCCCGGCTTCGCTGCAAACGTTTCGTCTTCCCATTATTCCGAATGTGCTTGCGCGCATCTCTCTCCCTGCCGCCGGCAGAGTAGTGGTGCGCTCAAAGCCGAGTAAAGCGATTTGATTGGTTAACCGTGTTTTCGAGACCCCGCCCACCGCCGCACCGGCCGGGCCGGTAGCCCCCACCCTAACCCTCCCCCGCTCGCGGGGGAGGGATGGAAGCCAGCGATGACACCGGAGACGCGTAAGATTCCCTCCCCCGTTCGCGGGGGAGGGTTGGCGTCGGGACGGTTTGCGCCTGGGCTCGGCTCTTCCCTCCCCCGCTGGCGGGGGAGGATTAGGGTGGGGGCAGGGCTGGGCACCGCAGCCCGATTTCAAGTTGGATCGGAAACCGCTGTAACCGACTGGCTCAGTCCAGTGCTCTGAGCCAGAAGCTTGGAGCATGAGTAGAAAGTGTCATTGCGAGCGCAGCGAAGCAATCTGGTGCCATATGTTGTTGATGCTGCACGAGATTGCTTCATCGCCTGCAGGCTCCTCGCAATGACAGCATTGGAAATAATATTGCGGGACTGCTCCGGCCGAGCGTCAATCCTTCTGGCGCGGCTTGCCATGGTTAAGTTAACCGTGAATACCGTGCGTTTAACCATCAATTCTGTGCGGTATTTCGGGCTCTCCGCTTAAAGTCGGCGATCGACAGAGATCGATTGACCAACCGAGGGGATGAGAGCGATGTCGCAGAGCGAATACGAAGCCGCGGTGGCTGACTTTATTCGCAGCAAGGGCGTCACCCGCTGCCCCACCGCCTGCGTCGTGCGCACCCAAGGCACCGTCAGCCATGCCGACCGGGAAGCGCTGCAGCGGCGGGCGGCGGAATCCGAAAACCGGCGAAATCGGCCGGCCTCGCGCGCTCCATTCGCCATGCTGCGGGGCCGATGACGACAGGGCGCTCGGCAAGCGTCACCCCCACCCCGACCCGCCCCCATGAGGGGGCGGGAGTAGCGAATAGGAGTGCTGATAAAGGCCCTCCCCCTTTGATGGGGGAGGGTTTGGGAGGGGGTGAGCGCGGCGCGATCTGAGCGGAAACCAGTTCTAAGAGGCCGATGACGACAACGCCCTCAGCACGCCGACCGCCCGAAAGGCGTTTGGCCGCCCGAGCGAGGCGGCCGGACCGTGAGTGCTGCGTGCCGACAGTTTTTTCTACCCGTCCCGCGGCGATGGGTTATACGCGAACTCAGCTGCGCGCCGCTGGGGGCGGCGCCGGAGGGCTCGGCGAAGTCGTCGTCTGGCTCGCCGCGGCGGCCGGCAATGGCGGCAGCGCCGGCATGCATTTGGCGGCCAGCACGGTCAGGTCGAGCAGGCTCAGACCGATCGCGATCGCCAAGAGCCAGGCATTCATGTCGTTGGCGATCCGGTCCAAACGACCCATGCTGTGCTTCATCCGATGCCTCGCGCTTAAATCATTCATCCCATTACTGCTAAGCTAAAATCAGTTTGTTGCGATGCAACATGCAATTTTGGAATGTCTCTCATAACCATAGGCAGCACATTGTTGCAGATAGATATTACCCTGCCGTTAACAGGCCGCACGGGACCCGAGGCTGGCAATGCGCCTGGTCCGAGTGCGAGCCAGCGGCCGGCTGGCGAGATTTCCGCGTCGATATCCACGCTCGGCGCATTTTGAGCCCATTTTTGGGCCGCGCGCAGATTCGGGCCGCCTCGCGCGGGCTCAGGAGCCGCCATAAACCGGGATCACCGCGCCGCGGGTCACCCGGTTGGCGGGCGAGGCGAGAAACGCGATGAGTTCGGCGGCGTCGCCCGGTGCCACCCATTTTCTATGATCGGCCTTGGGCATCGCCGCACGGTTGGCCGGGGTGTCGAGGGTCGAGGGGGCGACGGCGTTGACCCAGATCTCCTCGTCCACGGTCTCCTGGGCCAAGGCCTGGGTCAGCGCCGCGACCGCCGCTTTGGACGCGGTGTAGGCGACCATGCCGGCGCCGAGCCGCGGCTCCAGCGCCGGACGCGCCGCGACATTGACGATGCGGCCGCCGCGCGCCCCGCCCGGGCCGGGCCCCGGACGCCGGCGAAACGCGCCCACCGCCGCCGCCGAGCACAGGAAGCACGAGAGCGCATTCATCCGGAATTGCGCGCCAAAATCGGCCGCCGAGGTGTCGCCGATTGGGGCCATGGCAAACCCGCCGGCCAGGTGGATCGACGCCCAGAGCGGCGGCAATGCCTGGTAAAAGCGGTGGATTGCGGCCTCGTCGGCGACATCGACATTTTGAAGAATATGCACCCCGGGGTCGCTCTTATGGGGGAAGTCGTCGAGCTCGGCGGCGACCAGGTTGGGCAGGTGGCAGACGGCGCCGGCGGCGCGCAGCGTCGCGACGACCGCGCGGCCGAGGGCGCCGGTGCCCCCGGTCACAACGACATGACTGCCGGCAAAATCGACCATCACAACGACCTCCGCAAAAATCGGCCGCGGCATCATAGTCGCCCCGCGGGGCGGCGGCGCTAGGGTTTGGCATATAGCCGGGCTGCGGATGTTGCGGGTCGGCCGCACCGGCGCGGGCGCGCCAAAGGCAAGCGGCAACTTTCCGATTGCGGCACGCGTTTGCACAACGCGACGAAAGTGAGACAATCTTCAGCGGTCCGATGGCAAGCCAAGGCATGGCCTCGCAATGATCACCGCCGCCCAATGCCGTTCGGCGCGCACGCTGCTCACCTGGTCGGTGGCAAAGCTCGCCTCGGCCGCTTCGGTCAGCGAAAGCCTGATCGACGATTTCGAGCTGGAGCGGCAAGCGCCGGCACCTGCCGCGGCCGACTCGATCCAGCGCGCGCTGGAGGCGGTCGGCATCGATTTTCTGCCCGGCGACGATGTCCGCCTGCGCCCGGCGACGATCACCTGACGGGGCGCGCGGGGGCCACGCCCAACTTGGGCGGCGGCGTAGAGAAAGAGGTCGGGCACGGGCTTGCCGCGCGCCACCATCGCCGCGCTGAACACGCCGGGGGCGAAGCGCCCGATTGCCCGGTCCCTCGCCAGCTGCGGCTGCGACTGGCGCAGATCCAACGGCTCGCGTAGATTGTTGACAATATGAATGATGTCCCGCACCCGGCGCTGTTGCCGGCCGGCATGCATGATCTGCTGCCGCCCGAGGCCGAGATCGAGGCGCAGGTCGTCTCGCGGCTGATGGCGAGCCTGGCCGCGCATGGCTACCAGCGGGTCAAGCCGCCGCTTGTCGAGTTCGAGGAAACCTTGCTGTCGGGCGCCGGCGCGGCGATGGCGACCGCGACCTTCCGCACGATGGATCCGGGATCGCATCGCATGATCGGGGTGCGCGCCGACATGACCCCGCAGATCGCGCGCATTGCCGCGACCCGGCTCGGCGCCGCACCGCGGCCGCTGCGATTGAGCTACGCCGGCCAAGTGCTGCGGGTCAAAGGCTCGCAGATCCGGCCCGAGCGGCAGATCGGCCAGGTCGGCGCCGAGCTGATCGGCGCCGCGGGGCCAGCCGCCGATGTCGAGGCGATCGCCACCGCCGGCGAGGCCTTGGCCGGGCTCGGCGTGCCGCATCTGTCGGTCGACATCACCTTGCCGACCCTGGTCCCGGCGGTGACCGAGGCGTTTGGCATCGACGGCGAGCGTGCGGCGGCGCTGCGCGCGGCGCTCGACCATAAGGATGCCGCGGCGGTTGGGCAAATCGCTGGTGCGGCCGGGGAGCTGTTGGGGCGGCTGTTGGCGGCGGCGGGCCCGGCGGCGGCGGCGCTCGCCGCTCTCGACCGGCTGGAGCTGCCGCCGCGGGCGCGCGCCGAACGGGTGCGGCTCGGCACCGTGCTCGACGGCCTCGCGGCGGCCGCACCGCTGCTCAAGGCGACGGTCGATCCGGTAGAGAACCGCGGCTTCGAATACCACAGCGGCATCAGCTTCACGTTTTTCGCCGGCGGTGCTGCGGCCGGCGGCTCGACCGGCGAGCTTGGCCGCGGCGGCCGCTATCAGGCCGGCGACCCGGCGGCGGCCGAGCCGGCGACCGGCTTCACGCTCTACACCGACACGATCCTGAGGACGTTGCCGCGGATGCCGGCGCCGCGGCGCCTGCTGC
The DNA here is from genome assembly GCA_963738185.1 of uncultured Alphaproteobacteria bacterium. GTDB lineage: Bacteria > Pseudomonadota > Alphaproteobacteria > ATCC43930 > CGMCC-115725 > AP-15. The sequence goes on along the minus strand of CAVTVA010000003.1, from coordinate 927,901 downwards.
TGCCGCTGGCAGCCGATCGCAACCGCGCCGAGATGCTGCGCGAAGAAGGCTGGATCACCGTCGCGGCACTCGAACCCGTCGCCGATTGGCGGGCCGAAGCGCGCCGCCTCGGCTGCAGCCACATCCTCGAAGACGGCGCGCCGCGGCCGCTCGGCTGAGGGGAGGTGCCCGATGGGTAACGTCGTCGTGGTCGGCGCCCAATGGGGCGATGAAGGCAAAGGCAAGATCGTCGATTGGCTGTCGGAACGGGCCGATGTCGTCGTGCGCTTTCAGGGCGGCCACAACGCCGGCCACACCATCGTCATCGGCAATATCGAGTACAAGCTCAGCCTCCTGCCCTCCGGGGTGGTGCGGCCGGGCAAATTGTCGATCATCGGCAATGGCGTCGTGGTCGATCCCTGGGCGTTGCTCGACGAGATCGACGCGATCGGCAAAAAGGGGGTCGCGGTGACTGCCGAAACCCTGAAGCTCGCCGACAATGCGGCGCTGATCCTGCCCTCGCATGGCGCGCTCGACCGCGCCCGCGAAGAGCGGCGCGGCGATCAGAAGCTCGGCACCACCGGTCGCGGCATCGGCCCCGCCTATGAGGACAAGGTCGGGCGCCGGGCAATCCGGGTGTGCGATCTCGCCGACCCGCAGGCGCTCGAATCGCGCGTCGACGATTTGCTGCTGCACCACAACGCGCTGCTGCGCGGGCTTGGCGAGCCCGAGATCGATCGCCGCCAGCTGCTCGGAGCATTGCGCGCGATAGCACCGCGCATCCTGCCCCATGCCGCCCCGGTCTGGCGGCTGCTCGACGAGGCGCGCAGCCACGGAAAACGCATTCTGTTCGAAGGCGCGCAAGGGACGATGCTCGACGTCGATCACGGCACCTACCCGTTTGTGACGTCGTCGAACACGGTCGCCGGGCAGGCCGCGGCCGGGTCCGGGATGGCCCCCTCGGCGGTCGGTTTTGTCCTTGGCATCACCAAGGCCTATACGACGCGGGTCGGCACCGGCCCGTTCCCGACCGAGCTCAACGACGCCACCGGCGAGACCCTCGGCGAGCGCGGCCGCGAGTTCGGCGTCGTCACCGGGCGCAAGCGGCGGTGCGGCTGGTTTGACGCGGTCGCGGTGCGCCAGGCGGTCAAGACCGGCGGGATCGATGGCATCGCGCTGACCAAGCTCGACGTGCTCGACGGGTTCGATCAGGTCAAATTCTGCACCGGCTATCGCCGCGCGGGAGAGACTTACGATTATGTCCCGGCCGGAATGACCGCCCAGGCCGAGATCGAGCCGGTCTACGAAACCGCCGCGGGCTGGCGCGAAACGACGCGCGGCGCGCGCTCTTGGGCCGATCTGCCGGCGGCTGCGGTCAAATACGTCCGCCGCCTCGAAGAGCTGATCGGCGCGCCGGTGGTCCTCCTCTCAACCAGCCCCGAGCGCGACGACACGGTGCTGATGCGCGATCCCTTCGCCGATTGAGCCAATCCTGAGATTCAATCAACGCACCCCCCAGTGGTTAAAATCAGACAGATGGCACCGATACGAGCCCTCACCCACCCAGCCCTAGCGGGCTGGGTCCCCCCTCTCCCGCAATGCGGGAGAGGGTGCCGAGCGCAGCGAGGCGGGTGAGGGGTCGCCGGTACCGAGCGTCAGGTTTGCACTACCAGGTCGGGTCAGCGGGCGCCGCGGCCTTGCGGTGCGGTGGGAGCCTTGTCGGTCTGGCGCAGGTGGTCGCGGATATAGCCGTCGACATGATTGGTAATGGCGTCAAGGCTGTCGGCGAAATAGTGGTCGGCGCCCGCGATCTTACGAAAATCGATCTTGATGTCGCGCTGGTGCGACAGCTTGGCGACCAGCTTTTGCACCGATTCGACCGGCACCACGGTGTCCTGGTCGCCCTGCAGGATCAGGCCCGATGACGGGCAGGGCGCCAAAAAGGTGAAGTCATAGATATTGGCGGGCGGGGCGACCGCGATAAAGCTCTCGATCTCGGGCCGCCGCATCAATAGCTGCATGCCGATCCACGCGCCAAACGAAAAGCCGGCGACCCAGCAGGTTCCGGCATTGGGGTTATAAGTCTGCAGCCAGTCGAGCGCCGAAGCCGCATCGGACAGCTCGCCCTCGCCGCGGTCAAAGCTGCCCTGGCTGCGCCCGACCCCGCGAAAGTTGAAGCGCAACGTGGAAAACCCGTGCCGCACGAATGATTGGTAAAGCGCATAGACGAGCTTGTTGTGCATCGTGCCGCCATGCTGGGGATGCGGATGCAGCACCAGCGCCATCGCCGAGGCCGGGGCGCGGCTGTGGTGGTAGCGCGCCTCGATCCGCCCCTCCGGGCCGTTGATGATTACGTCAGGCATGATGATTTCAACCAACTTCCACCAATCGACATCCGAGCCTGCCGGTCGGTGAGCAACGCCGCGCCGGGCAGTCCGCGCGCCGGCAATTCTTGATCATTTTTGTCGGACAATTATATGCTCGTTCACGGTGCCCGCGCGGCCAAATGCGGTTGCGGCGACAGCGCCGCGGCGACGTTAATATAGTGACAACGATGCTGCTGAAAAACCTGCGCGAAGAAATAGACGCAACGCTGGCCCGCGACCCTGCCGCCCGGTCGCGTATTGAGGTGGCGCTGTGCTACCCTGGGTTTCATGCGATCGTCTTCCACCGCATCGCGCATAGGCTGTGGCGCCGCCGCTGGCTGCTCGCCGGCCGCTTCGTTTCCCATCTCGGGCGCATGCTGACCGGGATTGAGATCCACCCGGGGGCGCGCGTCGGTCGCCGCCTGTTCATTGATCACGGAATGGGCGTGGTGATCGGCGAGACCGCCGAGATCGGCGACGACTGCACGCTCTATCAGGGCGTCACCCTCGGCGGCACTTCGCTGACGCCCGGCGCCAAGCGGCATCCGACCCTGGGCAGCGGGGTCATCGTCGGCTCGGGGGCGCAGGTGCTGGGGCCGTTTCGCGTCGGCGACGGGGCCCGCATCGGGGCGGCGGCGGTTGTGCTGCGCGAGGTCCCGGAGGGTGCGACGATGGTCGGCAACCCGGCGCGTCAGGCCGCGCGGCGCAGCGCCGCCGGCGAGCCGCAACCGACGTTCCAGCCCTATGGCGTGTGCGGCGACATACCCGACCCGATCGCGCGCGCGTTGAACGGGCTGCTCGACGAAGTGACAAGCCTGCGGGCGCATGTGAGCGAACTCGAGCGGCGGGCTCGGGAAGCGGCGAACGCCGACGATGCCTCCCATGCCGTCGGGGCCCCGGCGCTGCGCCTCGTCGCCTCGGGCGGCAGCGGGTCCGACGATCAGGAGCCGGGCGCTCGGGCCTCGTGAGGATCGCACCATGAGGCTCAGCACCAAGGGGCGCTACGCGGTCATGGCGATGGTCGATCTCGCCCAGCACGGCGGCGGCGACCCGGTGCCGCTCGCCGAGATCGCCGAGCGGCAGGAGATCTCGCTCTCGTATCTCGAGCAGCTGTTTGCAATGCTGCGCAAGGGCGGTCTTGTGAAGAGCGTGCGCGGGCCGGGCGGCGGTTACCTGCTCGGCCATGACCGCGGCGACATCCGGATCGCCGATGTGATTATGGCGGTCGATGAGCCGATCCGCGCGACCCGTTGCGCGCCGGGCGCGCCGACCGGCTGCCGCACCAACCGGACCCGCTGTCTGACGCATGATTTGTGGGAGGAGCTCGGCAATCAGATTCATCTCTACTTGAGCTCGGTCTCGCTGGCAGATGTCTGCGAGCAGCGCGTGCTCGGGACCAGCGGGCGGGCCCATTGCGCAGCATTGACTGCCGCCGCGAGCGGAATTTCGTGAGCGGAAGCCCTATGGCTCGCAAGGAAACCTATCTCGACTGGAACGCCACAGCACCACTGCGGCCGGAAGCAGCGGCGGCAATGGCGGCGGCGCTGGCGCATTGCGGCAATCCGTCCTCGGTGCACCGCTGGGGCCGGATGGCGCGTTCGGCGGTCGAGCGTGGCCGGGCCGCGGTCGCGGCACTGGTCGGAGCAGTGAGCGAAGGCGTCATTTTTGTCAGCGGCGGCACCGAGGCGAATCACCTGGCGCTCTTGGGCGCCGGGCGCCAGCGCATCCTGGTCTCGGCGGTCGAGCATGATTCGGTGCTGCGCACGATCCCCGAAGCCGAGGAAATCCCGGTCGATCGCGATGGGATCGTCCGGCTCGACGCGCTCGAACGCATGCTTGGCGCGGATTCGAGGCCGGCGCTGGTTTCAGTCATGCTGGCCAACAACGAGACCGGCGTGATCCAGCCGGTGGCGGAGGTAGCGAAGTTGGCCCATGCCCTTGGCGCGCTGTTCCATTGCGATGCGGTGCAGGCCGCCGGCAAGATCCCGCTCGATGTGGCCGCGATCGGCGCCGATCTAGTCACCCTGTCGGCGCACAAGCTCGGCGGCCCGCCCGGCGTCGGCGCGCTGGCCGTGAATGGCGGGATCGAACTCGCGCCGCTGCTGCGCGGCGGCGGGCAGGAGCGCGGGCGCCGCGCCGGCACCGAAAACCTGGCGGGGATCGCCGGGTTCGCGGCCGCCGCGGCGACAGCCGCCGCCGAGATCGCGGTCTATGACCGGGTTCGCCGGCTGCGCGACTGGCTGGAGGCCGAGGTCGAGGCGGCGGCGCCCGAGGCGGTGGTGGTCGGCGCTGCGAACATCTCGGCTGCCCAACACGGCGGCGATCGCGATGCCGGGTTTGGCGGCGGAAACGCAGGTCATGGCGCTCGATCTCGACGGCGTCATGGTCAGCGCCGGTGCGGCCTGCTCGTCGGGCAAGGTCGGGCCGAGCCATGTGCTGGCGGCGATGCGAGCTCCGCCCGAGATTGCTCGCTCGACGATCCGGGTCAGCCTCGGCTGGAGCACGAGCGAGGCCGATGTGGCCCACTTCCTGCAATCCTGGACCGCGCTCTACCACCGCCGGCGCGGCGGCGCCGAGGAGGCGCGCGCGGCATGAACCCGAGACAAGGCCACCCAAACCCCGGCTACCCACTCTCCAGCCAGGCGCCGCCACATGACGGCGCGAACAAATTGCCGATCTATCTCGACAACCAGTCCTCGACCCGCGTCGATCCACGCGTGCTGGAAGCGATGCTGCCCTATTTCACCGAGGATTTTGGCAACCCGCACAGCACCAGCCACGCCTATGGGCGGAGCGCCGCCGCAGCGGTCGAGCATGCGCGCGCGGAGCTGGCTGCGCTGATCGGGGCGGATCCGCGCGAGATCGTGTTCACCTCGGGTGCGACCGAAGCGAACAACCTCGCGGTCAAGGGGGCGGCGCGTTTCGCCCGCGCGCATCCCCAGGGCGACGCGCCGCGCGACCGGATCGTGACCGTGACGACCGAGCATAAATGCGTGCTCGAAAGCTGCGCGCAGCTCGAGCGCGAAGGGTTCGAGATCGCCCATCTGCCGGTCGAGCCCAATGGGCTGGTCGATCTCGACCAAGTGGCTGCGGCGCTGACCCCGCGCACCCTGCTGGTCTCGGTCATGGCCGCGCACAATGAGATCGGGGTGATCCAGCCGCTCGCCGAAATCGGCGCCCTGTGCCACGAGAAGGGTGTGCTATTCCACAGCGACGCGGCCCAGGCGGTGGGCAAGATCCCGCTCGACGTCGAGGCGATGCAGATCGACTTGCTGTCGATTTCCGGCCACAAGGTCTATGGGCCAAAGGGTGTCGGCGCGCTCTACATCCGGCGGCGGCGGCCGCGGGTGCGCCTCTCGCCGCTGATCGACGGCGGCGGACAGGAGCGCGGGCTGCGTTCCGGCACCTTGCCGACCCCGCTCTGCGTCGGGCTCGGCCGGGCGGCGGCGATCGCCGCGGGTGAGATGACGCAAGAGGCGGGGCGGCTGCGCCAGCTGCGCGACCGGCTGCACCAGGGGCTGGCGCGGCGGGTTGCGGGGCTGCGCCTCAACGGCGATGCCGAACGGCGGCTCGCCGGCAATCTCAATCTGAGCTTTCCGGGGATCGAGGCGCCGGCGCTGATCGAGGCCTGCCCATCGATCGCGATTTCGACCGGCTCGGCCTGCACCTCGGCGACGATCGAGCCGTCCTATGTGCTGCGTGCGCTCGGGCTTGACGACGCGGTGGCCAATTCGGCGATCCGCATCGGCCTTGGCCGCTTCAACACCGCAGCCGAGGTCGATTTCGCGGTCGATGCGCTGGCGGCGGCCGCGCACCGCCTCGCCGCCGGCAGCGAAATAGAGCGCCAACCCGGCGCCATCCCCACATAACCGGCAAGAGCATCGGTTGGAGAAGCAGATGAGGGCGAGAAGGCAGGCGATGACGGTGACCGAAGCCGCGGCGCAGCGGATTCAAGCGCTGCTCGCCAATCGCGGCAAGCCGTCGGCCGGGGTGCGGATCGGGGTGCGCGCGCGCGGCTGCTCCGGGCTTAGCTACACCCTCGAATATGCCGACGAAAAGGGCAAGTTCGACGAGGTCGTCGAAGATAAGGGCGTCACCGTGCTGATCGACCCGAAGGCGGTGATGTTCATTCTCGGCACCGAGATGGATTACGTCGAGGAACAGCTGCAAAATGGCTTTACCTTTCGCAACCCCAATGAAAAAGGCCGCTGCGGCTGCGGCGAATCCTTTCACGTCTAGCAATGCGAGCCCGACGCATGGTGCCGGCGCGCCCTCACCCGCCTCGCTGCGCTCGGCATCCTCTCCCGCAATGCGGGAGAGGGGGAACCCAGCCCGCTAGGGCTGGGTGGGTGAGGGCGTGCGCAGGCACTCTGTCTTTGATTTTGACCGCTGGGTTGCGGCTGGTTTTCGCGTGAAGCTGTTTCAGATCGAGGAGCCGGAGGGCGGCCCGGCCGATCCGGATCTGCCTGGGATGGCGATCGGCATCGACCTCGGCGGCGCGAGCGCGCTGGTCGCGGTGTCGGTCGGCGGCAACCCGGCCGTGCTCACCGATCGCGAGGGCTTCGAGCAGGATTTGGCGGTGCCCGCTCGCGAGGCCGGCCTGGACCATTGGACGGAGCTTCTTATTGGGGCGCGGCTGCGGGCCGAGCGGGCGCTCGCCCGTCCGGTAACGCACGCGGTCATCGTCGTCGCCGCAGCGGCGGATGGCCCGACCGTGGCGCGCCTGAGCGAGGCCGCCGGGCTCGCCGGGCTCGCGGTCCTGCGGCTGGTCGCGGCGGCTGAGCTGCAACCGGGGGTGGCACCGGTGCTGGCCGCCGCCCTCATCGCCGAGGATCTGGCTCCGCGGCCCGAACCGGGGGCCGTGCCGGGCGCGAATTTCACCTGATGCCGAAAATGGTGTTTATCGAGCGCGACGGCGCCCGCCGCGAGGTCGAGGCGCCCCTCGGGCTGTCGGTGCTCGAAATCGCCCATCGCCACGGCATCGACATCGAAGGAGCCTGCGAGGGCTCGCTCGCCTGCTCGACCTGCCATGTTATTGTCGACCCCGCATGGTACGACCGGCTCGATGCGGCGAGCGAGGACGAGGACGACATGCTCGACCTCGCCTTCAACCTCAGCAGGACCTCGCGCCTTGGCTGCCAAATCGTCATCACCGAGGCGCTGGACGGGCTGACGGTGCGGCTGCCGGCGGCGACCCGCAACCTGCTGCTCGGCTGAAGCTGTGGCCGGGCATATGGCGGGCGGGCTCTTTTCCCGGCTGGTCGCGGCTTCGGGCAAGGCGTGGCACGGCTACACCCAGCATGAATTCGTCCTGCTGCTCGCCAACGGGACGCTGCCGGAGGCCTCGTTCCGGCGCTACCTGGTCCAGGACTATCTGTTTTTGATCCATTTCGCGCGCGCCTGGGGGCTGGCGATCTACAAATCCGACACGCTCGCGGAAATGCGACGGGCGCAGCGCCTGGTCGCCGCCACCCTCGATGTCGAGATCGGCCTGCATATCGAGTATTGCCGCGGCTGGGGCCTTTCCGAAGCGGCAATGATCGCCGAGCCGGAAGCGGCGCAGACGATCGCCTATACCCGCTTTGTGCTCGACCGCGGGCTGGCCGGAGACCGGCTCGACCTCGAAACAGCGCTCGCCCCCTGCGTCATCGGCTACGCCGCGATTGCGGCCGAGCGGATGGCCGATCCCGCGACGCGGCTCGACGGCAACCGCTACCGCGAATGGCTCGAAATGTACGCCGGCTCCGAGTATCAGGACCTGGCCCATGAGGCCGAGGCGGCGCTCGACGAGCAATTCGCGCGCCGCGGCGGGCAAGCACGGTTTGCCGCGCTCGCTGCCATGTTTGCCACCGCCGCGAGGCTCGAAGCCGATTTCTGGCAGATGGGACTGGCAGCGGCACGGTAGTGCCCCGAATTTAACGCGTGGCATCCATTTCTTTTTCGTCATGCCCGCGAAAGCGACGCGAAAGCGGGCACCCAGAATATCCGGCACCGCGCCTGTGGCCCCCTGTTCAACCCAAGGGCGCTAGACCCCGCCTTCGCGGGGGGGGCGACGAGAGAAAAAGCGCGGATGCATGTTTCGTTCGTACCGATAGCTGCGTCCAGAGCTGCGGCGGCGGCATGCCTGGGCAGGAATTTTCGCGCGATTCCTGGTGTTGACGGGTCGTGGCGCAGCGGCGTCACGTGTGGAGGATGCGGTGTCGAGGTCTCGGGCAGGCAAGACGGCGGGGGCGGTCAATGTTCTCGTCGTCGAGGACGATCCCGAGTTGCGCGATCTCGCCGCCGATCTTCTCGACTTTCTCGGCTACCGGACGATGGTCGCGGCGAGCGGGGAGGCTGCACTTGCCATCCTCCAGGCCGAACGCGGGATCGACCTGATCTTTACCGATCTGGTGATGCCCGGAAAACTTGATGGCCTTGCTTTGGCCGAGGCAGCGCGGCGGCTCGACCCCACGGTCAAGATCGTATTTACCTCCGGCTATCTCGGACACGCCGCGCTAAAGCAGCGCCGGCCCGCGCGCCACGAGGTCTTTGTGCACAAGCCTTATCGAGCCAGCGATCTGGCGGCGGCCATCGAGCGTGCACTGGCCGGCTGAAGCGCGGCAGAGCGGCTTGAGCCTGGTTGCAACCCGGCGGCGCCATCCTATAGTCACTGATATGACAGAAATTTCCGACGAGATCGACCTTGCCGGCAATCCGGCGGACCACCGCATCGTCGTCGCTATGTCGGGCGGGGTCGATTCGTCGGTGGCAGCAGCGCTGCTGGCCGAATGCGGGTTCGAGGTCGTCGGCATCACCCTGCAGCTGTACGATCACGGCGCGGCCTCCGGACGCAAGGGCGCATGCTGCGCCGGGCAGGACATCCATGATGCTGCCCGCGTCGCCGAGCGGCTCGGCATCGCCCATTACGTGCTCGACTACGAAAGCCGGTTCCGCGCCGAGGTGATCGAGGATTTCGCTGAATCCTACAGCCGCGGCGAAACCCCGGTGCCGTGCATTCGCTGCAACCAGCGGATCAAGTTTCGTGACCTGCTCGGGACCGCGCGCGACCTCGGCGCCACGGCGCTGGCGACCGGGCATTACGTGCGCCGGGTGGCCGGGCCGGCCGGGCCGGAGCTGCACCGGGCCCGCGACGGGGCTCGCGACCAGAGCTATTTCCTATTTGCGACGACCAGCACCGAACTTGATTTTCTGCGCTTCCCGTTGGGTGGGCTCGAGAAGGACGAGACCCGCGCCCTGGCTCGGCGTTTTGGCCTCGCTGTTGCCGATAAGCCGGACAGCCAAGACATCTGCTTTGTCCCGCAGGGATCCTATGCCGACCTGGTCGAGCGGCTGCGCCCCGAAGCTGGGGAGCCCGGCGAGATTGTCGATCGCGACGGGCATGTCCTCGGCCGTCATCGCGGTATCGCCCGTTTCACCGTCGGTCAGCGCAAGGGGCTCGGGATCGCGGCGCCCGAGCCGCTGCACGTGCTGGCGATCGAGCCCGAGCGGCGCCGCGTGGTGGTCGGTCCGGTTGCCGCACTGGCCGAAACCCGGGTGCCGCTCAGCGAGCTGAACTGGCTGCTGCCGCAGCCGCCGAGCCCGGCGGGGATGGCGCTGGCGGCGAAGCTGCGCTCGGCGCAGCCACCGATGCCGGCGACACTCTACCCCGGCGCCCGCCCCGGCGAGGCCGAGCTCGTCTTCGCCGCGCCGGCGCACGCCGCAGCACCCGGCCAGGCGGCGGTCCTTTACGACGGCGAGCGCGTCCTCGGCGGCGGCTGGATCCGCCGCCCACAGCCCGACCGGGCCCGCATTGATGGCCGCGAGGCGCTTGCCCGCGGCCTCGCCAGCCACTATTAACAAGGCGCGCCTCGTCCCCTTCGTCTAGAGGCCCAGGACACCGCCCTCTCACGGCGGCAACACCGGTTCGAATCCGGTAGGGGACGCCAATCAGCCGGCGGCAGGGGCTCGTCGAGGCGCTCAATCGCAGGCCCCGATGCTCGGCCTATGGCCCGCGGCACGGCGGACGTTACCCGCATTTCGAATAGTCGCAGCTGGTGCACTGGTCGCAGCCTTCGCTGCGGATCAGCGCGGCCTCGCCGCATTTGGGACACTGCGCGCGGCGCGGCGCAGCCTGACCGGATGCCGCGCTGGACGGGTCGGGGGCCGGCAGGTTGACCACTCTGGCGCGGCGAGCGCGGTCTGACCGCTCGCGCGGCAAAAAGCCGATCTCGATCATATGGCGCTCGATGACGTCGCCGATCGCGGCCAACAGCGAGGGCACGTATTGGCCGTCGATCCAGGCGCCGCCGCGCGGGTCGAACACCGCCTTCATCTCCTCGACAACAAACGACACGTCACCGCCGCGGCGAAAGACGGCGCTGATCATTCGCGTCAAGGCCACGGTCCAGGCGTAGTGCTCCATGTTCTTCGAGTTGATGAATACCTCGAAGGGCCGCCGCCTGCCGTCCTGGACGATGTCATTCAGTGTGATGTAGAGCGCGTGCTCGCTGTCGGGCCAGCGCAGCTTGTAGGTCTGGCCGGGCAACGCCTCGGGCCGGGAGAGCGGCTGCGTCATATAGACGACGCCGCCCGCCTCAAAGATGTCGGCTTGTGCCGGCGTTGACGCGGCCGCGGGGGCCGGCGGCGGCAGCGGCAATTCCGGCTGTTGCGGGGCGGGGCGCCCCGTTGTCCCGGCGGCGGCCTCAGGGCGCGCGGCGAGCACGGCCCCGGTCACCTCGTTGGGGCGGTACGTGGTGCAGCCCTTGCAGCCCAGCCCATAGGCCTGCAGATAGATGTCCTTGAAGCGATCGAACGGGATCTCGGCCGGGACGTTGATCGTCTTCGAGATCGAGCTGTCGACGTGCTTTTGCACCGCCGCCTGCATGACCAGATGGTCTTCGGGCGTCAGCACCTGGGCATCGACGAAATAATCGGGCAAGGGTGTGGTCTCACCCTTGAGCCGGCGGAACAGGCGCCAGGCGTAGTCGGCGACCTCCTCCTCGCGCCGGGTGCCGTCGGGCATCAGCACATGGCGGCTGTGGCGAAAGCTGAACACCGGCTCGATCCCCGACGAGACATTATCAGCGAACAGCGAGATCGTGCCGGTGGGCGCGACCGAGGTCAGGAGCGCGTTGCGCACGCCGTGCCGGGCGATTGCGGCGCGCACGTCATCTTCGAGACCGGCGATGGTTTCGCCCGCCAGATAGCGGTCGCGATCGTAGAGCGGGAAGGGGCCCTTTTCCGCCGCGAGTTGAGCCGAGGCGAGATAAGCCTCGCGCTCGATCGCGCCGAGCCATTCCTCGGCCGCCGCCACCGCAGCCGCCGAGCCATAGCGCAGCCCGCACAGGATCAGCGCGTCGGCGAGCCCGGTGACCCCGAGCCCGATGCGCCGCTTCTGCGCCGCCTCGTGCTGCTGCTGCGGCAGCGGGAATTGCGAGATGTCGATGACGTTGTCCATCATCCGCACGCAATCGGGCACCAGCCGGCGCAGCCGGTCGAGATCGAGCCGGGCTTCCGGGGTGAACGGGGCCTCGACCAGGCTCGCCAGGTTGATCGATCCCAACAGGCACGCGCCGTAGGGCGGCAACGGCTGCTCGCCGCAATTGTGGGCCCACAAACCGTTGGCGTCGAATGCGTTGAGCCCGGGGATCGCGGCGTCGAAGACTTCCGCGATTCCGGCGTCCGAGACAGCGCGTACGGTCGCAACGAAGGGCTCGCGATTGAGCCCGCGGCGGTAGCCGGCAAGCACCGCCTTGAGCTGCGCCGCCTTGTCACCATCGGCAAAGCCGACCCGCCCGGCGAACATCGCCAGATTGTCGCCGGCGATCACCAATTCGTGCTGCGGCTGGGTCGGATATAGCCCCGTTCCACCCTTTCCGTCGGGCAGCCGGCTATATTCGGCCGGGCGGCGATCTCGGTGGATGGTGCTGGCGACGCCGAGCCGCAGCAGCATGCGCTGCACGGCGGCCAGCGTGTCGGCGCTGCTTTGCGCCAGACGGATGCTGACGCCCTTTGCCGGGTGGCCCTGGACGCTGCCATCCGCATCAAAGAGACCGCGCAGGAAGGCAGCATAAAACGCGCTCGAACGCTGTTCGATCGCGGGTGCGAGAACCTTAGCGCCGGGGGTCATCCCGTGCTCCAGGGCCAATCGCTTGAGCGCCCCCAGCGCGAGGCGGTGTTCGCCGCGGCCCGGCACCTCGATCCATCCCACGAAATCGGAACGGTGACGGAGCAGGTGAGCGGCGCAAAGCGCAGCGGCCATTATTCCTGCAATCCCGGGCTGCTCTTCGGCCCCGTTGATGCAGCCTCGGCCGCTCCAGACAGAGAGGATGGCCTTGTCCTGTCGCAGCGTGCCGTCGCCAAGCAGTAGGCCCAGCAGATAGCCTTCGGCTCCATCACATGCCGCTCTTGCCGGGTCGCCCCACGCGGGTGCCGTTCGGTGATTATGGATCAGCACCTCGTCCTCGGGGCGGATGCCAGCGGCTTCGCACCACTCCCATTCACAGGACCAGCGAGTGCGGCGCGTGACGCGGCGCAGACGATGATCGGGCGTGAGCCGCAGCCGATAGCCCTCGCTGGTTTCGAGCACGACAGTCGGCTTCATGCCGGTAGCAAAGAAACCTCTCGGATCACTCTGCCAGGATCGGCCTTCGGCGATGGCGGCAAACGGGCGGCCAATCAGGCTGCCGATCTGACGCGGACCGTCAGTCGTCATGATCCACGTGTCTGCAGTCAGGCAAGGATTGGTCGCGGTGATCTTTTCGCAATACCATAAGTTGTTGCGGCGGTTGATCCGGTCGATGAAGATCACGCCGGGCTCGGCATAGGCGTAGGTGGCCCGCATGATCTTGTCCCACAGCTCGCGCGCCGGCAGCACCTTGGCGACAGCACCGCCGAACAAGAGCTCCCACGGGGCGTTTTCCGCCACCGCCTGCATAAATGCATCGGTGACCAGCACCGAGAGGTTGAACATCCTGAGACGGCCGGGCTCGCGCTTGGCCTCGATAAAGGCCTCGATGTCCGGATGGTCGCAGCGCAACGTCGCCATCATCGCGCCGCGGCGATAGCCGGCGCTCATGATCGTGCGGCACATCGCGTCCCACACATCCATAAACGACAACGGCCCCGAAGCGTCGGCGCCCACACCTTTGACCGGCGCGCCGCGCGGGCGCAGGGTCGAGAAATCGTAGCCGATGCCGCCCCCTTGCTGCATGGTCAGCGCCGCCTCGCGCAGATGGGCAAAGATGCCGCCCATATCGTCGGGGATCGTGCCCATCACAAAACAGTTGAACAAGGTGACCGAGCGGCTCGAGCCGGCGCCGGCGACGACCCGCCCGGCCGGCAGAAACTTGAAGCCGGTCATCGCCTGATAAAACTGCTCGGCCCAGTGCTGGGCATCGCGCTCGGGGGCGGCAAGTGCCACCGCCACGCGCCGCCAGGTGTCCTCGATCGTCTTGTCGAGCGGCTCGCCCGGCACCGCGCCGCTGGCGGGCGCGCGCAGGCGATATTTCATGTCCCAGATCCGCTGCGAGATCGCGCCGACGAGAGCCATGGCCGAGATTTCCTCCTACCGAGCCCCAGCTTACCACAGTTCCGGAACCCAAGTTCCGGATTCGTTTCCGCCGGACTTTCGGCTCGACACTATTTGCGCTAAATTCCCGGGATGACCATGACGCCCAACTCGCTCTACGAAGAAGATTTCTACGCCTGGACGCAGCAGCAGGCAGACCTTTTGCGTCGTCTGCCGCCAGCCGGCAACGCGCTCGACCTTGAGAACATCGCCGAGGAGATCGAGAGTTTGGGACGCAGCGATCTCCGTGCGGCGCGGTCGCTCTGCCAGCACATCATCGAGCATTTTCTCAAGCTCGAATATTCCGGGCTTGAGGAGCCGGCCGATCATTGGCGCGACGAGATCGTCGAATGGCGCCTTCAGCTGGAGCAGATCCTGACGCGCAGCATTGAGGCGAAGCTCGATATGGCCTCCCTCTATCGAACTGCGCTCCGGCTGGTGCGCCGGCTCGAACGCGATGTGCCGGGGCTGACGCGCCGATTGCCGCAGGTCTGTCCATATACTTTAGAGCAGATCGTCAGCGGCGGCGAAGAGGACTGGTTTCCCCCACCCCGCGATGAAGCTCCTTGACCCGGTAGCTGCCCGGATAAAGCAGGATGCAGCCGGCCGTGTCGCCGCCGCAGCGGGAAAAAGTAATCGCGAGAGCAGGGACAATGGCGCGGGGTGGGCGTTGGATCAGTACCCGAACCCCAAAAGGAGCATGTGATGCGCGTCCCCGCTCTCCCGATCATTGCGTCCTTCGCCCTGCTCGCCGCACCGGCATTCGCCCAAAGCTCGAGCACCACCGGCACCATGACCGAGCAGCCCGGCGTTTCGAGCCCCTCGACGACCACCACCGAACAGACCGGCGTCTCGAGCCCCTCGACCACGGCACCGAACAGACCGGCGTGTCCGGCCCCTCGGCCACATGGCAGCACAACGCGAGCGTGACCGCGGACACCAGGCAGAAAATCGCACAGTCGCTTGAGCAGTCGGGCTTCAAGGATATTCGCGTCACGCCCGAAGCCTTTGTCATCCATGCTCAGGCGCCGGACGGCTCGCGCGTCGTCATGCTGCTGCGCCCCGATCAAGTGACTGGGGTCATCGAGCAGAGCGGCAGCTCGTCCGAGCCGAACGGAACTTCATCCGCGCCGAACGGCTCGATGCCGAACGGGTCGTCGAGTTCTGAGGGCGGCGTATCTCACTGACCGCAGCGCCTGCTTCGGCTGGGTCTCTCCTTGCTCCGCTCGGGAGGCCCGGCCGGCTCCGCCGAGGCTTTCGGTGCTCCGTGATGATAGGGGCGCTGCATGGAGCCGAAATCGCGCCGAGCCGCCGGCCGTTGAAATGCACAGCCCGCCAAAGATAAGCTTCCATCGAGCAGCCTCCTCTCAGGCGGGCGTAGCCGATGGCGTGGATAACCAGCGTTTGTCTATGCTGCGTTTCGGACGGCGTGCCGCGCCGGTCCCTGCTCACCGCCATGGTCGTCGGCACGATCCTCAATCTGATCAATCAGGGAGACGCGATCGTCGGCGGAGGACATGTTGTTATCCCGAAGCTGCTGCTGACCTACTGCGTCCCGTTTTGCGTCTCCACCTTTGGGGCGGTGTCGTTGCGCTTGAACCTGATGCGCAGGAACGCGTAGCTGGCAAGCTTCCCAGCCGGCGCTGAGATCTTGCGGGAACCGGCCAGCGGCTCGAGGCGTTGGCCAGCCGCGATCGGGCGCCTTGATGCAGCAGTCTGACGATCGAGGATGTTCGATCGAGGAACTTCTTCTATGCAGACCATCAAATACCGACTTTTCGAGCCGCGCCTGGCGCCGCGCCGCACCAAGCTCGAAGTGCCGGGCTGGGGCGGAAAACCGGAGCCGCGGCGCGACGGCTCGCACGAATATGCCTGGCACTGCATGCCGTTCAACGAAGCTGCGCAATACGGGATCGAGCTGTTCTATCCGTTCGACAACGAGCTGCATGTGACGAAACGGAGCGGGCAGGTGGTTCTCGACGGCGACTTTGGCCCGGACCCAGGGACCGGCATCAACTGGCCGCCATTCCGCTCGTTTGGCGAGGACTACTACACCTATCAGCTGCTGCTGGACCTCAAGGTCGCGGACGATATGGCGGTGCGCACCGAGCCGCATCCGCGCTTTTACACCTCGCCCGACAACGACGTGCCGCTCGCGGTGCCGGCGCTGTTGCGCACGAGCTGGTGGCCGATGATCTCGTTTGTCGTGTTCAAGGCGCCGCCCGAGGGTTGCACCCACATCTTCCGTCCGGGCGAGCCGTTTATGCAGGTGCTGTTCCTGCCGGCCGAAGCGCAATTCGAGCTGGTGCCGATGAGTGAAGACGAGGCGGCCGAGCGCGAAATGCGAAGCCGCCGCATCCACCTCAGCCGCGACACGTTGGGCCGAGAGTTCGACCTGGACCTCGTCGACCGACACCGTGTTCGACGGCACCTATCGCCACATTTTGCGAGCGGCGCGCGCCAAGGCCCGGGAAACCGGCGCCTAACCGCCCCCACCCTAACCCTCCCCGCGAGCAGGGGAGGGAAGGGAGGGGGCCGGGGCGGGTGAAGGGCTTGAACGCTCTCCGTCCGGCTTTGGCGATTAGCGCCCGCCAATCACCACTCCGCCCACCCCAGGAATGCCAAAGAACGCATTGTTGTGATGGTGGTGATGATGATGATGGTGGTGATGGGAATAGCGCCGATAGTAGCTGTGGTGGTGGTGATGATGGTGGTGATAATTGTAGTAAGGATAGGAATAAGGCGGATAATAATACGACTGGGCCAGTTGGACACCCTCGGCCGTCTCTGGTGCCGGTTGTTGGGCGCGCGCCGCATCGTCGGCCTTTAAGAGCGCGACGGCGTCCGGGATCGGCGCCAGCAAATCGGCATACGAGGAGGGCTGCGGCGCCTCCGACGGGCCGGGAGCAGGATCGATGGCGGCTTGGGCGGAGCCCATGGCGGCCAGTCCGGCGACCGCGCCGAGCAATCCGGCGATCTTCTTGTCCATTGTGATTCCTCCAAAATCGCTATGCACGCGCACCTGACGGCCGCGCCGACACATGCCATCAAAACGAGGGTGGCGATCCGAGGGTTCCGGGCGCCGCGCGGCGGTAGGCGACGCCGGCCCGCTTCCGCCCACTGCGCGCTTTGCCGTCCGGCGCCGGCGCGGGCCCGCGTTGCTGCCGGGAAAGGGCGGCGGCTGACTTGCCGCGCTCGGCGGAATCGGGCGTAATCGCCGCGAGAGAGGCGCAGCGAGGGAGGCGAAGCGTGGATATTACATCCGAAAAACCGGAGGCGGCCGCCGCCACCGAGATCGACCGGCCGGTGCCGAGCGCGCCGTCGAACCGGGTCTTTGGCAGCGACGCGATCGCCGCGGCGATCCGCGAGCTGGATATTCCCTATGTCGCGCTGAACCCCGGTTCGAGCTATCGCGGCCTGCACGACAGTCTGGTCAACTATCTCGGCAACAGCCGCCCGCGCATGCTGTTGTGCCTGCACGAGGAGAGCGCGGTCGCTCTCGCCCATGGTTGGGCCAAGGTGACCGGGCGGCCGATGCTGGCCTTCGTCCACGCCAATGTCGGGCTGATGCATGCGACGATGGCCATCTTCAACGCCTGGTGCGACCGGGCCCCGGTCATCGTGCTCGGCGCCACCGGGGCGCTCGACGCGACCCGGCGGCGGCCATGGATCGAATGGATCCACACCGCGCGCGACCAGGGGGCGCTGATCCGCAATTTTACCAAATGGGACGACCAGCCCTCCTCGATCGGCGCCGCCCAGGAGGCGGTGCTGCGCGCCAACATGATCGCGCAGACCGCGCCGCGGGGGCCGGTCTATCTCAATTTCGACCTGGCCTTGCAGGAGGACGAGGTCGAGAGCGTGCCGCCGATGCCGAACATCGCGCGCTTCGCTCCGCCAGCATCGCCCGAGCCCGGCGGCGCCTTGGTGCGCCAGGCGGCCGAATTGCTGGCCCGAGCCGATCGCCCGGTGATCCTGATCGGCCGCGGCTCGCGCGACCCCGAGGCGTGGCAGCGCCGGGTGGCGCTGGCCGAGGCGGTGGGCGCGCGGGTCATGACCGACCGCAAGACCGGGGCGGTGTTTCCGACCGACCATCCGCTGCATGCCGCCGGCCCGACCACGGCGTCGTCCGACGGGGCCGAGCTTCTGGCGGGCGCCGATCTTATCCTGAGCCTCGACTGGATCGACCTCGCCGGCACCTTGAAGGTCGCGTGCCGCGGCCGACCGCCCGCCGGCAAAGTGATTCAGGTCTCGCCCGACCAGTATGTCCACAATGGCTGGAGCATGGATTACCAGGGGCTGCCGCCGGCCGACCTTTACCTGCTGGCCGAAGCCGACGCCGCGGTCCCGGCACTGCTGGCATCAGTCAAGGAATTGCGCCCGAACCCGCCGCCCTTGCCGACCCAGCGCCCGCGCCGCGCGCCGCCGCCCCTCTCGGCGCTCGACACCGCTGCGATCATCGAGGTGCCGATGGCGGCGACGGCGCTGAAGGAGGTGCTCGGCGATGCCCCGGCGACTATGATCCGCCTGCCGCTCAGCTGGGCCGAGAGCTCCTGGGATTTCCGCCATCCGCTCGATTTTCTCGGGACCGACGGCGGCGGCGGCATCGGCTCGGGGCCGGGCATGGCGGTCGGCGCCGCGCTGGCATTGCGCGACACGGGCAGCAACCGGTTGCCGGTAGCAATCCTCGGCGACGGCGATTTTCTGATGGGGGTCACAGCGCTGTGGACGGCGGTGCGCAACGCGGTCCCGCTATTGGTCGTGATCGCCAACAACCGCTCGTTCTTTAACGACGAGCTGCATCAGGAGCGGGTCGCTCGCGACCGCGGCCGGCCGGTCGAAAACCGCTGGATCGGCCAGTCGATCCGCGATCCCGACATCGACCTCGCGACCCTGGCGCGCGGCCAGGGCTGCGTCGGCATCGGCCCGGTCGAAGACCCGAGAAAGCTGGTCGCGGCGTTGACCGAAGCAGTGGCCGCAGTCCGCGCCGGCAAGGTCTGCGTCGTCGATGTCCGCGTCGCCGTCGGCTACGACCCGAGCGGTGCGGCCGGCATCATGCAGCGCTAGCCGCCGCCGTCAGCGGGCGCGATCTGCCGCACCCAGAGAGGCGATGATCTGCGCTGAGCCGTGACAGACGGTTGCTCATGGACACTGCTGAGGGATCGCGGGGACGAGGGGCGGGCGATGTTGGCCCGATGCCGCTGCGCCGCAGCGCCAGAATCGTGGTGCCACCTACCGCGCGGCGTGTCTAAAAAGTGAAGCTTGAATACTCAGCGCGCAGACGAGGAGGAACATGACCACCAACTGCCGCACCCTCTGCGCCACCCGGCTGAAGCTCGAGAGCGATGCCGCGAGTTAAGTCATCCGGTTTGAGCATGCCGGATCGGCCGCTCCGATGAGCAACGATCAGCGCTCCGCGATGGGCAGCGCCAACCGGCTCAAGCTGGGCCTGTTTGGCGCCAATTGCTCCTCCGGCCGCGCGGTCACGATGGTGCCGGAGCGCTGGTCCGCAAGCTGGGCCGACTGCGTCAGCTTAGCGCAGATGGCGGATCGGGCCGGTATCGAGTTCATGCTGCCGATCGGACGCTGGAAGGGGTATGGCGGCGATACCGATTATCAGGGCGAGACCTGGGAGACGGTGGCCTGGGCCTGCGGGCTGTTGGCCAAGACCGAGCGGCTAACCGTGTTCGGAACCGTGCATGCACCTCTGATCCCGCCGCTGATCGCCGCCAAAGAGTTCGTCACCGCCGACCACATCGGCGAAGGGCGGTTTGGCCTCAATCTCGTATGCGGCTGGAACGAAGGCGAGTTCGAGATGTTCGGCGCGACGTTGCGCGATCATGCAGCGCGCTACGATTACGCTCGGGAATGGCTCGAGATCGTCAAGCTCGCCTGGTCCCCGCGTGTGGAGTTCGATTTCGACGGCCAGTTCTTCAAACTGAAGGGCGTGCGGGCCAAACCCAAACCCTATGGCGAGACGCGTCCCTTGATCATGAACGCCGGGGCGTCGGCGACCGGCCAAGCCTTCGCCATCCGTAACTGCGACGCGCTGTTTTCGACGATATCGCGCGGCATTTCGTTCGAGGCTACGGCAGATCACGTCGGCAGGGTGCGGGCGTTAGCGCAACAGGCGGGCCGCGCCATCGACGTCTATACGGTGGGCGTCGTCACCTGCCGGCCCACGGCGCGGGAGGCAGAGGACTATTATCGACATGCTGTCGTGGACAACGCCGACTGGGCAGCGGTCGACAACATTCTGGCAATGAAGAACATCACGCCGCAAACGCACTCGCCGGAGGAGTTCCAGCGCATCCGCGATCACCAGGCCAACGGCATGGGCGGGCTGCCCTTGGTCGGCGACCCGGAGAAGGTGGCGCGGGAACTGGGGCGGTTGGCCGCGCTGGGCCTCAAAGGAATCGCGGTCTCATTCGTCAACTATCTCGACGAGCTGCCATATTTTTGCGCCGAGGTGTTGCCGCGCCTGGTGCGCTCGGGGTTGCGGGAAGCGGGCGGGCCGGCGTCGCACTAAAGCCTGGGCCGCGAAAGCGGCAGGGCTCGCCAACCGCGACTGAATTGGGCTCGACCCAGGGGCCGGATCCGCGCGCCCGTCAGCGTGCGCCGTTCACCACTTTGAGCAGCGTTCACGCTCGCGCCGTTGACGGGGCTGAGCTAGCATGCCGGAGGATTCGACTGCCCCCGGAAGGAACGCCGATGGCCCGCGCCTATAACGTTGTCGATGCCGACGGTCACATCCTCGAGCCGCTCGACCTGTGGGATCACTACATCGACCCGGCATTCCGCGAGCGCCGGCCGCGCTTTGTCATCGACGAGAACGGCAAGGAGCGCCTCGAGGTCGAAGGCAAGTTGCTTGGCAACCCGCGGGGGATCGGCAGCCTCGGCGCGGTCGGTGTCCGGCAAGGCACCGTCCGGCTCGACAGTCTCAAATATGCCGAAGGAAAGAAGGGCGGGTTCGATCCGCACGCCCGCATCGTCGATATGGACGCTGACGGCATCGACGCTGCTTTTCTATACCCGAGCCTCGGCCTGTTCGCCGGCGCGGTCGCCGACCCCGAGCTCGCCGCCGCGATGTGCCGCGCCTATAATCGCTGGCTCGCCGATTACTGCAAGCCCTACCCCGACCGGCTGTTTGGGGTCGCGATGCTGCCGATGCAATCGGTCGAGCTCGCGATCGAGGAGATGCGTTACGCGCGCGAAGCGCTCGGGATGCGCGGCGGCTTCCTGCGGCCGAACCCGTATCACGGCAACAAGATGATCAGCGACCCGATGTACGAGCCGTTCTGGGCCTTGGCCGAGGAGCTCGGCTTCTCGATCGGGTTTCACGAGGGCTCGACCACCGCGATGCCGACGGTCGGCGTCGACCGTTTCGAAGACCGAGCGGCGCGCCACATGATCTCGCACACGATGGAGATGATGCTGGCGGCGATGGCCGTGATCTGGGGCGGCGGTCGTCGATCGTCATCCGCGGCTGCGCGTCGCGTTCCTCGAATTGGGCGGCGGCTGGATCGCGCCCTGGCTCGATCGCATGGACCGGCATTTCGACGACCAAGGCTTTAACGACACCGCCCCCAAGATGCGGCCGAGCGAACTGTTCCGGCGCAATTGCTGGATCTCGTTCGAACCGGTCGAGGGAAGCCTCGGCATTCTGGCCGACTATATCGGCCCACACAAAATCATGTGGGCGACCGATTATCCGCATCAAGACGGCTTCTTCCCGGGCGCGCCGGAAATGGTGCGCGAACGCCTAAGAGGCACCTCGCCAGCGACCCAGCATGGCGTCCTGGCCGGCGGCGCCTTGGCTTTTTACGGCATGAACTGACGAGGGCGGTTCCGGCCGAGAGGTTGCGATGCCCGAGCCCGAACATATCGATCGGCGCCGGACGGCGCTGATCGCCTATGACGTCTGCCGGCGCGCGCTGACGCCATCGGACCCCGAACGGAGGGCTGCGATGCACCCGGTGCTCGGCGCCTGGGTGCGGATGATCGCAGTCGCGCGGGCGGCTGGTGTGCCGGTGATCTACACGACGCCAGTCAGCCGCGCCGATGGCGCCGACGTTGTCATATTGCCGACCGACCTTTCGGCGCAGACCGGCGTGCCGCCGCTGACCAACGCTGTCGAGGGTACGACGGAAGCCGGCTTCCCCGACGAGATCGCGCCGGGCCCCGCGGATTTCGTTTTCCTCAAGCGCCGGCCGAGCGCCTTTTATGGGACAGGCGTCGCCGAGCTGCTGCATATGCTGCGGCGCGACATCATCAGTCATCGGCGGCGGCGCCACCAACCGCGGTGTCGAGACGAGCGTGCGCGAGGCCTTCAGCCTCGACCTCGCGTCAGTCGTGGTGCGCGAATGCTGCTGGAGCAGCGACCCGGCCGCCCACGCCTACAGTCTCGACAAGGCGATGAAAATGTACGCCCGCATCCGCAGCCTCGACCAGGTCGCGGCGATGCTGCGGGAATGAGAGGGCCGCCCGGAGGGTTTGATGTCGCGATCCCGAGCAGCTGACGATTTCCAGACAATCCGTGCCCGCATCGAGGAGTTGCGGCGGGAGCGGCTGCCCGAGCAACCCGCCTCGGCAACCGCACACCAAGATCGCGGGTCATCGTGGCCCTTGTGGTTGTGGCGTGAGCCTATTCCTCGACGAGTGCGACGGATCGTGCAAGGCCCTTTGAAGGGCGAGATTGAATTTTGCACGCGCTGGGCACCGGCAGGCGGAACGTCAGCTTTTGGCTTGGGCAGGCGGGCGCCAGCCCAGCCAATTACAGGCGGCTTCGCCCATGACCAGTTCAAGATCGCGGCCCTTCAGCCAGGGCAGCTCCTCGGTGAACAAGGTCACACATTGCCGCCACGAGCACGGCATCCGGGTGATGTCGGTGCCCCAGAACATCCGGTCGGGGCCGAACGCATCAAAGCAGCGATGCAGATGCGGGTGGAGGCTGCGGAACGGATATGCGTCCTCGGCGTAGCCCGCCTGGCCGGTCGCCTTGACCGCGACATTCGGGTATTTCGCCAGCGCCCGCAATTCCGGCTGTAACCGATAGGCGGCCTCGCCTTTGCTGCCCGGGGGTACGCCCATGTGATCGACGATCAATTTCAGGCCGGGATGACTCTCCGCGATCTTGCCGAGGGTCGGCAAAAACAACGCCGCAGCAAGCGCTAACGGCACACCGGCACGCTCGGCCGCGGGCCACAGCCAGTCAAGGGTTCCATCGGTCACCCACGACAGCGGGTGGCGCTCATTGAAATAGAAGCGCAGGCCGAGCATGCCCGGGCGCTCCTTCCAATGGGCGACGAGGTCGCGTTTGTCCGGCGCGTCGAGATAGAACCAGCCCATGATGGCAAAGCGGCCGGGATATCTCCGCACCGCCTCGGCCGCCAGTTCGTTCGAGTCCGGATCCCACAACACGGGGTGTACCAGTGCGCAGTCGACGCCGGCGGCATTCATGCCTGCGATCGCCTGCTCGGCCGAATAAGGCTCCTGGCGGTGGTGAGCGGAAGGCGTGCCCTTTGCCCAAAGATGGATCTGAGCATCGACGATCAGCATGGAGCGGTGTCCTCTCAGGCTCAAGGAATCGTAGCTTACCAAGCGGGCAAGCCGGCGCGGCCATCGAATTTAACGATCGATCGTCATCGTTGTCGCGCTTCGCGACAGGCCGCTATTGGGCTAAGTTGCGGAAGGCCTATGGAGGAAAACAGCCATGATGATCGACATGCATACCCATTGGCGGCCAGCCGAGGTTGCCAACGCCCTGCGCGCCCGCACGCGGGAACCGCGCATCCTGCGCAATACCGACGGCGTGGAAGTGCTGAAGTCCCCGCGGATGGGCGAAGCGCCGCTCGCCGAGGCCTTCGATGACGTCGATTTCCATCTCAGCCGGATGGACCGCCAGGGGGTCGAAGTCAGCGTGCTGTCGCTGCTCGGTTCGTTCTGCTGGGTCGAGGCCCAGCCGCTGGACGAAGCCGGGCCGCTGTGCCGGGCCGTCAACGACGGGCTTTCGGCAATTTGCCAGCAGCATCCCGGCCGCTTCGCCGCTTTCGCGGCGCTGCCCTTGACGGACATGTCCGCCGCCGCCGCCGAGCTCGAGCGAGTGCTCACGCTGCCCGGCATGATCGGCGCCCAGATCCCCGGCAATGCCTTTCTTACGCGTAGGGATGCCGAAGCGATGCGGCCGCTGCTGGACGTGGCGAACCGCCGCCGCGCGGTGCTGTTTGTGCATCACGGCCCGCGGCCGGGCGACGCCTTCCCCAAAGTCGGCGGCGACACGGACAATGCCCGCCGCCGCAACGGCACGCTCGACATGCAGGCGAGCCTGTCGTCGGTGATGGTGACCCTGTGCCTCACCGACTGCCTCGCGGACTACCCCGACGTGACGGTCGTCGTCCACAATCTGGGTGGCAACATCCCTTACGAGGTCGAGCGCATGGACCACCGCTGCCTGCTCGACACACCGGATGAGGAGCTGCCGTCGTCGCGCTTCCGCAAGGCCAAGGTGTACGTCGATTGCAATTCGTTCGGACCGCGCGCGATCGAGGCGGCGGTGAACCTTTATGGCGCCGAGCGCATCGTGTGCGGCACCGACGGCACCGAGTTCGGCTGTGACTGGACCAGGAAGGCGCTCGCCGAAGCGCAGATCGGCGAGGACGCGCGCGAGCAGATCCTGCATCGCAACGCCGCTGCTATGCTCGCCCACGCAAGGAGCGCGCAGCACGAAAGAGCCGCCGCCTGATCCCCAGCACCCGGCCGCGGCCCTGGTGAGCAAGCCTGCGTCGCCGCTGTCGTCAGAGGCGAGGGGACTTATGCGGACTGTGGGCGGGGGCCAATTCGGGAAGCGTAAATAGCACGACCGGGTGGGCGGAGCCGCGCACCGAATGAGGGCCGAGCGGGGCCAATTCGGCAGAGCAGGCGGCGCTGACCGCCTCGGAGATCAGCACCGGGCAGCCGAGCGGCCGGCAGAGGCCCTCGATGCGGCTGGCGAGATTGACAGCCGGGCCGATGGCGGTGAAATCGAGGCGGTCGGGCGCGCCGATATTGCCGTACATCACGGCGCCGAGATGGAGCCCGACGCCGAAGGGCAGCGGCGGCAGGCCAGCGCGGATGCGGTCGGCATCGAGCCGGGCCATCCCGTCGCGGGCGGCGCGCACCGCGGCGAGTGCGGCGTCGCAGGCGCGGGCGGCGCCGCGGGCGGCGAGCGGGAAGATCGCGAGCAGGCCGTCGCCGATGAACTTGAGAACTTCGCCGCCGAACGGGTGAAGCGCGCCGACCAGCCGCGCGCAACAATCGTTGAGCGCGGTGATGACCTGGTCGGACGGCAGAACTTCGGAAAGGCGGGTGAAGTCGCGCAGGTCCGAAATCCAGACGACCGCCTCGATCATCTCGCCGGTGCCGCGGCGGATGGTGCCGTTCAGCACGCGGTCCGCGCTGCGGCGTCCGAGATAGGCCCGGAGCAGGCTGCGCGTGAGGTCGCGGCCGACCAGCACTTCGAGGGGTGCGGCCATCGCGACGCATACTGCGTCGAGACGCGTCCGTTGCGCCGCGTCAAAACCCGGCGGCTGCGCTGCGTGCCATTCGATTTCGTGACTGGTGCCCGGCAGCGTGAGGACGAGGCTGGCGCCCGCCGCGGCGCGCTGATCAACGGGGGTCATGCCGTGAAGCTCGATCTCGTTGACGATACGGCTGTCAGTGCCTCGCCAGCGAAGGCGGCTCCGCGCGACCATCGGATCGAGGCTCGCGATCGACAGCACGGCGCCGTCGAGCGGTAGGCCGTCAGCTACGAGCCGGGTGCACAGCTGCGCGAGCAAGGCGCCCGGCGACGCCGCGCCGGAGCCGTTGCGCAGGAGCCAGTCGATCACCGGCGAGGCAGGCATCGTGCGCGGCATGAACGAGGCGTGAAGCTGTGGTCATTCGCCCGCCATTGCGCAACCGCCGTCACGAACCGCTCCGCGCTAAGGCGCGGGCTGACGCCGCGGATCGGGACCTGGGTCGCGACCGCTCGCGGCGAGGATCAGTCGGTCGAGGTAATGATTCCACCCATCGGCATGCGACGGCACCGCTTCAGCCGGAAGGCCGCTGTGGGTGAAGCGGACGAGAGTGCTGCCGTTGACCGGAGTGAGGTCGATTTCGACTAAGGTCGAGCCGGGTGGGAGCTCGGCGCGGTTCTGCCAGCCGAAGGTGTAGGCGAGGCGCGAGACCGGCACGACCTCCTTGAATTCGCCCTGGGCGACGTGGCCGCCGTCGACGTCGAGCAGGAACAGACCGCCGGGCCGAGGATCAAGGTCGGCGGACACTCCGACCCATTGCATCAAGCGCTGCGGATCGGTGAAGAAGGCGAAGACGGTGGCGGCGTCGGCGTCGATCTTGAGCTCGCGTCGATAGGTGTCTGCAGCGTCCATCAGGGGTCTCCGGCCGTTAGCATCAGGCGAGGGTAGCATCGGCAGCAGCCAAAGGGCACTCGCGCGCATGGGTGACGGCGAAGCGTGTTTAAGAGCTTTGGACGGTTGCCCCTCCCGCGACGCTTATTGTCAGCTTGGCCATCGTCCCCTCCCGCTTTATTCATCGCGCAGGCGCAACACCGCCCGGCCGTCAATACGGCGATCGTGCACTGCCGCCAGTGCCTCGCCAGCCCGCTCCAGCGCGAACTCGGTCGCGGCGGCCGGCTTGATCGCACCCAGCTCGTAAAAGCCGAATATCTCCGAATAGGCGGTCGCCAGCGCGGCCGGGCGCCGCTTGCGGTAATCGCTGACCTGCAACCCGCTGACCTCGACATTCTTCAGGAGCAGATAATTGGTCTTCAAGGTCGGGATGCTGCCGGCAGCAAAGCCGATCACCACCAGCCGGCCGCACCAGGCGAGCGCCCGGATCGCCGCTGTGAACACAGCGCCGCCGAGCGGGTCAATGACAACGTCTGCGCCACGCCCGTCGGTCAGGGCGTAGACCTGCTCGCGCAGGCTGTCGCGCAAATTGGGCCGCGACAGGTCGATGATCGCCTCGGCGCCGGCGGCGCACACCGCCGCCTCGCGCTCTGGTCGGGAAACGCCGCCCAGCACGCGGGCACCCATCGCGCGGGCCAGCTGCACCGCCGCGTGGCCAACCCCGCCCGAGGCGCCGAGCACCAGAACCGTCTCCCCGGCCACGAGCCGCGCGCGGCGGCGCAGCGCCACCCACGACGTGTCGTAGACGATCCCGGCCGAGGCGGCTTCGGCAAACGACATGCGTGGCGGCAGAGGGTGGCACTGGTCGGCCGCGACCGCGACCGCCTCGGCATAGCCGCCGGTCTCGGCGGTCGCCAGGACCCGGTCGCCGAGCCGAAGTGTCGTGACCCCGGGGCCGAGCGCGCTTACCACGCCAGCCGGGCTCTTTCCGGGAATAAACGGGAATGGCGGCAGAAACTGATAGGTGCCGCCGACCACCAGGAGGTCGACATAGTTGACCGGCGCCGCGTGGATCGTGACCAGAACCTCGCCCGGACCGGGGACCGGCGCCGCGGCCTCGCGCACCCGCAACGCCTCGGGCGGGCCGAAGTGATCGACGACGACCGCGCGCATCAGCCTACCCCTCGGCCGCTTCTGACGGTCTGTAGCGCACCGGCTGCGGCCGCACGCGGCCTTCGGCCACCCAGCGCACAAGTTCGCGCTTGATGATCTTGCCGCTGGCCGTCAATGGCATCTCGGTCAAAAACAGCATGAACTCGGGCATGTCGTAGCGCGACAGACCCGCGATGGCCAGATGCTCGAGGATCGCATTCGGGTCAGGAGGCGCGTTCGCCCTCGGCACTATGGCCAGGCACACGCGCTCGCCGAGCCGCGCATCGGCGACGGCAAAGGCCGCGGCCTGCTCGACCTCGCGATGGTGCGACGCCAATGCCTCGATCGGCGCCGGATGGATGTTGCGGCCGCCGCGAATGATCACGTCCTTTTTGCGCCCGGTGATGCGCAGATAGCCGGCCGCGTCGATCGTTCCGAGGTCGCCGGTCATAAACCAGCCATGCGCATTCAACGCAGCCTCGGTCGCCGCCTGGTCGTCGAAGTAGCCGAGCATCAGGCTGGCCCCGCGGCCGCCGATCTCGCCGATCTCGCCCGGCGCCGCTTCGAAATCCGGGTTGTCCTGACGCCAGATGCGCACCTCATAACCGTCGCAGGTGCGGCCGCAGGTCTCGGCAATGCGCTCCGGCGGGTCGTCGGGCCGGGTGTACTGATGCGAGCAGGTCTCCGTCATGCCGTAGCCGCTCTGCGGCACGACGCCGTGGGCGAGCAGATCGGCGACCAGTGCCGCCGGAGCGGCGGCGCCGGAGATGCGAAAGCCGCGCACCGCGCCGAGCCGGTCGTGGCCGCGCGAGCGCATCTCGGCCAAGAGGTCGATCGCATGCGTCGGCACGCCGAACAGAAAAGCGGCACCAGTCTCCTCCAGCCGATCCACGAGGCTCAAGCCGCGCGGCACATCGTGCACGACCAATTCGCCCCCGCCGGCGAGTGCCGTCACCAGCCCGCCGAGCCCAAGATTGTGCGACAGCGGGCTCAAGGTGTAGAGCGCCGCACCCTCCAGCCGCCAATCGCGCACCATCATCCGAGCCGACGCGAGCAGCGTGTTGTCGCTGTGCAGCACGCCTTTGGGCGCCCCTGTCGTACCGGAGGTGAACGGCAAATACATGATCTGGTTGGGATCGCCGCTAACTCGTGTCGGGGCCCCAGCGCCCGCCAGCTCCGCGAACGGCGCGGCCTCGGCCGACCCGACCCGATGGGGCCAGCGCAGAAAATCGCGGTCGGCGAGCGCGCCGAAGATATCGCGCCCATTGGCGTCGGCGCCGTAGCCGGGCTGCGCGAACAGTGCGGCGGCACGCACCCAGTCCACCAGCGCCGCAACCTGCGGGGTCGTATGGTTGCGATGCAATGACGGGCAGCAAACATAGCCGTTGCGCGAGCAGGCGAGCAGAATAATTGCAGTCTCAACCCGGCTCGGCAGCCATACCGCGACCCGCTGGCCCGGGCGCAGCCCGCGCCCCGCCATCTCGGCGGCCAGGCGATCTGCGGCTTCGATCAATACCCGATAAGTCAGGCGGCGGTGAAGGTCGCGCACGGCGAACCGATCCGGGGTGGCCCGTGCATGCCGGGCGGCCACGGCGTAGAGCGTCTCGTCGCCCCAATACCCGGCAGCGGTGTACGCTGCGAGCGTCGACGCATCGAGCAGAGTCAGCAGCGCGCCGCTCATTTGTCGATCAGCCCTTCGGCGTCGGCGCGTTTCCAGCGTCGGGACGGGTCAGCAGGTGGCCGACGCCGGCCTTGTTCGCCCAATATTCCCAAGTGCGCCAAGTCTCGAGCGAATAGGGGCTGTAGCCCCGGTTGCGGGCCTCGATCTCGCCTGCCGACAGGTATCTGATCTCGCCGCCCAGCTGCCTGGCGCGCATCAGCGCGCGGGCGTTGCGCGGCAGGTAGACCGACAGCCGCACGACCTCGATCAACGAGCGCGCGGCGGCGGCGAAGCCGTGACCCCGCATCAGCGCCACATTGCTCCCGCCGAGGCATTTCGCCAGATCCGCAGCCTGCGCCATGTTGGTGACGAGCAGGTTGGTATCGCCGAAATTGTCGGCGATGTCCCAGACCGGCGCCTCGCTGCCGATAAAGCTGCCCGAATGGATGACCGGCCGCAGCCGTGTCCCTTGGGCGATGCCAAAGGGCAGGGTGTCCTCGGCATGGGCATGGACGACGGCCATGATTTCCGGCCGGGCCGCAAAGATCGCCGCATGGATAAACCGCTCGAGATAAAGGCTGCGCCCCTCGTCGCGCACCGGCCGGCCATTGAGGTCAAGCTCGACGATGTCGCCGGGGCCGACCAGCTCCGGGGCGAGCGAGTGGGCGATCAGAAAGCGCTCGGGGTTGTCGGGGTGGCGAGCGCTGACATGGCCATAGCCATCGACGACCTCCTCCCTGGCGAGAATCCGATTAGCGATCACGAGGTCTTGGATCAGGTTGTCGAGAGTGCTCATGCTCGGCCCGCCGAGAAAGGAAGCCGCCAAGGCCGCGGCCCCCTACGATACCACGGCGGGGATGTTCGCCTACCGCGTCGCGCTCGTCCCCGCGCTAAATCGATCGGCGAAATTCCGCCCGCACAGGCTCCAATAAACCGATGGCAGTCCCCCAACTAGCTGTCGTTTGCCAACGCGGACGGAGCCTGGACGCGGCGCCGCCTGCGCATTATCGTAGACGCGAAGACGCCGTAAACGGCGCAGCCGCGCACCGGCGCCAGGTTGTTGCGAGGGAGGGTGACGATGGCGGAATACAAGCTGATCTCAGCGGATTCGCATGTCAGCGAGCCGCCCGATCTTTGGGCCTCGCGGGTCGATAAAAAATACCGCGAGCGGGCACCGCAGCTGATGGTCAACCCGCCGGGCAAGGAAGGCGCCTATTTCCATTACGAAGGCTATGCGCCGCATCCGATCGGGATCGGACTCGGCGCCGGCAAAAGCCCCGAGGAGCTGAAGGAATTTCTGACCAAGGCGACCTATGCCGATGCGCGGCCCGGCGGCTGGGACCCGGCCGAGCGGAAAAAGGATAACGCGCTCGACGGGGTCGAGGCCGACGTGCTGTACACGACCCTGGGGTTCCGCATCTTCTGGCTCAAGGACGCCGGGCTGCAGGCCGACTGCTTCCGCGTCTACAACGACTGGCTCGCCGAATTTGTCGGCTATGACAAGAAGCACATGGCCGGGCTGCCGATGATCGCGCTCTACGACCCGAAGGCCGGCGCCCGTGAGCTCGAACGCTGCGCCAAGATGGGGTTGAAGGGCGCCATGATCTGGTGCTCGCCGCCGGAGGAGCAGCCCTACAGCTCGGACATCTACGACCCGTTCTGGGCGGCGGCCGAGGAGCTGCGGATGCCGGTCAGCCTGCACGCGATCACCGGGATGGGCATGGAAAGCCAGTACAATTGGGGCGAGCGCTACATGCGCGCGACGGTGCTGTCCCACGAGGTCGAAAAGTCGTTCAGCGTGCTGATCTTCTCCGGCGTGCTCGACCGCTTCCCGCAATTGCAGATCGTGTCGGCCGAAAACAACATCGGCTGGCTGCCCTATTACTTGCAGCGGATGGACCGCGCCTTCGAGCGCCAACGCATCTCCGCCGGCTTCCCGAACAAGCTGAAACCCAGCGAATACTTCAGGCGCCAGATGTGGGCGACCTATATCGACGACTTTGTCGGGGTCGCCAACCGCAACTTTATCGGCGTTGACCGGATGATGTGGTCGTCGGACTACCCGCACCAGGCCTCGTCCTGGCCGCATTCGCAACAGGTGGTGGCGCGCGACTTTAAGGACGCCAGCGCCGAGGACCGCTTCAAGATCACCCACGGCAACGCCGCCCGCCTCTACGGCTTCGACGCTTAAGAGAACGACCAGGCCGACCGGATCGCGTCGGCCATATGCCGGCTCGAGCCGGTCGCGGCCTTGGCCCGCGCCTCTCGACCCCAGCCTCGCCCAGGCGTAGCCTCTGCCCCCAGAGCAAATGCGGAGGGCGGAAGCCATGCAAGCCACACGGATCGGCGATTTCGAGGTGCGGCGCATCACCGAGTACGAGGGGCCGTTTATCGCCCCTGGGGATTTCCTGCCCGATTTCGACCCGGAGGTATTGCGCGCCAACCCCGATCTGACCGGCCCGCGGCTAATCGACCCGCAAACCGGAAAGCTGGTGTTCAGCTTTCACAGCTTTGTCGTCAAGACCGGGCATCACACGATCCTCGTCGATTCTTGCCTCGGCAACGACAAGGAGCGCCCGTCGCGCCCGCAATTCCACCGGCTGCGCAGCAATTATCTGGCCGACCTCGCCGCCGCCGGGGTCCAGCCCGAGCAGGTCGATTATGTGATGTGCACGCATCTGCACTGGGACCATGTCGGCTGGAATACGCGGCTCGACAACGGACGCTGGGTCCCGACCTTTCCCAACGCGCGCTACATCATGGCCCGGCGCGAGTTCGACCATTGGCAGGGCGTGCAGCAGCGCGGCGAGGACACGCCGCACCGGCTCGCTTTCGAGGACAGCGTCTTGCCGGTGGTGCGCACCGGGCAGTCGCAGCTGGTCGAGGATGATTTCGCGCTCGAGGACGGGCTGTGGTTTGAGGCCGCACCCGGCCACACGCCGGGCAACGTTGTGATCCACGCCCGCTCGGGCGACGACCGCGCCGTCTTTATGGGCGACGTCTTGCATCACCAGCTGCAATTGGCCAAGCCCGAATGGTCGACCGCCGCCTGCACCGACCGCGACTTGTCGCGCCGCACCCGCATGCGCTTGATCGAAGAGCATGCCGAACGCGGCACCCGCCTCTTGCCCGCGCATTTCCCGGCCCCGACCGTCGGCCGCATCGTCCGCCACGGCAGCGCCTACCGCTACGCGTTCGAGCCGTAAGGCTGCACCCGCGACGACCGCCGGGGCGCATCCGGCCAAGCCGCTCGATCGAACACGATAATCAGCGTAGGTTGGGCTCACACTGATCGGACCGGAGGTGGCCTGCCATGATCCGCCGATTGTTTGTGACAGTGGTGCTGGTGTTCTTCGCCGTTGGCGCGTTTTGCGGCGCCTCCCCGGTGCAGGCAGGGCCGTTCAACCCCTTCGGCTGGCTGTTCTTGGGTCTCTCCGCTCTCGTTTGGTTCAAATGGACGATAATTACCGGGACCTTCAGCCTGGCGCTGTTCGACGGGATGTGCGCCCGCGACGGCGGCTTTTTCCGGGCCGACGACGACCACTATCGTCGTGACGGACAGCGCGACTATCGCGAAACCGAGTAACGCTGTCGTCCGTGCCAGGCTGCGCGGGCGAGGCAGCGTAGCGCTGTCAGATTGACGCCTATAGGGCATGGCGCGCGTGCGCGCCTTCCGCCGCCGCCGTTTTGGCGAACGCGCTATTTCGCCCTCGATGTGCTGGCCCGCCGAGACTACCTCGATCCGATCGAAATTCAGAGAATCATCAGGCGGCCGGAACGCCGCCGGGTGCAAGCAGATGGCCGGATCCGTTTGTGGGGCTTTGCCGCGAGCCTCGGCGGCTACCTGCGTGTCGTGCTACTCTCGGACGGTGAGACCGTCCACAACGCTTTTCACGACGAGGACTACCGGCCGTGAACGTCAAGCTCTCCTACGACGAATCGACTGACAGCCTGTATATCGAAGTCAGACCGTTGCCGGCCAAGCGGACTCGGGAGCTTCAGGAAGACGTGAACCTCGATCTCGGCGAGGATGGTCAGCCGGTCGGCTATGATTTGCAGCACGCCTCCGAAAAACGAGACCTGATTATGTCGATCATCCTGGGTAGCGAGCCGAGGGTCGCAGCGGAGTGATAGTCGCCGAGGAGCAAGCCATGAGCAAAATGACGGGCGGGGGCGCATTGGTCGAGATGCTGCGCCGGCATGGGGTTGACACGATCTTTGCCCTGCCGGGGGTGCAGAACGACGCGCTGTTCGTCGCCTTCTATGACGCCGGCGAGGCGTTGCGGGTGATCCACACCCGGCACGAGCAGGGGGCGGCCTACATGGCCTACGGCTACGCCCGGGCGAGCGGGAAGGTCGGGACCTACGCCGTCGTGCCGGGGCCGGGGCTGCTCAACACCACCGCGGCGCTGGCCACCGCCTACGCCGCCAACGCGCCGGTCTTATGCATCAGCGGCCAGGTCCCCTCCGACATGATCGGGCGTGGCTTTGGCCTGTTGCACGAGATCCCGGACCAGCTCGGTATCCTGCAGCGGCTGACCAAATGGGCCGCGCGCATCGAGCATCCGAGCCAGGCCGGGAAACTCGTCAACGAGGCCTTCCGGCAATTGCGCGATGGCCGCCCGCGCCCCGTCGGGATCGAGATCCCGCCCGATGTGCTGGCGCTCGCAACCGCGGTGGCGCTGCCCGATGCCGCGCTGCCGCCGCCGGTCACCGAGCCCGATCCCGATCAGATCGATAAGGCCGCGGCACTCCTCGCCGCTGCGAAAAACCCGCTGATCTTTGTCGGCAGTGGTGCGGTCGATGCCGGCGCCGAGGTGCTCGCGGTCGCCGAGATGCTGCAGGCGCCGGTCGTCAGCTTCAGCGGCGGCAAGGGCATTGTCAGCGACCGTCACTATCTCGCGCAGTCGGCGCTGGCCGGCCATCGAATTGTGGCGCGAGGCCGATGTCGTGCTGGCGGTCGGGACCCGCCTGCATCAGCCGCAATTGCGCTGGGGCATCGACCGCGACCTGAAGCTCGTGCGCATCGACATCGACCCGGTCGAGATCACCCGCTACTTCAAGCCGGCGCTCGGCATCGTCGCCGACGCCAAGGCCGGGCTCGCGGCGCTGCACACCGCACTCGGCCGCGACGCCCCGAGCCGGCCGTCGCGCCAGGACGAGCTCGAAGCGCTGAAATCCGCCACCCTCGCCGGGCTCGACCAGCGGCTCGGGCCGCAATGCGAATATCTGCGGGCGATCCGCGCCGAATTGCCTGATGACGGCATCTATGTCGAGGATTTGACGCAGGTCGGCTATGTCGGGCGGATGGCGTTCCCGGTCTACCATCCGCGCACCTATATCCACAGCGGCTATCAGGGCACGTTGGGGTTTGGCTTTGCCACGGCGCTTGGCGCCAAGGTCGGCCGGCCCGACCTGCCGGTCGTCTCGGTCTGCGGCGATGGCGGGTTCATGTTCAACGTCCAGGAATTGTCGACTGCGGTCCGGCACGGCATCGACATCGTCGCGATTGTCTTTGCCGACGGCGCCTATGGCAATGTGCGCCGCATGCAGAAAGGAGGATTACGGCAACCGGCTGATCGGCGTCGATCTCTTGAACCCGCACTTCCCGAAATTGGCCGAGAGCTTTGGCGCCGCCGGGGTGCGCACGACGACCCCCGACGGGTTGCGCCGCGAGCTCGCCGCCGCCTTGAAGCGGCGCGGCACCACCTTGATCGAGGTCGCCGTCGGCGAGATGCCCGACCCGTGGAAAGTGCTGATCCCGCCGCGCATCCGCGGGACGAGATAACGGTCAGCGGCGAGCTTTTCACCCTGATAATTGACTTCTTTTGGCTCAGCACCCCCGTAGCCCTCCCCCTCGATGGGGGAGGGTTGGGTGGGGGTGATGGGCCGGGCGCGCAATCGCGAAAATGAAAAAACATCCGATCGAAGGCGCCCGTGAGCGCGCCCGAGCCCTACGGCGCGAGATGACCGACGCCGAGCGAAGCATTTGGCAAATATTGCGATTGCGTCAAATAGAAGGGCACAGATTCCGCTGTCAGGTGCCGCTCGGACGCTACATTGCCGATTTTGTTTGCCACGAAGCCAGCCTGATCATCGAAGTTGACGGTGGCCAATACGATCGGTCGTCGCTTCAGGAAACGGAGCGGGATCGTTTTCTGCAGGAGCAAGGCTACCGAGTTCTGCGGATATTGCAAAATCCGGAGGGCGCGCACGTGACGATTGTTGAAGATTTGCGGCGGCCCACCCCCACTCAACCCTCCCCATCGAGGGGGAGGGCTTGAGCTGACGATGTTGCACCCACACCGGCGATGAGGATCAGGCCGCCATGTTCGACAAAAATAAGCTTGACGCGTTGCGCGCCAAATATGAGGGCGCCAGGGAAACCGAGGTGGCGCCCGAGCGGTTCAAAAAGCCGCTGTCCTTGACTTTCGGCAGCGAATACCGCCGAGCGATGCCCTATGCCGGCGTCTCGACCCTGCTCGATATGCCGTATCGCCCCGATGCACCCGATCTGCCGGATTTTGCCGGGCTCGATGTGGCGCTCGTTGGCGTGCCGATGGATCTCGGCGTCACCAACCGCGCCGGCGCCCGCCTTGGGCCGCGGGTGGTGCGCGAGATCGAGCGCATCGGCCCCTACAACCACGCGCTCGGAGTCACTCCGCGCGGCGAATGCAATGTCGCCGACATCGGTGACGTGCCGCTGCGCTCGCGCTTCAGCCTCGACCAGTCGATCGAGGACATCGCCGCGTTTTATGCACGCATCCGCGCGGCCGGGGTGCGGCCGGTGTCGGTTGGCGGCGACCATTCGGTCAGCTACCCGATCCTCAAATCATTGGGCGCCGAGCGGCCCTTGGGCCTCGTCCATATCGATGCGCATTGCGACACGATGGGCGAGGTCGACGGCTCGAAATTCCACCATGGCGGGCCGTTTCGCCAGGCGGTGCTCTCGGGCGCGCTCGACCCCGAGCGCACGATCCAGATCGGCATACGCGGCCCGGCCGAGATCCTGTGGGGCTTCTCGTATGAATCGGGCATGACCGTGCTGCACATCGAGGATGTCGATCGGCTGGGCATCGCCGGCGTCGTCGAGCAGGCGCGCAAGGTCGTCGGCGACGGCCCGACCTACATCTCGTTCGATGTCGATGGGCTCGACCCGGCCTACACCCCGGGCACCGGCACGCCCGAAGCCGGTGGCCTCACCCCGCGCGAGGCGCAGGCGATCCTGCACGGCCTCAAAGGCCTCGACATCATCGGCGGTGATGTGGTCGAGGTCGCGCCGCAATACGACGCCACCACCAACACCGCGATGGTCGGTGCGCAGATGCTGTTCGAAATCCTCTCCCTCATGATCCTCAGTCCCGCCTTTCGGCGACGCAGCGGCTGATCCTCGCCGCGGGATTTCAGCCTCAGACAGCAACGAGGTGACCATGTTTTCGGTAATCTTCGAAGTTCATCCCAAAGCCGAGCAATGGGAGGCATATCTCGCCAACGCCGGAATGCTGCGGCCTGAGCTCGAGCAGGTAGACGGGTTTGTCGATAATATCCGCTACCGCAGCCTGACCCGCGACGGTTGGATTCTATCGCTCTCGGGCTGGCGCGACGAGAAATCCGTGGTGCGCTGGCGGACCCAGATGCGCCATCACCAAGCTCAGGAAAAGGGTCGTGGCGAGATCTTTTCGGATTATCACTTGCGGGTCGGACAGGTGATCCGGGACACCAGGATGCCCGCCGGGCAAGTGCTCGTGGAGCAGCGGCTGGACGAGACCGAGGTTGGCGAGGGCACCACGGTGACCTTGATCGACGCGAGGCGCCCCGCGGAGGGGAGCGAGGCGCTTGATCCGGCCCGCTGCGCCAAATGGATCGGTATCGATCCCGGTGCCGACGGACTAATTGGCTGGGATATCTTCGACGCCGTGCTGACCCCGGGCGACCTGGTCCTGCTCCTCTCATGGCGCGATCGAGCCGCTGCCGAAGCTTTCGAGCGCACTGCCCACGGTCGCATTCCGGAGGCCGCGCGGCTGCGCCAGGTTCGCGTCGTCCGCGACTATGGCATGTTCGACCGGCGCGAGGCGCCGCAATATTACCCGGACGCCAAAGGCGCCAATACCGTGCATCAGTGAGCGGTAGGCGGCCGCGCCAGTAGCCAGCGCTCCGGAAGCCGCCCGCGGCATCGCGCTTGCGGTCAGGATCTGGGCGGCTCGCGGCTCAGCCCATTCGCCGCCAACCCCTGAAGATAATCGCGCCAGCGCTGGTCGCGCTCGATGCCGAGCTGATGGAGATAGCTCCAGGAGTAAATCCCGGTGTCGTGCAGATCGTCGAAGATGATTCGCACGGCATAATTGCCGACCGGCTCAAGCCCGATGATCCCGACCTCGGCGCGGCCGGCGACCAGGGTTTTTTGCCCGGGGCCATGCCCCTGCACCTCGGCCGAGGGGCTCTCGACGCGAAGGTACTCGGCCGGCAGGCGAAACCGGCTGCCGTCGTCAAAGCGGATCTCGAGCAGCTTTTCGGCCTGCTTGAGGCGCAGCTCGACCGGCCAGCGCGTCGCCCCGCCGGCGCTCACCACCCTAGCACCTCACCCCCGCTTCCCCTCACGATGGCGGCAGGCGCTTGGTCGCCGTTTCGTCGTCGCGCAGCGCCCGGGCTTCGTCGATCAGCATGATCGGGATGCCGTCGCGGATCGGATAGGCGAGCCCGGCCTCCTCGCTGATCAGCTCCTGCGCCTCGCGATCATAGCGCAACGGCCCCTTGGTCAGCGGACAGACCAAGATTTCCAACAGCTTGGGATCGACTTCCGATGAGCTTTCCATGACTTCTCCCGCCCCAATGTGCAGCACTGGCCGCGCCGGGCTCAGTGCCGCGCTTCGCCGCCGCCCGAGCGGTCGAGCACCGCCATCTCGACGATCGCGGTCAACAGCTCGGCGCGCGCGGCGAAATCGGGAGCTTCGAGCAATGCCTGCTTCTCGCTCGGCTCGAACGGGCAGACCATCGCCAGCGAGGTGACCAGGCGGTCGCCGGGGACCGAGCTGATCGTATCCCATTCGGCCTTGATCTGGTGCCGCTCGAAATAAGCCCGCAAGCCCCGCAGCAGGCGATCGCGGTCAAACCCGGCCTCGCGCTCGCTGCGCAGGTCGCGGGCGAACTCGTCCCAGCGCGGCACGACGCGCCGATACCCCTTCGACAGCGGCAGTTCCTCGGCAATGCGAAAGCGGCAGAGACCAGTCAAGGTGATCAGATAGTGCCCGTTCTCGGCCTCGTTGAACGAGGTGATGCGGCCGGCGCACCCGGTCGGATAAACCGGCGGGTTGCCGGCCATCGGCTGATTGGGATCGCTCGGCTGCACCATGCCGATCAAGCGGTCGCCGGCCAGCGCATCCTGGGTCATCGCCAGATAGCGCGGCTCGAAAATCCGCAACGGCAAGAGGCCGCGCGGCAGCAGCAGCACCCCGGGCAGCGGAAAGATCGGCAGGGTCTCG
Source organism: uncultured Alphaproteobacteria bacterium (assembly GCA_963738185.1). GTDB lineage: Bacteria > Pseudomonadota > Alphaproteobacteria > ATCC43930 > CGMCC-115725 > AP-15. The sequence continues at coordinate 889,331 of CAVTVA010000003.1, read as the reverse complement.
CAGAGGCCGATGGCGCCAGGCCGCTCGCTCATCCTCTTCCTCCCCACGAAAACACGGGTCTACGAAAACATCAGAGAGGACAACCGCCGCCGCCCGCTCAAGGTCAGCGGATCGGTGGCGCCCATGACCTCGAAAAATTTGACCAGCTGCTTGCGCGCCGCCTGGTCGTTCCATTCCCGATCGCGTTTGAACAGGGCCAACAGCTCGTCGATCGCCGTTTCGCGCTCGCCGCTGCCAAACAGCGCCGTCGCCAGCTCGAGCCGCGCGTCGTGGTCGTCGGCGTTCTGTGCGAGCCGCGTGCGCAGCTTGCCGGCGGACTTCATCGCCTTTGCCGCCTGCTCGGCCAGATCGAGCGCCGAACGCGCCGCCGCGATGTCCGCATGCGCGGCATTTTCCTTGGGCACGCGGTCGAGAGTCTGGCGCGCCTTGGCAAAATCGCCCTTGGCGATCATCGCGCGGGCGAGGCCGGCCTGGGCCTCGACATTGTCGGGCTCGCGCTGCAAGACCTGCGCGTAGACCGCGCCGGCGCTGGCATGGTCGCCCGCCTGCAACGCCTCCTTCGCCATCGCCATCGCCTCGTCGATCGGCGAAGGGCCGCCGCCCTGGCCGCCGCTGATGCGCTGGACGAACTGCTTGACCTGGCTTTCCGGCTGGGCGCCGACAAAGCCGTCAACCGGCCGGCCATCCCGGAACGCATAGACCGCCGGGATCGACTGGATGCGCATCTGCTGCGCGATCTCGGGGTTCTCATCGATGTTGAGCTTGACCATGCGCACCGCGCCGTTGGCCGCGCGGACGGTCTTTTCGAGAAGCGGACCAAGCTGGCGGCAGGGGCCGCACCACGGCGCCCAGAAATCGACGATCACCGGGGTTTCGAACGAGCCGTCGATGACCTCGGCCATGAATGTCGCGGTCGTGACGTCCTTGACTGGGGTGGCAGCGGCGCCGCCGATCAAAGGTTCGCTCGGCATTCCCATTCCTCTTTCAGCTTAAGAAACAACATGGCCGCACGCTACGGCGAAGACAAGCGCAGCCGAGACGAAGTTCGCCGGCCAGCGCTCGAGCCCGCAGAGATCGACGATCCGCGGCTGGTGCCCGCAAGCAGCGATAAAGCGCAACAGGTCGGTCGGCGCAATCGCGGTGGTCCGGTCGTTTGCCAGCGGGTGGTAGTTGAGAGGATCGTGGTCGAGCATCGCACGGTCGAGCACCGGCGTCACGCGGTGCTCGGAATCGTTGGCGAGTGCAAAGGGCGTGACGCTGCCCGGTTGCACGCCGAGCAGCGCATAGAGCTCGGCCGCGCCGCCGAACGAAAATCGTGGCGCGGCGAGGCGGGCAGCAAGCTTGCCCATCGCAATGCGCCGCTCCTCGAGCATCACGGCGAGCCAGAACCCGCCTTTTTTGTCCTTGAGAAAGAGGCACTTGCAATGGCCCCCCGGCATGTCGCCATGGACCGCGGCAGCCTCGGCGACGGTGAAGACCGGCGCATGCGCACGGGTGCGGTGCGCGATCCCCAGCGCATCGAGGCGCGAGAACAGCTCGTCCGGCGTCAACGGCGCGGTGCTCATGGCCCGGAACGTTGGCCTCCTTCGCCAACCCGCGCAAGACCGATCAGCCGGCCGCGGTTGTCGGGCGTGCGCCGATAAATTAGCATCGAGCCGACACCTTCGCTGCGCGGGAAGACGATGATGGTGACCGAGACGATCTGGCCGGCGCTCGATTACAGCCGGGTGCCCTACCGCCTCTACCACGACGCCGACATCTACGAGCGCGAGCAGCAGCGGATTTTTCAGGGGCCGGTGTGGAATTATCTTGGGCTCGAGGCCGAGATCCCGAACCCCGGCGATTTCCGCACGACCTGGCTGGGCGAGACGCCGGTGGTCGTCAACCGCGACCAAACCGGCGTCGTCAAGGCCTTTGTCAATCGCTGCGCCCATCGCGGCGCCCTGGTGCGGCGCGAGCTCAGCGGCAACGCCCGCGAGCATACCTGCATCTATCACCAATGGTGCTATGGGCTCGACGGCGGGCTGACCGCGATCCCGTTCCGCCGCGGCATCCGCGGCCAGGGCGGGATGGATGCGGGGTTTGATATGGCCGCGCACGGCCTACGTCCGTTGCGGGTCGGCGTCGTCAACGGCGCGGTCTTTGGCACGCTCTCCAAGGATGCCGAGCCGCTCGAAGATTTTCTCGGCGCGCCGATCCTGGCCCAGCTCGAGCGCCTGCTGGCTCGGCCGGTCCAGGTGCTCGGTTACAACCGCCAGCGCATCCGTGCCAATTGGAAGCTCTATGCCGAGAACACCCGCGACAACTACCATGCGAGCCTGCTGCATGAGTTTCTGGTCACCTTCGGGCTCGACCGCTCGACCCAGGTAGGCGGGGTCAAGATGGATGTGCGCCATCGCCACAGCATCACCTGGGCCGAGGCCGACAGCGATACCGAGGAGTTCGCGCGCGAGGCCTATGCCGGCGCGCGGGTGCGCAGCGATTACCTAGCATTGCAGGAGCCGGGGCTGGTCACATTCCGGCCCGAGCGCAACGACCGGCTGAACCTGGTGGTCACCTCGATCTTCCCGACCGCGGTGTTTGTGCAGATTTCCAACAGCCTGGCGATCCGCCAGATCCGGCCGCGCGGCCTTGATGAGGTCGAGGTGTTCCAAACGATGATCGGCTATGCCGACGATCCGCCGGAAATGACCCTGCACCGGCTGCGCCAGGCCAATCTGGTCGGCCCCGCCGGGCTCGTCTCGATGGAGGATGGCGAGGCGATCGAAATCGCCCACCGCGCCTCAAAGCCGGAGGCCGACCGCGCGACGGTCATCGAGCTCGGCGGCGGCGGGGTCATTTCCGACCGCGACTACCGGGTCAACGATGTGCCATTGCGCGGCTTCTGGTCGTATTACGCCGAGCTGTTGGGGATCGAGCCCGCGGGTGCGGTGCGATGACGGTTGACCGGCGATCGCGCGTGTCCACGATCTTCTCGCCAAGTACGGCGCGCTGATCGACGCGGAGCATTACAATTTATGGCTCGATGCTGTTCGCCGCAGCATTGCTGCTACAAGGTCGTGTCGCGTGAGAATTACGACCGGGATTTGCCGGCGGCGCTGATCTTCTGCGACAGCCGCGCAATGCTAGAAGATCGCATCCGCGCCTTGCGCGAGGCTAACAAGTACAACATCCACACCGACCGTCACATCATCGGCCTGCCGCGCATCTTCAAGCCGGATGCGGACGAAGTGCTGATCGAAGCCCCGTTCGCGATCTACCAGACCGACCAGGAAGGCGAGACCCGGCTGTTCGCGACCGGGCTCTATCGCGACCGGCTTCAGCCGGGCAAGGGCGGCCTCAGGATCCGCGACAAGCTGGTGCTGCTCGACACCTTCGCGGTCCCGACCCTGCTGGCAACACCGCTCTAGCAGGGTGCGGAACGACCGACTTCTCGTCGCTTGCCCATCCTTCGAGACGCTTCGCTCCTCAGGATGAGGTCTTATATCAAAGGCCTGCCTCACCCTGAGGAGGCCCGAAGGGCCGTCTCGAAGGGCGCTTGGCTGAGGAAACGGTATTTTCCGCAGCCTGCTACACGCGCTCCTCGCTGGCGGTTACTCCGCGGGCCCTTTGGTCCAGATCGCCTTGGCGACGGCGAATTGCGGCGGGGCCACCGTCACCGGCTCGCCCTTCTGCCATTGCACCAGGATCAGCGGCGCCCCGACGCGGCGGCCGTTGGCGTCGAATTTGAGGCTGGCGCCGGGGAAGTACTTGGCCGGCCCGGATGACGTGTCCATCGCATGGATCGCCGCGTTGACCTTTTCGCGGTCGGCGACGCCGGTCTTTTCCAGGGCGGCGGCGACAATCATCACATGGCCATAGCCGCACAAGGCGTCCTGGGTCATCCACGGCTCGCCGGTGCGCTTTTTGAATTCCGCGACCAAGTCCTCGTCAGTCTTGGTCGGCCAGTTGGCGACCGAGGTGATCACCCCGTCGACGATGTCCTTGCCGGTCACCTTGAGCAATTCGGGCGTCACCAGCGGGGTGCCGTTGCCCACCACCGGCAGGTGCGCATGCGACAGGCCCATCTCCGCCAATTGCTCGAGGATCAGCGCGTTGTCGGGGACGCTCGACACGATATCGAACAGGAAATCGGGGTGCGCGGTGCGCACGCTCTGGACCACCGGGGTCGCGTCCGAGAGGGGCGGGGTGAAGGTCTGGTGCGCGACCAGCTTGATCCCGGCCTTTTCGAGCCCGCCATTCAGCATCGGCTTGACAAAGCTCATCGGCGCCGCGGTGTTGTCCTGGATGATCGCGACGGTCTTGGGCTTGGCGCCGGTCGCCCGCGTCGCCAATGCTATGACCGCCGGCAAAGTCTGCTCCGCCTGCTCGTTGCCGGGCAGCGAGCTCTGAAACACATAGTGGAAGCCGCGATTGGTGATCGCGTCGGAGTAGGACAAGGTCAGCCACGGCAGATGCGCGCGCTCGGTCACCTCGGTCACGGCGAGGGTGAAAGAGCTGAGCCAGGCGCCTTCGCCGGCGACCAGGCCCGGATATTGCGAGACCAGGCGCTGCGCCGCGTTCTTGGCTTTTTCGGGAGTATCGCCGGCATCGGCGACGACGAGCTTCAGATGGGCGCCGCCCATCGATTTGATGCCGCCCGATTTGTTGATGTCGTCGACCGCCATCTCGGCGCCGGCGCGGACCAGATAGCCCTGCCGCGCCCACGGGCCGGACAGCGGTGCGATCAGCCCAATCTCCACCTCTTTGGGCTGCGCCGCGGCCCAGCCCGGCCACGACAGCGCCGTGGCGGCCACGCCGGCGACCAGCAGCGACCAGAACGACATAGGGCTTCGTGCCAACATCTCTCCCCCTCCCATGATAATCATCGGCGTCACATGCCGAGATAGGCGCGGCGCACCCGGTCATCGGCGAGCAGCACGTGCTGCGGCCCCTCGAGAACAATATGCCCGGTCTCGAGCACATAGCCCATGTCGCAGGATTGCAACGCCTCGGCAACCCGCTGCTCGACCAAGAGCACGGTCAGGCCGTCGTCGCGATGCAGCGCCTCGATGCGCTCGAAAATCTGGTCGGCGATCGCCGGCGCGAGCCCCATCGACGGCTCGTCGAGCATCAAGAGGCGCGGCGAGGAGGCGATGCCGCGGCCGATAGCCAGCATCTGCTGCTCGCCTCCGGACAAGGTGCCGGCAGGCTGGCTGCGCCGCTCTGCGAGGATCGGGAACAGGGCGAAGATGCGCTCGAGGTTGCGCCGCCAATCGCGCCGCCCGGCGCGCGGATAGGCGCCCATCTCCAAATTCTCGTAGACGCTCAGCGACGGGAACACCTGCCGCCCCTCGGGCACATGGGCGATGCCGAGATGGGCGCGCGCGGCGGGCGAGACGCCAAGCAGGTCGCGGCCTTCAAAGCGGATGGTGCCGGCGAGCGGCGCCACGGTGCCCGAGATGGTTTTGAACAAGGTGGTCTTGCCGGCGCCGTTGGGGCCGACGATGGCGATAAACTGGCCCTCGCCGACGGTGAGTGACACCTCGGACAGCGCCGCAAGGCCGCCATAGGCGACCGTCAGCCCCTCGACCTCAAGCACGCAGCGCCGTCCATTTGCGGCCGAGATAGGCCTCGATGACCCGCGGGTCGCGGGTGACGGCATCGGGCGCGCCGGCTGCGATCACCTGACCGTGATCGAGCACGACGAGCCGGTCGACGAGCCGCACCATCGCCTGCATCGTATGCTCGATGACGACGATCGTCACGCCGGCGGCGGCGACCGCGCGCACCACGCCGAGGATCGCCTCGATTTCGCCGGACCCGAGCCCGGCCAACGGCTCGTCCATCAGCAGCAGCCGCGGCCGCCCAGCAAGCGCACGGGCCAGCTCCATCAGCCGCAATTCCTTGGTGGTCAGGCCGCCGGCGATCGCATCGGCACGGGCCGCTAGGCCGACCTCTTCGATCGCCAGTTGCGCCGCGGCGAGCGCTTCGCGGTCCGACGGCTCGGCCACATAGGCGCCGATCATCACATTGTGCAGCACCGACATGCGGGCAAATGGGCGCACCACTTGAAAGGTGCGGCCGACGCCGAGGCGGCAGACTCGGTTGGGCTTGAGGCCGGTGAGGGCGCGCCCGTCGAGCGACACCCGGCCATGGTCGGGTGCGACAAAGCCGTTCAAAAGGTTGAACAATGTCGTCTTGCCGGCGCCATTCGGGCCGATGATGCCGAGGATGCTGCCGCGGGCGACGGAAAAGCTGACGTCCTCGACCGCGCGCAGCCCGCCAAACGATTTCGACAGATGCTCGACGACGAGGATCGGCGCCCCTTCGCCGCGGCTTGCCGGCTGCGGCCGGACCGGCAGCGGGATCGCCGCCGGCAATGCCGGCGCCCCTTCCGGGCGAAGCCGCAATCCTCGCCCGACCAGCCGGTCGCGCACCCGCCAGTAAACCCCTTCGGGCGCCAGCAGAATGACCAGAACGATGGCGACGCCATAGACCACGCCCTGAATTCCGGGGATCGTGTTGCCGAGGTGGGCTTGCAAGGTCTCGCTGAGCGGCACCAGCACCGCGGCGCCGATGACCGGCCCCCACAGGGTCGCCACACCGCCGAACAAGGTGACGATCAGCGCCTGCGCCGATGTCAGGACGCCAAAGACGCTGTCCGGGGTCACCACCAGCAGCACCACGGCGTAGAGCCCGCCGGCCGCCGCGCAGAGCGCGCCGCTCAGCACGATCGCCCGCATCTTCCAGCGCAGGGTGTCGATGCCCGCGGCTTCGGCCGCCGGCTCGTTCTGCTTGATCGCCAGCAGCGACATGCCAAAGCGCGAGCGCTCGACCGCAAGCGAGATCAGCAGCGCCAATACCAGAAACGCGACGGCGATGCCGAGATAGACGCGGTAGTCGCCGAATTGCATGTACCAGCCGGGTGCCGCCCGCTTCATCGGCAGGGCCACCTCCTGGTAGCCGAGCCAGGCAAAGACGTAGAGCAGCGCCAGCGGATAGGCCAGCATCGCCAGCGCAAAATAATGCCCGCGCAGCCGGAAGGTCGGATAGCCGATGATCACGCCGGCGACCGCGCCGACCACCATGCCGAGCGGGACGCCAAGCCACGGCGTGATGCCAAACAGGACCAGCGCCAAGGTGACGGTGTAGGCGCCGAGGCCAAAAAACGAGGCATGGCCGAACGAGACGAGCCCGCTATAGCCGCTGAGCAGGTTCCACGACAGCCCGACCACCGCCCAGATCGGCACCAGGGTCAGCATCAGCTGGTAATAGGAATCGCCGACCATCATGCCGAGCGCCAGCCATGCCGCGGCGATCGCGCCGATCACCGCCAGCGGCACGCGCAGAGGCCGCCTGCCGGCGCTCATCGCTCAGGCGCGCTCGACATTGCGGCCGAACAGCCCTTGCGGCCGCAGCTGCACGACCAACAGGAAGACGACAAAGATCGCGGCATTCTGCAATTGCAATGGCAGGACCAAGGTCGAGAGCTGCTGGACCAGGCCGATTGTCATGCCGCCCCAGAACGCGCCGAGAATGCTGCCCATGCCGCCGAGCACCACGCCGGCATACATGATGATGACAAAGTCGAACCCGACATAGGGCTGGAACGGATAATAGGTGGCGACCAGCCCGCCGGCGATCGCGGTGACGCCGGTGCCGACGCCAAAGGCAATGCCGTGCGCGCGGTCGACGTCGATGCCCATATAGGTCGCGGCCTCGGGGTTATCGGCTGCAGCGCGCAGCGCCTTGCCGAGCCGGACCCGGCTGATAAACCAGTAAAGCGCGCCGCCGACCAGCACCGACACGATACAGGCGACCCCGCGCGCCTTGTTGACAAAGACGGTGCCGAAGTGCTCCGTGACTAACGGGATTTGCCATGCGGCCCAAGACAGCGGCGTATGCACCACCTGCGGCGTCGAGCCAAAGGCGATCAGCCCGCCGTTTTCGAGGATCAGCGCAAAGCCCAAGGTCAGGATCAGCTGCGCGTCGTGGCCCGAGCCGCCGGCGCGGGTTCCGGTGACGCGGCCGAGCAGCAGCCGGTGCAGCAGCCAGCCGCCGGCGAACAGCACCGGCCCGGCGAGCAGCGCAGCGGCCACCGGCGCCGCCTCCGGCCCAATAAAAGCCAAGACGCCGAGCCCGCCGACCGTGTACAGGCTGAAATACATGCCCAGCATCATAAAGTCGCCCTGGGCGAAGTTGACGACGCGCATCACCCCGAAGATCAGCCCGAGCCCGACGCACATCAGCCCATAGACCGCGCCGACCAGGAGCCCGGCAACCAGCGCCTGGGCGAAATTCTCGACGGCGATGTTCATGATCGGTGGCCGCCGCGCGCCCCGGCGGCGCCGGGCGAGAGCGGGGCGTGGCCGGGGGCGGGCAGCAGGCGGCTCATCGGGCCATCCTCTCCGCGCCGGCGCGGCACGGCAAGCCCGCAAGGGTGGCGCAATGCCGCAGCCCGGCGACCGGCGCGGCCACGCGACCCGGGCGACCGGCCGCTGGGGATGATCGGCCCGGCTCGCGCCCGATAACAGCTCGTCGGGATTGGATTGGACTGGGAATGGCCCAGCCTTTGCGCATCGCGCTGCCGCTGCTGATCGCGCTCGCCGGCCCTGCCGCGGCGCAGACCGCGACGACTGCCCCGCCGATTGCCGGCAAAGCGCAGTCGTCCGGATCGTCAGGTGCCGTCAGCCTGCCGGCGATCGCCGCGACCGGGAGTGCTGCGACGCCGGCTGCCTCGCCGGCGGCGACATCGACTGGCGCCGGCCCATCGGCATCGGCCGCGCCGCACGCCGCGGCAAGAGCGACGGCGGCGACCAGCGCCGGGGCGTCCGCCTCGATTGCCTCGCCCGCGAGCGCGTCCGGCGTCGCACCGCGCTGGGTGCTGTGCCCGCCCGCGGGTGCTTCGGGCGGGGAGCCGTTCCTCGCCGGCACCGATCTCTCCTGCGCGCCCTAAACCCAAGCTGTTGGCGGCGGCGCGCGGCGCCAATCCTGGTGCCGCGCCCAAGGGCAAGAACCCCCGCGGCTTGACCGTCGTCGCCCGATCTCCTATATGCCGCCCCGCGCGGCGGGATAGCTCAGCTGGTTAGAGCAGGGAAATCATAATCCCAAGGTCGGGGGTTCAAATCCCTCTCCCGCTACCACCAAAATTTGCCGGCACTTCAAGTGCATAACCAACAAAGAGGCCGCCCGCGAGCGGCCTTTTTCATGTCGCGCATGTCGCAATGGATGCCAAGCATTCCTGCGCGTTCCGAAGCGCTCCGAATGGCTCGATGCAACATATTTGCGACAAGGGCACCATCTTATCGCGGGCGCGGGGGTACTCTATGTGGTGCTGTCCGGCTTGACAGGCCCTAGGGGATGATATATATCGCGAAATTGATCGTAACCCACGTTGAGCAGTAGAAAGGCTGGAGAATTTGTCGCATGAGTGACTAACCCGAACACCCCGAAGACCCCTTCCGCGCTCGCGGAAGACCTGCTGATTGGCGCGAGCGCCATCGCAGATTTCCTCGGCCAGCCGCCGAGCCAAGTTTACTATCATCTCGAAAATGGACACCTGCCGGCCACGAAGGTTGGGCAGAATGGGTCGGCAGCCGACGAAGGTTGACGGCTCATTTTACTGGCGAATTGGCGTGACCGGTGGCCGCCTCTATGAAGCCCGCCGCGGCGAAAGCCGCGGGGCCGGGCCGCGTCGGCATCGTGAGCTCGCGATCGGACGCACAGAATTCGAAAACGGCGCCCCGCTGAGAACGCCGTTTTCAGTGCAACCCCAGAACCTAATCCACAGCCTCCTAGCACGCGCCGGGGACGGCGGCAAGAGCCCAGACCAAGCTCACCCCCCGCGCCGCTCCGCCCCGACGATCCTGGTTGCGCCGCCGCGACCCACGAGTGGCGACAGGCGGGCAAGGCCGACACCGCTCACCTTGCCTTGCTCGTTGCCACCGGCCGCCACTTCGACGACATAGAGCCGTTTCGGCGGAGGGCGCGGCCATGAGCGCCCCCAAGATCGTGAAGTGGGCGCCGTGCCGCGCCGGCGGTTCGACACTCGCGTTCTTCTGCGCTGAGTTGCCGAGCGGCATGGTCATCAACGACATGAAATTGATGGCCGGCCCCGCGGGGGAGCCGTGGGTCGCGATGCCCTCGACGAAGGCGCTCGACCGCGACGGCAACCCAATCACCAACAAACAGGGCAAGCCTCTTTACAACAACTTTGTCGAGTTCCGTGACCGCGAGAATTCGCCGACCGCTTCTCCGATCTTCTGCTCGACGCGATCCGGGCCGAGCACCCCGAAGCGCTTGGCAACGGGGCGGGCGCTGGTGAGCGCGCCCTTCGCCAGCCTCGAGGACCTTCCGCGCTGGGTTGCCTGGCGCAACGAAGCGCGCGGCCCGAAAGGGCTCCCTACCAAAGTGCCCTACGGGCTCGCCGGACGGCCGGCAAAGGCAGATGACGCCGCCACCTGGGTAGTGCGCCCGGAAGCCGAAACCCTCGCAACGCGGCTCGTCAACGGGCTCGGCGGCGGCATCGGCTTCGAGCTCGGCGATGTCGGAGCTGACACGTTCATCGTCGGCCTTGACCTCGACAGCTGTCTCGCCGCCGACGGCACGATCGCGCCATGGGCGGCGGCGATCATCGATGCCGTGCGCAGCTATGCCGAGACAAGCCCCAGCGGCGGCGGGATTAAGCTGTTCTTTTATGTTGCTGCGGAGGACGTTCGCCCGTTCCTCGATCGCATCGGCGTCGCCGCAGATCAATGGGGTTGCCGCCGCGCCATTCCCGGCGAGGACCCGCGCGACCACGGCCCCGCCATCGAATTCTACGCGGCCCGGCGCTATTTCGCCGTAACCGAGCGGCACTGGCCAATGTCGGCCGCCGGGATCGCTTTCGCCGACGCCGACACCCTCAACCGGCTGGCGCCGCTGATCCCGCCGCCCAAGAGCACGCTCAACGGCACCGGCACCAGCACGACCGGCGACGGATCGCGATCCGCGCTCGCCCTCAAAAAGGGCGCCGCCCTGCGCCGCGCCGGCGCAAGACTTCGAAGAGATGTTCGCCGTCCTGCGCGACGATCCCGAGACCGCCGCTTGGTGTCGCCGAAAAAGGCGTCTTCGCCGGCGGTCGCGAGCTTCGTCGCATTTGGGAGAAGGCCGAGCAGCATGGCGATGGGGGCGGCGAAGGCGTATCGCTCGGCGATTTTTATGCCTACATGCCAATGCACTCGTACATCTACACGCCGTCGCGCGACATGTGGCCCGCGGGCAGTGTCAACGCTCGCATCCCGCCGCTTCCGGCGGGCGACACCGAGATAAAAGCCAACGCCTGGCTCGATCAGAACAAGCCGGTGGAACAGATCACTCGGGCGCCAGGGCTTCCCATGATCATCCCGAACCGGCTTGTCGCCGAAGGCGGGTGGATCGAACGCGCCGGCGTGAGCTGCTTCAATCTCTACCGCCCGCCCACCATCAAGCCGGGCGATGCCGCACAAGCCGGCCCTTGGCTCGACCACGTGAAAAAAGTCTACCCCGATGACGCCCCGCATATCGTCAAATGGCTCGCTCATCGGGTGCAGCACGCGGAAACCAAGCTCAATCACGCCTTGGTTCTCGGCGGCAAGCAGGGTATCGGCAAGGACACAATAGTCGAGCCCGTCAAGCGCGCAATCGGCCCCTGGAACTTCTCCGAAATTTCTCCGCAACAGACTGTCGGCCGCTTCAACGGCTTCTTGAAATCCGTCATCCTGCGGATCAACGAAGCGCGCGACCTCGGCGAAAGCGATCGTTTCAAATTTTACGACCACATGAAGGCAGTTACAGCGGCGCCTCCGGACGTGCTCCGCGTCGATGAAAAAAATCTGCGCGAGCATAGCGTCCTCAACTGTTGCGGTGTCATCATCACGACGAACGAAAAGACCAATGGCATCTATTCTACCGGCCGATGACCGGCGCCATTACGTCGCCTGGTCAGACCTCAGCAAAGAGATTTTCTCGATCGATCATTGGAGCGAACTCTGGGGATGGTACGAGCGGGGCGGATTTGAACATGTCGCCGCCTATCTCGCCGAGTTCGACTTGTCAGGCTTCGACCCGAAAGCACCGCCGCCCAAGACACCGGCATTCTGGGAGATCGTCGATGCCTCCCGCAACCCCGCCGATGCCGAACTCGCCGATGTGCTCGACATACTCCTCAGACCAGAGACCATCACCCTCCAAGAACTCGCCAACGTTGCCCTCAGCCCATTCGCCGAATGGTTGATCGACCGCAAGAATTCTAGGCTCATCCCCCACCGCCTGGAGGAGTGCGGCTACGTCGCTGTCCGTAACCCAAGCGCCCAGGACGGTCTCTGGAAAATCAACGGAAAACGCCAAGTCATCTACGCAAAGGCAGAGATTCCCTCGCGCGAGCGCTTCAACGCGGCGGCATCACGCGGGCGAGGGTGGTAAGCGAAGTCGGTGAAGTCAGTGATTTCCTCTCCGCATTATTTTTACCGGCGATGGCCCCCAGATATCTTCTCAACTACAGGTTATTCACTCCCCAAAGATCAGGAAGGGCGCACGCACGCGAGAGAGAGAAAAATATGAGGATGCAAAATCACTGACTTCACTGACATCGCCGACCTGGGCATGTATGGGCGAGCCCGTCAGGTGCGTCAGAGCGAAAAAAGATGAGCGATTAACGTAAGTGCAATAATGTCACGGTCAGGCAAGTATCTCCTCGATCCAACCTGTTGCTGCCCGCTTGCACGCACTAGTTGCGCGGCTGGGCGAGATGCCGTCGCCCGGTGGTGCCGCGTCTCCTCTGAGACGGTGCGGTTGTGGCGGTATTCCGGTCCCGGCATTCACTCGCTAGGGCTGTTGCTCGCCCTGTTGCCGCCGGATTTTGCTGACCTCGATGCGCCCCTGCGGCGGCTGCTCATGGAACGGTATCGGCGCCGCGCGTGGGCTGACTATTACCGCCTGCTGTCGGCTCTATTCGCTCCGCGGCTGTTGGCCGGTGGCGGGCAAACCGTCATCCCGTCGCCCGACGCGTTGGTCGAATGCGCAGCTGGCCCCGGCCGAGGCTCCGCCCCCGCCGAATGATATGCCGGTCTATTGGATTGCCGACGTTAAGCCGTGGCTGGAAAGGCAGGGTCTGACCGTCGTTCCGGGTGGTGACGGTTGGCGTCTGACGCCGATTGCCGGTTGGCGACCGTCGTACGCATAAGCGGAAGCAATGGTTCCGTCTAGTCATACCACGTCGCAAGTGATCCTAGCGTCTGACAGCTGACGTGTTACAGCCATGTTGCAGAAGGCGATGACTGCTGGCGCCGTCACGCCGCAGCCCGCTGGCGAGCCTAAACCGCCGACCGCATGCCAAGGCCGCCGGACCCCGGTTGCCCTCTCAGCGCTCGCCGCTGCGGCCCGTTGGGGCAATCGGAAGGGCATGGGCGCCCGCAGCTCCCGCGGCCGATCCCGATGGGGCAGGGGAGGGAGGCCCGCCGAGACCCGTCGGGACTTGGCCGGCAGAAAATCCCAGTACGCCACTCTCCTTCCCACCGCCAGCAAAAATCGCGCTGGCCGTCACTGAAATCCACTTGATTTCCCATTGCAACGTCCGCACTGTGGATGTTGTACGTTCTCGTGTCATGCGCAACACAAGATACTTGAGCGATGATCGTGCCTTACGGCGATTTCAGCTTCGCCCGCATGGAGGCGGCTCTATGTACGCGTGCGCGCTGATATCGACGTGTCGCCAGCGTTTCGTCATCGTAGTATTGGCGCGCGGTGTTGCAGGCGTTGTCAGCAGGAGTTGACGCCGTCTGATCGTCGGCAAGCTGGGCAGAGAGGAGACGATTGAGATGGCACAGTATTACACGCCGGAGCAGTTGGAGGCGGAGGGCAAGCGGCTGGGGCAGGTGATCAACTATCTGCACGGCGAAATACAGCAACTGAAGTCGCAGCCAACGGTCGATTATTGGCAGAATGCGGTGGCCGAGGGGCGCGAGATGCTTGAGCGCCGCGGTTATGCCCCGGAAGACGTCTCGCGCATAGAGGAGTGGATGGGCAACCGCGGCATCCTGCATTACCAAGACGCGCTCAAGCTGGACCCGACTCCGCCCTCGCGCATCCCGGTGATTGGCCACCTTGGCGAGAGTTGCATCGCTCGGATGATGCAGGGCGACGATCGGGTCGTCGATGAGCTGATTTGGCGAGTTGTTGGCGGCGATGCGGAAGTGAACTTCCTGAGCGGCCTTCGGAATTTGCTGCCTGAGCGCGCGCCGCCGGAGCCGGATGCTGCGGCCGAGTTGCGGGCGTTGCTGGCGAGGCCTGCGCAGCAGCAGCCGCCGCGTGACGAGCGGGGCCGGTTTGTTGCTGGCGCTGGCGAGGGCGTGCCGGAGGTTTTTGCGGGAGCCGCGAAGGCGATTGAGACGCTGCGCGCCGAGATTGGCGAGATCAAGTCGCATCGGTCGGCGATGGCAGCCGCGGCGGCGGATGCTGGCTATATGACCGAGTTCTCTGCCTGCGTTGGAGGCATTTGCAGCATCCAACAACATCCACGATCCGGCACTGGCGATGCGGGCGTTCGAGTGGGCGAATCCTCCTCCGGAGCCGGTAACGGGCAGCAGCATGTCGCATCTCGCGAGCTTGCGATTACCGACTGAGCTGACTTATCGCCCCGATGTTGAGCTGTCGGCGCTCTTGAGCGGCGATGAAGACGGCTTTTTGGCGATCGCGCCATTGCTGCCTCGATTTCCGAGATGCGGGCGCTGCGATGATCGAGCGCGTCGATGTTGCCGCGGTGATCGATTTGCTTTTCGATGATCGCATGCGAGCGCGCGTTGCCCGGGCTGTCGCTCGGCACGCGGTTGCGCTCGCTCGGGCGATGCGTTTGGTTTCGTGATGGCGCCGACCTGGCGGTGTTCCTGCCCGAATGGGGCGGACGCTGGACGGCGATAGTCTTTGATGTCGCCCACGAATACTTTGTTATGGCCGCTCTTGACTTGCTGTTTGCCGATCCCGAAGTCGAAGTACTGTCGTTTGTCACGCACGATCCCGATAGCGGCCACCGGATCGGCGCAGCGCCCTATGGGCGCTTTCAAATCGGCGGGGATCATGCCTGGTTTCCTCTCCCTGCTAAAATTGGATGAAAGAAAGGTCGGAGACCAGCGCCATGACCGCATGATCCGGGATTGCGCTGATCGTGATCATCTCTGTTCATTCGGAATAACGGAAGCGCTCGGCGCTGTTATTGCTGGCGGCTTGACTTCGGGCCTCGGGGTCGGCGCCGGCCTTGCGGGCGGGATTGGCACGGGCTTGGCCGGCGCTGGGCTTGGCGCAGCCAGCGGCGCCGTGCTCAGCGGAATTGAGGGCAAGCCGATCGGCCCCGGCATTTTGATCCTGGCGCTTTGACCGGCGGCTTGGCGGCTTGGCGCTGGCCCGCTGATCGGCTCGGCGATCAGCGGCGCGACCCATGCCTCGGCCGGTGTCGCCGATGCGGCGGGCGGCGTCCTGGCGGGCGCTGCCGGCGGCGCGGGCGGCGCCGCGCTTACCGGCGGCTCGCCGCTTACAGGCGCCGCAGAAGGCGGCCTCGCGGGCTTGGCGACGGGTTTATCCGCGGGCTCATCTACATCAGCCGGCACAAGCGGCCCAACTGCCAGCACAACCGCGGCGGCGGTGTCGCCGACAGCTGGCGCCGCTGCATCGCCGGGCGGCGCGGCGGCACCAGGTGCGGTGTCGATTGGCGGCACGTCAGGATCAGCATCAGGAGGAGGACCGTCGCTGGACCTTTCAACGCCAATCGACTTTTCGGGCGGCGGCGGTGTGAGCGGCGGCGGCACTGGCGTCGTCAGCTTCAATGCGGCCGGCCAGGCGGTGCCGATGGGTAGCCCCAGCGCAACGGACTTCTCCGGCGGCGCAGCGGGCGGCGGCGCCTGGAACACCTTAGCGGCGCATATCATGAGCGGCCTGAGCAGCAACCCCGGAGCTGTACTCGGTGCCGGTGTGCTCGGCCTAGACATGATCATGGGCAATAAAAACTTGCCCGCGGATAACCAAGTTGAGGCCAATGCGGCCAGCGATCAGTCGATGGGTCGGACACTCACCGCCTATGAGGAGAGCGGAACTTTGCCGGCCGGGCTGCAATCGGTTGTGGACGCCAATACCAACGCCGGCATCGCGAAAATCAAAAGCAATTACGCGCAACTCGGTTTCTCGGGTTCGACGATGGAGGCGGAAGCCGTCGCGCAGGTTAAGCAGGCCGCCACCTCACAGGTCGCCGCGATTGCGCAACAGTTGGCCCAGCAGGGCATGCAGTGGTCGGGGCTGTCTCAGCAAGAGTTCAACACGCTATTGCAAACCCAGATGGCTCAGGAACAAGGGCTGCAATCGGCAATCGGCAATTTCGCTGGTGCGCTAGCCGGTGCGCGCACCAAGATTTCGGAGAGCTGATCGATGCCTGATGAATGGCGAGCGGGTTGGCGGCACCGGTAGCGTCTATTGGCGGCGCGATTGACCCGAAGGTCGCCAGCTTTCTATCGGGCGTCGCCGATGTATTCGGCGGCAGTCGCGGGCCGCATCCCGGCCTCGCGCCAGAACCCCGGCCGCAGCCGCAACCGCAAGGCCCAGCGCCGCAGAGCGCGCCACAACCGCAACAAGCCCCGGCCCCGCCACCGGCCCCCGCCGGTCCCGACATTGGCCCGCTCGCCAACGTCATCCTGGAGCGTGAAAGCTCGGGCGATACCGATATTAGGCCGAAGGGCGCTGTTGGCCGATTTCAGGTCATGCCGGCAACCGCCGTCGCCTATCTGGCGCCCGGCGCTGATCCTAACGACCCGCCGGTGCGGCAGCAGATGACGCAGCTGCTGCTGGACCCGAAGGTCAATGAGCGCGTCGGGCAAGCGTATATCGCTGACCTGCATCGCCGGTATCCGCACGATCCGCAAGCGGTGCTTGTGGCCTATAATGCCGGCCCGGCAGTCGCGGACAAGTGGCTCGCCGCGGACAAAGACCCTTCGGTGCTGCCGGCCGAGACGCAGAGATACATCGGGCCGACCTTGGGGCAGCAATGGGGCCAAATGGCGCCGGAAGAGCGTCAGATGATGCAACAGCGCACTGACGCGACGCATGCGAACATGCAGGGTCTGACGGCGCTGGCGCAGCAGTACATGACCACTGCCGCTCAAGCCCCAGCGGGTTCGCAAGAGCGAGACGACCTGATCGGGCAGTACCGGCAGAACCTGATGCAGATGCAGCGGGAGTGGCGGCAAAAGATCGTCACCCCGCCGATTGAGAAGCCGATCGACGCATTCCAGAATTTTGGCTCTGCTGCCACGGTGCTGGGATTGCTCGCCGGCCTGATGTCCCGCCAGCATCTTACGGCCGGCCTCAACGGCGCGGCTGCCGCCATGCAGGCGATCAACACCAACAACCACGAGCAATTCCAGAAGTCATATCAGACCTGGAAGACGCAGACTCAGCTCGGTTTGCAGATGATCGGCATGGAGAACGAGGACATCAAAGTCGCTGATCAACGATCAGCGGATGTCCATCGACCAGAAGAACGCCCGGCTGGCGACGCTGGTAGCCGAGATGGGCTTCGTCAAAGAAATCGGCGGCATGCGGCTCGACAACATCGATGC
The DNA here is from genome assembly GCA_963738185.1 of uncultured Alphaproteobacteria bacterium. Taxonomy (GTDB): domain Bacteria; phylum Pseudomonadota; class Alphaproteobacteria; order ATCC43930; family CGMCC-115725; genus AP-15. The sequence continues at coordinate 871,734 of CAVTVA010000003.1, read as the reverse complement.
CGGCCTTGCCTTCGTCGAGAAGCGCGAAGCTCTCGCCGCACAGGCGCAGAACCACGCCGATATGCTGCAAATGCATTACGACTCGATGCAGCAGGCGCACCATGATCGCATGGCCCAGCTGGCGGATAACCCCCAGGTCGCGGCATTCCAGCAATTCATGACCGAGCATCCGGGCGCCACCTCCTCGGAGATACAGAGTTATTTCCGGGGCATGCATGCGCCGCGCTCCGGGATCGGCATGGCGATGCAGCAGTATATCGCCGAGCATCCGGGCGCATCGTCGGAGGACATCGGGCGCTATTACGCCAATTTTCAGCAGGAAATCGGCGCCGGCCGCGCCTTTTCTTACGGGAAGCAAGGCGACGCGATCCGCAGCTTCAGTGTTGCCCTAACCCATCTCGACACGATCCAGCAGTTGGGCGAGGCGCTAGCCAATGGCGATACGCGTCGGCTGAACCAGATTGCCAACGTGCTGAAAACCGAGTTCGGCGGGACTGCGGTGCCGAATTTCGAGTTTGCCAAGCAGATCGTCGGCGCCGAAGTCACCAAGGCGATTGTGGGCGGCGCCGGCAGTCTCACCGACCGCCAGGAACTACAATCGAGCTTCAATTCGGCCAACAGCCCGGAGCAACTGGTCGGGGTAATCCAAACGGCCAAGAAATTGATGGCCGGGCAGCTGTCTGGCTATCGCCGCCAGTACGAGAACGCGACCGGGTTGCAGAATTTCGACGATCTGCTGTCGCCGGAAGCGCGGCAGGAGCTGGGCAGCTTGACGCCGAGCACGGCAGCGCCACCGGCAATGCGCTACACGGCGAAGAACGCGGCCGGGGTGACGATTTATTCCCCCGATGGCCAGCACTGGTTCAACAGCGACGGCTCTATCTATGCCAAATGATCCGGTTACGCCCCCGCCTGGCTTCACGCTTGCCACGCCATCGGCTGCGGTTCGCCCTCCGGCAGGGTTTGCTCTGACGACCGGATCATCTGCGCCGGCCGCGCCGCCGTCATCGGCAACGCCGTCGCCGTCATTCTTCGGTGGGGTGCTGCGCGGCGCAAACGACGTGCTCGCCGGGCTCGGCCAGACCGCCGCGCATTTGGGCGTGTCGCCCGATGTTGGTGCCGGCCCCGGCATGGTCGGCGGCCCCGGCCCATCGCCGACCACAACCGCCGACATCGACAAGGCGGTTCGGGGGCGCACACAGAAGCTTTCGGCCGAGGGCTACGACCATAGCGCCGGCCGCACAGTCGGCAACGTGGCCGGCGACGTCGCGATCACCTTGCCGTTCATGGGCGTGGGCGGCGAAGCTGTCACGGTGCCGCGGGCGTTGTTGCAGGGCTTTCTCCAAGGTGGCGGCGCCGGTGCCGTTGCTGGTGCCGCGCAGCCGGTCACGGGCGGGGATTTTGCGCACCAGAAGGCCGGCCAGGTGGCCCTTGGCGCAGCCGGTGGTGCTGTTGCCGGTGGAGCGCTCGGCGGCCTCGCGCATGCGCTGGTACACGATGCCCCGGAGGCGATCGACGCTTTCATCGGCGATACCTATTCCCGCGTGGTGAAGCCCACGATCGCCGGCAGGACCAGCGCGGCGAAGCTTGATCGAGGAGCTGCACAGGCGCGGCAGGCGATTGACTCCGTGGTCACCAACCGGGCGAACCTCAAACTCACCGACGATGCCGGGAATGAAATCGCCGGGCAGCTCCCCAAAAGCCTCAAACAGTTCGCCGATGCGATCGAGCAAACCAAAGCCGGCGTCTTCGCGAAATATGACGCGATGGCGCGCCAGGCCGGCGACAAAGGCGTCACGGTCAACCTTGGCCCGGCTGTCGCCGAGCTGAAATCCGTCGCCTCCGATCGCACCATCCGCGACCTGCATCCCCAGCTCGCCGCCTACGCGACCGATCTTGCCGCCCGGCTGGCAAAAAGCGTCAAGTATTCACCAAGTGAAACGCAAGCAGCGATCCAAAATCTGAATAAAAGCGTCAGCAGCTTTTTCGCCAATCCGACAAGCGAGACGGTGGCCCGGAGCGGCATCGAGGCGCGGCTACTCTCGAAACTCCGCGAGGGGCTGGACGATGCAATCGAGCATGCGGGCTCGGCCGGATATCAGGCGCTGCGCTCCGAATATGGAGCCCTGCGCGAGACGGAAAAGGCGGTCGCCAAGGCCGTGGCGCGCACAGCAAAGAATGTGCCGGGCGGCCTGGTCGGTCGGCTCGGTAATCTCGGCGCTGTCGGCGAAGGCGCTGTACGGGCTCGCGTCGGGCGATATACACACCGTGCTTGCCGCCATCGGTACCGGCGCCGCAACCGAAGCTGATGCGCTATCTGGCCTCGCCGAACCGCGCCGTCACCAAGCTTTTCCAGGCCGCAGAACAGCAGGCCGCCGGCCCTGTAGGCAGCGCCGCCCGGCAGGCCAGCGGGTCGAGCCATCGGCGCCGCAGCGACGCCCTCCGCCAGCGCTGGCGGACCGATTGCCGGCGAGGTTATGCGCGGGCTCGGCGGCGATCAGGCGCCGGGCATGGCGGTGCCGTAAGGTGGCCGAGGCTGGAATCCCGGCCGGCAGCTTGATCCTGCCCGTATCAGATGGGGATGCGCTGGCGGTCCATGATGATGCGGGCGGCTGGCACTGGTCGCACACTTGGGTTGTGGCCGATGCCGCCGACCGGCTGGTGCTCTCCGCCGGTGGTGAGCCGATTCGAAAGATCGCCAGGCCGCCGAGCGGGCCGGTGCCGCAGGGGTATGTGCGATGAGCCCGATCCGCACCCGCCTGCCGAACCGGCGGGCAAATGCCGCACCGACGGAAATTGAAGTCGGCACCATGCGGCTGACGGCGAGCGTCGGGCTCGACCCGCAGGGACGGCCGAGCCGAGGTGTTTCCTATCGGGCGCCAAAGATGGCACCGGGCTGGCCGCGATCCTGGCCGATGCGAGCGTGGCGATCAGCGTCGCCCTTCAACATGGCGTGCCGGCCGCGGCGCTGGCGCGCAGTATCGGTCGCGTTCCTGAGACGATCGACGGCCCGGCGACGGCGGCGGCCTCGCCGCTCGGCGCGGCGCTCGATTTGCTGGCTCGATACGAGCGCGAGGCTTGACGCGTCGCGCGCTCGGCGCGAGGATGGCGGTGGCGCTGATTACGCCGTGAATGTATGAGCGGGAACCGTCCCCGATATAGACGGTTTTGCTATGCCCGGACCTCCGCGGGCTACCATGCCGGGAGTGCGAGGACATAAGGCCGGGCAACCGGCTCGAATAACTCCGCGCGGCTCATACCGCGTAATCAGCTCCCGGCGCCAGCCCGATCGCTGACGATGGCCGCAAGGCCGATCACGGGAGCGATTTATGTCTGAACAGCCAATCCTCAATGACCCCACAACGATACCCTGGTGGACGGCGAATCGAGCCGCAGCCATCCGCCTGTATGAGCAGGACCATCGTCAGCGGCGGCCGCGAGTGGTCGAGAATCCGGACAAGAGCACTGGCGTGGATCAAAACCCGTAAATTCGATCCATCGGACAAATATTGGAACCGTGAGTGTCTACTGCTTTCGATCGCGACGATGGCGCTGGTGGCAGTCGATGCGATTTACGAGGCACAGCGGCAGCGCGAGATCGTGGCCGAGGCCGCGGAAGAGGCGCAGCGATGACCGCCAACCTCCGCGATCCGGCCGCGGTGCTGGTCATCAAGCGTTTAGCGCTCCAAGAAGCCTGCGAGGCGAGCTATGACGCGCAGGACGAGGACAGCTATTACCGCCGAAGGGATCGCGCCAGCCGGGCTTCCGACAGGCTCGACCGGCGCATCGTCAGCACCGTCGCGACCTCGGCAGAAGGCCTGATCGCACAAGTCCGGCTGGCAACCGGCAGCCCCGACAGGTGGCACTGCATCGATGATGACGACGTGCGGGGGCAGCTCGCCGAGACGATCATCGCCGGTATCCGGGCGCTGATCGCCGCCTGATCGCCGGACGGGGATGCGGCGCCCATCCGAAGCGTAAGAGGGGGCGAGCGGCAACATATCCACCCCGCTCTACCTTGCCCCGCGCTATCTCTGCTGCGGGGCTTTCTTTTTGCCCGCGGCCATGTGCTATGGTCCGCATCGGACACGACCCAGAGCGAGCGTGTCCGCTCCCTGTTACAACCTTGCCCCGCCCTCCGGCGGGGCTTTTCTTTTGGCCCGAGCGAGCCGCCGCTGCGGCGAGCTGCTGCGGGCGATCGAAGAGGCGCGCGGCAAGCAGGTTCGTAGGGATGACGGGACCATTCAGGCCGGCGCCGTCCCGAATGGACGAGCGCGTGCCGCAACTGAGGCCGGCCTCTCCGAGCGCCAGCGGAAAACAGCTCTCCGCGTCGCCAATATCCCGGAAGATGAATTCGAGGAAGCGGGGTGCGGCGGGATGCCGCAGGCGGGGCGTATCTAATGGCGATCTACGTCTCGTTTACTGAGAATATCTCTCATAGCCTGCCGCACATTTTTCCATCCCTCGGGGTCTTCGTTTTCTGGTTTAATTAATGAACACAATCTATCCCATTCCGCTCTTGCCGCTTCATAGGGCGGTTCAACGCCACGGATTCTGAGCTCGGCCGCTGCATCCGTAAGGTCTCGAAGCGCGGGATGATCCGCCGCTCCATCCCACGCTTTTGAAGCAGCAACCCAACGTCCCTCAATTCCTTTGGTCTCATAAGCCCGGAAACGGCGCCCTCTGGCAAGGTAATCGCGCGCGTCCTCCATGGCCACTTCGGCTAAGATTGAAGCGACGATATCATCCATGGGCTGCTCATTTTTCGCCACTTGACTATCGGAAAAAATTGCGACACAATCGGAACCGTTCGGAGCCGATCGGAACCGATGAACGCATAGGTGGTCGCGATGGCAAAGGTACGCAAGCGGACGTGGACCAGCAGAAAGGGCGAGCAGACCGCTTGGATCGCCGACTATTTCGACCAGGGCGGCAAGCGGCATATCAAGACCTTCGCCCGCGAGCGCGAGGCAAAGGCCTGGCTGGTGACGGCGCAGGGGGAAGTCGCCCGCGGCGTGCATACGCCGGAGAATGCCAGCATCACCGTCGCCGAAGCGGCCGAACTATGGATCGAGAAGGGCAAGCTCGAAAATCTGGAACGCTCCACCCTGCGTCAATACCGCAACCACGTCGACCTGCATATCAAGCCGTCCCGGATCGGCAACGAAAAGCTCGCCCGGCTGTCGGCGCCGACGATCGAGGCCTTCCGCGACGATCTCCTGCGCAAGGGCTCGCGACCGATGGCGCGCAAGGTGCTGGCCAGCCTGAAAAGCATTCTCGGCGAGGCGCAGCGCCGCGGCCTGGTCGCACAGAATGCGGCGCTGTCGGTACGCGTCGCCGCGAAAAAGCGGGAAAAGCGCAAGCTGGTGGCCGGGCGTGACATTCCATCAAAGGAAGAGATCAACGTGATTGTGGCGAAGGCCGAGCGTCGGTGGCGTCCGCTGCTGATTACGGCGATCTTCACCGGCATGCGCTCATCCGAGCTGCGCGGCCTCACCTGGGATGCGGTCGATTTCGAGCGGAAGGTGCTGCACGTGCACCAGCGGGCGGATGCCTGGAACGAGATCGGGGTTCGCCTAAGTCGGACGCTGGCGACCGCAAGATCCCGATAGCGCCGATGGTCCTCAACGTACTGCGAGAATGGCGGCTGGCGTGCCCAGCGAGCTTGGGCTCGCGTTCCCGAACGGCGCAGGCAAGATCGAGAACCATGCGAACATCGCTAATCTTCCCGAACGGCTACAGCGAACGTCGAGAATCACGCCTATGATACGCAAGCATCATGGAGCCGGTTAGGGGCTGCAGAAAGGGAAGCCGACATCGGTAACGATGGGACGCCGGTTATGGAGCAGACGCCCGAAATACGGATTTCACGCGCTGCGACATTTCTTCGCGTCATGGGCGATCGAGCAAGGCTTCACCGCCGAAACGGCTACAGGCGCTCCTCGGCCATGCTCGATTCAGATGACCTTCGATATCTACGGCGGCCTGTTTCCCGACGATGAAGACGATCAGGCCAGGTTCGCGGCCGGCGAGCTGGCGTTGGTCGGGTGATCTGCGACAAAAACTGGATGATTTGCAACATGGCCATGTTAACCAGTCTGCAATGACTCACCGTATCTATATCGGTTGACAGAGCGGCATCATAATCCCAAGGTCGGGGGTTCAAATCCCTCTCCCGCTACCATGTCTCTGAACCGTTTCAATTGGTTCTGAACAAAGTTCGCAAACGGTTCGGCTAACTCGCCGTTACCGGGCAAACAAAGCCTCGCCCTCAGCATCTTATGCGTGATCGGTGATCGAATGCTGCCGGCGTATGAGCAAGCTGCGCAACCGCCTCGTCGCGGCAGTCGATTGCCGCATCGCCGCAGCGGTGTGCGCCGTGTAGAGTGAGGCCGCGCGAAACCTGCCGCCGGAGCCTGCCATGCCGCCAGCCGATGGGTCCCCCGCCCCGCTGATCGAGCGAGCAACCGAGAGATTGCCCGATCGGCGCTGGCCCGATGCCGGCTGCTCGCGCATCCCGAACTGGGTTTATACCGACCCTGGCCTGTTCGCGCACGAGCAGGAGCGCGTCTTTGCCGGTGAGAGCTGGCTCTACGTCTGCCTTGAAGCCGAAATCCCGACGCCCGGCGACTTTAAGCGCAGCCGGCTTGGCACCCGCGAGGTCGTCGCGGTGCGCGACACGGCGGGCAAAATTCGCGTGCTGGTCAACCGCTGCGCCCATAGGAGCGCGCAGTTCTGCTCGGCCGCGCGCGGCAGGGTCAAGGAGTTCGTCTGCCCCTATCACCAATGGACCTATGATCTTTCCGGCAAGCTCTTGGGCGTGCCGTTCCGCCGCGGCTTTCGCGGGCAAGGCGGCATGCCAGCCGATTTCCGTCCGGAGGAGCATGGGCTGGGACGCCTGGCGGTGACCTCGCGGCACGGCGTCGTGTTCGCCAGCTTCTCCGCTGAGACCGAGCCGTTGGAAGATTATCTCGGCGACACCATGCTCGGCTATTTCGACCGCGTCTTCGACGGGCGTGGGCTGGTTGTGCTCGGCTATCTGCGCCAGCGGATTCCCAGCAACTGGAAGCTGATGTTCGAGAACATCAAGGACCCGTATCACGCCAGCCTATTGCACGTGTTCCTGGTGACCTTTGGGCTGTTCCGCCTCGACCAACGCTCGGCCATCGAGATGGACCCGACCGGGCGGCATGCCGTGCTGGTCAGCCGCAAGGGCGAGCAGCGCGAGAACGAGGCCACCCGGCAGATGCGCGCGTTCAAATCGAATTTCTCGCTGCGCGATCCGCGCCTCTTGGACCCGGTGCGCGAGTTTCCCGGCGAAGCGACGGTGGTGATGCAGACCCTGTGGCCGAACCTGATCGTGCAGCAGCAGTCGAACACCCTGGCGACCCGCCAGATCGTGCCGATCGACGCCGGGCAGTTCGATCTCGCCTGGACCTTTTTCGGCTATGCCGATGACACCGCCCAGATGCGCCAGCGCCGCTTGCGGCAAGCCAATCTGATGGGGCCGGCGGGCCTGGTTTCGCTCGACGACAGCGAGGCGATGCTGCTGTCGCAGGCCGGGATCGAGGCCAACACTCAGGCCGAATGCGTCGCCGAGATGGGCGGCCGGGCGGTTCACGACGAGCCGCATATGGTCACCGAGACCGCGATCCGCGGCTTCTATCAGCATTATCGCCGGGTGATGGGTCTCTGACCGGCGCGGTCGCGATGATCGCCGCACCCGGTCTCGATGCTTCGGCGGCGCTGCGCATGCGGCTGGCCGATCTCTATTGCGCCTATGCCGACGCGCTCGACGAGGGCGAATTCGAGCGCTGGCCCGATTTTTTCACCGAGGACTGCCTCTACCGGGTCATGCCGCGCGAGAATTTCGAGCAGGGATTGCCGATCGCGCTGATCTACTGCGAGAGCCGAGGCATGCTGATGGATCGGGTCGTGGCGATCCGCGAAACGGCACTCTACGCGCCGCGCACGGTCAGGCATTTGACCGGCAACATCCGGCTGCGCGACATCAGCCCCGACGGGTGGCGCCTGACCGCGAGCTTCGCCCTGTTCCAAACCATGGCCGACCGCCCGTCCGAATTGTTCCTGTGCGGCCAATACCGGGACCGGGTCGTCGACGAAGGCGGCCAATTGCGCTTCGCCGAACGGACCTGCATCTACAATTCGACAATCGTCCCAACCTCGCTGGTCTACCCGGTGTAATCGCGTCCCGGTGCGCTTCCTTCCTCGCGCAGGCGCCAAGCCAAGCGCCTTAACCGCTGCGGCTGAGCGAGAATCCGGAGCATATCGGCTTGGAGGCAGAAATCGGCTATCGTGATCGCCAACAACAGGGGGAGATGGACATAGCGCCGCTCAAAGCGGCAAAGGGTTTTCGTGCTGATATTTCCGCAAGGGAGACGGGCAATGACACAAGTTGGCACCGGCGAATATACCTACGAGCTGATCCCCGATTTCTTCAAATTGCCGAACGGGGCAGCGTTCGGGATGATCAGCAGGGTGGCCACTGATTCGCAGGACCGCGTTTACGTGTTCCAGCGCACGGACCCCCCGGTGGTGGTGTTCGACCGCGAGGGGAAGCATCTGGGCGCCTGGGGCAGCGGCGAGGTTACCGACCCGCATGGTCTGAAGATCGTCGGCGACATCGTCTACACGACCGATCGCTCGGACTCGGTCGCAAAATCGTTCACCTTGGACGGCAAACCCATATTGGAGCTGGGCCAGCGCGGCGTCCATTCCGATACCGGATGCGTTGGGTCGCCATGGCTGGCGGCGCGGGCGGCGGGGCCATTCAATCACCCGACCGAGATGATCGCCCACCCCAACGGGGACATTTACGTGACCGACGGCTACCGCAACTCCCGCGTCCACCGGTTCACCCGCGACGGCCGGCTGGTCAAGTCGTGGGGCACGCCGGGCCATGGCGAGGGCCAGTTTCACCTGCCGCACAGCATCGCGTTTGACGATGACGGCAACCTTTACGTCGCCGACCGCTCGAACCAGCGCATTCAGATCTTCACGCCGGAAGGCGACTTCCTCGGCCAATGGACCGGCATGGGCGGCCCCAACGACATCACCCGCGGCAAGGACGGCAATTTCTATATCGCCGAGCAGGAGGACGGCGGCAAGCCCGCCTATGTCTGCGTGCGTGATGCACAGGGAACCGTGCTCGTCCGCATGGAGAGCCGCCATATCCACGGCATTGGCGTCGATTCACGCGGCGACATCTATGCCGGGTTGACCCAGGACCGCAGCGTCGACAAGTTCGTGCGAAAGTGACGGCCGCACGGCGCGCACTGCGCGCACTTCGCGCAGTGCATCCACGGAGCCCGCAGAGCTTACCGCGAGCCGTGAATGGTTGTGCCCCCTTTCGCCCCGAGTTCGCCGCGGCCGAGCTTGACCGGTGGGCCTTCAGCCTGCGGATTTGATCCCTGGGCATCCACGCCTTGGACGCCGGAGGCAAGGACGTGGATACCCGGGACAAGCCCGCGCAAGACGACTTTGAATCGTTTTGTGCGAATGCTGGACGAGTGTTTTGAACGTTAGCAATCTCTCGGGACGGACTAGCCGACGGTGACTGGCTGGATCTCTTGCAGGCGCGGCAGAACCTCTTTCGCGAACAGGCGTATGCCCTTTTCCGATTCGGCGTGGGTCATAAAGCCGGAGCGGCCGATCATGCTCAAATGGCCAAAGCCGCCGACCTTGTCGTAGAACTCCAGGATCTGACGGGTGACGCTGTCGGGGTTGCCGGCGAACAGGATGCCCATCGCCTTGGCTTCCTCGGCGTCGATCGACATCAGCCGCCGGATGTTCTCGCCGGCGCTCGCGACACCCTTTTCGGCGTTGACGAGGTTTGGCTCGGCGGCCGGGCGGGGTGCGGTGCGATAGGCGGCGGGCGCGCGCTCGGGCGGGAAGGCGCCCGGCATCAGCCGCGAATGCTGCGGCGCCGATTTGAGGCTGGTGTTCAGGAACCATAAGAGCTTGGCGCCAATCTCCAGCCCTTCCTCCTCGGTATCGCCGACATAAACAAAAGCGGCGTAGGCGAAATTGTCGGTCGTGACCTTGGGCAGCCCGGCCTCGGACCGCGCGCGCCGATATGCCTCATAGGCACGTTTGGTGCCCTCCGGCCCGCGCAAGACCAGCACATGGACCATGCCGCGCCGGCCGACTTCCTCGGCGGTCTCCGGGTCGCCGGTCGCCGACCACATCCGCGGGTGCGGGCGCTGATAAGGCGGCGGCCAGATGTTGACGTGGCGGTGGGTGAAGTGCTTGCCCTCCCAGCTGAACGGCCCGTCATGCTCGGAAAGCGCCTTTTTGATCAGGTCAATCGCCTCCCAGTAGCGCTCGACATTGCCGACCGGGTTGGCGTTGGCCGAGGGCATCTCGGTGCCGCCCGATTTGACAAAGCCGATTTCGAGCCGGCCGCGCGAGATCACATCGGCGGTGGCGTATTCCTCGGCGACCCGCACCGGGTCCTGGCGCAGCGAGACGAGGGTGCCGAGGCTGAGGATGCGGGCTTGTCGCGTCTGGCGGGCGAGGATGCCGACCAGCATCGGGTTCGCGCCCAACAAGGAGTTGATGCCGGCATGGTGCTCGATCGCCAGCACGTTCATGCCCATCGCGTCGCATAGCAGAAATTCGTCGATCACCTCCTCGAACAGATCGGCGGCGACTTTCGGGTCGCAATATTTGTTCGGCAGGCTGCCGCGCACCGAGTCGGCGGCGTCGAGCACATGCTTGGGCACGAACGGGTAGGGGATCTCGCACTGCCACCAGGCATCCATCTGCTTTTTTCTCCGCAATGATTGGACTGTTGTTGCGATCTCGGCATCACGGTTTGCGGGGCTTTTTTGTTTCCGCCGTGGCTTCCCAGTAATAACTGACCGGAAAAGCGCCTTCGGCGCGCGCCCGCATGAAATCCCGATGGGTCACGCAGCGACGCCCTTGCGCATCGATAAACACCGCGCTCCTGAACGGCGGCAGCGGGCCGAGCCTCGCCCACTCCTCATAGCTGAGAAATTCGCCGTCGGCGAGGATGGTGTCTCGCTGATTTGTCATGCCCTGTCCTCCTTTGCTCCCGGTTGGCCCTCCCGCTGTTTTTGCTTTTGCGCGAGCGATATAGGGTGGCGCTGTCGTCAGCCGAGCTCGACCAACCCGGCGATCAGCCGGTTGACCTCGCTGGCTCTTTCCATATGGGGCAGATGGCCCGTCGCATCGAGAATGTGGACCGGCAAGCGGCCGGCGAGCGCTTCGGCGTGAGCGGCCGGGATGATGCGGTCGTCGCGGCCCCAGATCAGCTGCACCGGCATGGCGAGGCTGGCGATTTCCGCGCGCAAGTCGAGCGATTGGCGGCCGCCCGCGAACCACGCGCCGGCGATCGCCGTCAATGCCGCGGTCACGCCGTCGAGGCGCTTGTAGCGCAGCACCTCCTCGATCATCGCGCGGCTGACCAGCGCCGGGTCGTGGACCAAGAGGCTCAGCGCCTCGACCATCTCGCGGCGGCGCCCGGCGCGGACAAACCCGTCGATAAACGCGGTGTTGATGTCGGGTCCGAGCCCGGCCGACGCGATCAAGGTCAGGCTCGCGACGCGTTCGGGATGCCGTGACGCGAGGAGCGCCGCTACAGCGCCGCCCATCGAATGGCCGACCAGGTGAGCCCGGCCGATGCCGAGCGTGTCGAGCGCGGCCTCAACTGCGCCGGTCAGGGTTTCCGGGTCGCCGGCGCCGACTTGCTTGGCCGAGCCGCCATGCCCCGGCAGATCGAGCGCGATCGCCCGGCGGGTTTCGGCCAGGGCCGGCTGGGTGAACATCCAGGTGTTGAGGTCGGCGCCAAAGCCGTGCACCAGCACGACCGGCACGCCCTCGCCCGTGCCCGTTTCGAGATAGCGCAGGCGCCGGCCTCCGGCCTCGATCTCGCGCGGCGCTGCGGCGTTGCTCTGCTCAGCCGCGGCTTCGGTCGGCTCGGGAACGGCAAAGCCGGCAACAAACGCGTCGACCTCGGAATCTGGCGCTTCGGCCGGCGCCAGCACCGCCATCAGGCCGCCGATCGGCAGGGTGGTCCCGGCCGGGGCGACGATGCGGCGCAACGTGCCGGTCTCGCCCGCCTCCATCACATTGGTGATCTTGGTGGTCTCGATTTCGAGCAATTCGTCGCTCGCCGTCACCGCGTCGCCCTCGCGCTTGAGCCAGCCGAGGATTTTGCCCTCGGTCATGGTCAGCCCCCATTTGGGCATCGTGATCGCGGTGATTTCGGTCATTCGCCCGTTACCTCAATTGGCCATCCCGGCGCAGGAGCGTGTGAAAGAAGCGTCATTCCGGGGCGGTCCGAAGGGCCGAGCCCGGAACCCAAGAACACTGCATTTCCAATATATTTGCCGTCCGGTGTGCATGGGTTCCGGGCTCGCGGGCTGCGCCCGCGCCCCGGAATGACGGCGTCTTGGGATTTCTTCACACGCTCCTGCGCCGGAGTGACGGAAAATTATCGACCGTAGCCATAGATGTCGCGGATCGCGGCGGCGATCCTGTCGGGGCTCGGGATGTAGAGCTTTTCGAGCGAGGGCGCGAACGGCACCGGGGTGTGCGGCGCCGTGACCCGCCGGATCGGCGCCTTCAATGCCGCGAACGCCTTGTCGGCGACGAGCGCGGCGATGTCGGCCGCCATATTGCAACGCGGCGTCGCCTCGTCGACGACGACGAGCCGGCCGGTGCGCTCGACGCTCTCCAAGATCGTGTCCTCATCCAGCGGCGAGGTCGTGCGCGGATCGATCAATTCGCACTCGATGCCATCCTTGGCCAAGGCCGCGGCCGCCTCGCTCGCGTAATGCACCATCCGCGACAATGCCACGACGGTCACATCGTCGCCGTCGCGCACGATGTTGGCCTCGCCAAACGGGATCGCATAGGGCTCGTCCGGCACCTCGGCGCGCAGATCGTACATCAATTTGTGCTCGCAGAAGATCACCGGGTCGTCGTCGCGGATCGCCTGGATCAGCAAGCCCTTGGCGTCGTAGGCGTTCGACGGCACGACGCATTTCAAGCCCGGCACCGAGGTGAAGATATGGTACGGGCTCTGCGAATGCTGAGCCGCGGCACTGCGCCCGGCGCCGATCATCGTGCGGATCACCAACGGCGTCTTGGCCTTGCCGCCGAACATGTAGCGGAACTTGGCCGCCTGGTTGAAGATCTGGTCAAAGCAGACGCCGAAGAAGTCGGAGAACATCAATTCGGCGACCGGCCGCAATCCTGTCACTGCCGCACCGGCGGCGGCCCCCATGATCGCCGATTCGGTGATCGGCGTGTCGATGACCCGCGCCTTCGCCGAACTCGGCAAAAAGCCCCTTGGTCACGCCGAGCACGCCGCCATAGGCGTCGCGCTGGCCCTCGGTTCCAGCACCGCCCGGCGACATCCTCGCCGATCACGACGACTGGCGGGTCGCGGCGCATCTCCTGCGCCAACGCCTCGTTCAACGCCTGGCGGATCGATTTCTGCGGCATGGCGGCGCCTCCCTCAGCACGAGAAATTCATCGATGGGCCGCAGTCATGCCATACCGGCGAGATGATGGGTCTTCGTATCCCTTAAGCAAGCTGCGGAATGGACCCGAGCCGGCCGCGTCAAAGGCGTCGTTGATTCGCCGGCGGGTGACCGCGCCCTGCACTAACGCTACGGATTTCTCGGCATCAGGTCCCCGCATGGCGACATCTACTAATCCGACACGAAACGCTCGCTTATCGCGGCCATATAGGCCGAGCGGAGAGCCTCGTCCACCGGCAACGGTCGCGACCTTCGCGGTGCAATTTCGATCATAAACGATCGTTGGACCGGCTTGACCATAGCCTGCCATCGCACTCTGTAAGCGCCTCGTTCAGTAGATTACCGCGAACTCACCTTTATCATGGTCCTCGCCGAAGTGTTTCTAGTCTGGCGGAGACACGATCACTAGTGGCGACCATCGTCCTATGACGCCGAGGTAGCTCTGGTTGCGCGATGAATTTCAGACGCGACCGCGCCAAACTTGTCCCGGATCCATTAAACAAGATACCGCGGACTCAAAACGGATGCGGCAATGCCTGTTGCGGCTCAGCGATGTCTGCCCATCGTGCGCATCGGGCCTCAAATGCGATTTGCACCGGCACTCAGTGCAGCCCGCAGACTGGCCGAAACTATCGTCGAGACCGAAGCTTCGAGTCGGCCCAGAGATGAGCGGCAGCTCATCGCCCTCGGCCTGCGAATAAACTTCGTGGCATGCCCGCCGGTTCTATCGCCCGGCAACCTCGATCCCATACCCAACCGGCGCCTACCTATGCAGCGGTGCCTGCCATACGCCAACCATAAGCTCTAATACGAGACGTAGACGTCGGTCAGCAGGTCGGACTCGGCCGGCGGCTCGCCGGCGCGGGCGGTTTCGACGGCGCGGTCGATCAGCCCGGCGACCTCGGCCTCGACCGCGTCGAGCTCGGCGGGTTCGAGGAGGGCGGCCTCGACGACGCGGCGGCGGAAATGTTTCAGGCGGGTCGCGCTCCTCGCGCAATCGCCGGACCTCGTCCTTGCCGCGATAGAGCTGGGCGTCGCCCGAGTGGTGGCCGTAAAAGCGGCAGGTGTCGACCTCGATGGCGCTCGGGCCGTGGCCGGCGCGGGCGCGCTCGACGGCTTCGCCCGCCGCCTCGTGCACGGCGAAGAAATCGTCGCCGCTGACCTTGACCGCGGGCAGGCCGAAACCGGCGGCGCGGCCGGCGATGTCACGGCTGCCGACGTGGTAGGCGACCCCGGTGCCTTCGCCGTACTGGTTGTTCTCGAAGACGAAGATCGCCGGCAGCTTCAGCACCACCGCCAGGTTCATCGCCTCGAAGGTGGTGCCCTGGTTCGAGCCGCCGTCGCCGGTGAACGACACCGCGACCGTGCCGCGGCCCAAGGTCTTGGCGGTCAATGCCGCGCCGACCACGAGGGGCGGGCCGCCGCCGACGATGCCGTTGGCGCCGAGCATGCCGCGGTCGAGGTCGGCGATGTGCATCGAGCCGCCCTTGCCGCCGCACAGCCCGCCTTTGCGGGCGAACAACTCCTGCATCATCAGGGCCGGGTCGCAGCCCTTGGCGATCGAATGGCCGTGCCCGCGATGGGTGCTGGCGATGTAATCCTGGTCGGAGAGATGCGTGCACACGCCGACCGCTGAGGCTTCCTCGCCGGCGTAGAGATGGACAAAACCGGGGATGCCGCCTTTCGCAAACTCCTCCTGCACCCGCTCCTCGAAGCGGCGGATCGTCGCCATCTTGCGATAGGCCCCGACAAGCTCCTCGCGGTTCAGCTGCACATCGTCCTCCCGTTCATATTTTCGACCCGGCCGGGCGATCCTGCACCCTCGGGGGCGCTCGCACAATCGGTTGCCATATCTCGCCGATACGGAGATTGCGGGCTATTCTGCGCCGGCGAGTGCGCGGCGCGTGCCCGATGGTCGGCCTATGATGTAAGCTTGGCCGATCGCACGCTCTTGTCCGCGTGCGCCCCTTAAAACGCTGGAGGTTGAGAGATGACCGACACGCCCGATTACACGCCCCCCAAGGTCTGGAATTGGAACAAGCCGAGCGGCGGCAGGTTTGCGAACATCAACCGCCCGGTCGCCGGTGCGACGCACGAGAAGGACCTGCCGGTCGGCCGCCACCCGTTGCAGCTGTACTCGCAAGGCACGCCAAATGGCGTCAAGGTCACGATCATGCTCGAAGAGCTGCTGGCCCTCGGTCACAAGGGCGCCGAGTACGACGCCTGGCTGATCCGGATCGGCGAGGGCGATCAGTTCGGCAGCGGCTTTGTCGCGATCAACCCGAACTCTAAAATCCCGGCGCTGTTGGACCGCAGCGGCCCCAAGCCGATCCGGATCTTCGAGACCGGCGCGATCCTGATGCACCTGGCCGAGAAATTTGGCGCGTTCCTGCCGACCGAGGCCGGCGCGCGCGCCGAATGCCTCTCCTGGCTGTTCTGGCAGATGGGCAGCACGCCTTATGTCGGCGGCGGCTTTGGCCATTTCTACGCCTATGCGCCGGTCAAGATCGAATACGCGATCGACCGGTTCGCAATGGAGACGAAGCGGCTGCTCGATGTGCTCGACCGCCGCTTGGCGGAAAGCAAGTATGTCGCGGGCCCTGACTACACGATCGCCGACATGGCGATCTGGCCGTGGTATGGCGGGCTGGCGAAGTTCGGCCAATACGGGGCGACCGAGTTTCTCAGCGTGCAGGACTACAAGAACGTGCAGCGCTGGACCGACATGATCTACGAGCGGCCGGCGGTAAAGCGCGGGCGCATGGTCAACCGCACCTCCGGCGAGCCGTCGAGCCAGCTGCACGAGCGTCACGACGCCGGCGACTTCGAAACGAAGACCCAGGACAAGCTGGCGACCGCTGCCGCCGCAAGCTGAGTCTCAGCCACGATTAGAGCAGATTGGAAATCAGACTGTAGGGTGGGTTGAGCCTAGCGAAACCCGCCATTAGGACAACACGATGGGTTTCGCGTTCCTCTACCCATCCTACAGTTTACGACCCGCACGCAACCTTCTCTGCCATCCCGGACCGGTTCACCGGGTTGTGCCCGAGGTTCTGCGCGCTTTGCGTGGGCGACCCTCGACGGCACACCGACCGGAACGTGCTCCCCGCAAATTCGACTGGGCCGACAATTCGACCGGGCCGACAAATTCGACCGGGCCGACAGTTCGAGGTGTGAATGACGCGATTTCGCGTCTCCCTGCCGGCCGGCGGGATGATCGCCGCGATCTTTGTCGGCCAGGCTCTCGGCATGTCCGGGATCGTTTCCTTCCCGGCGCTGCTGCCGCAGTTCCAGCACCTGTGGTCGCTGACGGACAGCGGCGCAGGCTTGATCAGCGGCATCTATTTCGCCGGCTACATCGTCGCGGTTCCGGTGTTGAGCGCGCTGACCGACCGGATCGACCCGCGGCGTATTTATGTCACATCGCTGTTGTTTGGTGTGGCGACGGCCCTCGGCTTTGCCCTGTTCGCGAACGGCGCCCCGAGCGCCTGCTTGTGGCGCTTTTTGCAGGGAGCGGCGTTCGGGGGAGCGCACATGCCGGGAATGCGGGCGCTCTCGGACGCGGTTCCGGCGCCAAGGCAGATGCGTTCGATCGCCGTCTACACCGCAACCTTCACGGTCGGGGTCAGCCTCTCCTACGCGCTGTCGGGGGTTCTTGCCGCGGCGCTCGGCTGGCGCTTCGGCTTGGCGCTGCTGGCCGCCGGGCCGCTTGCCGCGGCGGCAATCGGCTGGGGCGTGCTGCCGCCGCTGCCGCGCGCCCCTCTGCCGGGCGCCGCCCTGCCGGGCGCGGCTGTGCAAGGATCGCGCTGGCTGCCGGCGCTCGGCCCGATCCTGCGCAATCGCCGGGCGCTGCTCTATGTCTGCGCCTATGGGCTGCACAATGGCGAGGTCTCGGCCATTCGAGCGTGGATGGTGGCGCTGCTCGTGTTCGCCGCCAATCGGGCCGGGCGGGCGGAGCTGGCGGTCTATGCGACGCTGGTCGCCACGGTTGCCAATCTCTGCGGCACGCCGCTGATCGTCGCGGTCAACGAGCTGGCCTCGCGGTGGGACCGGCAGGCGGTCATCGCCGCGACGATGACCGTCTCGGCGGTCGCCGGGTTGGTTTTCGCGGCGGCGGCCGCGCTGTCGCCGGTCATGGCCGCCCTCGCCGCAATCCTCTGCGTCGCGGCGGCGACCGCTGACGCCGGAACGATCAACGCCGGCCTTGTCGGCGCCAGCGAGCCCGAACGACGCGGCGCCTTTCTCGGCGTCCAGGCGCTATCGGGGTTTGGCGCCTCTGCCGTGACCCCGATCCTGTTCGGGTTCGTTCTCGACCTTGCCGGAGGCGGCGGGAGCGAGGCCGCATGGATCGCCGCTTTCGCCGCTCAGGCGGCGCTCGGGGCAATCTGGCCGCTCGCCTACCTGCGGCGCCGCATCAGGGCACGGCGTGCGGTTCCGTCGCAAAGCGACTGATCTCCTCTCGCAGAGCCCAGTAGCAGGGCCGGCGCCGGACTGACTGCGGCGGCTCGGCCCTGCTGTACCTGCGGCGGCGGCGGGTGCTATGATCCGGGCGATTAGTGCCAGAAGGAGAAGCCGCGATGTCCGAGCACGGCGCCGAGGCGATCAGAGGGGTTGCGTGGCCGTCGAACGGGCTCAGCGAGGTGCCGTTCCGGGTCTATACCGATCCCGAGCAATACCGGCTCGAGCAGGAGCGGATCTTCAAGGGGCCGGCCTGGAGCTATCTGTGCCTCGGCGCCGAGATCCCGAACCCGGGTGATTGGGTCGCGACCACGGTCGGCGAGACCGCGGTCGTGGTCACCCGCGGCGATGACGGCGAGATTAACGCTTTTGTCAACCGGTGCGCGCATCGCGGCAATTTGCTGTGCATCGAGCGGCACGGGCACGGCAAAGAAATCAAGTGCATCTATCACGGCTGGACCTACGACCTCGGCGGCAAATTGACCGGCGTCGCGTTTGAGCGCGGGGTCAAGCGCCAGGGCGGGATGCCGGCCGAATTCAGAAAGGACGAGCACAATTTGCCGCGGCTGCGCGTCGCCGAATTGGCCGGGCTGGTGTTCGGCACGTTGAGCGCCGAGGCGCCCGCCCTCGAAACCTATCTCGGGCCGCAGATCGTCGGCGGCATCAGGCGCGTGCTGAACCGCCCGGCCCACATCCTCGGCCGCAGCACGCAGGTCCTGCCGAACAATTGGAAGCTCTATGCTGAGAACACCAAGGACACCTACCACGCCAGCATCCTGCACAGCTTTCTGACGACGTTCCGCATCAACCGGCTCAGCATGCCGGGCGGCATTCATATCGACGACAGCGGCGGCCATCATTTCAGCCAGGCGAAGCTCGATTACGCCGCCGAGGACGCCGACTACCAGCGCGAGGGGCTGCGCTCCGACATGGAGATGCGGCTCGCCGACCCGTCGGTCGTCGAGTTGATCGACGAGTATGGCGACCAGGTGTCGGTGCAGATCCTGACGATCTTCCCCGGCATGATCCTGCAGCAGATCAGGAATTCGATCGCGGTGCGGGCGATCCATCCGAAGGGGCTCGACAAGACCGAGCTCGAGTGGATCCATCTGGGCTTTGACGGCGACGACGAGGCGATGACCGAGCGCCGCCTGCGCCAGGGCAATCTGGTCGGCGCGGCCGGCTATATCTCGATGGAGGATGGCTGCGTCGGCGGCTTTGTGCAGCGCGCGCTGCGCTACAACGACGAGGCGAGCGGCGTCGTGATGATGGGCGGCTACGACGCTCAGTCGCAACCCTTCCGCTCAAGCGAAGCCGCGATCCGCGGTTTCTGGAAAAAATACCGCGCCATGATCGCCGATTGAGACTTCGCCAGTGCTGATCAAACACAATCAATAACCCATCACCATACCTCGTCATTCCCGCGAAAGCGGGAACCCAGGAGGCCGAGATCCGAGCGCCGGCCCCCTGTTCGAGCCAGGGGCAGGCCCTGGACCCCCGCTTTCGCGGGGGCGACGATAACCTCCCGAGGGCACATGGCCCATTCCGAGCCGGCAACCGAAGCCATTCGGCGGGGCATTCACGAGCTGATCGCCGCCTATGCCGAATGCATCGACGACGACCGGCTCGAAGAATGGCCCGATTTCTTTGTCGAGGATTGCCGCTATCTGATCACCAGCCGAGAGAGCCACGAGGCCGGCTATCGCCACGGTATCGTCTACGCCGCCTCGAAGGGCATGCTGCAGGACCGCATCCTGGCATTGCGCCGCGCCAACATCTTCGAGCCGCACCGTTACCGCCACATCATCGGCCCGACCCGGATCGGCGAAATCGCGGACGGGATCGCCGAGGTGCGCTCGAACTTTCTCGCCGTCCGGATCATGCACGATGGCGAGATGAGCCTGTTTGCCACCGGCCGCTATCTCGACCGCATCGATGTCTGCGGCCGAGCCCTACCGCTTTATCGAGCGCCTGGTCATCCTCGACAGCGACAAGATCGACACCCTCTTGGTGATCCCGCTTTAGTCGCGGGCGGTTCGCGCGTCGAGGGAAGGGGCTGGCGCCGGGGTTAGCTCCGCCGCTAATATGCGCGGCATCAGCCGATTTTGAGGGAGGGGTGCGGTGCGGGTCCACAATCTTTATGCCGACGCCAACGGTCAGTCGCATTGGCGCGACATCGACATCGAATGGGTCGAGGAGACGCGCTCGGGCAAATTGTCAAAGCGCCTGCCGGCCAACGGCATCATCTTCCGCGAGGTGCCGCCGACCTATGATCTCGACTGGCACCCCGCACCCCGGCGGCAATACATCATCAACCTCGACGCCGGCGTGCAGATCACTGCAAGCGACGGCGAGGCGCGCCGGATCGGCGCCGGCGAGGTGGTGCTGGTCGAGGACACCACCGGCAAGGGGCACCTCTCAAAGGCGCTCGACGGCAAAATCCGCAACTGCATCTTTGTCCCTGTCGAATAAAGGGAGGCTGCTGACATGAAGCTCGTGTATTTCGACGACTGGAAGCTCGGCGTGGTCAAGGGCGACAACGTCGTTGACGTGTCGCAGGTGGTGCATGACATCCCGCATACCGGGCCCGGGCGACCTGATCAACGGGCTGATCGCGCGGTTCGACCAGTATAAGGGCAGGCTCCAGGACGCGGCGGCGAGCGGCAAGGGCGTGCCGTTGTCGTCGGTCCGGCTGCGGCCGCCCTTGCCCAAGCCGGACAATATCGACTGCATGGCGGTCAACTATATGGAGGACGGCACCCGCAGCGCGCCGGCGCCGATCAACGCGTTCCAAAAGACCGCGAACGCCATCTGCGGGCCGGGCGACACGATGGTATTGCCCGACGCGCCGGGGACGATCTTTGAGGGCGAGGCCGAATTGGCGCTGGTGATCGGCAAGCGGGCGAGCAACGTCAAGGCCGCCGACGCGATGGACTATATCTTCGGCTACACATGCTTTATCGACGGCTCGGCGCGAGGGCTGCCGGCCCCCGGATTTTTCGCGATGAAGTCGCGCGACACCTTCGCGCCGATCGGACCCTGCATCGTGACCAAGGACGAGATCCCGGACCCGCAGAAATTGCAGATCCGGCTTTCCAACAACGGCACCTTGATGCAGAACTTCAACACCAGCGACATGGCGCACAAAATCCCGCGCTGCATCGAGTGGCTGAGCTCGATCCATGCCCTGGAGCCAGGCGACATCGTCGCCACCGGCACCAACCACCGCGGGCTCAACCCGTTCATGGACGGCGACAAGATCGAGCTCGAGATCGAGGGCGTGGGCAAGCTCGCCTTTAACGTCAAGGACGAGCTCGGCCGCAAATGGGAGCGGCGCACCCGGCTGCAGATGCATGAGGCGGCGGCGCAGAAGACCGCCGGCGCCTACCCCGACATCACCCCGCAGCTCTCGGGCAAATACGCCCAGGGCGCGCGCTGACATAGGGCAGCTCCCCTTTATATCCGTCATGGCCGGACCTGTTCCGGCCATCCACGTCTCCCCGACGCCGGCGCCGGGGAGACGTGGATCACCGGGACGAGCCCAGTGATGACGGTCAGAGCGTCTGCGCTTAAGAGGACGAATGACAATGGCCGCCACCGGTTTCGCCTACAGCCACCTCCTAGCCAAAGACCTGCCGCCGGCGGCGCCGCGCTGGACTGGGTTTCCGAAGTACAATTTCATCGGCGGCCACAACGACCCCGAGCATGTGCCGGCGGCGGCATTGGCGGCGGCGGCCGAGGCGGTCTTGCGGCGCGAGGGGGCCGATCTGGCGCTCTACAACCCGCACGGGCCGCAGGGCTTCCGCGCCATCCGCGAATTCGTCGTTGGCAAGGTCAAGGGCCGCGGCATCCAATGCTCGCCCGACGAGGTGCTGATCACCTCGGGCTCCGGCCAGGGCCTCGATTTGGTCAACCGCGTGCTGCTCGAACGCGGCGACACGGTGATCCTCGAAGAATTCACTTATGGCGGCGCCTTGACCAAGGTGCAGCGGCAGGGCGTCAATGTCGTCGGCGCGCCGCTCGACGATGACGGGCTGAAGATCGACGCGCTCGATCGCATCCTCGACGAGCTGAAGCGCAAGGGGACCGTGCCCAAATACATTTACACGATCCCGACCGTGCAGAACCCGACCGGCTCGATCCTGCCATTGGAGCGCCGGCACGCGCTGCTCGACCTCGCCCGCAAGCACGGTGTCCCGATTTTCGAGGACGAGTGCTACGCCGATTTGACCTGGCGCGACGGCGCGCCGCCGGCGATCTATTCGCTCGACCCGAGCCAGGTGATCCATGTCGGCTCGTTTTCGAAGACCTTGTCGCCCGCCTTGCGGCTCGGCTACGTCGTCGCCGATTGGGAGGTGATGAGCCGGCTCGTCGGCTGCAAGCGCGAGACCGACAGCGGCACCGGCGCCCTCGAGCAGATGGTCGTCGCCGAATATTTCTCGCGTCATTTCACCGAGCATGTCGGCGAGTTGACCGGGATCTTAAAAGAAAAGCTCGACACCATGGTGGACGCGCTCGAACGCGAGTTTGGCACCACGGTCGAAAAGATGTGGCGGCCAAAGGGCGGCATCTTCTTGTGGATCAAGCTCCCCGACCGGGTCGATGTGACCCGGCTCGTCGCCCCCGCCGCCAAGGAGGGGCTGGTCTTCAATCCCGGCCCCGAATGGTCGTGCAACCCGGTCGCGACCAAATCGCATCTGCGGCTCTGTTTCGCCTTGCCGTCAAAGGACGAGATCCGCGCCGGCGTCGCCACCCTGGCGCGTGTGTGCTACGAGGAAACCGGCCTGCCCGAGCAGAGCGCCAACATCCGCCGTGCGGCCGCTTCGGGCTGATCCGGGCAATGGATGTGCTTTTGGCCGCCCCGCAAGTCTGCGGTAATCCATCAATCCCTGGATTGAGTTGAAGCGAGGTGCTGATGGCCACGGACGTGTCGAGCACCTATGCGGCGCTCTTGGCGGAGGTCAGGGCCCATGCGCCGGCGGGGTATCGCGCCGCGGATTTGCCGCTGACGATTTCGCAGAGCCGCGCCGAGGCGCTGCTGCACGTGGTGCATGATGTCGGCGGGCAGCCCGATGGGCCGATCGACAAGTCGCTGCACAAGCCGGCGATCTGGGAAAAGAACACGCATTGCACCGCGGAATGCCTGGCTTGGCGCGGCCATTGGGTCAGCGAGGAGCGGCGCCGACGGGAGAACGACCTCGGCGAGACCCTCTATTTCGCCACGCCCTATTATGCGCGATGGCTGCTCGCCGCCGCCAAGATGCTGTTCGACAAGGGGCTGATCACGCCCGACGAGCTGCTGGCCAAGATGGAAGAGGTGCGCGCCCGTCAGGAGGGGGCGGCATGAGCAAATTCCAGGTCGGCGACCGGGTCACGGTGCGCGACATCCCGGCAATCTTTCACACCCGCACCCAAGGCTACACCCGCGGCCACAGCGGGGTCGTCGTGGCGCTGCGCCCCGAATGGGTCATTCCCGAGGACGAGGCATGGGGCCGCTACGAAGGGCGGCGCGAACCCTTTTACATGGTCCGCTTCTATCAGTCCGAGCTATGGCCCGACTACGGCGGAGCCCCGATCGACACGCTCGAAACTGAATTCTCCGAACGCTGGCTCGAACCGGCCGCGGCTGCGCCGGCCGTGAACCCGCCAGGCTGACGGGACGCCCTGCAACAGGGGAAGCACGCGATGGAAACGTCACATCAGCACGCAGACGGCCACACCCACACCCATGCTCCTGCTCCAATCGAGCAGCACGAAGCCGTCGAATTCACCATCCTCGAAACCGCCATCCGCGAGCTGGCGATCGCCAAGGGGCTGTTTTCGGCCGAGGACCACCGCCGCTTCCTCGAATGGTACGACAATGTCGATAATGTCGGCCCGAGCGCGGGCGCCCGCGTCGTGGCGCGGGCCTGGGTCGATCCGCAATTCAAGGAGCGCCTGCTCCAGGACGGCGTCGTCGCCTGCAAGGAATTGGGCATCGACTGGATGCAGCCGACCGGCACCGGCACGCCGAGCGATTACACCTATCTGATCGCCTGCGAGAATACGCCAAAGATCCACAATGTGATCGTCTGCACCCTGTGCTCGTGCTACCCGCGCCCGCTGCTCGGGATGTCGCCCGCCTGGTATGAGCGGCCGACCTACCGCCGCCGCGTGGTGCGCTGGCCGCGCCAGGTGCTGGCCGAGTTCGGCACGATCATCCCGCCCGATGTCGAGGTGCGGGTTCACGACTCGAACCAGAAGACGCGGTATATCGTGCTGCCGATGCGCCCCGCCGGCACCGAAGCATGGAGCGAGGAGCGGCTCGCCTCGATCGTCACCCGCGATACGATGATCGGGGTAGCACTACCCGACGTCAATTGGACAACCGCCTCCACGCCGGGCGCCGCCTGACCGGGCTTCGCCGTCGCGATCCGGAGCCGCGATCGATGCACAATACCCGGCTCGCCTCATTAGATTTCGACCTCGGCCCGGAGATCGACATGCTGCGCGCAAGCGTGCGCGCTTTTGCGGAGGGCGAGGTGGCGCCGCTCGCCGCCGAGATCGACCGCGCCGACCGCTTTCCGGCCGAGCTGTGGCCGCGGATGGGCGCCCTCGGCCTCTTCGGGATTACCGTCGAGGAGGAATATGGCGGCGCCGGCATGGGCTATCTTGCCCATTGCGTGGCGATGGAGGAGGTGAGCCGCGCCTCGGCCTCGGTCGGTTTATCCTATGGCGCGCATTCAAACCTTTGCGTCAACCAGATCCGCCGCAACGGCAGCGAGGCGCAAAAGCGCAAGTATCTGCCCAAGCTGATCTCGGGCGAGCATGTTGGCGCGTTGGCGATGAGCGAGCCCGAGGCCGGCTCCGATGTCGTTTCGATGCGGCTGCGCGCCGACAGAAGGGGCGACCATTACCTGCTCAACGGCACCAAGCTGTGGATCACCAACGGCCATGTCGCCGACACCTTGGTTGTCTACGCCAAGACCCGGCCCGAGGCTGGCGCGCGCGGCATCACCGCGTTTCTGATTGAGAAGGGCTTTAAGGGGTTCCGCCCGGCTCAAAAGCTCGACAAGCTCGGCATGCGCGGCTCGCCGACCTCGGAGCTGGTGTTCGAGGATTGCGAGGTGCCGCAGGAGAATGTTCTGGGCGCCGAGGGCGAAGGCGTGCACGTGCTGATGAGCGGGCTCGATTACGAGCGAACGGTGCTGGCCGCCGGCCCGCTCGGCATCATGCAGGCCTGCCTCGACCTCGTGATCCCCTATATCCACGACCGCCGGCAGTTCGGACAGCCGATCGGCGAGTTCCAGCTGATCCAGGCCAAGATCGCCGATATGTACACCGGGATGAACGCCTGCAAATCCTACGTCTACGCGGTGGCGCGGGCCTGCGACCGTGGCCAGACGACGCGCAAGGACGCCGCCGGCGCGATCCTCTACGCCGCCGAGAAGGCGACGGCGATCGCGCTCGACGCGGTGCAAATTTTGGGCGGCAACGGCTACATCAACGAATTTCCGGCCGGCCGCTTGCTGCGCGACGCCAAGCTCTACGAGATCGGCGCCGGCACCTCGGAGATCCGCCGCATGCTGATCGGCCGCGAAATCTTCACCGAGACCGCGTGACATGCGCCGGCTGATTTCGTCGGGCTCGCCGTTTGAGGCGGCGGCCGGGTACAGCCGAGCGGTGGTGGAGGGCGACTGGGTCTTTGTCGCCGGCACCACCGGGTTCGACTACGCGCAGATGACAATCGCCGCCGACCCCGCCGAGCAGGCGCGGCAGGCGTTGCGCAATATCGCGGCGGCGCTGGGCGAAGCCGGCGCCGGCCTCGGCGATGTCGTGCGGGTGCGCTACTACCTCCCCGACATGGCCGATTGGCCTCGCGTGGTCCCGGTCCTGGGCGAAGCCTTTGGCGCGATCCGCCCGGCGGCGACCGCGCTCGTCTGCGGTCTCGTCGATCCCCGCATGAAAATCGAAATCGAGGTGACGGCACTTCGCCGCCGGTCGTAACGGCTCGGTCAACAGCGAGCGAGACTACTGATAGGGGCGCGGCGGCAGCTCGATCGGGGCGCAATTTGTCCGGCCCGACATCAGGCAGTCTTCGAGGCGCGATTCCTGGCCAAGATCGCGGATCAGGATGACGCCGGCAATCGCCAATGCCAGCACGATGATCAGCCCGAGCAGCGCTGACGTTCGCCTCTCGTCGGTCACGCGGTCGCTCTCGCCCAGTCGCTTGTTCATTGGCTCGCCGCAGGATCAACCGAGGGGCCACCCGCCAAGCTTGCAGCGCCGTGGCAAGTTGCCTTTGCTTTTGCCCAGCCGCGGCGCCGCTATTATCGCGATGCGGCCATGCCAGCGGAAGCACGATCGAGCGCTCGTTCCACCGCGGCGGACGTTAACAGCTCGGGCAGAACTTCACCGTCCGGCCGGCCAGGGCCATAGACTGCGTTGAACGGGATGCCGTAGCGGCCAAAGCTCTGCAGGTAGCGGGTCAGGGCCGGGTTGGGGCGCGTCCAGTCGCCGCGCATCGCCACCACTCCCGGGCCGAACAGCCGGGACGCCACCGGCGCGCGGTCGAGCACCGCGGCTTCATTGACCTTGCAGGTCAGGCACCAGGCGGCGCTCACATCGACAAAGACGGTTTTGTCCTCGCCCACCAGCCGGTGGACCGCGGCCAGATCGAAAGCCCGCCAGCGCCCGGTTTGCTCCGCCTCGCCGGTCAGGCTGACCCCGGCAAAGGCCGGCCACAGCACCGCGGCGGCCAGCAGCGCCGCCGTCGAGGCCGAAGCCAGCCGCATGGCGAGCGCCGGCAACTCGCGCCGGTTCTTGAATGCCAGCAGCACCAGCACGATCGCGAGCGCGACCCCGGTCCCGGCCGCCACGCGCCCGCCAGACAGCGCCATCAGCACAAAGATCAGCCACGCCGCCGTCCCGAGCAGCGCCAGGCCCAGCACCGCGCGCAGCCAGTCCATCCAACGCCCCGGCCGGGGCAGCAGCCGAACCAGCCGCGGAAACGCGGCAACCGCGAGATAGGGTGCAGCAAAGCCCAGCCCGAGCGCGGCAAAGATCAGCATGATCAGGCGCGGCCCCTGGACCAGCGCAAACCCGACTGCGGTGCCGACAAACGGCGCCGAGCATGGCGTCGCGAGCAAAGTGGCAAAGGCCCCGGTCAGGAACGCGTCGGCGTAAGGCCGGCGGCTGCGGCTCGCCGCGGCGGCGTCATAGGCGAGCCGTGGCAGGCCGATCGGCAGCCATCCCCATAGGCTCGCCGCGAACAAGGTCGTCAGCGCCGCCATCGCCGCGATGAACCACGGCCACTGAAATTGCATGCCCCAGCCGATTGCCGCTCCGGACGCCCGCGCCGCGATCAGCGCAGCCGCGATCAGCGCAAACGAGGCGAGCACGCCGAACGCGGTCATGACCAGCCCGATCCGCACCCGCCGGCGATCGGCCCCCGCCTGGCTCGCCAGCGACAACAGCTTCAGCGACAGCACCGGCAGCACGCACGGCATCGCGTTCAAAATGAGCCCGCCCAATAGCGCGACAGCCAGGATCGGCAGCAGCGCGGCCGTGGCCGGCGGCGGCGGCCCCGGCAGCGGTGCGGCGACGAATTCGGCGGCCCGGGCGCCATCGACCAAGGTCAAGGTCAGCTTTTTGCCGGCAATGCCGGAGGCGCCCGCGTCGCGGATCGGAACCGCCAAACGTGCGACATGACCGGACCGCGACAGCTCCACCTCGGGGCGGCCCGGCGAGCCGTTGGTCAGGCCCTCGACAAACAGGTCGGGGGAGTGAAACGCCGCGCCGTTCGAGCGCAGCCGCACGACCAGCGAGGCCTTTTGCCCAATGCCCCCGGCATCGGCCGAGATCAGCTCGACCCCGGCCGCGGCGAGGCTTTGCGGGACCCGGGCATGCGCGGCGGCGATCAGCCCCGCCTGCGGCGAGGGCGAGGCGGCGCCTGCCGGCAGGTTCAGCACGAGCTTTGCCGAATAGGGAACGCAGATCTGCGCGCAGGCGGCATAGTCGATCGCAGCGTGGAGCACGAGCGGCCGACCCGGCCGCAACAGTGTCAGCCGGACCGGCAAGACGACGTGATCCTGGTACCCCGCGGTCTCGAAGCCTTGCAGCGAATACCGCTGCGGCGCCGGCCAGAAGATCCGCGCCCGCGCCAGATTGTCCGAGCCCGCCCAATCGATGCTGGGCGGGATGCCGGCGTCGCCCGGCGAGCGCCAATAGGCATGCCAGCCCGGCGCCAGCCTGATCTCGACGCCGGCCTCGACCCTCGGCGCCGACCCGGCCGCATCGACCGCTGTGATCAGCCGGGCCGCGGCATGATTGTCGCCGACCCACCCCGTCGCCAACGCGAACGCGCCGGTGGGCCAGCCCAACCCAATTCCGGCCAACAACGCCGCGATCGGCCAAAACGCCCACCGGCGGCGCCGCTCAGCCCTTCTCGCCCTCATTGCACGGGTCCGCCCTATCCGATGGCCTTCAGCCGTAGCCATCGCCGGCGCTCATCGGCATTCCTTGGCCGAGCCCCGCCGCGATGTGGCGTTGACCCGCCGCGCGGCGCGGTTATAGTCGCGGGCCGGCGCGCGGGCGTGGCGGAATGGCAGACGCGGCAGACTCAAAATCTGTTGTCCCGAAAGGACGTGGGAGTTCAAGTCTCCCCGCCCGCACCACGAAGCAGGCCCAGCGTCTTTCGCCGGCGAGATCCGATCGCGAACGGTCGGGAAATTCCCATTCGACATATGATGATCATTTTTCCCAATGCGCCATCCGAGGCCGCAGCTCGCGTCCATACCGAAGTGTTGCCGCCGCCCGGTGCGGTTGTCACGGCAAAATAGCGTCAAGAAGGCGTCGCAAAAGCATTGGTTGACAAATTCGCATTGTCGCGCTATAAAAATGCCAATGTGACAAGGAGCTTTTAGCGCTCCGTCGCGGTCGAGAACCGCCGCAGCGTCGGAGCGACACCCGAAGCGCGCTGTGTGGCGACTGTCGTCGGACGCTCAGGCCATCGATTGATCCTAGTGGCTTGCCACGCGTGCAGCAATATTTTGCTCTTTTCGCGAAGGGGGCGAGCCGCCCGGCTGAGAATCATCTCTGCTCCGCTCGACGCTCGACGCTCGACGCTCGACGCTCGACGCTCGACGCTCGACGCTCGACGCTCGACGCTCGACGCGGCTATCGGCTCTCGATCACGCTGTCAAGGAGATCTCCATGCGTAGTCTCCGCCGTTCCTCTAGGCGCCCAGAGCCCGTTTCGGCGCCGGTTGCTCGCGAGCGGCCTCGGTGTCCGGCACCTTGACCAGCATCGTCGCGCCGCCGCCCATGTCACTCGCATCGCCTCCGTCGGTTGCGGAGCGACGCGGACCGCCGCCACTACCGCATCGCAGCCGTAAAGCACCCTAAAAAATTCACCACAGAGCCACGGAGGAAGGCGAGAAAAGCAAGAGGGGAGCTTTTGCACGCGGCGCGCGCTGAGGAAATTCCTTTTTTGCCTTCCTTCTCCGGACCCCCGTGGTGAACCCCCTTTATCGCGCGAGGCTCCCTGATGAAGCGTTTTCTGTGGGCACTGGCCGCCCTGTTGTACGGTGGTGCTGCGGCTGCCGGGTCGAACTCCGTCGATCTCAGCATCGGCATCGCTCCGGCGCGCGCCGCGACCGCCTCGAGCGCCCTGACGGTCGAGATCGCCGCCGCCGGCCCGCAAAACACGATGACCGTCGCTGATGCGAGCGGCTCGGGCGAAATCAATTACCCATTGCAATTTGGCCGGCCGTTTCTCGCGGGGGCGATCCCGTCGGGGCGGTGCCCGGTGGTCGCGGCGAACCGGACGGCGTTGCCGACCCAGGCCGATGTCAAGAACCGTTATCCCGACGGCTCGGCCTCCTTCGCGGTCGTGGCCGTGGTGCTGCCCAGCATCCCGGCGGGCGGCGCGGTGCAGCTGAGCTTTGCGCCGGGCATCTGCAGCAACACCCCCTTGACCGCGGCGCAGATGCTCGATGCCAGCTACAATTTCGACGCGGCGATGACCCTGGTCGCACCCCCGGTGCTTGGGCAGGTCAACAGCGGTGTGTGGCCCGGCACAAACGGCACCATCCCGGCGATGCAGGCGGTCACCAACGGTGGGTTGAAGATCACCATCAACGGCCATGCCTGCGATCTGGAGGGGCTGAATTTCAGCGCCGACACGACGTGGGCGCAGGTCGCGGCGACACTCACCACGCCGCTCTCGGCCTGCGCCGGCGCGACGGTCACCTGGGTCGCGATCAAGCGGGGCGTCGCCAACAACGGCTTCGCATCCGCGGCCGGCGCGGTGGGCTACGCCTCGGCGCCGACCTCCGGCACCGATCTTGCGGCGTTCATGGCGCTGACCCAGGCGGCCGGGGCGACCCTGCAAGCTGCGGGGCCTGGCGGCTCAGCCACCGCCGACGCCCGCACGATGCTGCAAAACGGCGACTACAAGCTGTGGACCAGCGGCCCGGTGGCGCAGACCATCATCCTCGCCGACGACACGGCCGCGCGCAGGTACGACCTTGGCCTTGGCGACGGCTTTCACCCGTTCCGGCCGCGCTTCGAGGCGACGTTCTGGCCGCAGACGCACCAGGTCTTTGTGCGGGCGATCGGCGAGAATGACCTCTCGACCGAGCTCGAGGACCTGCATTACGACCTGACGATCACCGGCGGCCAGAGCAGCCCGGCGACCGAGGAGAGCCTGCCCGGCTTCACGCACGCCGCGATGGAGACCTGGAGCAAGAGCTTCTGGCTCCCCGGATCGGGGTCCGGGGCAGGCTCCGGCACGCCGCCGGCGCAAGTCGACATCGACAACAACCTGGCTTATCTGGAGAGCACGCGCTGGGTCCCGAACTACGACCCCTCGCTGACCCTCAGCGAGGCGACGCTCGCCAGCGATTACGCGAACTGGTGGGCCAACACCAACCACGACATTGGCGGCTCCGGCGCCTGGAACCCTGGGATGGCCTCGACCGGGCCGCGCCCCGACATCGGCCCCGAGCCCAGCTGGGACGCGGCCTGGCTCTATGGCGGCGACTGGCGGCTGCGCCAGACCGCGCTCGGCAACGCCGACCTGGCCGCCGCGTGGCCGGTCAATCTGCGCGAGAGCGGCACCGGCTACCGGCTCAACCGCACCGACCCGGCCGGCAGCAGCACCGGGCTCGGCCTGCCGATCTCGCAGGCCGACCGGGGCGCGCTTGGGCCGAACGGCTTGGAAGGTGGTGGCGAAGCGACTTTCCTTGGCTCTGCCTCCGGCACGACCTCCGCTGTGCAGCGGGTCGGCAGCGGTGTTTGCTTGACCCCCGGCATCTGGACCGCGTGCAATGGCTGGAACTACGCCAGCTCGCACGAGCCAAGCCCGTTCTTTATCCCCTATGTGCTGACCGGCGACCCGTTCTACCTGACTGAGATGGAGAATTGGGCGGCCTATGACCAGTTCGCCTCGTGGCAGGGAAACCGCGGCCCAACCGGCGGCATGGCCGACAACGAGCTGCGCGGCGCCGGCTGGATGCTGCGCAGCCGGGCGGAGGCGGCCTTCGCGGCCCCGGACAACGACCCGTTCAAGCCCTACCTGGTGGCATTGACGCAATCGGACATCGCCGCCTGGGAAGGGGCAATGGGCGTCAGTGACCCGGCCTTGAGCGGCACGGCCGAGTACCAATGGGCGCAGGGCTATGGCGACCCTGAGAGCCAAACCAATTTCGGCCACCCGCCGCCGGCCCCGGCGCTGGGTCAGTGGGCCGCCTCGCTGCCGAACGTCTCGCCGAACAACTTCGAAGCCCAGCTAGCGAGCACCAACGGAACCGCGTACACCGCAAACTATATGAACTGGTACGTGGCCTATGCGGTCGGCCGCGCCGCCGAGCTGGGCTTTGCCGCGAAGCCGCTGGCGCTCTACAGCGGCGCCTACCTGACCGGCCTGATCAACGGCCCCGACCCGACCCTGATCGCCGCCTACACCCTGCCGACCATGCTGACCACCGGGCAGATCACCAGCTTCCCGGCCCTGATCGCCAGCTTGGCGACGCCGTGGCTAACCGGCGTCAACTACACCGGCGGCTCGACCCAGGGGCCGTTGCCGCAGCAATTCCGCGCCTCGCTCTACGCCCAAGGCTACAACGCCTATGCGCTGGCCGCACTCTCGCATGCTGGTCGATGAGGGGGCGCCCGGCGCCACCCAAGCCGAGGCCTGGATGCAGACGAATGTCTACCAGGTGATCAGCGGCGCCACCGCGCCCGAGGGCACCGGCATTGGCCTGGCGGCTGACCCGTCCTGGGCGATCGCGCCGCGCACCGATAAGAACGCGCTGCCGGCGCAGCCGACGGCGCCATGACCCCGCGAACCGTCCGACAATAAGGCCATCCGCCGCCTCGCCGCTCCATTGGCCCCACCCCGCGACCGGCTCGCAATAGGGGACGCGCCGCCCGGACGATAGTGATAGGCTGGATGCATGATCGATCGGGAATAATCCGGAGAGAGCAATGCTCAAGGGCTATCAGGGCAGTTGTCATTGCGGCCGGGTGCGGTTTCGCGTTCGTGCCGATCTGTCGAGCCTCTTGGAATGCAACTGTTCGGTCTGCACCAAAAAAGGAATTCTGCACCTGATCGTGCCGCCCGAGGATTTCGAGCTGATCCAGGGCGGCGAGGAGCTGGCGACCTACCAGTTCAACACCAACACGGCCCGGCACACCTTTTGCCGGCATTGCGGGATGCATCCGTTTTATGTGCCGCGGTCCGACCCGGACAAGATCAGCGTCAATGCCCGCTGCCTCGACGGCATCGACCCGGCGCGCCTGCGGCCGAGCCAGTTTCTTTGACGGACGCAATTGGGAAGCAGCGCAAACGGCGCGCCGCCAAGCCGAAGGAGCGTGAAAGCCCCTCACCCCGGCCCTCGAACTGCGCCTCTCCGGGCGAGCGAGAGACCGGCAAAGTGGAAGGGTGAGGAGGGGCAACCCCGATCGGCCGAGTGGCTTGCGCCAGCCAGGCGGCGGTGTCGGGATCGACCAGCGGGGTCAAGGTCTCGCGGACCTGGGCGTGATATTCGTCGAGCCAGGCGATCTCGTCGCGCGTCGAGCAGCGAGGGGTCGACCAGGCTGCGGTCGATCGGCGCCAGGGTCAGGGTCTCGAAACCCAGCATCTCGCGCTCGGCCGCGCCGTCCGAGGGCTGCACCAGCACCAAGATTTTCGATGCGGATGCCGTAGGCGCCGGTCTTGTAATAGCCGGGCTCGTTGGAGACGATCATGCCGGGCAATAGCGGCTGGGCGCTCGGCGCCTTGGAGATGCGTTGCGGCCCCTCGTGCACGCCAAGATAGCTGCCGACGCCGTGCCCGGTGCCGTGGTCGTAATCGAGCCCGGCCTGCCACAGCCCGCGCCGGGCGAAGCTGTCGAGCTGGGTCCCGGTCGTGCCCTTGGGGAAGCGCGCCAGGGCGAGCGCGATGTGGCCCTTGAGCACGCGAGTGAACCGATCGCGCATCTCGGCCGAGGGTTCGCCGATCGCCACCGTGCGCGTCACATCGGTGGTGCCGTCGAGGTATTGCGCTCCCGAATTGAGCAAGTAGAGGGTGCCGGGCTCGAGCCGCTTTTCGGTCTCCGGCATCGCCCGGTAATGGACGATGGCGCCGTTCGACCCGGCGCCGGAGATCGTCGGAAAGCTCAGATCGCGGAAATACCGGCCCTCGCGGCGGAAGTCTTCGAGCCGGTCGCTGGAGGCGATCTCGGAGAGCCCGCCTTTTGGCGCCTCATGCGCGAGCCAGGCCAGAAACCGGATCAAGGCCGCGCCGTCGCGGCGATGCGCCGCGCGGGTGCCGTCGATCTCGACCGGATTTTTGCATGCCTTGGGCAAGGTGCACGGATCGGCGGCGCGGTGGAGCTTGGCCCCGGCCAATTCGAGCCGGTCGAAAATCCACGCGGCGGCGCTCGCCGGATCGGCCTGCACCCGGCCGCCTTCGCCGGCGAGCGCGTCGAGCGCCGGCCCCAATTGATCGGGTGCGGCCACCGTCACCGCATTGCCGAGGTGGCGGTCGAGACCAGGGACGAGCTTGCGAGCGTCGATGAACAGGGTGACCGTGGCGTCGTCGCGCAGAATGGCGAAGGACAGCGGCAACGGCGTGTGCGGCACGTCGCCGCCGCGGATGTTTAGCAGCCAGGCGATCGATTCGGGCATCGTCAGCACCGCCGCGGCGACCCCTTCCTCGGCGAGGGCGCGGGCGAGCCGGGCACGCTTCGACGAAGCACTCTCGCCGGCAAATTCCTCGGCATGCGGCACCACCGGGGCCAAGGGTGCGGCCGGCTGGCCGGGCCAGACCCGGTCGAGCGGGTTGTCGGCGACCGCGCGCAGGCTCGCGCCCACCTTTTCGGCCGCGGCACGAAAGCGCTCGACCTCGTGCGGGGTGTGCAGCCACGGGTCGTAGCCAAGCACCATGCCCGCTTTGAGCGCGGCGCCGATCCAGCGCGCCGGCGGCTCCTCGATCAGATGATGGATCTCAAACAGATCGCCATCGACCTGCTGCGCCGCCTGCAAGGTATAGCGGCCATCGACAAAGAGCGCGGCGCGCGCGCCCAGCACCACCGCCAGCCCGGCCGATCCGGTAAAGCCGGTCAGCCAGGCCAGCCGCTGGCCGCGCGGCGGCACGTATTCGCCCTGGTGCTCATCGGAACGCGGCACAACAAGCCCGTCGAGCCCGCGGGCCGAAAGCTCGCGGCGCAGGCGGGCGAGACGTTCCTGGTGCGGCAATCGCACGAAATCATCGCGCGCGAGCCCGTCGGAACAGCTGGCCGCCTTCTCGCGGCGCAGCTCTTCGAGCGCATCGGCCAATTCCGGCGGCACCGGGTCGGCGACCAGCCGGTGCCAGCTCGTGCCGATCTCGGCCGGAGCGCCGAGTACGCCGGCGATCAGCCCCTCAAGGCTCTGCGGGTCATAGGCCGACCCCGCCCGGCGCAGCAGCCGCTCGAGCTCGGCGGCCTCGGGCCATGATCCATCAGACTTCATCAACCGCTCCTTTGCGCGCGGCGCGCGCCGCCCCGACACATGCACATGGCTGAAATGCAACAATTCCGCTGATTTCGCCGCATCGCAGCACCAAATCTTGTGCAACGCACCATAACCTTGACGGGAGTGCCCGCATGTCCCTTGTGAACCTCTTTACCACGGCCGGAAAGGCCCTGTCCGATTGGCGGCGCCAGCAGCGCGCCTATGAGGAGCTGATGGCGCTCGACGATCGCGCGCTGGCCGATATCGGTATCCGCCGCTCGGAAATCCGGGCGATCCTGGCCGCCGATCGAAAGGCGGCACAATCGGCGCCGGCTTCTGCTTCGCGCCAGTCCGCGGCGATGGGCCGGCGACAAGCCGCCTGAGCGGCCGCTCGGCTAAGGCCGATCTCCAACCTGACCGATAGATGGGGGCTGCGGCCCCCATTTTCGTGTGCGAGGGCCGTGCTCGCACGACTAGGCTCGACCATCCGTCGAGGACGATGCGGCGCTCGAGCGCGATGCCCAGCGCGCGATGCGGCGCCAGCACGATCGGCTCCTGGCGGCGCAGCAGCCCCGACAGCACCGCGTGCCCGCCGGGCGCCAGGGTTCGCGCGAGATCGGCGGCGAGCAGCGCCAGCGGCCGTGCCAGGATATTCGACAGAACCAGATCATGGCGCCGGCGTCGCAACCCGCGGCCGCGATAACCGGGGGCTTGGCCGACCCGCACCAGGCCGGCGAGGCCGTTGCGCGCGACATTGCGCCGGGCGACCGCGACCGAGCCTGGATCGATGTCGCTCGCCCGCACCCGCCGTCGCAGCAGCTTGGCCGCGGCGATGGACAGGATCGCGGTTCCGGCCCCGATATCGAGCGGGGCGGCGATATGGCCGCGGCGCGCCAACAGCTCGAGCGCCAAGAGGCAGCCCTGGGTCGAGGGGTGCTCGCCGGTGCCGAACGCGGTCGCGGCATCAAGCGCAATGCCGATCGCCCCGGCCGGCACCTTGCCCTCGAAATGCGAGCCATAGACAAAAAAGCGGCCGACCCGCAGCGGCGGAAAGGCCAGCTGGTTTTCCTTCAGCCAGTCGCGGTCAGGCAATCGCTGCTCGCTGATCTCGACCAGCGCCCCGCCGCCAGCGGCAGCCGCCAGCGCCAGCCGCGCCGACAGATCCGGGCTCAGCATCGGAGATTTCGCATAGGCTTCGACCCGCCACTCCTCGGACCCGGCCTCGAACGCAGAGACCGCCCCGGCGCGATCATCGCCCGCGCGATCGTCGAGGGCCGCGAACACCGCGCTCGCCGCGGCGCCGCCGCGAACCCGGGCGACAAGATGGCGCATCCCCAGGCTCACTGGCCGCAAGCCCAAGCTTCGATCAAGCCCAGGCTCCGATCGATGGCGCCGATCGATCAGACACCGGCCGGCAGATGATCTGGACCCATGAAATTGTCGAATTTGGTGGTCTCGGCATCGAAATGCAGCTTGATCGTGCCGATCGGCCCGTGCCGCTGCTTGGCGATGATGACCTCGCCGGTGCCGTAGACCTCTTCAAACCGGGCGTGCCAGCGGCTAAAGCGGTCATTGTACTTCTCGTCGCTTTCATCGGCTCGGCGCAGCGGCTCTCCCCGAGATAGATAGTATTCTTCGCGGAAGATGAACATGACCACATCGGCGTCCTGCTCGATCGAGCCCGATTCGCGCAGGTCGGCGAGCATCGGCCGCTTGTCCTCGCGCTGCTCGACCGCACGCGACAATTGCGCCAGCGCCAGCACCGGAACATCGAGCTCCTTGGCCACCGCCTTCAGCCCGCGGGTAATGTCGGAAATCTCCTGCACCCGGTTTTCCAGGCTGCGCACCTGGACCGACGGGCGCATCAGCTGCAGATAGTCGACGACGATCAGCCCGAGCCCCTGCTGGCGCATCAGCCGGCGCGCCCGGGTGCGCAATGCCGAAACGCTGAGCGCCGGGGTGTCGTCGATAAACAGCGGCAGCGCCTGGAGGTGATGGCTCGCCTGCACGAAACGGTCGAAATCCTCGCGGCTGACATCGCCGCGACGGATGCGGTCCGAAGAAATCCCCGATTCCTCGCCCAGAATGCGAGTGGCCAGCTGCTCAGCCGACATTTCCAGCGAGAAGAACCCGACCACGGCGCCGTCCTCGGCGACGACGCGGCCGTCGGCGGTCCGCGCCGCGCGGTACGCCTTGGCCGCATTGAAGGCGATGTTGGTGGCGAGCGCCGACTTCCCCATCGATGGCCGGCCGCCCAGGATCACCAGGTCGGAAGGGTGCAGCCCGCCGAGCTTCTGGTCGAGATCGACAAAGCCGGTGGCCACGCCGACCGTCTTGCCGCTGCGCTTGAACGCCGCCTCGGCCATGTTGATGGCGCTGGTGAGCGGCACGCTGAAGACGCGAAAGCCGCCCTCGCTCTGGCCCGAGGTCGCGAGATCAAACAGCTTTTTTTCGGCCCGCTCTATCTGCTCGGTCGCCAGATCGTCAAGATCGTGGCGGAAGGCGTCGTTGACGACGTCCTCGCCGAGCGCAATCAGCTGGCGGCGCAGATAGAGGTCGTGGATCGCCCGCCCGTAATCCTCGGCGTTGATTATAGTGACGGCGCCACTGACCAGCTGCACCAGGTATTGCGCGCCGCCGATCTCGGCCAGCGCCCCGTCCTGGTCGAACAGGTTTTTCAGGGTGACCGGGTTGGCGATCTGGCCGCGCTCGATCAGCTTGCCGATCGCGGCAAAGATGCGGGCGTGCACGGCGTTGCCAAAATGCTCGGCGAGCAGAAACTCCGAGACCCGCGCATAGGCCGCGTTGTTGATCAGGATGGCGCCGAGCAGCGCCTGCTCGGCCTCGGTATTGAAGGGGGGCGTGCGGATCGTCGCGGGATCGAGACCGGCGCCGGCGTCGCGCAGCGGCGTTAGCCGGGAGAGGCTGGTCGTTTCCATGCGCGAGGCTACCATCGCCGGACCGCCAGCCGGGCCGGCAATAAAATCCACACGCTGTGCAAGGCGGGGGTGGGTGCAGGCGCGGGTGAGCGCAGGCGGCGGTAGGTGCGAGACAGGGGTGGTCAGGCGGCGCGGTCGGCGGCGGCGTCTTGAGCGGCGGCGGCGCGATCGGCAGCGGCATTGTGTTGGGCGGCGCTGTGCTCGCGTTCCCAATCGAGCATGTAGTCGCGGGTCAGCGGCACCGCATCGACCGCTTTGGCCAGCTGCATCTGAAAGACCAGCAGACCGCCGCGCCGGAACGCGAGCTCGGAGCCGATCAGGTACATTTCCCACATCCGGCAGAAGCGCTCGTCGTAGATCGCGCGGATGCGGTCGCGATTGCGCTCGAACCGGTGCCGCCACGCCCGCAGCGTCCGCGCGTAATGCAGCCGCAGGATCTCGATATCGGTGATCCACAGCCGCTGGCGCTCGACCACCGGCGTGACTTCGGACAGCGCCGGAACGTAGCCGCCCGGGAAAATGTATTTGCGGATCCACGGGCTGGTCGAGCCCGGCCCGTCCATACGGCCGATCGAGTGCAGCAGCGCCACGCCATCGGG
Source organism: uncultured Alphaproteobacteria bacterium (assembly GCA_963738185.1). Lineage (GTDB taxonomy): Bacteria > Pseudomonadota > Alphaproteobacteria > ATCC43930 > CGMCC-115725 > AP-15. The sequence continues at coordinate 833,248 of CAVTVA010000003.1, read as the reverse complement.
CGACAGCAGCGATTTCAGCTTTGAGAAAAACGTGCGGTAATGGTTGACGCCGACATGCTCGAACATGCCGACCGAGACGATCCGGTCGTAATGCCCGGCTTCCTCGCGGTAGTCGCGCAGGTGAAAGCGGACGCGCTCGGAGAGCCCGGCCGCCGCAGCCCGGCGCGTCGCCACCTGGTGCTGCTCGACCGACAAGGTCAGCCCCGTCACGTCCGCGGCGCACTCCTGGGCGAGATAGAGTGCCAGCCCGCCCCAGCCCGAGCCGATGTCGAGCACCTTTTGCCCCGGCCGGATCATCAGCTTGGCCGCGATGTGCCGTTTTTTGGCGAGCTGTGCCGCGTCCAGATCGTCACGGCCATCGCCAAAATAGGCGCAGGAATATTGCCGGTCGGGATCCAAAAACAGCTCGTAGAGCTGGTCCGACAGATCGTAGTGATGGGCCGCGTTGTGCCGCGCGCGCGACCGCGGATTATACTGATGGACCCGGCGCAGCAAGGTTAGGGAGCCGTTGAGGAGCCGCGACAGCACCCCCTCAGGCAGCGCCTCGAGATTGCGCGTCAGCAGGTCGACCAGATCGTAGAGGCCGCCTTCCTCGATGGTCAGGGTGCCATCGACAAACGCCTCCGGCAGATAGAGCCGCGGCCTGGCCACCAGCTTCCAGTGCAGGGCCCGGTCGTGCAGGCGGATCGCCACGCTCGGCCCGGGCGCCCCGGCAACGCGGTGCGAGGCTCCGCCGGCATCGATGATCCGAAGCCGGCCGACGGTGATGATCCTCTCGAAAAGGCGCGCCAACAACATCGTGAGGAGACCGAAAATAAAGCCAACACCCCACTATCGACGAAGGCCCATTCCAAACGCAAGGCGTTCACGGCGCAATCAAGGGTTCTGCGCCGCCTCGATGGTCTGGGCCGGGCTGGTCGGGGCCGGCTCGGCCGCTTCGTCTTCGAACTCGTCCTCGTCGCGCTGGCGCAGCGGGTCTATCCCGCGCGCCTGCATGCTGGCCTCCTCGGCCGACTGGGCGACGTTGGCGACGACCGTAACCGAGACCTCGGGGTGGAGCACGATGCGCACCTGGTGCAACCCCAAATTCTTGATCGGCCGATCGAGCACCACCTGGCGCTTCTCGATCGTGAACCCTGCCGCGGTCACCGCCTCGGCGATGTCGCGGGCTGCGACCGAGCCGTAGAGCTGGCCGCTTTCCCCGGCCTGGCGGACGATCACGACGCTCAACCCCTCGAGCTTGCCGCCGACCTCGCCCGCCTCGGTTTTGCGCTGCAGGTTGTTGGCCTCGAGCTGGGCGCGCTGGGTTTCGAAATAGGCCAGGTTGTCCTTGGTCGCGCGCAGCGCTTTTTTTTGCGGCAGCAGATAGTTGCGGGCAAAGCCCGGCCTCACCTTGACGAGCTGGCCCATCTGGCCGAGCTTTTCCACGCGTTCGAGCAGAATAAGTTCAATCATCGACTTTTCCTCCTATTGATCGGGGCTGGCTGATCGGGGCTGGGCAAAGCGCCGCCGCAGGCCGAGCGGCGCATCGAGAAGCCCCAAAAGGGCGATCACCAGCAAGGGCCAGCCGAGCAGGCCGGCCAGCACATAGAATATCGCGAGCGGGATTTGCGGGCGCGCCAGGCGACGCGCTACGGCGTGCAGCACCGCCAGCCCTTCGAGGCAGACCGGCAGCGCCAGCACGATCATCACGTTGACGCCGATAAACCGCGCGCTGCCGCCAAAGATGCTGGCCGCGGCAGCGACGGCCAGCAGCAGGGCGATCCAATTTGGCAGGGTCAGGGCGGCGAGATCGGGAGATGGGCGCCAGGCCAGCCCGAACCGCGCCAGCACACCCTGCGCGAGGACCGCGTTGCTGACCGTCATCATCATCCAGGAGCCGACGACGATTCCCGGAATCACTAGGACCAGAAGCGTTGTCAGCGCGTCGCGCGCCGCGCCGCTGTCATCGACAAAGCGGTCGATCACCGGCGTGAGGACGTGGCGCAGCGACATCTCGATCCCGCTCGGGCCGCCGAAACACAGCAGGGCCGCGGCAAGCGCCGCCAGCCCCAGCCCGGCCAGCCAGCCCGTCAATAATCCCGGCGGGTACCATTGGAGCGCACCCGAGGGCCCGCTGCGCGACAGCAACGCCTGCCGCACCAGGAGCACGACCGGTGCCGCGTAAAGCCCGGCGAACAGCGCCGCGGCGAGAATGTCGCTGGTCGCCAGCAGGATTGCCGACGCAGTCAGCCCGGCAACCGCCGCGGCCCGCGCGCCAAGCCACAGCCCGGCGGCGAACAGCGGCAGCGGAGTGAGATAGGCGAGGATCGCAGCACCCGGCGAGCCAGTCAGCACCGCCAGATAGAGAGCGGCGCCGAGCGCGCCCAGCAGCGCCCCGATCCGGCGCCGGCGAGCCAACCCACCGCGACCTGCGAGATTTGCCTCTCGGCCGCGGCCCTCTACTTAACCGTATACGGCAACAGGCCGAGAAACCGTGCCCGCTTGATCGCCTGCGCCAGCTCGCGCTGCCGCTTGGTCGAGACCGCGGTGATGCGGCTCGGCACGATCTTGCCGCGCTCCGAGACAAAGCGCTGCAGCAGCTTGATGTCCTTATAGTCGATCTTGGGGGCGTTCGGACCCGAGAACGGGCACGATTTGCGCCGCCGAAAGAACGGCCGGCGGGCTGCGCCGCCGCGCCCCCGTTCGCCTGCGGACGGGCTTTCCATTTAGGGCTCCACCACTTCGGTTGTGGCCGGTTCGGGCGCTGGGCGTTCGGAGGCAGGGCGTTCGGAGGCAGGGCGTTCGGAGGCAGGGCGTTCGGCGACCGGGCGTTCGGTCACCGCGCGTTCGGGCGCCGGGCGCTCGGCCCGATCGCCGCCGGCTGGCCGTTCCGCCCCGCCGTCGCGCCCATCGCGCGATTCGCCATAGCGGTCCCGGTCGCCGCGGCGACCGCGGTCATCGCGGCTGCCGCGGCTCTGCATCACTGCCGACGGGCCTTCCTCGAGCGCATCGACCCGAATCGTCAAATAGCGCAGCACGTCTTCATTGATGCGCATCGTGCGCTCGAGCTCGGCGATCGCCGGCGGCGGCGCCGCCAAATTCATCAGCACATAGTGACCCTTGCGGTTTTTGCGCATGCGATAGGAAAGGTTGCGCAGCCCCCAATATTCGCGCTTCTTGACCTCGCCGCCATTATCGGCGATCAGCTGGGCGAAACTGTCGGCGAGAGCATCGACCTGCGCGCCGGAAATGTCTTGGCGCGCGATGAACACGTTTTCGTACAATGGCATAGTAATCATATCCCTTTTGGCTGATAAGGCCCTGCGGCAGTGTGTGCCCGCCGGGCCGAGCCGGCGTCAGCCGGCAAGGGTGCGCCGCGCACTATACAGCAAGCCGCGGGCGAGACAAGATGGCGGCCGCCGCTGCAGGCCGATGCCGGGTCGTAGGGTTTGGGGGACGGGTTCGGGATGAAGCGTGCATTGGTGTTTCCGGGTCAGGGCTCGCAGGCGGTCGGCATGGGGCGCGGCCTCGCCGAGGCGTTTCCGGCGGCCCGCCACCTCTTCGACGAGGTTGACGAGGCGTTGTCGCAGCAGCTCTCGCGGCTGATGTTCGAGGGGCCGCAGAGCGATCTGACCTTGACTGAAAACGCACAGCCCGCGCTGATGGCGGTGAGCCTCGCGGTGATCCGCGTGCTCGAAGCCGACGGCGGCCTCGATCTGCGGCGGCATGTCGCCTTTGTCGCCGGGCATTCGCTCGGCGAGTATTCGGCGTTGGCCGCGGCGCGGGCGCTTGCGGTCGGCGATGCGGCGCGGCTGCTCAAATTGCGCGGCCAGGGCGATGCAGCGCGCGGTGCCGGTCGGCGACGGCGCGATGGCGGCGCTGATCGGGCTCGATGTCGCCGCCGCGCGCACTGTCGCGGCCGAAGCGACGCGCGCCGGGATAGACCGCGACGAGCTCTGCGCCGTGGCCAACGACAACGCGCCGGGCCAAGCCGTCCTCAGCGGCCATCGCTGCGCCGTCGAACGAGCCATTGCGATCGCGCGCGAGCACGGCGCGCGCCGCTCGGTCATGCTGCCGGTCAGCGCGCCGTTTCACTCGCCGCTCCTGGCGCCGGCCGCGGTGGCGATGGCCGAGGCGCTCGGACAGGTGGCGCTGCGCCCGCCGTTGGTGCCGCTCGTCGCCAATGTGTCCGCCCGCCCGGTCGGCGCGCCCGCCGAGATCGAGCGGCTTCTGGTCGAGCAGGTCACGGCGATGGTGCGGTGGCGCGAAAGCGTGCTCTTTCTTGCCGATGCGGGGGTCGCCGAAATAATCGAGGTCGGCGCCGGGCGGGTCCTCGCCGGGCTGGTCAAGCGCATCGCCCCCGATCTTGCCGCACTTTCGGTCGGTCTGCCGTCCGAGATCGACATGTTGATCAAAGACCTATGAAACGGCTGCACGGTGTTTGATCTATCCGGCCAGACCGCGGTGGTGACCGGCGCCTCGGGCGGGATCGGCGGCGCGGCCGCGCGGGCCTTGCATGCGCAGGGGGCGGAAGTGATGCTGGCCGGCACGCGCGCAACGGCGCTCGAGGCGCTGGCCGCCGAGCTTGGCGAGCGCGCCCATGTCGGGGTGGCCGACCTCGCCGATGCGGCGGCCTGCGACGCCCTGGTGCGCGATGCCGAGGCGGCGATGGGGCGCATCGACATCCTGGTCAACAATGCCGGCCTGACGCGCGACGCGCTGACCTTGCGGATGAAGGACGAGGATTGGCATGCCGTGATCGAGCTCGATCTGACCGCGGCATTCCGGCTCACCCGCGCCGCATTGCGCGGCATGGTGCGGCGGCGGCACGGGCGGGTGATCGGGGTCAGCTCGGTCGTCGCCGCCACCGGCAACCCCGGCCAAGCCAATTATGCGGCGGCAAAGGCAGGGATGATCGGCATGTCGAAGGCGATCGCCGCCGAGGTCGCCGGCCGCGGCATCACCGTCAACTGCGTGGCACCCGGCTTGATCGAGACGGCGATGACTGACAAGCTGTCGGCCGAGCAGCGCGCCCGGCTGGGCGGCGCGATCCCGGCTGGGCGGTTCGGCACACCCGGCGACATCGCCGCCGCGATCGTCTATCTGGCCAGCACCGAGGCCGCCTATGTCACCGGTCAAACTTTGCACGTCAACGGCGGGATGGCCATGCTCTAAAACCGCACCGGCGACCGGCCGATCAGTCGAATTGGCACCGCCACGGGAAGTGTGATATGTGACCCGCGCCTTGATCGCGGCCCCCAACGGCGACAATTATGACGGCGGATGGCGCCCGGGCTTGCGTTTCGAAACCAGCTTCAAGCCAGCCACTGAGGGGATGAACGGATGAGCGACGTCGCCGAGCGGGTCAAAAAGATTGTCGTCGAGCATTTGGGTGTCGATGAAGCAAAGGTGACCGAGAACGCGAGCTTTATCGACGATCTTGGCGCCGACAGTCTCGACACGGTCGAACTCGTGATGGCCTTCGAAGAGGAATTCGGGTGCGAGATCCCGGACGATGCCGCGGAAAAGATCGTGACGGTCAAGGATGCCGTCAGCTTTATCGAATCGAATGGCTGAGCCGCCCTGCGGGTTGCTGCATTGCGGTTCGGGGCGCGCGGTGACCGCTCGTCAATCGCGCGGTCGGTGAGCACGGGATGCGCCGCGTCGTTGTGACCGGGATGGGGCTCGTAACGCCCCTCGGCATCGGCCTCGAGCGAAACTGGAACCGGTTGACCGAGGGCGTCTCGGGGATCAGCGCGATCCAGTCCTTCGACGTGTCGGATCTGCCGGCCAGGATCGCAGGGCAGGTGCCGCGCGGCGACACCGCCTCGGGCCTGTTCAACCCCGACGACTGGATCCCGCCCAAGGACCAGCGTAAGATGGACCGGTTTATCGTCTATGCGCTGGCCGCGGCCGTTCAGGCCGTCGAGGACGCGGATTGGCTGCCGCAGGACGAGGAGGCGCGCGAGCGCACCGGCGTCATGATCGGCTCGGGGATCGGCGGTCTTCCCGGCATTACCGACGGCGCGCTGACCCTGCACGAGCGCGGCCCGCGCCGGCTGACGCCGTTTTTTATCCCCGCCAACCTGATCAACCTGGCCTCGGGTCATGTCTCGATCCGCTATGGCTTTAGCGGGCCGAACCACGCGGTGGTCACCGCTTGCTCGAGCGGCGCGCACGCGATCGGCGACGCCGCGCGGCTGATCATGCTCGACGACGCCGATGTCATGGTGTGCGGCGGCACCGAAGCGGCGATCTGCCGGCTCGGCCTCGCCGGCTTTGCCGCCGCCCGCGCGCTGTCGACCGGGTTCAACGACGACCCGCCGCGTGCCTCGCGCCCGTGGGACCAGCGTCGCGACGGGTTTGTGATGGGCGAGGGGTCCGGCATTCTGGTGCTCGAGGAGCTCGACCACGCGAAGCGGCGGGGTGCCAGGATTTATGCCGAGATCATCGGCTACGGCATGTCGGGCGACGCCTATCATCTGACCGCACCGGCCGAGGACGGCAACGGCGCGTTCCGCTCGATGCGCAACGCGCTGCGGCGCGCCGGCCTCGCTGCCGAGAGCATCGACTACATCAACGCGCACGGCACCTCGACCCCGCTCGGCGACGAGATCGAATTGGGCGCGGTCAAGCGGCTGTTCGGCCGGCACGCCTACGAGCTGTCGATGTCGTCGACAAAATCGGCGATCGGCCACCTGCTGGGCGCGGCCGGCAGCGTCGAAGCGATCTTTTCGATCCTGGCACTGCGCGACGGCGTGGTGCCGCCGACCTTGAACCTCGAGGATCCGTCGCCCTCCTGCGACATCGATCTGGTCGCAAACCAGGCTAAGGAGCGGCGGGTGAACTACGTGCTGACCAACTCCTTTGGCTTTGGCGGCACCAACGCCTCGCTTATCTTCACCGGCCCGCCGTGAACGGCTGAGCAAGCCAGCGGCATTCTGGGATCGGTGAGGGATGCACGGCACGCTTCGCCTATTTGGCTGGGCGCTGCTGGCGGTTGGGGTTGTTCTGGCGGCGGGCGGCGGCGGTGCCTGGTGGCTCTATCGGCAGGCGACCGAGCCCGGCCCCTTGACCCAGGCGCGCACCGTCATGGTGCCACAGCACAGCGGGCTTGCCGAGATCGCCGGGCTCTTGTCGCGCAACGGCGTGATCCGGCACCGCCTGCCCTTCGAGATCGGCGCTGAGCTGTCGGGCCGCGGCAGCTCGCTGCAGGCCGGAGAATATCGGTTCCCGGCCGGGACGAGCCCGCTTGAAGCGGTGGGCCTCCTCGCCAGCGGCAACACCGTCAAGCATCGCCTGACGATCCCTGAAGGTCTGACCAGCCCTCAGATCGTGGCCCTGGTGGATGCCGCACCCGCACTCGATGGCAGCCCCGGCAGGCCGCCCGCCGAAGGCACGCTGCTGCCGGAGACCTACATCTACAGCTACGGCGAAACCCGCAACGAGATGCTGCGGCGCATGCAGCGGGCGATGGCGCAGGCTTTGGCCGCCGCCTGGGCCGAACGCCGCCTCGATCTGCCGTTGGCCGACCCGGAGCAGCTGCTGACCCTCGCCTCGATGGTCGAGCGCGAGACGGGGCGGGCCGACGAGCGGGCCCGCATCGCCGCCGTGTTTGTCAACCGGCTGCGCCTCGGCATGCGGCTGCAATCGGATCCGACCGTTCTCTATGCGCTAAGCGAGGACGGCGCCAAACCGGTTGATCGGCCGCTGACCCGTGCGGATCTCGCGTTGGCCTCGCCCTACAACACGTATTTCGAGAAAGGCCTGCCTCCGGGCCCGATCGACAATCCCGGCGTGGCCTCGTTGCGCGCGGCGGCGCGGCCGGCGCCGAGCGACGACCTATATTTTGTCGCCGACGGCTCGGGCGGGCATGTCTTCGCCAGGACCCTCGCCGAGCACAACCGCAATGTCGCCCAATACCGCCGCAACCTAGCCGGCGAGCCCGATGCGCCACCTCGCGCTGCGCCGAGCTCGCGCTAGTGGTGCGATGCCAACGGATGCTTCCCATCTGCCGGCTGGATCGAACCACCAACCTATTAGCCTGGTGGGCCGAAATGCATGGGAACCAAGCGTTTCGATCGGACCGCTAGGCGCTGCACGCCGGCGCCCCAGAGCCGGCTTTGGCGGGATCGGCCGGTGCCGCCCTGGCCTGGTGCTCGAGCGCCGTGGTCGCGGTTTCGATCCGCTCTTCGATCTCGGCCATCAGCCGCCGGCGCGGCCAGCCAGGCGGGATCGGCTCGAGAAATTCGAGCAGGATGCGGCCCGGGCGCTTGACAAAGGCGCGCCGGCCCCAGAACAGGCCGGAATTGAGCGCCGCCGGGACCAGCGGCAGCCCAAGCGCCTGGTAGAGCGCCGCAACGCCGGGTTGATAGGGCGCCGAATTTCCCGGCGCCACCCGCGTTCCCTGCGGAAAGATCACCACCGGACGGCCCTCGGCGACGACCGTCCGAGCCGCCGCGACAATGCGGCGCAAGGCCCGGGCGCCGCCCTTGCGGTCGATCCCGATCGATCCCGCGCGCGCCGCGTACCAGCCGTAAATCGGCAGCATCAGCAGCTCGCGCTTGACCACGACCGCGGGGTCGCCGAGCGCTATCGGCACGATCAGCGCGTCCCAGGCCGATTGGTGCTTCATCGCGATGATGCAGCCGCCGGCGGGAACGCGCTCGAGCCCGCCGATCCGGTGATCGAGCCCGACCACGCGCCTGAGCAGAAACAGCACGCCCCGCGCCCAGAATCGGCCGAACGCCATCGCCGCCGCCCGCGGCGCCAACAGCAACGGCAATCCGATCGTGCCGAGCGCCAGGGTCCAGGCGACGAACGCGATGTTGAAGGCGACCGCCCGCGCCAAGCTCATGGCCGGGCCGCCGCGGCGATCGGTTCAGGGCCCCGTGAGGACGGTTGCACGAGAAACGGACAGAACAAGGTCGCCAGGTATTTTGCATATTCGCCGACGAGCAGCCCCGCGGTGCCGCGCCAGACCCACCAGTGCTCATTCTTTGCCGGCTCGGGAAAGACCGGGTGCGGCACGATCTCGATATCCGGCATCGCCCGCTCGAATTCGAGCATGCTGCGCGGCATGTGGTACCAGGCGGTGACCAGGCGCAGGCTGTGAAAGCCGCGCTCGCGCATCCAGCGCGCGGTTTCCTCGGCGTTCCCCGCGGTGTTTTCGGCCTGGTAGCCGATCGCGACGCAGCAGGAGAGCCAGTTCGGCGCGTCTCCGGAAATCCGCAGCAGCTCGTCGAGATCGACCTGGCGATTGACCCCGGAGACGAACATCGCCCGCCCTTTGCCCTCGCGCATCAGATCGACGCCGCTCGGCAGCCGCAGGCTGCCCCCGGTCAGCACGACGATGGCGTCGGTCGGCGCCGCCCGGTTCTCGGACGCTGGCGGGATTGTGAACCACACGAGCCCGGCGGCGATAAGAAGCGCAACCCCAGCGCCCGCGCACGCCAGCCCTTGCAGCACGCGCCGCCTCGGTGCCGGCGCCGCCTCATCGGCAGGTCGCGGCCGGGTCGACCTGCCATGCTCGTGGCCGAGCAACGGCTCGTCCGGCCTCAAGCGGGTTGCTGACCGGCGATCAGCGGTCCAAACAGTTGCCAGCGCTGGCCGTCGAACCGCCCCATCTGGATCTGCTTGATCGGTGCGAAGTCGGTCGGGCTGGTGTTGATCGTGATCCCGGGCAGCAGCATCGGCACGCGGAAATTGTGCAGGCTCGCCGCCTGCCGCATGATGCTCTCACGGGTCAGGTCGTCGCCGCATTGCTTCAGCACCTGGATAAACGTCTGGGCGAAGGACGGGCCGATCACGTTGTTGATATCGGTCTTGTCGCCGTCAGGATAGTATTTGTCCATAAAAGCGACCCACTGGAGATAGCCCGCGTCGTTCTTCCATTGCGGATCGGTCGGATCCTTCAAGTAAAAATCGGATATGATCCCCTTTGAATTTTCCAAGCCTGCGGGCTTCAGCGTGACGGCAACGGAATTGCCGATGCTGGACAGGATGTGCAGCGGCTTCCAGCCGAGCTCCGCGGCCTTGCGGATGGCCTGCGCGGCGAATTTTGGGATGGCGCAGTTGACAAAGACATCGACCCCCTTGGACTTCATGTCGATCACTTGCGAATCGACGGTCGGGTCGGTGGTTTCATAGGAGGTGACCGCCACCAGCATCGACTTGGCCTTGTCGCCAAGGCCTTGGGTCACGCCATTCAGATAGTCCTTGCCGAAATCGTCATTCTGATAGAGCACCCCGACTTTGCCGTTCGCCTTGGTCGCGAGGATGTAGGCCGCATAAGCATGGCCCTCGCTGCGATAGCTTGGCTGCCACCCCATGGTCCATGGAAATTTTTTCGGATTGTCCCATTTGCTGGCCCCGGTGGCGACAAACAGCTGCGGCACCTTCTTCTGGTTCAAATAATGCTGAATGGCGCTGTTGGTCGGGGTGCCGAGCGGGTTCAAATCCAGCAAAACGCCGTCTTCCTCGACCAGCTTGCGGGTTTGCTCGACGGTTTTTGGCGGCGAATAGGCATCGTCCAAAGAAATAAAGTCGATCTTGCGGCCGTTCACCCCACCCTGCTCGTTGACCATCTTGAAATAGGCGGCCTCGGACTTGCCGATCGTGCCATAAGATGATGCCGGCCCGCTGTAAAAGCAGGTGTTGCCGATCTTTATCTGGGTGTCGGTGACGCCCGGACCGTATTTCTTGGCGGCGCGCGCCGACAGTGCCGGCAGTGCCGACAGTGCCAGCGCCGCTGGCGCCGCGGCGAGGATCGACCGGCGGGTAAGCGTTTTCATCGCGTTCTCCTCCCCCTTGATTGCGTGGCCAAAAATCGCCAGGCATCGCTCAGCCAAACACCAGTGCGGCGCGCCACCCCGGCCGCGCCAGAGGGCATGATAAAGATCAACAGCAGCAGGATAACCCCGTAAATCGCCCCGGACAGCCCAGTCGAGACGCGCTCGGCGATGTTGGGCACAAACAGCACAAACACCCCGCCGAACAGGCTCCCCGGGATCGAGCCGACCCCGCCGACGACGAGACCGACCAGAAACGATATCGACAAAAAGAAGCTGAAGCTGTCCGGCGCCACGAACTGAACGACGATGGCACCCAGCGCCCCGGCGACGCCGGTATATAGCGCGCTGACGCCAAAGGTCAGGGTTTTGTAGAGCGCCGTGTTGATCCCCATCGCCGCCGCCGCGGTCGGATGGTCGCGGATCGCCATGATCGCCCGCCCGGTGCGGCTCCTGACCAAGCAGGCGGCGGCGGCAAACATCGCCAGCACGACCGCCAAGGTGAAATAATAGAGCCACTGGTCGGCGTTGAGCGGCACGCCCGGCGGCGGGTCGGGCTTGTCGATGACGATGCCCTGCACGCCGCCGGTCAGCGCTTCGAGCAGATGCGACTTTAGGAGCTGCGGCATCGCCACCGCCAGGGCAAAGGTCGCCAGCGCCAGATAAAGCCCCTGCAATCGCAACGCCGGCAAGCCGAACAATACCCCGACGACAAAGCACACCGCCCCGGCGCCCGGCAATGTCCAATAATAAGCAACATTCTGGCTCATCAGGATCGCCGTGGTGTAAGCGCCGATCCCATAAAAGGCGCTGTGCCCAAGCGAGAACTGGCCGTTGAACCCGGTCAGCAAATTGAGGCCGAGGATCGCCAGCCCATAAATCATCACCATCGTCAGCTGAAAGATCGTAAAGTTCTGCACCACCAGCGGGGCGAGCAGCCCCAGGATCACCACGGCGCCGATGGCCAGCCGCCGCCGGCTCAACAGCAGCCCCGCGGGGCTGGCGGCAAATGTCCCGGCCGGTGATGCCGCGGCGGCTTCGACAGCAATTGCCTCGCGCTCGGGCATGCTCACACCCGGCTCACCGCAACGCGCCCGAAAATCCCGGCCGGCCGGACCATCAGCACCGCGACGATCACGACGAGCGCAACCGTAAGCTTCAGCTCCTGCCCGACATAGGGGATGAAGGTGCCGGCGAGGTTTTCGATGACGCCGACCATGAAGCCGCCGATCACCGCACCGCCGGGGCTCGACATCCCGCCCAGGATGGCGCCGGCGAAACCATAAATCAGCACGCCCACCATCATGTTCGGGTCGAGAAACACCACCGGCGCGATCAGCATGCCGGCCACCGCGCCGATCGCCGTGGACAGCCCCCAGCCGAGCGCCACCATCCAGCCGACGCGGATGCCGACAAGCCGCGCCGATTCCGGGTTTGCCGCGGCGGCGCGCATCGCAAGCCCGAGCCGCGAGCCGCGGAAGAACAGATAGAGCAGCACCAGCATTCCCACGGTCACCGCGACCATCCCGGCCTGGTGAGTGCTGATCAGGCCGATGCCGAACAGCGGCTTGGTGCCGAACGGGGTCGGAAACGATTTGATCGTAAAGTTCCAGATTTCCCCGTCGGAGCTGTTGAGAATGCTGAAAAGAGCGATAAAGGCGACGACTTGGCTCAGGATCGGGGCGTTGCGGATCGGCCGGAACAGGATCCGCTCGACCCCGATCCCGCCGACAAAGGAGATCGCGACGGTCGCGGCAAAGGCGGCCCAGTAAGGCCAGCCCCATTGGATCAGCTGCCAGGCGAAGAAGGTCGAAAACGTCGCCATTTCGCCTTGCGCGAAATTGAGATGGTCGATCGCCAGGTAAATCATCACCACGGCGAGCGCCATCATCGCATAGATGGCGCCGGTCGCGAGCCCGGCGAGAATCTGCTGAAGCAACAGCTGCATCGCGCCTAATACCCCAGATAGGAGCGCCGCACCGCTTCGTCTTTAGCGATGTCCGATGCCGGGCCGCCCATGACGATCCGCCCGGTTTCGATCAGATAGGCCTCCTCGGCGAGGTCGAGCGCCAGCGCCGCATTCTGCTCGACGATCAGCATCGCCACCCGGCGCCGCTGGTTGAGCCGGCGCAGAATGCCGAACAGCTCGGCGACGATCAGCGGGGCGAGGCCAAAGGAGGGCTCGTCGAGCAGCATCAGCCGCGGCCGCAGCATCAGCGCGCGGCCGACCGCCAGCATCTGCTGCTCGCCGCCGCTCAAGGTGCCGGCCTGCTGCCGCCGCCGCTCCTTGAGCCGGGGAAACTCGGCGTAGACCTCCTCGATATCGGCGGCGATCGCGGTGCGGTCGCGCCGCGCCATCGCCCCCAGCTGCAGGTTTTCCTCGACGGTCAGCCGGGTAAAGGTGCCGCGCCCCTCGGGCACATGGGCGATCCCCAGCCGCACGATGTCCTCGGTGGCGCGGCCGGCGATCGGCTTGCCGTCGAAGCGTGATCTCGCCGGTCATCCGCACCATGCCGCAGAGCGCGCGCAGGGTCGTCGTCTTGCCCGCGCCATTGGCGCCGAGCAGGGTGACGATGCCGCCCTCGGCAAGCGCGAACTCGATGCCGTGCAGCGCCTGGCTCTGGCCATAGAACGCGCACAGCCGGCGCACCTCGAGCATCGTCATGCAGGCACCGGTGCTGCGGCGTCTCTCGGATTGCCCAGATAGGCGCGGATCACCGCCTCGTTGTGCTGCACTTGCGCGGGCGTCCCTTCGGCGATCTTGCGGCCGAAATCGAGGGCGACGACCCGGTCGGACACCGACATAACGAGGCTCATGTGGTGCTCGACCAAGAGCACCGTGACCCGCTCTTCGTCGCGGAGCCGCCGGATCAGCACGCCCAATTCGGCGACTTCCTCGTGGTTGAGCCCGCCGGCCGGCTCGTCGAGCAGCACCAGCCTAGGACGGGCGGCGAGCGCCCGGGCGAGCTCGACCCGCTTGCGGGTGCCGAGCGGCAGGCCCTCGGGCAATTCGTGCGCCACGGCGCGCAGATCGAGCAGGTCAATCAGCCGCCAGGCGGTCTGCTCGAGCGCCCGCTCCCGGCGCCGCACCCACGGTAGGTGCAGCGCATCGCTGAGAAAATCGCTGCGGCTTGTGGCGTGGCCGCCGATCCGCACATTGTCGAGCACTGATTGCTGCGGAAACAGTGCCAGGTTCTGAAAGGTGCGGGAGATGCCGATCTCGGCGATGCGATGCGCCGGCCGGGCGAGCAAGGAGCGGCCGGCGAACCGAATGTCGCCGCCGACCGGGGTGTAGAGGCGGCTCAAGCAATTGAACAGGGTGGTCTTGCCGGCGCCATTGGGCCCGATCAATCCGAGGATCAGCCCCTCGTCGAGATCGAACGAGACGCCGTCGAGCGCCACAATGCCACCAAACCGCACCACGACATCGCGGATTTCGAGCAGCTTGACATCAGGCGTGCGATCGCTCATCGGCGTAGGGAGAAGCGGTGGCGTCACCAAACCGCCTACGCTGGACGCCGCGCCCCTCTCCGGGCCTCCCGTTCAAATATGTTCTTCTCGGCAGCGAACCTGCCGACCAACCGCGCCCGCGTCAAGCCGGCAAAACCTCCCCTCGCGGTTCCGAGCTGATCGGCGACCCTAGCCCGCGAGCTTCTTCTTCAAGAGTTCGTTGACCAGGGCGGGGTTGGCTTTGCCTTGGGTCAAGCGCATGATTTGGCCGACAAAGAAGCCGTAGAGCTTGTCGCGGCCGGCGCGGTATTCGGCGAGCTTGTCGGGCTGGGCGGCGAGCACCGCGTCGATCGCGGCCGCGATCGCACCTTCGTCGGTCACCTGGCGCAACCCTTTTGCTGCGACGATCGCGGCCGGGTCGGCGCCGGTCGCGACCATCTCGGCGAACACGTCCTTGGCGAGCCGCCCGGAAATCGTGCCGTCGGCGATCAGGTCGATCAGCATGCCCAGTTGCTCGGGCGACACCGGCGATTGCTCGATGCCGAGGCCGAGCCGGTTCAGCGCGCCGAACAGGTCGCCGGTGACCCAGTTGGCGGCCGTTTTGGGGTCGCGCCCCGCGGCGACGCGCTCGAAAAAGAGGGCGCTCGCGTGCTCGGCGACCAGCACCTCGGCATCCTCGCGAGGCAACCCAAGGGCCGCGATAAACCGCGCCTTTTTCGCATCCGGCAATTCCGGCAATTCGGCGCGCAGCCGCTCGACCCAGTCGGGATCGAGCACCAACGGCAACAGGTCGGGGTCGGGGAAATAGCGGTAGTCGTGCGCCTCTTCTTTCGAGCGCATCGGCCGGGTAATGCCGCGCGCGACATCGTAAAGGCGGGTCTGCTGCGCGACCTTGCCGCCATCCTCGAGCAATTCGACCTGGCGGCGCGCCTCGTATTCGATCGCCGCCATCACATAGCGCACCGAGTTGACGTTTTTGATCTCGCAGCGGGTGCCGTAGGGCTCGCCCGGGCGGCGCACCGAGACATTGGCGTCGCAGCGCATCGAGCCCTCGTCCATGTTGCCGTCGCAGGTGCCGAGATAACGCAGGATCGAGCGCAATTTACGCAGATAGAGGCCGGCCTCCTCGGCGCTCCGCAGATCGGGCTCGGAGACGATCTCCATCAGCCCGACCCCGGCCCGGTTCAGATCGACGTAGGTCAGGCTCGGATGCTGGTCGTGCAGGCTCTTGCCGGCATCCTGCTCGAGATGCAGCCGGGTGATGCCGATCGCGCGCGCGCGCCCGTCGGGCATGTCGAGCACGACCCGGCCATGGCCCACGACCGGCTGTAAATACTGCGAGATCTGGTAGCCGGCCGGCAGGTCGGGGTAGAAATAATTCTTGCGGTCGAAGACGCTGGTCAAATTGATCTCTGCGTCGAGGCCGAGCCCGGTCCGGACCGCCTGCTCGACGCAGTGGCAGTTGATGACCGGCAGCATGCCCGGAAACGCGGCATCGACCGGCGAGACCTGGGTGTTCGGCTCCGCCCCAAACGCGGTCGCCGCCCCCGAAAATAATTTCGCCGCGGAGACGATCTGGGCATGCACCTCAAGCCCGATCACAGTCTCCCAAGCGCCGGTGCGGCCCTCAATCAGTCCGCTCATTCGTCTCTATCCACCCATCCTCGTAGGGCGGAAAAGCGAAGCGCCTTCCGCCAGGGCTGTCTCGATACAGACCGCGCGATACAATAGGCGGAATACGCTGCGCTTTTCCGCCCTACGCTTGCTATCGTCGGCATCGGCTCTACAGTTGCAGGTGCGTCCATAAGGAGGTTTAGCCGGTTTAGCTACCGATCTGTCCGCGCCTCCGCCGATCCCAGCGGCGTGATCTAAGACAAGCATCAAGGGATCAAAGTCCACCTGGTTGTCGCCGGTCGCCGACTATTGTGGATTCACCGCCGCTCGCGACAAAGGCTGGTAAGTGACGGAATTGGGCGGCGCTCTCCAGCACCCCGGCGACGCGCAGCACCGTTTCCTCGGCAAAGGCGCGGCCGATGATTTGCAGGCCGAGCGGCAGCCCGTCGGCCGACAGCCCGGCCGGGACCGAGATCGCCGGCAATCCGGCGAGGCTCGCCGGCACGGTGAACAAATCGTTCAGATACATCGCGACCGGGTCGTCGCTCATCTCGCCGATCGCAAAGGCGGCCGAGGGGGCGGTCGGCGCCAAGCAGGCAATCGACCCGCTCGAACGCGGCGGCGAAATCCTGCGCGACCAGCGCGCGCACCCGCTGCGCCTTCAGGTAATAGGCGTCGTAATAGCCGGCCGACAGCACATAGGTGCCGATCAGCACGCGGCGGCGGACCTCGGCGCCAAAACCGGCGGCGCGGGTCAATTCGTACATCTCGTCGAGGCTCTTGCCTTCGACCCGCAGCCCGAAGCGCACCCCGTCATAGCGCGCGAGGTTCGAGGACGCCTCGGCCGGGGCGATGATGTAATAGGCCGGCAACGCGTATCTGGTGTGCGGCAGGCTGATCTCGACCGGCTCGGCCCCGGCATCGCGCAGCCAGCCCGCGCCGCGCTGCCACAAGGCCTCGATCTCGCCGGGCATGCCGTCGGCGCGGTATTCGCGCGGGATGCCGATGCGCAGCCCACGGACATCGCCGGTCAGCGCGGCCTCGTAATCCGGCACCGGCAGCGGCGCCGAGGTCGAAATCCTTTGGGTCGTGGCCGGCCATCGCGCGCAGCATGATCGCCGCGTCGCGCACCGTGCGCGTTATTGGCCCCGGCTGGTCGAGCGACGAGGCGAAGGCGACCACGCCCCAGCGCGAGCAGCGGCCGTAGGTCGGCTTCAGCCCGACGATGCCGCAAAAGCTCGCCGGCTGGCGGATCGAGCCGCCGGTGTCGGTGCCGGTCGCGGCCAAGCGCCGCGCGCGCCGCCACCGCCGCCGCCGAGCCGCCGGACGACCCGCCCGCCACCAACGGCCGGTTGTCTCCCGGCCTTCGCCACGGGTTCTCGACCGGCCCGTAATAGCTCGTGGTGCTCGACGAGCCCATCGCGAACTCGTCGAGGTTGCTCTTGCCGAGCATGACCGCACCCGCCTGCCACAGCTTGTCGGTCACGGTCGATTCGTAGGGCGGCCGGAATCCGTCGAGGATGTGCGAGGCCGCGGTGGTCAAGACACCCTTGGTGCAATAAAGGTCCTTGACCGCGATCGGGATGCCGTCGAGCGGTCGCGCCTCGCCGCGCGCCAGCCGCTCGTCGGCGGCCGCGGCCATCGCCAGCGCTTGATCCGGCGTCTCGGTGATAAAGGCGTTCAGCGGCCGCACAGCCTCGACCGCGGCGATGTGGCTTTCGGTCAATTCGCGCGCCGAGAATGCCTTGCGGGCGAGCCCGTCGCGGGCCTCGGCCAAGGACAGCGCGGTCAGCGAGCTGCTCACTCGACCACCTTTGGCACGGCGAAAAAGCCCCGAGCGGCGGCCGCGGGCGCCGAGCGCGGAGCGTTGCCGAGGATTGCCTCGCGGCAGTCGCCGTCGCTCACCTGGTCTTCGCGCATCGGCAGGCGGGCCGCCGCGACGCTCGCCATCGGCGCCACCGCGCTGGTATCGACCTCGTTCAGCTGCTCGACCCATGCCAAGATCTGCGATAGCTCGCCGGCGAGCGGCCCGAGCTCGGCCTCGGCAAGCCTGATCCGCGCCAGGGCGGCGATATGCGCCACCGCGGCCCCGTCTAACGCCATGCTGCCTTCACCGCCATGATTTGATCGCCTCAGGGAAACCGGGGCTAGGACACGTAAAATAGGATATCGTCGGCCATGATTCTAGCCGACCCTGTGGCCCTGCGCGACGCCGTCCCGCCGGGCATGCGGCTGATCGGGCTCGATGTCGGAACCAAGACGATCGGCCTTGCCCTCTCCGACACCCGCCGCATCATCGCCACGCCGCTCGAAACCATCCGCCGCCGCCGCTTTCGCGACGACATGGCGCGGCTGTTCACGCTGGTCGATATGCACGGCGCCGGCGGGCTGGTGATCGGGCTGCCATTGACCCTCTCCGGTAGCGACGGGCCGCGCACCCAAGGGGTGCGCCAGTTCGCCCGCAACCTCATCACCCTGCGCGATCTACCGATCGCCTTATGGGACGAGCGGCTCTCGACCGCCGCCGTCACCCGCGAAATGATCGCCACCGACATGACCCGCCGCCGCCGCGCCGAGATCGTCGATCGGGTCGCCGCCGCCTACATCCTGCAAGGCTTTCTCGATTTCCTCGGCCGCGCGGTCTGAACGGCAGTCAGGATCAGCGAACTTTTGAGGTAGACCAGCGTCGCGTGCGCTAGACCGGCGTCACGTCAAGGCGGCAGGCGCCTTGCCGGTTTTCTCCAAAAGCTCGAGGAATGGTTTGACGATGTCAATCGGCATCGGAAAGACCACGGTGGAATTCTGTTCGCCGCCGATCTCCGTCAGCGTTTGCAGGTAGCGCAGCTGCATGGCGGCCGGAACGCTCGCGAGGATCCGGGCGGCGTTGACCAGGGTTTGCGAAGCCTGGAACTCGGCCTCCGCGTGGATGATCTTGGCGCGCCGGTCGCGTTCTGCCTCTGCCTGCTTGGCGATGGCGCGCACCATGTTTTCCGTGAGCTCGACGGTCCTGATCTCGACGTTGCTGACTTTGATCCCCCAGATTTCGGTTTGAGCGTCGAGGACGCTCTGGACATCGGCGCTGAGCTTTTTTCGTTCGGACAGCATCGCGTCGAGCTCATGCTGCCCCAGCACTGTGCGCAGCGTCGTCTGAGCGAGCATGTTGGTGGCCGGGAGATAGGACTGAACCTGAATGATGGCCCGTTCGGGATTGACCACGTTGAAATAGAGCACCGCGTCAACCTTCATAGAGACGTTGTCGCGGGAGATCACGTCCTGGCTCGGCACCTCGATGACCCGGATGCGCAAATCCACGCGCACCATTTCCTGGAAGAACGGAACCAACAGCACCACGCCCGGCCCTTTGACTCTCTCAAAGCGCCCCAGAGTAAAGACCACGGCTCTCTCGTATTCGCGCAGGATCTTCACAGCCGACGTGATCAGAACAAAGGCCACGACCACGACAATGGCGATGATGATATACGGCAACATGCGCTTCCTCCTCCGGGCCGGGAACCACGGTTGCTCGTCCGCGCTCGAAGCCGCGCAGCGTGCCGGAAAGCAGACGATCGCGTCGAAACCGCCCGGCCGGAAAGCGCGCCTACCCGAGGACCACGATCCGGAGTAGCCGGGGGAGGGGGGTCACCCGCCGACCGCGCCCTGGGTTTCGACGTAGAGCGAATAGATCGACTGGCTCGCCGCCATAAACAGCCGGTTGCGCTTCAAGCCGCCGAAACAGACATTGGCGCAGCGCTCGGGCAACAGGATGCGGCCGATCAGGGCGCCGTCGGGGGCGAAGACCGCGACCCCGTCCTCGCCCTCGCCGCCGGAAAAGCCGCACCACACATTGCCCTCGACATCGACGCGCAGGCCGTCGGCGTAGCCCGGCATCGCGTCGAAGAAGACGCGGCCGTTTGCCGCCCGAGCGCCGTCATCGACGATGTCGTAGATGTGCACGGTCTTTGGCCCACCCGGCGTATCGACGACATAGAGCTTGGCCTCATCGGGCGAAAAGGCGAGCCCGTTTGGCCGCTCCATATCGCCGACCGCGATCGTCACTGCACCGGTTCGGGGATCGATGCGATAGACCCGGTAGGGCAGCTCCGGCGTCGCCTTGTGGCCGAGGTAATTGCCGCGAATGCCGGCGCCATTGTCGCTGAACCAGATCGAGCCGTCGGACTTGACCACGACATCGTTCGGCCCGGTCAGCTTTTTGCCGTCAAAGCTGTCGGCCAGCACCGTGATCGTCCCGTCATATTCGGTGCGGGTCAGGCGCTGCGCGTCCATCTCGCAGGTGACAAGCCGGCCCTGGCGGTCGCGGGTGTTGCCGTTGGCGTAATGCGAGGGCCTGCGGAAGATGCTGACGGCGCCGGTTTCCTCCTCCCATTTGATGATCCGGTCGTTGGGGATGTCGCTCCACAACAAAAACCGGCCGTCGCCAAACCACACCGGCCCTTCGGTAAAGCGGCAGTCGCCGGCGATCCGCTCGATCGCGGCATTGCCGAGCACCAGCGCTGCAAAGCGCGGGTCGAGGATTTTGATCCCCGGATCGGGGTAGCGGATCGGTTCGCCGGCCATGGCGTGGTCTCCCTGAAATCGGCTGTCATTGCGAGCGCAGCGAAGCCATCTCGTGCGCGGGTGACGAGATTGCTTCGTCGCCTTTGGCTCCTCGCAATGACAAGACGAAAGGGCGTTCCTCAGGAGTTCGGGCCGCGCTCCATCGACACCGGCTGCCAGCGCCGCAAATCGCCCTTCGCCAGCACCGATGGGTTGACGCAGGACATCGGCCATTTGCCGCTGAGCGCCAGTGACAATTCGAGCCCGACCCGGCGGCGCCGCGCCGGATCGAACCGGGCGGTGGCCGAGGCGACATGCGCGGTCAGGATCACCTTGTCCATGCGTAGGAGCGGGTTGTTGCCGCCCGGCGGCTCCTGCTCGAGCACATCGAGACCGGCGCCGGCGATCAGACCCTCGTCGAGCGCCTTGATCAGCGCCGCCTCGTCGGTGGTCGGCCCGCGCCCGGTCGAGACATAGATCGCGGTCTTCTTCATCTGGCGGAAATGCTCTTCGCGGATCAGCCGGTTGGCGCTCTCGGTCGCCGGCGTGTGCATCGAGATGATGTCGGCGCGGGCGAGCAGCTCGGGCAGGCTGACCGGGTCAACCCCGCGCTCGATCATCGCCATTTCCTCGATATAGGGGTCGTAGGCGATGATGTGCAGGCCAAACGGCTTGGCCCGCTCGGCGACCGCGCGCGCGACATGGCCAAAGGCGATCAGCCCCAAGGTCATGCCGCGCAGCCGCGGGATTTTGAGCAGGGCCGGCCGGCCCTCGGCCCAGCGCCCGTCGCGCACCATGCGGTCCTGCTCGATCAGCCGGCGATGGGTGGCCAGGATCAAGGTCATCGCGTGATCGGCGACCTCCTCGATAAAGGTGTCGGGGCAATTGGTGACCGGGATGCCTTTGGCCGTCGCCGCCTCGACATCGACGCTGTCGACCCCGACGCTGCCGAGCGAGATGATCCTGCAGCGCCCGAGGCCGTCGATCATCTTTTTGGTGATCCGCCGGCCCTTGGCGTAGAGCGCGTCGGCGTCCTTCGCGGCGCTGACGAATTCCTCCTCGGAGCCGGCCGGTATCTCGTAGATTTCGGCGTCGATCGGGGTCAGCGCCTCCATCTCGTAGCCATAGCCCCCGCCGGCGACGGTAAAGCTGGCACCCGCCGGCGTTGCGATCCTGAACTTGGCCAACATCCCCTCCCGATGTGATCGAATTTCGGCGTCGATCAGACCGTCCGGGCCGCGCAATGTCAACGCTTCCGCCGATTCGGGCGCCGCCGCCGGGCCGGGCGGGGTTCGCCTGGTAACGCGATCTACACGATTTGCGCACGAATATCGGGCGAGGCCGCAGTCTGAGGCCGATGGCCCAAAGCCGCGGACGTTTTGCTGACGGCACGGCTGGCAACATCGCGCGGTTGCAAGGGGGGACAGGTTCGATGAGATCACGGCTGCTGGCGGTGTTGTTCGGTGCGGTCATGCTGGCGGCGGGCGGCGCGTGGGTCCCTGGCGCCAAGGCCGCCGACCCGGCGAGCGCGCTGATCACCACCGCGCCGCGGGCCTTCAAAATCTGCACCGATCAGACTTACGCGCTGTGCGCGGTCGCCAGCTGCTTTGTGCTCAATGGGCTTTCCTATTGCAAATGCGACGTGAAAGAGGGCGACAGCATCAGCCTGCCCTTCAACTTCGGCCGCAATCAGAATGTCTGCACCATCAATGAGGAGGGTAAGAAAAACGGCTACATGGTCAGCACCTACAGCCTGCCGCCCTCGGTCGTGGCGCCCTATGGCACCAAGGCGCTCTACGACTGCCCCTCCGGCACCTCAAACGGCGCCTATGCGCAATGCGACGGCGGCGTGTGCTTTACCGGCAGCAAGGGCCAATCGTTCCCGGGGTTTGCCAAGCCGCTGGGGAAAAACCAGATCATCTGCTCCTGTCCGGTCACGGTAGCGACCCCGCAAAACTCGCCGGCCGGCTATCAGATTGCCGGCCCCTATCCCTGTGAACGATCGTTTTTTGCGAATTGCAAAAAGGCCGTCGCCAACACCAACACCGGGGCCACGATCTATGTCGGCGCGCCGACCGGGGCGCCGCGTCTGTTGACCCGCCAGCTTTACGGGCGGGTCCCGCCGATCAACGAGTGCCGCCTGTCGCCCTGACCCTTGTGTTTCGCTGGCCGAGGCTGAAACCCGGCATAGGGGCAGATCGGCGCTCGCCTTTGTTCGAATTGAGTCGCCGGAACGCCGGCCACGATCGCCGGCGCGTTGGCCGATCTGAGGGCGATCGAGGACGGCGCGGTCGCGCGAGGATCGGCATGATTGCCGGCGTTGCGCGCTTGACAGGCGCAGGTAGACCGGCGTTGCTATTGGGCCGGTCGGGGATTTGTTCTCGATCCCAACAAGAATTAACCAAAACACCTTGGGGAGGACACGATGCGCACATCATTGTTTTTCTGCGCTGTGCTGGCGTTGCCGCTGCTCTTTACCGCTGCCCCGGCCGGCGCTTGGGATCGCGGCAGGACGCAGACATTCGCAGTTGTGCCGAACTTGCCGGGCAACGCGCCGGTCGATATCGAGGGGCTGACGGTCGGGCCGGACGGCACGGTCTACACGCCATCATTCGGCGTCAACCGCAACGGCCCGGTCGCCCGGCCGCCGCATCTGTTTTCGTTCCGGCCGAACGGCCGTCTGCTCAGGAATGTGGCGCTGGTCAACCCGGTCCCGGCCCCGGCGCCGCAGCCCAGCACCACCCTCCTGGGGCTGGTGTTTCAGGCATCTTCGAAAACGTTGCTGATCTGCGACCTGGCCCAGGGGATTGTGTGGCGGGCCGATCCGGTCACCGGAAAGTCGAGCGTGTTTATGAATACCGGGTTGGGATCGGCCTCCGGCCTCAATGGTCTGACTTTCGACAAGGCCGGGAATGTCTACGTGTCGGACTCGTTCCAGGGCGTCATCTGGAAGACCGGTCCCAATGGCGGAGCCCCGACCATCTTTGTCAGCTCCCAGACCTTGTCGCCGCAAGCCGCCTCGGGGGTGATCCTGGTCCCGCCGTTTGGCGCCAACGGCGTCGAGCTCAACAACGAATTGACCGAGATGTATGTCGCCAACACCGCCTATCATTCGATCGTCGAGGTGCCGCTGATCGCGAACAATGACGGCTCGGTCTCGGTCAAGGGGCCGGCGACGGTGCTGACCACCGGCATCAACGCGCCCGACGGCATCGCGATCGACCGGCGCGATAACCTCTGGGTCGTGGCCAATCAGGAGGACGAAATCGACGTGATCGATCCGACCGCGACCGATGCGCTGGGCCACACCGCCGCAAGGGTCATCGCCAAGCGCGGCGATTTCGACGGCATCAGCAGGAACGGCACGATCCAGGGTCTGCTGTTTCCGGCGAGCCCGGCGTTCAGCCCGGACGGAAAGACGCTCTACGTGTCGAACCTGGCATTATACCTGCCCTATGCCGGCGTGCCCGAGCCGGCGATCGATTCGCCGTGGACGCTCGAGGTCAAGCACTACACGATCGCCGCGATTCGCGCCGATATCCCGCGTTTTCCGGCGCAAGGCGACGTCGAAAGCCGGTAACCGGCCGATTGCCGCTGGCGTTGGTGAGGAAAGGCGCCGGCAAAGTCAACTCCTCGGCTGACTTTGATCAGATTTCACCGGTTTTGCAGGCGCGAATCAAAACAATCTGATTGACCCGACCAGCCGGTGATCGCCGATTATTGAAGCCGGCCGGGCCTCGGTCAAGGTATGCTCGACATTCCGAAGCGGCGCCGGGGATCGCCGCGACAGTGGGGAGGATCTGGTGCTTCAGCCGCGGTATTGCCGAGGGTTCAGCCGGAGGTGACGCTCTCGCTTGCCTGGCGCATCCTGACCCACCAAAAGGGCCGGACGGTGCTGGCGCTGGTCGGGATCTTCATGGCGATCCTGCTGGTGTTTATTCAGCTCGGCCTGTTCTATGCGGTGCCGCTCGGCGGAATGCTGCTCTATGACAATCTGCGTTTCGACCTGCTGCTGGTCTCGGATCAGTACGAATATCAGGCCCAGCCGGGCGCGTTCGCCGTGAGCCGGCTCGACCGGGTGCGCACGTCGCCCGAGGTCGCCGCGGCGACGCCGCTCTATTTCGGCGTGGCGAAGTGGAAGGGCGGCGTGGGCGGGGTATGGCCCGATCTCTTTGTCATCGGCGTTGAGCCGAAGAGCGGCGTTTTCCAGCCGCACAGCATCAACCGGCAGATCGCGGTGCTGCAACGGCCGGACACGGTCCTGGTCGACAGCACGACCCGCCCGATGTTCGGGCCGCTCACCCCCGGCCGGGTGGTCGAGATCGGCGACCGCGCGGTGACGCTCGGCGGTCGCTACCGGCTCGGCACCGGCTTTATGGGGCTCGGCGTTGCCCTTGCGAGCACCGGGAATTTCGCCCGCCTGTTCCCCGGCCGCGGTCTCGGCCAAGCCAATCTCGGGTTGATCCGACTAAAGCCGGGGGTCGATCCGATGCTGGCTGAAACGCGGCTGCGCGGGCTCGCCGGGCCCGGCACGCAGCTCTTCACCCGCGCGGAGCTCACCCGCCGCGAAACCTCGTATTGGACGACACGCACCTCGGTCGGACTGATTTTCGGCTCGGGGCTGCTGATCGCGGTAGTGGTCGGGATCATGGTTTTGTACCAGATCGTCTCGACGCAAGTGGGGCGGCAGCTGCCGCAATTCGCGACCCTGAAGGCGATCGGCTATGGCGACGGCGCGCTCGCCGTTACCGTCTCGGCAATGTCGCTGCTGATCGTCATCGCCGGCTTCGCCCCGGCGCTGGCCGCGGCGGCTTGGCTCTATCGCGTGATCCGCGAGGCGACCTTGCTGCCGGTGACGATGACCGCGGCCCATGTCGCCGCCGTGCTGGTTGCGGCCCTCGTGATGGCGGCGATCTCGGCGCTGCTGGCGCTCGGCGGGTTGCGCCGCGCCGATCCGGCCGACGTGTTTTGAGCCGGGAGGGTTGGGCATTGTCGATCGCCTCCTCCCTCTTCGGCCAAACGGGGCGACGCCCGCGGCCGGTCCCGCTGGCGTGGCGCAGCCTGGTGGCGAACCAGCGCCGGCTGCTGCGCTCCAGCGCCGGGATTGGCTTTGCGGTGCTGTTGATGCTGATGCAGCTGGGCTTCGAGCAAGGCTTTTTCGACAGCTCGCTGCAGGTCATCCGCGGTCTCGACGGCGACATATTTTTGCAGAGCGCGCACAAATACCAGTTCGCCACGCAAGACCCGATCCCGGCCGCCGAGCTGGCGGTCGCCCGGGCCGTTCCCGGGGTTGCCAGCGCCCGGCCGCTCTACGCCGACTGGTACGATCTGTTCTGGACCAACCCGTTCGACGGCAAACGCTTTCTGGTCCGCGCTTTTGCCTTCATCCCCGACCAGCCGGTCTTTACCTTCCCGCAAATCAATGCCGAGCGCGGGCGATTGGATGCTCCCAACACGGTCCTGGTCGATCGCCGCTCGCGGCGCTTTCTCGGCATGAACGGGGCGGCCACCCAATCCGAATTGAATGGCGCCAAGGTCGCCATCGTCGGCCGCTTTGCCCTCGGCCCCGACTTTGGCAGCGACGGGACGGTCGTCATGAGCGAGCGCACCTTTGCCGGTGTGATGCGCGGCGCCGCCGGGACCCCGCCCGGTATCGAGGCAGGGGTGATCAAGCTCGCCGCCGGCGCCGACCCGGCCACAGTGCAGAAGGCACTCGGCAAGGCGCTGCCGCGCACGACGACCGTGCTGACCAAGGCCCAGCTGATCGCCTTCGAACGCACCTATCAGGCCGACGTGTCCTCGGCCGGGCCGATTTTTGCGATCGGCACTATTGTCGGCTTTGTCGTCGGCATGCTGATCGCCTACCAGATCACCTATGCCGATGTCGCCGACCAGCTGCCGCAATACGCGACCCTGAAGGCGATCGGCTATCCGACGCGCTACCTGTTGCGGGTCGTGCTCGGCCAGGCCGGGTTGAATGCGCTCGCCGGCTGGGTCCCGGCCTGGATATTGGGCATCGTGCTCTATCGGGTGATCGGCGAAATAGCGCTGCTGCCATTGCGGATGACCGCCGAGATTACCGCTGTAAGCTTTGGCCTCACCCTCGGCATGTGCCTGATATCGGCCGTGATCGCGGTGCGCCGCGTGATCGCGGCAGACCCGGCGGAGGTGTTCTGATGTGTTCTGCGATGGTCGCCGAGCCGCTGGCGCCGCCGCCTCCGACAGAACCGGCCGCAGCAGCGCCGGCGGTCGTGGCGGTGGAGGGGTTGAACCACTTTTACGGCGAGGGTGAGGCGCGCAATCAGGTTCTGTTCGATAACTGCATCGAGATCCCGCCGGGTCAGCTGGTGGTGATGACCGGCCCCTCGGGCGCCGGCAAGACCACTTTGCTGACATTGGTCGGCGCGCTGCGCTCGGTTCAGGATGGGCATATCGAGATTTTGGGCCGCGACCTGTCGCGTCTGCACCCGCGTGACCTGGTCGAGGTGCGGCGTGACATTGGCTTTATTTTCCAAATGCATAACCTATTCGACGCGCTGACCGCCTATGAGAACGTCAAGATGGCGATGCAGCTCGGCCATGAGCCGGTAAGCGAAATGCGGCGGCGTGGCGTCGCCATTCTCGAGCGGCTCGGGCTCGGCCACCGGGTCGATTACAAGCCGCGGCTGTTGTCGGGCGGCGAGCGGCAGCGGGTCGCGATCGCCCGCGCGCTGGTCAACCGCCCGCGCCTCGTCCTCGCCGACGAGCCGACCGCGGCGCTCGACCGCAACTCGGCGCGCAAAGTGATCGATCTGCTCAAGGAGACGACCGTCGAGCATGACGCCGCGGTGATCATGGTCACCCATGACTACCGCATCATCGAAGCCGCCGACCGCCTGGTGCATATGGTCGATGGCCGGATCGTGTCCGATGTGGTGCTGCACGACGCGCTGCGGATCTGCGAGTTTCTGCGCGCGGTCGATCTGTTCCGGGCGCTGACCCCGATCCAGCTGACCGACATCGCCGAAAAGATGACGCGGCATCGCTTTGCGGCCGGCGACACGATTATTCGCGAGGGCGAGCCGGGCGAGGAATTCTACCTGATCTCCGATGGCGAGGTCGATGTGATGCGCGCCGACCATGAGGTGGCCCGGCTCGGCCGCGGCGATTTTTTTGGCGAGGTCGCGCTGATCAGCGGCGAGCCGCGCAACGCCACGGTGATGGCGACCGAGCCGCTTGACACCTTTGTCCTCGGCAAGGCCGATTTCCAGTCGACGATCGCCTCGAGCGCGAGCTTCCGCGACCAGCTTTACCGGGTCTATTTCGTGCGCCATTGACCGCGCCGGACGGCTCGGACCAGGTTGGTCGCGAGGCCCCCTTGCGAAGGGCGGCGAACTCGCCTATCGCAGGCGCGTGGCCGAGATCGCACCCGCCGCCGGGAGAGAAGAGACCGAGTCCGCGGCCGCCGGGACCCGTCGCGCCGAAGCGCGGCTGCGCGACAGCGAGCTGTTTTTGCTGGTGCTGGCGCTCGGCGCCGGGATCGCCGCCGGTCTCGGCGTCGTTGCCACCGACCTGCTGCTCGACCTCGCCCGGCACTTTGCTTTCGCCATCCCGTTTGGCGGGCATCTCAGCAGCGCCGCCTCGCTGGGCCCGGCCCGGCTGGTGGCGGCGCCGGTTATCGGCGGCCTGCTCGTCGGCCTCAGCTCGCTCTTGCTGCGCCGCTGGCGCCCGCGCGAGGTGGTCGACGCGATCGAGGCGAACGCGCTGTTTGGCGGGCGGATGTCGCTCGGCGACAGCCTCGGCCTTGTTTGGGTAACAATCCTTTCCGGCGGGTTTGGCGCATCGGTCGGGCTCGAAGCCGCATACACTCAGCTTGGCGCCGCACTGGCTTCCCGGCTCGGGCGCAGCGTCGGCCTGCGCCGCGACGATATGCGCACCCTGGTCGGGTGCGGCGCCGCCGGCGCCATCGCCGCAGCCTTCAATGCGCCGCTGACCGGCGCCTTTTACGCTTTTGAGCTGATCATCGGCAGCTACACCCTGCAGGCCCTGGCGCCGGTCGGCATCGCCGCGCTGACCGCGGTGCTGATCGTGCGCGGCCTGGTCGGCTCGAACCCGATCTTTGTCGTGTGGCACGACATCGCGCTCACGGGCTCGGACTATCTGGCCTTTTTCGGGGTCGGGCTGGCCTCGGCCGGGCTCGGCATCCTGACCATGAAAGGAGTGACCTCGACCGAAACCCTGTTCCGCACGCAAGCGGTGCCGCGCTGGGCGCGCCCCGCCTTGGGCGGGCTGTTGATCGGCCTGATGGCGCTGGCCTTCCCGCAAATTCTGGGCAGCGGCCATGGCGGCATCTTGCAGGTGCTGCATTCGGGCTTCGACCTGCCGTTTCTCGCCGGGCTGGTGGTTGCCAAGATCATCGCCTCGGCGGTGTCGATCGGCTCGGGGTTTCGCGGCGGGTTGTTCAGCTCGTCGCTGTTTCTCGGCAGCCTGTTTGGCAGCCTGATCGGCGGATTATTGGTGCGGCTCGGGCCGGGCCTGTCCGCCGACCCGCTGATCTACGCGCTGGTCGGCATGGGTGCGGTCGCCGCCGCGATCGTCGGCGCGCCGATGACGATGATCATGCTGGTGCTCGAGACCACCGGCGACTTTTCGGCGACGATGGGGGTCATGGTCGGGGTGGTGACCGCGGCGATTGCGGTGCGCCACTGGTTCGGCTATTCCTTTGCCACCTGGCGCTTTCATCTGCGCGGTCTGGCGATCCGCAGCCCTGAGGACATCGGCTGGATCAACGAGCTGTTGATCGGCCCGATGATGCGGCGAGACCCGGCTGTCATCGCCGCCGATTTGAGCCTCGACGAGCTGCACCGGCGTTTTCCGGTCGGCAGCGCCAAGCAGGTTTTCGTCGTCGACGGCGAGGGCCGCCTGTCCGGGATCATCGATCCGACCGAGGCGAACGGCGCCGAGCGCGCCGGCGAAGCCAAAATCGTCGGCGACCTGGTCACCGAGCCCGCCGCGTTCCTGCTGCCGGGCGACAATCTGCGCAGCGCGCTCGATCGCTTCAGCGAGGCGGCACAGGAAACCCTGCCCGTCATCGACAATCCCGACGGAAGGCGCGTGCTCGGCTATCTGAGCGAGGCGTACGCCTTGCGCCGCTACGCGCATGAGCTCGAGCGCCACCGCGGCGCGCGGCAGGACGACGCCGGCATCTTCAGCCCCGCCACCGGCGACAGCGCGCCAACGCCGCCGCACGGGCAAGACTAGCCGGCGTGAACCAGCCCGGCCTCCCTCTCGCCGCCAATTCGCTCCCAATTTGCCGCCAGCCAACGGTGCGAACAAATAGATGGCGCGATTTCGCATGGCTGCGCTACAATGCGCGCAACACTCCGGCGACCGGGGTTCGTAAGCATGCTGTAAGCTGGCGGCAGTCGGGCGAGCAGGAGCATGGCGACCCGAGCCGCAGTCGAACATCTTCCATCACCCGGCCTTACCGCCGGCACGACGAAAGGCGGAACAGCATGGCGCAGGTTGCGCTTCGGAACATCGTCAAGACCTTTGACAAGACCCCGGCAGTTCAAGGGATCGACCTCGACATCGCCGATCGCGAGTTTATCGTCCTGGTCGGCCCCTCGGGCTGCGGCAAAAGCACCACCTTGCGCATGATCGCCGGGCTTGAGGAGTGCACCGAGGGCGAGATCTACATCGGCGACCAGCTGGTCAACGACGTGCCGCCCAAGGATCGGGACATCGCCATGGTGTTCCAGAACTACGCGCTCTATCCGCATATGACCGTGTTCGAAAACATGTCGTTCGGCTTGCGGTTAAAAAAATTTCCAAAGGCGGAGATCAAGGAGCGGGTCGAGGCAGCAGCCCGCATTCTCGACATCACCAATCTGCTCGAGCGCCGGCCAAAGGCGCTGTCCGGCGGGCAACGCCAGCGCGTTGCGATGGGCCGCGCGATCGTCCGCAACCCGAAAGTTTTCCTGTTCGACGAGCCACTGTCGAACCTCGATGCCAAGCTGCGCGTGCAGATGCGCACCGAGATCAAAAAGGTGCACCAAAAGGTCACGACGACGACGGTTTACGTGACCCACGACCAGATCGAGGCGATGACCCTGGCCGACCGCGTGGTCGTCATGAACGCCGGGCGGATCGATCAGATCGGCACGCCGTACGATGTGTATCATCATCCGAGGACGCGGTTTGTCGCCGGCTTTATCGGCTCGCCGACGATGAACCTCTTGCCTTGCCGCCTCGTGCAAAACGGCAGCGGGCTGATGGTGCGTCTGTCGGACTGGCTGTCCTTTCCGGTGCCGCCGTCGCGGGAGGCGCATTATCGCCCGCGGATCGGCGACCAGCTGCTGTTCGGGCTGCGCCCCGAGCACATCACCGAATCTCGCGGCGAAGCGGTGCCGGGCATCGTGCCGTTCTCGGCGCGGCTCGATGTCGTCGAGCCGATGGGCATGGAGACGATGGTCTATTTCACGGTCGATGGGGTCGAGGTGTGCGGCCGCGTCAACCCGACCGCCGCCGGCGCCGCCGGCGAGTCGATGCCGCTGGTCGCCGATCTCAACCGGATGCACCTGATCGATCCGCGCACCGAGCTGGTGGTGTGACAGGCGGCGAGCGATCGGGCAGCGCGCGATGAGCTTGAGCGGAAAAGCAGCGCTCGTCAGCGGTGCGGCGGGTGGCATCGGCCGGGCGATTGCGCAGGCCTTTGCCGAAGATGGGGCGGCGGTTGCCTGCTGCGACGTCGATTTGGCCGGGGCGACGGAGACGGCCCGGCTGGTTGAAGAGGCCGGCGGCCGTGCGCTGGCCCAGCGCTGCGACGTCTCGGTTGAAAACGATACGCGTGCGGCAGCCGCCGCGGTGCAAAGCGCCTTTGGCCGGCTCGACATTCTGGTCAGCGGCGCCGCCCCGCACGATGCCGGCGGCACGGTCCTGGAGACCGACCCCGGCGAGTGGGAGCGGGTGCTGGCGGTCAATCTGACCGGCTCGTTTCTGCTCTGCCGCGCGGCGCTGCCGCTGATGATCGCCGGCGGCGGCGGCTCGATTATCCTGATCGCCTCGCAGCTGGGCCGCGTCGGCAGCGCCGGGCGCGCCGCTTATTGCGCGACCAAAGGCGCCCTGATCCAGCTCGCCAAGGTCATGGCGATCGATCACGCCGGCCAGAACATCCGGGTCAACACCTTGTCGCCGGGAGCGGTCGAAACCGAGCGGATCGTGCGCCGCTACGGCAGCTTTGCCGCCGCGCGCGCGGCGATCGGCCCCAAGCATCTGCAAGGGCGGCTCGGCCAGCCGCACGAGATTGCCGCCGCCGCGGTGTTCCTCGCCGGGGACGCCGCGAGCTTTGTCACCGGCAGCGATCTTCTGGTCGACGGCGGCTACACCGCGATCTGACCGGATCAAGCTGCGCCAATTTTCGTCGCCCCCGCGCAATTCCCCGATCAAGTCCGGGGAGGGGTCCAGGGCCTGCCCCTGGCTCGAGCAGGGGCAGCCGTGAAATCGCTAGTCCTGGGTTCCCGCTTTCGCGCATAGGTGTCCGGGATTTTGGTTGAGCGGGTGATCATTGGAGAGCCAGGGCGAATTGCGGATGTGGTGGTCGCCGGTCTGGGGGCCGGGGCGGGGTTTGGCGGTCCGGCGCAAGTCGTGCGGGCGGAACAGGCTGATTTTGAGTTGCGCAAGCAGCAAGGCGGTGCCGACCTTGACGCTGCGGGCGGCGGTCTGGTGCAGGATGCGCAGCAGCATGAAGGCGATCAGCGCAACATAGATCTGGATGCGCACGGCATTCTCGCTGCGGCCGAGAAAGCAGCGGATTTTGAGGTTCTGCTTGAGCCATTTGAACAGCAGCTCGATCTCCCAGCGCTCCTTATAGAGCCATCAGACGGTGAAATGCGCTACGAAGGTGCGGCACGGCAGACCTCAAAATCGTGTTTGGCAACAAGATTTTAGCCCAAAATCTAGGGTTTGTCTGCCGTGCATTGCCGTCCCGCGCAAAAATCCCGGACAGCAGTGAAGGCCTGCGCCGGGATGACGAATGGGGGACGCTCCTAACTGACGACGCGAACCAATGAGCGCTTTCGCTCGAAAGGGTCAGCGCAGCGGTTGCGGGAACAGGCGCGCTACTGCGGCGGGGGCAGCGGGGCTTGCTGGACCGGCGCGTTTGGCGCCAGCGGCACAGGCGCCTGGTTGGCCGTGGGCGGCGGTGGTGGCGCGGGGTAGGGATAGGGCGATTGGCTCGGATAGGGGTAGGGGTAGGGCGGATAGGGGTAATAGCCGCCGGTGTAGGGGTCGTAATAGCATCCCGACAACGCCCCCGCGCCAACCAGCAAGGCCAGCATCGCCAGCCCCAATCGAAACCGTCGCATCACTACCTCGCTACTACATTTAAGCCTGGCCGGTAAAATTGGGGCGGCGCTTATCGAGAAAGGCGCGCACCCCTTCGACAAAATCCTCGCTCGCCGCGCAGGCGGCGAAGCTTTCGGCTTCGCGACGCAGCTGCGCCGCGAACGCCTCGCCGACCGTCTGCTGCAGCAGCGCTTTGGTGCGGGCATAAGCTGCGGTCGGGCCGGCGGCGAGCCGCGCCGCCAGCGCCTCGGCCTCGGCGGCGAGCCGGTCGGGCGGGGCGAGGCGGTTGACGATGCCGAGCCGCAGCGCGTGCACCGCGTCGAGGCGCTCGCCCAGGAGGGTGAGCTCGCTCGCCAGCTTGAGCCCGACGATCGCCGGCAGCAGCGCGGTCATGCCGCCATCGGGGCTGGCGCCGAGATGGATATAGCCGCAGGCAAAGACCGCATCCTCGGCGGCGATCGCGAGATCGGCGGCGAGAACGAGGCTCAGCCCGAAACCCGCCGCTGCACCCTGCACCGCGCCGACGACCGGCTTTGGCATGTGCCTGAGGCTCATCAAGAGCGGGTGCAGCGCATCGACGGTCTGGTATAGCGCCTGGCGCCGCTGTTCGGGCGGCAGCCCAATCAGCTCGCCGAACATCCCGATATCGCCGCCGGCGCAGAAATGGGTCCCGGCGCCGCGCAGCAGCACGGCCCGCGCGGCCCGATCCTCGGCTGCTTCGGCGGCGGCGGCGGCGAGCGCCGCGATCGTTTCGCGATCGACCGCGTTGAGGATTTCCGGCCGGTTGAGGGTGATCTCCAACACCGCTCCGCGTCGTTCGACGACCACCTTCGGCATCGCTCGGCTCCTCGCCCCCTCGGGCTTATCATGCGCCGCGTTCTGCGGAGACCATAGCATGACCCACACAATCTTGCGCGGCGGCCGGGTGCTCGACATCGCCGCGGGCACGGCCCAGCTCGCCGACATCCTGATCGAGGGCGAAACGATCCGGGAGATCGGCCCGCCCGGCTGCGCCGCCCCGGAGGGGGCGACCGAGATTTCGGCGGCGCGGCGGCTGCTGCATCCCGGCCTCGTCAACGCCCACACCCATGGCCACGGCAACCTCGCCAAAGGGATGGGCGACCGCTGGACCTTAGAGCTGCTGCTGACCGCGGCCCCCTGGATCACCGGCAACCGCAGCCTCGATGACCGCTATCTGTCGACCCAGCTCGGTGCGGTCGAGATGGTCATGAAGGGCTGCACCGCCTGCTATGATTTGTCGTTCGAATGGCCGCTCCCTACCGTCGAAGGGCTGGCGCTGGTGGCGCAGGCCTATGCCGATCTCGGCATGCGCGCGGTGATCGCCCCGATGGTCGCCGACCGCAGCTTTTACGAGGCGATTCCGGGTCTGACCGAGGCAATGCCGCCGGCATTGCAGGCTCGGGTCGCTGAATTGCGGCTGCCGCCGGCCGAGGCCACCCTCGCGGCGATCGGCGCCGCTTTTGCCGACTGGCGGTTCGACCGCGAGCAGATCTGCCCGGCGGTGGCGCCGACGATCCCGCATCACTGCTCGGACGGGTTCATCCTCGGCTGCGCCCGGCTCGCGCGCGAGCTCGATGTCGGGCTGCACAGCCATGTCGCCGAATCGAAGGTGCAGGCGGTGACCGGCATCCGGCTCTACGGCATGACCCAGACCGCGCATCTGGACAGGCTGGGCGTGCTCGGGCCGCAGTTCACGGTGGCTCATGGCGTATGGCTCGATGATGACGACATGGCCCGGCTCGGCGGCCACGGCGCTTCGGTCGCACACAACCCCGGCAGCAACATGCGGTTGGGAGGCGGGCTCGCCGACAGCCGGGCGATGCTCGACCGCGGGGTCAATCTTGGCATCGGCACCGACGGCGCCAACTGCTCGGACAATCAGAACATGTACGAGGCGATGCGGCTCGCCTCGTTTGTCTCCAAGGTGCGGGGGCCGGATTGGCGGCGCTGGCTCTCGACCCGCGAGGCGGCATTGGCGGCGACCGAGGGCGGCGCCCGCGCACTTGGGTTCGCGGGCCGGATCGGCCGGATAGCCCCCGGCTACAAAGCCGATATCGTCATGCTCGACCTCGACCACCCGAACTGGCTGCCGCTCAATGACCCGGTCAATCAGCTGGTCCATACCGAGGACGGCGGGGCGGTCGCCAGCGTGATGATCGGCGGCCGGCTGGTCCTCGACGACCGGCGGCTCGTGACGGTCGATCTCGGGCGGCTGCGCACCCGCGTCGAGGCGGCGCGCGACCGGCTCGCCGCCGCCAACGCCGACAACCGCCGCCTCTACGAAGCGCTCGAGCCGGTGGTCGGCAGCCATTGCCCCGGCCTCGCCCGCGCTCCCTATCACATCGACCGCTACGGCGCCCGGCTCGGTTGAGGATGGGGCGCGGACGCAAGCGGCTGATGCCGCTGCTAGTGGCCGCAATGCTGGCGCCGCCCGCAGCATCGGCGGGAGCGGCAGCGGCGCGGATCGACTGGGTGCGGGCCCGGCTCGTCACGGTGACGGCCCTCGACTATCGCTTTGTCCCGGACCATCTGGTGTTTCGCCGCGGGGTTCCCTATCGGCTGCACGTCGCGAACCGCGGGAAGGAATTGCATGAGCTGAGCGCGCCGGAATTCTTTAAGAGGGTGGTGCTGCGCAATCCCGCGGCATTGAACCCGGAACATAGCGAATTGGTGCTGCAGCCCGGCGAACAGAAGGACGTTTACTTCGTCGCGAAACGACCCGGCCATTACGACATGCGCTGCCCGGACCACGACTGGGCCGGCATGACCGGCGACATCACCGTCAAATAGGAACGCCGACAAGTCACGACGGCGCGTGTCCCTTAAGCGGCGACATAACGGCGCTCGCCGGTCGAGGGGCGATAGTAGACAGTGACAAGCTTGCCGCTTTCGGGATCGACAAAACGCTCCCCGGTGGCGACCCATCCGGGTCCCGGGCGGCTGCCGGCGACGCGCTTGTAGCGCCAGCGCTCGAACAGAGCGGCGCTGAGCAGCACAAGGCCAGGCAGCGCCAGGCGCCAGACGACGCCGAAGCCGCACCCGGCCTGGGCGGTTGCCGTGGCACCGCCCAACAGGGCGAGGCCGATGATCAGCAGCGCCGCGCGCAACACCCCCAAGCTCATCCTGGCCGGCTCACAGGGGTAAGGGCTCGACCACCGCCGCGGTGCCGTAGGCGACGATCTCGCTCATCGTCTGGCCGATCTCGGCCGAATCGAAGCGCATCATCAGGATCGCATTGGCGCCCATCGCGGTGGCGTTTTCAACGAGCCGGTCGATCGCGTGGCGCCGCGCCTCCTCGAGCAGCAGGGTGTATTCGTGGATTTCGCCGCCGACGATCGAGCGCAGCCCGGCCATGATGTTGCCGCCGAGCCCGCGGCTCCTGACGACCACGCCAAAGCATTGGCCCTTGATTTCGGTTACCTGGTGCCCGGCGAGGTTCTCGGTGGTGACGACCAGCATGGTGTTCTCCCAATGATGGATGTTGCGGTTCGGCCTGGCTGCCACTCGTCAGCTGTCTCGGCTTGCACGCTCGTCGTAAGCACGCTTATCATCGCGCTGCCTTACTAAGCTGCAACCCTGCAATGAGCAAACGGTTGGTTGCGAGCCTAGCTGTCGCGGCGCTAGGCTGCGGCACAGGCTAGAGGAAGAGGAGCGGCGATGGCGGCGGGCACGGAGTGGACCCGGAACGAGGTTGAGCTGGCCGGGGGAAAGCTGCATTTCGCGCGCGCCGGCAGCGGGCGACCGGTGGTGGTGCTGCACCACGACACCGGCAGCCCCGAGCGGCTTGAGTTTTACGACGCGCTGGCGCGCCGGTTCGACGTGATCGTGCCGCATCATCCGGGCTACGGCAAATCCGAGCGCCCGCAATGGCTGCGCAGTGTGCGCGACGTCGCCGTGATCCACCAATGGCTGCTGGCCGATCTCGGGATCGAGCGCGCCTCCCTGGTCGGGCTCGGCTTTGGCGGTTGGGTCGCGGCCGAGATGGCGACGATGGCGCCGACCGCGCTGCACCGGCTGGTGCTGGTGGGTGCCATGGGGCTGAAGCCGCCCGAGGGCGACATCTTCGACCAGGCGATCGTCAGCTATCTCGATTATGCCCGTGCCGGGTTTCACGACCAGGCGGCGTTCGCCCGCATCTATGGCGACGTGTCGACCGACCAGCTGGTCGAGTGGGACATCTGTCGCGAGATGTGTTTCCGCATCGCCTGGAAGCCCTACATGTACAGCCAGACCCTGCCGCATCTGCTGGGCGGGGTGAAGGCGCCGGCGCTGGTGGTGTGGGGCGACGACGACCAGATCGTGCCGCGCAGCGCCGGCGAGCTTTATGCGGCGGCGCTGCCCAAGGCGCGGTTCGAGATCGTGCGCGCCTGCGGCCATTGCGTCGAGATGGAGCAGCCCGAGGCGCTGGCGCGGCTGGTCAGCGGCTTTATCGCCGAGAATTAGCGCGCAAGCCGGCCGCCACGGCGGGGCGCGGGGCGACAGGAACAGGAGGAAGCCATGCATGTGATGTATTTCACCGAGCAGCCGATGTCCGCCTATCCGGCCGATATCGGCCTCGAATTCGGCGCCACCGCGCTGATGTTCTCGAACAAATATTACGATCCGGTTGCCGGCAGCCGCCTCTACAACGAATATCTCGAGCAGTACATCTACGCCGAGGAGATGGGCGTCGAAGGCTTCATGCTGAACGAGCATCACAATGCGCCGTTCTGCATGCAGTCGAAGTGCAACATTTTTGCCGCGATCCTCGCCGCGGTGACCAAGAAGGCGAAGATCGTATTGCTCGGCAACCCGCTGCCGCTGGCCGAGAACCCGGTGCGCCTCGCCGAGGAATTGGCGATGATCGATATGATCTCGAAGGGCCGGCTGGTCTCGGGCTTTGTCCGCGGCGGCGGCCAGGAGCAGCTCGCCAACGGGATCAGCCCAGCCTACAACCGCGAGCGCTTTGAGGAGGCGCATGATCTGGTGGTCGCCGCCTGGACCCGGCAAGGGCCATTCCGATGGGAGGGCACGCATTACCAGCATCGCGTCGTCAATCCCTGGGCGGTGCCATTGCAGAAGCCCTATCCGCGGGTGTGGATCCCGGGCGTCTTGAGCAAGGAGACGATCATCTGGGCGGCCAAGCAGCGCTACCCCTATATCGCGCTCAACACCTCGATCGAGGCGACCAAGAACATCTGGAAGCTCTATGACGAGGTCGCGCTCGAGATGGGCTATGAGGCCGGGCCGCAGAACCGCGGCTATCTGCAGCAGGTCCATGTCTCCGACAGCGAAGAAAAGGCCGAGAAGAACGCCCGCCAGTTTCTGTGGATGCAGGGCGAGTTCACCGGCTTGGCCCACCCGGTGTGGTCGAGCCCGTCCGGCTATTTTTCGCCCGAGCACCGCCGCCAGTTTGTCGAGTTCGCGGTCGGCCGGGCCGAGAGCCCGCGCGGGCGCCCGACCTTCGAAAAGCAGGTCGCCGACGGCCGGGTGATCTTTGGCACGCCGAAGACGGTGATCCCGAAGATGCGCCACATTCTTGAGGAAACCCGGCCCAGCATCTATGGGCTGTGGGGCAATGACGGCAATGTCAGCAACGAGGATGCGCGCACCTGCATCCGCCTCTTGGGCCAGGAGGTGATGCCGGCGATGCGCGAGATCGGCAAGGAGCTCGGCCTGACCGACCCGTTCGAGGCCGACGCCCCGGTGCACCTGAAGTATTCGACCGACATCAAAGAGATGCCGCGGGCCGCGGAGTAGGGAGCGCGCGTCCCGCCCGCTCTCCTGCAATGGCGAGCGCCGACCACCCCGGCTGGCGCTCGCGCGGCTATCTCCCGCATCTCGACGTGCCCGAACTCGTTCAACACATTGTTTTCCGGCTCGCCGACAGCCTGCCGGCGCAATTTGCGGACGGGATCATCGGGTGCCCCGCGATGGCGCGCGCCGAAGCGGCGGATGCGGCTTTGGACCAGGGGCTCGGCCGTGGGGAGCCGGCGATCCCCGAAATCGCCGCTCTCGTGCAACGCGCGTTGCTGAGATTCGACGGCGAGCGCTATGGGCTGATCGCGTGGTGCGTGATGCCAAACCACGTCCATTCGCTGCTCGAAACCCGCCTGGGGCAGGGACTCGATCGTACCGTCCATTCGTGGAAGTCCTTCACGGCCAAGGAGGCCAATCGGTTCCTTGATCGTAGGGGGACTTTCTGGGCACCCGAATATTTCGACCGCTATATGCGGGACGACGGCCATTTGGCTGCGACGCTGGCGTACATCGAAGGGAACCCGGTCAAGGCTGGCTTGTGCCGGGACGCTGGTGATTGGCCGTTCTCGTCGGCCTCGATGCGATAGGGGCGGGCGTGACGCCCGCGGTCCCAGGCCAGGAAGCCGGGCCTGACCGGCCCGTTCGAGGCCGACCCCCGGTGCGTGGCAGTATTCGACCGAGATCAAAGAGATGCTGCGGCCGCGGAGCGCGGGCGTCCCGCCCGCTCTTCCTCGTCGGTCGCGATGCGGAAATATTGCGTGAGCAGGGGGGTGGTGCCCGCCATTGGCAAGGGGCGGGCGAGGGTTATCCCTACAGCGCTTGAAAACGGGCCTTGGCGCCGCGTTCGATGGCGGCGGCGGTCAGGCGCTCGATCTTGAGGCGGTGGCGCAGCAGTTCGAGCATGCGCAGCTCTTCCTGGGTGGCCTCGCCGTCGGTCGCGACCAGATCGCAGGCGATCGCATAGGCGGTCTCGCGCAATTTTGGCGGCAATCCGGCCTTGATCGCCTTCAAGGTCTCGTCGAGCCCGTTGTCGCGGCCGATCAGCTCGGTGCAGTCGTTGAACAGGCCCGGCAGCTCGTTCTGGTCGAAATCGCGAAAGACCGGCAGGTGGCCGACGATCTCGGCAAAGGCGTGCAGCTCGGAATCGGGCATGTTGCGGTCGGCCGCCGACACGATGACCATCGTGTAGATCAAGCGCGCGGTGGTGGTCGAGCATGTGGGTCCTTTCGGGCTGGCGCGGCTGACAGACCAAACCCGAGCGGCATCTGTCAAGGCGTATCGGCTCAGGGCGCATCGGCGGTGCCGAGAAACCGCGCGGTCTCCGCCACGGTCTCGACCAGCGGCGCGCGCCGCACCGCCACCGGCTCGGGAAACGCCGACAACAGCCGCGACGGCAGGGCGCGGTCGAGCACCACAAAGACGCCGCGGTCGTCGGCCCGGCGAACGAGCCGGCCATAGGCCTGGCGCAGCCGCAGCCGGGCGATCTGGTCGGAATACTGCGCGCCGCCGAACACCGCCTTGCGGGCGCGATGCAGGATGTCCGGGCGCGGCCACGGCACCCGGTCGAACACCAGGAGGCGCAGCGAGCGGCCCGGCACATCGACGCCGTCGCGGATCGCGTCGGTGCCGAGCAGGCACGAATCCTCCTCGGCGCGAAAAATGTCGACCAGGGTCGCGGTCGACATCGCCTCGACATGCTGGGCCAACAGCAGCAGGCCGCGCGCCTCGATCGCCCTGGCGATGCGGTGGTGCACCGCGCGCAGCCGGGCGATCGCGGTGAACAGGCCGAGCGCTCCGCCCCGCGCCGCGGTGAACAATGCCGCATAGGCCGCGGCAACTTGGCCGATGTCGTCGCGCGGGACGTCGGTGACGACAAAGATGCGGGTCTGCGCCGCATAGTCGAACGGCGAGGCGATGCGCGCGGCCGCGGGGCTGGCGGCCAAATGGCGCAGCCCGGTCGCGGCTTCGGCGCCGCGCCAGGCGGTGACCGGGTCGGGGTCGCCGTCGGTCAGGGTCGCCGAGGTCACGACCAGCCCGTGCGCCGGGCGGGCGACCAGCGCGACGAACGGGATGCCGGGGTCGATCCAGCTGCGGGTCACCGCGACATCGGTTTCGAGCCCGTCGATGCGATCGAGCAACAGCCGCTCGACGGTTTCAGGCCGGGCCGGCTCGGCCAGATCGCGCAGCAGCCTGGCCCAAGCGGCGAGCTGCTGGTCGGCGCGCCGGTCGAGCCCGCGAATGGTGGCGTCGAGGCGCTGGCGCAGCCCCGGCTCGGGCGGGTTGTCCGGGTCCTCGAGCCGGCGGCGCAGCACCGCGGCGAGCCGCTTCAGGGCGGCGGCCAGGCGCTCGAGCCCTTGCGCGAGCGGCGATGCCTGCTCGACCAGCCCGGCGACCGGCGGCCGCGCCTCGGCTTCGAGGCCATAGCCGGCATCGGCCAAGGCCGCGCGCGCCAGCGTCTGCTGCCGGACCAGCGTGAGAAACCCCTCAAACCCCTGCAAGCCGCGCCCGTCGGCGACCCGCTGCGCCCAGCCGTCGCCGGGAAGGATTCGGGCGGCGCCGAGCACCTCGAGCAGCGCCCGGGCGCCGTCCTCGTCGCCCTCGACCAGGTCGCCGATCCGTCGCCGCAGGCCGCGGGCGCGCGAACCCCCCGAGCTTCGGCACCGGCGAGCCAGCGGCGCAGCTCGCGACCCTCGCGCCCGGACAGGCGTACCGAGAAGGCGCTGTCCGCGGCCTCGAGCAGATGGTGGCCCTCGTCGAACACGTAACGGGTCGGCACCGTCGCATCGTCGAGCCCGCCGAGTGCGGCCTGGGCCATGACCAGCGCATGGTTGGCGACGACGATGCGGGCGCCGCGCGCCTTACGGATGTTCTTTTCGACAAAGCAGCGGCGAAAATGCGGGCAGGCCGAATGCACGCATTCGCCGCGCCGGTCGGCCAGCGCGCCCACGCGCGTGCGGCCAATCAGCTCGCCAAGCCAGCCCGGGAAATCGCCGGCGACCAGATCCCCGGCTTCGCTCGCGCCGATCCAGCGCGCGATCAGCCCGAGCTGCGCCGCTGCCCGCCCGGGGCGGGCTGCCGCGGCGCCGGCGGCCTCCTCGTAATTCAGCAGGCACAGGAAATTCTCCCGCCCCTTGCGCACGACGACGCGGCGGCGCTTGTCGTCCGGGTCGGGATAAAGCCGGTCGAGCTCGCCGGCGATCTGGGTCTGCAGGTTGCGGGTGAAGGTCGAGATCCACACCGAGCCGCGGTTCTTCTCGGCCCACAGGCTCGCCGGCGCGATATAGCCGAGCGTCTTGCCGACCCCGGTGCCGGCCTCGGCGAGGACCGCATGCGGCCGGTCCGGGAGGTCGCGCGGGGCGAAGGCGGCGGCAACGGCGGCGGCGTAATCGGCCTGTTGCGGGCGCGGCTCGGAATCGACGCCGAGCAGCATTGCGAGCCGGGAGCGCGCCTCTTCGGGCCCGACCGGCTCGTTGCCAGGGGCCGGCGCGGGCGCGGTTTCGGCCCATTCGGCGAGCCGCGTCCACACCCGCAGCCCGGCCATGTGTCGTCGCCCGCCGGGCTCGGCCGCCGGCAGCGCGGCCAACACCGCCGGCCCCCATAGCCAGCCGCCGCGATCCATCGCCTCGGCAACGGCGCGGGTCTCGGGGTCGGTCTCCTCGCCCAGCGCTTCGAGCAGTGCTTGCGCCGCCGTCGCCAAGCTTGCGCAGGCGTCGAGTGGCCGGCGCGGCGGCCGCAGCCCGAGCGCCTCGGCGAGGCCGCGCGGCGTCGGGACGCAGAACCGCGCCGGGCGGACAAAGGCGAATAGCTCCAAGAGGTCGAATGCCGCGAAGCCTGGAGAATCGAGGCGCCGCGCGGTGGCGGTCGCATGGCACAGCAGCGGCGGCTCGATCTCGACCCGGCCGCGCGCCTCGGCCGGCGACAATGCCTCGATCTCGCCGTCCGGCGACAGCCACAGCGCCTCGCCAAAGCCGGCGACGAGCACCGGCGCCTGCGGCACCAGCACCCGCCGCGCACCGGCCATGGGGTTGCGATCGTCGTCGGACATCAGCCGTATGGTCTAGCATAGGTGCGGCCGGGCCGGCGCCCTGGTATCTTCGACCCGGTCTCCAGCGAAACCCGATCGATGCCCGATTTTTACCCACTGATCCGCCCGGCCTTGCGCCGGCTGCCGCGCGAGGCGGCGCACGAGCTGAGCCTGCGAGCGCTCGAGATCGGGCTGGGCCGGCTCTGGTCGATCCCGGCACCCGCGCCCGATCCGCCGATCCTGGCACAGCGGTTGTGGGGATTCGAGTTCGCCAATCCGATCGGGCTCGCCGCCGGTTTTGACAAGGACGCGCGCGCGCCGGACGCGATGCTGCGGCTCGGTTTCGGCTTTGTCGAGGTCGGCACGGTCACACCCCGTCCGCAGCCCGGCAATCCGAAGCCGCGGCTCTTTCGCCTCGACGAGGACCGCGCGGTGA
Organism: uncultured Alphaproteobacteria bacterium; assembly: GCA_963738185.1. Lineage (GTDB taxonomy): Bacteria > Pseudomonadota > Alphaproteobacteria > ATCC43930 > CGMCC-115725 > AP-15. The sequence goes on along the minus strand of CAVTVA010000003.1, from coordinate 790,314 downwards.
TTAACCGCATGGGCTTCAACAGCAGCGGGCTCGGCATTGTCGCCGACCGGCTGTCGCGGCGCACCCGCAGCGGCGTCATTGGGGTGAATTTGGGCAAGAACCGCGACAGCGCCGATGCCGCCGCCGATTACGAGGAAGCCATCCGCCGCACAGCCGGGCTCGCCGATTACCTGGTCGTCAACATCTCCTCGCCGAACACGCCGGGCTTGCGCGCCCTGCAAGCCCGCGCGGCGCTCGACGCGCTGCTGCGCCGCCTGATCGACGCGCGCGACAAGACCGGTCCCTGGGTCCCGCTATTGTTGAAAATCGCGCCCGATCTGACCTCGGACGAGCGCCGCGACATCGCCGCGGTCGCGCTCGATACCGGCATCGACGGGCTGATTGTCGCCAACACGACGGTCGAGCGGCCGGCAACGCTGATCAGCCGCCACGCCGCAGAGGCCGGCGGGCTCAGCGGGCGCCCGCTGTTTGAGGCTTCGACGGCGGCGCTCGCCGATTTGTATCGGTTGACGCAGGGGCGCCTGCCATTGATTGGGGTCGGTGGGGTGGCGAATGCGGCCGACGCCTATGCGAAAATCCGGGCCGGCGCCAATCTGGTGCAGCTCTACACCGCGCTGGTGTTCGAGGGCCCGGCTCTCGTTGGGCGCATCAAGGGGGGCTCGCCGACCTGCTCCGCCGCGACGGCTTTTCCTCGGTCGGCGAGGCGGTCGGCTCAGGACAGTCAATGTGTCCGTCTCGGCGCAATGCCGTTGTAGCTAAGGCATGATGCCATCAATCGCGGTCAGGCTACCGCTCGTTCGATCGCGCTTCAGCCGGGATTGTCTTCCCGTCGCGGGCCACTGCCGTCGATTCGTCGAATTCTGCGACGGTCTCGCAGACGTGCACGCATAGGCGGGGATCGGACTGGGCTTCCGCGATCATCGCCCGTTGGTCGTGCCGGGCCTGCTCGATGCGCGGGTAGCGGAACGAATGCCGCATTCCCTCGGCCCGAGAAAACGTGTCATAGCTGAATTTGCCGCTGCGTTCGATCAGCGGGCCAATGTACAGGTCGATATTCATAATCCTCCTCGCCGATGCGGACCAAACTCTCTGCCTCTCCTAACGGAACCAGCGCCGCCATGCTCCGACAAGTTTCGTAAATATTAGTAAAGATCACAGCCACAATGTAAGTATCAGCGGGTACGTCAGTATCTCGTCAGTAAATCGCGCGGCCGGGCGGCGCCGCGCCGGGCCGCTCGCGACGCTTGACCCGCAGTCCACACTATGACCGAGGTTGCCGCGCCATGGCCGTGCCGTCCATTCCTGGAATTGCCGCAGTGGCGGAGCGCTACGACGGGTACATCCTCGATCTGTGGGGGGTGATCCATGACGGGGTCGCACCGCTGCCCGGCGCCATCGAGTGCATGCATGCCTTGATCGCCGCCGGCAAGCGCGTCGCCCTATTGTCGAACGCGCCGCGCCGCGCCGAGGACGTGGTCCGGCGAATCGCCCAGATCGGCGTCCCCGCCGGAACCTATCACCACGTGATGTCGTCGGGCGAAGAGGCCTGGCAATATCTGCACCGGCGCGACGACCCGTTCTACGCGGCGCTCGGCCGGCGCTGCCTGCACATCTGCTCGGACCGCGACCTGGAAATCCGCGACGGCCTCGGGCTCGATTATGTCGACACGGCCGAGGCGGCAGAATTCATCCTCAACACCGGCCCCGCCGGTTGGGACGACACGATCGAGGATTATGCGCCGCTGCTGCACCGCGCGCTCGCAAGGCGCCTGCCGATGGTCTGCGCCAACCCCGATCTGGTGGTCATGCACGGCGCCCGCCTGGCACTGTGCGCCGGCGCCTTGGCGCAATGGTACGAGCAGGAGGGCGGGCAGGTGCGCTGGCACGGCAAGCCGTACCGCTCGGTCTATGACAGCTGCCTCTCGCTCCTCGGCATCGCCCGGCGCTCGCGCATCCTCGCGGTCGGCGACAGCCTGCGCACCGACATCGCCGGGGCCGCCGCGGCGGGTCTCGACAGCCTGTTCATCGCCGGCGGCATTCATGCGCAAGAATTCGGCATCAGCGGCGCGGCAGAGCCGGATCTCGCGCGCATCGATTCGGCGCTGGCCGCCGGCCGCTATGCCCCAGTGGCCGTCGCCGCTCGTTTTTGCTGGTGACCCTCAGCCGCCTGACGCTGCTCGGGCGCGGCTTTGCTCCAGCTAATGCGCCTCCAGATGCAGCATCGCCTCGCGCAGCCCGGTTTCATAGCCGAGCCCGACCGGCGTCATGGTCGCGTATGGCGGCGACGACCGGATCAGGCCCTTGCGCTCGAGCGCCGTCCACACCGCCGGGTTACGCAGGCCGGTCGCATCGCGCGAGGCCACGATTGCCTCGCCGACATGAAAGTGATCGCCATGCGGCTGGGGCAGGCGCATCAGCTCGACGCTGCCCGGCTCCTCGCCCGGCCGAGAATAATCCGGCAGGCGCGCCAACGCCTGCAGCAGGGTAAGGGTTTTCAGCTGCAGCGGATTGAGATTGAGCGGGTTTCGCTTGGGCGGCATCGCCTCTGATTAGCTCCCGGCAGCGGCAGACGCAACACTGGTCGGCACTTGCGCCGCCATGTCCGAGCGCCAGGTTCAGCCGACCGCGACCGGCCGCAAATTCGCTCCCGCTCGATGAGCCGCGACCCGCGGCGGCGGCGCGCGCTCGCCGGTTTCACCGTCGGTCCACCACAGGCTGCCGACCAGCGGCAGATGGTCGGAGGCGAGCCGGGCGAGCGGCGAGCGGTATACGCGCAGGTCGCGCAGCACCGCCGGCCCATCGGCATAAATCCGGTCGAGCGGCAGGACCGGCATCCAGGACGGGAAGGTGCGCGGCGCGGCGCTCGGCCCGAGGCAGCGGTCGAGGGCGCGGATGCCGCCGCTGCGCCCGCGCCACTCGTTCAGATCGCCGACCAGCAGCACCGCGTCCGCTGCCGCTCGGCCGGGTGTGCAAGGCTCGCCGAGCGCCGCGATCAGGCGGTTGGCCTGCAACCGCCGCTCGCCGGCGTGGAGGCCGAAATGGGTGGCCAGCACTCGTAGCATCCGATTGCCGACCATCAGCTCGGCGTCGAGGGCCGCGCGCGGCTCATAGACCGACACCGCGAGATCGATCGCACGGGCGGCAACGATCGGAAACCGGGTCAGGATCGCGTTGGCGAACCGTCCGCGATGGGCGCGCGCGCCGGCGCCGAGAATGACCCGGCAGCCGGTCGCCTCGGCGAGATAATCCGCTTGATCGTCGTGCAAGCCGTTGGCGCGGCGCACCCCGACCTCCTGCAGGCAGGCGATGTCGGCGTCGATTTCACGGAGCACGGCGGCGATCCGCGCCGGGTCGTAGCGACGGTCGACCCCGAGGCAGCCATGAATGTTGTAGGTGGCCACCCTGAGCGCCGGCGATTGCTCGCCCGCCGGTGCGAAGGCGCGGGCAGCGCCAAGATCATCCCGCATCAATCGGCCTTGGGCGCTTGACATATTGGGGCAGCATCCCCCTCCCAACGAGAAGATCGCCGCAGGTCATCCGGCGGCGGCCGAGCGAGCGGCGTTCGCCGCCGCATATGGCACAGGTGTTAGCACAGGTCATGCGCCATCGGGTGCGATCTTGGATCAATTTGCCGCAGCCCGCCCGCGGTTGAGTACGACATCAATGCGGCAAGGGACGACGCAAAGATCGCCCTGGTGGCCGATATAAGGAGAAAACCATGCTAAAAGGTAAAGTCGCGATTGTCACCGGCTCGACCAGCGGGATCGGGCTCGGCATCGCCGGCGCGCTTGCGAGCGAAGGCTGCGCGCTGATGCTGAACGGGTTTGGCGAGCCGGCCGAGATCGAAAAGCTGCGGGCGGCGCTCGCCGCCGAGCATGGCATCGAGGCCGCCTATTCCCCGGCCGACATGTCGCAGCCAGCCCAGATCCGCGATCTCGTCACCGAGACCGCGCAACGCTTCGGCAGTGTCGATATCCTGGTCAACAATGCGGGTATTCAGCACGTCGCCAAGCTCGTCGACTTTCCGGAGGAACGCTGGGATGCGGTGATCGCGGTCAATATGAGTGCGGCGTTTCACGCGATCAAGGCGGCGCTGCCGCACATGTTGGCGAGGCGTTGGGGCCGGATCGTCAACATCGCCTCGGCCCACGGCCTCGTCGCCAGCGGCGAAAAGGCCGCCTATGTCGCCGCCAAGCACGGGCTCGTCGGCTTGACCAAGGTGGTCGCGATCGAGACTGCGAATGGCGGCGTCACCTGCAACGCGATCTGCCCCGGCTGGGTGTTGACGCCGCTGGTGCAGCAGCAGGTCGAAGCCCGCGCCGCGGCCCTGGCCATCCCGGTGCAGCAGGCGCGCGAGGCTCTGCTGCGGGAAAAGCAGCCGATGCTCGACTTCACCACCCCCGAAGAGATCGGCGCGCTCGCCGTCTTCCTGTGCGGCGACGCCGCCCGCACCATCACCGGCGCCGCCTTGCCGGTCGATGGCGGCTGGGTCGCACAATAGCCTCGGGAGTGGCGCGGCGGCGGAGTCGTCGATCGCGCTCGCCGCGATGGCGCCGGTCCCTTCCCGCGCTCGGTCTCGGCCAAACCGGTGAGCCTGGCATCGTCGTTGCGCGATGCTGTGGACAGGTCATCCTAGATAGCTATCTATAGCCAGATATCGGATGGGAGCGGATCCGTGCAAGTGAATGTCTTCGAGGCCAAAAACCGCCTCTCGCAGCTGATCAGGGCAGCGCAGGCCGGGGAAGACGTGGTCATCGCCAATCGCGGCGAGCCGGTGGTGCGGCTCGTTCCAGCAGGCGCAAAACCGACTGTGACAGAACACTCGGGCAAGGCACGCGACATACTCGACTGGCTCGACTGCCACCCGCTGCCCGCCTACGCGCGGCGCTCCGCCGAGGAAATCGATGCCGCGATCGCGGCGGAACGCATCTCGTGGGACTGATCTACCTCGATGCTTGCGTGGTAATTTATCTGATCGAGAGTCATGCCCGCTGGGGTGCAGCTGTCGCCAGAGCGATGACGCAGGCTGCCGAGGCTCGCTTCGGCGTCTCGCCGCCCGTCAAATGCGAATGCTTGGTCGGGCCGATTAAGCGCGGCGACCCGGTGCTGGAGCGCGCCTACACCGAGCTGTTCCAGCGGCTTGCACCGTTAGCGATGCTCGAGCCGGTATACTTGCAAGCCGCCTGGCTGCGCGCCCGCTTCGGTCTGAAGACGCCCGATGCGCTGCACCTCGCCTGCGCCCAGCACCATCGCTGCGCCGCCCTAGTGGACCAACGACGACCGCCTGGCGCAGGCCTCGCATGGACTGGCGAGGAACATCCTTAAGTAGCTGCCGCCACATCGCCTGTTGTGCGGTCCGCAGTCCAGCATCCCTAAACGTTGAATATCTGCTCCATATCCCTATAAAGCTTCCGGAAGGATGGACAGGACATTGCTTCATCGAAGTCGATCATGGCCGTAAGAGCTACTTGATCGACTGTTTCACTGTACTTATGTCCCGGAATTAGACATTCTCTCTCAAGATAACCTTTTGCATCCCTGATCGCCTCTGGCTGTGGGGGTGGGACCGCGTCAGCCTTAATCATACCTCGACCTCTTAATGCCATCGCAGAGGCTAAGAACCAGCATTCGTATTCTTTCTTCGCGACAACTACGCTCGATAACAGATCCTTTCGTACATTCGCGATTTCCTGCAATAATCGAGGAGCTAGAGTTGCGGGGCAATCGTCATCCGCGTCAAGGAGAACGAGTATAGCACCGATGCCGCCATGTGCAGAAAGCTTTCGCACCCCAAAATCGACTACCTTTCGCAGATCTTGAGCAACGACTAGTTTGTTCTTCGGAATGCGAAAAGGAGACATGACATGAAGCTGGTAGTTTTGAAATCGTTCATGAGCCAACCTGCGCAATAATTCGGGCACCGCAGCCACTTCACCATGGCCCTCGACGATAGGGAATATCACGTCCACCATAGAGAAATCTATCCAAAGAGGTCTGCTTGTCGAAGAGGCCGGGCTAGCTCCTTTTTAGTAGGGCGCAGCTGGCCCGCCCGCAAAAGTTCGCCAGGTGTGTAAAGCCTATCCTGGATTGCCGAAATGGATGCGCTGTCGACGGGGGCGATCGTTGTCTCCCCCCCGATGTTCTCAACAGCAAGCAATTGCGTACTTTTTATCGCCTTATGGTCGAGCAGATCGGGGCTATGGGTGGTAGCTAACACCTGTGCTTTGTCGGAAGCTTCCAACAAAGCATCCATTACGACTGCTGTGGCTGCTGGATGGATTGTGCTTTCTGGCTCTTCTATCGCTATTAATGGAATGGCATTGGTCATTCTGCCCATCGATTGGAATAGGGCGGTCAGAACTCCCAAAGATCGCAGCGTACCGTCTGACATTGCTGCGGCAAAAAACCTCCATGGGTGGGGGGCTTTGCGAATCCCTTGCCGGAATTCCAGCGTTTCGCGTGGGCCGAGGGCTTTATGTTCTACCCCCTCTATCCCGGGAACAATCTGCCTTAAGTAAGTCTGGATACGTTCCAAGACCGCCGGGTTGTCTGTCTGCAAGCGACGAATAACGGAGGCCAGGTTCGATCCGCTTCGGTCGAGGATTTCGCCAGCATCATTGGGCTGAGGTTCTCTGATTTCCGCCGGGTTTATGCTATAGAAACCCATGGTGGAAAGATCATCAAACAATGGTCGGAAAATATCAATTCCCGAAACAGCTGTCAGGAACAGTCTGTCTTTCGACACTTTTGGGGGGTCCTTGAGATGAGTGCTCGCAGCAACCACGCTACCTTCGTGTACCTCGTAAGAGGCTCGCTCCAAACCGCCGTAAGAAATGGCGGCCAGCTCGCGCTGGACGACGAATCCGCCTTTTGGTTGCGCACCGACTTGGAATGCAAAGGTAGCGTCGCGATCGTTCCTCAAGTTTATATGTAGATGAATGTTAAAGTGGTTGGGGTGGCCGCCCGATCTCCGGCGGACTTCTCCTATACCGCCGCGCACCCGGATGGCGTACTCGAGTGAAGATCGTAATGCGTCGGTCACTAAGCGAATTGCGTCAATAAAGTTGCTTTTTCCTGCGCCGTTGGGGCCGACAAATACCGTGAGGTCACCAAGCGCCACTTGGCATTGGCCGATGCTCTTGTAGTTTCGCAATGTCACATGTCGCAGCAGGACTGACATTCCTACTCCGTGTGTTGGGTTCGGCAACGGGCGCCTTCCAGGGCAGCAGAGTGATATCACACGAAAGGCCATCGCCGATGCCGTTTCGATCCGCGCAAATTCTTGGATGCCAAGCCATGGAGGGCCATTCGGGCTCAGGCCTCAACGCGAGTGGGGTCAGGAACTTACAACGAACTCACGTTCGGCAGCCGACGAAGCTACGGAAGCTTCCCGCTTTTGTGGAAATGACTGAGAGCTTCGCACGATTCTGAGGCAGGCAATAAGACTGCCTACAAATCGAGTTCGAGGCTTGGGGTTTTGGAGCGGGAGCAGCAGATTAGGAGGTAGCGCTCGCGGTCGGCGGCGGACAGGATTTGGTCGCGGTGGTCGGGCTCGCCGGCGCGGTAGCGGGTCAGGCAGGCGCCGCAATAGCCGAGCTCGCAGGAGGTCCTGACCGCGATGCCGTGGCGGCGCAGCACGTCGATGATGGTTTCGCCGGGCGGGATCTCGTATTCGGCGCCGCTGCGTGGCGAGCCTGACGCGGAACGGCCGGTCTTCCTCGAGCGGCTGCGGCGGGAGTGCGGCCGGGCCGGTGAAATATTCGCAATGCACCGTGCCCGCCGGCCAGTGCGCCGCGGCGGCCTTTGCCGCTTCCATCATCCCGGCCGGGCCGCAGCAGTAAAGATGCGTCCCGGGCTGCGGCTCGCGCAGCGCTGCGGCGATGTCGAGGCCGTGCGCCGGATCGCCGCCATCATGGTGAAAGCGCACGCGTCCTTGCGCCGCGAGCAGGTCGAGCTCGTCGCGAAACGCGGTCGCCTCGGGCGAGCGGGTGCAGTAGTGCAGCAGGAAATCGGCGCCGCGGCGGCGCAATTCGGCGAGCATCGCCATGATCGGGGTGATGCCGATGCCGCCGGCGAGAAAGAGGTGCCGCGTTGCGTCCTCGGCCAGCGGAAAGTTGTTGCGCGGCAGCGACACCTCGACCGGGTCGCCGACCCGCGCCGCCTCGTGCAATTGGCGCGAGCCGGCGCCGTCGCGTTCGCGCAGCACCGCAATGCAATAGCGCCGCCGTTCGGCCGGGTCGTTGCACAAGGAGTAGTCGCGCAGCACCCCGCCGCCGAGCCGCAGCGCGATGTGCGATCCCGCGGCAAAGCGCGGCAGGTCGCGCCCGCGCGGGTCGACCAGCTCGTAGCCGTTGATCCTTTCGGCGAGATAGGTGATCGAGCGGATGCGCAGCTGCATGTCGGAGGTCTCCGCGCCGGACTTGGCGACTATGCGCGCCTCCAGCACCGGGCGCATCCCCCGATCTTGCCGAGCGCCGAGATCCGGGGCAAAGATCCGCGCGGCACAGATCCGAGCCAGCCGCAGAACCAGCCCGAGGAGACCGACGATGCCGCTTCAATTCCGCCGGGTCGTGACCGGCCACGACGCCAACGGACGCGCCATCGTCCAGATCGACGAGATGGCGAAAAACCTGGTCTCGGCGCGGCCCGGCGCCACCGCCGGCGTGGTGTGGACGACCGAGGGCTTTCCGGTCGACAACAATGGCGCCGACGACCAAGGCCAGCGCCGCACCGGCACTACCTTGGCCAACGGCACCGTCTTTCGCGTGCTCGAGCTGATGCCCGGCAACGCGGCGCGCAACCACCGCACCGATTCGATCGACTACGCGGTGGTGATGTCGGGCGAGATCGACATGGAGCTCGACGATGCCAGCGTGCATCTGCAAGGCCGGCGACGTGCTGGTGCAGCGCGGCACGATCCACAATTGGGTCAATCGTGGCACCGAGCCCTGCGTCATCGCCTTTGTCCTGATCGCCGCCAACCCGGTGACCGCCGGTGGCAAGGTGCTGAACGCCGAGGGCTAGCTCGCGAGCAAAAGGGGAGCGGGCGGGGAGGCATGGGCCCCGCCTCCCCCGCCGACCCCCTGGGCCAGCCGCCAGGGTAACCCGGGATCCCGCGGCTTATACCCAAGCTCGTGTTGGGCCCGGCTCGTGTTGGGCCCCAGCTCGTGGCGGGTCCGAGTATAGCCGGTCTCCGCCCGGCTGTAGACAGCCGCGATCAGTTTTCCGCGACGGCGGTGTCGCCGATCAGGACGCAGACCGGGAAATCGGCGAACAGCTCGGCGGCCGGAACCCGATCGCACCGGTCGAGGCGGCGCCCGGTAAAGATGTCGCGCCAGCCGCCGGCCGGCGGCAGAGCGAGCTGCGTGTCGCCCCACGCGGCCGTCTCGCCGCCGCGATAGAGCCGGTGCACCAGGCGCGGCACGACGACGACCAGCGCCACCGCGTCGGCGGCATGGCTGCGGCAGAAGGCGCAGAGCTGGCCGCCGCTGTCGCCGATGGTCTCGAGCGGCTGATAATCGCCCTCGGCGAACAGGGCGGGACGGGTGCGGCGCAAGGTCAGCAGGCAGCGGGTCGCGAACAGCTTCTCGCGACCGTCCTGCCAGTCGCGGGCAAGCTCGTCCAATCGCATCGCCGCCGTTGCTTCGAGCAATCCCCGCCGAGCATCCCAATCGACCGGCCGGCGATTGTCGGGGTCGACCAGGCTGAAATCCCACAATTCGCCGCCCTGATAAATGTCCGGCACCCCGGGCACGGTCAGCTTGAGCACCAGCTGTGCCAGCGAGGTGATCGCGCCCTCGCGCGCGAGCCCGGCGACAAACCCATGGAACTCGGCGAGAAACGGGTTGGGCCGGGAGGCATCGAGCACGCCGCGGACAAAGCGCTGCAATGCCGCCTCGTATTCTGGGTCCGGGTTGCTCCAGCTCGATTCGAGCTTTCGCTCGCGCACCGCCTTGATCATAAAGGCCTCGATCCGCTCGGCGAGGCTGTCGACCCCGGCGACATCGGCGGGTGCGAGGCCGGGCGGCCAGGCGCCGAACAGCGCCTGGTAGAACAGGTACTCGAGATTGCGGTTCGGCACGCTTTCGCCGTCGATTTCGGACCGGCGCGAGCGGTTGAGCCGCAGCCACTGGAACACCCGGCGGCCCCATTCGCGCGGCATTTCCGACAGGAGCGCCAAGCGGGCGCGCGCGTCCTCGCCGCGCTTGGTATCGTGCGTCGCCGTCGTCACCATCGCCTGCGGCCACTGCCGGGCGCGCTGCTGCGCCAGATGGTGAAAGGCCGAAACCGACATGCCAAAGCGCCGCGGGTCGCCGCCGACCTCGTTCAGCGCCAGCAGCCGGGCATAGCGGTAGAAGGCGGTGTCCTCGGCCGCCTTGGCCATGACCGGCCCGGTCACCTGCTGAAAATGCATCGCGACGTAGAGCGCACCGCCGGGGCTCGGGTCGCGTTCCGGCTCGGCCGCCTCGCCGGTCAGCACCGCGCGCAGAAAATCGAAGATCGTGGTGTCGGCGCCGCGCCAGCGCCTGCGCGCCTGGCCGATCGCCCAATCGATGTAGCGCCGGTCGTCGGCGCCGGCGCCGCGCGGCGAGACATAGGTGCGATAGACCGGAAACGCCGCGACCACCTCCTCCAGCGCCGCCAGCACCCCGTTCAAGGTGAAATCGCGGGTCCGCGTGTCGCGCATCGCCAGCTGGTGGAGCTCGCGCGCAACGACATTCATCTCGCTGGCGAGATTGACCTGCATGATCCGCTTTTTGCAGGCGTAAAGAACGTCGTCGAAGGTTTCGTCGCGCGGCGCGAACCGGCGATAGACCCGGGTCATCGCCGCTTCGCCGTCGGGATCGATAAAGATCGCCAGCACCTGGTTGACAAAGTCGTAGCCGGTGGTGCCGGCGACCGGCCAATCCGGCAAGATCTCGTAGCGCGCCAGAATCTTTTCGACGAGCACGTAAAGCGGCGCGCCGGCATGCTGCTGCAGCCGCTCGCAATATTCTTGCGGATCGAACAGCCCGTCGATGTGGTCGATGCGCAGGCCGTGCAGCTGGCCGCGCTCGATCAGGCCGAACATCAGCCGATGCGTCTCGTCGAACAATTCGGGCAGCTCCATGCGGAGCCCGGCCAGATCGTTGATGTTGAAGAAGCGGCGGTAATTGATCTCCTCGGCGGCGACCCGCCAATCGGCGATGCGGTAGGACTGGGCCTCGAGCAGCCGGTGCAGCGGGATAAAGCTGTCCGGGTCGCCCGGCCGGCCGGCGAGCCGCTGCAGCGCCGCCTCGATCGCGGCGGCGACCGCGGGTTCGCCGGCCAAATCGGCCAGCGCGCGTTTCAGCTCGGCGGCGCGTTCGCGCGCCGCGGCCGGCGGCAGATTGGCGATCACCGCGAAATCGCGGGCGACCCCGGCCAGCAATTCCCCGCCAAGATCGAGGATCATCGGGTATGAGCGCGGCGAGATCGGAAAGCGGTGCTCGAAATACCAGGCGCTGAAGCTGCCCTCCGCCGCATCGAAGCGCAGCGCGATCTCGCCCTTGTCGAGGATAACCCCGTATTGCCCGCCCAGCACCGGCAGCAGCACCCGGCCCTCGAGGTCGGCGCGCAACGGATGCCAATTGATGTCGAAAAAACGGGCGAACGGTGATTCCTGCCCCCATTCCAGGACGTCGAGCCACCAGGCGTTGTCGGAGCCGACCCCCATATGGTTTGGGACAAAATCGACGATCAGCCCCATCCCGTGCGCCTCAAGGGCGGCGGTCAGGCCGTGGAAATCCTCGTCGCTGCCGATTTCCGGGTTGAGCCGGTTGTGGTCGATGATGTCGTAGCCATGGGTCGAGCCCGGCCGCGCCTCCGTGATCGGGGAGGCGTAGAGGTGGCTGACCCCCAGCGCCGCGAGATAGGGGACCAGAGCGGCCGCATCGCTAAAGGTGAAGCCGCGATGGAATTGCAGGCGATAGGTGGCGCGGATCGGCGGCGGGTGAGCGCGGCCCTCGCTCATGGTTTGGCCGAGCGCTGTCGCGCCGCCTCGATCAGCTTCGCGGTCCGCGCCAGCTCGGGACCGCCGGCAATTTCTTCGAGTGTGCGGCCGAGGCGCCGGCGCCAATTAGGGTGCGCATCGGTTGTGCCGGGCAGGTTTGCCTGCTCACATTCGCCGACCACGTCCTCAAGCTGCACCAGCAGCAGCCGGGCGTGCGAGCGGGCAAGATAGGCCTGGATCGCATCGCCGAGCTCCGGCGTGTAGACCGGCTCGCCGTTTGCCGCAAAAAACCTGCCGAAATCCTCTACCGCCAGCAATCCTTCACTAGCCAGAGCTTGCAGCAGCAGTCGGCGATCGCGGCCGCGCTCGGCCGCGTCGGCCGCCTCGGCCCGGGCGTCGGGGTAGAGGCCAAGCCGGTGGCGCCACGCGATGTCGCGGCCCAGCCAGAACCCGGCAAGGGTGGCAAGATCATGGGTCGCCACCGAGGCGGCGGCAAGCGGCGGATATTCCGCTGGCGGGATAAAGCGGCCATCTTCCTGCCGTTCGAACCCCAGGATGCGGTAGGACAGCACATTCGCTGAGCGCATCGTTTCGCGAAAGCCTTGCGGCACCGTGCCCAAATCCTCGCCGACTACGGCGCATCGCTCCCGACAACTCTCCAAAGCGACCAGCCGCAGCAGATCCTCAAACGGGTAATTAACATAGCAGCCGGCATTCGCCGGCATTCCGCTCGGGATCCAGTAAAGGCGCTTCAGCGCCATGACGTGGTCGATGCGCAGAACGCCGGCGTGGCGGATATTGGCGCGCAGCGAGGCGATGAACGGCGCAAAGCGCTGCCGGCGCAGCACCAGCGGGTTGATCGGCGCGAGCCCCCAATTTTGTCCGGTACGGTTCAATATGTCGGGCGGTGCCCCGATCGAGGCGCGCGGCACGACCAGCTCCTGATCACTCCAAGCATCAGCCCCGTTGGGGTCGGCGCCGACCGCGAAGTCGCGATAGAGGCCGATCGACAGCCCGCCCTCTCGCCCCGCCGACGCGGCCGCGGCCAGCTGGCGCTCCGCCTCCCACTGCAGGAATTGAAAGAATTCGACGCGGTCGCGATGCGCCGCCGCGAACTGGGCGACCTCGGGCGATCGCGGGTTTCGCATCGGCGCCGGCCAATCGCGCCACGAGAAGCCGCGACCTTGGCGACAGTGGCGCTCGTGCAACGCCTCGAAGGTCGCGAAATCGCGCAGCGATCGGCCGCCATTTTGCTGAAATTCACGGAACGCCTCACCAGGCGCGCTGCGCGCGGTCTCGCCGTCGCCCAGATCGAGCCCATGAAACCGGCGCCACAGCGCCTCCAGCACCGGGCGCTTGCAGGCGGCGACCGCGCCGTAATCGATCAACTCCGCCGATCGGGCAGCCCAGCGGGTGGCGCCGAACCATTCGCCATGCACCAGCCCTTGAGTGGTTTTGTCCGCGGCGAAGCCCGGAACCGCCGACGGGTCGATATAGAGATAGTCGAGCCGGATGCGGCTCGAAGGCGAATAGGGGCTGACATGCAGCGGCTCGGCCGCAAAGCGCGCGTGCAGCGGGTTGACGCCGAGCACGGCAGCACCGAGGGAGCCGGCGAGGCGCGCCAAGCTCGCCAGATCGCTCAGATCGCCCACTCCCCAATTGTGCTCGCTGCGCAGCCCATAAAGCTGGCAGGTCAGCCCCCAGCGGCGCTCGCCGGGCCCCAGCTGCGCCGGCAGGTGACAGCCGAGGGGCGCGACGATCAGATCCGTCCGCGCGGTCTCGCCGCCGGCTTCAATCTGCAGCCGGTGATAGCCCTGCGGCAGCCCCGGCAGCGGCAACACGAATGCGTCAGCCCCGGCGCCCCCATCGATCGCGGCGCCGCCGGTGCGCTGCTCGCCATTTTCGAGATGGCACGCCCATTCGACTGTCCGGGTCCGGGCAGGCAGGCGGAGCCTCAGCGTCGGATGGTTGTCTTCGGCGGGCAGGATTTGAACCGGCGCCAGCCCCAGCGGAAGGGCTCGGTCGTTCTCCTCCAATTCGGCCGCCGCCAGCGCCGGGTCGGGCGGCAGACCAAACGCATCGATCGCCGCTTGCAAGCTGTCGTCGGTGGCCTCGCGGATTTGGCCGAGCGCGTCGGTATATTGTGTCGCGATGCCGACCAGGCCGGCTAGGCGAACCAGCGCGGCGCGCTTGTTCATGTCAGCGCGCGGCCGGCGGCAACAGGTAAAAGCCGGCGCCGACCGGCGCCTCGGGGCCGGACGACGAATAGAGCATGGTCGCGGCACTCGCTTCGGCCGGGGCGGGTACTGCTTGACCGGAAAAATTCGCCGCCAGCAGCAGCCGCGAGCGGTCGCCGAGCTGCCATTCCACCACCAGAGATCGCTGCCCGGTGACGCGGTAACGGCCGGCGGAGGAGGGCTGGCCCGCCAGCCGGGGCACGATCTCGCGCCGCCGGAGCTCGATCAGGCTGCGGCAGCGGGCGAGCCAGCCCGCATGCTCCGGCTGCGCCAGCTCGGCCCAGTCGAGCCGCGACATCGCTAAGCTCGCCTCGGCGGTCGGGTCGGGGATGCGCTCGCGCGCGGACTCGTCCCCGAACTCGGGAAAATGCGCGAATTCGCGGCGCCTCCCCTCGCGCACCGCCTCCGCCAGCCCTGGCTCAAAATCGCAGAAGAAGGCGAAAGGCCGGCGGGTTCCCCATTCCTCGCCCATGAACAGCATCGGGATTTGTGGCGACAGCAGCACGATCGCGAGGCCGGCATGCACTGCCGCCTCCGCCGCGCGCGCCAGAAGCCGCGTCCCCATCGGGTGATTGCCGACCTGATCGTGGTTCTGCAAAAAGGCGACAAACGCGGTCGCGGGCAATTCGGCCGACGGCTCGCCGCGCGGCCTGCCCTCACGATAGGGCGACGGCTCGCCCTGATAGGCAAAACCCTCGGCCAGGGCACGGCCGAGATGGCGGGCCGGCGCGTCGGCGTAGTCGCCGTAATACCCGGTGTCGTCGCCGGTGATCAGCACGTGCAGAGCGTGATGCAGATCGTCGTTCCATTGCGCGGTGAAACGCTCCGGCCGACCGGCGCGCCGGGTTAGGCGATGAGCCTCGTTGCGGTCGTTTTCGAGGACCAGATGAACCGGCCGGTTGGTGACCTGCCGGCGGACCCGATCGCCGATCTCGTCGATGATGTCGGGCATGGTCTCGTCGAAAATCGCGTGGACGGCGTCAAAGCGCAGCCCGTCGAAATGATACTCGTTGAGCCAATAGAGCGCGTTCTCAACAAAGAAATCGCGCACGGGGCGGCTTCGTGGCCCGGCGAAATCGAGTGCCGCACCCCACGGCGTGCGATGGCGCTCGGTAAAGAAATCGGGGGCGATCGCCGGCAGATAATTCCCTTCCGGCCCAAAATGATTGTAGACCACATCGAGCAGCACGGCGAGGCCACGGGCGTGCGCCGCCTCGACCAGCGCCTTCAGCGCCTCCGGCCGGCCATAGCGCGCCGACGGTGCGTAGAGAAAGGCGCCGTCATATCCCCAATTGCGGCGGCCCGGAAACTCGGCGATCGGCATCAGCTCGACCGCGCTGACGCCGAGCCGGCAGAGATGGTCGAGATGCCGCTCGGCGCCGGCGAAATCGCCGGTTTCCGAAAAGGTGCCGAGATGCAGCTCGTAAAGCACGATCTCTTCCCACGCCCGACCGCGCCAGCCATCGTCGTGCCAGTCATAGGCCGCCGGGTCGACGACCTCGCTCGGCCCATGCACGCCTTCCGGCTGCGAGCGCGATGCCGGGTCGGGAAAGCTGTTGCCGTCCACCAGATAGCGATAGCGCGTGCCCGGCTGAGCGAGCTCAGTGGTCAATGCGAACCAGCCCTCGGCCTCACGCTGCATCGCGATTACGCGTGGGTGCTGGCCTTCGAGCTGCAGCGACACCGCTTGCGCGCGCGGCGCCCAGAGGCGAAAGCGAACCCCGTCGGCCACCGGCTCGGCGCCAAAGGGCAGCTCATGCCGGCGGTGCATCGGCTTCCTCCACCTCATCCGCCGGGTCCACCAGGTCAAAAAATCCCAGCTGTTCTTCGGTCTCCGGCATCGCCGAGGCCAAAGCTTCGGCTTCCGCCTCTGCGGCGGGCGGCGGCTCGGGTCGTGGCGCGCGATTGATCAGCAGCGCATAAGAACGGGCCTTCAAACGGTAGATTTCGCCCGGCACGTACAGCCTGCCGTCGCCGACCCGCCCGTCAGCCCGGGAGGTATCGACCAGCGGCTCCCACCACATCGGCGCCGCCAATTCCGGAATGCGGAAATCGAGATCGCCGCTATAGGCGTTCATCATCACCAAAAAGCTCTCGTCGATGTCGCGCTGACCGCCCGGCGTCAGGAACTCGCCGGCCGCCCCGCTCAGGACATAGCCGAGCGACATCGCTGCCTGGTTCCCCCAATCCTCGTCGCCGGCCTCGTTGCCCGACGGGGTGAACCAGGTGATGTCCTTGACCCCGGCTTCGGACAAGACCTCGCCGCGCAGAAAGCGCGGGCGCGAGAACACCCGATGCTCGCGCCGCAAATGGATCAGATAGCTGACGAACGCGGCCCATCTCCTCGTCCTCGGGCCGGATCTGTTCCCAATCGGTCCAGGAGATTTCGTTGTCCTGGCAATAGGCGTTGTTGTTGCCGCGCTGAGTGCGCCCGATCTCGTCGCCGGCGACCAGCATCGGCACCCCCAAGGACAGCAGCAGGCTCGCCAGCATGTTGCGCTTTTGCCGGTCGCGCAATGCGACGATCTCGGGGTCGTCCGAAGGGCCTTCGACGCCGCAGTTCGAGCTCAGGTTCGAATCGTTGCCGTCGTGGTTGCCCTCACCGTTCGCCTCGTTGTGCTTGTCGTTGTAGCTGACCAGATCCTGCAAGGTGAACCCGTCATGCGCGGTGATAAAATTGATGCTGGCCCACGGGCGGCGCCCGCGGTAGCCGAAAATGTCCGAGGAGCCTGCGACGCGCGAGGCCAGATCGGCGACGAGCCCCTGATCGCCCCGCCAAAACCGCCGCAATGTGTCGCGGTATTGCGCGTTCCATTCGGCCCAGCCCGGCGGAAAGTTGCCGAGCTGATAACCATAGGGGCCGAGATCCCACGGCTCGGCGATCAGCTTGAGCCCGGTCATCACCGGGTCCTGGCGCACCGCATCAAAAAATGCGCTGCCTTGCCCATAGTCGCCGTTCTCGCGCGCCAACGTCGTGCACAGGTCGAAACGGAAGCCGTCGACATGCATCTCCGTCGCCCAATAGCGCAGCGAATCCATCACCAGCTCCAACACCCGCGGGTGATCGAGGTTCAATGTATTGCCGGTGCCGGTGACGTCCTGGTAGAAGCGCGGATTGGCGTCGAGCCGGTAATAGGACGCATTGTCGATGCCGCGCAGCGACAGGGTCGGGCCGAGATGATTGCCCTCGCCGCTGTGGTTGTAGACGACGTCGAGAAAGACCTCGATCCCGACATCGTGCAGGCGCCGCACCATGGTCTTGAAGCCGGCGATCGACTCGGTCGGCCAGGAGGCGCGGGTCGGGCGCAAAAAAGCCGATCGTGTTGTAGCCCCAGTAATTGGCCAGCCCGCGATCGACCAGATGGCGCTCGTCGAGGGCGGCGTGGACCGGCAGCAGCTCGACCGCGGTGACGCCGAGCCCGACCAGGTAGTCGATCATCGTCGGCGAGGCGAGCCCGGCAAAGGTGCCGCGATGCTCGGGGCTCGACCCCCGGATGGCGCATCGTGATGCCGCGCACGTTGAGCTCGAGGATGATCGTCTCTTCCCAGGGGGTCTGCGGCCGGCGCTCCTCGCCCCAGGTGAAGGCGGGCTCGATGACCCGGCATTTGGGGACAAAGCGGGCGTTGTCGCGCCGGTCGATCGCCAGATCCTCGCGCGGGCCGCCGAGGCGATAGGCGAAATCGGCATCGGTCCAGCGCAGCCGGCCGTGCAATGACTTGGCGTAGGGATCGATCAGCAACTTGTTCGGGTTGAAGCGGTGCCCGTTGGCCGGATCGTAGGGCCCGTGCACGCGGTAGCCGTAGAGCTGGTCCGGGCGCGCATCCGGCAGATAGACGTGCCAGACCTCGTCGGTATATTCGGGCAGCGCGATGCGCGCTTCTTCGCGCGCCCCGGCGCGGTCGAACAGGCACAGCTCGACCTTTTGGCGTGCGCCGAAAACAGCGCGAAATTCACCCCTTTGCCGTCCCAGGTGGCGCCCAGCGGGTAGGGCCGGCCGGGCCAGACCTTGGTCGGTGACGCCATCGCCCGCTCAGCAAGCTGGTCGCGAGCAGGGAACGGCAGGGTAGCGCAGCATCGCGCGAGTCCGGGTCCGCGTCATCGAGCTGATCCTACGGGCGATCAGTCCGCGGTGAAGATCAGCACCCCGAGCGGCGGCAGGCGCAAGCGGATGGCGTGCTGGCTGCCGTGCATCGGGCGCGGCTCGGAATGGACCTCGCCGGCATTGCCGACGCCGCTGCCGCCATAATCGAGCGCGTCGGTGTTGACCCGCTCGCGATAGCGGCCAGGCCGCGGCACGCCGATCCAATAATCCTCGCGCGGGACCGGGGTGAAGTTGCACACGACAATCGCCAGCTCGTGCGGGTCGCGGCTGCGGCGCTGGTACGAGATCACGCTTTCGGCGGCATTGGCGACATCGATCCAGGCGAAGCCGTCGGGGTCGCAATCGAGCCGGTAGAGCGCCGGCGTCGAGCGATAGAGCCGGTTCAAGTCGCGCACCAGCCGTCGCACCCCTTCGTGCAGCGGCTCGCCCAACAGCTGCCAGTCGAGCCCGAAATCGTGGTTCCACTCGCGCTGCTGGGCGAATTCGTCGCCCATGAACAACAACTTCTTTCCAGGGTGGGTCCACATAAAGGCGAAATAGGCGCGCAGATTGGCAAAGCGCTGCCACTGGTCGCCGGGCATCTTGGCGATCAGCGAACCTTTGCCATGCACGACCTCGTCATGGCTGAGCGGCAGGATGAAGTTCTCGTGATACGCATAGAGCAGGCCAAAGCTCAGCGCGTTATGGCGGTATTGGCGATAGATCGGGTCGGTCGCCATGTAATCCAGGGTGTCGTGCATCCACCCCATGTTCCACTTGTAGCCAAAGCCGAGCCCGCCGACATAGGTCGGCCGCGACACCATCGGCCAGGCGGTCGACTCTTCGGCGACCGAGGTGGCGCCATTCGCTTCGCCAAAGATCAGCTCGTTCATCCGGCGCAGAAACGCGATCGCTTCGAGGTTTTCCCGGCCGCCAAAAGCATTGGGAACCCACTCGCCCGGCGGCCGGCTGTAATCGCGGTAGAGCATCGAGGCGACGGCATCGACGCGGATGCCGTCAATGTGAAACTCGCGCAGCCAATAGAGCGCGCTAGACAATAGAAAGTTCGAAACCTCGCGCCGGCCGTAATTGTAGATCAGCGTGTTCCAATCGCGGTGAAAGCCCTGGCGCGGGTCGGCATGCTCGTAGAGTGCGGTTCCGTCAAAGCGGCCGAGGCCGTGCGGGTCGGTCGGGAAATGGCCCGGCACCCAATCGAGCAACACGCCAATCCCGGCGTGGTGGCAGGCATCGACAAAGGCGCGGAAATCGTCCGGCGCGCCATATCGGCTGGTCGGTGCGAACAGCGAGACCGGCTGGTAGCCCCACGACCCGTCGAACGGGTACTCCATGATCGGCATGATTTCGATATGGGTGAAGCCCATCTCGACCACGTGGGCGACCAGCTGGTCGGCGAGTTCGCGGTAGCTCAGATACCGGCCGCCTGCGGCGAGGTTGCGCCGCCACGAGCCGAGATGGACTTCATAGATCGAAATCGGCGATTCGCGGTCGTCGTGCCGCCAGCGCTCGGCCATCCACACGCCGTCGTGCCAGACATGGCGCGACGGGTGAGCGATGATCGAGGCCGTTCGCGGCGGCGGTTCGGCCTGTTCGGCATGCGGATCGGCCTTCAACGGCAGTAGTTGGCCGTCGGGCCCGTGCAGCTGGTATTTGTAGAGATGGCCCGGCCGCAGCCCGGGCACAAACAATTCCCAATAGCCGCTCGAGCCGCGAGCGCGCATCGGCATTCGTCGGCCGTCCCAGGAATTGAAGTCGCCGACCACGCTGACCGCTTGCGCGTTCGGCGCCCAAACCGCAAAAGCCACCCCTTCGACGCCTTCATGCTCGATCGGATGAGCGCCGAGCTTGCGATAGCTCGCCAGATGATTGCCTTCGCCCAAGAGGTGCAGGTCAAGCTCGCCCAGCACCGGAGAGAAGCGATAGATGTCGTCGAATTCGTGGGAGACCCCGCCGCCTGACACGCGCAGGCGATAGCGAAACGGCCCCGGCCGGTCCGGCATCTCGGCCACGAAAACGCCATCGCGGTGAACCCGCCGGGCCTCGGCCGCGATGGCGCCGGTGGCGCTGTCCACGATCGCCACCTGCTGCGCCGCCGGCAACACCGCCCGCACGCACAGGCCGGCGGCGGTCTTGTGCATGCCGAGAAAGGCAAACGGGTCGCCATGGCGGGCTTCGACAATCGCCTCGATCTCCGGCTCGGCTTGGCTGGGCTTGGCTGGGCTTGGCCGGGCTTGGCTCAGGTCTGCTTGACCCGGCTCGGCCCGTTTGGGCTGGGCGCGCTTGGATTGTCGGCGCTCCAGCTCCAAATCAGCCGGATCAGGACGCTTCGGCACCGGTCCCTGCCCTTGTGTTGTCGAGGATGCCGAGGATGCCGTCGAGCGGGATATCGACCCATGCCGGCCGGTTCGCCAGCTCGTAAGACACCTCGTACACGGCTTTTTCGAGGGTAAAAAAGGCGGTCATGTCGCGCGCCTGCTTTTTGCTCGCGGGGTAGGCGGCGCAACCGCGCATCGTCTTGCGATAGGCGGCGCGGAACCCATCGACCGCGCGCTGGCGCCAGGTTTCGGCCAGCTCCACCATGCGCGGCTCGGCCGCCGGGCGGGTTTCGGCCAGGTGGCGCACCGCGGCGACAGCGGCGTAATCGAACGAGCGCATCATCCCGGCGACATCGCGCAAGGGCGAGCTCTTGCCGCGCCGTGCAGCGAGCGGCCGCGACGGCTCGCCTTCGAAATCGACGATGAAAAAGTCATTTTGCACGACGATGACCTGGCCGAGGTGATAATCGCCGTGAAATCGGGTCTTTTGCGCCGCGACCTGGTCGGGGAGCAGCGTGCGCACTCGGCCGAGCAGCTGGTCGCGACGCGCCAGCAGCTGTTCGGCGCGTTGGCGCGCCCGGTCCGGAAGGCGCCGCTGCTCGCGCTCCAGCTTGGTCAGCATCGCCGCGGCGTCGCTCTCGAGCGCCCGGCGCCATTCTTCGATGTCGTCGCCGGTGATCGGCTCGGGGGCGAATTCAGGATCCTCTCCGCCATGCTCGGCGAGCGCGCGATGCATCTCGCCAGTGCGAATGCCGATTTGGCGCGCCAGGGCCAGAAAGAACAGGTCGGGGTCGGCCAGCTCGGAGGAGCGCGCATCGGTCGCGATCAGCGCGTCGTCGAGATAGCGCGTCAGGTAATTCAGCGCCTGGGTCCAGCCGTCGCCCTGATTGCGGACAAAGCCGAACAGCACGCCGAGGGCCATCGTTTGCGGCCCGCCCTCGCCGTCGAGCGCCAGCTCGATCGTGGCCAGCGGCGGCGGGGTGTTGGCGAAGCCGGCGCGCTCGACCAGAAACCGCGACATCTCGATTTCCGGATGTGGGCCGGGCTGCAGTCGCCGGTAGAGCTTGAGCATGCCGTATTCATCAAAGAACACCGAGCTGTTCGACTGCTCGACGCCGGCGCGGCGTACCGTCAGCCGCTCCGGCGCGGTCGCCTGCCCATAGCTCGGCGTCTGGCCGCAGTGAATTTCGCCGCGATCGAGCGGCAGTCGGGCCTCGGCGGCGATCGCCTCCATGATGGCCAGGACAAAGCCATCCTGCGACATGGCATCGACGACGGCGCCCTCGCGGCGGAACTGGCGCAGTTCGGCGAGCGTGACCGGAACCAGCCCCTGGCGCAGCTCGGTCTCGGAGGGCGACCAGATTTGGGCGAGCGGCACGAAATAGTGCTGCGGCTCATCGTCGCCAAACCCGACCTCGGCCACGGTCGCAAGAAACGTCTCCGCCGCCGCGCCGTCATCCGCCGGTCGGGCGATCTCGCCGCGCGCCGCGATCGAGGCCTTGCGGATGCGCCTGTCCTTGGCTCCAAACCAGCGCTGGCGCGCTAGAAAACTCGGGATCACGTCGCCTTCGAGCTGCACCAGATTGTGCGGCCGGAACAGATCGGCCCAGCCCTGCGGCATGACCAAGGTCACGAATTCGGGCGGTATGGATTGCAAATTCGCCGCCTCCTGTGCGCCGAGCAGCAGCTCGAACCAGAAAAAGCTGTGCCCTTGCAAGGTCAACAGATAGGGCAGCTCGCCGATTGCCGGAAAGCTGCTGCGGCCCAGCAGTTCGACCGGGTGGCGCCCGCGAAACTCACCCAGATCGAGCTCCACCGCCTGCGGCGAGCGCGACAAATTGGCGACGCACAGGATCACCTCGTCGCCATCGGTGCGCAGATAGGCGATGACCTTGCGGTTTGCGGGATAGAGAAACCGCAGGGTGCCGCGGCCAAAGGCGCGGCGCGAGCGGCGCGCGGCGATCAGCCGCTTCATCCAGTTCAGCAGTGACGAAGGCGAGCGGCTTTGCGCCTCGACATTGACCGCCTCGAACCCGTAGACCGAATCCATGATCGGCGGCAGATAGAGCCTGGCCGGGTCGGCACGCGAGAAGCCGCCATTGCGGTCGAACGACCATTGCATCGGTGTGCGCACGCCGTCGCGATCGCGGAGAAAGACATTGTCGCCCATGCCGATCTCATCGCCGTAATAAAACACCGGGGTGCCCGGCATCGAGATCAGCAGCGCGTTCAACAATTCGATGCGGCGGCGGTCATTCTCCATCAACGGCGCCAGCCGCCGCCTGATCCCGAGATTGATCCGCGCCCGCCGGTCGGCTGCGTAGTGGTTCCACAGATAGTCGCGCTCGCGATCGGTGACCATTTCGAGGGTCAGCTCGTCGTGATTGCGCAGAAACACCGCCCATTGACACGAATCCGGGATGTCCGGCGTCTGGCGCATGATGTCGGTGATCGGATGGCGGTCCTCGGTCGATACCGCCATGTAGATCCGCGGCATCAGCGGAAAATGAAACGCCATGTGGCATTCGTCGCCGGCGCCGAAATATTGCAGCACGTCCTCGGGCCATTGGTTCGCTTCGGCGAGCAGCATGCGGTCGCCATAGCGGTGATCGAGCTCCTGGCGCAGCCGGCGGAGGACCTCGTGCGTCTCGGGCAAATTCTCGTTGATCGTCCGCTCGCGCTCGATCAGGTACGGCACGGCGTCGAGCCGCATCCCGTCCACCCCGAGGTCGAGCCAGAATTTCATCACATCGGCGACCGCGCGGAACACCCGCGGGTTGTCGAAATTGAGGTCCGGCTGGTGCGAATAGAAGCGGTGCCAGTAATAGGCCTGGGCCACCGGGTCCCACGCCCAGTTCGATTTCTCGGTATCGACAAAGATGATGCGGGTTTCGGGGAATTTCTGGTCGGTGTCGCTCCACACATAAAAATCGCGTAGATGCGAGCCGCGCTTGGCTTGGCGCGCGCGCTGGAACCAAGGATGCTGGTCCGAGGTGTGGTTGATCACCAGCTCGGTGATGACCCGCAGATTGCGGCGATGCGCCTCGCGCACGAAATTTTTGAAATCGTGCATCCGGCCATAGGACGGGTTGACGTTTTTGTAGTCCGAGATGTCGTAGCCGTCGTCGCGCAACGGCGAGGGATAAAACGGCAGCAGCCACAGCGCGGTGACGCCGAGATCCTGCAAATAGTCCAGCTTATGGCACAGCCCTTGAAAATCGCCGATCCCATCTTCATCGGCGTCGAAAAAGGCCTTGACGTGCAGCTGGTAGATGATCGCGTCCTTGTACCACAGCGGGTCCGAGGTCGCGGGGCGGGCCAATGCGCGGCTGAGCGGCAGCGCGGTCAGGGCGTCGTCGGGCGGGGTCATGCGATCCTGGGAAGCAGGCGAAACAGCAGCGCGGGGTTGGTCTCGGGGTCGAGGCGAAACCGCTGGCTCGCGCCGCGGCAGCTAAACATCGTTCGGGCAAACGCTTCTTCAAGCACGAATTCGCTGTCGGCGGTCAGCCCAAGCTCGGCCAGCGGCAGCTCGACGTCACCTTCGTGCACCGCGTGCGGATCAAGATTGACAATGACGATCACAGCATTGGCCCGGTCCGCGGATATTTTCATATAAGCCAGGATGTCGGGGTCGGCACAGTCGAGAAAGCGCAGGTTCGCAAACTCCTGCAGCGCCGGGTTGTCGCGACGACAACGGTTGACCACACGGATGTCATCCCTGATATTTCCGGGCCGATCCCAATCCCAAACCTTGTACTCGTATTTTTCGGAATTGGCGTATTCCTCGCGGCCGGGAAGGGCCTCGTTCTCGCACAATTCGAAGCCATTGTAGATCCCATAGGCCGGGGACAATGTCGCGGCCAGCACCAATCGAACTCGGAACGCCGGCCGGCCGCCCTCTTGCAGATAGACCGGCAGGATGTCGGGCGTGTTGGTAAAAAAGTTCGGGCGAAAATATTCGTTGGTCGGGTAGCCGGTCAGCTCGGTCAAGTACTCGGTCAGCTCGGCCTTGGTGTTGCGCCAGGTGAAGTAGGTGTAGGACTGGCTGAAGCCGGCCTTGGCCAAAGCCCGCATCATCTTTGGCCGCGTGAAGGCCTCGGCCAGAAAGATCGCCTCGGGGCACTGCCGCTTAACGTCGCGGATCAGCCATTCCCAAAACGGCAATGGCTTGGTGTGCGGGTTGTCGACGCGGAAGATATGCACGCCCTCGCCGACCCAGAACAGCACCACGTCGCGCAACACCGCCCACAAACCCTCGCGGTCCGGGTTGTCGAAATCGACATTGACGATGTCTTCATACTTCTTCGGCGGGTTCTCGGCGTATTTGATCGTGCCGTCGGGGCGAAAGCGGAACCATTGCGGGTGCTCGCGCACCCAAGGGTGGTCGGGCGCGCATTGCACCGCGAAATCGAGCGCCACCTCGATGCCCGCTGCGCCGCGGCGGCGCGCACCAAGCGGCGAAAATCGGCGAGCGTGCCGAGCTCCGGGTTGATCGCGCAATGCCCGCCCTCTTCGGCGCCGATCGCATAGGGGCTGCCGGGATCGCCTGGCCGGGCATGCGTGCTATTGTCCTTGCCTTTGCGGTTGACCCGGCCGATCGGATGGATCGGCGGCAGATAGACGACGTCGAACCCGAGCGCCGCGATTTCCGGCAGCCGCGCGATGCAGTCATCGAAAGTAGCGCTGCGGCCGGGCAGGCGCCCCTGGCTGCGGGGAAACATCTCATACCACGCGGCACAGCGCGCGGCCTTGCGGTCGACCACCACCTCGAGCTCGTGCGGGTAGCGCACCAGCCCTTCGCGCGGTGCCGCCCGCTCCATTACCGCGCGCAATTCCGGCGACAGCAGCAGCTCGACCCGAGCTTCGCTATCGCCGCGCTCGAGACCGCGCAGCAGCTTGCGGATGGCCGTGGCGTCAGCCGGGCTGGCGTCGACCAGCGCCGCTTCGACGATCCCCCGCCCCTCATCGAGCTCGAGCGCGACCTCCTGGCCGGCGTCGCGCTTCTTCTCCACTTCCTCGCGCCAGCTTTCGAAGCGGTCGGTCCAGGCTTCGATCGTGTAGCGCCACAATCCGGGCCGGTCGAGACGAAAGCGGGCGACCCAGCGGTCATTGTCGAAAAAGCCGAGGGGTGTTTCGCGCCATGCGGCACCCTCACGCCGGTATTTGACGACGGCGCGCAACTGGTCGTGCCCGTCGCGAAACAAATCGGCCCAGACCTCGAAAACCTCGCCCGCGATCCGTTTGACCGGGTAGCGGCCGCCGTCGAGCTCGGGATAGACCTCCTCGATCGCGATCCGGGCTCCAGGCCGCCACAGCGCAGGCATCGCGGTGGGCTCGGCCGGCGCTGGGCCGGCGTGCAGCACCCGCACCGCGAGCGGGGGGACCACCAGCTCGGCAACCGGCAACCCGGTTTCGGCGCCCTGGGCGAGGCCATCGGCGGCCAACATCTCGGGCGCGAGCTCGCGGGCGCGCCGCCGGTCGCGGTTGACCGCGATAACCGCCCGGTCGTCGCCGCTCTCCGTCTCGCGCTGCAGCAGGATCAGCTGGTCGTCGCCGCTCGGCAGCAGGGTCTGCGGCCCCTCCTCGTTCAAGGCCGGGATCGCGCGTTTGATCGCGTTGACCTCGGCGATGAATGGGCTGAGGTCAAATCGCCGCGGCTCGGGCGGCTCCTCGCCTCGCATCACCACGTCGAGCTGCCGCCCCCAGCCATATTCGAACCCCATCGGCATCAGCACACCCGCCGAATATGCCGCGGCAAAGGCGTAAGCTTGGCGATAGCGTGGCTCGATCTCGCTTTCGGGGACGCCGGCGGCGCGCAGCTCGGTCACCAGGCGGGGAGTGTCGTGGCTTTCCGGAAAGCCGATCGACGGTGCGATATGGCGAAACGCTTCATATTGCTCAAGCAGCCACGGGCTCTCGAAATCCCACCATTTGACGCTGTTGAACAGATAGTCGAACCCGGCATCGGCCAGCGCCAGCACCGCCTCCTTGGGCGCGCCCACGGTCTCGGCGCAGAACATCACGCCGGGTGCGGCCGCCCGCGCGGCGCCGGTCAGGCCGCGCCACACCTCGGCCGGCACTTTATAGGCCGCGTCGCAGCGAAAGCCGCCAAAGCCGAGCCCGAGATAGTGGCGCACCAGATCCTGGAAATAGCCGAGGATTTGGCGGCACTGCTTGCCTGCGTAGTCGAGTTCGGCGAGGTCGCCCCACACGGTCTTGCGGCTCGGGTCGGCGGGATCGGTGGCGAAGGCGAGACGATCTCGCCCCGAGCGTCATGGGCGAACCATTGGGGGTGGTCGGCGACCAGCTCGCTGTCTTTCGAGGTATGGTTGATCACGAGATCCATGATCACGCGCAGCCCGTGCGCATCGCGCCGCACGGGTGAAATCGCGCAACAGGCTATCGTCGTCAGCCCGGTCGTCGCCGCGAAACCGTGGGTTCAGCCGGTAATAGTCCTTGACCGCGTACAGGCTGCCGGAGAAGCCCGGATAATGAAACGGGTTCACATAGACGGCATTGAACCCCATCGCCGCAATGCGCGGCAGATGCTCGGCCCATTGTGGGACAGTGCCGGCCAATGGCGGAAAGAGATTATAGATCCGCAGGCCTTCGCGCACCGCCCTAGCCTCGGGTTCGCGCAAGCTCGACGCCGCTGTCATTCGCTATCACAAATAAATAGACCCTGGGCGCGGAACACGGCAGCGCGCGCTAAGGTTCCGCTCAGAACACCACCTCGACCAGAAACGGGCCGGGCTCGGCAATGCCCTCGGCGAGGCGGCGGTTGAACTCTTCCATATTCGTCACCCGCGCGCCGGGAACGCCCATGCCTTTGGCCAGAGCCACAAAATCAAGGTCGGGACGGTCGAGGTCGAGCATGTCGAGCGCCTTTCTGCCGGGGTTGCCGGCGCCGACATTAGCGAGCTCGCCCTTCAGGATCTGATAGCTGCGGTTGGAGAACAAGAGGGTGGTGACGTCGAGGCTTTCGCGCGCCTGCGTCCACAAGGCCTGCAACGTGTACATGGCACTGCCGTCGCCCTCCAGCGTGATCACCTTGCGCTCGGGGCAGGCGACGGCGGCGCCGGTCGCCAGCGGCATGCCCAAGCCGATCGAGCCGCCCATGTTGGAGAGCCAATCATGCGGTGCGGCCGAACGGGTCGGCGCGAAAAAGCCGCGCCCGGTCGTGACCGCCTCGTCGATGACGATCGCGTTCTCCGGCAACAGCGCGCCGAGCGAGGCGCCGAGCGCCTCGGGGGTGATCTTTCCGGTGGCCTTGACCGGCACCGGATCGTTGGCGACCGGGGCTGGCGTCGCACGCGCGCCCACTGCGTCGGCCAAGGCCTCGAGCGCGCCGATCGGATCCTGGTCGGGCCGGGCCAGCACATGGCCTTGCGCATCGGGCGGCGACAGCAGGCTCGGCTTCTCCGGATAGGCGAAGAACGCGACCGGCATCTTCGCCCCGACCAGGATGATGTGCTCGAGCCCGGCGAGCACCCGGACCGCCTGGTCCACCACATAGGGGACCCGCTCGACAAAGACCCGGCCGCGGCCGCGCTGGGTGCGCGCGTTCGAGCCTTGCGCCATCAGCCGCGCCCCGGTCTTGGCCGCGATGCGCCCGGCGAGGTCGAGCCCCTCTTGGCGCAGCGCACGGCCGGTTAAGAGGATCAGGCACGGTTCGCCCGAGCGCAGCGCGCGCGCCGCCTCGGCCACCGCTTCCGGCGACACCGGCTTTGGCGCCTCGGCGGACGCCACAACGGCTGGGCCGGAGCCCTCGTTCCATGCGGTGTCGGCCGGCAGGATCAGGGTCGCGATCTGCCCCGGCAATTGGCGCGCGGCGGCGATCGCGGCCGCACCATCGGCGGCGATCGATTGGGCGCTGGGCGAGGTCTTGACCCAATGCGAGGACGGCCGCGCCAGCCCCTCGATATCCGAGGTCAAGGGCGCATCGTATTTGCGGTGATATGTGGCGTGGTCGCCGACAATGTTGACCATCGGCGAGGACGCCTTGTTGGCGTTGTGGATATTGGCGAGGCCGTTGGCGAGACCTGGGCCCAGATGCAGCAGGGTCGCGGCTGGGTTTTCGCTCATCCGGGCATAGCCGTCGGCGGCACCGGTCACCACCCCCTCAAACAGGCCCAAGACGCAGCGCATGCCCTCGACGCGGTCGAGCGCGGCGACAAAATGCATCTCCGAAGTGCCGGGATTGGCAAAGCACACATCGACGCCGCCGCCGACCAAGGTGCGCACCAGGCTTTCCGCGCCGTTCATCGATTGTTGTCCCCCGGCCTATGCTGCTCCGCGCCAAGTGCGCGAGCGCCCCGCACCATGCCTGCTGCGGCTGCCCACTTCAAGGCGCCGCTGCCCCGCGGCTGGCGCGCGCCCCGTTGCGTCTTGCGCCAGCGCCAAGTTACCCCAGCGCCGAGCCGCTGGGCGCCCGCTATCTCGGCCGGAAATATTCCTCGTAGGGGGTGTCGTTCTTGATCAACACGCCGCCATCGACGGTCAGCGCCACGCCGGTGATCATCCGCGCCATATCGCCGGCCAGAAACATGACGGCATCGGCGATGTCCTCGGGCTCGCACATGCGGCCGAGCGGGATTTTCTGCGAGCGCGCGGCCTTGCTCTCCTCGGTCGGGGCGGAGCCGCCAAACGCGGTCGCGGTCGGGCCGGGGCATACCGCGTTGACGCGGATCCGGTCGGGCGCCAATTCGTACGCCGCATGCCGGGTCAGCCCCAAAAGGCCGGCTTTGGACGCCGAATAATTCGCGGTGCCGCCAAACGAGATCCGCTGCCCGGCGATCGAGGCGACATTGACGATCGCGCCGCCGCCGCGCGCCCGCATATGCGGCAACACCGCCCGGATGCCGTTAAAGGCGCCGGTCAGGTTGACGGCGATGACCCGGTCCCAATCATCCGCGCCCATCTCGGCGATCATGCGCCGCACCGTGACGCCGGCGCCGTTGACCAGGATGTCGATGCCGCCCGCACTCTCGGTCAACGCCGCGGCGAGCCGGGCGAAGCCGTCGCGGTCGCTGACGTCGAGCGCGTGTGCCTCGGCCCGGCTGCCGCGCCCGGCGATCTCGGCCGCCACCCGCTCGGCCGCCGCCGCATCGCGATCGGCGACCGCCACGCGCGCTCCGCGGGCGGCAAAGGCGCGGGCCGTCGCCGCCCCGATGCCGTTGCCGCCACCGGTGACGACCGCGACCTTGCCCAAAAAATCGTCGCTCATCTGTTCGGCCTCCGTCCTGCAGCCCGCTGGGTGCGGCGCACGCGCTCAAAGCTTAGCTCGCAAGATCGTCCGCACAAAATTTCCGCGCTCCGCCCCGGGCACCCCGCCCCGGCGCGCGCAACAACCCTCGCAATCGAACGCCTGGGGTTGGCGCATCCGTGCCGCCTCAGGGTTGTTTCTCCGATCTGGCCGAACCTGCGCACGAAGTGCTTGACACGCCGAGGGTGCCAACTGCAACACCCCAATCGAGGTGCTCCCAAACAGGTGTTCCAGAATGCGCACCGACACGAGGCGAAAGGATCGGGCTCAATGAGCGCCGCCCCCCAATCAATTGCGGTGGCCGCTGCTGAGCAGGGCCGCATTCCGGTGCTTGACATCGGGCCCTATCTCGCCGGCGATGTTGGCGCCGTGGCGCCGCTCGCGCGTGCCATAGGCGGCGCCTGCGAAGACACCGGGTTTCTTGTCGTCGCCAATCACGGCGTCCCCGCTCGCCTGGTCGAGGACACCTTTGCCGCCGCGGCGCAATTCTTCGCCCGGCCCGAGGCCGATAAGCTCGCGCTGAAGATCGGCACGTACAACATCGGCTACCTGCCGTTCGGCGGCCAGGTCGTGCGGCATTCGCCGGTCAATAGGAACACCCGGCCAAATTTCAGCGAAAGCTTTTACATCACCCGCGACCGTCCCACCGACCACCCGGACATCGTCAACGAGAAGCCGCTGGTCGGCCTCAACCGCTGGCCACCGGACATGCCCGAATTCCGGGCCGCGACGACGGCCTATTACGCCGCGATGGAGGCGATGACGACACGGCTGGTGCCGGTCGTGGCGATGGCGTTGGGCCTGCCCGCGGACTATTTCGCCGCGCCCTTCGCCGAGCCGAACTGCACGATTCGCCTGATACACTACCCGCCGCATCCGCACCCGGAGGACAACGAGTTCGGCTTTGCGCCCCATACCGACAACAATTTCCTGACGTTTCTCGCCCAGTCGGCGTTGCCGGGCCTCGAGGTGCGCACGGGCGAGGGTGAGTGGATCCGGCCGCCGGCGGTGCCCGGCACCTTTGTCGTCAATACCGGGGCGATGCTGGCGCGCTACTCGAACGACCGCTTCCGGGCGACGCCGCACCGCGTTGTCAACCGCAACCGCACCTCGCGTTACGCGATCCCGTTTTTTCTCGGGCCGAACCACGACGTGGCCGTGGCACCCGTCCCGACCTGCGTCGGCCCCGACAACCCGCCGCACTACGAGCCGACGACTTACGGCGCCTTCACCCAGCGCCTGCTGACCCTGAACTTCGCCCATCGCCGCGCCGAGGGCGGCGGAGACTATGCGTGAAGGCAGTACTGACGGCCGGCGCAGGCGGATGAACGGAGACCACATCGGGCGTTCGCTCCATCGCCTCGAAGACCGGAGATTTCTGACCGGGCAAGGGCGCTATGTCGATGATATCGACATGCCTGGCCAGCTGCACGGGATGGTGCTGCGCTCGCCGCACGGACATGCGGTGATCGAAGGCATCGATGCCGCCGCCGCCCGCGCGATGCCAGGGGTGCATGGCGTCTTTACCGACGCCGATCTCGAGGCCGACGGCATCGGGGCGCTGCCGTGCATTGCCCGGGTGGCGACGGTCGCGCCGATGATCGTGCCGCCGCGCCGGGCTTTGGCGCGCGGTCGAGTACGTCATGTCGGCGACCCAGTTGCGTTTGTCGTCGCCGATACGGCAGACCAGGCGCGCGACGCCGCCGAGCGGGTCGCCGTGGCGTACCGAGCGCTGCCGGCGGTGGCCGAGGCCAGCCAGGCGCTCGCCGCGCAAGCGTCGCTGCTGTGGGACGAGGCGCCGGGCAATCTCGCCTACCGGTTCGAGCGCGGCGACAAGAGGGCGGTCGATGCGGCCTTCGCCGGGCCGGCGCATGTCGTCGAAATCGAGCTGGTCAACAACCGGCTGGTCGCCGCCCCGATCGAGCCGCGCGCCGCGATCGGCACTTACGAGGCCGCCGGCGATCGCTTCGACCTGCTGCTCACTGGCCAGGGCGTGCACAGCCTGCGTCAGCAATTGGCCGACGCGGTGTTCCACCTGCCGCCCGAGCGCATCACCGTGCGCGCGCCCGACGTCGGGGGCGGATTTGGCGTCAAGAATTTTCTCTATCCCGAATGGGTGCTGGTGCTGTGGGCGGCGCGCCATCTGGGCCGCCCGGTCAAATGGGTCGCCGAGCGCGGCGAGGAGTTTCTAAGTTTGGCCCAAGGCCGCGACAATCATACGCGCGGGCGCCTGGCGCTCGACCGGGATGGAAGGTTTCTCGCGCTCGAGGTCGACACCCTCGCCAATCTCGGCGCCTATCTGTCGACCAACGGCCCCGGCAGTTCGACCAATTCGCCGGCGAGTGCGATGGGCGGGGTCTACGACATCCCGGCGGTGTTTATGGCGGTGCGCGGCGTGTTCACAAACACCGTGCCGATCGACGCCTATCGCGGGGCCGGCAAGCCCGAGGCCAACTACCTGATCGAGCGGCTGGTCGACCGCGCCGCGCGCCGGCTTAAGCTCGACCCGGTCGCGTTGCGCCGGCGCAACCTGATCAGCCGTTTCCCATATCGCAGCGGGCTCGGGGTCACGATCGATTGCGGGCGCTTCGCCGCCAATCTCGATCAGATGGCGCAGCGGCTGCTGACCGACGGCTTTGCCGCCCGGCGCTGTAAAGCGGCGGAGCGCGGCAGGCTGCGCGGGCTCGGCATCGCCTGTTTTCTCGAGACATCGCGCGGCACGCCCGGCGAGCGCGCCGAGATCCGCTTCGAACCCGATGGCCGCATTGCCCTGGTGCTCGGCACCCAGTCGAACGGCCAAGGCCACGAGACCAGCTTTACGCAGGTCGCCGCGGAGCTCTTGGGGCAGCCGATCGATGCGTTCCGTTTTGTCCAGGCGGACACGAGCAAGGTCAGGAGCGGCAATGGCCATGGCGGCGCCCGCTCGATGCACATGGGCGGCACGGCGCTGTACCTGGCCGCGCAGATGGTGCGCTCGAAAGGCCGCGCGCTTGCCGCTCATCTGCTGCAAGCCGATCCGAGCGATGTGAGCTTTAGCGCCGGGCGGTTCACCCTCGGTGGCGGCGAGCGCGGCATCGACCTGTTGACCGTGGTGGAAGCAGCGCGCGACCCCGCGAACCTGCCCGAAGGCATGACCCCCGGGCTCGATGCCGACGCCTACAACGCCTCGGATCTCTTCACCTTCCCCAACGGCTGTCACGCCGCCGAGATCGAGATCGACCCCGAAACGGGGTCGGTGACGCTCGAACGCTACACCGCGATCGACGATTACGGCCGGCTGATCAACCCGATGCTGACGATCGGCCAGGTCCAGGGCGGCCTCGCCCAGGGGATCGGGCAGGCGCTCTTCGAACGCACGGTCTACGACCCGCAATCGGGCCAGCTGCTGAGCGGCTCCTTTATGGACTATGCGGTGCCGCGCGCGGGCGACCTGCCGCCCTTTGACATCACCCTCGTCGAGCTGCCGACCCTGGTGAACCCGCTCGGCGTCAAGGGCGCCGGCCAAGCCGGCTGCATCGCCGCGCCGCAGACGATCGTCAACGCGGTCCTCGATGCGCTGGCGCCGCTCGGCATCGAGGCGATCGATATGCCGGCCACCCCCGAGCGGGTCTGGCGGGCGATCCGCAGCGCACGCAACGGCTGATCATTCCCGGCCGGATCGCCGTGATCGTCGCATTCCGATGCAGGCCGAGCGGCGGTCAGTCTGGCGCCGCCGCGGCATCATGCTCGATCAGCTCCGGATGCCGGCGATCGAGCCATTTTGACAGGAAGTTGGCGGCGACGACCGCGGCGCCGATGGCGAGAACCCATCGCGCCAATAGCATGAGCCCCGGCCCTGTCAGTTGCGGCCAAGGGGTCTGCCAGAAGACCTCACCGCGCTGCATCATCCATTGCCACGCAACATTGGCGACGACCGCGGAGACAACCATGATCCCCATGCGCCCGGACATCGCGCCGCGGAACAATAGGGTCAGTGCCGGTACGCAGACGCACAGCACCAGCAGCTGGCCGATCTCGATCCCGATGTTGAAGGACACCAGCGACAGCAGCACATAGGATCCGGCGAACTGCAACTGCTCCCTCAGAATATCGGCAAAGCCGAAGCCGTGCACGAGACCGAACAGCGCGGCGATGATCCAGCGCCGCCGCAGATTGGCGCCGACGATATTCTCGATCGCCATGTAAAAGATGGTCGCGGCAATCGCCGCCTCGACAAAGGGCGGGAACCAGGCGCCGAGCGGGGCCAGGTTGTAGGCGGTGCCGATCAGCGTGATCGAGTGGCCGAGGGTGAAGGCGGTGATCACCGGAATGAGCGGCTTCACGCGGCGAAACGGGATCACCAGGCAGAGCAGAAACAACATATGGTCGATGCCGGTCAGAATGTGCTCGATGCCGAGCTTGACGAACCCAAGCGAGGCTTCCCACCAGGCCGGATCGAGGGCGACGCGGCCGGACCCGCCGCTGATCATCAAAGCGCGGCCGCCGCCGCGGAGCGGCATGTAGCGAATGGCGAGCTTGACGGAGCTTCCCAACTCCGTGTCAACCAAGCTTTCGATCATAAAGACGGAATTGGGTGAGTAGATCGGATAGACGAAATGAGCGTCGAGATAGCCAAGCTCGTAGCCGATCCGCAGATCTGCCGCAGGTGCGCGGGCCACTCCCGCGACCGCCTGCCGGTAATCCTCGAACGACCGGTCGGCCAGCGGCGCCAATTGCCCGGCGGCGCTCGAAGGTAGGAGGCGCACGCCGCCCTCCCACAGCGACAGCGCGCCGGAGAGAGCATCGAGTGCCGCTTTGATCGACGGCCCCGAAGCCGCAAGATCGTAGTCGCCCCGCGCCATCGGAAACGGCACCGCGCGCAACAGATCCAACGGAACGCGGATCACCAGATCGGCCTGATGCGGTTCGATCCTGACAAAGCCGTTCATAAACCGATCGAGCGGCAGATCATGGGCGCCGGCCGGCAGTGAGCCGAGCGCCGCCGCCAACGCCCACGCCGCGGCAAGCCCCAACCAACGGCCCAACATTCGTCAAACGCTCCCGTAATGCCGGCGGCAGCGGACGGAAACGGTTTCTCCCCGGCCGCGGCCGCGGCTCGCCGTGCGGCTGCTATTATCGACGGTTCATCTGCACAAATTTTTGGATGCGACGGCCGGTGATCGTCTCGGCGACGTAGATGTTGCCTCTTGAGTCAACGGTCGTGGTGTGGCCGAAGGCGAACTCGCCGGCGTTGTGGCCGGGGCAGGGGGCGAGGCCGCAGGTGCCGAGCGCGCCCAACACCAGCCCGCTCGCCTTGTTGATCAGCCAGGTGTTGTCGTTGCCGAGATCGACATCGACGATGTCCTTCTGGCTGGTCGGGCTCTTGCTGGCGAGATAATCGATATTGGGCCAGAAATCCATGTCGCAGGCACGCGTGCCGGCCAATAGGAGGGCTTTGCGGTCGGCCGCAGTCGCCCTGTCAAACCCGTTGATGTCGATGATCCGGATCGGCTCGCACACCGGCTGCGGATTGCTGGTCGATGAGGGGACCGCGCAGGTCTTTTTGAAGACTTGGATGCGATCATTGGGGCGGTCGCAGACATAGACCAAGCCGTCATTGCCTAAGACGACACAATGCGGGTGGCCGCCGCCGGTGGCGCCAAACGTGCCCGGCGGGCAGCTCTCGCTGTCGGTCGAGCACGCCGTGCCCCATTGGCCGACATACTTCCCGGTTGCATCGAAGACGACGATGCGATGGTTGCCGTAGCCGTCGGCGATATAGACATCGCCGCGCGTCTTGCTGACCGGTCCGACATCCGGGTCGACCGCGATATCGGCGGGCTCGTTCAGCAGGGTATGGCTCGAGTTGTAAGAATTGGCCTCACCGCATGAGCTGAACGGGTTGTTGGGATTGGTCTGGGTCCCGTCGCACACGCCCTTGGTGCCGATCTGCAGGACGTAGGCGGCAGTCGCACCCTGCGAATTGGCGGCTTGCGGGTTATACTTTTGGACGATGCCGTCGCCATTGCCGCCAAACCAGATATTGCCCTGGTAATCGATAAAGCAGCCATGCGCGCCCTGCGGCATGTAGGCCGCGTAGCCGTAATCGGCGCCGGTCTGAATTAGAGTCGGGTTGCCCCACCCGGCAACGGTGTCGCCGTTTCTGCTGTAGGCGACGACCGGGGGCGACGGGATCGCCGAGGCAATCGCGTCCTGGCCATTGATGGCCCCCGATTCATTGCCCTGCAGCACCTCGCCGATGGTGACGCCGACTTCCCAGCCGCGGTTGAACGTGTAGACATTGTCAAATTTGTCCATGCAGCTGCCGGCGATCTCGCCGGTGACCCAGCGATGCGCCACGCCGTCGCTGCCGACCGGCGCCGGCAGCGGCTTGGGCCAGGAGGGATCGACCGCGAAGGTGGGGCCCTGCGCGCTCTTGTCCGCCTTGGCCAGCGGCTCCCACAGGCCGGTGGCGAGGATGACGGCAACCAGCGTCCCCGTTACCGATGCGCCGATCGTCAGATACCGTCTGATGTTCATGAGCTTTTCCTCCCTCGACTCTGTCGGCCGAAATTTATTGGTAAGCTCAGGGCACGCCATTGTGCCGGGGTCGTCCCGAACGCAGTCCGATCGGTACCGGCGGAGCCGGTCTCGACGCCGCGCCCAAGCAACGAACAAGGTTAACCTTGTGGCAGAATGGCGTCAAGATCGAGGCATATGCCGTCCTTGCCGTTATTACGCCGTTCTTGCGCCGCTTTTTCGCCCCATCCCGAGCTCGGGCGGATATCGCCGCGCGACCGCATCGCCCTGCGATCGAGTGAACCTGCTGTGCTGGTCGATGATCTTGATTGCAATGGGAGAGCGTATTAAACGCTGCACCGATGCAAATCCCGCTCTACCAACTCGATGCCTTCGCCGAGGGGCCGTTTACCGGCAATCCGGCTGCGGTGTGCCCGCTCGACACCTGGCTGCCGGGCGAGGTCATGCAGGCGATCGCGGCCGAGAACAATTTGCCGGAGACCGCGTTCTTCGTCCCCGAGGGCGCGGGCTGGCGGCTGCGCTGGTTTACGCCGACGACCGAGGTCGATCTGTGCGGCCACGCCACCCTCGCTTCGGCCTATGTGCTGCTTGACGTGTTGAAGGCGGCGCTAGGGCGGGTCCGGTTCGCTACCGAAAAAGCCGGCGAGCTGTTGGTCACCCGCGCGGGCGAACTGCTGGCGCTCGATTTTCCTTCCTGGCCGCCGCAGCCTTGCGCGGCGCCGGCGGGGCTGGGTGCGGCGCTCGGCCGGGAGCCCGCGATCGTGCTGGCGGCGCGCGACTATCTCGCCGCCTATGACGATCCAGACGCTGTGGCCGTGCTCACCCCGGATTTTCCGGCGCTTGCCCGGCTCGACCGCGCGGTGATCGCCACGGCACCCGGCTCGGGCGGGGTCGATTTCGTGTCGCGCTTTTTCGCACCGGCGCTGGGCGTAGACGAAGACCCGGTGACCGGCTCGACCCATTGCACCTTGATCCCCTATTGGGCGGCGCGGCTCGGCAAGGATCGGCTGATGGCGCGCCAGCTGTCGCGGCGGGGCGGCAGCCTTACTTGTGCGCTCCATGGCGACCGGGTCGCAATCGCCGGCCGCGTTGTTCTCTACCTGACCGGCACGATCGATGTCTGACGATTGCCCGCGGCTGGAAAGCGCGGGATGATCGGCCGATAAAGCGGAGGCTTCTGATGCTGCGGATCGCGACGCTGGCTTTGTGCCTTGGCATGTTGCTCGCCGGCTCGGCATTGGCGCAGAGCAAGGCGACAATCCAGCAGCTCAACGACCAATGGGATGCCGCTTTCGACAAAGGCGATGCGGCGGCGCTCGCCGCTATGTATGCCGAAGACGCCTATCTATTGCCGCCCGGCCACGAGATGGCCAGGGGACGCAGCCAGATCCGCGCCTTCTGGGCTGGTGCTGTGCAGCAGCTTGGCGACGCCAAATTGACGACCGTCGACGTGCAGAGGCTCGGCCGCGGTGCGGCGCGCGAGATCGGCACCTTCAGCTTCGCCACCAAGGCCCAGCCGCCGCAGCCGGTCGTCGGCAAATATGTCGTGGTCTGGCGCCGGATCGGCGGGCATTGGCTGCTCGCGACCGACATCTGGAACACCAACAAATAGGCTTCCCGATCTCGACGGAGGAATTGGATGGCGACGAGTTATCGGGTGGCGGTGATCGCCGGCGACGGCATCGGGCACGAGGTCATGCCCGAGGGTGTGGCGGCGATGGAAAAGGCGGCCGGTGCCTATGGCTTCGAGCTGAGCTGGAGCGAGTTCGACTGGAGCTGCGAGCGCTATGCCCAGACCGGGCGGATGATGCCGGAGGACGGGCTCGAGCGGCTGCGCCTCTACGACGCCGTCTATCTCGGCGCGGTCGGCCACCCGGGCGTGCCCGACCATGTCTCGCTGTGGGGCCTGTTGATCCCGTTGCGCCGCGGCTTTCACCAATACGTCAATCTGCGCCCGGTGCGCCTCATGGCCGGGGTGCAGTCGCCATTGCGCGACCGCGCGCCGGGCGACATCGACTTCTACGTCGTGCGCGAGAACAACGAGGGCGAATATTCCGAAATCGGCGGCCGGCTCTACGCCGACAGCGAGCACGAGATGGCGATGCAGCAGGCGGTCTTCACCCGCCGCGGCTGCGACCGGATCATGCGCTATGCCTTCGACCTCGCCCGCACGCGCAAAAAGCACGTGACCTCGGCGACCAAGTCAAACGGCATCATCCACACGATGCCGTTCTGGGACGAGCGCTTTGCGGCGGTGGCGCGCGACTATCCGGAGATCAAGACCGACCAGTACCATATCGACATTCTGACCGCGCATTTTGTGCGCCATCCCGACTGGTTCGACGTCGTCGTCGGCTCCAATCTGTTCGGCGATATTCTGTCGGATCTCGGCCCCGCGGTGGTCGGCTCAATAGGCATCGCCCCCTCCGGCAACATCAACCCCGAGCGCGAATACCCCTCGATGTTCGAGCCGGTGCACGGCTCGGCCCCCGACATCGCCGGGCGCGGCATCGCCAACCCGATCGGCCAGATCTGGTCTGGGGCGATGATGCTGGCCCATTTTGGCGAGACCGCCGCCGCCGCCGCGGTCGAGCGGGCGATCGCCGAGGTCTTGGCCGAGGGCGGCACCCGCACCCCCGATCTCGGCGGCAATGCCGGCACCAAGGACCTGGGTGCGGCGATCGCCGCGGCGATCCGCTGACCGATCCTTTGGCTACCAGGCGCGCCTGATTGGCCGCGGCGCCAGGCATAGGAACAGCGCCGTCCCGAGGCCCCACAGCCCATTGACGATCGGCCCGACCCAGAGGCCGGGATAGTGAAAGCCGTAGCCAAGCGGCAATCCTTTGAGCGGGGCGACCACAAACCAGGAGAAGGCGGTCGGGAAAACCGCGCCGAAGATGATCGCGCCGACCCAGTAGCCGAAGGGGTTGCGGGCGATAGTGCGCTCGACCAGCACAAAGGCGATGCCCCACACGCCGCCCCAGAACGCGAGCGAGAAGACGTGGGGCACGCCGAACGGTCGAACCGGGCGCATGTCATACGGCCAGCTCCGCGTCAGCCCGGCATAGTGCAGCAACAGCAGCCCGATCTGGTGAAACACCAACGTCGCAAAGAACGCGGCGATAAACCCGAAAACCAGCCGCGTCGTTAAAGTAGAAGATTGCAGTGATACCGACTGCGCCATGGCCTTTTCCCCTTTCGTCCTGGGTTGGCTCCGGGATGCTGCCCGATCTCGTCGATCAGGCGCTATATCGGAAACCCGGCGCGGCGCGGCGACAGGCGGACGCCGCAGCGCGCCGCCTCGATCATATAGTAGCGGGTCATTTGCACGATATCGGTGCGCCAATAGAGCTGCTGCGGCTCGTTCTCCAGAAAATCGCTGCCGGCAAAGGCATAGCAATAGGTCTCGACATAGCGCTGCCCGCTGCCGCCATCGACCACCGCGGCATCGCGCCAGCCGAATTTCCAGCCGGCATGCTCGGCGCCGAGACGCCAGCGTTCGAGCCGCACCGCAAGAGTGGCGGCGTCGAGCGCCTCGAGCGCCGGCACGCGATAGACCACGACCAGTCGATAGACGTTGAGCTGCAGCTGCATCAACAGCTCGTCATCATAGGCCTGCACGAGATAGGTCGCATCCGAAGCGCCGCGAACATGGCGGATCTCGACCCGCGAGCGCGCCGCCGCGGCGAGATCGAGCGCGCGCGGCTCGTCGTCGAAGCGCGGCACCTCGTACTCGACCGCGGCCAGCGCCTCAAGCATCTGCCGGGTCAGAAATTCCTCAGTCCGCCGCTGCGCCTCGGCGATCGTCAGCATGCCCCGCTCCCGCCAAATAACGGCGCGAACGCACCCCGATCAACCGGCGTTCCGGCCGGTCGCTTAGGCGGCGGGGCGAACGGCGACTTCCTTGACCTCGTCGGCGACAAACGGCTCGAATTCGTTGAAATTGGCTTCGAAGCGGTGGGTCAGCTCGCGCGCAGTCTGGTCGTAGGCGGCTTTGTCGGACCAGGTGCCGCGCGGGTCGAGCACCTCGCTCGGGACCTCGGGGCAGCCCTGCGGCACCATGAGCCCGAAATGCGGCTCGCGGCGCAACGGCGCGTTTGCGAGCTTGCCGTCGAGTGCGGCGCGCAGCAACGCCCTGGTATGGGCGATCGGCATGCGCCGGCCGGTGCCGTAGGCGCCGCCCGACCAGCCGGTGTTAACGAGCCAGCACTGCGCGCCGTGCCGCTTGATCCGCTCGCCGAGAAGCTCGGCGTAGACCGCCGGGTGGCGCGGCATGAACGGCGCGCCGAAGCAGGTCGAGAATGTCGCCTCCGGGGCGTTGCCGAGGCCCTTTTCGGTGCCTGCGACGCGCGCCGTATAGCCGGAGAGGAAATGGTACATCGCCTGCTCGGCGGTCAATTTGGCGATTGGCGGCATGACCCCGAACGCATCCGCGGTCAGCAGCACTACGTTCCTCGGATGCGGCCCCAGCCCCTTCGGGTCGGCATTGGGGATAAAATCGATCGGATAGCAGGCGCGGGTGTTCTCGGTCAGGCTGTCGTCATCGACATCGGGAAGCCGCGTCGCCGGATCGATCACGACGTTTTCGAGCACGGTGCCAAAGCGGCCGATCGTCGCGTAGATCTCGGGCTCGGCGGTCGGCGACAGATGGATGACCTTGGCGTAGCAGCCGCCCTCGAAGTTGAAGATGCCGTTGTCGCTCCAGCCGTGCTCGTCGTCCCCGATCAAGGTGCGCGAGCCATCTGCCGACAACGTCGTCTTGCCGGTGCCCGACAGCCCGAAAAAGATCGCCGCGTCGCCTCTGGGGCCGACATTGGCCGAAGCGTGCATCGGCAGCACGCCGCGCGCCGGCAACACGAAATTCAGATAGCCGAACACCGATTTCTTGATCTCGCCGGCATACCGGGTGCCGCCGATCAGCACCAGCCCGCGGGCGAAATTGACGAGTATAAAGACATCGGAATTGATCCCGTCGACATCCGGGATGGCGCGGAAATTGGGCGCGTGCAGGATCGTGAAGGCCGGCTCGAACCCAGTGAGCTCGCCCACCGGCGGGCGGATGAACATATTGCGCGAAAAGAGGCTGTGCCAGGCGCTGTCAGTGACGACGCGCACCGGCAGCCGGTAGGCCGGGTCGGCGCCGGCATAGAGGTCCTGCACAAACAGCTCGCGGCCCTGCAGATAGGCGAGCATGCGCTGGTGCAGGCTGTCAAAGCATTCGGACGCAATCGCCTGGTTGATCTTGCCCCACCACACAGTGTCCTTGGTGCCGGGCTCCTCGACGATGTATTTGTCGCGCGGCGTGCGCCCGGTAAAGGCGCCGGTGTTGACCGAGAAGCTGCCGCCGGCGACCACCTCGCCCTCGCCGCGCCGCACCGCATGCTCATAGAGCACCGGCATCGGCGCGTTCCAGTGCACGGTTCCCAGATGGTGCATTCCCTGGCGATCAAGGCCGAAACGGCTCTTTGCGCCGGTCATCGGGTCGTCTCTTGCATGCGACGCTTCCTCCTGTTGCCGCGCGGTCCGACCCTCCCGTGACCTGATAGGGCGAACGGCGCCGGCTTCTGTGTCGGCGCCCGTACCACAGCCAGGCGAGCATGTCAAAACGAGCGCAACGCTGGCGTTATCGAGTTGCCGTTTTGGCGAGCCGGACGACGGCGGCACATGCCGCCTGCGGAGTGAACGTCGGAAACGGAAAATCGAGCCGCGCGGCATCGTCTTTTTTGCGCAGATCGGCCCCCTCGGGGTCGATGCCGGTGATCCGCCAACCGGTCCCGGCATGCCCGAGCAGACGGTTCACGCAAAACGCGACGGCCTCGGCATGCTCCGTGTTCAACTGCTCGAGGAGCGCCGGCTCGGCCGCGGCGAGCATCGAGGTGTCGGCGGCGAGCACCAGATCGCCGCCCGCGATCCACTCGATGCGGCCAAAGCCGGCGACCAGGTGGCCACGCTCGACCACGACCCGATAGAGCCGGAAATCGGCAAAGCCGGCATAGGCGGCACTCGACGGGTGGCGTGCGACAAAGCGCGCCAAGAGACGCGGGTCGGCGACGCCTTCAGCCCGCCCGAGCACGCTCAGGCGCGGCGCGGCGAGCGGGTCGGGATGGCCCTCGGTGGCGTCGATCAGCAACGATACACGCGGCTCGACGGCGATGTTGCGGCTGTGCTGGGCAAGATCTGAAAGCAGCAGCAGCGGGCTCGCGTCGAGATCGGCGGCAACCAGCACCAGCGAGGCGTAGGGCGCGCCGGCGAGGCTGGTGGCGAGCGCTGCTTTGCCGCAGTGGCGCACCAGGGCGCGGGCAAAGCCGCCAGAGTTGCGGCCGGAAGCTGCTTCGTCCATTACGCCAGTGAGCGGCGCCGGCGTTATCGCGTCAACCCCGAAGCCGCGCCGCCGGTAGCGATCTGCCGCGCTGGCGGCCCTCGCGACAAGGCGGTAGAAGCGTCTGGGTGCGCATTGATTGGGTCTGCGCCGCGCATCGGATGCAGCAGCGAGGATTGCGACCATGCCCGACATCATCGATCCCGTGACCGGCGCGCGGTGCTGTCAGGCGATGGTGGCGATGCGCGACGGCGTGCGGCTCAACACCTTTGTGTTCCTGCCGCCCGAGGGCGGGCCGCGCTGGCCGGTGATCCTGCACCGAACCCCCTATGGCATCGCCGTGGCCGATGCGCGCGACCCGTTCGATTGCAGCAAAGCCTGGCTGCC
The DNA here is from genome assembly GCA_963738185.1 of uncultured Alphaproteobacteria bacterium. Lineage (GTDB taxonomy): Bacteria > Pseudomonadota > Alphaproteobacteria > ATCC43930 > CGMCC-115725 > AP-15. The sequence continues at coordinate 747,201 of CAVTVA010000003.1, read as the reverse complement.
GAGTGCGGCGGAGCCGATGCGCGGCTCGATCCTGCGCGGCTGGCGCGCGATCGTCGCGCACGGCTATGCCGCGGTCTATCAGGATACCCGCGGCCGCCACGGCTCCGAAGGTGAGGACCGGGTCTATGCGGATGACGCCGCAGACGGCCACGACACCCTGGAATGGATCGCGCGGCAGCGTTGGACCAACCAGATGGTGGGCATGTCGGGCTCGTCGGCCGGGGCTACGACGAGCTTTGCCGCCGCCTCGACGCGGCATCCGAGCCTGCGCGCGTTTTTTGCCCAGGCCGGAGCCTCCAGCATCTACGACGACGTGGTCTATGAGGGCAACTCGATTGAGATGGAGCGGCTGTGGCTGTGGGTGGCGCGCAACATTCCGGGCCTGTCGCCGTCGCATCGCGACGCGGTGATGCGACGCTTTGGCATCAGCGCCGCCGAGCTCGAAACGGCCGCCGCCTCGGCCGCCGCGCGCTATGCCCGGCTCGATACGGCGCGAGAGGCCGAGCCGCCGTTTGTCGGGTCGGAAGACTGGCTGCGGCTGCCGCTGGCCAGTTACCCGGACTTCGCGACCTGGCAGCCGTTTCTCGACGAGATCATCACCCACCCGGCGCCGGACGCTTTTCGCGCCGCGCATAATTTCCGCCGCACCATCGATATTCCCGGCTTTCACGTGACCAGCTGGTTCGACATCTTTCAGACCAGCGTGATCGCTGCGTTCAGCGACATCCAGGCGCGCGCCGGGAATCAGAAATTATGGATCGGCCCCAACGAGCATTATTTTGTTTACCATCCGAAGTTCTGGCCCTCCGACCCGTATTTCGCCTGGTTCGATTATTGGCTGAAGGGCGCAGACAACGGCGTCATGAACGGGCCGGCGGTGTCGTATTCGCCGCGGGCCTGGGTCGGAGACCGGGAAGGCTACGTCCCGAACGACTGGCGGCACGCCGAGCGCTGGCCGCCGCCCGGCCTCCGGCCGCTGCGGCTCTATCTTCGGGGCGACGGCAGCCTCCTCCCCGATCACGAGAAGGATGGCCCAGGGGCCCAGCCGCGCCGGTACCGCTATGACCCGAGCCATCCGGTGCCGACCCTTGGCGGGCGCAACATGCTGATCGACGCCGGCCCGCGCGACCAGAGGCCGGTCCAGGCGCTGCCCGATTACGGGCTGATCTACCGGGGCGACGAGTTGCCCGAGGCGCTGACCATCGCCGGCAATGTGCGGGTCACCCTGCAGGTGCAATCGGACTGCCCCGACACCGATTTTGTCGCGAAGCTGATCGACTATGAGCCCGACGGCCGCGCCATGCTGCTGATGGACGGGATCACCCGCGCGCTCTACCGCGACGGGTCGGGCACACCGCGGCCCCTCTCGCCAGACCGGGTCGAGCGGCTCAGCATCGATCTCGGCCACATCCACCATACGTTCGCGGCCGGCCACCGGATCGGGATCGACATCACCAGCAGCAACTTTCCGCGCCACGCGCGCAACACCAACAGCGGCAATCCGGTGCTCGCCAATGACGGCGACGCCGACATCCGCGTCGCGCTCAACGCCATTCACCACGCGGCGGCGACGCCGTCTTTCGTAGAGCTGCCGGTGCTGCGCTGACAGCCGCGGCGGCGTCACACGACGGCGAGCGGCCGGTGCGGCGGAGGCGGGGGCTCGACCCGGATCGCATCGCCGGGCCGGATCTCGCCGGCTTCGAGCACGATCCCCATGATGCCGGCCTTGCGCACCAGATTGCCGTCGGCGTCGCGGTCGAGGGTCGCGGCCATCAGCCCCTTCTCGATCTTGTCGAGCTGGGCGCAGGGGTTGCGCAGCCCGGTCACCTCGACCACCGCCTGCCCGCCGAGATAGAGCCGGGTGCCAACGGCGAGGCCGAGCAGATCCACCCCCCGCGTCGTGACGTTCTCGCCCATCTGCCCCGGCGCCACGGCAAAGCCGGCCGCGCGCAATTCGTCGTGCAATTCGGCGTGGATCAGATGCACCTGGCGCAAATTGGGCTGGGTCGGGTCGCGCGCCACCCGCGAGCGGTGCTTGACCGTGACCCCCTGATGCGCGTCGCCCGCGACGCCGAGCCCCGCCACGAGGCTGATGCTCGCCTCGTTCGGCTTGGCGAGCGTGTGAAGCGGGCTGCGGCTGACCGCAGCAACGATGCCTTCCATCCGTTAACCCTCCACTTCGGTATGCGGCGTCAGCCGCGCTCGCTCCGCCAATAGCGTATAGCGCCTCGCGCGAGCGCGTAATTGCGCAGATGCTCCACCCAAACAGGCGCCACGGAAATTCGCCGGTGAATGTGATAGCGCAGCCATTCGCGGAGCAGTCGCCGCCACAGCCACCGCGGTGCGCCAAACCAGCTTGGCCCCGAGCTTAGCCCCGCATCTGCCTCGCTGGGGCGGGCGCTGCGATACGCGAGGGTTTCTCCCAAGCCGACAAAATACCGGCCGATGTAGTCCTCGGTTTGCCTCTCGTGGCTGATGCAGTGGTTCACCCGAGCATCCGGCACCCAATAGCCGATCGAGCCCGCGCGCATGATCCGTTCGATGACATCGTGCTCTTCGCCGAGGCGGCGCCGGACCGCACCGAGCCCGAGCTCGGGATTGTACCGGAAAGCCCGCTGCTCGGTAATCCGCAGGGCGAAGTTCGCTCCGAAGGGCAGGCGGTCCTCCTCGGCAAGGGATAACGGCACAGGAACGCCGCCGAGATCGCGCATCGCGTAGGGAGCGCCAAGAAGCGACTCGCTTTCGATCACCCACCCGGCGACCGGCGCATCGTATTTCGGGATAATCCGACCGCCGAAGACCGCCGCATCGGGCCAGCGCCGAAACGCGTCGGCATAGGCGGCGAGCCAGTCGGGATCGACCACCACATCATCGTCGGTCCAAACAATGTAGTCCCCACGGGCGGCATCCACCGCGCGGTTGCGGGCAACGGAATGCCCGCGCCGCGGCTCGAACTCGCGCCGCACCGGCAGTCGCTTCGCAAACGCGTCGATCACGTCGTCGGTTTGGTCGGAGCAATTGTTATTGACGATGATGAGCTCCCATTCGAGTTCGCTCGGCACCCGCATCGCCGCGAGCGAGTTCGAGCGTCCGGCGCAGCGACTGAGCTCGGTTCAAGGTGCAAATTGCTACGGTTATCAGCATCCGCGCCTCACTACTCCGCGCTGCGGGGCCAACCGGTTTTGCCAAGCCCTGTCAGAGCGAGCCCATATTACCACACAGCCCGCCGACAAAAACTCGGAAGCAATCGCAGCTCAACAACGCGACCGGGATCGTCCTTGTCAAGGTTATGAGCCGGATCACGGTTATAAGCCGGGGCAACCGGCAACGCGGAACATGAACAATTTCGGAAGCGCCACGGACGTGCAAGTCCGCCTCGACTACCGCGATCTGCGGGAAGCTTTCGGCGGGCTTAGCCGGGCGCCCCGGGACCTTCATGGTTCGGTGCACACGCGGCCGCGGATGGCGCCCCACAGGGATAGCGCCGCGTCTTCCACTCGGCTGGGCGAAATCACATTCAGGCACTTCAGAGCGTAAGGACAGGGAGTGCGCAGCCAGCAAGGCGCGCATTCGACCGGCGTGTCGAGGGCGATGTTGCCGCTATAGGCAGTGTTGGACGGATGCTCGTATCCGCCGATGATGACAACCGAGCGCTTTCCCGCAGCCGCGGCAATGTGAACCGGAGCGGAAATCGGCCCAATATGCAGATCGCCGGCGGCAATGACGGCGGCGAATTCGTCGAGCGAGGTCCGGCCGCGCAGATCGACGTGGTTTGCGCCGAAATTGTCGGTCCCCATCTCGTCGGAAGCGCCGATTTCGATCACGCCGGATGTTCGCGCGAGCCGGCCGATCAGCTCCGTCCAATGGGTTTCAGGCCATTCCTTGTTGGGGGTCCATTTGCTCGCGTGCCGGCTGACGATGATATGCGGCCGCGGCAGCTTTCGCCACATCCCCCGGAAGTGCTCGACCAGCACGGGATCGATCACGCAATCCGGGTGCACGTCGTGCACCCGCACCGCGAGATTTTGCGCGAGGATCTGCGCCAGGTGCGTGCGGGCCGGAACCGAATATTCATATTCGAGAAGAACCGCGTCGCGAGGCGCCGCCGCCGTCGGCATGACCTCGTCAATATAGGGCAAGCCGTCAACGAGCGATGGGAAATCTGTGTAAAAGCGGATGCGTGAGGTTGGTCGGCGGCGTTTCAGTTCGCGCAGGGCTGGGGTGCACATCAATACGTCACCGATCGCTGCCGCTGCGAGCGACATCGACCACCGCCCGCCGCCACGGTGCCCTGAACAGGTAGGGATAGCGCAGCCGCCGCGAGAGCAGCGCGGATCGCGGCGCCAGGCGGCGCGACAGCGTCATCCGCAGCCGGTACGTGCCAAGGCGCAGCTTCATGGCGGGCTCTCAGGCGGTCCGGTCGATGCTGGCGTTGTTGATGACCAGCAATTTCCATCCGTCGGGCGGCGGCACCAGCGCGCAGAACTGTTCGAGGTTCGCCCCAGCCTCTCGGTGCCGTTATGGATGGCGATCAGAACCGTCAGCATCGTGTCTCATCGAGCCGCGGCGAGCCGCGGCGCGGCAGGAGCCGACAAACCACGGGGGTTTGAAGGATTTGCTCCCGTTCCGGCACCCCGCTCGCAAGGCGAGATGCTGAGCGAGATTTTCTAGATATTTGCTTCATAACTGCGATGCCGCATCGTCATTTGACAAGGATTATGGCCGGATGTTGTCCATACCGTCCGCACCATCCTGGGAACATATATTGCAACCATTTTAATAAGTCGAAAAGTATCTTCGACCTCATGTGTTCATCGAAATATGATGACATGAATTCCTCCGATACAACCCGGAAGGTAGCAATGCGATATTTGAACGGCCAGTTCTGACGGCAAAACCACTTGATGCTGTGTGGGTGATAATAAATATTCGGCACGGCGTCGCCGTTTCGGGTCGACCCAGCCGTCGGCTTGAGCCGGAGAATTCTCACCGCGAAGCGGGCGATCCATTTTGGCAGCCACGGAGCCTTCCAGGCATAAACCACGACGGCGCGGCCGCCCGGTCGGATCACACGCCATAATTCGCGAAAAGCGTCCGCCTGCTCATCCGCGGGCACGTGGTAGAAGACATGATTGGAAATCGCCGCATCGATCGCATCATCGCGAAATGGAAGATTGGTGACGTCGCCCAGAACATAAATTCCTCGGTCGCCGAGCTTTCGCTGTGCCTCGCGCAACGCCTCGATCGAGAAATCAACGCAGATGCGGCGCGCATAATTGGCATGATATTCGAGGTAAACCGGATGTGGGATCGCCCCTGAGCCGGCGTCGAGCAGATATGTTCCGGACGCCGGAAGGTATGCGCCTACACGCCGAGCGCAAAGATTGCTAAATTCCACGGAGTCGGTTCGCCGATCGACCCACACCGCAGTATCGTTGTAAACTCCATCTTTGGTCAGCTTCCAGCCAAAATCGTTGTAGAAGTCGCGTACGATCTCCTTTTCCTTTCGCAATGCGGCGACGGCCGGTTGGTCAGGGTTCGGGTCAATCGCGCTGTCCGTGGTCAAACAGAAGATGCCGTCCCGGACAGGATAGGCATGGCTGCCATCGACAGTCTCCAACAGAGACGAGCTTCGGAAGACCAACGCCTGTTTCGTCAGCGGACAGCGCATGATGCTTGCGACGACATCGTGCGCACCCTCAACCATCGTTTCGGTCATGGCTCCCCATCCTAATGCACACCGCTTTGCCATGTGGAACATCGCCCGCTACCGGTATGTGCCTAGGCGAACCTTCATTCGGGGCGACCCCCGGAGAAAGCGGGCTTATCTCGCCCGGGCGGCACAACCGCATTTTGCGTGGGTTTGCCTCTCAATTGATCCACGGCGTCGATTGCTGGCGGCCGCCGAGCTAATTGGTCAGGCAACCGGTGACCAGACCACTCGCCATGCGTGGCCGGCGATCAGCCCGCATCGATCGTCAGTTTTCCATGCGCCACCGATATCGCCGCGGCGGTCGCGTCCAACTCGTGCACCGCCAGGAAATTTCCCTCGAAGGGATAATAGCGGTAGCCATGCTTGGTCAAATATAATTCTATCTGCTCGCGGTCGGATTTGATCACTTCCAAAATCATTGGCGGGTGGTGAGCGCCGATGCTGGCTGCGGCTCCGGCCAGCACGTCCATTTCCATTCCCTCGACATCGATCTTGAGAAAGTCGAGACGCTCCAGCTGGAGGTCGTCGATTGCGATCACATCTCCTGTACTGCAAGCATCTTCGGCATAGTCGATCTCCTGTCCGATATACTCGGTCGATTCACGCTTGCGCAATTCGAGGCTGCCAAAGCTGCCCGGCTTGGAATAATCTGGGACCGGGACCGGCATCTTGCCGGCTTTGGCGCCGACCGCGGCCATGATCGCCCGCGCGTTGAAGCAGTTGTTGATCGCGATATTGCCGCATAACGCATAATAAATGCGCTCTTGCGCCTCGATCGCGATCACGCTCCCCCAGCCGTGCATATGCCGGGCCCATTCCACCGTGTGCACGCCGATATTGGCGCCGCAGTCGAGCGCGACCAGTCCGGGCCCGTGCGAGGCTCTCCGTTTCGCCAACAGGTTAAGGGCAAGCCTGACTTCGTCATAGTCGAAGCACGAGGCGTTCAATAGCTGGAACCCCATGCCGTAGCCGGGATTGTCGGCGAGCGCGTTGTGGTCGTTGCGGTTGACGATCATCGTGCCATGATTGGTGGCGGCGAGCACGAAGGGCGCGGGTCGCTGCGGCAGCCAGCTGCCGGTAGCCGGAGAAAGGTCGAGCACGTTGGTCGGCAGGGCAGGGGGGCGCCCGGGCGCCGGTCCAATGGGCCGGTCGTACCTGCGCACATCGAGGCCGACCCGTCGGAAGCTATCCTTGACGAAGCCGCGCAGCAGGGTTTTGGTCGATCCGGGCATCGGTTCCTTCCTTTGTCCGCGCCTGCCTGTGTGTCGTGGCCCAGCGTAGTGCATAACCCGCGGCGGCGCACCGGGGCCGATCGCCTCGGACGCCGGCGCCTCCGCCCCTGCTTGACCCTCCGCCGCCCCTTGATATTGCCGCGCCGCGGTGGCAGGAACGCGCCCGAGGCTGATGCTCGGCCTCGGCCGGGCATCGCCGCGCCTCGGCTATATCGTCAAGACGGCTGCTCGGCAAGTTCGGCGCAGCCTTGGATGTTTTGTGGTCGGGGCTGATTTTTGACCTGGAAAGCGCGCCTCGCCGCAGCGGCGAACGACTTCTTGCGCCGGTACGACATCCAGTTGATCCGCGGGGCCGATTTTTGGCGGCCGCTGAGCCAGTTGGGACGGCAACCCGTTCCGACCGCGACCGCCGAGCCCGTTCTCCGCTCCCTTCCTGAAGGAGTTTCACGGCGGCAAGGTCGGATCGCTGCAGCAGCCCTTCGACTTCGCGGTGGTCATGCCGACAGTGCTGCGGCCGACGATCGCCGACGCGATCCAGTCGGTTTTCGACCAACGGTTCGACGGCCGCGTTCAGCTGCTGATCGGCATCGACGCCGCGACGGGCGAGCCCGTCGCCAGGTCGAGCAGACTCTGCCGCTCGGTCCCCGACCGCCACTCGGTCCTGCTGTTTTATCCCGGCTATTCGACCTCGCGGCGGCACGGCGGGGTGCACGCGACCTGGGACGGCGGATCGCTGCGCACGATGCTGAGCTACCTCGCCAACAGCCGCTACCTCGCCTATCTCGACGACGACAATTGGTGGGCGGAGGATCACCTGTGCGCGATGCACGCGGCTTGTCGGCCGGGGCGGAGTGGGCCTATGCGCTGCGCTGGTTCGTCCATCCCGGCTCGCGCCAGCCGATCTGCCATGACGAATGGGAGTTGGTTGGCCCCGGTAGAGGATTTTTCGCCGAGGCATGGGCGGTTGGGTCGATCCGAATTGCCTGGCGATCGACAAGATCGCCTGCGAAGCCGTGCTGCGCTGGTGGTCGATCCCGATCCGCCACAGCGCCGGGGCGATGGACGCGGATCGCAACGTGTTCCGCATTCTCAACGCCGAGTTCCGCGGCGCGCCGACCGGGCAGCACAGTGTTTTTTACGAGATCACCGAAACCGACCCGATGCACCCGCATCGCCTCGGCTGGATCGGCGAGCAGCGATATCGTTCATGCAGCCCGACAACCGCCTGACTGCCCGAAGACCGCCTGCCCGAAGGCCGCCTGTCCGATTGAGGGACCTCCGCGCTGCGGCGTCCAAAGTGACAGTTCGGCGCCGTCCCAGATGCAATTAAATATTCCTGAATATAATATTCCCAGGACCTGCGGCTTTTGTCCTGCTGGTCCTTCGTCATTGGGCGCGTTGACGGACTGCAGTGAACGAACGCCAGCGTCGATGGATATTCCAGTAGGTTAGCTTGATCCTATGTGATACCCACAAGGATGCGATCCGCATTTTGGTTTTAAGCGGTGCCCGCTTCCAGGTCGCTCGCGGATTTTGTGCACCGTAATCTCATGCGAGCCGTCCTTCATCGCATTGAATGTCTTAGTTCCGTCGATACGGCGATAATTACCAAGTATGATCATCGATGTAGAGCGGTTCAATGGCTTGAATGGCGGCAAGAACAAATTCAAAATCCATGCCGAAATTTTCTTCTATATTGTAATGTCCGACGAGTATCATGGATTTTCTTGGGATAAAAATATGCGGAAGGATTGTTTGGAAACGGCCACATCGCCGTCGTCAACCAAGATATTCTCAACTCTAAGGATACTCGGGGCGATTGACATACAAGAGCCTGTCACTTGTCGTAAGCACGTTGCAGGCGCCGACGATAAAACGCGGCTCCGAAAGGCGTTTGATGATTCCGATCACCCGCGAAAACGCGCCAGGTTCGTAGAAATCGTCCACATTCAGAATGCCGATATATTCGGCTCTCGCCATGCGGATGCCTTTGTTCAGCGCATCTGATTGCCCATGGTCGCGCTCCGAGATCCATCGGATATGAGGATGCGTCCTGGCTTTCTCGGCGAGAATTTCCACGGTTCGATCGGTGGACCCGCCGTCGACGATGACGTGCTCGACCCCAGCGCAGTTCTGAGCCGTGACCGATTGTATGCACCCGGCGATGAACTGTTCGCCGTTGTAAACCGGGGTAATGATGCTGAGCGTCGGTGTCGTTGCCATATCGGCGACCGTGTCCACGCTTGCTCTCCTGAAGTCCTACGGTTAACCATTTTTTTGCCGTGCCAGCGTGGCCTGCGCGCAATTGGCGCATCAGGAGCGGCCGCGGACGGCACTCCATAGCGCGAGCGGAGATCAACGTCAAAAGGCGCCGGTGAAGACATCCGCCGAGGTCGCGGCGAGGATCATTTCCGATGCCTATGATGCGTCTGGCGATATGATGCGCCTGGCGAGCGGCGCCAGCGGCGGCGGGACCGGGGGATACCCTTTTTTGCCGGCGGCTCGCGTCGGCTTTATGATAGGGTCGACCCATGGCGAAGCGCGCGCTGATCACCGGCGTCACCGGCCAGGACGGCTCCTACTTGACCGAGCTGCTGCTGGCCAAGGGCTATGAGGTGCATGGCCTGATGCGGCGGGCGAGCCTGTTCAATACCGACCGCATCGATCACCTCTACCACGATCCGCATCTCGCCGGCGCCAGGCTGAGCTTGCATTATGGCGATATGACCGACGGCACCGGGCTGCGCCGGGTGCTCGAGACGGTCGATCCCGACGAGGTCTATAACCTCGGCGCGCAAAGCCACGTCAAGGTCTCGTTCGACATTCCCGAATACACTGCCGAGGTGGTGGCGCTCGGCACCTTGCGCCTGATCGAAGCGTTGCGCGACCATATGATGCATGGCGGCCGGCCGGCGCGCTATTACCAGGCGGGCTCGTCCGAGATGTTTGGCGCCGCAGCCCCGCCGCAGCACGAAACGACCCCGTTCTATCCGCGCAGCCCCTATGGGGTCAGCAAGGTCGCGGCGCACTGGTTTGCGGTCAATTACCGCGAAGCCTATGGCCTCTTTATCTGCAACGGCATTCTGTTCAACCATGAAAGCCCGCGGCGCGGCGAAACTTTTGTGACGCGCAAGGTGACGCGCGCGGTGGGCCGGATCAAGGAAGGGCTGCAGGACAAGCTCTACCTGGGCAATCTGGAGGCGCGGCGCGATTGGGGGTTCGCCGGCGACTATGTCGAGGCGATGTGGCTGATGCTGCAGCAGGACCGGCCCGACGATTACGTCATCGCCAGCGGCGAGGCGCACACCGTGCGCGAGCTGGTCGAGCGCGCCTTTGCCGAGGCCGGCCTCGATTGGCGCGCGCCATGTCGCGGTCGATCAGCGCTATTTCCGCCCGACCGAGGTCGATGTATTGCTCGGCGACGCCGCGAAGGCGCGGCGCGTGCTGGGCTGGCGGCCGCGGGTCGCCTTCAAGGAGCTGGTTGGTATGATGGTGGCGCACGACATCGATCTCGCGCGGCGCGAGCGCACGGTCAGCCAGGCCGGGTTCGCCGACGTCGCCCGCGGTGCGGCGCTCGGGGGAGGCGATTGATTGATGCCGGCAACGATCTTTCCGCTGAACGGGCGCCGGGTGCTGGTCGCCGGGCACCGCGGCATGGTGGGCTCGGCGCTGGTGCGCCGGCTGGCGCGGGAGGAATGCCAGCTCTTGACCATCGGGCGCGACGCTGTGGACCTGCGCGACCAGGGAGCGGTCGATCGCTGGTTCGACGCGCAGCGGCCGGAGGCGGTGTTGCTCGCCGCGGCGCGGGTCGGCGGCATTCACGAGAACGCCACGCATCCGGGCGATTTCCTCTACGACAATCTGGCGATCGCGACCAATGTGATCGAGGCGGCGCGGCGCACCGGGGTGGCCAAGCTGGTGTTTCTCGGGTCGTCCTGCATCTATCCGCGGCTGGCGCCGCAGCCGATGCCGGAAAGCTGCCTGTTGACCGGCCCGCTCGAGCCGACCAACGAAGCCTATGCGATCGCCAAGATCGCCGGGCTGAAGCTGTGCCAGGCCTATCGAAGACAGCATGGCTGCGATTTTGTCTCGGTCATGCCGACCAACCTCTATGGCCCGAACGACAATTTCGACCTGATGTCGAGCCACGTGCTGCCGGCGCTGCTGGCCAAGATCGACGCCGCCCGGCGCGAGCGCCGCGACACCGTCGAGATCTGGGGCAGCGGCCAGCCGCGCCGCGAGTTCCTGCATGTCGACGATTTGGCCGATGCGATCGTCTTTCTGTTGAAGACCTGGTCGGAGGAGGAGCCGATCAATATCGGCGTCGGCAGCGATGTGACGATCGCCGACCTCGCCCGGACCATCGCCGCGGTGGTCGGCTTTACCGGCCGCTTCGTGTTCGACCCGGCAAAACCGGACGGGGCCCCGCGCAAGCTGCTCGACGTCTCGAAGCTGGCGGCACTCGGCTGGCGCCCGCGGATCGAGCTCGAGCCGGGGATCCGCCAGACCTACGACTGGTACCGCAGCTCTCGCGCCGTGCCGGCCGAATAAGGCCGTACCCCGGCTTCCGCTCTCGATCGGGCGAGCGTTCGGGACATCCAGAACCATGCAGCCCGACATCGTGGCTGCCAAAGACCGTTGATTACGGCCAAATCTTGTTGCGATGCTGGGACGCAAAATTTACCTTACAGATCGAGCATCCGGGGAATGCGAGGCTGGCCTCATGCCAAACGCGTCAGGAATCGCGGTCGCGACATCGATCCCGCCGAATGTGGTTCGGTATGAGCGGGGGCGTGAGGTCGGACAGGCGTACCAAGGATATTGCATCGAATTCCTGGATCGACGCCGGCTTCCGGGTGCTCTCGGCGAATTTTCCGCAGGAGATTCCCGAACTGGCCGCGCGGTACCCGCAGGTGCATTTCGTTGCGGTGAACCGCGACGCGAGCGCGATTTTGGGACGCAAGACCCCGCTATTGGGCGATCTCCTGGAGGTGCTCGCGGAGCAAGACGAGGAGATTGTCGGCATCATCAATGCCGACATTTTTCTAGAGGCGAAGGACTGGGCCGGGGTCGTTAGAAAGGCCGTGCGCAACGGAATTGCGATCGCACATCGGGCGAACGTGACGCGCTTTGACGATAGCAGCCCCGAACTCTATCGCCGCGGATATGATCTCTTTTTCTTCCAGAGAAAGACGATACCCGCATACGTCGCCCGGCCATTTGCGCTGGGCTTGCCTTGGTGGGACTATTATCTACCGATGACTTTCAAGATCCGAGGATTAGAAGTCGAGCTGATCAATTCCCCGATCGCATTCCATCTCGACCATCCGATGCATTATGACTGGGGAAGTTGGCAACACATGGCCAACGAGTTTGCCGAGTTCATTTTGGAATCGGCTCGGGGGGCAAGTCGTCGCACCATCGCGCGGCGCCACCTTGCACCGGTAATCAGGCTGTGCCGAAAAATAGTCGCCGAACCTCCGATATATCTCAAAACATGGGACAGATTGCTGGCGAGCACGGGTCGCTTGCCAATTCTTTGGAGGCTCCGGCGCTTCGCGAACGGACATGGTCGCCAAGAGGCAACTAGATTTCGCTTGTGCAAAGCCTGCGTCCACGCTTTCTCCCCCTCGAGCGCGACTGCAGACCGGGAAAATCCGATCGGAGCGATCAGGGCTTCCATCCTACCTTCATCGAACGCATGACCAACTGCCCAAGGTGGGGCGATGCGGCTTTGCCGCGCGAGAGTATCGGTATCGATTGGCTGGCGCTTCATCGGCCGATAGTCGATTCCTCCTTGGTTCGCACAAATACTCCATCGACCTCCATCAGGCAGCCGGTGCTAGGGTTCCAAAACCCGCGCTCCAGATGCGCCAGCCGGAAGCCGTTTTCGCTCATTAGACGCAGCATTTCGGGAAGCAGCGTCTGCCCTTGATAGGACGGAAATAACGCCATTTCCATCTGGACTGCCCTGCAACGGGAAAGCAAAGAATGCGCACCTGCTAATATTTTTGGTTCGAAGCCCTGGGCGTCGATCTTCAAATAGAGGCTGTCTGATGGCTGAATAAGCTCTTGGCCGACTTGATCTAAGGTCTTGACCGAAACCGTTTCGGTGGCAACTGTAGCGATACCGGTTTCGACTTGTAGAATCTCGGTCGATACCGGGAGGAAGGAGCTGCTCCAGGAGTTCTGCGAGATGTTCAGATCCTGTTCGGCCTCGCGGTCGCCCAGGGCGAGGCGGACCGCCTGCCACTGCGGATCGCGCGACGCCTTTCCGGACAGAACGGCGAAGGGTGCGGCCTGGGGCTCGAACGAAACGATTCTCCCCCGATAGCCAATATTCCGCAGCCGCGTCGCATACTGGCCGGTATGCGCGCCGACATCGAACACCACGGAGATTGCGAGATGCGTCAAAATCTGTCGCAGGCCGGCGTCATCCGGCGACGGCGGAGGTGGAGGCGGATCGTTGCGGACAAGCCGGAAGCCGGCGAGCCCGAGAGCCCCATTGATCGCGGTTTTGAGCGAGTGCGGGATGCCAACCATCGCACCCTTCACCCGGTTTCAACCAGCTGATCGATCAAGGCCTCACTGTCCCATTTTAACACCGGAGCCAGCAGGCCGGGACGATTCTGCGCGTTGAGAGTGGCCCAATACGGGGTCTCGCCGTGGTCGAGGGCGATGTCCGCCGAAATCAACGGATCGCAATGCACAATCCATTTCTGGCCATGAATGCTGAGCCGTGGGGCAACAAAATAGCGACGGCCATGCAACAGTCCCGGCGGAATCTGGCAAATCAAACGATAACAACCCGGAGACCTGACCCGGGCGGCTTGCCGCGAATCATCGGTATCGTATGCGCGCAAGATGACCGTGCCATCGTCGGCGACTAAATCGAAGCCGATGCACAGCCCTGACTTCGCCTTGAGGACATCAACAGTGAGCTCGACCAGAATCGCGCTGCTGCTGAAGAACGCCGCTCCGCGTTCCGCATAAATCGACATGCCCCTGAGCCGGGCATCGTCGTCGCCAAGCCCTTCGCGATCTGACCAGCTCGTCGCGCGCAAGTGGCTGTTAGTCTCGACGTAGGCCTCCAAGACATCGCCGACCGAAGAGTCAATCACGACCTGACCTCGGTCCAGGAGCAGAGCATGGGTGGTGAGCGAGCGTACCGCCTGCAAATTGTGGCTGACGAACAGCACCGTGCGTCCTCCACGAGCCACCTCGTTCATCTTGCCGAGGCATTTCTTTTGGAATTCGGCGTCGCCGACGGAGAGCACCTCATCGACGATCAGAATCTCGGGCTCGAGATGGGCGGCGACGGCAAAGGCGAGACGGACATACATGCCCGAGGAATAGCGCTTGACCGGGGTGTCGATGAATTTCTCGACCTCGGCGAAGGCGACGATCTCGTCGAATTTGCGGCGGATTTCGGCGCGCGACATGCCGAGGATGGCACCATTCAGATGGATGTTCTCGCGGCCCGACAATTCCGGGTGAAAGCCGGTGCCGACTTCGAGCAGGCTGGCGACGCGGCCGCGCAAGGTGACCCGCCCGGCGGTCGGCTCGGTGATGCGGCTCAAAATCTTTAAGAGGGTGCTCTTGCCGGCGCCGTTGCGGCCGATGATGCCGAGCACCTCGCCTTCCTCGACCGCAAAGCTGACATCGCGCAATGCCCAAAATTCCTCGACCGTGTCGCCCTGCACGATCTGCCGGCCGCGGGCGATGTCGGCCGCCTTGCGCGCGCTGTTGCGCAGCTCGCGCCCGATGACCTCGCGCAAATTAGTGTAGCCGGGGTCCCGGCTCCGCTCGGCGCGATGGCCGACCAGATAGCGCTTGGACAGATGCTCGACGCAGATCACCGGGGGCGGCATGGCGGCGGATCATCACCTCGGGCGAGAGTCCGGTCTAGAACGCAGCGCTAGATGGGCGCGTTGCGGGAAGGTGCAAGATGCATGTCGGTCGGCGGGATAATGACATTTTCCGGCTATCACGTAACCCGCCGATTGCGCCGGGGCCGGTGCCAGAACGCCGCGGTGCGCTGCTGCGACGGCGCCGCATCATCCGCCATGACGGCGCCCTCGCGGTTCGCGTACTATTCGAAGATTGAGTTGGGCCGACGGCGGGCAACGGGCCCGAGGGTCGGTTCGATCCGCCACCGAAGGGAGCAGGCAAGATGCTGGCGATGTGGGTCAAGGTCCGGGTCAAGCCCGATGCGCGCGAGCGTTTTCTGAAGGCGATCGAGGTCGATGCCCTCGGCTCCGAGCGGGACGAGCCGGGCTGCCTGCGCTTCAACGTGCTGCAGGACGCGCAGGATCAGAACGTCTATTATTTCTACGAGGTCTACCGCGACGAGGCAGCGCTGGAGGCCCATCGGGCGGCACCCCATTATGCCGTCTGGCGCGCCGCCGCCGACACCTTGGATGGCGCGCCCCAGGCGACGCGCTGCCAGTCGGTGTTTCCCGCTGCGGCCGGGTACTGGGAGGGCAAGGGCTCGCCCCCCCGGTAAAGCGCGCCCCGCCGCCGCCAGGCCGCGCCGCTCGCGATCACACGCGCCGAGGATGCCGCGTTCCTGCTGCGGGTGCTTGCAGCGCGCGGGCCGCGCTCTCATCTGTGGTTGAAAGACGGCAAGGAGAGGCTGATGACGATCCATCTCGACCATACGATCGTGCCCGCCCACGACAAGGAGGCATCGGCGCGGTTCTTCGCCCGCATCTTCGGGCTCGAATACAAGGGGGCGGTGTCGCATTTCGCGCCGGTCAGGGTCGATGAAAACCTGACCATCGATTTTGACGATCGCGATACGTTTGAGCGGCATCATTACGCCTTCAAGGTCGGCGAGGCCGAGTTCGACGGCATTTACGACCGGGTCCGCGGCGAGGGCCTGACCTATGGCAGCGGGCCGCGCTCGGCCGAGGATATGGCGATCAACCATCGCCACGGCGGCCGCGGCTTTTATTTCCGCGACCCGAACGGCCACCTCTATGAGGTGCTGACCGCCTAGCGCGGGACTGCGGCGCGCGGCAAGACTCGGGTCCGAGCGGCCGCGTGGTTTCCGGATTGTCGGGGTCGGGGCGCGCTCGGCCCACGGTGTGCTGCGCCTGCATGCCCGGACTGTCCGAAACGCGCGACTGCGACAGCGCCGCTTACCTATATCCCGGATGATGCGGGAGGAGCGCGCTCCGGCCGCAAATCGTCTCGGCGGCAATGGCCGCACCGAGCCTAGGATCAACCGGGGAACACCAAGCGTGCGCCGAACGTCTCCACGACCAGACCACCCGCTACGCCAGTTGAGCGAGCGCCTCGACGACGCGGCACGCCGGATGAACCCGTTCCTTGCCGCCGTGATTGTTATCCTGATGCTGCTGAGCTTTGCCCGCGCGGTCACGCTAATCGACTGGCGCGTCTTGCCGCAAACGCCGGCTGCGAGCGCGTGCCCGGGCGCTGCGGCCACTCCCGGGGCGGCCAGTCCGGGGGCGGCCAGTCCCGGCGCTTCGCCCGCGGCGGCGGTGGCGCCCGGTTCGCACCACCTCGCCGCCAGGGCCGACTGAGCCATTTTTTCGGGGGTGGTGCAGCCGGCTCTCGGGCGAGCAGATGCGCCGCTGAGGGATCGCAAGCGGCGGATCAGGTTTCGTAGCGCAGGATTTCGACGCAGGGCGGCTGGGTCAGCACCTCGCTGAAGGCGTGCATCCAGTTGCCGGTTTCCTCGCTCGAGCCGACCCCGCGATTGCGGAACTGGTCGAGCTGGTCGAGCGCCTTCAGCTCGACCTCGAATTGCAGTGCGGCACCCTGGGCTTGGCCGCGCGTCAGCGGCACCAGCAGCCGGGCGTTGAGCCCGTTGGCGCGCGCGGCCTCGACCTCGCGCCGAATGAAATCGACCGCACGTTGCCGGTTGACCGGCAGCACGTCGTAGGAAAAGCGGGCGAGATACATCGCATAACTCCCGTTCAGAAGAGGCCGGCGGGCCGACGCTTGGCGAAGCGTCCGAAACCGGCCGTCCTGTTCGTCAACACGCGGACCCGCTGCGCGATGCACGAGCGCCGTCGTTTTCTCACGATTTTAGGGCGGGCAGGCCCGAGGGCGGGGTGGGCGAGCCTTGCAGATCGCCCGCCAAAGCTTCATACACTGCCGGCCGCCGGCGAGCGGCTTGGGTGGGAATGCCACGGGGGAGCACGATGATAGCGGGCTTGCGAAGATACTGTTGCCTGTTGCTGGCGCTGGCGGCGCTGGCATTTCCGATCGGCGTGCACGCACAGTCAAACCCGCCGGCGGCGGCCGCGCCCGCCCCCCGCTACCTGGTCTATTTCGACGAATTCAGCGCCTTTCTCTCACCGCACGCAAAGGCCATCATTGCCGACGCCGCGCGGCGGGCGAAACAGCTTGGCGCCAAAACCATCACCGTCGAGGCGCGGGCCAGCGCCACCGGCACGGTTCAAACCAACAAGTATCTGGCGATGACGCGCGCCTCGATTGTCGCCGACCAGCTGGCGGCGGACGGCATCGCCCCGGCGATGGTCGAGCAGGAGCCGATCGGCCAAACCGGATCGAGCGACCCCACGGTCTTCAACCGCCGCGTCGACATCGTCATCAAGCGCTGACCTGAAGGACACCAGGCGCTTATGCCCTGCGCGCGATCTTCTGCTTGATCGGTGTCGGCGGCGCCGCGGCGCCCGCTTCGGGCTTGGCGGCGCGGGCGATTTTGACCAATGCTTGGAGTAGCCGGGCGACGCCCAACAGACGTTCCTTCTCGTCGTCCCAGTTCCGCAGATAGACGATTTTCTGATCGGGGCGGATCTTCAAGGTGCCGGCATGGCGCTGGATCAGCTCGACCAGACCCGCCGGGTTGGCGAAGCGGTTGCCGCGCAGGGTGACAACGGCACCCTTGGGGCCGGCTTCGACGCGCTCGACCCCGGCCTCGCGGCACCAGCGCTTGATCGCGATGATCTGCAAGAGGTTATCGACCTCGGCCGGCAATCGGCCGAAGCGGTCGATCAATTCGGCGGCAAAGGCGTCGATCTCGCGCCGCTCGCCGAGTGCCGCGATGCGCCGGTAGAGCCCGAGCCGCACGCCGAGATCGGCGACATACGCCTCGGGGATCAGCACCGGCGTGCCGATCGTGATCTGCGGGCTCCATTCCTCCGCCGCCGGCGTATCGCCGTCGTGGCTGCGCGCCGCGGCCACCGCCTCTTCGAGCATGCTCTGATAGAGCTCGATGCCGACCTCGCGGATATGCCCCGACTGCTCGTCGCCCAACAAATTGCCGGCGCCGCGGATGTCGAGGTCATGGCTCGCCAGCTGAAACCCGGCGCCGAGATTGTCGAGGGTCTGCATGACTTCGAGCCGGCGCTGCGCGGTCGGCGACAGCTGCTTTTTCTCGGGCAGGGTCAGATAGGCGTAGGCGCGCAGCTTGGCCCGGCCGATGCGGCCGCGCAGCTGGTAGAGCTGGGCCAGCCCGAACATATCCGCGCGGTGCACGACCAAGGTGTTGGCCGACGGGATGTCGAGGCCCGATTCGATGATGTTGGTCGACAGTAGGAGGTCGAAGGCGCGGTCGTCGAACGCGGTCATCACCGCTTCGAGCTCGGCGGCGCCCATGCGGCCATGGGCCATGCCGAGCTTGATCTCGGGCACGATTTCGCGCAGGCGCTGGGCCACCTCGTCGAGATCGGCGATGCGCGGCACGACATAGAACACCTGGCCGCCGCGGTCACGCTCGCGCATGATCGCCTCGCGGATCGTCACCGGGTCGTAGGGCATCACAAAGGTGCGCACCGCCAGCCGGTCGATCGGCGGCGAGGCGATCAGGCTCATCTCCCGCACTCCCGACAGCGCCAATTGCAGGGTGCGCGGGATCGGCGTCGCGGTCAGGGTCAGCACATGCACATCGGCCTTGAGCTGCTTCAGCTTCTCCTTTTGAGAGACGCCGAAATGCTGCTCCTCGTCCACCACCAGGAGGCCGAGATGGGCAAATCGGACATCCTTCGCCAACAGCGCGTGGGTCCCGATGACGATGTCGAGGCGGCCGTCAGTCAATTCCTCTTTAATGGCGCGCGCCTCTTTGGCCGGAACCAGGCGCGACAATTGCGCGATGCGCAGCGGCAGCCCGGCAAAGCGCTCGGTGAAATTGCGGAAATGCTGGCGCGCCAACAAGGTGGTCGGCACCACGACCGCGACCTGGCCGCCGGCCATCGCCGCGATAAAGGCGGCGCGCAGCGCGATTTCGGTCTTGCCAAAGCCGACATCGCCGCAGATCAGCCGGTCCATCGGCTTGCCCGAGCCCATGTCTGCCAGGGTGTCGGCGATCGCGTTCAGCTGATCCTCGGTCTCGGGATACGGAAAGCGGGCGGCAAACTCTTCGTAGATCCCCTCGGGCGGGGTCACGGCTTCGCCGGGCCGCAGCTGGCGCTCGGCGGCAACCCGGATCAATTCGCCGGCGATGTCGCGGATGCGCTTTTTGACCCGTGCCTTGCGCGACTGCCAGGCAACCCCGCCGAGCCGGTCGAGCTGGACCCCAGCATCCTCGGAACCGAACCGCGACAGAACCTCGATGTTCTCGACCGGGACGAAGAGCTTGTCGTCGCCCGCATAGAGGAGGCGCACGCAATCATGCGGTGCGCCGCCGACATCGATCGTCTCCAACGCCTCGTAACGGCCGATGCCATGGTCGGCGTGGACCACGAGGTCGCCCGGCGTGAGGTTGGTTGCCTCGGCGATGAACTGATCGAGGTTGCGACGCCGCCGCGGGGTCCGCGCCAGCCGGTCGCCGAGAATGTCCTGTTCGCCGAGAATGACAAAAGCGTCGGTCGCGAAACCCTGCTCGAGCGGCAAGACCGCGAGCCCGACCGACGATCCCGGCAACGCCGCGAGCTGATCGCCATCGGCGACCCGGCGCAGATCGGCAACCCCGCGCTCGCGCAGCACGCCGGAGAGCCGCTCGGCCGAACCTTCGGTAAAGGCGGCGATTGCGGTCTTGTGCCCGGATTTGCGCTCGGCCTCGAGATAGTCGCGCACCGCCTCGAACAGCACGACCTTCGGGTCGGCGCGCTCGGCGGCGAAGTTGCGCGCCGGGCGGGCGCCGGCATCGAGCCGGTCGCCATCGGCATCGGGTGCGGCAAACGGCGACAGCTGGACGACCGGCCGGCCCTCCAGCGCCTTTCGCCATTCGGTCTCGCCGAGATAAAGCTGATCGGGCCGCACCGGCCGGTACACCGGCGAGCCGCCGCGCGCAGCTGTCGTGACGTTGCGCCGTGCCCCGTAAAAATCGGCGATGGCGTCGAGCCGGTGGCCGCGGACCTCGTCCACCTGATGGTCGAACGACAGCCCGGCATCGGGCAGGTAGTCGAACAGCGTCTCCAGCCGCTCGTAGTAGAGCGGCAGCCAATGCTCCATGCCGACATAGCGGCGCCCGGCGCTGACCGATTCGTACAGCGGGTCATCGGTCCCGGTGGCACCGAACTCCTCCCGGTAGCGCTGGCGGAAGCGCCGGACCGCGTCGTCGTCGAGCAGCACCTCGCTGACCGGGCGCAGCACGGCTTCGTCTTCGGCGCCGGTCGAGCGTTGGGTCAGCGGGTCGAAGCTGCGCAGGCTCTCCAGCGCGTCGCCAAAAAAATCGAGCCGCAGCGGCTGGGCGGCCCCGGCTGGAAAAAGATCGACAATACCGCCGCGCACCGCGAACTCGCCAGGCTCGCGCACGGTGTCGGTGCGGATGTAGCCGTTGTTGCGGAAAAAGCTCTGCAGCCGGTCGAGGCCGATCCGCCCGCCAGGCCGCAGGGTCAGCACCCGGCCGTCAAATAGCCGGCGCGGCGGCACCCGCTGGACCAGCGCGTTGACCGTGGTCAGCACGACCAGCGCCCCCTCCCTTCCCTCCCCCGCGCGCGGGGGAGGGTTAGCGTGGGGGCCCGTCGCGACGGGCAAGGGGACGTTTGCGTGGGGGCCTGCCGCCAGCCGGGTCAGAGTGTCGATGCGGCGGCTGAGAATCTCGCCATTGGGTGATACCCGGTCGTAAGGCAGACAATCCCAAGCCGGGAAGGTCAGCGCCTCTATATGCGGATGGAAGAACGCGAGCGCCGCGGCGAAGCGCGCCATGCGCCCATCGTCGCGGCACACATGCAGCCAGCGCCCGGCGCGCCCCCCGGCGACGAGCCGGCCGATAATTGCGGCGTCGTAGCCCTCGGGCGCGCCGAACAGGCTCACGCGACGCGGCATCTCGGCAAGCGAGCCCGCGAGCCGGTCGAAAGCGGCCATCGGGCAGCTCGCGCCTGCGCTCTCGCTCCGGGGGGGCGGAGAGGGTGCAAAGGCTGATTGGGTCATGTCTCTGGCGAGCTATAGCTGTAGGCGAGCAGCAGGCGCATCACGTCGTTGTCTTGCCCGGGTGGCGGAGGGGTGCGGCCGGCGACCCAATCGTAGAGGTCGGCGTCGGCACATTCGAGCAAGGCCTCGTAGCGGTCGAGCTGGGCCTGGTCGAAGCCGCCGAGATGGGCCTCGGCAAAGCGGCCGAGAATGAGATCGCTTTCGCGCGTCCCGCGGTGCCAGGAGCGGAATAAGAGGCGCTTGCGGCGGAGGTCGGAGGGGGATGTCAATTGGGCGCTCTTGGCGGGGTGAGCAGAGGGATATAGAGATCATCGATCCTGGTGTCAGCCCGAACCTCGTCCGCTCAAGCCCGATATGCGTCCGGCCAGCCTCGACAATCTGTTCGCGCCGGTGACGGCGTTGCCCGGCATCGGGCCGCAGCTCGCCCGGCTGTTTGAGCGTCTGGCTGGTCCCTTGGTGGTCGATCTCGTGTGGCATCTGCCCTGCGGCATCATCGATCGGCGTGCGGCGCCACCGATCCGCGACCTGGCGCCCGAGCAGATCGCGACCTTGCAGGTGCGGGTCGAGGCGCACGAGCCTGGAACCGGGCGCCGGCCTTACCGGGTGTTTGTCGCCGACCAGACCGGCACCCTGACGCTCGTTTACTTCAACGTCAAAAGCGACTATTTGGCGCGCCTCTACCCGATCGGCGGCGAGCGCATCGTCAGCGGCCGGATCGAGTTCTATGGCGGCATGGCACAAATGCCGCACCCCGATCTGGTGCTGCGCCCCGAAGAGATCGATCGCCTGAAGCCGATCGAGCCGGTCTACCCGCTAACCGCCGGTCTGTCCCCACGGGTGGTGCAGCGGGCGGCGACGGCGGCGCTCGACCGGCTTCCCAACCTATCCGAATGGATCGACCCGGCGCTTTGCGAGCGGCATCGTTGGCCCGGCTGGGGCGAGGCGCTGCGCCATGTTCATTCGCCCGCCGGCGAGGCCGATTTGTCGCCTTCCGACCCGGCGCGCGAGCGGCTCGCCTATGACGAGATCTTCGCCAGCCAGCTGGCGGTGGCGCTGGCCCGATCTCGCCGCCAGCGCCGGCCCGGGCGTGCGATCGTCGGCTCGGGCGCGCTTGCCGCGCCGGTCGAGGCCGGGCTTGGTTTTGCCTTGACCGGGGCGCAGCGCCTGGCGATCGCCGAGATCGGCGCCGAGATGGCGCAGCCGCGGCGCATGATGCGCCTGTTGCAAGGCGATGTCGGCAGCGGCAAGACCGTGGTGGCGCTGATGGCGATGCTGAGCGCGGTCGAGAGCGGCGCGCAGGCGGCGCTGATGGCGCCGACCGAAATCCTCGCCCGCCAGCACCAGGCGACCCTGGGCCGGCTCGCCGGCCCGGCCAGGGTCGAGATCGGGCTGCTGACCGGGCGCGAAAAGGGCCGCGCACGCGACGCCATCCTGGCCGGCCTCGCCGCCGGGCTGATCCCGATCGTCGTCGGCACGCATGCGCTCTTGCAGCCCGATGTGGCCTTTCGCGACCTCGCCCTCGCGGTCATCGACGAGCAGCATCGGTTTGGCGTCGAGCAGCGGCTGGCGCTCGCCGAGAAAGGCCGCAATCCGGACACTCTGTTGATGAGCGCGACACCGATCCCGCGCACCTTGCTGATGACCGCCTATGGCGACCTTGATGTTTCGCGCCTCGCGGAAAAGCCGCCGGGTCGGCAGCGGATCGACACCCGCGCGGTGCCGATCGAGCGCCAGAGCGAGGTGGTGGCGGCGGTCGGCCGCGCGCTCGGGCAGGGCGCAAAAGCCTATTGGATCTGCCCTTTGGTCGATGAATCGGAGGAAACCGACCTCGCCGCGGCGCGTGAGCGTCACAAATCGCTCGAAGCCCTGATGCCGGGGCGTGTCGGCCTGGTCCACGGCCGGATGAAGACCGCCGATAAGGACCGGGTCATGGCCGGTTTCGCCGGCGGCGCGATCGACCTCTTGGTGGCGACCACGGTCATCGAGGTGGGCGTCGATGTGCCGGCGGCGACGGTCATGGTGATCGAGCATGCCGAGCGCTTTGGCCTTGCCCAACTGCACCAGCTGCGCGGCCGCATCGGCCGCGGCGACAAGCCGTCGACCTGCCTGTTGCTGTATCAGCCGCCATTGGGCGAGGTGGCGCGGCAGCGGCTCTCCACCCTGCGCGAGACCGAGGACGGGTTTCGCATCGCCGAGGAGGATCTGCGCCTGCGCGGCGCGGGAGAGGTCTTGGGCACCCGGCAGAGCGGGTTGCCGACCCTGCGTCTCGCCGATCTGGCCGCCCATGCCGGGCTGATCGCGATCGCGCATGACGACGCCCGATTCGTCCTCGACCGCGACCCATATCTCGAAAGCTCGCGCGGCCGAGCCCTGCGCACTCTCCTCTACCTGTTCCGCCGCGACGAAGCCGTGCAATACCTGCGCGCCGGGTGAAATCATGCTTTACCGCCGGCGCGATTAGTAGCCCGCTTTCTTGCTGATCTGCTTTGCCGTGTCGAGCTGGCCGCGCAAGGTTGGTAGCTGGGCTTGCGCATACGTCGCCAGCTGGTGATCCGTGCCCTTATCGGCCTCGGCCTCGAACAGCGGCACATAGTTCTGATAGCTTGAAATCTCGCCGCCGATGTATCTGCTGTCGAAATCCTTTCCGCTGCGCTGCCACAGATCGTCATAGCGGCCGGCGGCATCCTGGCTCATGTGGTCGGGCGCGATCCACTTCAGCTCACCCGCGATCTTGTTCAGATCCTGCTGTGCTTTGCCAAAGTCGCTGACCGCTTGCTGACCGAACTGCTTGACGGCCGGGCTTGAGGCTTTGTCGACCGCGAGCTGCCCGAGCTTGATCTCGGACGTCGCGGCTTCGGCGGCCTTTTGCAGGAAGCTCTGATCTTGGCTCGAAAGCTTCGCTGGGGTCGCCGGCGGGGAATTGGGCTGCCCCGGTGGCTGGGTGTTCTGGGCCAGCGCCGGGGCAGCAAAGAGCAGAAACGCGGCCATCGTTGTGCGCAGCCACCCGTTCATCACAGCCTCCTGCAGCGGGCATCAGCTCAAGGTAAACGCCCTCGCCGGTCGCGAGTTCTGATCCTCTGGGTCCGGGAGGAGGGCCAAGGCGCGGAACCACCGTCAAAGCGCGATGTTCGCAGCGTTATCGTTAAGCATCCTGTCCCGGGATGCGATCCGACACACGG
Organism: uncultured Alphaproteobacteria bacterium; assembly: GCA_963738185.1. Classification (GTDB taxonomy): domain Bacteria; phylum Pseudomonadota; class Alphaproteobacteria; order ATCC43930; family CGMCC-115725; genus AP-15. The sequence continues at coordinate 722,770 of CAVTVA010000003.1, read as the reverse complement.
CTTTCAGGAGATAGAGGCATGGACCAGGATCGGGTGGCCGGCGCAGCCAAGAAGGTTGGCGGCAGCATTAAGGAAGGCGTCGGCAAGGCGCTGGGCGACAAGAAAATCGAGTCGGAGGGCAAGGCGAAGAAGGCTGAGGGCGAAGTTCAGAACGCGGTCGGCGGCGCCAAAGATGCGGTGCGCGAGAGCGTTAAGGGGCGTTGAGCCGATCGTTTGAATCGGCGGCTTTCAAGATTTCACCGCGAGCCTTCCCGGGGCGCATCGCTTCGGGGAGGCTTTCGGCCGTGAGGATTGCGAGGGGGTCGAGGCATGGTCGACGCAGTCTATGGCGAGCCGAGCGCCGCTACAGCCGGCCCCGGGGAGGTCATCGTCCGGCAGGGCTCGTTTCGGCGCATCTCGTGGGGCGGAATATTTGCCGGCCTGTTTTTGGTGCTGTCTGTCCAGTTGCTGCTCAGCATGTTGGGGCTGGGGATCGGCCTCGGCATGGTGCAGCCGGGGCAGGGCGGGGTGCCCAACGTCGGCGCGATCGGCATCGGCGCGGCAATCTGGTGGGTCGTCACCTATCTGATCGCGTTGGTCATCGGCAGCTATGCAGCGGCGCGGCTGGCCAGTGTCGGGCTGCGCTTTGACGGGGTTCTACACGGTCTGGTGACGTGGGCGTTCGCGCTGATGGTGACCTTTTATCTGCTGACGACAGCGGTTGGCGGCGTGCTTGGCGGCGCATTTGGCGTCGTTGGCAACGCGCTGTCGGTCGCGGGGCAAGGGTTCAAAGCGGCGGCTCCCGAGGTGGCGAAGGCCGCCGGCGTCTCGACCGACCAGACCCAACAACGCGCCAAGGAGTTGCTGCAGCCGACCGACCCGTCAAAGATGAGCAACCAGCAGGCCGAGGCTCAGCTCACCAAGGATGTCGGCAGCTACCTGGCCGGCGGCAGCGGGGCGCCGCAAGCCCGCGACCAGATCATCGGCATCATGGCGGCAAAGCTCGGCATCAGCCGCGATGACGCGGCAAAGCGGTTCGATCAGTGGGCGGGCCAATTCAACCAAGCCAAGTCGACCGCAGCCCAAGGTGCAAAGCAGGCCGCCGACCGAGCCGCGGGGGTGCTGTCGCAAGCCTCGATCTGGGCCTTCGTAGCACTTTTGCTTGGGGCGATTTTCAGCGGCCTCGGCGGCGCCTGGGGCACTCGGCCGCGAAGCTTGGATGAGGAGGCCCACCCGATCCGAGCGTATTAGACCGGCTGGGCAGCCCTGGCTTGGCACCTCTCCCGTGTTGCACCAACCGCGCGCGTTCGTCTATTGTCGATGCACGGTTTTGGATTGGAGAGCTCGGTGACCAGGCAAGCTCGTGTTTGGACTGCGGCGGTGGCACTGCTTGGGATTGCCGGCTGCGTCAGCCCGCAAGCCCAGGTCGGGCAGAAGGAGGATCTGCTCGCCGCCGCCGGATTTCAGGTAAGGCCGGCCGATTCGCCGCACCGCATCGCGGCGATGCGGACATTGCCGGCGAACCGGTTTGTCACCCGCATCCGCGACGGCCGCCTGGTCTACCTCTACGCCGACCCGCTCGACTGCAACTGCCTCTATCTGGGCAATCAGCAGAACTGGGACGCCTATAAGCAGGAGGTGTTCGCCCGGCAGATCGCCAACGAGAACCAGATGTCGGCGATCATGAACCAGCAATCCTGGGATTGGGGACCGTGGGGCTTTCCATGATTTCGCTCTGGCTGAGCGGTGCGGACTGGCTGCCGGTCAGCCGGTTTTCTTGAACCCCTTGGCGCGCATGCAGCTGTCGAACACCCCTTCCGCGTAGCCGGTCGCCTGATGGCGCAGCGATTGGTCGACGACATTGGCCGTCCGCGCCCGCTGCCAGTTGCCGCCGAGGGTGGCATTGATGTCCTGGTTGATCCCGCGCTCGTTGGCGAGGCCGGCGTTTGCCTGTGCTCGGCACGCATCGGCCTGATGCGCGGCCGCGGTGGCATCAGCGCCCGGCTTGGTCCATCCACGCGCCGGCGCGAAGGCCGTGCACGCCGTCAGCAGCAGACAAGCCGCCGCCGCAGCGCTCGTTCTTAGCGGCGCAACGGTGTCGCGATCATTCTGCCGCAGATTCATTCAGGCTCCCCTGTCTGGGATTAAGTATCCCGGCCTCACCGGTGGCTCAGCGCTCGGTCAGCTTCAGCTCGATCCGGCGGTTGCGCGCAAAGGCCGCGGGGGTGTCGCCGGGATCGATCGGGTCGGTGTCGGCGAAACCCGCACCCGCCAGCCGGTCGGCGGGAATGCCTTGGTTGATAGCGTAGCGCACCACCGACAGCGCGCGCGCCGTCGACAATTCCCAATTGGATGGAAACTGCGGGGTATCGATCGGGCGCTTGTCGGTGTAGCCGCTGACCTGCAAGACCCAGTTGATGTCGGGCGGGATCTTGGCGGCGACTTCCTTGAGGGTGGCGATCACCGGGTCCAGCTCTTTTTTGGCGGCGGCGGTTAGATCGGCGCTGCCCGGCGCAAACAACACCTCCGATTGGAACACGAAGCGATCGCCGACAATGTGGATGTCCGGCTGCTTGCCGAGAATTTCGCGCAGCCGGCCAAAGAATTCGGAGCGATAGCGGGCAAGCTCCTCGACCTTGCTGGCGAGCGCGACGTTGAGCTTCTGGCCAAGATCGGCGATCTGGGTTTGCTGGGTCTTGACCTTGGCCTGGGAAATGTCGAGCGCCGCGGCAATCGCCGACAGCTGCTGGCGCAACGCCGCGATCTGCTCGTTCAGCCGATCGACCTCGGCGAGCGCGCCGGCGCTGAGCTTTTTCTGCGTGGAGAGCTGGGCCGTCGTTTGATTTGCCCGTTGCGCTGCCTGGTTGGCTTTGGTGGTCAGTGCGGCGACCTGCGCGTTCAACCGGTCGCGCTTGGCTTCGGCGTTCTTGAGCTGCGCCGTCAGCTCGGCAGCACCCTGGCGCAGATTGCTGTTGGTGCTCTTCTCTAGGGACAGAAGATCGGCCAGCTGGTCGACCTGCTGCTGCAATTTCTGCAGCGCCTGATTGCGCCCCGACAATGCCGCGGAGAGGTAGAATTGGCCCGCAGTGAACACCAGCAGAAGAAAGATGATCACCATCAATAGCTGCGACAACGCGTCGACAAAGCCGGGCCAGATGTCGATGCTCGAGCGCCGGGAATTTCTACGGGCTAGCGGCATGGCTTGGCGGCGTGTGCGGGCTCAGCGCCGGCCGTCTTCGGCCAAGGCGGCAATGGTGCGGGCGAGGATGCGGATTTCGCCGCGCAATTCTTGCACGCTTTGGGCTCGGCCTTGCGCCAGATCTTCGGTCAGGCGCGCGGTGTAGGCCTCGATGTTGCGCAGATGGCCGCGCAATGCGTCGTCCTGTCCGACCGAATTGTCGGCGATGTCGGCGAGGCGGGCCAAGGCCGGCTTCAACTGGAGCTGGTTCTCGGCGAGCCGCAGCATCAGCATCTGGCCGGCCTTCATCTGCTCGCCGAGGACGCCGAGGCGGTCGGTCAGGCTGGTCAAGGTGGTGTTGGCGCCGATCCGGCTCTCCTCGCCGCGGGCGATGATGCGCTGCAGGTTTTCCAGGCTGTCGGCGGTCTGCTCGAGCAAGGCCTGGATATAGGCCGGGACCGAGGCCTCGCCGCTGTCGCCCAAGCCGCCGCCCGAGAGCCGGGTGTACGTAGACAGCCACTCTTCGAGGTCGTTGTAAAAGCGGTTTTGCGCCTGTCCGGCCTGGAGATCGAGAAAGCCCAGAACGAGGCTGCCCGCGAGCCCGAACAGCGATGCGCTGAACGCGGTTCCCATTCCGGCGAGCGGCGATTCGAGCCCGGCTTTGAGGTTGGCGAAGGCTTGGGTCAGATCATTGCCGCCGAGGTTCAACCCGCCGATCACGCCGCCGACCGAGCGCAGGGTTTCAAGGAGCCCGTAGAAGGTGCCGAGCAGCCCCAAAAACACCAGGACGCCGATCAGGTAGCGCGAGGTCTCGCGCGATTCGCCAAGCCTGGAGCCGATGCCGTCGAGCAGGGTTTGCAGCGAGCTCGCCGACAGGCTGACCCGCCCGATGTGGCGGGTGCCGAGCATGCGGGCCATTGGCGCCAACAGCCGCGGCACCGGGCGGCGGCCGCCCATCGGCTCCTCGCCGCCCGCCTCGAGGCGGCGAAAGCTCTCAATCCACTCGATCTCGGGCGCCAGCAGCAGCACCTGGCGGAAGATATAGATGATGCCGGCCAACAAAATGCCGAGGATGACCCCGTTTACCCCAGGATTGCCCATGAAGGCGACCACGAGCGGGCGGCCGAGCGCCGCCGCCAAGGCCGCGACCAGAACCAGGAACACCACCATCCGCACGAGGAAGCGGCGCGAGCGCTTCATGTCGGCAACCCGGGCAAGCTAGTCGTCGAGCGCGGGCTTTTGGTTTTCGACGCAGTCATAAGCGCGGAATATCTGTTCGGCGGCAAACCTGCCGGTTAAACACAACGCACATATCCAACTTTGCCCCCACCCTGTCTTCCCCAGATTAGCACAGAATGCCATGCTCTGCCGCTTTTCGGAGCATTTGAGCGGAAACAAGCACTCTTCGGCTCGCGTCAGTGTGCCGCCGCTATCCAGCCGATTTCGTTACGATGAGGCTATCCAACCGAAGTGCTTCGCCATGTGTCAGGCCCGCGGGTCGTAATGACATTCTTATCGCCCCACTAATGGAGCAATTCAGACAGATGGTCCCAGAGGTCGTCACACCGGGGAAGGCCGGTGCCTATGGCTGGCATGGGTCCCGGCTCACGGTGTCAGGTTTGTACCACTAGGAACATCTCGCTCAGCCCAACAACGCTAGGGCCGGCGGCCTGTGCGGGGCGTCCTGTCATCCGGCCGCGCGGGCGGAGCGGGTCGCCTCGCGAATCAGCGCCGCCAGTGCGAGGTGAAGGTGATCGTTGGCAGCCAGCACGTCGCCGCTCTGCATCATCGCATGCCCGCCGGACAGATCGCTCACATAGCCGCCCGCCTCGCGCACCAGCAACAGCCCGGCGGCGATGTCCCACGGCTTGAGCCCAAACTCCCAAAACCCCTCATACCGGCCGGCGGCGACATAGGCGAGATCGAGCGCCGCGGCGCCGATGCGGCGCACTCCGCTGGTCGCTGCCGTGACCGCGGCCAGGGTCGCGGGATAAGCGATGCGATCGCCGCGTTCGCCAAACGGCATGCCGGTGCCGATCAGCGCGTCGCCAAGCCGCCGTCGCGCCGACACCCGCAGGCGGCGGTCGTTGACGTAAGCCCCAAGCCCTTTCTCGGCCGAGTACATCTCGTCCCGGGTCGGGTCGTAGACGAGGCCGGCGACGATCTCGCCGTCGCGCTCGAGCGCGATCGAGATCGCAAAATGCGGGATGCCGTGCAGAAAATTGGTTGTGCCGTCGAGCGGATCGACGATCCAGCGGTGGCGCGGGTCCGACCCCGTTTCGGCGCCGCTCTCCTCGAACAGCAGCGAATAGCCGGGGCGGGCGCGGGTCAGCTCCGTCCGCAACGTGCGCTCGGCCTTGAGGTCGGCGGTCGAGACGAATTCGCCCGGTCCCTTGACCGACACCTGGAGCTGCTCGACCTCGCCGAAATCGCGCAACAGGCCGCGCGACGCCTTTAGCGCGGCATTCGCCATAACATTCAGGACCGGCGAGCGCATGACCATGCCGATGACCCTCGCGCCCGCCGCTCAGTCCTTCGCCCGCTCCATGTAGCTGCCATCGGCGGTGCTGACGACGATGCGGGTGCCAGCCTCGATATAGGGCGGGATCATCACCCGGCGGCCATTGTCGAGCTTGCCGGGCTTGTACGAGGAGGACGCGGTCTGGCCGCGCACCACAGGATCGGCCTCGACCACCTCCATCACGACACTCTGCGGCAGCTCGACCGAGAGCGGGGCGCCTTCGTGCAGCATCACGGTGCAGACCATGCCGTCGCGCAAAAAGTCGGCGGGCAGGCCGATCGTCTCGGTCGGGATCGAAATCTGCTCGAAGCTGTCATTGTCCATAAAGGTGGCCTGACCGTTCTCGGCAAACAGGAACTGCATCTCTTTTTCGTCGAGACGCACGCGCTCGACGGTTTCCTGGGTGCGGAAACGGTCGTTGAGCTTGATCCCGGTACGCAGATCGCGCATCTCGACCTGGGCGAAGGCGCCGCCCTTGCCTGGTTGGACCAGCTCGCGCTTCAGCACGATCCAGAGCTTGTTCTGGTATTCGAGGACATTGCCCGGCTTGATGTCGATGGCATTGATCTTCATGACGCAGGTTCCGATGGGGCGCGCGGTCGAGTGCCGCTATTGCCGAGAAATTAGCACGGGGCGGGCAGACGGCAAGGAGGAGGGCGGTGCCGATAGAGGAATGGTGGCGGCCAGAGCGCTTCGCCGGGCGGCGCGAGCAGCTCGCGCGGCGCGGCCGGATGCTCGGCGCCGTGCGCGAATTTTTTGCCGTGCGCGATTTTGTCGAGGTCGATACGCCTGCGCTGCAGGTAAGCCCGGGGCTCGAGCCGCATCTGCGGGCCTTCGCCACCGAGCTGCACGATCCGCGCGACGGCCGGACCCTGCGCCGCTATCTCCACACCTCGCCCGAATTCGCGATGAAAAAGCTGCTGGTCGCCGGGATGCCGCGGATCTGGCAGCTCGCCCATGTGTTTCGCGACGGCGAGCGCGGCGCCGCCCACCATCCCGAATTCGCGATGCTCGAATGGTATCGGGCGGGCGCCTCGTGGCGCGAGCTGATTGCGGATTGCAAGGGCTTGCTGCGCGCCTGCCAAGAAGCGGCCGGGGCGACGGCGCTGACTTGGCGCGGGCAGATGGCCGACGCAACGCTGCCGTGGCACGAAATCAGCGTCGCCGACGCGTTCCGAGAGCATTGCGGCATCGATCTCTTGGCGACCGCGCCCGATCCGCTGCGGCCCGATTTTGCGCTGCTGGCGGCGGGGGCGCGTGCGGCCGGGATCGAGCCGCATCCGGGCGACGATTGGGAAGCGCTCTATTTCCGGATTTTTCTCGAACGGATTGAGCCCAGCCTCGGCCTCGGCGCGCCGGCAGTGCTGACGGGTTATCCGGCATCGATGGCGGCATTGGCGCGCCGCAATCCCGGTGATCCGCGCGTGGCCGAGCGCTTTGAGCTCTATGTCTGCGGCCTCGAGCTCGCCAACGGCTTTGGCGAATTGACCGACGCCGCCGAGCAGCGCGCCCGCTTTCTCGCCGAGCAGCGCCGAAAACAGGCGCTCTATGGCGAGGCCTATCCGATCGACGAGGATTTCCTCGCCGCCCTCGAGCACGGCATGCCGCCAGCGGCCGGGATCGCCCTCGGCTTCGACCGGCTGGTCATGCTGGCGACCGGTGCCGAAGATATCGAAGAGGTGCTGTGGGCGCCGGTGCGCTAAATCCCCAATCAGGATGCGGTTGACGGGAGGCTTGGCACAGCTGACATTTCCGGGGCTTCGAGCGGCGGGCAACGCCGCCGGCAATCAAAAGATGGGCCGGACCACCGGCCCTGGAACAGGAGGCCATCATGCACCAAGACGCCGTTATCGCGTCCCCGCCCTGGTATCGCACCCTCAATCGCGAGCAATGGCGGGTGCTGGCCGCCTCGAACCTCGCCTGGCTGTTCGACGGGTTTGAGATTTATGCGCTGTTCCTGACCGTCGGCTTTGCGCTGCATCAGCTCTTGGTTCCGGCGGAATATGCGGCATTGCCGCGCTATGCCGGCTATGTGCTGGCGACGACGGTGTTCGGCTGGGCCACCGGCGGAGTGATCGGCGGCATCATCGCCGATTACATCGGCCGCAAGCGGACGATGATGCTGGCGATCCTCGCCTATTCGCTGACCACCGGGCTCTCCGCGCTCGCCTGGAATTGGCAGTCCTTTGCGATATTGCGGTTTCTGGTCGGGGTCGGGATCGGCTCGGAATGGGCGACAGGCGCCTCGATCGTCTCCGAACTCTGGCCGGACCACGCCCGCGGCAAGGGGGGCGGCCTGCTCCAATCGGGCGCCGGGATCGGCAGCTTTATCGCGTCGGGCGTGTGGCTGCTGATCGGCGGGCTGGGACCCCATTCGTGGCGCTTCATGTATCTGGTCGGCATCCTGCCGGCCCTCTTGGTGCTGTGGATCTGGCGGGGCATGCCGGAATCGGCGCGCTGGGAAGGGGCGAACCAGCGTCGCCGCGCCGCGCGAGCGCAACATCGCAGCGGGGTGGTGCTCGACGGCGAGTTGGCGGCGCTGACGCGGTTTACGGTCGCCGACATGTTCCTCGACCGCAGCGTCCGCCGGCGCCTCGTCGTGGCGTTCCTAATGATGCTGTCGGTAACCTTCGGCTTTTGGGGGGTGGCCACCTTTGTCCCGACCTATGTCGGCACGGTCGCCGCCAAGGCCGGGCTGTCAGCGCCGCATTATGTGGCGCTGGCCGGGCTGCTCGGCACCGGGGTCGCGATCTTTGGATTTATCGCGCTCGGTTTCTTGTCCGACGCGATCGGCCGCAAGCCGACGGCGATGCTCTATTATGCGATGTGCCTGATCCTGACCCCGGTCGTTTATTTGTGGGCGCAGGACATGGGCGCGCTGCTGGTCGCGGTCGCGGTCTTCGGCTTTTTCACCGGCGGCATCTGGGCTTGGGCGCCGGTCTGGTTGCCGGAGCTGTTTCCGACCCGGATGCGCGGCACCGCCGTCGCGTTCTGCTTCAACGCGCCGCGCTGGATCTCGTGCATCGGCCCGCTGATCGCCGGGGCGCTGATCGTCGGGCTCGGCGGCTATGGCAAGGCGGCGACGATCGTCGGCCTATTCTTCATTGTCGGCGTCGTGGCGGCGCCGTTCCTGCCGGAGACCAACGGCAAGCCGCTGCCGGAGACGGTTTAGGTCAGAGCCCCTTGCGATCGGGGGTCGAATCCGAAGGCGCCGCGGGAACGCTATGTGAATGGGATCGGTTGCGCGTATAGAGATTGTTCCACCGCCGAGGCCCGCCCGAGATGAAACCCCGCTCCCGACCGCGTCCGTTGGTGCTGTGCATTCTCGATGGCTGGGGCGAGCGCGGCCCCGCCGCAGACAATGCGATCGAGGGCGCGCGGATTCCGATATGGCGCCAGCTGTTGGCGCGCTGGCCGAATGCGCGATTGCAGGCGAGCGAGCACTTTGTTGGGCTGCCCGAGGGGCAGATGGGCAATTCCGAGGTCGGCCACACCAACCTCGGGGCCGGGCGGCTGGTCATGCAGGACCTGCCGCGCATCGATGCGGCGATCGCTTCGGGCGAGTTGGCGCGGATGCCGGCGCTGCGCGAGTTTATCGCGGCGCTGCAAAGGACTGGCGGCACTGCCCATCTGCTCGGGCTGTTGTCGCCGGGCGGCGTGCACTCGCACCAGCGCCAGATCGCAGCACTCGGCCGCATCCTCGCCGCGGCCGGGGTGCCGGTTGCGGTGCACGCCTTTCTCGACGGCCGCGACACGCCGCCCAAATCGGCTTTGGCCTACATCGATGATTTCGAGCACGAGGTCGCCGGTCTTTCGGGGCTGCGGATCGCCAGTGTCGTCGGCCGCTATTATGCTATGGACCGCGACCAGCGCTGGGACCGGGTGGAACGAGCCTATCGGCTTATCACCGAGGCCGACGGCGAAGCGGCCATGAACGCCGCCGATGCGGTCGAGGCCGGTTACGCCCGCGGCGAGAGCGACGAGTTTGTGCAGCCGACCGCGATCGGCGAATATCGCGGCATGCACGACGGCGACGGCGTTCTCTTCGCCAATTTCCGCGCCGATCGAATGCGGGAGATCGCCGCGGCGCTGCTCGACCCGGATTTCTCCGGGTTTGCCCGTAGCCGACGGATCGCGTTTGCCACAGCCCTGGGCTTGGCCGAATACTCGGCCGAGCTTAGCCGCTATCTGGCGACGCTGTTTCCGCCGGAAAAGCTCGACGACACATTCGGCGAAATCGTCGCGAAAGCCGGTCTGACCCAGCTGCGCATCGCCGAAACTGAGAAATACGCGCATGTCACCTTCTTTTTCAATGGCGGGCGCGAGACTGTCTTTGCCGGCGAAGAGCGGGTGCTGGTGCCCTCACCGCGCATCGCCACCTACGACCTGCAACCCGAGATGTCGGCGCCCGCGGTGACCGACAAAGTGGTCGAGGCGATCCGCGCCGGCCGCTTTGATGTGATCGTGCTCAATTACGCCAACGCCGACATGGTCGGGCATACCGGATTGCTCGACGCCGCTATCGCCGCGGTGGAGGCGCTCGACCAGTGCCTGGGTCGGCTGGCGCAGGCGGTCGAAGAGGCCGGCGGCACGCTCGTCGTCACCGCCGATCACGGCAATGCCGAGACGATGCGCGATCCGCAAACCGGCGAGCCGCACACCGCGCACACGATGAACCCGGTGCCGCTGGTGATCGTCAACCCGCCCGTTGGGATCGGGCATGTAGAGGATGGCCGTCTCGCCGACGTAGCGCCGACCTTGCTGGCGCTGCTCGGCTTGCCGCAGCCGGCGGCGATGACCGGCCGCTCGCTGGTCCGCCCGCAACAAGACCGGCGGAGCGCCGCCGAGCGAGGGCAGCCGCCCGAGGGTGCTCCGGATGCTGCTCTGGCCGCATCTTGATCACCGAGCGCCAGGCCGGATATCATCACCCCGCTTCCGGGTCGGAGCTGTTCAAGGGTGCATGATGAGACGGTTGGGGTTGAGCGCGGCGGCGGTGGCGGCGGTGCTGGTGTTTTCGTCGCACCAGGAGGTCGGGCAGGCGGCATCGAACTCCTCGGAAACGTACAAGGATCTTAATTTATTTGGCGAAGTGCTCGAGGTCGTGCGCGCCGACTATGTCGGCAAGGTCAAGGACGAGCAGCTGGTCGAATTCGGCGATCAACGGCATGCTGACCTCGCTCGATCCGCACTCCAATTATTTGAACAGCAAGAATTTCGATGACATGAAGGTGCAGACCCGCGGCGAGTTCGGCGGGCTCGGCATCGAGGTGTCGATGGAGAACGGGCTGGTCAAGGTGATCTCGCCGATCGACGATACCCCGGCGGCTCGCGCCGGGCTGAAGCCGGGCGACCTGATCACCCAGCTCGACGGCAAGCCGATCCAGGGCATGACCCTGCCGCAGGCGGTCGAAAAGATGCGCGGGCCGGTCAATAGCGACGTCCGGCTGACGATCCGGCGCAAGGGCCGCGACCCGTTCGACGTCAATCTGACCAGGGCGACGATCCACATCCAGTCGGTCAAGTCGCACATGGTCGGCGACGATATCGGGTATATCCGGATCACCTCGTTCAACGAGCAGACCGATGTCGGTCTCAACAAGGCGATGAACAGCCTCAAGCAGCAGGCCGGCAACAAATTGCGCGGGGTCATCCTTGATCTGCGCAACAACCCAGGCGGTCTGCTCGATCAGGCAGTGGCGGTGTCCGATGCGTTTCTCGACCAGGGCGAGATCGTCTCGACCCGCGGGCGAAACCCCGACGACGCGCAGCGCTACGATGCCCGCCCCGGCGATATCGCCGCCGGGCTGCCGCTCGCGGTGCTGATCAACGGCGGGTCGGCCTCGGCGAGCGAGATTGTCGCCGGCGCGCTGAAGGATCACCACCGGGCGATCCTGCTCGGCACCCGCTCGTTTGGCAAAGGCTCGGTGCAGACGATCATCCCGCTGCCCGGGCACGGGGCGATGCGGCTGACGACGGCGCGCTACTACACGCCATCGGGGCGGTCGATCCAGGCTGAGGGGATTGAGCCCGACATCGTCGTCGAGGCGGCCAAGATCGAGGCTCCGCCCGCCAAGCCCGGCGCAAAGGTCGCGGCCGTGCCGCCCACCAAGAGCGATGATTCCGATGCGGAGAACTCGGTCGATCCATCGATCATGGGCAAACCCGCCGATTATCAGATGATGCGCGCCGCCGACATGTTGCGCGGCATGTCGCTGTTCAGCGGCCGCATGGCCGTCAACTGACAGCCGCGCAGCGTGGTTGGCTCGGCGATCGGCATGGCCGACCACGACGCCAGACGCCAAGCTTATCGCCCCGCGGTCGGGATCATGCTGCTGAACCGCCGCGGCGAGGTCTTTGTCGCGCGTCGCATCGACATCGCGGCGGTGTCGGCATGGCAGATGCCGCAGGGCGGCATCGATCCGGGCGAAACCCCGCGGCAAGCAGCACTGCGCGAGCTCGCCGAGGAGATCGGCACCGGCAAGGCCGAGATCCTTGCCGAGAGCCGCGGCTGGATGAGCTACGACCTGCCCGCGGCGCTCGCCGCCAAGGTGTGGGGCGGCCGCTACTGTGGCCAGCGTCAGAAATGGTTCGTGATGCGCTTTACCGGCAGCGAGGCGGATATCGACCTCGCCACCAGCCACCCGGAATTCGACGCCTGGCAATGGGTCCCGGTCGACGATCTGCCCCGGCTGATCGTCTCGTTCAAGCGCCAGCTTTATATCGATGTTGTGACCGAATTCCGCGAGCATTGCCGCCGGCTCGGCGCGGCCTGACGGATTCCAGCCTCCGCCCGGAGGCGATGCGCCGGCCCTAGCGTCCGCTAACTAGACCGCGGGGGCGCGCAGCGGTTTGAGGTCGGGGGCGGGACGCAGCGCGGCTTCGGTTTGCGACTGCAAGGCGGCAAAGTCGATGCCGTCGGCAATCTCGCGGACCACGAGCCCGTCGCCAGTCACATCGATGACCGCGAGGTTGGTGTAGATCCGGCGCACCGCGGCGGCAACGGTCAGCGGGTATCGACAGCGGCGGCGGATGCGCGGCGCGCCCGATTTGGTTGTATGCTCGAGCAGGACGCGGATTTCCCTGGCGCCGACTGCCAGGTCCATGGCGCCGCCGACCCCAGGCGGGAACCCCGGATCGTCGGTCGTCCAGTTGGCCAGATCGCCGTTCTCGGCGACCTCGAACGCGCCGAGCAGAGCCAGATCGAGATGACCGCCGCGGATCAACAGAAACGAATCGGTATGGTGGACATAGCTGCCGCCGGTAACCAAGGTGATTGGCTGCTTGCCGGCGTTGATCAGGTCGGGATCGACCTCGTTGGCGCCCGGCGCCGGGCCGACCCCCAACACGCCATTCTCGCTGTGCAGGACGATCTCGCGATCCTGCGGGATGAAGTCGGCGACCAGGGTCGGCAGCCCGATCCCGAGATTGACATAAGCGCCTTCTACGAGGTCTTGCGCGGCCCGCCACGCGATCTGGCGACGTTTGAGCGGCATAGGCTTCCTCCCACTTTACCGGCATCATAAGTTTTGGCGCCCGCAGAACCACCCGTCTGTGTGCGCGAAGCCAAGGGGTTCATGCGTCAGGCTGGGTCTCGAACAGCTGATCGCCCGCGGGGATCGTCACCCAGGGCTGTTTGCTGCGGGTCCAGTAATGCGTCGTCGGCCGTACCCATGAGGTATCGTCGAGCGTGCCGACCCGCACCCGTCGCAAGCCGCTGTCCGCATCGGAGGCACCGGAGATCCAGCAACCGCACTCCGGGCAGACCAGACGAATCTTCATGCGCCCGCTGTCGGCGAAAGTCTGCAGCGACCGCGGCTCGGTGCCGATCAGGCGGAAAGCCGCGTCGGGCACGATGATCGCCATCGAGAAGGCGCTGCTGGTGAGCCGCTGGCAATCAAGACAGTGGCATGTGTAAGCAAGCTCGGGCGCTGCGGTGATCTCGTAGCGGACCGCGCCGCACAGACAACCGCCGGTCAGCGGAAGCTTCATCAAGACAGCCCTCCTATCGTCGGCTACGCAGCAATGGATTGCTAGAATGCGACTTGGACGACGCGGTCGATGAAGATGCCGGGGGTGACGATCATCTCGGGGTCGAGCTCGCCCAATTCGACGATGTGGCGGACCTGGACCACCGAGAGAGCCGCGGCCATTGCCATCGTCGGGTTGAAGTTGCGCTGCGATTTTCGGAAGGTCAGGTTGCCCCACCGGTCGGCGCGATCGGCGGCGAGCAGGGCGACGTCGCCTTTCAGCGGCTTTTCAAAGACATAGGTGCGGCCGTCGAGCTCGCGGTGCTCCTTGCCTTCGGCGAGGCGGGTCCCGACCGAGACCGGCGAATAGTAGCCGCCGAGCCCGGCGGCGGCGCAGCGCATCCGCTCGCTCAACGTCCCCTGCGGCAGCAATTCGAGCTCGATTTTGCCCGCCGCGTACAGCTCTTCGAAGACCACCGAGCCCGAGCTGCGCGGGAACGAGCACATGATCTTCGCGACCCGCCCGGCGGCCATCAGCGCCGCGAGCCCGCGCCGCCCGGTGCCGGCGTTGTTGGCGACGACGGTCAGGTCGCGCGCCCCCTGCTCGATCAGCGCCTCGCACAGCGCGTCGGGCAGCCCCGCGCCGCCAAACCCGGCGCACAGCACGACGGATCCGTCCCTGACGCCGGCCACCGCCTCGGCGAGGTTCTTGACCCGCTTGTCGATCATCCTCGGCGCTCCTCGGTCAGAAGGCGACGGCGTCGCCGCCCTTCAGCGCCAGCATCGCCCGCGCTTCTTCGGGAGTGGCGATCTCGAGCGACAAATTCTCGACGATGGCGCGCACCCGGCTGACCTGGTCGGCGTTGCTGGTCGCAAGCTTGCCGCGGCCGATCCATAACGAATCCTCAAGCCCCACGCGGACATTGCCGCCCATGATCGCACCCATCGTCACCAGCGGCAATTGGTGCCGCCCGGCAGCGAGGATCGACCAAGCGTATGCATCGCCAAACAATTTGTCGGCGATATGCTTCATATGAACGAGATTGTCCGGGTCGGCGCCGATGCCGCCCAAGATGCCGAAGATCGTCTGCACGAACAATGGCGGCTTGACCAAGCCGCGATCGAGGAAATGCGCCAAGTTATAGAGATGGCCGACATCATAGCACTCGAACTCGAACCGGGTCCCGCAACCCTCGCCCAGATCCTTCAGGATGCGCTCGATATCGGCAAAGGTGTTGCGGAAGATGAAATCGCGGGTCATCTCCAGATGCTGGGTCTCCCACGGATATTTCCAATCCTTGTAGCGCGACAGCATCGGGTAGAGCCCGAAATTCATCGAGCCCATGTTGAGCGAGCACATCTCCGGTTTGGCGCGCAGCGGGGCCGCCAGGCGCTCGTCGAGCGACATGCCGTGGCCGCCGCCGGTGGTGATGTTGACGACCGCGCTGGTCGCCTGCTTGATCCGTGGCAGGAACTGCATGAAGACGCCGGGATCGGGGGTCGGCCGGCCGTCTTTTGGATCGCGGGCGTGCAGGTGCAGGATCGCCGCCCCGGCCTCGGCCGCGGCGATCGCGTCGCGGGCGATCTCGTCCGGGGTCAACGGCAGATAGGGGCTCATCGTCGGGGTGTGGATCGACCCGGTGACGGCGCAGGTGATGACGACCTTGCCACCCATAGCCATGCTCTGCCTCCCCTCACGCCTGACCGCCGGATGCCCGCGGCGGGCTCGCGACCTCCACTCCTTCGGCAAGCCGGAATGAGAGGAGGCGACGGCTAGCCCTGCGCCTGGATGAACGACTTGACCTTGGGATAGGTCTCGGTCTGCCAGCGGCGGCCGTGGAAGACGCCATAATGGCCGACTTTGGGCTGGAGGTGGTGCATCTTTTTCGCCGCCGGGATGGCGGTGCACAGCGCCTGCGCCGCGACGGTCTGGCCGGGGCCGCAGACATCGTCGCGCTCGCCCTCGACGGTCATCAGCGCGGTGCGCTCGATCGCCGCCGGCTCGACCAATGCGCCGCGGAACCGGAACCGACCCTGCGCCAGGTCGCGGTGGTGAAACACCCGCTCGATCGTCTGCAGATAGAAATCGGCCGGCAAATCCATGACCGTGCTGTACTCGTTGTAAAAGGCGCGGGTCGCCGCGGCGCTCTCGCCGCTGCCGCGGGCGAGGTCGCGGAACATCTTCCAGTGCGCTGCGACATGGCGCTCGAAATTCATGCCGAGAAACCCGGCGAGCTGCAGAAACCCCGGATAGACGCGGCGGAACCGGCCGGGATAGCGCGCCGGCACCGTCGTGATCACGGTCCGCTCGAACCAGTCGAGATCGTGCGCCTCGGCGAAGCGGTTGACCGCGGTCGGGTTGACCGCGGTGTCGATTGGCCCGCCCATCAGGATCATTGCCGCCGGCTGGCACGGATCGCCTTCGGCGGCCAGCAGCGACACCGCCGCCAGCACCGGAACCGATGGCTGGCAGACCGCCATCACATGGAGCCGAGGCCCGAGCAGGCGGATAAACCGGATCACCAGCTCGACAAAATCGTCAAGATCGAACCGGCCGTGCAGCAGCGGAACATCGCGTGCATTCCTCCAGTCGGTCAGGTAGACGTTGTGATCCGCCAGCAGGGTCGCGACGGTGCCGCGCAGCAAGGTCGCAAAGTGCCCCGAGAGTGGCGCCACGACCAGCACGGTCGGCTCCTCGCGGAGCGAATCCTTTCGGAAATGCAGCAGGTTGCAAAACGGGTGCGAGGCTACGACCTCTTCGCTGACCGCGATCTCCCGGCCATCGACAGTGACCGATTTGATGCCGAAATCCGGCCGCTCATGCGACATCCCGGCGTGCGACAACAGCTCCATCGCGGCCGCGGCGCCGCGCACCAGCGGCATGTCGCCGACCGAAAGCCATGGTAGGCCGAGCCACCCGCGCACAGTTTCGGCCATCAGCCGAATCGAGCCCAGAATGTCCTCTTGCGCCTGGTAGGCCTCGTAAAGCATGTACCCTCGTAGATGCGGGCTGCTCCCGATCGTGGGAGCGTCCTATGGGTTGAAGCGGCGGCCCGCTTCGATCGATTTTCCGGCGAAACCATCCCATATCAAAAGCCCTTTTAATTCAACCTTATATTGGTATTGACAAACGGTTAGGCAAGGCGGCGCGCGATCCTCGCCCCGCGCCGGAAAACCGCCGCGGCGCGCGACCGTTCGATTTGATCGATGTTGCGGCCGGTCCGCGTTCGCCGGCGTCCTCGCCGCGGATCGCCGGTGTCGCCTCTGCGCCCTGCGGCTTACCGCGGCGGTGCCACCACTCCGCCGCGGACCTCGTGGACGATGACCCCGGAAAGCCGGGGCGGCGGCGCCAGCCAGCGCGGGTGCGCGAGGCTGGTCGCCGCGTCGCTCTCCCCAGCCTTCCACCGGCGGGCGACCGCGCTAGCCGAGAAATCGGCCATCTTTGCCGCCAAATCGGCCGCACTGCCCTCGTGGACCAGGTGCAGGATCGTCATGGTCGCGTCGCTCGCCTCGGCCAGACAACGGCGGATGTCGACCTCGCCGCGCGCCTCCGTCGGTAGGCGTTCGCCAATCAACGCGATCATGCGGCGCAGGTCGTGGGTGCGGCGCATCGCGGCGATTTCGTGCGCCGAGCGGCTGATCCCGCCATGGCCGCCGGGGACCGGGTCATAACCGTCGATCGCAAAGCACAAGGTGTCGGCCGGCCGGGCCTCGTCGAGCGCCGACACCGAGACGGCGCCGCCGCCGAACAGCTGCCGGCCGATCGCGACCGGCGGCAGACCCGAAAACGGCGTGCCCGCGAGCACGTGGTCGAGGCTGAGCACGTGCCGATCGTTGTCGAAAAAGGTTTCCGCGCCGGTCGTCAGATTGACCGCGCCGAGCACGATTCGCACATTGCCGGAATTGACCCGCTCGAAATCGACCACCCCGCCGATCAGTTCGCGCAGTTCGCCCACGGCGATCACCGGTTCGCTGTCGCTCGGCGCCATTCCGGCCCCGACGCGCGCCAGGGCCAGGCAGCGCCCGGCGGCGCGCTGCGCCCAGCGACCGAGGCCGTTCACCGTCCGCAATGCGGCGCGACGGCTGATCTCGTGCCAGAACTGGCGCAACCGGAGCGCCCGCTCATGCGGCAGGTTGCCGGCGATGATCGCGGCGTTGATGGCGCCGATCGCGGTCCCGGCGATCCAGTTTGGCCGCACCCCGCTGCGCTCAAGCGCTGCATAGACGCCCGCCTGGTACGCGCCCAGCGCCTCGCCGCCCGACAGCACCAGCGCGATCCGCTCAAAGCGCGCCAAGCTCTTATCCGGTCGCCCTCGCGCCAATGTCAGCTCCTACCGCCCGCTCCCGACCGGACGCCAACGACACGCCGCGCCCGGATCGGTCCGCTCCAAGGCTCGGTCCGCTGATCGACTGCCCCGGCAGCGATGCCGGGTGCGCTCCCTGCCGCTCTCTATCGGAACGCCGTTCATCATAAGAAGTCCCGGCCGATGGTCCAGCACCGAAACGCCCTGCGGCTCAGTCTTTCTGGTGCGTGCGCCGGTCGGACCAAATCGGCTTCAGCGATTTCAGATAGACCGCGATGGCCTGCCGGTCGGCGGCGTCGAGGCGAGCGGTGTTATCGACGATCTCGCTCATTGCTCCGCCGACAAAATCGAAATCAGGCAGCTGCCCGTCGGTCAACAGGGTGACGATGTCGGCGACGCTCCAGCGGCCGATCCCGGTCGCCGGGTCTGGGGTGATGTTGGGCACCGCATGGCCGCCGCTGCCGCCGGCCGCGACGCCGGCGAGCGCGCGGCTGCGATCGGGTGCGCCGAGCCAGTTGCGCGGCGTGTGGCAGTCGCCGCAGCGGCCGATGGTGGCAACGAGATAGGCGCCGCGGTTCCACACCGCGCCCTTCTGCGGGTCGCCACGCCACGGCCCGGGAAACGGCGAGGCGACGACAGCGACGGCAGCGCGGGCGGCGGCAAAGGGCGCGTGCCGGCCGGCGGGGTTGACCCGCGGTACTGCCGGCAAGCTGGAGAGAAAGGCCCACAGATCGCCGAGGTCGCCTGCGCTGAGCCGGTCGTAGTCGGCGAACGGGAAGACCGGCAGATAATGCGAAATCATCGGGGGCGATGCCCCAGCGCATCGCCTTCTCAAAATCGGCGAGCCGCCACTGGCCGATCCCGGTCTCTCGGTAGGGGGTGATGTTGGGCGCGACGATCGTGCCGAACGGGGTCGCGAGCACCCGCCCGCCGGCATAGCGCTGGCCCTTATGCTTGGTGTCGGTGTGGCATTGGCCGCACCCGGCAGCGGCGGCGAGGTAGGCGCCGCGCGCCGCCGCCCCGCTCGCCGATGCTGCCGATGCCCCCGGCGGACCGGCCAGCAGCGCCAGCACGGCGGCCAGCGCCGCCGTCCTCAGAGTTCGTGAAAGAACGCCTTCGGCACGTCGCTCTCGCTTCCCCGACGAAAGCCGGGGCCCATTGGTCCGCCGCACGAACGCGCCATCGCTTGGTAAGCCCTGGTGATAGCTTGATACGCAAGCGTTTGTCGGCGAATGGGTCCCGGCTTTCGCCGGGAAAGCGATGGGTAATTTGCCTCTCGACGAAGCTCTCCGCGTTTTTTCACAAACCCTCAGGGCTTGAGCTTTTCGCGGAACGTCTTATGGCAGTTGCCGCAGCCGTTTTTGCCGAGATCGACAAAGGCGCTGCGGATTTCCGGCTTGTTGTCGGCCTTGACCGCGGTGAGCAGCGCATCGGCCTTGGCCGCGGCGGTTTGCTGCGCGTCGAGGAACTTGTCGTGATCGGACCACACCGCCGGCTTTGGCCGGTAATCGCCGTCGGGGCTGGTCCCCTCGGTGCCGGGCGGAAACAGGCTGGGGATTTTCCGGGTGGTTTCGGTCAGGCTGGTGGCGCCGGCGAGCGCCGCGGCCTGACCGGCCTTGCCGTCGAGATAGGCCTTGATTTGGCCGAGGTCCTTGCCCTGCTGCTTCATCGTCGCCTGCCGCTCCTTGAGGATCGCCGCTTTATCCGGCGCGGGTGCCGGCGCTGCCGCCGCAGCAACGGTGAGGCTCATGGTCAGCATCAGGCTCAACACCCAACATTTGGCCAACAGCGTCATCAAATCCCCCTGCATCCCGGTTCGCCGCGACCATCCTAGGCAGCGCCGGCGGCAACGCAACCTCGCCGGCGCAGGCTCACGATCACTTGTTTGGGAACTTGCAGGCGAGATTGGCAGGCCGACGGCGCGAACCGCGCGCGCCGTTTCCGTCCGTTGGCGGCGGCGCGCTAGAGCGCCGCAGATCGCGCTGGGCTGCCCGGCCGCTTGCGGATCGCGGTGCCGCAGGCGAGTGCCGCCAACATAGCGAGCGCCCCGCCGAGCAGCGGCAGCGAGCCCGGCTCCGGCACCGATGTGGTCGTGCACAGATTGTCGCTGCAATCGAACGGGGCGTCATGCACCTCGTTCCCCAGCGGCGCCGTCGCTAAAACGCTGCCCACGACCAGGTTGCCGACGAGGGGGCCGTTGCCGTTGTTCGAACCAATCGCATCGACCGCTAGTATCGATGCATCAAAATTCGATGGCCCCCCCCACTCCACACCCGTCGCACCCACAAAGTTGAAGATCACGTTGGGCAAGCCCGGGATATTATCCCCGCCAGGAAACATAAAACCCTGGGTGAACGTGCCGGTGCCGGTTACGTTGATCACGGTGTCGCAAGTGCCGGCGCCAATGCAGCCGCCAAAGGTCACACCGCCGGTCAGAGCATTCAACTGTGCCAAGGTCAGGTTGAAGACGGCCGGCGTACCAGCGGCGTTGCCGGGGGTGAACGTGTTTCCGACTAAGCTGCTGTTAGGCCCCAGCCCGGCGAGGTTGTTCGAGACCGTCACCAGCGGCGTCCAGATGTCATTGGTGAACGTGGCGGCATTGCTTCCCGCGCCTGGCTGGTTAAACCCAGGAAATGTATAGCCGGTCGTGACCGATCCTGCTGAGAGGAAGCTGCCCGTATTTGCACCGCCGACGAAAACCCTTGTTGACGGAAACTCGCTCCAAGTTCCTGAATTATTGCCGAACACGTTGATCTCGCCGTAATTGGGCGTCGGCGTCGTGCAGCACGTCTGAGGGATCTGCATGAAGTCGAGTGAGCCCGCGCCGTTGTTGCTGAGGTTGCCGCCGATCAGCACCGGGCCGTTGACATCGCTGGTCGTGGCGAAATTTCCCATGGTGATCGCGTTGAAGTGCGTAAGCAGCACGCTGACCGGAAACGGATCCGCCTGGGCAGTCAGCGCACCGCCTCCCAGGGTTGCGATCAGGGCCAGCAGGGCTGTGGTCGATTTGCGCATCGGGGCACCCATGCGTTGACGATCTTTTGACGATGCAATCTTCGTGCCGGACTCGATCTGTCGATACGGGGATTAATTATGAAAATGTTCAATCGCTTGCCGACGCCCGTGCGGCGGCTCTGTTTCTGGTGAGACAATCGAACTGTCTCGATGGGACAGTTGTTCTGCCGCCCAGAGGCTACTACTTTTGGGCTGTGTTTTATCAGATCTGCTGCAGTTGGCCGCACACCCTGGTCGAGGTCAGGCGCCGGCATGGGCGGCGAGGAAATCGAGGGTCGCGGCGGCGGCCTCTTCGGCGTGGGTGGCGGCGACATGATAGGAATTGCCGGGCAATACCACGAGGCGCGAATTCGCGATCTGCTGCTGCCAGGCGCGGGTTTCGGCGACCGAGGCGAGGCCGCTGCCGTCGGTGGTGACCACCAAGGTCGGGCAGCCGATCTTTGGCAGATCGGCGCGGATGTCGGCGCAGGCGATCGTCCCCATAAATCCGAGTTGGGTCGAGAGGGCGGTGCGGCCCATGAATTTGATCCACCACTCCACACCCTCGGGCGGAAAGCCGCTGCCGAGCCGGCCGCCCATGGTCTGGCGCGCCCAGGCCTCGACCCCGTCGCGCTCGAACGCCGCGGTCAATTCGGGGACGCGCTCGGCGGCACCCGCGCGCAACGGCGGCGGCGTGCCGACGACGGTCAGGGTCCGGACCCGCTCGGGCCGGCGCGCGGCAAAGGCGCGGGCGATCGTGCCGCCGATCTTGGCGCCGACCAGGTGGAACCGGTCGATGCCGAGATGGTCCATCAGTCGAGAGTAATCGTTGATGATGATGTCGAAGGTCCACGGGAAATCGCGCGGCATCGGCGTCGATTGGCCAAAGCCGCGCATGTCCGGCCGCACGAGCTTGTATTTGCGGGCGAGCGTCGGGACCCAGCCGTACCAAGCCGCCCCGCTCTCGGCGTTGCCATGCAGCAGCAGCACCGTTTCCGCCCGGCCCCACGGGTCGGTGAAATCATCGACCTCGTAATGCATGTCGAGATCGGGTGTCGGGCGGAATGTCGGCATGGCGGATCTCCAGCGGTCCGTCGGTTGCTGCCCCTCACCCTCCCGCTAGCGCGGGCCCCTCCCTCTCCCCGCAAGCGGGGAGAGGGCCGAGGTGAGGGGCTCTCGCCCGGGGTTCAGGCGTGGATGCCGTGGTAATAGGTGTTGCGCAGCACCCGGCCGGGGAGTGCCCCGGTGTGCTTGCCGTCTTCGAGCAGGACCTCGCCGCGCACGATCGTTGCCATGATGCCCTGGGCCGGCTCCTTGATGCGCTTGGCGCCGGTCGGGAAATCGTGCAGCACTTCCAGCGGCAGCGGCTTCACCGTGTCGGGGTCGAAGATCACGATGTCGGCGACGAGCCCGGGGCGTAAGAGGCCGCGGTCGTAGAGGCCGAAGATCGACGCGCTGTCGAAGGTCAGCCGGCGCACCGCCTGCTCCAGGGTCATCGCCTGCTTGTCGCGCACCCATTCGGAGAGCAGCCGGGTCGAGAAGCCGAAGCCGCTCTGAAACTGCACATGCGCGCCGCCGTCCGAGAGCCCGATGATTGCGTTCGGATAGGTCAGGATCTTGGCGACGGCCTCTTCATCGACATTGTTCTCGCCGTGCAGCCATTCGGTGTCGAGGTGCTCCTCGATTGCCAAATCGAGGAAGGCGTCGATGATGCCCTTGCCCTGCATCTTGGCGATCTGGCCGAGGGTCTTGCCTTCGTATTCTTTGTTCTTCGGCAGCACGGCATGCTGCAGCACCATGTAGTCCCACCAGGTGGAGCAGAGCCCAATCGCCGGGCCGCTCTTGAACTCGACCGCCTCGGCGTGGAGCTGTTTGCGCACCTCCCTGTCGGCGTAGGCCTTCAGCATCTCCTCGGGCGAGGACAAAGAGATCGGGTGCCATACCGGCAGGCCGCGGAACTGCTGGGTGTTGCGCATCGTGAAATAATCGGTGATGCGGTTCGGCGTGCACATCGGGTAGGCGCGGATGCCTTTGGCGGTGGTCGCATCGACCTGCGCCATGTGCTTTTGCCATTGGTCGGGCCGGCGCATCGACTGGCCGAGATTGTTGTAGACCACCGGGCGCCCGGTCGCCTCCGACAGCCGCGACATCAGCGCGTCCTTCATTTCGGCGCCATTGCCGCCGCCCGACTGGATGATGCCGGTGCCCATCTCGCGCAGCACGTCGCCGAGCGCGAAGATTTCCTTCTCGTCGGCCCACAAGGCCGGGATGTGCACGCCCTGCGGGTCGAAATGGCCCTGGTTGCGCGACACCGAGAGGCCGAGGGCACCCGCTTTCATGCCGTCGCGCACCAACTCCTGCATCTCTTTGATCTCAGCGTCGGTGGCGGTGCGTTTCTGGCAGTCCTCGCCCATCACGTAATAGCGCACCGCGGTGTGGCCGATCAGGTTGCCGACATTGACGCCAAGGTGATGGTCGAGCTGGTCGAGATATTGCGGCACGGTCTCCCAGCCGAATTCGAGGGTGCGCAGCACCTCCATCGGAATCGCTTCGACATAGGAAAGGAATTCGGAAAGCCGCTCCTCCTTGCCCTTGCGCACCGGCGCCAGAGATAACGAGCAGTTGCCAAAGATCACCGAGGTGGCGCCGTGGTCGCACGAAAACGAGCACAGCGGGTCCCAGGTGACCTGGGCGTCGTAATGGCAGTGGTTGTCGATAAAGCCGGGGGCGACGACGCGGCCTTCGGCGTCGATCGTGCGCTCGGCGGCGCCGGAGAGCTTGCCGATCTCTGCGATCTTGCCGTCCTTGACTCCGACGTCGCCGCGGAACGCCGGCATCCCCGAGCCGTCGACGATGCGGCCGTTCTTGATCAAGAGGTCATACGCCATCGCACTTCCCTTCCGTCGGTGGAACCACATCCCGAATTTCCCAAAAAGTGTAGCACGCGGCTCGGCTTGGCCGCGCACCGCGAATTCGACGGCATGCTCTTCCGGGCTCGCATGGCTGGGCTGCGGAGGGGCCGGCGCTGCGGCGGATGCGCAGCCGGAGCTTGAAACCGCCGCCGGCTCGGTGCATGGCTATGGGAACAGCGATCCGAAGGGTTCTTTGCATGCGGGCACTTTCGATCTCGCGGGCGGGCTGCCAGGTGGGCCGGCCGGTCATTGCGGCGGCCCTGGCGACGGCTTGGCTGATCAGCGGGGGCGCGCCCTCATCGGCGGCCGCGATGGCGCGCCCGACAGCGCCTGGACCCGCGCCCGCGGCGATCCTACCGATCCAGGCGCAGGCCGAGGCGCAAGCGCCCAATATCGAGGCCAATCTCAGCCGGCTGCACCAGAAATTGCAGATCACGCCGTCGCAGCAACCGAAATTCGATGCGTTCGCCAATGCCATGCGCGAGAATGCCCGGATGAAGCCAAGCGCTGCGCCAGCGAACCCGAGCGCGGTCGATGATCTGCGCCTCGCGATCCAAGACCGGGAGCTCGAGGTTACTGCCTTGAAGCGGCTGCTGCCGGCGATGCAGGCGCTTTATGCGAGCCTGTCGCCGGCCCAGCGCAAGACCGCCGACCAGGTATTTCGCCAAGGGCCCGAATAACGCCGGCGCCAAGGGCCGATCCGAGCTCCCTACGAACGCCGCCCAATCGAAAGACCCGCCGATGCCGACTTTTCCATTGCCGCTCAACGATTTCTTGGTTCTCGACCTGACCGCGCATCGCGCCGGCCCGACCGCGGTGCGCCAACTTGCCGATTGGGGCGCCGACGTCTTGAAGATCGAGGCGCCCGGCGAGGCGACCGACGCCACCGGCAGCCGGCGCGACGGCCCCGACTTTCAGAATTTGCACCGCAACAAGCGCTCGATCACCCTCAATCTGAAGAGCAAGGAGGGGCTCGAAATCTTCTTCAAATTGGCCAAGCGCGCCGATGTCATCGTCGAAAACTACAAATCCGATGTCAAGCACCGGCTCGGCGTCGATTATGAGGCGGTGAAAAAGGTCAATCCGCGCATCGTCTATGGCAGCATTTCCGGCTTTGGCCAGGACGGGCCCTATGCCGGCCGCGCCGGGGTAGACCAGATCGCCCAGGGCATGGGCGGGCTGATGTCGATCACCGGGCACCCGGGAGGCGGGCCGGTGCGCGTCGGCATCGCCATCAACGACACCTCGGCCGGTCTGCTGCTGTCCTACGGCATCGTGCTGGCGCTGCTCAACCGCGAGCGCACCGGCGAGGGCCAGTGGGTCCAGACCTCGCTCCTGGAAGCGCAGATTTTCATGCTCGACTTCCAGGCGGCGCGCTATCTGATCAAGGGCGAGGTTGCCGGCCAGGAAGGCAATTTCCACCCGACCTCGCCGGGCACCGGCATGTTTGAGACAAGCGACGGCTATATCAACATCGCCGCCTCGGGCGACAGCCTGTGGCGGCGCTTTTGCGAGGCCGCGGGTGCGAAGGACCTGATCGACGACCCCGATTTCTCCACGGTCGTGGCCCGCGCCAAGAACCGTGCGGCGCTCAACACGCATTTGAACGAGATCATCCGCCGCCACCCCAACCAATACTGGGTCGAGTTGCTGAGCAAGGCCGGAGTGCCGTGCGGCCCGATCAACACGATCGACCAGGTCTTCGCCGACCCGCAGGTGCAGCATCTCGGCATCGCGAGACCGGTCAACAATCCGCAGCACGGGCCGCAGAAGGTGGTCGGCCAGCCGATCCATCTGAGCGATTATCCGCAACCCGACGAATTGCGCCCGACCCCGGAGCAGGGCCAGCACACCGACGCGGTGCTGCGCGACCTCGGCTACGACGCGGCAGCGATCGCGGCACTGCGGGAAAAGGGCGCGGTCTGACCCGGGGTGACAACCAGCAACAGGAGGCAGCGAAGATGGCGCTCTTGGATGTGAAGGCATTGACCTTTGACGTGTTCGGCACGGTGGTGAATTGGCGCGACAGCATCGCCCGCGAGGCGAAGGCCATTCTCGCGCCGAAAGGCCACGACAAGGATTGGCACGGTTTCGCCGACCAATGGCGGTCGCGCTATCAGCCGGCGATGGCCAAGGTGCGCAACGGCGAGCGCCCGTGGGCGCGGCTCGATGATCTGCATCGCGAGAATTTGGTCGAGCTGCTGCCCGAATTCGGGATCACCGGGTTGAGCGAAGCCGAGATCGATCACCTGAACCGCGCCTGGCATCGCCTCGACGGCTGGCCGGACACGGTCGAGGGCCTGACCCGGCTCAAGCGCAAATTCATCCTCGCGACCCTGTCGAACGGCAATGTGGCGCTGATGGTCAATATGGCCAAATACGCCGGGCTGCCATGGGACGCGATCCTCGGCGCCGAGGTCGCGCACGCCTATAAGCCGCAGCCCGAGGCCTATGACCGCACCGCCGCGTTTCTCGACCTGAAGCCACAGCAATGCATGATGGTGGCGGCGCATAACGGCGACCTGGTCGCAGCGCGCGGCCGCGGCTTCCGCACCGCCTTTGTCAGCCGGCCGCTCGAGCACGGGCCGAACAAGACCCGCGACGTCAAGGCCGAGCACGATTTCGACGTGATCGCCGACAGTTTTGTCGACCTCGCACAAAAGCTCGGCTGCTGATAGTCGGCGCTTGCCGCAGGGTCTTGGGCTCAGAGCCCGTGAAAAATCCCTTCGGCGCTTCTCGCTCGCTTCCCCGGCGAAAAAAGCCGGGGCCCATTGTTCCGCCGCACGAACTCGCCATCGGTTGCTAAGCCCCTGCGCTTTCTTGATACGCTAGTGCTTGTCGCCAAATGAGTTCCCGGCTTTCGCCGGGAAAGCGACCTGTAATTTGCTTGCTGACGAAGCTCCCCGCGATTTTTTCACATGCTCTCAGGAGCCAGCGGCGGGGCGCTGGCCGAGCGCGGCGATTTCGCCGAGGCGCTCGCGGGCGAGGTCGATCTCGCGCTCGATCCAGCGGCGAAATTGCGGCGAACGCCCAGCGTGGCGGGCGCAGAGCCGCTCCAGCCGCACGATCTCGCCGGCATACCATTCGCCGATCAGGGCCAGCTGCCGGCGGCGTTCGCTCTCGTCGAGGATCGGCAGAAACCGCAGCTTCAGCGCCAGCACCAGATGGTTCAGCTCGTTGCCGGGGGCGTGCAGCCCGGCCGCGAGCAAGCGGCGCAGCGCTTGGTCGCCTGCCGGGGTGAGCCGCATTTCGGCATTGTCGCTCATGCCCGTACCGCCAACCGCTTCGATCAGCCCCTCGACCCGCAGCAATTCGAGCGAGGTGCCCATCAGGTCGAGCGATTGGCCGAGCATGCAGCGGATAAAGTCGGCAACCTCGCGGGCGAGCTCGGCATAGGGCCGCTCGCCTTCGGCCAGGATGCCGAGCGCCGCCAATCGCACGGTCTGGGCGGGCAGCAGCGCGCTGTCGGCCGGCATTGCGCAGCCTCCGCGGTCGGCTCAGGCGGCGCGCGGCAGGGTCAGCTGCTGCCAGACATCGGCGAGGGCTGCCACCAGCGCCTCGATGTCGGCGTCGCTGTGCAACGGCGTGGGCGTCAGCCGCAGGCGCTCGGTGCCCTTTGGCACGGTCGGGTAGTTGATCGGCTGGACATAGATGCGGTGGCGGCGCAGCAGCGCGTCGCAGGCGGCTTTGCACAATTCCGCATCGCCGATCATGACCGGGACGATGTGGCTCGGCGACGGCATCACCGGCAGATCGGCCTCGGCGAGCCGGCGCTTCAGCCGCGACGCGCGCTCCTGGTGCCGCTCGCGCTCGGCGTGGCTGTGCTTCAGGTGGCGGATGCTGGCGAGCGCGCCGGCGGCGAGCGCCGGCGGCAGCGCGGTGGTAAAGATGAACCCCGCCGCGTTGCTGCGCAGAAAATCGACGAGTGCGGCCGAGCCCGCGACATAGCCGCCCATCACGCCAAACGCCTTGGCGAGCGTCCCTTGGATGACCGTCGGGCGGTGCATGGCGCCGTCGCGCTCGGCGATGCCGCCGCCGCGCGCTCCGTAGAGCCCGACCGCGTGCACCTCATCGAGATAAGTCATCGCGCCGAATTGCTCGGCGACATCGCACAACGCGCCGATCGGGGCGATGTCGCCATCCATCGAATAGACCGATTCAAAGCAGACGAGCTTGGGCCGAGCGGGATCGACCCGAGCGAGCAGGCGGGCGAGGTCGTCCGGGTCGTTATGGCGGAAGATCGCCTTTTCGGCGCGGCTGTGGCGGATGCCGGCGATCATCGAGGCGTGGTTGTGCGCGTCCGACAACACGACCGTGTTTGGCAGCTCGCGCGCCAGGGTCGACAGCACCGCCTCGTTCGCGACGTAGCCCGAGGTGAAGACGAGCGCGGCATCGCGGCCGTGCAGGTCAGCCAGCTCGCGCTCGAGCTCGAGGTGCAGGTGGCTGTTGCCCGAGATGTTGCGGGTGCCGCCGGCGCCGGCGCCGAGCGCGCGCAGCGCCGCTTCCATCGCCGCCAGCACGGCCGGGTGCTGGCCCATGCCGAGATAGTCGTTCGAGCACCACACCGTGACCTCGGCGCCGATGCGGTGGTCGAAGGCGCGCGGAAAACCGCCGCAGCGCCGTTCGAGGTCGGCAAACACGCGATAGCGGCCCTCGGCGCGCAGCGCGTCGAGCCGCGCCCTGAAAAAGCTCTCGTAATCCATGGCTGCCCGTCGTCCCCGATTTACCATGACGATAGCACGAGCCCTGATCCATGTGGTCAAACGCCGCGATCGGGCTGCCGGCCGTCGCAAGGGCAACCGCTGGGGGTTCAGCGGCGCTGGATGATCTCGCTCGCGTGGGCGGCGGCGGCCGGATAGGCCGGCGATGGCCCGAGTGCATGGCGGCTGAGGCAGGCCTCGGTAAATTTGATGACATGCTCGTCGCCATGGGCGATCGCGCGCTCGACCAGGTCGTCCTCATCGGCATCGGGCGGCGCGATATCGTCAGCGGTCGCGACGGCGCCGCCAAAGCACGCGTAGAGCCCGCACCCCGCCTGCCAGGCGTAGCGCAGCGCCGTGCGCGCCGTAGCTTCCCCGACATGCGGGACAATGTTGCCGAGGGCAGCATGGCTGGTGACGCCGTGGATGAAGGCGATCACTGTCGGGATGTCCCGGGCGTTGGCGAGATAGACCCGGGCAAAGGTTTCGGTCCGCTCGGCCATCAGCGTCGCGACCTCGCCACCGCTGTCGACCAGCCCGATCGCCGGTGCGAATTCCGGGAAGTCGCCAAGCGCGCCGAGCGCCGCGACAATGTTGCCGCGCATGCGGCGGTCGGGCGGCACGAGCGGAATTTTGGCGATCGCCCGACGCGGCAGCAAGGTGCTGCCGTTGGCGTTAGGGCCGCCTGCGGGAAGCTCCTGCCAGGCCGCCGCCCAGCTGGCGAGCGCATCGGCAAGCTCGCGCTGCCGGGCCGGCGTTTCGCGTTCGGCAAGCCCGCGCGCGGCGTGCCCGACCCGGATCGCGCCATGGGTCGCTGCGGCGCAAAAGCCGGATGCGAGGCGGCCGACCCAGCGATCGAGCACCTTGCACCACGCAGCCTCGCGCAGCTCTTCGACAAAAAACTGGCTCCAATCGCCGAACCGTTCGCGCTGCCCGAGTGCTGCGTGCCAATCATCGCCGCGGATACGCTCGCGGGGCAGGGGTCGGGGCGACATCCGTTCCCGGTAGCGCTCGATCCACGGCATCACGGCTTCGGGCCGACCCAAGGCGCACAGCGCCTCGGCCACCATCGGGGCGTGATTGCTGTTGCCGTTTTTGAGGTCCATCCCAAAGGGGGCGATTGCTTCCAGGGCATCGTCCAGCGACGTGTAGAGCGGCGCACGCATTCCTGCCTCCCAGGTTCCTCGCGACGTATATTATAGGAATTCTAATCTATGTCGCAATCGCTGCGGAAGCGCCTCTCCGAGTGACAGCGGTGCGGGTGCGGGCCTAGGATCAGATGCCCGCTTAGGAGACCTGCCGATGACCCAGATCCATCCCGCATCGATCGAGCACAAGATGGCTTGGCGCGGCGCCGAGATCAGCAAGGAGGCGATCGCGTTCGATCTGACACAACGTCACGCGCAGGCGCTCGAGGAGGTGCTGCAGCGGGTTCGCAGACACGGGCTCGGCCTCGGCGAAATCCGGACGGGACACTGTCGCCACCCGGCGCTCGATACCGATTTGGCCCGCGTCTTTGACGAAATCCAGCATGGTCGGGGCATCGTCATCCTACGCGGGCTGCCGATCGAGGGCCATTCGGTCGAGGACATCTGCACGATGTACTGGGCCGTGGGCGCGCATTTTGGTCGCGGCGTATCGCAGAGCGCGCGGGGCGACCTGTTGGGGCTGGTCCGCGACGAGACCCCGCCGGGAGAGCCCGAGAGTGCCCGCGGCTACACCAGCCGGCGCGAGCTGTCGCTGCATGTCGATCTGGGGCAGATCGTCGGGCTGATGTGCGTGCGCCAGGCGCGCGCCGGCGGGTTCAGCCAGTATGCCTCGGGCCTCGCCGTCCACAACGACATCCGCGAGAACCGGCCCGATCTGCTGCCGGTCCTTTATCGCGGGTTCCCCTATCATCGGCGCGGCGAGGAGGGGCCCGATCAGGAGCCGATCACGCCCTACGACATCCCGGTCTTTTCCGAATGCGAGGGCCATGTCAGCGTGTTCATGGTGCGCGAGATCATCAATGCCGCCTATCGCGAGCTGGGGCGCGACTTCACCCAGGAGGAGATCGACGCGATCGACACGTTCCGCGCCACCGCCGAGCGGCTGCAGTTCGAGACCCGCCTCGAACCCGGCGAAGCAAGTTTTGTCAACAACTACACGATCATGCACGCACGCTCCGAATTCGACGATTGGGACGAGCCGGATAAAAAGCGGCTGATGCTGCGCCTGTGGCTTGATGCCGAGCGCAACCGGCGGCCGGTGGTGCCGCAAATCCATATTTACCCGAACAAGGGCGGGCGCAGCGGCATCGATCCGCAGCCCGGGCGCCTGCCGGCTGAAGCGAAATACCGCACGCCGGACGAGGCAGTGCGGCGCCCGGCAGCCGCTGATTAACCACCGGCGGCACCGGTCCGGCTGTTTGCGCCGTTAACCTGGAGACGCGTCAATGCCCGATTATCGGTGGACGGGTGATGGCCCGCCCACGTTTGTCAGCCATCTCGAATGCAGCCTAACCGGCGAGCGTTATCCGGCCGATACCTTACAGACGGTGTCCAAGGTCGGGCGGCCGCTGCTCGTGCGCTACGACCTCGATGCCGTGCGCCGTGCCTTCGGGCGCGAGAAGCTTGCCGACCGGCCGCAAACCTTGTGGCGCTATCGCGAGCTGCTGCCGGTGCGCCGTGCGGAAAATGTGGTTTCGCTCGGCGAGATCGCGACACCGCTGATCGCATTGCCGCGGATCGCGCGGCGGCGCGGCGGCAGCGGCGAGATCCTGGTCAAGGACGAGGGCCGGCTGCCGACCGGCTCGTTCAAGGCGCGCGGCCTCGCGCTGGCGGTGTCGATGGCCAAGGAGCTCGGTGTCGCAACCATGGCGATGCCGACCAACGGCAATGCCGGGGCGGCGATGGCCGCCTATTGCACGCGCGCCGGGATCAAATCCTATGTGTTCTGTCCCGACGACACGCCCCCGGTCAATGTGCGCGAGATCGCGATGCAGGGCGCCGAGGTGTTTCTGGTCAACGGGCTGATCGACGATTGCGGGCGGCTCGTTGGCGAGGGCGAGAAGGCGGTCGGCTGGTTCAACTGCTCGACCTTGCGCGAGCCCTATCGGATCGAGGGCAAGAAGACGATGGGCATCGAGCTGGCAGAGCAGCTCGGCTGGGAATTGCCCGATGTGATCTTTTACCCGACCGGCGGCGGCACCGGCATCATCGGCATGTGGAAGGCCTTTGACGAGCTGGAAAAGATCGGCTGGATCGGGCCGAAGCGGCCGCGCATGGTCGTGGTCCAGGCGGCCGGCTGCGCGCCGATGGTCAAGGCTTGGGCCGACGGCGTCGAGCATGCCGCGCGCTGGGAGAACGCGCACACCTTCGCCGCCGGGATTCGGGTGCCGCAGGGGATCGGCGATTTTCTGATCCTGCGCGCAGTGCGCGACAGCGGCGGGTTCGCCGTTGCCGTCGATGACGACGCGATCGCCGCTGCCTGGCGCGCGGTTGCCGCCGAGGAGGGCCTGTTGCTGTGCCCTGAAGGGGCCGCGACCTATGCCGCTTACGAGCAGTCGCTGGCCGATGGCCGGGTCGGCCCGGACGAGCGGGTGGTGCTGTTCAACTGCGCCAGCGGGCTCAAATACCCGATGCCCGAAGCCGGCCGCCGCCTCAGCTCGGCCAGGCGATCGATTGGCCGGCGGCTGGTTGGCGCCACTGCGGCGTCGTAGGCCGCTCAGGGATAGAGCCGCCCCTCGGCGACGAGGATGGCGGTTCCGAGCAGGGTGACACGCTGGCCGCGGTCGCGACCGATCACCGTGCCGCCGCGCCGCGACAATTGCCGGGCGACGAGGCGCGTCTTGCCCAGACGCTCGGCCCAATACGGCACCAGCGCCAGATGTGCTACGCCGGAGACCGGGTCTTCGGGCACACCGTTGGCCGGTGCGAAAAAGCGCGACACGAAATCGGTCCCGGGCTCGGCGGCGGGGGCGGTCGCGATTACCGCCGGCAGGTCGAGTGCGGCAACCGCAGCCATGTCGGGGGCGAGGGCAGCCACATCGTCCTGCCGCTCGAAGATGGCCATGTAGTGCTTGCCGGCCCGCACTTCGATGGGTCTGCGCCCGAGCGCGGCAGTCAAGCGCGGCCTCGTGTGGGACCGGCGCCGAGGGCAGCGCCGGGAAGTCCATCGCCAGAAGGGAGCCTTCGCGCTCGACCTGCAGCCTCTCGATACCGGAATGGAAAGTCACGCTGTCGCGGCCGGGCTCGATCGCGTCGAGCACGACGAGGCCGGCGGCCAAGGTCGCGTGGCCGATCAGATCGACCTCGCAGGTCGGGGTAAACCAGCGGATCTCGTAGTTGCCGTCGCCGCCGACGAGAAAGGCGGTCTCCGACAAATTCATCTCGCCGGCAATGGCCAGCAACAGCGAGTCGTCAGGCCAAGCGGCGAGCAGGCAGACCGCGGCCGGGTTGCCGGAAAAAGGCCGCTCAGCGAAGGCGTCGACGATAAAGATCGGCAGGCCGCGGCCCCTGCCAGCCATTTACCGCAGCCGTCAGCGCCCCGCGGTTTTACGGCCGAGCTCCAGGGCGCCGAAGGAATAGACTGGCGCCGGCATCAGGTAGCGAAAGCCTTTTTCGAGCAGCGTTTCGATGTTCTTGGCGTCGACATGCGGATGGCCGCAGGGCACGTTGTGCGCCTTGCAGATCGCCAAAATCTCGTCGATCGCCGAGGCCACGGTCGGGTGCTCGTATTGCCGCGGATAACCGAGATCCTGCGACAGGTCGCCCTCGCCGATGATCACGACGCCGATGCCCGGCACCTCTTCGAGCATTTTTGGCAGGTTGCGGATCGCGCGCACCTCCTCGCACATGATCGCGACCAGCACCTCGCCTTTCGGGTTCAACGGCCACACATCGGCGCGCTCGTAATATTCCTGCTGGCTGAGGCCCCAATAGCGCGCGGCCGCGGCCGGGGCGTCGCCGCGCTGGCCGGCCGGCTCGTAATAAGGCGCTGAATGCGGGCGCGGATAGCGGCAGGCGGTGACCGCGTTCAACGCTTCCTCGATGGTGCTGACATGGGGCCACACGATGCCGTAGACGCCGTGATCGAGCACCTGCTTGGCGACCCATTGGCTGGCCTCGCCGCCATTGGGCGGGATGCGCACAAACGGCGTCACCGGCGGCGCAATGCTGCCGCTGCGGGCGATCTGCCGGCGGTCGAGCATGTATTGCAGGCAATCGCGCAAGGCTCGGATATCGTAGGCGCGATGCTCCATCTCGAACACCACGCCGTCATAGGGTGCCGCACCCACCGCCTGCGCCACGCTGACCTCCGCCGCGGCAAACGTGACAAAGGCGGGCTTGCCCTGCTCCAGGGCCCCAATCACGCCATTGAGGCGGGGTGCTTCGGCCATCGCGGCACTCCTTTCGAGACGGCATGATGGTAGGGCGAGGTTGCCGGAGCGGTCAACCCGAGCGCGGGGTCGATCAGAAGCATCGGCTGCGGACCGGGCGGTCAGCGGCGCGCGCCGGCCGCATCGCAACCGCGATTATCGTCGTCGCAGCCTGCGGCATTTCGCCGGCGCCGCATCGGCTCGAAGCCTTGACCCGCATGGTTCTCGGGCAACGGCCTAGCTACGGCCCGGCATCAATCAGTGAGGCGCCGAACCTCGCCGCAATCGATCGGCTTATCTGGATGCCGGGGCTCGACCAGGGCTGGGACCCGCAGGGGCTGGCGGTCGCCCAAGGCAGCCTCTACGTGTCCGCTTATCGCAGCCGCCGCACCTGGAAGAACCGGGGCCCATGCCGGGTGTTTCGCATCGATCCGATGACCGGCCGCGAGACCGGGCATTTTGATGTGCCGCCGCCCTGCGGTCATGCCGGCGGGCTCGCCTATGCCGGCCACGGCAAATTGTTCATTGCCGACACGCGCACCCTGTTCGAGGCCGATCTCGACCGCGCCTTTGCCGATCCCGCGCCGAAATTTCGCGTCTTCCGGCTGGGCGCCGGGTTGAAGGGGGCGTTCGCGGTTTCGGGAGAGCAAGCGATTTGGATCGGCGATTACGAGGAAGACCGGCCGGCCAGGATTTTCAAATTCGACCTCCCCGTCCTCGATGCGCTGCCAGACGGCGCGGTGCTGAGCGCTGGTGCGGCCTCCGGAAGCGTGCCGATCCCGAGCTACGCGCAAGGCGGCGCTGTCGGGCGCCGGGGCCGGCTGTGGATTTCGCGCAGCGATCTCGCCTGGGGCGCTCTCGATCGGCTCAATCCCGTGACCGGGCGACTCGAGAAACGCTATTTGGTTCCGGGCGGCACCGAGGGCATCGCCTTCGATCGCGACGGGCGGCTATGGTGCGTCTCCGAAGGTGGCGCCCGCCACCTCCCGCTGCGCTACCCGTTTTTTCCGCTGATCTACCGGCTCGGCCCGGCGCGGCTAACGCCCGCCACCCGCTTGGCAGATTGAGGCCGCGGTCAGGCGCGGACCGGGACGCCCTTTTGCTCGAGAACCTGCTGCAACTCGCCCGTCTCGTACATCTCGCGGATGATGTCGCAGCCGCCGACGAACTCGCCCTTGACATAGAGCTGCGGGATCGTCGGCCAGTTCGAGAATTCCTTGATGCCCTGGCGGACCTGCGGGTCGGTCAGCACATCGACGCCTTTGAACTTGACCCCGAGATGGCTGAGGATCTGCACCACCGCCGCCGAGAACCCGCATTGCGGAAAGACCGGCGTGCCTTTCATGTAGAGCACGACCGGGGTATCGGCGATCTCGGTGCGGATGCGCTCTTGAACCGTGTTGTCCATCGTTCTCGATCCTCGGTTGCAAAGGAACTTGCCGCGAGCAGTCAATTCCTCGGGGCGAATAATCAATCCTCGGGGGCGCCGGTCTGCAATGCCAGCGCGTGCAATTCGCCGCCCATCCGGCCCCGCAAGGCCTGGTAGACCATCTGGTGCTGCTGGACGCGCGTCTTGCCGCGAAAGGCGGCGGACACGACATGGGCCGCGTAATGATCGCCGTCGCCGCGTAAATCTTCGATCGACACCTGGGCGTCGGGCAGGCTCTCCTTGATCAGCTGCTCGATCATTGCCGCATCCATCGCCATCGCGGGTCCCTCGCTTATGCCCGATCCATGTAGCCCGGCAGCCAAGCTTCGTTCGCGGCTTTCAGTGTGCTGACGGATATGGCACCGGCGCCCGGCACTGTCAACGCAGCCCCGCCGACCACGCCGATTACGCGAGCCGGCACACCGGCGACGCGCGCCGCTTCGAGCACGGCGTCGGGCGCGGCCGTCTCGATCAGATAGCGCCCCTGGTCCTCGCCAAACAGCCAGGCGTGGCGCGGCAGGTCGCCGGGTGGCGGTTCGAGGGAAACCCCGAACCCACCGGACATCGCCATTTCGGCAACCGCAACAAGAAGGCCGCCACCGGACAAATCATGACAGGCGGCGGCGCGACCGTCGCCGATCTGCCCGCGCACAAAATCGCCGTTGCGGCGCTCGGCACCGAGGTCGACGGGCGGCGGTGGGCCTGCTTCGCGCCCCTCGATCTCGCGCAAATAAAGCGACGCGCCGAGATGGCCCCGGGTGTCGCCGATCAGGATCAGCGCGGCGCCGTCGCGTTTCAGCACCAGGTCGATCGCCTGCCTCACGTCGGCGATCAGCCCGACGCCGCCAATCACCGGGGTCGGCAGGATCGCCTGCCCGCTGGTTTCGTTGTAAAGCGACACGTTGCCGGAAACGACCGGATAGTCGAGCGCCAGGCTCGCTTGGCGGATGCCGTCGATGGCGCCGACCAACTGGCCCATGATCTCGGGCCGTTCGGGGTTGCCGAAATTCATGTTGTCGGTCACCGCCAGCGGCAGCGCCCCGACCGCGGTCAGGTTGCGCCAGCTCTCGGCAACGGCCTGCATGCCGCCCAGCACCGGGTCGGCGCGGCAATAGCGCGGCGTGCAGTCGGTCGCCAAAGCCAGAGCCTTCTGTTCGCTGACCCGGATCACCGCGGCATCGCCGCCCGGGCGCTTGACGGAGTTGCCCATGACCAGATGGTCGTACTGCTCCCAGATCCAGCGCTTCGAGGCGAGCGCCGGTGAGGCGATCAGCCGGCGCAGGCAATCGAGCGGGTCGCGGTCGGGGAGGGCGGCCGGGTCGATCTCCGGCTCGGGGACGACGCGCCGCCAGGGCCGGTTATAGACCGGCGCCGCAGTGACCAGCGGGCCGATCGGGATTTCGGCGGCGGTCTCGCCGTGCGCGCGCAACACCAGCAGTCCGGTGTCGGTCACGCGGCCGATCACCGCGAAATCGAGCTCCCATTTTTCGAAGATATGCCGCGCCTCGGCCTCGCCGCCCGGGCGCAGCACCATCAGCATGCGCTCCTGGCTCTCGCTGAGCATGATCTCGTAGGGCGTCATCCCGGTCTCGCGCACCGGCACCCGGTCGAGATCAAGCGTGATGCCGAGCCCGCCCTTGCCGGCCATCTCGACCGATGACGAGGTCAGCCCGGCCGCACCCATGTCCTGGATCGCGACGATCGCATCGCCCTGCATCAGCTCGAGGCAGGCCTCGATCAACAATTTCTCGGTAAACGGGTCGCCGACCTGCACGGTCGGGCGCTTCTCGCCAAGGCCCCCTGGGGCGTCGTCGCCGAACTCGGCGGAGGCCATCGTCGCGCCATGGATGCCGTCGCGCCCGGTCTTGGCGCCGACATAGACGACCGCGTTGCCCGGCCCCGCCGCGGCCGAATAGAAGATGCGGTCGGCACGGGCGAGCCCGACGCACATCGCGTTGACCAGGATGTTGCCGTTGTAAGCGGGGTCGAACTCGCACTCGCCGCCGACCGTCGGCACCCCGACGCAATTGCCGTAGCCGCCGATGCCGGCGACCACGCCGGCGACGAGGTGCCGAGTGCGCGGATGCTCGGGGCTGCCAAAGCGCAGCGAATTGAGGATCGCCACTGGCCGCGCGCCCATCGTGAACACGTCGCGCAAAATGCCGCCGACCCCGGTCGCCGCCCCCTGATAGGGCTCGATAAAGGAGGGATGGTTGTGGCTCTCGATCTTGAAGATGACCGCGTCGCCGTCGCCGATATCGACGACCCCGGCATTCTCGCCCGGCCCGCAGATCACCCGTGGCCCGGTGGTCGGCAACGTCCTTAGCCAGACCTTCGAGGATTTGTACGAGCAATGCTCGCTCCACATGACCGAGAAGATGCCAAGCTCGGTCAGGTTCGGGGTTCGGCCGAGGATCGCCACGGCGCGCGTGAATTCCGCGTCGTCGAGCCCGTGCTCGTGCGCCAGCTCCGGGGTGACGTTGCTGCAAGGAATCATCGCTCCCCCCTCACCTCGGCCCTCTCCCCCCGGCCGGCGGGGGGAGAGGGAGAAATCTGGTCGGTTGTCGTGAATGGGTTCATCCCAATGCGGCGGCAAGGCCGGTGAAGAAGGCTTGGCCGTCGGTGCTGCCTAGGAGCGGGTCGGTGGCGTTTTCGGGGTGCGGCATCAGCCCGAGCACGGTACGGGCTTCGTTGAAGATGCCGGCGATCGCGCGCGCCGAGCCGTTGAAATTCTCGCACTCGTCGAGGCTGCCATCGGCGGCGCAATAGCGGAAGGCCACCCGACCCTCGCCCTCGAGCCGGTCGAGCGTGTCGGGGTCGGCGGTGAAGTTACCTTCTTGATGGGCGACCGGCATCCGGATCCCCTGGCCATGGGCATAGCCGCAGGTGAAGATCGTTTGGTTGTTCTCGACCCGCAAATGGGTCTCGCGACAGGTGAAGCGCAGCGTGCGGTTCGGCAACAGCGCACCCGGCAGCATGCCGGCCTCGGTCAGGATTTGAAAGCCGTTGCAGATGCCCAGCACCGGCGTGCCGCGCTCGGCCCGCGAACGCACCTCGCGCATGATGGGCGAATGCGCCGCCATCGCCCCGCAGCGCAGGTAGTCGCCATAGGCGAAACCGCCGGGCAGCACGATCAGGTCGCAGTCGGGCAGGCTCGCCTCGCGATGCCAGACGCGGACCGGCTCATGCCCGGTCGCCCGCTTCAGCGCCATCGCCGCATCGCGTTCGCGGTTCGAGCCGGGAAAGATGACGATCGCGGCTAACATTCCATGCGCCTAGGCGATGATGGCGGTCAGATACGCTGCGGTGCGCGCCCGTTCAAGGCGATCGGTGGCGAGGCGCTCGAATGGAACCCTCGCGCCGGGCTGCGGTTTGCCTTGCGCGGTCGTGCGAGCGGCCGATAGGCTAGTCTCGCCTTGCAGTCGTTTTTCCGTCTCGATGTTGCCGCCCGAAAGAGGTGCCTGTGGATTTCCCTGTTGCCGCCACGCCGTGCCCAGCAGTCGATTATTCGTCGTTCGACTGGAGGTTCCGGCAACTCCTCGAAGCGTTGCCGGCAGCCGTGTACACGACCGATGCCGAAGGCCGCCTAACTTTTTTCAACCATGCAGCAGTCGAGTTCTCGGGTCGCCGCCCGGAATTGGGCAGTGATCGCTGGTGTGTCAGCTGGCGCTTATATCGGCCGGACGGGACTTTTCTGCCTCACGACGAATGCCCGATGGCGATCGCGCTGAAGGAAGATCGGCCGATCCGCGGCGTTGAAGCGGTGCTGGAACGGCCGGACGGCACACGCATCCATTTCATCCCGTTCCCAACCCCGCTGCACGATGCGGCGGGCAGGCTGGTCGGCGCCGTCAACATGCTGGTTGATATTACCGAGCGCAAAAGCGCCGAGCACGTGCAACAGCGGCTCAACGAGATCCTCGAGCGGCGGGTCGAGGAGCGCACGCGCGAGATCAGCGAGACGCTCGCCCGGCTGCGCATCAGCGAGGAGCGGTTCCGGCTGCTGGTTCAGGGGGTTACCGATTACGCGATCTTCATGCTCGATCCCGACGGCCATGTGACCAACTGGAATCTCGGGGCGGAGCGCATCCACGGCTATGCCGCGGACGAGATCATCGGCCGTCACTTCTCGCAATTCTACACCGACGAGGATCGTCGCAACGAGCGTCCGGCCGCTGCCCTCGAAACTGCCAGACGCACCGGCAGCTTCGAGTTCGAGGGTTGGCGGATGCGCCGGGACCGCAGGATGTTTTGGGCGAGCGTCATCATCGATGTGATTCGCGACGAGGCCGGCCGGCTCGTCGGCTTTGCCAAGATCACCCGTGACCTGACCGAGCGGCGAGCCGCCGACGAGCAGCTGCGCCAGGCGCAGCGGATGGAGGCCGTCGGGCAGCTGACCGGCGGCGTCGCGCATGATTTCAACAATCTGTTGACCGCGATCATCGGCAATCTCGAAATGCTCGCAACCGTCCTGCCGGAGCACGGCACCGCCAGCCGCTATGCTAATTCCGCGTTGCGCGCGGCGCTTCGCGGTTCACGGCTGACCCAGCAGCTCCTCGCCTTTTCGCGCCGTCAGGAGATCCGGCCGCAGATTATCAGCATCAATGACGTGCTGCGCGAGACTTTGACCTTGTGCCAAAAAACGCTCGGCGAGGGGATCGAGGTCGAGCTGCGTTTGCAGCCTGAGATCTGGACGTGCTTTACCGATCCGGTCCAATTCGAAGCGGCGGTTCTCAACCTGGCGGCGAACGCGCGCGATGCGATGGACCTTTCCGGGCGGTTGACGATCGCCAGCGAAAACGTCACCGCGGGCGGCAGCGGCGAAGGGATCGACCTGGCGGCCGGCGAATATGTCGTCGTGTCGGTCAGCGACACCGGTTGCGGGATGAGCGCCGATGTGCTGGCGCGCGCGTTCGAGCCGTTTTACACGACAAAGGATGTCGGCAAAGGCACCGGGCTCGGCCTCAGCCAGGTCTACGGCTTCGCCAAGCAATCGGGCGGCGCCGCGCGAATTGAGAGCCGGAGGGGCCTCGGGACCACGGTGCGCATTTATCTGCCGCGCAAGGACGGACTTCCGGCCGAGCAGGATGGGCTGGCGGACCGGCTGTTCGCCGCGGCGCGTGGCAGGGCGACCGTATTGGTCGTCGAGGACGACATCGATGTCCGCGAGATGACCGTGGCGATACTGTCGGATCTCGGTTATCGCACTTTGGTCGCGCAAACCGGTCCCGAGGCGCTGGCGCTGCTGCGCAACGAGAATGCCGTTGATCTGCTGTTCACCGACATCGTCATGCCGGCCGGCATGAGCGGGATCGATCTGGCCCGCGCTGCGAGCCGGCTGCGGCCCGGCTTGAAGGTCCTGTTGACCTCGGGCTATGCGGGCTCGGTGCTGCCGGAGGCGTTGTCGGCGGGCGCGGAATTCCCGTTCCTGGCCAAGCCCTACCGGGCGCCGACCTTGGAAGCAAAGCTCAGCGAGACGCTGGGCGAGGGCCCGCAGCGTCAGCGCGCGTGATGTCGATCGAATAATCCTCGATCACCGGGTTGGCGAGCAGCTGGCGGCACATCGCCTCGACCTGTGCGCGGGCCCGGCCGAGATCCTCCTCGCTGAGGTCGAGCTCGATCAGCTTGCCCTGCCTGACCTCCGCGATCCCGGTGAACCCCAGAGAGGCGAGCGCGTTGCCGATCGCCTTGCCTTGCGGGTCGAGAACGCCGACTTTCAGGGTGACGCGGACGCGCGCTTTCAGGGCCATGGCCGGCACCGGATCATCCAAGGCTCACATCCTGCCACGGCGTTTGCTCAGGCTGCCAGCCGGCAAACCGGAAGGCGGCCCGACGATCGGACCCGTCACGCGCCGGGAGCGCGATGATCCCGCTCGACACGGTGCCGTAGCCTTCCGAGCAAAAGCGCATCGCCGCACTCGCCGGCTCGCCTGGCGGGACCCGCGTGCTGCCAAGCAATTCCTGCCAGCCCTCCCAGTCGCCGCGATCGGGCTCCGGGGGCGGCCATTCGCGAAACGCCGGCCTCGCCAATTCGAGACGCCGCGTGCCGAGATCGTCGAGCTCGCCGGCGGCGATCAGCGACAGCCCCTCCTTCAGCGGGTGAACCTCGATCCGCGCGCCGCCGGGGTGGCGCAGCCAGAACCCGTCGCGCTCGTCGGCGACGATCAGATTGAAGGTGCGGTAGGAATCAGGATCGAGATGTGACAGCGCCTCGGCGGCGGCGACGGCGTCGGCATGGTCGAGCGCCTCGAGCACGAGCTCGCCGCGCGACCGCCGGCCAGGGGCGGGGCCGAGCGACCCGGTCCGGTTCAACACGGCGGCGGCCACCCCCCAATCGTTGACCCCAAGCCATGATCCGCCGGCCAGCGCGTCGAGCCCGGCCACCACCTCCGGCCGGTCGGGCCAGTGCCGGGCCGGCGCCCGCCACGGCCGGTCGATCATCTCGTCGCGATTGGCGCCGATTATGACCGGCCAGGGATGGTCGGGCCGGCGCAGAACCACCACGGTGCACATTTCAGCCGGCAGCCTCGGACATTCCCCGCTTGCCGATGTAGAATTGCCGCGCCATATCGCGGCAAGCGATAGCGCTGCGCCGCACAGTTCGAGGTGAGAGGACCATGACCACCTTTGCCGACCGCGAGAGAGAATTCGAGAACCGGTTCAAGCACGATGAGGAGCTGCGGTTCAAGGTCACCGCGCGTCGCAACCGAATGCTCGGGTTGTGGGCGGCCGAGCGCCTCGGCCTCGCTGCAGATGCTGCGGAGGCGTATGCCAAAGACCTGGTCGCGACCCAATTCCAGGCGGGCGGCGACCAGCGCGTCACCGACAAGCTGTTGGCCGACCTCTCGGCCCACGACCCGGGCATCACCCCTTCCCGCATCGCCTTCGAGCTCGAGCACTTTGCCGAGCAGGCCAAGCAGCAGCTGATGAAGGAGTAGCGCCCCCTCACACCGGGCGGTCGCCCTTGACCGTCACCCGGTGGCCGGAGCGGGTGTGCGGCCAGTAATCCCACATCGCGTGGTGCTGGACGCAGCGATTGTCCCAAAAGGCAATCGAGTTCTCCTGCCAGCGGAAGCGGCACTGGAACAATGGGTTCGCCATGTGCTCGTAGAGATAGTTGAGGATGGCCTCGCTCTCGTCGAGCGGGATGCCGAGGATGCGCCGCGTAAAACCCTTGTTGACGTAGAGCGCCTTGCGCCGGGTCACCGGATGGGTGCGCACCACCGGGTGCTCGGCGCGCGGGTATTCGGGCTTGTCGGCGATGCCGTAATTTGCGTACTGGCCGCGATAATGATCGCCGCTGTGCTCCGCCTGGAGACCGTCGAGATAGGCCTTCATCCGGTCGGACAACGCGTCGTAAGCGGCGTACATGCTGGCGAACAGCGTATCGCCGCCGTGCGGCGGGCAGGTGCGAATGTAGAGGATGCTGCCCATCGGCGGCTCGAGATCGCACGACACGTCGGTGTGCCAGCCTTCGCCATTGGCGCGCGGGCTGTCCTTGTCGGCGTGGATGATCATCAATTCGGGCTTGCCCGGCTCCGAGGGTGCGGCCGGGTGAATGTGCAGATCGCCGAACAGCCGGCCAAAGGCCAGGTGCTGGTCGTCGGTCAGATGCTGGTCGCGGAAGAAGATCACCGAATTTTCGGCCAGCGCGCGGTGGATTTCGTCGAGGGTGCGGTTGCCGAGCGGCTGCGCCAGATCGACCCCACCGATCTCGCCGCCGATGATCGGCGTCAGCTTGTCGACCGTGATCGTGTCGTACGGGCCGGCATCATCGGCGGCGTATTTGATGCGCGGGCCGTTGCGGCGGCGTAATGAGCTCATGATGCTTCTCCTCTCGTGCGGCTATTCGCCAAAGACACGGCGAACTATCTTGTCCACGTGCTAAAGATCGGGTCCATGTCCTTCAGATGATAGGCGGTGTCAAACAAATCGGCGGGTTGATATCGGCCACTCCGGTAAAATCAGCGCTGATTATCCTCGATCAGCGCCTCGATCGGGATGTCGAGAGCGCGGGCCAGCCGATCAAGCGTGTCGACGCTTCCCTGTTTGCGTCGGGTCTCGATCTGCGCGATCAGGTCGCGACCGACCCCGGATTTGAACGACAGATAGACCTGCGTCCACCCGCGGTGGTCGCGCCATGCCCTGATCGGATGAGCCCCAGTGGTTCTGGCTTTGATGACGTCAATGGGAACGGTGGTTTCGACCGGGCGCCCCCGCTCACCTTGGATCGACGCAGCAAGCTGCGCATCCTCTGCGCGAGCCGCGGCGACTGCGGCAATGTCATCCTCGTCCTCTGTAATCGCCGCATCGGCTATCTGACCACCGAGCGCTGCAACGATCCGCTCCCAGTCGTCGCGCGACAGCACCACTTCATCGGCCGTCATCAACTTCGGTTTGGGTAGAATAATGGACACTCGCTACCTCTTGTACACGTCGCCTCGCGTTCGTATCAGCTCTACGGTCAGAATTCCGCGGGGGTCATTCCTGGTGAACAGCACTCGATAGCTTCCGACACGAAGGCGAAACAGATCGCTGCCGGCCAAAGGTTCAACATGAAATTGGCGATTGTCAGGATCGTCAGCAACCGCCTCGATCCGTGCCAAGATCTGTCGTTGACGGTCGATAGGGAGCCGAAGAAGAGACTTTTCCGCAGCACGGGTGAAAGCCACTCTCACTTTCGCAGTCTGGCTCCGACACACCGCTGCATTCGCTGCGGCGGACGCCCGAGTGCACCCTCCAGTGGGCGGCATGTCTATAGGTCCGCGCACCCTGGCTCGTCAATCCTCTCTGTGACCGACAGTCACTGGCCCGGGGCGAAAACGCGGCGAAAGATCGTGTCCACGTGCTTCAGATGATAGGCCGTGTCGAACAGGCCGTCGATCGTCTGGGCCGATAGACAGCGCCCGATCTCGCCGTCGGCTTTCAGCAAATCGATAAAGCGGCCGCTGCCGTGCCAGGCGGCCATGGCGTGGCGCTGGACCGCGGCGTAGGCGTCCTCGCGGCTCATCCCGGCCTGAGTCAAGGCCAACAGCACGCGTTGCGAGTCAACCAGGCCGCCCAAGGATTCGAGGTTTGCACGCATGCGCTCCGGATAGACGACCAGCCGGTCGACGAGCCCAGTCAGCCGGGCCAAGGCGAAATCGAGGGCGATCGTCGCGTCGGGCGCGATGACCCGCTCGACCGAGGAGTGCGAGATGTCGCGCTCGTGCCACAGCGCCACATTTTCGAGCGCCGGCACCACGGTCGCGCGAATAAGCCGGGCGAGGCCGGTCAGGTTCTCAGAGAGCACCGGGTTACGCTTGTGCGGCATCGCCGAGGAGCCCTTTTGCAGCGGCGCGAAATATTCCTCGGCCTCACGCAATTCGGTGCGCTGCAGGTGGCGGATCTCGGTGGCGAGCCGTTCGACGCCGGCGGCGATCAAGGCGAGAGTCATAAAATACTGGGCGTGACGGTCGCGCGGGATGACCTGGGTCGAGATCGGCTCGGGCTCAAGCCCTAACTGTTGGGCGACATGGGCCTCGACCGCCGGATCGATA
Organism: uncultured Alphaproteobacteria bacterium; assembly: GCA_963738185.1. GTDB lineage: Bacteria > Pseudomonadota > Alphaproteobacteria > ATCC43930 > CGMCC-115725 > AP-15. The sequence continues at coordinate 677,888 of CAVTVA010000003.1, read as the reverse complement.
TTGGCGAAAGTCCCGACCGCACCCGAGATCGCGCAGGTCGCGACCTCCTTGCGCGCGGCGCGGAGCCGGTCGCGGTCGCGGGCGAACTCGGCGTAATGCCCGGCGAGCTTCAAGCCGAAGGTCGTCGGCTCGGCGTGGATGCCGTGGCTGCGCCCAACCATCGGCGTGTACTTATGCTCGAAGGCGCGCCGCTTCAGCGCCGCCAGCAGCGCATCGAGATCAGCGAGCAGCAAATCCGCCGCTTCCTTTAGCTGCACCGCAAAACAGGTGTCGAGCACGTCGCTCGAGGTCATGCCCTGGTGCAGAAAGCGCGCCTCTGGGCCGATATGCTCGGCGAGGTTGGTCAGAAAGGCGATGGTCTCGTGATGCACCTCGCGCTCGATCTCGCGAATCCGTTCGACCTCGAAGGCACCGCGCTCGCGCACCGCGCGGGCAATGCCCTCTGGGATAACCCCGAGCTGCTCTTGCGCCTCGCAGGCATGGGCCTCGATCTCGAGCTGGATGCGGAAATAGCTCTCCGGCGCCCAGATCCGGGCCATCTCGGGGCGACTGTAACGCGAGATCACGACGGCGGCACCGAATCCGGCAGCAGCGGCTTCGCCATCAGCACCTCGTCCCAATAGCGGCCGTCCTGCTTCAATGATTTCCGTTCCACCCCGTATTCGACAAACCCGAGCCGGGCATAGAGGCGGACGGCCCTTTGGTTCTCCTTGATCACGGTCAGCTGAACCACCTCCACGTTTTGGCGGGCGTGATCGATCACCGCCTCGACGAGCCGCCGGCCAACGCCGCCCGTTCTCGCCTCGGGTCGGACATACATGCCCACCAGCACGCCCTTATGCGCCTCTTTGCGGCTCGGCTTGGCAAAGAAGCCGACCACGCCGACCAGCTCGGAGTCGGCGAACGCGCCAAACACCGCGGAGGTCTCGAGGCGCTTGGTAAACCAATGCAGCGGCTCTTTACTTTCCTCGGCGAAGGTGCTGCCGAATGCGTCCGGATCGGATTTCAACGCATCGAGCCGTATGTCGCGATATAGCACTGCGTCTTCCGGCAGCAAGCGCCGCACTGTCACCTCGCCAGGGCTCACATCAGCTCCGCTCTTCAAGAATTCGCGTCAGGATCATAGCCGAGCCGTTCCAGGGCTGCGAGCATATGCGGGGGTGCCGGGGCGGTGACCGCGATCGGCGGCCGGGCCGGATAGAGCGGCAACGAGATCGCGCGGGCGTGCAGCAACAGCGGCCCGGCGCCCGCTGTCCGGCCGTAAACCGGGTCGCCGACGACCGGGCAGCCGAGTTGCGCGCAATGGACTCGGATCTGATGGGTGCGCCCGGTGCGCGGGCGCAATTCGAGCCAGGTGCGGCCGTCGGTGGCGCCTAGCACGCGATATTCGGTGATGGCGCGCTGCCCGGCCGGGTCGATGACCATGCGCCAGCCGGTGCTGCGGGTCAGCTTGCGCAAGCCGGCCTCGATGCGGCCCTGATCTTGCGGCGGCGCGCCGGCGACAACGGCCCAGTAGCTTTTTTCGACCTGGCCCTCGGCAAACAGCGCGCCCAGCCGCCGCAACGCCTTCGGGTGACGCCCCAGGACGAGGCAGCCGCTGGTGTCGCGGTCGAGCCGGTGGGCGAGGGCAGGGGGGTGCGGAAGGCCAAAGCGCAGCGCGCCAAACCCGCTTTCGAGGTTCGCCCCGCCGCCCGGGCCGGGATGCACCGCGATCCCGGCCGGCTTGTCGATGACCAGAACGAGGCCGTCGCGGTAGAGGACACGGCCGGCAAGCGCCGGCCCCTCACCCCGGCCCTCTCCCCGCAAGCGGGGCGAGGGAGCGACCAGCGGGCGCGATCGCACCGCCCAGCCCGTAGAAGACAGCCCGTTATTCCGCTGCGTCGCGAGTTGGGGCGGCCGAGCGGAACAGGCTGCGCCGGGCGTCCCATTCGTCGGCGCCGACGCGTCGGAACATCTCGCGCACAGTCATGTCCTTGACCGGCGCCGGATGACGGTGGGTCGCCTTCAATTCGGCCAATGCCCGATCGCAGATGCCGACCACGTTTTTCATCAGCAGGCCGGGCACGATCGCCAGCTTGTAGCCCATGCTCTCGGCCTCGCGCAGATCGAGGTCGGGCGTCTTGCCGCCATAGACGACATTCAGCAGGCACGGGCCGCGGACCAGGCGCGGCACCGCGGCGACTTCCTCGAGCGTCTGCGGCGCCTCGACAAAGGCCAGCTCGGCACCGGCGTCGAGTGCGGCGTTGGCGCGGGCGATCGCCTCGTCGAAGCCGGCCATGGCGCGTGAATCGGTGCGGGCGATGATTAGGAAATCCGGGTTGCGGCGGGCCGCGGCGGCGGCGCGGATCTTGGCCAGCCAATCCTCGCGCGGCACGATCTCCTTGTCGTCGAGATGGCCGCATTTCTTGGGGAAGCCCTGATCCTCGATGTGGATGCCGGCAACCCCGCTGCGCTCGAACTCGCGCACCGTGCGATAGACGTTAAGCTCGTTGCCATAGCCGGTATCGGCATCGGCGATCACCGGCAGATCGACCGCGGCGGCGATCCGCTCGGCGTTGCCGACCATCTCCGACATTGTGACGAGGCCGAAATCGGGGAAGCCGAGGGTCGCCGCGGTGCCGGCGCCGGTCATATAGACCGCGTCAAACCCGGCCTGCGCGATCAATTTCGCGGTGATGCAATCATAGGCGCCGGGCGCCACGACCATCCCGTCGCGGTGCAGCAACGCGCGAAACCGGGGCGCCTGCGTCATCTCTTCCTCCATCCGACCTCTGTCCAAGGCTAGGGCTCAGATATAGCGCCGTCCAGCCCGTTTGCTTGATGGCAGCCGCGGCGCGGGATAGGCTGCCAGCAGATCGCGAAAGGGGCGAGGATGTACAGCTTCAACTTGAAGGCCGAGCAGGCGTTCGACCCGAAAAAGCACCTGGAACGGCTGCTGGGCACGACCGGCGAGGGCGACGTGGCGATCGCCTGCTGGGAACCCGGCCAGACCAGCCCCTATCACTGCCACCCCGATGCGACCGAGATCTATTTCTGCTTTGAGGGCGGCGGCACGATGCGCACGCCGAGCGAAACCATCGCGATCGAGCCGGGCGCGTTCGTCGTTCATCCGCGCGGCGAGCTGCACGAATATGTCAATGGTCCACGGCGGACCTTGTTGTTCCGCGTGCGTTATGGCGAGGCGATGGCCGGCCGGACCAGGGAGTGGCCGAGCAACCCCGGCTGGAAGCCTCGCTCCGAAGACATCGAATATTTCAAGCGCAATCCCACGAGCTGAGGTACCGCGCGATGATCCCGGTCTCCGCCCGCAACATCGATTTCGTCGGCCGCAGCGACCAGGGCGGGCGCGGCGACGGCGTGCAGGTGATGGTGCACAAGGGTTACGCGTTTGTCGGCCATATGTTCAGCGACGGCTTCACCGTCGTCGATGTGCGCGACCCCAAAAGCCCACGCACCGTCAACTTCATCGCCGCACCACCCAATTCGCGAGCCTTTCACCTGCAAACCCACGGCGACCTGCTGCTGACGGTGAATTCGCCCAACATCTGGGTATTGCAGGGCTATTCCGACCCCAACGATTATTTCAAAGGCTCGATCACCGACACCTTCACCCGGCGCGAGAAGGCGTTTGCCGCCGGGTTGCGGGTCTACGACATCAGCCGCCCAGCCGAGCCGCGCGAGATCGCCTTTATGGCGGTCGAGGGCTTGGGGCTGCATCGCCTCTGGTATGTCGGCGGGCGCTATGCCTACGCTTCGGCGCATTGGGAAGGGTTTACCGACCATATTCTCGCGATCATCGACATGCAGGAGCCGACCCGGCCCGAGATCGTCGGGCGATGGTGGCTGCCGGGCATGCATGCGCAGGGCGGCGAGACCCCGGCCTGGGCCAAGGGTCGGCGCTATGCGCTGCATCATGCGATCGTCGCCGGCAACCTCGCCTATGGCGCATGGCGCGACGGCGGGCTGACGATCCACGACGTCTCCGACCCGAGCACGCCAAAATTGGTCGGCCGGCGCAACTGGTCGCCGCCATTTGGCGGCGGCACTCACACGCCGTTGCCGCTGGCGGACCGCAACCTGCTGATCGCCGCCGACGAGGGCAACCTCGACAATTGCGCCAACGGCATTCAGCGCTGCTGGGTGTTCGATGTGCGCGATCCGGCAAACCCGGTGTCGATCGCCACCCTGCCGACCCCCGACGAGGAGGATTACTGCGCCAAGGGCGCCAAGTTCGGCCCGCACAATCTGCACGAGAACCGCCCGGGCTCGTTGATCAGCTCCTCCCTGATCTTTGCGACCTATCAGAATGCCGGAGTGCGGGTGTTCGACATCTCCGACCCGTTCCAGCCGCGGGCGGTCGCGCATTTTGTCCCGCCGCCGCCGGACAAGATGATCGATCCGCGCCCAAACCGGCCGTGCGTGATCCAATCCAACGACGTTTATGTCGCGCCAGACGGGCTGATGTATCTGACCGATGTCAATGCCGGGCTGACGATCCTGCAATATCGCGGGTGAGGACCGCCCGGGCTATTGGGTGACATTGGTCGCCGCTATTCGGTATGCGGCGGCGATGGTCGACCGTGCCGCGGCATTTGCCGGCGGCGCGACTGCGACGGGCGCCACGGCGACGGGCTCGACCGCAACCGCCGCCACCCCGGCATAGCGCATCCCCAGCACTTGGGCGGCGCGCGGCGACAGATCGATCAGAAAGCGGCGATGGTAGGGGCCGCGGTCATTGATCCTGACGATCACGGCGCGCCCGGTGTCGAGATCGACAACCCTTGCGCATGAGCCCAGCGGCAGCGAGCGATGCGCGGCGGTTGGGGTGACTGTGTCGAGCCGCTCGCCATTTGCGGTTTCCCTGCCGACCAGGTCGTACCACGCCGCCTGCCCGATTTGCATGGCTCCCCTTGGGCGCCAGGTCATCCGCATTGGCGGGCGGGAATACGCCGAGCGCGAATAAGCGGCCTGGCGCGGGGAACCGGTATTTGCGGGTTGATTGACAAGTTTCTGGCGGCTGGGATCGGGAGGCTGACTCGATCGCTGGGAGGTGCCCTGGTCTGGCGTCTGGGCCATCGCGCCGGCGGAGGCCATCAGCAGCGCGAGCGAAATGCCGATCGTCTGACGCAAGGGCATCCGACATCGTCTCCTTCTGGTTGGGCAATCCCGCGCCGCGGGCACGAGCGAGCGGGTCGCCATGCCAACTGTATCGGATGGGCTTGGGAATGCAGATCGGCGCCCCCCGGATTGTTGCGGACGCATCCGGGTAGGACAGGGAGGGACGAGCCAAGCTAAACAGGGTAAATCGGGGCTGTCAACCCTCGGTGCATTTTCGCGTTCTGTCCCAATTTCGCCGAGCGAGGCAGGATCACCTGAGCGCCCCGGCGACATTGCGTTTGTATTTCTGGACCCCTTAACATTTATTCTTGTGATAGGCGCGATATTCTTGCGAAATTTTCAGGGATCCCGACCGGCAAGAGGACGCGGCGCAGCCGGTGGCCGCCAATCTTAAGATTTGTTAGCGTAGTGTGGACGCGCTCGCGAGATCGCATTTTGTTTATTTAAGGCCCTCCTGCCGCGGCGCTGATCCGCGGGGGGCCGGCGAGGCAAAAATCGGGCATGCCTTGCCCGCCCGCATGAACGCCGGTGCGCCGCCCGGATGACGCCGAAAGCGCTGACGTGCTGGTCGCGGTTACGCGGGCGGCGGGAAGCGGCTGATCCAGTGGCGGGCGATGTCCTCGCGCCGGCAGATCCAGACCCGGTCATGGGCGCGGATGTATTCGATAAAGCGGATCAGCGCCTTGGCGCGGCCGGGATGGCCGGTCAGCCGCATGTGCAAGCCGATCGACATCATGCGCGGCCGGTCCGCTCCTTCCTCGTAGAGGAGATCGAAGCTGTCGCGCAGAAACGCGAAAAAATCCTCGCCCGAGCCGAACACGCCGCGCCCGAATTTCGAATCGTTGGTGGTCAGCGAATAAGGCACGACCAGATGCGGCTTGTCGCCTACTCGCACCCAATAGGGCAGCTCGTCATTGTAGGTGTCGCTGTCGTAGAGGAACCCGCCATGCTCAACCAACAGCCGCCGGGTGTTTTCCGAAGGGGCATAGCGGCAGTACCAGCCGAGCGGGGTCTTGCCGGTAGTTTGGCGAATCAGATCAACCGCGGCTGCGATCTGCCGGCGCTCCTCGGCCTCCGGCAAACCCGGGTGGTTGGTCCAGCGGTAGCCGTGGCTGCAGATGTCCCAGTCGCTGGCGGCAATCGCCGCCGCCGCTGGCGGGTTGGCCTCGAAGGCGCGGGCGCAGCCGAAGATCGTCACCGGCACCTGGAAACCGGTGAAGATGCGGTGCAGCCGCCAAAAGCCGACCCGCGCGCCGTATTCGAACATGCTCTCGGCGGCGAGGTCGCGGCCCTGGACCCCGAGATCGCTGCCGAGCATCTCGGTCAGCCCGCCCTCCGAGACGCCGTCGCCGGCCGGATAGGATAATTCCGAGCCTTCCTCGAAATTGATCACAAAGTTGACGGCGATGCGCGCCTCGCCGGGCCATCCGGCGTGCGGCGGCGCGGCGCCGTAGCCTACGAAATCACGGGTCATGGCTTGTCTCCAGGCCGATCGGGATACCAACCGCCGCGGCAGATGTCGTCGAGTCCCCACGGACAGGTCTGGGGCAGGGCATCAGCGGCGGCGGGCTCGCCGTATTCGCGCAGGCTCGCTTCGGCGCGCTCTCGTGCATCGGCGTAGAGCTTGCCGAGATTGTTGTCGGCATCTCGTCGCAACGTCGGAGTAAATCGGTCGGACAGTTCCTGCCGCGCGTCGCGCAGAGTTCTCGATCCACCCGAAACGCGGCCGCGCCGAACCGGAGTAGCCTAGCTTCAGCAGATGCTCGATGATCCGCCGGACCTGGCTGCGCGCCGCGTTGCGCTCGCTCTTCCCCAAATCCTCGATCTCCTCGGCGACGTGCTCGCGGTCGAAGCGGTTGTCGGTCGCCGGCATCTCGCGCAGCACCGCCGCCTGGTGCTGGGTCCAGGCGTAGAAATCATCGTCGTAGCGCGGTCCGTCTGGCATCGTCACCGTCCTCTGTGGCGGCGCAGTTCAAGACCTGAGCGGCCCCGATCTCCCGATGTTGCTCGCTCGGCAGGTGACGGCTCACGGGTTTCCTCCTGGGCGTTCGGGATAGCAATCCTCGCGGCAGATGTCGTCGAGCGAATAGGGGCATACGTGCGGCAGGGCGTCGGCTGCATCCGCCTCGCCGTATCGGCGCAACCGGCGGGCAGCGTTGCGCCGGGCTTGCGCATAAAGGTTGGCGAGAGCCGCCTCGGCGTCGCGCCGCAGTGTTGGGGTGATCTTGTCGGACAGCGTCTGGCGCGCGTCGTCGATCGTGTCCATCCAGTCGAAGCGGGGCCGATCGGCCGGAGAATAGGCGAGCTTCAGGAAATGCTCGATGATGCGGCGGATCTGGCTGCGCACCGCGTCGCGCTCGCTCTTGCCCAAATCCTCGATCTCCTCGGCGACATGCTCGCGGTCGAAGCGGTTGTCGGAGACCTGCAGCGAGCGCAGCACCGCCGCCTGGTGCTGGGTCCAGGCGTAGAAATCATCGTCGTAGCGCGGCCCGTCAGGCATCGTCACCGTCCTCTGTGGCGGCGCAGTTCAAGACCTGAGCGGCCCCGATCTGCCGATGTTGCTGGCTCGGCAGGGTGGCGGCTCACTGGTTTCCTCCTGGGCGTTCGGGATAGCAATCCTCGCGGCAGATGTGGTCGAGCGAATAGGGGCATACGCGCGGCAGGGCGTCGGCGGCATCCGCCTCGCCGTATCGGCGCAACCGGCGGGCAGCGTTGCGCCGGGCTTGCGCATAAAGATTGGCGAGAGCCGCCTCGGCGTCGCGCCGCAGTGTTGGGGTGATCTTGTCGGACAGCGTCTGGCGTGCGTCGTCGATCGTGTCCATCCAGTCGAAGCGGGGCCGATCGGCCGGAGAATAGGCGAGCTTCAGGAAATGCTCGATGATCCGGCGGATCCTGGCTGCGCACCGCGTCGCGCTCGCTCTTGCCCAAATCCTCGATCTCCTCGGCGACATGCTCGCGGTCGAAGCGGTTGTCGGTCGCCGCCATCTCGCGCAGCACCGCCGCCTGGTGCTGGGTCCAGGCATAGAAATCATCTTCGTAGCGCGGCCCGTCGGGCATTAGCCGGTGCTCCAATATCGGCCGACAGAATACGCCGGCGATGGCGAGGAGGGGAGGCCGCAGATGCCGCCGACGAACCCCGCTCGACGCGCGGGGCTGCGCCGTCGCGCGCTCCTGTTCCGCCTGTTCTTTGCAGGTCGGGAACAGGTGGAGCGCCGCGCCCGCGAGGCCAATCTCGTGTCCGCTGACGAGGTCGTCGGCTCGGTCGATTTGCGCGGCCCCAGGCGCTCGGCGGATCGCCCGGCCGCCTCCTTGCCGGACCGGCACTGGGGCCGGACCGGCACTGGGGATTGCCGGACCGGCCCTTTTTGGAACCGGCCATTTGTGTTCCGCCCCGGCGCCTCCTCTTTTTGCGGTACATCGACAGACACGCCCCTCCTCGACGGTCCGGGCGCCCACTCTGCAAACCCTGCGTCGAACCGCAGAATAGGGTACGATTATGGCTATTTTGATGTTGCTGAAACGGCACGCAACAGCACAGAGCGGAAAAGCCTTTAGCCCGCGGGCCCGACCCGCGGGGCAGCGCATTCCGCCGCCAACGTTGCGCGCGTTAACACCCTCATCTTCCCAGAAAGTAGGGCGGAAAAGCGCAGCGCATTCCGCCGGTCCTCGAGGCCGAGTATATTCGCCGCATGCCGGATTATCGCCGCAATCAGGTTCCGGGTGGAACGTTCTTCTTACGGTGAACCTGCTTGACCGCCGCTCGGATCTGCTGGTCATCCAAATCGACACGCTGCGGAAAGCGGTCCGGCAGGTACGCGTGCGCGCGCCGTTCCACATCGAGGCCTGGGTCGTGCTCCCCGACCACATGCACTGCCTGTGGACCCCGGCTTTCGCCGGGGAAGGCGATGCCGACTTTCCCGGCCGTTGGCGCGCGATCAAGATCGCGTTCTCGAAGTCCTTGGCCACCGGCGAATCTCGATCGCCGGTCATGACCAGCCGCGGCGAACGCGGCATCTGGCAGCGGCGCTATTGGGAGCACACGATCCGCGACGATCGGGATTTTGCGGCTCACATGGATTACACGCATTTCAACCCGGTCAAGCATGGCCTGGTAGGACACCCGGCAGATTGGCCGCACTCCTCGTTTCGCCGGTGCGTCGCGGGCGGTTTCTATCCCGCTGGGTGGATCAGCGGCCGCGGCGAGCTACCGGAGACGGGCGAGCGGCGGTGAGACCGAAACTGCGCAAGCGAGCATGACATCACGGCGGAACAGCGCCGCGACCAGCGGGCCTCTCCTAAGTCGCGCTCGGCAGCTTCTCTCGTTCGATGGAAGGCGGAATGCGCTCCGCTTTTCCGCCCTGCGCGTGCTTTTCCGCCCTACGCTTGCTTCAACCCGGTCAAACACGGGTTGGCGGAACACCCGTCGGATTGGCCGTATTCGTCGCTCCGCCGATGCGTGGCGAGCGGGCTCTATCCGGCCGGGCGGATGGGCGGCGGCGAGTTACCGGAGACGGGCGAGCGGCGGTGCGGCGGACATGGCGCAAGCGAGCGCGGCGCCCCCCGCGGGACCGCGCCGCGCCCTTGGCCTCTTTGCCCATCGCGCCTCGGTGGCAGGACCATGTCGGCAACGGGTCAAAGGCGGAATGCGCTCCGCTTTTCCGCCCTACGCCCGCTGCGACCTCGTATTTCTTCGGAATGGGTCTCCGCTTTTGGCCGAGATTAATACATATGAATAGCGGCAAGCACGTAAGATAGGTGAGCGTGGCGACGGCCATCGTAGTTGAAGCGACTGCGTCTGTGCCGAGCTGCCGCCGCAACTCTGTGGCTGGGAACGTGATCCGGTGCGATCAGCCGGCGGCCACTTCTAGAATGGTCAGCGCGAGGGCTTGGGCGCGGGGGACTAGGGTGTCGAGGCGGCACCATTCGTGGTCGGTGTGGGCGTTGCCGCCGACCGGGCCGGTGCCGCATAGGGTGGGGGTGCCGAGGGCGGCGGTGAAGCCGCTGTCGGCCGAGCCGCCGGTTGCCTCGCCGCCGACGCCTGGCATGCCGAGGCCGGCGGCCGCGCGGGCGTAATGGTCGAGCAAGGCGCGGCTGGCCTCGTCCTGCTCCAATGGCAGGAAGTTGCCCTGGCGCAGGATGCGGCTCTCGCTGCCGGGCAATTCGTGGTAATTCAGAATCTCGCGCACCTCGCCGAGGACCTTTTCCATGATGTTGAGGGTCGGGAAGCGCACGTCGATCCCGGCGGTGGCCCGCGGCGCCACGGTGTTGACCGATTGGCCGCCATTCACCAGCCCGACATTGACCGTGGTGCCGAGATCGTAATCGGTCAATTTGTGCAGGCGCTGGATCTTGCGGGCCATCGCCTCGATGGCACTCACCCCATCGGCGTGCGCCGCACCCGAATGGGCGGCGCGGCCGGTCACCTCCAATTCGATAAAGGCGGCACCCTTGCGCCGCGAGACGAGGTTGCCGGAGGGCCGCCCGGGCTCGGCGTTGAAGACGGCGCGCGCGTCCTTGGCCTCGGCCTCGATGACCGGGCGCGAGGAGGGGGACGCGATCTCCTCGTCGGCGGTGTAGAGGCCGACGAGCGGGCAGGGGGCGCCAAATCGCTTCAGCGCGTCGAGCACAAAGGTGTTCATCACCAGGCCGGCCTTCATGTCGGTAACCCCCGGCCCGAACGCCCGATCGCCGTCGATGCGGAACGGGCGCTGGGCGACGGTGCCGTCGGGGAAGACCGTGTCGCAATGGCCCATCAGCACGATCGGCCGGTTGCCGCCGCCCCCAACCCCACCGGCGGGAAGGCGCGCCGCCATGCAGCCGCCGAAGCGGTCGTGCGGAAACATCTCGCAGGCGATACCAGCGGCTTCGAGCCAGGCGCGCAGCCGGGCCTCGACCGCGTCCACGCCGGCTTTGTTGTAGCTGCCCGATTCGATGCCGACGAGCTCTGAAAGCAGCGCCACCATCGCCTGATGCTGACGCCCCAGATGCTCGATGATGGCGGTTTTTGCTTCGATGCCCATGACCCGCGCTCCGCTCGATCTGCCGCTAATCGGCCGCAGAGTAGTGCGTTCGGGTGTGGCAAGCGAGGGGCGGCAATGCGAAAATTGCCGCGATTAAGCGTTACCCCCGAGATCGGGCGCCGCCAACCGGCGCTTGCGCGCGGCTGAGACGAGGGGGTCTTGATGGGGGCGGTGAGAGCAGCTTTGACCTGGATACCGCATTGGGTGATCGGCCTGATCATCATGATCGTGCCGACACTGATCGTTTTTGGCGTCTACCGCTGGCTGGCGCGCTGGCTGATCCGCTTGTCTGGGCGGGTCAGCCCATTTCTGCAGACCTTGCTGGCGCGTGGGCAGGGGCCGGCGACCGCGATCCTGATGATCATCGTGCTCGGGATGTGCTTGCCCGGGGCGCGGTTTGCAGCGGGCCCCACGGTGCTGATCGCCCGCGCGCTGCTGGTGGCGTTTATCCTGGCGATCGGCTGGGCTGCGGCGATCGCGCTCGATGTCGGGGTCGAGCTCTACCTGCGCCGCTTCCGCACCGACACCGACGACAATCTGCTGGCCCGCAAGCACATCACCCAGATGCAGATTTTGCAGCGGGCGGCGCGGACCGTGCTGGGGATCGTCACGATCGGCGCGGCGTTGATGACCTTTGCCGCGGTCCGGCAATATGGGGTGAGCCTGTTGGCGTCGGCCGGGGCGGCCGGCCTGATCCTCGGCCTCTCGGCCCGCCCGGTGCTGAGCAACCTGTTGGCCGGCATCCAGATCGCGATGACCCAGCCGATCCGGGTCGAGGACCAGGTGGTGGTCGAGGGCGAGAACGGCTGGATCGAGACCATCACCAGCACCTATGTCGTGATCCGCCTCTGGGATCTGCGGCGGATGATCGTGCCGCTGACCTATTTCATCGAAAAGCCGTTCCAGAACTGGACCTATGAAAACGCCGCGCAGATCGGTGCGGTGGTGCTGCATGTCGATTACACGGTCCCGCTCGACCGGTTGCGGCAAAAGCTCGATCAGGTGCTGCACGAAAGCAGGCTGTGGGACGGCAAGATGGCAAAGCTGCAGGTGACCGACCTGCCCGAGGGGAAGGTCGAGTTGCGCGCTCTGGTCAGCGCCCGCAACCCCGGCCAGGCCTGGGATTTGCGCTGCGAGGTGCGGGAAAAGCTGATCGCTTTTCTGAGGGATGGAGGGGCCGCCGACGCGCCGCAGCACCCGGCGGAAGCGAGCGTCGCGCTTGCCGAGCACACGAGGGAGCAGGGGGATGCGCCCGCCGAGCGGGAAGTGGGCGAGGGTCGGCTGGCGCTCGCGGACCGCCGGGCCGATGCATTGTCGCCGCATTGATGCGTCGAGGCTCGATCGCCGGCGGAAGCGCGCTATGATCGGCCCGGATTGCGGCAGCGGCCGCGACGGAGAGATTGCTATGGCGGTAAAACCGATCCCCGAGGGATATCACAGCGTCACCCCCTATCTGGTGGTCGAGGGTGCGGCCCGGCTGCTCGATTTTGTCAAGCGAGCTTTCGGCGCCGAAGAAACTATGCGGCTCGCGGCGCCGCAGGGGCGCATCGGCCATGCCGAAATCCGCATCGGCGACTCGGCAGTGATGATCGCCGACGTTCCGGCCGAATCGGCGCCGATGCCGGCGACGATCCACCTCTATGTGGCCGACGCCGACGCAACCTACCGGCGCGCGCTCGACGCCGGCGCCACCTCGCTGTCTGCCCCCGAAGATAAGTTTTACGGCGACCGCAACGCCGGTGTGATCGATCCGGCCGGGAACCGCTGGTGGATCGCCACCCGTATCGAGGATCTGTCGCGCGACGAGCTGGCGCGGCGCGCCGCGGCGGCGATTGGGCGGGGCTCCGCCGGATGAGCCGCGAGGGCGCAGCACCCGAAAAGAGCTAATTCTGCGCCACGGGAGGCCGAGCCGCCGGTCACGCCGGCCCTTGGTGGCCAATCGCCCGCCGCCGCCCACCATGATTTCGGGTGCGAGCCCCTGCGATGCCGCGGATCGCCTATTTCTATCTCGCGGCAATGGTGCTGAGCTGGGCCGCCAATTGGCCGCTGATGAAATTGGCCCTCGGCGATGTCGGCCCGCTCGCGTTCGTCTTGCTGCGCCTGATCGGCACCTTGGCGCTGCTGGTCCCGTTTCTGCTGGCGCGCGGCGCGCCGCTGCTGCCGGTGCGCGGCGAGCGGCTCGGCCTCTTTTGGGTCGGGCAGCTCCAGGTTGCCGGGTTTCTGATCTGCGCCATCATCGGCTTGGCGATCGTGCCGCCCGGGCGGGCGATCGTGCTCGCCTATACGATGCCGCTGTGGGCGATCCCGATCGGGCTGTGGCTGTGGCCGGAGCCGCTCGGCCGCTATCAGCTCGCCGGCGCCGCGGTCGGTTTTGCCGGCTTGATCCTGTTTATGAACCCGGCGCTCGTCGATTGGGGCGATTGGCGCGCGCTCGCCGGCAACGGGCTGCTGCTGCTCGCCGCGATCTGCTGGGCGCTCGGCTCCTGCCTCTATCGCCGACGCAGCTGGCGCTCGCCGTTTTGGGTGCAGACCTTTTGGCAGCTCGCGGTCAGCACCGCGGTGGTCGCGGCGATCGCCCTGCCCAGCACCGTCGGCCAGCCGATCCGGTGGTCTCCCGCGCTGGTCGCGATCCTCGCCTACAATTGGGTGGTCACCACCGCACTCGGCTATTTTCTGTGGGGCAAGGTGCTGACGATGATGTCGGCCACGGTCGCGGGCCAGGTGCTGGCGCTGACCCCGGTCGGCGGCTTTCTGCTGTCGGTCGTGATCTTTGGCGGCAGGGTCAGCGGCGACGTGGCGCTGAGCATCGCGCTGATCATCGCCGGCATCGCCCTGACCTTGCGCCCGTGACGCCGGCGCGGCTGGAAATTGCTGGACAGCGCGCGCGATCCTCCGCCATCCTGATCTGGGGTGCGGAAGCCGGTGCAAGCCCGGCGCGGTCGCGCCACTGTAATCGGCTCGTGCGGGAACGCCGGGCCGAGAGTCAGACCCCCCTCGTGTGGACCCAAGCCTCTAACGGGACGCGCAATCCCAGGAGATCCGATAATGACCAGTGCCCCAACCGTCTCCAGCACGTCGTTTGCTCCAGCCGCCCGGCCGGTTGCGATCCCGCTGCGCGAGGTGCTGCCATGGGTGATCTTTGGCGGCCTGCTGCTGTTGCTGGCGCTCTATTTCATCGGCGCCGAAGAAGGCGCGACGTCGCTCTTCCGGGGCATGTACATCCACGAATTCGTCCATGACGGGCGCCATCTGCTCGGCTTCCCCTGCCATTAGGCGCGGGCCGGCGGGGTGGCGGGGCCGCTGTTGCTGCGCGGCATGCTGATCGGCATTGTCGCGGGCTTTCTCTGCTTCGGCTTTTTGAAACTGGTCGGCGAGCCGCCAGTCGATCGCGCGATCGCTTTCGAAACCCAGCTTGACGCGGCTAAGGCGGCGGCGAAAGCGCAAGCGGCGATCGCCAAGGGCCTGCCCGCAGCCGCCGCCGGAAGCCGAGCCGGTGCTGGTCAGCCGGCGGGTGCAGGCCGGCATCGGCCTGTTCACCGGGGTCATGGTTTACAGCGCCGCCTTTGGCGGATTGTTCGCGCTGGCCTTCGCGTTGGCCTATGGCCGCGCCGGGGATTTTGGCCCGCGGGCGACGTCGGCGTTTCTGGCGGCGGTCGGCTTGATCGCCGTCTATATCGTGCCAAGCCTCAAATATCCGGCAAACCCACCGGCGATTGGCGATCCGGCCACGATCGGCGCGCGCACCGCGCTCTATTTCAGCATGATCGCGATCTCGCTCGCCGCGATGATCGCGGCTGGGATGCTGCGTCTGCGGCTCCTCGGCCGTTGTGGCCCATGGAACGCGGCGCTGATCGCCGCCGCCGCGTATCTGATCGCGGTGGTTGCGGCCGGCCTGGCGTTGCCGAGCGTCAACGAGGTGCCCAAAGAATTCCCCGCCGTCGTGCTGTGGCAGTTCAGGATCGCCTCGCTGGGGGCGCAGCTGATCATGTGGAGCACCATCGGCCTGGTGTTTGGCGCGCTGACCGAGCGCGCGGTAAACCGCCGGCGCAGATTGCGGATCAAAACAGCGGCACCTTGAGCCGGCGATTCGTCGTCTGGAAGCGGCTGCTGCAATGGGCGGGGGTTTTCCTGGCCGCCTCGCTTCCGATTGCGGGCAACGCCCAGAATCTGTGGCAGCGGCAAACGCTGACCGGCGATTGGGGCGGGTTGCGCACCGGCCTCGAAAACGCCGGGGTCACCATCGCGCTGCAGCAGCAGAGCGAGCTGTGGGGCAATGCCGCGGGCGGGCTCAGCCAGGGTGGTGCCGCCGACGGGCTGCTGACGGCGAGCCTGGCGATCGATCTCGACAAGGCGGCCGGCTGGAAAGGTGGCAACCTGTTCGTCAGCGGCTACCAGATCGAGGGGGTCGGACCGACGCCGCTGCGGGTCGGCGCCTTGCAGTCGGTCAGCGGCATCGAGGCGACGGCCAGCACCAAGCTGTTTGACCTATGGTTCGAGCAGCGGCTGTTCCGCGGCAAATTCTCGCTGCGCTTTGGTCAGGAAGGCGCCGACGACGAGCTGATGCTGTCGCAATCGGCCGCGCTGTACCTCAATACGAGCTTCGGATTTCCGCCGTTAATCGCGCTCGACCTGCCCTCGGGCGGCCCCGCCTACCCGCTCGCGACACCTTTTGTGCGGGCGCGCTATCAGCCGAGCGACGAGATCACGGTGATCAGCGCGGTCTTCAACGGCGACCCGGCGCCGCCCGGCACCGGCGACCCGCAGCTGCGCGACCGGCACGGGACCGCATTTCGGCTGAACGACCATACGCTCTCATTCGCCGAATTGTGGTACGCGCCAAAGCTGCTGGCGAACCTCGGCACACCCGCCACCTACAAGCTCGGCGCGTGGGTCGCGACCGGATCCTTCGCCGATCCTGTGCACGACGCGACCGGGCTGTCGTTGGCCAATCCGGCGAGCACCGGCGCAGCGCTGCAACATGCCACCGACCATGCTTTTTACGCGGTCGTCGACCAGACATTGTGGAAAACGAAGTCGCAGGAGGTGGCATTGTTCGTGCAGGCGATGCTGGCCCCGGCCGATCGCAATCTCAGCAATCTGTTTATTGCCGGCGGCGTCAACTGGAAGGGGCCGATTGCCGGAAGGTCTGACGACGTGGCCGGCCTCGCCGTGACCTATGCGGGGGTCGGCGCCAATGCGCGTCGTTTCAGCGAGGATCTGGTCTTCTATAGCCGTGCCGCCACGCCCTACGACCGCGGCGAGACGGTGTTGGAAGCCACTTACAAGGCAACGCTCGCGCCGTGGCTCGATCTGCAGCCCGACATCCAGTACGTCTTCAACCCGGGCGCCGCGATCCCGACGGCGCAGAGCCCTCGGCCGCTGAAGAACGATTTGATTTTCGGCGTGCGGGTGACCGTCAATTTCTGAGCCGAACGGGAAGGCTGTGCGATCAAGGCCGCGGCCGGAAGGAAATGATCGCCGCCTCGCTGGCAGAACCGGCAGGGGCCGCGACAAACAGCCGGTCGAGCCGCGGCACGAACAGCGACGTGCGCGCACCCGAAGACGTCTTGGTCTGGGATAGCCGGGCGTAGGAGCCGCTGTTGTCCGCCTGGAAGACATCGACCGCGCCGGCGCCGCAGCTGACGTAGAGCCGCCGACGCCTCGCGTCGAAGAAGACATCGTCGGCGTCGCGGCAGGCGTCGAGCCGGGCCGTCGCGGCATCGGTCTTGACGTCGATCAGGACGAGCGTCGGCGGGTTGCGGAACACCGTCGCCAGCATGGCCGACGGGCCGATCGCGATCGGGAAATTGGCCCGCAATCCCGGCACCATCCAGCGCCCGATCTGTCTTTCCGCGGCAAGATCGACGATGGCGATCTCCCCGGCATCGGGCACATTGACAAAGGCCCGTCCGATCGCGGCATCGATTGCGAAACCTTCAGGGTGTGCCGGCAGGCGGACATCGCCGATCTTCGATCGAGTCTCGGGGTCTATGATCGCCAAGCCGCCGCTGCCGTAGCCGACCACGATATTGCCGGTGCGCGGGTCGATGCGGACATCGTCGGCGTCGCCGCCGAGCGCCACGGACCCGGCGGGCGTCAGCGCCGCCCCGCGATAAAAGCGGACCGAGCCGTCGCCGCCATTGGCGATCGCGAGGACATCGGCATTTGGCGCAAAGCCCACGCCCTGCGGCGCGGCGAGACGGTCGATGCGCCGCTCCAGCCGGCCGGCGGCAAGGTCCACAATATCGAGGGTGTTGTTGGCGATCTCGGCGACAAAAAGCCGTTTGCGGGCGAGATCCACGGCCATGTGGTCGATCCGCCCGACGACGCCGGGGAGCGCGATCCTAGCTTCGGGCACAAGGTATTGCGCGGCCGGCGCCGCGGCTGCGGCAGCCGCGCGGCCCAACACAAGTGCGGCGGTCAGCAATCCCGGCCGAATTCGCCGACCGAGGCGGCTCATCCGGCATGATCCTTTTCGAGAAACGCCGTCGATATTGCGCGGGCGCGAAGACCCTGCTGAAAAAAACAGCGCCGTCCAGGGGCGGCGCTGCTTGCGGGGAGGACGCGCGCGGCTATTCCGCGGCGGCGCGGGTCGGCTGCTGGGCCTCGGCCAGCACAGCGGCGGCCTCTCGGGCGACGCGGGTGCCCTCGAAGAAACGCGGGTTCTGCGTGCCCCACAACCGCACCGCATTGGCAAAGGTGAAGTCGCGGAAATCGGCGGCGGTGATCAGCCCATCTTCGACCAGCTCATAGGATTCGGGCAGGGGCTGGAGCATGTCGGGCACATCGAAATGGCCGATATCCGAGCTGAAGATCGCATTGATCCGGGCGCCAAACGGCATCCCCTTGCCAAACGCGACCGCATTCATCCGGTCGTCGGCCTCGCAACCGAAATAATAGGGCTTGGCGTAAAGCTCGACCCAGTCTTCCTTGCGGGTGATGTGGCACGCCGCGTAGTCGTCCATCGGCACGCCGCCGGTCAGCGAATCTTCTTCCTTCATCGGCCAGCCGTCGCGCTTGTCCAGTTCGGCGGCGATGTCGGCATAGCCGTATTTGTCGACCAGCTGGCGCAATAACGGCCGGTTGAGCTTGGTCGGGTCCATATAGGCGAGCCCCTTGGCGCCGCGCCGCTCCCAATGCTCGATCAGATCGCAGAACAGCTGGCAGCCCCAGCCGACCCCGCCTTCGAGAAAGGCGAAGCGCAGATCGGGGAAGCGGCGCGTGACGCCGCCGAGGAACAGCGCCTTGGCCACCGCATGCCCGGCATCGGCGAAATGGCCGATGTGGTTGAAGGTGAAATTCGACGGCGAATTGCGCATGCCGTAGCTGCGCCCGCCGGTGTGGAAGGTCGGGGCGACGCCGAGCTCGCGGCATTTCTGCCAGAGCGGGTCGTAATCATAGTCGCTGTCGATGCCGAGCTGGTCGAAGCTCTGCGCCCCGTTAGCCGCCGGCAATGGCCGGCGCACGCCGCTGCCGAACATGCACACCTTGGCGCCGAGTTGCTTGGTCACGAATTCGAGCTCGGCGATCGCCTCCTCGGGGGTGTGCACCGGGATCACCGCGGCCGGGGTCAGCCGGTCTTCGAGCCCTTTGAAATAATCGGCGGTGACGATGTTGAAGCCGCGGATCACGGCCTGCCGGGTCGCGTCGTCAGCGATGCGGTGGATGCCGAGCCCGGCGGTCGGGTAAATGATGCCGAAATCGATGCCCAGCTCGTCGAGCCGGTCATAGAGCATTTTCGGCATCATCGCGGTGGCGCGGTCGCGGGTGTTGGTCGATTGCCGCCCCCAATTCCCTTCCATCGCGACACCGCGCGCCTTGCGCTCCTCGAGGGTGAGGCTCAGCGAATTGGGGATGCGACGCTGCGAGGCGAGAAACCCGTTGGCGCCCTTGTCGCCGACCGCCTTGCGGATTTTCTCGGCGAAGACCGGCGTGTATTCGATCCAATGCCCGTCGCCGTCGATGACCGGATGGCCTGAGCTTCGAATGGATCTGCTCGGGGCTGGCGTGCGCGCTCATGGGTGTGCTCCAGGGAAGTGGCGATTGTCCCGTACGCTATCCTGAGCCTGTCGATCATGAGCGCCAACATGATTTGGGAGATTAAGCCTGCATCGGGCGCATGCGTGACCCGACGAAACCGCCCCTCTTTTGCGAGCCTGCTTCAAGACGTGGATGCCCGGATCAAGTCGAGATCAAGTCCGGGCAATGCGAACTATCGATTGTGGCGATGCTCACGACCACTCGCCTGATACTGCTATTGTCACAACGGCCCAAGGGTCCGGCCTGTCGGGCCGGCCCGAGGACAGGCTCCAGCCGGTGCCCATGGCTGACATGGGTCCCGGCCTGCGCCGGGATGACGAAAATAGGAGACCTTCGGGATCCACGCGTTGGATTTGCACGACTAGCCACAAGCCAATCGTCTGTCGGAATAGACTCGCTAGCCGATCAGTGCGAGCACCTGCTCGACTGTTTCCCGCACGTCCTGGTGGGTTTGGTTGGAGAAGTTGATGCGCGTTCGGGCGCCCGGCGGGCCGGCGGCAGGGCTGTCCGCCGGAGGTGCCTCAACCACCGAAAGGATGTTCGCCGCATTTATCGCAATCCGGCTTCCGTCGGGCCGGGTGACAGTTATGAAGCGCATCGAGCTCCGTCCATCCAAGGATCGCTCGTTCGTTTTCGATCCGATCGGATCATAGGGGTAATGCCCGGCCAGCAGCCGGCCCGCCGTCGCCGACGGGCGCGGTGCCGGCGAGGTCAGGAGAGGCCGTAGAGCCGGGCGGCGTTGTCGTGGGTCAGCTTTTTGCGCATCTCGGGCGTCAGATCCTGCATCTGCCGCTCGATCGCGGCGCGCGAGTTGGGCCATACGCTGTCCGGGTGCGGGTAGTCCGACGCCCATAACAGATGCCCCGGCCCGAAGAACGGGATCAGCGCCATCGCCGCGTAATCTTCCTGGAAGGTCGCCCAGATCTGCCGCTTGAACAATTCGCTGGGCTTGGTTTCGAGGGCCGCACCACCCTTGTCCGCCCAGAACTCCTTCGCTTCCCACAGCCGCCAATGCCGGTAGTCAAGCTCCTGCACCAGCCAGGGGAGCCAGCCAGTGCCGGCCTCGGCCATGACCATCTTGAGCTTTGGATGGCGCTCGAGGATGCCCCAGGCGAACAGATCGACAAACGGCTCGAGGAAGTTGTTGAGGAACCCCTTGGTGTTTTCAAAGACGACGGCAGCCTTGCCGGCGGCGCGGCTCTTGGGGTCCGGCAGGAACACGGTGATGTGCCAGGAGAGGATGATCCCGGTCTCTTCGAGCGCGGTCCACAGCTTCTCCCAGGCCGGGTCGTCGAGCTTGGGGTTGATGTTGGCGATCATCAAGGTGACCTGGCGCACCCAGCCTTTGGCCGCGATGCGCAGCAATTCCTCGGCCGCGGCGTCCGGGGTCTCGGGCAGCATCGGCACGCCGATCAGCCGGTCGGGGGCAGCGGCGCAGAATTCCATCAGCCAGTCGTTGTAGACGCGGTAGCAGGCTTGGCGCAGCGCCGGGTCCTGGGTCGAGATCTGGAAGATCGGGCCAAAGATGACTTGGGTCTCTACCCCGTCGCGGTCCATATCGGCGAGGCGCAGCTCGGCGACCGCCGGACGGCGCGCGCTCTGATCGTAGATGCCGCCGCGGTCGAAGGCGTTGTAGATCGGCTTGACCAGGCGGCGATCGCCGATAGCGGGCGGCTTGCCGCCCCAGCTGCCCCACACCTTGCCGTCGCACACCCACACCGCCTGGCCGTCGCGCTCCTCGATATGCGGCGCGCGGTCGCGCAATGAAGCGGGCAGGCGGGTCACCCACAAATCCGCCGGCAATTGCCCCAAATCCATGTGGTCGTCGCACGAGATCAGTTCGTTGGGCATAGTTCCTCCTTGGGGACATGCGGCTTTTAGTCATCTCTATGCCGACAGCCCCTCACCCCGAATCCTCTCCCCGCCAGCGGAGAGAGGGAGCGGACCCGTCGATCCCCGCATCAAGTCCGGGGAGGACGGTGAGGCGCTGGGCCGGCGGGTCGCTCGCGTCATTACGCGGCGACGAGCGAGATGCCGAGCGCTTCGAGGTCGGGCGCCACGCGGTTGCTCAGCACGCCCACTTTGCGCAGGTTGCGCACCAGCCCGGCATGGAGGTCGCGGCGGAAAAATTTGCGGAACGCGGTCTCCTCGCCGCCGGCCGCGCGCTCGCGCCGCAATTGGCGGATTTCCTCGATTTCGCCGCGGCTGAACCCGGTTTCCTCGTAGGCGGCGAGCGGGAAGATGCCGCGCAGGGTGCGGTTCAATGCCCAGACCGCGAAATCCTCCATCTCGCGCCGCTCGGCAGCACTGGCCTCGGCCACCACCGCCGGCAGGGACAGCATGCCAAAGCCCATGTGGCGCGCCTCGTCCTGCAGGATGCGCCGGCAGATCTGGCGCAGCACCGCGTCTTTTGAGGATTCGGCGAGCATGCGGAACAGCGACACGGCAAAGGTCTCGGCGACCAGCTGGAGCCCGATGGTTTTCAGATACCAGGAAGCGGTGCCGAGCAGGGTGTCGAATATTTCCTTGACATTGTTGGCGAGCGGATAGTTCCGCCCTTCGAGGCGCAGGCTCAGGTAGCGGTGCAGGACCTCGTTGTGCCGGGCCTCGTCCACGACCTGGGTCGCCTGGAACAATTTGGCGTCCTGGCCTTCGACGTTTTCGACCAATTGGCTGCACACCAGCATCGCGCCATGCTCGCCGGCCATCAGAGTAGAGAGCCGCCAGCGGGCGACCGCGCGGTTGATTTCGACCTGCTCCCGCGGGGTCAGCCGGTCCCAGAATCTGGTGCCGTGAATGTCGACCAGATCGTCGGCGATCAAGCCGCCGTCGCTCTCCAAATGCTGCGCCCAGTCGATATCGGTCGCGGCGTTCCACTGATCGAGCTTGGCCTGCTCGTAGAGATGCCGCAAATCGGCCGCTTCGCCATCATAGGCATGGCGGAAATAAGCGGTGTTACGGCTGTCGATCTGGTGGCCGGGTTCCATCAGGGTGCTCCGGAAGCTCAGAAGAACGCCAGGGTGCGGATTTCGATGCTCTCGCGCGGCCGGGCGTGGGGCGGTGTGGCGGGGTCCTCAAAGGCGGTGTGCGCGGTGAAGCGGGCGACCCCTTCCCTGACCGAATCATAGACCTTGAACACCAGCGCCTCGTCGGGCCGCATCCGCGGGAACCAGTACCAGCGATGCGCCGGGTTCCAGGTGATCGCCGAGGTCTGGCCGACCCGGTCGGGGTAATGGCGCTCGGTCACCACCATGTCGGCAGGCGAGAGGCTCTGCGCGTCGGCGATCGCCAGCGGCCAGCTCTCGACCGGATGGCGGATCGGGCGCCACACCTGGACGATCGCAAAGCGGCGGGCGAGCAATGCCTCGGCCTCCTCGCCCATCAGGTCGCGCACCCGCTGCGGCCCCGACCATTCGGTGTAGTCGTTGTGGACGCGGCGCACCGGGTCGCGGATCTTGGCCGCCTCGCGCAACGCCTGGTCAGCGGTGCGCAGGGTGTGGTCGAACACGACAACGCGCTTGGCGCCGGCCTCGGCCTTGATCAGCGCTTCCATCTCCGGGTAGTAGACCCGGCGGATCTCGTCCTCGTCATAGAAATCGGCGACCCGCGTGTCGTGGTGGACAAAGCGGAAGCCGTTCTCTTCGAGCGCGAAATCGGCGATGTGCGGCCGGCCGTTATGAATCGTCACCCGGTGCTGCTCCGAGCCGCCGCCGCCGGTGCGCCGGTCGGTCTCGCCGGGTGCGGCGACGATCGTAACCGGCGTCGCCTTCGTATCGACGAAGTAATCGAGCGACGCCTCGATTGTTTCCCGCTCAGTATCGAGTTCTGCGAGCTGCGCCATCGGGACTCCTCCGTAAACTGGCGCCGATGATAGTTTGCCTGGCCGACCGACACAACGCTGCCGCGCCTTCGTCGCGGATCGGCCGAGCAATAGGAGACGCGCTTCAATGGCTGAGCCGCACGACCCCGACGCCGCTGCCCGCAACGCGCTCAGGCTGATCGGCCCAGACCCGCACAACTGGGTCCCGGACCGGCCGGGGATCGACCACAATGTCATGATCGTCGGCGGCGGGCAGAGCGGCTGCGCCTTTGGCTTTGCGCTGCGCCGGGCCGGGATCGGCAAGGTCGCGGTGATCGATATGGCCGAGGACGGGCGGCGGGCCGGGGTGTGGCGCAACGCGGCGCGCATGAACGTGCTGCGCACGCCCAAGACCCTGCCGGGGCCGGAGAACGGGATCGCCGCGCTGAGCTTTCAGGCCTGGCACGAGGCGCGGCACGGCGCGGCTGCTTATGCCGCGATCGAGCGCATCCCGCGCGAGGCTTGGGCCGAGTATCTCGCCTGGTACCGGCGTTTCCTCGCCATCGCCGTGCGCTATCGTACCCGCTTGGTGCGCATCGAGCC
Source organism: uncultured Alphaproteobacteria bacterium (assembly GCA_963738185.1). Taxonomy (GTDB): domain Bacteria; phylum Pseudomonadota; class Alphaproteobacteria; order ATCC43930; family CGMCC-115725; genus AP-15. The sequence goes on along the minus strand of CAVTVA010000003.1, from coordinate 654,308 downwards.
GGCGGATGGATATTTCCGGCTGCAGCTCGAGGTGGAGGGCGCGGCCAGGGTCGAGACCGCGCGCAAGGTGATCCTCGCCAACGGCGTTGCCGGCAACGGCGGGGCCTATATTCCGCCGGTATTGACCGAGGGGCTGCCGAGGCAGCTTTACGCGCACACCGCGGACCCGATCGACTTTGGCGCACTGCGTGGCAAAAGGGTGGCGGTGGTCGGCGGCGCCGCCTCGGCCTTTGACGCCGCCGGGGTGGCGCTCGAAATGGGCGCAGCCTCGGTCGATCTGTTCGCCCGCCGCCCGGCGCTGGCCTCGTTGCCGGTCGGCCGGGTGCGCGGCTACCCCGGCGCCTACGACAATTTCCCCGAATTGCCGGACGCAGTGCGCTGGCACCAGGCGATCCGCTTTCGCCGCGCCGGCTCGACGCCGCCCGCCGACGCCATCGAGCGGGTGCTGCGCTTTGCCAATTTCCGGCTGCACCTGGCGGCACCCTGGCTCGGGGCGCGCGAGGAGGATGGCCGGATCGTGGCGCAAGCGGCCGACGGCGATTTCTGGTTCGATTTCGCGATCGCCGGCACCGGCTATTTTGTCGACCCCGGCGCGCGGCCCGAGCTCGCGCCGTTCGCCGACGAGATCCTGCTGTGGCGCCACCGCTACACACCACCCAAGGACGAGGAGGACGAGTATCTCGCCGCTCACCCCTATCTCGGCACGGCGCACGAGTATCTGGAAAGAGTGCCGGGAACGGCGCCCTACCTTCACAACATCCACGTGCAGAACCCGGCCGGCTTTGTCAGCTTTGGCGTGCCCATCGGCGACGTGCCGAGCATGAAGCGCGGCCTGCCGGCGGTGACGGCGCGCGTCAGCCGCGACCTGTTCTTCGCCGATTTCCCGGCGCACGCGCAGCGCCTCGCCGCAGACGTCGCCCCCGAATTCCCCGAGGCTCTCTATGCCGCCGCGGTGTGGTCGCCGCTGGGATCACGCCAAGCCTAGAAACACGGCGAGCGCCCGGTTGACGGCGACAACAGTCTCGTTGTCGGCCCGCCCGATGACCGGGCCGACGCGCTCGCGGCGCGGGGTTTGCGCCTTGTCGATCTGGATCTGCGACCGCCGGTCGAGACCGCTTTCCGGTCCGATGCCGATGCGCAGCAGCGGCGCGTCGACCAGATGGCTGGTGATCGGCAGAACCGTGACCGAGGGGTGCTCCGCGAACAAATCGGATTGGATGACTAAGGCGGGGCGCGGTTTGCCGTAATCACCGGGCAGCGCGACGACGACGAGATCACCCCGCGTCATTCGCGGCCGCCTCCCAGGAGGCGATCTCCCAGGCCTCGTCCTCGGCGCGGGTGGCGTCGGTCTCGCTGTCCCGGATCCGCCGGGATTGTCGGCGACATTCCTCGGCGAACCCCGCCGCGCGGGTGTCGGGAACCCAGATCTGGACCGGCCGCAGCCCGGCGGCCCGCAATTTGGCGCGGCGGCGCGCGACCCGTTCGGCACGCGACATCGGTTCGGACATTTCGACCTCCGGCGCTACATGTAGCGCCGGCGAGCGGCGGCTGCAACTGATTGGGCATGACTCGCCGCGTGGGAAACGAGCATCGGAAATGGTACGATAGACCAGGACGGAAACGAGGAGGCAGCACGGTGAGGAACGGCTTTCGCGTCTATGACGCCGACACCCATGTCAGCCCGTCCGCCGAGGTTCTGGAGCGCTATGTCGATCCCGGCTTTCGCGCGCGGCTGCCCGAACTGGCGCCCTATCGCCAGGCCAGCGGCGAGGATCGCCACCACTACAGTTTCGGCCGAAAATTCTATCGCCGGGTGCTGGGGGAAGCGGCGCCGCGCGAGAATTTCACCGGACGCGAATCGCAATGGCGCGGCGGCAAGCGGCCCCGGCCGGGGGTGCAGGACGATCAGGCGGGGAGCCGCGTCGCCGACATGGACGACGAGGGGACGGACATCCATTTCCTGATCCCCGGCTCGTTTATGAGCCTGGTCGGGCTCGACGACCCGGCGTTCGAAGTCGGCCTGATCCGCGCCTATCACCGCCACATGGCCGATTTCTGCGGCCAATTCCCGACCCGGCTGAAGAGCCTGATCGTCGCCTCGGGGCGCGATGTCGAGGCGGCGGTGCGCGAGATCCGCGAATGGGGCAATTCGAACTGGGCGGTCGCGGTCAAGCCGCTGTTGCCGTTCGACATGCCGCCCGACCACCCCGACCTCGACCCGATCTGGCGCGCCGCGCAGGATTACGATCTGGCGATCGCGCATCACAGCTCGACCTGGAACCCGCCGCACTATCCCGGCTACCAGGACCTCTGGGACAATATCTTTCTCGGCCGCCTGGCATCGCACCCTTGGGGGGCGATGCGGTTTGTCGCGTCATTTGTCGGCGGCGGCCTCTTCGACCGCTATCCCGGCCTACGCATGGGTGTCCTCGAATGCGGGTTTGGCTGGCTGCCGTTCTGGGCCCGGCGGATGGACGAGCAGGCGGTCTATGTCGGCGGCACCGCTGCGCTCAAGCACGCGCCGAGCGACTATCTGATGAGCGGCCGGTTTTTTTGCAGCATCGAACGCCAGGAGGGGGAGGACATGTTCAACATGGTTCGGGGGTTTCTTGGCGACGGGACCTTGATGTACGCCTCGGACTACCCGCATTCGGAATGCCAGTTCCCAAACTCGATCGACAACATCCTCGCCTGGCCGAGCCTCGGCCCCGACACTCGGTGCCAGCTCTTCTGGGACAACGCCGCCCGCTTTTTCAAGCAAACCTGACGATCGCCTGAGCGGGCCGCACCTCGCGCCCGCGCGAAAAGCCGCTTGCGGCGCGGGGGTGGCGATAAGGACAAGGAGACAGCGATGAGCGATCTGTCGGGTCCGCCGTTTCGTGCCGAGCATGTCGGCAGCCTGCTGCGGCCGGCACCGTTGCTGCGGGCGCGCGAGGAGCGGCAGGCGGGTCGGGTTTCGGCCGGTGAATTGCGGCAGATCGAGGACGCGGCGATCCGCGATGCGGTGGAAATGCAGGGGGAACTCGGGCTCGAAGGGGTCACCGACGGCGAGTTCCGCCGCGGCTCGTGGCATATGGATTTTCTCTACCGCATCGGCGGGGTCGCAAAGCTCGATCAAAGGCTGCGCCTGCAATTCCGCAACGAGGGCGGCACGGTCGAGGCGGCGTTGGGCGGGTTTCGCATCGCCGGCAAACTCGGGCTCGACCAGACGATCTTCGCCGAGGATTTCGCGTTTCTGAAGTCGGTGGCGCCGGCGGGCACCACCGCGAAGCTAACGATCCCATCGCCGTCGATGCTGCATTACCGCGGCGGGCGGGCGGCGATCGACGCGAGCGTTTATCCCGACATGGACGAGTTCTGGCACGACCTTGCCCGGGTTTACCAGAAGGAGATCGCGGCACTGGCCGCACTCGGCTGCACCTATCTGCAGCTCGACGACACCAGCCTCGCCTATCTGAACGACCCGGCGCAGCGCGCTTATGTGACCGAGATCGGCGGCGACGGCGCCACCCAGCACTTGACCAACATCAGGGTCATCAACCAGGCGCTCGAGGGCCGGCCGGCCGGCATGACGATCTGCACCCATATGTGCCGCGGCAATTTCCGATCCTCGTGGATGGCCGAGGGCGGCTACGACCATGTCGCCGAGGCGCTGTTTGACGAGCTCGCCGTCGATGGGTTCTTTCTTGAGTATGACGATCAGCGCTCGGGCGGGTTCGAACCGTTGCGTTTTGTGCCGCGCGGGCCAAAGCGGGTGGTGCTGGGCCTCGTCACCAGCAAGCGCGCGGCGCTCGAAAGCAAGGACGAGCTGAAGCGCCGGATCGACGCGGCGGCGAAATACCTGCCATTGGAGCAGCTCTGCCTCAGCCCGCAATGCGGCTTTTCCTCGACCGTCGAGGGCAACGCGCTGACCATCGCCGAAGAGATCGCCAAGCTGCGCCTCGTCGTAGAGACCGCGCGCGAGGTATGGGGCTGAGGGCGGCCGAACGGAAGGGAAGGGTTCTCCAATGCGCGTACTGACCTATAGCCAGGGCCTGCGGATCGAGGATCCGGCGCTGCTGGCCACCCTCGCCATCTTTTGCGAGAAAACGTGGCTTCCTTACCAGCGCGTCGGGGACACGATGCAGAAGGTGCTCGAAGAAGAGGATGCTCTGCCGGACGCGGTTATTGCGCTGCAAAACGATCCGGTGCGCGGTGCGGTTCAGGCGTGGGACGCCGCGTACGGCGAGCTTTTCAGCGAGCAGATTTTCGAACGATTGCCCGGGCCAAGCGCGGTTGATCATTCGGCGCACCGCGATGAATTTTCGGACAAACCCATCGCCGAGATTGTCGGTGCGCCGAAATCGATCTACGAAAGACTGGCCCTCAGATTTCATTTTGGGCGCGGAGATCTTCCGGGACTCGAGATGTTTGATTCGGGCGCCGCGCAAAGCGAGATCAATCTCGCGCAGAGCGTGATCTTTCTGAACCTGCCCAAGCTTTCGCCGATCGAGCCGAAAAGGATACTCGATTTGCGCTTTGACGCGCAGGCTCACGGCCTTAAAGAATTTTGGGAGATGATCGAGCATGAATACCGCCTGTCACAAGCCCAAGGACAGCATAATGTAGCGAGGGCGGAAAAGATCCGCGCAGACTTTGAGAAATGGGCTGGTGAGCGACGTGCGCTAACCGGCGTGAGCGTTGGCTTTGGCCTGGTTACTACATTGGCGGCCTATATCTGGGGACCGACGGGCGTGGCCGCCGCCGGCGAGGCGATATTGCTGGGAGCCGCGGCAAGCACGGTTCCGCCCTGGTTCGGCCAATTGAATGCGTGGCGGGCGGGTTTCAACAAGGATCGAAACAAATCATTCAAATGTATTTCGCGGATCGACCGGAGAATTGGCTGACGAATTGCGTGGCTGCGGAGGCGCGTGGTCCGGGGGCAGAGCATGGTGCTCGCCGCCGCTGCGCCGTTTCGCGCTTTGACAAACCTGGCGTCGGCGCTTAGCTCGTTGGCCGATGGCAGAGGTGCCGGTGCAGGAGCTCTTGGCCCGGAAGGCGAGCGCGCCGGCCGATCGTGCCGCCTATGCGGCGATTGCGGCGCTGGGCGGGCTCTTGTGGTGGCTGTCGGCGAGCCATCCGGGGCTGCTGCCGTTCTGGATGCCGTGGGATTTTTCGCCGCCCGAGTATCTGGCGACAGCGTTGGCGCTGCTGTGGTTTTGTCGCGGTCTGGCGTCGGCCCCAGAGCACGAGCGGCCGGCGGTCTGGCGCCGCGTCGCCTTTCTCATCGGCCTCGCCGCGATCTATGCGGTGCTGCAAACCCGGTACGATTACTGGGCGCAGCACATGTTTTTCTTGCACCGCATCCAGCATGTCGCGATGCATCACCTCGGCCCGTTCCTGGTGGCGCTCGGCGGCGCCGGCGCCACGATCCGGCGGGGCATGCCGCGATGGGTGCGAGGGGCGATCGAGAGCCCGGCCGTCACCGGCATGATCCGCGCGTTGCAGCAGCCCTTGGTGGCGGCGTTTCTGTTTGTCGGGCTGATTTATTTTTGGTTGATCCCGGGGATCCATTTCCGGGCGATGCTCGATGCGCGGCTCTATGCGCTGATGAACTGGAGCATGGTGCTCGACGGCCTGTTGTTCTGGTGCCTGGTGCTTGACCCGCGGCCAAAGCCGCCGGCGCGAATTTCCTATGGCGTCCGCGCCGCGCTGGCCGTCGGCGTCATGTTTCCACAAATCCTGCTGGGTGCTTTAATCACGATGTCCGGCAGCGACATCTATCCTTATTACGAATTGTGCGGCCGGCTGTTTCCGACGATCGGCGCGCTCGAGGATCAGCATATCGGCGGCATCGTTATCTGGATCCCGCCGGCGATGATGAGCGTGATTGGGCTGCTGCTGGTGGTCAACGCGCTGCGGCTGCATGAGGAGGCGACGAGTGAGACCGATCGCGACGCCGCTGCTGTCGCGGCGGCGGCGAAAAGCTGGACCGGGCGCTGACCCGGTGCGCCGGACGCTATTGCTGTCGTGCGCCATATTGGCCGCGCTCGCCGTCGGCGCGGCGGCGCCTGCGGGCGAGGGCGGGCTGGCGCTCGAGAGCCCGTGGTTTCGCCTGGTGCTGCCGTCCCTGCCCGCAGCTGGATACTTCACCTTGGCGAACGCGGCCGGCACGGCGCGCACCCTGGTCGGCGCCGCGTCGCCGGCCTGCGGCATGCTGATGCTCCACCGCAGCACCAGCGAGGGCGGGCAGGAGCGGATGGCGATGGTGCAGAGTGTGGCGGTGCCGCCGCACGGCAAGATCAACTTTGCGCCGGGCGGCTATCACCTGATGTGCACGTCGCCGTCAGCGCAGATGCGGCCGGGGCGATCGGTCCCGGTGACTTTGCGTTTCTCCGACGGCGGCAGCTTGACCGCCACGTTCCCGGTGCGCAACGCCACCGGCAAGTGAGCTCCTCAGACCAGGCGCAGCAGCCGGTTGAGCAGCCCGCGGGGATGGCGCGCCTCGACCAGGCGCTTCAGATCGGCGGCCGTCCCGGCAATATCGGGGTGGGTCGAGCTCAGCGAGGCGATGATCAGGCGCGCCGCCCCACTGCCGTCGAACACGTAGATCGCCGAGCTGTGGGTGACCTCGTAAGGGTGGCCCTCGGTCGCCGGGCTCACCGAATAAACCACGCGATAGCGCCGCGCCAATGCCGCCAGCTGGTCGGCGGTGCCGCGCAGCCCCTCGATCTGCGGGGCGAAATTCTTGACATAGGCGGCGAGCACCGGTGCGGTGTCGCGGTTCGGGTCGACAGTGACGAACAGCACCCGGACATGCTGGGCGTCGGGCCCGATCCGGGTCAGCGCCTCGACCAGGTTCGACAACGTCGTCGGGCAGACGTCGGGGCAGAAGGTGTAGCCGAAATAGAGCAGCACGATCCGGCCGCGGTAATCGGCCTGGGTGACCGGTTTGCCGTCGCCGGCGCGGGTCATCGTCAAGGCGAGCGGCGGCAGGCTGCCCGAGACGTCGATCGAATGCCATTTCGCGCTGTCGCCGCAGCCGGCGAGCAGCATCAGGGCAAGACCCGCGCCGATCAGCCTCGCGATGCTGCGCTGTCCGATCGAGCGCGCCAGTTGCGAGCCGGCCATTCCCTTGATGCGCGCCAACCGCGAAAATCCCTGGCAAGCGCCAAACCCACGCCGTTATGGAGCCGGCATACCACGACCCTGCCCGACAAATTTAATTTAGCGCCAAGCATCGTTTCGGTCTGCCTGCGATGTTGCCGCAGGTGCCGCGCAGCGGCGGTGGTGCGCACCGCCGCTTCGCATTTGCCGTATCGCGGCAGGTTACGGCACGCGGTTGCCCGGCGGGACGACCGGCGGGTTCACCGGCGAACGCTCGTCGAGCGGCGGGGCAGCAACCGAGGTGGTCCGTGCTCCCGACAGGGTCCAGAGCGCGATCAGAAAGACCAGGGCGCCGACGATCCAATGGTCCCAGCTGGCCTTGGGCAACGGCGTGAAGCCCAGCACCCACGGCGCCACAAAGATCCACGCGCCCAGCACCAGGATGATCCATTCCTGCCGGACATCGAGCCGCCCGACCGCCGACAGCGCGGCGAGAAAGACGATGACGCCGAGAACCCAGGCGTCCCACGCCGCGCGGCTGGCCTCGACCATGGGCCCGTTAGCCGCCCCGCCCGCGGTTGCTGTGAGGGCGCTGCCGAATTGCAGCACCCAGGGCGAGATGAACAGCCAGATCGCCAGAATTAGAATGAGCCATTCTTGCCCGCGATTTCTGCCGCGCCATGCGGCGTATCCGTAGGGTTGCGATACCATCCATAATCCTCCAAGCCTGTCGTTGCGTGTGCCGGGCGCCGCAGCCTCACCACGAGGCGTCGCTGGTTTCGCGGACCGCCGACGAGCCCGAGCGCGGATAGCGGCCATAGCCGATCGAGCCGGAGCCGCGCGCCGAATACCCGTCCTCGATTTTGATCGGGCAGAGGGCCTGGTTGGCCGCCGATTGATCGCCGGGACCAAAAATGTGCAGCGCGTCGATCAATTTACGACGCCAGGGCGGCGGCTCCTGCGCGGCGGCGATGCTGGCAACGATGCTTTCGCGCGCCCGCTGCAACACGCGCAGCACATCGCGATGCGTCGTGCGCGGGTCGTCGTTGAACGATTCGATCCGCCAATAGTGCTTGCCGCTGACCTCTCGGGCGGCGCGGATGATCGGGCGCGTCAGCTCCTGGCGGCCATCCACCGCGGTGATGGCTTCGATCAGGCAGCGTCGGCCGTCGGCATCACGCAGCCTGCCCTTGCACCAATGCTGCTCGGTCGCCAGCAGGCGCTCCACGCGATTGAGCTTGGCGAGCGAGGGGTTTTCGAAGAGGTCGGTTCCGTCGAGGGGCATGTCGATGACTCCAGGTTGATGGCCGCGCGCTCGCCTGGCCGGTTCGAACGGTGCGTCGAGGGCAAGCGGCTTCAATCCGCTAAACCGCCGCCGCGCCGCGAAATTCCATAATTAACGTGCGAATTGCAGGCGGATGGCGGGAGTTGCTCAACGGGTAAGCGATCGTGGCGGCGCGGCAAAATCGAGGTTGCGCCGGGATGCTCCCGCGGCACACCAGGAAGGTGAATTAGCGTGGTGGTGTTGCGCCGGGCGGAGCCAGGGGTTTATCCCTGTCGCGAGCCGGACGGGTGGTCGGGGCAGCCGGGGGAGAGGACGATGCACTGGCTCGGGGTTATCATTATCGGGTTCCTGGCGGGTGCGATCGCCAAGCTGTTCGTGCGCGGGCCGGGCGGGTTTATCCTCACCACGCTGCTCGGCATCGTCGGTGCGATCTTTGCCTCGTGGCTTGGGCAGCGCATCGGCTGGTATGCGCCGGGTCAGGACGCCGGCTTTCTCGGCGCGATCGTCGGCGCCGTGCTGATCTTGGCGATCTACCGCGCGCTCTTCGGCCGGCCGCCCTAACGGTCGGCTCCCGCGGCGTTTAGCCGGGCCGTCGCGTTTGAAAAACCCGCCGGCTTGCTCAAGCTTGGCTGCCGATTGGCAGGGTTGCCCGCCATTGCTTGTTGACCGGGCCCGGCCGGTTGCCGAGACCCGGCAAATTGTTTGTTCGCACCTGCGAAATGCGGTAAATCAGATCGACAATTCCTATATTTACGTGAGCGCAGCGACGCCGCTCGGCGGCCGCGCGCGCCAGCCCCCCACCAGCCACCCGAGATCCCTTGGCCGTCAGCTCAGCCCCACCGCCGCCCTCAGCCCCCGACATCACCTCGGTCGCGATCGAGGACGAGATGCGCCGCTCCTACCTCGATTACGCGATGAGCGTGATCGTGGCGCGAGCCTTGCCCGACGTTCGCGACGGGTTGAAGCCGGTGCACCGCCGCATCCTTTATTCGATGAAAGTCAACGGCAACGAGTGGAACCGCGCCTACCGCAAATCGGCGCGCATCGTCGGCGACGTGATCGGCAAATATCACCCGCATGGCGAGCTGGCGATCTATGACGCGATGGTGCGCATGGCGCAGGATTTCGCGATGCGCCTGCCCTTGATTGACGGCCAGGGCAATTTCGGCTCGATGGACGGCGATTCGCCGGCGGCCTACCGCTACACCGAGGCGCGGCTGGCCCGTGTCGCCGATTCGCTGCTCGACGATCTCGACAACGACACGGTCGATTTTCAGCCGAATTACGACGAGACCGAGCGCGAGCCCAAGGTGTTGCCGGCGGGCTTTCCAAACCTGTTGGTCAACGGTGCGCAGGGCATAGCGGTCGGCATGGCGACCAACATCCCGCCGCATAATCTGGGCGAGGTCATCGACGGCTGCTGCGCCTATCTCGACAATGGGGCGATTACCGTCGAAGAGCTGATGGAGCTTGTCCCGGCGCCGGATTTCCCGACCGGCGGGATCATCATGGGGCGGGCCGGAACGCACGCCGCCTACAAGACCGGGCGCGGTGCGGTGATCCTGCGGGCGAAGCACCACATCGAAGAAATCCGCAAGGACCGCGAGGCGCTCGTCTTTACCGAGATGCCTTATCAGGTCAACAAGGCAAAGCTGATCGAGCGGATCGCCGAATGCGTGCGCGACAAGCTGATCGAGGGCATTTCCGAGTTGCGCGACGAGAGCGACCGAGATGGGGTGCGGGTGGTCGTCGAATTGAAGCGCGACGCCGAGCCTGACATCGTGCTGAACCAGCTGTTCCGCCACACCGCATTGCAGACGAGCTTTGGCGTCAACATGCTGGCGCTGAACGGCGGGCGGCCCGAGCTGATGACCCTGCGCGAGGTCATTGTCGCGTTTGTCGCCTTTCGCGAAGAGGTCATCACCCGGCGCACCAGCCACCTGCTCGGCAAGGCGCGCGAGCGCGCGCACACCTTGCTTGGCCTGTCGGTCGCGGTCGCCAATCTCGACGAGGTCATCGCCCTGATCCGCGCCGCCCCCGACCCGGCGACGGCGCGCGAAGGCCTGGTCGGCCGCGCCTGGCCGGCGGCCGATGTGGCGCCGCTGGTGGCGCTGGTTGGCGAGCCCGGCCGCGAGGTCGCCGCCGACGGCACCTACCGCCTCTCCGAGGAGCAGGCGCGCGCGATCCTCGATTTGCGATTGCAACGGCTGACCGGGCTCGAGCGCGACAAGATCGCCGAGGAATTGCGCGGGCTGATCGCCGAGATTGGCGGCTACCTCGAAATCCTAGGCTCGCGCACGCGGCTCTTCGAGGTGCTGCGCGGCGAATTGCTGGCGATCCGCGAGCGCTTTGCGACGCCGCGCCGGACCCAGATCGAGGATCTCGAGTTCGAGGCCGATATCGAGGCCCTGATCCAGCGCGAGGCGATGGTCGTAACCGTCAGCCATGCCGGCTACATCAAGCGGGTGCCGCTGTCGACCTATCGCGCGCAGCGCCGCGGCGGCCGCGGCCGGGCTGGCATGGCGATCCGCGAAGAGGATTTTCTGAACGAGGTGTTTGTCGCCTCGACCCACGCGCCGGTGCTGTTCTTTACGTCGTCGGGACGGGTCTACAAGCTGAAGGTGCATCGCCTGCCGCTCGGCACGCCCCAGGCGCGCGGCCGGCCGATGGTCAATTTGCTGCCCAACCTGACGGCGGGCGAGACCATCTCGACGGTCATGCCATTGCCCGAGGACGAGGCGAGCTGGGCGGATCTGACCGTCATGTTCGCCACCGCCAACGGCTATGTACGGCGCAACGCGCTCTCGGATTTCGGCGATGTCCGCGCCAACGGCAAAATCGCGATGAAGTTCGAGGGGGAGGACGCCGACGACCGGCTGATCGCGGTCGCCACCTGCACCGAGGCCAACGACGTGCTGCTCGCCACCCGCAACGGCAAGGCGATCCGCTTTCCAGCGGGCGATGTTCGGGTCTTTACCGGCCGTTCCTCGGTGGGGGTTCGCGGCATCCGGCTGCTCGGCGATGATCTCGTTATCTCGATGTCGATCCTGCGTCACGAGGAGGTGGCCCCCGATCTGCGCAACGCCTATCTGAGCCTCGCCGCACGCCGGCGGCGGCCGATCGGCGAGGAGGGCGAGCCGGCCAGCGAGCTGCCGCCCGAGCCGGAGGAGGCGGATGCCGAGCCTAGCGGGGAAGAAGGTTCGATCTCTGAAGAAGTCTACGGCGATCTGGTTCAGCGCGAGGAGTGCGTGCTGAGCGTGACCGAGAAGGGCTTTGGCGTCAGGACTTCGGCGTTCGACTACCGCATCACCGGGCGTGGCGGGCAGGGCATCGACAATATGGACCTGCGGCGCCGCGAGGACGCCGTCGTCGCCGTCTTTCCGGTCGGCGGCAACGACCAGATCATGCTGGTGACCGATGGCGGCATGGTGATCCGCTGTCCGGTGCACGATATTCGCATCGCCCGCCGCCGCAGCCAGGGCGTGGTGATCTTCAAGATCGGCGATGGCGAGCGTGTGGTCTCGGTCGCACGCCTGCCCGAAGTCGTCGACGAAAACGGTGAAAATGGCGAAAACGGCGATGCCGCGGCCGAGGATTCGGCGGACAATCCACCAACCGACGAAGGTCGAGAGACCGATCAGGGTCCGCCGACCGATGAGGGGGACGCATGATCCAGCCGCGCGTCGGGATCTATCCCGGCACTTTCGACCCGATCACCAACGGCCATTCGGACATTATCCGCCGGGCAGCCAAGCTGGTTGATCGGCTGGTCATCGGCGTCGCTCGCAACGACGGCAAGGGGCCGCTGTTTGCCACTGACGAGCGGGTCGAGATCGTGCGCGACGAGGTGGCCCATCTCGAAAATGGCGACGCCGACAGGATCGAGGTGCGCGCCTTTGACACGCTGTTGATGAGCTTTGCCGAATTGGTCGGGGCGGGGGTGATCATCCGCGGGCTGCGCGCGGTGTCGGATTTCGAGTACGAGTTCCAGATGGCCGGCATGAACGCGCGGCTCAACCCGCAGATCGAAACGGTCTTTTTGATGGCCTCGGACCGCTACCAGTTCATCTCGTCACGCTTTGTCAAGGAGATCGGCGCATTGGGCGGCGAAATCTCGCATTTTGTCAGCCCGCGCGTCGCCCGGCATCTCGCCGACCGCTTCGCCAAGCCTGCCCCAAGCGCGATCGCCGCCGGATAGGCGGACCCTCGGTCGGGTTCAGGCGCGGCGGCTCTTTGTGGCGAGCTTGGCTGCGAACGCCACGGTTTCGGTGCTCGCCGCTGCTAGATTAGTCGGCTGCTTCGCGGGCGGCGACGCCGAAATCGTTGATCGAGACGCGCCAGTGGATGCGGTCCTCCTCGGGCGGGTAGTCGCCGGCGGCCTTATGATACGAGCAGCGATTGTCCCAAATCACGATGTCGCCCTTGCGCCAGACATGATGGTACTGGGCGTCGGGGGTGATCATGCGTTCCTTGAGCTCGGCGATCAGCTGGTCGCTTTCCGCCTCGTCGAGGCCGACGAGGTAACAGATCTTGCCCGGGTCGAAATAGAGCGATTTGCGCCCGGTCTCGGGGTGGGTCCGGATAACCCGGTGGAGCACCGGCGTCCAGTCCTGGTCCTCCGGGTTTAAGAGCCGCGACTTGCCACGCCGCCCGGCATAGGCGAAGGCGCCGGTCACCCCGTCGAGCCGCTCCTTGAGCCGTTGCGGCAGAGCGTCATAGGCGGCATAGGCGTTGGCGAACAAGGTGTTGCCGCCGCGGCTCGGCACCGCCAGCGCATAAAGCTGGGTCGCCTTGAACGGCGCCTGGTTGTAGGCGCCGTCGGTATGCCAGCCCTCGGCGCCGCGGCGATAGATCTCGTCGCGCAATTTGCCCTCGGCATCGAATTTGTCGACGCCGAGCATGGTGATTTCGGGGTGGTCGGGGTGGCGCGTCGATTTCGACGGGTGCGGCACGACCGGGCCAAAGCGGCGGCTGTAGCGCACAAAGTCGGGGATCGAGAGATCCTGGTCGCGCACCACCATGACGTTGTAGTCGAGCCAGGCCCGGTAGATCGGCGCAAAACCCGCCTCGTCGAGCGTCTTGACATCGACCCCGGTCACCTCGACGCCGATCTGCGGACCCATGCGGCGAATTTCCATCGCTCTCCCCGTTCCATCGTGACCGGGAAAGGTTCGGCCCGCGGCTCGCGCGGCGTCAACCCGGAGAATGGCGATGGTTGCCATGCGCCCGAGCCGCTAATCTCGGTTCCGAATTGGAGCTCGGGGAGGAGATCATGAAATTGGTGCTGTTCGAGGCTTCCGGGCAGAGCGAAGCGGCGCCGGGGCTGTTGACCGAGCGCGGGGTGGTCAGCCTCGCCGGCGCGGTCGAGCGGGGCCACACCCCGCAATTGACGATGCAGAATTTGATCGACGGGTTCGAGCGGCTGCGGCCGAGCCTGGAAAAGCTTGCCGCCGAAGGCGAGGCGGCGCCGCTTTCTTCGGTGCGGCTGCGCGCGCCGTTGCCGCGGCCGGGCAAAATCCTGTGCTGCATCGCCAATTACTGGGAGCACGCGCAGCGCGAGGCGCGCCCCTTAAACATGTTCCTGAAGAACCCCGAGGCGGTGGTCGGGCCCGGCGACACAATCCGGCTGCCCGAGATGACCGAGCCGTGGATCTTCATGCACGAGGCCGAGCTGGCGCTGGTCATCAAGGGGCCGGCCAAGATGGTCAGGCAGGCGGATTGGCGGAAGGCCGTGTTCGGCTATACCGGGCTGATCGACGTATCGGCGCGCGGCGAGGGCAGGCGGACCTGGAAAGCCGGCAGCTGGCTCGGCAAATCGTTCGACACGTTCGCGCCGATCGGGCCGTGCATCGCCACCGCCGACGAGATCCCCGAGCCGAACGATGTCGTCGTGCGCTTCTGGAACGACGGCCAGTTGCGCCACCACTACAACACCGATGACATGGAGCACCGGGTGCCCGAGCTAATCGAGTTCGCCTCGACGGTGATGACATTGAACAGCGGCGACCTGATCGCCTGCGGCACCAACCACGAGGGGCTTGGCGCCCTGCAGGACGGCGAGACCGTCGAGATCGAGATCCAGCATATCGGCCATATGGCGTTGAAGGTCGCAGACCCCTTAAAGCGCCAATGGGAGCGCGGCGTCTATATGGGCGCCGATTCGACCAACCCCGAAGCCGTCAAGCGCCACCGCCCGCAGGGCGCTGGGTGAGCCGCGCGCGAGATGCTCGGTGCAATGCCGAGACAAGACTGGCAGGATCGCGGTGAAAGGCGGCTTGGAGCAAATCGCAAAATTCGGTTGTAAAGCACTCCCGGAAGATCTATAATCATCAATAGGGATGTATCTTTATCTGCTTGTACCGGGGGCCGTCAAATAGTTAACAAACTCGTCGGCCCGCCCCGTCTAACGCGGTCTGAAATTCGGGAGAGCGAGAACATGCCCAAGGACACGGTTACGAAAACCTCGCGCACACCTCGCCTCGCGGCAATGGCGGCAGGGGGCGCAGCGCTGGCGCTGACGTTGCTGCCTAGCCCGAGCTTTGCGCTGGACACCCAGGCTGCGTGGCAAGGAATTGCCACCACCACCGGCTCGACCAGCGCGCAATGCGCGGGTGTCGGCGGTGCTGCGGTGAGCGACGCGCAAGTCTCCGTTTTCCGCCCAAAGATCCTGAGCAAGGACAGCAACACTTACCTTGCCTTCGTATTTCTGCGCGCCGCGATCACGCTTGAGAATTTGAGCGAGTTGTCAGCGCGGCAGATGCATGGGACCGGGAATGACGAAATTCTGGGAGTGGATGGTCGCGGCAGATTTATCGAAGGTCCGGGAACCTATAGTCTCACGATAACGCCCGCTTCCGTGACGACTTCGACGCCGGTCATCACGATCACCGGCAAGATTACCAACTTCTTTGACGTTCCCGGCTGCAACATCACCTTTCAGGGTGTGTACGCCAAGCGGATCGACTGACCCCGCCTCAGAACTGACTTACTCGCAGCCGGCGCAGCGCGACGCCGCGGCGGTCGGTGGAGGGACATTGCTGACCAGGCACCGCTGAGGGGTGTCATCCGGCAACCACACTGCCGGCGCGGAACCCAGCGGCAGAGCATCTGTTTCCGGTTCATCTGCGGCTCATCCGGAGGCGGCGAGATGAACTATACGACGAATGTCGGCGAGCGCGGGCTTGCGACCGAGGAAACCGAACGGCTGATCGCTTCGGACAAGGTCGAGGGCACTGCGGTCTATGACCGCAACGGCAACCATCTCGGCCGCGTCCATCATTTGATGATCGACAAATATACGGGCCAGGTGGCCTACGCCATCGCCTCGTTCGGCGGCCTTTTCGGCATCGGCGAAAACTGGGTGCCATTGCCGTGGAAGGCGCTGAATTACGGCACGCATGTCGCCGGCTATGTCGTCGATATCGACCAGGCTAGGCTGGCGAACGCCCCGCGCTACGCCTCGGACACGACGCCTGACTGGTCGGACCGGGCCTACACCAACGAAATCGAGCAATACTGGTACCCGGGGGTCTGACCCCATCAGCTCTCCTCTTCACACCGGCGCAAGCCGGTGGCCATGGCCGGCATGGGTCCCGGCCTTCGAGCGTGTGAAGAAATCCCAAAATATTCGTCATTCCGGGGCGGGGGCGCAGCCCGCGAGCCCGGAACCCATGAACACCGGACGGCACATCTATTGGAAATGCGGTGTTCTTGGGTTCCGGGCTCGGCCCTTCGGACCACCCCGGAATGACTTTTTCAGAGAAAACGATTTCTTCACAAGCGCCTTCGCCGGGATGGGCGCGTAGAGGAACTCGGGGGAAGCGCTGGCCTGCCCGCTGCAGCGCCAAGCCGCCTCTCTATACGGGCCGGCTTTAGCGCCTGAGATAGACCGTGTCGCCGTCGACCCGGACCTCGTAGACCGGGATGTCGGTCGAGACCGGGCCGGTGACGAGCTTGCCGGTGCGCATGTCGAACTGCGCGAAATGCAATGGGCACTCGATCAGGCAGCCGACCAGCCGGCCGCGCGACAATGGCGCGTTCTTGTGCCCACACACGTCGCGCAATGCGTAGAAGGCGCCGTCGAGATTGGCCAGAACCATCCGCTCGCCCTCGACCGCGACCCATTTCATTCGGCCGGGCGCAAGCTCCGACGCCTTGGCCACCGCGACAAAACCGTCCGGCATAGACAACACCGCCACCGCTCACCCTCCCGCCACGCGAGTCCCTCCCTCTCCCCGCTCGGCGGGGAGAGGGTCGGGGTGAGGGGTCGCTTTGTGGGTATTAGTTCGGGTGAAAGCCGAACATTTTGGCGGCGTTGTCGGCGGTGATCTTGCGCCGGTCCTCCTCCGGCACGCCGTCGAAGATGCGGTCGAGAAACTGCTGCGATTGCGGCCAGGTCGATTCGGCATGCGGGAAGTCGCTGCCCCACAGCATGTTGTCGACCCCGATATGCTTGCGCAATTCGACGCCGAGATCGTCTTCCATGAACTCGACGAACATGTTGCGCTGCCAGTAATCGCTGGGCAGCATGCCGCTTTGCGACTTCCACCCCTTGGTGAACACCGGCCGCTCGCGATAGGTGAAGTCCATCTGCTTCAGCCAGTGCGGGATCCACGCGGTCTCGTGCTCGACCGAGCCGACCTTGAGCCGCGGAAAGCGGTCGAACACGCCGGCGAACACCATCGCCGACAGCGAATAGCGCACCCAATGGTCGGTGGTCGAACGGCCGGCGCCGGTCAATTCGCCGACATTGATCGTGAATTCGCAACCAGGGACACCGGCGCGGTTGGTGGCGATGTGCATCAAGAGCGGCATCTCGTTGTCCTGCGCGGTCGCCCACAGCCGGTCGTAGACCGGGTCGCGATAGGGTCTGTCGGGCAATGGCGACACCGGGATGAACGCGCCGACCAGCCCCAGCTTTTTGGCGCGCTCGAGCTCGCGGCAGCCGACCTCGACGTCGTCGACGTTGAGCATCGCGATGCCCTTCAGCCGCTCCGGATAGGGCTTGCAGAAATCGGTCGATCCAGTCGTTGTAGACGCGGCAGATCTCGGTCAGCAATTCGCTGTCCGGCAGCCGGTACCAAAAGAGGCCCTGGCTCGGCTGCAAGCACGAGCCCCAGACCCCGTCCTCCTCGTTTTCGACGATCATCGAGCGCGCGTCGTACCCGCCTTTGCGCACATCTTCCCAAACCCCGAGAAAATCGATCTGGGACGGGTCCTCGAACCGCTGCCCGGCCTGCATGACGGCGCCCAAGGTGCCAACCTGCACGCCGTTGATCACCCAGGCGTCGTACTCGCGGCCGGCCTCGGTCTTGCGCCGCTCCATCTTTGGCGCGCGGTCGCGGAATTTGGGCTCGATCCGGGCCGAGTACATGTCCGGCGGCTCGACGATGTGCGAATCCGCCGAGATCAGCTTGTACGCCGCCATTAGTGACCTCCTGTGTTGCTCGACTGTTCCGGCCGTCAAAACTAGGGCTTGCTGCCTAGTTCGGGAGTGCAAACCGTATGTCGGACGCTGGAAACGAGTTAAGCGCGCCCGCCCGGCCGATGCCAGGCCGATGTGCGGCGCCGAGGCGCGATTTTGGCAAACCTGCGGCGCGCGCGAGGCGGGGCAACCGATGGTTTCGCGCTCGACCGCGGAGCGGGTTTGTAGCACGATGGGAAATGCTCAAATTTCCGGCATTCGGTCGCGACACCAGGGTCAACGCGCTGCTCGGCGCCGGCCACTTCCTGTCGCATTATTACCAGCTCTGCCTGCCGCCGGTGTTTATCGCCTGGCAGCAGAGCTTCCACGTGTCCTTTGCCGAGCTCGGGCTGACGATGGCGGTGATGTCGGGGGCCGCGGCGCTCCTACAGACGCCGATGGGGTTTCTGGTCGACCGCTACGGCGCACGGCCGTTTCTGGTCGGCGGCACCCTGACGATGGCCTTGTCGGTGGCGGCGATGGGGCTCGCCACCTCGTTCTGGCAGGTGGTCGGGCTGGCATTGCTGTCGGGCGCCGGCAACTCGGTCATTCACCCGGCCGATTATTCGATCCTCAGCGGCTCGGTGGACCGGGCGAAGCTTGGGCGCTCCTTCGCGTTCCACACCTTTGTCGGCAATATCGGTTTTGCGGTGGCCCCGCCGGCGACCGCGGCCTTGACCTTGCTGATCGGCTGGCGCGGGGCGCTGAGCCTGGTCGGGCTGTTGGGCATCCCGGTCGTGCTGATGATCCTGTGGCAGAGCGGCATCCTGCTCGAAGAACGCCGCGAACCGCGCGGCCGGAGCCAGCCTGCGCTCTCCGGCGCGCGGCTGCTGCTCGGCCGTTCGGTGATGATGTTCTTTGCTTTTTTTATGGTGTCGTCGATGGCCGGGGCCGGCATCCAGTCCTGGCTGATCACGGTGTTGCATCGCACCTATGGGATGCCGGTCGAAACCGCCTCCTCGGCGCTGACCGGGTGGATGGTCGGGGCGATCTGCGGCGTCCTCTTAGGCGGCTGGATTGCCGATCGCACCAACCGACATCTGCCGTTTATCGTGACCTTGACCACCGGGGCGGCGGCGGTCCTCTTATGGGTCGGGATCGTGCCGATGGCCGAGCTTGCGACCATCGCCATCTTGTTTGTCGGCGGCGTCATGACCGGGGCGAGCCGCACCCCGCGCGACGTGATGGTCAAGGACGCGGCCCCGCCCGGGCAGATCGGCAAGGTGTTCGGCTTTGTCAGCTCGGGCATGTCGTTGGGCGGCGCCATCATGCCGGTGCCCTACGGCATGATCATCGATTCGGGCCAGCCGCGGCTGGTGCTGGTGGTGGTCGCCGCGCTATTGATGGCGAGCCTCTTATTCGCCGGCGGCGCGCGCATTCGGTTCCGGCGACCGGTGGTGCCGGCCCCGGCCGAATGACATCGCCGCTCGTTTTATCGCCGGCGAGTTGAACGCCAGAGCAAGCGATGGCCGCTAAAGCCTGATCCGTTAGAATTGAACCGGCTTCCATTTTCGCCCTTGCCCGGACTTGATCCGGGCATCCACGTCTTCTCTCATAAGCTGCCGGCAAAGACGTGGACCCCCGGGTCAAGCCCGGGGGAGGCGAGAAGCGAAGCGCTTTCGCTTAAAGGGGTCACGGCTCGCGCGATCAGGTGCGGCTCGGCTGGACGACGACGCAGGGCAGTTGGCGCTGGTTGAGCTGCCAGCAGGCGTCGGAGGCGGCGCTGGCCGACAGGTGGGCGAGGCGCGCGCGATACAGCACCGAGCCGGCGTTGGGGGTCGGCGGCAGCGCCAAGGTGGCCGCGCGGAGCTGGCCCGGCGCCTGCGCGCGGGCGTTTTCCGCGACCGCGCGGGCGAGCCGCGGGTTGGCGAAGGCGCCGACCTGGATCGCCCAATCGCGCTCCGGGATCGCGAGCAGGTGAGCCGCCGAGCCGCCCCGGGCGGATGCGTCTCGCGGTCGAGCGGGCGGCGGTGCGATCGGTTCGTCGGCAGACGCCAATCGAGTATAGGAGGCGGCCGGTTGTGGCGGCGGCGGCGAGCAGGGATGGTCCGGATCGTAAGCGAGATTCGGGTCGCAGCCGGCTCCCCGGCGCTGGTCTGCCGCCACCGGTCCAAGCGGCGACGGCGCGGCGGCGAGCGACACCTCCGGCGAGGCCGGTGCGGCGGCGAGTTGCGGCGCGGCTGGCGCAGGGGCAGATTGCATCGGCGGTGGGGCGGCCTGCGGGCTGGCTGGCAGCGGCGGCGGCGACCCGGCGGCGACCTGCACCGGGGCCGGCGGCGACACGGCGGCAACCTGTACCGGGGGCGGCGGCGGAACGGCCGCAGCGGCTACCACCGGCTCGACCGGCGCCGAGGGCGGCGACGCGGCGGAGGCCACCGCTATCGGCGCCGCTCCGAGCGAGCTGCATGGGTGGCTCGGGTCGTAGGCAATGTTCAGATTGCAGCCGCCTGCTCCGAGCTGTGCGACCAAGGGCGCGGGTGGTGCGGAGGTGACCGCCGCGCGCTCCAGCGTTGTGCACGGATGGGCCGGATCATAGGCCAGGTTCAGATTGCAGCCCGCCGCCAGGCTGGCGACACTCGCACGGTAGTCGGCCGAGCCCCGCGACCGCGCCGAGGCATACGTCAAAAACGGCCCGGACAGCGGCACGCTGCCGCCGAGGTTTGGCGTGACCGCGGCGAGGTAATGGACGGTCTCGTCCGGGAGGTCGGCGGCGCCGGAGAGATAGCCCGAGACCCGGTCCGGCCCGGCATTGTAGGCGGCCAGGAAGCCAGGCGCGCCGAACTGGTCGTACATCTCTCGGATATAGGCGGCGCCGGCCAGAATATTGTTGTGCGGGTCATAAGGGTCGGCGCCGAGCCCGTAGCGCTCGCGCAGCCCCTCATAGGTTTCGGGCATGACCTGCATCAGCCCCATGGCACCCACCGGCGAGACGGCCTGCTCCTCGCCGCCCGATTCCTGCTGCATGACCGCGCGGATCCATTGCTCGGGCACGCCGTAGCGCGCCGCGGCCTCGTGGATATACGGGCCCCAGGGGTCCTCGGGCGGCCCCGGCGGCGGGTAGTAATGCGTCGGCGCCCATCCGGCGTTGCCGATGATGGTGTTACCGCCATAAGGCGGCGAGGCTTGCTGGGCACAGGCGACGAGCAGCAGCAACGGCAATAGCAACAGCCAGAGAAAAGCTGCCGGCGGCCGGCCTTGCCGCATGAAACTGGCCGGATCGGCTCGAAATCGGCATTTGGTGCAGCGGCCCCCCATTCGGCCCGGCCCCCCCACGCGCCAAGCCACCTTGGCGCCGATACCACGGGGTGGGAGGAACCTCCAGCTATTCGAGTTCGAGTTGGGTTTTTCCGCGGTTGGCCGCGCGGTTGCGGACCGCTGCTGCTGAAGGGTCGCGTCGGCACGCCCCGGTCGAACCGCGAATCCGGCTTTTCGGCGCCGAGCCCATGGCTGTCGGTTAGCAAGACGACAGCACCCCGAATGGCCGCTGTCGGATTTTTTTACGAGGGATATGGCGGAGCCGACGCCAGGAGCGTGCTCCGCAGTTCTCCCGTAAACCTGCGATCCAATTGATTCTACTCGCTTTCTCGTCGCTTGGAAGCCGCGCGAGGAGAGGTGCGAGAGATGATCGGCAAGGCCCGAATTGTCGAAGAAGCTTACACTTTACGGCGGTGTACCATTAAATTTAACCAATTTATACACGAATACCAAGCCAAATCAGCAGTTATATGTATTTGGCACACGGATTGCGAGAGGCGCGATGACGTGCCGGTGCCGGGTTGCCGGCCGCGGCGCGCTCGAAAACGTGATCCATTCGCACATGACAAGGAGTTTTTCATGCCGTTCTTCAAATCAGCCGCGCTCGGCCTGACGGCCGTCGGCTTGTCGCTGGGCCTTGCCGCCTCGGCCCAGGCGGATGTGCTGCCAGTGCAGAACCTCGCCTTCAATCAGTTCACCGGGACGTTTGGTGGCAAGCCCAAAAATTTCTTCACCACGGTAAATCCAAACGACTGGTCCATCGGTGCGCCCGCTCAACAATCCAATCTTATCTATGTTGGCACCCAGGGTTCTGAAGGCTATTCCAGCAGCGATACCGGCAACATTTACGGTGTTTATACCAATCCCGGTTTTTCGAACACTGTCCCTGCGGGCACCAACTTCTATCAGGCGGACGGCAATCCGGAATACGAGAGCACGATCTACCAGACCATTAACGGGCTGACGGCGAACACGACCTACACCCTTCAGTTCCAGCAAGCGGCCGGGCAACAGAATACATATTCTGGCCTCACGCACGAGCAGTGGCTGGTGTTCCTGGGTCAGGGCGACATCAGTGTGAACTGCACGACCAATCCCTGCTCTGTCGTCAACCCGAACGGAGATGAAGAAGAGGCGTCGACGCTGATGACCACCCCATCTGAGATGAATGTTGACTGGAATTCCGTCAATCTAAGCTTCACGCCAACGGCCGCGAACCTGACCAACGGTAGCGCGGTGCTGACATTCCTCGCCTGGGGTGACAATGGCAGCACGACCAATCTGCCGCCGACGGTGTTTCTCGAAGGCGTCAACACGACCCCGGTGGTGCCGGAGCCGGCGACCTTGTCGGTGCTCGGCGTCGGGCTGCTCGGCCTCGGCGCGGTCATGATGCGCCGACGCGCGAAGCAGGGCGGCGCCGCAGCCTGATCTGCCG
The DNA here is from genome assembly GCA_963738185.1 of uncultured Alphaproteobacteria bacterium. GTDB lineage: Bacteria > Pseudomonadota > Alphaproteobacteria > ATCC43930 > CGMCC-115725 > AP-15. Next base: position 631,784 of record CAVTVA010000003.1, on the reverse strand, counting down.
ATTGGACGATGCGTCCGGGTGGGCTCGGTCCCGCTCGGGCGCATCAACCGCTCCTCGCCGCGCCATGGCCGATCAGGAGGCCTCCGTGCCGTCATTGCTCCACCTTCACCAATTCGACGCGTTGCTGCTCAGCTTGCTCCGGCTGGTTGTCTGGCTGCTGCTGCTGTGCGTCGTGTTCCTGCCATTCGAGCGGCTGTTCGCCGTCAATCGGCGAAACATCTTCTGCAAAAGCTTTGCCGGCGATATCGGCTTTTATCTGATCAGCGGGCTGGTGCCGGGCCTGCTGCTCTCGCTGCCGCTCGGGCTGGCGGCGCTGGGCGCGCACGCGGTTGTGCCGTGGCGGGTTCAGGCGGCGGCCGCATCCCTGCCGCTCTGGGGGCGCGCGGCAGCAGCACTGGTGGTGGGCGAGATCGGCTTTTATTGGGGCCATCGCTGGTCGCACGAGATTCCGCTGCTATGGCGCTTCCATTCCGTTCATCACAATCCGACGCAGCTCTACTTTCTGATCAGCGCCCGCGCCCATCCGATCGACAATGCGTTCATCCGCTTATGCGGTCTCGTCCCGGTCTACGCCCTCGGGATCGCCACCCCGCTTACTCCATCGGGCGGGCTGATCTCGGCCCTGCTGGTGCTCGCCATCACGATGTGGGGCTTTCTGATCCATGCCAATCTGCGCCTGCGGCTGGGCCCGCTCGAATGGCTGATCTCGACCCCGGCCTTTCATCATTGGCACCACACATTGGCCGAGCCGCGCGACCGCAACTTTGCCTCGATGCTGCCGATGATCGATTGGCTCTTCGGGACCTACCATCTGCCGCGCAAGGCCTGGCCGACGGCCTACGGCATCGAGGGAGAATTGCCGCGCTCGCTTCCCGGACAGCTGATCCACCCGTTCAGGCTGCCCCTCTCAATGCGCGGCCCCGCCCGCTCCGCCGCCGCCGACGGCTAGATGGCCGGCGCGCGGCGGGGGGCAATCCCGGGGGGCAATCCTGCCCTGCCTTGTGCCGCTCAGATCGATCGGAGACAATCGCCGGAACCCGCATCGAGGGAGGCGAGCCATGCGCAGGGTCGGACCGAATTCGTTCACCGAAATCTATTTCGCCGGCTGCAATCCGAGCTTTATCGAGACCAGCGACGGCTATGTGATGATCGATTCGCCGCAGCAGCCGATCGACGCGGTGCGCTGGCGCGAGCGGATGGAGGACAAGGCGCCGATCCGCTACCTGATCAACACCGAGCCGCATGGCGACCACATCTCCGGCAACGCCTATTTCACCAACACCAAGATCGTCGGCCAGCAAAAGCTTCAAGAATGCTTTGAGCGCTATCTCTACGCGTTCGGCTCGCTCGACGAGAAGCGCGAACGGTTCAAGGAAACCGACCCCGACAGCGTGTGGCTGGTCGGCCACCCGGATTTTCCGGCCGCCAACCCGCCGACCCTGACCTTCGACGACACGCTGACCCTGCATCTGGGCAACCACACCTTCAACATCATCCATATGCCGGGCCACACGGCGCCGCAGACCTCGGTCCACGTGCCCGAGGAGGGGGTGGTCTTTACCGGCGACAACGTCTTTTACAAATGCCGCAGCTGGCTGCAGGAATGCGACCCGTGGGAGTGGCTGGCGGCGCTCGATAGCATCGCGGCGCTCGATGTCGAGCTGATCGTGCCGGGGCATGGCGACCCGTGCACCAAGGCCTATCTGAAGGAGCAGGGCCAGATCGTCGAGAACTGGGTCGGCTATGTCGAGCGCTTTGTCGATCGCGGGGTCAGCGCCGACGAAGCGTTGCGCGGGCCGATCGAGGTCGAGAAGCAGGACCCCTATCCGATCGGTCAGCGCTTGTTCATGCATAATGAACGACTGACCGATATGATCGTGCGCAACCTGCACCAGCGCATCCTCGACAAAAAGCAGCAGGCCGGCGCCGGGTGATTGGGGGTAGCGACGCCGCCGAAGATCGTGCGCCTTGGCCGGCCGAGGGCCGGACCCGTGGCTCGGTGTGACGAGGGAGAAATGCGGGGCTGCGCAAGACTTGCCTCCTGGGTCGTGGTCGTGGGGCTCGAAGGCTGCAGCCGCGCGGTTTCTCCACCGCCGTTCAGGTCCGCCACCGCCTCCCCGTTCCTGACCTTTCTCGACCCGCAGGGCCCCATTGCGGCAGCGCAGCGCGCGCACCTCATCGACGTGGCGCTGCTGCTTCTGATCGTCGTCCTGCCGGTGCTGGTGCTGACACCGATCGTCGTCTGGCGCTATCGCCTGAACGGATCGGCACGTTACACGCCGCATTGGACGTTCTACCGCCCGCTCGAGTTTCTCGTATGGGGGGTGCCGTTCGCGATCGTGATCGTGCTTGGGGTCTGGCTACACCAGAACACCAAGCAGCTTGACCCCTACGCACCAATCGCTTCCTCGGCCGCCCCCCCGCTCCGGGTCGAAGTCGTCGGCTACGACTGGAAGTGGCTGTTCATATACCCGCAGTTCAACATCGCAAGCATCGGCGAGTTTGCTTTCCCCGCCGAACGGCCGCTGGCCATCGTGCTGACGTCCGACACCGTGATGCAGTCGTTCTTCATCCCGGCGCTCGGCAGCCAGATCTATGCGATGCCGGGCATGGTCACGAAGCTACATCTTCTGGCGAACGCACCCGGCAGCTTCCGCGGTGAGAACACGCAATACAATGGCCATGGCTTTTATCAGCAGGATTTTACCGCCAAGGCCATGACACCCGCCGACTTCACGGCGTGGGTGAAGCGCGTCCAGACCACGGGCATTCCGCTGTCAGACAAGGCGTACAAGGCGGTGGCGCAGAGAAGCACGTTGAGCCAGACGCGCGCGTCGCTCGGCGCCAAGGCAGGCGTGGACAGACCGCTCTTGTTCGCCGACGTGTCGTCGAACCTCTTCGACGACGTCGTGCAATCCTTTATGGGCTCGGCTGGTCAGGTGATGCCCGCGCGCGCGAAAGGACAGTAGCCCGCATGTCGATCATGCACATCATCTTCGGGCGACTGAATGCCGGAAGCCTCCCGTTCTGGGAAATGCTGCGGGATCCGACGAAGTCGCATCTCGTCAACGGCTCCATCGCCACCACCGCGGCCTGCATCGTCCTGCTGGCCGCCGCCGTCACGATCTTTCTTATTACGTGGTTCGGCAAGTGGAAGGTGCTGTGGTCGGAATGGCTGACCAGCGTCGATCACAAGCGGATCGGCATCATGTACATCGTCATCGCGTTCGTCATGCTGGCGCGGGCGCTGATCGAGGCGGGCCTGATGCGGACCCAGATGGCCTTCGGCCTCGGCGGCGGATTCCTATCGACGGAGCATTTCGGGGAGCTCTTCACCACCCACGGCACGATCATGATCTTCTTCATGGCGATGCCGTTCCTCACCGGGCTGATCAACTACGTCATGCCACTGCAGATCGGCGCGCGCGACGTCTCCTTCCCGGTCATGAACTCGATCAGCCTCGGGCTTACGGCCGCCGGCGCTATGATCGTCATGATCTCGCTGGTTGTCGGCAAGTTTTCAACTGGGGGGTGGAGCGGCTATCCGCCTTATACCGAGGCGAGCTTCAATCCGGGCCCCGGCGTCGACTATTGGATCTGGGCGCTCACCCTGACGTCCATCGGCACGATGCTGACCGGGATCAACTTCGCCGTGACCATCTACAAGAAGCGGGCGCCGGGGATGCGCTTCCTGCGCATGCCGCTGTTCACCTGGGCCGCCGTCTGCACCAGCATCATGATGGTGTTCGCCATGCCGCCGCTGACGGTCGCCACCCTGCTGCTGGCCCTCGACCGGTATCTCGGCTTCCACTTCTTCACGAACGGTTTCGGCGGCAATTTGATGAACTATATCAATATCTTCTGGCTATTCGGCCACCCCGAGGTCTATATCGTGATCATACCGGCCTTCGGCGTCTATTCGGAGGTGTTCTCGACCTTCTCCGGCAAGGCGCTCTACGGCTATCTCTCGCTGGTGCTCGCCATTATGGCGATCGCGTCGCTCTCTTTCACCGTCTGGCTGCACCATTTCTTCACGATGGGCCAGAGCCCATCCGTCAATACCGTCTTCGGCATCGCGACGATGCTGATCGGCATCCCGACCGGCGTGAAGATCTATGATTGGATGCTGACGATGTATCGTGGGCGCGTTCGTGTCCGCACGCCGCTCCTCTATTCGCTGGCGTTCGCGATCCTGTTCACCCTTGGCGGGATGTCGGGCATCATCCTTGCCCAACCGGGCATCGACTACCAGGTCCATAACACCCAGTTCCTGGTGGCCCATTTCCACAATGTGCTGGTGCCGGGCACGCTCTTCGGCATGCTCGCCGGCTATCATTTCTGGTTCCCAAAGGCTTTTGGTTTCAGGCTCGACGAGCGATGGGGCCTGATCGCGGCGGTCTGCTGGATCGGTGGCTTCGTGCTCGCGTTCTTCCCGCTCTACGGACTGGGCTTGCTCGGCTATCCGCGGCGCCACCTTGCCTATTTCGACCCGACATTCCAGCCTTTCATGGTGGTCGCGCTGATAGGTGCCGTGCTCGTTCTCGTCGCGCTGGCCAGCATGGTTGTCCAGCTTGTGGTGTCGGTGCGCAGGCGGGTGCCCTATGCCGTGCCCGCCGGCGATCCGTGGGACGGGCGCAGCCTCGAATGGTCGATCGCGGCGCCGCCGCCGGCATACAACTTCGCCGTCCTGCCCATGGTGACCTCGATCGACACGTTCACCCACGCGAAGGAGACCGGCGCCGCCTATCGCATTCCTCCGGAATACGATGACATCGTAATGGCGAAGAACAGCGCGATGGGCATGATCGCGTGCATCACCGGCGCGTTCATCGCCTTTGGGCTGGTCTGGGACATGTGGTGGCTGGCCGTGCTCGGATTGTGTGCCGTTGTCGCAGCGGCAATCGGCCGAGGCTTTGCGCGCGACGTGGAGTTTGTCGTCCCAGCGCGCGAGGTGGCGGATGCCCATCGGCGCTGGCTCGACGTGGTCGCGGCGGCGCGGCCGGTGTCACGAAACGAGGAGGCGGTGCCGGCCAATGCCGGACTTGCCGCCCATCCCCTAAGGGATGCGGCCGAGTGAGCGAGGCGCCCCTCAAGCACCCCGGCATCAATCTCGGGCCCGCCCATCAGGATGCCGACGAGCAGGCCGAGGAGACGACCTTCGGCTTCTGGATCTTCCTGATGAGCGACGCCATTGTGTTCGGGGTGCTGTTCGCGACCTATGCGTCCATGCGTCAGGCGACGGCGGGAGGTCCGGGACCGCACGACCTCTACGACATCCGCAGCGCCTTCGGCGAGACCCTCGTCCTACTGTCGAGCAGCTTCACGTTCGCCATGTCGCTGCTGTCGCTGAAGCACTACGAGCGTTCCGGCCCGATGCTGATGTGGCTCGGCCTAACGCTGGGCCTGGCGGCCATCTTTCTCGGACTCGAGATACACGACCTCCTGTCGATGTTCGCGAAAGGCGGCGGGCCGACGCGCAGCGGCTTCCTGTCGTCATTCTTCGCGCTTGTTCCGTTGCATGGACTGCACGTCACGATGGGCTGCATCTGGATGCTCGCCCTCATCGGGCAGATCAGGCGCTACGGCGTCGACTCGGAAGTGAAGCTTGGGCTGCTGCGGCTCGGCCTATTCTGGCACTTCCTCGATATCGTATGGATCGCGATCTTCTCTGTCGTCTATCTCGGAGGGCTTGCATGAGCGGCGCGCTGCCATCGGACACGGAGAAAGAATACAAGCAAGAGCTGCACACCTATATCGTCGGATACGCGCTGGCGCTGGTGCTGACCCTCGTCCCGTTCGGGCTCGTCTACTGGTCGGCGATGGCGCCGTCGGGTCTCTATCTTGCCATCGGCGGATGCGCGATCCTTCAGGCGATCGTGCATTTCCGCTGTTTCCTGCGCATCAACCCGCCGCGGCAGAACATGGACGACCTGCACCTGATCCTGTTTTCAAGCCTCCTATTGTTCTTCATGGTCGGCGGCACGATCTGGATCCTGGCGAACCTCGCAAGCCGGATGCAGTAATACCACCTGCCGAAAGGGGAGCGTTCCTCCGCGCAGCATGGTGCGCCGATTAAGCGGCGAGAGCCGAGCGGATAGCCACCGCGACGCGGCCCTTGCCTTGCGAAAGAGATGCATCGACAGACGGAAGCCGCTTTATGTGCAGCCCGCCGTCCTCAAGCACGATGACCTCCGTACGGCGGCGCTCGGCCGCGGCAGCGCCATCCTGGTTGGCGGCCAGCTCGTGGCGCAGCGGCTCGGGCCAGCGCGCCGGGTCTGTCAGCTCCGCCGGCACCCGTTCGCTCTGTCGGGCAGCATCAATCCCGGAAAATGGGTGACCCCGATGCCGAGAATTTCGCCCATGGTCTCCTCCCATCTGCTCGGTGCGCCGGTATCAGCCGGCCATTCATAGCAAAAATCCGGCCGGGCGCGGCCCGCATTCGTTGGGCCGCCGAGGGCGAGGCCACTGCACCGCAAGGCAGTCCGCGCACCTGCGCCGAGCTTATCATTGCGTTGCCGCCGCGCCGAGACGCTTGGCAGCCTCTTTGGCCAGGCTCAAATCCGCGTACTTCTCGACGTCGAGACTGGAGCGCAAGAAGCCGAGCTTGTGCTGCAGATCGATATTGGCTTGCAGCGCTTTCAAATCGGGCTGCGCCTCCGGATCGCGATAATAGTCCTTCTTGGTGAAGGCCCAGCTTTGATAAAGCGAGGCCGGCTGCTTGGTCCGTTGGGCGATCAGCGCGATCGCCTCCTGGTGATGCGCCGGGTCGAGCAGGTAGTGGAGGGTACGCAGGTAATCCTCGAGAAAGTCGACGACGGCGGCATGATGCGCCTGCAAGGCCCCCGCGCGCATCACCCGGACGATCATCTGGGTGCGGCCCACCGCCTGCGCCTGGGTGAACAACGGGCGGGCAAACGCACGCAGCTCCGGGTTGAAGCCCCACGGTGCGACGGCGGTGATCAGATCGACCTTGTGCTCCTTGAGCATCGCCTGTTGCGCTGGAAACGGCGCCTCGATGATGGTCACGTCGCGCTTGTCCTCGAGGTGATGCTCGGCCAGCATCGCGCGCAGCGCCATGTCAACCGCGCTGCCGGTCTGGTTCGATGCCAGAATTTTACCTTTCAGATCGGCCACGGTATGGATCGGGCTGTCGTCGCGGACGTCGAAATCATTGGTGTGGTAGCCGGGGACCCCGTCCTGGAAGACGCCGGCGATGATCCGCAAATCCTGCATCCGGGCGTTTTCGACGCCGAGGGCAAAGGTCGAGTAGGCGAGGGCGGCGCAATCGATCTCGCCCGAGGCGAGGGCCGTCATCGCCGTCGGCGTGCCGGCAAAATGGATCAGGTCGGGCACATAGGTCTTGCCGGCATGGGTTGCGAGCCCGGGCTTCAAGAACATCAGCGTCACCAGATCCGCCGGCGCCACCACCCAGCCGATGCGCAGGTGATAGGGCTCGGCGGCGCGCGCCGACCCCGCCGCAAAAAGCGCCAAGGCCAGCGCCGTGGCTGCCGCGACAAAACGCATCGACCCCTCCCTGTTCCGTTGCCGCGCGCCCGGCTTGTCCGACCGTCGAGCGTCGCCCGGCGCGGGAAACCTGCGCGCCACTCTTCGAGCATGTAAGCTGCCGCCCATGCTGACCCTTTATAGCAGCCGGACCGGGCAGGGCGAACATCCCTCGGATCTTGCAGGCGGGTCGCTGCCGCCAGGAACCTTGTGGCTCGACCTCATTCGGCCCGAGCCCGAGGAAATCGCGTTTGTCAGGCGCACCACCGGTCTTGAGGTGCCGAGCTTTGAGGCGCTCAGCGAGATCGAAAGCTCGAGCCGGCTACGCGCGCGCAACGGAGCGCTCTATCTGAGCGCGCCGTTGATCCACCGCTCGGATGCCGATCAGCCGCTGACCACCCCGGTCGGCTTTGTGCTGAGCCCCAAGCAGCTGGTCACGGTGCGGTTCGAGGAGCTGACCCCGTTCACCAACTTCATCACCCGCGAGCTTGCCGCCGACAGCGAGGAGCTGAGCAGCGCTGCGGTGCTGATCGAGCTCTTGGATGCGATCGCCGATCGCCTCGCCGACATCCTCGAGCAGACCGCCGCCGAGCTCGACAGCCTGTCGCATCGCCTGTTTCGGGAACCGGTCACGCAGCCGCTGCAACGCCACCGCCCGCCGGCGCGCGAAAGCGCCGATCTGCGCCTCATCCTGCGCCGCGTCGGGCACAGCGGCGACCTCGCCTCGAAGATCCGCGACAGCCTGCACGGGATCGGCCGGATCGTGCCCTTTTTGTCGAACACCGCCGCGGCGTGGCTGCCGGACGAAGTCAAGCGGCGGCTCGATACCTTGCGCCAGGACGTTGTCTCGCTCAGCGATTACGACGCGCATCTGGTCGATTCGGTTCAGCTGCTGCTCGACGCCACCCTGGGGCTGATCAATGTCGAGCAGAATAACATCATCAAGGTGTTGACGATCGTTTCGGTGGTCGGCATCCCGCCCACCCTGATCGCCAGCATCTATGGCATGAATTTCAAGGGCATGCCCGAGCTCGGCTGGGCCTGGGGCTACCCTTACGGGCTGGCGGTCATCGCGCTGAGCGCGATCCTGCCGCTGCTATGGCTCAAATGGCGCGGCTGGTACTGAGCTCCACGCCATGCACGTAAAAGAAGCCCCCGGGATGGCCCGGGGGCGTAGTTTCGTTGCTTGCGGCAAATGACGGCTTAGCGCCGGGTAGCCGCTCAAGCGGCCTCTTTCTGCTCCACCATCTGCGGCTGGCCGCTGGTGATCTCGATCTTGCGCGGCTTGGCCGCCTCGGGCACCTCGCGCACCAGATCGACATGCAGCATGCCGTTGTCGAGGCTGGCACCGACGATCTTGATATGGTCGGCGAGGCTGAAGCGGCGCTCAAAGGCGCGCCGGGCGATGCCGCGGTGCAGATAGCGGCCCTCATCCTCTTCCTTTTTCGCCTTGCCGGTCACCAAGAGCGAGTTCTCGTGAACCGTCACATCGACCTCGTCCGGCGCAAAGCCGGCCACCGCCATGGTCAGGCGATAGGCGTCCTCGCCAGTCTTTTCGATGTTGTAGGGCGGGTAGGAGAGGGCAGCGCTGTCAACCCGGCTCGCCGCGTCGACCAGCCGGGTCAGACGGTCAAAGCCAATCGTCGAACGGAACAGCGGCGCGAAATCAAAACGGTCCATAACCACATCCTCCATTGAGCAACATGGATCAAGCACCCGCATGCGTGCCGGGTGCCATTCCTGCCGTGCGATCCCGAAGCGGCGATCGCACGCAACTGAGATAGTGTTTCGCCCAGCCCGGTCAAGGGGCATCACGCCGCTGAGAACGGTCAAAACCGGTGCCGCTCGATATGGAGGATGCTCAGGCCGCTTCGAAATGAATTCGTCGGTTCAGCAGCTTACCGATCTTCATCGTCGTTCCCGCGAAAGCGGGAATCCAGGGGGCCAGGGCCGGAGCGCTCGACCCTGGACCCCCGCTTGCGCGGGGGCGATGATTTCCTATCGCTCGAGGCTGTTCATTCGGGTCAGGATTTGAGGCCGAAACCCTGGAAGCGCTTGTTGAAGCGGGCCAACTGGCCGCCGCTGTCGACCAGGCGCTGCTGCCCGCCGGTCCAGGCCGGGTGCGACTTCGAATCGATGTCGAGCCGCAAGGTGTCACCCGCCTTCCCGTAGGTCGAACGGGTCTGATAGGTGGTGCCGTCGGTCATCACGACCGTGATCTCATGGTAATCGGGGTGAATTCCCTGCTTCATGCCGCCGCCCTCATAGCCGGCGCCGGTTATAGCGTGGGCCTGCGGCCCGAGCAATCCGCCAGAAGAAAACGGCGGGCGCAGCGGCATATGCGCCGGCCCGCCGCGGAACTGCGCCGGTGAGGCCTAACGGTTGGTGCCGCTGGCCGAGCCGAGATGACCGCCCGTCACCGGCGAGGTGGTGGTGCCCGCCCCGGTGTTGTTGTTGGTCATATCATAGGCCTGCGCCTGCTTAAGCTGATCTTTGGTCATGTTCAAGGTCAGCCGGTTGTTGTCGGACTTGATGTCGCTCAGCGGCACCGCGACATTCTTTCCGTTGCTGTCGAGAAAACCGCCGCCGACGGCAACGACCGCGGCCGCGACGCGCCCGTCACGATCGATGATCAAGATCCTTGACCGAGCCGATGTTCTGGTTGTGCACGTCGTAGACATCGCTGCCAATCATCTTGCTGGCGCGAAACTGATTGCTTTGAATCGCATGGCCCGTCGGGTTAGTCATCCCGATGTTGCTGTGACGCTCGGCGCTGGTCTGGGCAAAGGCAAGCGGTGCGGTGGCCATCAGGATCGCCGCCGCGGCCGCGGTCAGGGTGGAGGTCTTCAAGGGTTTTCTCCTGTAATGTGACGCGAACGTCGGCAAACGTCGCGCCCTTTTCTCCGGTTCCGAAAACTTCTCAAATGACGTGAAACAGAAACAGAATGATAATGATCGGGATCGGAATTCCCAGCAGCCACAGCAAAATCCCCCGGCCCATGATTTGACTCCTCATCAAAATGGCAGTTGGCAACAGCTTAGGAGATCACGCGGGCGGCCTCGGCCGGGCGATCTCACGGGCCATTTACTGGGGAAACAAGAACGTTCGCGGGCGGTTCCCAAAAAAGGCCGCTGGTTCAGCCTCGCGTGGGGCTCTTCCAATGGCGATCCCGATCAAGAGCTCGACGCTGGTTCGGGCCCGCGAACCCGGCGCCCGCACAATAATTGGACCTAATTCCTGCGCGCGTTGTTTGTGCCTTGAGTTTTCCCAGCAATTGGAGCGACATCAGATGGACGGACAATCGGCGGCCGACAGCGCCACTCAGTGGGCGGGCGATGCAAACGCGAAGCTGAAGGAGATGGGCGACAAGGCGGCGGCGAGCGTCGCCGATGCGGCAGAAACCGCACGCGCAGTTGCCGATCGGGCCCGCGCCGCCAGCGCCGAAGCCGGCACCAGGATAAACCAGGCGGCGCAGCAGGGCAGCGAGGCGTTGCAAGATCTGTCGAAGCGCGGCTCCGAGTGGGGGCGCTATTTGAGCGAAACCGCTGCGGCGCACCCGATCCCGGCCTTGCTGATCGCCGCCGCCGGGGGCTATGCGCTGGCACGGCTGATGCCGCGCTGACAACGCCCGCCGAGGCGCACGCCGGCACCTGCCCAACCGACGCTGCGCGTTCAGGCGGGCGCGGCGCGCTCGAAGCGCCGGCGCAGGGCCGCGGCGGCGCTGAACGCGAGCGGGTTCAAGGTGATCGAGAAGAGCGCCGCGGCGACGATCAGGTTGCGCCCTTCCGTGCTCAGCAGGCCGTGCGCGGTGCCGAGATCGGCCAGGATGAACGAGAACTCGCCGATCTGCGCGAGGCTCGCCGACACGGTCACGGCGGTCATCGTCGGGTAGCCGGCGACCCGGACGAGGAAGAAGGCGGCGGCTGACTTTCCCAGCATGACGATGGCCAGGACGGCCAGCACCTGCAATGGGTGGCGGATCAGGATGCCGGGGTCGAACAGCATGCCGACAGACAGAAAAAACAGCACCGTAAACGCGTCTTCGAGCGGTTTTGCCTGCTCGGAGGCGCGGTGGCTGTGGTCGCTTTCGCTGACCACGATCCCGGCGAGGAAGGCGCCGAGCGGGGCGGAGCCGAACAGCGCGGCCCCGCCATAGGCGATCCCGAGCGCCGCGGCGATCACCGCCAGGGTGAAGAGCTCGCGCGACCCGGTGCGCACCACCTGGTCGAGCAGCCACGGCAACAGCCGTGTGCCGACAATCAGCATCACCGCCACAAAACCCGCGACCTTGGCAAAGGTCAGTGCCAACGGCAGCACGAGATTGCCGGGGACGGCCGCGCCGCTGCCGCCGAGCGAGGGCGCCAGCGCCGGCAGCGCGACCAGTGCGGCGACCGTCAGCAGATCCTCGACGATCAGCCAACCGACCGCGATCCGGCCATCGGCCAGACCGAGCAAGCCGCGCTCTTCGAGGGTGCGCAGCAGCACGACGGTGCTCGCGACCGACAATGACAGCCCCAGAACCAGGCCGGCGCCAAAATTCCAGCCCCATAAATGGGCGGTGCCGATCCCGAGCAAGGTGGCGACGGCGATCTGCGCCACCGCCCCCGGCAGCGCTATGCGGTGGACGGCGACCAGATCTCGGATCGAGAAATGCATGCCGACGCCAAACATCAGCAGCATGACGCCGATCTCGGCGAGCTGCGGCGCCAGCTGGGCGTCGGCGACAAAGCCGGGCGTGAACGGCCCGCTGGCGACCCCGGCCAACAGATAGCCGACGATCGGCGGCAGCCCGAGGCGCACCGCGGCAAAGCCGCCGGCGAAGGCCAGCGCCAGCCCGACTGCGATCGTCGAGATCAGCGAGACGTCGTGCGGCACTCAGCCGGCGCGCCGGGCGCGAAACCGCAGGCGGACGTAATCGGCGATCCAGAGGCCGGTCTCGTCCATCAGAATGGGGCGCAACAGATCGACCACCTCGGTGCGGGCCGGCAGGCGGTCGGCGGGCGGCAGGGCGCCAAAGAAATCCTCGGCAAACGTGTCGAGCCAGGCTTCGAGCCCGGCCGGCAGCGGGGTCGGGCGCGGGATAATGCCGATCTCATCGACTGCGAACCCGGCGGCTTCGAGCCTCGCGCGATAGGCGGCGGCCGACGGGAACCACCAGGGGCTCAGGCGCTGCCACTCGATCCCGCGCCGCGCCAGCACCGCACGGAGCCCAACCATGATCGCGGCGGTGTTGTTGTGGCCGCCCATTTCGGCGACAAACCTGCCGCCGGGCTTCAACGCCCGATGAACGCCAGCGAGGACTTTTTCGGGCGCGCGCATCCAATGCAGTGCCGCGTTCGAGAACACCGCGTCGAATTCGCTGTCGAAAGCAAGGTTCTGACCGGCCACGACCCGGGCGTCGAGACCGCGCGCCCGGGCCGCGGCGACCATGTCCGGGGCGGCGTCGACAGCGACCACCGCGGCGCCGGCGGCAGCGATCTTTTCGGTCAGAACGCCATCGCCGCAACCGAGATCGAGAATGTGCTCGCCCGGCATCGGCGCCAGCAATTCGAGCACCGCCCCGCCGAGCGCCGGGACAAAATGCGCCGCCTGCGCGTAGCGCTCCGCCGACCAGTGCTGCTTAGACAATTCGGACACCCGCAAACCTCGCTACTTTGATCATCGCCATCAATCCTGCCGCTCCTTCTGCAGCAAATCAGCAGCAAAAGCCGAGCATCGGCGACACCCCATTTGGCCCGGTCACGGCGGACGGGAGCGTGCCAGACGTCCGAGACACCAGGCGAGCGCCTCGGCGAGGGAGGTGCCAGCAAAGTCGATGGCCTGTCCATCGCGATAGCGCCGCACCAGCCCGTCGATGCGCGCCTCGAATGGTGCGGCAGCGCCGTCGGGCTGCCGATCGCCGGCGGGCGGTGTCGCGGCGGCGGGCCGTTCCGCGCGGGCCACAGCGACCGCAAGCTCTTGCGCGGCCTCGTCGCTGATGCGCAGCCTCGCCACCGTTGCCGGGTCGATCCCGGAGTGCGCGAGGGCTTCGCGGAGTGCGGCGCCGAGCTTGACGCGCGCCCGCAACGCCGCGCCGTGCTGCGCCGCGGCATCGCCCTCCGCGGTCGAGCGCGCCGCCAGCCGCGCCAATTGGGCCTCACGGGCGCGCCGCATTGGCCTCCAGCAATTGCAGCCGACGGTCGAAATCGCTGGTTTCTATCGCCCGCACAAAAGTATCGACGATTTGCGCGAGGGCGGCCGCTTCGCCCGGGGTCAGCGCACCCTCGGCGACCGCGGCGGCAATAGCACCCATCGCCCCGGCAATATCGGCGGCACTCTCGATCGGCGGCAGCGCGAAGCGCACAGCGCGCTCGCGGCGGGGCGCGAGGATGCGCTCGAAACATAGCTTAAGTGCGGTCGGATCGCCCTCGATCGCCAGCTCGACGGCGCGCCGGGTCAACAGATCGGCCTCACCGTCGAGCAAGGCCTCGGCGGCGAGGCTCGCGCGATTGCGGGATCCGGGCTGGCGCCCGCCCGGATTGCCCGACCGCCCGGCCGGGAACGGCCGTCCACGCGCCGCGCCGCGCGGCTTTGGTGTTTCGCTATCCGACATCCCTGCTCCTGCCTGCGATTTCGAGCGAATCGGGAACGATATGATGCGATTATGACTATTTTATAGGTTCTGGTTCTGGCGTACTGGAATTACCGGTCGCTCCGCGAGTTCCCTAACGATGGCTAGCCATGCCCCAAACTGTCATTACCCCGCTGGGATCCAGACTGCTCACATCGTTATCGGCCGGCCCACGTTCCTAATCCCGGTAACCTGACCATCGCAGCCGTCACTGGCTGTCAGGGGAACCGGGAAAGCTTAGCCTCTTTTTTGCGCCGACCAGATCAGATCGTTCGCGGTTCAAGGAAGACCGGCGAGGCGATCGCGTTCGCTTTTGAACAGCGCCTGCACCCAATCCATGATGGCTCGCACGCACGCGGCACGCCGCAAGTCCCGGTGGACGATGAGCCAATACTCGCACGAGGTTTCGGGCACCGGCGGGCTGACGCGTTCGAGCAGCGGGTCTTCGTCCGCGATAAAGCACGGTAGAATTCCGCGCCCGGCCCCGGCGCGGATCGCCGTGAGCTGCATCGGCATATCGGAGGCACGGAACGCAATCGAAGCGCCTATCTCTTGGACATGCTGCTCGACCCAGCGGGGCATCGGAAAGTGCCCCTGCTCCTCCGGGTAGGTGACCCAATCACGCGCCTCGGTGCTGATCCGGCGGTATACGGCCCCAGCGAATACCCCCAGCTTGGAAATGTATAGGTCGCCACTCTCCGGCGGGTAATGGCGGACGGCAAGATCCGCCTCGCGGCGCGCAAGGTTCGCGGTCTGTAGCGTTTCGACAAGCTCGAGTGTGATCCCGCTTGGCGGGGGGTTTTCGGACGAGTTCCCGGCATGGTGACTTAGAAACGCTGCGGCCCATTCGCCGACCGATATTCGCACCGTGCCGCTGAGCACCGATGCCGCAGCCGCACGATGTCGTTCGAGCGATAGAGCGGCGTCCTCCAACTGCTCGGCAACGGGCAACAAGGCCGCTCCAGCCTCATTGAGCCGCAGCCCCTCGGGCAGGCGGTCGAACAGGGAAGGTCCGCCGAAAATTGCCTCGAAAGCGGCAATACGCCGGCCCACCGTCGGCTGGCTTATGCCAAGGGCGCGGCCGGCGGCGCGCAACGAGCCATGCCGTGCGACCGCAAGAAAGATACGGGCGTCGTTCCAATCGAGCAGCCCGGAACTGCTACTGCCGTTCATAACGATACACCCACGTATCGGCGCGTCTCAAAAACATGCGATACCTGATTTACAAGGGTATCACTACGTTGGTGTGACAGCAACCTGTCTGTTGGAGGCCGTCATGCACATAGCAAGTATTCGGTCCGCGCAGTCGCTCGAAATTTTTAAAGATGGAACGCTTTCGCATTGGCGTTCCCGTCTCCACTCAATCCTGAGCACCCTTTTGCGCAGGCAGAACGAAGAACGGACGCGCGATACCCTTCACCGGCGGGACGATCGGCTTCTTGTCGACGGGCTGTATCGCGAGCACCGCATTCACAATCCCCAGAATCGATCCAACCGGCAACGGGAAGCACCGGTTCCGGTCCTCCTGCTTGCGATGTGGATGCCTCGGACCTAACGAAGGAGAACGTCGATGCTGGGAATCACCGACCTGAAAGCCGAGGTCGCGAAACTGAAGATGCTGCGCGGCCGGACATCGCAAACGACGGCAGCGGAGCGAGAGGAAAGCCGGAGCTTCGCGCGCCTCATGCCGTACAGGGACGGCACGATTTTCATCACCAAGTTTGCCGGCGCGGGGCATTGGGAGCGCCACCCGAACGGCGATGAGATCGTTCAGATCATCGACGGAACGACAACTCTCCATGTCGTCAGCGACGGTCGTTCGGAGACCTTCAACCTGAGCGGCGGCGCACTCGTCGTCATTCCCCAGGGAGCGTGGCATCGCTTCGAGTTCGGCAGAGGGGGTGAGTTTGATGACTGCAACTCCCCAGCCCCCGGAGCTCACCAGCGCGGACGATTCCGCTCTCATCGGAACCTGAACTCCCGCTTACGCGACGCTGCCCCGCCGTGCGCGGCACAGAAGGGTTGACGAGCAGCTTTGGGGTCGGAGGCGGCGGCGCCGTGATGGCCGGTTTCGGTGCAGAGCCGACCGCGGAAAAGGAGATGGGAAAGGTCGGTTCCGTCGCGACGGACGACCATGCATGCGGGTTGGGATTGGAGTTCGTCACCCGGTAGGGATCCCCTTCTCACGCCTCGCTTTCGCGGAGGGGCTGCGTCTCGGCCTGGTGGCGGAGGGCGGAGAGGGTGGTGCGGGTGGTGATAATTTCGGGGTCGATCGCCAGCTCGATGACGGCGGCGCGGGTGCCGGCGGCGGCTTCCTCGAAGGCGGGGGCGAAGTCTTCGGTGCGCTCGACGCGCGCGGCGAAGGCGCCGTAGGCGCGGGCGAGGGCGGCGAAATCGGGGTTGGCGAGCGCAGTGCCGACGACGCGGCCGGGGAAGCGGCGCTCCTGATGCATCCGGATGGTGCCGTACATCGCGTTGTTGAAGAGGAGGATGATCGGGCCGACGCCTTGGGCGAGCGAGGTCGCCAATTCTTGCCCGGTCATCAGAAAGCCGCCATCGCCGCAGAAGCCGACGACGAGGCGTCCCGGATGGACGAGCTTGGCGGCGACCGCCGCCGGGACGCCATAGCCCATCGCCCCGCTGGTCGGACCGAGCTGCCGGCCCGGCCGGCGGTATTGCAGGAAGCGGTTGGGCCAGCCGCTGAAATTGCCGGCGTCGCTGGTGACGATCGCGTCGTCGGGCAGGCGCTGGCGCAGCCAGCCCATGATATGGCCGAGGTCGAGCGCGCCGCCGGCGGTCGCGGGGGAGGGGAGGAGCCCCGCCTCGTACTCGGCGCGCACCGCGGCGCGCCAGCCCGGCCGGGATGCGGCGGAGACCGGCTCGAGCGCTGCGGCGGCGGCGGCGAATTCGGCCACGCCCGATTGGATCGCCAGGGTCGGGCGGAAGACGCGGCCCAATTCCTCGGCCGATGGGTGAATGTGGATCAAGGTCTTGCCGGGGTCGGGGATGCCGAGCAGCGAATAGGATTGCGAGGTGATCTCGCCGATGCGCGCACCCACGGCCAGCAGCAAATCGGCTTCCTTGACCCGCGCCACCAAGGCCGGCGCGGCACCGGTGCCGAGATCGCCGGCATAGGAGGCCGAGCGGTTGTCGAGGATGTCCTGGCGGCGGAACGAGCAGCAGGCCGGCAGGTCGTTGGCCTCGGCGAATTTGCCGATGTCATGGCAGGCAAGGTCGGTCCAGCCGCCGCCGCCGACCAGCATGATCGGGCGCACGGCAGCGGCGAGCAGACGGCGCAATTCGGCGAGGTCGGCCGCACCCGGATGGGCGTGCACCGGCCGGTAGGGGCCGGCGACCGGGGCGGCGGCGCGGTCGCGCAGCATGTCTTCGGGCACCGCCAGCACGACCGGGCCGGGCCGCCCCGAGGTCGCGACCTGGAACGCCTGGTTGACCAGCTCGGGGACGCGCTCGGCGAGGTCGATCTGCGCCACCCATTTGGCGAGCGGTGCGAACATGCGGCGGAAATCGACCTCCTGAAACGCTTCGCGGTCGATCTGGTGGCGCGCCACCTGGCCGACCAGCACGACCATCGGGGTCGAATCCTGAAACGCCGTGTGGATGCCGATCGCGGCGTTGCACGCGCCGGGGCCGCGGGTCACCAGCAGCACGCCGGGCTTGCCGGTCAATTTGCCGTAGGCCTCGGCCATAAACGCCGCACCACCTTCCTGGCGGCAGGTGACCAGGCGGATTTCGGGCGCGTCGTAGAGCGCGTCGAGGATTTCGAGATAGCTCTCGCCGGCGACGCTGAAGGCCATCTCGACCTGGTGCGCACGCAATGCGGCGACGACCAGCTGGCCGCCGCTTTGAGGGGCAAGGTTGGTTGCCATCATCCGATCCTCGGGCGCCAATTCGACAGCGCCATATGAGGCGATGCGCGGGTGCGACGGAAGGGACTTTCTGTGCATCGGGATGGCCGATCCGAGCCCGGCCTATAATCGGCTGCCTCGGCGCTGTCGGAGAGCGGCGGCAGGCGACGCGCAGGCCAGGGATTGCTAGGCTGCCAGCGGAGAGTTTCCGGGGCGCCGGCGGATGAGCATGGACGACCAGCACAGCGAAACTCTTACCCCGGACGGACGGACGCCGGACGGCGAGCGAGGCGGCCCGCCCGAGACGTCGGCCGGACCGGCTCGATGCGGAGACCGCGTGCGGAGCCGCGGCAGACCGGGCCGACACCAACGCGGCGCCGCTCTCGGCTGCGGCCGATCCTGTGGCTGCTGCTGATCGCGGCGCTGGTCTTGGCGGCGGTGCTGGTCGCGCGGCACCTGCACCAGCAGCCGAGCCGGACCGGCCGGGCGGTCTCGGGCGCACCGGTGCCGGTCGGGACCGCGACCGTGCAAAAAGGCGATATGCCGGTCACCTTGAGCGGGCTCGGCACGGTCACGCCGCTGGCCACGGTCACGGTCAAGACGCAGATCAACGGCTATCTGATGTCGGTCGCCTTTCAGGAGGGGCAGCGGGTCAAAAAGGGCGATTTTCTGGCCCAGATCGATCCGCGGCCCTACCAGGTGGCGCTCGAGCAGGCCGAGGGCCAGCTCGGCAAGGACCAGGCGCTGTTAAACAACGCCCGGGTCGATCTGCAGCGCTACAACACGCTGGTCGCGCAGAACTCGATCGCCCGGCAGACGCGCGACACCCAGGTTTCGCTGGTCGCGCAGTACCAGGCGGCGATCGTTTCCGACAAGGCGCAGATCGACGCGCAAAAGCTCAACCTGACCTATTGCCACATCATCTCGCCGGTGACCGGGCGGGTCGGGCTGCGCCAGGTCGATGCCGGCAATTACGTGCAGACCAGCGACCCGAACGGCATCGTCGTCGTGACCCAAACGCAGCCGATCTCGGTGATCTTTACCTTGCCCGAGGACAATCTGCCGCAGGTGCTGCAGCAGTGGCACGCCGGGGCGAGCTTGCAGGCGACCGCCTACGACCGCACCAACACGATCAAGCTCGACACCGGAAAGCTCGACACGATCGATAACGAGATCGACACCGCGACCGGCACGGTCAAGCTGCGGGCGATTTTTAACAATCCCAACGAAATCCTGTTTCCAAACCAGTTCGTCAATATCCAGCTGCTGGTGCAGACCTTGAAGGGCGTCGATCTGGTGCCGAGTGCCGCGATAGAGCGCGGCGCGCCCGGCACCTTTGTCTACCTGGTCAAGCCCAACCGCACGGTGGCGGTGCAAAAGGTCAAGCTCGGCCCGACCGACGGCCAGCACGTGGTGGTCCTGTCCGGCTTGCAGCCGGGCGAGATGGTGGTCGATGACGGCGCCGACCGGCTCAAGGACGGCGCCAAGGTCACGATCGCTCCGGCGGCGGCGGGGGCGAGCACCCCCGCTGCGGGCAATACCGCAAAGGCCGCCACGCCCGCTGGCGCATCGCCGGCCCGGCATCGAAGCCGCAAACCGGCTAGCGGGCAATGACCGGCTTTGCTCTGAAGCAGCGCCCTCACCCGCCTCCCCCCGGATCGCAGTCCGGGGTCGGCACCCTCTCCCGCACCGCGGGAGAGGGGGGACCCGGCCCGCAGGGACGGGTGGGTGAGGGGCAGGGGCCTAGGTATTCGAAGTGAGCCCGTCGCGCCTGTTTATCCTGCGCCCGGTCGCGACCACCTTGCTGATGGCCGCGATCATGCTGGTGGGCCTCTTTGCCTACCGCTTTTTGCCGCTGTCGGCATTGCCCGAGGTCGATTACCCGACGATCCAGGTGCAGACCTTTTATCCGGGGGCGAGCCCGGATGTGATGACTTCCTCGGTCACCGCCCCGCTCGAGGTGCAGCTTGGGCAGATGCCGGGGCTCAACCAGATGTCCTCGACCAGCTCGGCCGGGGCCTCGGTCATCACCTTGCAGTTCAGCCTCGACCTCAGCCTCGATGTGGCCGAGCAGGAGGTCCAGGCGGCGATCAACGCGGCCGGCAACCTGTTGCCCTCGGACCTGCCGGCGCCGCCGATCTACGCCAAGGTCAACCCGGCCGACGCGCCGATCCTGACCCTGGCGGTGACCTCGAAGACGATGCCCTTGACCCAGGTCGAGGACCTCGCCGACACGCGGATGGCGCAGAAGATTTCGCAGCTGCCGGGGGTGGGCCTCGTCAGCATCAGCGGCGGCAACCGCCCGGCGGTGCGCATCCAGGCGAACAATCTGCAGCTCGCCGCCTATGGGCTCAATATCGACGATCTGCGCACCACCTTGGCCAATGCCAACGTCAATACGCCAAAGGGCAATTTCGACGGGCCGAGCCGCGCCTACACGATCAACGCCAACGACCAGATCCACAAGGCCAGCCAATACGACGATCTGGTGGTCGCCTATCGGAATGGCGCACCGGTCAAGCTCGCCGATGTCGGCAAGGCGACCGAGGCCGCGCAAAACACTGCGCTCGCCGCCTGGGTCGATGCCGAGCCGGCGGTCATTGTCAACGTCCAGCGCCAGCCCAACGCCAATGTCATCGCCGTCGTCGACAGCATCGAGAAGCTGTTGCCCGAGCTGAAAGCGGCCTTGCCGGCGGCGGTCGATGTCCGGGTCGTGACCGACCGCACGACGACGATCCGCGCCTCGGTCAGCGACGTCGAGTTCGAGCTTGGCCTTGCCGTGCTGCTGGTGGTCGCGGTGATCTTTGTGTTTCTGCGCAGCCCGTCGGCGACCTTGATCCCGAGTCTGTCGGTGCCGCTGTCCTTGGTCGGCACCTTGGCCTTCATGTACCTCTTTGGGTTCAGCCTGAACAACCTGTCGCTGATGGCGTTGACGATCGCCACCGGGTTTGTGGTCGATGACGCGATCGTCATGATCGAGAACATTTCGCGCTATATCGAGGCCGGCGACCCGCCGCTCGAGGCGGCGCTCAAGGGCTCGGCGCAGATCGGCTTTACGATTATCTCGCTGACCATCTCGCTGATCGCGGTGCTGATCCCGCTCTTGTTTATGCCCGATGTGGTCGGGCGCCTGTTCCGCGAGTTCGCGATCACGCTTGCCGTCACCATTGTGATTTCGGCGGTGGTGGCGCTGACCTTGGTGCCGATGATGTGCGCCAGAATATTGCGCCATCAGCCGCCGTCGCAGATGTCGTGGGTCGCGCGCAGGAGCGGCGAATGGTTTGACGCGCTGATCGCTCGCTATGCTCGGCTCTTGAGCTGGGTGCTCGACCACCAGCCGCTGACCCTCTTGGTCGCGGCCGCCACCTTGGCCCTGACCGTGCTGCTCTATATCGTCATTCCCAAAGGGTTTTTTCCGGTCCAGGACACCGGGCTGATCCAGGGGATTTCGGTGGCAGCACCCTCGGTGTCGTTTGCCGCGATGTCGCAGCGCCAGCAGGCGCTGGCGAACGCCGTCCTCGACGATCCCGATGTCGCCAGCCTGACCTCGTTTATTGGCGTCGATGGGACAAATACGACGCTCGACAGCGGCCGGTTTCTGATCAACCTGAAGCCGCGTGCCGAGCGCACGCTGTCGGCGAGCGAGGTGATCCGGCGGCTGGAGCAGGAAACCGCGAAGGTTCCCGGCATCCGGCTCTACATGCAGCCGGTGCAGGATCTGACCATCGACGCGACGGTCAGCCGGTCGCAATACCAGTTCGCGCTCGAGGACGCGAACGACAGCGAATTTGCGACATGGGTCCCCAAGCTGTTGCAGCGGCTCGACCAGATCCCGCAGATCGAGGGTGTCACCAGCTCCTATTCCGAGAACGGGCTTTCGGCCTATGTGAAGATCGACCGGGCGACCGCGGCGCGGTTTGGCATCACCCCGGCGACCGTCGATAACGCGCTCTACGATTCGTTTGGGCAGCGCATCGTCTCGACGATCTTCACCCAGTCGAACCAGTACCGGGTGATCCTCGAAGCCGACCCCTTGATGCAGCAATCCTTGAGCTCGCTCGGCTCGATCTATCTGCCGTCATCGACCGCGGCCAATGGCCAGGTGCCATTGTCGGCGATCGCCCAGATCGAGGAGCAGACCGCCCCGCTCGAAATCGACCATCTCGGCCAATTCCCCTCGACGATGGTGTCGTTCAACCTGGCGCCGGGCGCCTCGCTCGGCACGGCGGTCGACGCCATCCAGCAGGCGGAGAAGGAGATCGGGCTGCCGGCCAGCATGATCACCGTGTTCCAGGGTGCCGCACTGGCGTTTCAGGCCGCGCTCGGCAACGAGCTGATCCTGATCCTCGCCGCGATCATCACCGTCTACATCGTGCTGGGGGTGCTCTACGAGAGCTTTATCCACCCGATCACGATCCTCTCGACCCTGCCTTCGGCCGGGGTCGGCGCGCTGTTGGCGTTGATGATCGACGGCAGCGACCTCAGCGTGATCGCGATCATCGGCATCGTGCTGTTGATCGGCATCGTCAAAAAGAACGCGATCATGATGGTCGATTTTGCCCTCGACGCCGAGCGCCACCAGGGCAAGACGCCGCGCGAGGCGATCTATCAGGCCTGCCTCTTACGCTTTCGCCCGATCCTGATGACGACGATGGCCGCACTGTTCGCGGCGCTGCCATTGATGCTCGGCACCGGGGTCGGCTCGGAATTGCGCCACCCGCTGGGGGTGACGATCGTCGGCGGGCTGATCGTCAGCCAGCTCTTAACCCTGTTTACGACGCCGGTCATCTATCTCGGCTTTGGCCGGCTCGGCGATCTGGTTCGCCACGGCATGCATGGCGGCGGGGCGGCGCCCGAAAGCGCCGCGCAGTGAGCCGGAGCGCGCGGCGGTGAATCCTTCGGCGCCGTTTATCGCGCGGCCGGTTGCGACCACCCTTTTGACGATCGGGATCGCGCTGGCCGGCTTTTTCGCCTACCTCAATTTGCCGGTGGCGCCGCTGCCGCAGGTCGATTTCCCGACCATCTCGGTTTATGCAGCGATGCCGGGCGCCAGCCCGGAGACGATGGCGACGACGGTTGCGACCCCGCTCGAACGCCATCTGGGCGTCATCGCCGACGTCAGCGAGATGACCTCGTCGAGCACTGTAGGATCGACCCGCATCGTCCTGCAATTCAACCTCAACCGGAACATCGACGGCGCCGCCCGCGATGTCGAGGCGGCGATCAATGCGGCGCGGGCCGATCTGCCGACCAGCCTGCGGCAGAACCCGACCTATCGCAAGGTCAACCCGGCCGACGCGCCGATCGCGATCCTGGCGATGAGCTCGGACACCCTGACGCGCGGCCAGATCTACGACGCGGCTTCGACGGTCATGCAGCAGGCGCTGTCGCAGATCGACGGCATCGGCCAGGTCGTGATCAGCGGCAGCTCGTTGCCGGCGGTGCGGGTCGAGCTCAACCCGATGGCCTTATTCAAATACGGGATCGGGCTCGAAGACGTGCGCGCCGCACTCGCCTCGGCCAACGCGCACAGCCCCAAGGGTGCGGTCAACGCCGGCGACCGGCGCTATCAGATCTACACCAACGACCAGGCCAACCACGCGGCCGATTACCGCCCCCTGATCGTCGCCTACCGCAACGGCTCGGCGGTGCATCTGACCGATGTCGCACAGATCAGTGATTCGGTCGAGAATTTGCGCAACCAGGGCCTGTCCAACGGCCAGCCGGCGGTCCTGGTGATCCTCTACCGCCAGCCCGGCGCCAACATCATCGACACGGTCGATCGGATCAAGGCGATCCTGCCGCAACTGAGCGCGTCGATCCCGAGCGCCATCAACGTGTCGCTGACGATGGACCGGACGACGACGATCCGCACCTCGCTGCACGATGTCGAGCGGGCGCTCTTGATCGCGATCGGGCTGGTGATCCTGGTGGTCTTTGTGTTTCTGCGCAATCCGCGCGCGACCTTGATCCCCAGCGTCGCCGTGCCGGTGTCGCTGATCGGCACCTTTGGGGTGATGTACCTGTTGGGCTACAGCCTCGACAACCTGTCGCTGATGGCGCTGACCGTCTCGACCGGGTTTGTCGTCGATGACGCCATCGTCGTTCTGGAGAACATCACCCGGCACATCGAGGCCGGGATGCCGCGCATGGAAGCGGCCATTCTAGGCGCGCGCGAGGTCGGCTTTACCGTCCTGTCGATGAGCCTCTCGCTGATCGCGGTATTCACGCCGATCCTGTTGATGGGCGGCATCGTCGGCCGGCTGTTCCGCGAATTCGCGATGACCTTGTCGGTAGCGATCCTGATCTCGCTGGCGATTTCGCTTACGACGACGCCGATGATGTGCGCCCATCTGCTGTCGACCAGGCCGCATGGCTCGCACGGGCGCCTCTACCGCGCCGCCGAGCGCGCCTTTGACGCGGTGCTCGGCATCTACGATCGCAGCTTGCGCCGGGCATTAGCGCGGCCGGCGCTGGTCATGCTGAGCCTCTTGGCGACGATTGTCCTTGCCGGGTACCTGTTCACGATCATCCCCAAGGGGTTTATCCCGCAGCAGGACACCGGGCGGATGATCGGCGGCATCCAGGCCGACCAGAGCATCTCGTTTCAAGCGATGGAGAAAAAGCTCGGCCAGTTTGTGGATATCATCCGCCACGACCCGGCGGTCGACAACATCGTCGCCTTTACCGGCGGCGGACAGACCAATTCGGGGTTTGTCTTTGCGGTGCTAAAGCCGCTGTCGCAGCGCAGCGCCTCGGTGACGCAGGTGATGGCCCGGCTGCGCCCCAAGCTCAACCGTGTCGCCGGCGCGCGGCTGTTTTTGCAGGCGGCGGAGGACATCCGGGTCGGCGGCCGGCAGAGCAACGCGCAATACCAATACACCCTGCACGGCGACAACACTGAGGACATTTACAACTGGGCGCCAAAGGTCGAGGCCGCGCTGCAAAAGGTCAAAACGCTGACCGACGTCAATCTGGACCAGCAGCAAAAGGGGCTGGAAACCGATCTGGTGATCGACCGGGCCACTGCCGCCCGCTTTGGGCTCAACGTCGCCGAGATCGACAATACGCTCTACGACGCCTTTGGCCAGCGCCAGGTGTCGGTGATCTATGCCGCGCGCAACCAGTACCACGTCGTGATGGAGGTGGCGCCGCAATATCTGGCAGAGCCCGCAGACGTTGAAGGACATCTATGTCAGCACCAGCGGCGGCACGGTCAGCGGCACCAAATCGACCAACGCGCTGGCCGGGACGATTGCCGCGGCGGCGCCGGCCGCGAACGCCAGCGCCGGGGCCACGGCCGCGGCCCAGATCGCGGGCGACACCGCGCGCAACCAGGCGAACAACTCGCTCGCCAATACCGGGCATGGCGCCACCTCGACCGGTGCCGCTGTCAGCACCGCGGCCGAGACGATGGTGCCGCTCTCCGCCTTCAGCCATTTTGCCCCGGGCAACACCCCGCTCGCGGTCAACCACCAGGGCCTGTTCGTCGCCGCCACGGTGTCGTTCAACCTGGCGCCGGGGGTGTCGCTGAGCCAGGCCCAGCAGGCGATCGAGGAGGCGGTCGGCAAGCTCGGCATGCCGGCCACGGTGCATGGCAGCTTTCAGGGCACGGCCAAGGTGTTCGCGCAATCGCTTGGCGAACGAGCCGATTCTGATCGGCGGGGCATTGCTCGCCGTCTATATCGTGCTGGGCGTGCTCTATGAGAGCTACGTGCATCCCTTGACGATCCTGTCGACCCTGCCCTCGGCCGGGGTCGGTGCGGTGGCGGCGCTGATCGTGACCGGCACCGAATTCAGCATCATCGCGCTGATCGGCGTCATCCTATTGATCGGCATCGTCAAAAAGAACGCGATCATGATGATCGATTTCGCGCTCGACGCCGAGCGCAGCCTCGGCCTCAGCTCGCGCGAGGCGATTTATCAGGCCTGCCTGAAGCGGTTCCGGCCGATCATGATGACCACGCTCGCGGCGATGCTGGGGGCATTGCCATTGGCGATCGGCTTTGGCGAGGGCGCCGAACTGCGCCGCCCACTCGGCATCTCGATCGTCGGCGGGCTGATCGTCAGCCAAATGCTGACCCTCTACACGACGCCGGTCATCTACCTCTATCTCGACCGGTTCCGGTTGTGGGCGCAGCGGCGCTGGCGAGCCGCCCCGGCCGGCCTCGGTGCCAGACACGTCCCCGAGCCCGGCGAATGAGAGCCGCCGCGCAGGCGAGCCTCGTCGCGCTCGCCGCCGTGACCGGGTGCACAGTGGGGCCGGATTATCGGCGGCCCGCCGCCCCGGTGCCGGCAGCCTACAAGGAATTCTCGTACAAATTTACATACGGGGAGGCCAAGCCGCAGCCGGGATGGCAGCTCGGCCGGCCGGCGGATGCCGCCGATCGCGGCGAGTGGTGGGCGATCTACCACGATCCGGTGCTCGACCGCCTGGAGCGACGGATCGACATCTCGAACCAGAACCTCAAAGCCGCGGCGGCGGCGTTCCGCGAGGCCGAATACATCGTCGCCGAGGCCCGCGCCGGGTTTTTCCCGACCGCAACCGTCAACGCCTCGGCGCAGCGCTCGCGGTCGGGCAGCGGTTCCGGCGTCAGCAGCGCGGCCGGCAGCGGTGTTGTCGGCGTCGGCGGCAATGGCGGCGGCCGTGCGGGCGGCGGCAACATTTCCAATTTTTTCAGCGGCTCGGTCGCGGCCAGCTGGGCCCCGGATTTGTGGGGATCGATCCGCCGCACCGTCGAGGCCAATGTCGCCACAGCGCAGGCCAGCGCCGCCGACCTCGCCGGCGCGCGCCTCTCGGCGCAGGGCGCGCTCGCCGCGGACTATCTGCAATTGCGCGTCGATGACGAGCTGAAGCGGCTGCTCGACGATTCGGCGACCGCCTTTGCCGAGTTGCTGCGCATCTCCAGGAACCAGTACGCCGCCGGCATCGCGGCGCAATCGGATGTGTCGCAGGCCGCGGCCCAGCTGCAGAGCACGCAGGCGCAGGCGATCGCGGTCGGGGTCAATCGGGCGCAGTTCGAGCATGCGATCGCGGTCCTGGTCGGCGTGCCGCCGGCGGCGCTGACGATCGCACCGACCGATGTCGTTGATGCGATCCCCTACATCCCGCCAGGGCTGCCCTCGGCCTTGCTTGAGCGGCGCCCCGACATCGCCGCGGCCGAACGGGCGATGCAAGCGGCCAACGCCCAGATCGGGGTCCAGGTCGCCGCGTTCTATCCGAGCATCACGCTCACCGGGGATTCCGGCACGGCGGCCCTGTCCTTGGCCAAGCTCGTCAACGATTCGAGCCGGTTCTGGTCATTGGGCGCAGATCTTGTGGACACCGTGTTCGACGCCGGCCTGCGCGACGCCCAGGTCCAGGCGGCGCGCGCGATCTTCTATCAGGATTTGGCCGATTACCGGCAGACCGTCCTCTCGTCATTCCAGCAGGTCGAGGACGAGCTGGCGGCGCAGCGCATCCTGGCGCAGGAGGCGGTCGTGCAGAACGCCGCGGTCGCTTCGGCGCGCGAGGCCCAGCGCGTGATCAACAACCAGTACCTGGCCGGCACGGTCGCCTATACGAGCGTCATCGTCGCCGAGCAGACCGCACTCTCCGATGCCGAAGCGGCGCTCAACATCCGCAGCAGCCGGCTGGTCGCCAGCGCCGCATTGGTGCAGGCGTTGGGCGGCGGCTGGAACGCGGGCCTGCTGCCGAGCCGTGGGCGTATCGAGAACGAGGCTCCGCTCGACTTCAACCCGCTCCCCCCGATCCTGCCGGTGCAAGGCCAGGAACCGCAAAGCGTGGACGCGCGCGGCCAGGAAACGCGCCGATAGGCCGGTCAGCCGGGTCCGGCGAAGGGTAGGCGGCGGAACAGCCGGCGGTAGAGCGCCAGATAGGCGCCCTGAAACAGCGCGGCGGCGAGAAAGGGTGCGGCCAACAGGTCGGCGTCAAACAACAGCCCGCCGAGCAGTGGCCCGAGCGCGCGCGGGATTTGCGACGACACGGTGCCGAGGCTGACCGCGAGGCCGCGGCGCTGCGGGCTGACCAGTTGCACCGTCAGCGCCTGGCGCGCGCCGGCGGTGGCGCGGCTGAAGGTCGAGCGCAGGATGTGCAATGCCGCGGCAATCGCAAAGCTCGGCGAGAACGGCAGCAGCAGCAGAAAGACGAGGCCGAAGACGCGCATCACGATGACCGCATCGACCAGGCCAAGGCGGGTGATCAGCCGCCTCGTAGCGAGCGTCGACAGCCCGGCGAGGACAAAGCCCGCGCTCATCACCGGCCCGATCGCTTCCGGCCCGGCGCCAAAGCGCAGCTGGAACCAGTAGGCCAGGAACGGCCCGACCATGCTGATGCCGAGGCCGTTCAACAGGTTGACGCCGATCAGCCCGGTCAGGCGGCGGCGCTCGTCACCGCGCTGCGAGGGCGCTTCGTCCTCTTCTGACGGCTGGACCGGCGGCTCGGGGATCGTCAGCAGCAAGGCGAAGCAGAGGATGGCGGCGAGCCCGGCAACGGCGAAGATCGAGCGGTAGGCGAGCGCGCCCGCCAGCCATCCCGCCGACCATCGCGAAAGCCAGCGCGGCAGCCCGGCGATGAGCGAGCCGATGCCCATGGCGATAAAGCCGACCGCCATGTTGAGGCGAAAGGCGTGGGCGATCTGGCCGGGGCTCAGCCCGCCCGCCAGCCATGACTGCTCGATCGGGCTGAACGGCCCGGTCGCACCGGTGGCGCCGCGGCCATAGCCGCTCGCCATCGCGGCGAGGCCCAGCCACAGCGGCTCGCTGGTGATCAGTGCTGTCGCCGCGGCGACGATCTGCGCCGCCTCGTAGCCGAGCAAAAAGCGCTTGCGCCCGATGCGATCGCTGAGCGGGCCGAGCAGCATGGTCAACACGATGCTGACCGCCATCCCAGCGGCGAACAGCGCGCCGATGCTCGCGGCCGGCCACGACAGCGCCCGCAAATAAAGCGTGAAATCGACGACCAGCAACCCTTGGCCGACGCCGCGGATGCCGCGCGCCGCGATCAGCCGCCGCGATTTTTGGTCGAGCCCTCGGGTCACGCCCGCGCTCGCCCGGTCAGCCCGACGGCGCAGCACACGGGCGCCATGACAGACTGCGACTCGCACTTGCGGCGACGCAATAAGAAGATGAGGTTAAATATTTGTAATGCATGAATTCGCGGGTATGCATCGGTCGGTTGCGGCGTAGATCATCGTGAGGGGCCAGAGCCCCGTTTGTAATCGAGGTCAACAGTGAAATCACTTCGCACGCCGCTTTTTGCCGCAGCGCTGTTCGCCAGCGTCACCGGTGTCGGCTTCTCGCCGGCCTTCGCCCAGGCGACGCCGGCGCCGGCAAATCCCGCCGCTACGCAGAGCGAGGCGCATCATCACGAGATGAGCCGGATGACGCCGGGGCAGCTGGTCGATGGCCGGATCGCCTTTCTAAAGGCCGAGCTCAAGATCACCCCCGCCCAGGAGCCGCAGTGGAACAGGTCGCGGCGGCGATGCGCCAGAACGCCAATGCGCTCGACCAGGCGATGCCGACCGCCCGGCAGCACGAAGGCGCCGCCGACGCAATCCAACGCCTGACCATGCGCGGCCAGTTCGCCAAGCTGCGCGCCGACAACGAGCGCGCGCCTGCTCTCGGCGTTCAAGCCGCTCTACGCCAGCCTCTCGCCACAGCAGCAGCAGATGGCGAATGAGCTGATGCCGGCGCATCACGGCTGGCACCACGGCCACGGGCATCACCGCGCCTGAGCCCGCCCGAGCTTGCGCGGGGAGCCGCCGGGTCCGCCTGCCGGCTCCCCGCCGCTCGCTTTACCCGTGCCGCGGCAGCGCGGCGGGATGGACGCGGGCGGCGGGGCGGCGTATGGAGAGGGCATGGCTGCTCCGGTCGGGCCGGCACCCTATGCCTCCAAGCCGCAGGAGTCGCGTGGGCGGCTCCACCCCGAGCCCGAGCATCCGATGCGCTCGCCCTATCAGCGCGACCGCGACCGCATCATCCATTCGACCGCGTTTCGCCGGCTGACCCACAAGACCCAGGTCTTTGTCTATCACGAGGGCGACCACTACCGCACCCGGCTGACCCACAGCCTCGAAGTGGCCCAGATCGCCCGCACCATAGCCCGCGCGCTCGGCCTCGACGAGGATCTGGCCGAGACCCTGGCGCTCGCCCACGACCTCGGCCACACCCCGTTCGGCCATGCCGGCGAGGAGGCGCTGAACGCCGAGATGGCGCGGTTTGGCGGCTTTTCGCACAACGAGCAGACCCTGCGCATCCTGACCCGGCTCGAACGCCGCTATGCCGAGTTCGACGGGCTCAACCTGACCTGGGAGACACTCGAAGGCATCGTCAAGCACAACGGGCCGCTGATCGGCCCCGGCATCACCCGGCCGGTCCCGCCGACCATCGCCGAATACGACCGCCTTCACCGATTGGCGCTCGACAGCTTCCCCGGGCCCGAGGCGCAGGTGGCCTCGCTCGCCGACGATATCGCTTACAACAATCACGACCTCGACGACGGGTTGCGCGCCGGGCTGTTCGCAGTCGCCGACCTGGCCCAGGTGCCGCTGGCCGGGCCGGTCTTCGGCGAGGTGGCGGCGGACTATCCGGGGCTCGAGGAGCCGCGCCTGGTCCATGAATTGATCCGCCGGATGATCGACCACATGGTCGGCGACCTGATCGAAGAAACCCGCCGGCGGCTCAATGCAAGCGGGGCCGGGTCGGCTGCCGAGGTGCGCGCGCTCAAGGCGCCGGTCGCCGCCTTTTCCGTCGAGATGCGGCAGAACGATCGGGCATTGAAGGGATTTCTGTTCGAGCGCATGTATCGCCACTACCGGGTCAACCGGATGAGCTCGAAAGCGCGCCGGGTGGTCCGCGACCTGTTCGCGCTGTACCTCGCCGAGCCGGAATGCCTGCCGGGCGAGTGGCGCGGGCTGGCGGCCGGCCCCGACGACCCGCAGACCGCGCGCGTCGCCGCCGATTATCTCGCCGGGATGACCGACCGCTACGCCCTCGACGAGCACCACCGCCTGTTCGACACCTATGCCCCCAGTTGAGGCATCGCGGCGGTCTTCTCGTTAGCCGGTGCCGATGAAGATTCACCCTCACGCCGCTCTTCGGATGCGCGAGCGCGGGCCGCCGACGGCGAGGTTGCTTCGACCCTGGGCGCCGGCGAGCGGTTTCCGGCGAAGTTCGGCCGAGAAGGATTTCGTCGAAACTTCGTATTTGACAGCCTATGGCGCGGCCGCCGTTACCATATGAAGCAAATTGAGGCATATGCTATTTGGGAGAACGGCGATTGGCTGGTCATCAGCGTCCTCGTCAAGTATTTTTGAACCAAGGAAAGAGGGGCAAAAAGTGCAGCTCAGCTACGATCCTCGCCGCAACGTCGCCTATCTTCGCCTGCGCGAGTCGGCCGGGGTCGAGGTCGATACCGTGCGGCTGAGCGATGAGGTGAACATCGATCTCGCTCCGGACGGCAGCGTGTACGGGATCGAGCTGTTGAATGCGAATATCCAGCTCCGCGGCACGGATAGCGGGCGGCTCGTGGTCATCGACGAGGCCGCCGGCCATCGGGTCGAGATCCCACTACTGGACGTCGCCTGAGTTCGAGCAGCGGCACGACCGACCGCTTCGCCCTCGACGAGCACCACCGCCTGTTCGACACCTACGCTCCCAGTTGACGGATGCCACACGAGCTAATGGATGAAGCGGAAATGGCGACCACGTTACCACCCTCACCCGTGACGCTCGAATTTCTCGCCGCGCGCGTCGCGGGATTGATCGACGATATGGCCGATCTGAAACTGCGGGTATCTGGATGGGAGGCACGGTTCGGTGCGCTCGAAGCCCGGATCGGCGGGATCGAGCGCCGCCTCGATCTGCTCGAGGATCGCACCAGCCGAATATTGTCGATCGTGGTGCGTATTGCCGAGCGCGTCGGTGCGCCAGGCGAGCTGCAGTCATGAGATCCCGCTCCCGGGGGGTGCCCCGGATGGAGCGGCGGCACGAGACATGACCAACATTTTCCACGATGTGCGCGGGCTGGTGCTGGCTGCGATCGGCGAATTGATCGCGCAAGGCGCGCTGCCGCCGGGGCTCGATCTGACTCGGGTCGCGGTCGAGCCGCCGCGCGATCCTGCCCACGGCGATCTCGCGACCAACGCCGCGATGGTGCTGGCCGGTGCGGTCAAGCAAAACCCGATGGCGCTCGCCGAGCAGATAGGCTTGGCGATGGCGGCGCGCGAGCTGGCGACCGGCGCCTACCGGGGCCGTGACTTCAGGATGGCGGCGGCGCGCCCGGGGTTTCTGAACATCACGCTTGCACCACAGATCTGGCACGCGCAGCTGCGCGCGGTGCTGCGCGCCGGCGTCGGGTTTGGCGATTCGGCGCTGGGCAATGGTGAGCGGGTCAATGTCGAGTTTGTCTCGGCCAACCCGACCGGGCCGATGCATGTCGGCCACGGGCGCGGCGCGGTGGTCGGCGACGCGCTCGCCGCATTGCTGGCCAAGGCCGGGTTTGCGGTCGAGCGCGAATATTACATCAACGATGCCGGCGCCCAGGTCGATGTGCTGGCCCGCTCGCTTCACCTGCGCTATCGCGAGGCGCTGGGCGAGGCGGTCGGATCGGTCCCGAATGGGCTTTATCCGGGCGAGTATCTGGTCGAGACCGGGCGGACATTGGCCGAGCGCGACGGGCGACGATGGCTCGATCGGCCCGAAAGCGAGTGGCTGGGGCCGGTGCGCGAGTTTGCCATCGCGCAAATGATGGCGCTGATTGGCGAGGATTTGGCCGCGCTGGGGGTGCGCCACGATGGCTTCGTGTCGGAGCGCGCGCTGGTCGAGGCAGGCGGGATCGATGATTGCCTGGAGGCGCTGCGCGATCGTGGGCTGATCTACACCGGCATCTTGGAGCCGCCCAAGGGGAAATTGCCCGACGATTGGGAGCCGCGGGCCCAGACCCTGTTCCGCGCCACCCAGTTTGGCGACGACCTCGACCGGCCGCTCAAGAAGTCCGACGGGTCATGGACCTATTTCGCCGCCGACATCGCCTATCACCGCGACAAATTCCGCCGCGGCTTCGCCAATATGATCGATGTGTGGGGCGCCGACCACGGCGGCTATGTCAAGCGCATGCAAGCCGCGGTCAAGGCGGTGACCGACGGGGCCGCCGCGCTCGACGTCAAGCTGTGCCAGCTGGTCAATCTGTTCGACAAAGGCGCCCCGGTGCGGATGTCGAAGCGGGCCGGCACCTTTGTCACCTTGCGCGAGGTCGTGGACGAGGTCGGCAAGGATGTCTTTCGCTTTATGATGCTGACCCGCAGGAACGACCAGGCGCTCGATTTCGACTTTGCCAAGGTCGCCGAGCAGTCAAAGGACAACCCGGTTTTCTACGTGCAGTACGCCCATGCTCGCTGCGCCTCGGTGATGCGCCACGCCGTCGAGGCGTTCCCCGAGGACGATCTGTCGGATATGGCATTGGCCGCAGCCCAGCTCGACCGGCTCGCCGATCCGGCGGAGCTGGCGCTGATTCGCCAGTTGGCGCAGTGGCCGCGGCTGGTCGAAGGCGCCGCCGAAGCGCATGAGCCGCACCGGATTGCATTTTATCTCCAAGAGGTTGCGGCGCAGTTCCACATGCTGTGGAACAAGGGCCGGGACGAGGCGACATTGCGGTTTATCCTCACTGCTGATCCGGCGTTGACCCGCGCGCGCCTCGCCCTCATCCGCGGCGTCGCGATTGTCATCGCCAGCGGCCTCGCGGTGATCGGCGTCGCGCCGGTCGAGGAGATGTAGCCATGTCCTACAATCTCAATCGAATCGCCCCCGAAGCGCCGCGCGAGCTATATGCCGACCCGCGCGAGGAGGTGCTGCGGGCGCGACCGCGGCGAGTGTTGGCGGCGGCGGCGGCACTGTTGGTCATGGGTCTGTTCGCCGGCGGTCTATGGCTCGCCTATGTCGCGGGGCTGCGCCACTCGACCGGGGTCGGCAACGGCGGCAATATCCCGCTGATCCGCGCCGATACGCGGCCGATCAAAGTCAAGCCGGCAAATCCGGGCGGCATGGCCATCCCCGACCGCGACTTGCTGATCTATGACGAGAGCCGCCCTGCGGTCGA
The DNA here is from genome assembly GCA_963738185.1 of uncultured Alphaproteobacteria bacterium. GTDB lineage: Bacteria > Pseudomonadota > Alphaproteobacteria > ATCC43930 > CGMCC-115725 > AP-15. Next base: position 597,708 of record CAVTVA010000003.1, on the reverse strand, counting down.
GCACCTGTTGCCGCCGCCGGAGCAGCCGATGGCCCGCCCAGCGCCGCCGCCGGCGCCAGCGCAGCCGCCCCCGGTGGCATCGCCCCCGACACAGGTCAACCCCCCGACACAGGTCAACCCCCCGACACAGGTCAACCCAGCGTCGCCAGCGCCGGCCGAGCTGTCGCCGCCAAGGTCGGGGGCGGCGCCGTCGGCAACCGCCGCGGCCGCGCCGGCCGACACTGCCGCGATCCGCGCCGGAATGAAAACAGCTGCCAGCACCGCCGCAGCTGCGCCCGAGCGCCCGCCCCGGCGCGACGCGGCGGCTGAACGAAGTGTCTCGGTCGCCGCGGCGAACCCGCGCCGGCTCCCGCGCGAAACCGGTCGAGCGGAGGCAGCGCCGGCGACCCCGGGCGGGGTGCGGCTGCAGCTCGGCTCGGTGCGCAGCGCGGTCTCGGCGCGCGAGGAATGGGACCGGATCAGGCGCAGCAACCCGGATCTGCTGGGTAATCTCTCGGCGGGCGCGGTTCGCGCCGACCTCGGCGACAAGGGCGTCTTTTACCGCATCGAGACGGCGCCGGTCGGCGATACGGCGCAGGCCGGCCGGCTCTGCGGCGAGCTGAAGCAGCGCCATCTCGGCTGCATTATCGTCCGATGACCCACCCTGCACGAGCTCGGCGAACGCCGGCGCGCTGAACACCCTCATTGCCGGGCACGATGCGGCTCGCCATGTTGGGGGCGGACCTGCGGGTCGTGCGCGGCTGATGCGCGCCAGCCCCGGATATCGACAGCGCGCTCGCAGACAACAGAGGCATCGCCTTGGTAGCAGCATCTCCTGCGCGAGCGCCGCGTGCGGTCATCCTCGGCTGCGCCGGCGAAGAGTTGGGCGCGGCCGAACGGCGCTTTTTCGCCGCAGCCGACCCGACGGGATTTATCCTGTTCCGGCGCAACTGCCGCGCGCCCGACCAGCTGCGCCGGCTCATTGAGGCGTTGCGCGACAGCGTCGGGCGCCCCGACGCGCCGGTGCTGATCGACCAGGAGGGCGGCCGGGTCGCGCGATTGCGGCCGCCGCACTGGCGGCCCTATCCGTCGGCCGCCCGAATCGCGGCACTGCCCGACCCGGAAGCGGCGGAGGCGGCGCGGCTCGGCGCCCGCCTGATCGCCGACGACCTGGCCCGGCTCGGCGTCACCGTCGATTGCCTGCCGGTGCTTGATCTGCCGGTTGCCGGCGCCGACCCGGTAATCGGCGACCGGGCCTATGGAGCCGAACCCGATCGCGTAGCACTGCTTGGCCGAGCGGTGTGCGAGGGGCTGCTCGAGGGCGGCGTCCTGCCGGTGCTCAAGCACATTCCCGGTCATGGCCGCGCCAAGGTGGACAGCCATTATGCCTGCCCGACGGTCGCGGCCGGCTATGACGAGCTGGCGAGCACCGATTTTGCCCCGTTCCGCGCGCTCTCGACCATGCCGTGGGCGATGACCGCGCATATCGTCTATCGCGCGATCGACCCGGCCCTCCCGGCGACCTTGTCGCGACGGGTGGTGGCCGAGATCGTCCGCGGCGAGATCGGCTTTGACGGCGTGCTCGTCTCCGACGATCTGTCGATGCGCGCGTTGGGCGGCAGCCTTGGCGAGCGGGCGCGGCGCGCGCTCGACGCCGGCTGCGACCTGGCGCTCCACTGCAATGGCGACCCGGCCGAGATGGAGGAGATCGTCGCGGCGGTGGGGCTGCTCTCCGCCCCCGCTGCGGCGCGGCTCGCCAGGGCGGAGACGCTGCGGGGCGAGGCGGGGCGCGGTGCTGCGGCGGCGTTCAACCGGGCTGGAGCCGAGCGCCGTTTCGAGGCGCTCCTGGCGCAGGTGCGCGCATGAGCATGCCGGCGTCGTGGGCGGCGACGATCTACTTGGCCAGCACCTGGGTGTTGCCGGTGGTCATCGCGGTGACCTTTCACGAGGCGGCGCATGGCTTTGTCGCCTGGCGCTGCGGCGACGACACCGCGATGCGGATGCGGCGCGTCACGTTCAACCCATTGAACCATATCGACCCGTTTGGCACGATCGTATTGCCGGCGCTGCTGTATATGACCTCGGGATTTCTGTTCGGCTACGCAAAGCCGGTGCCGGTCAATTTCGGGCGGCTGCGCGACCCGCGGCGCGACATGGTCTGGGTAGCGCTGGCCGGGCCGGGGACCAATGTGCTGCTGGCGATCGCCTCGTCCCTGCTGTTTTACGGGGTCGGGTTTTTCCCGGCGAGCCCGGCCGAGTGGATCGCCGCCAACCTGGTTCATTCGCTGCAGATCAACGCGGTGCTGTGCGTTTTTAATCTGTTGCCTTTACCGCCGCTCGACGGCGGCCGAGTGGCGGTCGGGCTGTTGCCGCGCCGGCTCGCCTATCTGCTCGCCCGGGTCGAGCCCTACGGCATCCCGATCCTACTTTTGTTGATCTTCGTGTTGCCATGGCTCGGCACGCATGCCGGCCTCAACCTCAACATCCTCGCCTATGTGATCGGGGTGCCGACTGAGGCCTTGATCCGTTTCGTGTTGATGCTGACCGGGCAGGGCGGATGAGCGGCACCGGCGCTGAGCGGGTTGCACCCTCTCCCCGCGCGCGGGGAGAGGGCAGGGGTGAGGGGCGGCGCGTCCAGCCCGAGCAGCTGGTGCTCGATCTCGACGGCTATGAGGGGCCGATCGACCTGCTGCTGTCGTTGGCGCGCGAGCAGAAGGTCGATCTGGCGAAAATCTCGATCCTGGCGCTGGCCGACCAGTATCTCGTCTTTATCGAGCGGCAGCAGCATCGGCATCTGGAGATCGCCGCCGATTACCTGGTCATGGCGGCGTGGCTCGCCTATCTGAAATCGCGCCTGCTGCTGCCGCAGCCTCCCGCTGATGAGGACGAGCCGGACGCGGCCGAATTCGCCGCGGTTCTGGGACACCGGCTGAAATTGCTCGAAGCGATGCAGACCGCCGGCCGCCGGCTGATGGCCGGCCCGCGCCTCGGCGAGGATGTGTTTTTGCGCGGCGCGCCCGAAGGCTTAGCGACGCTGACAGTGCCGCTGTGGCAGCTCGATCTCTACGAGTTGCTGCGCGCCTATGCCGAGGTGCGGCGGCGGACCACGATTTCGGTGCTGGCGATCGAGCCTTCGGCCTTTTACTCGATGCATGACGCGCTGCAGCGGCTCGCGCGTTTTCTCGGCCGGGTGCCGGAATGGCGCGCATTGCTGCGCTTTTTGCCCGACGAGCGCGCCAGCGATCAGGTGCGGCGCTCGGCGCTGGCCGCGACCTTCGCCGCCGCCCTCGAGCTTGCCCGCGACGGCCGGATCGAATTGCGCCAGGACCGCGCTTTCGGACCGATCTGGCTGCGCAGCGCGGGCTTGGCGGCCCGGCGTGGAGGCGGCGGGGGAGTGCGCCGGTGAGCGGGCGCGCGCAGCAATTGCGGCTGGTCGAGGCCTTGTTGTTCGCTGCGGGCGAGCCGCTCTCCGAGGAGATGCTGGGGCGGCGGCTCGGCGACGGGGCCGAGCCGGGCGGGCTGTTGCGCGAGCTGGCCGGGCATTACGCGGGGCGCGGGGTCAACCTGGTGCGTCTCGCCGGTGGCTGGGCATTCCGCACCGCGACCGACCTCGCCCCGGCATTGCGCATCGAGCGGCCGGTCGCCCGCAAATTGTCGCGCGCCGCGGTCGAGACCCTGGCGGTGATCGCCTATCATCAGCCGGTCACCCGCGCCGAGATCGAGGAGATCCGCGGCGTCGGCCTCGGCAAGGGCACGATCGACACGTTGATGGAAGCGGGCTGGGTCCGCCCGCAGGGCCGCCGCATGAGCCCCGGCCGTCCGCTCCTATGGGTGACGACACAAGGGTTTCTTGTGCATTTCGGCCTCGACAGCCTGCGCGACCTGCCCGGCATCGACGAATTGCGCGCCGCCGGCCTCCTCGACCTGACCCCGCCTACGCTCGGCGAAGAGGCTCCTGAGACGCCGTCGGGCATTCCGTGAGGCGGTTCGTCGTTCCCCCGTCATCCCGGCGCAGGCCGGGACCCATGTCAGCAACAGGCACCGGCCCCCTGTTCGCCGCCAGGGGCAGGCTTCGCCGGTGTGACAAGAAAAGGTCTTGTTTTATCAGTAGCCCTCCACCAGCAGCATTACGGAGCCTTCGTCAGGCCGCGTGGTCGAGGTGGAAGAATTCGACGCAGTTGTCGGCCCAGATGCGGCGTTTGTCGGCTTCGGGGATGTCGGCGTAGATCTTGTCGATCAATGGGCGCGAGTTCGGCCACTCGCATTCGATATGCGGGAAGTCGGTGGCGAACATGATCCGGTCGACCCCGACATGCGCCCGCTCCTCGACCGCGACGCGCTCGTACTGCACGCTGAAATAGACGTGGTCGCGGACGTAGTGGCTGGGCAATTCCTTCAAGGGCTGAAAGCCGAGATATTCCTGGGCCCAGCCGAGATGGCGCTGATACCACAAATCCATGTGCTCGAGCCAGAACGGGACCCAGCCGAGCCGGGTCTCGGCAAAGAACACCTTGAGCTTTGGGTGGCGCTCGAACACCCCGGCCAAAACAAGCTGGGCGATGCTGACCGACGGCGCCAAGCCGAAATTGCACAGCCATTCGAGAAACGGCCGGCGCAGCCGCTGCATAATGATCGGGTCTTCCTTCGGGTATTTGAAGGTCGGCTGCGAAGCGCGGGCGCCGGTGCGGTAGAACTGGACGTGCACGGTGACCGGCATGTCCATATCGACCGCGGCGGCCCAGAATTTGTCGTCCTCGGGGGTGGGGTAGCCCTTGGCGCTGGGCAGGGCGCCCATCAGGATGCCCTTGAGCCCGATCTTTTTGCAGTGCTTCATCTCGGCGATCGCGTCATCGACATTGGTGATCGGAATGACCCCCATGCCGATCAGCCGGTCGGGCGCCACCGCGCAATATTCCTCGGCGAGCCAGTCGTTGTAGCCGCGGATCACCGCCTTATAGACTTCGTCATGGCTGATGTTGCGCCAGAACACCGGCCCCGCGACCATCGCCGCGAACAACACCTCGGCGTCCATGCCGTCCTGGTCCTGCTCCTGGACGCGCTGTTCGGGCGAGCCGGTGCCGGCGGCGTCGGCGACCTTGAGGCCAAAGGGCTGCCAGGTGCCCTCGGCCCGGCCGGCGCGCAGATCGAGAAAATTCGCCTCCAACAGCGGCTGGCCCTCGATCATCAGGGCGTCGCCGCCATCCGGCAGATGCACGGTATGCGGAGCGCGGTCGCGGTATTTCTGCGGCACCCGGTGCACCCACCGCTCGGGCGGCACTTCGAGATGACCGTCCGACGACATCAGCGTGTATTTCCGCGCCATCTTTGGCTCCTTCGCTGGCAGCAGAGTGAGAAGGGGGCCCCTCACCCCGGCCCTCTCCCCGCAGGCGGGGCGAGGGAGACATAAGTGTATTGCACCAGAGCGCCGGGCGCCGGGCAATAGTCGAGGCAATCGCCGCAGCCGGTGCATTTCGCCGCCTGCACCTCGTAGAGATGGCGCGGCTCGAGCAGAGCGGCGCGGATCGCCGCATTCCGGGCAGACCTCGCGGCACAGCCCGCAGGAATTGCAGATCGCGCAGTCGATCCGCACCTTCATCGCCACTCACTCGTCATTGCGAGCGAAGCGAAGCAATCTCGTCGGGATTGCCGCGTCGCTGCGCTCCTCGCAATGACAACCGGAGCCATACTCATCGGATGCCGCCGATCTGGTGCAGCAGATAGGCCAAGGCTTCCTCGACCGGCTGCTGGGTCTCGGGCGTGGCGCACAGGAAATCGAGCTGGAACTTGCCTTCCATAAAGTGCATCAGCTCCTCGTCGCGCTGCGAGAGATGCTCGTGGCGCACCAGCGGGTCGGCGACGCGGTCGAGATAGGCCATGATGCCGATGCAGGCATTGGCCTCCTGGTAATAGTTCTGCGCGGCGCGGGCTAGGGGATGGATGTGCGGGAACATCATCGATAGGCCGAAATAGGCCGGCAAGGGCTGGGCGTTGGCGGCGGCGATGTCCTCGAGCTCGCGCTCGTCCCTGATCCAGCCTTTGCCGAGCAGCACGTCGGCGTGCAATTTCGAGTGCTTGCATTCGTCCCACACTTGGCGGGCGCGCATGCGCTGCAAGTCGATGTAGCGCTCCTGGTCGGCGATATCGACCGACAACAGCTGCCCCGACATCTGCTTGATCGACATATGCACGCCCTCGGCGGCATAGCCGCGCAGCGCGCGATCTTTTTTCCAGTCCTCGTCGTTGCTCGCCAATTCCTGCTCGATGCCGGCGAGCGTGCGCTGCAGCGAGATTTCCCAGCCTTTGAGGCATTGCTCGCGGGTCAGCCGCAGCCGGAACTCGGCGCCGGGCGCGCCTGGCATCGTCGGCCATACCCATTTGTCGCAGAACTGTTCGAGGATCGGGTGCATTTTTGTCTCCGTGCCTGAGCGCTTTGGCCGCGTCGCAGAGCACTTATCTCATCGTCGTCCCCGCGAAAGCGGGGACCCAGAGCTACGATCCGGGAACTTGTGGCCCTGGATTCCCGCTTTCGCGGGAATGACGGATAACGGATCGATGTAAATGGGATATTTTGGGGTCATGCTAAGGCCTCCCGCCAGGCTTCGGGTGGGGGCGGGACCAGGGAGCGGCCGGTCTCAGCCTCGACGATCGAGCCCTCGGCCGGGCAATACATCAGGCAGGCGGTGCAGCCGGGATAAGTGCATTTGTCCGCGTCGATCTCGATCCGGTGCAATGGCTCCAACGCGACATAGACCGCGTTCAGGTTGATCTCGCGGCAGACGATGTAGCACATGCGGCATTCGGTGCAGCGCTGGTGATCGATCCTGAGCGTGGCCATGCCGGGGTTCCTCAATCCATCACCTGGACCCGCGGCATCGGCGGCTCCGGGGTCTGCCGGTCGAGCACGAAATCGCCGAGCTCGTGCAGAAACCGGCCGTAGTCGCGCCGGGCGACCGCACAGGCCCAGCGGCACAATTCGGCCTCGACCGGCTTTTCGATCAGCTCCTCGACGATGCGCCGGCCCATATTGATATGGCTGCGGTTTTCGACCGCCTGGCTCTCGAAGACGGCCTTGAGGTCGGGGTCGGCGGTGGCCGCGGCCAGCCCCTCCATCCAGCCGAATTCGATGACTTTGGGACCCAAATTCAGTGCGGCGATGCGGATCGGATGCGGGTAGGTCGCGAGATTGCGCAGGGAAAACACGTAATAGGCCAAGGCAGAGTTGAGCGCAAAGCGGCCATAGGGCTGGTGAAACGCCTCTTTTTGGGTGGCGACGGCGCCACGCCGCAACAGCGCATCGAGGTACAGCATCTCATGCGTTGATTCGTCGACGATCTGCTTTGAAAAGAAGTATTTGACCGAGGCCGGAAAGTCGTTCATCTCCAGCCCCTGGCCCCAGCCGCCGTAGATGTAATAGAACATCCGTTCGAGCGTCCATAGCCGGCCGAGCAGCCGGGCCGCGGCCGCGTCGTCGAGACCGTCGTTGCCGGCGGCCATGATCACCGCCTCAAACGGGCTGGCGCGGCTTTCCGCCCGGCTTGTACCGATCAGCTCGTGGGCCAGCTCGCGCCCCGGCAGGCTGGGCATGACCCGCCGCCCAGCGGCTCACGCCTCCCAGACCGCGAAGCATTTGCTCGAATTGAAAATCCAGGTCTCGATAAACTGGGTCTCGCTGGGCCGCCGGCCGAGCGCGTTCATCGCCCCCATCAGGCACATCCAGTTCAGGATTTCCTGCTGGCCGCTGTCCTCGACCGCACTCAGCGGGCGCTCGCGCCAGGCCGCGTAATCGCCGTCGACCAGCGCGTCGTAAAGGCCGCGATCGGCCGGCACATCGGGATAGAGCAGATAGTTCTTTGGCGTCAGAAACGCGTGCGACCAGCTCGACGAGGCGACGAGCGCCACTCGGTACGGGCTCTCTTTGACGATCCGGGCGCAGGCGGCGCCGAGATCGAAGCAGCGCCATGGGGCAGGGGAGGGCGGGTCGAAATCGGCCTCGGCCGGCTGTTCGCTCAAGGAGCGCACCCCGGCTTCCTGGGCGATGACCCGGCGGCCGTAGCAATTGACCTGAAACGGCAGCACCGGATAGGGGAAGCCCTGCCGGTCGTAATCGAGAAACAGCAACGTGTTCAAAAACGCGTGGCCGAGCTGATGGTGCAATGGCCGGTAGGCATAGGAGACGTCGAACCCGGTTTCGAGCAGCTTGCCCGCCAGGTACTTGCCGGCATTCGGATGTCCAGCGTATTCGAACACCTTGTCGTGCGGCTCGCCCCAGGCGTTGGCGTTGCGGTAATACTCCCATGGCTTTGGCGACATCGACTGGTAGGCCAAGACGCTGAACGGCGGGATGATGTCTTCCTTGAAGTTCTCGTACTGGTCGTCGCCCCAGATCACGACCAGGTCGGGGGCGAACTCGTCGAGCGCGCGCCTAGCGTTGCGAAACCCGGCGGTCAGCGCCTCGCGATGCCGCCGCGCCGCCGATAAGCCGTGGTCGCTGCCGTATTCCTCGCGCATCGCCGCCGGCCAGCCCTCGGGATGGCGGTATTGCTCGGGCAGCGCCGGGTCGTCGAGGACCCGCTTCAAAATCCGCCCCATGCTCTCGTCGGTTCCCGACAGCGGCGGAAAATGGGTAACGCCGAGGCCCAGAATCTCTCCCATCGCATGATACTCCCAGCAAGGGTGCGGCTTGGTGTCTGCGTTAGGTCCACCGCGGCATTTTGTCAAGGTTGCCCAACTGAACCAATACCCGCTTGCGGCCGGCGATTCGCCCTGCCATGGACCGCGGAGCTTAGCAATTGGCAAGATCGGCGCGCCGGATTTCTCGTGGTGCAGCCCCGGCGTTGCGCGATGCAACTTTGTTGTGGCAAGAGGGCGCCGGGGAAGTACTTGTGCCAGGGGGCTCTGCAATGCTGTCTCGTCGCCTCAGCCGTCGATCGCTGCTTGCGGCGCCGCTACTTGTGGCACCGGCTGCACTTCTGGGGCGGCCCGCGCGCGCGGGCGAGAGCGATTTTTACGCCTTTCTCTATAGGGTGCGGCGCGAGGCGGCAGCGCGCGGCATCCGGCTGGCGACGATCGATCTGGCGCTGCGCCAGGCCGAATATCTGCCGCATGTGATCGAGCTCGACCGCCGCCAGCCCGAGCAGGTGCTGACCTTTGCCCAATATCTGCAAAAGACGGTGACGCCAGAGCGCGAGGAGAATGCGCGCCGCCAGCTGTTCGACAATCGGGCGCTATTGGACGCGGTGTGGCGGCGCTACGACGTCGAGCCCCGGTTCATCGTCGCGCTGTGGGGGCTCGAAAGCGATTTTGGCGCGGTCACCGGCAATTACATGGTGGTGTCGTCATTGGCGACGTTGGGGTTTGATGGGCGGCGCGGGCCCTATTTCCGCGGCGAGCTGATCTCCGCCCTGCGCATCATCGACGAGGGGAACGTCGCCGCCGGGAACATGACCGGCTCCTGGGCTGGGGCGATGGGCCAGTGCCAGTTCATGCCATCGACCTTTCTCGGCTATGCCGTCGATTATGACGGCGACGGCCGGCGCAACATTTGGACCGATCGGGCCGACGTGCTCGCCTCGATCGCCAATTTCATCGCCCATCTCGGCTGGCGCGACGGCGAGAGCTGGGGGCGTGCCGTGGTGCTGCCGCCGGGTTTCGACGCGCGCTTTACCGGGCTCGAGGTCAGGCGCTCGACCCTCGAATGGAGCCGGATGGGGGTGCGCAGCGCCGGCGCCGGGCCGCTGCCGGCCCGTGCCCTCGAGGCCTCGCTGGTCATGCCTGACGGCGCCGACGGGCCGGCCTTGCTGGTCTACGACAATTTCCGAACCATCATGCGCTGGAACAAATCCACCTATTTCGCGGCGGCGGTCGGCTATCTGGCCGACAGCATGGCGGAGCGGGGGCGCGTCGAGCACGGCTGATCGCCGGCGAGGGGCGGGGGCAAGCATGGGGGTGCACCTTGCCGGCCGCGGCCGGGCGGCGGGGCCGATGGTCTGGCTTGGCTTGCTGCTCGCCGGCTGCGCGTCGCAGCCGTATGTCGGATTTAACTCCGGCGGCGGGGGGCGCGGCGGCTACCGTGTTGGCGTGCCCTACGAGATCAAGGGCGTGTGGTATTATCCGGCGGTCGATTACAACTACGACAGGACCGGGGTCGCCTCTTGGTATGGCGCCGAATTCGCCGGCCGCTATACCGCCAATGGCGAAATCTTCGACCCCAATCAACTGACCGCGGCCAACACCACCTTGCCGATGCCGAGCATTGTCGAGGTGACCAACCTGCAAAACGGCCGGTCGCTGCAATTGCGGGTCAACGACCGCGGGCCGTTTGTCGATGGCCGGCTGATCGACGTGTCGCGTCGGGCGGCGCAGCTGCTCGGCTTCGAGACCCGAGGCACGACCCCGGTCGAGGTCAAGATCCTCAAAGGCGCCAGCATCGAGGTCGCCGAAGAGGCGATGCGCAACAGCGGCCAGGTTCTGGTCGCCGACGCCGCCCTCCCGGCTTCACCGACTGCTGCGGCTGAGCCGCCCTCAGCGGCGGATGCGTCCGCCGCACCTGCGGCGAGGACGCCGCTTGAACCCGCACCGCGGGCGAGGCGACGGGCGGCAACGCCGCGACCGATCATCCAACCTCCGCAACCGATGGCGCAGGTCGCGGCTGCGCCGGCGGCACTCCCTGCATGGCCCGGCGATATGCCGCGAACGAGGGATATGCCGCGACGATCCGCCGGAGCCTATGCGGCACTGTCCCGATTTGCCCTGATCGCGCCCGCCGAGGCGGCGCCGCTGCCCAGAACCCGGACGCCCGCCCCCGAACGCAAGACTGTCGCCCGGCCGAACCGCGCCCCAGCAATGCCGCTTTCCGGGCCAAGCATTGTCGCCGGCGCGAGCGGGCCGCCGCGCCGCCTCTATATCCAGGCCGGCGCGTTCTCGATGCCGGACAATGCCCGACGCTTGCAATCCCGGATCGCGCCATTGGGCAAGGTCCTGGTGATGACCGTCGCGGTCAACGGGGCTGAGGTTTATCGGGTGCGGCTTGGGCCGGTGACGAGCAGGCAAGAGGCCGATCGCCTGCTGCACAGCGTCGTCAGCAGCGGCTGTCCCGGGGCGCGGATCGTCACCGACTAATGACCGCGCATCAATCCGGCCGAACGGGTATGATTACCGAACGGGTATGATCATGGGCATGATGGCGCGCCTTCTCGGAATCCTGATCGCCGCATTGCTGGGGGCGGGCGTCGCCAGCGGGCCGGCCGCGGCGAAATTTCCTCACCGGGCCAGAGGCACCGAGGCCAGAGCCAGCGCCCCGAGCCCGACGCCGGTCGCCTCGGCTGCGGCAAGCACACCCGGCGGTCCGGCCATCGGCATCGACACGCAGGCGGCGCACGCGCTGATCGTCGAGGTCGAGACCGGCGCGGTGCTGCTCGACAAGGAAGCCGACCAGCCGTTTCCTCCAGCCTCGCTCAACAAGCTGATGACCGCCTATGTGGTCTTCGACATGCTGAAAAAGGGTCACGCCAAGCTGACCGATGAACTGCCGGTCAGCGAGGAGGCGTGGCGGATGGGCGGCTCGAAGATGTTTGTGCCATTGGGCGCCAACGTGTCGATCGACGACCTGGTGCACGGCATGATCATCCAATCGGGCAACGATGCCTGTCTCGTCCTGGCGCAGGGGCTGGCCGGCAGCGAGCAGGGTTTTGTCGATGTGATGAACAAGACGGCCAAGGAGATCGGGCTGAAGAACAGCCACTTTGCCAATGTCACCGGCCTTCCCGACCCGAACGGGTGGGTCACGGCGCGCGACCTCGCCACCCTGGCGATCCGCACAATCAAGGATTTTCCGGAATACTACAAAATCTACGGCGAGAAGGAGTTCATCTTTAACAACATCAAGCAGGGCAACCGCAACCCGCTGTTGTATGAAAATGACGGCGCGGACGGTCTGAAGACCGGGCATACCAAGGAGTTGGGGTACAGCGTGACCGGGTCGGTCAAGCGCGGCGACCGACGCATCGTGATTGTGCTGGGCGGGCTGCCGACGATGCGGGCGCGCGCGCAGGAGAGCCAGCGGCTGGTCGCCTGGGCGTTCCGCGAGTTCAACGATTATCGCCTGTTTACCGCCGGTGAAACGATCGAGGACGCGCCGGTCTGGCTCGGCGCCGCGCCGCGGGCGCCGCTCGCGGTCGGCAAGGATGTGGTGCTGACCCTGTCGCGCCAGGCGCGCGCCGGCATGAAGGTCAGCCTCGAATACGACAGCCCGATCCCGGCCCCGATCAAACAGGGCGAGACGGTCGGCAAAGTCGATGTTACCGCCCCCGGCATGGCGCCGCTCGAATTGCCGCTGCTCGCCGCGGCCAATGTCGGGCGCATGGACACTATGGGGCGGATCGCGACGCTCGCCGGCTATCTGGTGTGGGGCGAGCGGCATAAAGTAGCGGCCAGCACCGCTGACCAAGGGCACCGAGGAGCGGCACTGACCAGCGCCACTGACCAGCGGCACTGAAGAACGATGGCGCGGGGCCGGTTGATCACCCTCGAAGGCGGGGAAGGGGCGGGCAAAACAACGCAGCTGCCGCTGCTTGTGCGCGCGCTCGAAGGCGCCGGGATCGCCGCGCTGGCGACCCGTGAGCCGGGCGGGTCGGCCGGGGCCGAGGCGATCCGGCGGCTGTTGCTCGAAGGCGACAGCGCGCGCTGGGACGCGCAGCAGGAGGCGTTGCTGTTCGTGGCGGCGCGGCGCGACCATGTGATGCGGCTGATCGAGCCGGCGCTGGCGCGGGGAGTGTGGGTTGTGTCCGACCGCTTTGCCGATTCGACGCTCGCCTATCAGGGCTACGCCCGCGGGCTGGAGCCGGCGGACATCGCGATGCTGCATCGGTTTGCGCTTGGCGACTTTGCGCCGGATTTGACGGTGATCCTCGACGTGCCGGTCGAGATCGGCCTTGCCCGCGCTACATCGCGCCCAGGGCTTGCCGACCGCTTCGAGCGGCTCGACACCGCCTTTCACGAAAGGCTGCGGCGCGGCTTCCGCGAGATCGCCGCGAAAGAGCCCGGCCGCTGCGTGCTGATCGACGCCACGGGCAACGACCAGGCGGTGCATCGCGCCGTGGCCAATGCCGTGGCGCACCGGCTCGGCGTCGTGTGGGCGCCGGCTGAGGATTGACGGCGCCTCCCTGATGGCGCGTGGAGCCGATGCCACGGGCGAAGCGGAGGGCGCCGCGCCGACGCCGCGGGCGAACCAGGATCTGGTTGGGCACGAGAGCGCCGCGCGTGAGCTCGAGCAGCATTACCGGGCCGGGCGGCTGCCGCATGCGATCCTGCTGGCCGGGCCGCGCGGCATCGGCAAGGCGACACTGGCGTTTCGCTTTGCCCGCTTTGTGCTGGCCCAAGGCGATCATCGCGAAGGCCCTAGCCTCTTGGGGGGTGCCGTCGAAACCGGGCTCGCGGTCGATCCGGAACACCCGGTGTTCCGCCGCGTGGCGGCCGGCGGCCACGCCGATCTGCTGACGGTCGAGCGCGCCTGGGACCCGCGGCGCCGGCGGCTGCGCGGTGAGATCGTGGCCGAGGATGCGCGCGAGATCATCGGATTTTTCCGGCTGACGGCGGCGGAAGAGGGGTGGCGCATCGTCGTCATCGACGGCGCCGAGGAGATGAACCGCAGTGCGGCGAACGCGGTTCTCAAAATCCTTGAAGAGCCGCCCGGCCGTGCGTTGCTGCTGCTGGTCAGCCACAACCCTGGCCGGCTGCTGCCGACGATCCGCTCGCGCTGCCGGCGGCTGCGGCTCGCCCCGTTGCCGCAGCCGGTCGCGGCCGGGCTGATCCGGCGATACCGCCCACAGTTAGACGCGGCTGAGGCCGACGCGCTCGCCGCACTCTGCGGCGGCAGCATCGGGCGGGCGCTCGGCCTTGCCGATGGCGGCGGGCTGGCACTCTATCGCGCCGTGCTCGATGTGCTGGCGCAGGTGCCGCGGATCGATGTCGGCGGGCTGCATGGGCTGGCCGACCGGCTCGCCCGCCCTGATGCCGAGGATGCCTACCGCGCAACCGAAGAGCTGTTGGCGCAGTTCCTCGCCCGGCTCGCGGCGGCTGGAGTGCCCGGCCCCGGCCCGCTTCCGCAGCGCCAAACCGTCGCCGGCGAGAACGCCGCAATCGAGGCTCTGGCCGCTGCCGCGAGCCCGGCCTGCTGGGCTGCCTTGCAGGCAAAAATCGCCGGCGATTTTGCCGCCGCGCAGGAGCTCAACCTCGACCGCAAACAGGTGCTGCTCGGCGCATTCTTTGCCATCGAAGCGGCGGCGCGCTAGAAACACCCGCCACTCGCAGGTGGACCCGCCGCTCACCGGTGGATTACCGGCGGCCCCGGCCCATATCTGGGTTTTGGAGAGGATGATGCGCGCGCCGCGGCCCTATTTTGTCACCACGCCGATCTATTATGTCAACGATCTGCCGCATCTGGGCCACGCCTACACCACGGTGGCCTGCGACGCGCTGGCGCGCTTTATGCGGCTCGACGGGCATCAGGTCAAATTCCTGACCGGGACCGACGAGCACGGCCAGAAAGTCGCGCAATCGGCGGCGGCAGCCGGTGTCTCGCCACAGGAATTCGCCGATCGCAACTCGGAGAGGTTCCGCGAGGTTACCCGGCTGCTGAACGTCTCGCATGATGAATTCATCCGCACCACTGAGCCGCGCCACACGCGGGCGGTGCAGGCGCTGTGGCAGGAATTGGAGCGGCGGGGCGAAATCTATCTCGGCCGCTTTGCCGGCTGGTATGCGGTGCGCGACGAAGCTTTTTACGAGGAGAGCGAACTGGTCGGCGGCCGGGCGCCGTCGGGCGCCGAGGTCGAATGGCTCGAAGAGGAGAATTACTTTTTTCGCTTGTCCGCCTGGCAGGACCGTCTGCTGGCCTATTACGAGGCCAATCCCGACGCCGTTGCACCACGCGGTCGGCGCAACGAGGTGATCAGCTTCATCAAAGGCGGGCTCCACGACCTGTCGGTCTCGCGCACCAGCTTCACCTGGGGGGTGCCGGTTCCCGGCCACCCAGATCACGTCGTCTATGTCTGGCTCGACGCGCTGATCAACTACATCACTGCCGCCGGCTATCCCGACGTCCAAGGATACTCCTTCTCAAACCTTTGGCCCGCAGACCTTCATGTTGTAGGCAAGGACATCGTCCGCTTCCATGCGGTCTATTGGCCGGCGTTCCTGATGGCTGCGGGGCTGGAGCCGCCACGCCGCGTCTTCGCCCATGGTTGGTGGACCGTGGAAGGCGAGAAGATGTCGAAATCGCTCGGCAACTTCGTCCCGCCGCAGCAGCTGGTCGATACCTACGGCGTAGACCCGGTGCGCTACTTTCTGCTGCGCGAATTGCCGTTCGGCAGCGACGGCGATTTTTCGCGCCGCGCCGTCGTGGCGCGGCTGAATGGCGATCTCGCCAACGATTTCGGCAATTTAGCGCAGCGCGTGCTGGTCATGGTCAACCGCGATTGCGGCGCGCTCCTGCCGGCTTCGGGCTCGCTCGCAGCCGCTGACCAGAACTCTGCGCGACAGTGCACGCACGTTGTTAGGAAACGTCCGTATCCATATGAGAGATCAGGCGTTTCACCTGGCGCTCGAGGCCATCTGGCGGGTCGTCGCCGCGGCCAACCGTTATGTCGACGAGCAGGCCCCCTGGGCATTGCGGCGCAGCGACCCGGCGCGCATGGGAACCGTGCTCTACACCCTCGCCGAGGTCATCCGACATCTCGGGATTTTGCTGCAAC
The DNA here is from genome assembly GCA_963738185.1 of uncultured Alphaproteobacteria bacterium. Classification (GTDB taxonomy): domain Bacteria; phylum Pseudomonadota; class Alphaproteobacteria; order ATCC43930; family CGMCC-115725; genus AP-15. The sequence continues at coordinate 581,980 of CAVTVA010000003.1, read as the reverse complement.
CCTTTGTGCCGGCTGCGGCGGGACAGCTGCTCGACCAGCTCGCAGTGCCCGCGGCCTCGCGCGACTTTGCCGCGGTCGAAGCAGCGCCGCTGGTTCCGGGCACGCGCTTGCCGAAGCCGTCGGGTATTTTTCCGCGATTTGTCGACGCGCCGCCGGCATGACCGGCGCGAAGGGCAGGGCGGCGATGCTGGTCGACAGCCATTGTCATCTCGATTTTCCGGATTTCGCGGCCGAGCGCGCGGCGGTGCTCGCGCGCGCCCGGGCGGCGGGGGTCGCCACGATGCTGACGATCGCCACCCGGCTCGACCAGTTCGACGGTGTGCGCGCGATCGCCGAAGCAGATCCGGCAATCTGGTGCTCGGTCGGCGCGCATCCGCACGAGGCGGCGGATCACGCGGCATTGCTGCCCGAACAGCTGACGACCCTGGCGGCGCACCCCAAGGTGATCGGGATTGGCGAGACCGGGCTCGATTTTCACTATGATCTGAGCCCGCGCGACATTCAGGAGCGCGTCTTTCGCGCCCATATTGCGGCCTCGCACGCCACCGGGCTGCCGCTGATCATCCATGCCCGGGAAGCGGACAACGAGATAGCGGATATTCTTAAAGCTGAACAGCCGCCGCCGGGCGTATTGCATTGTTTTTCAAGTGGACGCGGTTTGGCCGAGGCGGCGCTGGCGCTCGGCTTTTATGTTTCGATTTCCGGCATCGTCACGTTCAAAAACGCCGACGAGCTGCGGGCGATCGTGCGCGACCTGCCGCTCGAGCGGCTGTTGGTCGAGACCGACAGCCCGTATCTTGCCCCGGTGCCCTATCGCGGCAAGCGCAACGAGCCGGCCTTTGTCGCGGCGACGGCGGCCGCGGTGGCGGCGCTCAAAGGGGTTGAACGGGAGACCCTGGCGGAAGCGACCAGCGCCAATTTTTTCCGTCTGTTCGCCAAAGCCGCACCACCTTCGTCTGGGCCGCCTGCCGCATGAGGGTCACGATCCTCGGCTGCGGCCCGTCAACCGGGGTGCCGACGATCGGCCCCGACTGGGGCCGGTGCGACCCCAGGGATCCGCGCAACCGCCGCCGCCGGGCGTCGCTCTTGGTCGAGATCGGCGGGCTGGCAATCCTGATCGACACCTCGCCCGATCTGCGCGAGCAGCTGATCGATGCGCGGGTGGCGCGGCTCGACGCGGTGCTGATGACCCACGCCCATGCCGACCACCTGCACGGCATCGACGATCTGCGCACCATCAACCGGCTGATGCGCGCGCCGATCCCGCTCTGGGCCGACGATAAGACCTTGGCGGAAATCCGCCGCCGCTTCGGCTATGCGCTCGAGCCGGTCAGCGAGCCGGGCCGCTATTACAAGCCGACCCTGGAAGCGCACGAGATCGCCGGCCGATTTGCGATCGGCGGCGTCCCGGTGGTGCCGTTTGCGCAGGATCACGGGTTCAGCACGACGTTGGGGTTTCGCATCGGGCCGATGGCCTATTCGACCGATGTCACCGAGCTTGACGACGCCGCCTTTGCCGCGGTCGAGGGGGTCGAGCTGTGGATTGTCGATTGCTTTCGGCGGGCGCCGCACCCGACCCACAGCCATCTCGACAAGACGCTCGGCTGGATCGCGCAGGTGCGCCCGCGCCGCGCGGTGCTGACGCATATGGAGCAGAGCCTCGATTACCGCGAGCTCAGCGCCGAATTGCCGGAGGGAGTCGAGCCCGGCCAGGACGGCCTGGTCATCGAATTGCCGGACCCGTGATCCGCCGGCGCGGTAATTATTTTCCATAATATATATTATGCGACAAAACGGCCGTGGGCGCCCGATCAAAATGTCACCCGCCTGCCAATTAGCGATGACACTTCCCGCGGATTTTGCCGACTGCGCCTGCGGCACGGTGGATGCGCCGGCCCAGGCTCGGGCGCTGCGCTTCGAGCAGATCATCCGCGACGACCGCGATCTGATGCGCCTGCTCGCGGCGATCCGGATGTTGCGGCTGCCGCAGTGGCGGCTGGTCGCCGGCTGCCTTTACCAGACCGTCTGGAACGCTCTGACCGGCCGCCCGCCGCGCACCGGCATCAAGGATTACGACCTGATCTATTTTGAGGACCGCAATCTCTCCTGGACGGCCGAGGATGCGGTGATCCGCCGGGCTGACGCCGCGACCCAAGGCTGCGTCGGCCCGGTCGAGACGCGCAACCAGGCGCGCGTGCATCTGTGGTTCGAGGGGCGATTTGGCGTCCCCTACCCGCAACTCTTCTCGGCCGATGCGGCATTGTCGTATTACGCCTCGGTCGTTCAGGCGGTCGGCGTGCGGCTCGAGGATGATGGCCGGCTCGACGTGGCGGCGCCGTTCGGCCTCGACGATGTGTTCGCGATGGTGATCCGGCCGAACCCAGCCCTCGACAACGCCGCATCGCACACGCGCAAGGCGCTGCGCGCTCAGGCGATCTGGCCCGAGCTCACGGTCATCCCTTGGGACCGAACTCCGTCCTGAGCACTCAATAATAGGCGAGGCACCAGCCTGGCGCGCGCAGCCAGCATTGCTCGGCAGGCAGGTCGTCGCGACGGTAGAGCCGGGTCACGTGCTCGGCGCCGCCCTTGTCCAGGGCTTCGGCGAGCGCCCGCTCGGACGCCTCGCCGCGACCGCCTGCGCAGGGGAAGATCGCGACGGCCGAAATCCGGCGCGCCAGGAAATCGGCGCTGTGGCGTTCGATGCGGAACACAGCACCACGCCGGGCATCGACGCGCGGATCGCCCTGTGCGGTCAACGGCAGAATGAGCCTGCCGCCCTCGTTGAGCCGGTCGAGCCAGGGATCGGCCGGCCGCGTCGCCCCGGCATTGACGTAAATCACGTCGGCCGGGTCGAACGCGACCCGCGTGCCGTCGCCGGTGATGACCCGCACATTCGCTCGTTCTGAGAAATTGCTTTGGCATCGCGTGGCAAGTGCCTGATCGAGCTCGATCGCGGTCACCCGGCCCGAAGCGCCGGCCAGCTCGGCCAGGATCGCGGTGTAATAGCCGGTTCCGGCGCCGATATGGACGACGTGCTCGCCCGCTTGCGGCGCGGCGGCGGCGATCAGCACGGCGTGCAGCGAAGGCTCGCCGTTGTTGAGGTTGCGCTCGGGCAGGATGCCGATCACGTTGTTGATGTAAAGATAGACCGGATCGGCGCTCGGTGTCGTGGCGTAGCGCGGGGCTGGGCCGCGCCAGCGCAGGATCGGCCATGGCCCGGGGCCGAGGAAATGCTCGCGCCGGACCGCGGCAAAGGCCGCTTCGACGCGGGCATCGGCGACCCCGGCGGCGGCCATGACCTGCATCGCATAAGCGCGGCGGACAATCTCCAGCTCCGGCGGTTCCATCTGCTATGGTCTCCGCGACCCTCGGCTTATGTTGGCTGCGGCATTATAGCACAGGAGAGGCTGGTGGACCTGCCTGCCGGATTGCGGCTCACGATCGAGGATCGGCCTTCGGCCGCGGATTGGGACCGGCTCGGGGTTGCGCTCGACGCGTACAACCGTGAATTTCTCGGCGAGACCGGCTTCTCACGGATGGGCTTTTTCGTGCGCGATGATGGCGGCCAGATCATGGCCGGGCTGGTCGGCACGACATACGCCGGCTGGCTGTTTGTCGCCGAGCTTTGGGTGCACGCCGATTTGCGGCGCCGAGGCATCGGCAGCCAGCTGCTGGCCCTGGCCGAGCAGCGCGCCGTCGAGCTCGGCTGCCACTCGGCGATGCTCGACACGTTTTCGTTTCAGGGCCCGGAATTTTATCCGCGCTTTGGCTACCAGATTTACGGCACGCTCGATTATCCGCCCGATCACCAGCGTCTCTTTATGAAAAAGCGCCTGACCCCGGAGACCCGATGAGCCGATCGCTCGACCGGCTACTGGCGATCATGGTGCTATTGCGCGACCCGGAGCGCGGCTGCCCGTGGGACCGCGAACAGGATTTCGCGACGATCGCCCCCTACACGATCGAGGAGGCCTACGAGGTCGCCGACGCGATCGCGCGCGGCGACATCGCGGCGTTGAAGGACGAGCTCGGCGACCTGTTGCTCCAGGTGGTATTTCACGCGCGGATGGCCGAGGAAGCGGGCCTGTTCGGGTTCGACGATATCGCCGCGGCGATCGCCGACAAGATGGTGCGGCGCCATCCTCATGTGTTCGGCGATGCCGAAATTGCGAGCGCTGCGGCGCAGGCCCAGGCGTGGGAGGAGCACAAGGCCGCGGAGCGCCGGGAGCGCGCCCAAGCCGCCGGATCGCGTGAGAGCGTGCTCGACGGGGTGGCCTTGGCCCTCCCTGCCCTGCTCCGCGCCGCCAAGATCCAGGCGCGCGCGGCGCGGATCGGGTTCGACTGGCCGGGCTCCGGTTGGGCTGCGGCGCCGCCGGTCATCGAGAAGCTCGCCGAGGAGATCGCCGAGCTGCAGGCCGAATTGGATGGCGGGACCGAATTGGATGGCGGGGCCGAATTGGATGGCGGGGCCGATCCGGCGAGGGTCGAGGACGAGATGGGCGATATCCTGTTCGCCGCCGCCAACCTCGCGCGCAAGCTCGATCTCGATCCCGAAGCGGCATTGCGCCGCGCCACCGCGAAGTTCGAGCGACGCTTTCGGGCGGTCGAGGCGCTCGCCCGGGAGCGCGGCATCGGCGCCGACCTCGACGCCCTCGATGCGCTGTGGCAAGAGGTCAAACGAGCACAGCGCAAGCCGGGCGGCTGATTGTGCGCAGCTCTGTCATTGCGAGGAGCCCATCGGGCGACGCGGCAATCTCGTGCAGCTTCACCGAAATCGGGGCCAGATTGCTTCGCTGCGCTCGCAATGACAACTCGCATTTGTATTCGGAAGATAGTGGCAGCAAGCTTTGACGGCAGTCGAGGGAGGTGCGGTGTGGGACCGCTCGCCGGGGTTAAAATTGTCGAGCTGGCCGGGATCGGGCCGGGGCCGATGTGCGCGATGCTGCTCGCCGATCTGGGTGCGACGGTGCTGCGCATCGAGCGGCCGGGCGGCAGCGGGCTCGGGCTTGAGCGCCCGCGGCAATACGACTTCCTGCTGCGCGGCCGCTATACGGTCGAGGTCGATCTCAAAGCCGCGGCCGGAAAGGCGCTGGCGCTGAACCTCGTGGATCAGGCCGACGCGCTGATCGAGGGGTTTCGCCCGGGGGTCACCGAACGGCTCGGGCTTGGCCCGCAGGAATGCCTCGCGCGCAACCCGCGCCTCGTTTATGGCCGGGTCACCGGCTGGGGCCAGGACGGGGCCTTGGCGCAGGCGGCCGGGCACGACATCAACTACATCGCGCTGGTGGGCGCGCTGCACGCGTTTGGCCAACGCGGCGGGCCGCCGACCCCGCCCTTGAACCTGCTCGGCGATTTTGCCGGCGGCGCCCTTTACCTTGCCCTTGGCCTGGTCTGCGGCATTCTCGAAGCGCGGCAGTCGGGGCAAGGCCAAATTGTCGACGCGGCGATGATCGACGGGGTGGCTTCGCTGATGACCTCGTTCCACGGCGCGGTCGCGGCCGGGCAGGCGACCCATCAACGCGGCACCAACCATCTCGACGGCGGCGCCCATTTCTACAACGCCTATGAATGCGCCGATGGGCGCTGGATCGCGGTGGCGTCGATCGAGGGCAAGTTCTATTCCGAATTGCTGCGGCGGCTCGACATCGACCCGGCGACGATGCCGCCGCAGATGGACCGGGAGCATTGGCCGCAGGCCCAGGCGCTGCTCGCCGCCCGGTTCAAAACCCGCACCCGCGAGGAATGGTGCGCGCTGCTTGAAGGGACCGACGCCTGCTTTGCCCCGGTGCTGACCACCGACGAGGCGCCCGACCACCCGCACAACGCCGCGCGCGGCACCTATGTCGAGATCGGCGGCATCGTCCAGCCGGCGCCGGCTCCGCGCTTTTCGCGCACTCGGCCCGAGCTGCCGATCCCGCCGCCGCCGATCGGCCCCGAGGCGGCCGAGGCCGCCCTCGCCCCCTGGCTCGACCCGGCCGAGATCGCCGCCCTCAGAGACGCCGGCACGATCGGCTGACCTCCGCTCGGACGCGGGCTGGCGCGGGACCGGAACCTCGCTTCACGGCAGGCCGTTTTCGGCTGAGGGCGCGGCCCGCGCTCTTAGCTCGAGCGGAAAACCATGGCCGAGACTGTTGCCGACCACATTGTCGCGATTTTGCAGGAATGGGGTGTCGATACCGTGTTCGGCCTGCCCGGCGACGGGATCAACGGGCTCGTCGAGGCTTTCCGCAAGGCCAAGGACCAGGTGCGCTATGTCCATTGCCGGCACGAGGAGACCGCGGCCCTCGCGGCCTGCGCCTACGCCAAGTTCAGTGGGCGCCTGGGGGTGTGCTTTTCGACCGCGGCGCCGGGTGCGGTGCATCTGCTGAACGGGCTCTACGACGCGAAGATCGATGGCGCGCCGGTGCTGGCGCTGACCGGGATGACCTATCACGATTTGATCGGCACCCATTACCTGCAGGACATCAATCAGGATTACCTCTACCAGGATGTTGCGATCTACAACCAAAGGGTGATGGGGCCGGCGCATGTCGACAACGTCGTCAACCTCGCCTGTCGCGTCGCCCTGTCGAACGCGGCGGTCGCCCATGTGGCGATCCCGATCGACACCCAGGCGATGCCGGCGAGCCAGCAGAAGCGGTTCAAGCGCGACGTCAAAGGTCACACCTCGGCCGCCTACCAGCCGGCAAAGCCGACCCCCGAGCCGGTGCTGATCGAGGAGGCGGCCCGGCTGCTCGCCGGGTGCAAAAAGGTCGTGATCCTCGCCGGCGCCGGGGCGCGCGGCGCCGGGCATGAGCTTGAGCAGGTCGCCGAGCGGCTCGGCGCGCCGATCGTCAAGGCCCTCCTCGGCAAGGATTGCGTGCCCGACGACAGCCCCTATACGACCGGCGGCATCGGCGTGGTCGGGACCCGGCCTTCGGTCGAAGCGCTGCAAGGCTGCGACGGCCTCCTGATCGTCGGCAGCTGTTTTCCCTATATCGAGTTCCTGCCAAAGCCTGGGCAGGCCGCCTGTGTCCAGATCGATCGCAAGCCCGAGCATATCGGGTTGCGCCATCCGGCCGATATCGGGCTCGTCGGCGATGCGCAGGCGACCCTGCGCCAGTTGTTGCCAAGGCTCGGCCGCGCCGAGGACCGCTCGTTTCTGGCGCAGGCGCAGGCCGGCATGAAGAAATGGCGGGCGCTGATGGAGGAGCGCGCGCGCTCGACCGACCGGCCAATGCGCCCGCAGGTGGTCTCGTGGCACCTGCCGCAGCTGCTCGACGACGACGCGATCATCTGCGGCGATTCGGGGACAGTCACGACGTGGCAGGCGCGCATGGAATTGCGCGCCGGGCAGCGCTTTTCGTTCAGCGGCACGATGTGCTCGATGATGGCGGCCCTGCCCTACTCGATCGGTGCTGCGATGGCCTTTCCCGGCCGCCAGATCGTCGCCTTCACCGGCGACGGCTCGTTTTCGATGATGATGGGCGATTTTGCGACGCTGGTCGCCTATGGGCTGCCGGTCAAGGTCGTGGTGATCAAGAACAACACGCTCGGCCTGATCAAATGGGAGCAGATGCTCTATCTCGGCAACCCCGAATATGGGGTCGACCTGCACCCGATCGACTTCGTCAAGGTGGCCGAGGCGTGCGGCGCGCCGGGTGTGCGCATCGACGACCCGGAGCGCTGCCGCGGCCAGCTCAAGGAGGCGCTGGCATTGCCCGGCCCGGCGCTGATCGAATGCGTCGTCGATCCGCTGGAGCCGCCCTGGCCGCCGGTCATCACCAGCGACGAGCAGAAGAAGCTCGCGGCGGCGATGGCGCGCGGCGAGCGCAACCGCACCCCGATCGGCCTCACGATAGGCCGCCACGCGGTGCAGGAATTCAATTTCTCGCAGAGCCCGTTTGGCGTCGTCGGGCGGCTCGTGGACCGGGTGACCGGCGGCGGCAAGGAGTAGGGCGATGTCCCTCGCTGACAGCGTTGTCCCTGGCCCGCGCGCGCTTTCGGGGCAACCAAAGGCGGCGAGCCGGCGGCGGCGCGACGCGGCGCGCGACCTTGCAGCCGAATTGCAGCGCGGGGTCGCCGGCGAGGTGCGGTTCGACGGCGGCTCGCGGGCGCTTTACGCGCATGATCTGTCGATCTATCGGCACGTGCCGATCGGCGTCGTGATCCCGCGCGATGCCGACGATGTGATCGCCACGGTGGCCGCCTGCCGCGCGCGCGACGTGCCGATCCTCGGCCGCGGCTGCGGCACCAGCCTCTCCGGGCAGACCTGCAACGTCGCCGTGGTTATCGACTTTTCGAAATACATGAACCGGCTGGTGGCGCTCGACCCGGAGGCAAAGCTGGCCCAGATCGAGCCCGGCCTGGTCAACGACCAGCTGCGCGAGGCGGCGCAGCAGCACGGGCTGACCTTTGCCCCCGACCCGGCGACCCACCAGTACTGCACGCTCGGCGGCAATATCGGCAACAATTCGTGCGGCGCGCACACGGTGATGGGCGGCAAGACCGTCGATAATGTCGAAGAGCTCGACATCCTGACCTACGATGGGCTGCGCATGCGGGTCGGCGCCACCTCGGAGCCGGCCTATGGGCTGATCCAGCGCGCCGGCGGGCGCCGAGCCGAAATCTATGCCAGCCTGCGCGATCTCGCTGCCCGCTATGGTGGGGAGATCCGCCAGCGCTATCCCGACATCCCGCGGCGCGTCTCCGGCTATAATCTCGACGATCTCTTGCCGGATAAGGGCTTCAATGTCGCCCGCGCGCTGGTCGGGTCGGAAAGCACCTGTGCGCTGACCCTGGGCGCGACGATGCGCCTCGTCGATTTTCCGCCGGCCCGCGCGCTGGTGGTGCTGGCCTATGAGGATGCGGCGCGCGCCGCCGACGAGGTGAGCGAGATCCGCACCTTTGGTCCGCTCGCCATCGAGGGGTTCCACCATCACATCATCGACAACATGCGGCGCAAAGGGAAGCACCCGCCCGGCGCCAAGCTCTTGCCCGAGAGCGGCGGCTATTTGCTCGTCGAATTTGGCGGCGAGAACCAGAAGGAGGCCAATGCCACGGCGGAAAAGGCCTATGCGGCATTGAAGCGGATCGGCACCGGCGTGCGCGACATGCGGCTCTTTGAAAGGGAGGAGGACCAGAAGGCGATTTGGGACTTGCGCGAGTCCGGGGTCGGCGCCAGCCGGGTCCCGGGCGAGGAAGAGGCGTGGCCCTCCTGGGAGGACGCCGCGGTCCCGCCGCAGCGGCTCGGCGACTACCTGCGCGATTTCGACAAGCTCAACCAACGCTACGGCTACGCCTATTCGCTGTTTGGTCATTTCGGCGATGGCTGCATCCATACCCGGATGACCTTTGGGCTCAAGACCGCCGACGGGATCAGGAAATTTCGCGATTACATGGAGGAGGCCTCGGATCTCTGCCTGCATTACGGCGGCTCGCTGTCGGGCGAGCATGGCGACGGGCAGGCCAAGGGCGAATTATTGCCAAAGATGTTCGGGCCCGAGCTGATCCAGGCGTTTCGCGATTTCAAGACAATCTGGGACCCGCATTGGCGGATGAACCCGGGCAAGGTCATCGACGCCCAGCCGCTCGATGCCGATCTGCGGCCCTATTACACGCCGCGCCCGGTCACCACCCGCTTCAAGTTCCCCGAAGACGGGCATTCCTTCGCGCACGCGGCCGAGCGCTGCTTTGGCGTCGGCAAATGCCGCAGCCTCGGCGGGCAGACGATGTGCCCGAGCTTTCAAGCGACCCGCGAGGAGCGGCACTCGACCCGCGGGCGCGCGCATCTCTTATTCGAGATGATGCGCGGCGAGGCAATCAAGGACGGCTGGCGCAGCGAGGCGGTGCGCGAGGCGCTCGATCTTTGCCTGCAATGCAAGGGCTGCAAGCACGATTGCCCGGTCTCGGTCGATATGGCGACCTACAAGGCCGAGTTTTTGTCGCATTACTACGAGGGCCGGGTGCGGCCGCGCGCGGCCTACAGCATGGGGCTGATCTTTCTGTGGTCGCGGTTGGCGATGCAGGCGCCGGGGCTGGTCAACGCGGCATTGCGGGCGCCGGGCATCGGGATGGCGGCGAAGTGGCTCGCCGGCTTTACGCAACAGCGCGAGGCGCCGGCCTTCGCCGCGGAAAGCTTTCAGGACTGGTGGCTGCGGCAGCGCCGGCCGCGCAGCAACGATGCCGCCCTGCCCCCGGTCGTGCTGTGGCCGGACACCTTTTCCAACTATTTCCTGCCGGGCACGCTGAAGGCCGCGGCGGCGGTGCTCGAGGACGCCGGCTACCGCGTGCTGGTGCCGCAGCAGCGGCTGTGCTGCGGGCGGCCGCTTTACGATTACGGGATGCTGGATCTCGCCCGCAGCAAGCTCGCGGAGATCCTCGAGGCCCTGCGCCCGGCGATCCGCGCCGGCATCCCGGTCGTTGGAGTGGAGCCGAGCTGCGTCTCGGTGTTCCGCGACGAAATGCCGAACCTGCTGGCCGGCGACCTCGATGCCGAGCGTCTGGCGCGGCAGAGCAAGACCCTGTGCGAGCTGCTCGTCGACACCCCGGACTGGCGGCCGCCGCCGCTCCGGCGCAAGGCGGTGCTGCACCTGCACTGCCACAGCAAATCGGTCCTCGGCGCCGATGCCGAGCGCAAAATACTCAGCGAGATGGGGCTCGACATTGAGCAGCCCTGCGGTCGGCTGCTGCGGCCATGCCGGCTCGTTCGGCTATGAAGCCGAGCACCACCCGGTGTCGATGCAGATCGCCGAGCAGGTGCTGCTGCCGGCAATGCGCAAGGCCGGGTCGGAGACGATCGTGATCGCCGACGGGTTCAGCTGCCGCCAACAGATCAAGGACGGCGCCCAGCGCTGGGCGATGCACCCGGCCGAGATCATCGCGCTCGCCCTCGAAGCCCGGCGCAGCGGCGTTCCCGCGGCGATCCCCGAGCGGCGCTGTCTCGAACCGCCGGCGCCGCCCCCCAAAGGCGCCGCGCTCGCCGCAGCGGCCGGCATCGGGCTGGTTCTGAGCATGCTGGTCTGGCGCCGCCGCGCGAGGCGGTGAAATCGCGCTTCTGCGCCCGGCAGTGGTGGGAGCTGATAAAGGACCCCACGGCCTCCGACTTCCCCCCTGCGCAGGAGTGTGTGAGGAAATCTCTCCCAACACCTGCGCCGCGGTGACGAATTGATGCGCGCAGAGCCAATGTTTCACACGCTCCGCCCGGTGTGGCAACGTCCTTGGGGGTTATCCCCCCGAATTGCGCGCATACTCGAACAGCGCGAGATCGATTGCGTCACCCATCTTGTTGTAGCCGAGATCGCTCGGGTGCAGGCCGTCGCCGCAATCGCAGTCGGGCAGCATCTGGGTCGGATGTTCGGGATCGCGCAGGGCCTGGTCGAAATCGGCGATCGCGTCAAAAGCGCCGCCGTCGCGGATCCAGCCATTGACCGCCCGGCGGACCTCCTCGCGCTGCGGGTTCCAGGCATTGGCCATGTAGGTTTCGTTGCCAAACGGGGTCAAGGTGGCGCCGATGATCTTGACGCCGCGGGCATGGGCGCGCACCGCCATCTGCTTGAGCCCGGCGATCATCTGCGCCGCGCTCGGCTCTTCTTCCGGCTTCCTCCAACGGTTGCGCAGATCGTTGGTGCCGAGCATGACGATGACATGCGTCACCCCCGGCTGGGCCAGGACGTCGCGGTCGAAGCGGCGCAGCCCGCTGTCGCCGCGGATGTCGTAGAGGATGCGGTTGCCGCCGAGTCCCTGGTTCATCACCGCCATCGGCCGGCCGCGACGGCGCGCCGCGAGCCGCCGGGCGAGCTGGTCGGGCCAGCGGCAAAAGGCGTCCATCGTCGAGATGTTGCCGTCGGTCAGCGAGTTGCCGAGCGCGACGATGCCGCCGGTGTCGGCGCCGGCCAGCACATCGACGCCGCAGACGAAGAACCAGTCGCTGGTCAGGCTGGCGATCGGCATCACTTGCGCCGCGGTGAAATCGCCCGGTGGCGAAACGTAATTGGTCTGCCGCGCATAGCGGCCGGTGATCTGGAAGTCGTTCAGGATCTCGCCCGGCAGATAGAGGCTGACTGCGAGATCGGCCAATGGCGGCAGGTCGAGCGCCACCGGGTCGCTGAACAGCACGGCACCGGCCGCGATGGTGGCCGTCGCGGCGCCCCCAAAGGCGAGCTTGCGGTCGGAGCCGGCGACGATCGCCGCCCCGGCCTCGCGCAACGCGACATGGGCGCCGCCGAGGTCGAGCGGACGATGGCCATAGGCGTTCGAGATGCGCACCCGCAGCTGGCTGCCGCCGAGGCTGGCGCGCATCGTCATGCGCAGGGTCTGATTGTTGAACGCGCCGGTTTCCGCCGGCGCCGGCGCCATGGTCCAGCTGCCGACCCAATGCTGATTGTCGTTCATCGCGACCTCCCCTTTCGGCTGGATTTCGAGCTTCAATATCACCGGATCGACCATCTGCCGCCCGACCCGGCTCGATCGCAGCACCCCGGCAACATATCACTTGGCGCCGTGAGATCAGTCGAGTTTTCACCGCCGCCAGCTGGTATCGTGGCGCCGACGCCGCCGTGATGCAGGCGCGGGCGCGCAGATCAGCGAGATCAAATGATCTCGGCCGGTTGCTCGCGCCGGGCGCAGACCCGAGCCGGGGTCAGGAGAAAACCCGATGAGAGTTGGCCTGTTTTACCAGATCCAGGTGCCCAAGCCCTGGACCCCGTCGAGCGAATCCCAGCGCATCCATGAGGCACTTGAGCAGATCCCGTATGCCGAGGAGATGGGCTTTGAGAGCGTGTGGTTTTCCGAGCACCATTTCCGCCCGGTGTGGTCGCACAACAGCGCCCCCGACCTGACCCTCGCGGCGGTCAGCCAGCGCACCAGCCGCATCCGCCTCGGCGTCGGCGTGGTGCTGGCCCCGATCCACCACCCGCTGCATGTGGCGGCGCGCATGGCCACACTCGACATTTTGAGCCGCGGGCGGGTCGATGTCGGGCTCGGCCGGACCGGCTATCCCTACCAGCTGACCCCGTACGGGTCGGATTTGCGCGACACGCGCGGCATGTGGGAGGAATTTGCCGAGGTGCTGCCGCGCATCTGGACCGAAGAGGTCGTCTCCTACGACGGGACCTATTTCCAGATCCCGCCGCGCGAGGTGCTGCCAAAGCCGGTGCAGCGCCCGCACCCGCCGCTGTGGTCGGCCTGCGGCAGCGACGAGACCGCCCGGCTGACCGGCAGCCTCGGGATGGGCGGGCTGTTCGGCAGCGAAGGCGGCCCCGACCGCGTCGGGCAGCTAATGGCGCTCTATCGCGAGTCGCTGCGCTCCGCCGCCTCGGGCAAGGCCGTGCCGGCCAACGGCGCCGGGGCAGCGCCGCGCGCCGCGCTGATGACCGCCGGATATTGCCACGAGGATTCGCGGGTCGTGGCCGAGCGCGGCACTGAGCTGGTCGGCTGGTATCTCGAGCAGCAGCGCGAGCGCGCCCGGCTGGTGTGGCGCGATTATGACCCGCAGACCGTGCCGCCCGACTATCAGGGCTATTACGCGCGCGACCAGCGCCTCGCCAGCGGGCCGCATCCGGGCGAGCCCACGCCGCAGGAGGTGCGCGAGCAAGGCACCAAATTCTGTGTCGGCACGCCCGAAGACTGCATCCGTTTCCTCGAAATCTACGAGGCGCTGGGCATCGAGGAAGTCTTTCTGCTGTGCGCCATCGGGCCGGCGCAGCACCAGGAGGTGCTCAACACCATTCGCCTCTTCGGCGAACAGGTCATCCCCTATTTCCAGACCCGCGAGCCGGTTGCGGCGGTGGCTCAGGTCAGAGCGTAATCTGCGCAGGCATCCGCTCATCATGCTCCCGGCGAAATACTTGCGGTATCGTTGGATCAACCCGATCGAGCTATGCTAAGCTTCTTTTTACAAGTGCCTGGCATGACTGCATCGGGGTTCAGAAAGTGGCGCCGGGCGGCGCTAACCGGCTGAGTCCCCGGCGGTGGGGTCCGCGGCATTTGCAGGCTCCGGGATGACGCAGGCCGCGCGAAGCAGGGGGCGAGGTGGCATGGAAATCTAAGGCCGGGATCGGGGCGATCCTGGCCGTGGCATTGCTTGGCGGGCTGCTCTACGAGCACCGTGGCGCCGGCAATTCCGCGTATGCCGAGGCGCCGGCCGCGATGGCCGCGGTCGCGGTGCAGACGACGCCCGTGCGCCGTGCCGCAATGGCCGACAGCGTGACCTCCTATGGCAACCTGGTCGCCCGCCGCAGCGTCAATATCGTCCCCGAAGGCCCCGGCCAGATCGAGGAGATCCTGTTCGCCGATGGCCAACGGGTTGCCGCGGGCACCCCGCTCGTCGTCATCAACAGCCGGATCGCTGCTGCGCAGGTGCAAGCCTCGCATGCCCAGGCCGAGGCGGACCGCCAGAACCTGCGGCGCACCCAATCCTTGCAGCAGCAGGGGCTCGATTCGACCTATTCGCTCGAGCAGGCCCAATCGCGTGCTGCGGTCTCGCAGGCCAATCTGATGATCGACCAGCAAAAGCTGCAGCGGCTGACCTTGCGGGCGCCGTTTGCCGGGACCCTCGGCACGCGCGCCGTCGATGTCGGCGCGTTTCTGAACGGCGGCGAAAAGATCGTCCGGCTCGACGACACCTCCGAGCTGCAGATCGAATTCCGCATGCCGAGCTCGGTGATCCTGCACGTCGCCGAGGGCATCCCGGTGCACGTCACGATCCCGGGCGCGGGGAAACCCCTCGCGGTCGAGGGCAAGCTGTCGTTTATCGATCCGGCGGTGTCGACCGACACGCGCTCGGTCCTGCTGCGGGCAGTCGTGCCGAACCCGGGCCGCCACCTGCATCCCGGCCTCTTTGTCCGGGTCAGCCTCGATCTGACCGTGCATCGGCATGCCCTCGTCGTTCCGGCGGAGGCGGTCACCCGCGATATCGGCGGCGCCTACGTCTATGTCGTCGATAACGGCATCGCCCGCAAACGCATCATCGAAACCGGGCTCAGCAACGACCGGTTGGTCGAGGTGACATCCGGTCTTGCGCCCGGCGACCAGGTGGTCACGGTCGGGCAGTTTCGGCTGCAGGACGGCGACCCGGTGAAGATCGTCGCGGCCCAGGCCCCGGCGAATGGCAGCGGCTGATGTGGCTGTCCAATTTCTGCATCCGGCGGCCGGTCTTCACGATTGTCATCAACCTCGTGCTCGCGATCCTGGGGCTGTGGGCCGCCCGCGACCTGCAGGTCCGCGCCTTCCCTCGGCTGGTGTTGCCGAGCGTCACGGTCACGACGGCGTTTCCCGGCGCTGACCCGGTATTGGTCGAGCGCGAGGTGACCGCTCAGCTTGAAGGAGCGATCGGCGCCACTCCTGGCATCGATTCGATGACCTCGACCAGCGAGCAGGGTCTGAGCACGATCCAGGTCAACTTCGTCGCCGGCACCGACCCGTCGACCGTCGTCGAAAACGTGCGCGCCAAGGTCTCGCAGGCTCAGCCCCAGCTGCCGCCCGGCATCATTGCTCCGGTAATCAACCAGATCAGCACCGACGGCCAGCCGGTGCTCTATCTCGCCTTCGCCGATCCTAAGGAGAGCGCGATGGCGGTGACCGATTTTGTCCGCCGCGAGATCATCCCGCGGCTGGCGACGATCCCGGGCGTCGCCCAGAGCCAGCTGATCGGCGAGCGCAAATACGCGATCCGCCTGACGCTCGACCCGGTGCGGATGGCCGCGCACGGCATCACCGTCTCGGATGTGAAGAGCGCGCTTGCCGAACAGAACATCGCCACCCCGGGCGGCCAGGTCGGGCGCCGCAACGAGGCGATCTCGGTGCTGGTCGACACCACGCTCGACAACCTCGCCGAGTTTCGCAACCTGGTGCTGCGGCGCGGCACGGATGGGTATGTGATCCGCCTGTCCCAGGTCGGCAGCGCGGTGGTCGGCCCCGACCAGTCGCTGACCGCGTTCCGCTATGGCGGCAAGAGCGCGATCGCCATCGGGCTGGTGCCGCAATCCTCGGGCAATCCGCTCGAGATCAGCAAGGCGGTGCGGGCGATGCTGCCGGATTTGCAGCGGGCGGCGCCGAATTCGATGACGATCGACCTGGCGTTCGACACCTCGGTGTCGATCCAGGCCTCGGTGGACCATGTGGCGCTGACGATCGTGATCGCGGTCGGGCTGGTGCTCGCGGTCGTTCTGTTCTTTCTCGGTTCGCTGTGGACCAGCATGATCCCGCTGGTCACGGTGCCGCTGTCCTTGGTCGGCACGCTGTTTTTTATGGTGCTGCTCGGCTTTTCGATCAACATCTTCTCGCTGCTGGCGGTGGTGCTGGCGATCGGGCTCGTGGTCGACGATGCGATCGTCGAAGTGGAAAACGTGCAGCGCCACGTCGATGCCGGCATGGGGGCGATGGACGCGGCCTTTCTCGGCAGCCAGGAGGTTGGGTTCGCGGTCATCGCCATGACCATCACCTTGGCCTCGGTGTTCATGCCGCTCGGCTTTGCCGGCGGGGTGGCCGGGCAGATTCTGCGCGAGTTCGCCTTCACCCTGGCGATCAGCATCCTGCTGTCCGGCTTTATCGCCCGCACCTTGTCGCCGATGATGTGCGGGCGCCTGATCGGCCGAAGGCCCAAGCCGGCCTACGCGCGGCGGATCGATCAGGCGATCGCGGCGCTGACCGAGCACTATCGGCGGGCGCTCGAGGTCGCGCTGACCCGGCGCTGGATCGTCGTCGTGCTGACCCTGGCGGCGGTCGCCGGCAGCGTGCTGCTGGCCCGGCAAGTCCCCTCCTCGATTTCGGCAAAGGAGGACCAGGCCTATATCGCGATCAAGTTCACCGGGCCGCCGACCGCGACGCTCGATTACCTGAGCCGCTGGACCGCGCAGGCGCAAAAGGTGATCGCGCGCCAGCCGGAGGTCGCGAACACATTGGTCATGCTCGGCATTCCGCTGCGCAACGAGGCGACGGCGGTCATCGTCTTCAAGCCGTGGAGCCAGCGCCGCCGCACCTCTTCGCAGATCACCGCGTCGATCATGGCCGGTCTCGAAGACCTGCCGGGTCTCGCCCCGTCGCTTTATGCCACCGACCCGCTGGCTGGGGTCGGCGCCGGTCAGCCAGTCCAGTGGCTGCTGGAGACCTCCGGCAGCTACCAGGATCTGGCCGGCTGCCGGGGCCGCGGTAAAGGCGGCGGCGCGCGGCGACAAGGCGCTGCAGAACGTCACGGTCAACCTGCAGACCAACACGCCAAAGATCAAAGTCGCGGTCGATCGCGCCGCCGCGGCCGATGTCGGCGTGCCGGTCGGGACCATCGGCGCCACGATCCAGTCGCTGCTCGGCGGCCAGCGCGCCTCGACCTTCAGCTACAATGGCGGGCTCTATAACGTCTATATCGAGCTGCCGTTGCGGCTGCGCGCCAGTGCCGCGACATTGGAGGATGTGTTTCTTCGCGGACGGACTGGCGATCTGATCCCGTTGCGCTCGCTGATCAGGATCTCCAACGCAGCCGGGCCGGCCGTGTTGTCGCGCACCGACCAGATGAACTCGTTGACCTTGGGCGCCGATCCGGGTCCGGGATACAGCGTCGCGGCAGCCACCGCCGAGCTGAAGGCAGTGGCGCAGAGGGTGCTGCCGGCCAATGTGCGCATTGTCGCCAGCGCCACCGTGCGCGCCATGGAGCAGACTGCGAGCAGCATTGGGCTGGTGATGCTGCTGTCGCTGATCTTTATTTACCTGGTGCTGAGCGCGCAGTTCGAAAGCTTTCGCGATCCGGTCATCATCCTGGTCATCGTGCCGCTGGCGCTGTGCGGCGCGACCGTCGGGCTCTATCTGTTCGGCGGGTCGTACAATCTTTACAGCGTCGTTGGGCTGGTGACCTTGATCGGCCTGATCGCCAAGCACGGCATTCTGATCGTGGAATTCACCAACCAGCGGCGGGCGGAGGGGCACGATCTGAACACCGCCCTGCTCGGCGCGGCGACGGTGCGGCTGCGCCCGATCCTGATGACCACGGTCGCCACGGTGCTCGGCGCGCTGCCATTGGCGGTTGCGACCGGCGCCGGCGCCGGCGGGCTGTCGCAGATCGGCATCGTCGTCACCGTCGGCATGACGCTCGGCACCTTGGTCTCGCTGTTTGTGCTGCCGGTGGCCTGCTCGCTGATGGCCTCGAAAGCGCCGCACCATATCGTTCCGGTCCCCGACTTGGCACGCATTGCGCTGTCGGCGCAGCGGACCGCCGCCGAATAGCCCGATGCGGCTCGGTCGCACACTGATCCTCGCGGCGCTCTCATGCTCGTGGCCTGTTGTCGGCGCCGGCGCCGAGACCTTTGTCGAGGCGCTGACCTCCGCCTACGCCACCAATGCCGATCTGCTCGCCGCGCGGGCGCGGCTGCGCGCCACCGACGAGCAGGTGCCGCAAGCGGTCGCGGCGTGGCGGCCGACGGTCAACCTGACCAGCAGTGTCGGCAACCAGGACTACCTGGTCGGCGTCGGCTCGCTGCTGCCGACCTCGTTCTCCTATAAGCAGTGGTCCTATGGCGGCGGGATCAGGCTCGATTGGCCGGTTTATCAAGGTGGCCGACGGCAGGCCGATGTCGCCCGCGCCGAGCAAACGGTGCGCGCCGCGCGCGCCGATCTCTTCGGCACCGAGCAGAATGTGTTGCTGGAAGCCGCCACTTCCTATGAGGAGGTGCTGCGCACCCGCTCGCTGGTCAAGCTCGATCAGGAGATCGAGCGCCTGCTCGAGCGCCTGGTGCAGGCGACCACAACCCGGCAGGAAGCCGGCCAGCTGACCCAGACCGATGTGTACCAGGCGGCAACCAAGCTCGCCGCCGCGCGCGTCACCCAGATCGGCGCCGAGGGCGACGCCGCCGCCGCCGCGGCGCGCTATACCGCCGCAATCGGCAATGCCCCGCCGGCCGCGCTGGCCGTGCCGCCGCTGCCGCCAGGTTTGCCGGCGAGCGCCGCGCAAGCCGTCAAGTTGGCGGTGGCCAACAATCCGACGGTGGTCGCCAGCCTGGAGCGCGCCAACGCGGCCAAAAAGGCGATCGCCGTCGCGCGCGCTGATTTGCTGCCGACCGTCACCCTCAGCGCACGCTACACCAGCGACCAGGGCGAGACGTTTCCGACGGTTCCGGCGCGCGGCTACAGCGCCGAGGTCGACCTGACCGTGCCGCTTTATCAGAGCGGCGCCGCCACCTCGCGGCTGCGCCAGGCGGAGGAGAGCGCATCCGAATCGGAGGTCCAGACCTGGTCCTCACAGCGCGACGCGCGCAAGAACGCCGAGAGCGCCGATACCCAGTGGCGCGCCGCGGTCGCGCAGGAGGCCGAGCAGCGCGAGCAGGTGCGGCTGGCCCAGATCGCCTACCAGGATGTTCTGAAGGAGGCGGCGCTCGGAGCAAAATCGGTATTCGAGCTGCTCAGCCAATTGCAGGATTTATACAATGCCCGCGCCAGCGAGGTGAACGCGCAATACAATTCGGCGGTGCGCGCCTATCAGCTGCTGGTGGCGATCGGCCGGTTCACCGCCGCCGACCTGCATTTGCCGACCCCGATCTACGATCCGGTCTCCCATTACCGCAAGGTGCGCGACAAGGACGGGGCATTGCTGCCCTGGCTCCAGCCGCTGCTGGACAGCGGACCAAGATAGGCCGGTTTGTCAGCGAAGAGGCATGGGCAACATCTGCCGCGCTGCCCGGACCCATGCGACGGGGGCGGCGGGCCGGTCAGCCTCTGACGATCGAGTTCCGGGTGGCGCGGATCAGCCTCGATAAATAGATGCCGAACAGCAACACAAACATCCAGTACAGTTTCGGCAGATGCACCACGCCGGGCTCGATGAGTGTGTGATAGAGCCCGGGAAGCCATTGGGGGTGGCGTCCGGAAGAAAACGCCTGATCAAAGAGAAAATCGACCAAGGCAAAGGCAAGCAGCAGCCAGACGCCGCGCGACATGAAGATCAGCAAGGTGAGGCGGACATGCGCGCCGCGGTCGAGCGAGCCGTGCATCCGCAATGCCTGCTCGCGCACGACGCCGCCGACGAGAATTTGGAAATCGCCGAACACCGCCGATGCATGCTGCATTGCCGTCCGCCATGCCTCGGCGCGGCCTTGCCGCGTCTTGCGGCGGCGCGCGTAGTCGCGGTAATAGGCGCGGCACAGCTTCATAAAGTCGGCGTCGGGCGCCAGGGTCTGCACCGATGCGTCGAGCGTGCTGAAGGTCCGGCCGACCCGCATGATCCCCCAGTTGAGCGGCATGTTGTGAGCGGCCATCACCCTGGCGATCTCTCGCGACATCGCGGCGATCGAGCGGTCGGCATAGGTGGCGGCGAACATCTGAGCGTCGAATTCCCAGCGCTGCAGCACCTCGGCCATCTCGCGGCGCACCCGCCGGTTGGTGGACGGCGATGTCGAGGGCGACATCATCACCATGTAATCCGCGGATCGCTCATAGTCGCGCATGGCGAGCGCGTGCAGGCTCTGCCGGTACAATGTCCAGATGTGGTGGTGGAGCCGGCCGACGCTGCCGAAATCGATCAGCGCGATGCGGTTATCGGCGAGCAGCACGATGTTGCCGGGGTGCAGATCGCCGTGGAACTCGTTTTCTTCGAGGATCTGCCGGAACACCGTGATGCTGAGGCGGCGGGCGACTGCATGGCTGTCGACCCCGTTCAGCACCGACCAGCGATACACCCGCTCCGGGTCGTCGCGGCGCAGCCGGATGTAATCCGACATCAGCACGCCCGCGATCTCCTCCATCACCAAGACGCGCCGACGGGAGAGATTGCCGACCACGCGCGGCACATAAATGCCGTGTCGGCGCAGGTTTTTGCGCATGCGGCGCAGATTGACTGCTTCGTGCTGGTAATCGACCTCCTCGTCGAAGATCGCACGCAACTCTAGCATCGCATCGTCAAGGTGGAACCGCTTGAACAGGCCAAGCAGCTTGAAGCAGCGCACGACATAGCCGAGAAGACGCAGGTCCCGCTCGAAGTTGCGCTCCACATCCGGCCGCATGACCTTGACGACCACCGCCCGGTTGTTGCGCAGCAAGGTCGCGCGGTGCACCTGGGCGATCGAGGCGGCGGCAAACGGCTCGGCCTCGAAATGCGCGAATACCGCGCTTAACGGCTTTTGAAGATCCTCCTCGATAACCCGGCGCGCGACCTCGGGGGGAAACCCGCGCATCTGATATTGCAGGCTGGCGAGCTCGCGGCACATCGCCTCGGACATCAAGTCGGCGCGCAACGACAACAGCTGCCCGACCTTGATCCACATGCCGCTCAGCCGCTCGAACAGCTGCCGGGTCAGCACCGCTTCGGTCGCGTCGTCAAGCCGGCCGAACAATTTGAGGCGAAACCGGCGGAGCAGGAAGCGCAGCAGCTGGGCCAATGTCCACAGCGAACGGTGGCGCGAGCCCGGCGCGACCGGATCGATGACGATCGGCGCACGCCCAGCCTCCGGCTCAAGCGGCGTTGGCAGATGCTCCTCGACATCGGGCGGGGGCTGCCGGCGAGGGTTGCGGCTGACCGGCTGCAGCCCTCTTCCCAACACCAGGGCGCCGGCACGCGGCCGCACCACATGCACGCGCAGTCCGCCGCGGATCGTCACCGGGCCCGGCGGCGGCCCCGGGCCGATGCCATCAGCGCCGGGCGCGCCGTCCGGCGGCGTCATCGACCATCATCATGCCGTCCTAGAACGAGGTGCGGCGCCGGCGCGGCCAACCGCGCCCGGCATGGCAGCCGCATCAATCGTCGTCGTCGTCAGATCATCATCATCATCGTCATCGTCGTCCTTGTCGCTGAACAGCCCGGCACGTTCCTGCCGGACAACGACGACCACGGTCTGGGCCCCACTCTCCAGCACGCCGTTTTCCTGCAGTGCTGCAACCGCATCCTCGACCCGCTCCATCAGGCGGCCTTCGCCGCGGCGCAGCCTGCGCACCCGCCTGCGCGAATGCTCGCCGAGATCGACGACGCAGATAATTCCCTTCGCCGGAGCTTCGGTCGCCCTGGCACCGGGTCTCACATCCCCTTCGGTCACACTCATCTGATTTCTCCTGCTTCGCGAGGCGTTCGGCTGACCTGGCACCGCCGCTCAAGTGCTGCGGTGGCGGATGACCTTGACCAGGTTGCTGGACAGGTCCCCGGCCCACCCGCTGCGCCGCTTGCGCCGCGAGCGGTCGTGCAGCACCAGATAGCGGCCGAGCGCGCGATACTCCGCGCGCACCATCCGGCGCAGGCGCCGCTCGATCGGCTTGAGCCGCGGCCGCTCCTTTTTCACCGGTCCCAAGTCCATCCGCAACTCGCCGCGTTGCACCTCGCCGCCGGGTTTGATGACCGAAAACTTGAGGCGTTCGCTGGCATTGCCATCACGCCCTTGGGCGATGACGCTCCGCCTCGCCCCTGGGCTGAGCAAGGTGACCCGTTTCACTCCGGATATCGTCCTGACGCGCAACACGGGGCGCTCCTTTCTCTCGCCTGATTTGGGTCCCATCCGCCGACCGCGTCGCTCCCCAGCGATCGCCCGGAACGTCCCCCGTTGGGCCGAAGCATATGCCTCGCGGACCGGTGAGGGAAGCGCGATTCACCGGCAGATTCTGGCAATTAACCATTCGCCCCGCGGGCAGGCATTGACAGGCCAAGACGCTTCGGCACGAATATCCGGCTGACAGGGGTTGAAGGGGGGAGGCTCGTGCGGCCATCTTGGCTGACTTGCCCAAAAGCGCGCGCACATGCCGCCATCCAGTTGATCTGCTTTCCGCATGCCGGCGGCGGCGCCACCGCGTTCTATCCGCTGGCGGGGTTGTTGCCGGAGGCGATCGAATTGCGCGCGGTCCAGCTGCCCGGGCGCGAGACGCGGCTGGGCGAGGCGCCCTTTACCCGGCTGCCGCCGCTGATCGACGCGCTGGCGAACGCGCTGAGCGTCGGCCTGCGCGAGCCCTATGCGCTGTTCGGGCACAGCCTCGGCGCGCTGATCGCGTTTGAGCTGAGCCGGGAATTGCGCCGCCGTGGTTTGCCGCTGCCGCGCGCCTTGATTGTCTCGGGCCGGCGCGCCCCGACCGTCAAGGCCAGCGAACCGCCGCTTCATCCGCTGCCCGACCGCGCCTTTGTCGCCGAGCTGCGCCGGCGCTACGACGCGATCCCGCAGGTCATTCTCGACGAGCCCGAACTGATGGCGCTGTTTTTGCCGGTGCTGAAGGCCGACTTCGCGCTGTTCGAAACGCACGAGCACCAGGACGAGCCGCGGCTCGACTGCGCGCTCGGCATCTACGGCGGCGCTGCCGACCCGCAGACCGAAGAGATGGAGGGTTGGGCCGAGCTGGTCGTCGGCCCGTGCCGACGCCGCCGGTTTGAAGGCGGGCATTTCTATCTCGCCGAACGCGCCGCGGGACGCGCTGCGCTCGCCGCGGCACTGGCCGAAGACGTCCTCGCCGCCGTCGCTGCGGCATAGAGGAGCGGCGATGCCCGATGCCGGGAGGCCGCCGAGCGGGGAAACGATTCCCTGGCTGCGGGGATTGCTGGGCGCGCAGCTGTCGCTCGACCCCGACGAGATCGACGCCGACGAGCGGCTTTCGCGGTACGGGCTGAGCTCCCTCGGCGCCGCCGCCGCGGCAGCGGCAATCGGCGCCGCTCTCGGCCGCACCCTCGCGCCGACGCTCGTCTGGGACCATCCGACCTTGCGCCGGCTGGCCGCGTTTCTCGACGGCGCCGAGGACGAGGCGGCCCGGCCGCCGCCGGTGCCGCTCGCCACCGACGATGCGATCGCGATTATCGGCCTTGGCTGCCGGCTGCCGGGCGCCGCTTCGCCGGCGGCGTTCTGGGCGATGCTGTGCGCCGGCGCCGACGCGATCACCGAGGTTCCGGCCGAGCGCTGGGCGATTGACGCGCTCTACGACCCCGACCCGCAGCGGCCGGGGCGCACGGCGAGCCGCTGGGGCGGGTTCATCGACAATGTCGACCGGTTCGACGCCGATTTCTTTGGCCTCGCGCCGCGCGAAGCGGCCCAGGCCGACCCGCAGCAGCGCTTGGCGCTCGAGCTTGCCTGGGAGGCGCTCGAGGACGCCGGCATTCGCGCCAGCCGGCTCGCCGGCAGCCGCACCGGCGTGTTCATCGGCACGATGTGGAGCGATTACGCGCGGCTCTTGACCGACCGCGCGGCGATCGCGCAGCACACCGCCACCGGGCAGGACACCAGCATCGTCAGCGCGCGCATCGCCTATGTGCTGGGTCTGGAAGGGCCGGCATTGACCCTCAACACCGCGTGCTCCTCGGCGCTGGTCGCGGTGCATCAGGCGTGCCGCAGCCTGCGCGCCGGCGAATCGAGCCTGGCGCTGGCCGGCGGGGTTCACCTGGTGCTGGCGGCCGAGAGCAGTATTGCCATGACCAAGTTCGGCGCGATGGCGCCGGACGGCCGCTGCAAGGCGTTCGACGCCAGCGCCGACGGCTATGTGCGCGGCGAGGGCGGCGGCATCGTCGTCTTAAAGCCGCTGAGCCGTGCGCTCGCCGACCGCGACCGGGTCTACGCGGTGATCTGCGGCGGCGCGGTCAACAATGACGGCGCCAGCAACGGCCTGACCGCGCCCAATCCCTCGGCGCAGCGCGCCATGCTGCGCGATGCGCTCTACGATGCCGGGATCGCGCCCGCAGCGGTCGATTATGTCGAGGCGCACGGCACCGGCACGGCACTCGGCGACCCGATCGAGGCGAACGCGCTCGCTGCGGTGCTGTGCTGCGAGCGGCCGGACGAAGAACCGCTGCGGATCGGCTCGGTCAAGACCAATATCGGCCATCTCGAAGCCGCCGCAGGTGCCGCCGGGCTGATCAAGCTTGCCCTCGCCCTGCACCATCGCTGGATCCCGCCGAGCCTGCACTTCCATCAGCCCAACCCGGCGATCGATTTTGCCGGCGGCAAGCTCGTCGTGCAGGCCGAGGGCGGCCCTTGGCCGATGCGGCGGGAGCGGCCGATCGGCGGCGTCAGCTCGTTCGGCTTTGGCGGCACCAATTGCCACCTGCTGCTCGAAGCCGCGCCGCCCTTGCCCACGGTTGCGCGCAGTCTGATCGAAGCGAGCCCGGTGTTCGTATTTGCCGGCAATGGCGGCAATTGGCCGGGCATGGCCGATGCGCTGCTGGCGGTGCCGCAATTCGCCGATTCGCTGCGGCGATCAGCGGCGACGCTCGCGGCGCTGGGTTATCCGGCTCCGGTGATCGAGGTCTTGGCCGATTACCGGGTCGAGGACGTGGCCCTCGGCCAGCCGGCGCTGTGCGCGTTTCAGCTGGCGCTGTGCGATCTGCTGGCCGGTCTCGGCGTGCGGCCGGCGGCGGTGATCGGCCACAGCGTCGGCGAGGCGGCCGCGGCCGCGGTCGCCGGCATTCTGCCGCGGGACGAGGCACTGCGGCTGGTCGTTGCGCGCAGCCGGCTGCAGGCGCGCGTCGCCGGCATGGGCGCGATGGCGCTCGCCGCCGCCCCGGCGACAGTGCTTACCGCGCATCTGCCGCAGGGCGTCGTCGTGGCCGGCGAAAACGGGCCGCGCGCGACCCTGCTCGCCGGATCGCCCGAGGCGGTGGCGTTCGCCTGCCAGGCGCTCGACAAAGCCGGCATCGCCACCCAGCGGGTCAATGTCCCGGTCGCCTATCACAGCCCGCAGATGGACCCGCTGCGCCCGCTGCTCGAAGCCGAGTTGGCCGGCCTTCAGCCCGCGCCGGGCGAGATCGCGATGGTCTCGACTGTGACCGGCGCGCCAATCGCCGGCAGCACGCTCGACGCCGCTTATTGGGGGCGGAATTTGCGCGAGAAGGTGCGCTTTCGCCAAGGCATCGGCGCGCTGATTGGCGCCGGTCACCGCAGCTTTGTAGAGATCGCGCCACACCCACTGTTCGCCGCTCAGATCGCGCAGATGATGCCAGGCGCGCTGGTCGTCTCGCCGCTGCGCCGCGGCGCAGCCGACATGGCGGCGGTCGAGGCGGCGCTGGCGCCGCTCGGCAGCGCTCAGTGGCAGGGCCGGCCGCGTCATCTGCTGCTGTTGTCGGCCCGCTCGCCGGCGGCGCTCGACGAGCTGGCGCGGCGCTGGGCCGAGCGGCTGCCGGATGATTGGCCCGAGCTGTGCCACACCGCGCTGGTCGGGCGCGAGCGGTTCGCCTGGCGGCTGGCTGTGTCTGCGGCCGATGGCGAGGAGGCGCGGCGGCGTCTCCTCTCGGGGGCGGTGCTGCGCGGCAAGGCTGCGGCCGAGGGGGTTACTGATTTCGATCAGCGCCGCGCGGACGGTGAGGGTTGGGAAAGCTATCTCGACCGTTGCGCCGCCGCGTTTGTCGCCGGCGCCGAAATAGACGGCGCGATGTTCGATGCGGGCGAGCCGTGGCGCATCGTCTCGGCCCCGACCTACCCGTTCGAGCGGCGCCGCCATTGGCTGATGTCGGCCGGCGACGGGCTCAGCTACGCGCTCGAATGGCAGCCATTTTCTCTCCCGCCGGCCGACGTCATCCCGACCCCGGCGCCCGCCCGCGCCCTCCGACCCGGGGCTCGATGACCGAGGCAACCGCGTTCGCCCGTGCCGCGCTCGCCTCGGCGCCGCTGTCGGCAATCGTCCCGCGCCACCGCCAGCTGGCCGAGCGCATCCAGCGCTGGGCGCCGCTCGACGGCCCGGCGGCGGCGAACGGCCCGGCCGCGACCCTGCTGCGCCGGGTCGGCGCGGCGTTGCCGGAGATCCTGCGCGGTGAGGCCGATCCGGTCGAGACGCTGTTCCCGGACGGCCGACTTGATCTGCTGGCCGCCGCCTATGACGCGCCGCCCTTCTCCGCGGCGCAGGATGCGCTCGCCGAGGCGATCGGCGCGATCGGCCGGCCGTTGCGCGTGCTCGAGCTCGGGGCCGGCACCGGCGCGCTGACCGGGCGGCTCTTGGCGGCGCTGCCGGCGGGCGGCGATCTGGTCGGCACCGATGTCTCGGCGGTGTTTCTGGCAGCGTTGCAGCGGCGCTTCGCGCGCTCGCCGCCGTTGCGCACCGCATTATTCGATATCGATCGCCCCGCCGGCCAGGACGGGCCCTTCGATGCGATCGTCGCCGCCAACGTCCTCCATGCCGGCTCAGACCTCGCCGCGATATTGGCTGCGCTGCGCGGCAGGCTGGCGCCCGGCGGCGTCCTCGGCCTCGTTGAGCTGGTGCGCGCACCGCGCTGGATCGAGCTGGTCTTTGGCATCACCGAGGGCTGGTGGCGGTTTCGCGGCGACGCGCGGCGGCCGGAGGCGGCGCTGCTCGACGCCGGCGGCTGGGCGCGGGTGCTGGCCGAGGCCGGTTTCACCGATAGCCAAGTGGTCGAAGACGGTGACGCCCATGCAGTGATCCTGGCGCGGACGCCGGCGGATGCAAGCCGCGTCTACCGCCCGTCGGCCGACGCCGCGCCGGCACGAGTGGTCGAGGAGATCGAGGCCGAGATCGCCGCCGGCGGCAAGGTCTCGGTCGTGGTCGATACCGGAGTCGCTGGCGCGGCGGCGCTCGGCGCGGCGCGGGCGCTGTCGCTCGACTATCCGCAAGCCATCGCCGCCAGCTTCGAGCTGATCGACCAAAGCGAGGCCAGCCTTGCCGCGGTGTCGGCGGCGCTCGGGCGCATGGGCGGCGAGGACCAGCTCCGCGTGACGCACGGCGCGCTGTCGGTCCCGCGGCTGGTGCGCGCGCCGCCGTCGACGCCGATCCCGACCCTCGCCGCCGACCGGCTTTACATCGTGGCGGGCGGGCTCGGCCGGCTCGGCCATGCCTGCACGCGATTTCTGATCGAGCGCGGGGCCCGCCATCTGCTGCTGATCGGCCGCTCGCCTCCCGATACGGCGCGGCTCGCGGCGCTCCACCACGACGGCGCAGTGGCCGACTACATGCGGCTCGACCTGGCCGCGTCGGACGCGCCGGCGCGGCTTGCCGCCGAAATCGACCAGAAGCTTGGCGCAAGCAAGCTGGGCGGGGTCGTGCACGCGGCCGGGCTGCTCGACGGCGCCACGACGGAAATCATCGCCGCCAAGCTCGCGACCGCGAGCGCCTTGGAACGGGCGGTGGCCGGCCGCGACCCGGAGTTCCTGCTGCTGTTCTCGTCGGCCGCCGGGGTTTGGGGCGCGCGCGGCCACGTCGCTTATGCCGCCGCGAACCGGGCGCTCGACCGCTGGGCGCAGGAAGCGCGCACGCGCGGTGTGCCGGCGACCGCGATCGCCTTTGGCCGGTTCGACGAACGCGGGTTTCTGTCGGAGGAAGAAGACGCGGCGCTCGCCGCCAGCGGACTGCTGGCGATGGCGCCGGAGGCCGCGTTTGCTGCGGCGCTGCAGGCGGTGGCCGACGGGGTCGCGCACCGCATCGTCGCCGCGGTCGATTGGCCGGTGTTCCGCGCGGCCTATGAAGCCCGCCGCCGGTGCCCGATCTTCGACCGAGTGGCCCCGGCGGCTGTGCCGGATCGCGCGCGTATGACGCCGCCGGCGGCGAGCGGTGGCGCGGCGCTCGACAGCGCCGGCCTCGCAGCCCTGGTGGCCGAGCTGACCGGCCACGACGATCCGACGCGGATCGATCCCGATCGCGGGTTTTTTGAGCAGGGCCTCGATTCGCTGATGGCGATCGAGCTGCGGCGCCGAACTCGAAGAAGCCTCGGGCGCCCCGGTCCCGGCCGCGGCGCTGTTTGCCCATCCGACCGTGACGCGGCTCGCCGATTGGCTCGCCGGCAACGCGCGCGCGGTGCCGGGCGCGGCGCCGCAAATGCGCCCGGCGCACGAGAAGATCGCGATTGTCGGCCTCGGCTGCCGCTTTCCGGGCGGGGTCGCGAATGTGGACGAATTCCGCAGCGCTGCTGTTCGCCGGACGCGAGGCGATCGGCGAGTTTCCGCGCGATCGGCCGAGCGCCGCGCTGTGGGATATGGCGGCGACCAGCCTGGCGAGCCGGCGCGGCGGCTTTCTCGACCGCGTCGCCGAGTTCGACTCGGCCTTTTTTGGCCTCAGCCCGCGCGAGGCGGCGCAGCTCGACCCGCAGCAGCGGCTGCTGCTGGAGGTGGCGTGGGAGGCGCTCGAACATGCCGGCATCGCCCCTGACCGGCTCGCCGGCAGCCGCGCCGGGGTGTTTGTCGGCGCCACCGGCAGCGACTACGCGGCGCTGGCGCGGGCCGCCGGCACGACGCAGCTCGACGCGCACAGCCTGGTCGGCCAGCCGAGCAATGCGCTGGCCGGGCGGATCGCCTATCAGCTCGGCCTGCACGGCCCGGCCCTGACCATCGACACCGCGTGCTCGTCGTCGCTGGTGGCGTTGCATCTGGCGGTGGCCGCGCTGCGCCGCGGCGAAGCTGAGCTGGCGCTGGCCGGCGGCGTCAATTTGATGCTGACCCCGGACACGTCGGTCATGCTGTCGCGCGCCGGCCTGCTCTCGCCCGAGGGCCGGTGCAAGGCGTTCGACGCCGCCGCCGACGGCTATGTGCGCGGCGAGGCGGTCGCGGTGGCGGTGCTGAAGCCGCTCGCTGCGGCCGAGCGCGACGGCGACCGCGTCCTCGCGGTGATCCGCGGCAGCGCCGTCAACCATGACGGGCGCAGCAGCAGCTTCACCGCGCCCAATGGCGCCGCCCAGGTCGCGGTAATCCGCGACGCGCTCGCCGACGCCCTCTGCGCGCCGGGCGACATCGATTACGTCGAGGCGCACGGCACCGGCACGGCGCTCGGCGACCCGATCGAGCTCGACGCGCTCGCCGAGGTGTTCGCCGGCCGGGCAACGCCGTTGCCGGTGGGCTCGGTCAAAGCGGCGATCGGACACACCGAGGCGGCCGCGGGGCTCGCGGGCGTGATGAAGGCGGTGCTCGCGCTCGACGCCGCAAAGGCGCCGCCGCAGATCAATTTTGCTCGGCTCAATCCGCATGCGCGCGGCGCCGGGCGGATCGAGATCGCCGTGTCCGAGCGGCGGCTCGGCGCCGGCGCACGCCGGATTGGGGTCAGCGCCTTTGGCGCCAGCGGCACCAATGCGCATCTGGTTCTCGAAACCGGCGAGCCCCTCGCCGAGGAACGCGGCGACGGCCCGGCGCGCCTGCTGCTGTCGGCGGCGACACCGCGCGCGCTCGACGAATTACGGCAGCGGGTGATCGACAACCTTGCGGCCGGCCGCATCGACTTTGCCGATCTTTGCCACACCGCTGCGGTCGGCCGCGCCCGCCTCGCCTATTGGCTCTTCGCCGAGAGCGCGGCGGAGCTCGTGACCGCGCCGATCGAGAGCGGCCCGCACCCTGTCCTCGACGTGCCGCGCGGCCGGCGGGTGGCGCTGCCGGCGACCCCGTTCGATCGCTCGTCGTATTGGCTCGGTGGCGTCGCGCCATCTGCGCAGCCGCAATTTTCGCTGCTCGGCACGGCGCGCCGCTCGGCCCGCTCGGGCGAGGAAATTCGCGAAGGACGGCTCGACGCCGATGCGCCGTGGCTGCGCGATCATCTCGTGGACGGAACGATGCTGCTGCCGGCCGCCGGCTTTTTGTCGATGGCTTTGACCGCAGGCTTTGGCGCGCTCGCCAAAATCGAGTATCGCCGGCCATTGGAGATCGCGGACGACGGCGTTGCGGTGCAGCTGGTCCGCGACCGTGACAATAATCTGGCGCTGTATGCGGACACCGCCGCGGGCTGGACTGAGATCGCCGTCGCCCGCGTCGCTCCCGAGAGCGCGGCCGCACCATTTGCGGAGCGGCCATCTCAGGCCGCAGAATTCATCGATGGCGCCGACCTCGCCGCCGAGCTGGAGGCGCGCGGGTTCGAGTTTGGGCCGGCCTACCGCGCGCTGCGCCGCCTCGCGCGCGACGGCGCCACGGCCGCAGCCGAGATTTCGTCGCGGCCGGAGCCTGGTGCCCCATTCGACCCGGTGCTGCTGGACGCCGCCTTTCAGACCTTGACCGCGCTGCTGCCGCCGACCGGAGTACCATGGCTGCCGGAACGGATCGCCAGGATTGCCGCGGGCACGGAGCTGCGCGGCAGCCTGCGCGCGCGGGCGCGGCTGCGGCACCGCGACGACGGCCGGGCCGTCGGCGACGCCGTGCTGGAGCGGGCCGACGGGGGCCTCGCGGCGCTCTTTGAAGGGATCGAGCTGCGGCCGATGCCGGCCGGGCCCGGCGGCTGGTTTTACGATGTCGTCTGGCGGCCGGCGCCAGCAGCCGGCCATCTCCCGGCTGGATATTGGCATGCGATCGGCCCCGGCGCTGCGACGCTCGGGCTTGCCAGCTGCGACGAAACCGGCGAGGCACCGCTGCCTGCGGCGGCGGGCATCGTCGATCTGCGCCCGCTCACCGCGGTGACGCCCGAAGCGTGCATCGGCGATACCGCGGCGCTGGTTCGCCGCGCCGCCGCCATGAGGCCGCCGCCGCAGCTGGTGCTGCTGAGCCGCGGCGCGAGCCTGGCCCCGCCGGTGCTGGCCGGCGCTACGCCGGCAGCCGCGGTGCTGATGGGGATGCAGCCGGCGATCGCCGCCGAGCACCCGGAATTGCGCTGCCGTTGGCTCGACCTCGATCCCGACGATCCTTCCGTCCCCGCCGATCTGGCTGGCCCGGCCGGCCGCTACGCGCTGCGCCAGGGGCGGCTCGTGACGCCCGAGATTGTCAAGGCGGTGGAGCCGCCGCCGGGCGCGGTGCGGCTGGCCCCCGGACCCGAGCACAGCTTTGCCGATCTTGTGACCGCGCCGGACGAGGACGTGCCGCCCGGACCCGGCGAGGTGCGGATCGCGGTCGCGGCCGCCGGCGTCAATTTCAAAGACGTGCTGTCGGTGCTCGGCCGGGCGCCGGGGGCGGACCAGCCGCTAGGGCTCGAATGCGCGGGCGAGGTGGTGGCGGTCGGCGCCAATGTCGAGGGGTTTGCGCCCGGCGATCCGGTCGTTGCCTTCGCCCCGGGCGCCTTCGCCAGCTGCGTCAACGTCGCTGCCCGGCAGGTGCTGCGACGGCCCGATTGGCTTGACGTCGATGCCGCGGCGAGCCTGCCGGTCGCGGCGCTGACCGCCTGGCACGGGCTCTGCGACATCGCCGGGGTCGGGCCGGGCATGCGCGTGCTGGTTCATGCCGGGGCGGGCGGGGTCGGCGCGATGGCGGTCGCGATCGCTCGTCTCCGCGGCGCGCATGTGTTCGCCACCGCCAGCGCCGGCAAGGAGCACGCCGCCCGCGCCGCCGGCGCCGCGAGCGGTCGGCGACTCGCGCTCGACCGCGTTTGCCGCGGCGGCGCGGGAGTGGGCCGGGGCCGCGGGCTTTGACGTCGTGCTCAATGCGCTTGGGCCGGAGATAGCCGCGGCGTCGGCAGCACTGCTGCGGCCGGGCGGGGTGTTCCTCGAAATCGGCAATGCGCCGCCGCCGGCGACGGCGCGGCCGATCCGCCATGTCGCCTATGATTTGACAATGCCGATGGCGGCCGACCCGCTGTGGTTCGGCGACCGGATGACGCGGATCCTGGAGCTGGTGCGCGACGGACGGCTAGCGCTGCCGCGCCGCACGGTGCTGCCCCTGGCGCGCGCCGAGGAAGGGCTGCGCGCGCTGGGTCAGGGCGCCACGGTCGGCAAGCTGGTGCTGCGCTTCCCGCAACCGCTGCGGCTGCGCAAGGATGGCGCCTACCTGGTCACCGGCGGCACCGGCGCGGTCGGCGGCGCGGTGGCCAGATGGCTGCGCGCGGCGGGCGCCGGCCGGGTGGTGCTGGCGGCCCGGCACGCGCCTGTCGATGCCGAATTCGAAACCGTCGCCGTCAATGTCGCCGACCCAGCGGCGATGGCAGCCCTGCTGCGCGGGCTGCCGGGGCTGCGTGGGGTGATCCACGCCGCCGGGGTGGTGCGCGACCGTACTCTCGCCGCCCTCGACGCATCCGATATCGCCGAGGTGGCGGCAGCCAAGATCGGCGGCGCGGCCAACCTCGACGCGCTGAGCCGCGACCAGCCGCTCGACTTCTTCGTTCTGGTCTCATCGACTGCCGGGAGCATCGCCGCGCCCGGCCAGGCGGCCTATGCCGGCGCCAACGCCTGGCTCGACCGCCTCGCCGCTTCGCGCCGCGCTGCCGGCCTCGCGGCTGTCGCGATCGGCTCCGGGCCGTGGCGCGCCGGCATGTTTTCCCGGCTCGACGCAGCGTCGCGCCGCCGTCTCGAAGCCGATGGCTTCCGAGCGATGGCGCCGCCGCGCGCCGCCGCGGCAATCGCCCGCGTCGTCGACGGTGGCGCCGCGCACCGGCTGGTGATGGACCGCGCGCCGGCAGCAGCGCCGGCCGAGACGCCGCTCGATGGCGCGATCCGTGCCGCCCTTTTCGGGGCGCCGCCGGCCGCCCGGAGGCAGCTGCTGCGCGACGAGCTGGCGCGCCGCCTCGCTGCCTTGCTCGGGCTGCCGGACGGAAGGCGGCTCGAACCTCGGCGGGCGCTGCGCGATCTCGGCCTCGATTCGTTGTTGTCGGTCAGCTTGCGCAACGAGCTGGCCGCCGCCTTCGGGCTCGACCTGCCCTCGACCCTGGTGTTCGACCATCCGACCTTGGAAGCGCTTGCCAGCCATCTGTCGGGCTTGCTCGAAGGGCCAGAGGCGCCGCTCGACACGCTCGGCGAACCCGAGCTCGCCGAATTGCTCGAGCGCGAGCTTGGAGCGGTGCGGTGAGCGAGACCGACCCGCGCGACGTGCTGCGCCGGGCGCTGATCGAGATCCGCAGCCTGAAGCAGCGGCTGGCGGCGGCGGAGCAGCAAGGCAGCCTCCGTGCCGAGCCGGTGGCGGTGTGCGGCATCGGCTGCCGCTTTCCCGGCGGGGTCGATGGGCCAGGCGCATTCTGGCGGCTGTTGAACGAAGGCCGCGATGCGATCGGGCCGCGCCCGCCCGGACGGTGGGCCGCCGATGATGCCGCAGCACCGCTTGCCGGCGGCTTTCTCGATGACGTCGAGGGCTTCGACGCGCGGTTCTTCGAGATCGCCCCGCGCGAGGCGGCGGCGATGGACCCGCAGCACCGCCTGCTGCTCGAGGTCGCCTGGGAAGCGCTCGAGCACGCCGCAATCAGCCCGCGGGCGCTGGCCGGCAGCCGCACCGGGGTGTTTGTCGGGCTGGCGACCAACGACTATGCCCGGCGGGTCCCGGCCGCAGCGGTCGATCGCCATTTCGGCGTCGGGTCGAGCCCGGCGGTGGCTTCCGGCCGGATCGCCTATCTCTTCGATCTGCGCGGGCCATGCGTAACGCTCGACACCGCCTGCTCCTCATCGCTGGTCGCGGTGCATTATGCGATGCGGGCCTTGCGCGACCATGATTGCGACACGGCCTTGGCGGGCGGGGTCAGCCTGATGTTGGCGCCGGAGCTTGGCGAAAGCTTCGCCGCCGCCGGCATGTTGGCCCCAGATGGGCGGTGCAAGAGCTTCGATGCCGCCGCCGACGGCTATGGCCGGGGCGAAGGCGCCGGCATCGTCGTGTTGCGCCGGCTCGACGACGCGCTCGCCGCCGGCGACCCGGTGTTGGCGGTGTTGCGCGGCTCGGCGATCAATCAGGACGGCCGTAGCGCCGGGCTAACCGCGCCCAACGGGCCGGCGCAGACCGCGCTGGTCCAGGCGGCGCTCGGTGCGGCCGGCCTGTCGGTCGACGACATCGACTATGTCGAGACGCACGGCACCGGCACCCCGCTCGGCGATCCGATCGAATGGCACGCGCTGGCCGCCGCTTTTGCCGGACGGCGGCGCAAATTGCCGATCGGCTCGGTCAAGACCAATCTCGGCCACACCGAGGCCGCCGCGGGCATCGCGGGGTTGATCAAAACCGTGCTGATGCTCGAGCACGACACGATCCCGCCGAGCCTCAACTTCACCCGGCGCAATTCGGCGATCGCCGACCCCAGGGCGACGCTGGAGGTGGCGCAGGCGCCGCTGCCCGGTGTGCGCCGCGCCGGGGTCAGCTCGTTCGGATTCAGCGGCACCAACGCGCACGTCGTGCTCGAAGCAGCGCCAACGCGCGAAATGCCCGCCGCATCCGGCGATGCGGCTGCTGCTGATCTCGGCGCGCGACCCGGATGCGCTGCGGGCGTTGGCGCGGCGCTATCGCGACGCCTTCGCGGCCGGTCTCGACTTTCTCAGCCGCCTGCCACACTGCAGCCGACCGGCCGGGCGCTGCTGCCCTGGTGGATCGCGGTGCGCTCGCCGGCGGAGCTGGCCGAAGCGGTGCCGTCGAATGCGCCGCCGCCGCGCCTGCCGCCCACCGCCGGGCCGCGCATCGCGCTGCCCACCTATCCGTTTCAGCGCGAGCGCTTTCCGCTGCCCGGCGCGGCACCGGCGGAACGCGAGCTGACGCCGGACGATGCGCTGCTCGCCGGCACCGACGGGCTGGCGCATCTTGGCGTGCTGCTGCAGCTCTGCGCGGAGATGCTGGCGATCACGCCGCTGTTGCTCACCTCGGTGTCGTTTCCGGCGCCGCTGCTGGTGACGGCGCCGCGCCGAGTGCGGCTCGACCGCGCCGGCGAGCGCATCGCGCTCGAAAGCCGAGGCGACGGCGATACGGCGTGGATCGCGCATCTTGCCGCGACACTCGCGCAACGGTCGTCGATTGCCGCGGACCCGCCGGCGGACGCAGGACCGCCGCTAGCGGCCGATGGTCTTTATGCCCGGATTGCCGCCGCCGGGTTTCGCTATGGCGCCGAGGCGCGCCGGCTCGTCCATGTCGCGACGGTGGGGGATGTCGCCGCTGGCTGGCTCGCGCCGCGGATTTCTGCGGATATGACGGCCCAAGCGGGAGAAATCGAAGCCGCCGCCCAGCTCGTCTACGCGCTATTGCCGGTCGAGGCGGCGCCGGTAATGCTTGGCGCGGCTAAAGAGATCGCTTGGCGTCCGGGCGCGGCGCCGATTCGCGCCTGGCTGGAAAAAACCGGATGCGCGGAGGACGGCGGCATCGAGGCGCGCTTCGGGCTGAATGACGAATCGGGAGCGCCGGTGCTGCGGGTCGCCGCGGCGCGCTTCATCACATTGCCCGACAATGCGTGGCGCTGGAGCCGCGCCATCGTGTGGCGCCCGGCGCCGCCGCCAGCGCCGGCCGAGCCGGCCGCCCCGCCTTATCTGTGGCTGGCGCCGGAGGGCGAGCCGGTGCCGCTCTGCGCCGGGCTGTTGGCGGCGTTGCCGGCGGCCGAAGGGAGGCGGCTCCTGATCGTCACCCGCGGCGCCCAAGCCACCGGCGAGGAAGCAGCTCCGCCGGCGCTCGGCCAGGCGGCATTGTGGGGCATGGCGCAGGCGCTGATCGCCGAGCGTCCGGCGTTGCGCTGCCGGCTGGTCGATCTCGACCCGGGCCTGCCGGTTGCAGCGCAACAGCACGTGCTCTCGCGCGAAGCGGCGGCCATCGACGAGGCGGCGGTCGCCTGGCGCGGCGGCCGGCGTCTCGCGCGCCGGCTCGAGCCGTCATCGCGGCCCCGGCCGCAGAATGCGGTCGCGACATTGCCGCGGCCGGGCGTCATCGAATGGCAAGAGCGCACGGCGGCGGCGCCACCGGCCGGCATGGTGCGGATCGCGGTCGTGGCCGCCGGGCTGACCTTTCGCGACCGGCTGTTGTTCGGCGGCTTGGCGCCGCCCGGCAGCTCGCTCAGCGCCGACTGCGCCGGAGTGGTGGCGGAGATTGGCGAAGGGGTGCGCTCGGTCCGCCCCGGCGACCCGGTCGTGGCGCTGTCGGCCGAGGCCATCGCCGACCATGTGACGGTTCCGGAAATCGCCGTAGCACCAGCGCCCGGCGCCGACCTGGTTGCCGCCGCGACAATGCCGGTGCCGTACCTGACAGCGCTCGCGGCACTGCCGCGGCTCGGGCGCGACGACCGGGTCCTGATCCACCAAGCCGGCAGCGCCACCGGGCTTGCGGCGATCGCGGTCGCGCGGCGCGCTGGGGCGCGGGTGGTCGCGACCGCGGGGCGGCAGCGCCATGGCTGGTTCACCGAAGAGGATGCCGAGATCCTGCTCGACAGCCGCGCCCCGGAGAGTTGGGGAGACGCGCTGAATGGCGTGACGGTCGCCTTTGGCGCGTTCGATGCGGCGCTGGCCGCACGCCTCGGCGCGACGCGCGTCGTCAACCTTAACAAAGCCGCATCGGAGCATTTCGATCTCGACCGGGTCGATCCGCGGACGCTGCGCCGGCTGTTGGACCAGCTCGCCGATTTCCCCGCGCTGCCGCGCCGGATCGTGCCGCGCGAGGGGTTGGCCGAGGCGCTCGGCGATGCCGGGGCGATCGTCGGGCGCAGCATCGTCTTGCTGCGCGAGCCGCCGCCGGCGGGGATCGAGCCGGGCGCCACCTACCTTGTGACCGGCGCCGCCGGCGCGCTCGGCGGCTTGGTCGCCGACTGGCTCGGCG
Organism: uncultured Alphaproteobacteria bacterium; assembly: GCA_963738185.1. Taxonomy (GTDB): domain Bacteria; phylum Pseudomonadota; class Alphaproteobacteria; order ATCC43930; family CGMCC-115725; genus AP-15. Next base: position 544,757 of record CAVTVA010000003.1, on the reverse strand, counting down.
CCGCCGGGGCGCGGCTCTGCCTGGTCGATCCGCGGCCGGTCGAGACCGCGGCCCCGCATATCGCGATGCGCGCCGAGGCCGGCGACGAGACGGCGATGACGGCGCTGTTCGACCGCCTGACGGCAGAGGAGAAGCCGCTGCGCGGCGTCTTCCACTGCGCGGCCTTGACCGACGACGATCCGCTCGAGCGCCAGACGGCGGATCGGATGGCGGCGGTGCTGCGCGCCAAGATCGACGGCGCGGTGCTGCTTGACCGGCTGACCCGCCGGTATTGCCGAGGCGACCGGCAACTGCACCATTTCGTGCTGTTCTCGTCCCTGGTCGCAGTGATGCCCTCGGCGCGCCAGGGCGCCTACGCCGCCGCCAATGCAGTGCTCGACCAATTGGCCCACGCGCGGCGGCAGCGGGGCTTGCCGGCGCTGAGCCTCGATTGGGGACCGTGGCACGCCGGCATCGGCCGAGCGATGGGCGCGCGGGCAGCCGAGACCTGGCAGCGCTTTGGGGTGACGCCGATCCTGCCGGCGGCCGGGTTGCGCGCCCTGCCCCGGCTGCTCGCCGCACCCGAAGCGCAGCGGATCGTCGCCGAGCTCGACTGGGATCGCTATGCCGCCGCCGTCGCCTCGCCCGAGGCAGCTATGCCGGCCGAGCACAGAGCACCGGCCGAGGGCCACGGTCCGCCGACGGTGCCGCGCTTGCAGGCGATCCTGGCGCCGCTGCTCGGCATGCGCGACCCAGCCGCCCTCGACCCGGATATGCCGTTGATGTCGTTCGGGTTTGATTCGCTGACCGCGGTTGAATTCGCCCGCGCGCTGAGCCGGAATTTCGGCCGGCCGGTGGCCCCTGATTTTGCCTACAGCCATCCTACCTTGAGCGAGGCGGCAAAGGCTCTCGGCGGACGCGGCCCGGCCCAGGTGCGCCCGGCCGGCTTTGCGCTGTGGGCGCCGCGCTGGGAGCTCCTGGATGCCGGCCATCTCGCCGCACGCGGCTGGACGGTCGAGGGCGGGGCTCTCGCCGGGGCCTTGCGAGCCGCCCTGGGAACGGCGGCCGAGCCGGACAATTTGGTCGATGTCGGCGCGCTGACCGCGACCGCACCCGACGCCGACGATGCCGCCGCCTGGCGCTGTTTGCGGGATTCGCTGTTCTCCCGGCTGATCGAGCGGCTGCGTCCGCACGTTGGCAAGCCCTCGCGCATCGTGCTGGCAGCGCCGGCGGCAGGGCCGCTCGCCGGGATGATCGAGGGCTTCGCCGCGGCACTTGCCGCCGAGGAGCCGGGTCTGGGCGGTGCGGACGGTGCGGGTCGATGCCGCCCTTCCCGACCCGGCCGCGGCATTGGCGCGGGAGCTGGCCGCCGACGATGGCGAGCCGCGGGTCCGCCTCACCGCGCATGGCCGGCAGGTGTTGCGCCTGCGCCCGGTTGTGGTCGGCGGAAGCTGGCGCGCCGACCCTGATGGCGTCTATCTGGTCACCGGCGGCAGCGGCGGCGTTGGCTCGCTCGTTGCCGCCCATCTGGTCGAGCGCGGCGCCCGCCATCTGGCGCTCGCCGGGCGGCGGCCGGTCATGCCGCCGGCGCTCGCCGCCGGACCGGCGCACGCTACGCTGCACGCGGTCGATCTTGCCGAAGACGGCGCGGCGGCGGCGCTGATCGAGGAATTGCGCGCCGGTGGGCCGCCGCTGCGCGCCATCTTCCATATCGCAGGCGTCACCGCCGATGGCCGCGTCGGCGAGGCCGGGTGGGACCGGCTGTCTCGGGCATTTCCAGCGAAGGCCGACGGTGCCGCGGCGCTCGCTGGCTGCCTCGCGCGGGACTCGAACTTGCGGATTTTGTGCTGTTCTCCTCGACCGCGGCCTGGTTCGGTCTCGCCGGCACCGCGGGGTACGCGGCCGCAAACGGATTTCTCGACGGTTTTGCCGAGGCGTGCAGCGCGGCCGAACGCAAAGTGCAGTCGATCGCGTGGTGCGCCTGGCAAGGGGTCGGCATGGCCCAGGACCCGGCCTTGTGGGAAGGCGGGCGGGCGCCGTCACTGCCGCCAATGATGGCGCTGGCCGCGCTCGACGCGGCGCTCGCCACTGGCGAGCCGAACCTGGTCGTGACCGACCCCGCCTGGCAGCCGGCTCTCTCTAGCCGGTTTTTTGAGCCGCCGATGTTGGCGGCGAGCGCAGAATGAGCGCCATGACGCCGCAGCAGCCGGTCGCAATCATCGGCCTCGGCTGTCGGTTCGCCGGTGGTGCGGATGGCGGCGCCGCGTTCTGGGAGCTGTTGGCGCGCGGTGGCGACGCGGTGGGGCCGGTCCCGGCCGAGCGCTGGGACCATGCTCGTTGGCTCAGCGCCGATCCCGCCGCACCCGGCCGCACGACCCAGTCCGAGGGCGGGTTTCTCCCGGCGATCGACATGTTCGATGCGGCGTTTTTCGGCATCGCCCCGCGCGAGGCGGTGCAGATGGACCCGCAGCAGCGCCTTGCCTTGGAGGTCGCCTGGGAGGCGCTCGAGCATGCTGGCATCGCCCCCGACGCGCTGCGCGGCTCTGCGACCGGGGTCTATCTCGGCCTGTACAACGACAATTATGGGATGATCGGGCGCGGCTCGCCCGACGCGGCGCTGCTCGACGGCTGGTCGGCCTCGGGGACCCACACCAGCGTAGCACCCGGCCGCATCGCCTTTCATCTCGGCCTGACAGCGCCGGCGATCGCGATCGACACCGCCTGCTCGTCCTCGCTCGTCGCGGTGCATCTGGCGGCGCAGGCATTGCGCAGCGGCGAATGCAGCCTCGCGCTGGCGGGCGGGGTGCACCTGATCCTGTCGCCGCTCGGATTGGTGGCGAGCAGCAAGCTTGGCGCCGCTTCGCCGACCGGACGCTGCTGCCCGTTCGATGCCGCGGCCGATGGATTTGTGCATGGCGAAGGCTGCGGCATCGTCGTGTTGAAGCTGCTGTCGACGGCGCGGGCGGCGGGCGACCGGGTGCTGGCGGTGCTGCGCGGCAGCGCCGTCAACCAGGACGGGCGGAGCGCCGGGCTGACCGCACCCAACGGGCCGGCGCAGGAGGCGGTAATCCGCGCCGCCTTGAAGAATGCCGGGGTGGCGCCGGAGCGGGTCGACTACATCGAGGCGCACGGCACCGGCACCGCCTTGGGCGACCCGATCGAGATGCACGCGCTGAAGGGCGTCTTTGGCGCACGCGAGCGGAAGCTGCGGGTGGGTTCGGTCAAAAGCAACATCGGCCATGCCGAGGCGGCGGCCGGGATCGCCGGGCTGATCAAGGCGGTGCTGATGCTGCGCCATCGGGCGGTGCCGGCGAGCCTGCATTTCCGTCGGCTCAACCCGCATATCGATCTCTCTGGCGCGCCGATCGTGGTGCCGACTGCAGCTGCGGGAGAACCCCGATCTCGGCTGCATCGGGGTCAGCTCGTTCGGCTTCAGCGGCACCAACGCCCATGTCGTAGTCGAGCGCGCATCCGAGCCGGAGCGTCGGGCCGATCCGCGGCCGTTGCACGTGCTGGCGCTGTCGGCACGCGACCCGGCCGGGCTGTCGGCGCTGGCCGAGCGCTGGCAGCGGGCGTTGGCGATGCCGGCGGCGGATTTTGCGGCGCTGTGCCATACCGCCGGGGCGGGCCGGGCGCGGCTCTCGCAGCGGCTGGCGATAGTCGCCGAAGGCGCGGCGGCGGCGCGGGCTGCGCTGCGCGAGGCGGCGGCCGAGAGCCATGCGGCGGGCCCGGTGCGGGTCGGGTTTCTGGTGACCGGGCAGGGCGCCAGCTACGCCGGGATGGCGGCCGGGCTGGTTCGCGATGCGCCGGCCTTTGCCGAAATCATCGCCCGCTGCGACCAGGTGATGGGGCTCGACCGCACGCTCGCCGCGGTGTTCGCCGACGGCACCTTGTTGGCCCGCACCGAATATGCGCAGCCGGCCTTGTATGCGTTGGCCGCGGGGCTCGGCGCGCTGTGGCGCAGCTGGGGGATCGAGCCGGTTGCAGTGCTGGGGCACAGTGTCGGCGAGTTCGCGGCGGCCTATCTGGCCGGGGTCTTCAGCCTGGAGGACGGGGCGCGGCTGGTGGCGGCGCGCGGCCGGCTGATGGGCGGGCTGGCGGCCGGCGGCGGCATGGCGGTATTGCTCGGCGGCGGCGGCGAGCGGGTGGCGGCGCGGCATCCCGCGGTCGAGATTTCCGGGTTCAACAGCCGCACGGCATTGACCGTGGCCGGGCCGGCGGCGGCGCTCGAAGCGCTCTTGGCCGATCCGGAATTGGAAGCGCGCGGCATCTTGGGGCAGCGGCTCGAATTGGGGCAGGCGTTTCACTCGCGGCTGATGGAGCCGGCCCTCGACCCGCTCGAACGCGCGGCGGCGGCGATCCCGCACCGCGCGCCGGAATTGCCGGTGGTCGGCAGCCTGACCGGGCAGGTGGTGACGCATTACGACGCCGCCTATTGGCGCTCGCACGCGCGCCGGCCGGTGCGTTTTGCCGACGGGTTGGCGAGCCTGGCGGCGCTCGGCTGCACCCATCTGGTCGAATTGGGGGCGCAGCCGGTGCTGTGCGGCTTTGCCCGGGTCGAATTGCCGCAGCTCCCCGCCCTCCCCTCCCTGGCCCGGCCGCGGCCCGGCGAGATACCGGCCCGCCAGGACTGGGCCAACCTCTTGTCGGCATTGACGCAGCTTTGGCACGACGGCGCGCCCGTCGATTGGGCCGGCCACGACCGCCCCTACCGCCCGCCCCTCGCCGACGCGCCGACCTACCCGTTCCAGCGCCAGCGCTACTGGCTGCCGGACCCGACGCTCGAACCGGCCCCGAAACAGCAGCCCACCGCCACAGTCGGCGACGCACGGATCACCGGCTTCTACGACGAGCTGGCCACGGTGGTGCATCCTGTAGGCGAGGAGGCCGGGCATCTGACCTTTGGGCTGATGCCGACGGCGACACCAGGCTTTTCCTGGGTGCGCGCGCTGTTTGCCGGCGCCGGCGAGCCCGCCGAACACGCGATCCTGCGCCGCGCGCAGCAGGCGCTGAAAGAGGCGATCTTTGCCGCGGTCGATTTTTCGCGGGCGCGGTGCGTGCTTGATTTTGGTTGCGGCTATGCCGACCGACCTGATCGCGCTGGCGCGGCATCACCCCGATCTGACGCTCGACGGCTGCACCATCTCCGCGGGCCAGATCGAGTTGGGGCGGCGGCGGGTGGCGCAGCTCGGCCTCGCCGAGCGCATTCGGCTCTATCACCGCGACAGCGCGCGCGACCCGTTCCCCGGCCGCTATGACGTGATCTTCGGCATCGAAGTTTCGGGGCTGATCGAGGACAAAGAGGCGCTGTTCGACAACATCGCCCGCCATCTGGAGCCGGGCGGCGCGCTGGTCGTCGCCGATTTCGTCGCCGCCGGCGCGCCGATCGCCAACCCCGACACGGCCTCGTTCACCAGCACCGCCGAGGACTGGGCGAGCCTCCTCGCCGAGCGCGGACTTCGCCTGACCGACTGCATCGATGTCAGCACCGAGATCGCGCACTTCCTCGACGATCCGGGGTTTGCCGTCGAGGTCGAGCAGCTCGTCGCGGCGAAGGGGCTGTCGCCGTTGACCCGCCGGCATCTGCTGTCGAACGACAATATCGGCCGTGCCTTGCGCGCCGGGCTGATGCGCTATCAGCTGCTGACTGCGCGGCACGACGGCACGAGCCCGACCCAGCACCTGCTGGCGGCCAACCGCGCCCGCCTCGCCGCACCCGACCGATGGGTGCCCGACGAGCCCTGGCGCGGCTGGTTCTACCGCCTCGCATGGCGCGAGCCGGAGCTGGAGGCGGCGGTCGCCCGCGGCAGCGCCGCGCTCGCCGATCTCGCCGAGGCGGCAGCCGGGGTCGATCGCCTCGCCCGCGCCTATCTCGGCCGGGCGAATCTCCCCGAGATCGCGCCGGTCGCGCGCCTTGCCCGGCTGCACGCGCATCTCTCGCGGATGGCGCCGTCCGGCGAAGACCCGACGGTATTGCCGCTGCCTGATCTGCCCGAAACGCGGCTGCTGCAGCGCTGCGGCCCGTTTCTGCGCGATGTCCTGGAGGGCCGCGTCGATCCGCTCGAGTTGCTGTTCGGCGACGGTGGCGCCATGGCCGAGGCGGTCTATGCCGGGTCGCCCTGCGCTCGCGCGGTCAACGCGATCGCCGCCGCGGCCTTCGCCGAGCTGCTCGCCGGCCGGCGCAGCTGCCGCATCGTCGAGATCGGCTGCGGCACCGGCGGCGCCACCGCGGCGCTGACGCCGCGCCTGCGACCCGGCGACGAGTATTTGGCAACCGATGTCTCGCCCGGATTTGCCGCGGCGCTGCAGCGGCGTTTTGGCATCGGCTCGGGCACGCTCGACATCACCCGCGATCCCACAACGCAGGGGTTCACCGCGGGCGGGTTCGAGATCGTCGTCGCGGCAAATGTGCTGCACGCGACCCGGTCGGTGCGTGAGGCGCTGGCTCACGCGGCAGCACTGGCCGCCCCGGACGGCGCGCTGCTGCTGATCGAGAACCACGGCGAATTGCTTTGGGGCGATCTGACTTTCGGCCTGACCGAGGGTATGTGGGCCTTCGCCGACACCGAGCTGCGGCCGGATCATGCGCTGCTGCCGCCCGAGCGCTGGACAGCGCTCCTCGACGAGGCCGGGTTTGACGCGATCGTCCACCGCCCGGGCGATGCGCGCAGCGCGAGCCTCACCGGCCAATTCGTGCTGACCGCACGACGGCGCGCGGCGACGGCCGACCGGGTCTGGCTCGCGCCCCCCGTCGCGGCAGAAGAGGCGCCCGCGCTGGTCGCGGCGGCGCTCGGCCAAGTGCGAGAAACGCTCGCCGCGCCGCAGCCGCGGCGGCTGTGGATCGTCACCAGCCAGGCCCGCGCGGTCGAGCCGGGCGAGCAGCCGGACCCGGTGCAGGCGATGCTGTGGGGCATGGCCAACAGCACAGCGCTCGAGCATCCCGAGCTCGACCTGGCGCTGCTCGATGCCGAGGACGATCGCGGGATTTCGGCGATCATCGCCGCGGGCGCCGCCGAGCGGCGGATTGCGCTGCGCGGCGGGCAGCGCCGGGTCGCGCGGATCGAACGGATGGCCGCGCCGGAGGCCGCCTTCCGGCCGCGCGCCGATGTCACCTATCTGGTCACCGGCGGGCTCGGCGGCGTCGGCCTTGAAGTGGCGCGCTGGCTTGCCGCTGCCGGCGCGCGATCGATTGCGCTGGCGGGCCGCACCATGCGCGACCCCGGTCCCTTCCCGGACGGCGTAACTGTGACCGCGCATGGCTGCGACGTCGCCGATGCCGAGGCGCTCGCGGCGTTGCTGGACGAGCTGGGGCGCGACCGGCCGCCGCTCGCGGGCGTGTTCCACGCCGCGGGCGTGCTCGACGACGCGGTGCTGGCGCAGCAGACGCCGGACCGGATCAGGGCGGTGCTGCGGCCCAAGGTGATCGGCGCCGCTTTGCTCGACCGTCTGACCCGCGATCTGCCGATCGAGCACTTTGTGCTGTTCTCCTCCTCGGCCGCGCTGCTCGGGTCGGCGGCGCAGGCCAACCATGCCGCGGCCAATGCCTTCCTCGATGGGCTCGCCGAGGCGCGGCGGGCCGAGGGCCTGCCGGCGGTCAGCATCGCCTGGGGCGCCTGGGCCGAGATCGGCGCGGCGGCGCGGGCGGGGGGCGCGATCGCGCGCCGTGGGCTGTTGCCGATGGCGCCGGCCGAGGCTCTGCAAGCGCTGGCGCACGCGATGATGGCCCCAGAACCGGCGCTGGGCGTGCTCGATATCGATTGGGGCCGCTTTCTCGACCGCTTCGGCAGCACGATCCCGCCGCTCTTCGCCGAAGTCGCGCCGCGGGCCGCCGCTCCAACAGCCGCCGCGGCGCCGACGCACGATACCGCACGGGACCTGCGCACGGCACTGCTGGCGGCGCCGGCCGCGGAGCGCCCGCGATTGCTGCTCGACGAGGTGCGGGCGATTATCGTCAAGATTCTCGGCCTGCCGGACGGCGAGCTGCCGCCACCGGCGGCGCCGCTGCGCGAGCTCGGGCTCGATTCGCTGATGAGCATCGAGCTGCGCAACGCTCTTGCCGCGGTCTGCGCCACCCGGCTCTCGGCGACCCTGGTGTTCGAGCATCCGACCGCACGGGCGCTCTCCGAGCATCTCGGCGACACGGTTTATGCCGAGCTGATGCCGACCGCATCGGGCGAGCCCGAAGACCCGCTCGACACGCTCGATGCCGTGGCATTGGCGCAGCTCCTCGAAGAAGAGCTGACGGCGGCCGGCGCTCAGCTGGCCGGCGCGCAGCCTGGGGGCTCGCGATGAGCGAGGCGGTGACCGATCGCCTGCGCGAGGCGGTGCGCACGATCCAGGCATTGCGCGGCCGCATTACCGAGCTGCAGGCCGAGCGCGAGCCGGCGATCGCCGTTGTCGGCATTGCCTGCCGCTTTGCCGGCGCCGCCGGGACCGGCGAATTCTGGAAGCTGCTTGCCGAGGGCCGCGACGCGGTGCGCCCGATCCCGCCCGATCGCTGGGAGGCGGCGCGCTGGTTCTCGCCCGATGTTGAGATGCCGGGCCGGGTCGCGTTTCGCGAGGCGGCGTTTCTCGACGAGGTGGACGGGTTCGACAACGATCTGTTCGGCATCGCCGCGCGCGAGGCGGCGCAGATGGATCCGCAGCACCGCATCCTGCTGGAATTGGCCTGGGAAGCGCTCGAGGACGCGGCGATCCGGCCGGACCGGCTGGCCGGCGCGTCATGTGGTGTCTTTCTCGGCGTCAATGGCGGCGACCATCTGGTGGCGACGCTCGCCGCGCCCGAGCGGATCGGCAGCCATGCGCTCTCCGGCGCGGTCGGCAGCATCGCCGCCGGCCGCATCGCCTACACCTTCGGCTTGGGCGGGCCGGCGATGGTCGTCGATACCGCCTGCTCGTCGTCATTGGTGGCGGTGCATCTGGCGGTCCGGGCACTGCGTGATGGCGAATGCGCGCTGGCATTGGCGGGCGGCATGCATCTGATGCTGACGCCGAACGTTTCGGTGGCCTTGAGCCGGGCGCGGATGATGGCGCCAGACGGCCGCTGCAAGGCGTTCGACGCCGCCGCCGACGGGTTCGGCCAGGGCGAGGGTGGCGGGATGGTTGTCCTGAAACGCCTGGCCGACGCGGCCGCCGACGGCGACCGGGTGTTGGCCGTGATCGCCGGCAGCGCGTTGAACCAGGACGGGCGCAGCGCCGGCATCACCGCTCCGAGCAAGGGCGCGCAAGAACGAGTGATCCGTGCCGCGCTCGCCAATGCCGGGATCGACGCCGGCATGGTCGATGCGATTGAGGCGCACGGCACCGGCACCGCCCTCGGCGATCCGGTCGAAATGCACGCGCTGAGAGCGGTTTTCGGCGCACGCGCCCGGCCGCTGATAGTGGGCTCGGTCAAGACCAATATCGGCCATACCGCGGCGGCGGCCGGGATCGCCGGCCTGATCAAGGCGGTGCTGATGCTGCGCCGGCAGGCGGTGCCGCCAAACCTGCATTTCCGCCGGCTCAACCCGCACATCGAGCTCGGCGACGCCCCGCTCGCGGTGCCGACCGCGCTGAACCCCCAACCGTTGGCGTGTGTCGGGGTCAGCTCGTTCGGGTTCAGCGGCACCAACGCCCATATTGTGCTGCGCGTAGCGCCGGCGGCAGCGGTGCGATCAGCTGAAATGACGGCCGCCCCGGGCTTGCTGGTCTCGGCACAGACCCGCGAAGCGCTGCTAACGCTGATCGGGCGCTATCGTGCTCTCTCGCTGAGCGGATCGGAGGATTTCGCCGCGATCTGCCGCACTGCCTGGGTCGGACGCGCCCGCCTGCCGTGGTGGGTCTCGATCGCCGGTCCCGACGAGCTGGCAACGGTGGTGCCGCAACACGAGCGCCCGCCCGATGACGACACCCCTGTCGCCCGCCATGGCCTCGTCGATCTGCCGAGCTATCCGTTTCAGCATCGGATTTTCCCGCGCGCGCGGGCAGCCGCGCCATCGGACTCTCCCGCCTTTCCGGGCCGCCTCCTCGATCTGCCTTCGGCCGACCGCCAGCTTGAATGCGTGCTCGATCTCGCCGACCAGCCCTGGCTTGCCGACCACCGGGTTGAAGGACGGGTCGTCGTGCCGGGTGCGGTCATGGTGGCGCTGCTGTTCGCGGTGGCGCCGAGGGCGGTCATGGCGCTGCGCGAGATCGCTTTTGTCGAGCCGGTCGTGCTCGGCGACGACCCGGTCAGGCTCGTCGCGCTGATGCGCCCGGACGGCAGCCTCAGTGTCGCCAGCCGCGGCGGCGCCGGCTGGATCCGGCACGCGACCGCGATGATCGGCGAGCCGGCCAACCCGCTGGGACTAACGATGGCCGAGCCGGCCAAGTGGCTGCCGCGCGCCGGCTGGGTCGCGCATCTGGCGGCGCTCGGGATCGAGATCGGCCCGGTATTCCAAGGCATCGCGCGGATCGCCCGCGGCCCGCTCAGCATCGGCGAGCTCGACACCACCGTTGCCGGCGAAATCACCGGGCTGCGCTTCCACCCGGCTGTGCTCGACGCAGCACTGCAGGTTGCGGGCGGCACTTTGCCGGCCGAGCCGGTGTTGCCGGTCGGCATCGCCCGGCTGAGCCTGCGCGGCTCCCTCTCCGGTCCCTTGCGCGTCCTCGCGCGCCGCGCCGGAGACGGTATCGACCTCGAAGTCTCGGCCGATGGCCGCCCGGTCGCGACGATCGAGGGGCTCGCCGTGCGCCGGCTGGCCGACAGCCTGCCGCCGGTCGTCGCAGCGTTGGCCTGGAAGCCGGCGCCGGTCGCCCCGGCCGGCCGGGTCCGCGCCGAAATTTTCGAGGTTGCCGCTGGTGGCGCCAACCTCGCCGCGGCGCTGGAATTGGTGCACCGGCGCCTGCTCGAACCGGGGCCGATCGCGTTCCTGACGCGCGGCGCGACGCCGCCGGTCGATGACCCGGGCGCGGCGCGGTTCGTCGGGCTCGCTTCCGCTCTCGCCGAGGAGCGCCCGGAACTGCGCTGCCGCTGCATCGATCTCGCGCCGGGCGCGCCGGCCGCGCTGATCGAGGAAGAGGTTTATCGCATCGACGGCGAGCCGGTGGTCGCGTTGCGCCCCGAGGGCCGCTTTGTGCCGCGGCTGACCCCGGCCGCGCCTGCGGCGGGCGAGGTCCGGCTCGGCGGGACGGTGCTGATCACGGGCGGGCTCGGCGGGATCGGCTGGCATGTCGCCCAATGGGCGGCTGCGCGCGGCGCCGAAGCAATGCTGCTGGTCGGCCGCAGCGGCGGATCGGCGCCATCGGATCGGTCTGTTCCGGTGCGAGTGCTCGCCGCCGACATCGCAGCGCCCGACGCCGACGACAGGCTCGCGGCGGCGCTGGCTGGCATGCCGCCCTTGCGCACCGTCATTCATGCCGCCGGGGTCTTGCGCGACGGGCTGATCGAGGAATTGGACGCGGCCGATTTTGCGGCGGTGCTCGCGCCCAAGCTCGGCGGCGCATGGAATTTGCATCATCTGACCGAGCACCTGCCGCTCGATCATTTTTTGCTGTTCGGCTCGGTGGCGAGCTTGATCGGCGCCGCCGGCCAGGCGAGCTACGCCGCCGCCAACGCCGCGCTCGACGCCTTCGCCTCGTGGCGCCGCGGGCGCGGCCTGCCGGCGACCACGATCCTATGGGGCCGCTGGGCGGGGACCGGCATGGCGGCGCGGCTCAGCCCGGTGCAGAGCGCTAGGGTGGCGGCGCGCGGCCTGCTCGCCACACCGCCGGCACTGGCGCTCCAGGCGCTGGACGCGGCGATCCTTGGCGGCGCGCCGGTGGTTATGATCGCCTCGCTGGATCGCGCGATGCTCGCGGCGACGGCGCCTACCGCCTTCGCGGAATTGCTGCCGCCGCCGGTGCCGGAGGCGGGGCCGGTGCCGCTCCAGGTCGCGGCGGCGGTGCGCCAGATTCTCGGGCAGCCAGCCGAGCCAGGCCGGCCGCTCCTCGCCTATGGCCTCGATTCGCTGATGGCGATCGATCTGCGCAACCGGCTGAACCGGCGGTTCGCCATCGGCCTCGGGTCTCGGCGAGCTGATGGGGGGCGCCGATATTGAGGGCCTCGTCGCCGCCGTCGAGCGCGCGATCGATGCCGATGCCGATGCCGATGTCGAGGAGCTGGCGCTGTGAGCGTCGCGGCGTTTGTGCGCGAGCTGCAACGGCGCGGGGTCGCGCTCGATGCCGAGGGCGACACGCTCAGATTGCGCGCGCCCAGGGGCGCGCTGAGCGAAGCGGATCGGGAGCAGCTGCGCGTCGACAAAACCGCGATCCTCGCCTGGCTCGCGCAGGCGGCGGCGGACAATGGGCCGTTCCCGCTGACCGACATCCAGGAGGCCTACCTGATCGGCCGCACCGCCGAGTTGGAGCTGGGCCGGGTCGGCTGCCATGCCTATCGCGAATTCGAAAGCGACGGTTTCGATCTGGGGCGGCTGGAAACCGCATGGAACCGGCTCGTCGCCCGCCACGAAATGCTGCGCGCGGTGATGACCGAGGATGGGCATCAGCGCATTCTCGACGATGTGCCGTGGTATTCGATCGCCGAGCGCGATCTGCGCGACGCCGCCGATCCCGAAGGCGATCTCGAAAAGCTCCGCGAGGAGCGCTCGCACCGGGTTTTCGATCCGACGACCTGGCCGCTGTTCGAGATTCGGGCGACGCGATTGCCCGGCCGGCTCAATCTCTCCGTCGGCATCGACCTGATGGTCGCCGACGCCGCGGCGCTGATCACGCTGTTCCGCGAATGGGGCGCGCTTTACGCCGCGCCGGATCGCGAGCTGCCGCCGCTGACCGGCCGCTTCCGCGACCATGTCCGCCGGCGACCGCCACCCTCGCCGGCTGACCGCGCGTATTGGGAGGCGCGGCTCGACACTTTGCCATCGGGGCCGGACCTGCCGCGCCTGCCGCTCGACGGGCCGCCGCGCTTCACTCGCCGCAGCCTCTCTTTGCCGGCGACGCGCTGGCGGGCGCTGAAACTAGCGGCAGCCGAGCACGGGCTGACTGCCTCGGCCCTGCTTGCGGCAATCTACGCCGAGATTCTCGCGGCCTGGAGCCGGCGGGCGCGGTTCACCCTGACCGTGACCCAATTCGCGGCGCCGGCGGAGATGCAGGGCGTAGTCGGCGACTTTACTTCGACAATCCTGCTCGAGGCCGACAGCACCCAGCCGCGGTTCATCGATCGCGCGCGGGCATTGCAGGCTCGCCTGATCGCCGATCTCGACCATGCCGGGATGAGCGGGGTGGCGGTGCTGCGCGCGCTGCGCCGCCGGCGTCCCGATTTCGAGCCGGTCGCGGTCGTCTTCACCTCGACCCTCGGGCATCCCGGGCTCGACCCCGACGCGCCGTCGCCGCTGGCCTGGCTCGGCCGGACGGTCTACGCGATCACCCAGACCCCGCAGGTGGCGATCGACCATCACGTGCTGGAGCAGGACGGCGGATTGACGGCTAGCTTTGATGTTGTCGAGGCGCTGTTCCCGCCGGGGGTCATCGACGCGATGGTGGCCGCTTACGGCGTGCACCTCGACGATCTCGCCGCCGGCACGGGCTGGGACCGGCGCGTTGCCGATACGTTGCCGCCGGCCTCGCGCGCTGGATTGCTGCCGCGCCCGGCGCCGGCCCTGCTGCACAAGGCGGTAGCCGATCAAGCAGCTTTGCATCCGGACCATCCGGCGGTCATCGCCGCCGATCGCACGCTCGACTACCTCACCCTCGATTGTGCCGCGGGCCATCTGGCCGCATCAATTGCCGATCGGCTCGGCGGCGTCGCGGCCGCGCGCGACCGGCTGGTCGCGATCGTGCTGCCAAAAGGCTGGCGGCAGATCGTGGCGGTATTGGCGGTGCTAAAGGCGGGCGCCGCCTACCTGCCGATCGACCCGGCACTGCCGCCGGAGCGGCGGCGCTACCTGATCGAAGCGGGCGAGGCGCTGGTGCTCGGCGACCACGAGCCCGACGACGCGCTTGCGGCCGCTGCCGCGGGCCCGCCGCCGTTACTGCCGGGTTTCGCCGATGCGGACCGGCTCGCCTACGTGATCTACACCTCGGGCTCGACCGGGGTCCCGAAAGGCGTGATGGTCGAGCATCAGGCAGCGCTCGCCACGATCGCCGAGGTCAACCGGCGCTGGGCAATCGGCGCCGAGGACCGGGTGCTCGGGCTGTCCTCGCTGAGCTTTGATCTCTCGGTCTGGGACATCTTCGGCCCGCTTTCGGAGGGCGGCGCCCTGGTGCTGCCCGGGCCGGAGGCGACGCGCGACCCCGCGGCGTGGGCCGATCTTTTGCGGCGCCACCGCGTGAGCGTGTGGAACAGCGTGCCGGCATTGATGGCGATGCAGGTCGAGCATGGCCTGCCGCGGGGCCATTCGCTGCGCCTGGCATTGCTGAGCGGCGACTGGGTCCCTCTGCCGCTAGTGCAGCAGCTCAGAGAGGCAGCACCGGGGCTGCGGCTGGTCGCGCTTGGCGGCGCCACCGAAGCCGCGATCTGGTCGAATGCGCACGAGGTCGCGGCACTCGATCCGGCCTGGCCGAGCGTGCCATACGGCACGCCGCTCGCTGGGCAGATGCTGCACATCGTCAACGAACGCGGCGAGGACTGCCCCGATTGGGTGACCGGCGAGATCGAGATCTCGGGCATCGGGCTGGCGCGCGGCTATTGGCGCGACCCTGCACTGACCGCCGCGCGCTTTGTGCGCAATCCGGCGACCGGGGAGCGCCGCTACCGCACCGGCGATCTCGGCCGGTTCCGGCCTTATGGCTCGATCAGCGGCGGGCCGACGCCGATCGAATTCCTCGGCCGCGAGGATTTCCAGGTCAAGGTGCAGGGCCACCGGGTCGAGCTCGGCGAGATCGAGACGGCGCTGGCCAGCCATTCCGAGGTGGCGCAAGCAGTCGCGGCGGCATTGCCCGGACCAGGCGGCAAAGTGCTGCACGCCTTTGTCGTGCCGCGTCGCGAGGCCTGGGACCGCACCCGGTTTCTGCTCGAGCGGCACGGGTTGCGCAGATCGCCGGACATGCCCCGCATCCCCCTCGCCAACCGGCCGCAACCCGAAGACTACGAGCGCCGCAGCGTGCGCCGGTTCGCGCCCGATGCGGTCGCCGGCGAAGCGCTTGCCGGCGTGCTGGCCGCCTCTGGCGATGGCCTTGCGGCGCAAATCGTGGCGGTTCGGCATCGCGGGCTGCGGCCGGGGCTGTGGCGCTACGAGGCGGCGGCGCACCGGCTCGCGTGGGGTGGCGACAAATTCTACGAGGTGCCGGACGCGACAACCGCGCGGATCGCCGCCGGCGCCGCGTTTCTGGTGGCGCTCGATGCGCGGCCGGGCATGCCGCGGCGCGCGGCGTTGCTGGCGGCGGGCGCGGCCGGGCAGCGGATCATGCTGGCGGCACAGGCGAACGGCCTCGGCCTCTGCCCGATCGGGGTTTTGCGCCTCGGCGGCGTGCCGGTGCTGCACGGTTTTGCCGGCGGGCGGCCCGCTTCGGAAATTTCCGGGTTCGATCTCGCCGGCGCGCTGCGCGAGCATTGCAGCGCCGTCCTGCCGGCCTGGATGGCGCCGCGGCAAGTCCATCTGGTCGAAACATTGCCGCTTGGCGCCAACGGCAAGCTCGACCGCACGGCACTGCGCCCGCCTGAGGAGGTGACGACGGCCGGCGATGCCGACGGCGGCGCCTTGCTCGGCCAGGTCGGCGCGATGGTCGCGGAGGTGGTGGGCCAGCCGGTGCAGGCCGGGGTTAATCTGTTCGACTGCGGCGCCACCTCGCTGCACATCGTGCGCTTGCAGCGATTATTGGCCGATCAACTCGGCAGCCGGCTCGGCGTCGTCGATCTATTCCGGCTGCCGACCGTCGCCGCCATCGCCGCGGCGATCGCCGGCGCTTCAGCCGCCGACCCGGTCGGGACGGGCCTCGCGCGGGCGGCGCGGCGCCGGCAAATGCAGCGCCCTGCGCGATGAGCGGCGAGATCGCGATCATCGGCATGGCCGGCCGGTTCCCCGGCGCGCCCGACCTGCCCGCCTTTTGGGAGCTGCTGGTCGACGGGCGCGAGGGCCTGGTCCGGCTCGACCGTGACGAATTGTTGGCCGAGGGCGTCCCGTCCGAAACGCTCGCCGACCCGCGCTATGTCCCGGTGGCCGGCGTGCTCGATGCGATCGACCGGTTCGACGCCGGCTTTTGGGGCATTCCGCCGCAAGAAGCCGCACTGATGGACCCGCAACAGCGCATCGCGCTCGAAACCGCATGGCACGCGCTCGAGGACGCGGCGATCGACCCGCGCTGCGCCGAGGGCGCGATCGGGGTTTTTGTCGGCGCGGCGATCAGCACCTACCTGCTGACCCGGTTGCGCCTAGAAATCGCCGGGCCGAGCGCGCCGAGCCAGCTGTTGGCGATGATCGGCAACGACAAGGACTACATCGCGACCCAGCTCGCCTATCGGCTCGATCTGACCGGGCCGGCGATCGCCGTCCAGACCGCCTGCTCGTCCTCGCTGGTCGCGGTGCACCTCGCCTGCCAGAGCCTCAATGCCGGCGAGTGCGACATCGCCATCGCCGGCGGGGTCAGCGTGCGCGTTCCGCATCGGGTCGGCTATCTGTGCGAAGCGGGCGGGATGCTGTCGCCGGATGGCCATTGCCGCAGCTTTGCCGAGGACGCCGCCGGCACCGTCTTCGGCAGCGGCTGCGGGCTCGTCGTATTGCGCCGGCTGGAGGATGCCGGCTGCGACCGTGTACACGCCGTGGTGCTCGGCTCGGCGGTCAACAATGACGGCAACCGCAAGGTTGGGTTCACCGCGCCAAGCCAGGACCGGCAGAGCGCCGTGATCGCCGAGGCCATGGCGGTGGCCGGCGTCAGGCCCGCCGATATCGGCTATGTCGAAGGCCACGGCACAGCGACGGAGCTCGGCGACCCGGTCGAGGTGATGGCGCTGGCGAGCGCGTTGCGCGGCGCCGCACCGGGTGCGGTAGCGCTGGGCAGCGCCAAGAGCGCCATCGGCCATACCGAGACGGCCGCCGGCATCGCCGGGCTGATCAAAACCGTGCTGATGCTCGAGCGGGGCACCATAGCGCCGACGCTGCACGCTGCGCGCCCGTCGCCCCGCATCGATTGGCGGGGCACGCCGTTTCGGCTTGCCACTGAGGCTCGGCCTTGGACCGAGCTGCGGTTCGCCGGGGTCAGCTCGTTCGGGATCGGCGGCACCAATGCACATGTCGTGCTCGGGGCGGCCCCGCCGGCGCGGGCGGCGGCGCAGCAAACCGCGCCGCGGCTGCTGATTTCGGCGCAGGATCAAGCCGCCCTCGCCGATCTGGCGCACCGCTACCGCACGCAGCTCGCGGCGCAGCCCAACGATTTTCCGGCGATCTGCGCAGCGGCGGCGCGGCGGCCGCGGCTTGCCTGGTGGATCGCCGCGGACACCCCGAGGCGCTCGCCGATGCGGCGCCGCAGAGCGGGCCGATGCCCAACCCACCGGGCCGCAGCGATGGGCCGCCGGTCGATCTGCCGCCCTATCCGTTTCGCCGCGAGCGGCACTGGTATGCCGCAGCTGCCGAGACCAGCCTGCTCGGCCCGGCAATCCCGACGCCGTTTGCCGCCGCGCTGCACCGCGTCGCGATCGACGGCGCTCGGCGCAGCTGGCTCGCGCAGCATGTCGTCTTGGGAGAAAAGCTGCTGCCGGCGGCGCTTCACCTCGCGCTGTTCGCCGAAGCGGCCGACGGCGCCGTAGCCGACGCGGCGATCCAACGCTCGCTGAGCCTCGATGAGACGGCGGAGCTGCAGCTGTGGCGAGCCGTCGATGGCGGACTCAAAATCATGGCGCAGCAGGGCGGCGAATGGCTGTGCCTCGCCGAGGCGCGTACCGGCGATCCGGGGGTGCGGCTGACGCCTTGGCAGGTCGCGGCCGGCGAGGCGATCGACGGCGGCGGCTGGGCAAAGACAATGGCTGGCTCCGGGCTCGATTTCGGCCCGGCGTTTCGGCTGATCGCCAGCCTCGGCCGGGACGGCCGCGCGGTGCGCGCCGATCTTGACCCGACGGCGCCGGCGAACCCGGTGACCTTGCTCGATGCCGGTCTGCAGGCGCTCGGCGCCGCCGTAGCCGACAGCGGGGAGCATTTCCTGCCGGTCGAGGTCGCGCGGCTGAATGTGCACGGCGAGATCGCCGCGGCCCGCACGATTTTGGCGCGGCTGACCGGCAACCTGGAGGAGACGAAGACCGGCGACGTGCTGTGGCTCGACCAGAGCGGAAATGTGATCGCCGCCGCCGAGGGCGTCCTTTGCCGCCGCAGGCGCGACCGGGCGGCGGACATGCTGTACCGGCTGACGTGGCGGCCCGATCTCGACCCCGCGCTCACCGCGCCCTACCCCGCCCTCGAACGCGTCGCCCGCAGCTTCGCACGCCGCGCCCTGGCAGCGGTGCCGAGCCCGGTGCGGCCGGAGCTCGCCCGCATGCTGAGCGTGCACGCGGCGCGGGCCGAGCCGGAAGCGGCCGACCCGGAGGCGGCCAGCCGGGCGCTCGCCGACCGCCATCCCGGCCACGCGGCGGAAATCGAGGTGGTCGCCCGCTGCGGTGCCGCGCTCGCAGACGTGCTCGCCGGCCGGATCGATCCGCTCGAGCTGCTGTTTGGCGCGCCGAATGGTGCCGAGGGCGCCTACCGCCTGTCGCCATTGGCCGGCCAGCTCAACCGCATCGTCGGCGCGGTTGCCGCGGCGGCTCGGCCGCGCCGGGTGATCGAGATTGGCGGCGGCACCGCGGCCACTACGGAGGCCCTGCGCGCCGCGCTGCCGGAAGCAACGGAGTATCTCTTCACCGACATTTCCCCCGCCTTTCTCGCCGAGGCGCGGCGCCGCTTCGCTGACTGGCCGGGCTTCTCGACCGCGACACTCGACATTGCGCGGGACCCGGCCGAGCAGGGTGTGCCGGTCGACGCCTGGGATCTGGTCGTCGCTGCCAACGTGCTGCACGCGACCGCCGATCTTGCCGGCGCGCTGAGGCATGCCTGTCGGCTGCTGGCGCCGGGCGGGCGGCTGCTGCTGATCGAGGGCGCCGAGGCATCGGCCCGCCTCGACATCACCTTCGGCCTGACCGAGGGCTGGATGCAGCGCCGCGACCACGATCTGCGGCCCGACCACCCGTTGGTTTCCAGTGCGGTCTGGTGCGAGTTGCTGCGCAACGCCGGGCTCGCCGACCCGGTCATGGTCGCCGAGCTCGGCGGCCAGGCGGTTCTGACCGCCGCCGCCGGGCCGCCGCGCTGGATTGCCGTCGGCCGCGACCCGCAGCTGGCGCACACCCTCGGCCTGCCGTTCCTGCCGCCGGGGGCGGCGCTTCCGACAGAACCGCTCGACGGGGTGGTGGCGCTCGCCGGCATCGAGGACGCCGCCGATCCGCTGCACGACCTGTTCGAGGTGAGCCGCACCCTGCTCGAACGCCCGGATGCGCCCCGGCTGCTGCTGCCGACGCGGCAGGGCGAGGCAGTGGGTTCCGCCGATCGGCCGGTGCCGGCCCGCGCCGCGCTGGGCGGCTTCGCCCGCACCTTGGCGCGAGAGCACCCGGCGCTCCGCCCGCGCGCTATCGACATGGAGGAGCGCGATCTCCCCATAGCAATGGCAATCGAGCGGCTGATCGAGGATGGCGAAGACCGCGTCGCTTGGCGCGACGGCCGCCGCCTGCTCGCCCGCCTCGAACGGCTGCCGCAGCCGCCGCCGGGCAACGTGCGGCTCGGGCTGGACCTGTCGTTAATGCCCGTCGATACCCCGCGACCGGGACCGGGCGAGGTCGTAGTTCGGGTGCGGGCAGCCGGGATCAATTACAAGGATGCGCTGACCGCGGCCGGCCAGTTGCCGGATGCCGGGGCGGGGCTCGGCGGCGAATGCGCCGGCGAGGTCGCCGAAATCGGGCCGGGCGTGACGGGCATAGCCCTGGGCGACGCCGTGGTCGCGGTCGCCGGCGGCGCGCTCGCCAGCCATGTGCGCGCCGATGCCCGGCTGGTGCTGCCAAAGCCGCCGCAGCTCGATTTCGCCCACGCGGCGGCGATGCCGATCGCCGGCGTCACGGCATGGTATGCGCTGCGCCACTTGGCCCGGGTCGGGCCGGGCCAGCGCGTGCTGGTGCATGCGGCTACCGGCGGCGTCGGCTGGTTCGCGCTGCGCATCGCTCAATCCGCCGGCGCGGAAATCGTCGCAACGGCGGGAAACGCCGCGAAGCGGCGTATCTTGGCGGAATTTGGCGTCCGCGAAGTCTATTCGTCGCGCGACACTGGGTTTGGCGCTGCAGCACCGGTCGATGTGGTGCTGAACGCGCTCTCGGGTGTGGCCCGCGACGCTGGGCTGCGCCTCGTCCGCCCAGGCGGGCATTTTGTCGAGATCGGCCGGATCGGCATTGCCCCCGCCGAGGCGGTCGCCGCGATGCGGCCCGACATCGCCTATCACATTGTTGCGCTCGACCGGGTCGCGGCGCCGGTTTTTGCCGAATTGCTGCGCGAGGTGCTCGGCGTCGTTGCGGCCGACCCGTCCTTATTGCCCCCAATCACAACGATCCCATTGGTCGATGCGCGCCGCGCCTTTGAGACAATGATGCGGGCCGAGCACATCGGCAAGCTGGTGGCGCTGCCATATGTGCCGGCGGCGATCCGCGGCGACGGCAGCTATGTCGTGACCGGCGGGCTTGGCGGGCTTGGCCCGGAGATCGCGGACTGGCTGGCGCGGCGCGGCGCCGGCGGGGTCATCCTCGTGGCGCGTCGCGCGCCGGCGGACGGGGAGCCGGAGAATGCGGTGATCGGCGATGTGGCCGATCCCGCGACGTTGCGCGCGGTCGATGCGCGGGTGCGCGATTTCGGCTTGCCGCCGGTGCGCGGGGTCGTGCACGCCGCCGGGGTGCTGGAGGATGCGCTGATCGAGGCGCTCGATCCAGCGAGCTTCGATCGCGTGGCGGCGCCAAAGCTCGGCGGGGTACGGGCGATCCTCGACCAGTGGCCGAACCTCGACCTGCTCGTCGGGTTCTCCTCGGCCGGCGCGCTGTTCGGCTCGGCCGGGCAGGCGGCGCATACTGCGGCCAGCGCCGCCATGGACGCGGCGCTCGCGGCGGCAGCGGCCGGCGGACGGGCAGCGGTCGCGGTCGATTGGGGCGCTTGGCGCGAGCGCGGCGCTGCGGCGGCGCGCGGTATTGACGGCACGCTCGGCGCCGGCATGGGCAGCATCGCCACGGCAGACGGGTTCGCGGCGCTGGACCGCGTGCTGGCTGCGGGGGTCGCCCATTCCGCGGTGCTGCCGATCCATTGGCCGGCGATGCGCGCCGGCGGTGCGATGCCCGCGCTGCTGCGCGATCTTGCTGGCGCTGATCCGGAGATTGCAGCGGCGCCCACCCGACCGCCACCCGCCCGACCGCCGCGCGTGCCGGAGCCGATGCCCGCCGGCGAGCGCCGCGAGTGGTTGCGCGAGCGAATCGTCGCGGAAGCCGCCGGCATGCTGGCGATCCGTGGCACGATCGATCCGCGCCGGCCATTGCGCGAGCTGGGGCTCGATTCGCTGGCCGCGCTGGAGTTGCGCAACCGGCTCGGCCGGCTGTGCGCGGCGGTGTTGCCGGCCGGGTTGCTGTTCGACTACCCGACGATCGCGGCGCTGACCGAGCATCTGGCGACTGCTTACCTTGGTCTGCCGCCGGAGCACGCGCCGCAACCGCCTTCGCCCGGTCGCGCCGAAGACATCCTTCCCGAAGATGCGCTTGCTGAAGATGCGCTCGCCGATGCCTCGGACGCCGAGCTCGACGCGGCGATTTCGGCCTTTGCCGCGTTGCACGGAGACGCCGAACCATGAGCGTGCCGGATGCGGCGACCGCCGAACGCCGGGTCAAGGAGCAGGCGGTCCGGCTGCTGCAGCGCATGCAGGCAAAGCTCGACCTTGCCGAGGCGCGGCTCTCTGCGCCGGTCGCAATCGTCGGCATGGCTTGCCGCTTCCCGCTCGGCGACACCCTGGAGAGGTTCTGGACGGCGCTGGCCGCCGGCGAGGACGGGGTTCGCCGCGCGCCGCCCGAGCGCTGGGCGAGCGAAGATGCTGACCCCCTAGCCTATGGCGGGTTTCTCGACGGCGCCGATCAGTTCGACGCCGAATTCTTTGGCATCAGCCCGCGCGAGGCGGCGGCCATCGACCCGCAGCAGCGGATCGTGCTCGAGGTGGCGTGGCACGCCTTGGAGGATGCCGGCATCGCCGCCGACAGCCTCGAGGAGTCCCAATCCGGCGTCTATCTCGGCTGCTGCTCGGCGGATTACGCCCGGCTCAGCGATCTCGACGCGCTGTCGGCCGAGGGCTATGCGGCGACCGGCGCCGCCCCCGGGGTGGCGGCCGGAAGGCTCGCTTATGCGCTCGGGCTCAAGGGTCCGGCGATGGTGGTCGACACCGCCTGCTCGTCGGCGCTGGTCGCCGTGCATCTGGCGGCGCAGGCGCTGCGCAGCGGCGAATGCGGCCTGGCGCTCGCCGGCGGGGTCAATCTGACCCTGTTCCCGAACGGCGCCGCCATGCTCGACCGGCTGCACATGATGGCCGCGGACGGCCGGTGCAAGAGCTTCGACGCCGCGGCCGACGGCTATGTGCGCGGCGAGGGCTGCGGCATCGTCGTCTTGAAGCTGCTGTCGGCGGCGCAGATGGCGGGGGACCGGGTGCTGGCGGTGCTCCGCGGCAGCGCCGTCAACCAGGACGGGCGGAGCGCCGGGCTGACTGCACCCAACGGGCCGGCGCAGGAGGCGGTGATCCGCGCGGCCTTGGCGAATGGCGGGGTGGCGGCGGAGCGGGTCGACTGCATCGAGGCGCACGGCACCGGCACAGCACTCGGCGACCCGATCGAGATGCATGCGCTGAAGGGGGTGTTCGGCCGGCGCGATCGGCCCCTCTATGTCGGGACGGTCAAGAGCAATATCGGCCATGCCGAGGCGGCGGCCGGGATCGCCGGGCTGATCAAGGCGGTGCTGATGCTGCGCCGTCGGGCGGTGCCGGCGAGCCTGCATTTCCATCGGCTCAACCCGCACATCGATCTCGAAGGCGCGCCGATCGTGGTGCCGACCGCATTGCAGGCGCTGCCTGATCTCAGCTGCATCGGGGTCAGCTCGTTTGGCTTCAGCGGCACCAACGCTCATGCCGTGATCGAGCGCGCGCCAGCCGAGCCCGCGCCGGCGCACCCGCCGGCGATCGAGCCGCGCCTGCTGATTTCGGCGCGCACGCCCGAGGCGCTGCGCGAGCTGGTCGCCGGCTATCGCGCGCTGCTGCACGAAAAGAGCGCGAACTTCGCCAATATTTGCTTCAGCGCGGCGACCGGCCGGGCGCGCCTCCCCTGGTGGGTGTGCGTCGGCTCCGTTGACGAGCTGGACAGGGCCGAGCCCTCCGACGCCGCGCCTCCCGAACTGCCGTCGCAATCGGGCCGCCGGGTCCCATTGCCGCTCTACCCGTTCCAGCACCGGCGCCACTGGGCCGATGAGAGCGGCTTGCACCCAGGCCGGCGCCTTGCCCAGGCGGCCCCGGCAACGGTTTTCGAGGCGCAGCTGCTGCCCGGGGCGCCGCTGGTGGCCGACCACCGCGTGCGCGGCGAGCCGTTGCTGCCGGCGGCGGACATTGTCGAGCGCCTCAATGCCGCCGCCGTGGCCACCGGCCAGGGGAACGCGTTGCGCGACATCGTCTTCGATCGCCCGTTGCCGGTCCCGACGCCGCGCACTGTGCAGGTCGTCGTCGATGAGGGCTTGACGCTGTTTGCCCGCGACGGGGCGAGATGGGAACGCATCGCCGGCGCCGCGCCAGCCTCGGGCGAGCCGATGCCGGCGGTCAGTCTCGCGGCATTGCGCATCGCGTGCGCCGAGCCGATACCGCCGGCGGCCTTCGCCGACTGGCTGCGCGGCGCCGGTCTCGACTACGGGCCGTCCTATGATTGCATCATCGAGCTGTTCCGCGGCCCTGACCAAGCGCTGGCGCGGCTGCGCCCGGCATCGAAAGTGGCGCTGCTCGACGCCGCCTTCCGCACCGCCGGAGCGGTCGCCTATGGCGCGGGCGGCGCCGCCCGGCTGCCGGCCGGCATCGACCGCTACGACGCAGTCGCCGAGTGGCCGGGCGAGGAGCTGTGGGCCCATGCAGCACTGGTCGAGGATGCCGCCGGCGTCACCATCGCCGATGTGCGGCTGATCGACCGCGGCGGCGCGACCCTGGCGGCCGCTGCCGGGCTGCGCCTTGCCGCGGCGCCGACGGCCGAGAATTGGCGACAGTGGTGCCATGTCGTCGAATGGGTGGAGACACCCTCGGCCGCTGCCGACTGCCAGGCGATCTGCGCCGGGCTCGGCGATCCGGCGCCGCTCGAAACGGCGCTCGACGCGGCTGCCGCCGACTATGCCCGGCGCGCGTTGGAAAGTGTTGCCGAGACCGAGATCGTGCCGCAATACCGCCCCCTATGGCGGCATCTTTCCCGGCTCGCCGCGCGGCCGGCGACCGGCGCGGGACTGCCGGAGGGTCCCGAGGGCGCCCTGCTCGCCCGCTGCGGCGAGGCGCTCCCCGAGGTATTGCGCGGCCGTCGCGACCCGCTGCCGCTGCTGCTGTCGGACGATGCCAAGGCGGCCGTCTCCCGCGAGGGCTCGGCATATTGGGCGGCTAGCCGCATCCTCGCGACCCTGGCCGCTGCGGCATTGCCGCCGACCGGCGCCTGCCGGGTGCTCGAAATCGGCGCCGCAACCGGGGCTGCCACGGCGGCGATCCTGCCCGCGCTCGCCGGCAGGGAGATCGAATGCTGGTTCACCGATCCGAGCCCGGCATTGGTGGAGGCGGCGCGCGGCTATATCGCCGCCCAGCACTTCGCCTGCTTCGACGTCGAGCAACCACCCGGCGAACAGGGTATCCCTGAAGGCGCCTTCGATCTGGTCATCGCCGCCAACGTTTTGCATGCGACGCGCGACCTCGGCGCGGCCCTCGACAACACCGCGCGGGCGCTCGCCCCCGACGGCCGGCTACTCCTGCTCGAACCCGCGCCGCGGGGCGATCCGCCCGCCGGCTGGAGCGATCTGGTGTTCGGCCTTGCCGAGAGCTGGTGGCGCTTTGCCGACCATAAGTTGCGCCCGGACTACCCGCTCTTGTCGCGCGAAGGCTGGCAGGAGCTGCTCGCGTCGCACGGCTTCGACAGCGCCACGGCGCCGGCCGACCCGGCGCGCCTGCCGGGGCAGACCGTGCTCCTGGCGCGACGACGCACCGCTCTGCGCGTGCACCGCGACGAAGTCGGCGGGTCGGCGGCGGCGCGCTGCGCAGCACTGCTGGCCGCGATCAACGAGCTGCGCCCCGACGAGCGCGGGCTGGCGCTGTTGACGCGTGGTGCGGTTGGCCCGGCGGTCGCCGACCCGGCTGCGGCAGCGCTGTGGGGCATCATGCGCAGCCTGCGCCTCGAACGCCCGGAATTGGAGCTGCGCGCGATCGACTGCGCCGACGGCGAGTGGGACGATGTGCTCACCGCCGAGCGGATGACTACCGAGCCCGAATTGGCCTTTGTCGGCGGCCGCCGCTATGTGCCGCGGCTTGCCCCGGCGCCGCAAGGGACGGAGCCGGTCTCGCCGGACCCAGATGGCTGGGTGCTGGTGACCGGCGCCTTTGGCGGGCTCGGCCGGTTCGCCGCCGAATGGCTGGCGCGGCGCGGCGCCAGGCGGCTGGTGCTGTGCGGGCGTCGAGCGGTCGAGGCCGAATGGGTCATGGCGCTGCGCCACAGCGGTGCCACGATCCGGCTCGAAGCGTGCGACCTCGCCGATCCCGCCGCGCTCGACGCGCTGATCGCCCGGCTGCCGCCGCTCGCCGGCATCGTTCACGCCGCCGGCGTCTTCGCCGACGCGACCTTGGCGCGCGCCCGTCCCGAGCAATTCGCCGCGGTGCTGGCGCCCAAATTCGACGCGGCACGGCGCCTCGACACGGCCTTTCCGGACCTCGACTTCTTTCTGCTCTATTCGTCGGCGGTCGGGCTGTTCGGCCAGCTCGGCCAGGCGACGCATGTCGCGGCGAGCCTGGCTTTGGATGCGCTCGCGAGTGCGCGGCGCCGGCGGGGGCGTCATGCGGTCAGCCTCGGCTGGGGGCCGTGGCGCGAGATCGGCGTGGCGGCGGGGCGGCACGAGCTGATCCGCGCGATGGCGGCGCAGGGGCTGGGCACGATTTCCAACGAGGCCGGCGAAGCCTTGCTCGAATGGGCGCTGGCCACGCCGGCCGCGGCGGTCACGGTGCTGCCGGTCGATCGCGCGCGATTTCTGGCGAGCTTTGCCGCGACCCGGCCGCCCGCCGCGCTGCGCGCCTGGCGGTCTGCGGCGGCGCGGCGGCCAGCGCCGAGCCCTGCCCTGGCGCCTCCCGGCGGCTCCCCGCTGGGCGACGTCATCGCCGCCGAAGCCGAGGCGGTGCTCGGCTACCCGGCGGGTCAGGCGATCGACCGCCGAGCCAATTTGTTCGAGCTCGGGCTCGATTCGCTGATGGCCGTCGAGCTGCGCAACCGGCTGCAAAGCCGCCTGCCCGGCCGCACCTTGAGCTCGACGGTATTGTTTTCGCACAGCACCATCGCGGCGCTGACCGCGCATCTCGACGGTGCAGCGCCCGTGGCGACGCCGGCAGCGGTCGCGGCAATGGACGCGCCGGTCGCGATTGTCGGCATCGGCTGCCGCTTTCCGGCCGGCGGCGGCGATCCGGCGCAGTTCTGGCAGGCGTTGGCCGAGGGCCGCGACGGGGTCGGCGCCCCGCCCGACCGGCCTGGCGCCACGCTCGCCAACGGGGCGGCGCGGCCGGGCGGCTACCTCGCGGAGATTGCTGGTTTTGACCCGACCTTTTTCGGCATCGCGCCGCGCGAGGCCGTGTTCATGGACCCGCAGCATCGGCTGCTGCTCGAAGTCGCCTGGGAGGC
The DNA here is from genome assembly GCA_963738185.1 of uncultured Alphaproteobacteria bacterium. Taxonomy (GTDB): domain Bacteria; phylum Pseudomonadota; class Alphaproteobacteria; order ATCC43930; family CGMCC-115725; genus AP-15. Next base: position 517,930 of record CAVTVA010000003.1, on the reverse strand, counting down.
GCTGGAGGACGCGCTGATCCCGCCCGACCGGCTCAGCGGCACCGCGGCCGGCGTCTTCATCGGCATGTGCAACTATGACTACGCGCAGCTCGCCGCCGCCGCCGAGGGGGCCGACGGCTATGCCGGCACCGGCGGCGTGCCGAGCATCGCCGCCGGCCGCATCTCCTACCTGTTCGGGCTGACCGGCCCGGCGATGGTCATCGATACCGCCTGCTCGTCGTCGCTGGTGGCGGTGCATCTGGCGGTGCAGGCGTTGCGCAGCGGCGAATGCAGCCTCGCCTTGGCTGGCGGGGTCAGCATCGCTTTGAACGCCAGCACCACGACAGCGCTCGAGCAGCTGCACGTGCTGTCATCCGACGGGCAGTGTCGGCCGTTCGACGCCGAAGCCGACGGCTTTGTCCGCGGCGAAGGGTGTGGGATTGTCATTCTGAAGCTGCTGTCCGAGGCCGAGGCGGCCGGGGATAGGGTCTTGGCGGTGATCCGCGGCACCGCCGTCAATCAGGACGGGCGTAGCGCCGGGCTGACCGCGCCAAATGGCCCGGCGCAGGAGGCGGTGATCCGGGCGGCTTTGAAGAGCGGCGGGGTGGCGCCCGATCGGGTCGATTACATCGAGGCGCACGGCACCGCGACGGCGCTCGGCGACCCGATCGAGATCCACGCCCTCAAGGCCGTGTTTGGCGGGCGCGACCGGCCCCTATGGGTGGGCTCGGTCAAGAGCAACATCGGCCATGCCGAGGCAGCAGCCGGCATCGCCGCATTGATCAAGTCGGTATTGATGCTGCGCCACCGGGCACTGCCGGCGAGCCTGCATTTTCGCCGGATAAACCCGCATATCGAGCTCGATGGGGTGCCGATCGCGGTGCCGGCGCAATTGCAGCCGATGCCCGACCTCGCCTGCATCGGGGTCAGCTCGTTCGGCTTCAGCGGCACCAACGCACACGCCGTGATCGAGCAGGCGGCCGAGCCGGTGCTGGCGGCGGAGCCGGCGGGCACGCCGCGCCTGCTGATCTCGGCGCGCACGCCCGAGGCGCTGCGCCGGCTGATCGCGCGCTATCGCGCCTTGCTGCGGGAGGACGGCGCGAATTTCGCCGATATCTGCTTCAGCGCGGCGAGCGGGCGGGTGCGCCTGCCGTGGTGGGTGTGCGTCGGCTCTCCCGACGAGCTGGACACGGCCGAGCCGTCCGACGCACCGCCGCCCGAGCTGCCGCCGCAATCGGGCCGCCGTGTCCCGTTGCCGCTTTACCCGTTCCAGCGCCAGACCTATTGGGCAAAGCCCAAAGCGACCACCCCGCCCGAAGCCGCCGGCGCGCATCCGCTGCTCGGCCGCCGCCTGCGCTCGGCCCTGGCGACTTGGCAGTACGAGGCGGTGCTGGCGCCCGACCGGCCGGGCTGGCTCGCCGATCATATGGTCGCCGGCCGCGTGGTTGTGCCGGCAACGGCGCTGCTCGAAATATTGCTGGCGGCGGCTCCGGACGGCCCGGTCGAGCTGTCGGACGTGGCATTCCTGCGCATGCTGGCGCCGGCCGAGCAGCCGATCCTGCAAACCATCGCCGACCCGGTGACGCGGCGCGTCACGGTGCTTGCCTGCGAGCCGAGCGACGACGCGGCCTTTGCCGAGGTCGCCAGCGCGAATTGGCGATCGCGGGGCGCCCTCGAGGCGAGCCCGTCGCTCGACGAAGCCCGCGCGCTGTGCGGCAAGACCGTGGACCTGCCCGATCTCTACCAGACGTTTGCTGGGGCGGGGCTCGACTATGGCCCGGAATTTCGCCAGCTGCGCAGCCTGGCCGTCGGCGATGGGATCGCGGTGGCTGAATTGGCCGCGGCGGACCGCAATTTCCGCCTCGATCCGCGCGTGCTCGACGCCGCCTGGCACAGCCTCGGCGCGGCATTCCCATCCGGCAGCGGCGGCGCCATGGTGCCGAGCGGGCTCGACCGCTTCGCCGTGCAGGGCGGCGTCCCGTGCTGGTCGGTGGCGCGGCTACGGGCACCGGACCGCGCCGATGTCACCCTGTTCGACGGCGACGGCCGCATCGTGGCGCTGTGCAGCGGCCTGCGCCTGGCGCCGATCGCCAGCGGCGCCGCGGTGCTCCTCGAACCGGTCTGGCAGCCGGTCGAGCCAGGCGATGAAATCCCCGACTGGCTCGATTGCCGCATGGAAACCGATGCCGCCGCCGCGTGCTGGCGGGTGATCGAGGCGTTTCGCCGCGTCCCGGAGGGCCCGAGCCCGCCTCGCCTCGCCGTGTTGACGAGCCGGGCGACAAGCGCGGCCGGGCGTGTCCCGCTGCCGGCGCAGGCGGCGCTGACTGGGCTCGTCGCGACCCTCGCACAGGAGCGCCCGGAGTTGCGGCCGGTGCTGCTCGACCTTGACGCCGCAGAGGCCCCGCCGCCGCTCCCCGCCGATGCGCCGAGCCCGGTCCTCGCCTGGCGCGACGGAACGCTGCTGGCCTCGCGTCTCGATACCAAGATTTTGCCGCGAGCGCTGGCGGCGCCCTTTGTCCTGGCCCGGCCGGAGGCGGCGACCCTCGACGCGCTGCGCTGGCTTGCCGCACCGCGTCGGGCGCCCGGGCCGGGCGAGGTCGAGATCGAGATCGCCGCCGCCGGCATCAATTTCCGCGATTTGATGAATTTGCTCGGCGCCTATCCGGGCGATGCCGGCGCGCCGGGCGCGGAATGCGCCGGGACCGTGGCGGCGCTCGGCCCCGGGGTGACGTGGCTCAAGCCTGGCGACGCGGTCGTCGCGATCGCGGCCGGCTGTTTTGCCAGCCATGCGATCGCCGACGCGCGGCTCGTCTGCCGGGTGCCGCCGCGGCTCGACTGGCGGGTCGCGGCCGGCCAGCCGGTGGCGCTCTTGACCGCGCGCCTGGCGCTGGACGAGGCGGCCGGGCTCGCCGCCGGCCAGCGCGTCCTGATCCATTCGGCGACGGGCGGCGTCGGGCTTGCAGCACTGGCGCTGGCCCGCACGCGCGGCGCCGAGATCGTCGCCACCGCCGGCAACGCCGCAAAGCGCGCTTATCTGACCGGGCTTGGCGTTGCCGAAATCTACGATTCGCGCAGCCTCGATTTCGCCAGCCGCGGCGCCGGTCGATGTCGTCCTGAACAGCCTGACCGGCGAGGCAATCCCGGCCGGGCTCCGCCTGCTGAAGCCGGGCGGCATCTTTGTCGAGCTGGGCAAGGCCGAGATCTGGCCGCCGGATCGGGTGCGCGCGCTGCGGCCCGATGTGCGCTATGCGGCGATCGAGCTCGACCGGCTGATCGTCGATCAGCCCGATCGGGTCGGCGCGATGCTGCGCGACGCGATCGACGAGCTCGCCGGCGGTGCGCCACCGCTGCCGGTGCAGCCCTACCCGTTTGCCGCCATTGGCGACGCGCTGCGCGTGATGCAGGCGGCGCGGCATATCGGCAAGCTGGTGCTGAGCCGCACCCTGCTGCGGGCCGACGCGACCTATGCGATCACCGGCGGCGCCGGCGCGCTCGGCCGGCACCTGGCACGCTGGCTGGTCGAACGCGGCGCCCGGCATTTGCTGCTGTTGGCGCGGCGGGCGGCGCACGTAGAGATCGCGAATGCCGAGATCAAGGTGATCGCGGTCGATGTCGCCGACGAGGCGGCGGTGCGCCACGCGCTAAGCGGCCTGCCCTATCCGCTGAAAGGTGTCTTCCACCTCGCCGGCGAATTGCAGGACGCGACCGCGGCGCGGCTGACCCGCGAGCAGCTCAATGCCGTGCTGTCGGCGAAGCTGCGCGGCGCCGAGGTGCTCGACCGGGTGACGGAAGGGCATCCGCTCGACCTCTTTGTGCTGTTCGCCTCGCTTGCAGGCGTCACCGGCTCGGCCGGGCAGGGAAATTATGCCGCGGCCAACGCCGCGCTCGATGCGCTGGCCCATGCGCGGCGGGCGCGCGGGCTGCCGGCGCTCTCGGTCGATTGGGGGGCGTGGCAGGGCGGGGGGCTGGCCAAAGGGCGCGGCGGCCCGCCATTGTCGCCGGCATTGGCGCTCGAAGCGCTCGACGCTGCGCTGTCGAGCGGGTCGGCGCAGCTCGGGGTCAGCGCCGCCGCGGCGCCGGCCGCCGTCAGCGTTCGCGGCCTTGGCGAGCGGCTGGCCGAAGCAGTCGGGTCGGCAAAGCTGCGCGTGCTCGGCGACGCGGTCGATGAGATCGTCGGCCGCATCCTCGGTCTGGGCGATCTGGCCCTCGAGCGCGAACGGCCGCTCCCCGAGCTCGGCCTCGATTCGCTGATGGCGATCGAGTTGCGCAACGCCTTGGGCCGGCTGGTCGGCCGCACCCTGCCGACGAGCCTCGTCTTCGATCATCCGACGGCAGCGGCGCTGACCCAATTTCTCGCTGCCGAGCTGGGTCTCGCCGAGACGCGCGCACCGCCGCCCACTCCGCCCCCACCGTCGCTTCGCCGAGGCAACCCAGGGCGAGCCCGACAGCGATGCCGATGATGACGACGACGCGGCGCTGCTGCTGCTCGAACGGACATTGAGCCATGCCGGATACTGAGCGCCAGAGCCGCGAGCAGAGTGCGGTCCGACGCGCGCTGGCGATGATCGCGGATCTGCAGGCGCGCCTCGCTGCTGCAGGCCCGCCGCGCGACGCCTCGGTTGCGATCGTCGGCCTCGGCTGCCGCTTCCCCGGTGCCGCGAGCGGCGCCGAGGCGTATTGGCGGCTGCTGGTCGGCGGGCATGACGCAATCACCGAGGTGCCGCCGACGCGCTGGGACGTGGCGCGCTACTACGATCCCGACCCCGACCGGCCCGGCAAAACCAACTCGCGCTGGGGCGGGTTCCTCGACGACATCGATATGTTCGACGCCGCTCTGTTCGGCATCTCGCGGCGCGAAGCCGAATCGATGGACCCGCAGCACCGGCTACTGCTCGAGGTCGGCTGGGAGGCGCTGGAGCATGCGGGGATCGCCCCCGACGCCCTCGCCGGCAGCCCGACCGGCATTTTTGTCGGGCTCAGCTCGAGCGACTATTCGACCCTGCTCGGCGCCGGCCGGGACGCCACCTGGATCGACGCCTATGCGAGCCTCGGCAACGCGCCGAGCATCGCCGCCGGACGGCTCGCCTATGCCTTTGGCGCGCAGGGGCCGGCGATGGTGGTCGACACCGCCTGCTCGTCGTCGCTCGTCGCGGTGCATCTGGCGGCCCAGGCATTGCGCAGCGGCGAATGCAGCCTCGCCTTGGCCGGCGGGGTCAACCTGATCCTGGCACCCGAGCTGACGATCAACTTTTCCAAGGCGCACATGCTCGCCGGCGACGGCCGATGCAAGGCCTTTGACGCCGCAGCCGACGGCTATGTGCGCGGCGAGGGGTGCGGGGTCGTCGTGTTGAAGCTGCTGTCGGAGGCTCAGGCGGCGGGCGACCGGGTCTTGGCGGTGCTGCGCGGCAGTGCGGTCAACCAGGACGGGAAGAGCGCCGGGCTGACCGCACCCAACGGGCCGGCGCAGGAGGCGGTAATCCGCGCCGCCTTGAAGAATGCCGGGGTGGCGCTGGAGCGGGTCGATTACATCGAGGCGCACGGCACCGGCACCGCCTTGGGCGACCCGATCGAGATGCACGCGCTGAAGGGCGTCTTTGGCGCACGCGAGCGGAAGCTGCGGGTGGGCTCGGTCAAAAGCAACATCGGCCATGCCGAGGCGGCGGCCGGGATCGCCGGGCTGATCAAGGCGGTGCTGATGCTGCGCCATCGGCGCGGTGCCGGCCAGCCTGCACTTCCACCAGCTCAACCCGCATATCGATCTGGCGGGCGCGCCGCTCGCGGTGCCGACCGCATTGCAGGCGACCCCCGACCTCGGCGTGCATCGGGGTCAGCTCGTTCGGCTTCAGCGGCACCAACGCCCATGTCGTAGTCGAGCGCGCATCCGAGCCGGAGCGTCGGGCCGATCCGCGGCCGTTGCATGTGCTGGCGCTGTCGGCGCGCGACCCGGCCGGGCTGTCGGCGCTGGCCGAGCGCTGGCAGCGGGCGTTGGCGATGCCGGGGGCGGATTTTGCGGCGCTGTGCCACACCGCCGGGGCGGGCCGGGCGCGGCATTCGCAGCGGCTGGCGATAGTCGCCGAAGGCGCGGCGGCGGCGCGGGCTGCGCTGCGCGAGGCGGCGGCCGAGAGCCATGCGGCGGGCCCGGTGCGGGTCGGGTTTCTGGTGACCGGGCAGGGCGCCAGCTACGCCGGGATGGCGGCCGGGCTGGTTCGCGACGCGCCGGTCTTTGCCGAAATCATCGCGCGCTGCGACCAGGTGATGGGCCTCGACCGCAAGCTCGCCGCGGTGTTCGCCGACGGCGCCTGGCTTGGCCCGCACCGAATATGCGCAGCCGGCCTTGTATGCGTTGGCCGCGGGGCTCGGCGCCTTGTGGCGCAGCTGGGGCATCGAGCCGGCGGCGGTGCTGGGGCACAGCCTTGGGGAATATGCCGCGGCGCATCTGGCCGGGGTGTTCAGCCTCGAGGACGGGGCGCGGCTGGTGGCGGCGCGCGGCCGGCTGATGGGCGGGCTGCCGGCGGGCGGCGGCATGGCGGTGCTGCTCGGCCCCGGCGGCGAGCGGGTGGCGGCGCGCCACCCAGCGGTCGAGATTTCCGGGTTCAACAGCCGCACGGCATTGACCGTGGCCGGGCCGGCGGCGGCGCTCGAAGCGCTCTTGGCCGATCCGGAATTGGAAGCGCGCGGCATCTTGGGGCAGCGGCTCGAATTGGGGCAGGCGTTTCACTCGCGGCTGATGGAGCCGGCCCTCGACCCGCTCGAACGGGCGGCGGCGGCGATCCCGCACCGCGCGCCGGAATTGCCGGTGGTCGGCAGCCTGACCGGGCAGGTGGTGACGCATTACGACGCCGCCTATTGGCGCTCGCACGCGCGCCGGCCGGTGCGTTTTGCCGCGGGGCTGGCGAGCCTGGCGGCGCTCGGCTGCACCCATCTGGTCGAATTGGGGGCGCAGCCGGTATTGTGCGGCTTTGCCCGGGTCGAATTGCCGCAGCTCCCCGCCCTGCCCTCCCTCGCTCGGCCGCGGCCCGGCGAGATACCGGCCCGCCAGGACTGGGCCAACCTCTTGTCGGCATTGACGCAGCTTTGGCACGACGGCGCGCCGGTCGACTGGGCCGGCCACGACCGCCCCTACCGCCCGCCCCTCGCCGACGCGCCGACCTACCCGTTCCAGCGCCAGCGCCACTGGTTCCGCCCGGCGGCGGCTGCCGCAGAAGACGGCGCCCTTGTGGGTGAGCGGATCGAGCTCGCCTCCGGTGCGGTCCTGTTCCGCGGCCGGCTCGACCCGCAGCGCCTGGCATTCCTGTGGGAGCATGTCGTGCTCGGCGAGGCGATCGTGCCCGGCGCGCACCACCTCGTCACCTTGCTGGCGGCGACCGGTGCGGCGTTGCGCGACGTGATTTTCGCCGCGCCGCTGCGGCTGCCGCCCGACGGCTGCAACACGCAAATCCTGCTGACCGGCGACCGGATCGAGCTGTACGCCGACGCCGGCGGGGCTTGGCGCCAATACGCCAACGCCACGATCGAGGCCGCGTCGCCGGCGCCAACGCCGCTCGACCGAGCGGCGATCATCGCCCGCCTGATCGAAGATCCGGACGGCCCCGCAGCGCTGCACGCCGCGCTCGCCCTACGCGGCATCGCCCTCGGCCCGACCTTTCGCGGTGTGCGGCGGCTGTTTCGCGGCGATCGCGAAGTGCTGGTCGAGGTGGCGCTGCCTGACGATGTCACGCCATTGGCGCCGCTGCACCCGGCCCAGCTCGACGCCGCGTTTCAGGCGCTGGCCGCGACTTTCCCCGACGACGATCAGGGCGGGGCGTTTCTGCCGCTGGCGGTCGATCGGATTGTGCTGCACCGGCCCTATGCCGGCGCGTTCTGGGCCCATCTGCGGGTGCGCGCCGCCGAGGGGGCCAGCGGCGAAACGGCAACCGGCGACGTGACCCTCGCCGACGCGCAGGGGATGCCGATCGCCACGGTCGCCGGCCTCACCTTCAAGCGCATCGGCGATACGATTGCCGAGGCCGATCCGACCGAGCGCTGGACCTATCGCGTCGAATGGGCCGAAGCCGAGCCCAGCGCCGCGCTGCCGCCGCCGGATGCGCTCGCCGCCCTGGCCGCGGCGGCGCGCGACACGCAGTCGCCGCCCGAGGCGGCCGGCCTCGCGCAAGGGCTGGAACGCCTCGCCGGCGCTTATGCCGCCAATGCCCGCGCCGAGGTGGCACCGGCCGAGGCGGTCGCAGGGTTCATCCGGTTCTACGCTCACCTGTCGAACATGGCGATGGGCGCCGCCGATGACCCGGAGCACCTGGCCGCAACCCTGTCAAACCGCTATGGCGAGCGGTTGGAGATCGCCCTCGCCCAGCGCAGCGGGCGGGCGCTGCCGCAGGTGTTGCGCGGCCGGGCCGACCCGCTCGCGGCGCTGTTCGGCGACGGCGACGGCGCCGCCGTTTATGCCGATCCGCCATTCGCGCGCATGCTGAACGCAATGGTGGCGGCGGCACTGCGCGGCGCCGTTGAGGCGTTGCCGGCCGGCCGCCGGCTCCGGGTGATCGAGATCGGCGGCGGCACCGGCGCGGTGTTCGCCGCGCTGCACGCCGGCGCGCCGGCAGAGCGCACCGATTACACTTTTACCGACATTTCGCCCGCCTTTGTCGATGCCGCGCAGGCGCGCTTTGGCGGCGCGCTCGCAGGCTGCGCGGCGCTCGATATCGAGCGCCCGCCCGACCGGCAGGGGTTTCCAGCCGGCGGGTTCGATGTGGTCGTGGCTGCCAACGTTCTGCACGCGACCCGCGATCTGCGCGACAGCCTGCGGTACGCCGCCCGCCTGTTGGCGCCTGGCGGGGTGCTGCTGCTGCTCGAGCAGGTCAAGCCGAGCAATTGGTCCGATCTGGTGTTCGGCTCGACCCCGGGCTGGTGGCGCTTTGCCGATGCGGCGCTGCGCCCGGACCATCCGCTGCTGCGCAAGGCGCAATGGCGCGCGCTGCTGGCCGAGCGCTTTGCCGAGATCGCGTCGGTCGGCTCGCCCGGCGGCGAGCAGATGCTGGCGGTCGCACGGGCGCCGCTCCCGGAACGCGAGACCTTGGTGTGGGAGGCCGGATCGGACCTGCCGGCGCTCGATCTCGCCGCAACAGCTTTGCAAGTCGCGCAGGATGTGTTGGCGGGGCCCTCCCCACCGGCGCTGCGCCTCGTGACCCGCGGCGCGCAGCCGGTCGGAACCTTGCCGATCGCCACCGAGCAAGGAGCGCTGCTCGGGCTCGGCCGGGTCGTCGCTATCGAGCATCCGGAGCTCGATTGCCGGCTTGTCGATCTGCCGCCGGGAGCGCCGCTCGGCTTAGCGGCCGAGGCGCCGTCCGCAAGCACCGAGGCGGCCTGGCGCGACGGCGTCTGGCATGTGCCGCGCCTGGTTCGGGCGAGGCTCCCCGGCGAGGCGCCCTTCGCCACCGGCGGGACCCAGCTGATCACCGGCGGGCTCGGCGGGCTTGGGCCAAGGCTCGCGGAATGGCTGTTGCAGCATGGTGCGGAGCGCGTTGTGCTGATGGGCCGCGCCGGTCGCTCCATACCGGACTTGCCGCCCGGGGTCGAGGTGATGCTCGGCGATGTCGCGGAGGCGAGCGAGGTAGCGCGGGTGGTCGCCGCGATCGATGCCGCGGGACCGCCGTTGCGCGGCGTGTTTCATTTGGCCGGCGTGCTCAGCGATGCGGCGCTGCTGACCTTGGCCCGCGACGATCTGGCGCGCGCCTTTGCCGGCAAGGTGGCGGGGGCGCGCAATCTCGACGCTGTGCTGGGCGGCCGCCCGCTCGACACTTTTGTGCTGTTCGGCAGCTCGGTCGGGCTGACTGGAAATGCCGGCCAGGCGGCGCACGCCGCCGCCAACGCCTATCTCGCGGCATTGGCCGAGCACCGGCGGCGATCCGGGCTCGCCGGGCTCTGCATCGATTGGGGCGCCTGGGGCGAGGCCGGGACTTTGACCCGGTCGTCGATCGGCGAGCGGCTGGCCGCGGCCGGTGCGGCCCTGATGCCGCCCGGCGACGCGCTGCGCGCGCTCGGCCGTGCGATCGCCTCGGGCGAGGCGCGGGTCATGATCGCGGCGTTCGACTGGTCGCGTTTTCTGGCCGGCTACGGCGAAGCGGTGCCGCAATTCTTCGCCGCGGTGGCGCCGCCGCGCCGCATTGCCGCCGTGCCCCGCGCAATCGGCCATGAGCCGCGCGCCAGCCGTGCCGCGCTCGCCGCTTTCGTCGCGCGCCAGGCGCGATTAGTGCTGCGCGCTGGCCCCGACGACACGCTGCCGCCCGACATCCCGCTGAACGAGGCCGGGCTAGACAGCCTGATGGCCCTAGAGCTGCGCAAGGCGCTGGCGCAAGGGCTCGACCTGGAGCTGCCGGCGACCTTGCTGTTCAACTTTCCGACGATCGACGCCTTGACCGCGCATCTGGCGACCCTGACCGGCCTCGGCGATATCGCAGTATCCGACACGGGCGCGAAACCGCCGCCCGCCGCCGCACCGCAGGCGGTCGTCGGCGACGTGATGCGGATGAGCGAGGAGGAGATGGCGGCGGTGATCGCCCGCGAGTTCGCCTGGTCGGTGGCCGGACATGGCTGATGCCGTTGTCGCCCTGCCGGCCGCGCCGGCGGCAATCGCGCTGAGTGTGGAAACGCATAGCGCGCTGAGCGAGGACGCGCTGGGGCGGCTGCTGGGCGCGTTGGCCAGCCGGCCTGGGGCGGTGCCGAAATACCTCTATCCGTCCGCCGGCACGCTCTATCCGGTGCAGACTTACGTGGTCCTGCGCGAGCAACTCGGGAGCCTGGCGCCGGGCAGCTACTATTACGCCCCGGACACGCATGCTTTGGCGGCATTGTCATCCGAGCTGCCGGCGGCGCCCGACGGCACCTGCCCTGCCCTATTGCTGGTGCTGGTCGCGCAGCTGGCCGCGATCGAGCCGATCTACCGCGACGAGGCCGAGGCATTCTGTCTGTTGGAGGCCGGCTATATGGGCGAAGCGTTGCGCCAGGCGCGAGCCGGGCCGGCGCTGCGCGAGGCCGGCGATCCAGCCGAGAGCGACGCCGCCGGGCTCGCCGCCGCATTGCGGCTCGACCCGAGCCACCGACCTCTGGCGTGCTGGGCAGTCGAGGGGGCTGCGGAGAGGGTTCGGGTGCGGGTGGACCGATGACGATCGATACGACGCACCCTGGCGGGCGCGGCGGGTGGCGCCGGGCGCTGGCCTATTTCCTGTGGTTCTACACGCCGTTCAAGCGGATGACCGCCCGCGACATTTACGAGCTGGTGTCGACCGATGCTTACAGCAGCAACGGGCTTTATCTGAACCTCGGCTACTGGAAGGACGCGCGCACGATCGACGAGGCCTGCGCGGCGCTGGCGATGCTGGTGGCCGAGACGGCGGGGGTCGGCCCGCAGAGCAAAATCCTCGATGTCGGCTTTGGGTTTGCCGACCAGGACATGCTGTGGATCGAGCGTCTGTCGCCGGCTCACATTACCGGGCTCAACATCTCCCCGTCGCAGGTGCGGCTGGCGCGCGACCGGGTCGCGGCGCGCGGGATGGCCGAGCGGATCGAGCTGACCCTGGGCTCGGCCACCGAGATGAACTTTCCCGACGGAGCCTTCGACCAAGTTGTCGGCGTCGAGTGCGCGTTTCACTTCGATACCCGCGAGCGGTTTTTTGCCGAAGCGTTTCGGGTGCTGTGCCCGGGCGGTCGGTTGGCGCTGTGCGATGTGATCCGGGCGCCGCCCGATCCGCGCCCGCTGCGGCGCCGTGTGCAGGATTTCAACTGGCGCTTCTTCATGCAGAAGTTCGCGGTGCCGGCGGCCAATGCCGACACCAGTGCCAGCTACGCGGCAAAGCTCGCCGCCGCCGGGTTCTTCGAGGTGCGGGTCGAGTCGATCCGCCACCACGTCTATCCGGGGCTGCATCGCTTTATGGCCACCGACCGGGCGATGCTGCGGCGCTTTCATCCGCTGGCCCGCCTGCCCTACTACCTGACCCTGCGCTTCAGCGCCGATGCGGTCTACGCCGCCTATGAATACGTGCTGGTTTCCGCCGAAAAGCCGAAGTGACCGCCCCGCCATGCGCTGCAAGTCTGGAGCGGTTTTCGACCGCGCCGATGCACCCGGCACACATCACCCCCGCCCCGGCCCGCCCCCATCGAGGGGGCGGGAGTACAAAGAGGAGCGCTGATAAAAGCCCTCCCCCTTGATGGGGGAGGGTTTGGGAGGGGGTGAGCGCGATGCAATTTGATCGGAAACCGCTCTAGGCCAGCAGCGCGTTCTCGGCGCTGAGGCGCGAGCGCTCGGCCTCGCTCAGGGCGGGGAGGCAATAATCCGAGCGAACCTCGGCGAGGTCCTTGCCAGCCGCCTCCCATAACCGCCATCCGGCGAGCAGATCGACGCTCATCGCCATGCCGCGCGCGACGGCGCGGAAGAAATCGTCTGGCCGTAATTTCCCTTCCGCCACCGGCCCCGGCACGAATTTCCGGCCGGCGTGCAGGTGCACCATCGCCGGCAATGCGACTTCCAGGCATAATTCCTCGGTGTTTCCGGCGATAAAGCCGGCGAGCAGCAATTCGCCCTGAAGGTTTGTGTTGTAGCTGCTCAGGACGTGATAGACCTCGTGCCGTCCCCAGCCCTCCGGTATGCTTTTTGGCGCGCCCGGCAACGGGAAGCCCTTGCTGGCATAGTAGCGATGCACGGCGTGGCCGAGGGTTCCCTGCGGCAGCGCGGCCAAGCCCTCGTAGCGGGCCAGCAGCTCGTCAAGCCCCAATAGCTTGCGCAAGCCGGGGAGCCACGGCGCCACCGACCACAGCACATGCAGCCAGTCGCACCCCCGCGCCCTGCCGGTCAGCGACTGGTAATGGGCCAGATACCGCCGCATCAATCCGAACATCGCCAGCCCGAACACCAGCCGCCGGCGCTGGTCGCGCGCGATCCGCCCGAGGAGAACGACACCAAATTCGCGGATGCCGAGACGCTCGGCGGCTTCCTCCACCACCCGCACCTTTTCCGGCAGTATCTTGCGGTCGAGCACCGGCAGCATGGCGAGGATGCGGACCGTCTGGCGGCGCAGCTCCGGCGTCTCGAGGTCGGTGGCGAGGCCTTCCGGCAACGGGCCCGGAACGCAAGCGAGCGGCGGGGCCTGCGCCAGCAAATGGCGTTGGATCGCGGCGATGCTGTCGATCTCGATCGGCTCCGGCGCGATCCGACCCGCGGCCGACACCACCGCGGCCATGGCCTGGACGATCGTCTCAGCTTGATGCGGCGACAGGGGTATGATCTTCATTTCCGCTCGCAGCGTTCTTGCCCGCCGACAGCGCCTCGCCCGGCTCGGGCGATGGCGCGCACACCTTGTCGATCGCCGCCTTTGCCGCCTGGCGCAGGCAGCGCTCGAAAACGGGGTCATTGACCGATTTGCTGAGTATCTTGCCAAAGACGGCCTGTTGGGCGGTGATGCTCAGCGGCGACGGCAAGAAAAAATAGGACAGCACAGGACCGCCGGTCAGGACGAACTGGAGCAGCGACGCCTCGCCCGCGTCAGAAGGCGAGCCTTTGCTCGGAACCGTCTTGACCGCCACCTCGTCCGGAATGGCAATGCCGAGCTCGCGCAGCGCCTGCTTCGGCTCGGACACCAGTCGGCGCCGCAGCTCCCGGTCCGACCACACCCTTTCGATGATGCTCACCTGAACCGTTCCGCGTGAACCAGGTTGCCCGCGTCAGGCGAGCGCCGGGGTCGAGTACCCGGACCCGGTCAAGAGCCCGTTGACGGGCATGATGCTGTCGCGTTCGCGCGCCGAGATTGCCGGGATATTGTAGCTCGACCGCAGCTCGTCGGCCGGGAAGTCGACGACCTTCCACAAATCCCAGCCCGAGGCGAGATCGACATTGATCGCCGCACCTCGGGCAATCGCGCGAAAGTAATCGTCGGGCTGCAAGATCCCCTCGGAGACGACGCCGCCGACGATCTGCTTGCCGGCGTGGTACGACAACAACCCGAACAGCAATTGGTCGAGGCAGGTGTCGTTCAACGTGCCGCCGCTGAACGCGGTCAACAGCAGCTCGCCTTCGAGCGAGACCCCGTATTCGCACAGCACGTGATAGACCTCGTGCATCGCCCAGGGCACGCTTTTCGGCTCGCCGGGCAGCGGGATCTCGTGCTCGGCGTAGAAGTTGTACAAGGTCCGCCCAAACGTCCCCTCGGGGAAGCTCGCGAGGCCCTGGAATTTCGCGCGCAGCTCCTGGTTTCTGCGCACCATGCCGGGGGTGTGCAGCTTTGGCAGCATCCACCACATGAACCTGACCCAGTCGCGCAGCCGCGCTTTGCCGACCGGCGACCACCACGCGATAAACCGCTTCGCCGAGATCAAGGTAACCCGGCGATACTGGCCCCGCGCGGCGCAGCGCAGGATGCGCAGCCCGACCTCGGCGACATCGAGGAGCCCAGCCGCCTGCTCGACCACCGCCACCTTCTCCGGCAAAACCCGGCGATCCATGATCGGCAGCAAGACCAGGATGCGCACCGTCAGAAGACGCAGCTCCGGCGTGTCGATCACCGCGGCCAGATCGTCGGGCAATGGGCCGGGGCGGCCGGCAAGCGGGACACAAAGGCCCAGCAGATGGCGCTGGATCGCCACGACGCACTCTTCCTCGAGCGGCAGCGGGGCGATGTCGCCCGCCGCCGAAATAACGGCATACATGGCCTGCACGATCGCCGCAGCTTGGCGCGGCGACGGCTGCACCAGCCTCATGGCGCGCCCCTCCAAACCCATCGCGCCCGGACATCTCTCGCGTCGCGGTGCAACAAAGAGTGCCGCGCACCACCAAACCTGTCAACGCGAGATGTGGGCGATCAGCCGCAGTCCAGGACCAGCTTCGTCAGGCCGCGCACGATGATGCTCTCCTGCCGCTCATAAGACAGGATGTTGAGGTCCGGAAACCGTTGCGCCAGTGCGGCAAACACGAGCTCGGCTTCGAGCTGCGCCAGGCTGCTGCCGGCGCAGGTGTGAATCCCGGCGCCAAACGAGAGATGCCGGTTGTCCTCGCGATCGAGGTCGAGCCGGTCCGCGTCGGGAAAGGCGCGCGGGTCGCGGTTGGCAGCGCCGAGGCCAAAGCCGATGGTCTGCCCTTTGCGCAGCCTAACCTCGCCAAAGCTGAAATCCTGAAGCGCATGGCGAAAGGCGATCTGCTGCGGGCTGTCATAGCGCAACAGCTCGCCGACCGCGGATTTCGCGGACACCTCGTCGGTGCGCAACCGGCGCCACTCTCGCGGATGCTGCGACAGCGCCCGCAAGCCGTTGCCGATCAAGAGCGAGGACGCCTCGTGCCCGGCGAACAGAAACAGCACGCAGGACGACAACAGCTCGTGGCGGGTCAGAAAGCTGCCTTCATCATGCGCGGCGATCAGCAGGCTTAAGAGGTTGTCGCGCGGCTCGCGGCGGTGCGCCTCGACCAGCGCGTCGAAATAGGCGACCAGCTCGGCGGCACGCCGGCTGCCGGCGCGGATCCGCTGCGGCGTGCGCACCAGGTCGAGCGACAGGGTGATCTCGCGCACCCAGCCGCGCACCAGCGGATGGTCCGCTTCGGGCACGCCCATCAGATCGGCGACGATGTCGATCGACAGGGGCGAGGAAAAATCGGAGACCACGTCGAACTGCCCGCGCTCCGGTATCCGCGTCAGCGCGGCGGCGATCAGCGCCTCGATGCGCGGGCGCATGGCCATCACCGCGCGCAGGCTGAACACCGGGGCCGCGATCCGGCGCAGCCGGGCGTGACGCGGCGGGTCCTTGAACAGCATCCACTCGCCGAGCATCGCGTAGAGCGGCTTGTCTTCCTCCGGAACCGGCGGGAACGCCTCGGGCGGCAGCACCCGCGCGATCTCGCGGCCAAAGCGGTTGTCCTTCAGCCCGGCGGCGACATCGGCATAGCGGCTGACAAACCAGAACCCGGTATAGCCCGGCGCCGGGGTCGAGGCCCAGGCGATCGGCTGATCGTCGCGCAACCGCGCGTAGATCGGGTACGGGTCCTCGAGAAACGCCGGATCGAGCGGCCGGAAGACAGTCGGGCGAGCGTCGGACATGTCAGGTCAGCCGCCGCTTCGTCTGGTTTCGGCGGCGACCAGCTGGACCAATTCGCCGACATCCTTGACCCGATAGGCGGCAAGCCGTGGGAGCTTGACCCGAAACGCCTTCTCGATCGCGTCGAGGATCATCAAATGCGCCAACGAATCCCATTCGGGCGTGTTCTTGGCGCAGGTGGCGCGGTCGATCTCGGCCGCATCGAGCCCGAGGCTGTCGGCGACGATGTCGCGGACCGGGTCGAAGATATCATCGGGCGACGGCATGGCGCGGCCTCCGGCGGCGGGGGTGCGGATCAGCGGCAAAATCCGCCAGCCGAGCCCGCCGGCGGCGTAGCCGGCGATCGGGACGGCGCGGTGGGCGGGGTCGAAGGCGATGCCCTCGCTCTCTTGCAACAGCACCTCGAAGGCGATGCGCGCCTCCATGCGGGCGAGCGGCGCACCGGGACAGGCGTGGATGCCGGCGCCGAAACCAAGATGGCCGCGGGCGTCGCGCTCCAGATCGAGCTTGTCGGGCTCCGGCCAGCGCAGACGGTCGCAATTGGCCGAGCCGGGAAAAAGGCGCAGCAATGTGTTCGCCGGCAAGGTGACGCCGGCGATCGTGACCTCGCGGGTGGTGCGCCGGGCGATGCGCTGCAGCGGTGCGCGCAGGCGCGCCAGCTCCTCGACAAATTTCGGGATCTTTTTCGGCGCGGATTTCAGCTCATGCCACAGCGCCGGGGTCTCGGCCAGGATATGGGCGCCGCTGGCGATCAGGTTCGAGGTCGTCTCGTGCCCGCCGATCAGCAAGAGCGCGCAAAGGTTGCGCAGCTCGTCGCGGCTCAGCACGCCGCCCGCCTCTTCGGCGACCAGCGCGCTGATGATGTTGTCCTGTGGTGTGCGCAGGTGCTGCTCGATCGCCTGGTCGAGGATCTCCATCAGGCTCGCCAGGCCAATCCGCACCTCGGCCAGGAGCGCGGCGCTGCCCATGCCGACCGCGGCAAAGCTCGCCACCAGCGCGTCGCGGGCGAAGCGGTTCATCTCCTCGCGCCGGTCGAGCGGGACGCCGAGCATCTCGCAGATCACCGTCACCGACAGCAGGTTGGCGTAGGCCTGGACAAACTCCATCTCGCGCGGTGCGGCGGCCAGCAGCGCGCGCGCGATCTCGGTGATGCGCATTTCGAGATGGCGGATGTTGCGCGGCGTGAACGCGCGGTTGACGGTCTGGCGCAACCGCCCATGGTCGGGCGCGTCCTTCATCACCATCGACATCAGCGGCACACTGATGCCGAGGTCGGAGGAGAAGGTCGCCGGGTCGCGCAGGATCGCCTCGATATCGGCATGGCGCGAGACCACGACCCACATCGGCATGTCGTCGGCCGGGTAGACCGGCGCGTTCTCGCGCAGCCACTGATAGGCCGGAAACGGGTTGGCCTGTATCGCCACATCGTTGAGGCCGAAGCCGGAGCCCGGGTATGACGCCTCGCTCATCGGGCAATGCCCCCGGCTAGCTCGGCTGCTGCGCGGTGCCGGGCGAGCCCCTCGCGCACCAGTTCGCACAGGATGCGGGCCATGCCCGGCAGATGAGCCGGGTCGAGCATCGACAAATGGTCGCCGGGCATCGTTCGGATCTCGAGCCGGCCCTGCACCAGCTCCGACCAGCCGAGGCCGGGATCCTCGAGCGACTCGCCGCTCTCATATTCGAGCAGCTCCGCCGGGAAGCCGCCCGCGGTGCGGATCAGCGCGAGATCGCCCGGGATGGGTCCCGGACGGTAGCCGCCGATCGCGCGGAAATTCGCCTTGAACACCGCGGCCATGCGCTCCAATGGCAATTCGAGCGCGCCGAACAGCCCTTCCTGCTGCATCTGCCGCGCGGCGCGATCGAACTTTTCGGTCGCCGGCAACCCGTCGAGGGCCTCGTAGGGCAACTTGGTCAGGCGGCCATAAAGGGCATATAGCCCGCGCGTCATCGCGGTATAGGCCAATTCGTCGGTCTGGAACTCTGAGAAATTGGCACGGGTCCGCACCGTGTCGCCGAGCATCAAGAGCGCCACCGCTTCACCCGCCTCGCGCAGCCGGCGCGCGACCTCGATCGCCACCAGCCCGCCGAAGGAATGGCCGCCAAGCAGATAGGGCGGCCGCAACCCGCCGCGGCGCAATTCGGCGACGACATGCTCGGCTTGCGCCTCGACCGTGTCGATCGGCGTCTCGCCCAAAGCAAGGCCGGGAAGCTGCACCGAGACGATCGCCAATTCATCGGCGACCGCCTGCGCCAGATCGCGCAGATAAAACGGCAGCGACAGCACGCCCGGCATCAGCACCAGAACCGGCCGGTCGTCCTCGCCTTCCGGCCGCCGGTCGAAGCGGATCAGTGGAGTGGTGAGCGCGCGCGAATTGGCGAGGCCGGCGGCGAGACCGGCCGCGGTCGGATGCTCAAAAATCCGCTGCAACGGCACCGTGCGGCCAAACCGGTCGCTCAACAGGCGCTGCGTGGCGACAAGGGTCAGCGAGGTGGCCCCGATCTCGAACAAAGAGCGGTGCGGGTCGATGTGATCGAGCTGCATCAACCCGGCCACTGCCGCGGCGACCTCCTCTTCGAGCCGGTCGGAGGCGGCGGGGCCGGAGGCAACAGGCCGGACCGTCGCGGCGAGAGCGGCGCGATCGACCTTGCCGTTCGCCGACAACGGCACCCGGTCGATCAGGCTGATCGAGGCCGGCACCATGTAGGGCGGCAGCCGCTCGCGCAGATGCGCGGCGAGTGCTTCCGCGATGTCGCCGCCTGTCGCCGCGCCATGCCGCACGACAAAGGCGTGCAAGGTGCGTTGCCGCCCATCGGCGCTGCGGGGCGCGACTGCAACCGCTTCGGCGACCGCGGGGTGGCTCAACAGCGCGGCCTCGACCTCGCCCAGCTCGATGCGGTAGCCTCGGATCTTGACCTGCAAATCCTCGCGCCCCAGGAACTCGATCGGGGTCGGGGCCCCGGCGGAGGCGGTCGCATACGGGCGGAACCGCCCAAGATCGCCGGTGCGGTACCGGCGTTCGCCGGTTGCCGGGTCGGTCGGGAAGCGCTCGGCGGTTTGCGCCGGGTCGTTCAGGTAGCCGCGGGCGAGCCCCTGGCCGGAGATCTCGATCTCGCCAACCACCCAATCGGGGCAAGGCTCGCCGCGCGCGCTAACGATATGCAGCATGTGCCCGGCGAGCGGCGTGCCATAAGGAATGCTAGGCCATGCCAGGTCGAGTGCCTCGATCTCATGCGCATTCGACCAGATCGCCGCTTCGGTGGCACCACCGAGCGCCACCAACGTCGCTTCGGGCAACTGCCGGCGCAGCCCCGACACCAGCTCGACCGGGACCCAATCGCCGCTGAGCAGGACGAGCCGCAGCCGATGCCCGACCGGCAGCCCGTATTCCGCCTGCATCGCCATCAATGCCGGCACGCTGTTCCACACCGTGATCTGATGGCGCAGCAGCAATTCGGCCCATTGCGACGGGTCGCGCTCGGCATCGGCCGGGGGTAGCACCAACGCGCCGCCGGCGCTGAGCGGGCCAAACATGTCGTAGACCGACAGATCGAAGCTCAAGGAGGAGAGGCCGAGCACCCGGTCCTCGGCGCCGACCCGCCAGCGGCGATTGACCTCGCCAATTGTGGCCAGCGCCGCGCGGTGCTCGATCATCACCCCCTTCGGCTCCCCGGTCGAGCCGGAGGTATAGATGACATACGCGAGCCGAGCGGGATCGCCGATAGCCGGGAGCAACGGCGCGACCCTGCTGGTGCGCGCCCGCGCGAGCGCCGCATCCACCTCCGCTGCGTCGTCCAGCAGGATCGCCCGGCTGCGCTCGATCAAGAGACGGCGGCGTGCGGCCGGCAGGTGCGGCTCGATCGGCAGGTAGGCGGCCCCGGCCTTGAGCACTGCCAGCACCGCGACGATCTGGCGCCAGCCCTTGGCAAAGCCGATGGCGACGAGGCGGTCGCGCGGGTTCGTGCCGAGGCGGGACAGCAAGCGTCCGGCGAGCTCCGCCGCCGCTGTGTCGAGCGTCTCATAATCGAGCTCGATGTCGGGAGCGATCAGCGCTGGGCGGCGCGGCGTCTCGCGCGCCTGGCGCTCGAACCCGGCGTGCAGCATATCGTCGGCGGCCACCGGCACGAACCACGCACGCGACAGCGGCGGCAACGCGGCAGATACCGGCCGGCTCCACCCATCCTCTTGGGCGAGCGCGGCCAGCAGCCGGCGATGGGCGGCGACCATGTCGTCGAGCATGCCGGCCGGAAACATGCCCTCGGCCGCGTCCCAATTGCAGAACAGCCTTCCATCCTCCTCCGAAATCTGATGGTCGATCAGCACCTGCGGCGTCGAGGAGACGCTGAAGACCGTATTGCCCAGCTGGTCCCAGCCGGCCCCCTCGCTGGCGGCGTCCTCGGCCGTCTCGCCGCGGCGAAAGCCGAGCGTGCTGGTGAACACGAACGGCACGGTCTCGGCCACCCCGGAGCGTTGCCGGGCGATCTCGCGCAAGGCCCGCACCCCGCCAAACTCGGCGTGTTCCAGGTCCGCCGCGAGCCGATGGCCCAGCGCCGCGGCGCGCTCCTCGAAACGGCCGCCGTGGGCATCGATTTCGAGAAGGATCGTCGAGGTGAAGTCGCCGAGAACGAGGCCGATATCGGGATGCAGATCGGGGCGGTTGAACAGCGTGACGGTGATCGCGAACCGGCTGGTCCGGCTCCATGCCGCCAGGATATCGGCATAGGCGGCGGCGAGCAGCGCCGGCATCGTTAGGCCCTGCGCCTGCGCCTGGCGGCGGAGGGCGGCCGCCTGATCGGGCTCGACAACGACGCGGCGCCGGCGGAACTGCCGGTTCACCGGGCGCATCGGATCGCCGATCATCGGCAGCTCGGGCGCGCCGGGCAGATCGGGCGCGCGCTCTTTCCAATACTGCTCGGAACGGCGCCATGCCGCGGTCTCGCGGTGCGCCACTTCCTCCACGACGACATCGCGGAAGCTGAGCTCGAGCGGCGGCAGGGCGGCCGACGGGTCGTCGTAGAGCCGCGCCCATTCGCGGCGGAGCGCGTGGATGCTGGCGGCGTCGAGCGCGATCAGGTCGAAGCCGATATGCAACCGCACCCGGTCGTCGAGCAGGGTGGCGCGGATGTCGAACAATGGCCAGATGCCGGGCTCCGCCACCCGTTGCGCCAGGGTGCGCCGCACCCGCTCAAGCTCGCCCTCGGCATCGCGGCCGCGCAGGTCGAGGCGCTCAAAGCGGTATTCCGGCACCTCGGGCAGGATCTGCTGCGTGCCGTCGGGCCGGATCACGACCCGCAGCATGTCGTGGCGGCAGACCAGCTGGTTCCACGCCGCCTCGGCCCGCGCCAGATCGACCTCGCTCGTATCGAACTCGGTGTAGAGGTAGCAGCCGACGCTGCCGAGAGCCAAATCGTTGCGCCGCCCGAGCCAATAGGCCTGCTGCATATCGGTCAGCGGGAACGGCTCGTGGCGTTTGTCCGGGTCCGGCACGATCAGCCGCCGGGCCGCGGGTTCAGCGGCCGGCGTTTGCTGCGCCGCGGTCAGCGAGCGCAGCGAAGCGCCCTCGATCAGCTCGCGCACCGAGATGGCGAGCCCCAGCTCGCGCTCGACGCGGTTGCGAATCTCGACGGCGAGCAGCGAATCGAGGCCGAGATCATGCAGCGGCGTCTCCGGGTCGATCGGCCCGGAGAGCCCGAGGCATTGCCGGACGATGCGCGTCAGCTCGGCCGCGTGGTCCTGGGCCGCTTCTGCCGGGCTGCTCGCCGGCATCTGCGTCGAGGCGGCATCGGGCTTGCCGATCAACTCGCCGAACAGCGCCGGCGCGCTGCGCTCGAAATGCGCGGTAAAGCGCGCCCAATCGACCGAGGGCAGCACCACCAGCTGCGGCTCGGGCGAGGCGAGGCTATGGCCGAACAGCTCCGTGCCCTCCGCCGCGGTCAGGCTGCCGAGGCCGAGCTGGTCGGCCCTGGTGTCGAAGCCGAGGGCGGCGGCCGAGCCGATCCCGCTCCACACCCCCCAGTCGAGGCTGAGCGCCGGCTGCCCCGCGGCGCGGCGCTGCGCTGCGAGCCCGTCGAGAAAGCTGCTGGCAAAGGCGTGGTTGACCTGACGCGCCGAGCCCAGCACCCCGGCGACCGACGCGCACAGCACGAAATGGCGCACCGGACGGGCGCGGGTCGCGCTGTCGAGCGTCAGCGCGCCGCCGATCTTGGCGTGCGCGACGGCGCGAATGGTGTTCGCGGTCTGCTCCTCGACCGCCGCCACGGCGAGCACTCCCGCCGCGTGCACGATGCCCTCGACCGCGTGGTCGCGCAGCAGCCGCGCGATCAGCCCGGCATCGGCGACATCGCCCGAATAGGCGTGCACCGGCACCGAGATACCGGGCGGAGCCTCGGGCATCTGGCGGCTCAGCAGCACGATTTCGCCGGCGCCGTGACCGGCGAGCCAGGCGGCGATCGCCTGGCCGACGCCGCCGCGCGCGCCGGTGACGAGCCAAGCGCCGCCGAGATCGGGACTGGCGAGAGCGGCCGCAGCCGGAACCAGCACCCGCTTGCGTCGCCGGCCCGCATCGTCCCAGCCGATCTCGGCCGCATCTTCACCAGCCGCGAGCTCGTCAAGCAGCGCCGCGTCGCTTGGCGGCGCCGTCAGCAGCCGAGGCCGCAGCATCGGCTTCTCGATCGCCAGGCTGCGCACAAACCCAGCGATCCCGGCATGACCGAGCTCCACCTCAGCGACAAAAACCAGGCGCGGCTGGCGCGGTGCCGCTAGCGCGGCGCGCGTGATCTCGGTGAGCTGCACCTGCAGCTCGATCTGCGCCTCTTCGTCGGGTGCCGTCGGCGGCACGACCGCGACCCAGTTTTCCGCTTCGGCGGGCGACGCAGTCCGCAGCCCGGCGGCAGATAATTCCGGCAGCCGAGCGCCGCCCACCACGTGCCAGGCCTCGTCGGTCTGCGGCGCAGCGCCGACGCGACGGGCGACGATGACCTCGCCCGCCGGCTCGGCCGAGGTCGCGAAGCCGCACTCGCCGAGCAATTCGCGCCACTGCCGCGCGCTGATCAGCGGATGGTCGGGCCGGCGCTCGGTGTCGGTGAAGCGCCACCAGCCGTCGGTCAAGCCGAAGACGATGTCGACCCAGCGCCGCCGCTCGGTGCTCTCGACCAGCAGCAGCGCGCCGCCCGGCGCCAGCAGCTCGTGGATATGCCCGAGGCTCTGCGCCAGGTCCTGCGTCGCATGCAATACGTTGGCGGCCAGCACGACATCGAACGAGCCGGCGGCGACGCCCTGCTCGCCGAGCGGCCTCTCCAAGTCGAACAAGCGGGTCTCGATCTCCCCGCCGGCGAATTTGCTCGCGGCGGCCGTCAAAAACCCTTGGGAGATGTCGCTGAACACGTAATGCCGGCGGGCACGCGGCAGTGCGGCCAGCATCGCACCGGTGGCGCCGCCCGTCCCGGCGCCGACTTCCAGCACGCGCAACACCCGGCCGCGCGGCACCGTCGCGGCGAGGAGGGCGGCTGCTGCTTCCAAGAGCCCGTTGACCGTGCGCGCATAGGGCGAGGTTTCGTAAAACGCGCCGGCGCCGCTGCCTTCGGCCGGGAACAGAATGCCCAGCGGCCTCGACTCCGTCCGGTCAGCACATCGGCCAGCGCCGCGCCGCAGCGCCGCAGCACGGCGATCTCGCCGGCCATGTCGGGCGCCTCTTCGAGGAGCGCCTCGACCATTGCGGCGGGGTCGCTCCGCGGCGGCTCCTGCACGACCCGCCAGCGCCGGCCGCCGCCGGCGAGGACGCCGTCCTCCGCCAGCATGCCGAAGAGGCGGCGCAGCAGCCGGTGATGGCGCTCGTCGATGCCCAGGCTTTCCGCCATCGCGCCAAAGGTGAACTCGGCGCCGGGGCGGAATTGGAGGCCGAGGCTTTCGAGCGCTCGCACGACATACCCGGTCGCCGCCGCTTCGAGCGCGGGTGCCGCGCGGGCGTAGGCGGCGATGCCGTGCCGCTCGGCAAGCTCGCGGCTCGCGGCGGAGAGCACAGCGGCCATGTCGTCCGGCGCCGGCAGAAAGGCCGGCGGCGTGAGCAGGTCGAGCAGCGGCGCATCGCGCCATTCGAGGCGATAAAAGCCGGTTCCGGTGCTTGGCCGATGCGGCGGGGCGGAATTGCAGCCCGGCGATTTCGATCGCCACCCCGGCCGCGTCCGCGACCACGATGTCGGCGACGACGCCCGAGGCGTCGCGAGCGGCGCTGGCATAGACCCGCGCGTACGCCGCCGGCGGATGATGCAGCGCCACCATATCGATCGCGGCCGGCAAGAGCGTTTCCGCGCTGCCCTCGGGGAGGGCTGCGGCGACCAGCTGGAAGGCCGCGTCGAGCCGCGCCGGGTGGATCGCGAACCGCGCCTCGTCCGCGCAGCCGCGCAATGTCGCGCTGGCCCAGCCATCGCCGCGATGGATCGCATCGAGCAGGCGAAAGCTCGGGCCGTGGTTGACCCCGGTCCGCGCCATCGCCTCGTAGAACCGCGTGGCGCCGAGCCCCGCGCCCGGCCGCTCGGGCGGTGCGCTGCCGGCGCTGCCGCGCGGCACAATCCGGCCGACGGCATGGGTGACCGGCTCCGGGGCGACGCCGGCGCCGCTGCGGTAGCTGACGATGGAAACCGCGCCATCCTCGGCGAGGATGGTCTGAACCAGGCGCTCGCCGTCCGCGGTCAGCGCAAACGGCCGCGGGATCGCGAGCCCGGCGAGCGCCGCGCCGGGGCGGGCCGACAACGCCATCTCGACAAAGCCGGCGGCGGGCATGATCGCGCGTCCATCGACCCGATGCTCGTCGAGAAAGGCGAGCGCCGGATGGCGCGGGGTGATTGCCGCCTCCCAGCGCGTCTCGGCCGACAATGGCAGCGGCAGTCTGCGGCCGAGCAGCGGGTGCAGCCCGCGGTCGATCGCCACTTCGGAAAAGCCGGCGATCGGCATGTCGATCCAGCAGCGCTCGCGCTGGAACGCGACGGTGGGCAGCGCCACCCTGCGCCCGCTGGTCGGCGGCAAAGCCGGCGGCGGCGTGTTGGCGGGCTCGGCGGTCGCGAGCTCGGCCGGGTCGGCCGACCGCCACCCACCACGGCAGGCGGGCGCGGCCGATCGCGGCGGTGTGGCAGATATCGGCGAAGCTGTCCGATGTCGCCGCCAGAAAAGCGCGGTAACGAGCGATCAGCTCGACCAGCGCCTCACGGGTGCGGGCGGAGATCAGCAGCACTGGCCGCGCCGACGGCGGGGCGGCGGCAACCGGCGGCGCCGGCGGGGCGGCGCCCAGCACGATATGCGCGTTGGTGCCGCTGACCCCAAAGGACGAGACGCCGATCGCCTCGATCGGCATCGGGATCAGCTCGGTCGGCACGCGGAAATCGATGCCGGCGGCGTCGATATGCGGGTTCAGCCGGCGGAAATGCAGGCTGGGCGGCAGCGCCTGGTGCTGCAAAATCAGCACCGCCTTGATCAGCCCGGCGACGCCGGAGGCCGCCTCGGTGTGGCCGATATTGGTCTTGACCGTGCCGACATGGAGCGGCCGCGTGCGCCCGGCGAACACGGCCTTCAGCGCGTGCATCTCGATAGGGTCGCCAAGCGAGGTGCCGGTGCCGTGCGCCTCGACATAATCGATCTGGTCGGGGGAGAGGCCGGCATTGGCCAGCGCCTTTCTGATCACCGCCTCCTGGGCGATGCCGTTCGGCGCCGTCAGCCCGGCGCTGCGCCCGTCCTGGTTGATCGCCGAACCGCGCAGCACCGCAAGGATGCGGTCGCCGTCGGCCTCCGCCTCGGTCAGCCGCTTCAGCACCAAGGCGCCGCAGCCTTCGCCGCGCACATAGCCGTCGGCCGCCGCGTCGAAGGTCTTGCAGTGCCCGTCGGGAGACAGCATCCGGCCCTGGCAGAAATTGATCGTGATCTCCGGGCTCAGCATCAGATTGACCCCGGCGACGATCGCCAGGCTGCACTCCCGGCTGCGCAGCGATTGCACCGCCAGATGCGTCGCCACCAGCGAGGACGAGCACGCGGTGTCGACGGCGACGCAGGGCCCGTGAAAGCCGAAGGTGTAGGACAGCCTCCCGGCGGCGACGCTGGCGGCGTTGCCGGGGCCGGCGACGGCGTTGCCGACGCAGCCATGCGCGGTGCGGCTCAATAGCGCCGAGTAGTCGTTGGTGCTGATGCCGATGAAGACGCCAGTGTCGCTGCCGACCAGCGCGGGGGCGGCGATGGCCGCGTCTTCAAGCGCCTCCCAGGCGACCTCGAGCAGCAGCCGCTGCTGCGGGTCGATGCCGACCGCCTCGCGCGGCGAGATGCGAAAGAACAGCGGCTCGAACCGGTCGACCTCGTCGATAAAGCAGCCTTTGCGCACATACATCTTGCCCGGCCGGCCCGGCACCGGGTCGTAGACCTCGTCGATGTCCCAGCGGTCCGGCGGCACCTCGCGGCTGCCGTCGCGGCCCTCGCGCAGCGCTTCCCATAATGCCGCCGGCGAGACGCCATCCGCCGGATAGCGGCAGCCGATGCCGACCACCGCGATCGGCGCCGAGCCCGCCTGCTCGAGCTCAGCGATGCGCGCGCGCTGCGCCTGCAAGGCGATCACCGCCTGCTGCAGCGGGGTCAGCTCGGTCGTCGTTGCGTCGGGCATGATCTCTCTGGCTGGTTGGCGTCAGACGGTGGCCTCGGCGAGCCGTTCGACAACCGCCTGCAATGGGACCTCGGGCTCGCCCGCCGGCGTGCCGGCGACGAGTTGCAGCGCGCTGCGGAAGTACGAAAGGATCAGGATGCCGCCGCCGCCGCGCGCCGAGCTCAATACCAGCTCGATGTCCTGATTCGCGTCAGCGCCGTTGCGAATGCCGACCGTCGGCGCGCCGGTGATCGTCATCGCCGCCGCCTCGCGCGGCGGCGCCCTGCCGAGCAGCACCCGCGGCAGCTGCAGCAGCGCATCGCCGGCAGCGCCGCCGCGGATCGCCTCGAACAGCGCCGCCCGGTTGTCCCGCGCCGCCTCCCAGAAGGCGCCCTTGGCGAGCGGGGTGAAGGCGTGCGCCACGGCCAGGCCGGGGCCCGGCGCCGGCGGCGGGCGGATGAAGCGGTGCATGTCGACCGAGTGGGCGACGCTATCGAGCGGCGGCATCGCGTCGCGCAGGGCAATCGCCAATGCGCTGTTCAGCGACACGCCCTCGGCTTCGCAGCGCTGCGCCAGCCGCGCCGTCGCCTCGAGCGTCAGGCGCTCCATCGCAAACCGGGTGATGGCGGGCGGCGGAAACGCCTCGGCCAGCCGGGCCAGGCCGAGCGCTTCCCAGCGCGCGCCGGCGCGGCTCGTCCACCAGCCGTCGAGCAGCGAGCCCGCGGCCGGGTCGGCAAAGCAATTTGGCGGCAGGAGCTCCTCGCAAGGCGGGGCGAGATCGCCCGGATCGGCGTCGGCCAGGAAGGAGCGCGCGACGTGCAGGCTGGTGCGCCAGTCGGTCAGCGCGTGGTTGACCGCGAGGATCAAGGTCGTCCCTTTGGGATGCTGCTGGATCACCGCGTGCCAGGGCGGATGCCCCTCGGTGCCGACCCGCACCTGTTGCAGCCGCTCCGCTGCCAAGAGCCAGTCCTCTTCCGAGGCAACGTTCTTGTGCTCGATCACGCCCGGCACTGTCGCGGCACCCCAGCGCGGGCGCGACTGCCGCCCGACGCACACGACCGGCACCGTGAAGCGGTGCTGCGCGGCCAGCATCTCGGAACGCTCGGGGCGCTCGATCACCGCGATGCTGTTCATCGGCGCCGACCAGTCGAGCAGCCAGAACTTTGCCTCGTTGGGGCTGAGCAGCCGGTTCACGCGCGAAAGCCGTCCACGCTCAGCCGCGCGGCGCCGCCTTGGCGAGCAGCAGATCGATCATCTTGCCGACATTCTCCAGCTTGCCGACTTCCGCCGGGTTCAGCTTGACCGCGAACTCCCGCTCGACCGCGAGGACCAGCACGATGTGCTGCAGCGAATCCCAATCGTCGAGATCGGCCGCGGTCATCGATTCGCGGATTTGCAGCGACGGATCATCGAAAGTGTCCTGAAAGACGGCGTTCAGCCGCTCGGCGATGGCCGCCCGCTCAGCCATCAGATGCCTCCACGGGCACGGGCGCCGCTTTCACCCAGCTCGTCCAAGGCGTTTCACCCGGAGCGATCGGGTGCGCCCATACCGTCTCGCCCGGTTTTTCGGCTTCGAGCATAAAGCCGAGGCGGTCGTAAAGACCGGCGACCAGCCCGTTGCGCGGCGAGCGGACATAACGGCCGACGATCCGCTCGCAGCCATTGGCCAAAGCGATCGCGCGAACCTCGTTGACGATAAACTCCTCGACCGAGCGGCCAAGCACCCGGCAGCTCATGACCCAGGTGTCGATGCGCAGCGCCCTGCCCTCTCGGCGCAATACCAGGCAGGCGATCAGGCCATTGTCGCCAAACCGGTCGCGCAGCCGGATGTGGCGCACAAAACAGCCGGGCCGTTCCGCCAGCGCAGCGAGCTCGGGCTCGCCGTAGCGCGTGCCGGTCAGGTGGAATTGGTTGCTCTTATTGATCAGCTGGGCGATGCGCGGCAGGTGCAGCGGATCGGCGCCGCCGACGCGTGCGGTCATCCCCAGGCTGCGCAGATAGGCATCCATATCGACAAAGCTGTCGCGGGCGGCGTCGCGCCGGGCATTTTCGGCGTAATAACGGCCGCGCTCGCGATCCTCGGCCGAGAACGCGGTGGTCTCGAACCACCCCGAGGCGGCCAACGCCGCAGGGAACAACGCCGGGTCCTCGGGCATCTCGATGACCTCGACCTGCGGCAGGTGGCGCCGCACGATGTCGCGCTCGACCGGGTTGTCGTCGGCGAACACGATCGCGTCGAGCCCGATGTTGAGCCGCTCGGCAATGTTGCACAGATGATCCGCCTTGTTGCCCCAATGCGCGCTGAACACCGCGAAATCGTCGAGCCGCAAGACGCTGTCCGGATGATCGCGGAACACTGCCTCGGCGATCGTCGGGTCGTTTTTGCTGCACGCCGCCAGGATCACGCCGCGTTCCTTCAGCGCCTTGACAAAATGCTGAAAGGCGACGAACGCCTCGCCTTCGGCGCTGCCGCCGAGCGCTATCCCGTCGAGCCCGTCATCGCCGATGATACCGCCCCACAAAGTATTGTCGAGATCGAGCACCAGGCATTTCTTGGCGAGGCCGCGCGCCCCGGCGATCAGGCGCGAGGCCGCATGCGCGACCAGGCCCGAAGCGTCGAGCGCAAAGGCATGGCGCGAATGAAACCAGTATCGCGGGTCGCTCCAGCGGCGCTTGCCGTAGAGGCCGGCAATATGGTCGAGATCGAAGATGACCGTGCCCGGCACTGCCGCGGCGGCAAGCTCGGCATTGTAGCGGCGTAGCAGGGTGCGCTGGCCCCAAGGAGCGGCGCCGGCGAGGTTGCCAAACGCGTCCTCGGCCGGGATGTCCGCATTGTTCTCGATTACCAGCGCCGGCAGGCGCTCGCGCAGGGTCGCCCACAGCGCGCGCCGCGCCGCTACCGCCCGCTCAACGGCGATATCGGCCGCCGCGGCCTCGGCGTCAGGCGTCACGGCGATATCGACATCGCGGAAGGTGCCGAACAGCCACACGATATCGGGCGCCGACTGGTAAAGCGGGCTGTCGCGGTCGAGCACCGACTGCACCGTTGTGTCGAATGGGGTGACCGTCAGCTCGGCGGCGAAGCCGGCGCGGGCCAGCCAAAAGCGCAGCACCCCGGCGAAATGATCGACCGTGCTGCCGGCGACCAGCGCCAGACGCAACGGGCGCAGGCCGGCGGCTACCAGATCGATCGCCGCGAGCGCGCGCGCGACCCGGTTTTGGTCGATAAAGCTGTCCTCGGGCGCGATCAGGTCGCGCAACAGTGCAAACGCCGCCTGATGGTTGCCGGCGCAGGCTTCGGCTTTGGCGCGGGACACGCCATCCCTGGACCACGCCCCGTTCGTGGCGGACAATCGGACCCCCCGGTGGCGATGCCGCGCCAGGATAGTGGCTCGCTCCGCGCCGCGCCAGCGCCAATCTACATCGGCGTTGCGCTTGATTGCCCTGGGCCGCTGTGGCAGCGTCGGGAAATCAGCCGAGGTGATCGCCTTTATGAATTCCGTCGCCGCAGCGCTCGCGCTCGAAGACCTGGCGATCGGCCAGCGCTGCGAATTCGAGACAGTTGTCGGCGAGGCGGACATCGATCGCTTTGCGGCGCTCAGCGGCGATGCGAGCCCATTGCATATCGATGCCGGGTTCGCGCGGCGGCGCGGCTTTGACGACCGGCTGGTGCATGGCGCCTATCTTGTGGCCCTGGCATCGCGGCTCGTCGGCATGAGCCTGCCCGGGCGCAACGCATTGCTGCTTAAGATGGAGATGTCGTTCGCGGCGCCGGTCGTGCCGGGGACCCGGGTCAGGGTGACCGGCACCGTGGAGCAGATCTCCGAGGCGGTGCGCTCGGCGGTGATCGGCGTTCGGATAACCGATGCCGGGAAGCTCTCGCCGCTCGCGCGCGGCAAGCTGACTGTCGGCTTTATCGAGGAACGGTGCGATGCATGATCTCGACCTGATCCTCGTCACCCAGTCGAACGTGGTCGATTACGACACTTTCGGCAAGCTGCCGCTCGACCGGCTCGAGCTCTACAAGCCGATGGTCTATCCGCGGATGGTGCATTACCAGGGCGGCTTCCGCTCTCACCTCGATTATCTGAACCACCGCAAATTCGGCAAGTTTTTTGACGAAGCCGACTACCCCGAGCGGCGCGGGATGCTGAACATCTGGAACCTGCCGTCGATGGCCGGCGTCCACCTGATCAACTATCTGGCGCAGTTCGGCTTTCGCGTCCGGGTGATCAACAATCTCGACGCCGAATGGGACTGGTTCTGCGAGGCCTATAACGCCAGCCGCAAGCCGCCGCTGGTCGGCATCTCCTCAACCTTTTATCTGTCCTGGAAAGAGATCGGCAATATCGCGCGGCGCCTGCGCGGGTTCGATCCGGAGATGGACATCGTGCTCGGCGGCGCATTCGCCAATGCCGAAACCATCAACGGCGAGCCGGCGTCCTTCGCCCAGCGCATGCGCCGGCTCGGCATCCGCTATGTTCTTCATGCCTTCAACTCCGAAACCGATCTGCGCGACCTGTTGACCGCGCGCCGCGGCAACGGCGACTGCGCCGGGGTCAGCAACCTTGCCCGGATCGAGGGCCCGCTCGCGAGCGGCGATTTCGCCCCCGGCGGCAAGCGCTGGCACGAGCCGCTGTTGTCGCTCGGCGATTGCCCGCCGACTTGGCACACGCACGATCTGCCGTTCCTCAACCGCACGATCCAGCTGCGCACCGCCTCCGGTTGCCCGTTCGCCTGCGCGTTCTGCTCGTACCCGACCACCGCCGGCCCATGGATGACGGTGCAGTCCGAGCATGTCCGGGCGCATCTCGACTCGGTCATGCAGATCCCGGGCATCGACCGCGTCGTCTTTATCGACGACACCTTCAACGTGCCGCCGCACCGCTTTCGCGAGCTGATCAAGATTTTTGCCGAATACCGGTTCGAATGGTTTTCGTTTCTGCGCGTGCAGTATGTCGATGACGAGATCGTGCGGATGATGAAGGAATCCGGCTGCCGCGGGGTTTATCTCGGCATCGAATCGGCCAGCGACACGGTGCTGAAAAACATGAACAAGCGGGCCACGGCGAGCCAGTTCGCCCGCGGCGTCAACCTGCTGAACAAATACGATATTCCGTACCTCGCTGCGTTCGTGCTCGGCTTTCCGGGCGAGACCGCGGCGACGATCCAGGAAAACCTCGATTTCATCCGCAACAACGGCGTGCGATTCTATTCACTCAAAGAATTCTTCTACATGCCGCATACTTCGGTGCATGAGCGGCGCGAGGAGTACGGGTTGACTGGCAGCGGCGGCAAGTGGTCGCACGCGACGATGACCCACGAGGAGGCGGCGCAGATCAAGCTCGACATTTTCCGCTCGGTCGGCACCAGCACCCACATCGATCCCGACACCAGCCTTTGGTACATGGTCTATCTCTATGACCAGGGCTATGATTTCGGCGCGATCGAGCGGCTTCAGGGCGAGATCAACGATTTGACCAAGCGGCAGCTGGCCGAGGCCAGCCGGGCGACCTCGTGGGCGGCGCCCGAGGCGGAGCGTCCCGCAGCCGAGTGACCCGCGGGCGGCCGGCCGGCCGGCGCTCGGCGAATCGCTGATGGGCCCGGCGACGATCACCGGCGTCGCCTCGGCGCCGTTTCTGCTGATTGCGATCGGCACCGCGTTGCTGTTGCGCATCGAACGGCTGCGGGTGCGGCGCGCTCAGATCCTGACCATCGCCAGCCTCGCCTTTGCCATCGTCGTCACCGCCTCGTGGCTGGACGCAGCCTGCCTCTTGGTCATGGCGGGCTCGGGCTGGGTTTTTATCAAGGCCGTCGCCTTCTGCAAAAAGGGGCTGCTGCTCGCCGCCGCGGTGGCTGCGATCGTCGCCGAGTTTGTGCTGACGCGGCAGCTGGCGCCAGGCACGGCTTGGCTCCCTGGCGTGGCGCTCGGCCGCACGATCGGCCTCTCCTACATCATGTTTCGGATCATCCACCTGATCGTCGATGCGCATGGCGACGAATTGCCGGGCGGCATCGGCCTGCGCGACTATGTCTGCTATCTGTGCTTTTTCCCGACCTTCCTCGCCGGCCCGATCCAGCGCATGCAGGATTTCTCGGTCGAGCTGGCGCGCTTGGCGCCGGCGCCGATCGACCCGCTGCCGCGCGCGGCGCTTTACCAAATTATCCGCGGATATTTCAAATTCGTCGTTCTGGCTGGGCTGTTCTTCGCCGGCTTCCGCTGGAGCGCGGGCGGCTTCTCGGCGGTCGATGCGCCGCGCCAGGCCACGGCTTTTGTTCTGTTCGCTGCCTATCTCTACGTCAGCTTCTCCGGCTACACCGATGTGGCGCGCGGCTTTGCCGGCCTCTTTGATTTTGATTTGCCGGAGAATTTCGACCATCCCTATTCAAGCGCCAATTTTCTCGATCTGTGGTCGCGCTGGCACATCAGCCTGTCCGACTGGTTCAAGCTCTATTTGTTCAATCCGTTGACAAAAGAGCTGATCGCCGTCGCCAACCGCCCGCGCATCGTGCCGTTCCTCGGTGCTGCCGGCTTTTTTGTCACGTTTCTGGCGATGGGGCTATGGCACGGCACGACGATCCGTTTCGTCCTATACGGCCTGTGCCTCGGCGCCGGGGTCAGCGGCGACAAGCTTTATCAGACCGCGATGCAGCGGATGCGCGGCCGGCGGGGCTATGCCCAGTTGGCAAAACGCCCGGCCTATGTCGCGATCTCACGCGGGCTCGCCGTCAGTTATTTTGTGCTGGCGCTCGGCTTCTTCTGGGTGCCGCGCGCGCCGGCGGCGATCGGCGACTGGGTGGCGATCGGCGACTGGGCGGCGACAGCGGGGCTGGTGTTCCTTGCCGTGCTGGTGCTGACCGCAGCCGCCACAACGGTCGGGAAAAGCAGCGCGGCGCCACCGCGCCTTCCGCCAGTGCTGCTGCACGGCGCCGCACTCCTGGCGATCGCGGCGTATATCGCGGTCCTGCATGGTGCCGCGCCGCCGCTGATCTACCAGTTCTTTTGAGCCGGCCGCAGCCGGTCCGCGGCGAGGTCACGGGGGTCGATCGCCATCCATCGCGCCTCGACCGGCGCAGACCCGGCGCGCAGCCCGATTGCCGCGACAAAACCGCCATCGAGCACCCGCTGCTCGAACCGCCAATCGCTTTCGCGCTCCGGCAGGCCCGGGGTAAAGCGGATGCGCGGCGGCAGCGGATCGAACGAGAATGCGGCCAGGTCCTGCGTCAGCCCCTTGCCGGTCGCCTTGATAAACGCCTCCTTCAAGGTCCACAGCCGCAGGAACCCTTCGGCCCGCGCCTCCTCGGCGAGGCTGCCGAGCCAGGCGACCTCATCGGGCGCGAAAAAGCGGTCGGCGACCCCAAGCTCGACCTTGCGGGCAAGCGGCTCGAGGTCGAAGCCGACGGACCACCCGGCGCCGCGCGTGGCGGCGAGGCCGACCATCCCCTCGGTATGCGACAGGTTGAACGAGACCGGGACGGCCGCGTCCTCGAGCCAGGCCGAGGGCTTGCCATGCGCATCGGCGACAAATCGCCACGCCGCGGGCGGTCGGCCGCACAGCCGGCCGAGCGCTGTGCGCAACAGCGCATGCGCGGCGATGAACTGCACCCGGTGACGGGGGAAGACAAAGCGCGCGGCCCGCTTTCGCTCATCCTCGTCGAGCATCGCCAGCCACGGCGCCACCGCCGCCTCGTCGAGCCGCTCGACCCGCATCGTCCACAGCTGCACGAGAGTGGTGCTTGCCATCAGCCCGCCGGAATTGCCCGCCGCCAGAAGATAGGCCGCCGGCGGCAGCGCCGGAAGCCGCTGGCGCTTGCCGGGGGGCGGTGTTCGGGCTATGCGGACGGGCATGAGGCTGTTGGCGATCTCCGACCTGCATCTCGCACTGCCGCGCAACCGCGAGGCGCTTCAGGCACTCCCGTCTTACCCAGAGGATTGGCTGATTGTCGCCGGCGACCTGTGCGAGAGCGCCAAGCTGTTCGCCGAAAGCTTGGCCTGGCTCGCCGGCCGTTTTGCCAAACTCATCTGGGTCCCGGGCAATCACGAATTGTGGCTGACCAACCGCGTGACCGCCAGCCAAGGGAGCCAGCGCAAATATGCTGACCTGGTCGATGCCGCGCGCCGGCTCGGCGTCGCGACGCCCGAGGACGCCTACCCGGTGTGGCCGCCCGGCGGCGAGGTGATCGTGCCGCTGTGCACGCTTTACGATTACAGCTTCCGGCCGGCCGAGGTGGCGCTCGGCGATGTCGTCCGCTGGGCCGCCGAATTGTCCAATGTGGCCGCCGACGAAGATCTGATTGACCCGGCGCCGCTCGCCGGCATGGCCGAGTGGTGCGCGATGCGCTGCGCCCTGACCGAGGCGCGGCTCGCGCGCGAGCTGCCGGGCGGGGCAAGGACGGTGCTGGTCGGCCACTATCCGTTGCGCGAGGATCTGGTCCGCATCCCGCGCATCCCGCGCTTCACCCCGTGGTGCGGCACCAGGCGCACCGCCGATTGGCATATCCGCTATCGCGCCGTTGCCGCGGTCAGCGGGCACCTCCATGTGCGCCGCACCGACTGGCGCGACGGGACCCGCTTCGAGGAGGTGTCGCTCGGCAACCCCGGCCAATGGGACGCGGCCAAAGGCGTCGGCTTCTACCTGCGCGAAATTCTGGCCGGATGACCCTCAGGCGCCGCCAGTTCAGTAGCTCGAGATCTCGATCGAGTTCCGGTCTGGGTCGTCGATATAGACCGATTGGATTGTGCCGATCGCCCCGGCGCGCGGGCCTGGCCCCATCCGCACCGGCACGCCGCACTCTTCAAGATGGGCCATGACCTCGCCGACCGGCGCCTCGGTGACAAAGCAGATATGCGCCGGCATCCGTTTTTCGCCGCCCGTCGCCATGGCGCCGCCGGCGGCATCAAGATGGATCTTCTGCTGGCCGAAATAGAGCGCCGCGCGGCCCTCGCCGATGGTCTCGGCCGTCATGCCGAGCACGCGGCGGTAGAACTCCACGCTGCGGTCGATATCGGCGACGGTCAGGTTCAGATGGTCAATGCGCTCGATCTTCATGGCAGGCCTCGTCGGCTGGGAGGAGGCGGCGAGCATGCCACGGTGATTAGCCTCGCACCAGTCCGAAGCCAGCGTGCTCCGCGGTTCAGACGCCGACCCTTGATGGCCTTCCCAACCCCAGTTTTCCTGCGGACCGCGCTTCGCCCCCGGTTATCTCGGCCGATCCCCGCGATTTTCTTGGCGATTTTGGTCGGTAACCATTTGCTAACGCGTGGCGTCGATTATGTCCCAAGGCGCAAGCCGATGCCGTGGATTCAGTAGACCCGCCCGCGTCATCCGTCCAACTGGGAAGGTGAGAGATGGTCTTTCCACTTATTCCCGTGACTGCGACATCCGCGATCGTTCTCGGGGGCGTGGCGCTCACTTGGTATTCACGGCTGAAACCTGATGAAAAAGAGGCCGCGGATCGCCGTGCAAACGAGCTTGCTCGGGAGTGGTACGGATCAGCTTTGGATAAATTGAACAAGTTCAAGTTCCTGCGTGTTATTCTTGCAGTCAAGCAAGAATTTGCTGGCAAATGGGGTGACGACAATTCGACATAGGAATTATAATTAGATAGCTGAAAACAAGTGATGTTGATTATTAGATATTATTGAAGAATGTAATGTGTTTTCGATGAAACATATTTTAACTTCTGCTATAGTGGCAGCCTTGATGGCCGGAGGCTTGTATTGGTATTTCTTCAATCACATCGGTCGTCGGACGAGCGATACGCAGCTCGTTCGGCTCTTTGAAGATCTCAAGGCCGACTGCCTCGACGGGTACGGCCAACATGCCAAGCTCGCGTGCCAACGCGCCTTGTCCGTAGGACAAGAGATACAGAGGAGAGGACTCGTCCAATAATTTTGTGCATGATATTTTCGAAAAGATCCGGATCTCCCGGCGCAACCGCGCTCACAAACCGACGCGGGCTTATTATCAATGGGCATCGGAAGTGTTGGCTGCGGCAGAAAGTGCGGCAGAAAGCCTCGCCGTCATCTTACCGAACCCGATGGATGTCCGAACAACCCCGACCAAACGGGTGTGGCGGCGGCTGTCGGCCACCTCGGAATAGGCGCCGTTCAGGGGCGGAACGGGTGGTTCATGATCGCCTGCTGCTCCGGGGTCAGCGCCTGATAGAGCGCCTGGACCGCGGGCTTCGCCTGCCGCAGCGCATCGAGCCGCGCCGACAGGAACTGCTCCGCTCGGTCCATGCGGTCGAGCACGGTTGTTTCCTCGCCAGGCTTCAGCGATTGGCAGAGCACCCGCTCCTTGTGCTGATCGGCCTGCGCGATGATCTGCGCCTTGTCCCACAGCGGCTGCTGCTGCGCGGTCAGGCCGAGCTTGGCCTCGATATAGGCGCGGCGCGCGGCGCGCCAGGCGAGGCGGTCAATGCAGCGCTGCTGCGGGTCGCCGCGCATCATCCACATGCGATGCATCATCATGCGGTGCATCATCGGCGCGCCCTCGCCCCATCCGCCGTGCCGGTGAATCCCTTCGCCGCCGCCGCCCTGCTCCGCGCCGGTTTGTTCCGCGCCCGCTTGCTCGGGAGCCGCTTGTTGGGGAGCCGCTTGGGCGCTGCCGCCTTGGCCCTGCTCGGTGACCGGAGCGGTCTGGGTCTGCGTCTGGGTCTGCGGGGTCCCGGCATTCTCGGCCGGCTGAGCGAGGGCCGGCATCGCGACCGCGGCGGTGACGGCGATCACCCCGGCGAGCAGCATCCTGTTCACGAAAAGCCTCCGTCGAACCGCGGGCTCGACTGTCGAGCCGCATTCGATCAGGACATACGCCGGCGCCGCCAAAACGATCCCCGCGACGCGGGGCGGCACCCCTCGTGCGGGCGCGTCGCCGGGCTCAGGCCTCGAGCCGCTGCAGGTATTGCGCGACAAAATCGCAGCCGACCAATTCCTTGTAGCCCTCGGTCAGCTTTTGGGTGACCGGCCCCGGCACCTGGCCGGCGCCAAAGCGGCGGCCGTTCAGGCTGCGCACCCCGCAGATGCACAGGCTGGTCGAGGTCAGAAAGCATTCGTCGGCGGTGTAGGCGTCGTAGAGGTCGAGATCGGCCTCGGCGCAGGCAATGCCAAGCCCGCCGGCAAGGTCGATCACCGCCTGGCGGCTGACGCCGGGCAGCACAAAGCGCTCCCTGGGTGTCGTCAGCGCGCCGTCGCGCACCAGAAAGATGTTGCTGCCCTGACCTTCGGCGAGATTGCCGTTGACGTCGAGCAACACCGCCCAGGCGTCGGGGTTCTGCGCCTTCACCTCGCGGTCGGCGAGGACGAGGTTCAGATACTGGTGCATCTTGGCCCGCGGCGACAAGGAATTGGGCGGGGTGCGCCGCAAGGACGGGGTGATCACGTCGATGCCGTCGCGGAAGTGCCGGGCGCGCTCGTGCAACGGCAGCGGCACGCATTCGACAATTACATTCGGCCCGTAATGGTCCCAATTGTCGCCCGGCACCGGATGGATGCCGCGGCTGACCCGCTGGGCCAGCCAGTAATCCTCGCCAGGCGCCAACAGATGCCGGTTGCGGGCGAGCACGTCGGCGCTGATCGCGACCATCTCCGTCGCCGTCACCCCAGGGTCGAGGTCGAGGTATTTGAGCGAGCGGTAGAGCCGGGCCACATGCTCCTCGAGGCGAAAGGCGTTGCCGTTAAAGCTGCGGGTCATGTCAAAGACCGCGTCGCCGCGGGTAAAGCCCTGGTCCCGGAACGGGATCAACACCTCGCTCTCCCGCACGATCCGGCCGTTGAACCAGGCCACCCGCTCGTTTGCCAGCGCCATCCTGCGACCCTCCTGCGGCTATCTCGCCATAGTCTGGAGAGGCAGCCGTAAAAAGACAATCGGGCGGCACCCGGCTACAGCGAGGAAATCGGCACTCCCAGCGCCGGCGCTGCGGCCGCAGGCGGCCGTCATAGCTGGCCAGCGCCACCGCCTCGCCGCGTCCGCGCAGAAAGTCCACCAAGAGGCGTAGCCGCCTGTAGCTCCTTTTGTCAACCTGCGCAGCCGCTTGGTGGTCGCTCGATGAATTGGTCGAGCGAACAACGACTTAATGAAGAAGCCTCCTGATATTAGGGAGTTAGCAGCGGCTTAAGTTGCTGAGCGAGCTCGACCGTATCAATGACGCCGTTCCAGTAATCGATCAAAGTTGATTCATTAAGACTGATCCATCTAAAAACTAATTGCTGATCAGCGTTCCTTAGGAATCCCGCAAGAACGCTCGGCGGGCGAACGCCAACAACTGCCGTATTGTGAATGTTCATCCGAGGAGCGTGGTCCATGCCTACCTTGATGCGGATATCATGTTGCGCGTTTCCGCGCTCCGATACCCCAATTACCATCGGTAGCCCGGTATGCCTCGGATAGAGGTTAGCCATCTCATAAAGGTCTTCGGCTTCAGCGTTGTTCATCTGCCCTCCGCCTCGCCTGCGCATCCAGCCACATCAAACGCTTAGCCTATGACTAAGGCATTTTGAGGTGGGTTATGGTAAGGAAGGGTAAACATGATGCTCCATCCTGTTGCCCACGGGCAATGCGAGTCAAGAGCAACCAAGGACGAGAATAGCTATCGTTAAATTAACCTTTATGGCGAACGTCACGGAGAAGCGCCGATTCAAATTAGGACACTACCAGCCGCTTCCGCTCAGCCGCGCAGCTGACCGCCCGTGGCCTTCTCGACCTGGGCGACGAGGCGTTTCGAGAAGCCTTCGATCTCGGAATCGGTCAGGGTGCGGTCCTGCGGCTGCAAGACGACGGTGATGGCCAGCGACTTTTTGCCGGGCGGCAGGCCGGGGCCTTCGTAGAGATCGAACAGGCGGATTTCGGCGACCAGCTTGCGATCGACGCCGCGGGCCGCGCGCAGCAGGGTCTCGGCCGGCAATTCGCGATCGACGACAAAGGCGAAATCGCGCTCGACCGGCTGCAACACCGACAGCTCAGGCGGCGGCTTGGCGCGGCCGGCGCGGGGCTCGGGCGCCGCGTCGAGAAACACCTCGAAGGCGGCCAGCGGCGGTCGTGCATCGAGCGCCTCGATCACCGCCGGATGCAATTCGCCAAAGACGCCAAGCACCTTTGGCCCAAGGCGCAGGATGCCGGCGCGGCCCGGGTGATACCAGCCGGGCGGGTCGGCGCTGGCCTGGGCGTTCTCGGCCGGGGCGCCGATCGCGGCGAGTGCCGCCAGCGCATCGGCCTTGACCTGGTAGAGATCGGCCTCGCGCGGCTTCTCGCGCCAATGCTTGGGGCCGGTCCGCCCAGCGCGCAGCCCGGCGGCGACCAGCATTTGACCCGCCGGCGTGTCGTCGCGGTAGGCCGGGCCGAGCTCGAACAGCGCCGCATCGGCGAAGCCGCGATCGGCGTTGCGCCGTGCCGCGGCGACCAGCCCCGGCAACAGCGACGGCCGCATCGCATCGAGATCGGCGCTGATCGGGTTGACCACCCGCAATTCGGGCTTGCCGCCGCCAAACAGCTCGGCCTCGCGCGCCGCGACGAACGAAAAGCCCACGGTCTCGACCAGACC
Organism: uncultured Alphaproteobacteria bacterium; assembly: GCA_963738185.1. GTDB lineage: Bacteria > Pseudomonadota > Alphaproteobacteria > ATCC43930 > CGMCC-115725 > AP-15. Next base: position 477,737 of record CAVTVA010000003.1, on the reverse strand, counting down.
ACGCGCGGCCAGCGCGCGGCGGACCAGCTCGGAGCGGCGCCGGGCCGGGATCAGCGCCGGGCGCGGCAATGGTGCGGTGCGCGGCAGCGGCACCGCCGGGATTCGGTCATAGCCCTTGATCCGCAGCACTTCCTCGACCAGGTCGGCCTCGCCCTCGATATCGCCGCGCCAGGAGGGTGGCTCGACCGACAAATCGCCGCCGGCCAGTGGCTCGACCGCGCAGCCGAGCGCCCCCAGGATCGCTGCACTCTCCTCAGGGGCCACATCGAGGCCGCCAAGGCTCGCCGGGCGCGCGGCGCGCAGCACATAATGACGACGCCAATTCGGCAGCGCACCGGCGGTCACGATCTCCGACGCCTCGCCGCCGCACAGCTCGAGCATCAGGCGGGTAGCGATTTCGAGACCGTCGCCGACAAAGGCCGGGTCGAGCCCGCGCTCAAAGCGATAGCGCGCGTCGCTGGCGATGCCGAGCCGGCGGCCGGTGGCGGCGGTGCGCACCGGGTCGAACAGCGCGGCCTCGATCAACACCTCGGTCGTGCCCTCGGTGCAGCCGGTCGCTTCGCCGCCGATGACGCCGCCGAGGCTCCGCACGCCTCCGCGATCGGCGATCACGGTCACCTCGGGGTCGAGCGCGTAGTCCTGGCCGTTCAGCGCGAGCAGGGTTTCCCCCTCGCGCGCCAGGCGCACGACGAGATCGCCGTCGAGCCGGCCGGCATCAAACACATGCAACGGCCGGTTCACGTCGAAGGTCAGAAAATTGGTCAGATCGACCAGCGCGGAGATCGGCCGCAGCCCGATCGCTTCGAGGCGGCGGCGCAGCCAGTCCGGGCTCGGCCCGTTGGAGATGCCGCGCAGATGGCGGCCGAGAAACAGCGGGCAGGCCAACCGGTCCTCGATATGGATGCCGAGCGGCGAGCGGAAATCGCCGGGGACCGGCGTGGTGTCTAGCGGCTTCAGGCGGCCCACTCCGGCGGCGGCAAGATCGCGGGCGATGCCGTGGACGCCGAGGCAGTCGGCGCGGTTCGGCGTAACCTTGATATCGATGACCGTGTCGGCGAGCCCGATCAGCTCGGCATATCTCGCCCCGACCGGCGCGTCCGGCGGCACCTCGATGATGCCGTCGCGATCGTCGCCGAGGCCGAGCTCGTAGGCCGAGCACAGCATGCCCTGCGAGGCGACGCCGCGAATGGTGCTCTCCTTCAGCATGGCGCCGGTGCGCGGGATGATGGTGCCGGCCGGAGCGAACACGCCCTTGATGCCGGTGCGCGCATTGGGCGCGCCGCACACCACCTGCACCCGCCCCGCGCCGGTATCGACAATGCAGAGCTTGAGCCGGTCGGCATTCGGATGGCGCTCGGCCGAGACCACCGCGGCGATGGTAAAAGGCTCGAGCGAGGCGGCACGGTTTTCCACCGCCTCGACATCGTGGCCGAGCATGATCAGCCGCTCGACGATCGCGTCCAGCGGCGCCGCGGTCTCGAGATGGGTCCTGAGCCAGCCGAGGGTGGTTTTCATGCCGCCGCACCGGCGTCGAGCGGCCCGCGCACCATCGATGGGATGTCGAGCGGCAAAAACCCGTAATGGCGCAGCCAGCGCAGATCGGAATCGTAGAACGCACGCAGATCGGGGATGCCGTATTTGAGCATCGCCACCCGCTCGATCCCCATGCCGAACGCAAAGCCCTGATACTGCGCCGGATCGATGCCGCAATTCCGCAGCACATTCGGGTGGACCATGCCGCTGCCGAGGATTTCGAGCCAATCGCCGCCGGCGCCGATCTGGAGCCGGCCGCCCTTGCGCGAGCAGCCGATATCGACCTCGGCCGAGGGCTCGGTGAACGGAAAATAGCTCGGCCGGAAGCGCACCGGCAAATCGTCGAGCCCGAAAAAGGCGCGGCAGAACTCGATCAGGCAGCCTTTCAGATGCCCCATATGGGTCGCACGATCGATGACCAGCCCCTCGACCTGATGAAACATCGGCGAATGGGTCGCGTCATGGTCGCAGCGGAAGGTGCGCCCCGGCACGATGATGCGGATCGGCGGCTGTTGCGCCAGCATCGTGCGGATCTGCACCGGCGAGGTGTGGGTGCGCAACACCAGCCGGCTGCCGTCGGCGCGCTCCGGCAGGTAGAAGGTGTCGTGCTCCTGCCGCGCCGGATGCTCGGGCGGGATGTTGAGCGCGGTGAAGTTATAGAAATCTTCCTCGATGTGCGGCCCTTCGGCGACGACAAAGCCCATTTCGCCAAAGATCGCGACGATCTCGTCGATGGTCTGGCTGATCGGGTGGATGCGCCCTGCGCCGGCAAATGCGACCGGCAGGGTGACGTCGGCGCGCTCGGCGAGAAGGCGCTGTTCGAGCGCCGCACGGCCGAGCCGCTCGCCCGCCTCGGCGAGGGCAGCGGCAATACTGTCCCTGGCGGCGTTCAATTCGGCGCCGACGCGCCGCCGAGCCTCCGGGTCGAGCCCACCCAACTCGCGCATCGCAAGGGTCAGAGATCCACGGCGTCCGAGATACCGGATGCGCACCTCTTCGAGCGCCTGCGGCGAGATGGCCGCCCGGATCTCCCGGGTTGCGGCATCGATCAACTGACTGGCATCTTCCATTGCCGATTTCTCCTGGCGCCATCCGCCCGAATCAAAAAGGGCCGTCCGCAGCGGCCCCTCCTTTCACAGCGCTCATTGCGGGGCCTCAGCTAGCCTGATCCCCAGGTAAATCGGCTGGCGCAGCAATTTGCAGTCAATCGGTTCATCTGCCGAGCCTGCTTAGGCAGCCGCCGCTGGGGTCGGCAGCGCGGCGCGCGCGGTGGTGACGATCGCGGCGAATGCTTCGGGCTCGCGGATGGCGATGTCGGACAGCACCTTGCGGTCGAGGTCGAGCCCGGCGAGCTTCAGCCCGTGCATGAATTGCGAATAGGTCAGCCCGTGCTCGCGCGCCGCGGCGTTGATCCGCTGGATCCACAGCCCGCGGAAATCGCGCTTGCGGTTGCGCCGGTCGCGATAGGCGTATTGCAGCGCCTTCTCGACCTTTTCGATCGCGATGCGATAGGCCGTCGAGCCGCGGCCGCGATACCCCTTGGCGAGATCGAGAACCTTTTTGTGGCGGGCGTGGGTCGTCACCCCGCGTTTGACGCGCGCCATCGCTCACCCCCGCAGATAGGGCATGTAGGTCAGGACGAGCGTGCTGTCGCCCTTTTCCATGGTCGTCGTGCCGCGCCGCTTACGCTTGCCCTGCTTGGGCTTGCTGATCAGCCGATGGCGCTTGTAGGCGTAATTATGCTTGATCTTGCCGGCGCCGGTGCGGCCGAACCGCTTCTTGGCGCCGCTCTTGGTCTTCAGCTTGGGCATGTGATGATCCTGTTCGAGCGGCGGCTTATAGCCATGCGCCCCGGCGAAAGCAAGCCGTGCCGACCCGGTTTTGCCCAGCATCGGCCGCGGCTGGCGGCCCGGCGTGCGCGCCGGCATGCTGCCTTGGCGCTTTGCTCAGGCGACCCAGCTGCGCAGCGGGCCAAAATCGAAATGGGTAAAGGCCTTGCCGGGATACATCCCGGTCCCGCCATAGATAATGCTCTTGAGGTCGCGGGCGACCGATTGGTTGTCGATATCCGGAATGTGAATGTCGAGCGCCATCGCCCTGGTGTGCTGCGAATTCAGCGCGGCGCCTTCGATGTGCGCGTTGGTCTGCGGCGAGCGAAACCCGCTCAGCACGTTGATCAGGTTCTTGTCGTATTTCCAATGCAGCACAAAGATCAGATCCATCAGCCAGGGGTGAATCCATTTCCATTCGCCAAGACGGTAATCGCGACAGGTCCACGAAAATCGCTTGACCGCGGCCATGCTGTAGGCGCCGTCCCAGAAATATCGGTCGTTGAAGCGCTCGCCGGTCGGGGTAAAGACGATATTGATCCAGCGATGCGCCGGAAAAGCCTGCTGCGCCCAGGCAGGTGGCGAGAGAGCGGCGAGCGCCGCCGCGGCGGACCCCCCGAACAGCTGACGACGATCGATCAACGAAAGCACGGCTATTGTCCCTGCTCAAGCTCGGAGTGACCGCGTGATATTTGGCTTCGCCGACGGCGCGCGCCGCGATGGCCTTCGCGCAGGGACGCTGCTTCACGTTCCCGCAATGTTTACGTGCCTGCCGCGCCGGCTCGTTACTGGCGGCCGCTGGTCTTGACCAGCAGCAGGGCGACGCGGTTTGGCGTGTCGGCGCCGGCGCCGGCGCGACCGAGCGCGGCTTTGAGCGCGCCCAGATAATCGGCGGCCGGCTCGACCCGCGGCCGGCTCGCCAAATCCAACGGGGCCGCGGTCGCGATCGCCGCGATCAGCTCGGTGCCGAACGGCGCTCCGCCGGCCCGCCAATCCTCGCCATTCGCCGGATTTCCGAACAGGCGGGTGGTGTCGGCGGCGAGCAGCGGCGGCGGCTCGCCGGTGCCCGGCGTCAAATGCAGGACCCGACCGTCGAGCGCAAAATAGTCGATGCGCAGATTGACCGGATAGGCCGGCGCGCGCACCTCGATTCGGATCGGATCGCCCTCGTGAAGCCGCGTGCCGCCATTGTCTAGGCGTAGCCCGAGACCACCCTCGGCGCTGAGGCCGGCGAGCCGCATCACGTTAAATTCCGCCAGCGAGCGGCACAGCGGCGGCGGCACGACATCGACCGCCAGCTCGGGATGGCCTGCCGGGAAGAACCGCCCCGCGAGCTGAACCAGCCGGGCTCGCTCGGTGCGGTCGGCGACGGTCCCGGAAATCACCGCGTCGCCCTGCGCCGAGGTGCTGCCGCGCAGCGCGGCGCAATCGATCCGCGCCAGTGCCTCGTTCAGCTCCTCGAGCGCGGGCTTGGACGACGCCGGCGGCGGTGATGCAACCGGCGGCTCGACCCCAGCCGGCCGGATTCGCGGCGGCGGCCCCTGCGCTCCGGCCAATGCCGGAAACTGCTCCGTGCAGGGCAGGGTCGGGAACGGCCAGCCCGGGCAGCCGGTCGCACCGGCTTTGCCGGTCGGTTTGCTCGGTTGCGCCGCGGGAATGGCAACGGCCGCGCTGCTCTCGGCCTTTGCGGCGGTGGCGCGGGCAGCCTCTGCGGCGCGCGCATCGCGCCAGGCGGCCGCCTGCTTGTCGGCGTCCCCCCGCTGCGCGGGGCTCGCCACCTGGTCGAGCAGCTTTTTGAAATCAAGCGCCAGTGTGCCCCACACGCCTTGGCTTTGCGCAGCAAGGCTCGCCCATTTATAGGCCTCGACCAGATTGCTGGCGAAGTCGTCGCCGCCGGCCGCATAGATCAGCGCCAGACGGTATTCCGCCTCGATGTTCCCTTGCCCGGCCGCCTTTCGATACCAGTAGGCGGCACGGGAGTAGTCCTGCTCCAGATCGCCGGCGCCAAATTCGTAAAGATTGCCGAGGCCGTATTCGGCGTCGGTGTCGCCATGGTCGGCCGCGTCCTGCCATTCCATCATCGCCCGAGTGTAGTCACCCTTGTCGTAGGCGCGGCGACCGGAAGCCGCATCGGCACGAGCCGGCGAGGCGACCGACACGGTCAGCAGCAATGCGGCGATGCCGCAGCCGATACGCGGGCGGAGCCGCGGCGCTTGGCTGCGAAAGCGGACCATGATCCCACCTGTGCGATCCGGATCTGTAATAGCAGCCCCGCGGCAAAATGTGATCGTTTTCGGTCTTGCGCGCCCGGTCGCGACTCGGCGGCTGTGCCACTTTCTTGACACCAGAGACGAGCCCGGCGCGACCGTCAAAATGTCAGATGTGCAAGACTTTCGGTTGAAAAAGGATCGAGCCTGATCGATCATTGGTCCAGTGTCCAACGTCATTCCAGCGGGGTCAGGCATGGATTGGCGCGAGGGTTCGCAGCTGCGACGGGTCTTGACCGGCAGACGGGGGCCGGCCATTCGATCGACGACCTGAGGGGTATCGCGTGACGGCTTTCGGCGAAACCCGGTGCATTGGCCGATCGGCGGCCCGTACCGCATGTGTGGCCGCCCTGCTGTTCACCGTGCTCGCCACGGTTCCTCCGGCGTTCGGCCAGGCGGCCGATCTGGCCCCGTTGATCTCGCCGCCATTGCCGGGCGTGGTGCCGGCGCCGCAGCCCAAGATCGTCCCGCGCCCGGCAGCGCCGGTGCCGCCATCGGCGGCGCCGATCCCGCAGGGGCCGGCTGTGCACATCGATGCTGTGCGGGTCGAGGGTGTCAGCGTCTACAGCCCTGCCGCGCTCGCTCCGCTCTATGCCGGTGTCGTCGGCGCCACGGTGCCAAAGGCGCGGCTCGACGCCATCGTCCAGAACCTCCAGGTCAAATACCGGACCGACGGCTATATTCTGACCGTCGTCCGCGGCGAAGTGCAACGCGTCAATGGGCGCACGGTGCTGATCCTGCGCGCGGTCGAGGGCTATATCAGCGAGGTCAAGCTCGACGGCGACATCGGCCCCGCGGGGACCCTGGCCTACAAGTACCTCGAGCACTTGACCTGGGTGCGCCCGCTCAACAACGCCGCGCTCGAGCGTTATCTCTTGCTGGTGCAGGACATCCCCGGGGTTTCGGTGCGCGCCATCCTGCGGCATGTTTCGCCGCTGCCCGGCGCCGTGCAGCTGGTGGCCCAGCTGTCGCGCAAGCCGGTCAGCGCCTATTTCCAATACGACAATCTCGGCTCGCAGGTCGCCGGGCCGAACGAGATGCTGGCGAGCGCCACCGCCAATTCGTTCACCAGCTTTGGCGAGCAGCTGCAAGGGCTCTTTTACAACACCTTCAGTCGCGAGCAGATCTTTGGCCAGGTCAATGCCTCGGCCTTTCTCGGCAGCCAAGGGTTGAAGCTGTGGGGCTATGCCGGCCGAGGCAATTCGCTGCCGGGCGGCGCGCTCGCCCAGGTCGATTTCAACGGCGACTATACGGTCGGCGGGCTTGGGCTGTCGTACCCGGTGATCCGCAGCCGGCGGCTCAATCTCGCGGTCGACGGCAGCTTCGACACCTATGATTCGACGATCGACGTCACCGGCGCCAATAGCGCCTCCACCGAGCTGAACGAGAGCCATCTGCGCATCTTGCGCGCCGGCGAGACCTTCGATTTTCAGGATTCGGCGGTCGCCGACCTCCCCGCGGCAAACCTGTTGATCCTGCGGGCGAGCCAAGGGCTGCCGGGGCTCGGCGCCAGCAGCAACAATGCGACCTTCCCGGCCCGGCCCGGCAACCGCATCGATTTTACCAAATTCGCCGGCGAGCTCACCCGCGTGCAAAACCTCGCGACCTTCGGCCCGGTCGGAACCGCGCTCAAGCTGTCGCTCGCCGGCCAGTACACCGGCGACATCCTGCCGCCCAGCGAGACGTTCTTTTTTGGCGGCGTGCGCTGGGGGCGCGGATTTTATTACGGCCAGATCACCGGCGACCGGGCATTGGCGACGACGGTCGAATTGCAGGCCAACACCGGCTTCACCAATGTCCCGATCATCGCGCCCGACCGTCGCCTCGAGGTCCAGTTCTTCGGCTTTTACGATTTTGGCCGGGCCTACAATTTGGCGCCGGGCGAATTCGACCAGACTCTCAACTCGATCGGCCTCGGCGCGCGCAGCGATGTGACCCCGTGGCTCTATGTCGAGCTGGCCGGGGTGCATCGGCTGACGACCCAGCCGAACGGCGCAAATGTGAGCAGGCTGGCCGACTATATGTTATTCTCGCGTGTCGCGATCCATTACTGACCGCGCGGGCGACCTGAGCGTGGGCGCCTCGCACCGAGTGAGGGGGATGACGGCAGAGACAAAGCCGATCGGCGCCGGCCGGGATCGCCGGGCGGGGAACCGCTGCACCTCTCCAGTTGCGCCCGGGCGCGTAGAATGGCGAGGTCGGCGCCTTGCCGCGGCGGTGCTCAGCCTTGCTGCCGGATCTGCGGGTTTGCTGGCGATTTCTGACGCCCCGGCCGAGGCCAATCCGCGGGGCGGCCAAGTGGTCGCCGGCACGGCCGCGATCGTCCAGGCGAGCCCGACGCGGCTGGACATCCTCCAATCCACCGATCGTGCCGCGATCAACTGGCAAAGCTTCAATATCGCCCCCTCCGAGCAGACCAATTTCCGCCAGCCGGCAGCAAGCTCGGTGGCGCTCAACCGGGTGCAGGCGGGCGATCCGTCGGTCATCGCCGGCAGGCTGACCGCCAACGGCTCGATCGTGCTGATCAACCCGAGCGGCATCGCCTTCAGCAAGGGTGCTCAGGTCAACGTCAACAGCATCGTCGCCACGCCGACCGATATCAGCAACGCGAATTTCATGGCCGGACGGATGCGGTTTGACAAGCCGTCGCCCGATCCGCGCGCCACCGTCGTCAACAACGGCACGATCACCGTGGCGCAGCGCGGGCTGGCGGCACTGGTGGCGCCGGGGGTGGCGAATTCCGGGGTGATCCAGGCCAAGCTCGGCCGGGTCGTGCTGGCCGGGGCCAAGACCTACACCGTCGACTTCTACGGCGACGGGCTGGTCTCGTTCGATGTCGGGCCAAAGGTGACGGCGGCGCCGCTCGACGCCGGCGGGCAGCCGGTCAGGAGCCTGGTGTCCAACAGCGGGCGGATCGATGCCGCGGGCGGCACGGTGCTGCTGACCGCCGACGCGGTCGGCGGCATTGTCGGCAACGTCGTCGATGTTTCGGGGCAGATTACCGCGCGAAGCGCCGGCGCGAGCCGCGGCTTGGTGACGATCGATGCCGGGGCCGGCGGCGCGGCTAATGTCGCCGGCACGATCGACGTCTCCGGGGCGAGGCCGGGCCAGACCGGCGGCTCGGCTAGGATCACCGGCGGCTCAGTCACTCTCGCCAGCACCGCGCGGATCGAGGCCCGCGGCAGCTCGGGCGGCGGCACGGTGTGGATCGGCGGCGGCCCGCACGGCCGGTCTGCTGCCGTGCGCAACGCGGCGGCGACCACGGTCGCCCAAGGCGCCATGATCGACGCCAGCGCCACCGGACGAGGTAATGGCGGCCAGGTCGCGGTGTGGTCGGACCAGGCCACTCGCTTTGCCGGCGCGATTCGCGCCCGCGGCGGCCCGCTCGGCGGCGATGGCGGGTGGGTCGAGACCTCGGGCAAGTCGAGCCTCTCGGTGCTGCCCGCGGCCCAGGTCGATGCCGGGGCGCCAAACGGAACGCCCGGGACCTGGCTGCTCGATCCGGCGAACCTGACCATCGCCGCGGCCAACAGCAACATCACTCCGCCCGGCGGGACGGGGGCGACGGTAACCCCCACGGCCAACAACGCCACGGTCAGCGCCGCCGTCGTCGCCGCGACGTTGAGCAGCGGGACCAGCGTCGATTTGACCACACTCGGCGCGCCCGGCACGCAAAACGGCGACATCACGATCGCCACCGACGGGGCGCTCGCCTGGCCGACCACCGCCGGGCTCACGCTCGACGCCGCCGGCAACATCTCGATCCTGGCGCCGATCACCGCCGCCGCCTCGTTTGTCGACCTCACCGCCGGCGGCGGCATCTCGCAATCGGCGACCGGCACCATTGCGGCGAGCAGCCTTGACATCTCCTCGGTCGGCGCGGTGTCGCTGCCCTCGGCCAATGCGGTCGGCACGCTCGCGTTCATGGTCACCGGCGCCGGCAACAATTTCCTCTTTCGCAACGACCAGCACGCGCTGGTCCTCGGCTTTGACGACGCAACCAGGGACGGCACCAATGGCGGCAATCTGACCGTCGTCACCACCGGCACCAGCACCGCCGGCTTCGACCTGACGATACCGGGGCCGGAGACGGTCTTTTCCACCGGCGGCACGATCACCTTAATGGCCGGCGGTCTTGGCGGCGCCTTCAAGAACAGCGGCACCGTTGTCAGCACCGCCGCCTCCCCGGCCAAAGCCGGGAACATCGTCGTCCTGGCCGATGCGATGTCGCTTTCTGCGGGGACACTCGACGCGATGACGGCGGGCGCCTCGGGATCGGTCGTGCTGGGGCCGGCCACCGCGGCGAATTCGGTGGCGCTCGGCGTCGCGGGCTCGCCCGGCGTGCTGGGCCTGCTGCCGGCCGACCTCGCCTCGATCACCGCCGGCGATCTGCAGGTCGGCTATCGCGGCGAGACCGGCATGCCGCTGCTGACCGGCAATATCGGCATCGCGGCGCCGCTCGTCATCGACACGGCCAAAATCCCGAACCTGCTGTTGGTGACCGGCGGGGGCGTCACCGAACCAGCCGAGTTCATCGATCAGCTCGACGGTGGACGGGCCGCTGGCGCTCGGGATCATCGCCGGCGGCTCGGTCGCGCTGGGCCAAGCCAACAAGGTTGGGACCCTGGCCGGGTTTGTCGACGGTTCGGCGGCCAACAGTTTCCTCTATCGCAACGACAGCGCGCCGTTGACGATCGGCGCCGTGCCGCGATCGACAATCGGGGTGGCGTTCGATCCGACGACCGGGGTTCCCTCCTCCGGGCTCATGACCGGCGCGGCGACAAACCCGCTCGCTGGGGTGACCACGGCGGGCGGCAATATCCTGCTGGAGACGACGACGAGCGGCAGCCTGGCGCTGGCCGATCCGATGAACGCCGGCGCCGGCGCGGTCGGGCTCGCCTCGGCCGGAACGATCACACAGGACCCGGCGCCGATCATCGCTTCGTCGCTGGGGATCCTGTCGGCCGACCGGGTGTCGCTCGGCGCGTTTGGCGGCGCCGCCGATTTGAACAAGGTCGGGACCTTGGCGGCCGAGGTGCTGAACCCCGGCCAGAGCTTTGTCTTCCGCAACGACGCGGCGAGCCTGACGATCGGCACCGCCGACATCACCGACGGCTTTGGCGCGCGGCTCCTCAACCCGTTGACCGGGGCGCTGCTGACCGGGCCGCTGTCCGGCGTCGTGACCAGCAACGCCAATATCGGGCTGCGGGTGACGACCTCCGGTGATCTGACCCTGGCGGCAGGTGTCGCTGCCGGCACCGCCGGCATCGGCCTCGAATTGGCCGGCCGGGTATTGCAAACGGCGGGAACCGTGACCGGCGGCACGCTCGAAGTGTCAGCAGTGGGCGCTGTGTCGTTGCCCGACGCCAACGCGGTTCCGGTGCTGGCGGGCCAGGCGACTGGGGCCGGCAGCAGCTTTCTGTTCCGCGACGACAGCCTCGGCCTGACTATCAGCACCACCCCCACCCTGCTGGAGAGCGGCACCGGGACCCCGCCGAGCGCTCAGATGCTGAGCGTCGCCGGCCTCTCGGGGGTCACGACGGCGGGCGGCAACATCCTGTTGGAGACGACGACGGCGGGGAGCCTGGCGCTGGCTGACCCGATCGATGCCGGCGCCGGTGCGGTCGGGCTCGCTTCGGCCGGAACGATCACACAGGACCCGGCGCCGATCATCGCTTCGTCGCTGGGGATCCTGTCGGCCGACCGGGTGTCGCTCGGCGCGTTTGGCGGCGCCGCCGATTTGAACAAGGTCGGGACCTTGGCGGCCGAGGTGCTGAACCCCGGCCAGAGCTTTGTCTTCCGCAACGACGCGGCGAGCCTGACGATCGGCACCGCCGACATCACCGACGGCTTTGGCGCGCGGCTCCTCAACCCGTTGACCGGGGCGCTGCTGACCGGGCCGCTGTCCGGCGTCGTGACCAGCAACGCCAATATCGGGCTGCGGGTGACGACCTCCGGTGATCTGACCCTGGCGGCAGGTGTCGCTGCCGGCACCGCCGGCATCGGCCTCGAATTGGCCGGCCGGGTATTGCAAACGGCGGGAACCGTGACCGGCGGCACGCTCGAAGTGTCAGCAGTGGGCGCTGTGTCGTTGCCCGACGCCAACGCGGTTCCGGTGCTGGCGGGCCAGGCGACTGGGGCCGGCAGCAGCTTTCTGTTCCGCGACGACAGCCTCGGCCTGACCATCAGCACCACCCCCACCCTGCTGGAGAGCGGCGCCGGGACCCCGCCGAGCGCTCAGATGCTGAGCGTCGCCGGCCTCTCGGGGGTCACGACAGCGGGCGGCAACATCGCGCTTGAGACCACCACCGCCGGCGATTTGGCGCTCAGCCAGAATGTCGATGCCAATGGCGGGCTGGCCGCGCTGATTTCGGCCGGAAACGCATTCGAGACCGGGGGCGCGATCGTGGCGGCGTCCGGCCTGATCGTCGACGCGGCCGGCAATGTCAGCTTTGGCATCTCCGAGACCGGCGGCACGGCCATCCTCGGCAGCGTCAACGATGTCGGCACCTTGGCGGGCAGCGCCGGCGGCATGTTCGGCTTTTTGAACGGCCCGGCGCTGACCATCGGCACTGTGCCCGCGGGGGTGGACGTGGCCGGGCAGTCCGGGATCGCCGCGTCGGCCGGCACCGGTGGCGATATCCTGGTCCAGACCGTCGACCCGGCCGCACCTCTGACCCTCGCCGGCAACCTGACCGCCGGCGGCCGCGCCATTCTCGACACGGCCGGCGCATTTGCGCAGACCGGCACGGTCAGCGTGACCGATCCGGTCTTGGCGGTTGACACGACCGGCGCCGGCGTCGCCCGGCTCCTCGGCATCATCACCTCGCCGGGGATCGGGGCCGGCGCGGTCGCCGCCCTGCGCCCGGCCGGGGTCACCGCCAACCCGCTGCGCTTCAGCGGGCTCTCGGCGGCGCGATCCACAGTGCTGCTGTTCGCCGACCGCGGCATGGTCAGCGGGATGATGGCGGTCGCCGCGCTCGGGCTCTCGGGGACCGGCAGCAGCGCCAGCCTGTTCGGCTCGATTGCCGGCAACAGCGGGCCGACCGCCGCGCTGCTCGGCGTCCGCGACCCAGGGCCGGAGCCGACCTATCTGTTCAACACCTGCATCATCGCCGGCACGTCCTGCTTTGTGCAGCCGACGGCCTTCCTCATTGTCCCGCCGCAGCCCGCGCTCGAGATCGGCGCCCTGATCCCGCTGCCCGACCTTGCCGCCACCCTCGACTTTATTACGCCCGAGGCGGTGCAAATCCGCCAGCAGCCGAACCCTGAAGCGCCGGTCATCAATATTTACGATGAGGAGCGCCTATGCGACGAGAGCGGAACATCGTCCGAGCCCGCCAGAGAACGGTGTCTGGAACGCTTGGAGCGCTGAGCTGGACCGTCCTTGGCGCCGTCCTCGCCATCGCCCTCTTTGGCTGCGAGAGCCCGCCGGCAAATGTCTATGCCTCGGGCGCGCCCGGCTCGGCGACGGCGGAGGCCGTTCCGGTCGGCGACAATGAGGTCGGTGAGCCGTGCAGCTACCGGATCGTCTCCTCCGGCGAGTTCGGCATCGGCGCGGTTCGCGCCGCAGCTCTCTATTGCGGCAAATGGCACCAGCCGAGCGGCCGCATCTTCGAATTCGGCAGCGCAGCTCTCGGCGCCGCGCAGACCGGGCCGTGGCGGCGCTATCTCGACCCGCGCTTTTCCTGCGGCATGCCAACCGAGACGCAGATTCTCGGCGGCGCTCCGGCGCTGCTGATGCAATGCACCCGGCGCTATGGCGGCTGGCCGCAGGTGGCGCTGACGACGACGATCGGCGGGCGGGCCTTCGCCGCCGACACCGTCCCGTCGGCGCTGCCAGCACTCGAAGCGGCGCTGGGCGCGCTTGGCGGGCTGCCGAATGCGGTGGCAGGGCGGCCCTCCTCCGAAGCGGCCCGGCTGATCGCGCGGCGCTCGGCAGGGCGCCCGTTCGGCAGCGGCGACCTCGAGCGCTACTACGATCTGATGGGCGCCGGCGACGCCTACAACAACATCGACGACCCGTCCGATGCCGAGCAGTCGTTCCGCGAGGCGCTGGCGATCCAGCAGCGCTTCTTAGGCTCCGACAATCCGGGGCTGGCGCTGACGATGATGAAGCTCGCCGCCCAGATCAGCCATCAGCGGGCGGCACCCGAGGCCGACCGGCTGCTGGCCGAGGCGGCGGATCTGGCGGCGCGAACCAACGATCCGCTGGTGATGGCCCAGCTCGACTATTACCGGGCCGTCACCGCGGCTTATGAGGGCAAGCCTCGCGAGGCCGACCGCTGGGCGCAAACCGCCGAGTCCGACTTTGCCCGCCTGCTGCCGCCCGGCGCCGGCGAGCGCGCCCGTCCGGACCGCAGCGAAGAAGCGCTGCGCGCGAGCGGCATCGACGTGCCGGTGCTGGCCGCCGACGGCGCCCGGCCGCCGACCGAGGACACCGCGATCCTCGGATTGGCCGAGACCCTGCGGCTGCGCGCCGGCCTCGCGGAAAAGGCCGGCGACACCGCGGGCTCGACGGCGCTGGCGCTGCGGGCCGACCGGCTCCTGACCGCGACCGGTCTTGCGGTCACCAGCACCGGCGCCCGCTCGCTGCGCCTGGTGGCCAGCAACGAGGCCGGGGCGGCGGATTATTCGGCGGCGGGCAGCTACGGCTCCGATGCGGCGCAGGTGTTCGAGCGGGTGGTGCCGGGGGAGCGGCCGCAGGCGCTGAATATGCTGCATCAGGGCGATTACCTGCTGCAGCGCGGGCGGACCGATGCGGCCTTGGCCCTGTTCCGCAAGGCCGGAGAAATCCTGCAGCGGCCGGGAGTGGTCGGGGTCCCGCCGGAAGCGGTCTGGCCGTGGCTCGAAGCCCTGCGAGTAACCGCCGAGCGGCAGCCGGCGGACCGCGCCGCACTGGCCGCGGAAATGTTCATGGCGGCACAGCTCGGCATCGGCAGCCGGACCGCGCTCGACATCGCGCAGGCCACCGCCCGCCTCGCCGCCGCAGACCCGAAAGCCGAGGCGGCAGTGCGCGACTACCAGGACAAGGAGCGCGACTTCGATGCGCTGCAGGCCGAGCGCGACGTCGCGGTCGCCGACCATGCGCGCAGCGAGCATATCGCCGAGATCGACCAGCGGATCGAGGCGAGCCAACGGGCGCGGGATCAAGCCGAAGCGGCGGTTCTCGCCGCCGCGCCGCGTTATGCCGAGTGGTCGGAAAAGCCGGCCGGCTTGAGCGCGGTGCGCGCTCGGCTCGAGCCTGACGAAGCGATGGTCTTCTTCTTTGTCTCGGGCCGCGGCAGCTACGGCTTTGCGGTCAGGCGCAACGGCGTTCTCGCCTACCCTGCCCCATTGACCGCGGCCGATATCGGCGGCGCGGTGACCGCGCTGCGGGACAGCACCGTCGAGCGCTCCGGCGGGTTGCCGAATTTCGACCTCCCCGCCGCATATCGCCTCTACGCGGCCCTGTTCGGCCCGGCCGAGCCGGATCTCGCCGGCGTGTCGCAACTGGCGATCGCAGCCAATGGCGACCTGTTGCGGTTCCCGCTGGCGGCGCTGGTGACCCGGCCCGGCGTGACGGCGGCCAATGGCGACTATCGCAACGTGCCGTGGCTGGTGCGCCGGTTCGCGCTCGCCTACTTCCCCTCGCCGCGGGTGTTTGTCAATTTGCGCGGCCAGCAGGCGGGGGCCTCCGGTTCGCAGCCGTTTATCGGCTTTGGCGATTTCGTGCCGCCGACCCCGGCACAGCTCGCCCGGACCTTCCCGCCCGACCGCTGCCATGATGATTTCGAAGCCCTGCGCCGGCTCCAGCGGTTGCCCGACACCCGCACGGAGGTCATGACCATCGGGCATCAGCTCGGCGCCGGCCCCGGCGACCTGGTGCTCGGCGCGGGGTTCACCAAGGCGCGGCTGACGGGCGCCGACCTCGCCCGTTACCGGATCGTGCTGCTCGCCACCCACGCGCTGCTGCCGAGCGATCTCAAATGCCAGGCCGAGCCGTCGATCCTGGTGTCGGTGCCGCCGCGCTCGCCCAACGCCGACCCCGGCTTTTTGCGCACCAGCGACATCGACAAGCTAAAGCTCGACGCCGATCTGGTCGTGCTGTCGGCATGCAGCACCGCCGGGCCGGACGCGCGCACCGGCGAGAGCTTGTCGGGCCTCGCCCGCGCCTTTTTCCGCGGCGGCGCGCACGGCCTCCTGGTGACCCACTGGACTATCGTTTCGG
This sequence comes from uncultured Alphaproteobacteria bacterium, assembly GCA_963738185.1. GTDB lineage: Bacteria > Pseudomonadota > Alphaproteobacteria > ATCC43930 > CGMCC-115725 > AP-15. The sequence goes on along the minus strand of CAVTVA010000003.1, from coordinate 461,898 downwards.
GTGCGGCGATCCCATTGATGATCGGCACCTTTCCCGGTGGCGGCGGGATCGGCACGGCCCAGGCGCTGCGTCAGGCGCAATTGCGGATGATCGACAGCGCGGGCACCGCCAACAAGCCGATCGAGCTGTCTTATCCGAACTATTGGGCAGCGTTCGCGCTGATCGGCGACGGCGTTCGCGCGCGAATGCCGGGGGCGTGATGCCGAGGGCGCGATGCCGAGGGCGCGATGACTGGGATGGAGGATCAGCGATGAGGGGGCGAATTGCGCTGGGCGTCGGCGTGCTCGGCTGCGTCTTCCTGGTTGCCGGCGCACCGCGGCTGGCCGCGCAGACCGGGGCGCCCAGCGAGTCCGACATCGGCCGGGCATTGCGGCCGGCGCCACACGGCCTGGGCGAGCATCAAGGGCTGCCGACGCTCGGCACCGCACCCCGGCCGCGGGAGAGCCCGAACGTGCGCAACACCGCGACCGCCCCCCCGCCGGCCGGCTCGTCGGTGCGGACACGGCGGCATCGGGCGAATGCCGGCGCCGCGACGGCCTCGCCGGCGCCAGCCAGCGCGCAGCCGGCGCCGAGCGTCACCTTCAATACAATTCAGTTTGCATTCAACTCGGCGCGGCTGACCCCGGGCTCGACCGAAACCCTGCGCAATCTGGGGAACGCCTTAAACCACGAGCTCGCCGACCAGAAGTCGTTCCTGATCGAGGGGCACACCGACGCGTCGGGCGGCCTGCAATACAACATGGTTTTGTCGCGCCGGCGCGCCGATGCGGTCAAAGACTATCTGGTGCAAGACAGCGGTGTCGCGCCGTCGCGGCTGCAGACCGTCGGCAAGGGGCCGACCGAACCGGTCAAGGGCAGCGACCCCTACGCGGCCGAAAACCGCCGGGTGGTCGTGATCAATCTCGGCGGCTGACCGCGGTGTCACGACGCCGGGCGCCGGCTCAGTACACCCCCTTCAGCGGGGTCGTGTCGCGCTTGTCCACAGTGGCGCCGGCGCTGCCGGTATCGCCATGGGCCAACAGCTCGCTTGAGAGGCTCTGCGAGCCGACCATCGCGTTCTGGTCCGGCGCCTGCGGATTGAGATTGGGCAGCCCGCCCGGCGAGGCGTGCAGGCGGAAATCGGCGGCCTCCTTGCCCGGCTGGCCGGGTCCGGCCTGCTCGATGACCTGCTCGGCCTGCTGTTGGGCGGTCTTTTCCTGGGGCCGCGGCGCGCCTGGCTCCGGCGGCCGCAGGTTGAAGTCGGGCGGCACGGTCAGCGGCGCGCGCGATTCGACCGCAAACTCATCGGGCATCGGCTGATCGAGGCCGATCATCTGCTTGACATCGGTGCAGCCGGAAAGCAGCGAGGCTCCGGCCAGACAGATCACGCCAAGCGGAACCAGAGACCGGACCGTTCCGCGAGCCCGCCGATATTCCATCATGGCAGTAGTCCCTCCCGCCCGCTGTTTACCGCGCTTCGCGATGCAGAAGCAAGCCGTCGAGCAACATTGCCGCGACCCCGACGCAGATTGCGCTGTCGGCGAGGTTGAACGCCGGCCAATGCCATAACGCTATATGGAAATCGAGAAAATCGACGACGGCGCCGAGGCGAATTCTGTCGACAACATTGCCGATGGCGCCGCCGATGATCAGGCCGATCGCAATCGCCAGCAGCGGGCTCGACACCCGGCGCAGCCAATAAACGAGGCCAACCACCACCGCCGCGGCGACCAGCGAAAACAGCAGCGCGTTGAGCCCGACGCCACCGCCGGCGCCGGCGTTGAACAGGCCAAAGCTGACCCCGCGATTGTAGACCAGGACCAGGTTGAAAAACCACGTGACCCGCTCGCCATCGAACGCGTCGCGGGCGAAATGCCCGAGAACCGCCGCCTTGCTGAGCTGATCGAGGATGACTACAGCGGCGGCGACGGCTAGCCCGCGGGCCAGCATCACTCCGCGCTCGCCGCCCGGGCGGGGGCGCCGCTCGTTCCGATCGTTTCGGCGCAGCGGCGGCACAGGTCGGGATGCTCGGCCGACTCGCCGACCTCGGGGAGCACCCGCCAGCAGCGCTCGCAGCGCTCGCCCTGCGCCGCCGTGACCACGGCGCCAATCGTGTCCGGCGAATCGCCAAGCGTGAACGCATCCTCGGGCGGCAGGCCCTGGTAAAGAGCGGCGGCCGAGGTGATGCATAATTCGGCCAGATCGACGCCGCGAATTTTCTCGAACAGGGCGGCCGGGACATACAATTCGACTGCCGCCTGCAGGCTCGACCCGATACGCTTTGCCGCACGCTCTAATTCGAGCGCGCCGGTGGCAACCCGGCGCACCTGCCGCAGCGTCTCCCATTTTTCGGCAAGCGCTTGATCGAGCCAGCTCTGCGGCACCGGGGCGAACAATTCGAGATGGACGCTGCGCCCGGCCTCACCGCCATGGCGCGCCAGCCAGGCTTCCTCCGCGGTGAAGCACAGGATCGGGGCGAGCCAGCGCACCAGGCAGTCAAAGGTCAGGTCCAGCACGGTGCGCACCGCGCGCCGCCGGGCATCGTCGGGAGCGTCGCAATAGAGCCGGTCTTTGCGGGTGTCGAAATAAAACGCCGACAAATCGACCGCGCAAAAATTGTAGAGGCCGGTGAACATGGCGTGGAAATCGAACGCCTCGATCGAGCGCCGCACCAGCGCGTCGAGCTCGGCCAGGCGGTGCAATACCCAGCGCTCGAGCTCGGGCATCACGGCAACGCCGACCGCCTCCTCGGCGGAAAATCCATCGAGCGCGCCCAACAGGTAGCGCAGGGTGTTGCGCAGCCGGCGGTAGACGTCGCTCTGATGCTTCAGGATCTCGGGGCCGATGCGCAGATCCTCGGAATAGTCGGACCCCACTACCCAGAGGCGCAGGATGTCGGCGCCGCTCTCGCGCATCACTTCCTGCGGGGCGATGACGTTGCCGAGCGATTTCGACATCTTGCGGCCCGCCTCGTCGAGCACAAAGCCGTGGGTCAGCACCGCCTCGTAGGGCGCGCGGCCGCGGGTCCCGCAGGCTTCCAGCAGCGAGGACTGAAACCAGCCGCGATGCTGGTCCGAGCCTTCGAGATAAAGCGATGCCGGCCATTTGAGCTCGGGCCGCCGTTCGAGCACAAAGGCGTGGGTCGAGCCCGAATCGAACCACACCTCGACAATGTCGGTGACCCGCTCCCAGTCGCCGGGATCGTAGGCGTTGCCCAGGAATGCGGCGGGATCGGCGGTGAACCAGACATCGGAGCCGTGGCGCTCGACCGCGGCGGCCACGCGCTCGACCACCGCCGGGTCGCGCAATGGCTCGCCGGTCTCGCGATGGGTGAATACCGCGATCGGCACCCCCCAGGCGCGTTGCCGCGACACGCACCAGTCGGGCCGGTTCTCGACCATGGCCTCGATTCGGTTGCGGCCTTGCGGCGGGACCCAGCTTGTCTCGGCGATCGCCGCCAACGCCTTGTCGCGCAGCCGGTTGGCCTCCATGCTGATGAACCATTGCGGTGTGTTGCGAAAGATCAGCGGCGCCTTCGACCGCCATGAATGCGGGTAGGAATGGACGAGTGTGCCGCGCGCCAAGAGGCAGCCGGCGGCATCGACCGCGGCGATGACCGCCTCGTTGGCGTCGCCCTGCTTGCCGTCCGGGCGATAGACACTGCGGCCGGCGAACAATGGCACACCCGGCAGATAGGTCCCGTCCGGCCCGACTGTATCGATCACCGGCAACCCGTTCGCCTGGCCGAGCTCCCAATCGTCGGTGCCGGCGTTCGGCGCGATATGGACGAGGCCAGTGCCTTGGTCGGCCTCGACAAAGCCGCCGGCCAGCAACGGCACGTCGAACTCGTAGCCTTGGCCAGAAAGCGGATGGCGCGCGATGGTGCCGGCGAGAGCGGCGCCGGGAAACCGCTCGACCAGCGAGTAGGCCTCGATGCCGGCGCTCGCCGCGACCTCGTCGGCGAGCGAGGCGGCGACCAGCAGGGTCTCGCCCGGCCGCGCCCGGCTCCCCTCCCCTGCCCGATCGACGCGCATCGCCGCGTAATCGAGCGATGGGCGGAATGCGATCGCGCGGTTGCCGGGCAGGGTCCACGGCGTCGTCGTCCAGATCAGCGCCGCCGCCTCGACCAATGCCGGCAGCCCGGTGCGCAGGATCGGAAAGCGCACCCAGACCGTCGTCGATTTATGGTCATGATATTCGACCTCGGCCTCGGCGAGCGCCGTCTGCTCGACGACCGACCACAGCACCGGCTTCGAGCCGCGATAAAGGCCGCCATTGACCAGAAACTTGCCGAGCTCGCGCACGATCTGCGCCTCGGCCGAAAAGGCCATCGTCGTATACGGGTTCTCCCAGTCGCCGACCACGCCGAGCCGCTCGAACTCCTCCTTCTGCACCTCGATCCAACGGGCGGCGAACTCGCGGCATTCGCGGCGGAACTGCTCGGCCGGGATGCTGTCCTTCGACAGCTTCTTCGCCCGGTACTGCTCCTCGATCATCCATTCGATCGGCAGCCCGTGGCAGTCCCAGCCCGGCACATAGGGCGCGTCCCGGCCCAGCATCTGCTGCGAGCGGTTGACCACGTCCTTCAGGATTTTGTTCAGCGCGTGGCCGATATGAAGGTGCCCGTTGGCGTAGGGCGGCCCATCATGCAGCACAAACTTCTCGCGCCCGGCCGCCGCCTCGCGCAGCCGCCGGTAAAGGCCCATTTCCTGCCAGCGCGAGAGGATCGCCGGCTCGCGCCGAGGCAGGTCGCCGCGCATCGGAAACGGGGTCTTGGGCAAGAAAACGGTCGGACGATAATCCGTCGGCATCGGAAATCCCTGGATCGGTGCAGAGAGGCGACAGCGTTCCCGGCCCTCAGACGAGAACCGGGCCGATAATTCGCCTCATCCAGGCGCGCTGCCAAAGCATGCGCGACATATAACAGCCGCCCCGGCCAAATTCGAGTGCGTTGCAGCGCGGCTCCAGGCTCGCCCGGTCGAGCGAGCCTTGTGGCGCGGGCGAAGCCGCCTGCGGGCCGGCTGGACCGCAGCGCCGATGATCGCGATACTGCGGGCTGAGAACGCGGCGCGACAGCGCCGTGGTCATTGGGAGCGGTGGCATGGCGGGCATCGAGATCGGCGGATATGCGCTCGACGGGTCGGTCGCGGGGGCGGGCCCGCCGCTCTTGTTTCTGCATGGCGGCGATTATGTCGCGCAGAACGCCGCGTTGCTCGACCGGCTGGCCGGGCATTGGCGGGTGACCGCACCCCGCCACCCCGGGTTCGGGCGTTCCGAGCGGCCCGCCGGGTTTCGCACGATCCATGATCTGGCCTACCTCTATCTCGACTGGCTCGATCGGCAGCCGGCGGGCGACGTTGTGCTGGTCGGCTCGTCCTTTGGCGGATGGCTGGCGCTCGAAATCTGCGTGCGCTCGGTGGCGCGGATCGGCCGCCTCGTGCTGATCGACCCGGTCGGGGTGAAGTTCGGCGGCCGTGAGGATCGCGACATCGCCGATATTTACGCATTGCCCGAGGACGAGCGGCAGCGCCGGACATTTTACCGCCCTGAGCGCGCGCTGCCCGACTACGCGGCTCTCGACGAGGAGGAGCTGACCGCGATCGCGCGCGACCGGTCGGCCACCGCACTCTATGGCTGGCGGCCCTACATGCACGATCCGGGGTTGCGCCAATGGCTGCACCGGGTGCGCGTGCCGGCGCTGGTCTTGTGGGGCGAGGCCGACGGCGTCGTCACTGCGGAGTACGGCGAACAGCTCTGCCGGGCTCTGCCGGATGCCCGGCTCGAGCGGATTGGGCAAGCCGGGCATTACCCGCAGATCGAGCAGCCCGAAGCTGTCTTCGCGGCGATCGAACGCTTCGCAGGCACGGAGGCACGGAGATGAAGGTCTGGCATTTCAGCGAGATGGCCTACCACCCGGCGTGGCCGCATCTCCAGGACTCGTACCGCGTCGTGGTGCCGAGCCGGCTGTACGATCCGCAACTCGGCGCCGACCTCTACCACCGCTACCTCGACGAGTGGGCGCTGTGCGACGAGCTCGGCATCAACATTATGACCAACGAGCATCACGCGACCGCTACTTGCAGTGATTCGGTGTGCACGATCCCGATGGCGATCCTGGCGCGCGAGACCAAGAAAGTGCGCCTGTTGGCGCTCGGCATGCCGATCGGCAACCGCAACGACCCGATCCGCGTCGCCGAGGAATACGCGATGATCGACGTGATCTCGCGCGGCCGGCTCGAAATGGGCTTTGTCAAGGGGGTGCCGTTCGAGATCTCGCCGGCCAACACCAACCCGGCCGATCTGACCGAGCGGTTTTGGGAGGCGTATGAGCTGATCCTCAAGGCGATGACCAGCCACGACGGCCCGTTCAACTGGGAGGGCACGCATTTCCAGTACCGCTCGGTCAATGTCTGGCCGCGCCCGTATCAGGAGCCGCACCCGCCGGTGTGGACCCCGGTCGGCAGCGCGGACAGCGCCACCGAGGCGGCGGCGCGCGGCATGGTGATCGGCGTCCTCAACACCGGCTGGGTCCGCACGCCCGCGATCTTCGAGGCCTATCGCAAGAGGGCGCGCGACGTCGGCCGCGAGCCGACGCCGGACCGCCTCGCCTACATGGCCTTGATCGGGGTCGGCCGGACGCGCGAGGAAGGCCGGCGCCGCGCCGACCAGATCCTCGACTACAGCCGCACCTCGGGCATCGTCGCCCCGCAATTCGCCAACCCGCCCGGCTACGCCTCGCCGCGCGCGACGGCGCAGATGCTGAAGGGCGGCGGCGCGATGGCGGCGCGGGCAACGCGGGTCCAGACCAAGGACGGCCATCCGATCAACCCGCGCACAATGACTGTCGAGCAGGCGATCGACGCTGGCCTCTCCTTTGCCGGCACCCCGGACGACGTGTTCGACCAGCTGCGCGCCTTCTACGACCACGTCGGCGGCTTCGGCCATCTGTTGATGATGGGCCAGGGCGGCACGATCAGCCACGCCGACACGGTCGACAACCTGACGCTGTTCTCAAAGGAGGTATTGCCCCGGCTGACTGAACTGGGGTGAGCGCCGCGCCCGAGCGAAATACGGCCTCGTTCTGATATCTGATCGGATAGGTTCCTTGATGCTGTTCTGCAAGACGCTGCGCTTGACGGGCCGCGACGGCACGGAGCCTTCGGGCAGGCGCCCGACGGTGTGGAGGGACGCGTGAAATTCGGCAATTTCCTGTTTCCGGACAGCCGCGACCCGGAGCGCGACGGGGCGGTGATCGACGAGACATTGCGCGAGGCCTGGCTCGCCGACGAGCTTGGCTGCGACGCGATCTGGCTTGCCGAGCATCATTTCGACGGCATCTGCGCCTATGCCGACCCGATCGCCTTCGCTGGCGCGCTGGCGGCCTCGACCCATCGCAGCAAGATCGGCTTTGCGGTGCTGCAGATGGCGCTGCACCACCCGATCCGCGCCGCCGAGCAGCTGGCGGTGCTCGACAACATCACCAAGGGGCGCCTCGTCGTCGGCCTCGGCCGCGGCTCCTCCTACAACATCTACGATTACCAAGGCTTTGGCATCGATCATCACGAGGCCCAGGCGCGTCTCGACGAGGCCGAAGAGATCATGGTCGAGGCGTGGACCCGCGGCAGCTTCGAGCATCACGGCCGGTTCTGGGACCTCGAGGTGCCGATGCTGCGGCCGCGGCCCTACACCAAGCCGCACCCTACGATCGTTCGCGCCGCCTCGGGCGAAGCCTCGATGTTGGAATTGGCACAGCAGGGCCGCCCGTTTCTGATGAATGTGCAGCCGATGGCGGTCACCCGGCGACGCTTCGGGCTATACCGGGAGGCGATGCAGGCCGCCGGCTACGACGAGGACAGAATCGCCCGCAACCTCGACGATTGCTGGGTGTGGCGCAACATCGTTGTCGCCGAGACCGACGCCGAGGCCGAGCGAGTCGGGCTCCCGGCGTTCCGGGCGATGGCCGCCTCGCGCGCCGAGATGCGCAATCGCATCTACCGCGAGACCGGCCTCAGAATCGAGGTGCCGGAAAGCGACCTGCCGTCGGCCCGCGCCAGCGTCGAGCACGGCTTTATCCACGGCTCGCCGGCGACCGTCGCCACGGCGATCGCCGATATTGCCGAGCTCGGGGTCGGCGGGGTGATCGCGACCTTTCGCCTCGGCCCGATGCCGCACGCAGCCGCCATGAACAGCCTGCGCCTGTTCATGCGCGAGGTGGCGCCACGGTTTCGCGGCGATCCGGCCGGGCCGTGATCTTGCGGTTCAAACGCCAAAGGTAAAGCGGCTGCCGATATTGGTGGTGATCAGCCGCTCGGGCATCGCGCGCTGCATCGCCGCGATGAACTTGCCGCCGCTGCAATGCATCGGCACGACCACGTCGGGCGACAGGGTTTTGAGCTCGGAGACGGTGTGCTCGACATAATCCATCGGCGCCGGGCCGAGGTGAAACCCGCCGAGCACGGCATGCAATTTGCCGACGCCCGAGACCGCCATCGCCGCCTTGATCGTGTTGATCAGCCCGACATGCCCGCAGGAGGAGATCACGACAAGCCCACGGCCCTGCACGACATAGCAGGTCGCGTGCTCGTCCGGATGCTCGTCCGGCACAAGGCGGCCCTGGCGCTCGGCTTCGGTAAAATGCTCGGCGCTTTCCGGCTCTACGAGCGTGCTGTCGAGGACGCGCTCGAACGATTGGCGAGCGATATGCCCGGTGGTGAACGGGCCCGCCAGCGCCCGCGCCGCGTCGCAGCACACGGTGGCGACCCGCGCCGCCTCGATCGCGTCGCGGTCGAGCGTGCCCCAAGACACCGGCTCGGCGCCGCGCCGCTTGATCCATTTCTCGGCGAACGCGGCCGCGCCGCCGGCGAACAGCTTGAGGTCGGCGGGCATGCGGGCGCGATGCCGGGCGACAAACCCTTCGAGCCCGCCATAATGGTCGCGGTGGCCGTGGCTCAGGATCAGGCCGTCGATCCGGGCGGGGTCGAGGTCGAGCAGCGCGAAATTGCGGATCAGCACCTCGGGCGTGTAGCCGAAATCGAGCAGATACTGCGACCGGGCGCCGGCCTGCGCCGATTCGAGGTGCAATGACAGCCCCCATTCGCCGGCGAAGGTCGACCGCTCGTGCCCGGGGATATGGCGGACATGCTCGATCCTGACCACCGGGTGGGAGGCGTCGCTGATAAAGCGGTCATAGGCCGAGTTCGACGACGACCCGCACCGAGAGGCTGTCTACCACCGGTGCGGCAAACGGCTCCGCCCTCGCCAGCTCGACACCCATCGCTTTCCTCCGATTCACCGGGCGGCCGAACCCTAGCATGGCGCCGGCCCCGGCGCGACCGGGCATCGGGATGCCGGTGGACAAGCCAAGAGATGCTCTACAGGCTCGCTGCCACAGCCGTTGCGCGTCTGCGAGTGATTGATCGGTGTCTCTCTCCGAGTTTTGGGCGATCTTCGATGATGGGGGGTTTGGCCGCATCGTCTGCTTGTCGCTCGAGGTCAGCTTAACTGCCGCGGTGCTGGCGAGCCTGCTCGGCATCGCCCTTGGCGGCGCCCTCGTCGCCTATCCGATACCAGGGCGGCGCGTCGTGGTCGTGGCGCTCAACGCGCTGCTCGGGCTGCCGCCGGTGGTTGTCGGCTTGGCGATGTATCTGCTGCTGTCGCGCTCGGGCGCGCTCGGCGGCCTCGGCATCCTGTTCACGCCGAGCGCGATGGTGCTGGCGCAGACTGTCCTGGCGCTCCCGATCGTTGCGGCGCTCGCGCATGCCGGCACGACCGATCTGTGGGCGGAATTTGGCGGGCCGCTGCAAGTCGATGGCGCGACACGGTTGCGGGCGATGGGTCATGTGCTGGCGATCGCGCGCACCCGCCTGGTCACGGCTATTCTGGCCGGTTTCGGCCGGACCATTTCCGAGGTTGGGGCGATCCTGATCGTCGGCGGCAACATCGCCCAATACACGCGCACGATGACCACTGCGATCGTGCTCGAAACCAGCGAGGGCAATTTGTCGCTGGCTCTCGGCCTTGGCTTTGTGCTGATCGGGATCAGTATCGCCGTCAGCGCGACGATCTTCGCGCTCGGCGCCAGGGGAGGGGCACGGCAGTGAGCAAGCTATGCATGGCGATCCTGATCGCCATGACGGCGACCATCTGCGCCGGCGAAACCGGCCGCGCCGCGCCACCGCAGCCGGCACAGTCGATCGTGCTGGCCTCGACGACCTCGGTCGATAATTCGGGCCTGCTGCGCCACATCCTGCCGATCTTCACCAAGGAGACCGGCATCTCGGTGCGGGTGCTGGCCCAGGGCACCGGTCAGGCGCTGGCGACGGCGGCGCATGGCGACGCCGATCTAGTGTTGGTGCACGACCCCGAGGCCGAGCGTAAGTTTATTGCCGCCGGCGACGGCGTCGATCGCCGGCAGATCGCCTGGAACGATTTCATCGTGGTCGGCCCGCGCGCGGACCCGGCGCACATCGCCGGCGGTCATGACGCGGTCGCGGCGCTGAAGGCGATCGCCGCCGCGAAGGCGCCGTTTGTCTCGCGCGGCGACAAGAGCGGAACCGATGCGCTCGAGCATCGGCTCTGGCGTGTCGCGGCGATCGATCCCGCCCAGGCCGGCGGCGGCGCGTGGTATCGCGACATCGGCGGCGGCATGGGGGCTGCGCTCAATGCCGCGCAGGCGATGGGCGCCTACACGATCAGCGATCGCGGCACCTGGCTCAGCTTTGGCAACAAGGGCGATCTCACCGTGCTGGTCGAAGGCGACCCGCGCTTGCTCAACCGCTACGACGTGATCCTGCTCAATACGAAAGAGCACCCGCAAGCCAAGCAGCAGCCGGCGCACCGCTTTGCGCGATGGCTGGCCTCGCCCGAAGGCCAGGCCGCGATCGGCGGCTACAAGGTCCAGGGCGAGCAGCTGTTCCATCCCTCGGCCGCGGCGCCGAAATAGGATGAGGGCCGATGGCCGCGCCAGGCCGGATAGCTCGCCTCCGCCTCCGAATGGGCAGCATCGGCAAACCTTCAGCAGCACCGGGCCTCGGACTTTGCATCGGGCGCCAGGCCGTGATCTGTTGCGTGTCAGAGGGGCCGGAATTCCGGCGGCCCGAGGTGCTGCGGCGCTAATGTGATCGCTTGAAACCGATCGGGAGGAGAGGATGGCCGGGTTGCTCGACGGCAAGGCGGCGCTGGTCACCGGCGGCGGCGGCGGGATCGGGCGGGCGGCGGCTCTGGCCTTTGCCCGCGAGGGCGCGCGGGTCGCGGTCGCCGATATCATGGCGGAGGCAGCACAGGAGACTGTGGCGCTGGTCAATGCCGCCGGCGGGCAGGCGATGTCGCTGTCGGGCGAGGTCGCACGCGACGCCGAGGTCAAGGCGCTGATCGAAGGCGCGGTCGCCGCCTATGGCCGGCTCGACTGCGCCTTCAACAATGCCGGGATCGCCGGCTGGCAGGTCGAGGCCGCTGGCAAGAAGACGGCGGAATGGTCCGAGGCCGCCTTCGACCGGATGATCGCGGTCAATCTGAAGGGCGTGTGGCTGTGCATGAAGCACGAGATCGCGCAGATGCTGGCCCAGGGCGGCGGCGCCATCGTCAACACCGGCTCGATCGCCGGGCTCGCGGGGTTGCCGACCTCCTCGGCCTATGTCGCGGCCAAGCACGGTGTCGTCGGGCTGACCAAGACCGCCGCGATCGAATATGCCGAGGCCGGCATCCGGGTCAACGCGGTCTGCCCCGGCTATATCAAGACGCGGATGACCGAGGAGGTGATGGGCCGGCGCGGTGCGGCGATCCTGGCGCAGACCCCGCTCGGGCGCATGGGCAGCCCCGAAGAGATCGCCGAGCTGGTGGTGTGGCTGTGCTCGGAGCGCGCCAGCTATGTCACCGGCTCCGCCTATAATGTCGATGGCGGCTGGATGGCGATGTAGCGCGGCAGAAGCGGGCGATGCGCGTCGACCAGGTCACGCGCGGACCAGACGTATGGCTCCGTGTCTTCTTTCTCGTCGCCCCCGCGCAAGCGGGGGTCCAGGGGTTCGGGCGCGGTGCCGGAGACCCTGGGTGCCCGCTTTCACGGGCATGACGAGAAAAAGAAGCGGGTGCCGACTGCTGAATTCGAACCGGAAGCGTCGGAGCCCTATTCGGCGGCTTCGGCCGGCTCGCGCGCGGCCGGGAGCGGCTCGGTGCCGGTCCAGGGATGCTCGGCCACATCGAACAGGATGCCTTCCGGGCCGTAGAATTTGACCTCGAAGCCGCCGATCCGCGCGGCCTCGCTCTGGTCCATGTAGTGCTCGCCGCCGAGGCTCTCGAGCTTTTTGCCGGCCGCTTCGACGTCCTCGACCAAAACGCCAAAATGATGCAGTCCGGTATAGTCGAGGCCGCGGCCGAGCTGGTCGGTCTTGAACCGCAGGATCGCTAAATCGATCGTGCCGTCGCTCAGATGATGGCCATAGGCGAGCGGCCCGTCATTCGAGCGGACAATCTTGAAGTCAAACGCCTTTACATAAAAGTCCGCCATCGCGTCGGGGTCTTTCGCGGCGATCGCGATGTGACGCAGCTTGGCCATGCCCATCTCCTTTTTTGCTGTTGTGAAGTAGCGCCCTCACCCGCCTCCCCCCGGATCGTAGTCCGGGGGTCGCACCCTCTCCCGCAGTGCGGGAGAGGGTGGACCCGGCCCGCAGGGCCGGGTGGGTGAGGGTACCGCCCGAAGTTACTCGGCCGCCTCTTTGACTTCGGCGGGAAGCGGCTCGGCGCCGGCCCAGCCGTGCTCGGCGATGTCGAACAGGATGCCTTCCGGCCCGTAGAATTTCTTCTCGAAATAGCCGGCCTGCTGCCCGCCATGGCCTTGGTCGATGTAGTGCCGGGCGCCCAAGGTCTCGAGCTTTTTCGAGAATTCGTCCACATCCTCGACCAACACGCCGAAATGGTGGATGCCGCGATAATCCATGCCCTTGCCGAGCTGGTCGGTCTTGAATTTGAGGATCGCCATGTTGAGCGTGCCGTCGCTCAAAAACACGCCGTCCGCGAGCACCCCGTTGGGCCGGCCGACCTCCTTGAAATCAAAGGCCTTCTTGTAGAATTCGGCCATTGCTTCCGGGTCTTCGGCGGCGATGGCGATATGACGCAGCTTGGGCATCGGCGATCTCCTCTCTGCTGATGGCACCACCCTAGCACGAGCGGCGCGTCATCCCGAAGCGCCGTGTCGCGTATCCCGCGGGATCGTGGCCAAAACCCGCGCCATGCTGCGGCCGACGCGGCCGAGCGCGTCCTCCCACAAAAACAAGCCAAAGCGGTCGAATTCGGGCAACAGAGCGCCATTGGGCAAGGCAAAATGCGAGGTGCAGGAGAGGGTTTTCGGATCGGGCAGCTGCGGCGGCATCCAGGCGAACAATGCCAGGTCCTTGCCGCGCAGGTAAGGACGGACCCCGAGCGCCGTCAGCGCCGATGGCGGAACAAGGAGCCCCGTCTCTTCCAGGAGCTCGCGCGCGGCGGCCTCGGCAAAGCCTTCGCCGGGCTCGGCCTCGCCCTTGGGGATGTCCCAGCGCGGCGAGCGGGTCGCGTGACCCAACAGGACGCGCTCGCCATCGCCGACGATGACCCCGCAGCTGGTCCGCGCCGCGCTCATCGCCGCCCCCCGCCGGTCGCGATGTTCGGTGGGCAATTCATCACTTTTCAGCCATCACTCTGCCGATGTGTCGGTTGGGGCGGAACTGCGAGCCACCCGCTGGGAGAATAGCGGTGAAACAGCCGGTGAGCCGATCCATTTCGCGGCTCGCTGCACTGCAAAAAATCCGACACCTCCCGCGGTTCTCCCGGACGGCTCCCACTCGCCGCGCGGTGCGGGGTCCGGCGCCATCCCCAGTCGCGCGGCGCTTGACGCGGCTGGCTTCGAATTGAAGACTCGGCGGGCACGAGCGGGAGACGCGGCAATGCTGCCAAAGGTCACAGTATGATGATGAGCGAGGGCGAAACTGCGGCGCCGGTCCCGCGCCGCCGGCAAATCCGGCTCGATCCAGAGGAGCAGGCGGCGTTTCTGCGCGACAACCCGAAATGCGCGCTGGCGACAATCGGCCAGGACGGGTTTCCGCATGTCGTGGCGATGGGTTTTTATGTCGAGGATGGCGTCTTCTACATGACCTCCTACGCCAAGGCGCAGAAGGTCTTGAACATCCGCCGCAACCCCAAGGTCGGGCTGATGGTCGAGGCCGGCGCCAGCTATGCCGAATTGAAAGGCGTCATGGTGCGCGGCACCTGCGAGGTCATCGACGATGTCGAGACCGTGCGCCGGGTGATGGACCACCGCCGCAGCAGCGCGCAAAGCGGCCGCCGCGGCGCGCTCGACAGCGCCCCCAAGCGCGTTGTCCTCAAAGTCACCCCGTACAAGACCGCCAGCTGGGATCATAAGAAGCTCGGCGGCCGCTATTGACGCGGGTTTCCCGCCGTTGAAGCGCTGCTCGCGACCTATACCGGCCGCACCTGGCAGCGGGCGCATCGCTAGGCCGAATCCTAAAAGACCGAGCGGCGCGGTGTGTTAGAGTGAGGGCTTACCGGCGGATCTCTGATACGTTGAACGCCCGTCAGCATCAGGAGGGAGACGTCATGAAGGTAGTTACCCTTAAGAACATCCCGGATGTCCCGGTCGAAGGCGCCGAGCGGATCGAAGGGTGGAATGGGCCGGTCTCCCGGTCGCGTCAGACGATCATCGAGCCAGGAAATTCGGAAAACTACAATTGCAGCGTGGTGAATTTCAGCCAGGGCTGCACGACCGGCTGGCACACCCATAATTGCGACCAGATTTTGGTCGTGACCTCGGGCTCCGGCATGGTCGCGACCGAGCATGAGCAGAAAGAGATCAACGTCGGCGACGTCGTGCACATCAAGGCCGGCGAGCGCCACTGGCATGGCGCCAAGGCCGACACGACCATGGGCCACATCACGATCACCGCGGTCGGCAGCCAGGCCAAGTGGGGCTGATTACGCGCCAGGCCCGCGCCCGCCAATAATATCCCGTTGCGATGGCCGGGCTTGGTCCCGGCCACCCACCCCCGCTGCGAGAGATCGCGCCGATTGCAGCGGTAACCGCTGGGCAGGACAACCTAAGATACGCGTAGAGGGGCCCCCAGGCCCGATGCCTCGCGTCGCGGGAAACAATCGCGGCCTTATTCGGTATAGAGCTCCGTGGTGCTCAGCGGAGCTTTGGTGGCGACGGCGTTTCCCCCGATGATCAGCACTTGGCTATTGGGCAGCACCACCGCTGCGGCGAGCTCGCGGGCGCTGTTCATCGAGGGGGTGGAATCGGCGGCGGCGAAGGTATCGGTGGCAGGGTCGTAGAGCTCCGTGCTGCTCAACAGAGCACGCGCCCCATCACCGCCGGCGATCAGCACCTTACCATTGGGCAGCAAGGTCGCCACGGCAAACCCGCGGCCGGCATTCATCGACGGACCGGCGGCGAACGTATCGGTCGCGGGGTCGTAAAGTTCCGTGCCCTTTTCAAATTGCCCGGCGCTGAAATGGTAGCCCCCGGCGATCAGCACCTTGCCGTTGGGCAACAGCGTCGCGGTGGCATCCGCAAGGTCGGCATTCATCGGCGGACCGGCGGCAAACGTGTTGGTCGCCGGATCGTACAGCTCCGTGCTCTTCGGCGACGCAGTGCTATCGCCGGTAATCAGCACCTTGCCGTTCGGCAGCAATGTAGCGGTGCCATACTCGTGAGGGTCGTTCATTGAGGCAGAAAAATCGGCGGGAGCGAAGGTGTTGGCATAGGCGTCGTAAAGTTCCGTGCTCTTCAATATCTCATCATATTGGTCAACACCGCCGGCGATCAGCACCTTGCCGTCGGGCAGCGACGTCGCGGCGGCATATGCCCGGGCCGTGTTCATCGCGGCAGTCGTGTCGGCGGCGGCAAAAGTGTTGGTGACCGGATCGTAGAGCTCGGTGCTCTTCAGCTTGTTACCACTGCTGTCAACACCACCGGCGATCAGCACCTTGCCATTGGGCAGCAATGTCGCGGTGGCAAAACCGCGAGCGGCATTCATCGACGGGCCGGCGGTGAAGCTCCCGGTTGCCGGGTCGTAAAGCTCCGTGCCCCTCAACGCACCACCGTCACCATTTCCGCCGGCGATCAGCACCTTGCCATTGAGCAGCGGCGTCGCCGTGGCATCGGCGCGAGCGGCCGTCATCGGCGCGGTCTTAGCGGCCTTAGCGAAGACGTTCCGGGGAAGGTAATCTTCGTGTGACCGATAGACGAAATGATAGGGGTCCGTGAGCGCGGCCGCCGAGACAAGTTGCAAATCGTCAGTTGGCTCGCCGTAAGGGAATTCGGGACACTCATATTGATGTTGCCCGGGATTACAGATTTCGCCCGGATACCACGACGTATCAACAAAAAAGTTTTCCCAGACCGGAAAGAGCCGCGGTCCAGGCGCTTGTTTGTACACGTCGGAGGTCCAAAAATGGTGATAGCCGAACAGGCTCCGATTGTTGGGCAGCATCGTCCGCCACTGCGCCCGGCTCGGCGCCGTCAAGGCCAGCAACAGCTCCGGATAGCTCTTGTTTAACACCGCGGTGATGTTGCTTAGATATGGCTGAACCAGGGCGACGCCGCTGCCAAAGCCGCCTTCCTTGTCGTACATCGCGAAGGTGCAATTGCCGGCGTCGCACGACCGGCTCCGCATCCACATCAGCCCGGAGCGCAAGTCGATGCTCCAATTGTAGGCGTTGGTCGGATCGGAGCTGTAGGCAGCGGGATTCTTTGGGTTCGGCTGCATCGCCGCCGCGAAAAACGGTGGAAGAACCGCAGCGTAAAGCCCCGTCGTCCCCGCGCCGCCGATTTCCTGATTGTTAGCGACGAGCTTCATCTCGACATCGTCATGCTGCTCGAAATCCGAGCTCGAACCCGCGATTATAGATTTCGCGAGATCGGGGGCGCCTTTCAGCTCAAGCCAATGCGCCTGCTCGATCTGAAGATTGTACCCGACCAGTATGGCGCCCAAATAATACTGAAGATTGGGGACCGCACTCTTCAGATAGCTGACATTAGCGAATATCGACGCATTGGGGCCGGTCCCAACCAGATCCGACCACTCGTTGATCAGGGATAGCGTCCCTAATGCCTTGTTTCCCTCCAGTGCTCCCCATATGTGACTGAGGTCTTTGCCCACTTCGCTTTGGATTTCGACCTGCAAGGTATCGGCGAACTGGGTATTGTTTTGACTAGGGTCCGCCGTAGCCAAGTACATCAATTGCTTTTGCATATCACAGAGATCGTCAATCAAGTCTTGGGCCTTCGCCGCACCGCGTTGATAGTCCGAAAGCTTGATCGCATCGGTAATCGTTTTCTCTACATCCTGGATTTGCGTTGAAAGCTGAGTGATCCCATCAAGAATCTGATTCAATTGGCTAAAAATATTGCTTAACTGGGCCTCGATCTGTTGCCTTTCCTCCGGAGTTTCATTGGGTGCGCTGTAAATTTGTCCCAATACCCAGCCGGCGAGAGGGCCGACGCCCGGAAATCCGCCAAGAGCCTCGCTGAAGATATCGCCGGCGGTCTCGAGAAAGAAGTCCCTGAAGTCCTGAGGAACGCCGAGGGCGCTGTGCAGGCTTGGCGTCTTGCCTTGGGCGATTTGCCGGGCGGCGCTCTGCACATAAGCATTGAAGCCGCCCGAGGATACGCTCTCGGACGACACCATCGGGCCACTGAAGCCGGTGACGGGCTCGCAGGCTGTCGCCGCCGGGCTGCTGACCCCCAGGGCCTCGGCCACGGTGCCGTCGGCGCGGGCCACCGCGATCGCCGGCTTGAGATTGCGATAGGCGGCGGTGATCGTCGTCACCGGATTGATGAAGATCACCTGAGTGGAAGGATTGAACCGGCCCAGATCGGCCATCAAGGTCGTCGTCTGATCGACGGCGACATCGACGCGCAAGACACCCGCGGCGAGCGCGCTCGCCGCGGCCTCGTTCAATTGGACCGAGATGGTGCCGTTGTAAAACCGACGATATGGCTCGCTCTGGATCAGGGTCGGCCCGTCATAGAGCTGGATGGCCCCGCCGGCGACCGGCCCTTGGGCCATGCTGGCGATACCCCGCAGGATAGCGGTAGCGGCCTGCGCGCGGTGTTGGCCCACCACGCCCAACATCACACCCAACATAATGGCCGCAATCGCGAGCGCCCGCGAAATCCGAAGAGCCATGTCGTCCTCCCCCGCGCGGGGTACGGAATTGCCCGCGATCTGGTTGGCGGAACGTGAGCCTCCGCGGAAACACCGCGAGAGGCCGAACTCTAATCAAGAAGGGCTGGATCATAGCCCGCCTGCCGCTTAATCTTCTTGGTTCAGAATCTGAATCGTTCTGAAGAGCGCGTTGCGATGGTCGAGGGCGAGATTAGCTTCGGCCGGTTCCAACTCGACCTCGCGCGGCGCGAGCTGCGGCGCGACAAGGCAATCCTGCGGCTCGGCAGCCGCGCGTTAGACATCCTCTGTGTGCTGGCCGCGGCCGAGGGCGCCGTCGTCAGCAAAGACGAGCTGATGGCGCGGGTGTGGGCCGGGGCGATCGTCGCGGAGAACAATCTCCACGTCCACATCTCGGCGCTGCGCAGGGCGCTCGACGTAGACGGGGACGGCGAAAGCTGGGTCGTGACCGTGCCGGGGCGCGGCTACCGGCTGCTGCCGTCGCCGCAACCGCCTGCCGCCGTCAAATTACCTGCTGGCCGAACCCTGGCGGTTCCCGACGAGCCGTCGCTCGCTGTGCTGCCATTCCTGAATCTCAGCGCCGATCCGGAGCAGGAGTATTTCGCCGACGGGATTGCCGAAGACATCATCACACTGGTGTCGCGATATCCCTCGCTGTTCGTCATCGCGCGCAGCTCATCTTTTACGTATAAGGGGCGCGCTGTCGGTGTGCAGCAGGTCGGCCGCGAGCTCGGTGTGCGCTATGTGCTCGAAGGCAGCTTGCGCAAAGCCGGCACGCGGATCCGCGTCACAGCACAGCTCGTCGAAGCCGAAACCGGCAGCCATCTCTGGGCCGGGCGCTACGACCGAGACGTCGCGGATATCTTTGCCGTGCAGGACGAAATCGCCTCGGCGGTGGCGGTCGCCATCGCCCCGGCGGTCGCCGATGCCGAGCTGCGGCGCGCGATGCGCAAGCCGCCTGACAGCCTCGATGCCTGGGCGGCCTACCAGCACGGCTGGTGGCATATTCGCCGGGCGACTGGCGACGACAACCAGCTTGCGGTCAGGTTCTTCCAGCAGGCGATCGACCTCGACCCGGCCTTTTCCGGCGCCTATGTGGGCCTTGTGATCGCCCGCGCGACAGCCGCCGATTTCCACGGGCGGGGCGTTGCCGAAACCGCGATCGATGTCGAGGCGCTGGCCCGCCACGCGGTGGCGCTCGACCCGGCAAATCCGGAAGCCCGCCTAACCCTGGCTTCGGTTCTGTACCGGCGGGGCGACTTTGATGGCGGTCTGGCCGAGGCGAAGGCCGCGCTCGCGATGAACCCCAACCTGGCCAACGCGCATGGGGTGTTCGGGGCGATTTTGGTGTTCTCGGGACGTCCGAAACAGGGGATCGCGTCTCTCGAAAGAGATATCCGGCTTGACCCGCGCGGCCCGCAGCGGGTGATCCGCCTCAACCAAATCGCGCTCGGCTTTTACTTTTGCCGGGAGTACGAGGCTGCGGTGGCGATGGCGCGAGAGGTGATCCGGGAATATCCGGATTACCCCCATAGCTACCGGTGGCTCGCGGCGGCGCTGGGTCAGCTCGGCCGGATCGACGAGGCGACAAAGGTTCTGGACCAGGCCCTCGCGATTGCGCCGGCAGCGTTCGAAATGTTTGTGCGCGAGGGCGTGCCATGGATCCGGCCGCAGGACCACGCCCACATGCTGGAGGGCCTGTGCAAGGCCGGTTATCGGCGGGTTTAGCCCAGCATTCGGCGGGCCTCGGCGGCTTGCTCGCGCAGCGACTTTAGGAGCCGCGCCTCGGGCGTCGGCGCGCAATTGGTGTAGCCGGCGCCCAGTTCCTTGAGCTGGGCGGCGTTGCGCGGAAAGGCCGCGTGGTTGAGCGGCAGTGCCAAACGCGCGCCCGCGCTGTTTTTTGCGGCGGCGCGGACCCGGTCGATCGCCGCCACCAGCCGCGGATGATCCGGGCTGCCGCTGACCCCCAGCGAACGCGACAGATCGGATGGGCCAACCGCCAGCAGATCGACGCCCTCGACCGCGGCGATCTCGTCGATGCGCTCGACCGCCGCCATGTCCTCGATCATGCAGGCGAGCAGAATTTCGCGGTTCGATTGCGCCATGTGCTGGATGAGCGGAATTCGGCCGAACTCGGCGGCGCGGCTGCCGGCGGCCATGCCGCGCTCGCCCTGCGGCGGGTAGCGCACCGCGGCGACCGCAGCGCGCGCCATCCCTGCGTCCGAGACGTGCGGCACCTGGATGCCCTGCACCCCCATGTCGAGAAGGCGCAGGATAAAGGCCGGGTCGAACCCCGGGGTGCGCACCAAGGGCGTGATGCCGACCCGCTCGGCGGCCATCACCATCGCCTGCACGTCGTGCAGGTCAAAGCTGGTATGCTCCATGTCGATAAAGGCGGCGTCGAACCCGGCAAGCCCGATGATCTCGACGATCTGCGGGTCGGGGATGCCGCCGACATGGGTTCCCAGTGCGAGGCCGCCCTCGCGCAGGATGCGCTTTACCCGGTTTTCTTTCATAGTGCCCTCCTGCCGTTCGATGCCGAATTCAAGCCGCTCGCGCCGATTTTGCACGCTGCAGATTAGCCACGATCATATCGGTATCCATGACATCGCCAAAGGTGGCGTAGAAGGCGCTGAGCGAGGCGTCGTGCTCGGCCTGGGTATTGGCGGCGTTGCCGTCCGAAACCATGATCGTGCGGAAGTTCGTCATGTTGGCGTCGCGCGCCGAGCTTTCGCAGCACACATTGGTGACCGTGCCGGTGATCAGCACCGTGTCGAAGCCGCGCGCCCGCAGCCGCAGCGGCAGGTCCGAGGTGCCCGGCAGAAACGCGCTGTAGCGGTATTTCTTGACGATCTCGTCCTCCGGCCGCAGCTCGAGATCGGGCCACAGCTGATGGCCGAGCCCGCCTTCGCTGAGCGCGGCGATACGTTTCTCGCGCATCGCCGGGGTCGAGATCTCGAAGGCCACCGACCATTCGTCGAGACAACGCCGATCATGGGTCATCTGCACCCAAAAGACCCCGCCGCCGGTTTCGCGGACCGCAGCGGCCAGCCGGTTGACCGCCGGCACGATGTCGCGCGCCGCGGGGCAGACCGCGTGCCCGACCGCGTCGTTCAAAAAGGCATGCTGCAGATCGATGACAACGAGTGCCGTCTTCGCCGGGTCGAGCTCGGCAAAGCAATGCTCGGCGCCGCGCCGTTCGATCACCCGCTCGACGATCGAGTGCGGGATGGTTGCGCCCCGAAGCTTCATGGCTAGGCTCCCCGATGCTGGGTGTGCTGGGTATGCTGGCGGCCGAACCTTCCTGCGCCGCAGAAGGGCCCCTCGCATGATCTTGGTCTTTGGCTCGATCAATGTCGATCTGGTCGTCCCGGTGCCGCATCTGCCGGGCCCGGGCGAGACCGTGCTCGGCGGCGACTACGCGCTCCTGCCGGGCGGCAAGGGCGCCAACCAGGCGCTGGCCGCGCGCCGGGCCGGCGCCGAGGTGGTGTTGGCCGGCGCGGTCGGGGCGGACGCGTTCGCCGCAGTGGCGCTCGGCCCGCTGTCTTTTGCCGGGATCGACACGAGCCTGGTGCAGCACGTCGCGCAGCCGACCGGCTGTGCCGCGATTATGGTTTCTCATGCCGGGGAGAATGTGATCGCGGTCGCCTCCGGCGCCAATTCGGCCGTGCGTGCCGACCAGGTGCCGGACGAGCTCATCGGGCCCGGCGCGATCCTCGTTGCTCAGATGGAGGTGCCGCCCGGCGAAACCATGACGATGATCCGACGGTCGCGGGCCCGCGGCGCAACGAGCCTGCTCAACTATGCCCCCGCCCGGCCGGTCGATCTCGACCTGCTGCACGACATCGATTTCGTGGTGGCGAACGAGGGCGAGGCGGCGGCGCTCGGGGCGAGCCCGGCTGCGATCGCGCAAATTTTGCGATCCGGGCTCGTCGTCACCCGCGGACCGGCCGGGGCGATCGCCTATCTCGCCGATGGCGCCATCCTACGGGTGCCGGCATTGCCGATCGTGCCGATCGACACCACCGGCGCCGGCGACACCTTTGTCGGCGTATTGGCGGCGGCGCTCGACCTCGGCGCGCCGCTGGAAATCGCGCTGCGGCGAGCGAGCGCCGCGGCGGGGCTCGCTTGCCTGGCGCACGGCGCGCAGACGGCGATGCCCGACAGCGCGTCGATCGACCGGGCGACCGAACAGCTCCCGCGATGATCAGCGCCAGGATGCCGGGTCCATCACCCGCGGTTGAACGCCGGCATCACGTCGCGGGCGAACCAGCGCAGCTGCTCTGTGAACTCGTCGGGGCCGAGCCCCTCGGCCCAATGGATCATAAAATCCTCGAGCCCCGGATATTTGGCCTCGATCGACTTGATGCCGGCGATGACCTCGGCGGGCGTGCCGCAGAACCACGCCTTCTGCGCGACGCCGTCGGCGAGCGAGGGCACCCGCACCGGGGCGCCGGGCGTGCCCCAGGTGCGGCCTTCCTCATCGGCGTAGCGGACAAAGCCGAACGGCGCGAACCATTTGAAGCGCTCGTCATGCGACGGTTCGAGCCGCCGCATC
Source organism: uncultured Alphaproteobacteria bacterium (assembly GCA_963738185.1). Taxonomy (GTDB): domain Bacteria; phylum Pseudomonadota; class Alphaproteobacteria; order ATCC43930; family CGMCC-115725; genus AP-15. Next base: position 439,191 of record CAVTVA010000003.1, on the reverse strand, counting down.
GCCTCTTCCCGGCTGCCGGCGAGATAAAGGCCGGCGCCCCAGATCATGTCCTGGCCGAGCTGGACGTCGCGGCCGTGGCGCAGGCAGGCGGCGTGAAAGGCGCGCACCACGTCGTCGAGGATCTTCTCGCCATTCAGGGTCACCATCGCCTTGATCCCATGTTGCGCCATCATATCGATGGTCCGGCCGCTGGCGATCGGCATCCAGATTTCGACCGGCAAATGCTTCGGCCGCGGCACGCAGGTGATGTCTTCGAGCTGGTAGCCGCGATACGGCACCTTGGGCGGGCATTCGAAATACTTGCCCTTGTGGCGGAACGCTTCCTCGTTGAAGCACTTCAGCAACAGCTGCAGCCCTTCCTCGAAAATTTCGCGATTGGCATCGGTATCGATGAGCGGGCCACCCAAGGTCTCGACCTCGCGGGTATGGTAGCCGCGGCCCACCCCCATGATCACCCGGCCGTCGGTGACGATGTCGGCCATCGCATAATCCTCGGCCAGCCGGATCGGGTGCCACATCGGCAAGATATTGAAGCCGCAGCCGAATTTGAGCCGCCTTGTCTGCGTCGCCAGCCACAAGCCGAGCTGGATCAGGTTTGGCAGGCACTCATAGCCCTCGCGCTGGAAATGGTGCTCGGCCGACCACAGCGCGTAATAGCCTTCCTCGTCCATGACCCGCGCCACGTCGCGCGCGGTGGCGAAAACCTCCGACAGCCGCTCGTTCGGATAGCGGCGCTGGTTCGCCGGGGTGCCGTCGGCGCCGATATTGTCGAGCGCGATCTGGCCGACATAAAGCGCGTGAAACCGCTTGATCATGATGCCGTCAAACTCCGTCCAGGGACCCTGGCGATCGATTAGACCACACTGGCGCGGCCCCACGAAAGCGGCAGCAACGACGGGGAGGCCCGACTTGAGCCTGCTCAGCTGGGCTGCTCCGGCAGCGCCAAGCCGGCGCGGCGCGGCGCTGTTCCGCCCCAGACTGTGGTCGGCTTGCCCTTGTCCTCGCCGGGCCAGCCGCTATCTTCCCAACACATGACCCAGACCCCCTCCGCCGCCGCTGCCCTCGCCCGCGCGCCGCTGCCCAAGCCGCGCGACCCGAAGCTCCGCCATATGGCCGATGCGCTGCGCGCGCTCGCCATGGATGCGGTCGAAAAGGCCAAATCCGGCCATCCCGGCATGCCGATGGGCATGGCGGACATCGCGACCGTGCTGTTCACCAAATACCTGCGGTTCGATCCGCAAATGCCCGACTGGCCCGACCGCGACCGCTTCGTGCTGTCGAACGGGCACGGCTCGATGCTGCTCTACGGGTTGCTCCATCTGCTCGGCTATCCCGACATGACGATGGACGAGATCGAGCATTTCCGCCAGCTCGGCAGCCGCACCGCCGGCCATCCCGAGCGCGGCCATGCGAGCGGCATCGAGGTCACGACCGGGCCGTTGGGACAGGGTCTCGGCAACTCGGTCGGCATGGCCTTGGCCGAGCGGATGCTCGCGACCGAGTTCGGCGCCGATGTCGTGAACCATTACACCTATGTCTTCTGCGGCGACGGCTGCCTGATGGAGGGGATCAGCCACGAAGCCTTGTCGCTCGCCGGCCATCTGCGCTTGGCCAAGCTGATCGTGTTCTACGACGACAACGCGATCTCGATCGACGGCCCGACCGAGCTCGCGGTTTCGGACGACCAGGTGGCGCGCTTCCGCGCCCATGGCTGGGATGCCGAGCGCATCGACGGCCACGACACCGACGCGATCGCCGCCGCGATCGAACGCGCGCAGCAGAGCGAGCGGCCGAGCCTGATCGCCTGCCGCACGGTGATCGCCTTCGGCGCGCCGACCAAGGCCGGCACCGCGGCGGCGCACGGCTCGCCGCTCGGCGCCGACGAGATCAAGGGTGCGCGCGAGCGGCTCGGCTGGAATTATCCGCCCTTTGTGATCCCCGACGATGTCCGCGCCGCATGGCGCGAGGCGGGGTCGCGGGGCGCTCCGGTGCGGGGCGCCTGGGAGGCGCGGCTGCAATCCTTGCCGGCCGACAAACGCGCCGAGTTCGAGCGCCGCCAGCGCCACGCATTGCCGCAAGGTTTCGACCGGGCGATCGCCGACATCTGCGACGGGTTTCGCAAGGCCGAGGCCAAGATCGCCACCCGCCAGGCCTCCGGCACCGTGCTCGACACCTTGACCAAAATTGTGCCCGAGCTGGTCGGCGGCTCGGCCGACCTGACGCCCTCGAACAACACCAAGGCCAAGGAGCTGAAGGAGGTCCGCCCCGGCGACTATTCGGGCCGCTATATCCATTACGGCGTGCGCGAGCACGGCATGGCGGCGGCGATGAACGGCATCGCCGCGCATGGCGGCCTGATCCCCTATGGCGGGACATTTCTGACCTTTTCCGACTATTGCCGCCCGGCGATCCGGCTGTCGGCGTTTTCGAAGCTCGGTGTCGTTTATGTGATGACGCATGATTCGATTGGCCTCGGCGAGGACGGCCCGACCCATCAGCCAGTCGAGCAGCTGGCCGCATTGCGCGCGATCCCCGGCCTTTATGTCTATCGCCCGGCCGACCCGGTCGAGACCGCCGAGTGCTGGGCGCTCGCCCTGCACCGGCGCGACGCCCCTTCCCTATTGGCGCTGACCCGCCAGGCCCTGCCGCTCTTACGCCGCGAAGCTTCGAGCGAGAACCGCTCGGCCCAGGGCGCCTATGTCCTGGCCGAGGCCGACGGCGCGCGCCAGGTCACCCTCGTCGCCACCGGCTCCGAGGTATCGGTGGCGATGACCGCGCGCGAGCTCTTGGCGAAGGACGGCATCCGCGCCGCGGTCGTGTCGATGCCATGCTGGGAACTGTTCGACGAAGCACCCGCCGAATATCGCGCGCAGGTTCTCGGCACGGCGCCGATGGTCGCGGTCGAAGCGGCGGTCGAGTTCGGCTGGGAGCGCTGGATCGGCCGCCGCGGCGCCTTTATCGGCATGCACGGCTATGGCGCCTCCGCCCCGGGCGACGCCCTCTTCCCCCATTTCGGCATCACCCCCGAGAAGGTTGCCGAAGCCGCCCGCTCGCTGGTGTAAGGACCCGCCGGCGCCAGCCGCCAAGGCCGGAGCCCGTCCAAGGCGGGCCTTACCTCGCCCGGCTGTCGGCGGCATCGCGCCGTAAGTAGACTGCCCGAAAGTGTCTCACCGCCGCTGCACTCCAACGGCAGCTTTCCTATCCGCTTCCCGCGACGCGTCCGGCGCAGAAGCGGGCAGTCTCATGCTCTGATCCGTCCCGGACTTACGCCTTGGCGGCGTTCTGGGCCGCCGCGAAGACGTCGCGTGCGGACGTCGTACCCGCTACGTGCTCCGTACCCTCAACTCCAAGGTCCATCCATCCTGCATTCACGGCCTCAAACATTTCTTCGGCAGGTCCGGTGTGGCCCTTCGGGATGCCGAATTGCTCGAACGCTTCCGCCCACCGTGCACGCGGGACTGCAAAGGCTTTGACGTCGAGATTCAGGACTTCACCCAATTGCTCCGCGACTTCATCCGCGCTGACCATCGAACCAAGCTCGACGACGCGCTGCCCTGACCAACCTGGCCCGGTCAAAAGGGTTGCGACTTCCGCGCCGATATCGTTCGTCGCGACCATGGTCGATTTCCGGTTTGTCGGATTGTAGTAGACCGGTAGCGTCCCGCGCTGGGCGACCTGCAAGCCGTAGAGGAAGTTTTCGAAGAATCCACCTGCGCGCACAAATGCGATTGGCGATGTTAGGTCGCGAAAACCTTGCTCCAGAAGCGACAAGGCCGTGATCATCCCGAGCCCGCTGGTTCTGTTCGCACCCATCGACGAAAGCGCAACCACTCGCGGCGGCGCTGCTTTGGTGAGCGCCTCGACATAGTTCGCAATCACGCCCTTGGCTTCTTTGTAATCGGGCGAGGGCGCCCAGACAGCCGGCAACATGACAAACGCGCCTTCGACGCCTTTGAGCGCTTGCTCGATGGCTGCCGAATCATTCCAATCGCCGTCTACCAGTTCCACGCCCTGGTTCGCCCAGTTAGCCGCCCTCTCGCGATTGCGGACCAGCGCGCGTACTTCCTTGCCATGCGCCAACAGATGTTCTGCCGTTGCGCCGCCCACTTTTCCGGTGATTCCCATTACTAAAAACATGTGTTTTCTCCTGATCTTGAGGGACAGAGCACTGCCCCTGTTGGATCAACGGATGAGCGGCAGAATGGCCCGGATACGGGGATCGCGCGCGTAGAGGCCGCCCCATGTCATCGCGCCCAGAAGCAGGGAAATGATTTCCGGCGGCGACCCCAACTCACCAATGCGGACATGGGCGCAGATGGCACCTCCCAAAAAGCCCGTCACTAGGATCGCGCCGAGGACGGCGGTGGCCGGGATGGCGTAAAGGATGGCGCAGGCGAGTATGATCGGACTCACGACACGGGTCAGGTCCATCGCGAACCCGGTTTCCTGCAACGTGCTTGCGATCTGCGCCGGCGCGAAAAGCTGGATGGCGCCGTCTGCCACCAGGGCGATTACGACAAACGCGCTCATTATCCGGCCGGCCCACAGGGCGCGATGCAAGGTCATAGTTTCAGGCAACTGATGCAGGTTCATAGTTTCGGACATTTGTCATTCTCCGATGGGGGGATCCCCAATTTCCGGAGCTTACTGTGTCTCCTAGGTATGATAAACACCGAGGAAATGAACTCACTGTTCTCTCAATGGTGAATAATATCGAGGCACGAAAATGCAAAATCTCGAACCCATCCTCATATTCATAACGGTAGCGGAGATGGGGAGCTTCACCCACGCAGCCGATAGCCTGGGCATCCAGAAGGGAAGGGCTTCAACGGCGGTCCGGAAGCTGGAAGAAGATGTCGGTGCCAGGCTCCTGCACCGGACGACGCGCAGCGTGCAGTTGACGGAGGACGGACGCGCATTTCATGCCCGTGCCCGCGATCTGCTTGCTGAAGTCGATGATCTGCACTCAATGTTTGCTGGTGATCGCGTGGCGCTTCGCGGGCGTTTACGGGTTGATCTGCCGAGCGAGGTGGCGCGCACAACGATCGTGCCGGCCTTGCCGGATTTCATGGCGACTCACCCCGAGTTGGAGCTGGAGGTGTCGAGCACGGATCGGCAAGTCGATCTGGTTCAAGAGGGGTTCGACTGTGTCTTGCGGCTTGGTCCCATCGGGGACGAGACGCTGATTGCCCGCCCGCTGGGCCTGTTGCGCATGGTCAACGCTGCCAGTCCCGCCTATCTGGCGCGCTATGGCGTCCCTCGATCGCTGGAAGATCTCCAGCGTCAGGAACATCGGACAATTCACTTTTCGACGATGCTGGGCGCAAGACCCCATGGGTGGGAATATCCGGACGGCGACAGCTACGCGACGCTTCGGTTGCCAGGTGCGCTACACGTCAACAGCGCGCAGACCTACGACGCAGCTGCCCTCGCCGGCCTTGGCCTGATTCAGGCGCCACTCTTGGGGATTGGCCAATACTTAGAGAGTGGAGCGCTTGTGGAGATCATGCCCGATTTTCGTCGCCGGGCGCTCCCTGTGTCCCTCGTCGTAGCACATCGGAGCAATCTGTCGCGCCGAGTCCGCGCATTCATGAAATGGATCGAAGATGTGCTCGCGCCCTACCTAGAATAGCGAAACGACGGTGCTACCGATGATTGCAGCGGAGAGCGGGCGGGAAGCAGGGATCGGCGGCGGCCGGGCGGCTTCCCGCGCCGCCGTAATCTGGGCTAAGTTCGGCCGACGGTTTCGCCGGGAGGACGAGCGATGACGGTACGGGTTGCGATCAATGGGTTCGGCCGGATCGGCCGCTTGGTCATGCGTGCGGCGCTGGAGCATCCGGAGCAGCAGGTCGAGGTGGTCGGGGTCAACGATTTGGGGCCGGTCGCGACCAATGCGCACCTCTTGAAATACGACAGCGTGCACGGCCGCTTTTCGGGCGAGGTCACCTCGGGCGAGGATTGGCTCGACGCCGGGCGCGGCAAGGTCCGCGTCACCGCCGAACGCGACCCGGCGAAACTGCCGTGGCGCGAACTTGCGCGTCGATGTGGCGCTCGAATGCACCGGCATCTTTACCAAGCGCGAGGCGGCGGCGAAGCATCTCGAAGCCGGCGCCAAGAAGGTCATCGTCTCGGCCCCGGCCGACGGCGCCGACATGACGGTCGTGCTCGGCGTCAACCATGAGGAGCTGAAGCCCGAGCATCAGGTCATCTCGAACGGGTCGTGCACGACCAATTGCCTCGCACCCGTCGCGTATGTGCTGCACCAAGGGATCGGCATCGAGCGCGGCTTTATGACGACGATCCACTCCTATACCGGCGACCAGAGCCTGCAGGACACCTTGCATTCCGACCTGCGCCGGGCGCGCGCCGCCAATCTGTCGATGATCCCGACCTCGACCGGGGCGGCGCGGGCGATCGGCCTCGTCATGCCGGCGCTCAAGGGCAAGCTCGACGGCACCGCGATCCGGGTCCCGACCGCCAATGTGTCGCTGATCGATTTGACCTTTGACGCGGCGCGCGCGACCTCGGCCGAAGAGGTCAACACATTGATGGAGGATGCCGCGAAATCGAACCGGCTGAAGGGCATCGTCGGCATCAACAAGGCGCCGACCGTGTCGGTCGATTTCAATCACGACCCGCACAGCTCGACGTTCGATGTGACCCAGACCCAGGTGCTGGACGGCCGTTTTGTGCGGGTGCTCTCGTGGTACGACAACGAATGGGGCTTCTCGAACCGCATGGTCGAGGTCGCGGCCTATTTCGGCGGGCTCGCGTAGAATGGTATAGGAACCGATGGCTGAGACCATCACCCTCGAATTTCTTGCCGAACAGCAGCGCCGCATTCTCAATGAGATGGTGGCGATGCCCGGCGAATTTGCGTCCGTGCGCGACGACATCAGGGTCCTCACGGCGATCGTGCTGCGCCACGAGGAGACCTTGATCAGGGTGCTCGAGCAAATGACGGCGATGGTCGCCCAGAACGCGCGGATCGTCGATCGACTGAGGGCGCTGGACGAGCGGGTGAGTCGGTTGGAGGAGCGGCACCTAGACCCGACGGTGTAGCAAATCGGCTGACCGGGGCGCGCGACGTACCGCGCAGGCGGCGGCGGCCGAGCCGAGGGCGATTGTGATGAAGGCGGCGCGCCAGCCGGCCACACTTGCGGCACCGCCGAACCAGTCGAGCGCCAGGCCGACCGCGACCGGGCTGAGAAAGCCGGTGGCGTAGCCGGCGAGCGCATAAAGCGCCAATGCCGCACCCCGCCGCGCCGGGTCAGCCGCCGACACGGCGCCACCGGCGAGCGCGCCGACATCGGCAAAGCTGGTGACCTGCACCAGGATCAAGAGCGCCATCACGGTACCGCTCGGCCCGCCCGCGGTGGCGGCGAGCGCGAGGCAGACGACGACCGAGCACACGCAGGTCGCGACGATGGTTTGTTCGCGGCTATGTCGAGTGGCGTATTCGGCGACGGCGATGCTGACTGGCAGCCCCGCCAGCGAGGCGAGGCCGGCGATAACCCCGAGCGGCGGCAGTTGGAGCTTGTTGCCGGGCAGGCTCAAGGTCCAGCCGAGATAGGCGACAAACCAGACCCGCACCGCGAACACCTCCCAGGTGTTGCCGGCGAAGGCGGCGACATAGGCCATCAGCGGCCGGTTGCGCAGCAGCGAGCGGAATTCGAGCAGATGCGACGCGGCTTCGGGGATTTGGCGCGCGGCGGCACGGGGCAGCAGTGCCGCGGCCCCGATCGCCAGCAACGGCCCGAGCCCGCCGGCGACAAAGGTCGCGCGCCAGCCGAAGACGGCATCGACAATGCCGGCGATCAGGAGCGAGCCGGCGCTGCCTACGGCATAGCTCGATGTGTAGTACGCGGCGGCGCGCGGCTGCTTGCCGGGCCCCACCCGGTCGACCAGCAGCTTGAGGCCGGGCATATGGACGCCGGCAAAGGCGACGCCGCCCAACAGGCGCAGGATCATCGCCACGGCAAAGCCGTGCGCCAACGCGGCAAAGGCGAAGCTGGCGGCGGCGCCGGCGCATGAGCTGGCGATGTACAGCCAGCGCCCATCGATGCGGTCGCTCAAGCTGCCCAACAGCGGCACCGCCATCGCGTAGCCGGCGAAATAGATGCCGCCGATCCAGCCCGACTGGGCCGCGCTCAACCCCCAGGCGACGGCGATCTCGTGCAGGGTCGTGGCGAAGGTCAGCAGCGGCACCAGGTTTGCCACCAGCCCGAACAGCAGCAGGGCGGTGCTTGTGCGCGCCGTGGTGCCGGCGGATCGCGGTGCTGTACCGTGGGGCCCCGCCGAAGATGGGAGCGATAAAGATCTGTCGAGCGGATCATTCATTTTTGGTCTCGTCTTATCCCGCCCGATGTACGATGGCGAGCGCTGCTGCGCTCGCCGAAGTTCGGACTCTATCCCCCGGCGGCTAATGGTGTGCCCAGGAAACGATTCGATGCTCGACGAAGCGGAATTGGAGCACCCAACGCCGCCAGCCATTGTCGTCCATGGGCTCGCCCACGCGATCGGCGCGCTCAAGGCCGCTTTCCGCGCCAACCGTCCGATCGTTCTGTTGAGCGCCCCCGAAGCCGGCGTTTACGCCGGCCCCGGCTGGTTCCGGGCGCTGATCGAGGCGGCCCGCGAAGCGGTTCCTGAAGCGCGCTATTCGGCGATGCTCGATTGCGGCGAGGAGCCCGGCGCCGCTTTAGCGGCGATCCGCGCGCAAAGTCGAGCATCGTCCTGTTCACCGGCCGCCCGGACGTCGCCCGCCGCCTCGCCGACATCGCCCGCCACCACGGGGTGGGCCTCGAAACGACGCGGCCCCCGGCCATCCTCGACCTCGGCGACGATTTCTTCGCCTCCGAGGAGCACATCGAGCAGCGCTGCCTCGATCTGTTGTCTTGAGCTGCGTCAGGCGCGGGCCAAGAGCGGCGACGGGAAGCGGCTCTGGCGGAACACCAGCGCGCCGACCACCAGCAAATTGGCGAGGTTGAACAGGATGCCGGCGGCAAAGGCCGGCGCGTAGAACCCGGCATAGTCGTAGATGACCCCGGCGAGCCAGCCGCCCGCTGCCATTCCCGAGCCGCTGAACAGCAGCACGGTCGGGATCCGCCAAGACGCTTCCGAGGCTGGGAACAGCTCGCGCACCGCCACGACATAGGCCGGGATGATGCCGCTGAAGCCGAACCCGAAGGCGACCGCGACGGCAAACAACCCCGCCTCGTTGTGGGTCAGCATCAGCGCGGTCATCGCCGCGATCTGGCACAGCGAGCCGGCGAGCACGGTGCGCAACCCGCCGATCCGGTCGGCGACAAAGCCCCAGCATTGCCGGCCGATAAAGGCGCAGGCCAGCAGCACCGACAGCATGGCGCTGCCGGTCGTCAAGGGGATGCCGACATCGCCGCAATAGGCGACCAGGTGGCCCTGCGGCATCGCCATCGGCACGCAGCAGAAAAAGCTCGCGACGGCGATCAGGCCGAGGGCGGTGCGCGATTTGAGGCCCAGCACCGAGGCTCCCCGCTGTGGGCCGATGCCGCTGCCGGTGGCGTGCAATGCCCTGGGCAAGGCGCGGAGCACCAGGAAGGCGGCGGGCAAGATCACGATGATTTCGCAGCCGGCGTAGAACTGCATCGTGCGCGCCCAGCCGAACCAGCCGATCGCGTGTCCGAACAGCGGCGCCCAGATCGTCCCGGCGGCCGCCTGGCCGCTGGCGATCAATGCCAGCGCCGTGCCGCGCCGGCGGTCGAACCAGCGCGAGACATAGACGTAGAGCGGGGCGTTGATCCCGGCATTGCCGAGCAGCCCCATGAAGATCCCGTGCCCGACATAAAACGATAAGCGCTCGCCGAGGCTCGCCAGCACCAGTCCCGCCGCGATCATCAGCGCGCCAAAGATGACCGTCCAGCGCACCCCGATGCGCTCGGCCACCTGCGCCAGTGCAATCCCGCCGACCGCCGAGCCGAGCCAGGCGAGCGATATCGAGAGCGCCGGCACCGAGCGCAAATTGCCGAATTCGGCCGCGATCGGCTGCATCGCGACAACGGTGATCATCGGCGCCCCGAACGAGACCGAGAGAATGCCGAGCGCGGTCCAGGCGACAAGCCAAGAACGGCGAGTCTCGACGCTTTGCGCCGCTCGGGTCGTACCGCTCCTCATCGGTTCAGCCGCATGGCGATGCCGGCTGGGGACGGTGCGCCTGCCACGGTTTCAACCGGTGTCCTCCTTGTGCCGTCGCCCCCGAATGTCGTCTCGCAACGCCGAGCCGGCAACGCGGATCGGCGCAATGGTGATCCGATGACGGAACAGAGCCGGCGGCCGACGCCGCCCGACACCATTGCTTGGCTCACCGCCTCGCTCGCCTCGCCGCGCCCGTTCTGGTACATAGCGTGCATCGCACGACGGCAGCAGGAATGCGTCAATGGCCCTCACCGAACCCGTCAAGCGGATCCTGGCCAAGGACTGATTACCGCCCCGACCCGTTAACCAACCCTCGCGTCATTCCCGCGAAAGCGGAACCCAGGGTGTGCGGCCCAGCGATCGTCCCCTGGACCCCCCGCTCGCGGGTGGTGACCGAGAGTCAAGCAATGGCTGATCCATGTTGCGGCAATCTTCTCAAAACGATACGGCTACGACACGGCTCTACCTCGTCACACCGCCGGCGCTCGATCCCGACGGTTTTGCCAAGGACCTTGAAGCGGCGCTTTCGGGCGGCGACGTTGCCTGCCTGCAATTGCGGCTGAAGGAGGCCAGCGACGCCGCGATCCGCCGGGCCACCGCGGTCCTGAAGCCGATCGCGCAGGCGCACGGCGTCGCTTTTATCATGAACGACCGGCCCGACCTTGCCGCTGAGCTCGATTGCGACGGCGTCCATGTCGGCGAGGAGGACATGCCCTACCCCGCGGCGCGGCGCTTGCTGGGGCCGGACCGCATCGTCGGGGTGACCTGCGGGGACAGCCGCGACCGGGCCATCGCCGCCGCCGAGGCGGGCGCCGACTACGTCGCCTTTGGGGCGTTTTTCCCGAGCGGCACCAAGGCCGCCAAGCACCATGCCGATCCCGAAATCTTGCGCGACTGGAGCGAGACAACGGTCATCCCATGCTGCGCGATCGGCGGCATCACCCCGGAGAATTGCGGACCGCTGGTCGAAGCCGGCGCCGATTTTCTGGCGGTGATCGGCGCGATCTGGTCCCATCCGAAGGGCCCGCGCGCCGCGGTCACCGCCTTCAACGAAGTCTTCGCCCGCTACGGGCGCGAATACAAACAAGCCTAGATAGGAAGCACGAAAAAAAGGGCGCAATCGCTGATCTGACGGCTCACGCATCGCGAGCGAAAACCTTGACGGGGAGGGAACAATGGGGGTGTTCCAGCACCATGCGCTGAAGCCACTGTTCGTAGCGGGATTGGCGCTGGCCGGACAATCTTTCCTTCCCGCCGGGGCCGACGCGACTACGATCGACTTCGACGGGCTTTCGACCGCTTCGCCGTTCGCAAGCTACACAAATTGGGCTTCACTGTCGCATCGCTGTCGGGGAGCTGGTTCCCGAACCAAGCCTTCGGCAACCCTGGCCCCTCTCTCCTGTTTCAGTATCCGCCCACTGCCACTGCCAGCGTAGCGGTGACCGATAACGGCGCTCCTTTCATATTCCGCTCCATCGATCTCTACTCATCCATAACGACGATCCCCTATACATTCACCAGTCTTCTGAACGGGAGCATTGTCTTTACGACGTCCGGGACTGTACCGTTAACATATGGAAACTTTGCAAAAGTATCAAATTCGGACGGAGCGGATGTGATCGATACATTGCAGGTCACGATCTCGGATGGGCCGAAGATGAACCCGCCCTACACCAACCCACTCGGAATTGACAATATCGTTCTTGCGGCACCTGGCTCGGCAACCGGAGACCCGCATTTCGTCACTTTCGATGGTCGCCGCTACAGTTTGCAGGCGACAGGGGCGTTTACCTTGGCAAAGTCGACGGCCCAGGCGATTCCTTCGATGTTCAGCTTCGCACCCGGTCCCGGAATTCCGCCGCCGCAGTTACGGTGGTCTCCGAGGTGGCCGCGAAACTCGGCAGCCATCGGATTACATTCGACTTAGGCAGCGCCGAAGCCGGAAAAGGGTTTGTTTGGGTCGATGGTGTCGCCGCGAGGTTCGGCAGGGGGAGCTCCAAAATTACGTTCGATGCGGGCAGGATCGTCCGACTGTCGCCCACCCGCTACGAAGTGATCTGGGACACCGGTGAGATTCTGTATGTGACCGACAAAGGCACCTATCTCGATGTCGATGCTTGGGCATCTCCGGAGAGTGGGCCGAAGGCGATCGAGGGATTGCTGGCGCAGGATTCAACCGGCGAGCTTGCCGACGCCTTGGCCGATACCTGGCGCGTGACCGGCGCGACCTCGTTGTTCGAGGTTGCTTCCTGCATAACCTCGCCATGCACCCCCGTCCCCGGCACGGCGGACCCAGCTGGCCCGGAGCCGGCCTCCCTCGCGCTTCTCAGCATCGGTCTTGTCGGGTTCGCGATGATCCGCCGCCGCTTCACCGCGTCTTCGCGAGTTTGACCCGGGTTTAGCCTTGTCAGGCGAGTGCACGCCCGTTCCTAATGGCGGCGGCCAGAGCACCTTTTTGATCACGACACGCGGCGGCTTAAGAGACGGGTGCGCGCGGCAGGCTATCTTGCGCCGCCAAGGGCTCTCTCGCGCCGGCGGCCAGCGACGTCTCAGCGTCGCCACCCGACGGACCACCTCGGTCGGGCACCACTTCGCCGTCGGCTGGCGGATCGAAGGCCGAGACGCCGGTGCGTGCGCGCCACCGGTTTTTCTTGACGCCGGCCGCTTCGAGCAGATCGTCGAGTTTCCACGACAAGACGCTGCGCCGGCCGAGCGCCGCGGTGGTCCACGGCAAGAGCGCCGACCACGGCAGAAACGGGCTGCGCCGGCCATAGGCCCAGATCTCGACGCGCAGCGAGGCGCCGGCGCTCGGGCCACGCGCGTGAAACCCAAAAGTGTCGGCGACGACCAGCGTGTTGGCCGGCACCGCAAACGCCCGCGGCGGCGGCAAGCCAAGCCCGGCCAAGTCGTCCTCGTTAATCCGCGGCGAGCCTTGCCGGATCTCGGCGTTCGGCGAATGGCAGGCGTCGAGGCTCATCCGCCGTTCCCAGGCGAGCCGTTGCGCGGTCAGCCGGTGCGATCCCGGAACGTAGGTGAATGGGCCGGCATCCTCGGCGACATCGGTCAGGAACAGCCACGCCTTGACCGTTGGGTGAAACGTGTCGGCGTGGAGCAGGGTCTGCGGGTCGCGCGGCCCGGGGCGGGCATGGCGCAGGATGCTCTGCACCCAGACGACCGGCTCGGCGTTGCAGGCGCCGGCATAGCGGATCAGCCCGCGCCAGTCCGCCGACCGCAGCACCGCGCCGAGGGCCGGCAGCCCGGCCAGAGCACGCCGGTCGAGCGCGATCTTGCGCATGATCGTGTCGCCTTCGACGATATCCCGCAGCGGGCCGCGATAAGCCTTGAGCTGGGCGACCAGCGCGGCGAACCCGCCCGGCGGCAGAAAGTCGCGGCGAACCACAAACCCGTCGCGATCGAACGCTGCGCGGTCGGCCACCGAAATCAGCCGGGCGAGCCGGCGCCGGCGGGCCATCGCCAGCCGATAGGCCAATGCCACCCGCGCGGCATGGAGGCCCTGCTGGTTCAGCGCCCGGCTGCCGATGACCGGGTTTCGTTCGAACGATTTCGTCCCGGTAAGCAGCTGCGCGGCCCACCAGGGGGTCATCACCACTCGGCGCAGCTGCGACAGCATTCTGGTCTCCACGAAGGCGACGATCCGCGGCGGTGAATTTATCATCGGTGAAGATCCTCGTCAGCCGCCCTATTGCGTATGGGCGACTGGAACGGTGCTCCCGCCGATCAGGCGCATCACCTGGACTTTGCCGTCGCGCACCTGTAGGAGACGGCGGTCATGCTAGGAATTGGCCGGGGCACCGCGACGAACAGTGTGAAACTGGAGGCGAGACGAATTCAGTCCGATTTGCGCCCCGATCGCACAACCGCCTCGCCGCTTGCACCACCTCTGCAACGGGTTGCAGATTCGCAGCCGGGCGCGATGCTCGGGCGGCTCGCGATTGACGCTAGCCCCACGGATCGGCGTGCGCTCGCCGCCCTCTTTCCTGATTTCGCGACCGGCCCGAGCCGCGAGCCGCCGGTCGCGATCGCCACATGGCCCGGCATGCGCGCGCGGGGCGCGTTGTCGCGGCGCGCCGCGATGCTCGGGGTGCCGCTGCTGCGGCTCGATCGCGGGGTGCTGCGCGCGCCGTCGGGCCGCGGCAAGGGCGCGCCGCTGTTGAGCATGACGGCGCTGGCGATCGACGGGCCTCGGTCGCCGGCCGATATCCTGTGCGCCGACCGATTGTTGGCGACCCGCGGCTGGGAAACGCCGGACCTGCTGCGGCGCGCCGCCGCGGCGCGGCGCGAGCTGGTAATGCAACGAGTTGGCGGCGGCTGGTGGAACCGAGGCGAGCTGCCTGACCGGCGTGACATCATCGTGCTCTCCGCGGAGGCAGCTTCGGCGCCGGTGTGCCGCGCGATGCTGATGGCGGCGCTCGCGGAGAACCCGCCGGAGCGGATCGTCGTGCTGGCTGCGGGCCAACCCGGCGCGCGCGGCATTTGCGCGACGGCATTGGCGCGCGGCTGCGCCCTCGTCACCCGGCCGGTCGATCCGTGGGCAGTCAGCGAGCACGCCCGGCGGGTCTATTCGGCCGGCGGCGAGACGGGTTTTCTCGCCCTGCTCGCCGGTTGCGAGGTTCGCTGCGTCGGCGACAGCTTCTATTCGGGATGGGGCGCCACCGCCGATGACCCGAGCGTGCCGCAAAGGCCTTTCCGCCGCTCGATCGACGAAATTTTTGCCGGCGCCTGCCTGCTCGCCACCCGCTGTCGCGACCCCTATCGCAACACCGCCGCCGCATTTGAAGATGTCGTGGGGATCCTCGCCCAGTGGCGGCGGATTAACGAAGCTAACCGGAGCATATCCGTCCTGGTCGGCATGTCGTTCTGGAAGCGACGGCGGGTCGCCGAATTTTTTCGCTCGGCCGCCGGCGCGCCGGCTTTCCGCCGCAGCACGCGGACGGCGCTGGCGCTCGCCCGGCGGCGGCCGGGGAGCGCTGTCGCGGTATGGGCCTCGCGCGCTCCGGCGGGGCTCGTCGAGGCCGCGGCACGACAAGGGACCCCGCTGATCCGGGTCGAGGACGGCTTCTTGCGCTCGGTTGGGCTCGGCTCGGATTTTATGCCGGCCGCCTCCTTGGTGCTGGACCGTCACGGCATGCATTACGACCCGCGCATCAAGAGCGACCTCGAGCGCCTGCTGCGCGAAGCCGAATTCGGCCCCGAGCTGATCCGGCGCGCCGACGTCCTGATCGCCCGGCTGGTGGCCCGCGGGATCACCAAATACAACCTCAGATCAGCGGGGCTCGGCGCCTCGGCGCCGGCGCTCGAATTCCCGGTTGGCCGACGACGCATCTTGGTGCCGGGGCAGGTCGAGGACGATCTCTCGGTGCGGCTTGGCGGCGGTAACATTCGCGGCAACCGCGATCTGCTCGCCCGGGTGCGGGCCGCCAATCCCGACGCCTTCATCCTCTATAAGCCGCATCCCGATGTCGAAGCCGGCCACCGCAAGGGGGCGGTGCCGGATCCGCTCGCCCGAGAATTCGCCGACATGATCGTGCGCGACGTGTCGCCGGCTGCGCTGTTGGCCGAGATCGACGAATTGCACACCCTGACCTCGCTGACCGGGTTCGAAGCGTTGCTGCGCCGCCGCCGCGTCGTCTGCTATGGCCAGCCGTTCTATGCCGGATGGGGGCTGACGACCGATTTCGCCTGTGTCGATCGTGGCCGCCGCCTCGCTCTCGAAGAGCTCGTCGCCGGAGCCCTGATCCTCTACCCGCGCTACCTCGACCCGTTGACCCGGCTCCCTTGCAGCCCCGAGATCGTGATCGAGCGCCTCGACGACCCGGAGCTGTGGCGGCCGGGCCTCCTCGTCGTCGCCCGCCGGCTCCAGGGGATGCTGGCGCGGCGGTGGAGCGGGCTCGCGCGCCCGGCCGGCGATGTGCGTCCTTGATCTTGCCGCGTCGGCGGAGCCCGCCAGCAATTTGCGCGCTTCGGGGCGGATGCTAGGATGCGGCGCCGGCCCGCTGCCTTGCTTCTGATCATGCACGCTCAATCGGATGCCCACCGGGACCAACCGGTCTACTTCCTGCTGCACGTCCCGAAGACCGCCGGGCAGACAATCCAGGTGCACCTCGCCGCCCACTGTTCGCCGGGCGTGTTCTGGCAATCGCGCCGCCGGGTGCGGCTCGGCGGCGGCACACGCCCCGATGACCTCCCCGATCCCGATCGTGCTCGGGTCATATCCGGCCATCATATCGGCCGCTCGCTCGAACAATTGTTCCCCGGTCGCCCGATCCGCCGCATCCTGTTGTTGCGCGATCCGCTCGAGCTGCAAATCTCGCTTTACAACTGGCAGATGATGGATCATCTGGCCAAGGGACTGGGGACATACAGTTTTAAGCTTCATCTGCAGGCGCTGCCGCGCAATTTCATCGCGCATTTTCTGCTGTCGCGCTGGCTGGAAATCCCTTGGGCGCGGCTGCTGGCGATGCCCGACCAGCGGAAATACGAGCTTCTCAATCAGATGCTAGCCGGCTTCTGGTTTGTCGGCGCCCATACCGACTGCGAGCGCCTGATTGACGCGATCGGCCCCGATCTTGGGGTTCCGCCGCTCGCCCGGGCGCGCAACACGGCGGTGGAATTGCAGGGGCAGACCGGATGGCGGCTATTGCGCGCCGCCGCCCTGCCGCCGGCGAGGCGAGAGGCGATTCGCGCGCAGCATCGGCTCGACCACGCGCTGTGGGAGGAATGGCGCGGCGCCGGGTTCGAGCCCTCGGCAAACCGGCCGCGCGCCTTCAAGCCGAATGGCTGGCCGAGCTTTCTCGCCCATGAGATCGTCCGCCCTTGGTTCACGCTCCGGCGATCGGTCAGTCGCCGGCAGGGCTGGCGGCGGCGCGCGGCCGAGCCCAACGCCGCGCGGCTCGCCCGGGCCAATCGCGCCCGCGATGCAAGCAAATGGGACGAAGCTGCGCATTATTATCGTGAAGTGTTGCAAGCCCTGCCGAACGCGTCCGCGATCTGGGTACAGTACGGGCACGCCTTAAAAGAAAGCGGTCGCGCCGTGGAAGCGGAACGGGCCTATCGGCGATCGCTCATCCTCAGCCCCGATACCGCCGATACCCACCTTCAGCTCGGCCACCTGCTAAACCTCCAGGGGCGAATCGATGAGGCGACGGAGGCTTATCTGCATTCGGCCCGGCTCGATCCGCGCCAACGGCATGGCCGCGATGCGCTGATCGGCCTCGGCTGGGCGGCGGAGCGGATCGAACTGCTGACGGCAGCGCCCGCCCGCGCCGATCAGTGATCGCCAGCCGGTCGATTCGCGGCCGGCCTATCGCCGTCACCATCCCGCCGGTTCGCGACCGGCGACCCCGAGTGCCGAGGGGGCTTGTGGCAGAGGCGGAGCCTCGTGCGCCGTTATGCCGCGTCGGGGCGATGGCGCGGGCGGAGTAGCACCCATGCGGCCGGTCCGGAACGAAGGTTGGACCAGGGCTATCGATCCGGCGGCAAGCGAGGCGGAGCGGGCACGCAGGGCGCTTGCGGTCAAGCAGGCGGCGGGATCAACCTGAATGTGACCGGGCGGGTGGGGTATTCGACGGTCGCGGTGGGGGTAGCAGGGGGCAATGTGCTGTGGGCCAGGCAGATTGGCAAAGCGCCGATCTCCGATCGTGGTGAGGTCTTGCGTCGATCCTCGCAAGGGTAGAGCATTGCTCACCGTCGATAAACCTTGCCGCGCCGATGAACCTCGCTAAGGTTTGGGTATGCTTGGCCGGCGCCGCGCTCGCCGGCTGCTCTGCATTGCCGACCGCCGGGCCGAGCGCCAAGCAAGTCGTCGAGCAGTCGGCGGAAAACGGCCGCCCGCGCTTTGACCTGGTCGATGTCAACCAGCATGTCGTCGCCACTCTGGCAGCCCAGCCGAGCCCAAGCTTTCGCGCGGAATTTCGCAAATACGGCAAGCCGCCCAATCCGACGATCAGGATCGGCGACACGGTCGGGATCTCGATTTGGGAAGCCGCAGGCGGTGGGCTGTTCAGCCCGGCGCCGACCACGACCCTGCCCGCCGCCGGCTCGCAGAAGGCCGGCATCCCGGACCAGATTGTCGCCCCCGATGGCGGGATCAGCGTGCCGTTTGCCGGCCGCATCCCGGTTGCCGGGCGCACGCCGCTCGAAGTCCAGAACCTGATCGAGCAACGGCTGGCCGCCAAGACCATCGAGCCGCAGGTCATTGTGACCGTCGTCAAGAGCGCGATCAACAGCGCGACTGTGTCGGGCGAGGTGGTCAGCGGCGCCAGAGTGCCGCTCTCGGTCGCGGGCGATCGTCTGCTCGACCTGATTGCCGAAGCCGGCGGGGCAAAAGCGCCGGTCTATGAGACCTTTGTGCGGCTGTCGCGCCACGGCGTCACCGTGACCTTGCCGATGGAGAAGCTGGTCTCGGACCCGGCCGAGAATATTTACGCGTGGCCGGGTGACGTGCTGACCCTGGTGCAGGTGCCGCAAACTTTTGCGGTGTTTGGCGCCTCCGGCCAAAATAGCCTGGTTCCGTTCAATGCGGCGAAGATCACCGTGGCCGACGCGCTGGCCAAGTCTGGGGGGCTGCAAGACGAGCGCGCCGACCCGACCGGCGTGTTTTTGTTTCGCTTCGAGGCCGCCCCGGTGGTCGGCGCCCTGCGCGCGCCGCCGTTGCCGATCGGCCCCGGGGGCAGCTCGCCGATTGTGTACCGGTTCGATCTGGGCGACGCGGACAGCTATTTCCTGGCCAGGCGCTTTCCGATCGAGAACAAGGACATCATCTACATCGCCAACGCCCCGCTGACCCAGCTGCAGAAATTCTTCACGCTGATTGGCACGATCACCTCGCCGCTCGTGACCGGCGCCGTGATCAGAAATAATGTGCCATAGGGGATTACGCGCGCTGGCCTCGACGCATCGGGTTTGGTGCCGGCTGAGGGCGCATCGGGCGCTGCGGCTGAGGGCGACGCAGGCGGTCGGGTGCCGACGACTGGCTCGCGCTTGTAATGAAGGATTGCCTCGGCATCGGACCCCTGGCAGGCAGTCACAGCCGCCCCCGCAAGCGGCAGAGCCGGCGGGGCGCGGACGCTTCCCACGCCCGCGGCCGAGCCGGTCAGCGCAGAGACCTTTCGACCATGAAAGATCACCGCTGGGAGCAACTCCATCGAGAGCTCAGCCGCTTTCTCCGCGACGGCGACACGGTGCTGTTGCCCTATGGCGACTGGCCGGAACTGCCATGCAAGCGGGTGTTTTACGATGACATTATCGAGCTGGGCGAGGCGACGGTGCTGGTCCTGCACAAAGGCCGCTTCGGCTCCATCGACAAGGCCGTGCTCAGAGGCATCGCCGATACATGGCAATGCATCTTTGGCAACGATGTATTTTTGTGCTTCAGCAAAGAATTTCGTGCACCCCGCGATCTTCGACACGGTCGACAGCGCATCCATTACGGGGTCCTGGGCAGGTTTCTGCGTTCGCAGCAGCTGCGGCGCAGGACCTCGCGCATCTGGTACATCCATCTGCCAAAAGCGGCCGGGACCTGGATGTGGCAGGTGTTTTCCAGGATCTATCCGTCGCGTATTTATTACCCGAGCTTTGCACCGTTCCTGGCCTACCCGCCGAGGGTCGCGGAATACGACCTGATCGGCGGGCATCTGCCGCTTTCAGTGATCGCGCCGCACCTCACCCTTGCCGATCAGGTGGTTGGGCTGATGCGCCAGCCGACCCAACGGCTGCTATCGGCGTTTCTCCATAGTCGCCGCCCGACCGAAGATCCTTCGACATTCACGGCGACGATGCGGGCCATGCGCGACCTGCCATTTCGTGAATTTCTGCAAACCGAAAGCGGCAAGCTCGAAGCGCAGCAACAGTTGATCATGCTTGGTGGCGATCATGCGACCGGCCAAGCCTCGTCGGATGATCGGATCTGCCTCGATCGTGCCAGGGAGATATTGTCCTCCGACCGGTTTATGTTTGCCCCGTGCACGCAATCGGGCGTATTTTGCGATATCATGACAAAATCGCACCGCATCAGAAAAAGGCATGCGGTCATATTAAATAATAGCGATTATGGATCACAATCGCTGGACATCGCGGAATTCAGCGACTTGCTCGACCTGCTGCAATCGATCAATGCAACAGAGCGCCAATTGTATGATTTCGTGGCGGCGCGGTTTGCCAACATCGTGTGACACGCCCCAGCCGGCACCTCGGCGGCGGTTGTCGAGGCACGGCGTGATCGTGGTGGAGCCGAGGGGGATCGAACCCCTGACCTTCGCATTGCGAACGCGACGCTCTCCCAGCTGAGCTACGGCCCCAATCGCGCGATTCGAAATCTTTGCCGGGCGGCGCCAAATATGCTGAGCAGGGTTCCCCCTGTCAAGGCAAGCGCAGGCGGCCCAAGCGCGCCGGCTGGCTTGCAGACCCCGACCGCGGAGGCTACGGTCGCCGCGCCATGGCCGCCGAGGTTTCGCCCGAATGTACGCGTTGCTGAGCCTCGTCCACACGGTCATTACGATCTATATCTGGCTGCTGATTATCCAAGCCGTGTTAAGCTGGCTGGTCGCCTTTGGCATCGTCAACCGGCACAATCGCGTCGTCGCCATGGCCGGGGATTTTCTGTGGCGCATCACCGAGCCGGTGCTGCGGCCGATTCGCCGAATTATCCCCGATCTGGGCGGCATCGACATCTCGCCGGTGATCGTGATCCTGCTGCTCTATTTTATCGACAACCTGATCTTCGAGTATTTCGGCTGAAGCTCCGTTGATCGCGCCGGGCGAGGGCAAGGGCATGGCCCATGCGCTGCTGTCGCTGTTCATCGCCGGCATTGCTTTTTGCGGGTCGCACACCCTGCTGTCGAGCACGCGGTTGCGCGGATCGTTGCGCGACCAACTCGGCGAGCGCGGCTTTTTGCTGATCTACTCGCTGACTGCGCTGGCGACCTTCGCCTGGTTTGTCCTCGCCTATTCGCGGGCGCCGATCATCCCGCTATGGCCGAGCCGGGAATGGACCGCGCTGGTTCCGGTGCTGGTCATGCCGTTGGCGACAATCCTCTTGGTGGCGGGCTACACGACGCCCAACCCGACCGCGGTCGGCATGGAGCGCTCGGCGCGGGCCGACGACCCGGCCCCCGGCATCCTGCGGGTGACCCGGCATCCGGTGATGTGGGCGGTCGGGCTGTGGGGGCTGAGCCATCTCGTCGCCAATGGCAGTCTCGCCTCTGTGTGGTTTTTTGGCCTGATCGCCGCGCTGGCGCTCGGCGGGACGGTGCTGATCGACCGTAAAAAGCGGCTGGCGCTGGGCAGCAATTGGCGGCGACTGGCGAGCGTCACCTCCAACCTGCCCTTCGCGGCGCTCGCCGCCGGCCGGACCCGGCTGCGCTGGCGCGACATCGGCATCCTGCGCCCGCTCGCCGCATTGCTGCTGTACGCCGTCCTCTATTTCGCTCATCCGCTCTTCGCCGGCCTGCCGGTGGTGGTCCCGTAGCCTGCGCGCAGATAAACTGGCCGGGCGGGCGCGCCGCCCGCCCGCCTTACAAGGAGAAGTTGCCATGCTGCTGCCGCTCGCCGGACGGCGCCTTTATTACGATCTCGCCGGCCCCGAGGACGGCCCGGTCGTGTGCATCACCCATTCGCTTGCTTCGGACGGCGGCAGCTGGGCCGAGCAGGTCCCGCCATTGCTGCAAGCCGGGTTCCGGGTGCTGCGGCTCGATATGCGCGGGCATGGCGGCAGCGACCCGGTCGCCGGCGACTACACGATGAGCGAGCTTGCCGGCGATGTCGCGGCGGTGCTCGAGGCGCTCGGCTTTGCCCGGGTGCACTATATCGGGCTGTCGATCGGCGGCATGATCGGCCAGGCCTTCGCCCTCGAGCACGGGCACAGGTTGATCTCGGCCTTGTGGTGCGACACCCTGCCCGCGAGCCCGCCGGGTGCGGCCGAGACCTGGGGGCCGCGGATGGCGGCGGTGCGCCAGGCCAACTCGCTGGCGCCGATCGCCGAAGCCAGCATGGACCGCTATCTGAGCCCGGCGTTTCGGGCAAACAACCCCGGCCGCTGGCAGCAATTGCGCGACACGGTGGTCGGCACCACGCCCGCCGGCTATCTCGGCTGCTCGGCAGCGATCCTCGATTTCGACTTCACCGCCCGGCTACCCGCGTTGCGGCTGCCGCTGCTGGTGGTCTGCGGCGAGCACGACGCCGGCACCCCCGCCAGCGACAACCGCCGCCTCGCCGGCCTCGTCCCCGATGCCCGCTACGAGGAGATCGCCGGCATGCGTCATTTCCCCAACGTCGAAGCCCCTGCCGCCTTCAACCGCATCATGCTCGGTTGGCTCGACGCACACCGTCACAGCCAATAGGAAGCCGGCTCGTATCGCACTTGCGCCGCCGGGTTGTCAGCACAACATTTGTGTTGCGCTGATGACGTCACGCGAGCTTCGCCGGTGGCTGGCAAAGCAAGGCTGCACCTTCGAGACTTACAAGGGCGGGAGCGGTCATTTGACCGTAATCCGCGACGACCGGCGTTCGCAACTCCCGATGCACGGCAGCAGCAAAGAATTGGGTGCTGGTCTGGTAAACAAAATCAAAAAAGATCTGGATACTCGACTAGGCTTAGACAAGGCAACTAATCATGTACTCTGTGGCTCTCACGCCCGACGACAATGGCACTGTCTTAATCACATGCCCGGACCTGCCAGAGGTCGCCACCTTCGGCGAAGACGAGGAGGACGCGATCGGGCGCGCCACCGATGCGATCGAGGAAGCGCTTGCCGCCAGGATCGCTCATCGCGAGGATATCCCTGCGCCCTCGATGACACCCCAGCAGGCAATTTTGGAGGCGCTCGCCGAAAGACTTTGGACCCGAGAGGGTGTGGCAGCTTCCTCCGCCACGCCCGACCGGTCAATTGAAGAAGTGCTAGCCGCCAGCATCGTCGAGCGCAGCGACGTTCAAGCTTCCTCCGTGCTGGCCCATCGGCCGACAGGGTTCCTCCAGCGCTGGCTCGGTGTCCCAGATGGCGCACCCTCGCCCGAGTTGAGCCGCAAATTCGTTCGGCTGCCGCCACTCACTATTGCCAAGGTCGAGCTTTATCGCGCGGTGCGCGCGGCTGGCGTCTCCAAGGCGGAGTTGGGGCGCCGTCTCGGCTGGCACGGACCCCAGGTAGACAGGCTCTTCGATCTAAATCACCGCTCCGCGATTGAGCACATCGACCAGGCGCTGCGGGTAATCGGCAAATGCCTTGATATCCGCGTGCAAGACGTGGAGTGACGGTTAGCGATCCCGCCTTGCGGCGAGGCGCAGGCGCAGGGCGTTGAGCTTGATGAAGCCTTCGGCGTCGCGCTGGTCGTAGACGGCGTCTTCCTCGAAGGTGACGTGGGCCTGGCTGTAGAGGCTCTTCGGCGATTTGCGGCCGACGACGCGCGCCGCGCCCTTGTAGAGCTTGAGCCGGACCACGCCTTCAACGTTTTCCTGGCTGCGGTCGATCAGCGCCTGCAGCATCTCCCGCTCGGGCGAGAACCAGAAGCCGTTGTAGATCAGCTCGGCGTAGCGCGGCATCAGCTCGTCCTTCAGGTGCGCCGCACCGCGGTCGAGGGTCAGGCTTTCGATGCCGCGATGCGCCGCCAGTAGGATCGTGCCGCCCGGGGTTTCATAAACGCCGCGCGATTTCATGCCGACAAAACGGTTCTCGACCAGGTCGAGCCGGCCGATCCCGTGCCTACCGCCGATTTCGTTCAGCCGGGTCAGCAATGCCGCCGGCGACAGCGCCTCGCCGTCCACCGCAATCGGGTCGCCGCGCGCAAAGGCGATCTCGACATATTGCGGCGTGCCGGGCGCGGCCTCGGGCGCCACGGTGCGGCTGAACACGAACTCCTCGGGCTCGGCCCACGGGTCTTCGAGCGCCTTCCCTTCGGCCGAGACGTGCAACAGATTGGCATCAACCGAAAACGGCGCCTCGCCGCGCTTGTCGCGGGCGATCGGGATCTGGTGCCGGTCGGCGTAATCGAGGAGCCGCGTGCGCGAGGTCAAATCCCATTCGCGCCAGGGGGCAATGACCTTGATGTCGGGGGCCAGCGCGTAATAGCCAAGCTCGAAGCGCACCTGGTCGTTGCCCTTGCCGGTGGCGCCGTGGGCGACCGCGTCGGCGCCGACGATGCGGGCGATCTCGATCTGGCGCTTGGCGATCAGCGGCCGGGCGATCGAGGTGCCGAGCAGATAGGCGCCCTCGTAAAGGGCGTTGGCGCGGAACATCGGAAAGACGAAATCGCGCACAAACTCCTCGCGCAGATCGTCGACAAAGATTTGCGCGGCGCCGAGCAATTCGGCCTTTTGCCGCGCCGGCGCCAATTCCTCGCCCTGGCCGAGATCGGCGGTGAAGGTGACGACCTCGCAGCGATAGGCCTCTTGCAGCCAGCGCAGGATCACCGAGGTGTCGAGCCCGCCCGAATAGGCGAGGACCACTTTTCTGACCGCATCCGCCATCGCTTTGCCCCTTTGTGCCGACCGCGCCGTCCTAATCGACATCCCCGCCCGCGGCAATTGCTTCGGGGGCGGCGCCGCCGACCCGGCGCTCGATAAACGAAACGGCCACTTCGAGGGCGCCGAACTGAACCAGGTTTTCGTGGCCGGCCGCGGGTGAAAACCAGCCTTCCTTTGGCGCCGTCGCCGCGGCGAGCAATGCGCGGCCCATGCGCACCGGGACGACCCGGTCGCGCTCGCCGTGCAGGATCAACAGCGGCGCACTGATGCGGCCGATGCGCGAGCGCGAGTTGAACCGGTCGCGCACCATCAGTGCTGCCGGCACAAACGGATAGTGAAGCTGGGCGGCGGCGCTGACGCTGGTAAACGGCGCTTCGAGGATCACCGCGGCGATCTGGCGCCGCGCCGCGAGGTAGACGGCGACACCCGATCCGAGCGATTCTCCCCACACCACGATGCGGTGCGGTGGGATCCCCTCACGACCGAGAAAATCGAGCGCCGCCTCGCCGTCCGCGAACAAGCCGCGTTCGCTCGGAACGCCGGGATTGCCGGCATAGCCGCGATATTCGACGAGCAGCACCCCCAACCCGTCGCGGGCCAATCGGCGCAGCCGCTCGGTGCGATAGCCGATATGGCCGCCATTGCCATGAAAATAGGCGATGACCGGACGGCCGGCGCGCGGCGGCAGGTACCACGAACACAGGACAAGACCGTCGACGGTGGCGAGTTCAACCTCGCGCACCCCGAGCATGGCAAGATCGGCCAGCTCCGGGCGCAACCGGCCGGGGTGATAGAGCAGCCGGCGCTGCAGCAGAAAGAGCCCGACAACGATGCCGCCGTAAGCGGCGAGCGCGCATCCGAGAAGCGAGTACAGCACGAAACAGCGAAATATCAGGAGACGGGCAGCGCCGCCTGCTCGCGCGCGCTGCGGCGCAGCCTGACGCTGGCCGATTTGAGCTGGCCGCAGGCGGCCAGAATGTCGCGGCCGCGCGGAGTGCGCACCGGGGCCGAATAGCCGGCGGCGAAGACGATGTCGGAGAACGCCGCGATCGTCGCCTCGGTCGAGCATTCGTAGGGTGCGCCGGGCCAGGGGTTGAACGGGATCAGATTGACCTTGGCCGGGATGCCGGCCAATAGCCGCACCAGCTCTCGCGCATCGGCCGGGCTGTCGTTGACCCCATCCAGCATCACGTACTCAAAGGTGATGCGCCGCGCGTTGCTGCTGCCCGGATAGGAGCGGCAGGCGTCGAGCAGCTCGGAAATCGGGTATTTGCGGTTGAGCGGCACCAGGCGGTCGCGAATCTCGTCGCGCACCGCATGTAATGAGATCGCAAGGTTGACCGCGAGCTCCGCGCCGCAGCGCCGGATCATCGGCACCACCCCGGCGGTCGACAAGGTGATCTTGCGCCGCGAGATCGACAAGCCTTCGGGGTCCATCACGATCTTCAGCGCGGCCGCCACGTTGTCGAAATTGTAAAGCGGCTCGCCCATCCCCATCAGCACGATGTTGGTCACCTGCCGCTCGTTGCCCGCCTCACTTGGCGCAGCTCTATTTGGCGGCGACGGCCATTCGCCGAGCGCATCGCGCGCGACCATGACCTGCCCGACAATCTCCGCCGGCCCGAGATTTCGCACCAAGGGCTGCGTGCCGGTATGGCAGAAGGTGCAGTTTAGGGTGCAGCCGACCTGCGCGGAGACGCACAGGGTGCCGCGATCCTCCTCGGGGATGTGCACCGTCTCGACCTCCTGCCCGTCGGCGAAGCGCAACAGCCATTTGCGTGTGCCATCGACCGAGCAGAGCACCCGCGAGGCCGCTGGCCGGCACAGCTCGAAGCGCGCAGCGAGACGGTCGCGAAAGGCCTTCGACAGCGAGGTCATCTGGGCGAAATCGCTGGCGCCGCGATAATAGATCCAGTGCCACAGCTGGCGCGCGCGGAACGGCTCGGCGCCGATTGCGGCAATTTCGGCGGCCAGCTCGGCGCGACCGAGCCCGACGAGATTGCTGCGTCGCTCGCTGATGGCGGGGTCGGTGGACATTATTGGCCGATATGGCCCCGGCGCAGCCGCATCGCCACCCCGCTGGTCAGCGCTTGACGCCGCAGGCCTTGTCGATCAGGGCCAGGGTCTGGGTGAATCCGGCGAGAGAATAGGTGTCGGTGGTGGTCGGGCCTTTCGCGGCAGTGCCGGTGATCACCGCCGTGCGGCCCTTGACCATCGCCTCGACGATCGCCTTGTCGGTATCGGCGGTGCGCGACCAGGCGCCGTTGTCCTTGGTGAAGAGATCGAACTTGGCCCCGTCGATATCGAGCGAGGCGTCGCTGCCCGGCTTCAGCGGATAGCCCTCGTCGAAGTTCACCACGTTGAACACGTTCTCCCGCGGGCGATGGGTCACCGTCGCCGAGGGCGGCTTGCGCTTAAATTTCGCCGGCTCGCTCTTTTGCGGAGCGCCGGCGAGATAGCACACCGGCCCAGATTTCCCATTGTAGAGATAGGCGCTCCACGGGCCGGCGCCGCCGATCCGCTGCGCCGTCGCGGTCGCGCCAGGATGCTTTGGCGCCGCGTGCTTTTTCACTGTCTCAGCGCGGCCCGGCGATGCCGTCAGCAGAACCAACGTCGCCAACAGGCCAAAACCCGTATAACCGCAGATCGTCATGGCCTCACCATAGCTGCGCCGTTACGCGAGTGCCACGGCCTAAATGGCAGGTGCCGCACCTTGTTCCTGGACAAACCGGATCAGGTCGAGAGGCGGCGGGGCCACGCCGGTCTGAGACAGCAATAGCCGCGCCACGCCGCGATGCTCGGCCTGATGATTGAAGAGATGAGCGAGCACCAGGCGCAACGGCGCGTTGCGCCGGTCGCCCTGCGCATCGCGATAGATCAGCGGCTGATCCAGCACACCTTCGGATATGCCCTCTACGAGGTTGCGCAGATGCGCGTCTTCGGCCGAGCGGGCCACCTTCAGGCCAATCAAATCGGCATAGAGAATCTGGTCGAGGCGAAGGTTCGGCGGGGCGCGACCTTCGATCCGCGCGATCCAGATGCGGTCGGCAACAAGAACGTGGTTCAAGGCCGCATGCAGCGAGCCAAACGCCGAGGGCCGGGCGCGCAGATATTCCTCCTCGCTCAGCGCCGCACAGGCCTGATAGAGCTGGCGGTTGGCCCAGGCATTGTAGCACGCGAGGGTCGCGAAATACTCGCTAAGCATCGGAACGCTCCCGGCGCAGCCAACCTTGCCGGTCATAGCACATTGTTCGCCACCGCGCACAGCCTCTCCCGCCGCCGGGCGAAACCGGGCACAATGAGGGTGATGGACGAGATCACGATCCGCCCGGCGTGGCCGGGAGATGCGGTCAGCATTGCCCGGCTCGACGTCGAGACCTGGCGCGCGACCTACGCCGGGATGCTGTCAAGCTCATATCTGGTCGGGCTGTCGGCGCGGCGGCGCGAGATCGGCTGGCGGATGGTGATCCAGCGCGAGCCTGGCGACGTCCGCGTCGCCGTCGATCGGGCGGGCAACATTCTCGGTTTTGGCAGCTGCGGCCCGAGCCGCGGTGAGCGGCACTTCCCGGGCGAGGTATTTACGCTTTATGTGATGCCCGATCGGCAGAATCAAGGCATCGGCCGGCGCCTGTTGATTGCGCTGTTCCGACGGCTCGCCGCGTCGGGCCTTGACGCTGCGATCGTCTGGGTATTGCGCGACAATCCGAGCCGGTTCTTTTACGAGCGGCTGGGCGGCCACCAGGTCAGCCGCAAGGCGATCGCCGTCGGCGGCGGCCCGGTCGAAGCCATCGCCTATGGCTGGCGGGATCTGCCGGGCTTTCTCGCCGCGGCGCCGAGCGCCGACCGCGAGCCCGAACCGTAAGCCGGCGGCCCATACGGCGGATCGGTCAACGTAGCCGGAAATAGTGAACGCTGAACAGCTCGGCTGGGTCGGTCCAGGTGTCGACTGGGCGAAAGCCGGCGGTCGCCGCCAGCGCGCGGAATTCGGGCACCGAATATTTATACGAATACTCGGTATGGATCAGCTCGCCGGCGGCAAAGGCGATGTGCCGGCCGGCGATCGCAGCCTGCTGGTCGGCGAGGCTGCGGACGTAGATTTCAACCCGTCCTTGGGCTTCGCTGTAAAAGGCCAGGTGCTCGAACCGGTCAAGGTCGAGATCGCCATCGAGCTCGCGGTTGATCCGCTCCAATAGGTTGAGGTTGAAGGCGGCGGTCACCCCGGCTCGGTCGTTGTAGGCGGCCTCGAGGGTGTGCGGGTCCTTTTTCAGGTCGGCCCCGATCAGCATCTCGCCGCCGGGACCGAGGATCCGTGCGCAGTTCGCCAGAAACCGCCGGGCCGCGTCGGGCTCGAAATTGCCGATCGTCGAGCCCGGAAAGAAGCCGACGCGCTTGCCGCTGGGGCCGGGCAGCGCAGGCAATGCAAACGGCCCGGTATAGTCGGCGCAGACCGCGATGACCGGCAGCTCCGGGAAATCATCGGCAAGCGATGCTGCGGCCTCGCGCAGGTGCTCGCGCGAGATGTCGACCGGCACATAGGCGGCCGGCCGGTCGAGCGCCTGGAGCAGGATGCGAGCTTTGTCGCTGGCGCCGCTGCCAAACTCGATGACCCGGCAGCGCGCGCCCATCTGGGCCGCGATCTCGCTGGCGTTTTCTTCCAGGATCGCGATCTCGGTGCGGGTCGGGTAATATTCGGGAAGCCGGCAGATCTCCTCGAACAGCGCGGAGCCGCGGGCGTCGTAGAAGAATTTGCACGGGATCGCCTTGCGCGGCCGAGCGAGACCGTTCAGCACCGCGTCACGAAAGCTCTCCTCCCCGGGCGCCAGATCATAAAAGGCAAAGCGCGAACCATCCCTCATTAAATATCCTCCGCGAGCCGCAACCCGGAAAATGCCCAGCGCGAAGCGGGCGGGAAAAAGTTGCGATAGGTCGCCCGCAGGTGACCGGCCGGGGTGACGGCGCCGCCGCCGCGCAGCACCATCTGGTTGCACATGAACTTGCCGTTGTACTCGCCGACCGCACCCGCAGCGGCGCGAAAGCGCGGATAGGGGATATAGGGGCTCGCCGTCCATTCCCAAACATCACCGAACATCTGGCGCGGCAATGCGCCGCTGCTTTCGGGCGCCTGGCCGGCGCGCTCGGCGCACGGGTGAAATAGGCGGCGGTCGGCGAAATTGCCGGAAACCCGCACGCCTTCGGCCGCGATCTCCCATTCGGCCTCGCTTGGCAGCCGCTTCCCGGCCCATTTGGCAAAGGCGTCGGCCTCGAAGAAGCTGACATGGCAAACCGGCTCGGACGGGTTGAGCAGGCGCTTACCGGAAAGGGTGAAGATCGACCAGTGGCCCTCCTCGCGCTGCCAGTAGAGCGGCGCCTCCCAGCCCTGCTGCTGCACCGTCGCCCAGCCGTCGGACAACCAGAATTCCGGCTGCCGGTAGCCGCCCGCCTCGATGAATTCAAGGTATTCGCCGCAGCTCACCGGGCGTGCCGCGAGGCGGAACGGCTCGAGCCAAACCTTGTGCCGCGGCGTCTCGTTGTCGAAGGCGAAACCGGGGCCGCAATGGCCGATCTCAACCAACCCGCCGCCATGGTCGAACCAACCGGGCGGAGCTGTCGAAGCGGTGATCTGGGGCTGCGGCGCGTGATAGGCGGGCAACAGCGGATTGATCGAAAACACATGCTTGATGTCCATCAGCAGCAGTTCTTGATGCTGCTGCTCGTGATGCGCGCCGAGCTCGAGTAGCGGAGCCGCCTCGCCCCAGGCGGGCTCGGGTGCGCGACCGATAAAGCGGGCCATCGCGGCGCCGACATGGTCGCGATAGGCGCCGACCACATCGACCGTCGGCCGCGACAGCAAGCCGCGCTCCGGGCGCGGGTGCCGTGGGCCGACCGCCTCGTAATAGGAGTTGAACAAATAGGCGAAGGCCGGGTCGAAAGCCCGGTATTCGGGATCGAGCCGGCTCAGCACAAACGTCTCGAAAAACCAGGTCGTGTGCGCCAGGTGCCATTTTGTCGGGCTGGCATCGGGCATCGACTGGATCGACTGGTCCTCCGGCGTCAGATTGACGGCGAGCGCTTCGCTGTCGCGCCGCACGGCCTCGAACCGGTCGAGCGCAATCTGGCGATCCGCGCCGCCGGATAAGATTTGAGCGGCGGTGTCGAGCACGAGCTCCCCCAAAGCTAGCTAATTCGATGCCCCGGTTAACACTGCGGTCGCGGGTTCGTTGCCGCCGGCGAGATAGCGGCGGCGCAAGTGGCGCTCAAAGCTGGCGATGCCGAGCGGCTGCCCGGTGGCTTCCTCGACCAGCTCGGCCGTCGATAAAAGCGAGCCCCGGCTGTGCACCCGCGCGCGCAGCCAGGCGAAGAGCGGCGCGAACTCTCCGGCCGCGATCGTGGCCATCAGCTCGGGGATCGCCTCGCGCGCCGCCTCGAACAGTTGCGCCGCGATCAGCGCGCCTAGCGTGTAGGTCGGGAAATAGCCCCACGAGCCGTCATACCAATGGATGTCCTGCAGGCAACCGTCGCGGTCGGTGTCGGGGGCGACGCCGAGCAGCGCGCGCATCCCATCGGCCCAGGCGCCCGGCAGCTCCCTGGCGAGCAGGTCGCCGGCGATCATCGCCTGCTCGAGGCGGTAGCGCAGGATCACATGTGCGGGATAAGTGACCTCGTCGGCCTCGACCCGGATCAGGCTGCGGCTGACCCTGATCTGCCGGCGGTAAAGCGCCTCGGCCCCCCAGCCAGGGCCGTCGGCCGCGAACGCCTCGCGCAGCACCGGCGCGGCAAAGCTCATAAAGGCCGGGCTGCGGCAGCACTGCATTTCGAGCAGCAAGGACTGGCTCTCGTGGACCGCCATGCCGCGGGCGGCGCCCACCGGCTGCAGGCGCCACTGCGCCGGCAAATTGCGCTTGTAGAGCGCGTGCCCAGTCTCGTGCAGCACCCCCATCAGCGCCTTGCCGAAATCACCTTCGTCATAGCGGGTGGTGATCCGCACATCATCGGGCGCGCCGCTGCAAAACGGATGCGCGCTGGTGTCGAGCCGGCCATGGGCAAAATCAAAGCCCACCGCCTGCATCAGCCGCACCGCGGCGCGGCGCTGCGCTTCGATCGGAAACGGGCCCGCTACACACGGCAGCGGTGCCAGAATGGCTTGGCGCGCCAGCACATTTTCGATCAGATCAGGCAGAAACGTCGCGATTGCGTCGAACAAGCGGTCGATCGATGCGACCGAGCCGCCCGGCTCGTAGCGGTCTAGCAAGGCCTCGTAGGGGCTCACCCCGAGGCGCTCGGCCTTGGCGGCAGCAACCTCGCGCTGCAGGCGCAGCATCTCATCGAGCAACGGCAGGATTGCGGCGAAGTCGTTTTCCGGACGGGCCTTGCGCCATGCCGTTTCGCAGGCGCACGACACCCGCGAGACGGTTTCCACCAACGAGGCCGGCAGTGCCGTCGCGTGGCTGCGGCGCCGCGCCATCTCGCGCAGGTTGGCGCGCTGCCACGCATCGAGCGCGCCGCTCTCGCCTTCGGCCTCGGCCAGCAGGTCGCCGATCTCGGTGGCGGTCAGCTGCTCGTGGGCGAGCCGGGCGAGGCCGGCCAGCTGCTCGGCGCGGGTTGCGGCACCGCCCGGCGGCATCATCGTGGCGCTGTCCCAATTGAGCACACCCAATGCCTCGTCGAGCGCGCCCAGCCGGCGAAATCGCGCTTCCAGCTGCTGATAGGCGGTCATCCGCGCTCCGGGTTGCGACGATGAAACAGGACATAGATGACGATCATCGCAACCGCCAGGGAAAACCACGTGATCGCATATTGCAGGTGGTTGTTGGGCAATGCGAGGCGGGTGACGCCGCCCTTCGGCCAGCCGCCCGGATTGGGCGCGGCATCGGCATCGATATAAAAGGATGCAACGTGATGGAGCCGGTCGGCCTCGGCCATCGCCGGCAGATCGACCCAGAACCAATAGTTCAGATCGGGTCGATTGTCGGGGACGAACCAGTTGGGCGATCGATCCCGCGGCAGCCGAAGCAACCCTGCGATCCGCACGATGCCGGCCGGCTCGCCGGCGATCCGCTTTGCCCGATCCCTGAGCGCCGCCGGCACAAACCCGCGGTTGATAAAGACGATGCGGCCATCGGCCTCGCGCAACGGGGTCAGCACCTGAAAACCGGCTTGCCCGTCCGCCGCGGTGGCGGCGAGAAAGTTTTCCTTGCCGTTCAGCAGCACGCCCTTGTCGGTGACGTGATGGAATTCCATGCCGCGCGCCTGCGAGCCGCTTTGCGGCGCCGGTGCCGCGGGTGCGGCAACCGCCGCCGCCCGGGCAGCGATCAGCCCTTCCTTCCAGGAGAGCCGCTGGACCTGCCATACGCCGAGCCCAAGACACAGCAGCACGATCGGCACGGCAATAATGGTCGGCCAGAATCGCGGGCGGAACCCGATGATCCCGGCCGGCCACTCAGCGGTGCCGCGGGAGGCCGACCGGATCATTATAGCGCCGCCCGATCAGAGCGGCCGGGAACCGCCGCACCGTGCTCGCGTCAACGGCATCGCGGCGGCGATCAGCCGGGCCCGGTAGCGTAGGTGGCGCCGCCGCTGCCCCAAATATAGATGCAGACGAACAGGAACAGCCATACCACATCGACGAAGTGCCAATACCACGCCGCCGCCTCAAAGCCGAAATGGTGGTCCGGCTTGAAATGCCCGGCCCACGCCCGGCACAGGCAGATGAACAGAAACGTCGTCCCGACGATGACGTGGAAGCCGTGAAACCCGGTGGCCATAAAAAAGGTCGATGGATAGATGCCGCCGGTGAAGTGAAACTCGGCATTGCTGTATTCGAAGGCCTGCAACGAGGTGAAGCACAATCCGAGCAGCACGGTCACCACCAGGCCGCGCACCAGCCCGCTGTGGTCGCTTTCGAGCAGCGCATGGTGCGCCCAAGTCACGGTCGTGCCGGACAGCAGCAGCACCAAGGTCAATAGGAACGGGAACACCAGTGGGTCGGAGGGTGCGATTCCTTTTGGCGGCCACACCCCGCCGACCGGAAACAGGGCCGACGAAAAGAACGCCCAAAAAAAGGCGACGAAGAACATCACCTCGGAAAAGATGAACAGCGCCATGCCATAGCGCAGGCCAAGCTGCACGATCGGCGTGTGATAGCCTTGAAAGGTCGCCTCGCGGATGACGTCGCGCCACCACACGGCCATGATCGCCAGAATGCACAGCATGCCGATGATCATCAGCGGCCAGCTGTCGCCATGCAGGTAGAGAATGCCGCCGCCAAAGGCGAGACCGGCGGCGACCGCGCCAAGGATCGGCCAAGGGCTCGGCGCGACCAGGTGATAGGGGTGCTTTGGCGCGGCATGCAGGGCATGCGCCCCGTGCGTCTCGCTGATGGAATGCATCTCGCTCACGAGGTTCGGGCCTCAATGGTTCATTTTATGGAAGCGCGCTGGGGCGGCATCGAACGGCAATGGATCGCCATGCCCTAGGCCAGGATGCGCAGCAGGGTGGCGGCGTAAAGCGCCACCGCCAGCGTCACGAACACGGCGAGGAGCACGCGGTTGCGCGCGCGCAGGGCCTTGTTGCTCGTGCCCCGCAAATCCATTCCCATCACACCCAGCCCGCGCCCGCGTGACCGAGCAGCAGCAGGCTGAACACGAGAAACAGATAGAGCAGCGAAAACGCGAACATGCGGCGGGCACTGCGGTCGCCGTTGTCACGACAGACCTGGATCGCGGCACCGGTGAAGGCCATGCTTAACAGCAGCGCCGGCACACCATAGAGCCAACCCGCGACACCGAGCAGCCACGGCGCCAAGGCAGCCGGCCACAGCATCAGAGTATAGATCAGCATCTGGCGCTTGGTCTGGCGCGGCCCGGCAACGACCGGCAGCATCGGCACGCCGGCCTTGGCGTAGTCCTCGGTGCGGTACAGCGACAGCGCCCAGAAATGCGGCGGCGTCCACAAAAAGATGATCGCGAACAGCGCGATGGCACCCCAGCCGAGCCCACCGGTCACCGCCGCCCAGCCGATCATCGGCGGCAGCGCGCCGGCGGCGCCGCCGATCACGATGTTTTGCGGGGTGCGCCGCTTCAGCCAGATCGTATAGACAAAAACGTAGAAACCGATCGTCAGCGCCAGCAATCCGGCGGCCACCCAGTTGACTGCCAGCCCCATCAGCAATACCGCGCCGACGCCCAGCACGACGCCAAAGCCGAGCGCCTCGCCCGGCGCCATCCGGCCGGCCGGCAACGGCCGCCCGGCGGTGCGGCGCATGATCGCGTCGATATCGCGGTCGTACCACATGTTGATGGCGCCAGCAGCGCCAGCGCCGACCGCAATGCACAGCACCGCCACAAGCGGCGAGCACCGGATGAAGATGCCCCGGCGCCACGGCGAGCCCGACCACCCCGGTAAAGACCACCAGCGACATGACCCGCGGCTTCAGGATTTCGACATAGTCGCCGAACGCCGCCAGCGGCGGCGCCGCTAGCCGGGTGGCGTCGGCCGGGCGGGCCTCGAGCAATTGCGACACTGGGTCTGCGCTCCTTGCTGAACGGATGAGCTGAACGATCGACTAATGAACCACCGGGATTTCGTCGAAGCTGTGGAACGGCGGCGGCGACGACACGCTCCATTCGAGCGTCGTTGCTCCCTCGCCCCAGTAATTCGCTCCGACCCGCCGCCCGGCGAACAAGGTGTGGAACACGATAAAGACAAAGAACAGGGTCGAAGCATAGGAGATGTAGGAGCCGATCGAGGCCACGAAGTTCCAGCCGGCGAACGCATCCGGGTAATCGGCGATGCGCCGCGGCATCCCGGCGACCCCGAGAAAGTGCATCGGGAAGAAGGTCAGGTTGACACCGATGAACGTCGTCCAGAAATGGATTTTGCCAAATGTCTCGTTATAAGTCCGGCCGGACATCTTGCCGATCCAGTAATAGAATGCGGCGAACAGCGAGAACACCGCCCCGAGCGACAACACGTAATGAAAATGCGCGACCACGTAATAGGTGTTGTGCAGTGAAAAATCGACGCCGGCATTGGCCAAAACCACTCCGGTGACGCCGCCGATCGTAAACAAAAAGATGAAGCCGATGGCGAACAGCATCGGCGTCTTGAGCTCGACCGAGCCGCCCCACATCGTCGCGATCCACGAGAAGATTTTGATCCCGGTCGGCACCGCGATGACCATCGTCGCCGCGGTGTAATAGGCGCGCGCATCGATCGAGATCCCGGTCGTGAACATGTGGTGCGCCCAAACCACCGTGCTGAGCACGCCGATCGCCAGGATCGCCATCACCATGCCGACATAGCCAAAGATCGGCTTTTTCGAGAAGGTCGAGACCACCTGGCTGATCATGCCGAAACCCGGGATGATCATGATGTAGACTTCGGGATGGCCAAAGAACCAGAACAGGTTCAAGAACAGGATTGGGTCGCCGCCGCCTGACGGCTTGAAGAAAGTGGTGCCGAAATTGCGGTCGGTCAGCAGCATCGTGATCGCCCCGGCCAGCACCGGCAGCGCCATCACCAGCATAAAGGCGGTGACCAGCACCCCCCACACAAACAGCGGCATCTTGAACATGGTCATGCCGGGGGCGCGCATGTTGAAGATCGTCGTGATGAAATTGATCGCCCCCAGGATCGACGAGGCGCCGGCCAGATGCAGCGCAAAGATCACCATGTCGACGGACGGCCCCGGCTGCCCGATATCCGACAGCGGCGGGTAGAGCGTCCAGCCGGTGCCGGCGCCCTGACCGACAAACATCGACCCGACCAGCAGCGCAAAGGACGGGACGAGCAGCCAGAAGCTGACATTGTTCATGCGCGGGAAGGCCATGTCGGGCGCGCCGATCATCAGCGGCACCATCCAGTTGCCAAACCCGCCCATCATCGCCGGCATGATCGTGAAAAAGATCATCATCAGCCCGTGCGCGGTGACGATGACGTTGTAGACCTGATGATCGGTGATGACCGTGTTGTGCGGATGCAGCAGCTGCGTGCGCATCGTCACCGACAGCGCGCCGGCGATGACCCCGGCGCTGATCGCAAAGATCAGATAGAGCGTGCCGATGTCTTTGTGGTTGGTGGAGCAGAACCAGCGGATGAAGAAGCCCGGCTTGGCGCCATGGCCATAGGCGGCAAGATCGGCATCCGAAGCTGGCGGATAAGCCATTCTCGATCCCTTTTGCTTTCAGTTTCCGGCGGCGCCGGAGCGGGCGGCGCCCGCCGACCCGACCGCAGCGGCGACGCGCACCGCGCCGCCGCCGCTGTCATCATGCGCGAATTGCTTCTTGGCGCCGACCAGCCAGCGCTGGAACTCGTCCTTGGGCACGGCCTTGACCTCGATCGGCATAAAGGCGTGGTTGAGACCGCACAGCTGGTCGCACTGGCCACGATAGGTGCCCGGGCGCTCGACGTTGAACCAACTCTCGTTGATGCGGCCGATGATCGCATATTCCTGCACGCCAAAGGACGGCACGAACCAGTCGTGCATCACATCGGTCGAGGTGATCAACACCCGGATGTTGGTATCGACCGGCACCACCAGCGGGTTATCGACGGTCAAGAGCCGCGGCTGGCCCGGCTTCAGATTGGCCTCTTGCACGATATTGCTGTCGAAAGTTAGCCCGCCCTGGTCGGGATAGGCATAGGACCAGTACCATTGGTGCCCGGTCACCTTGATCGTCATCGCCTGCTTTGGCACCCCGGCCATGTAATACATCAGCTTGAACGACGGCACGGCGATGATCACCAGGATCACCACCGGGATCACGGTCCACAGGATTTCGAGGACCAGATTGTGCTCGGTATGCGTCGGCACCGGATGGCGCCGGTGGTGGAAGCGCACGATCGTATAAAGCAGCAGCCCCAGGACAAAGACGGTGATCAGAGCGATGATGATGGTCAGCTCGTTGTTGAACGCCTCGAGCCGCGCCTCGACCGGGGTGGCGGCGCGCTGAAAGCCAAGCTGCCAGGGATGCGGCTCGTCCGCCCGAGCGATCGGCGCGAGCGCCCCGCAGGCGACCGCCGCCAGCGCCAGCCCGGCCACCGCCCGCCCGGCCACCGCCCGCCCGGCCCGCACCAGCCCAGCCAGGGCCAACCCGGCCAGGGCCAACCCGGCCAGGGATAGCGGCCCACGTCGCGTCGTCGCCAACCTCTGCAACCCGGCCATCTGTCTTGCGCCCCCGATCCGTTCCGGCCTGCCGCTCGCACCGCCCGCATTTGTTAGGCGAGGCCCGCCTGGGCAAGGTCATCGGGTAAATGCCGCCCGACCCCGGCCGCGGCGCATGGAATCCCCCGGCCGCGCGCCGACCCTACACCATCGCCGAGCCGCCTCACAACCGGCCCAACCCATTGCGGCAAGCCGCCGCACGCAGTCTGCGCAGCGAGTTCCCTCGGTCGCCGTGATCGCGGCGGGGTGCCGCAAAGTTGCGCGACGGCCGCTGGCAGCCGGCTCGCCGCCGCGGCTATGCCGGCCGGGTTTGCCGGCCGCCGACGGCGGCGCGAGCCGCCCCACCCTCGGCGATCTCCCGGTCGGCATAATGCCACAACAGGCTGGCCTCCTCACGCGACCGGCGGGTCAGGTCGGCGAGCCGCGCCACGCAAGGCTGGCGCAAACCGTGGTGCTCGACCAGGCCACCCAGCGGCTCGAACACGAGCCCGAGCCGGAACAACAGCCGCAGCAGCGCCGGCTCCATCATTGCCGCCAGATGAACGATGCCGTGCTCCAGACAGATGCCGAGCACCGCCCGCAATAGCCCAAAGGTGATGAACGGCATAAACCGCCGGTCGACCGTCGCCACACCCTCAGGCGGGCGGGACAAACCGGCTTCCGCATAGTTGCCGTCGCCATGACGCCGGCGAAAGCTTTTGGAGACGGCAAAGCGCGAGACCTCGGCGATCATCGGCGACGGCAGCGGACCCGATTGCAGCCACACCGCCGGGCCCACCGCGCGCTCGATCGGCAACGGCCGCCGCCGCTGATCGAGCAACGGCATGATCAGGCGCACCGTGCCCGCGGCGGCGCCGCTTGGCCGGTGCACTAAGAGCGCGTGCGCGGCGCGGTCGTCATCCTCGTCGATCTCGCGTCCGTCGCGGTGCAGCGTCGGGTCCTCGAAGCGGTTTTCGACGCAATAGACCTGATAGCGCAGGCGATGGGCGAGATCGAGCTGTTCGGCGGTGGTGGCGCGGACCACCGCGAAATACCGGTCGTAGGTGGCGATGAAATCCGCCATGGCCGGGAGCATCATCGGCGATTACCCGAAACCGGTTGGCGTCCCCCCGAGGCCCAACCTGAGGCAGAGGGATGAATAATTCCCTACAGCTCGGATAGGGGTATCAGCGGCGATTGCGCCAGGCCCAAACCAGGTTTGGCTCAGCGGGCTTCGGGCGGCAGCCGAATATAGCGTCCGGGGGCGATGATGCCGGCCGGGTCCACCGCCGCTTTGATCGCCGCGGCGAGGTCAAAGCAGGGCGCATCTGCGGCGGTCAGCCAGCCCATCTCGTGCGCGCTCAGCCGGTAGGGCAGAAAGCCTTCGCGTCGGCCGCGTTCGAGCAGCGCGCGGTAGCAGGATTGGGCGCGCGCCGCCGCGGTCGGCTCGCTTCGGTCGAACAGCAGCGGCACCGAGCTGTCAAAGCAGCGCTCGGAGAGGCTGGTCAAGGTGATCAGCGGCTCGATTTGGTGCGCGGCGCAGACCTCGCCAACCATCGCGACATAGCGCGCGACGTGCTCGGCGGTCATCGGCACCAGCGGCGGATACCAAATCAGGCCGCAGCCGTCGCGGGCCGGGTCGAGCTCGGCGCCGCCCGCCGGCATCGCCGATTGCCAATAGGCGAGCGGCAGGGCGACCTCGCTCGGTGTGCCGGCGACCAGCTGCATCGCCCGGTCGAGGGTGCGCGCGCGCCTCGCCAGAGCGCCGTGCCGCAGGCGCGGCACATGGCTCAGCACCCGGTCGAGGCGCGCCGCCCGGCCGGGCGTGACAAAGGCGAGGCGCCCAACCGCCGGCCGCAGAATGCGCCGGACCGCACGGCGCGCCGCGCGCACCATTTCGGCCGTGCCGTAGAGCGCGCCGAACCCGGTCCACGCTGCGATCCGGTATTGCCGGGCCACCTCGGCGACGGTCTCAGGCGAAAGGATGCCGTCACCCCCGACCCTTGCCCGCGGGTAGGGAGCGGTCATCGCCAGCATGCGCCGGCTGTTCATCAGATTGACCCCGCCGGCGACGCCGCCAAGCTCGCGCAGCACCCGCTGCACCGCCGGCACCGCCGCCGCAAGGCCGGCCTCGCGCTCGACGCCGAACAAAAACGCCTCGATCCGCTCGGGCCGCCGGGCAAGCGCCAACGTCATCCGGGTGACAACGCCCAAATTGCTCTGCGCGAACAGCCCGTCGAGATAGGGGCCGATGCCCCATTTGAAGGCGCGGTCGACCAAGCTGCCGCCGCGCTCGCTCAATGCCGAGCGATAGATTCGGCCGTCCGGCAGCACCGCCTCGATCGCGGTGACCGCGGCGGTGTGATCGGCATGAGGGGTGATGCCGTAGCCGCGCTCGAGCGCGTTGCCGAGGAGGCTGCAATTGGGGCCGCCGCCGGTCACCGGCACCAGAAACGGCAAATGGTTTCTGTCGAGAAACTCGTGCAGCGCGCGCTGGGTGACGCCGGGCTCGACGGTGACGAGGCCGAGCTCGGCATCGATATCGACGATCCCGTCGAGCCCCGACAAGTCGAGCACGACGCAGCCCTCGGTGACCGGGACAGCGCTGCCATAGCCCCAATTATGTCCGGTGCTGATCGGGTAGAGCGGCACCGCGCATTGCCGCGCGACGCCGAGGATGGCGACGACGTCATCCACCGAGCGCGGCCGCAGCGCCGCCGGGATCGCCCGCTCGACCCCGGTCGTGCAGGCGCCATAGCGCTGCTGCGCCGCCGCCCCGTCGAGCACCGCCGCAGCGCCGAGCCGACCACGCCACGCCCGCACCGCCGCGGCAATGCTTTCGGTGTTAACCAGCTGCTCGATCGCGTTGATGGCGGGTGTCAGGCAATTTTACACCGCGAGCCCCGGCTTTAAGCTGTCGTGATATCGCGTCGGGGCTCCGCCCGAGCCCGCCGGCGTTGACCGCATAGCAGCGGAGCTATTAGCGCTCGGGGTGCGGCATGCCGCCGCGGCGGCAGGGTCTTCTGCCGCCGCGGTATGCCTGTAAAGAAATCCGACGCCCTTTATTGGCCGTTGGTGGCTACTTCCGCCAACGCCGCCTTGCGAATGCGCCGAAACC
Source organism: uncultured Alphaproteobacteria bacterium (assembly GCA_963738185.1). Lineage (GTDB taxonomy): Bacteria > Pseudomonadota > Alphaproteobacteria > ATCC43930 > CGMCC-115725 > AP-15. Next base: position 398,289 of record CAVTVA010000003.1, on the reverse strand, counting down.
CAATAGCGCGGTTCCCAGGAGCGCGAGCGACGCCGGTTCCGGAACCGAGGCTGTGCGCCCCGGATCGCTGCTCAGCAATCCGATGATATCGGTGCCAGAAATGGTCCAAGCCGTGGCGCCGCCATGAGCGAAGCTATTGGTCAGCCTGATATCAGGAGTGTCGGGAAGCGGATTGTTGTTGGGATCCAACGTGAAGAAATTGTCGTTGAGGGTCGAGGACCATAGGCCCGGATCAGTGGTATCGACCGAGAGATAGCTTTGAGCGGTGCCGTCGGTAGTAACCGGATTTACCGGCGATGCGATCGTGGTTTTGGTATCGGCGAAAGTATTTGCCCCGTATACAAAGTCGAGCCGAGCCAGGAACGTGCAGTTGGCCGAATTGGCGGCGCAGGTGAAGCCAGTATATTGGCTCTGGGAGGTACGCTTGGCGAGGTTGAGGGCGGTGGTTACCTCATTGCCGACGCTCTGGTTGGTGCCAGTGATGCCATAGAGGTCAAGGACGCCGCCCGACGCGGTGGACGGATTGCCAAGAGTATCCAAATGGACCCCATAGAAGATTCCGAGGATTTGCTGGCCGCCATTTTGACCGTCGACAAATACGGTCGGCGTGCTGGCTTGTATGTCTGAGCCAACGGGGTTCTGAATGACACCTGTCTGAATGCTAGAAATCTGAACGATGCCCCAATTGCCTTCAGTTCCAGTAGTGTTTATCGCCGAATAGGGCGTCGAGTTGTTGGGCCCTGTTATGTCGTTATTGCCCGCAATCTGCTCGTCGTCGTTGAGATGAATGAGTATGGGCCCGGTCGGCGCGGCTACGAAAGGGTCGGCGTTCGCCAATCGGCCGCCGGCGAGCAGGGCGACGGCCAGTGTTGTTCCTGCCAGGAGATGTCGTTGTCTGATCATAGCATCCCTCAAAACCGGCTTTTACCAAAGCCTTAAACTCACATGCATAATTCGTACCATTTCCGGGAAACATAATGATTTCAGTTAATTAAAGAGTGATGCTCGTTGCAACCGCGCGATCGCGCAGGCAAGCTGTAAAGTTTGCCGACGGGTCTTGATGCGACAGGTCAGGCGATAGTTGTCACCGCATGGCCGCGGGCCGGGCTTAGCGGCTTACGAGGAAACAGTAGCGTCAGGAGCTGGGCTTCCCGACGGAGCGCCGGCCGGAGATCCTGGTCTTCGACCCATCGCGCCTGGTCCGCCGGTGCGGTTCCGATCCAATGGATGTGGTACAGCGAAAGCAGCCTCGATCGCGCAGCATGAAAGTCGATCGGCAGGGTTTCGCCCAGCGCTGCACCCAGCTCCGTAAAGCTCCAAGACGCGCATAGCGAATTGCGAAAATCCTCGCGAAAAGCCGCGCTCGCAGCGGGTGTAAAAATTTCCGGCACCTCCTCGGCGGTACGTCGCCGACGCGGCCGCGCATGGTCGAAAATCCACAGCAGCGCCCGGTCGACATCGATCGCAATGGCGATTTCGCGCAGACAGGCAAGAAGGTCGTCGCGGGTCGCCAGATGATGCAGCGAGAAGATGCTGCTGATGAGGTCGGCGCGGGCCGGCGCCACCTTGCGGAATTCACGCATATCGCCATGGATCAGCCGAACTCTGTCCTCGAGGCCCGCGCGGGCAAGATGCCGCTGGCCGAGGCGGACCATCTCCGGCGCAAAATCGAGGCCGGTGATGCGCAGGTCGGGCCTGCGCGCCGCCAGATAAGCGAGAAACCGGCCGGTGCCGCAGCCGAGATCGACGATATGCGCGCCGGAGGGCGCCAAGCGGCCGATCGCCAGCGCATTGAAATAATAGATCGGCAACAGAGCGAGAGTCCCTTGCTCGTCAAAGCCGGCAATGCTCTCGGCTGCATCCATCGTGGCGCTTGGCTCGGGGGTTCGCAACAAGGTCCGCGGCAGGCAGGCTTCTCGAAGCATCAGCCGAAGCATCCGAAACGACTTCGATCCGGCGCTGACCGCCTCGGGGCTCGGTTGGTGCGCTGCCATCGGCAAGGTTCTTCTCCCCGGGTAAATGACAGCCTTGATGTCCCCGAACGGATTTCGGTCTTCTTTACAGCATCACGGCCGGGCGGGAGAGCTGCCCGGCCGGTTTGATTCGAGGGCGGCGAGCGTCGGCAGGAACAGGCGGCGGGTGAAGAGGCCGACGCCGCCCCACATCGGCACAAACCATAGCGGGACCCCGCCCAGGGGTGCGCCCGGATAGCCCCACTGCCCGGTGCCGACCCCGACATATTCGATCACGGCGCCGAGGGCGATCATGTAGCCGGCATAGGCGAAATCGGCGCGCTCGCGAAACCAGCCGAGCCCCGCCGCGACGATCGCCGCCGCGACGATCAGCAGCAATTGCGGGTCGCGGATCGTCGAAAACGCCGCGGCAAAAAGCGCCACCAGTATCAAGGTGGCGAGCGGCTGAAAGCGCGGCGGCCGGCCGCCGACAAAGCGGATCGTGTGCAGCGTGTAGAAGCCCCACATCAGGAACTCATAGACCGGCATGCCGAGCAGATCGGGATGAGCGAAGCGGAACACCCCGTTGCGCAGCGCGCCGCTGTTGGCGGCCACAAAGATTGCGTCAATGCCGAGCATAACCAGCAGCTCGGCGCCGGAGAGGCGGCGAAAGCCGATCGCCCAGACCGCCAGCATCGCCGCGAGCTTGGCGAAATTGCCGGGGACCCAGCCCAGCACCGCCGCGGTCGCCAGCAGCTGCAACAGCAGCAGGGCATAGCGCACGGCAGGCGCAACGGGTTGGCAAAAAGCCCGGTCAACAAGTCGGGGCGCCGGCGAAAGACCGAACCCGCGGCTCGTGCGTCTCCCGGTCTCGGCGCGCCGGGCCTGCGCGGCAGCCGCGACCTTCCGGTCAGGCATATGCCACGGCCGGCTCCGCCAACATTCGCGTTCCCTCGGCGATGATCTCGCCGAGCTCGGGGCGGCACTCGGTGATGCAAGCAATCAGGTGCTCTATCAGAGCCCAGCCGGGTTGGCGCAGCCCGTGATGGTTGACCAGCTTGCCCAGAGGATGGAAGGCGATGCCCAGCCGGCGCAGCAGCCGCAGCAGCGCCGGCTCCATCATCGCGACGATATGGGTGATCTCGCCCAGCGCGCTCATCATCACCACCGCGCGAATGAGCCCAAAGGTCAGCAGCTGGAGCGCCGGCCCTCTTTCGCCGCGGGCAGCCGCCGCATGACCTGGTCGCGGCCGCCAACCCTCCTCGAGCTGGGCACGAAACGCCTTGGCGACGGCAAACCGCGACACCTCGGCGGTGGTTTCGAGCGGCAGCCCGGCGCCGTGCACCGGATCCGCCCCGATCAGCTTTGATACCGGAAGCTCGTCGCCGCCACGCGGCAGGATCAGCCGCACCGTGCCGACCGCCGAGCCGGTGGCCCGATCGAGCAGCAGCGAGTGCAAGGAGCGGCGATCGTCGCCGTCGCGCTCGCGGCCGTCGGGGTAGTCGGCGGCTTTCTCAAAGCCGCGCTCGAGGCAATAGACCTGAAAGCGCAAGCGAAACGCCTTGTCCAACAGCTCCCCGGAATTGGCGGGGACAACCGCCAGGTAGTGGTTGAACAGATCGGTCGGGTCGGGATTGCCCGGGGTCGGCGGCGGGCCGGTGTCGGGCCCGGCGCGCAGTTGTGGCGAGGGATAAAGAAACCGTTGCCCCGCTAACCTCCCGGCGCGGATCGACGCCATCGACGGCATTGGCAATACTCCCTGTGCGGCGTGGCTTGGTGCCGCCGCGTTTTGCAGTGGGGGTGGTCGGTGCGGCCGAGGACGCCGTTCTCGGCTGGCTGTGCTCGCCGCATTGCACGGCAAGCGCAAAGTGCTGGCGCTTTCCTGGCGATCATGGTGGCGGGGGCGGCGCGGCACCACAGGAAGGAACCCGCTCGCGGGCCCCGGTGCGCCAAACCGCGGTGACAAAACAGGCGGGGGTTATCCAATCCGCCGTTGGGCGACCCGTCAAGCGCGAATTTAACCGTCAATGCCGAAAAATGGCTTTTTCGCGGCGAATGACACAAAATGTTCACAATGGAACATTTCAAAAAAGCAAGCCAGGTTGCGCCGCCCCTAGCGACGCGTTCGCCGGTCTGTGCCCCCATCTCGGCAACTCTCCCCATTGGCGCGCCCTCGATCCGAGCGTGGCGGCCGCCTGATTTGCTTTTCTACCGTCGAGCTAAGCAGGATGTCTGATATCGCGTCAAGAGCGCGTCACAAGCCCAACCGCTGCACCGTCAATTTTGTCGCGTCCTGCGCCCAATGGCGGTTTTGCGGACGAATGCTGCGGCCCGCCTGGTCCGTCGTCCGGCTTCGGGGTCGGTGCAATCCGTTGCGCCTGACCGAGCCGTCAGCCGGGGGCAGCCCGCTCGCCGCGTCTCGGCCAGCTGCGGCGGAGAGGAAGCGGTTGCACGCGCGACCCGCCTGCTACAGGTTGGCGGCGCACGCAAGCGGAAGGGATCGAGATGACGCAACGCTCGGCCGGACGGGTCGCCCTGATCACCGGGGGCGCGCGAGGCATCGGAGCCGCCACCGCCGAACGGCTGGCCGAGGATGGTGCCGCGATCGCGATCTGCGATCTCGACGGCGCCGCCGCGGCGGCGACCGCGGCTGAGATTGGCGGCCGGCACGGGGTCGCGGCTCTCGGCCTCGCCGCCGATGTCGGCGTCGCCGCTGAGGTCGAGCGGATGGTCGGCGAGGTCGCCGCGCGGCTCGGCTCGCTAGACATTCTCGTCAACAACGCCGGCATCACCCGCGACAACCTGATCCACCGGATGAGCGAGGAGGATTGGGACGCGGTCGCCCAGGTTCACCTGAAGGGGGCGTTCCTGTGCGCGCGGGCGGCGCAGCGCGAGATGGTCAAGAAGAATTGGGGGCGCATCGTCAATCTGTCGTCGGCCTCGGCCTTGGGCAATCGCGGCCAGGCCAACTACTCGACCGCCAAGGCCGGACTGCAAGGGTATGGCCCGCACCCTGGCGATCGAGCTTGGCAGGTTCGGCATCACCGCCAACGCGGTGGCGCCCGGCTTTATCGACAGCGACATGACCCGGGCGGTGGCGGTCCGCCTCGGCCGCGACATCGAGGAATACAAGGCCGAACGGGCCAAGGCGATCCCGGTCGGCCGGGTCGGCGTCCCGCGCGACGTGGCCAATGTCATCGCTTTTCTCGTCAGCGACGACGCCTCCTTCGTCTCCGGCCAGGTCATCTATGTCGCCGGCGGCCCGCGCGGCTGACATGCGGGCACCTTCGGGGGTTGTGGAGAAGCGGCAATCGTGAGCGACGACAACTCGTTGACCGGGAGGGTGCGCCGCTACGCGCAGGTATCGACCGCGATGGGCGGGCTCGCGGCGCGGCTGGCCGGCGAGCGCTATCTCGGCATCGCCGTCGATCGCACCCGCCACGCCGCCGACCTCAAGGCCGCGCTCGGCGGCATCAAGGGGCCGCTGATGAAGGTGGCGCAGCTCTTGGCCACGATCCCCGACGCGCTGCCCAAGGAATATGTCGACGAGCTGGTGCAATTGCAGGCCAATGCCCCGGCGATGGGCTGGCCGTTTGTGCGGCGGCGGATGGCCGGCGAGCTCGGCGTTGGTTGGCAAAGCCGCTTTCGCAGCTTTGAAAAGACCGCGGCGCGCGCCGCCTCGCTCGGCCAGGTGCACCGGGCGACCGCCCTCGACGGCATCGCGCTCGCGTGTAAATTGCAATATCCCGAGATGGCCTCGGCGGTCGAAGCCGATCTGCGCCAGCTGAAGCTGGCGATGGGGCTTTACGAGCGCTACGACCGCGCCGTCACCACCGCCGAGATCCACGCCGAAATTGCCGACCGGCTGCGCGAGGAGCTCGATTACCAGCGCGAGGCCGCGCATATGCGGCTCTATCGCGCGATCCTGCGCACCGAGCCCGGGATCGCGGTGCCGGAACCGATCCCCGATCTCTCGACCGGGCGTCTCCTAACGATGACGTGGCTCGACGGCGCGCCGATCCTGGAGACCGCCAAGGCGCCGACCGCGCGCCGCAACCAGGTGGCGCTCAGGATGTTCCGGGTCTGGTATGTGCCGTTCTACCATTACGGCGTGATCCACGGCGACCCGCATCTCGGCAACTACACGGTGGCGCCGGACGCGGGCGTCAACCTGCTCGATTTCGGCTGCGTGCGCGTGTTCCGCGCGTCCTTTGTGCGCGGCGTCATCGACCTTTACCACGCGCTCGAGCGCGGCGACCGCGACCTCGCCGTCCACGCCTACCAAAGCTGGGGGTTTGGCAATCTGTCGCACGAGATGATCGCGGTGCTGAACCGCTGGGCCTCCTTTGTTTATGGCCCGCTGCTCGATGACCGCACCCGGCTGATCCAGGAAAAGGCCAACGGCGGGGACGGGCCCGATCTGGTCGAAAGCGTGCATCGCGATATCCGCCGACTGGGCGGGGTGCGGCCGCCGCGCGAATTTGTGTTTATGGACCGGGCCGCGGTCGGGCTCGGCTCGGTGTTCATGCACCTGAAGGCCGAGATCAACTGGCACCGCCTGTTTCACGAGCTGATCGAGGATTTCGACGAGGCCGCCCTCGCCGCCCGCCAAGCCGCCGCCCTCGCTGCCGCCGGGGTGCCGCCGCCCGTCCCAGAAATCGTCCCCCCGGGCCGTCGCCCCGTTCGGGCCGAATAACTCGCAACAAATAGTGATTTGCGCAGCTGCTCGCGTTTCGGCAGCAAAGCGCTGATGGCGTTCGATCTGATCATATTCGACTGCGACGGCGTGCTGATCGACAGCGAGCTTCTGGCGGTGCGGGCCGATATCGCGTGCTTCGCGGAAGTCGGGTTTCCGATCACCGCCGAAGAAATCCGCGAGCGCTACATCGGGTTCACTCAGGTCGCCATGGAAGCCGATGTCGCGGCGCGGTACGGCCGCTCGCTGCCGGTGGATTTTGCCGAGCGCCATCGGCGGCGGCTGCGCGAGATTTTCGAGGCGGAGCTGATCGCGGTTGCCGGGGTCGAAGCCGTCCTCGGCGGGCTCTCCTGCAAGATGTGCGTCGCGTCCAGCAGCAGCCTGGAGCGCCTCTACCATTCGCTGTCGCTGGTCAATCTCTACAACCGCTTCGCCCCGAACGTGTTCAGCGCGGCGATGGTTGCGCACGGCAAGCCGGCGCCTGACCTCTTTCTCTACGCCGCCGCGCAAATGAGCGCGTTGCCCGACCGCTGCCTAGTCGTCGAGGACAGCCTGGCCGGGGTCGAGGCGGCCGGCGCCGCCGGTATGACCGCGATCGGCTTTTGCGGCGGCAGCCATTGCCGGCCCGGACATGCGGACCGGCTGCGGGAGCGCGGCGCCGCTCTGGTCATCGCCGAGATGGCCGAGCTGACGCCCGCCATCCACCGGCTGTCGCGTCTGCCCTAAAGTCCAGCACCCGGTCTGCCGCGGGCTCGGTCAGGTGATCGCCGCCGGCAACAGACGCCGAGAACGCAAAAGCGCGCGGTCGCGCCGCGATGGCGTCAATGCGTCAGGCCGATGCGCTTAAAACCGCATCGCCTTGACCTGGATCACATTGGGCAGGGCGCGCACGGTGTCGAGCAGCGCCGGGGTCAGCGCCTGATCGACTTCGACAAGGGCGATCGCGTCCTCCCCGGCCGCGGTCCGGCCGAGGTGAAAGGTCGCGATGTTGACCGCGGCGCCGCCCAGCGCCTGGCCTAAGGCACCGATAAACCCGGGCTTGTCGAGGTTGCGCACAAACAGCATGTTGCCGCCGAGCTCGCCTTCGAGCGGGATGCCTTCGACCGAGACAAGGCGCGGCTTGTCGCCGCCGAAGAGCGTGCCGGCGACCTCGCGCGGGCGGCGCTCGGCCGGCGGGCCGTTCGGCGTCACGACCACGCGGATCAGGGTCTGGTAGTCGCCGGGCTCGGCGCGCCGGGTCTCGCTGACGCGGATGTCGCGGTCGCGGCAGATCACCGCCGCATTGACCATGTTGACCGTGGCGAGCTGCGGCGCCAAGAGCGCCGTCAGCACGATCGCGGTCAGCGGCTTGACGTTGAGCTCGGCGATCGCCCCTTCGTATTCGACCGCTACCGCAGCGATCCCGCTCTCGGTCAGCTGCCCGGCAAAGCTGCCGAGTTGCTCGGCGAGCTTGATGTACGGCCGGATCCGCTTCGCTTCCTCGGCCGAGAGCGAGGGCACGTTAACGGCGTTCGAGACCGCGCCGGTCAGCAGAAAATCAGCCATCTGTTCGGCGATCTCGACCGCCACATTCTCCTGCGCCTCGGTCGTGGCGGCGCCGAGATGCGGGGTGGCGACGACATTGTCGCGGCCGAACAGCGGGTTTTTGCGCGCCGGCTCCTCGACAAAGACATCGATCGCCGCGCCGGCGACCTGGCCGCTGTCGAGCGCCGCGGCGAGGTCTTCTTCGACGACGAGGCCGCCGCGGGCACAATTGACCAACCGGACGCCGCGTTTCATCCGGGCGAGCGCGGCGGCATCGATGATGTTTTTGGTCGCCTCGGTCAAGGGCGTGTGCAGGGTGACAAAATCGGCGCCGGCCAACAATTCCTCGAGCGGCACCTTGTCGACGCCAAGATCGATTGCCCGCTCGGCCGACAGGAACGGGTCGTAGGCCAGGACCTTCATGCGCAGCCCCAGGGCGCGCGCCGCGACCATCGAGCCGACATTGCCGCAGCCGATCAGGCCCAAGGTCTTGCCGGTCAGCTCGACCCCCATAAAGCGCGATTTCTCCCATTTGCCGGCCTGGGTCGAGCGGTCGGCCGCCGGGATCTGCCGGCACAGCGCAAACAGCATCGCGATCGCGTGCTCGGCCGCGGTCGTCGAATTGCCGTAGGGGGTGTTCATGACGACGATGCCGCGCTGGGTCGCCGCGGCGACATCGATATTGTCGACGCCGATCCCGGCTCGGCCGACAATCTTGAGCTTGGGAGCGCCGGCGATCAGCTCGGCGGTAACCTTGGTCGCCGAGCGCACCGCCAGCCCGTCATACTCGGCGATCCGCGCTTTCAGCTCGTCGGCGCCGATCCCGGGCAGCATATCGACCCCGATCCCGCGCGCCGCCAGAATTTCCGCCGCGCGCGGGCTCAAATCATCGGAAATCAGCACCTTTGGCATGCGAGCGGCTCCGATCGTGCACAGCGACTTGCGGCGGCCCTATGGACAGTACGGCCAAACAGCAAGTTCATCGACTGATTATCCATGAACGCGGCTAGTCGGTGTTTAACAGCCTCTTTAGCGCTTCCCAACCGCCCTCTACCGATTCATCACCTCGAAAACGGCACACTTCGATATGGTCGTCTTCAAATATGTCAATCTCTAGCCGCTGCCCAACCATGGTTACCGACAGGCGGATCGAATCGGGACGGGTGCGCTCGATGCAGTAATGCAATCTAGCGTCTTCGATCATGCGTATGGTTCTGAACACCGCGGACGGCATCTCAACCTCCTTTGCGAGGCCATAGCTATCACTTGCGAAACCGCCGATCGAGCAATAGTTTTCTCGCCGTTTGTGCGGTTCGTCTCCCACTCCGTGCAGCCTCCAGAACATCCTCGACAGGCACATCTAGGTACTCGGCGGGAAACACGCGCAACACGCTGGCTTTGCAATTCTGTTCGATGAATTGCCGGCACGTGCGCGGCGTCGGTGGCTGCACGCCCCTAAGCGGCTTTGGCGGCGGCGCGCTGCTCGTCCCAGGCCCACTCGATCCACGGCATCAGCAATTCGACATCCTCGGTCTCGACCGTGGCGCCGGTCCAGATGCGGATGCCGGGCGGCGAGGCACGGTGGCTGGCGATGTCGTAGGCCGCGTGCTCCTGTTCGAGGCGTGCGGTCATCGCCCGCACAGTCTGGAAGCGCGCGTCAGGCGACAGCGCGGCGAACCACGGATCGATGATCGTCAGTTGAGGCGAGGTGCAAGAGATGGTCGCCGGGTCTTCGGCCAGAAACTCGATCCAGGGGGTGCGTCGCTCGAAGGCGGCGACCAAGGTCAGGTTGCGCTCGGAACGGGCGATCAGCCCGTCGAGCCCGCCGACCGATTCAGCCCATTTCAAAGAATCGAGCGCGTCCTCGACGCACAGCATCGACGGCGTGTTGATGGTTTCGCCCTGAAACACGCCCTTGATCAATTTGCCCTTCGAGGTCAGCCGGAACAGCTTTGGCAACGGCCAGGGCGGGGTGTAGCTCTCGAGCCGTTCGACCGCGCGCGGCGACAGCGCCAGCATGCCGTGCGCCGCCTCGCCGCCCAGCGCCTTCTGCCACGACCAGGTGACGACATCGAGCCTGTCCCATGGCAGCCGCATCGCGAACACCGCCGAGGTCGCGTCGCAGATCGCGAGGCCCCTGCGGTCGGCGGCAATCCACTCCCCGTTCGGCACCCGCACCCCCGAGGTCGTGCCGTTCCACGGGAACACCACATCGCGCGCCCAATCGACCGCGCGCAGATCGGGCAGCTTGCCGTAGGGCGCGTGCAACACGCGCACATCCGGGAGCTTCAGCTGCTTGACGTCCTCGATCCAGCCCTCGCCGAAATTCTCCCAAGCCAGCATATCGACGCCGCGCGCGCCCAACAGCGACCACAGCGCGATCTCGACCGCCCCGGTGTCCGAGGCGGCGACGATCCCGACCTGCCAATCCTCCGGGATGCCAAGAATTGCGCGCGAACGGTCGACGACCTCGACGATGCGCGCCTTGCCGATGCCGGAGCGGTGCGAGCGCCCGACCAGCGCCGCTTCCAGCACCGCGGGCGACCACCCCGGCCGCTTGGCGCATGGGCCCGACGAGAAGCAGGGGTTGCGCGGGCGCCGCGTCGGCTTCATCGCACCATTCCTTAATTATTCGAGGCGGCCCAATCGCGGGCCATTTCGCCCGCCGGAACTTATGGGCGAGGTCGGGCGGCGTCAATGCCGCAGTGCAGCATTTACCTTGAATCCACCCAGCGACGGAAACAGGACCTTACCCCTCCTGCCGCAAGCGGCTTGGCAGCAGCTCGCCGCGTTTTTCGAGGACCGGATAGGCGGCAGCGGCGATGTGCGCGTTGATCCGCTTCAGGTCGCGCAGCATGTCGAGATGCAGCGCGCTGGTCTCGACGCTCTCGACCCGGCCGGCGCGGATGCGCGCGAAATGCGCCTCGGTGGCGCGGTTTTCCAGATCGCGGAACACCTCCTTTTCACCGAGCAGCCCGCGCGCCGCACGCACGTCGCCGGTCATGAACACCGCTGCCGCGGTCCGCACATTGGTCGCCAAACGCTGCAGCATCTGACGGATTTCGGCGCTCCCTTCGGACGAGAACGCCAGGTTGCGCTTGGCCCGCTTGGCGAGGCTCGCCGCGACGCCGCGCTCGACGATGTCGCCGGCATGCTCGAGGTTGGTGATAAAGGCAAGGATCTCGGACAGCCGGCGATCGTCCTCGGCATCGATCGCTTCGTGATCGAGCGAGGTGAGGTAGGCCTTGATCGCGCCGTTGAGCCGGTCGAGCACATCGTCGATGTGCTTGGTCTCGGCGATCCGCTTGCGGTCGCCGCGATCGAGCGCGTCGAGCGCCGCATGCAGCATGGTTTCCAGCACATCGGCCATCCGCAACGCCTCGCGCGACGCGGCGGCCAGCGCCACCGCAGGGATTTCGAGGGCATGTGGATCGAGGTAAGCCGGGCGCGACGGATCGGCCGGGACGGCGCTCGCCGGCAGCATCCGCGTCAACAGCCGGGCCAGCGGCCGCAGCACCGGGAAGAACAGCGCCGCCATCACCAGATTGAAGAGGGTGTGGAAATCGGCGACCGCGCGCGACGCGTTCGGCTCCAGCGCGGCCAGCCACGGGCCGATGATGCCGAGCAAGGCCAGCCCGAGGACGCAGCCGACCGCCCGGTTTAAGAGATTGCCGATCGGCAGCCGCTTGGCCAGCGGGTCGCCGGTGGAGCCTGCCTCGAACAGCGGGTTGAGCGCGGTGCCGAGATTGGCGCCGAGGACCAGCGCAAAGGCCGCCTCGGGCGGCACCACCCCTTGCGCGGCAAAGGACATGATTAACAGCACGACGGCGACGCTCGAATGCGCCGCCCAGGTGAACGCCGCGGCAACGATGACGCCGATCACCGGCACCGTCGCCACCGCGCCAAGCAGCACGCGCAGGCTCGGCACATCCTCGTATGGCGCCAGAAGGGTGAGCAGCTGGCTCAGAGCGATCAGCATCAGCCCGAGGCCGATGGCGACGCGGCCGAGATCGCGGGTGCGGGTGAGGCCGCCGCGGCGGAACATCATCACCCCGATCAGCACGAACACCGGCGCCACCCGGGTGATGTCGAAGGACAAAACCTGCACGATCAAGGTGGTGCCGATATTGGCGCCGAGCATCGCGGCGAGGCCGGGCACCAGATCGACCAAGCCGCCGGCGGCAAAGCCGGTGACCATCAGCCCGGTCGCGGTGCTGCTCTGCAACACCGCGGTAATCCCGAGGCCGGCGAAGAACGCGTTGACCCGGCTGCCCAGCGCCGCGCCGAGAATGCGCCGCAAATTCGGGCCGAACGCGCGCTGAACCCCGCTCTGGACCATGTGCACGCCCCACAGCAAGAGGGCGATCGATCCGGCCAGGTCGATCAGGGTCAGGGTAGCGTTCATCCTCGCCTCCCCCGCAAATGCCCGGCTCAGCGCAGCGCCGTTTCATTACTCCCGCCCTGCGGCAAAACTCAACGCCCGCGTGGAGTTTTGGCGATCTTCCGGTGCCGATGATGACCGCGGCTGGACGGCCGCAGCCGCTCGCGGCAATCTCGGTTCTCGATGATCGCTGAGGACGCGGCGCTCAGAGCAATGACCGATTTGACGATGCCGCGCGCCGGTGCTGCCGGCGCAGATTTGACAGTGCTGGTGCTCGGCGGCACGAGCGAGGGGTTCGATCTCGCGCGGGCTCTGAGCCGCGAGCCGGCGACCCGCGTCGTCAGCTCGCTTGCCGGTCGCACGGCCAACCCCCGGTTGCCCTCCGGCGAGTTGCGGATCGGCGGGTTCGGCGGCGCCGACGGTCTGGCCGCCTATCTGCACGCGAACCGGATGGGCATGGTCATCGACGCGACCCACCCATTCGCCGCGACCATGGGGGAACACGCCGCGGAGGGTTGCCGGCAGGCCGGCGTGCCGCTGCTGCGGTTGGAGCGGCCGGCATGGCGGCCGATCGCCGGCGACGATTGGACCGAGGTCGATGATTGGGACGAGGCGGCCGCTGCCGTCGGCCGGCTATCGCAGCGGGTATTGCTCGCGGTCGGCCGGCGCGAGCTCGCCCCCTTTGCCGAACTCGACCATGTCTGGTTCCTGGTGCGCTCGGTCGACCCGCCGAGCCTGATGCCGGCGTTTCACCAGGCGGAATTGCTGCTGGCCCGCGGGCCCTTTGCGCTCGACGGCGAACGCCGCCTGTTGTCCCGGCACCGCATCGACACGATCGTTTGCCGCAACAGCGGCGGATCGGGCGCCGAGGCGAAGCTCGTCGCCGCCCGCGAGCTCGGCATCCGGGTGGTGATCCGGCGCCGGCCGCCGCGCGCGGCCGATCTGCCGAAAGCCGCGTCGGTCAGCGAGGCGATCGCGTGGGTACGCTCGATGCGGGCTCGCTGAACGGCGGCAGGGAGCCTTCGTAGCGTCGCGGCGTATAGACCCACCTCCCGCCATCGGCACGCGCAAGCACTCGCGTTGTCGAGGAGCCGATGATGACGATGGTGCGCATGTCGGCGTCCGCCGCCGACAGCTCGGCCAACGATAATATCCGGGTGCTCTCGCCGGGGCGGCCGAGGTCGCGCCCCAACACCACCGGCGTCGCGGGCGCACGAAAGCGGCGCACGATCTCGGCGGCGCGCCCGAGCTGCCAGGGCCGGGCGCGGGAGGCCGGGTTGTAGAGCGCCACCACCAGATCCGCCTCGGCGGCGAGCGCCAGCCGCCGTTCGATGAGCCCCCACGGCTTCAGGTTGTCCGACAAGGACAGGATGCAGAAATCATGCCCGAGCGGCGCCCCGGCGCGCGCCGCCGCCGCGTGCGCCGCCGAAATGCCCGGAATGACCACGAGCTCGACGCCGTGCCAGGCCGGATCATCCGAGCCGTCGAGCGCCTCCATGACCGCGCTGGCCATAGCGAACACCCCCGGGTCGCCGGACGACACGATCGCCACCCGGCGGCCGCGCGCCGCCAGCGCCAGCGCATGCCGCGCCCGGCCCATCTCTTCCCGGTTGTCGGAGGCGTGGGCGGTTTGCCCCGAGCGGAACGGGCCGGCCATTCGCAGGTAGGTCTCGTAGCCGACGATGTCCTGCGCCGCGTCCAGCGCCTTGTGCGCCTCGGCGATCATCCATCCGCCGCCGCCCGGACCAAGCCCGACGACCGCCAGATGCCCGCGGGCGCAGCCCGGTGTCGCTGGCTTGATAGGCGAAACAGCGATCGGGGCCCCGACCGCACCCTCGATCGCCGGCGTCGCGGCCGGATCGGAGCAGTCTCCTCCCGGAGTTGTGATCGCGGGAACAGCGTTCAGCGCCTGTGCGATCGTCCTCGCCAGATCGTCGGCGCGCCCGCCACCGAGCAGCGGCACGACGGCGCTGCCGTCCTCGGCCACGGCGAGCACCGGCGGCTCGGCCCGCTTGTCCGCGAGCAACGGCGCCAGCGCGCGGATCACGACGCCGGCGGTGCAAAGCGCCACGATCGGGATGTCTTCAGCAAACAGCAGTCGCAGGGTGGGGGCCAAATCGGCGAAGACCGCGTCGGCCCCGGTGAGCCGGCCGGAAAGCCGATGGATCGCGGCACCGACCAGCGCGCCCTGAACCCGACGCGCCGCGGCGAGGCCATCGTCGCCGAGAACCACGATGGCCGGGGCGGCGTCGCCTATTCCCGCCATCTGCGCCCGGGGATCAGGATCATCGAGAAATACGGCACAGTATCCGGGTCGATCTGCGACAGCGGCAGGGTCCGCTGGCTCGCCATTGTCGCCCGCTCGACATAGCGCGCCCGGTCTCCGTAGCCGAGGCTGAGGACGACGCGCCGCACCTTGGCGAAATTGGTGCCGAGCTTCAGGATCGCCGCGGCGTCGACCGCCATCAGCCGCGCCGCCAGCTCCTCCTCGGCGAGAACACCCGACAGCACCGCGAGGCTCTGATTGCGGTAGGCGAGCGGCGCGCCCAGCACGGCCGCGCCGGCGACCAGCGAGCACACCCCGGGGACTGTCTCGGCCGGATAGCGCTCGGCCAGCCGGTCGTAGAGATACATGAACGAGCCGAAGAAGAACGGGTCGCCCTCGCAGATCACCGCCACGTCGAGCCCTTGGTCGAGATGTGCGGCGAGTTTTTTGGCAGAGGCGTCATAGAAATCGGCGATGACTTTTTCGTAGCAGAGCGGCGGCGGCAAATGCTCGGTTGTCACCGGAAACACCAGCGGCACGATAATCTGATCGGGCCGCAGGTATTGCTCGACGATTGCAAAGGCGTAGCCCTTCTTGCCCTTGGCCGCGAGATAGGCCACGACCGGCACCTCGCGCAGCCGGCGCAGCGCCTTTAAGGTGATCAGCTCGGGGTCGCCCGGCCCGACGCCGAGACCCAGCAATCGGCCCGAAGACACCACCTATTCGCGCTCCGAGGCGAGCGCGTTGACCGCCGCCGCGGTCACCGCACTGCCGCCGCGCCGCCCGCGCAGCGCGATAAACGGCGCGCCGCTTCTGTCCTCAGCCAGCATCTCTTTGGCTTCCGCAGCACCGACAAACCCAACCGGGAAGCCGATGATCAGCGCCGGCCGGGGCGCGCCCTCGTCGAGCATCTCGAACAAATGGAACAGTGCCGTCGGCGCGTTGCCGATCGCCACCACCGAGCCGCCAAGCTGCGGGCGCCACAGCTCCAGAGCCGCCGCCGACCGGGTATTGCCGATCCGCGCGGCGATATCGGGGACCGCAGGATCGCCAAGCGTGCACAGGACGGCGTTATTGGCCGGCAACCTCGCGCGCGTGATCCCGGCCGCAACCATCCGCGAATCGCACAGGATCGTCGCACCCGACGACAGGGCCTGGCGCCCGGCTTCGGCAGCATTCGGTGAAAAAACTAAATCGGCGATCACATCCACCATGCCGCTCGCATGCGCCACTCGCACCGCCAGCTGCTCGAGACCGGCAGGAATGGCGCTCAGATCAGCCTCGGCGCGGATCACGGCAAAGGAGCGGCGGTAGATTTCGGCGCCGTCGCGGAGGTAGTCGATCACCGGCGGTCTCCGCCGACGGCGGGTTGCGCGGCAGTCATTTCGCGCAGGCGCTCGGCGGCCTGCGACACGGTCAGATCGCCGGCCACCGCACACCCGAACCTGCTGCTCCGGCCGTTCGCCTTGGCGAACAGCTCGTAGCGGCCGGGAGCGGAGGCGAGCAGGGTTAAGTCGGCGACCCCGGCGCAGGCGCAGGATTTGGCGCATCCGCTCACATGGATGACGCCGGGCCCGCGTCGCCACGGTAGGGCCGAGAGCCTCGGCAAGGGCCAGCGCATCCGCCTTGGTGTCGGAGCGAGCCCGGGCGCATCCGGCCGTTCCCAGCACAGGCGACGATCGAGGCCAGCGGATGCGCAGGGTCGCAGATCAGACCCGCGGCTTCCAGCGCCGCGACCGCGCGCGGCGCAACCTCGCGCCCGACCGAGGGGAGGATGACGTTCTGCCACGGGGTCAGACGAACGCCGCCGTCGCCGACCTCTTCGGCGATCTCGGCCAGCCGCGCCAAAAGCTCGGGCGACAGGCGGCCGAGCGGCGGGACCGCACCGATGAACACCAGCCCTTGTTGACGTTGCTCGCTGACGCCGACATGCGCCAGCGCGGCCGGTTTTGGACGGCGCCAGGCGCCGATCTCCGTGCCGCGCTCAACCATTCCGGGGAGGCGTTCCGCCAGGCGCTCGAACAACTCGGCGCGGGAACTCCGCGCGAGCAGGTGCCGGAACCGGGTCACTTCTTGATCGCCCGCCGCTGCTTCGGCGAAAAGGGCAAGCGAGGCCGCGACCGCCCGCACGGCATGCGGCACCGGAACCGCGACAAACGCAGTCGCGTCATCAGCCGCGGTCGGCGGCGCTCCAGCAAGGCCCAACGCCATCTTGGTCCCGCCGGCCATGCTCGCCAGCCAGATGTCGTGCGGCCGATCGACGGCTGCGACGCTCTCGCCGCCATCGACCAGGACGCAGAATTTCGGAGACAGCGGTCGGCGCCTGTCGGCGCTCTCCATCACCGCCAGCAGCTCGCGCGCGATCGGCAGCACGTCGATCTGCTGGAACGGGTCGATGCCTGCCGTCGGGCTGACCATGACGTTGCGCACGTCATCCGCTTCCGGCCACGCCGGTCCGAGGCCGGCATCGACCAGGCGGCGGGTCAGCGCGGCCGCGTTGTCGCTGCGAACTCCGCGGATCTGCAAATTCGCCCGGTTGGTCGCCTCGATGATCCCGCTGCCGAAACGGGCAGCGGCGTCGGCAACGGCGCGCACCTTGGCGGCGGAAAGCTGCCCCAGCGGCAGCTTGACGCGGCAGATGCCGCCATCGCGGGCGGAGACGATGCGAAACAGGCCCGGACAGGCGGAACCGCGTAGGTCGTGCCGTACTTCGGCAACATCGATGGACTGTTCGGTCATCCCCACTCCCGCGCCATCAAGGCCAGCGCGAGATCGGGCACCATCTGACCGCCCAACCGCACCCCGGAACGCCCCGTCCGGCGTGTTCGCACGTGACCCGACCGGCGGCAGGTCTCCTGGCTCGCGGGTTGTCGCCACTCGTCGCCTTCCCAGCGGCCGGCGCCGCCAGTGGCTGTGGACGAACGGCTACCGCTTACAGTTGCGGGGGCAGCCACGGCATTGGCTCGCCCTGAACGCCAGAGCCGGGCCGCACCGTGTTCCCTCTCGGCCCTTCCGGGCACCGTCGATCGTCGGAGAGGGTAACACGAGCTTGCCGATTGCGGTAAGCATCATCGGGACCACTTTGCCGGCGCGCGCGACGGTCTCGGGAGGCTCCGGCTCGGACGCAGATTTGTCGGATGAATACGCAGATACCACCGTGGCTGACCCTGGTCGGGATCGGTGAAGACGGGCTCGCTGACCTCGGCGAACCGGCCCGTCAGGCCGTCCTTCGGGCGAAGACGCTCTTTGGCGGTCGCCGCCATCTGGCGCTGATGCCCGGCCGGGGACAGGAACGCATCGCCTGGCCGAGCCCGTTCAGCTCGGCGTTCGAGATGCTGCTGGCGCGGCGCGGAACCCCGGTCTGCGTCCTGGCGAGCGGCGACCCGATGTGGTTCGGCATCGGCGCCAGCCTCGCTCGGCTGCTGCCGGCCGAAGAGTTTCGGGTTTATCCGGCGCCGTCATCCTTCGCGCTCGCGGCGGCCCGGCTCGGCTGGCCGCTGCAGGACGCGGTCTGCCTCAGCGCGCATGGGCGCCCGCTCGAAGCGCTGCATCCGCAGATTCACCCGAACGCCCATCTGTTGATCCTCAGCGAGAGCGGCGCCACGCCTGCCGCAATCGCCCGATTGCTGCGCGAGCGCGGGTTTGGGCCGAGCCGGCTCCATGTTCTCGAGCATCTCGGCGGGCCAAACGAGCGCCGGCTCGACGGAAGCGCGGCCAATTGGCCATATGATCGAACCGCCGACCTCAACCTGGTGGCGGTGGATTGCCTGCCGGACCCGGGTGCGGTGCGCCTCTCCACCCTCGCGGGGCTGCCGGATTCCGCCTTTCTCAATGACGGTCAGCTGACCAAACGCGACGTGCGGGCGGCGACTCTGGCGCATCTGGCGCCATCGCCGGGCGAGCTGTTGTGGGATGTCGGCGCCGGCTGCGGCTCGATCGCGATCGAATGGATGCGCTGCCACCCATTCCTGCCGGGCGATCGCCATCGAGGCCGACGCGAAACGCTGCGGGCTGATCGACCAGAACCGGCGGCGGCTCGGCGTGCCCGGCCTGCGCGTCGTCCATGGCCGCGCCCCGGAAATGCTGTTCGGGCTCGACCCGCCCGATGCGATCTTTGTCGGCGGCGGGCTGACCGACCCCGAGGTGCTGGAGCGATGCTGGGATGCGCTGCCGCCGGGCGGCCGCCTCGTCGCCAACGCCGTGACCTTGCAGAGCGAGGCGATCCTGACGCTGTGGCGGCAGCGCACCGGCGGCGAGCTGACCCGCATCTCGGTCGCCCATGCCGGCCCACTCGGCCGCTTCGACGGCTGGCGCACGGCGATGCCGGTGACCGTGCTGTCCGCGACCAAGCCCAGGGAGCCGGTCCCAGTCCAAGCGGTTTAGCAGCTGCGGCCCGCGAGCCGGCCTTGGCGGTCGAACACCACGATGTCGAGCGTCACCGGGGCATCGCCCAGCACCTCTCGCGACACCGCCGCTGCCTCGTTCGCGATCATCGAAGCGAGCGGCAGGCGCTCTTCTTCGGCCAATGCCAGCACTTCCATCGCGGTGTTGGCGCGCTCGGCCCGCTCTACGAGCGGCGCAGCGGCACCCAGCGCCGCCAGATGGCCGGCCAACCATTCCGTGCGGACCTGGCTGCGCTTCGAATGCAGGTCGAGCGCGCCCTGGGCGAGCTTTGACAGTTTGGCAAAGCCCCCGGCGATGGTCACCCGCTCGATCGGGTGCCGACGCAGGTATTTCAGCATCCCGCCGACAAAATCGCCCATGTCGATAATCGACTCCTCGCCGAGGCCGAAGAGCGCGCGGGCGGCCAGCTCCGAGGTGTTGCCGGTGGCGCCGACGACATGGCGGATGCCGGTCGCGCGCGCCACGTCGATGCCGCGCTGGATCGAATGAATCCAGGCCGAGCACGAATACGGCACGACGATCCCGCTGGTGCCGAGGATCGAGATGCCGCCGAGAATGCCGAGCCGCGGGTTCCAGGTATGTTTTGCGAGCTGTTCGCCGCCGGGCACTGCGATCTCGATCTCGACATCCCCGGCGACCCGGTAACGCGTTGCGAGCGCGCCGATGGCTTCGGCGATCATCCGGCGCGGCGCGGGGTTGATCGCCGGCTCGCCGACTGCGAGCGGGAGGCCCGGCTTGGTCACGACGCCGACGCCCTCGCCGGCCTTGAAGATGACGCCGCTCCCCGGCGGGCGATGGCCAACCCTCACCTCGATGACCGCGCCATGGGTGACGTCGGGATCGTCGCCGGCATCCTTGACCACCGAGGCCATCGCCCAGCCGTCTCCGAGCCGCTGTTCGTGCAGGGCAAAGGACGGGCATTCGCCGCGCGGCAGGGCGATCGTCACCGGGTCGGGAAACCGGCCGGTCGCGAGCGCCGCAAACGCCGCCGAGGCCGCGGCCGTCGCGCACGCCCCGGTCGTCCATCCTCTCCTCAAATGCTGCTGCCCGCGCGCCATTCCCGCCACACTTGCCGCCGTCTCGGCATGCCCTCCTCGCCAAGCGTCCGATCTTTCCATATACCCCTCGCACCGTCGCCGCGAGTGAAGGAGGTGTCGCGCCAATGGGCCAGGAAATCGAGCGATTGGCGAGGTTTGTCGCGCAGACGCGGTGGGAGGAGATCCCCGAGGCGGTGCAGCGGCACGCAAAACTCGTGCTGCTCGACACCTTGGGAGTGATTCTGGCCGGGTCGGAGCGGCCCGAGGTACGGCAAATGCGCGAGCGGCTGGCCGTCACAGCCGGGGCCGGGGCGACGGTCTATGCTCGCGGCTGGCCGACGCAGGACCCCCGCACCGCGGCGCTGCTGAACGGCACTGCCGGGCGCGCTATCGAGCTGTGCGAGGGGCTGCGCTTTGTCTCGGGCCAGGCGGCGATGCAGGTGTTGCCGGGGGTGCTGGCGGTCGGCGAGCACGCCCGCAGCAGCGGGCGCGAGATGCTGGCGGCGTTTGTCGTCGGCTACGATGTCGCCGGCCGGATCGCGGGCGGGTTCACGCCCCGGCCGCTGGCGCACCAGAACGGCCAGGTGTCGCTGCTGGCGGCGGCTGCGGCCGGGGCGCGGCTGCGCGGGCTCGACGCCAAGGGCGTCAGCCTGGCGATGCGCATCGCCGCGACCTTGATGCTGACGCCGAGCTACACCAACGCCGTCGCCGGCGCCACCGCGCTCAACATCGCCGGCGGCATGAGTGGCTTTGCCGCCGCCCTCGCCCCCGACCTGGCGCTGGCCGGGTTTACCGCGCAGGACGACGCGATCGAGGAGGCGCTGGGCCATCTGGTCGGCGGCGGCTTTGCGCCCGACCATCTGCTCGACGAGCTCGGCGCACGCTGGGAGATCACCCGCAACTATTTCCGGCTCTACGCCTGCTGCAACCCGATCCATCCGGCGCTCGATTGCCTGGCGGCGGCCTTGGCTGAATTGCAGCCGCGCGCCGACCAGATCGAGCGCATCGAGGTCGCGACCTACCGCTTTGCCTCGGTCATGAAGAACCCCGACCCGCCAAATTATTTCGCCTCGAAATATTCGCTGCCGCACGCCGCGGCGACGATGGCGGTGCGCGGCCACGCCGGCTACGCCGCACTCGACGACAGCGCGCTCGCCGACCCGGCGATCGCCGCGTTGCGCCACCGCGTCCGGGTTGAGGAAGACCCGGCGATGAGCGCCTTGGCGCCGCGGCTGCGCCCGGCGCGCGTCACCGTCACGCTCGGCGACGGCCGCCGCGCCACGCATTCCTGCGATAGCCATCGCGGCGATTTTCAGCGTCCGTTCGCCGAAGCCGAGCTTCGCACCAAATTCCGCGAGCTTGCCGAAACCGTGCTGACGGCCGAGGGGGCGGCAGAGATTGAGCGGGCGGTCGATCGCTGCGAGGAATGGACGAGCGTCGCCGAATTGACCGGGCTGCTGCGCCGTCACGGCCGCGCATGACCTCGCACGGTTGATCTGGCGCAGCATTCACCCTTTATTTTCCGGTAGCCAAAATCGTCCGAGCGTCGCCATGAGCCTCGATGCAGCCTCGCCTGTGCGCGATCGACCTCGCGGCGGCGCCGTTCCTGCGGCATCTGCCGGAGCGGCCGCGTCGCTCGCCGCCTCGCTGTTTCATCCGGCTGTCGCCGATTGGTTCGATCGCAGCTTTGCGACGCCGACCGCGGCGCAGGCCGAGGCGTGGCCGGCGATCAAGGCCGGCCGGCATACGCTGATCGCAGCACCCACCGGGTCGGGCAAAACGCTCGCCGCCTTTCTCGCCGCGATCGACGGGCTGGTGCGGCAGGGGGTCGAGGGCCGGCTCGAAGACGCGACGCAGATCGTCTATGTCTCGCCGCTGAAGGCGCTGTCGAATGACATCGAGCGCAACCTCGCGGCCCCCCTCGCCGGCATCCGCGACGCGTTGCGCAGCCGCGGGCTGCCCGATGTCGAAATCCGCAGTTGGGTGCGCACCGGCGACACCGCGCCGGGCGAGCGCCAGCGCATGCACCGCAGTCCCCCGCACATCATCGTCAGCACGCCCGAATCGCTCTACATCCTGCTCGGCTCCGAATCCGGCCGGCGGATGTTGGCGACCGTGCGCACCGTGATCGTCGACGAAATCCACGCGGTGGCGCCGAACAAGCGCGGCTCGCATCTGGCGGTATCGCTCGAGCGCCTGGCGGCGCTGTGCGGCGGCCCATTGCTGCGCATCGGCCTGTCGGCGACGCAAAAGCCGATCGAGGCGGTGGCCCGCTTTCTGGTCGGCGCCGGTGCGGATGGCCCGCCCGAGCCTGCATGCCGGATCATCGACACCGGGCACCGGCGCGCGCGCGATCTCGCGCTCGAAGTTCCCTCCTCGCCGCTCGAAGCGGTGATGTCGGGAGAGGTGTGGCAGCAGGTTTACGAGCGCTTGGCCGAGCTGATCGCGGCGCACCGCACCACCCTGGTGTTTGTCAACACGCGCCGGCTTTCCGAGCGGGTGACGCGGGCCTTGTCCGAGCGTCTCGGCGCGGAGCACGTGACCGCGCATCACGGCAGCCTAGCCAAGGAGCAGCGGCTCGACGCCGAGCAGCGGCTGAAGCGCGGCGCCTTGAAAGCGCTGGTGGCGACCGCCTCGCTCGAGCTCGGCATTGACATCGGCGATGTCGATCTGGTCTGCCAATTGGGCTCGCCGCGCTCGATCGCGAGCTTTTTGCAGCGGGTCGGGCGCTCGGGCCATGCCGTCCTCGGCACCCCCAAGGGCCGGCTGTTCCCGCTGTCGCGCGACGAGCTGGTCGAATGCGCGGCATTGCTCGACAGTGTGCGCCGCGGCGAACTGGACCGGCTCGCGATCCCCGCAGCGCCGCTCGATGTCTTGGCGCAGCAGATCGTCGCCGAGGTGGCGGCCCGGGAATGGGGCGAGGACCAGCTCTTCATGCTGATCCGCCGGGCTTGGCCGTTCCGGGAGCTGGCGCGCGCCGATTTCGACGCGGTGGTGGCGATGCTGGCAGAGGGCTTTGCCAGCCGCAACGGCCGGCGCGGCGCGCTGATCCACCACGACGCGGTCAACCATGTGCTGCGCGGACGGCGCGGCGCGCGTTTGACCGCGCTGACCTCGGGCGGCACGATCCCCGACAATGCCGACTATCGGGTGCTGCTCGAACCGGAAAATCAGATAATCGGCACGGTCAACGAGGATTTCGCGGTCGAAAGCATGGCCGGCGACATCTTTCAGCTCGGCAACGCCGCCTATCGCATCCAGCGGGTCGAGCGCGGCACCGTGCGCGTCGAGGCAGCACCCGGCATGGCGCCGACGATTCCGTTCTGGCTCGGCGAGGCGCCCGGCCGCAGCGACGAGCTGTCGCAATCGGTGTCGCGACTGCGCGCCGAAATCGCCGCCCGGCTGCCGGCCGACCCCGGTGGTGAGGGCACCGTGCGCTGGCTGGTCGAGGACATCGGCATTGCCGAGCCCGCGGCCGAGCAGCTGGTCGAATACCTGGGCGCCGGCCATGCCGCGCTGGGCGCGCTGCCGACCTTGGAGACGCTGGTCTTCGAGCGCTTTTTTGATGAAGCCGGCGGCATGCAGCTGGTGATCCATTCGCCCTATGGCAGCCGCATCAACCGCGCCTGGGGGCTGGCGCTGCGCAAGCGCTTCTGCCGCAAGTTCAATTTCGAGCTGCAGGCGGCCGCGACCGAGGACAACATCGTCTTGTCCTTGACCGGGGCGCACAGCTTCGACCTCGCCGAGGTCGCGCGCTACCTGCCCTCGGCCAGCATCCGGCAACTGTTGATCGAGGCGCTGCTCGACGCGCCGATGTTCATCACCCGCTGGCGCTGGGTTGCGGGCGTGTCGCTGGCGTTGCCGCGGTTTCGCGGCGGCCGGAAGGTGCCGCCGCAGCTGGCGCGGATGGCGGCCGAAGACCTGATCGCGGCGATTTTTCCCGACCAGGTCGCCTGCGCCGAGAATCTGGTCGGCGCGCGCGAGATCCCCGACCACCCGCTGGTCCGCCAGACGCTCGCCGATTGCCTCGGCGAGGCGATGGATGTCGAGGGCTTGACCGGGCTGCTGCGGCGGCTCGAAGCCGGCGACATCCGCGTGGTCGCGCGCGATCTGACCGAGCCTTCGCCGCTCGCCCTTGAGGTGATGTCGGCCCGGCCCTATGCCTATCTCGACGACGCGCCGCTGGAGGAGCGCCGCACCCAGGCGGTGATGGCCCGGCGCTGGCTCGCGCCCGATGCCGCCAGCGATATCGGCCGGCTCGACGAGCCAGCAATTGCCCGGGTGCGGGCCGAAGCCTGGCCCGACCCGATGAACCCGGACGAATTGCACGACGCGCTGGTCTGGCTCGGTTTCCTCGCCGCCGACGAAGTGGAGCAGCCCGGCTGGAGCAACTGGTTCGACCAATTGGCGCGCGAGAAGCGGGTGACGCTGCTCTCGGTGCCGAGCCGCACCCAGTCACTGGTTTCGTCGGACCCTTTCCCCGTCGCCCCCGCGAAAGCGGGGGTCCAGGGGCCGCTGGGTTCCCGCTTTCGCGGGAATGACGATGAGGAGGCGGCACGCGCTACATTGTGGATCGCCGCCGAGCGGCTGCCGCAGTTCCAGGCGCTTTGGCCCGCCGCCAAGCTCGACCCGCCGATTGCCGCCCCGGCATCGCACGCTCAGCGCGTCTGGTCGGCCGATGATGCGCTTGTCGAGATTCTGCGCGGCCGGCTGGAGGGGCTGGGGCCGGTCACCGAGGAGCGGCTGGCGGCGCCGCTCGGGCTCGCGCCGCACGACATTGCAGCCGGCTTGGCCGCGCTCGAAAGCGAAGGCTTCGCCTTGCGCGGACAGTTCACGCCGGGTGCTGCGGCGCCGGAATGGTGCGAGCGCCGGCTGCTGGCGAGGGTTCACCGCTACACCGTCAACCGGCTGCGCGCCGAAATCGAGCCGGTGGCCGCGCGCGACTTTCTGCGGTTTTTATTTGCCTGGCAGCGGGTCGCCCCCGATAGCCGCATGGAAGGGCCGGACGCGCTCGAGGTCCTAGTTCGGCAGCTTGAAGGCTTTGAAGCCCCGGCCGGCGCCTGGGAGACCGAGATTCTGCCGGCCCGGCTCGACGGTTACGAGCCGTCCTGGCTCGATGACCAGTGCCTGG
Source organism: uncultured Alphaproteobacteria bacterium (assembly GCA_963738185.1). GTDB lineage: Bacteria > Pseudomonadota > Alphaproteobacteria > ATCC43930 > CGMCC-115725 > AP-15. Next base: position 372,898 of record CAVTVA010000003.1, on the reverse strand, counting down.
CCGGTCGCGTTGCCTGGGCCCGCTTGCGGCCGCGCAGCGCCCGCGCGAACGGCGGCGAGCGCGGTGCGACGCCGGTGCGCACGACGCCGATCGCCTTGCTGGCGCGCCGCCACGCCGGGCTGTGGGCCTCGCTGGCGGCGACCGACGAGCCGGCCCGCCCGAGCGCGCGGGCGCAAAAGGTCGCCGACTGCATCGGGCAATATGGCGCCTCGTTCTTTGACGAGCTGGTCGAGGGCGCTGGCCTGCTCCGCCCGCAGGTCGAGGAGGCGCTGGCCGAGCTGGTGGCGCTCGGCCTCGTCACCTCGGACAGCTTTGCCGGGCTGCGGGCGCTGTTGGTGCCGTCCGACCGGCGCGGAACGCGCGCCGGGGCGCGCCGCCGCCGCACCACCCTCTTTGGCATGGAAAGCGCCGGCCGCTGGGCGCTCGCCCGCCGCGCCCCGCCGCAGCCGGTCACGCCCGAAGCCGTCGAGCACCTCGCCCGCACCCTGCTGCGGCGGTATGGCGTCGTCTTCTGGCGCCTGCTCGAGCGCGAAGCCCCGTGGCTGCCGCCGTGGCGCGACCTGTTGCGCGTCTATCGCCGGCTCGAGGCGCGCGGCGAAATCCGCGGCGGCCGGTTCGTCGCGGGCTTTTCGGGCGAGCAATTCGCGCTGCCCGACGCGGTCGGCATGCTGCGCGAGATCCGCCGCAAGCCGGGCTCGGGCAATTGGGTTTCGCTCTCCGGCGCCGACCCGCTCAACCTCGCCGGCATCCTGACCCCTGGCCCAAAGCTCGCTGCCTTGACCGGCAACCGGCTCCTTTACCGCGACGGGCTGCCGGTGGCGATGCTCGCCGGCGGGGAACCGCAGTTTTTTGAGACGCTCGACCCGGGCACCCGGTGGGAGGCCAGCAAGCTCCTGCTGCGCGGCGCCGCCCCGGCCTCGCTCGCGGCGCTCGCCTGAGCCGGCGGCTTTAGGCGCGACGGCGGCGACTACCCAGCAAAGGTGCTGCGCGCACGTGGGTTGCGTTCGTAGCACCGAGGCCGTTTACGCCGCCTTCGCATCGGCTCGACTGCCGGCGCGAGCCGCAGCGAGGATCAGGTCGGCGGCTTTTTCGGCGATCATGATCACGGTCGCATTGGTGTTGCCGGAGACCACCGTCGGCATGACCGAGGCGTCGACCACCCGCAGCCCCTCCACTCCGTGCACCCGCAATTCGGTATCGACGACGCCGCGCTCGGGACCGCCCATCATGCAGGTCGAGGTTGGGTGAAAGGTGGTGCCGGCGGTCCGGGCGATATGCTCGAGCCATTGCGCGTCGCTCTGCGTCGCCGGGCCCGGCAGAAACTCGCCGACCGCGAGTTTGGCCATCGCCGGGCTCTCGAACACCTTGCGGGCGATCCTGAGCCCGGCGATCAAGGTGTCCTTGTCGGCCTGCGTCGAGAGGTAGTTCGGCTGGATGGCCGGCGCTGCGGCGGGGTCGGGCGAGCGGATGCGCAGCCAGCCGCGGCTTTCCGGCCGGCACGGGATGCAGGTCGCCTGGCACCCTGGGAAATCGTGCATTTCCTTGCCCGGCCTGACAAAACTTCCGGCGAGAAACTGGTATTGCACGTCGGGAGAATCGAGGCCGGGGCGGGTGCGCACGAAGAGGCCGATCGGAGCCGCGCCCATCATCAGGGCGCCGCGCCGCGCCAGGACGTATTCGAGCCCGGCCCGCAACTGGCGCAGCCGCGAGCGGGAGATCTCGTTCAACGTGTTGGCGCGCCGCATGCGGTAGACCACACGCGAATTCAGGTGATCCTGCAAATTCGCGCCGACGCCAGGCAAGTCATGGACCACCGCGATGCCGTGACTGCGCAGCAATTCGCCCGGCCCCACACCGGAGAGCTGCAAGAGCTGCGGCGAGTTGATCGAGCCGCCGGCGAGCAGCACCTCGCCACGTGCGCGCGCCCGTTGCACCGCGCCGTTCTGCGCGTATTCGACCCCAACCGCGCGGTGGCCATCGAACAGCACCCGGTGCGCCAAGGCGTGGACCTCGACTGTCAGATTACGCCGCTTCAACGCCGGGCGCAGATAGGCGACCGCGGCGCTGCAGCGGCGCATCTTGCGCACCGTCACCTGCAACGGCCCGACGCCGTCCTGCTCGGCGCCGTTGAAATCGTGGTTGCGCCGGTGCCCGGCCTCTTCGGCGGCGGCGATAAAGGCGTCGTGCAATTCGTGGCGGGCGCGCAGGTCGGAGACCGCGAGCGGGCCGTCGGCGCCGTGATGCGCGTCGGCGCCGCGCTCCTGCTGCTCGGCCCGGCGGAAATACGGCAGCACATCGTCATAGGACCAGCCAGCATTGCCGAGCTGGCGCCACAGATCGAAATCCTGGCGCTGGCCGCGAATGTAAATGAGGCCGTTGATCGAGCTCGACCCGCCCAAGACCTTGCCGCGAGGCCACGGCACCTGCCGGCCGCCGAGCTCGGCCTGCGGCTCGGTCTCGAACTGCCAGGTGATCTTCGGGTGGTAGATGTTGCGGTAAAAGCCGGCCGGGATGTGAATCCACGGGTTGCGGTCCTTGCCGCCGGCTTCGAGCAGCAACACCCGCGCGCGCCCATCGGCGCTCAGCCGGTTGGCTAAGACGCAGCCGGCCGAACCGGCCCCGATAACGATGTAGTCGAACTCGCGCTCAGTCAGCGGCATCGGCCTACCCTTCCTCTCCCCCGTCCGGCCCGACGCAGGTAGCGGGCGCGACCATGGCGCCGAACCTGCCGCGATCCGAACGTGGGGGCAATCTTTTCGGTGCGCACCGCGAGTGGAGCTCGGCGCAGCCGCGGGTCGGCGCCGCGAATCGCGGGTGGAGCGATGGCGGGCGGCCCTAGCCCCACGGCGTGGCCTTGCCCATCGCGCACATAGAGATAAATGGTGGGAGGATTGAACGCTTTAGGATCAGTGCAGATAACATTTGAGACCAGGACCGAACTCAGCTAGCAGGCTCGTCCGTCCGTCGGCGAGCTCGCGTCGTTCGGCCGGGGCGCTGCGAGCGCCGGGTGCGACGATGCGGCGTCCGCCGCGAGAAGAACGGCTCGCTCGGGGGGACTGGTGGGAACGGCGGAGCGAGCGCGGTTTTGTTGCTTCAGGACGTGGCGCGACGGAAAGCAGCAGGCGCGCGCGGCACTCGGCGCCGCGGCGATCATTGGCACCATCGCGGCCTCCATCCCGGCTGCGCGCGCACAGTCGGTCGAAGCTCTCGGCAAGCTGTCGATCGAGGAGCTGGCCCATGTCGAGGTGACCTCGGTCACCAAGAGCCCCGAGCCGCTCAGCCAGGCAGCGGCATCGGTATACGTCATCACCGCCGACGACATCATTCGCTCAGGTGCGACGACCCTGCCCGAAGTCTTGCGCCTCGCGCCCAATCTCGAAGTGGCGCGGCTCAACGCCTACAACTGGGCGATCACCGCGCGCGGCTTTAATTCGCCCGAATCCGACAACAAGCTCCTGGTGCTGATCGACGGGCGCAGCGTCTATTCGCCCTTGGCCGACACGGTTTTCTGGGACGCGGTCGACGTGCCGCTCGACAATATCGAGCGCATCGAGGTGATCAGCGGGCCCGGCGGCACGCTCTACGGCGCCAACGCCGTCAACGGCGTCATCAACATCATCACCAAGGATTCGCACGACACCCAGGGTGGGCTGGCGGATGTCGGCGCTGGAACCATGGACCGGGCCGGCACGCTGCGCTATGGGGGCCGGATCGGCAACAATGCGACTTACCGGGTCTATGGCTACGGCTTCGACCGTGGCAGCACCCGGCCTTACAGCAGCAGCGACGCTTCGAACGACGCGTTTTTTGGCGGCCAGAGCGGCTTTCGGGTGGACGGGAACCGCGGGGCCAACGCCTACACCATCGAGGGCGACCTCTACGACCATGGGATCGCCGATGGCGGCGGCCATCTGTGGGGCGGCAACCTGAACGGTTATTGGTCGCGCCGGCTGGAAAACGGCTCCACGGTCAAACTGCAAGCCTATTACGAGAACGACAATCAAGCCGTGCCAAGCGTGTCGGAAAAGCTCGCGACCTACGACGTGCAGGGCCAGCAGAATGTCACGCTCGGCCCCAACCGGCTGGTCTGGGGGGTCGAGGCCCGGGCCTGGCAGGAAGGGCTGTTCTCGCCGGGGCCGTTCCTGTTCGCCCAGCCGACAAAGTCGCTGTATCTGGCGAACGCCTTCGCCCAAGACGAGTTTTCGCTGCGGCAAAACCTGATTCTAACGCTCGGGCTTAAAGCCGAATACTACACCTATACCGGTGTTGCCCCACTGCCCAGTGTGCGGCTCGGCTGGCAGGCGACCCCAAACGTGTTTCTCTGGTCGGCGGTGTCGCGCGCCATCCGCACCCCCTCGCGGATCGACCGCGAGCTCGAAGATCCGGGTTTTCTCGCGCCCTCGCCGACCTTCCAATCGGAGAAGCTGACCGCCTACGAACTCGGCTACCGCGGTCAGCCGACTGATCGCACTTCGCTGTCGATCTCCGCCTACTACAACGTCTATGACGATCTGCGCACCGACGCTTTCACCAATGGCGGGCTGCCGATCGTCCTGATGAACGGCCTGGCCGGCGACACCTACGGCATCGAGGCATGGGCCACTTACAGCGTCTTCGACTGGTGGCGGCTCAAGCCCGGCGTTGACTGGCTGCACAAAAACCTCGACCTGCAACCCGGAGCCACCGACTTTTCCGAGCTGCAATCCGCGGGCCAGGACCCGGCTTATCAGGCGCAGCTGCGCTCGGAGATGAACCTGTCCGCGACCGTCGAGCTCGATGCCGCGCTGCGCGATGTCGGCGAGGTGTCCCGCTCGCAGGTCCCCTCCTATGTCGAAGCCGACCTGCGGGTGGCGTGGCATGCGAGCCCGAAAACGACGCTCGAAATCGACGGCTTCAACCTGCTCCACGCCTATCATCTCGAGGTCTTTGACCCGTCGACTTCGCCGCCGCGATACATTCCGCGCTCGGTGTTCGTGCGCGTGCGCACGAGCTTTTGACGGTGCCGCGGGTGGCAGCCGCGACATCGGGGCGCGCCTTGGCCTCGCTCTTCGCCGCCGGTCTCGCCGTGCTGCTCGCAAGCCCGCCCGGTTGGGCGCAGGGCGGTTCCCTCGAGCGCGCTGTCAAGGCGACCTACCTCTACAAATTCGCGGCCTTTGTCGAGTGGCCGAAAACCGTCTTTCGATCCCCCGAAAGCCCCTTCATCCTGTGTGTGGCGGGCGAGGATCCGTTCGGCCCGGTGCTCGACGAAGCCGTGGCCGGCCAACGCGTCTCCGGCCGCGCCATCGCCGTCCGCCGCATGCCTGTGGCGGCGCGCGATTCCGGTTGCGACATCTTGTTTGCCGCGGGCTCGCCGGCGCAGTCGGTGGCGGCGGCGCTTGCCGCGGTGCGCGGCACCCCGGTGCTGACAGTCACCAATTCGGAAGGCGCCGGCGAGGCCAGGGGGATCATCAATTTTGTCATCGAGGATGGCCATGTCCGTTTTGAGATCGACAGCGCCGCGGCAACCGTAAACGGGCTGGTGATCAGTTCGAAATTGCTCAGTCTTGCCGTAAGCTGACGCCAAAGCGATGAGGGAGCCCCGATGAAGGGCGGTTGGACCATAGGGCGGTTCGGCAATCTGACGCCGGCGGCGGCGGTGGTCGCGGCGGCCGTGCTGGTCCTTGCCGGCGTCGCCATGCTGCTGTGGTTCGAGCGCACCTACGAAGCGGATAAGACCGAGGAAATCAGCGCGCAGGCGCGGGTTCTCGCAGCAACGGTCACCGCCGCGCTGACCTTCAACGACCGCAAGGCCGCGCAGGAATACGTCGACGCGTTCGCCGCCAACCCGCAGGTGCTGGTCGCGGCGGTCTATGACGCCAAGGGAGTGCTGCTCGCCGGATACTCGCCGGTCGCGGGCCTGATGTTCGCGCGGAACGTGCCCGTCTCCGCGCCGCGCTTCAAGAACGGCAAGCTCAGGGTGACCGTGCCGGTGCGGCAAGGCAGTGCACTGCTCGGCACCGTCTTTGTCGAGAGCTTGGCCGATCCAGTCACGCGACGCGCGGCGCGCTATGGCGTGTTCGCGCTGTTGTTTGTCATGGCCGCGCTGGTCGTCGCCGTGCTCGCCGCGGGCCAGTCGGCGCTGCGACGGGCCAATGCCGAGCTGGCCAGCCGCGCGGCCGATCTCGCCGCGGCCAACGCTAACCTCGAAGACCAAATCATCGAGCGCGAAAAGGCCGAGGAGGCCTTGCGGCAGGCTCAGAAGATGGAGGCGGTGGGCCAGCTGACCGGTGGCGTCGCGCACGATTTCAACAACTTGCTTCAAGTCATTATCGGAAATCTCGACGCCATTCTGCGCCGCGCCGGCGACCGGAACCCCGATCTGCGCCGCCTGGCCGATGCGGCGATGCGCGGCGCCGACCGCGCGGCGACACTGACCCAGCGCCTGCTTGCCTTCTCGCGGCGGCAGCCGCTGGCGCCCAACCCGATCGAGGTCAACAAGCTGGTGGCCGGCATGTCCGACCTGCTGCGGCGCACCCTCGGCGAGCAGATCAGCGTCGAGACGGTGCTCGCCGGAGGTGTGTGGCGGGTCTCGGCCGACGCTAACCAGCTCGAAAACGCCCTCTTAAACCTCGCGGTCAACGCGCGCGACGCGATGCCTGCGGGCGGCAAGCTGACCATCGAGACGGCGAACGCTCGCCTCGACGACGAATACGCGGCCCAGCACGAGGAGGTGCGGGCCGGGCAGTATGTGATGGTGGCGGTGACCGACACCGGGTCGGGGATGGGCAAGGACATCCTGGCCAAGGCGTTCGAGCCGTTTTTCACCACCAAGGAGGTCGGCAGAGGCTCCGGGCTCGGCCTCTCGCAGGTCTATGGATTTATGCGGCAATCGGATGGGCACGCGGCGATCTACAGCGAGCCCGGCGAGGGCACCACGGTCAAGCTGTATTTGCCGCGGCTGACCGCCGCCGAGGCGCCGCAGGAGGCCGCAGCCGAGGCCCGTCCGGTGGCCGGAGGCGGCGCGCAAGAGCTGGTTCTGATCGTCGAGGACGATGACGACGTGCGGGCGAACACGGTCGGCATGGTGCGGGAGCTCGGCTACGGGGTGGTCGAGGCGGCCGACGGCGAAACCGCCCTTCGCGTCCTCGAAAGGCAGCCCGCGGTGCGCCTGCTGTTCACCGATATCGGGTTGCCGGGCGGGCTCAACGGCCGTCAGCTCGCCGACGAGGCGCAGCGGCGCCGACCCGCGCTATCGGTGCTGTTTACCACCGGCTACGCGCGGAACGCGATCGTCCATCACGGCCGGCTCGATCCGGGGGTAGAGGTGATCGGCAAGCCCTTCACGTATTTGGCGTTGGCCGCCAAAATCCGCCAGATGCTCGATCGAACTCTCGATCGGACGGGCTGAACCGCCGGCTTCCCCGGCAGCGTGCCATCGTGCGCCTCAGCTCCATAGCCGGTCGCTGGCGATGCGCGCACCCTCGGCCAAGGCCGCGAGCTTGGCCCACACCACCGAGGGAGCCACCGCATTGTCGACAAAGGCGAAGGTGGCAAAGCCGCAATCGGCGCCGGCGATCACCCGCTCGCGGCCGACCACCCCGGCGTAGTTGGCGATGCGCTGCGCGATCAGCCGCGGATGCTCGACAAAATTGGTGGTCGAGTTGATCACGCCCGGGATCAGCACCTTGTCGTCGGGGATTTTGGCCTCGCGCAAATCCTCCCACTCATGGGCATGGCGCGGGTTGGCCGCTTCGAAGGACAGCCCCGCCGGCCGCGCCCGCAGCGCCACGCCGATCGTCTTGGCGAGCGGGATGTCGTGGGTGTGCGGCCCCTCGTAATTGCCCCAGCACAGATGCATGCGCATCGCCTCGGGCGGGATGTTGGCGGTGGCGTGGTTGAGCGCCGCGACATTGCGCTCGGCGATGCGCAGGAACTCGTCGTCGGAGAGGTGCTGATATTGGTTGTGCCGGGCCGAGCCGAGGTCGGGCGCATCGATCTGCAGGATGAACCCGGCGCGGTGGATCGCCTCGTATTCCTCTTTCAGCGCATTGGCCAAGGCTTCGACATAGGCGTCCTCGTCGCGGTAATAGCGGTCCGGCACAAATTTGGTCAGCACCCCCGGCGAGGCCGCGTTCATAAACGCCTCGTTGGGCTTGGCCGCGGCGCAGGCCTCGGTGAGGTTGGCGAGATCGACCTCGAGCGGGCGGCGGTCCTGATAGGCGACCGGGCCGGTGCAGCACGGCACCGCCTCGCGCGTGAACCAGGAAGCGGCGCGCCTCTGGTTCAGCCGCGCGTGAAAATCGGGGTGGTCGAGCAGGTCGCGATGCGCCGCGGTCTGCGGCGGCGCGTCGGTGTCGCTGCCGCGAAACGCACCGATGCCCGACAGCCGATGGCGGACGTAAAAGGTGTACGAGATCTTGCCGAGCTCGCCGTCGCACACGCTGTCGATCCCGGCCGCGACCTGCTTCCTGACGATTTCGTGGACCGAGGCAGCAAGGCATGCGTCAAACGCCGCCTGCTCAATGGGCCGCCCGGTCTCGCGCGCCTCGAGGAATTCGAGCAGGTCCGGGGGTCGCGGCAGGCTACCGACATGGGTCGTCAGGATGCGGTCGGTGCTGTGTTTCATCGCCGGACCCTCTCCGCGTGTCCGCGGCCAAGCTTACTTAACCAAAGGTGAATTAGCGGTTTGCGGTGCCGCGGTCAACCACGCGATCGCGGCCGGCGCGCCATTCCCTTGCCGGCCCCGGCATGGCAGCGCATGCTTGCGAGCGGAGAAACGCTGATCCTGGGGGTTCTGATGAAGACGAGCCAAGACCGCATCCTGACGACCCATGTCGGCAGCCTGCCGCGCCCGCCCGAATTGCGGCAATTGCTGGTCAAGAAGGACCGGGGCGAGGCCTACGACCGAGGCGAGCTTGACCGGCTGGTGCATCAGGCCGTCCTCGATATCGTCCGCCGCCAGGCCGCGGTCGGCATCGACATCGTCAATGATGGCGAGATGTCAAAGCCTGGCTATTCCACTTATATCGCCGACCGCTTGACCGGCTTTTCCGGGCACCAGCCGGCCAAGCCCCGGCTCGACACCCGCGACCACCCAAACTTTCTCGCCGCCTATGAGCGGATGACCGGTACCAATGTAGCGCGGCGCGCCCAATGCACCGGGCCGATCGCCTGGCAGGACCGCGAGCCGCTGCATCAGGATCTGGCCAATCTGCGCGCAGCACTCGAACAAGTCACGGTGACCGAGGGCTTTATGACCGCGGCCTCGCCGGGGTTGGTGCCGGTGTTCCAGAGCAATGCGTATTACCCGAGCCACGAGACGTATGTCGAAGCGGTCGCCGCGGCGATGCAGGAGGAGTACGAGGCGATCGCCAATGCCGGCTTTGTGCTGCAGCTCGATTGCCCCGACCTGGCAATGGCTCACCACACCAGCTTTCAGGACCTCGGCGAAGACGAGTTCCTGAAGCGCGCGGAATTCCATGTCGAAGTGCTGAACCACGCCTTGCGCAACGTGCCGGCCGACCGGGCGCGCATCCATATCTGCTGGGGCAATTACGAGGGGCCGCACGACCACGACATCGCCTTTGCCAAGGTCGCGCCGATCCTGGTCAAGGCAAAGCCGCAGGCCCTCGTCGTCGAAGCCGCCAACCCGCGCCACGCGCATGAATGGAACGTGTGGCAGGAAACCAAACTACCTGATGACAAGATCCTGATCCCGGGCGTGCTCGACACCTCGACCAATTATGTCGAGCATCCCGAGCTGGTGGCCGAGCGCATCTGCCGCTTTGCCGACATCGTCGGCCGCGAGCGGGTCATCGCCGGGACCGATTGCGGGTTCGGCACCTTCGCCGGCTACGGCAAGCTCGACCCCGACATCTCGTTCAAAAAGCTCGCCGCGATGCGAGAGGGCGCGCAGATCGCCTCGAAGCGGCTGTGGGCGTGAGGGGCAGGCGCCGGCGCGCAACGATGCCACTCGCGCAGCGGAGGGCGGTGCTGAGCGAGCCGATAAGCTAGTGGTGCGAACCTTACACTCGGTACCTGGGGCGCCGCCCGAGATTGCTTCGCTTCGCTCGCAATGACACCTCAAAGGCGTTGTCATTGCGAGGAGCAGAGCGACGAAGCAATCTCGATTCAGCCGTCCATGACTGGGAATCACCCGTTTGGTTCCCACCACTAACGGTATTCGTCGCCGCAATCGCCGATCAGCTGCATCAGGTCGCGCGATTTCGCCAGCACCTGTTCGATGCGTGCGCGATCGCCGGGGTCGAGCGCGAAGCCAAAGGTGCGGGCATTCTCGGCGCGGTGCTGCGCCACCCCGAGCCGCGCCCCGACGATGACGCCAGCCACCGCCGGACGGTCGAGCACATAGCGCACGCCGACATTGGCGATGCCGACGCCGTGCTTGTCGGCGATCGGCTTTAGGACCGCGAGCAGCTCCTGAAACAATGGCCAGCCGCCCCAGGCATCGATCATCTGCTTGTATTTTTGCAAGGAGGCGGTGGCGAGCGCGCCGCGACCCGGCTCCGGGCGGCCGAGATATTTTTCGGACAGCAGGCCGCCGAGCACGGCGCCATAGGCCAGCAGGCTCACCCCATGCTCGCCGCAGAATGCGGCCATCCGGGCCTCGGGCCGGCGGTCGATCAGCGAATACTGCACCTGGTTGGAGACGATCGGGATGCCGTGATCGAGGATGACCCCAAGGCGCTCGGTGTCGAAATTGGTCAGCCCCAGACAGCGGATTTTGCCGTCGCGGCGCAGGTCGGCCAAGTGCCGCAGCGCGTCGAGATAGCGCCGGTCGCGATAGTCCCACCAGTGGAATTGCAGGAGGTCGAGCGAGGCGACGCCCATCCGCGCCCGCGAGACATCGATCGCATCCTCGACGACACGGCGGGTCATCGGCCCGGGATGCGGCACCCACTTGGTGAGCGCCTCGATCTCGAGCAGGCGCTCGGCGCCGCGCTGCGCCGCGAACTGGCGGCGAAACTCGCCGATCAAATCCTCGGCCGGGCCGTAATGATCGGCGAGGTCCCAGGTGGTGAACCCGGCGTCGTGATAAGCGAACATCTCGTCGACTGCGCGTGCGGGGTCGATCGGCCCATGCGCGCCGGAGACCTGCCACATCCCGTTCAGGATGCGGCAGATCGCCAGATCGCCGGCAAATTGAAAGCGGCTCGGCTGGGGCAGGGTCATCGCTCGTCTCCCGAGAGGCAAGCGATCAGATCAAGCCCGCGCCGCCAATGCAAGCGCGGGAGCGCCGCGAAAATCAGCCGCGCTGCGGCAATTCGGAAAGCCCCGCCGCCTGCTGCTGAACCTCGGCCGGGAACTCCGACATCTCCTGCACCTGGCGGATTTCGATCATTTCGTTCTGCGAAGCGGGGCAACGCATGGCCCAGGCGATGGCCTCCTCCTTCGACTTTACGTCGATCATCCAGTAGCCGCCGAGCACCTCCTTTGCCTCAGGGAAAGGACCGTCGGTCACTTTTGCCTTGCCGCCGCCGAACGAGACCCGCGCGCCCATCGATGGCGGATGCAGCCCTTCGAGCGCCAGCAGCACGCCGGCCTCTTGCATCTCCTTGTTATATTTCATCATCGCGGCGATGGCGGCGGCATCGGGCATCGTACCCGGCGCCGCCTTCTCGTAGCCTTTGGGGATCATCAGCATCATGAACCGCATCGTCGTCGCCCCCTGCCGATCAGCCGTTTTGCGCCGTCAGTGCTCGACCAGCACCATCCAGGTCACGCCAAAGCGGTCGGCGACCATGCCAAAACGCGGCGAAAAGAAGGTCTTGCCGAGCGGCATCTGCACCTGGCCGCCATCGGCCAGCGCGGCGAAGACGCGGTCGGCATCGGCCTCGCTCGGCACCGTCAGCGCCAGCCCAAAACCCTGGAAGCTCGGCTGGCCGGCGCATTGGCTGTCGGACGCCAGCACATTGGTGTCGCCGATCTTCAGGCTGGCATGCATGACCTTGTTCTCCGAGCCGGGCGGGAAGGTGCCGGCCGGCGGCGGCTCGGGGCAGTCCTTAAAGCGCATCAGCATCTCGACCTCGGCGCCGAGCGCCTTGCGGTAGAATTCGATCGCTTCTTCGCAGCGTCCGTCAAAGAACAAATAAGATTGAACCTGCATCGCTTAATTCCTTCTGGGTTGCAGCTGAAGGTTCTCTGGAGAGGCCGATACTCACCGCCTCTCCCTCGCGGATGACGATTAGACAGGTGCGAAGCGCACCGCGGCGATCGGCGGCAGCCTGGCTTCGGGCATGGTCCACGAATCGCCGCCATCCTCGGAAATCCACAGACCGCCGCTGGTCGAGCCAAAAGCCAATATTTCGCCCGTCTGATCCACCGCGAGCGCGTGGCGCCATACCAGATCGTAGGCATGGCGCTGCGGTAGGCCGCGGCTCAGCACCTCAAAGCTCGCGCCGGCGTCGCGGGTGCGCGCGACGACGAGCCGGCCATCGACCGGGATACGGCGCTCGTCCTTGATCGCCGGGACGAACCAGGCGGTCAGCGGGTCGCGCGGGTGGGCGGCGACGGCAAAGCCGAATTTAGAGGGGCGGATCGCGGTGATCTCGCGCCACGCGGCGCCGGCGTTTTCCGAGCGGAAGACACCGTTGTGGTGCTGGCACCACAGGATTTCGGGATGGGCGTCGCACCGCGCCAGACGATGCACATCCTGCGCGATCGGGTCGCCGCGCCGCTCCGGCGGCATGTATTCGGCATACATGCCCTCATTGATCAGCCGCCATGACCGCCCGGCGTCGCCGCTCGCCCACACCCCGGCGGTCGATACGCCAATGCGGATGTCGGCCGGATCGCGCGGATCGATCAGCACCGAGTTGATGCCGGGCTGCTCGCCGCCGGCGACGCCGACCCATTGCCGGCGCTCGGGCATCCGCCACAGCGCCTCGACCAGCGACCACGAGGCGCCGCCATCATCCGAGCGGAACAGGCCGCCCGGCATGGTTCCGGCCCACAGCCGCCCGGCCACGCCGCCCGGCTCGATCACCCAGATCTTGCCGAGCGACCACGGGTGGGGATCGTCGTCGCCAGTATCGGGCTTTGGCGGAAATGCCGGCACTGCGATCTCGCGCCACGCGGCCGCGCTCCGAGTCGAATTCGGCATCGCGGCGCCACAGCTTGGCGCCGAAATGGCCGAGATCGAGCGCCGCATAGACGGCGCCCTCGTCATCGGCCAGCACGGCCGAGACCGGGTCGCCGAGAAACTGGGTGTCGATGACCTCCCAGCCGCCGCCGCGGCGCGCGATCTCGAACAGGCCCTTGCGAGTCGCGACATGGAGCCGGTCCGCCATTTCTTCCTCCATCAGCCGCCGGCCACGTCAGCCGCCGGACAGCGCCTGAAAAACATGGATTTCGCCGCCGCGCCCGACCGCGTCGCTCAGCCCGGAACGGTCGCGCACCGGCTCGCCGTTGACGTAGATCGCGACGTGCCGGCGCAGCACGCCCTGGTCATCGAGCAGGTAGCCGCGCAGCGCCGGCTGGGTCTCGAACATCGCGGCGAGCGCCTCGCCGACGGTTGCCGCCTCGACCTCGGCAGAGGCCGTCGGCAAAAACCGTTGCAGCGCGCTCGTAAAGCAGATCGTTGCCATCCCGACCACCTTGACTGGGAGCGTTGATATCAACATATATTGGCTCATGTCAAGCGCCGAGGAATTGCCCGGAGAGATTACCCGCTACGTTCGCGACACCTGTTTATGCCTGCACCTGCAGCGCGCGGCACGGGCGGTGGCGCGGCATTTTGACGAAGCCTTGCGCCCGCTCGAATTGACCAGTGGCCAGTTTTCACTGCTGATGTCGCTCAATCGCCCGCACCCGGCGAGCATCGGCGACGTGTCGGTCGTGCTGGCGATGGATCGCACGACGGTCACCGCCAATTTGAAGCCGCTGCAGCGCCGCGGCCTGGTCGAGGTGACGGTCGGCGACACCGACAGGCGCAGCAGGCGCCTCACCCTGACGACGGCTGGCCGGGCGTTGCTGGCTGCCGCGCTTCCGGTGTGGAAACGCGAGCACGCCGCGGTCGAATCCCTGCTTCCCGGCGCCGACCCCGATCGCCTGCGCGGCGAGTTGCGCGCACTCTCGGGCAGCGGCGCCGCAGCACCGCCGGCCCGAGGGGAAAATTATCGGAGATCGGGCTCCGATTTGCTGCCAGCGCCGGAGCCGGACGCCGGCGCGCTTGCCAGCCCGTCTCCCGTCGCCGCCTCGCCTGGCGCGAACGCCAGCGACACGCCGTTCATGCAATAGCGTTGGCCGGTCGGTTGCGGGCCGTCATCGAACACATGGCCAAGATGGCCGCCGCAGCGGCGGCAATGGACCTCGTTGCGCACCATGAACAGGCTGCGGTCGGTCGAGGTTTCGACGGCGTCGGCCAGCGGCTCGAAAAAGCTCGGCCAGCCGGTGCCGCTGTTGAATTTGGCATCGGAGGAAAACAGCGGCTCACCGCAGCCGGCGCAGCGATAAACCCCGGCGCCGTATTCCTTGTCGAGCGGGCTCGATCCGGCACGCTCGGTGCCATGCTCGCGCAACACCCGGAACTGCGGCGCGGATAATTTCTTGCGCCATTCCTCGTCGCTCAGCGACACCGCAAATGTCTTCTCGGCGGTGTGCCCCTTGCCGCCGAGCCGACCCAACAGACCTCCAGCCATAGTGCTTCCTCCGATCGGCGATCCACACCAATCGGATATCGGGACGCCTGCCGCCGGGGTTAAGGGGCAGCGCGCAAAAGCCTTGGGCAAAAGGCTGGCGCAACCAGTCTCAATCCCGCTCGCCCTGCTCCTCGCCCTCAATGCACCTGCTCGCCCTCAATGCACCTGTTCGCCCTCGTCGGGGAGCGGCCGCAGCAATTCTGCGGTCGAGCGCGCGATCCAGCACCAGACCACGCAGGTCAGCTCGTCGTCCCCGCTGCGCAGCCGCTGCGCCTCGTGCCGCGCCACTTCGGCGGCAAGCGCGCCGTGGCGCCGCACCAAGAGCAGCGCCGCTTCCCAGATTTTGCGCTCGTTGGTCATCATTGCGGTCGTCATTGCCACCCAGGTAAAGCCCGCAAGCCGGCGCAGAGTTCCCGCGGCGCCCGCGCCGGCATTCGGCGGGGGATTGCAGCAAGGCGGCAATCATGACACCCTGGCTCAAGATGTAGTTGTCTCAAGCGCAACCGCCACCGGATGCTGCTTGCGCTGCCTCGGCCTTCCCGTATATTTGCCCGATGCGCGACCTCTTCGACCCCACCACGCCGCGGCCCGCCGACGGCTATTCGGCCAAGGACATCGAAATCCTCGAGGGTCTGGAGCCGGTTCGCCGCCGCCCCGGCATGTATATCGGCGGCACCGACGAGCGCGGCCTGCACCATCTCGCCGCCGAAGTGCTCGACAATGCGATGGATGAGGCGGTGGCCGGCCATGCCTCGCGTATCGAGATCGAGCTTGCCGCCGGCAATTGGCTCCTCGTGCGCGATAACGGCCGTGGGATCCCGGTCGATCCGCATCCTCGCTTCCCGGAAAAATCGGCGCTCGAGGTCATCCTGACGATGTTGCACGCCGGCGGCAAGTTTGGCGGCCAAGCCTATCGCACCGCGGGCGGGCTGCATGGCGTCGGCGTGTCGGTGGTCAACGCGCTGTCGGACGCGCTCGAAATCGAGGTCGCGCGCGACCGACGGCTGTGGCGTCAGAGCTACCGGCGAGGGCAGGCGCAAGGTGCTGTCGAAGATGGCGGGCCGGTCAACAACCGGCGCGGCACGACCGTCCGCTTTCACCCCGATCCCGAGATCTTTGGCGAGCTCGGCTTTCGCCCGGCGCTGCTTTTCCAGATGGCGCGGTCAAAGGCCTATCTGTTCCGCGGTCTCGAGATCCGCTGGAGCTGCGACCCGTCGCTGCCGCTCCCCAAGGATGTTCCGGCCGAGGCGCGGCTCTGTTTCCCGGGTGGTCTCGGCGATTTTCTGGCGTCGAGCCTCGACGGCCAGGCGATGCTGACGCCGCAACCGTTTGTCGGGGAGGCCGAGTTCGCCGCAGGCGGCAAGGTCGAATGGGCGGTGGCCTGGCCCGAAGACGAGGAGGCCGGGTTCAGCCATTCCTATTGCAACACGATCCCGACCCCGGAGGGCGGGACCCACGAAGCCGGCCTGCGCAATGCGCTGACCCGCGCGATCAAAGGCTATGGCGAATTCGCCGGCAACCGCCGCGCCGCGCAGGCGACCGGCGAGGATGTGACCGGTTCCGCCTCGATGCTGCTGTCGCTCTTCATCCGCGACCCGCAGTTTCAGGGGCAGACCAAGGAGCGGCTCGCCTCGGCCGAGGCAACGCGGCTCGTCGAGAATGCGGTCAAGGACCATTTCGACCATTGGCTCGGCGCCGACCCGGCGACCGCCCGCCTCCTGATCGAGCGCATCGTCGAGCGCGCCGAAGAGCGCCAGCGCCGGCGCCAGCAGCGCGAGCTCGCCCGCAAGACCGCGACCCGCAAATTGCGCCTGCCCGGCAAGCTCGCCGACTGCACCCGCGACAGCGCCGCCGGCACCGAGATTTTTCTGGTCGAGGGCGACAGCGCCGGCGGCTCGGCCAAGCAGGCGCGCGACCGCGAGACCCAGGCGATCCTGCCGTTGCGCGGCAAGATCCTGAACGTGGCCAGCGCCTCGGCCGACAAGATGCGCGCCAACCAGGAGCTGTCGGACATCATCCTGGCGCTCGGCTGCGGCTCGGGCGCGCAGTACCGCGAGGAGGCGCTGCGCTACGAGCGGGTGGTGATCATGACCGACGCCGATGTCGATGGCGCCCATATCGCCTCGCTCTTGATGACCTTTTTCTTTCGCGAAATGCCGCAGCTGATCGACCACGGTCATCTTTTTCTGGCATTGCCGCCGCTCTACCGGCTGACCCAGGGCGAGGTGACCCTTTATGCCCGCGACGACGCCCATCGCGAAGAATTGCTGCGCAGCGGCTTTGCCGGCCGCGGCAAGATCGAGATCAGCCGCTTTAAGGGGCTCGGCGAGATGCCGGCGCGCTATCTGAAGGCGACAACGATGGACCCCGCGCAGCGCACCCTGTTGCGGGTCGGCGTCGCCACCGATGGCGATCCGGCGGCGCCAGCGCCGGCGGCCGGGCCCTGCGGCCGAACCCGGGCATTGGTCGAAACGCTGATGGGCCGCCGCCCCGAATTGCGCTTCGACTACATCCAAAAAAACGCCCGCTTCGTCCGCGACCTCGACCTGTAGGGCGCCGCGCCGCCTGGCTACGCCGGGCACGTACGATTTTCTCAGGGCCGTGGCACAGGCTGCGCTCCAGACCCTGGTGGGAGCCGATGTCGAAGGGCTGAGCGGTGCCGGCCGCCACGAGCACAACGCCGATCGGCTCATTTATCCAAACGGCGATCGCGGCCGTAGCCTAGATGCCCGGCTCGGCACACCGAGCCTGCGCATCCCGCGAGCTTGGCGTGATCGGTGCGGCGGGAAGACGTTGCGGTGGGGGGCGGGATGGCGCAGGCTGCGTTCCAGCATCTGTGCGCGACGGGAGGAATGGCGATGAGCGACATGACCCAGGAGCTGAATTTTCTGCAAGGCGTCAAGGTGGTCGATTTCACCCAGTTCGAGGCGGGCACGACCTCGACCGAGGTGTTGGCCTGGTTTGGCGCCGAGGTCGTCAAGATCGAGAACCCGGGCCGCGGCGATCCCGGCCGCCGGCTGCGCCCCGGCAAGCCCGACGACGACCCGTGGTACTTCCACCAGTTCAACGTCAACAAGAAATCTTTGGCGATCAACCTGAAATCGCCAAAGGGGCTTGCAATTGTAAAAGAAATGCTGAAGCAGGCCGACGTCACGGTCGAAAACATGGCGCCCGGCACGATCGAGCGCTTGGGGCTCGACTACGAATCGGTCAAGAAGATCAACCCCGGCATCATCTATTGCCAGATCAAGGGGTTTGGCAATGGCAGCCCGCATGAGAAAGGGCTCGCCTTCGACATGATAGCACAGGCCGCCGGCGGCCCAATCAGCGTCACCGGCGAGCCCGACCGGCCGCCGGTCAAGCCCGGCCTCTCGTTTGGCGACACCGGCACCGGCATGCTGATGGCGGCCACCATCCTCGGCGCCCTGCACGAGCGCAACCGCACCGGAGAGGGGCGCCGGCTGCAATTGGCGATGCAGGACGCGATGATCCATTACATGCGCACCTGCTTTGCGACGATGGCGCGCACCGGCAAGCCGGCGCGGCGCAACGGCGCCAAATCGGGCGGCGGCAACAATGCGCCGTCGGGTCTTTACCCGGCCAAGGGCGGCGGCCCCAACGACTATGTCTACCTGACCACCAGCCGGGCCAATCCCGAGCACTGGTCGCGGCTGATGAAATTGATCGGCCGCGAGGAATTGATCGAGGACCCGCGCTTTGCCACCGGCGATCTGCGCGTCAAAAACGAAAAGGAGCTCGACGCGATCATCGGCGAATGGACCCGCCAGCACGACAAGCGCGAGGCGATGGAAAAGCTGATTGCCGTCGGCGTGCCGTCGGGCGCGGTGTTCGACACGATGGAATTGCAGAACGAGCCGACCTTTGCGGAGCGCGGCATCATGCAGACCGTGCATCACCACAATGGCGACTACAAGATGGCGAGCTGGCCGGTGCGGGTCGACGGCAAGACCGTGCGGCTCAAAGGATCGCCAAAGCTCGGCGGCGACAGCGCCGAGGTGCTGCACCACTGGCTCGGCATTGGCGCCGGCGAGATCGACGGCTTGCGCCGCGACGGCGTCCTCTGAGCTGGCTAGCCCAGCCTTGGCCCCTCCCCACACGCGGGCGAGGGAAGCTTTGTAGGACGGGCTGAGCGCAGCGATGGCCATCACGGGCGGCGTTGAGCGGTGGGTTTCGCCCCCGCTCAACCCACCCTACGTCCTGCTTCAAGGCGGTTGCCACAATGCGTCTGCGCCTCTACGAGAATTACCGGTTCGTTCTGTATGCGCCGTTTTACGCGGCGCATGCGACTGGCGCCTATGCCGCCGAGGGGATCGAGGTCGAGCTGGCGGCGTCGCCGGGGGCTGGCAAGGCCGAGGAGGCGCTCATCGACGGTGCCGCCGATGTGCTGTGGGCGGGGCCGATGCGGGTCATCAAACACCATGACGACCACCCCGGCTCGCCGCTCGTCTGCTTTGCCGAGATCGTCTGCCGCGACCCGTTTTCGATCGTCGGGCGCAAGCCCAACCCCGGCTTCCGGCTCCCTGATCTCGCGCAGATGCGTGTTGCCACGGTCAGCGAGGTGCCGACCCCGTGGCTGTGCCTGCAACAGGATCTGCGTGAGGCCGGGGTCGATCCCGATCGGCTCGACCGCGTCGGCAACCGCAGCATGGCCCAAAACCTCGAAGCACTGCGCGAAGGCCGGCTCGACGCGGCGCAATTCTTCGAGCCTGTTGTCGAGCAGGCGCTGGCCTCCGGCACCGCACATTTGTGGCACGCCGCCAGCGCGCGAGGCCGCACCACCTACACAGCGTTTGTGACCACCCGCGAGCGGCTGCTGCGCGACGCCGAGCCGCTGCTGCGCATGGTCCGGGCAATCTACCGCACCCAGCAATGGATTGCGGCAAGCCCGGCGCCGGATATCGCCGCTGCCGTCGCCTCGTATTTTCCGGCGCTCGACCGCGGCGTGTTGATCCGCGCGATCGCCCGCTACCTCACGCAGGGAGTGTGGGGAGGCGACCCGGTTTTGCCCGAGGACGGCTTTGATCGACTGCACCGCGGCCTGGCCACCAGCGGTTTTATCCGCTGTCCGATCGCTTACCAGGCCTGCGTCGACAATCGGTTGGCACTGCGCGCCATAGCCGAGTAAATCGCCTCGATGCGCTTGGTGCAGACTGCGGATTGCCGTGCTGCGCCTCGCGCGGCCGCAGTGCCGCGGTTGTTGGGATCATTGCAGGCAATGGCGCTGCCAATGCGCCGCCGATCTTCCGCTCCATCGCCGATCGTGGTAAACGACAATAGAGTTGTAATAATCTATCGGCTCGGCCTTTTTTTCTCTGCGGGTGTTTTCCATCTATGCAAGGACGCCGCCGCAGCGCGGCGCAAGGAGCAGTGGAGAGAGAAGAAGGGGGTGGCGGCAGTGGAAGAAATCACCCAGGAGAAGCAGAAGATTTCCGAGCGGCTGGCCCGGCTCGAGGCCGAGCGGGCGAAACTGATGGACCAGCTGAACGAGCTGGAGATCACCGAGCGGGTGCTGTCGCGCTTTGGCAGAAGCGTCGCGCCAGTCGAGCGCCGCAGGCGCGGACGCCCGGCGCGGACCCCGGCGGCAAGCACCGGCGGACGCCGGACGCGTACCGCGCCGCCAACCGAAGGGCTGTCCCAAGGGCTGTCCCAAGGGCTGTCGATGAGCGAGGCCGCGTTGAAGGCGGTCGAGACGCATGGCGAAGGGCCGACCGCTCCCGAAATCCTGGATTACCTGTCGCGCGAATTCGGGCTGACGGTGAGGCCCAACCACCTCGGCATCGCATTGCAGCGTCATCGCCGCGCCGGCCGGCTCGAAAGCCGCGACGGCCATTGGTATCTGCCGCAATCCGCATCTGACAAGCTGCCGCAGCAGGTGATGACGGAATAGCGGCCGCCGCCGATAGATCGGGGGCGAGCCGGGTCGCTCCCCAAGCGGTTTGGCGGGCTGGCGATCGGGTCTCAATCCGTTCGGCCTTTGATCAGGACGTCGCATGCTCGACGTAGCCGGTCGCGCGTGCGCCGCCTGATGCCTTGCAGCGGCGTGCCGGCCCGACGGAGCCGTCGGCTCGGCCCGATGCGCGGCGCGGGCAATCGTGATTGCTGCGACACGGCGGCGCTTGCGATGCTGGCCCCGCATCATGCCGTGGTCACAAACAGAATTATCGGGAGATTTATCAGACAATCGAATCGATTCGACTAACCCTATTCAAGGGTATGTTAACTTTTTACGCAATATCGTCCTGGCGGAGTCAAATTTGAAGCAAGTTCTGCCAGGGAGATCGAAGGATGATTCGATTTTGTTGCTTGACCTGTGGCTGCAGCATTGCAATTTTGCTTGGCTCGGTTGCAGCCTACCCGGCCGCGGCGCAAGCGCAACTCTCACCTACCGGTCCGATCAATTCGATGACTCTGACAAACCGGAGCGGCGCCGCGATCGTCAATTATCCGCTGCAATTCGGGCGGCCGTTCCTCGACGGCGCAATCCCCGACGAGCCGCAGGTGCTAATCGGCGGCACTCCGGTAAAGACACAGTCCGATGTCAAAAACCGCTACCCCGACGGCTCGGTCGAATATGCGGTTGTCGCCGTCATGGTTCCAACGGTTCCGGCGAGCGGATCGCTGACCTTGACCTTTCAGAACCAGACTGCCGGCAACAACACCCCGCTGACCCAGACCCAGATGCTCAGCATGAGCTATATGTTCAGCGCGCAGCTGATATTGGCGAGCACCGGCGGCGGTACAGCGCAAAGCGTGGATGCGCGCACGATGCTGGCGAACGGCAACTATAGACTGTGGACGGCGGGGCCGGTGGCGCAGACCATCATTCTCGCCGACGACACGGCCGCGCGCAGGTACGATATCGGCTTTGGCGACGGCTTTCACCCGTTCCGGCCGCGCTTCGAGGCGACGTTTTGGCCGCAGACGCACCAGGTCTGGGTGCGTGCGATCGGCGAGAATGATCTCTCGACCGAGCTCGAGGACCTCAGCTACGCGCTGACCATCACCGGCGCCAATGCCAAAATCTACAAAAACGCCAACCTGTCGCAGCCGGCGATGGAGACGTGGAGCAAGAGCTTCTGGCTCGGCGGCACACCCAAAGCGCAAGTCGACATCGACAACAACCTGGCTTATCTGGAGAGCACGCGCTGGGTCCCGAACTACGACCCCTCGCTGACCATCCCGCAGGCCACCCTCGCCAGCGACTACGCGAACTGGTGGGTCAATAACTACCACGACATTGGCGGCTCCGGCGCCTGGAACCCTGGGATGGCCTCGACCGGGCCGCGCCCCGACATCGGCCCCGAGCCCAGCTGGGACGCGGCCTGGCTCTATGGCGGCGACTGGCGGCTGCGCCAGACCGCGCTCGGCAACGCCGACCTGGCCGCCGCGTGGCCGGTCAATCTGCGCGAGAGCGGCGCCGGCTACCGGCTCAACCGCACCGACCCGGCCGGCAGCAGCACCGGGCTCGGCCTGCCGATCTCGCAGGCCGACCGCGGCGCGCTTGGGCCGAACGGTCTCGAAGGCGGCGGCGAAGCAACGTTCGTCTACTCGGCGCCCGGCACGCCAGCCGCGCTCAAAATAGTCGGGACCGGCATTTGCTTGACCCCCGGCATCTGGACCGCGTGCAATGGCTGGAATTACGCCAGCTCGCACGAGCCAGGCCCGTTCTTTATCCCCTATGTGCTGACCGGCGACCCGTTCTATCTGACTGAGATGGAGAATTGGGCGGCCTATGACCATGTTCGCCTCGTGGCAGGGAAACCGCGGCCCGACCGGCGGCATGGCCGACAACGAGCAGCGCGGCGTCGCGTGGATGCTGTTGCGCCGCGCCGAGGCGGCCTTCGCGGCCCCGGACAACGACCCGTTCAAGCCCTACCTGGTGGCATTGACGCAATCGGGCATCGCCGCCTGGGAAGGGGCAATGGGCGTCAGTGACCCGGCGCTTGAGCGGCACGGCCGAGTACCAATGGGCGCAGGGCTATGGCGACCCCGAGAGCCAGACCAATTTCGGCAACCCGCCGCCGGCCCCAGTGCTGGGCCAGCTCGCCGCCAGCTTGATCAACAATGGCGCGCCAAGCGACAACCAGGCCGAGCAGGCGAGCGCCAACGAGCTGGCGTACACCGCGAACTACATGGATTGGTACTGGACCTATGCGATCGGCCGGGTCGCCGAGCTGGGCTTTGCCGCCAAGCCGCTCGCGCTCTACACCGATGACTACCTGATCGGCCTGATCAACAGCCAGTACCCGGAGCTGATCGCCGATTACACAATGCCAAGCTGGCTGACCACTGGGCAGATCACCAGCTTCCCGGCGCTGATCGCCAGCATGGCGACACCGTTCCTGACGGGGGTCAACTACACCGGCGGCGACACCCAGGGCGCGTTGCCGCAGCAATTCAGCGCCTCGCTCTACGCCCAGGGCTACGACGCCTACGCGCTGGGGGCGCTCTCGATGGCGGTGGACCAAGGCGCGCCGGGGGCGGCCGCGGCCGAGGCTTGGATGCAGACCCACGTCCGCCAGCTGATCGGCGGCGCCACCGCGCCCGAGGGCACCGGCATTGGCCTGGCGGCTGACCCGTCCTGGGCGATCGCGCCGCGCACCGACAAGAACGCGCTGCCGGCGCAGCCGACGGCGCCATGACCCCGCGAACCGTCCGACAATAAGGCCATCCGCCGCCCCGCCGCTCCATTGGCCCCCACCCTTGCACCGGCTCGCCGGTGCAAGGGTTGCCGCGATGGGCGGTCGGTGCGGTAGTTGGTGCTCCGGCGGCCTCCTCGGGCCGCGCTCCGCCACCTACGACCCGCCACCCTATTCCTTCCGCCGCCCTGTTGACCATCGATCGCACCCGAGGCGACTTTTGGTCGCTCGAGGTCCGAGCAATTGTCCGGATCGGGGCGGCACTCGCCTTTTTATCGCTGGCTAAGCTCAAATATTGGATGCGCCCGCCGGCCCAATCGCCGATTTCGATGCTGATTGCCGAACCCGGTGATGTCGCCTCGGCCACGCCGCTCAACGCGAGGCCGCGCAGCGATCGCATCAGCGTTTGTACGCACCACCTGATCGCTCGGTGTTCCAGTCTTGGTTTTGATTATGCTGGAGAGTTGCGTCGATGGACAGCGCCGACGCCGGAGACCTTTGGGCTTGGGCGAAATAACGACTGGCGGTGCGATGCCAACGGATGGTTCCGAGCTATTGGCTGAAGCACCACCAATTTATCAGGTTGGTAGGCCGATTCACGAAGCGCTTGGGAACCAAGCGTTTCGACCGGGCCACTAGTCGGCCACAGCCGATATCGGGCGCGCGACAGTTTCCAAGGATTGCCGCTCGGCCTTGACGCCGATCGCGAATTCGGTCAGAGCCGCCACGATCATCAGCGCCGCGCCGAGAATGTAGCCGGCGAAGACGGCGCTGCGCTCGCCGGTGCCGACCAAGAACCCGAACAGCCAGGGGGCAACGACCCCGCCGGTCGCGGTGCCGAGTGCATAAAAGAGCGCGATGGCGAGCGCCCGCGCCTCGAGCGGGAAGCTTTCGCTGACTGTCAGATAGGCCGCACTCGCCGCCGCCGAGGCGAAAAAGAAGATGCCGGTCCAGCACGCCGTCAGCTGCGCCGCGTCAAGCATGCCCTCGCGAAACAGCCAGCCGACCACCGCCAGCAGGATGCCCGAGAGCGCGTAGGTGGCGCCGATCATCGGCTTGCGCCCGAGCGTGTCGAACAGCGGGCCCAGCACCAGCGGACCGACAAAATTGCCGAGCGCGAACGGCAGGATGTACCAGCCGACCGCGGCCGGGTGGACGCCATAGAACCGGGTCAGCACCAGCGCATAGGAAAAAAAGATCGCGTTGTAAAAAAACGCCTGGGCCGCCATCAGCACCAGCCCTAAGAGGGCGCGCCGCGGATAGTCGCGCAGGATCGCCAGCATCATCCGCCCGATTGCGGTGCGCGACGACACAGCAAGGCGGATGCGCCGTTCGGCTGGCACCGCATCCAGCGCCCCCTCCCCGGCCCGGCGCTCGATCGCAGCAATGACGCTCTCGGCCTCGCCCAGCCGGTCGTGCAGCATCAGCCAGCGCGGGCTTTCCGGAATGTGGCGGCGCAGCAACAGGATGCCGAGGCCGAGCACCGCACCGATGCCAAAGGCCGCGCGCCAGCCCATGTCGGCCGGCAGCCAGCCCGGCTGCAGCACGGTGACCGCACCGCCGGCGCCAAGCGCCGCCCCCAGCCAGAAGCTGCCGTTGACCGCGAGATCGGTGCGGCCGCGAAACCGCGCCGGGACCAGCTCCTGGATCGCCGAGTTGACCGCCGCGTATTCGCCGCCGATGCCGGCCCCGGTCAGAAACCGGAACGCCGCGAAGCTCGCGAAATCCCACGAGCCGGCGGTTGCCGCGGTGCCGATCAGATAGACGCCCAGGGTCACGAAGAACAATTTGCGGCGGCCGAGCCGGTCGGTCAGATAGCCGAACAACAGCGCGCCCGACACGGCGCCGGCGAGGTAGGCGCTGCCGACGGCACCGACCTCGGCCGCCGAAAAATGCAAGACCGGGCTCTGCTGCAAGGCGCCGGCGATCGAGCCGGCCAACGTCACTTCAAGGCCGTCGAGGATCCAGGTGATGCCGAGCGCGGCGACGACCAGGCTGTGAAACCCGGTCCACGGCAGCCGGTCGAGCCGCGCCGGGATGTCGGTTTCGATGACCGCGGTGCGTTGCGACATGCCTCGCTAACGGTCGGCGCGCACGGTCGGCGCAGCCCGAGCGCGTCAGACCGCCTGGCGTCGCGCGCGGTTGCGGCGGGTCAGGCCAAAGCCGACCAGGCCGGCGCCGAGCAGGGCCAGCGATCCCGGCTCCGGAACGGCCGCGACCAGCGGCGCGGTCAAGGCATCCTGGCTCACCGTCGAGCTCGGTTCAATGAAGCCCACGGCTGCCGAAGACGAACTGAGCCCCCCGGCGCCGGACGATGTTCCGGTCGTGGGGTCCAGGTTGTGGAGATCGAGCGCGCCGTTAAGCGCGTCCGACACCGGCTGCGAACCCCCCGGGTCGCCAATGACGCCGCTCGGGCTGCTGCTGTTGTGGTCATTATTGCTATTAGCTGCTATTAGTGCTGCTGTTGTTGCCGACCTCGGTGGAAACGGTGAAGGTTTCGGAAAGACGGGTCCCGATCTTGGCCGTCACGCTCCCGGGATTGACGAACAGAGGCGGTTCGCCCGCGAGGCTCGCGGGGTCGCCAGGCATGGTCAGCACGATGTTGGGCCCGGAATAGGAAAAGCTGCCGATTTGACCGGACCCGCTGACCTGCTCGGTAAAGGTGATCGGCATGGCCCGCGACGGCGCCGCCAAGGCAATCATGGCCGCGATCGCCAGCATCGATGCCGGCAGCAGCGCGTTCGGTTGATGCATTAAAGTGCTCTCCAATTGGCAATCGAAAGTGGTGAGCAAATCCCGTGCCAGCGGCGCAAGGCGGCCGTTTCCGCCGTTTCGCGCGTTTTCGACCGGCATTGTTTGTAAAATTTCCCGACAGAACGGGCCAAATCACGCCGCAGTGTTTGCAAGATTGAACAGGATCAAGGATTTACGCCTGACTGGTTGTAAAATTTTCCGACGCGTGGCAATCCGCACCGGAATTTCCACTCTTCCCTCGCGCCCGCCCAACCGGCACTCTCGTTTCAAATCGCGTTGCCGGGGTCGCTAGAATGTGGCGCTGCATCTCTTTGACAGCATTATTTTGCTTCGCCGCCGCCGCGGCGAAGGCCGGCCAGGTCGGCCATTTCAGCAACGACTGGACCGGCAACGGCATGGTGGTCGAGGCCTTCGCCGACCCGCAGGTCGCTGGCGTCACCTGCCACATCGTCCATTTCGACCGCAGCGTGATCGACCGGATGACCAAGGGGCACTGGTTTGAGAACCCGTCGAACAGCGCGATCTCGTGCGCCCAGACCGGGCCGATCACGATCGGCAACATCGCGCTCGGCCCCAAGGGCGAGGAGGTGTTCTCGCAAAAGCTGAGCCTGTTCTTCAAGTCGATCGCGGTGCGCCGCATCTACGATCAGCAGAACAACACTCTGATCTACGTCGCCTACAGCCGGCAGATCAAAGACGCCAGCGCCAAGATGGGCCTCTCCACCGTCTCGCTCTACACCGCCCACCCAACCCGCGCCGCCGCCAAACCCTGAGCGTCCTCGGCCCTCGCACGAAAATCGCCGCGAAGTCCACCCTTAATGTCCGCATGTCGGCCGCCCAACGGATCGCGTAAGGCGCGGCCTGCGGACAAATTTCGGGAATTGGGCAGAGCCGGCCGTCACGGCCCGGGCTGTCGGTAGGTTCTTTCGAACACGGCGTCCGCTAATGAGCGCCTGAGGCTCGGGTTGTCGCTGAACAGCCGGAACAGCTTGATGTCGTCGTTCATCAGCCCGGCGAGGACGCGATCGAACGCCTTGTCCAGCTCGATGCGAGCATTCTGCCGATCTGAATATCGGCTCGCGTTCAGATAGGCGGGATCGGCGGCGATCCCCTGCGGGATCCCTTTGGTTATCGCATACCGGACGCGATCCTCGTCGGACCAAGCGATATTTCCCCACTGATCGTTGAACGTCTTTAGGATGTTGGACAACAAATCCAATTCGGGCTCGGGCATGCTGCCACCACCACCGGCCGGCAGCGGCTCGACCATCGCGTCGGCATCGGCAAGCTGAATTTGCTGCACGGCTCGTTTCTCGGCGCGGTAGCTGTCCATATCGATCGCCTCAAGCATGCCCCTCGACAAATCCTCCTCCTTGGGGGCGGGCAATTTGGGAACGAGGAAATTCAGAAAAATCGACAGCCTCTCCGATCGGGCATCAGTATAGGGCAGGATCGTGGCGAGAAAGCCATAGGTTCGCGTAAACGTCTTGGCCTTGCCTTTGAAATCTACTTGCGCGTCCTCGTCGAGCTGCTCGTTATAAGCCGCCACGCAAACATCGAGGATCGGGTCGAGGCGGTCCCGGTCGGCGCCAGCAAGGTAAAGCGCGGCGAGCTCAGCCACCTGCGCCTCATCATAGACCTGATGGGCATCGAGCGCCGCCGCGAGATCGTGCAATTTGTTCGGGTCGGTTTCGTCGCTGAGGATCGTCGTCCGGTAATAGGTATCGAACGCCGCGCGGATCGTCTCGCTGTCGTTGATGAAGTCGAGCACGAAGACATCGTGCTTTTGCGGGTGCGCGCGGTTGAGCCGCGACAAGGTCTGCACCGCCTTAATCCCCGACAATGGCTTGTCGACATACATCGTGTGCAGCAGCGGCTGGTCATAGCCGGTCTGGAACTTGTCGGCGCAAATCAGAAACCGGTAGGGCTCGGTTTCGAAATTGTCGGGGATGTCCCGCGACGCGAACCGGTTGAGCATCGCTTCGGTGACCTTGGCGTCGCCGTATTCATGCTCGCCGGAGAAGGCAACGATCGCCCGATAAGGGCTTTTGCGCTCCTCCAGGTAAGCGCCGATCGCATGAAAATATTGAATCGCGCGCGCGATCCCGGAGGTGACGACCATAGCGCGGGCCTGCCCGCCGATCTTGCCGAGGCCGATCACCTGCTCGTGGAAGTGGTCGACCATGATCTCGGCCTTGAGCCGGATCGCGTGGTCGTGGCTCTCGACATAATGGCGCAGCTTTTTCTTCGCCCGCTTGGTGTCGAATTCTGGGTCGGCGTCAACCGTCTTGACCAGCCGATAATAGCTTTCGACCGGGGTATAGCTGCTCAGCACATCGAGGATGAAGCCTTCCTCGATCGCCTGCTTCATCGTGTAGCGATGGAATGCGCGGTGACCGGTTCGGCCGTCCACCGGGAACGGCTCGCCGAAAATCTCCAAGGTTTTGTTTTTTGGCGTTGCAGTAAAGGCGAAATAGCTTGCATTGGGCAACAGCTTGCGCGCCTCCATGATGCGGTTGATCCGGTCTTCCGGCGCCTCTTCCTCGTCTTCCCCGCCGATCGCGGAGAGCGCCATGTTAATCGCCGCTGCCGCCTTGCCGCCCTGGCTCGAATGCGCCTCGTCGATGATGATCGCAAAACTGCGGTCGCGGTGCTGGCCGCCGATGTCGTCGAGGATGAACGGGAATTTCTGGACGGTGGTGATGATGATCTTTTTGCCGCTCTCGATAAAGCGGCGCAGATCACCCGAATGTTCGGCATGCCCGATCGTGGCGGCGATCTGGGCTGACTGCCGGATCGCGTCGCGGAGCTGCTGATCGAGGAGGCGCCGGTCGGTCACGACGATGATCGAATCGAACACCTGCCGCCCGTCTGCCGTGAGCCCGATCAGCTGATGGGCGAGCCAGGCGATCGAGTTCGATTTGCCCGACCCGGCCGAGTGCTGGACCAGGTAGCGGCGGCCGGCGCCGTGCGCGCCAGCATCGGCCAGCAATTTGCGCACGACATCGAGCTGATGGTAGCGCGGGAATAGCTGGTCGCGCTTCACTTTGCCGGTCTTCTGGTCCTTTTTGGTCGCGATCTGGGCGTAATTCTCGATGATGTCGGCGAGGCTGGAGGGGGTGAGGATGTCCTTCCATAAATAGTCGGTGGCGAGCCCGGCGGGGTTCGGCGGATTGCCCGCCCCGTCGTTCCAGCCCTTGTTGAACGGCAGAAACCACGAGGCTTTGCCGGCGAGCCGGGTGCAGAATCGCACCTCGCGGTCGTCGACTGCGAAATGAGCGATGCAGCGGCCAAACTCGAACAATTTGTCGCGCGGGTCGCGGTCGCGCTTGTACTGCTCGATCGCGTCCTTGACGGCCTGTTTGGTCAGGCTGTTTTTCAGCTCGAAGGTCGCGATCGGCAGGCCGTTGACGAACAGCGCGAGGTCGAGCGCGTTGGCGTTCGCCTCGCTGTAGCGCAGCTGCCGGGTCACCGAAAACCGGTTTTGCGCGAAACGCTCGGCCGCTGCCGGATTGCCGGGCGAGGGCGAGCCGTAGAACATCGTGATCTCGTGCGGCCCGTGCCTCAAGCCCTTGCGCAGCACGTCGATGACGCCGCGTTTGGCGATCTCGCCCTGCAGCCGGGCGAGGAATTTCTGCCGCGTAGGGGTGTCGGCGCCGAGCTCCAAAGCCGCGGCGAGTGGCGGCTGGGTCGCTATGACAAAGGCGTTTAGCTGGACGAGATCGACGCTCCAGCCGCGGTCGTAATCCTCGGGGTCGCCGGCGAGCCAATTTTGCAGCCCGACAAACGGCTCCGGCTCCTCGGCGAACCCGGCCGCTTGCGGCGACGCCGCCGCCCGGCCGGTCATCTGCGCCGCGATCAGCGCTTCGAGCCCCCTCTCCGACGTGTCGGTGGTCATGCCGCCTCCTCTTCGCGGTCGGGCTCCTCCGCGTCCTCGATCGGCTCGTCACTCATGTCTTCCGCTTCGCCGCGCGGCTCAGTCTCCCCGCCCGCCTCGGGCAGCGCCGCACCCGCCGCGCGCACATCGAGCCGGCCGGTCACCACGTCGGCAATGAGGCGCGTGCGGAATTCGCGGAGGAGCACGATTTCGCGCTGTAACTCACGTTGTGCGACTCGAATATCGCGCGCCACATCGTCGAGGTGCGAGGCCAGCCGTAGCTGGGTCGGCAAAGGCGGCATGACTAGAAACAGTTCTTTGATCGCACCATTCGAAAGGCCGTACCTGGTTACCCCGTTAGCGGCAACGCTGAACTGCCAGCGGGTGGCCGCTCCGAGAAGTTGCCAATACAAAAAACGCCCTCTCACAACTTCTGCGATTGGCCGCAAAAGCGCGAGATGATATCCGCAGACAAGATCCAAGGTCTCGATGGAAACGTAGGACGGGACCCCGATATCTCTCCAATCCTCGGAGTCTTTGGTGATGACGACATCGCCTGCTTGGATACGAAAACGCTGAACCTCAGGCGCTGACGCGGTAGCGTGCATGAAATCCGTATTTTCATCAATTTCATCATTCTTATAGACGTCAACGTAATTGCAAAGTCGAATCGGTAGTTGTCCATCGTAAGATTTCTTGTCTACATTACTAACACGAACGTCAGCTACATTTCTTAATCGACGAACCTCCCAATCCGCGGGGATGTCGCCGAGCCACGGGATGCCGGAGGGTTTGAGGCGGACATTCGCGTCGAGACCGCGGGTGACGGCGCGGTGGATAATCGCCTGCTTCTGTTCTTCGAGGAGCTTGATCAGCCGCTGCTTCGCGCGGATCAGCCGGGCGGTCAGCGTGCCGTGGGCGTCAAGGAAGCGGACGATGAGCCGTTGCTCCTCCGAGGGTGGCTCTACGAGAGGTGTATCGAGGAAATCCTCGGGATAAAGCCGAAGACGCGATGTAGTGATGCCGCGTGAGCTTCGGAGGTATTCGGCTCGATAGGCGTCGGTTCGCAGGAGGTAGTCGAGAAAACGGGGAGCAAACGTTTCGCTCAGTCGCGGGCGATAAACGCCGAAGGACGGGCTCACGATGCCGAGGTCTCGGCTAACGCGATGGCCGCCATCCATGCCCACATGGTGTTTACGGCGACATCGCCAGGTCGGCATACTTTGTGGCCCTCATAACTCTCGGCCATGAATCATAGTGACGTTCTTCTGGCTGCGCGGCGTCACCCCGGTCTTGTGCGACACGGATAGTAGCTCCTCATCACCTCCTTCCGAGCGCTCGTCCACCTCGCGAAAGGACTGCTTAGGCCCGACGGACTTCCCAATGCGCCGGAAGCGTTGGCACCCACGAGAGACCCGTGCCCTTCGTCCCCGGATAAGGCTTCAGCCCGTCGATCATCGCGCGCCGGCGCCGAGGATGGCGACCATCAGGCCTTCGGTTTCCCTCTCAACCGCGAGGATGTCGGCGCGGATCTCGGCGAGCGAGCGCAATGGCTGCGGCTTGTAGAAATAGCGGGCAGAAGCTGATCTCGTAGCCGATCGCGGTCTTGGCCTCGTCGATCCAGGCATCGGGAGCATGCGGCAAGACCTCGCGGCGGATGAAGGCTTCGACGCCGCCGGGCTCGGTCAATGGCACGGTCTCGGTGTCGCGCAATTCGCTGTCGGGCTCGTACTCGACGACGCAAGCCCTCGCGCCGATCTCGACCTGGAACCGGCCGCGCAGCTGGTCGGGCGCGGACTTGCCCGGCTGGTGGATGCGACGGATCACCGGCGCGCCGTCCTCGACGATCCGGCCGCTGTCCTTTAGCGCTTTGATCTCCTTGGGGCTGTGGGCGCGATGCGGGTCGATGCCGGACGCGCGCAACGGGCGTTCGACGGTGACCTTCCAATAGCCGAATTCGGCGTTGTCGAAGATCTTGCATTGCTCGGTTTCCTCGAAGCGCAGGAATACATCGCAGATGCGGGCGATGTCGTCCTCGGACAGCTCGCAGTTTTTCTTGCCGA
Organism: uncultured Alphaproteobacteria bacterium; assembly: GCA_963738185.1. Taxonomy (GTDB): domain Bacteria; phylum Pseudomonadota; class Alphaproteobacteria; order ATCC43930; family CGMCC-115725; genus AP-15. The sequence goes on along the minus strand of CAVTVA010000003.1, from coordinate 340,908 downwards.
GGTTCTTGCGCAATGGCCGGAACCATTGGGTTGCGTCGATCAGCTGCACCCTTCCCCGGCGGGGCGCGGGCTTGCGGTTGGTCAGCACCCAAACGTAGGTCGCGATGCCGGTGTTGTAGAACATGTTGAGCGGCAGGGCGACGATGGCTTCGAGCCAGTCGTTCTCGATGATCCAGCGGCGGATGTTGCTCTCGCCCTGGCCGGCGTCGCCGGTGAACAGCGAGGAGCCGTTGTGCACCTCGGCGAGGCGGCTGCCGAGCGGGCTGGCGCGCTTCATCTTGGACAAGAGGTTCGCCAGGAACATCATCTGCCCGTCGCTGGAGCGGGTGACGAGGCTGTATTCGGGGTCGCCCGCGTGCTCGACGATAAAGCGCGGGTCGCGGATGCCGGCCTTGCCGCCCATGCGCTCCTGATCGCTCTTCCAGCTTTTGCCATAGGGCGGGTTCGACAGCATGAAGTCGAACTCGTGCGTCGGGAACGCATCGTTGGCCAAGGTGGACCACTGCGGGCCGCCTTTCAGGTTTTCGGCCTCGACCCCCTCGCCCTTGAGCAGGAAATCGGCTTTGGCGATGGCATAGGTTTCAGCGTTGACCTCTTGGCCGTAGAGGTGCGCTGCGACCTCCTTGCTGCGGGCCGCGGCAAGGTCGTTCAGGATTTCCTCGGCGACGGTCAGCATGCCCCCGGTGCCGCAGGCGCCGTCATAAAGGAGATAGGTCCCCGATTGGATCTGGTCGGCGACCGGCAACAGCACGAGCCGGGCCATCAGCCTGACCGCATCGCGCGGGGTCCAGTGCTCGCCCGCCTCCTCGTTGTTCTCCTCGTTGAAGCGGCGCACCAGCTCCTCGAAGATTGTGCCCATCGCGTGGTTGTCGAGCCCCGGCTGGCGGACGGAGCCGTCGGCGCTGCGGACCGGCTCCGGGCTGAGGTTGATCGTGGGATCGAGGAATTTTTCGATCAACGTGCCGAGCGCATCGGCCCGCGACAGCCGGGGGATCTGGTTGCGGAACTCGAAGCAGTCGAGGATTTCCTGGACGTTGGGCGAGAAGCCGTCGAGATAGGATTCGAAATCGGCCCTCAGCTGCTGCTGGCTGGCGCGGGCGCGCAGATCGCGCAGGGTAAACCGCGACGTGTTGTAAAAGGCTTGGGCTGCGGCGCACCGCAGGAAGGAGTCCTGGCTGGTCAATCCCAGCCCGTCGAGCCTCGCCCTCTCCGCAACGACAGCCGATTTGGTCGTTTCGAGCACCGCGTCGAGCCGGCGCAGCACGGTCATCGGCAGGATCACGTCACGGTATTTGCCGCGCACATAGAGGTCGCGCAGCACGTCGTCGGCGATCCCCCAGATAAAGTTGGTGATCCAGTTCAGGTCGCCGTTGCTCACGCGCCCCGCCTCTCCCGACACCGCCGCGCAACTACCCGAGCGGCTGGCGGGCGGTGGTTTATTTACGCACCACATATAGCACCACGACGCGCGCGGGGGACCTCAAATCACCATCGACGGTCAGATGGCGCGCCCCGCACCCGCCTGCTAATGCGGCCAGGCGATGGTGTTGAAGTCGTCGAGGAGGGCGGCGATGCGGCCTGAATCGGATTGGTCCATGATGGCGCGGGCGCGGCGGGTGGCGGCGACCATGTCGAGGGAGCGGATGCGCTGCTTGACCCGCGGGATGTTGCGCGGCGCCATCGACAGGTTGCGCAGCCCGAGGCCGAGCAGCAGTGCGGTAAACCGCGGCTCGCCGGCCATCTCGCCGCACAGGCTGATCGGCATGGCGCGGCGCAACGCCGCCTCGATCGCAAATTGGATGAGCCGCAGCACCGCCGGGTGCAGCGGGTTGTAGAGATGCGCCACCTGCTCGTCGCTGCGGTCGATCGCCAGGGTGTATTGAATGAGGTCGTTGGTGCCGATCGCAAAGAAATCGGCTTCGGCGGCGAGCGCGTCGGCGGCCAAGCGCCGCCCCCGGCACCTCGATCATCGCGCCCAATGGCGGCAATGGCTTGGGCAGCGCCATGCCGCGGCGTCGCAGCCGGCGGGCGACCTGCTCCATCGCCTCGCGCACCTGGCGCAGCTCGCCCGGCGTCGAGATCATCGGCAACAGGATGCGCAGCGGCCCCTCGGCGGCGGCGCGCAGCATCGCCGCCAGCTGCGGGTCGAGCAGGCGGCGGTCCTGCAGCGAGAGTCGGATCGCGCGCAGGCCGAGCGCGGGGTTGTCGGCCGGGGCAAAATGGTCGGCGAGCGAACGGGCGAGCTTGTCGCCGCCGAGATCGAAGGTGCGCACGGTGACGGGCTTGCCTTGCATGCCGCGCACCAGCGCCGAGAACACCGCGTACTGCTCGTCCTCGCCCGGCAGATCGTCGCGGTTCATATAAAGAAATTCGGAGCGTACCAGGCCCAGCCCCATCGCCCCGTTGGCCGCGGCCTGGTCGAGCTCGACCGGCAATTCGAGATTGGCTTCCAAGGTGATCTCGACCCCGTCGCGGGTCGCCGCCGGCAATCGGCGCAGCCGGGTCAGGTGGCGCCGCTCGCGCGTCAGGAGGTCGCGGCGCGCCTGGTAATCGCCGATCGTCTCGGCCGACGGGTCGATGATCACGGTGCCCTCGGCGCCGTCGATCACCACGGTCGCGTCGGCGCGCGCATGCGCCACCAGGGTCGGGACCGCCAGCACCGCCGGCAGCCCGAGCGCGCGCGCGACGATCGCGGTGTGGCTGTCGGCGCCGCCGAACTGGGTGGCAAAGCCGGCGATCCGGCGCGGGTCCATCAGCGCGGTATCGGCCGGGGTCAGCTCGTCGGCGAGGATGACCGCCCCCTCCGGCACGCCCGAAAAGGCGACATATGGCTTTTTGATCAAGTTGCGGATCAGCCGCGTGCCGACGACGCGAATATCCTCGATCCGGCCCGCCAGATACGGGTCGCGCATCGCCGCGAAGCTGCGGGCGATCTCGTCGATCTCGATCTCGACCGCGCGCTCGGCATTGATCCGGTTGCGCCCGATGCGCTCGTCGACGCCGCGCACCAGGCGCGACTTCGACAGCATCGCCAGATGCGCATCGAGCAGATAGCCGATCTCCTCGGCGGCGGATTCGGGAAGGCTCGAGGCTTTGGCCTTGATTTTGCGCAATTGTTTCAGCGAAACGGCGACCGCCTCGGCAAAGCGGCCGCGCTCGGCCGCGATCTCGGTTTCCGGGATATGGCTCTCATGCACCGGAAGATCGCCGCCGTCGCCGACATAGGCCGGGCCGATGGCGATGCCCGGGGACACGCCGAGACCGGCCAGGCGCTGTTCGGCGCCGCCGCTCTCGACCGCCAGCCCGGAGCCCTCGTCAATCCTCATCAAATTTGCATTCGATCAGCGCGGCCAACGCGGCCACCGCCTCGGCCGCCTGCCGCCCGCTGGCGCTCAGCTCGACCACTGCCCCCGGCGCCGCAGCCAGCATCATCAGCCCCATGATCGAGCAGCCCGAGACCTCGGTGCCGTTCTTGCGCACCCGGATATCGGCGTCGAATTGCGCCGCGGTTTTGACAAACCGGGCCGCGGCGCGGGCGTGCAGGCCGCGCCGGTTGCAGATCGTCGCGATCCGCCGCGTCACACCCGACGCCGCACCGGCCTCCGCGCCGCTCGACGGGTCGGATCGGCGATCGCTCATCGGCGCGCGTCGGTCAAGAGCTGCGAGGCGACATTGATGTATTTGCGGCCGGCTTCCTGGGCGCCGAGCACGGTGCGCTCCAGGGTTTCGCTCTGCCGCAGGCTGGCCAGCTTGATCAGCATCGGCAGATTGACGCCGGCGACGACCTCGATCTTGGCGCGGTCCATGACCGAGATCGCCAGGTTCGAGGGCGTGCCGCCGAACATGTCGGTCAGCAGCACCGCGCCCTCGCCGCTGTCGACCTCACTGATGCGGCGCAGGATTTCCTGGCGGCGCTGTTCCATGTCGTCGTCGGGACCGATGCAGACGGCGGCGATCTGCGTCTGCGCGCCGACGACGTGCTCGAGCGCGGCGACAAATTCCGCGGCGAGCCGCCCATGCGTCACCAGAACCATGCCGATCATCGGTTTCCCTCTGCTGGGATGCGGCGCCGCGGTTCAGCTGGCGGCGACAGGCGCGCTAGCCGGCGCCGGTGCGCCGGCGCCCAGGGCTGGAAGATCGCGATGGGCGATCTCGGTCCGCCATCCCGCCTCGCGCAGCCGCTCGGCGAGGCGCTCGGCGACGTAGACCGAACGGTGCCGGCCGCCGGTGCAGCCGATCGCGATCGTGAGATAGGTCTTGCCCCTGATTTCGTAGCGCGGCAGCAGGGGGCGCAGCAGGCGCCACAGCCGGGCAAAGAATGGTGCGAAATCCGCGTCTCTCTGAATATGCGCGGCCACCGCCGGGTCGCACCCGGTCAGCGTCCGAAGTTCGTCAACATAATACGGATTGTCGAGAAAGCGCACGTCGAAGATCAGATCGGCATCGCGCGGGATGCCGCGGCGGTAGGCGAACGAGGTGACAAAGACGCGCAGCCCGCAGGCATCGAGCGCGAAATGGCCGGCAAGCACGCGTTTCAGGTCGGCCGCGGTCAAGGCGGAGGTGTCGATCACCAGGTCGGCGCGGTCGCGCAAGGCGCCGAGCGCTTGCCGCTCGCGGCGGATGCCGGCGGCGATCGGGCGGTCGCCGGCCAGCGGGTGGGGCCGTCGCGTCTCGGTATAACGCCGCTCGAGCCGCTCGTCATCACAATCGACAAACAGCACGCTCAGCTCGCGCCCGGTGCGGCCGACGGCGCCGGCCAGCGTTTCGAGCATGCTCGCGGCGGCAAAGCCGCGGGTGCGCGTGTCGGCGCCGACCGCAATCGCCGGGCCGTCGGCGGCGGCGCTCTCGACCAGCGCCGGGACTAAGACAGCCGGCAGATTGTCAAAGGTCTCGTAACCGATATCCTCAAGCGTCTTGAGCGCGGTCGATCGGCCCGCGCCCGACATGCCCGTCACGAGCAGGACGCGGGCGTGCACCGTGTTTTTGGTTCCGCAAGGGATCGTTCGACCACCTTCGGTCATCATCGCCCGATTATAGCTGGCAATGCCCCTGCCGCCAACGCGCGCCGGAGGAGACGCAGCTTTGCCGCGGCGGAGGCGTCGAACGCGGCGAGCCCAATAAAGGGGATTTCGAGGCCGAGAACAAGTTCGACCCGGGCTTGCGGCATGCGCTCGATCTGATCCGAAGGGAGGAGATCGACGATCAGCGCGAGCGGCGCCTCCTCGATCGTCTCGACCCGCACGATGCCAAGGCCGCGAACCTCGATCAAGCCGGCGATCACCGCCGGGGCGCGCACCAGAACGCGGTCGCCGAGACGCCGCAGCACCACCTGGTCGTCAGCAACGAGGCGGGCGCCGCGATCGATCAGGCGCAGCGCCAGGTCCGATTTTCCGGCTCCGGGCGGCCCGCGCAGCAAGACCGCCTCGCCGTCGATCGCGACCGCGGTAGCGTGGACGAGCACAGTGTCGTTCATGCTTGCGCCGGCAGGCGAATGCAAAACCGCGCGCCTGCGACCACACCTTGGGCATCCTTGCGGTTCTCCGCCCAGATCGTGCCGCGATGCGCTTCGACGATCTGCTTCGAGATCGACAGGCCAAGGCCGGAGTGGGTCCCGAATTTCTCGCCCGCTGGGCGTTCGCTGTAGAAGCGGTCGAAAATCGCGGCCAGCTTGTCCTCGGGGATGCCGGGACCGCAATCTTCGACCGTGACCAGCACCGCGCGGCCGAGCGCCCGCGCGGTCAGGCGGATCTCGCTGTGTGGCGGGCTGAACGACTCGGCGTTGGCGATCAGGTTGAGAAACACCTGCGAGAGGCGCGTCTCGATCCCCGGCACGACTAAGGGCCGGCCGCGGTCGGGCAGATCGAGGATCAGGCGGGGCCGGTCTTCGGCCTGGGTGGCCTCGTGCACATCGGTCAGCGCCTGCAGCATCGCGGCGATGTCGATCGGCGCCAGTTCGAGGCGGCTCAATTCGGCGTCCAGGCGCGAGGCGTCGGAGATATCGGTAATTAAACGGTCGAGGCGCTCGACATCATCGAGGATGATCGCCATCAGCCGCCGCTGGTTCGCCGGGTCCTCGATCCGCACCGCGGTTTCGACCGCGCTCTTGAGCGAGCTCAGCGGGTTTTTGATCTCGTGCGCGACATCGGCGGCAAAGCGCTCGATCGCGCTCATCCGCTGCCACAACGCGTCGGTCATCTCGCGCAGCGAGCCCGAGAGATCGCCGATCTCGTCGCCGCGCCGGGTAAAGTCGGGGATCTCGACCCGGGCGCGGCGGCCGCGGCCGCGCTCGGCGGCGGCAGCGAGACGGCGGATCGGCCGCGCGATCGTGCCGGCGAGATAGACCGAGAGCAACACTGTGACCAGCAGCGCCACGCCGAAGATGCGCAGCAGCTCGAGCCGCACGGTGCGCAGCTCCTGCTCGATCTCGCGGCTGCCGGTCGACAGCATCAGCGCGCCCAGCACCTCCTTATAGCGCTGCACCGGGATGGCGACGCTCAACACCAGACCGCCGGTTGCCGGATCGCTCCTGATCGCCTCGCCGATTTCGCCGCGCAGCGCGCGCTGGACCTCGGCATAATCGGCGGCCCGCGGCCTCAGGCTTTCGTGATAGCGGGGATAGCGCTTGCGGTGCGGCAGCTTGTCGGCAATCCCGTCATAAATCTTGTCGGCAAAGCTGAGGATCGGGTTTTCGGCGCCGGGCGGCGGCAATTTGACCACCTGGATGGCGTCGCCCGGCCCGCGCAGAATGCGGCTGTCGGCGATCAGCTCACCCTTGAGGCCGAACAGGCGCGCCCGCGTCTTGGTCGGCTGGACCAGGCGGCGCATCATCTGGCGGGCGAGGTCGGGCAGCAGCATCTCGCCCTCATCGGCCGAGTCGAGGACGGCGCCCTCGCCCAGCGCGGCGGCGAAGATCTCGCCCTGCATCTTCAGCGATTCGATCTGCTGCCCAATCAGGCTGGTCTGGTATTTGCCGAGATAAAGAAACCCGCCGGCCAACAGCGCCAGCGCCAAGACGTTGACCGCAAGAATCCGCAGAGTGAGCGGCGAAAACGGCCAGCGCCGCCCGCCGCTGCGGGACCGTCCGCGCACGCGCCGCGCCGGCTCGGCCGGCGGTGGCGCGCGCGGCCCCGGATCGGTCGCATCATCTGCCGGCCTGGTGGGCAGCAGCGTTGCCGGCGGCTCGGCTGGCTCAGCGGTCGCGGTATCGGTAGCCGACGCCATAGAGGGTTTCGATCTGGGCAAAATCGCTGTCGACCGCTTTGAACTTCTTGCGCAGCCGCTTGATGTGGCTGTCGATGGTGCGGTCGTCGACATAGATGTGCTCGCCATAGGCCGCGTCCATCAATTGATCGCGGTTCTTGACGTGCCCCGGGCGATGGGCGAGCGATTTCAGGATCAGGAACTCGGTCACGGTCAGCTCGACCGGCTCGGCGCTCCAGGTGCACAGATGGCGTGCCGGGTCGAGTGTCAGCCGGCCGCGCACGATCACCGGCTCGCCCTGCGGGTCTTCGCGCTCGCGCGCCAATTCGCCGCGCCGGATCAGCGCTCGGATGCGCTCGATCAACAGGCGCTGCGAGAACGGCTTTTTGATGTAGTCGTCGGCGCCCATGCGCAGACCTAAGAGCTCGTCCACCTCGTCATCCTTCGAGGTCAGGAAGATGACCGGGATATGGCTCTGCCGACGCAGCTGCTCCAACAGCTCCATGCCGTCCATGCGCGGCATCTTGATGTCGAGCACGGCCAGATCGACCGGCTGCGCGCTCATCCCCTTCAGCGCCTCCGCGCCATCGGCATAGCAGCGCACGGCAAAGCCTTCGGCTTCCAGCGCGATCGACACCGAGGTCAGGATGTTGCGGTCGTCATCGACAAGGGCAATAGTGTTTGCCACGCTGATGCACCCCCCGTTAATCACTGCAGCAAGGCGGAACGGCTCTTGAGCGGCTGCTGTCGCCACTAAATATGGCGATTTGCCGGCGAAGACAAACCCGCGCGGCAGGTTTGCCGGCCCAAATGCGACAAATCGGCCGTTCCAGCGCGGTCCTCCTCAGGCCGGGACCAATTTTCGATAGGGTCCCTGCCCTGAATAGGCGCTACGCACGTCGGAACCTATACCATCCCCATCCAGAACATCTGCTGGTCGCCCACATCGACGTCGTATTTGCGCACGAAGTCGAGCCGGCCGTCGCCGCCGATGCGGAACAGCGAAAGGCACGCCGGCACCTCGCGGACAGCGCTGCCCTCCTTGACCGGCAGGCCCATGATGTGCGCCGCGACCAGCACTTGCCCGCTCGCATCGATGTGAAAGGTGCGGCAATGGATGCCGCGCGTATCGACGTGCTGGATCGGGTTGGGCTCGCCGGTCGCAGGGTCGATCGCGTAGACGGCGAGCGTGTTTTCGCCGCCGGCAAAAACGCGCCGGCCGCCCTCCTCGATCGTGCTCGACGCTCGGTTGGCGACGTAGACAAAGCGGCCGTTGGGGTGAACGTGGACGGTGCCCGCGACCTGCCGCCCGCGGATGATTGCCGGGCTCGCCCAACGTCCCTTTGCTGAACCGGGGCGTCGCGGTCACCGCCTCGCCTTCGATCGCGAACATGTCGAGCCGGTTCTGGCGTTCGAGCGACACATAAACCCACGGCCTGGTCGGGTGAAAATCGAGGTGGCGCGGGCCAAAGCCAAAACCGCCGCCGGGTGCGACCGACACCTCGCCGGTAAGCACTCCGCCGCTGTAGTGGAACACCTTCAGCGCGCCCGGCTCCTCGGGCTTACCGTCGGCCGCGTCATGGCCGCGGGTGACCAGGATCGCCAGCCGATTGTCGAGGCTGACCCGCACCTGGTGCCCGTAGATGCCGGGATCGACCGGCTCCGGCTGCGCCACTTCGGCGCCCGGCGAGCCGTCGCCATTTACCCGGTAGACCCGCAGCCCCGAGGGATTGCTGAACGCGACCAGAAGGTTCCTCGACGGAATGTCGCTGGTCATGTGGATCGGCCGGGTCGGCAATTCGATCGGGTCGCCGTGCGGGCTTAAGGCGCCCGTGGCCGGATCGATGCGCAAGGCGCTGACATGGTGCCGGTGCCCGACCGCTCCGCCGATCCCCGAGGCGCTGTCGCTCGACGCCACATAAAGGAACCGCCGCGAGGCGTGCGGCCAGGCGTAATGCACGTTCGCCGGCAACGTGACGGTCCCGCGCCGGGTGAGCCTCGCCTGGCCGAGATCGAGATCGTAGTGCGTCAGCTCCGGCCCGATGCTGGCATAAACCGCTGTTTTATCAGGCATGTTTTCGACCCCCCATCGGCGCGGTCAAAACCCGCGCGAGCCAGCATAAGACCCGAAACGCTCCGGCAGAAGCCCGGCTGGAGGCAGCGGACGCCGGGCACATCCGTCCGGCGCTGCCTAGGTCAGACCGCCGCTCGGCCGGCGCCGCCCTGCGCCGGAGCGCCGTAGAGGTCGCGGGCGCGAGTTTCGAAGGCGCCGACCATCCTCCGCACCGCCTCGCTGAACAGCACTTCGATGACCTTTTGCATCAGCCGCGACTTGAATTCGAAATCGACAAAGAAGTCGATCCGGCAGCCCGCCGGTATGGGGGTAAAGGTCCAGTGGTTGTTCAGATAGCGGAACGGCCCCTCGGCATAGGTGACATCGATCTGCCGCGGCGGATCGAGCACCACCCGCGAGGTGAACCGCTCACGAAACACCTTGAACCCGATGATCAGATCGGCGACCACGAGGTCGGGCTGCTTTTCCTTGATCCGGGCGCCGATGCACCACGGCAGAAACTCGGGATAACGCTCTATATCCGCAACCAACGCGAAGAGCTGCTCCGCGCTGTAGGGGAGCACGCGCTGTTCGGCGTGGGTCGGCATCGCGGCAGGGTCAGCCGGCAGCGGCGAGCTTGGCGGCGCGGGCGGCGCGCAACTGTGCGAAATCCTCGCCGGCATGATAGGACGACCGAGTCAATGGCGAGGCCGAGACTGACAGAAAGCCCTTGGCCAGGGAAAAGCTGCGATAGACGGCGAATTCAGCGGGCGGCACAAAGCGCGCGATCGCATGGTGTTTCGGGGTTGGCTGCAAATATTGCCCGATCGTCAGGAAATCGACTTGCGCCGCGCGCAGATCGTCCATCACCTGCAAGATTTCCGCCCTCTCCTCGCCGAGCCCGACCATGATCCCGGATTTGGTGAACAGCGCCGGGTCGAGCCGCTTTGCCTGGTCCAGCAGCCGCAGCGAGTGGAAGTATCGCGCACCCGGCCTTACTTCGGCGTAAAGCCGCGGCACGGTTTCGAGATTGTGATTAAAAACATCAGGCCGCGCCGCAACAACGGCTTCGAGCGCGCCTTCCTTTTTCAGGAAATCCGGGGTCAGGACCTCGATCGTGGTGGCCGGAGCGGCGGCGCGGATCGCCGCGATGGTCCGCGCGAACTGGCTGGCGCCGCCATCGTCGAGATCGTCGCGATCAACCGAAGTTACGACGACATGGGCGAGCCCCAATGCCGCGACCGCCGCGCCGACGCGAACGGGCTCATCCGGGTCGAGCCGGTCGGGCCGGCCGGTGGCGACGTTGCAAAAGGCGCAGGCGCGGGTGCACACGCGCCCCAAAATCATCACCGTCGCATGACGCTCTTTCCAGCACTCGCCGATATTGGGGCAGGCGGCCTCCTCGCACACGGTGTTGAGCCGCGCTTCGCGCATCAGCCGCCGCGTCGCATGGTATTCGGGCGAGCCGGGCGCCTTGACCCGCAGCCAGTCGGGCTTGCGCAAGATCGGGCTGTCCGGGCGGCCGGCCTTCTCCGGATGGCGCCCGGCCTTTTCAAGATGGCGTAAAGGCGCCGGCGCGCTGGTCCCGGTCGGTGCTGTCATCGGCTAGAAGTGGATGGCGCGCCCGTAAGCGTCAAGCACGGCCTCGTGCATCGTCTCCGACAAGGTCGGATGCGGAAAGATTGTGCGGATCAGCTCGGCCTCGGTGGCCTCCAAGGTCTTGGCGATCGCGTAGCCCTGGATCAGCTCGGTCACCTCGGCACCGATCATATGCGCGCCCAACAGCTCGCCGGTCTTGGCGTCGAACACGGTCTTGACCATCCCCTCGGGCTCGCCGAGGGCGATCGCCTTGCCGTTGGCGATAAACGGGAAATGCCCAACTTTTACCTCGTGCCCGGTGTCTTTGGCGCTCTTTTCGGTCAATCCGACACTGGCGACTTGCGGCCGGCAATAGGTGCAGGCCGGGATGTTGCGGACATCGAGCGGGTGGACGTCGTTGACCCCGGCGATGTGCTCGACGCAAATGACGCCCTCATGGCTCGCCTTGTGCGCCAGCCAGGGCGGCCCGACCAGGTCGCCGATCGCATAGATTCCGGGCTCGCCGGTGCGCAGCCACTCATCGACGACAACATGGGTTCGCTGCACCTCGACCGCGGTGGCGTCGAGGCCGATATCCTCGACGTTGCCGACGATCCCGACCGCGAGGATCACCTTCTCGACATTCGCTTCGAACGCCTTCCCAGCCGCCTCGACCGCCGCGGCGACGCCATCGCCGCTACGCTTCAGCGCCCTGACCGTAGCCCCGGTATGGATCTTAATTCCCTGCTTTTCGAATGACTTGCGGGCAAAAGCGGAGATTTCTTCGTCCTCGACCGGCAGCACTCGGTCGAGCACCTCGACGACGGTAACATCGGCGCCCATGTCGCGGTAAAAACTGGCAAATTCTATGCCGATGGCGCCCGAGCCGACGACCAGCAGGGATTTCGGGATCGCGCTCGGCACCATTGCTTCCTTGTAGGTCCAGACCAGCTCGCCGTCGGGCTCGAGCCCGGGCGGCACGCGCGCCCGCGCCCCGGTCGCGAGGATGATGTGCGGCGCGGCCAGATCGGCGAGCGGCTTGCCGTCCTTTTCGACCGCGAGCCGGCCCTTTCCGGACAGCCGCCCTTGGCCATCGAACACGCTGACTTTGTTCTTTTTCAACAGGTAAGCAACACCGTTCGAGAGCTGCTTGGCGACCGCGCGCGAACGGGCGACGACCTTGCCGGCGTCGTAGCGGGCGTCCTTAGCAGAAAATCCATACTGGTCGAGATGGTGGAGCAGATGGCTGATCTCGGCGCTGCGCAGCAGGGTCTTGGTCGGAATGCACCCCCAGTTGAGGCAGATGCCGCCCAGATGCTCGCGCTCGACCACAGCCGCCTTCATGCCGAGCTGCGCCGCCCGAATCGCCGCGACATAGCCCCCCGGCCCACCGCCCAGGACGATCAAATCGAAAGAGGTCTCGGCCATGCCATCCGCTGCCCAACCGTCATGCCCGGCCTTATGCCGGGCATCCACCTTGATGGCCGGGACAGGCCCGGCCATGACGCATAACGGGGGTCGGGCCGGCGATCAAGAACCGCTTTTTACAGCAGCATCGTCAGCGGGTCCTCGACGAGCTTTTTGAAGGCGGCGAGGAATTGCGCGCCGACGGCGCCATCGACCGCGCGATGGTCGCACGACAACGTGCAGCTCATCACCGTGGCGACCGTCAGCGCACCATCCTTGACCACCGGCCGCTGCTCGCCGGCGCCCACCGCCAGGATGCCGCCATGCGGCGGGTTGATCACCGCGGCGAAGTCGCGCACGCCGTACATGCCCAGGTTGGAGATCGAAAAGGTCCCGCCCTGAAACTCATCGAGCTTCAATTTGCCGGCCCGGGCGCGCGCGACCAGGTCCCTGGTTTCGCCGGCAATCGCCGCCAGACCCTTGCGATCGGCCTGTTTGACGATCGGGGTGATCAGCCCGTCATCGAGCGCCACGGCAACGGCGATATCGACCGTGCCCCACTGTAGGATCGCCTCGTCGCTCCACGACGCATTGGCCGCGGGCACCTGACGCAACGCGAGAGCCGCCGCTCGGATCACAAAATCGTTGAGGGAAATTCTGTAACGATCTGATTTCGCGTTCAACTCACCGCGAATCTTCAATAGCCCATCGATCTCGCAGTCAATCGTCAGATAAAAATGCGGGACGGTCTGCTTCGATTCGGTCAGGCGGCGGGCGATGACCCGGCGCATCGCGCTCAATGGCCGCTCGGTGAAGGGCGGGTTGCCGGCCAGCGCCAGCACCCGCTCTTTCGACGCAACCGGCCCTGCGGATACCGCCGCCGGTGGAATCGGCTGCGGCGCTGCTGCGGTCGGGGCCGGGATCGGAACAGTTGCCGCGCGGCCCACCGCGAGCGCCGCTTCGATGTCGGATTTGACGATACGCCCATGCGGTCCGGAGCCGGTCAGCGCGGCAAGGTCAAGCCCGGCCTGCTGGGCCATGCGGCGCGCCAGCGGGCTGGCAAAAATCCGGCCGTCATGCCCGTTCCCGACCCTCGGTTGCAGCGCCGGTGCGCCAGCAGATGGCGCCGCCACGGCCCCAGCGACGGGCGGCGAGGCGGCGGCGGGCAACGGCTGCCCTTTGTCCGCGTCGGGTCGCGGGCCGCCTGCCGGTTTTTCGGCGGGTGCGGCAAATTGCGCAAGCGCCGAGGGATCTTCGCCCTCGCCCAGCAACAGCGCTATCGGCTGGTTGACCTTGACCCCCTGCGTCCCTTCTGCAACCAGGATCTTGCCGACCCGCCCATCATCGACCGCCTCGACCTCCATCGTCGCCTTGTCGGTCTCGATCTCGGCCAGCACATCGCCCGAATGCACCTCGTCGCCCTCGCGCTTGAGCCATTTGGCGAGGTTGCCTTCGGTCATCGTCGGCGACAGCGCCGGCATCAAAATTTCGATCGGCATGCCTCAATCACCTTGTCATTGCGAGGAGGCCGCGAGGCCGACGCGGCAATCTCGACAAAGCGGGCGCGGGCGGCGACGAGATTGCTTCGCTCCGCTCGCAATGACATTTCTCTCGGGTTCTAGCGATACGTCACTTCGCGCGCCGCGGCGACGATGTCCTCGACCTGCGGCACCGCCAGATGCTCGAGGTTCGCGGCGTAAGGCAGCGGCACGTCCCGGCCGGTGACCCGCTTCAGTGGCGCGTCGAGCCAATCGAAGGCTTCCTCCATGACCACCGCCGCGATTTCGGCGCCGATCCCGGCGAACGGCCAGCCCTCTTCGACCGCGACGATACGGTTGGTCTTTTTGACCGAGGCCACGACCGCGTCGATATCAAACGGGCGCAGGCTGCGCAAATCGACGACCTCGGCCGAAATGCCGATTTTTTCTAGTTCCTCAGCCGCTTGCACAGCGAGCTTGACCATGCGCGAGAACGCGGTGATCGTCACCTGCTCGCCGCGCCGCGCGATCCGCGCCTTGCCGATCGGCACGAGGAATTCGGGGTCGTCGGGCACCGCAAAGCTTTCGCCATAGACAAGCTCGTGCTCGAGAAACACCACCGGGTTCGGATCGCGGATCGCGGATTTTAGGAGGCCCTTGTGATCGGCGCCGGTAAAGGGCGCCACAACCTTGAGCCCCGGCACATGCGCATACCAGCTGGCGTAGCACTGCGAATGCTGCGCGGCGACCCGCGCGGCAATCCCGTTGGGGCCGCGAAAGACAATCGGGCAGCCCATCTGACCACCCGACATGTACCGCGTCTTCGATGCGGAGTTGACAATCTGGTCGACCGCCTGCATCGCGAAGTTGAAGGTCATGAACTCGACGATCGGCCGCAACCCGGCAAAACCGGCGCCGACCCCGAGCCCGGCAAACCCCTGCTCGGTGATCGGCGTGTCGATGACCCGCCGCGGCCCGAACTCCTGCAGCAGGCCCTGGCTGACCTTGTAGGCGCCTTGATACTCGGCCACCTCTTCGCCGATCAGGAAAACCGATTCGTCGCGGCGCATTTCTTCGGCGATCGCGTCGCGCAAAGCCTCGCGCACCGTGATCGTGCGAGTCGGGCCGGCATAGTCGAGCTCGTCCGAGGGAGCGGCGCGGCGCGGCGCGGGCGGGGCGCGCGGTGGCGCCGGCTGCGGCGGCCGCGCCTCGGCGGGGCCTGGCTCTACCGCGGGTTGCGGGCGAGCCGCGGCTGCTGGCGCCGGCTCGGCCGCGGAGGGTGCTGAGGACGGCGCTGCGGCCCCATTGCCGGACACCGCATCTTCGCCATTTCCGGCGATCAGCGCGATCGGCGTGTTGACCGCGACATGGTCGGTGCCTTCGGGGATCACGATCTTGGCGAGGACGCCCTCATCGACCGCCTCCACCTCCATCGTCGCCTTGTCGGTTTCGATCTCGGCGAGCACGTCGCCAGCCCGGACCGCCTCGCCCTCGCTCTTCAGCCAGCGCGCGATCTTGCCCTCGGTCATCGTCGGCGACAGCGCCGGCATCAGCACTTCGGTAGCCATGGCCTATCGCACTCTCCCGCGCGCTATGCCGCGCACGCCTCGGTCTCGCGGTTTGACGGCCGCGGGCAGCGGGGGGCCCCCACCAGCGGAGCAATCGGCGCCGGCTCAGGCGCTGGCCAGCACATCCGTCCACAGCTCGGCGGGGTCAGGCTCCGGGCTGTCCTGGGCGAACTGTGCCGCCTCGGCCACCCGGCTGCGGGTCTCGGCTTCGATCGCCTTCAGCGCCGTTTCGGCCGTTCCGCCCTCAATGAGGCGCCGCCGCGCCTGATCGATCGGATCGTGCTCGCTGCGCACCCGATCGACCTCGTCGCGGGTCCGGTATTTTGCCGGGTCGGACATCGAATGGCCGCGATAGCGGTAGGTCAGCATCTCGAGGATCAGCGGCCCCTGGCCCGAGCGGGCGTGCTCGGCCGCGGCGAGCCCGGCCTCGTGCACGGCGAGGACGTTCATGCCATCGACCTGCTCGCCCGGAATGCCATAGGCCATGCCGCGGTGGAACAAATCGGTGCGGGCCGAGGCGCGGTCGATCGAGGTGCCCATGCCGTACCGGTTATTTTCAATCACATAGACGATCGGCAGCTTCCACAATGCCGCCATGTTGAAGCTCTCGTAGACCTGCCCCTGGTTGATCGCGCCGTCGCCGAGATAGGTCAGCGTGATCAGCCCATCATCGCGATAGCGATGAGCAAAGGCGAGCCCGGTGCCGATCGGCACCTGCGCGCCGACAATGCCGTGGCCGCCAAAGAAGTTTTTCTCGCGGCTGAACATGTGCATCGAGCCGCCCTTGCCGCGCGAATAGCCGGTGCGCCGCCCGGTCAATTCGGCCATCACCCCCTTGGGGTCCATGCCGCAGGCCAGCATGTGGCCGTGGTCGCGGTACGACGTGACGACCGTGTCGCCCTCTCGCAGCGCCGCCTGCATCCCGACGACCACCGCCTCCTGCCCGATATAGAGGTGGCAGAACCCGCCGATCAGGCCCATGCCGTACATCTGGCCGGCGCGCTCCTCGAAGCGTCGGATCAGCAGCATGTCGCGGTAAAAGCCGATCAGCTCGGTTGGCGAGGCGTCGATCTCGGCGATTTCGGCCGGCTTGGCTTTGCGGGTTGCTGCCATTTCGCTCCCTCCGGGCGACCGCCAAAATCGCCGCCATAAAGCTTGGCCCGGAGGATGGTGTCAAACCCGGTCGTTTGCAACCTCGACCTGTTCAACCTTATGCCCGCAAAGCCGAAACCGGCGACCCGCCACGACGCTCGCCGTTACTGCGCGGGCGCGGCCTTCATGATCACGACCTCGTTGGGCGCGACCAGGTTCAGGGTCTCGCGCACCCGCTCGTCGAGCAGATCAGGGTCGAGGTGATCGGGGTTCAGCTCCGAGACCTTCAATGCAAGCGCCTGATGCTCGCTGCGCAGCGCATCGAGTTGGGCATTTGCGTCGTGAATTTCCTGGGTCAGGCGAATCCAGGCGAGAAACCCGCGATTGCCCTCGACCAAATTGTAGGCGAAATAGCCGGTCAAGGCGATCCCGCACAGCGGGCCTATCATGGCGCGCCCGCCCCGCCGCAATTCGCGCAATAGGATCATCGCCGGACAGGAGCACCGATCTTGCGGCCGGTCAACCCTCTCTTGGCGACGGTTGCCGCCGAGCCAGAACCGAACGGCCGGGATAGACGCCACTGGCGCCGAGCTCCTCCTCGATTCGGATCAGCTGGTTGTATTTGGCGAGCCGGTCCGAGCGCGACAGCGACCCGGTCTTGATCTGGCCGCTGTTGGCGGCAACGACCAGATCGGCGATCGTCGCATCCTCGGTTTCGCCCGAGCGGTGCGAAAACACCGTGCCCCAACCGGCGCGCTGCGCGATCTCGACCGCTTCGAGCGTTTCCGTGAGGGTCCCGATCTGGTTGACCTTGACCAACAGCGCGTTGGCGGCGCCGCGGGCGATGCCTTGGCGCAGCCGCTGTGGGTTGGTGACAAAAACGTCGTCGCCGACCAGCTGAATTCGGTGGCCCAGCTCGCGGGTCAGCATCACCCAGCCGTCCCAATCGTCCTCGGCCATCCCGTCCTCGATTGAGGCGATCGGATAGCGCTCGACCAGGTCGCGCCAATACTCGACAAGAGCAGACGAATCGAGAGTCTTGCCGTCGATGTGATAGGCGCCGTCGCGGTAGAACTCGCTGGCGGCGGGATCGAGCGCCAGCACCACGTCGTCGCCGGCGTGGTAGCCGGCCGCCTCGATCGCCCGCATGACAAACCCGAGCGCCACATCGGCCGAGGCGAGGTTTGGGGCGAACCCGCCCTCGTCGCCGACATTGGTGCTGTGGCCGGCATCGGCGAGCTGTTTGCGCAGCGCGTGAAAGATCTCCGAGCCGGCGCGGATCGCCTCGGTCACCGAAGCGGCGCCGACCGGCACGATCATAAACTCCTGGATGTCGATCGGGTTGTCGGCATGCACCCCGCCATTGACGATGTTCATCATCGGCACCGGCAGGGTGCGGGCGAAGACGCCGCCGACATAGCGGTAGAGCGGCTGGCCGAGTTCGGCGGCGGCGGCCTTGGCGGCGGCGAGGCTGACCCCCAAAATCGCGTTGGCGCCGAGCCGGGCCTTGTTCGCGGTGCCGTCGAGCACGATTAAGGTGCGGTCGAGCGCCAGCTGGTCGGCCGCGTCGAACCCGGAGAGCGCGTCGAACATCTCGCCATTGACCGCGTCCACCGCCTGGCGCACGCCCCGCCCGCCATAGCGCTGCCCGCCGTCGCGCTTTTCGATCGCCTCATGCGCCCCGGTCGACGCGCCCGACGGCACCGCCGCCCGCCCCATCGTGCCGCTGTCCAAGGTCACCTCGACCTCGACCGTCGGATTGCCCCGGCTGTCGAGGATCTCGCGGGCATGAATATCGGCAATCGCGGTCATCAGAGCCTCGTGAATTCGCTTTCGGCGTCAATGCCAGAGGCTGCAAACGCTATCAAGCCCGGCCTTCAGAGCCCACCCCGGCGCAGGCCGGGGCCCATGGCGAAAATGGGTCCCGGCCTCCGCCGGGATGGCAAGAAGGTGGATCAAGGTGCCGGCTACAGCCTCGCCTTCGCGATTCGGTCGAAGGAGATCAGCTCCTCGAGCAATGCCGGGAGGGCGCGCAGCGGCAGCATTGTCGGGCCTTCGCAGAGGGCGTGGTCGGGGTCTTGGTGGGTTTCGATGAACACCGCGGCGACGCCGATTGCGACCGCGGCGCGGGCCAGCACCGGGCCGAATTCGCGCTCGCCGCCAGAACGGTCGCCGAGGCCGCCCGGCTGCGCCACCGCGTGGGTCGCGTCGAACACGACCGGGTAGCCGGTCCGCGCCATGATCGGCAGGGCGCGCATATCGGCGACCAATGTGTTGTAGCCGAAGCTGGCGCCGCGCTCGCACAGCAGGATCTGCTGGTTGCCGGTCGAGGCGATCTTGGCTGCGACATGCTGCATGTCCCAAGGCGCCAGGAATTGGCCCTTCTTGACGTTGACCGGCTTTCCGGTGCGGCCGGCGGCCAGCAGCAGATCGGTCTGGCGGCACAGAAACGCCGGGGTCTGCAGGACATCGACGACTTCGGCGACGCGCGCGCATTGCTCCTTCTCATGCACGTCGGTCAGCACCGGCAGGCCGGTCGTCTCGCGGATTTCGGCGAGGATCGGCAATCCGGCGTCGAGCCCGATGCCGCGCGCGCCGGCGATCGAGGAGCGGTTCGCCTTGTCGAACGAGGTTTTGTAGATCAGCCCGATCTTGAGCTTGGCCGCGATCTCGGCCAGCGCCGCGCTCATTTCCAGCGCATGCGCGCGCGATTCCAATGTGTTCGGCCCGATGATGAAGACCAGCGGCAGATCGTTGCCGATCCTGATGCGGCCGACCGTGATGTGACGCTGGATCATAGCTTTGATCCGAAACTTGACCGCTTGTGCCGCCCGCAGATTGTCATTGCGAGGAGCCGCAGGCGACGAAGCAATCTCGGATGCGGGTCGCCGGCGGCGCGAGATTGCCGCGCTACGCTCGCAATGACATGGGCGGACTTCATGTCGCCTACCACCTCACACCAGCCGCGACTGGTCGCGGGCGGCGCGGACGAACGAGGCGAACAGCGGGTGCGGCGCGAACGGGGTGGATTTGAGCTCGGGGTGAAACTGCACGCCGATGTACCACGGGTGGTCTGGCAACTCGACGATCTCGGGCAGGATGCCGTCGGGCGACATGCCGGAAAAACGCAACCCCGCCGCCTCCAAGCGGCCCTTGTAGCCGATGTTGATCTCGTAGCGGTGGCGATGGCGCTCGCTGATGTGGTCGGCGCTGTAGATCGCGGCGACCCGGCTGCCCTCCGCCAGCACCGCGTCATAGGCGCCGAGCCGCATCGTGCCGCCGAGATCCTCGTTTGAATTGCGCCGCTCGATGGTGTTGCCGCGCGCCCATTCGGTCATCAGGCCCACGACCGGATGCCGGCACGGCCCGAATTCGGTCGAGCCGGCGCCGGGCAGGTCGGCGAGGTCGCGCGCCGCCTCGATCACCGCCATGTGCATGCCAAAGCAGATGCCGAAATAGGGAACCCGACGCTCGCGGGCAAAACGCGCGGCCTCGATCATGCCGGGGGTGCCGCGCTCGCCAAAGCCGCCCGGCACGAGGATGCCGTGCACCCCTTCGAGCTGGCGCACCGCCTCGGCCTCGGCCTCGAACACCTCCGAATCGATCCAGTCGAGATCGACCCCGACATGGTTGGCGAGCCCGCCATGGGTCATCGCCTCGGCCAAGGATTTGTAGCTGTCGGGCAGATGGGTGTACTTGCCGACGACGGCAATCGTCACCCGCCCCTCGGGCTTGTGGATCAGGCTGACGATCTCGTTCCAGCGCGCAAGGTCGGGCTCCGGCGCATCGAGGCCGAAATGCCGGCACACCTCGCGGTCGAACCCCTCGGCATGGTAGGCGGCGGGCACCGCATAGATCGTGTCGATGTCGAGCGCCGGGATCACTCGGGCCTCCCGCAGATTGCAGAACAGCGCGATCTTTTTGCGGGCACCGGGCGGGATCGGCCGGTCGCAGCGGCACAGGAGGATGTCGGGCTGGATGCCGAGCCCGAGCAATTCCTTGGTCGAATGCTGGGTCGGCTTGGTCTTCAATTCGCCGGCCGACGGGATATAGGGCACCAGGGTCAGGTGCACGAACATGACGCGCTCGCGGCCGAGCTCGTTGCCGAGCTGGCGAATCGCCTCGAGGAACGGCAGGCTCTCGATGTCGCCGACTGTCCCGCCAATCTCGCACAGAACGAAATCCTCGCCGTCGAGATCGGCCTGGATGAACTCCTTGATCGCGTCGGTGACGTGCGGGATGACCTGGACCGTGGCGCCGAGATACTCGCCGCGCCGCTCGCGGCCGATCACGGTCGAATAGATGCGCCCGGTGGTGACCGAATCGCTGCGCCGCGCGGCGACCCCGACATAGCGCTCGTAATGGCCGAGATCGAGGTCGGTCTCGGCGCCGTCGTCGGTGACGTAGACCTCGCCGTGCTGATAGGGGCTCATCGTCCCCGGATCAACGTTGAGGTAGGGGTCGAGCTTGCGCAGCCTGACCCTGAACCCGCGCGCCTGCAGGAGCGCGCCGAGCGCCGCCGCCGACAAGCCTTTGCCCAGGGAGGAGACCACGCCGCCGGTGATAAAGATGAACCGCGTCATGGAATTCAGCCTATAGCATCAGCCGGCCCAATCCCATTGGTAAATGACGGCGAAGGTGGTCGGCGACGCTGCGCGGGGTCCGCGTTCGCCTCTCAATGCGCGAGGGGCGCGCTCGGAGCTGCCGGTGCGGCCGGCGCTGTGGGCGTGACCGGGGCAGCCGGACCAAGCGGCACCGTAGGCCCGGCCGGTGCGCTTTGGCCGATGATCGAGGGCGGCGCATGCTGGTGGTTGCGCATGACCACCAAGAGCACGCTCGTCGTCATAAACGCCGCGGCGAGGATCGCGGTCGCCCTGGTCAACAGGTTTGCGGTCGAGCGCCCGGTCATGAACCCCGACATGCCGCCGGTGCTGCCGCCGATGCCGAGCCCGCCGCCTTCGCTCTTTTGCAAGAGGATGACCCCGACCAGCGCAATCGCGATCATGATGTGCAGCACGAGAATGAGAATGATCATGGCCGGAATTTAGGCGCTCGGGCGCGCCGTGACCAGCGCCACTCGAACCGGCTCACCGGCAGCTTCCGGCGCTCAGGGCGGCGCGAACGGGTTCTGTATGGTCAGCCCGCCGACCTTCTGGCCGTGCTGCAAATCCTCGGTGTAGAGCACGGAGCAGCCCGCTTGCGACGCCGCGGCGAGGATCAAGCCGTCGTAGATCGAAAACCGGTACCGCTCGACCAGGTCAAGGGCGAGCCCGTGCGTCTCGAGATCAATCGGGCGGACGCGGCACACAGCACGGATCGTCGCCAGCACCTCGCGAATTTCGGCGACCGTCATTGCCAGCTTGCGCAGTGCGACGGATGCGAACTCGTTGAGGACCTGGACGCTGATCGCGCCGCCCGAGGCGAGCAGCGCCTCGGCTTGTTCAGCTTTAGCGGTCTCCTCGGACAGCAGATATAGGAGAAGATTGGTATCGAAGAAGGCGTCAGCCGCGCTCATGCGCCTCCAGCCGGTCGAACTTGAAGCCGGCCGGCAATCGGCCGCGGTATTTGCGCAGCCTGGCCAGCAGATCCTGCGGCGTCGGCGCTTTGGCAATTTCGAGGGTGCGCGTCCCGGCAACCTCGATCTCGATCGTGTCGCCGTCCTTCAGAGCCAGCGCCTCGACCACAGACCGCGGCAGCCTGACGGCAAGGCTGTTCCCCCATTTGGCGATCCGCACGATGTCCTCCGGGATATCCTTTGACGCCGTATATCACGATACCCCGCCCAGGCCAAGATTTTGAGTTGGGGGCGTCATCCGCAGCTGCGGGCGATTGCCCAAAATGCCTCGGCGTCGAGGCTGGCGCCACCGACCAGCGCGCCGTCGACATCGGGCAGCGCGAGGATCGCGGCGGCGTTGGCTGGGTTGACCGAGCCGCCGTAGAGAATGCGTGCGGCCGGCGCCAGGTCGGCGCGAATCGCCGCGTGCATCGCCGCGATGTCCTCCAGGGTGGCGCTGAGCCCGGTGCCGATCGCCCAGACCGGCTCGTAGGCGACGATCAGCCGATCATAGTCGATCCCGTCCGGGATCGAGCCCGCGAGCTGGGCGCTGACCACCGGGATCTCTTCGCCCGCTTCGCGCTGTTGCCGGGTTTCGCCGACGCATAGGATCGGCGCGAGGCCGGCGCGGTGCGCGGCGGCAATCTTGGCGCGGATCTCGGCATCGGTCTCGCCGTGGCCGTGGCGGCGCTCGGAATGCCCAAGGATCACGTGAGTGCAGCCGGCGTCAGCCAGCATTTCGGCGCTGAGGTCGCCGGTAAAGGCCCCTTTGGGCGCGGCGTGGCAATCCTGCCCGCCGAGGGCGATGCCGCTGCCGGCAATGAGCCCATGCACCGTCGCGAGCAGGGTCGCCGGCGGACAGACCAAAAGCTCGCAGCAGAGCCCCTCGGCGTCCGGCACCTGCCGCATCCGCCGCGCCAGCTCGCCGGCCAGCGCCTGGCCGTCGGCACGCAGCCCGTTCATCTTCCAGTTGCCGGCGACGAGCTTTGTCCGATTGGCCATCCGCCTTCCCCTTGCCCCCGATCGGCGCCGACCGGGACCCGGCCGCTGTTGCGGCCCCGCCCGCGCGCCCCTATCATCGCTGCCGCTACGATCCCATCGGCATCCGGGCGGGTCAACCGGCCCGGATGCCCAACGGAGAGGCCGGCTGCCTCCATGCTGCAAGCAATCCGCTCCAAGGCGGGGTCCTGGTTCGTCAAAGCCCTGTTCGGCGTCCTGATCGTCACTTTCGGGATTTGGGGCATCGGCGACATTTTTCGCAACCGCACGCCCGATACGGTGATCGCCACGGTCGGCGGCCAGACCATCGACGCCGAGGCCCTGCAAACCGCAGTGCAGCCGGCGCTCGAGCGGCTGAGCGCCCAGACCGGCAGCGCCGTCGACCTGCAACAAGCGAAGAAGAACGGCGTCATCGACGAGGTGCTGCGCCAGCTGATCGATCAAAGCCTGGTCGATCAGCAAGCGGCGCGTCTGCAGCTCCAGGTCTCGGACGACGTGATCCGCAACGCGATCACCCGGGACCCGATCTTCCGGGGCGCAAACGGGGTGTTCGATCGCGCCGCATTCGATGGGCTATTGTCGGCCAACCATTTGACCGAAGCCCAGTACGTGGCGCGCCTGCGACAGGAGATCCCGCGCAACGACCTGTTGCTGGCGGTTACCGACGGCGCGGCGGCGCCGCCCTCGGTCACGGACCGGCTCTATCGTTTCCGCAACGAAAAGCGCATTGCCGAGATCGTGACGCTTGCCCGACTCCGATGCCCGCGATGTCGGACAGCCGAGCCAGGCGCAGCTGACCAAATATTATGACGCGCACCAGGATCTGTTCCGTGCGCCCGAATATCGCGGGTTCACCCTGGCGAGCCTGACCCCGTCCGAGCTTGCCAAGACAATCGACGTCCCCGAGGCCAGGCTGAGGAGCGCCTATGAGCAGCGTCAGGCCGAGTTCGTGCTGCCGGAGCGCCGCGATGTGCAACAGATCCTGACGCCCTCCGCGGCCAAGGCCAAAGCCGCCGAAGCAGCACTCGCCGCCGGTAAAAATTGGAACGAGGTCGCCACCACGATCGCCGGGCAGGATGCTGGGACCATCGATCTCGGTCTGGTGAAGCGCGAGGATCTGCCGGAAAAGCTGGCCAAAGTGGCTTTTGGCTTGCCGCTCGACAAGCCGAGCCCGCCGGTGCAGTCGCCGCTCGGCTGGCACATCCTGCGGGTGGTCAAGATCGAGCCGCCGACGACGCAGAGCTTTGACCAGGCCAAGGCGAAGTTGCAGGCCGAAATCGCCCATGACGAAGCGGTCGACCGGCTTTACACCGTCGCCAACCACGTGGATGACGCAATCGCCGGCGGCGCCGACATCGGTGCTGCGGCGGCCAAATTCGGGCTGACCAAGACCGTCGTCGCCGCGGTCGACGAGAAGGGCCGCGATCGCCGCGGCAACCCGGTGGCGCTGCCGGTGTCGCCGGCAACCGTGCTGAAGCTCGCCTTTGCGACCGATGCGGACCGCACCACGCGGGTGACGCAAACCCCGGATGGTGCGATCTTTGTGCTGGATTTGACACACATCGCGCCGCCCTCGGTGCGGCCGCTCTCCGAAGTCAAAAACCAGGCGATCGCCGGCTGGCAAGCCGATCAGCGGCGGGACGCGGTCGCCAAAGAGGCGAAGGCAGTGGCGGCCGCGGTCAAGCCGGGCACCGCGCTTGCCACGCTGGCCGCCACAAAAGGACTCAAGGCCACGACCTCGCAGCCCTTCCTGCGGCAATCGACCGGCGGCGAGGGTGTCCCGCCGGTGCTGGTCGGCAAGCTTTTTGCGGCGAAGCCCGGCAGCGTCGTTACCGGCGCCGATGCCGACGCGGCCTACGTCGCTCAGCTGACCGCGATGCAGGAGCCCCCGACCACCGGGAAAGCCGCCACCGCCGAGCTGTCGCGCCAAATCGACGCCGGGCTGCAGGCCGACCTCGGCGAAGAGCTGACCCAGGCTCTACGCAGCCGCTTCCCGGTCGCAATCCAGCACGACACCCTCGACCGGCTGTTCTGAGCCATTGGTTGCGCTGGGTTCACGCGACCAGCTTCAGACCGACGATCCCGGCCAGGATCAACCCGATGCAGGCCAGCCGCAGCGCCGCTGCCGACTCGCCCAACAGGTAGATCCCCAGGATCGCGGTTCCGGCCGTGCCAATCCCGGTCCACACCGCGTAGGCGGTGCCGATCGGCAATGTCTTCAGCGCGAGGCCGAGGAGGCCCAGGCTGGCCGCCATGCTGACGAGGGTCAGAACCACCGGAACCGGACGGGTAAAGCCCTCGGTGTATTTGAGCCCGATCGCCCAGCCGACCTCGAACAACCCGGCGATCAGCAGATAGATCCAGGACATCGCCAGCGGCTCACGCCTCGAGCGAGCGAAGCACCGCGGCGATAATCGGCATGCCGACCTCGTCGCGCAGGGTCATCACCGATTCGGGGTGGAACTGGACCGCGGCGACCGGCAGCTCGGCGTGCTCGATCGCCATCACCACCCCATCCGCCGTTTCCGCGGTGACCATCAGCGCCGCCGGCAAGGTGCTGCGGCGGGCGTGCAGCGAGTGATAGCGGCCGATCGTGAACTCGGGCGGCAAGCCGCGCAGCAATCTGCCGCCCAGCACCCGGACCAGCGACGGCTTGCCGTGATGCGGCACACCCAGCACATCGAGCGCGCCGCCGAAATATTCGACGATGCCCTGCAGGCCGAGACAGACGCCAAACACCGGCAGGCGACGCCGGACCAATAAATCGATCGTCTCGGCCATCGCGAAATCGTCGGGCCGCCCCGGCCCTGGCGACAGCACGACGAGATCGGGCGTCTCGCCCCGGCGCAATTCGGCGCGCGCCAAATCGGGGCGCATGGTTGCGACCTCGGCGCCGGTGGTGCGGATATAATTCGCCAAGGTGTGGACAAACGAGTCCTCGTGGTCGACCAGCAGCACCCGCGCGCCGCGTCCGGCCCCCTCCCCGATCATGGCGCGGCTGCCCGACGCGGCCGCCGTCTTGCCGCGGATCGCGGCGAACATCGCCGACGCCTTCAGCCGGCATTCGGCCTCCTCGGCCTCGGGGTCGCTGTCGTAGAGCAAAGTGGCGCCGGCCCGGACCTCGCCGACCCCGTCCTTCATGCGGATCGTGCGCAGAGTCAGCCCGGTGTTCATGTTGCCGTCAAAGGTGAGGCGCCCGATGGCGCCGCCGTACCAGCGCCGCGCCGAGCGCTCGTGCCGCTCGATAAAGCGAATCGCCCACAATTTCGGCGCGCCGGTCACGGTCACCGCCCAGGCATGGCTCAGAAACCCGTCGAGCGCATCGAATTCGGGCCGCAATTCGCCCTCGACATGGTCAACGGTGTGGATCAGCCGCGAATAAAGCTCGATCTGGCGGCGGCCGATCACCCGCACGCTGCCCGGCACCGACACCCGCGACTTGTCGTTGCGGTCGACATCGGTGCACATCGTCAACTCGCTCTCGTCCTTGGTCGAGTTCAGCAATTCGCGGATGCGCTCGGCATCTTCGACCGGGTCGCGGCCGCGCGCGATCGTGCCGCTGATCGGGCACGTCTCGATCCGCCGCCCTTCGACCCGGACAAACATCTCGGGCGAGGCCGACACCAGAAACTCGCCCTCGCCCAGATTGATCAGCGCGCCATAGGGCGCCGGGTTGGCTTGGCGCAGCCGCTGAAAGACGAGGCTCGGCGGGTCCGGGCAGCGAGCGGCGAACAGCTGGCCGGGAACGACCTCGAACAGGTCGCCGCGGACAAACGACCGCTTTGGCGCGCTCGACCAGGGCGGCATATTCCCCCGGGCCGTGGTCGCTTTCGCTCGGATCGACCGGCGGCGCGCGCTCGGGATGGTACCGGGCGGCTGGCGTCTCGCGCGGCAGCCCTGCGGTCGAGGCTCCGCCGAATTCGAAATCATAGAGATGGGTCGCAGCACTCTGCCGCATATGGTCGACGACCAGGATCTCGTCCGGCAGATAGAGCACCAGGTCGCGCTGGTCGGCGGCGCGTGGCAGGCTCAGCCGCATCGGCTCGAATTGAAAGACAAGATCGTAGCCAAACGCGCCATAGAGCCCCAGATGCTGGTCCTCGGGGCTGGCGAACAGATCGCCGAGCGCACGAAGCACCGTAAACACCGAGGGCTGACGGCTGCGCAATTCTTCCGGAAACCGCTCGTTGCTTTCGGCGATGTCGCCGCTCAGGCGAGTTTCGCCATCCTTGTCGAGGCGGATCGCCGATTGTCGAACCAGGCTCGCGGCGATCGCCGGCAGCAATACCCGGCCGCGCGCGTTCAAGGCGTCGATCGAAAAGCTGCGCCCGCATGCGCTGAAAGCCAGCGGCGGGTCGACAAACCCCATGTCCCAACGGGTGTAGCGGCCGGGAAACTCGAAGCTCGACGAAAACAGCACACCGCGATGCTGGTCGAGCGCTTGGGCCAGCGCGTTGTCGGCCGGCTGATAGCGGCGCTCGCTGGTCTCGCGTCTGACGCCGACGCCGCCCCGGGTGGTGTAGCTGGTGAGCTGCATAGGATCTCCTCTGCGGCAGAGCCGCTTCGGAAGATCGGGCAGGTTCGCTTTCAAGTTGCAAAGGCCGCCCGGAACTCCGAAGCGGCCTTTCTCGGAAACGTCAAACGACGGCCGCCCGCCTCAGACGGGCCACCACCAAGCTGTAGACCTCAGAACACGAATCATCGGCTGACCTTATCACCTCGGCCGCGGCGCC
The DNA here is from genome assembly GCA_963738185.1 of uncultured Alphaproteobacteria bacterium. Classification (GTDB taxonomy): domain Bacteria; phylum Pseudomonadota; class Alphaproteobacteria; order ATCC43930; family CGMCC-115725; genus AP-15. The sequence continues at coordinate 313,246 of CAVTVA010000003.1, read as the reverse complement.
GCAAGCCGCACCGGTCGGATCGCCCGCCCTCCGCGGCACGCGGCCGCAGACCGTGCAAGGGCACGCCACCCGATCCTCGCCGGACGCTCACACGGCGAGCGGGTTCAGCAAAGACAACCCCGGAAACCGAGCAAAATCCGCATCCGCGGAGCACAGCGTCAGCCCATGCTCGATCGCCAGCGCCGCCAGATCTGCGTCGGGCACCAGGTTTCCATGAACTCCGGGCAGAGCCAGCAATTCGCCGAGCAGTTCGGCATGACGCTCGGTCGGTTCCGGGACCCAGGCGGTTTCGCAACCCAACCACGCTGACACCTGCTCCCAGGCGGCAGTCATCGGTTCGGGTCGCTCGAACACCCGCGGGTTGGTGACGAGCCGCAGGAACCCGAGCAGGCTGGCCCAGGGAAATCCGACGCGAGGCACGCCGCTCAATCGCTGATCGAGCCAGTCGCGGGCGATCCGATGTTGAGGCAATGAACCGACGCTCGCATAGACCAGGATGTTGGCGTCGAGCAGAATCAATGGAATGCCTCACCCTCGGCGACGGCCAGCGTCTCGGCGACATTATCGATGCTGCCGACCAGCACCCGCCCGAGATCGAGCGATCGGGTGCGAAAAGGCTCCCGCCGCTTCGCCTGACGAGTCATCTCTTGCAGGCCGCGGCGCAACGCTTCGTTGACGACCGCCTTAAGACCTACATGGCGCGTTTTGCGCAACCGCTCGAGCACGGCGGCCACGTCGTCCTCAATCGTCAGGGTGGTTCTCATGCATCAACCCATAAAGAGATTGATGCTATGATGTCAACCAGCCTGCCGCAGCGCCTCTGCGCCGCTTTCCGGCTCCCCCCTTCTCGCCCCGATGCCGCGAGCGCATCGTTTCCGATCGGCGGGCGAGGCTGGTATAACCCCATCCTGGCTCGGACAGGCGCCGCGGATGCTGTCGATCAATCGTTGGGAACGCACCGGATGACCGGCGATTTTAAGGCGCTGCTGGCGCTGGTCGCGCAGGGCCGCAGCTTGAGCGAAAGCGAGGCCGAGGCGGCGTTCGACATCATTATGAGCGGCGACGCCACGCCATCGCAGATGGGCGCTTTTCTGATGGCGCTCAGGGTGCGCGGCGAGACCGTCGATGAGATCGCCGGCGCAGCGCGGACCATGCGGGCGAAAGCGGTGGCCCTCGACGCCCCGCCGGGGGCCATCGACACCTGCGGCACCGGCGGCGATGCCTCGGGCAGCTTCAACATCTCGACCGCGAGCGCCTTGGTCGTCGCCGGCTGCGGCGTGCCGGTCGCCAAGCACGGCAACCGCGCGCTGTCCTCGAAATCGGGCTCGGCCGATGTGCTGACCGCGCTCGGCGTCAACATCGAGGCCGATCTTTCGCTGGTGCGCGCGTGCCTGTGGGAAATCGGCATCGGTTTTTTGATGGCGCCGCGCCACCACAGCGCCACCCGCCATGTGGCGCCGACCCGCGTCGAGCTGGGGACGCGGACGATCTTCAACCTGTTGGGCCCGCTGTCGAACCCGGCCCATGCGCGCCTTCAGCTGGTCGGCGTGTTCGCGCCCGAATGGGTGCGCCCGATGGCCGAGGTGCTGGGTCGGCTCGGCGGCGAGCGCGCCTGGGTCGTCCATGGCGACGGGCTCGACGAGCTGACCACCGCCGGCCCGACCACGGTCGCCGCGCTCGAGGGCGGCCGGGTCGAAACCTTCGAGGTTATGGCGCAGGACGCCGGGCTGCCGGCGGCGCGGCTCGAAGATCTGCGCGGCGGCGAGCCGGCCCACAATGCGCGGCTGATGCGCGGGCTGCTTGCTGGGATCGGCGGGCCGCTGCGCGACGTCGTGCTGCTGAACAGCGGCGCCGCGCTGTTGATCGCCGGCCGGGCCGCGAGCCTTGCCGACGGGGTCGAGCTGGCTGCGCGCTCGATCGATTTGGGTGCAGCCGGCGGCGTCCTCGCCGAGCTCGTCACCCGCACCAATGCCCCGGCCGACACTGCGGAGACCGTCCAATGAGCGACGTGCTCGAACGCATCTGCGCCGACAAGCGCACCCATGTCGCCGGCGCCAAGGCGGCGGTGTCGGAGGCGGCGCTCCTCGCCGGCCTCGCTGCGGCGCCGCCGGTGCGCCGGTTCGCGGGGGCCTTGGAGCGGCATCTGGCCGAGGGCCGCCCGGGTCTGATCGCCGAGATCAAAAAGGCCTCGCCGAGCGCCGGGCTGATCCGCGCCGATTTTGATCCGGCGGCGCTGGCCCGCGCCTATCAGGCAGGCGGGGCCAGCTGCCTGTCGGTGCTGACCGATACCCCTCATTTCCAGGGCCGCGACGACGATCTGCGGGCCGCGCGCGCGGCTGTGGGATTGCCGGTGCTGCGCAAGGATTTCATCCTCGACCCGTATCAGGTGCTCGAAAGCCGCGCGATCGGCGCCGATTGCGTGCTGCTGATCATGGCGGTCTTGTCGGATGCGGCGGCGGGGGAGCTGGCGGCGGCGGCGCGCGAATTCGGTCTCGACGTGCTGGCCGAAATCCATGATTGCGACGAGCTTGATCGCGCGCTGCGCATTGGAGCGCGGCTGATCGGCATCAACAACCGTAATCTCAAGACTTTGTCAGTCGATCTTAAGGTAACGGAGCAACTGGCGCGGTTGGTCCCGTCGGACCGGATCGTCGTTGCCGAAAGCGGGATTCGCCGCCCGGAGGACCTCGATCGCCTCGCCAAGGCCGGCGCCCGGTGCTTTTTGATCGGCGAGACCCTGATGCGCGCCCCCGATGTTGCGATGGCGACGCGTCACCTGCTGCGGCTGCCCGAATTCACTCATCTCGACGCACAGGGCCGCGCGCGCATGGTCGATGTCTCGGCGAAAGACGAGACCGAACGGGTGGCGATCGCCGGCGCGCGGGTGGTCATGCGCCCCGAAACGCTCGAGCGCATCCGCGCCGGCGATGTCGCCAAGGGCGATGTGCTGGCGGTGGCACGCCTCGCCGGCATCATGGCGGCAAAGCGCACCGCCGAACTGATCCCGCTGTGTCACCCGCTGGCGTTGACCTCGGTCGAGGTCGAACTCGCCTGCGCGCCCGCACAGAGCGCCGTCGAGATCACCGCGACTTGCCGGCTGCACGGGCGCACCGGGGTCGAGATGGAGGCGCTGACGGCGGCGAGCATCGCAGCCTTGACGATCTACGACATGTGCAAGGCGGTCGATCGCGGCATGACCGTGACCGATCTGCGCCTGTTGAAGAAATCAGGCGGCAAGTCAGGCGATTGGGAGGCGGCATCGTGATTTCGGTTGAAGAAGCCCTGGCGCGCCTGCTGGCTCTGGTCGAAGCCTTGCCGCCGGAGCAGATCTCGCTCGCCGACACGCTCGGCCGAGTGCTTGCCGAAGAGGTCGCGGCGCGGCGCACGCAACCGCCCTTCGCAGTCTCGGCGATGGACGGCTACGCCGTGCGCGCCGATGATTTGGGCCGGATCCCGGCCGAGCTGCGCATTGTCGCCGAAGTGCCGGCCGGGGCTGGGTTCGGCGGTCGGGTGGGCGCCGGCGAGGCTGCGCGCATCTTCACCGGGGCGCCGATGCCGGCCGGCACCGACACGGTCGTGATCCAGGAGGACACCGAGCGCCACGGCGATCGCGTGCGCGTTCTGGAGGGGGTGCCGCGCGGCCGCTATGTGCGCCGCGAAGGCCTCGATTTTGCCGCGGGAGATGTGCTGATCCGCCCCGGTCGTCGGCTCGGCGCGCGCGACATCGGATTGTTGGCGGCAATGAACCGGCCATGGCTGTTTGTCCACCGCCGGCCGCGCATCGGCATCTTGTCGACCGGCGACGAGATCGTGATGCCGGGCGACCCGATCGGGCCGCACCAGATCGTCAGCTCGAACAGCCTGGCGCTAGCCGCCATCGTCACTGCCTGCGGCGGGGTCGCGGTCTCGGTCGGCAACGCACCGGACGAACCCGAGGCGCTGCGCCGCATCGCCGCCGCGACCAGCGGCGTGGACCTGTTGGTCACGACCGGCGGGGTTTCGGTCGGCGAGCACGATTTGGTGCGCGAGGCCTTAGCCGCGGACGGGTTCGACCTCGATTTCTGGCAGATCGCGATGCGGCCGGGCAAGCCGCTGATGGTCGGCCGCTATCACGGCACGCCGATGCTTGGACTGCCCGGCAACCCGGTCTCGACCTTTGTCTGCGCGCTCTTGTTCCTCAAGCCGGCGATCGAGCGGCTGAGCGGGCTTGCCCAGGTGATCGAGTCGAGCGCGACCGCCCGGCTCGGCGCCCCCTTGCCGGCAAACGACCGCCGCCAAGATTATCTGCGCGCCCGTCTCGTTCGCGCCGCCGACGGCAGCGAGGAGGTGTTTGCGTTCGACATTCAGGACAGCTCGATGATGCGCCTGCTCTCCGCCGCCGATTGCCTGATCCTGCGCCCGCCGCACGCCCCGGCCGCCGCCACGGGCAGCACGGTGCCGATCCTCCGTTTCCCGACCGGCGCACTGCCGATCTGAGCCGGGGCGGCTTGCGTTTGCGTGCGCGCCTGAGCCGAAGCTCGCGACAATGGCTGCGCGCTCTCTCGCGTTTGCGGCGGTAGGTCGGGGTCGGGAGCCATCCCACTTTTATTGAGGTGCTTGACGCGGCGCGCGAACTAAAGTAGAACGTTGGCCAGAGTTTAGGATTTGTTCCACATTGGCCAAGCGGGGGTTACATGCTGACCGCCAAGCAGCGGGAGTTGCTGTTGTTTATCAACCAACGGCTAACCGCAACCGGGGTCTCGCCATCGTTCGACGAGATGAAGGACGCGCTGAGCCTCAAATCGAAATCGGGGATTCACCGGCTCGTCAGCGGGCTTGAGGAGCGCGGCTTTATTCGCCGCCTGCCGCACCGCGCGCGCGCGCTCGAGGTGAAAAAATTGCCGGAGGAAAGCGCCGCCGCATCCGGACCCGACCGCGGCCGATTCTCTCCGACCGTGATCCGCGGCGACTTCAAGGCCTCGTTGCCGGGGGCGCCGGTGGCCCCCGATGTCGCGGCGGTCGAGCTGCCGCTTTACGGGCGGATCGCCGCCGGCACCCCGATCGAGGCGTTGCGCGACCAGAGCGCCACCATCGGCGTGCCGGGCAGCCTGCTCGGCCGCGGCGGCGAGCACTACGCCCTCGAAGTCGCCGGCGACAGCATGATCGATGCCGGCATCCTCGACGGCGACACCGTGATCATCGAGCGCGGCGACACCGCCGAAAACGGCACGGTCGTGGTCGCCCTCGTCGACAATGAGGAGGTCACCTTAAAGCGATTGCGCCGCCGCGGCGCCTCGATCGCCCTGGAGCCGGCCAACAAAACCCACGAGACCCGGATTTTTGGGCCCGACCGGGTCAAGGTCCAAGGCCGCCTCGTCGGCCTGCTCCGCCGCTATTGAGCCCGCGCCCCTGTTTCTCCCTCGCCCCGCACTGTGGGAGAGGGTCGGGGTGAGGGGCAATCCGGTCTCGCACGCTGTCTGTTGACCTACAACGGAAGGGCGAATAGCCATACCCGCCACGCTTGGGCTGGCGTTAGGAGGTGCCGGCGAGAAACCGCATCTCAGGGCGTTTGGAGCGAGACGGCAACCCAACCTGCCGCATCAGCGGCGCCGGCATGCGGTCACCCGCCGGTGGCCGGGGTGCCCTTGGCGGCAAGCTCGGCCTCCTCGGCGGCTTCGCGCTTGGCACGCGCCTTCTCGACCATGCGGCAGGCGATGATCGAGGCTTCGAACAGCACGACCAACGGCACCGCCAGGCTGGTCTGGCTGACGATGTCGGGCGGCGTCAGCACCGCGGCGATCACAAACATAATGACGATCGCATAGCGGCGCTTGGAGGCGAGCCCCTTCGCGGTGACCAGCCCGACCCGGGCCATCAGGGTCAGCAGCACCGGCAACTGAAAGGCTATACCGAAACCGAACAGCAGGGTCATCACCAACGACAGATATTCGCTGACCTTGGCGTCGAGCACGATTGGCAGGGTGCCGGGGCCGCCCGGCGATTCGAAGCTGACAAAGAACCGCCAGGCATAGGGGATCACCACGAAATAGGCGAGCGACGCGCCCATCGCGAACAACACCGGGGTGGCAAAGAGATAGGGAAGAAAGGCGCGGCGCTCGTTCTTATAGAGGCCGGGCGCGATAAACTTCCAGACTTGCACGGCGACCACCGGAAAGGCGATGCACAGGCCGGCCCAGAACGATACCTTGATGTAGGTAAAAAAAGCCTCGGTCAGTCCGGTGTAGATCAGGTGCCGCCCGGTTTGGCCGTGAAAGATTACGGCGAGCGGGTGGACCAGAAAGCCGTAGATTCGCACCTTGAACTGATAGCAGACGATAAACGCGACCATGATCGCGCCGATCGACCACATCAGGCGGTTGCGCAGCTCGATCAGGTGATCGAGGAGCGGCATCCGGCCGCTCTCGAGTTCGGCCTCGCGCTCGTCGCTCACCGCACTCACCTATGACCGCGGCGGGATAATTTCGGCAGCGACCGCGGCTCGCTCGCCGCTGCCGGGCTCGTGGGCCTCGTTCACCGTGGGCGCCAGCTCGCTCGAAGCAGGCGCTGCCGATTGCGGGTCCGGCAGCGATCGGAGCTCGGGCACAGCGGGGATGGCGTCGGATGGCACGGCCTCACTTGTCGCAGCGGTTCCGGCACCGCCTTCGATCACCGGCGCAGGCAACTGCTCGGGCGGCGGGAAGCTCGGCAATTCCGGGGGCTTCAGGCCCTCGCGCAGGCTGCCATCCGGATCGATCGTGTTGTGGAATTCGCGATCGAGATCGAATTCGGCGGCCTTCTTGATCTGTTGGCGCACATCGTCGAGCTCGGCCTCGCGGAGCATCTGGTCGATGCTGCCCTGAAACTCGCGTGAAAGTGTACGCGCCTTGCGTATCCAATAACCGGCAACGCGCATCGCTTTCGGCAAATCCTTGGGCCCGATAAATACCAAGGCGACAACGCCAATCAGCAAAATCTCAGACCAGCCGAGGTCAAACAGCATTGGTTCGCATTCCGCACTTCAGCAAACACATTCGCCAAACTCCGCCGCCGGCGCAAAGATGTCAAATCGGCCCGATCGAGGCAATGCCGACCGGACTAGTCTGTGCCGGCGCTGGCGCCATGGTTTAGCTGGCCGCGGTGATGTGGCTGCGAAACGCCAGCGGGTCGGCGATCTGCCGCATCGGCTCAAGGCTGCCGCCGGTGCCTCGGACGATGATCGTGCCATAGCCGAGAATGCGCCCAAGGATTGTCTGGTTGACATCGACGCTCTCGACCTTGGAACGGTTCATCTCGAGGGTATGGCGGGACAACAGCCCGGTCTTGTAGATGACGCGATGGTCGGTGACCGCAAGTTCGGTGGTCGCCCGGCGGACGAATGCACGCAACGCCGCCGACAGCGCCAGCAGCAAAAAGATCGCCGCCGCGATCCACAACGCAAGGCTGATATTCTGCGCGCCGGCCATCGCGATCGCGAAGCCGACAAGGATCAGGCAGACGATCAGCCCCAGCATCGCCCGCAGATAGATCAGCCAATGCAGTCTTGTCTCATAAACGACCGCCTCTCCCGGCTGCAGCACCCGTCTGACATACCTCATCGCCGCGGGTATCCTCGTCGTCCCACAGGTCCAGCCGCGACCATTCGCGCGGCGCCGGCCGTCCGCGACAGCCGCTCACACCATATAAGAGCAGCCGGCTCGCGACGCATCCGCGGGCGCCGCAATGACGCCCTCATTCAAGGCCGGCGCCGCCCAAAGCCGCCTTGTAGGCGGCAACCGCCGCGGCAAAGCCCAGGACCAGCGCATCGGCGGTCAGCTCGTGCCCGATCGAGGCCTCGGCGGCTTGCGGCAGCGCGGCGAGGAGGGGCGGCAGATTGGCGAGATTCAGATCGTGTCCGATATTGACGACGAGCCCGAGTTCGGCGGCGCGCGCCGCGGTCGCGGCGCAGTCCGACAATTGTGCATCATGGCGGCCGGCCCGAAACGCCGCGGCGTAAGCGCCGGTGTAAATCTCGATGCCGTCGGCTCCGGTGTTATGAACCGGCGCCACCGCGGCCGGGTCGGCGTCGAGAAACAGGATGACGCGGATGCCGAGCGGCTTCAACTCGGCGAGCGCGCGGTCGACGCGCCGGTGCTGCGCGGCGTCGAGCTTCCAGCCCTCCTCCGAGGTGAATGCGTCGGGCGCGTCCGGCACCAGCGTGCATTGCTCGGGCCTGACCTCAAGCACCAGGTCGAGCAGCCGCCGGTCGGGATAGCCCTCGATGTTGAGCTCGAACCCCGGCCGCCACGGCCGCATCAATTCGGCCAGCTCGAACACGTCGCTGCGGCGGATGTGCCGCTCGTCCGGCCGCGGATGCACGGTCAGCCCATCCGCTCCGGCGTCATGCGCGATGCGCCCAAACCGCGCCACCTGCGGCACCCCGGTCCGCCGCGAATTGCGCAATAGTGCGACCTTGTTCAAATTGACGCTGAGCCTCGCCATAGCCCGATCCTACACCGCCCGCCCCATCCTGGTCAGCCGCGATCTCCAGCCGGGCTCGCACTTCAGTCGGGTGAGGCGAAGGGCCCACGCCGGACTTCTCGGCGATGTCGCAACTCAACATCAGTCCGCCAAGCCCAACCGGCGGATTTCTCGCTGCGGCGCGCGGCGCCGAGATCACAAGCCAAACCGGCCCCACATCACGCGGGCTTCGACCCACTCGGCGAGATCGGCGATTGCGGCGATCGGATCGCGGGCGGCGAACGGCAGCCGGCCCCACAACGGCCGCCGCCGCTCGGCGGCGACCGCCCGCAACCGGACCCGATCGCCAAAGCGGGCGCGCATCACCGCGCGCAATTCGCCGATGCCGTCGATCAGCCCGCGCTCGGCGGCCATGTGCCCGGTCAGCACGTCGCCATTGAACAGGTCGTAGTCGGCAAGATCGATCTTGCCGGCGCGGCGGTTTTGCACATGGTCCTTGAAGGCCCGGTGGATATCCTGCTGCAAGGCGGTCAGGCGTTGCACATCCTCCGGGTTCACCGGCAGAAACGGGTCGAGCAGCGATTTGTGCGTGCCGGCAGTATAGAGGCGCCGCTCGACGCCGAGCCGGCCGATCAGCTCAGCCAGGCCAAAGCCGGCGCTGATCACCCCGATCGAGCCGACCAGCGAGGTCTCCTCGCCGTAGATCTCGTCGCCGGCGAGCGCCAGCCAATAGCCGCCCGAGGCCGCCACATCCTCGGCGAAGGCTATGACCGGGACGCCCTTTTCGTCGGCGAGCTGGCGGATGCGGCGAAACAGTAGCGCCGACTGCACCGGCGAGCCGCCCGGCGAATTGACGACGATGGCGACGGCAACCAGTCCGCGCAACCTGAACGCGCGCTCGATCGATCGGGCGTGGCTGGCGAGCGAGATGCCGTTGCGCCGGGCCCGCGCCATGATGACGCCCTCAAAGCGCAGCACCGCGACGACCGGTCCGCGCCGCCACAGCCGCTTAATGTCGAGATAGTCGCGGACGCTCATCGCGTTGCAGATGGGAAGCCGCGCCCGCCGGCACCACGGGACCCACCGCCGAAAGTCACAAATCGAGCCCCCGACCCTCGCGCAGCACGCTCTCGGCGCGCTCGGTCGGCCGCCCGTCGGAGCGGTGCAGGACCAGCCCGGGGGCGAGCCGAGCCGGGGCTGCGACCTGCTTTCTGGCGCGCACCAGGATGCGGCTCGCGGCCCGGTCTTCGCCCGGCCACAGCGGATAGACGACGATTTCGCCGGCCCGGCCGGCAATCTCGGCCAGCAGCGCGTCGATGCGGTCGGCACGGTGAATAAACGTCACCGTCCCTTTTGGCCGCACCATCGCCAAGGAAAACCGCACCCAGGCGGCGAGGTCGGCGTCGCCCTCCACGGTGGAGGCGGCCTTGCCCGGCTGCGCCGCCGGACTGGCGCGGCCAGGCTCGTTGAAAGGCGGGTTCGCCATCACATGGTCGAAGGCGCCGGGCGACAGCCGCGGCGGCGGATGCAACAGATCGCCGATCATCACCGAGACGCGGGCCTCCAGCGCATTGAGGATCGCGTTGTCGCCGGCGAGCCGCACCAGCTCGCGCTGCATCTCGAGCCCGACCAGGCGAGTATGCGGCACCCGCGCCGCCAGGCACAGCATCGCCGCGCCAGCGCCGCAGCCGACATCGAGCACGCTCTGATGCGGCTCGGCCGGCACCGAGGCGGCGAGAAAGATCGGGTCGATCGCGACCCGATAGCCGCTCGCCGGCTGCCGCAGGCGGATGCGCCCGCCGAGCAGCCGGTCCTCGGTAAAGGCGGGGTCGGCGCCGGGCTCGCGGCTCATTTTGCCTCCCCATCGGAGGCGGCGAGCAGTGCCCGGGCCCGCACAAAGTCGCGCTCCAAGACCATCAGCCGGCGCGGGATCGCGCCGATGCTGCCTTCGATCAGGCTGGTGTGATGGTCGAGCACCAGGCTCTCGATCCCCGAATCCCGGAGCAGCGCCTGCACCCACGACAGACGGACGACGTTGTTGGTGCGCAGCAGCTCCTTCATCGCCTCAAATCGTTCGCAGCCGGTCGAATTGTGCGGCTCTTGACCGCTCTCGCCGGCATTCTATGCTCATCCGGCTTCGGGCGCGTCAAGCCGATCGGGCTGCGACTCGCCCGGCGCCGCGACGGGCGGGAGAAGCGGGTGGGGCTGGTGGCGGGTGGCGATCAGGGGTACGCGGGCCGCAAGCCATCGCTCGACCCATTGTCGCAGATCCTCAACAGCGACCTCGAACGCGTCAACCGGCTGATCGTCGAGCGCATGCAGAGCCCGGTGGCGCTAATCCCGCAGCTCGCCGGCCATATCGTCGCCGGCGGCGGCAAGCGGCTGCGGCCGATGCTGACCCTGGGCTGCGCGCGGCTGTGCGGCTATCGCGGCGACCGGCACGTGGCGCTCGCCGCCGCGGTCGAGTTCATCCACACCGCGACCCTGCTGCATGACGATGTCGTCGACGCCAGCGATCTGCGCCGCGGCCGCGACACCGCGAATGCTGTGTGGGGCAACAAGCCCGCCGTCCTGGTCGGCGATTTTCTGTTCAGCCGTGCGTTCGAGCTGATGGTCGCCGACGGCTCGCTGCGGGTCCTCGCGATCCTCTCACGCGCCTCTGCGGTGATCGCCGAGGGCGAGGTCCTGCAGCTGATGACGACCAGCGACACCGAGACGACCGAAACCGCCTATCTCGCGGTCATCGAGGCCAAGACCGCGGAGCTGTTCGCCGCGGCGAGCCGCATCGGCGCGGTCCTGGCCGGGCGCCCGGCCGAGGAGGAGGAAGCGCTCGACCGCTTCGGCCGCAACCTCGGCACCGCGTTTCAGCTGGTGGACGACATGCTCGATTTTTCGGCATGCCAGGCCGATCTCGGCAAAAGTGTCGGCGACGATTTCCGCGACGGTAAGATCACCCTGCCGATCCTCGTCGCCTTTGCCCGCGGCGACGAGGCCGAACGCGGGTTCTGGCGCCGCACCCTCGAAGAGATGGACCAGCAGCCGGGCGATCTCGAGCACGCCATCGAGCTGGTCGAACGCCGCGGCGCCTTGGCCGAGACCCTGGAACGCTCGCGCCGCTATGCCGCCGCCGCGATCGACGCGCTCTCAACGTTCGCCGATGGGCCTGAACGGCGGGCGCTGATCGACGCCGCCGCCTTTGCCAGCGACCGCAGCTTTTGATTTGGGAGGTGCGAGAGCCGCCGGCCGTGCGCTTGCCTTGCGCGCCGGCGGCATCGGCGCTATAGACCACTGCCGGTCGGCGGAGTGTAGCTCAGCCTGGTAGAGCACTGCTTTCGGGAGGCAGGGGCCGGAGGTTCAAATCCTCTCACTCCGACCAGTCGCGCCGGCGGATGTCCCGAGCCGAAACCGCAAGAGGATTTGCCCGACGCCCCCCTCTCGAAAAGCCTGGGCTAGACCTCTCTCTGACTTCGATAGCACCGCGCCGATTATTGATTCTGCGTCGCTCGGGCTAACAAGCGTGGCCGTGCCGCGCTGCGATCGAGCCCGGCCAAAGGGCTTAGCGTGATTTCGCAACCAGACGCCGCCCTACAACCTGGTCAAGGCGAATTGCTGCTCGAGCTGTTGTCCGAGGAAATCCCGGCGCGGATGCAGCGCCGCGCGATCGAGGATCTGACCGGCCTGGTGCGCGACAAGCTCGCCGCGGCTGAGATCCCGGCTGCCGCCATGCGCGGCTATGTGACGCCGCGCCGGCTCGCGGTCGTCGCCGAAGGCATCCCCGCGACCCAGCCCGACCGCACCGAGGAGCGGCGCGGGCCGCGGGTCGGCGCGCCGCCGCCGGCGGTCGCCGGGTTCCTGCGCTCGGCCGGGCTCGGCTCGATTGACGAATGCGAGCGCCGGGACACCGGGCGCGGCGAATTCTATTTCGCGGTGGTCAGACGCTCCGGCCGGCCCGCCGCCGAAGTGCTGCCGGACCTGATCAAGGCCGCGATCCTCGAGCTGCCCTGGCCGAAATCGATGCGCTGGCCGGGCTCGCCCCTGCGCTGGGTGCGCCCGCTGACCTCGATCGTCTGCCTTTACGATCGCGCAGTCCTGCCGCTGGCGCTCGACAATATCCCGGTCGGCCGCACCACCACCGGCCACCGCTTTTTGGCGCCGGGCGAGATCTGTGCCGCCAATGCCATCGAATACGTCGAGAAGCTTGAGCGGGCTTATGTCATCCTTGCTCAAGATCGCCGCAAAGAGCTGATCCGCGCCGGTCTCGACCGCTGCGCGGCGGAATTGGGTGTGGCCGCCAAGCCCGATCCCGCCTTGCTCGACGAGGTGACCGGCCTCGCCGAATTCCCGGTCGTGCTGGCCGGCGCGATCGATCCGGATTTTATGGCGCTGCCGCCCGAAGTGCTGCAAACAGCGATGCGCACGCATCAGAAATACTTTTCATGCCTGCACCCCGATGGCCGGCCGGCGCCGCATTTCCTGTTCGTCGCAGGCAACCTCGCCGATGACGGCGGCCAGGCGATCGTCGCCGGCAACGAGCGCGTGCTGCGCGCCCGCCTCGCCGACGCCCGCTTTTTCTGGGACCAGGACCGCAAGGTGCGGCTCGAAGACCGGGTCGAAGCGCTGAAAGACCGCGTTTACCACGCCAAGCTCGGCAGCGTGTACGACAAGGTCGAGCGGATGGAACGGATCGCCCAAGACCTCGTACGGCGGCTCGGTGGCCTCAGCGCGCAGGCTGAACGGGCGTGTCGAGCCGCCCGCCTTGCCAAAGCTGATCTTTCGACCGGCATGGTCGGCGAGTTCCCGGAACTTCAGGGAATCATGGGCCGCTATTACGCGCTGCACGACGGGGAGGTTCGGCAGGTCGCCGACGCTATTGCCGAGCATTACCGGCCGCTTGGCCCCAATGATAACTGCCCGACAGCCCCCGATTTCAATCGTCGTTGCGCTTGCCGACAAGCTCGACACGGTCGCTTCTTTCTTTCGAATTGGGGAAAGGCCGACCGGTTCTGGCGATCCTTTTGCGCTTCGGAGGGCTGCGCAGGGGATCATCCGGATCATCCTCGAAAACCGCCTTCGATTGCCGCTTCCAAGTGTACTTTCCGTCGCCGCCGATCCCAGTCCGCCTTTCGCCTCTGAACAACACCCCATTCAACTGATCAGGTCGTTGATAGATTTCATCGCTGATCGGCTGTGGGTTCAATTGCGCGGAGAAGGTGTGCGCCACGATCTGATTGCCGCAGTTTTTGCGGTCAAGGAACAGGTATCTAGTTCGCCTTCTGGCGCGCGTTGACGCGCTTGCAGCGTTTCTTGGCACTGACGATGGTTCGAACCTGTTGACCGCGTATCGGCGCGCTTCAAACATCGTCTCGATCGAGGAGGAGCGCGACAAGCGGCGGTTCGACGATGGGGTTTACGATCCTCGAGGAATTGAGGGCGAGGAAAGAACGCTCTGGCTCGCTCTCAACCGGTTCTCTGAACAGGTGCGAGAACGGGTTAGGGAAGAGAAATTCGAGGAAGCGATGGCCGAGCTGGCGCGGTTGCGGCAACCGGTGGACGCGTTTTTCGAAAAGGTAACCGTCAACACTGACGAAACCGTCACGGTTGATGGTGTAAACACTAGTTTGCGTGAGAACCGGCTGCGGCTGCTGTCGCGGATTCGGGCGACGATGAACCAGGTGGCCGATTTCTCGCTGATTGAGGGGTAAGCTCGGCGATGCGGCGGATTTCATCCGCCCTACAATCCGGGAGGGCACCGTAGGGCGGCTGCCGATCCGCCGAGACCGGGCGGGGCGGGGACGATCCGCGTATCGACATGAAGGGCGGATTTTAATCCGCCTTTATGCGTTAAAATCGGGTGGCGCGATTTTTTGCTGATCGAAGCCGATTTTGCTGATCAAAGGATGAGCGGCGGATGACGAAATGGGTTTACCGGTTTGGCGGCGGCTCGGCCGAGGGCGGCGCCAAGATGCGCAACCTGCTCGGCGGCAAAGGCGCCGGCCTCGCCGAGATGAGCGATCTCGGGCTGCCGGTGCCGCCCGGCTTTACGATCACGACCGAGGTGTGCACCTGGTTTTACGCCAACGGCAAATCCTATCCCGCCGAGCTTGAACAACAGGTTGCCGACGGCCTCGCGGCCGTCGAGAAGGCGCTCGGCGCGCGCTTTGGCGATGCCGACAACCCGCTCCTGGTGTCGGTCCGCTCGGGCGCGCGGGTGTCGATGCCGGGGATGATGGACACCGTCCTCAATCTCGGGCTCAACGACCGCGCCGTCGAGGGGTTGGCGAGGAAGAGCGGCGACGAGCGCTTTGCCTATGACAGCTATCGCCGCTTCATCCAGATGTACGGCCAGGTCGTGCTCGGGATCGAGCATCATCATTTCGAGGAGCTGTTGGAAAACCACAAGCTCGACACCGACCAGACGCTCGACACCGATCTTTCTGCCGAGGATTGGAAGACCGTCATCGACGGGTTCAAGGATATCGTCGCGCAGGAAACCGGAGCGCCGTTCCCGCAGGAACCCAAGGATCAGCTGTGGGGGGCGATCGGCGCGGTGTTTGGCTCGTGGATGAACCCGCGCGCGGTGACCTATCGCCGGCTGCACGAAATCCCGGCCGATTGGGGCACCGCCGTCAATGTCCAGGCGATGGTGTTCGGCAACATGGGGGAGGATTGCGCGACCGGCGTCGCCTTTACCCGCAACCCGTCGACCGGGGCCAACGAATTTTATGGAGAGTATCTGGTCAATGCCCAGGGCGAGGATGTCGTCGCCGGCATCCGCACCCCGCAGCATCTGACGATCGCCGGCAAGGAAGCGACAAAATCGGCGCTGCCGGCGATGGAAGAAGTGATGCCGGAGGTGTTGGGCGAGCTGTGCCGGGTGCGCCGGATGCTCGAGGACCATTACCGCGACATGCAGGACATCGAGTTCACCGTGCAGCGCGGCAAATTGTGGATGCTGCAGACGCGCTCGGGCAAACGCACTGCGCAGGCGGCGCTGAAGATCGCGGTGGCGCTGGTGGAGGAAGGGGTCATCGACCGCGACGAGGCGATCCGCCGCATCGAGCCCGATTCGCTCGACCAGCTGTTGCACCCGACCCTCGACCCTAAGGCCAAAACTACGGTGTTGACCCGCGGGCTGCCGGCCTCGCCCGGTGCGGCGTCTGGCAAAGTCGTGTTCTCGGCTGAGGAAGCCGAATTGCTGGCCGCGCGCGGCGAGGCGGTGATCCTGGTGCGCATCGAAACGAGCCCCGAGGACATTCACGGCATGCACGCCGCCAAGGGCGTCCTGACCAGCCGAGGTGGGATGACCAGCCATGCCGCAGTGGTCGCGCGCGGCATGGGGCGGCCCTGCGTCGCCGGCGCCGGCGATCTGCATGTCGATTACGCCGGGCGCACCATGTCGGCGCGCACCACCCTCGTCAGGGCCGGCGAGGTGATCACGATCGACGGCTCGACCGGCGAAGTGATGGCCGGCGAGGTGCCGACGATCCAGCCCGAGCTGTCGGGCGACTTCGCCACCTTGATGGGCTGGGCCGACGCGATCCGCACGATGAAGGTGCGCGCCAACGCCGAGACCGCGCTCGACGCCGGCACCGCGCGCCGCTTTGGCGCCGAGGGGATCGGGCTGTCGCGCACCGAGCACATGTTTTTCGAGGCCGACCGCATCGGCCCGATCCGCCGGGTGATCATGGCCGATGACGAGAGGGGGCGGCGCGCCGGGCTCGCCGAGCTCTTACCGATGCAGCGCCAGGATTTCGCCGAGATCTTTCGCATCATGAAGGGGCTGCCGGTCACGATCCGGCTGCTCGACCCGCCGTTCCACGAGTTCCTGCCGAAGACCGACGCCGAATTCGACGAGATGGCGCGGCTGACCGGCCGCGAGGTCGCGCACATTCGCCAGCGCGCGCACGCCTTGCACGAGGCGAACCCGATGCTCGGCCATCGCGGCTGCCGGCTCGGCATCACCTATCCCGAGATCTACGAGATGCAGGCGACCGCGATCTTCGAGGCCGCCGCCGTGGTGATCAAGGAAACCGGCGACGCGGTCGCGCCCGAAATCATGGTGCCGCTGATCGCCACCAAAAAGGAATTCGACATTCTGAAGGAGATGATCGATCAGGTCGGCAAGAGGGTCATGGAGCGGGAAGCGGTCAAGGTGCGCTATCTGGTCGGCACCATGATCGAATTGCCGCGGGCGGCATTGCGCGCCGGCGAGATCGCCGCGACCGCCGAGTTTTTCAGCTTTGGCACCAACGATCTGACGCAAACGGTGTTCGGGCTGTCGCGCGACGATGCGGCGAGCTTTCTCGGCATTTACCAGCGGCTCGGCATTCTCGAGCACGATCCGTTCGTGACCATCGACACCGAGGGGGTCGGCGAGCTGGTGCGGGTCGCTGCCGAGCGCGGCCGCGCGGCCCGGCCGGGGCTTAAGCTCGGCATCTGCGGCGAGCATGGCGGCGATCCCGCCTCGGTCCGGTTTTTTCAGGATGTCGGGCTCGATTACGTCTCGTGCTCGCCCTACCGGGTGCCGATCGCCCGCCTCGCCGCGGCGCAGGCGGCCTTGTCGGGGGAACGAGCGGACGCGACGGCTTGACCCTGCGCGGAAGCGGCCTGCTGCTCGCGATCGCCTCGATGCTGGCCGGGCTCGGCGCTCCAGCCGCGTTCGCGGCCAATCCACCGGCCCTCATTCAGCTGCTGCCGCAGCCGGCCGCGGTCCCACCGCCGGCGCCTGTGCCGCTGGCCCCGCCGATCAATCCCGGCTATGCCGCCGCGCCGCCGAATGGGCTGTCACCGCTGCTGACCCAGCCGGGCCCGCTCTATCAATTGCCCGCGCCTGCGAGCCCAACCTATCCGCGGCTGCCGCTGCCGGGCCCGGTCGATCAGCAGAAGATGCAGGCGTACCGCAACAGCCTGCTCGCCCGGCAATGGCAGCTCCAGCGGCAAGGCGTCAGCCCCGGCAGCGAGGCCAGCCGCGAAATCCAACAGCAGCTAAGCGCCCCCGATCCGCAATAGCTGCCCGCAGCAGCTAATCGAGAACAGAGCGGCCTCCGCTAATCCGAACACGCTCTAACCGGCTGCGGCGGCGCGGACCGGCTCGCCGGGCGGCTTGTCGCCGAGGCGCAGCAGCGGGACGAGCACGAGGATCACCGCGGTCGAGGCGGCCGACACGATGATAAGCGGGGCGATCCGGTTGTGAAACGCGTGCTCATAAAGGAATGAGCCGATATTGCTTGACGCGGCCGAGGACAGGTTGAGCAGCGACATCAGCGCGGCAAAGGCGAAGCCCTCGGCCCGCTTCGGGCAATAATCCGCGGCCAGGGTCAAGGTCGCGACAAACGCGACCATCCCGGCCATGCCGCTGAAGAAGTTGACGACCGCGGCACTCGCCTCGTTCGACAGCAGCAGGAATGCCGCGGTGGTCACGGTGCCGAACAGGATGCTCGCATTCAGCAATTGCTTCGAGGTCATGCCGCCGAGGAATTTGCGGTAGAGGAGCGCGGCGACGATCCAGCCGGCCGAGTTTATTGCGCCCAGAATGCCGATATAGGCCTGCGAAAACTTAAGGCTGTCGGTCATGTAATAATAGAGCGGCAGCCCGAACCCGGGATTTAGATAATAGAGAAACAGAAACAGCCCGATGATCCACAGCTCCCGCAGGGTGAAGGCGGCGAGCAGCGCGCGAAACGTGCTCTTCAGCTCGGCGAGGTCGAGACGGCTTGGGCTCTCGTCGATCAGAAAAATGGTTCCGATGATTGCCCCAAGCGGGGCGACGGCGATGATCGCCGCGGCGCCGTGCAGCGCGCCCTGCGGCGACAAACGCTGCACCAGCTCGCCGCCGACAAAGGCGCTGCCCATCGCCGCGATGTTGAACCACAGCCATTGCTGATTGACGAACCGATCGCTGGCGCGCAGCCGCTGCCCGTTTTCGACCAGCACCGCGCCGCACAGCGTGCTCGAGATCGCCATCGCATAGGCGGTCAGCAGCAGCACCAGGATCAACCCGCCGGGCCTGGTCATGCGGGTGACCAAGAGGCAAGCGCCGGTCGCCGCCGCGTTGGCGACGACCAAATAGGCCTTGCGGCGATAGCCGAACAGCGGCACGAAATCCGAGACGATCCCGTAGACCGGCTTGATGACCCAGGGCAGGTTGAGCACGGTCAGCCAGGCGGTCACCTGGACCGGGGTCCAGCCATAGACCTGCTTCAAAAAATAATTGAGCGGCTGGGCGATCAACCCGCCGGTCTGCCCCAGCCCCTCGGCGACATAGACGAGCGCGAAAAACAGCATCAGCCGGCCGATCTGCCGGCGCTCGGGCGGCGGCTCCGCGATGTGCGCCGGCGCTGGAGCCCCAGCCTCCACCGCTCATCCGACCGCGACGATGATCTCGATCTCGACCGGAATGCCGCCCGGCAGCGAGCTCATGCCGACTGCGGAGCGGGCGTGGCGGCCGCGCTCGCCGAACACCTCCACAAGCAGATCCGAGCAGCCGTTGACGACCTTCGGGTGGTCCTCGAAATCGGGCGCGGCGTTGACCATGCCCAGCACCTTGACGATGTCCGCGACCCGATCGAGATCGCCGAGCGCCTCGCGCATGGCCGCGATCAGCACCAACCCCACCCCGCGCGCATGGCGATAGCCTTCTTCGACCGACATGCCGGCGCCGAGCTTGCCCTTTGGCATCCGGCCGTCCACCTCCGGCGGGCCCTTGCCCGACAGGTAAAGCAGATTGCCGACCCGCTTGGCGTGGACGTAATTGCCGATCGGGGCGCCGACCGAGGGCAGCGCGATCCCCAGCTCATCAAGCCGCTGTTCGGTGTTCATCGCCGCCGCTCCCGCTCATTGTGGCGGCATCATAGCCGAAACGGCGGCGGGTTTCAGCGGCAACGGTAGTTCGCGACCTGGTCGCTGCCGTCCTTGAGGGTGGAGGCAAGCTCGGCCGATTTGCCCCATGATCCGCAATGCAATGCGGCTACCTGATAGGCTGCGGCGTCCGGGGTGGTGTCGGAATACCAGCGCAGGGTGATCTCATGCGCCGATTTGTTGAGCGTCCAGGGTGCCGCGGTGCAGCCCCCGAGCCCAAGCAGCGCCGCAATCCCGGCCGCCCGCACCACCGCGCTCAGTTTCGCCATCGACGCCTCGCCCGATTGGTTCTGCGGCCGGCCGGTGCCGGACCCGATCGTCATGCGGCAAACGCCGCAGCGCTGCCGCCGGTTGCGCATATTTCGGGAGAGCGGCCATGATCGGCGATGTTCGCGGCTATGTCGCCGACATCCCCTATCTGCGCGACTTCAAGCCGATGCTGGCGCCGGCGTGGCTCGATCACGTAGCGCTGGTCTGCGGGGTCGAGCCGCCCGACCGCGGCGATGGTTTCGCCTGGTGCGACCTCGGCTGCGGCCAGGGGGTGACCGCGGCGATCCTCGCCGGCACTCACCCGCGCGGCTCCTTCCACGGCGTCGACGCGATGCCCGCGCATGTCGAGCACGCGCGCCGTCTCGCGGCCGAGGCCGGGATCGCCAATCTGCGCCTCGACGCCGTCGATTTTGCCGCAGCGGCCGGGCTCGACCTGCCGCGCTTCGATTATATCGTCGCCCACGGCGTTTACAGCTGGATTGACGGCGACGCCCAGGCCGCGCTGCGCCGCCTGATCGATCGCCAGCTCAAGCCCGGCGGCCTCGTCTATGTCAGCTGCAACGCGATGCCGGGCTGGGCGCGCGACCTGCCGTTTCAGCGCCTGGCGCACGAGCTCGGCCGGACCCTGCCCGGCGACAGCGCCGCGCGGTTTGCCGCCGCCGCCGAGACCATGCGGATGATCACGGCGGCCGGGGCGCCGGCGCTGGCGGCGAGCGCGACCCTCGCCGAATTGGACGCGCGGCCACAGGATTACCCGCCGGCCTATCTCGTCCACGAATTCATGCACGCGGCGTGGCGGCCGCTCTATGTGACCGAGCTGCGGGCGGCGATGGCCCAGATCGGCCTCGCCCCGGTCGGTTCGGCCACATTGTGCGAAAATTTCGACCGGCTGGTTCTGACCGAGGCCGCACGCGAGGTGCTGGCGGGTATCGCCGGCCCGGATGCCCGCGAGCTGGTCCGCGACTTCTTCCTCGATCAGCGCCTGCGCTGCGACGTGTTCGACCGCGGCAATCGCCGCCTCGGCGCCGCGGAGCGCCAGCGCCGGCTGCTGGCGGCCACTTACGCGCTGGCGCGCCCGGCCGCCGGCATCCGCTTTGCAACGCCGACCCCGTCTGGCGAGCGCCCTTGCGACACCGCGACGGCGCGGGCCATCGTCACCGCACTCGCCGCCGGGCCGCGTCCGCTCGCGGGCCTCGCCGCCGGGCCGGAACTGCTCGAAGCTCTCCTGAACTTGTGCGCTGCCGGCGCGGCGATGCCGGTTGAGCCCGGCCAGGCGCCGGTCGGCGCGCTTAATCGCGCGCTATGGCGGCGGCTCGACAGCCCCGAGGAGATAAGCTGGCTGGCGCTGCCCTGCGGCACCGCGGTCGAAGCCGAAAGCGGCCTGCTGCGCCTGCTGCGCGCGGGTTTCGAGATCGACGACGAGCGCTTTCCAGGCTGGCGCGACTTCCTCGCCGGGCACGGTCTGACGCCTCAGTACAGCACCGAGGGCAGGTAGGCGCCGTTGGGCTCGTTGTAGAGCCCGGTCGTCATCAGGGTCAGCTGATGCACCAGCCGCAGGCCGTGTGCGAGGCACCAGCGGAACAGCTCGCCATTGCGCGTCGGCAGCAGAAACCCGCCATGCTCGAAGCTCGGCGCGGCGCCGATCAGCGCTTGCAGGCCCTCGTTAGTCTCGGCGACGGCATGGCCGAAAAAGGCGAGCTCGCTGGCGTAAGCGGTGACCCGCCCGAGATGCTCGACCAGTCGCGCGGTCCCCTGCCGGACCGCGTCGCGCAATTCGCCGGCGCGGTCGTGCCCGTGCACCTGCTGGCACAGCGCGTTGCAGGCCGGCAGATCCGCCTCGGCGGCCGGCCGCACCTCGTAGCCGGGCAAGCGAAGGCCGAGCCGCGGCCCCTCCATTTTCGAGCACGGCTCGCGCGTGTCGAAACCGAGCTTGGTGTAAAGGCATAATGACCGGTTGTGATAGGCCGATTGCAGCAGCCTGACCCCAGCGGCGCCGCGCGCGGCCTCGCGCTCCATGACCGCCAGCATCAGGCGGCGGCCGATCGAGCGGTTCTGTGCCGCCGGATCGACGGTGATCGGGCCGACGCCGCCGATCGGCCCGCGCTGATCGACAAAGTTGCTGCCGACGATCGTGCCGTCATCCTCGGCCACCACCGAACAAAATCCGGGATGCGCCAACAAGGTTTTCATCAGCCCAACCGCGATCTGCGGCGACGGGAAATCCCACGGGAAATTGTGCGCATTCGAGATCGCCTTGAACGCCTCAAACGCGATCGTGCCGCACGCCTCGGCATCGGCGGGCCTGCCCGGCCGCAGGTTGATGGTCATGGCCCCCTCAGTCCAAAATTTGACGCTTCATAGCACAAAGCGGCGCAAAATACGCACCCGCTGGCCGCGGGCCGGGTCTTGCCCTTGCCTCGCGATCGGCCGATTATCTTGTTCAGCTTGCCGCAGCGGCGGCGCTGCGCTGATCACGAGGAGCCATCCGATGCTGTCACCCGAAGACAACGAGCTGATCACCCGTGTCGGCCCCGGCGCGCCGATGGGCGAGGTCCTGCGGCGCTATTGGATCCCGGCATTGCTGACCCGCGAGCTGCCCGAGCCCGACTGCCCGCCGGTGCGCGTCCAGCTGCTCGGCGAAAAGCTCGTCGGCTTTCGCGACACCGAGGGCCGCATCGGCCTCATCGACGAGTTCTGCCCGCACCGCCGCGCGTCCTTATGGTTTGGGCGCAACGAGGAGAAGGGGCTGCGCTGCATCTATCACGGTTGGAAATTTGACGTGGACGGCAACTGCATCGAGCAGATGAACGAGCCCGAGCCGTTCTGCCACAAGGTCCGCCTGACCGCCTATCCGACGGTCGAGCTGGGCGGCGTGATCTGGGCCTATCTGGGGCCCAAGGACAAGATGCCGGCGCCCCCGGCCTTCGAGTGGACGCAGGTGCCCGAAACCCACCGCCACGTCTCCAAAGTCTGGGAGGAGTGCAACTGGCTGCAGGCATTGGAAGGCGGCATCGACACCTCGCACGCCCCGATCCTGCACCGCACGATCACACCCAACACCAACCGCCCGGGCATCCCGGTGCAGGGGCCGTTTGTGCGCGGCCGGGCGCCATTGCTCGAAGTCGACGTGACCGATTACGGCTATCGCTATGTCGGCATTCGGCCGCTCGACGACGACAAGACCTATGTGCGCTCCTACCATTTCGTCATGCCGTTCACCCAGATCCGGCCGCAGCAATTGGGCCGCGCGATGGGCGGCGGCGACCGCCCCAACATCGCCGGGCACATCTGGGTCCCGATCGACGACCAGAACTGCATGGTGTGGAACTGGATGTACAGCTTTGGCGAGCCGGGGATCAGCGACGAGGACCGCATGGAGCGCGGCAACGGCAACGGCCCCGACTATGTCGAGACCTCGGGCGAGTTCCGCTCGTTCCGCAACAAGCGCAACGACTGGATGATCGACCGCCAGGTGCAGAAAAACGAGACCTTCACCGGCATCGACGGCATCAACACCCAGGACCGCGCGGTGCAGGAGGGGATGGGGCCGATCGTCGACCGCTCGAAGGAGCATCTGGGGCCGGCCGACCGCGCGATCATCGCCACCCGCCGGCTGCTGCTTGACGCGGTCAAGACGGTGCAGGCCGGCGGCAACCCGCCCGGGACCGACACCAGCTATTATGCGGCCCGCGCGATCGAGAAGATTTTCCCGCGCGAGGAAACCTGGCGTCAGACCGTATTGCCCGAAATGTATGCCGAAGAGCTCCCGGTCGCCGCCAAATAGCGCCCGCTAGTTGGACCGGTTCTGACGCTCAGCTCCCCCCGCTCACTTGTTCGTCATTCCCGCGTAAGCGGGAACCCAGGGCGCCGGCACTGAGCGCTTGGCCTGGACCCCCGCTTTCGCGGGGGCGACGATTAGGAGGTTACAGGAGGCATTTGTCAGGTTCGGACTGCTAGTTAAGGGTTCGTTCACCGCGAACGGCGAAGCTTCTGCTCGCGCGGGCTCCGACAGGTCCTGCGCGCCGGAGGGCGGGAGTCATCGCGCAGGCCGAGCTATCGGGACGAGCCGTCGGCGGGCGGGCTCGGTTGTGGGTCCAGCTGGTTCCGTCCTGGCCGCTGATCGTGGCGCTCCTCGCGCTGGCTCGGGTATTGGCCCAGCCGGGGGCGTTGCTGCACGACCCGGACACGTACCTGCACATCGCCGCCGGGCGCTGGATGCTGGCGCACGGCGCGCTGCCGGTGCACGACCCGTTCTCCTATACCTTCGCCGGCGCGCGGTGGGTCCCGCACGAGTGGCTGGCCGAGCTGATCATGGCCGCAGTCTATCGCGCCGCCGGGTGGAATGGGCTGGTGCTGCTGACGATCGCCTGCTTTGCGGCGAGCCTCGGCCTGCTGACCCGCTTTCTGCTGAGCTGGGCCGAGCCGTTTTCAGCATTGATCGGGGTGGCGCTCGCCGCCGCTATGGTCGAGGGCCATCTGTTGGCCCGGCCGCACATGCTGGCGATGCCGCTTCTGGTGCTGTGGTCGGGCGCGTTGTTCGCAGCGCGCGACGGCGGCAGGGCGCCGCCATTTTGGCTGCTGCCGACGATGGCCCTATGGGCCAATCTGCACGACAGCTACCTGTTCGGCCTCTTGCTCGCCTTCTATCTGGCGGCCGAGGCGGCATTGGCCGGGCCGTGGCGGCGCGAAGCCCGGCGGTGGGGCCTGTTCGCGGCGCTGGCGCTCGCCGCCGCCCTCTTGACGCCGAACGGGATTTCCGGCCTCACCCAGCCGTTTCGGCTGATGTCGATGCCGGCACTGCAAGCCTCGTTCATCGAGTGGCGCAGCCCCGATTTTCAGGCGTTTCAACCGCTCGAAATCATGCTGCTGGGGCTGGTGGCGCTCGGCCTCACAACTGGCGTCAGGGTGCGGCCGACACGGGTGCTGGTGCTGGTCGGGCTCTCCCACATGGCGCTCGCGCATACCCGGCATGCCGATCTTCTGGGCCTGGTCGGCCCGCTCGCGCTCGCCGGCTCGGTGGGGCCGCAATTGGCCGCCCGCATTCGAACGGCGCCGCCCTCGCCAGTCTCACGCATCGCCGCCCGGTTGGCCGAGCCGGCCGCCGCACCCGCGCTGGCGCTGAGCCTGGTGGCGGCGGTGGCGCTCAGCCTGCCGCTGCTGCTGCGGCCGATCGTGCGCGCCGCCGACGCCGTGACCCCGGCAGCAGCGCTCGCCGCGGCGACGCGGCTTGGGCTGTCGGGGCCGGTGTTCAACAGCGAAGGGTTTGGCGGGTACCTCGTCTTTCGCGGGGTTCCGACGTTTATCGACGGGCGGATCGAGCTCTTCGGCAACAGGTTTCTCGCCCGCTACCTCGACGCAATAGGCGGCAATGAGCGCGCACTCGACAGCCTGCTCGACCGCTGGCATATCGGCTGGGCTTTGCTCGAGCCGAAGCAAGCCGCAACCGGCGTTCTCGACCGCCAGCCGGGATGGCGGCGCGCCTATCGCGACGCGCGCGCCGTTATCTTCGTCCGAACCAGCGGGCAACCTCCCGGCGGGCCGTTGCCGTGACCGTCGCTGCGCCGATTATCCGCCGCCGAGCGCGTCGATCTCGGCATCTTCCGGAAAGCGCCCCAGCTGCTTTTTTGAAAACGCCAGCTTGCCATCGACGGTAATCTCGAACACGCCACTCGTCCCTTTGACGAGCTCGACCTCGGCGCCGTACTTTTCCTCGAGTTCGCGCCCTCGCACGGAGGGCTCTGGGCAAGTAGTTTCAAGGCACGCAATATTCGATCCGGACCTTCATCGCCGTTTCCTCCCGTAGAATCGAAGCGCTGAATCAGCGCTCAGACGCAAACACAGGGCTCACCCAATCGTCCTGGCCGGGCTTGTCCCGGCCATCCGTGAGCCGCGGCAAAACTTGCCGGTTTTCGCGGATGCCCGGCACAAGGCCGGGCATGACGAAACGCGGTGACAGCCCAAATGCTAGCACACTCAGCCGCTCGCCACCACGGCTGCGTTGGCTCGCGCGTAATCAGCTGGTGCGCAGTGGGATTTCCTTCAACCACAGCGACCCGAGCGCGGCCAGCGCGGAAATTGCGGTCGCATAGAAAAAGACATGCGCGAAGGCGGCATGCATGACCCGCATCAGCCCGCGCAGCAGCGGCTGGTCGAGCACATCGGTCTGGTCGAGATGCAGCAGTGCAATCCCGGGGTTGGGGCCGAGCACATGGTGCCCGGGCACCGAGAGCGCGCCGGCGTTGAGGCTGCCGACCAGGATCGCGGTCAGCAACGCAACGCCAAGGGCGCCGCCGATCAGGCGAAAGAACATCAGCACCGACAGCCCGATCCCGGTATCGTCCAGCTCGAGCGCGTTCTGCACCGCAACCACCACCGGCGACAGCTGAAAGCCAAACGCCAAGCCGAGACCGCCGGTCAGCGCGGTGTCGGTCAGCGGCCCCCGGCCCAGCCCGTAAAGCGCGATCGCCGCGCACAGGCCGGTCATCGCCACGGCGCCGAGCACCGGGTAGAGGCGATAGCGGCCGGTCCAGGTCACCAATTGCCCGGCGATGAACGAGCCCAGCACCGTGCCGCCGGTCATCGGCATCAGCCGTATGCCGGCCTGGTCGGCCGCCAGCCCGGACACCAGCTCGAAATCGAGCGGAATCAGGATGATCAGCGCGATCATCACCATCGACATCAAAAACGCGATGACGCTGCCGATCGTGAAGATGCGGTTGGCGAACAGCCGCAGCGGGATCATCGGCTCGGGCGCCTCGCGCTCGCGCACGACCAGGATGCCAAGCAGCACGATGCCGATCGCGATCGGCGCCAGCACGTCGATCCGGCCCCAGCCGCCGGCCGATTCGACCCCGGCGACCCCGATCAGGATCGGCGTCGTCGAGGCGATGATCAATACCGCGCCGAGCCAATCGATCACCGGCTTGCGCCGCGGCCTGGGCAGGCGCCGCAGATTGCGGTTGCACAAGAACAGCGCCAGGGCCCCGAGCGGCACGTTGATCCAGAAAATCCAGTGCCACGAAAGATCCTCGGCAAAGAACCCGCCTAGCACCGGGCCCAGCAGGTTCGAGATCGCCATGACGCTCGAAAGATAGCCCTGGTATCGGCCGCGCTCGCGCGGCGGGATCACATCGGCGAGCGCGGCTTGCGAGACCGAGCGCAGACCGCCGCCGCCGACCCCCTGCAAAATCCGCGCGCCGATCAATTCCGGCATCGTCTGCGACAACGCGCACAACACCGAGGCCGCGGCGAACAACCCGATCGAAATCAAGAGGATCGGGCGCCGGCCATAGAGGTCGCTGAGCCGGCCGTAGATCGGCGTCGTCACCGTCGAGGCGACCAGATAGGCCGAAACCACCCACGAGATCAGCGACCAGCCATCCAGATCCTGGGCCATGGTCGACAGCGAGGTCGCGACGATGGTCTGGTCGAGGCTGGCCAGGAACATCGCCAGCATCAGCCCGGACAGGACCGAGAGGACTTCCGCTCGGGTGAAATGCAAGCCTTCTATGCGGGCCTGGTCGGTCATCCCGGGCTACGAAAGCAGAAGCGTGCGGACGGGGCAAATCCCCTGCCCACCGGCCGGCGCGCATCCTCCTCAACCGGCGGGCGCATCGCGCAGCGGATGCTCCGGCAACAGCAGCAGCAGCACGAGGCCGATGCCGGCGATTGCGGCGCCGGTGGCGAAGGTCGTGCCGATGGCTTGCCGATAAGCGGCAGTGGCCAGGTCATGAGCCGCGGGGGAGAGGCCGGCGATGCCGTGGCCGCCGCCGGCGACGGCCCGCCGCGCCGCGCGCGACAGCACCTCCCGCTCCCGACAACGAGGCATTGACGCGGCCGGCCAGCAGGCTGCCCGACAACGCCACCCCCAACGCCCCGCCGAGCGAGCGGAAAAACGACACTCCCGAGGTCGCAACCCCGAGCATCTCGGGCATCACCGCATTCTGGATCGCCACAGTCAGGTTCGGCATGACCAGCCCGAGCCCGGCCCCGGTCACGACCAGCGCCGCCTCGATCGCCGGCAGCGGGGCCGCCACGCGCGCCGCCGTGGCGATCGCCAGAAGTCCCGCAATCGCGAGCCCGAGCCCCAGCAACGACAAGCCCTTGTAACGGCCGCGCGCCGAGACCAGCCGGCCGCCGAGCACCGAGGCGACGATCAGGCCGCCCATCATCGGCGTCGTCAACAGCCCGGCTTGCGACGGGCTCTCGCCCTGCACCAGCTGAAAAAAGGTCGGCAGAAAGACAAAGGCGCCGAACAGCGCCGTCGCGGTGATTGCCACGACCGCCACGGCGATGGCGAACACCGGGTTGCGGAACAGCGCCAACGGCAGGATCGGCTCGGCCGCGACGCGCTCGCGGGCGAGCAGCAGCGCGAACAGCGCCGCAGCGCCAAGCGCCAGCCCGGCGATCGGCGGCGACAGCCATGCTGCGACCGTCCCGCCCCAGCTCAGCAGCACCAGCAGCGCTGCCGTCATCGCGGTCAGCAGCACAGCCCCCGCATAATCGATCCGATGGGCGACCCGGCGCCGTTCCATGCGCGGCAAGGCGGTCAGGATCAGCCCCAGCGCCACCGCGCCGACCGGCAGGTTGACATAGAAGATCCAGCGCCACGACAACGCATCGGTGATGACCCCGCCGAGCACCGGCCCGGTCACGCTGCACAGCGCGAAGACGCCGGTAATCAGGCCCTGGTAGCGGCCCCGCTGCCGCGGCGAGACGAGATCGGCGATCGTCGTCTGCGCCAGCACCATCAGCCCGCCGGCGCCGAGGCCCTGCAGCCCGCGGTACAGGATCAGCCCGGTCATCGAGCGGGCAAGCCCGCACAGCGCTGAGCCGGCGGTGAAGACGAGGATGGCCACGACAAACAGCGGCCGGCGCCCGTGCATGTCGCTGAGCTTGCCATAGAGCGGCGCGGTCGCGGTCGCGGTCAGCATGAAAGCGGTGATGACCCACGCCAGATGGGAGAGCCCGCCGAGCTCGCCGACAATCCGCGGCAGCGCGGTGGCAACGATGTTCTGGTCGAGCGAGGCCAGCGCCATCGTCGTCAAGAGCCCGGCAAAGCTGAGCCGGAAGGCGCGGCGCTCCGCCCGCCCGCCGGCTTCGTTGCCGGTCGCGAACGAATTGGGCATGCACGCTCCTTCGCTGATTTCGGCCGGCGACTCCGGTCTGCCGCCTATCTTCGACGCCGCCTATCTCTGCGCGGCACGGGGCAGGCCGGCGGACGCGGCGATCTGTGCGATCATCGGCAGGATCTTTCGGTCGATGTCCTGCGCGGTCAGTGGGCCGACCTGCCGGAAACGGATCTGGCCGGCGGGGTCGATGACGTAGGTCTCGGGCACCCCGTAAACGCCGAAATTGATCGCCGTGGCGCCGTCGCGATCGACCGCGACGCGGTGGTAGGGATTGCCGAAATCGGCGAGGAAGCGACGCGAATCGGCGCGCTTGTCCTTGTAGGCGATGCCGTCGAGGGTGACCCCCGGGCGGTGCTGCAGCGCCATCAGCGCCGCTTGCTCCTCGCGGCAGGGCAGGCACCACGAGGCGAAAAAGTTGACCAGCGTGACGCCGCCGCCGAGGTCCTTGCGGGCGAGGCCCTGCGCCGGATCGTACAGGCCCGGCAGGGCGAAGGCAGGGGCCGGGCGGTTGATCAGCGCCGATGGCAGCAGCGCGGATCGCGGTCGAGCCCCATGGTAAAGGCCACGAGCAATCCCGCGAACAATACCGCAGGCAGCAGAAAGACGAGCTTGCGCGCCACCGCAATCGACCGGTGTCAGCGGGCGCTTGCCGGCGCAGCGGCGGCGTCGAGCGGGCGGGCAGCGCCCGCGCTCGCGGCACCTTCCTGCCAATGCCCGCTCTTTTTCAGCGCGTCCACGACCTCGCGCGGCATGTATTTCTCGTCGTGCTTGGCGAGCACGGTCGAGGCGGCAAAGACGCCCGCCGGGCTCCAGCTTCGCCTTCGGCGACCACCCCCTGCCCTTCGCGGAACAAGTCGGGCAGGATGCCGCGATAGGTGACTGGTATATCGGTCTTGCCGTCGGTGACGCGAAACGACACGCGGCTGCCGGTGCCGCGCGAGACGCTGCCGTCCTCGACCAGCCCGCCGATCCGCACCCGGGTGTCGAGGGCGACCGCCTGCGCCTTCAGATCGCTCGGGCTGTAGAAAAACACCAGATTGCTGCTGAACGCGGTCAGCACCAGCGCGGTCGCACCGCCGAGCGCCGCCATACCGAGGCCGAGGAGGCCCAGCCGCTGCTGCTTGCGGGTCATCGCCGCGGGCCGAGCTGGCGCTGCAGCGCTTCAAGGACGAGGACGCTCTGCCGATAGCGGCGACGACAATAAAGGGCGAGGCCGCCCAGCACAGCAAACGTCATGCCATAAGCGGGCCAAACATAGACCGCGTAGCCGCCCATCGCGAGATAAACGCCGAGAGTGTGCATGGCGCAGCCTCAGCGCAGCGCCGGGCGCGCCGCCGCGCCCTCGGGCGCCGACGGAGCCGCGCCCGCGCGGGCTGCTCTCGGCAGCGGCCTTTGGTTGAGCCGCAGGGCCAGCGCCTTGCGCTCGTTCAGCGCCGTGCGCATGCGCACCATCAGCAAGCTTGCGAACAACAGCCAGAACGCCGCCGCCATGACCAGGAGCGGCACCAGCATCGACAGCGCGATGGTCGGCGCGCCGAGCCGCAGCACGCTCGC
The DNA here is from genome assembly GCA_963738185.1 of uncultured Alphaproteobacteria bacterium. Lineage (GTDB taxonomy): Bacteria > Pseudomonadota > Alphaproteobacteria > ATCC43930 > CGMCC-115725 > AP-15. The sequence continues at coordinate 282,998 of CAVTVA010000003.1, read as the reverse complement.
CGGCTGGTGCAAGGTGTTCCACCAGTCGACCGAGAATTTGATGATTGGCAGGTTGACGACGCCGACCAGCGCCAACACCGAGGCCGCTTTTGCCCCGCGGGTCGGATCGTCAAACCCGTTCGCCAGCGCGATATAGCCGAGATAGAGAAAGAACAGCACCAGCACCGAGGTCAGCCGCGCGTCCCACACCCACCAGGTGCCCCACATCGGGCGGCCCCACAGCGATCCGGTGACCAGGCAGATCAAGGTGAAGGCGGCGCCGATCGGTGCCGCCGACCGCGCCGCGATATCGGCCAGCGGGTGCCGCGAGACGAGCGAGACGCCGCTCGCCACCGCGATGAACAGATAGACCGAGAGCGCCAGCCACGCCGCCGGCACATGGACGTACATGATGCGCACGGCCTCGCCCTGCTGGTAGTCGGGCGGGGCCACAACCAGCGCCAGGTAAAGCCCGACCGCCAGTACCGCGACCGTCGCCGCGGCGCACCATGGCAGGATCGTGCCGCTGAGCCGCATAAAGCGCGCCGGGTTGGCAAACCGGTTGATCATCGCCCGCCGCCCCGTGATGGCAACGACCCTTTGTAGCGCAGATCCGGCCGCGCGTCAGCGTCGCAGCGGTCGCACCTTGGGGACAGGGCGGCGCTTTGGCCGCCGGCTACGGGCGCAGCTTGGCGCCGGCTCATTCGAGCGCCTGGCGCAAGGCCGCCGCAGCGGCCCAAGGCGCCAGCGGCAATGCCGCCAGGGTCAGCGCGCCGAGGATCAAGAGATCGGGGCGTGCAGCGGTCCCAAGGGCGCTCGCCTCGACCGCGCCGGCGCCGAATATCAGCGGCGGCACGTAAAGCGGCAGGACGAGCAGCGACAACAGCACGCCTTGCCGCCGGGCGCCGAGGGTCAGGGCCGCGGCGACGCTGCCGATCAGGCTCAAAAACGGGGTGCCGAGCAGCAGGCTCGCGACCAGGGTCAAGATCGCGCGCGGATCGAGATCGACAAACAGCGCCAGAAACGGGCTCGCCAGCACCAGCGGCAGCCCGGTCGCGACCCAATGGGCGGCGCTCTTGGCCAAGACCGCCAGCTCGAGCGGCAGCGGCGCCAAGGCGATCAGCTCGAGCCCGCCATCCTCGTAATCGCTCTGGTAGAGCCGGTCGAGCGACAACAATGCCGCGAGCAATGCCGCAACCCACAGGATCCCGGCGGCAATCCGCGCCAAGATTTCGGCCTCGGGGCCGACGCCGAACGGGAATAGCACCACCGCGAGGACAAAAAACGCGAGGACGAGCCCGGTATCGCCGCCTTGCCGCATCGCCAGGCCGAGATCGTGGCGAAAAATCCCGTAGAGCGCGGTTATGGTCAAGGGATCAGGGCCGGGTCGGAGGGGGGAGCGAAATCGTCCATTGCCAGCGTTTGCGCGTGGTCGATGCCGAGCGGCTGATGGGTCGCGAGCAGCACGCGCCCGCCCGAGGCGCGATGCGTCTCGATGATCTGTTCGAGGCGCTCCTGGCCGTCTGCGTCGAGCGCGCCGGTCGGCTCGTCGAGCAGCCACAACGCAGCCGGAGCCACCAGCAGGCGGGCGAGCGCCAAGCGCCGCTGCTGCCCGGCGGAAAGCCAGCGGCACGGCCAATCGGCCACCGCGTCGAGCGCGAAGGCGGCGAGCCCGTCCTCGGTCGCCTGCGCCGTGGAACGCCGTCGGTCGCGCAGCGCCGCCCAAAAGGTCAGGGTTTCGCGCGGCGTCATGGAGGGCTTCACCGCGTCCTGATGCCCGACATAGTGCAGGCGGGCGTGATGCTGTGCGAGATCGGCCGCAATCGGGAGCGCACCCCAACAGAGCCGGCCCGCCGCCGGGGCAAGCAGGCCAGCGGCCAGCCGTAAGAGGCTCGATTTGCCGCTGCCGTTGCTCCCGGTCAGCAGCAGCGCACCGCCGGGCGGCAGGCGGAAGCAGACGCCGACAAACACCAGGCGCGCCCCGCGCCGGCACGCCACGTCTTCGGCGACCAGCTCTGCAGCGATCAGTTCCGGACGGGGCAGGCCGCGATCGCCTCGGTCCGGGTCGGGCAGGTCTAGCGCGGACACGGGCGGCGGGCCTGCAGGTCGGGGGGACGCCGACAAAAAAGGCGGCTCCGGAGGGGGAATCCGGAGCCGCTTTGGTCATCGGCCGAATTGCTCGGCCGATTACGAGGTTTGGGGGACAAACCTGTAAGGGTAAACCTTACGCTTACCATATGGGGCGCGGATTGGGACTTCGGTTTGAAAAAAGTGTGACGATTTGGTGAATTTCACCCGTGATCGCGGCGGTCCTCGATCAGCCGCCCATCCTCGGGCAGGCTGCCCCGCGCCGCCGCCAGCACCGTCCCGCGCAGCCGAGTCAACGCGCGAACGCTGTCGCCGATCGCCGCGAGATCGTCCGCCGTGAGATCGTCCGCCCCGGGGCCAAGCTCGACACAGAGCGTCATCTCGTCGTTGCCGCCTCGGCGCTCGACCACCAGCCGCGCGCGGCCGATCATCGGGTGCCGGCGCAGCACATCGGCGATCTGCTCCGGGTGGACAAACATCCCGCGCACCTTGGTGGTCTGGTCGGCGCGGCCGAGCCAACCCTCGATCCGGTGGTTGGTCCGCCCGCTGCCGGGGCTGATCCGGGCGTCGGGGAGCATCCGCGACAGATCTCCGGTGGCAAAGCGGATCAGCGGATATTCGGGGGTCAAGGTCGTGACCACGACCTCGCCGATGTCGCCGGCGCCGACCGGCTCGCCGGTCCCGGGGCGCACCAGCTCGACGATGATCTGCTCGTCGAGCACCAGCCCCTCTTCGGCCTCGCCATCGGGGCCGGCGCTTTCATAGGCGATCAGGCCGACATCGGCGGTGCCGTAGCACTGCAGCACCGCGACCCCGCGGCTGCGTAATTCGCGGCGCAGCGTCGCCGGCAAGGCTTCGGCCGACACCAGCGCCTTTTTCAAGGAAGCGATATCGACGCCAGCTTCCGCCGCCCGGTCGAGCAGGATTTTCAGAAACGACGGCGTCCCGACATAGCCATCGGGCTGCAGATCGGCGATCGCCCGCAGCTGCAGCTCGGTCTGGCCCGGCCCGGCCGGGATAACCGGGCAGCCGAGCGCTGCGGCGCCGCTCTCGACCATCGCGCCGGCCGGGGTCAGATGATAGGAGAACGTGTTGTGCACCAGGTCGCCGGCGCGAAACCCGGCGGCAAACAGAGCGCGGGCAAAGCGCCCGTAATCGGCGCGCCTGGCCTCCGGCTCATAGATCGGGCCGGGCGACATAAAGACGTGCCGGAGCGCCGATAACGGCACCGCGGCAAACCCGCCAAACGGCGGATCGCGGCGCTGCCGTTCGATCAGCTCCGATTTGCGGGTCAACGGCAATTCGGCCAAGGCCTGTCTGCCGGTCACCTGCTCGGGGCGGATCGCCGCGAGCAGCGATCGGTACGCCGGGCACCGCTCCTTGGCCGCGGCGATCAACGCAGGCAGCCCAGCCATCAGCTCGGCCTCGCGCAGCGCCGGATCGCGCGCTTCGAGTGCGTCGTAGAGAGCCGTGTCCATGCGACGGTGTTCTCGCGTCAACCCGCGCCGGCCCGCCGCGTGGCAGAGGCCGGTGGCGGCGCCAGTGTGCCTCCGATCCGAACCCTGCGGCAAGCGCCCGCCACGAGTGGGCGCGTCAGCCGGCGGCTGCGATCTGCCGTTCCAGCTCGATCTCGGCGGCGAGGCTGTCGCGGTCGCGGCCGATCGTCAGCACCGCGAGCTTACGGTTGCTTTGCCAATAAGTCACCGCAGCGTCCTTTGCCTCGATCCGGCCGTCGATCTCGGTTCGGTCCCATTGTCGGGCGTGGCCGACATAGGAGAGGGTCAGGTCGTGCTGCTGGGTCCAAAAGAACGGGACCGCGTCAAACCGCTCGCCGCGCCCCAGCATGTTGCGGGCGGCAGTCTGGCCCTGGCGCTCGGCAACGACCCAATGCTCGATGCGCAGGCTCGCGCCGGTCAGCCGGTCGGGCCAGCGGGCGATGTCGCCGGCGGCCCAGATGCCGGGCACATTCGTCGCGAGACCGGCATCGACCGCGACCCCATGATCGACCGCGATCCCGGCCATTTCGGCAAGCTCGGTGCGCGGCCGCACGCCGATGCCGACGACCACCAGACCGGCCTCGAGCCGCTCGCCGTTTTGCAGGTCGAGCCCGTTCGCGTCGATCGACTTTACCGTTGTCCCGAGATGAAACCTGACGCCGTGCTCCTCGTGGACCCGGCGCACGAGCCGGCCGATCTCCGCCCCAAACACCGCTTCCATCGGCAACGCCTCGGGCGCGACGATCTCGACTTCGAGCCCCCGCGTGCGCAGCGACGAGGCGACTTCGAGCCCGATAAAGCTGGCGCCGACCACCACGGCGCGTCGCGCCCGCTGCGCTGCGGCGATCAGCGCGCGGCAGTCGGCGAGGCTGCGCAAGGTGCGCACATGCGCCAGCTCGGCCCCGGGCACCGCGAGCCGCACCGGCTCGGCGCCGGTCGCCAAGAGCAGCGCGCCCCAGCGATGGCTAGCGCCGTTCGTGAGCCGCACCTCCTTTGCCGCGACATCGATCGCCACGACGCGGGCGTTGCATTCGAGGGTGATGGCATGCTCGGCAAAAAACTCGGGCGGGCGCAGCGGCAGCCACTCCTCGGGCGCGTTGCCGGCGAGGTAATCCTTTGACAGGTTGGGGCGGTCGTAAGGCGCGTCCGCGTCCGCGCTCACCATCGTGACCGGCCCGGCATAGCCCTCGCGGCGCAGCATCTCAGCCGCGGCCTGGCCGGCGGCACCGCCGCCGACGATGACGACCGAGGCCGGCTCGGCTGGCGACGGCGACGAGCGTGCCGCGCGGGTTGCGGGCGGCAGCTTTTCCCGGACAAACACCGTTGCATCGCGCTGCTCGACCCGCCAAGACGCCACCGGATCGAGCGCCGGTGCGCGCAGCGCCTCGCCGCTGCGCAGGCTGAAGCAGGCATGGTGCCACGGGCAGCGGACCGTGTCGCCGACGCGCAGCCCCTCGGCCAACGGGCCGTGGTAATGGGTGCACTCGGCGCCGATCGCCAGCACCTCGCCGCCGCTGCGCGCCAGCAGCACCGCTTCGCCGCCGGCATGACCCAATAGCATGCCGCCTTCGACGATGTCGGAGAGCGGCACCCCTTGCGCCAGGTCGGGGCCTTCCAGCTGTTTTTCCTCGCTCATCGCACCCTCACGCGTGAATTCAGTCGCCTGCCCCCTGCTTGCGCAGGAAACGCGGGCGGCATCGGCAAGTTTCACCCCACTGCCACAACTGGGGCAGTGGGCTGCCGCCACGGTCAGCGCGACCAGTCGAAATCGATGCCGGCAGCGGCCAACAGGTCCGGGCCGCAGCGCTCGCCGATCCGCGCGTGCGGCACCGCTGCCGGCTCGATCCGGTAGCGGCGCTGCAGAAGTGCTGCCGCCGCCGGGTCGAAACTAGCCAAGTGGCGCGCGATCAGCTCCCCGACTCGGCGCGAGAACGGGCCAGTCTGCTGCTCGATATAGATGACCCGCAGCGCCCCCTGTCGCTCGGGCTCGGCGGCCAGCCGACGGCGGAGCCAGCGATCGATCGTCTCCAGGCCGCGCATCGGGTCGCCGCTGGCGGGATCGCGGCCATAGAGCCCGTCGAACACATGGAGCTCATCCGGCGGCCGCTGTGCGCCGGCGGTCGCGTCGATTGCCGGCATGCCGCCGCCGGAATGCGCGGTCAGGATCAGCCGATCGACGGTGCGGCCGGCGCCAGCGGCTGCCGGCAGGGCGGCGGCAAAGCGCTCCAGAGCGTAATCGACCAGCCGGTCGAGCCCACCGCCAAGCAGCGCCGGGAAATCGTACCAGCTGTAGCGCAGCCAGTTGCCGCGCGGCAGCAGCGCCAGGGTCGGACGCGTCCGGCGCGACAGGTCGAGGCCGCTGCGCACGACTTTTTCGGCGAGCGGCATCGCACTCCCCGCGCGCGAAAATCCGTGCAGATGGACGACGACATCGATGGCCGCGGCATCGAGCGGGATCGCGTTCCAGCGCAGGAACAGATCGGGCTGGGCCCCGGCATGCGCGCGCAAGAGGGGCGTGTCGCCGAGATACGCCTCGCCCGGGGCGATCGTTTCAGCAGACAGCTTGATTGGCAGACCCAAGATCGCCTCGCGCGCGTCATTCCGACGCCAGCCATCATACGACAGCTCCTCGCGCTCGTCAGGCCGGCACGGAACGGAAGCGGCTGGCCTTGCATCGCGCGGGGTGGTACAGGTGGGGGGCTGATTGCACGCCCGCAGGAGAGGCCGCGCCCCAGCCGCAATCGGGGACGGCGCCGAAGGAGCAACCGCCCCGGAAACTCTCAGGCAAAAGGACCGCGGGCGGAAGGGCGCTCTGGAAAGCAGCGGGCGGGGTTCGCAGCCCATCCGCTCACCGAAGGAGTAAGCCCCGGCGGCGGGTGATCCGCAGCCCGGGGTGAATCTCTCAGGGTCCACGACAGAGGGGGCATCGCCGGGCGCTTGCGCGTCCGCGCTCTGTCGGAGGTGACGGGTGCCCGCTCAAGATGCCGCGCCGCCGCTCAAGCGGACGCCTCTCTACAATCTGCACCAGTCGCTCGGCGCCCGGATGGTGCCGTTTGCCGGCTACGAGATGCCGGTGCAATACCCGGCCGGCATCTTGGCCGAGCACCTGCACACCCGCGCCCGGGCCGGGCTGTTCGACGTCTCGCATATGGGCCAGCTGCGGCTCGGCGGGCCCGATCCGGCCGCCGCCTTCGAGGCGCTGGTCCCAGGCGAGATCCGCGCGCTGCGCCCGATGCGGATGCGGTACTCGTTGCTGCTCAACGAGGCGGGCGGGATCCTCGACGATCTGATGACGACGCGTCTCGGAGACGGGCTCTTTGTCGTCGTCAACGCGGCGACCAAGGACGCCGATCTCGCGCATCTGCGCGCCCGCCTCGGCGGCGCGGTGACGATCGAGCTAATCGAGGATCGGGCATTGCTGGCCTTGCAGGGTCCGGCGGCCGCCGCGGTGTTGGCGCGCCTCGGCGATGGCCTCGCGCAGCTGCCATTTATGAGTGCCGCTGAGATGGCGCTCAACGGGGAGCCATGCCTCGTCACCCGCTCGGGCTATACCGGCGAGGACGGATTTGAGATCTCGCTGCCGGGCGCGGCCGCGCCTGGGTTGGCCGAGAGGCTGTTGGCCGAGCCGGAGGTGATGCCGATCGGTCTCGGCGCCCGCGATTCGCTGCGCCTCGAAGCCGGGCTGTGCCTTTACGGGCACGATATCGACGAGACGACGACCCCGGTCGAGGCCGATCTCGCCTGGACCATCGGCGCACGCCGCCGCGCCGCGGGCGATTTTCCCGGCGCCGCGGTGATCCTGCGCCAACTGGCACAGGGGCCATCGCGCCAACGCGTCGGCATCCGCCCCGACGGCCGCGCCCCGGCGCGCGAGGGGGCCGTGATCGCCGATGCCGCCGGCAACGAGATCGGCCGAGTGACCAGCGGCGGCTTTGGCCCCTCGCTCGGCGCGCCGGTGGCGATGGGCTATGTCGAGGCCGCGCACGCCGTCGATGGCGCCGCCCTGTCGCTCCTGGTGCGCGGCTCGCCCCGGCCGGCGCGCGTCGCCCCGCTGCCCTTTGTCCCGCACCGTTATTACCGCCCGCGATGAATTGCGAAACATCAGCACGGTATTCGTCATTCCCGCGAAAGCGGGAACCCAGGAGTTCGAGACTCCGGCGCTCGTCCCCCTGTTCCAGCCAGGGGCAGGCCCTGGACCCCCGCTTTCTCGGGGGCGACGAATTGAGAAAGGCCGAGCACTGGCCACCCCCAGGAGGAAACCGCCGATGACCGCGCTACGCTTCACCAAAGACCATGAATGGGTCCGGCTCGACGGCGATCTCGCCGTGATCGGCATCACCGATTACGCGCAGTCGCAATTGGGCGATGTCGTCTATGTCGAATTGCCGGAAATCGGCCGGCGGGTCGAGCAGGGCAAGGAGGCCGCGGTCGTCGAATCGGTCAAGGCGGCGAGCGAGGTCTATGCCCCGGTCTCGGGCGAGGTCGCCGCGGTCAACGAAGCGCTCGCCGCCGAGCCGGCCAAGGTCAATGCCGACCCGCTGGGCGAGGGCTGGTTTCTGAAATTGCGCCTCGCCGACCCGACCGAGCTCGATGCGCTGATGGACGAAGCGGCCTACCAGCGCTTTCTCGGGCAGCAGCATTGATGCGCTATTTGCCGCTGACCCCGCGCGATCGCGGCGAGATGCTGGCCACGATCGGCTTCGCCTCGATCGATGCGCTCTATGCCGAGGTGCCGCCGGCGGCGCGGCTCGACGGCCTTCTCGACCTGCCGCGGGCGCAGGGCGAGCTGGAGGTCGAGCGCGCCATCGGCCGTATGGCGGCGCGCAATTTGGCGGCCGGGTCGGCGCCCTTTTTCATCGGCGGCGGGGCCTATCGCCATCATGTCCCGGCCGCGGTCGATCATCTGATCCAGCGCGGCGAATTCCTGACCTCCTACACCCCCTATCAGCCCGAGGTGGCGCAGGGCACCTTGCAATATTTGTTCGAGTTCCAAACCCAGGTGGCGCTGCTGACCGGCATGGACGTGGCCAACGCCTCGCTCTACGACGGCGCCACCTCCTGCGCCGAAGCGGTGATGATGGCCAACCGCGTGACCGGGCGCAGACGCGCGGTGCTGTCGGGCGGGCTGCACCCGCATTATCGCGAGGTGTGCGAGACCTACGCACGTTTTGTCGGCTTTGATGCCGCGGTGCAGGACCCGCGGCCGGGCGAGGACGAGGATTTGGCCGGGCTGATCGATGGCGCCACCTCGTGCGTCGTCGTGCAGAACCCCGATTTCTGGGGCGAATTGCACGACTGGTCGGCGCTCGGCCGCGCTTGTCACGACAACGGCACGCTGCTGGTCGTGGCAGTGAACGAGATCGTGTCGCTCGGCGCGGTTCGGCCGCCGGGCGAGATGGGCGCCGACATCGTCGCCGCCGAGGGCCAGTCGCTCGGCAATTCGCTCAATTTCGGCGGGCCCTATCTCGGCCTGTTTGCCAGCCGCGACCGGTTCGTGCGCCAGATGCCGGGCCGCCTGGTCGGGCAGACGACCGACGCGGAGGGTCGGCGCGGCTGGGTCCTGACCTTGTCCACGCGCGAGCAGCACATAAGGCGCGAGCGGGCGACGAGCAACATCTGCACCAATTCCGGGCTGTGCGCGCTCGCCTTCACGATCCACTTGGCGCTGCTCGGCGAGGAGGGGCTGACCCGGCTGGCGCGGCTCAACCACGCCGCCGCGGTCGGCTTGGCCGAGCGGCTCGAAAGGGTGCCGGGTGTGCGGATCGTTAATCGCAGCTTTTTCAACGAGTTCACCCTGCGCCTGCCATGCCCGGCCGCGCCGGTGGTCGAGGCGCTCGCGCAAATGGGCGTGCTCGGCGGCATCCCGGTCAGCCGGCTTTACCCCGACCGGCCCGAATTGGCCGAGCTGCTGCTGCTGGCCGCGACCGAAATGGTGACCGAAGCCGATATGGGCCGGCTCGTCCAGGGCTTGACGGAGGTGTTGTCGTGAGCGAGTGGAGCAGCGCGCTGAGCCGTCACGCCGACACCGACCCGGCGGCACCACCACAGACGTTCAGCGGCAATCGCGGATTAGAGATCGAGGAGAAGCTGATCTTTGAGCAGGATTCGCCCGGGCATTGCGGCGTCGACCTGGCGGAGCCGGCGCCGTTCGCGGCGCGCCTCGGCGGGCTCGAACGGCGGGGCCCGATCGGCCTGCCGGGGCTCAGCGAGCCGCAGGTGGTGCGCCATTTCACCCGGCTGTCGCAAAAGAACTATGCGATCGACAGCGGGCTCTATCCGCTCGGCTCGTGCACGATGAAGCACAATCCGCGGCTCAACGAGAAATTGGCGCGGCTGCCGGGCCTCGCCGACATCCACCCGCTGCAGCCGGTCTCGACGGTGCCTGGCGCGCTCGAATTGATCGACACCCTGGCGCATTGGCTAAAAACCTTGACCGGCATGCCGGCGCTGGCGCTGTCGCCCGGTGCGGGGGCGCATGGCGAGCTGTGCGGCATGATGACGATCCGCGCCGCCCTCGAAGCCCGCGGCGACCCTCGGCGGCGCGTCTTGGTGCCGCAATCGGCGCACGGCACCAACCCGGCAACGGCCGCGGCCTGCGGCTATCAGGTCGAGGCGATCCCGGCCAATGCGCGCGGCCGGGTCGACCGCGCGGCGCTTGAAGCAAAGCTCGGCCCCGATGTCGCGGCGCTGATGCTGACCAACCCGAACACCTGCGGCCTGTTCGAGGACGAGATTATCGAGATCGCCGCCGCAGTGCATCGTGCTGGCGCGTTCTTTTATTGCGACGGGGCCAATTTCAACGCGATCGTCGGCCGGGTGCGGCCGGCCGATCTCGGCATCGACTGCATGCACCTCAACCTGCACAAGACCTTCTCGACCCCGCATGGCGGCGGCGGCCCGGGCAGCGGCCCCGTTGCCCTCGCGGCGAGCCTGGCGCCCTACGCGCCTCTGCCTTGGCTGGTGCATGGCAAGCACGGATTGGAACTGGTCGAGCACCGCGACGGCCCGGCCGGCCAGGCGATCGGTCGTCTCAAGGGGTTTCACGGCCAGATGGGCATGTTTGTGCGCGCCCTCGCCTACATGATGAGCCACGGCGCCGACGGGCTGCGCCAGGTGGCCGAGGACGCCGTGCTCAACGCCAACTACGTACGCGCGCTGCTCGAAGGCGAGCTCAGCCTGTCCTTTCCCGGGCCGTGCATGCACGAGGTGCTGTTCGACGACCGTTTTCTGAAAGACACCGGCGTCGCTACGCTCGATTTCGCCAAGGCGCTGATCGACGAGGGCTATCACCCGATGACGATGTATTTCCCGCTGGTCGTGCACGGCGCCTTGCTGATCGAGCCGACCGAGACCGAGAGCAGGGCCGCGCTCGACGAATTTGCCGCCGTCGTCAAGGCGCTGGCCACCGCCGCCCGCGCCGGCGACACCGCCCGCTTCCACGCCGCGCCGGTCCTCGCCCCGCGCCGCCGCCTCGACGAAACCTTGGCCGCGCGCAGGCCGGTGCTGCGCTGGCGTCCCAACCCGCAGCACCGCGAAGCCGCGGAGTAGGGTTAGGCAGAGTAGGGTTAGGCAGAAGCCCAGAGCCGGAGCTTGGCTGGTTGGCTCACGTGCCAAGCCTCAGAGCTAGACCCGGTAGGCGGGGGATTTCTGCGGGTCTCGGGATGTTGGCGCGCCGACCGCGTTTATCGGGCGGGAACTCCGGAGCGCGAAACAGATGGCGGCGGAAACCGACCTCAGAACCGGCCACGGCGGCAAAGCCGAAAGCTGGGTGTACAAACCCTATACCTGGCCCGCCGGAGGCTGGGGCTCGGCGCGGTCGGTCGGCAAGAGCCTGCTGCGCGAGCGCGTCGCGGCGAGCGCGCCGCCGACCCTGCTGCGGCAGAACAAGCCCGATGGCTTTGCCTGCGTCAGCTGCGCCTGGGCCAAGCCCGGCAAGCCGCACGCGCTGGAATTTTGCGAGAATGGCGCGAAGGCAACGAATTGGGAGATCACCACCCGGCGGGTGCGCGATGATTTCTTCGCCAGCCACACCCTGCGCGAGCTCGAAGGCTGGGCCGACCACGACCTCGAGGAAGAGGGCCGCCTGACCCGGCCGATGCGCTGGGAGGCAGAGAGCGACAAATACGTGCCGGTCGAGTGGGAGGAAGCGTTCCGCGCGATCGGCGACGAATTGAAGGCGCTCGACCCAAAACAGGTCGTGTTCTACTCCTCCGGCCGCGCCTCGCTTGAAGCCTCGTACATGTATCAGCTGATGGCGCGGCTCTATGGCAGCAACAATCTGCCCGACAGCTCCAACATGTGCCATGAGAGCACCTCGGTGGCGTTGCCGGAGAGCATCGGGGTGCCGGTCGGCACGGTCACCTTGGCGGATTTTGGCGAGACCGACTGCATCTTTTTCTTTGGCCAGAACGTCGGCAGCAACAGCCCGCGCATGCTGCACGATTTGCAGGATGCGAGCCGGCGCGGGGTGCCGATCGTCACCTTCAACCCGTTGCGCGAGCGCGGGCTCATAGAATTCACCAATCCGCAGTCGCCGGTGCAGATGCTGAGCTTTTCGCCAACCCCGATCAGCTCGCAATATCACCAGGTCAAGAGCGGCGGCGACACCGCGGCGATCCTTGGGATCTGCAAGGCGCTGATCGCCGAGGACGATCAGGCCAAGGAAGAGGGCCGGCCGCCGGTGCTCGATTGGGCCTTTATCAAAGAGCACACGCACGGGTTCGACGAGTTTGCCGCAATGGCCCGGCAATGCGCGTGGGCCGATCTCGAACGCCATTCGGGGCTGACGCGTGGTGCTATGGAAGCGGCGGCGGCGGTCTATGCGCAGGCGCACGCGGTCATCGGCATCTATGGGATGGGGCTGACCCAGCACCGCGCCGGCGTCGAAAACGTGCAGATGGTGGTCAACCTCTTGCTGCTGCGCGGCAATATCGGCCGGCCAGGGGCCGGGGTCTGCCCGGTGCGCGGCCATTCCAACGTGCAGGGGCAGCGCACGGTCGGCATCACCGAAAAGCCCGAGCTGGTGCCGCTCGACAAGCTGGCGCAGCAATTCGGCTTCGATCCGCCGCGCGACAATGGGTTGAACACGGTCGAGGCCTGCGAAGCGATCCTCAAGGGCGAGGTGCGCGGGTTTATCGGGCTCGGCGGCAATTTTGTCCGGGCCATCCCCGAGCGCGAGGCGATGGAGGCGGCCTGGCGCAAGCTGCGGCTGACCGTCCAGATCGCGACCAAGCTCAACCGCAGCCACCTTATCCATGGCGAAATAACCTATTTGTTGCCCTGCCTCGGCCGGATCGAGCTCGACCGCCAGAAGACCGGCCCGCAGACGGTGACGATTGAGGACAGCACCGCCTGCGTCCATGGCTCGCTCGGTTTGCAGCCGCCGGCGAGCCCCGATCTCCGGTCCGAGCCGGCGATCGTCGCCGGCATCGCCAAGGCCACCCTGATGCCGAACCCGAAGCTCGATTGGGACGCCTGGGTCGGCGATTACAGCCTGGTGCGCAATGCGATCGCCGAGACCTACCCCGAAGACTTTCACGATTTTAACGCGCGCATGTGGGAGCCCGGCGGCTTTCACCGCCCCCTGCCCGCCCGCCACCGCGAGTGGAAGACCAAGACCGGCAAAGCCAACTTCATCACCCCGCACGGGCTCGAGGAGGATTTGGGGATCGCCGACCAAGACAATGCGGTCCTGCGGCTGATCACCTTGCGCAGCAACGACCAGTTCAACACGACGATCTACGGTTATCACGACCGGTTCCGCGGCATTCACGGCACCCGCATGGTCGTCTTGATGCACCGCAACGACATCGACCGGCTGCATCTGCGCGAGGGCGACCGGGTGAGCCTGGTCACCGCCGCCGATGACGGCGTGCATCGCCAGCTGCGCGGTCTGAGCGTCGTCGCCTACGACATCCCGGAGGGCTGCTGCGGCGGCTACTATCCGGAATGCAATGTGCTGGTGCCGCTGTGGCATTACGCCGAGCGCTCCAAGGTCCCGGCCGCGAAATCGGTGCCGGTGCGCATTCTCAAGGACGCCGGCGCGGAAGCCGCGGCGCCGGCCGAGCGGACCGTGCTGGCGGAACTGGTCAGCGGCACGCCGCTCGCCGATGCGATGACCGATTTGAAGCAGGCCGCCGCTGTTTCCGGCGCAATGGCGCTGCGCGGCACGGCGCGCAGGCCGTTGCGGGCCGCCGCGGTGGCGGCGGCCATGGCCGGCCTGATCGTTTTTCTTGCGTTCCGGGCGCGCAGAAACGGCGGGTCGAGCGGCTGATGCCGCATCCCTCGCAGGCTCGGCCGCTGGTCTTTTGCGAGGCCGAGCGCACCCTTTGGCGCGATGATGGGACGGGTGCGGTGCGCGCCGCGGCGCCGACGCGGCGCGCGATCGCGGAAGAGACCCCGATCGCCTTTTCCTATGAGGGCGTCGGCTATGCGGTGATGATGGCGACCCCGGCGGATCTCGAGGATTTCGCGGTCGGGTTCAGCCTCAGCGAAGGCATCGTCGCCTCCGCGCAACAGGTCGTCTCCTTGGAATGTGTGGCGAGCGAGGCTGGGATCGTGCTGCGCATCGGCCTCGACGCGGCGCCGGCGGCCACATTCTGGGAGCGGCGCCGATACCTCGCCGGCCCGGTCGGCTGCGGGCTGTGCGGGATCGAGACGTTGGCGCAGGCGGCGCGCCGGCCGCCGCGGGTTCGCACCCGGCTGCGCGTCGAAGGCGAAGCGATCGCGGCGGCGATGGCGGAGCTGCCCGCGGCCCAGCCGATCAACCGCCTGACCGGGGCGCTGCACGCCGCCGCGTTCTGGACCCCGCGCGAGGGCATCGTCGCGCTGCGTGAGGATGTCGGCCGGCACAATGCCCTCGACAAGCTGATCGGGGCGGTGGTTCGCGCTGGCCGCTCCGGCGCCGAGGGGGCGGTGCTGCTGACCAGCCGTGTTTCGGTCGAAATGGTGCAAAAGACCGCGGTTTTCGGAGCCTCGGTTCTGGTCGCGGTGTCGGCGCCCACCGCATTGGCGGTGCGCGCGGCGAGCGCCGCCAATATCGCGCTGGTGGCAGTCGCGCGCCGCGACGGGTTCGAGGCCTTCACCTATCCGCAGCGCATCGTTGCCGGCAGGGTTTCGCGCGCACCCCGCACCGCGGCGACGAACCCGACCCATCGCGAGCCGATAGCCGCGGCAGCTGAGATGGCCCCCCAACCGGGTAAGCCGGCCAGATCGCGGAAGATCCTCACATCGGCTAATTTGATCAATCTGAAGGGCGCAACCGGCGTATCATCGCAGCGTTCGGGCGAGGAGGCTTGATCGGTCAACCTGCTGCAACGGAGACGCGCGATGGAGAAGCGATTTGGTGTGGTGTCCGCGGATGGCCATTGCCGGCTGATGCACCTGCCCTTCGATCTGTGGACCAAGCGTCTGCCGCGAAAATTCCAGGACGACGGCCCAAGGGTCGTCTCAGGGCCGGACGGCATCCGGCAATGGGTCGTCGAAGGACACCCGTGGAGCGGGGTCGGCTGGGCCGGCGTGGGCCGGGGGCCGGTCAACTGCTACACCCGCGCCGGGCTGCCGGAGGAGCCTGAGCCCGGCATCTTCCGCGCGGCGAACGCCCGGTATCGCTGCGAAGACATGGACCGGGACGGGGTCGATGCCGAGCTCGTCAACGGCCCCTATGAGCAGATCTCGGCGATCCGGGACCCGGAGCTGCGCGCCCTTTGCGTCCGCGCCGTCAACGACTGGGCGCGCGAGCTCTACGACGAGTCGAATGGCCGGTTTATCATGCTGCTCCCCCTGCCCTGCCTGTCGCCGCAGGAGGCGGTCGCGGAGCTGATGCGGGTCGCCGGGTTCGGCCTGCCCACCGGCGTCATCTTCGACTGGGCCAACGCCCCCGAGCCGGTGTTGCACCAGATGTGGGAGCCGGTCTGGGCCGCCGCCGCCGAAACCGGCATGCCGATCAACCTGCACGCCAACCCGGCCGGCGGGTCGCGCCAGATCGGGGTCGGGGTCGCGGGCCTGGAGCCGCGCAACCAGTCGCTGATGCGGGTCGCCAACTTTCCGATGGGGCTGATGGCCGAGCTGATGAGCGCCGTCGTGTTCTCGGGCATCTGCGACCGTCACCCCGGGGTGCGCTTTGTCCTCGAAGAGGCGGGTGTGGGGTGGGTCCCGTTTCTGTTCTGGCGCTTTGACCGCGAATACGATTTCGGCGGCCCGACTCGCGCGTCTTCAAGCCCGACATCCCGCTATCCGACAAGCCGACCGAGTTTGTCAAACGCCAGGTCTTTTTCACCTTCGAGGTCGAGGAAGAGGGCGGTTTCCGCCGGGTGCCCGAGATCGGGCTGCGCAACTTCCTGTGGGCCAGCGACTTCCCGGGCCTCGACAGCCCGTGGCCGCATTCCAAGGCGATGGGGCACGCGCCGGCCGAGGCGGCGCTCGGCAAGGCGTCGCTGCACCAGCTGGTGTTTGAGAACGCCGTGAGCCTCTACAAGATACCGGTGACATTGCCGCAATCGCGCGTGTGAAGAATTCGCGCTTGCCAGCAATCGCAATTTCGGGATGCCGCGAACGGGGCAGGCCCGCCGGAACCCCGAGGGAGGGCACAAGATGCCATACGCTTTCTATGTCTGCATGCAAGACGAGAACAAGATCGCGCATTTCAGCATGGATGCCGACACCGGCCGGCTGACGCCGCAGGCCGAGATCCCGGCTGCGGGCGGGCCATCGGTGATGGCGATCAGCCCGGATCGGCAAACGCTCTATGTCGGCTATCGCGCCACGCCGACGATTTCGAGCTTGCGGATCGACCAGCGCAACGGCGGGCTCTCGCCGCTGGGGAGTGTGGCACCCTCGCACGCGCCGACGTTCCTGGCGCCCGACCGCACCGGCAAATACTTGCTGTCGGCCTATTACCAGGGTGGTTTTGCCGCGGTCCACCCGCTCGCCGCGGATGGCGCTGTGGGTGCCGCACCGGTCGCCTCGGTGCCGACCGCCACCGGCGCCCACGCGATCCAGACCGACCCGTCAAACCGGTTTGCCTTTGTGCCGCATATCGCGCGGCTCAATGACAACGTGCTGGAGCCGCAACGCGAGAACCCCGGCCCCAACATGATCGCGCAGTTCAAATTCGACGCCGGCACCGGCCATCTGACCGCCAACTCGCCGGCCCGCGTCGAGCCGGCCGAACGCCTCGGCCCGCGCCATTACTGCTTCCACCCAACTGGAAATTTCGCCTATTTCTCGAACGAGCAGGGCTGCAGCGTCACGCTCTATCGTCTGGACCCAGCGAATGGCGGCCTCTCCGCCGAGCAGACGATCTCGACCCTGCCCGACGGCTACAGCGCCCGGAACACCTGCTCGCAGATTCACCTGACGCCCTCGGGGCAGTTCCTCTACGTGGCCAACCGCGGCCACAACAGCATCGCCGGGTTCGCCGTCGATGCCGCGAGCGGGCGGTTGACGGCGATCGGGCGTACGCCGACCGAAGCGGTCCCCAGCGCCTTTGGCCTCGACCCCAACGGGCGTTTTCTATTTGCCGCCGGCTCGGCGTCGGGGCGCCTGGCCTCGTATCGCATTAACGGCGACACCGGGGCGCTGACCCCCCTCACAACCTATGCCGTCGGGCAGCGGCCGATGGCCGTGCTGGCCGTCCAATTGGGCGAGTAACTGGCCCTGCGCGTCCAAGAGGAGCTCTAGCGGGGCCGGCGAGGACGCCTCCCCTGCGTAATTGACTGCGGGACTGATCGGGGCCAACCTCGAAATCCTGGGACGGCGCGGCTTTCCCGCCCCGCTGCAAGGATGGCGGCGGGAAGGCAAGCCCGCCCGGGCGCAAGAGGGAGGAGCTGCGATGCTGGAAATCGGCGTCTTTCACAATGGCGCGTCGAGCCTGCCGGTGATCACCACCAAAGACGGCGTGACCCTCAACGACGGGTCGTTGGCCGAGGTCCACCAGGTGGCCCAAGAGACCTTGGTCAACCAAGTGCGCCAGGGCATCCTCGCCGAAAAGCTAGGCTATCAGTCGTTCTGGCTGACCGAGCACCATTTTCAGCCGGAGGGCGCCGAGATGAGCCCCAACCCGCTGATGGTGCAGATGAGCGTGGCCGCCCATACCAAGCGCATCCGGCTCGGCCAGTGCGCCAACATCATCGTGTGGCACCACCCGGTGCGGCTCGCCGAGCAGATCGCCACCCTCGACGTGATCAGCGGCGGGCGGGTCGAATGCGGCATTGGCCGCGGCTATCAGCCGCGCGAGAACGAAACGCTCGGCCGCCCCTATGGCTCGACGATCCAGGACCAGGAGCGCAACCGCAAGGCCTTCGAAGAAGCCATTACGATCATGAAGAAGTGCTGGACCGAGCCGTCGTTCTCGCATCACGGCGAGAACTTCTCGGTGCCGCCCAGCTACACCAAGTGGAACCACAAGCAGACTATCGCCTATTTCCAGCGGGACAAGGCGGGCCGCCGGTTGGAGGACGTGATCAAGCTCGGCGACCCCGACATGTACTCGGCCGGCAACCCGGTGCAGGCGACCACGACCACGTTGAAGGAATTGCAGGTATTTCCGCAGCCGGTGCAAAAGCCGCACCCGCAGCTGTGGGAACCCTTGACCAGCGCCCGCTCGCTCAAATTCGCGGCCGAGCACGGGATCAATGGGGTGATGATCGCCGAGCCCAACGACCGGCTGCGCCGCAACATCGAGATTTACTACGAGGCAGCGGAAAAGGCCGGCTTCCCCGATTTGCACGATCGCGGGAAATTCAAATTCGGCTGGGACGCGGGCAAGCGCCGCGGGATCATGACCAGCCGCTATCTGCACATCACCCGCCCGGGCAAGGAGAAGGAGGCGCTCGAGCGGGCGGCGCGGGCGATCGAGCTGCAGTTCGACTATTACGGGCCGTTCGGCTTTGGCGCGGTGGTGGCGCGGCTCGACGAGCCGATGTTCGACCTGAACAAGAAAGTCACCGCCCAGATGCTGCGCGAGCGCGAGATTGCGATCCACGGCTCGAAGCAGTTTGTGATCGACAAGATCATGAAGATGCGCAGCGAATGCGGTTACGACGATTTCTGCTTTCTCGGGTGGTTCGAGCTCGGCGGGTTCGAGGCGCCGGAGGTCGAGGAGCAGATGCAGATCTTCGCCGAGGAGGTGATGCCGGTGATCGCCCGCGAGTGCGGCGGCAAGGTGGAATTGCCGGCGCGCGGCCACGGTTTCGTTATCTGAACCGAGCCGGAAGGTGGCGGAATGCGCCGCCCCGGAAGGCCGGGCAGCTCTTCCGCCTACACGGGCCGAGCGGCGCAATGCCGGCTTCTGGAGCGGAGGAGGAAACGATGGCGAGCAAAGAGGCCGAGGAACTGAACACGCTCTACCGCAGCTGGGTCGCGGTGTTGCAGGCGAACCCGGAGATGCCGCTCGATGAATTGCGCCATATGTTCGACAAATGGGACAGCATCACCGGCGAGCCAGGCGGCGTCGATTACATCGAAACCGCCGCCGGCGAGGTCCAGGCGCTGTGGGCGGCGCCAAAAGGCTGCGCCGAGGACCGCGTGCTCTTGTGCGCGCATGGCGGCGGCTATGTCGTGGCCTCGATGTACACGCACCGCAAGACCTACGCCCATGTTGCCAAGGCGATCGGCTGCCGCGCGCTGATCGTCGATTACCGGCGGGCGCCCGAGCACATCCACCCCGGCCCGGTCAACGACATGGCAATGAGCTACCAATGGCTGCTCGATCAGGGCATCCGGCCGGATCGTGTCGCGTTGATTGGCGATTCGGCGGGCGGCGGCCTCGCCGTGACCACGCTTCTGCGCATGCGCCAACAGGGCCTGCCGATGCCGGCGGCGACGATGCCCCTGTCGCCCTGGCTCGACATGGAGGCGACCGGCGAGACTTTTGCGACCAACGCCGGGCGGGACCTTCTGGTGACCCGCGAGATCATCGAGGCGATGGCCGGGATGTTCCTCGGCGAAACCGGCAACCGCCAGGACCCGCTCGCCAACCCGCTTCTGGCCGACCTCAAAGGCCTGCCGCCGATGTACATTCAGGTCGGGGCCGACGAGACATTGCTCGACGACAGCCGCAGGCTTGCCGATGTCGCGCGCAAAGCCGGCGTCGAGGTGACGCTCGAAATCGTGCCGGAGATGCAGCACGTCTTTCAGTTCCTGGCCGGCACCGCTCCCGAAGCCGATCTGGCGATCGGCAAGCTGGCCCGATGGGTGCGGCCCAAGCTCGGCCTCGCCTGACGCGGCGTCCGTCTGTGCCGAGGCTGTGCCGGGCGGATGCCCCCTTCTCGCGCCTCATCTTGGCCGTCGTTGCGATGTGCATGCCTAGCGCTGGAGCCGCGACGGCTGACGTCGGCCCGTCCAAGACGCAGCTCTGCGCCTCCTGCCACGGCCGCGATGGCGTTCCGTCCGATCACACAGTGCCGATCATCTGGGGGCAGCAGGCCGGTTATCTGCGAAAGCAGCTCAGCGACTACAAGAACGGCGACCGCGACAGCCAGATCATGTCGTCGGTCGCAGAGAGCCTGAGCGCGACGGACGTGGCGATGATTGTCGCGCAATTTGGCAGCGCCAAATGGCCGGCGCCATCACAGGCCAAGCTGCCCGCCGCTCCGGCCGCGATCGCCACCTGCCAAGCCTGCCATCACGCCGATTTTACCGGCGGGGTCAGCCCCTCCGGGGTTGCGCCCCGCCTCGCCGGCCAGTTTGCGGCCTACCTGATCGACACGATGAACGCCTATGCCGACGGCGAGCGCGCCAACAGCACCGCGATGTCGGCCCTGATGCAAAGCTTGTCGCCGGCGGATCGGACGAAAATCGCCGGCTATCTTGCCGATTTGCGCTGAGCCCTCTTGGACGCGACGGGGCTCGCAGGTGATCATCGCCAATGAAAACGCAACTGATGACAGGGACGGCGCCAATGACCAAGCATCTCGCGATCACGGCATGCACTATGCTTGCGGCGATCGCAGCCGCACCGACATTCGCCTCGGCGCAGAGCGTCCGCACCGGCAGCGCGGCCTATGGCGACTGGAAAACCGACGCCCCGGGGGTGATGCGCAAGATCACGCCCGCCGATATGCCGGCGCCCCTGGCGACGCCGCCGACCGCCAACCGCTCAAAGGTCATTCCCAAGCCGGCCGGCGCCGAGCTCAAGACCATGCCGGGCTTTACGGTCGAGCCGTTTGTCAGCGGGATGGTCGGCGCGCGGGTCCTGCGGACGGCACCCAACGGCGATATTTTCCTCGCCCTCAGCCGGCCCGAGGGAAAGGTCATGGCCATCCGCGCCGGGGCCGATATGAGCAGCCCCAAGGTCGAGACTTTTGCCACCGGCCTGCGCGATGCGTACGGGATTGCGTTCTACCCGCCGGGTCCCGATCCGAAATGGGTCTATGTCGGCGAATTCGGCAAGGTGGTGCGCTTCCCGTATCGCAGCGGCGATCTGACCGCCTCCGGCGCCCCGCAGACGGTCGTGTCAGATCTCGCCACCGGCGGCAATCATTGGACCCGCGACGTCGCCTTTTCGCCTGACGGCAAGACCATGTACGTCGCGGTCGGCTCGGCGAGCAACGTCGCCGCAGACATGGGGCCGCGGCCGGCTGATTTCGCGGCATTCGAGAAGAGCCATTCGCCGGGTTCGGCCTGGGACCGCGAGGAATGGCGGGCCAACGTGCTGACCTATACCCCGGAGGGCAACGAGAAGCGGGTGTTTGCCTCCGGCATCCGCAACTGCTCGGGGCTTGCGGTGCAGCCCGGCACCGGCACGGTCTATTGCGCGACCAACGAGCGCGATCTGTTGGGCGACAACCTGCCGCCCGATTATGTCACCGATGTTGAGCGGGGGGCGTTTTACGGCTGGCCCTGGTACTATATCGGCGACCATCTGGATACTCGCCCCGGCGGCGGCCGGCGACCCGATCTCGCGCATGACGTCACCGTGCCCGACGTCCTGATCCAGCCGCACTCGGCGCCGCTCGGCATGGCGTTCAACCCCGGTGGGCAATTTCCGCCGGATTGGAAGGGCGACGCCTTTGTCGCCCTGCGCGGCTCGTGGAACCGAGCGCTGCGCACCGGCTACAAGATTATCCGGGTGCCGTTCAAGAACGGCAAGCCGACCGGCGAGTATCAGGATTTTGTCGTCGGTTTTGTCGCCAACAATCAGGATGTGTGGGGCCGCCCGGTGGACGTGGCCTTTGCCAAGGACGGCTCGCTGCTGTTCAGCGACGACGGCAACGGCGTCGTCTACCGCGTCGCCTACAAAGCCGAGTGAGCTTCGCCGCCGCCCTACTCCGCCGCCATCAGCGGGGCCAGCGGGCTGCCGGGCTTTTGCAGCTCGTCATAATCGCCCTGCTCGACCAGCCGCCCCTGATCCATGACCAGGATGCGGTCAAAGGCCGAGGCCAGACGCGGGCGGTGCAGGCTGCACACCAGGCTGCGGCCCGCGAGCTCGTGTTTCAGGCGCTCGATAATGGCGGCTTCGGTCGGCCCGTCGAGCACCGCGGTAGCGTCGTTGAACGCGACGATGTCCGGCCGCTTCAGCACGGCTGCGGCGATCGCGATCTTTTGCCGCTGGGTTTCCGACAGCCGCGAGCCGCCGGTGCCGACCGGATAATCGAGCCCGACCGCGATGATCGTCTCGCGCAGCCCGAGCTCGTCGAGCACTTGGCTCATCGTCCCGTTGATGCGCTCGCGGGTCCCTGCCTCGCCGCGCACGATGGTCCCAAACAGCACGTTTTCCTGGATCGAGGCCGCGGCGTTGTAGCGCTCGGGGTCGAAGAATTCGACTGAGCCGCGCAAATCCTCGGGCAGCCCCGCGGCAAAGCTCCGCCGCGCCTCGAGGATTCGCTGCTGCAAGGCCTCGTCGAGCAGCCCGAGCGGGTCGCGGGTGGCGATCAGCCGCAAGGCGAGGCCGATCAGCCGCGCCCGCTCCTCGGGCAGCAGATTGTCGATGCCCATCTTGTCGATGCGGGTCACAATCCGCTCGAATTCCGGCAGGTCCTCGGCCCCGAGAAAGCTGAACTCTTCAAAGAACTGATGCTCCGGCTGCATCCCGGCGAACAGCTCGATGCTGGTTCGCGCCAGCTGCGTGCCGATCCGGATCAGGTCCGGCCGCAGCCCCTGCCCGTCGAGCACGCTTCGCACATAAAGGTTGCGGGCCATCCCGTCGCCTTCGAACACCGGCCCGATCGAGGTGCCGAACAGCAAATTGGCGCCGATCGTGGAATTGGTGTTGTAGCGATCGGGCGCAAACCGCTCGACCAGATCGGCGACGCCGCTGTCGGCGAACCGGTCGGCCAGCACCTGCCGCGCCTCGACGACCCGCGTCGCGATTTCGGGCTGCCGATCAGGATCGAGCCGGCCGCGCAGCCCCCACGAATAAGCGTCCTCGTCGAGATCGACGAGCCGCAGCACCTCGAGGATACGAGTCTCGAGCCCAGCCGGGTCGGCCACCCCCGCCTGCTGGTAATCGGTCCAATCGGCGGCAATATCGTGCGCGCTGTTGCCTGAAAGACGCGCCTCCTCGATGGCGCGTTCGCGCTTGGCCTTGTCCGCGGCATCGTAGTCGGGCAGCTCGCGCGGGCGATGCCGCAGCCCGACCAAAAGATTGTCGCGCACGCTCGCCGAGAACAGGTAGCTGGTCGGTCCGACATAGCCGATATGGCGGCCGGAGAGCGCAAACAGCATGGTGTTGAGATCTGCCCCGCCGATGGTCAGATAGCCGCTCGTCGGCGAGACCAGACGGGCGAGCAGCTGCGGCAGCATGTTTCGGCCGCTGTTGCTGTGGCCGACGATCCCGACATCGGCGCCGACCGGAAACGCGAAGTCAATCCCTTCGAGCAGATGAATGCCGTCGCTGTCGACAACGTCGACGTGGTTTGCCGCAATCTCGCCGACGAACGGCTCGACCCGCTGCGGTTCCTCGGTCAGCAATCGCTGATCGACCATTTCGGCGACGTGGAACTGCTCGACGACCTGCTCGTATTTGATCGCCACGTCCTGCTGGTTTTGATAATAGTCGAGCAGCTCTTTCCATGGCGACGACATGTGCTCATAGGCGGCGAGCACGGCGACCAGCGCCCCCAAGGACAAGTCGCCTTTGATCACCAGATACCCGCCGATCGAATAGAAGAAAAAAGGCGTCAAATTGCCAATAAGGTTGTTGAGAAACTTGACAAAAAACTTCCTGTTATAGATTTCAAGCCGAATATCGTAAATCTCTCCGAGGCGGTGCGCGATCTCGGCGAGCTGATAGGGCGCGCCGTCATTGACGCGGATCTCGACCCTGGCGGCGATCGACTCGGCGATGCGGTCGGACAGACCGCGGATTTTGCGGATCCGGGTGCGGCCGAGGGCCCGGATGATGCGCTGCATCTTTGGGATCAGATAGCCTTGCAATGGGTAGAAGGCCAACGCCGCGGCGCCCAGCACCGGGTTTTGCACGAACATGAAGAACAGGATGGTCAGCAGGGTCCCGGTCTGCGAAATCGGCACCGCAAAGGCCTCGCCGACAAACCCGCCGACCGGCTCCAGCTCGGCGGTGACCATGGCGACGATCTGGCCGCTTGCCGTTCGATCGAAATGGTGCAGCGGAAAGCGCAACAGGCGCTGGTACAGCTCGTAGCGCAGGCGGCGCAGCATGCGCTCGCCGAGCTGCCCCTTTTTGACGTTGACGTGCAATTTGAACCAGCCGTTGACCAGGACCAGGGCCAGAAAGATGCCGCAAAGCACGATCAGGTAGGGAATTTGGCTCAATTCCAAGCCAAGAAACCATTGCGGAAAATGCTTGCCGGAGATCGCGCGATTGATGATATATTTGGGCAAGTCTAGAGAATAATAGAAAAACGGGAACGACAGCAGAGTCATGGCCACGACATAGATCTGGTCGCGCCAGCTGTAGCGCACGATGAACCCGTAGATCGACGGCTCGAGCCCGTCGCCCGCCCCGTCCGGCGCCGGACGGCGGAACAGCTTCGAAAACGGCAGCCTCGCCGATAATGCCAAGGCGGCGTTGCCGATCCTCAAACGTCCCATGAATTCCTCTGTGTCGGTCGGCCCTCCGTGTCAGGGCCTCTGTGTCAGTCGGGCCTCTATGTCAGCCGAGATCGAACCCGGGTTTTCACATCGCCAATCAGCCCGCAGCATACGAATTTAATCGGGCTGCGTCGTCGGCGATCGAGGCCTCGTTGCCACCGGAACTTTCGCCATCGCTGCGCGATTTCTCTGCGAGCACGCGCGGCGGCGACGCGGGTCGGCGCTCGCCGGGCAATTTTAGCCCGGTCAATTTTGGCCCGGTCAAGTTTGGCATGGATGGACTGTCATGATCGCGAGCTGTCTTCGATCGAGCCTGGCGGGTGCGCTGTGCGCCGCGGTGGTGCTGGCGCCGGCATTGGCCGCGTCGGCCGCTGACGCCAATTCCGCCGCCGGCCTAAACCTGACGCAGGCGGTGCAGCAGGCGCCGATCAAGCTGCCGAGCCTGGCCCCGCTGGCCGACCGCGTGCTGCCGGCGGTGGTCAATGTGTCGGTCGAGATGACCGAGCAGGCGGCGATCCAGGACGAAGGCGACAGCAGCAGCGACAGCGGCAATGGCGGGCTCCCTGCCATCCCGGGCGAAACGCCCTTTGATCAGTTTCTGCGGCGGTTCTTTCAGAACCCGTCGGGCCAGGCCAATCCCCAGCAAAAGATCATGGCGCTCGGTTCCGGGTTCATTATCGATCCGCACGGCTATATCGTCACCAACAACCATGTGGTCGCCAACGCCGACAAGGTCTCGGTCATCTTTCAGGATCACAGCTCGCATCCGGCCAAGGTCGTCGCACGCGATGTGAGGACCGATCTGGCGCTGCTCAAGATCGATACGAAAAAACCGCTGCCTTACGTCGCCTGGGGCGACAGCAACGATGTCAAAGTCGGCGATTGGGTCGTCGCGGTCGGCAACCCGTTCGGTCTCGGCGGCACCGTGACCGCGGGCATCGTCTCGGCGCTCGGCCGCAACATCAACGAGGGCCCATACGACGACTTTCTGCAGATCGACGCGCCGATCAACCGCGGCAATTCGGGGGGCCCGACCTTTGATCTTTCGGGGCAGGTCGTCGGCATCAACACCGCAATCTATTCGCCTTCGGGCGGCTCGGTCGGGATCGGCTTTGCGATCCCCTCGAACACCGCCAAATACGTCATCAGCCAGCTCAAAGCGCACGGCAAGGTGACCTGGGGCTGGCTGGGCGTCGCGATCCAGAACGTCACCCCGTCGATCGCCAAGAGCCTCGGGCTCGAAAAGCCGCAGGGTGCGCTGGTCGCCTCGGTGCTGCCCGATAGCCCCGCGGCGAAGGCCGGCGTCAAACCCGGCGACGTGATCGTCAAGGCCGGCGATCACGTCATCGGCGACGTCCACGACCTGCCGCGCCTGGTCGCCGAAACGCCGGTCGGCAGCAAGCTGCCGCTGACCCTTATGCGCGACGGCAAGAGCCAAACGGTGGTGGCCGACATCGGCGAAATGCCGGCCAAGGAAGAAGCCTCGGCCGAAGGTTCCACCGGGCAGCCCAGCGCTGGGGCCGCCAGCGCGCTCGGCATGCAGCTGGCCCCGCTCAACCCGCAGCTGCGCAGCGAGCTCAAAATCGGCAAAGACGTCAGCGGCGTGGTCGTGCTGCGCGTCGCCGACAACAGCCCGGTCTCGGCCTTGGGCATCCAAGCCGGGGACGTCATCGTCTCGGTCGATCAGAAGCCGGTCACCACCCCGCAGGACGCCGCCGCAGCATTGAAGCAGGCGGCAAAGCAGGGCAACATCCTGCTGTTGATCGACCGCCACGGCACGACCCAGTTCGTCGGGCTGTCGATCGAGGGCAACGGCATGGCCGGCAACGGCCCCTGAGAGCCGACGCTGAGAGCCGGCGGCCGCTGCGAGGCGGCCGCACCTTGACTTCCCGGGAGTGCGGCAACTGCTATTGGAGCCCGTAGAACCCGATCGCACCGCCGGCCATGACCTGGTGACGGGTTTCGGGCGAGGCATCGGCGAGGCGGTCGATGATCATCTTGGGCGCGCCGGGGAAAAAGCCGTCGCGGTGCGGATAGTCGGTCGCCCACAGGATTTTGTGCGGCCCGATATAGTCGGCCAATACCCTGAGGCTGCCTTCGACCGGCTCGAACGAAATCCAGCAATTGCGCTGAAACAATTCGCTCGGGCGCGTCTTGAGGCCGGAATCGTTGAAGCCCTGATCGTCGAAGTGGCGGTCCATGCGGTCGAGCCAGGGGGCGATCCAGCCGCCGCCCGACTCTAAAAAGCCGACGCGGATCTTCGGGTGGCGCTCGCACACCCCGCCCCAGATCACGCTCATCGCGGCCAGCATCATCTCCATCGTGTGGCTGATGATGTGCTGGGCGGCGCGGCCTTCAAAGCGATCGACGCCGACCGTCGGCATGCCGCTGTTGCCGCCTTCGTGAAACCCGATCGAAAAGTCGAGGTCCTCGGCGGCGGCCCAGAACCGCTCGTAATCGGGATGATGGATCATCTTGTTGTTGTAGGGGTTGGGGCGGATGAAGCCGCCGCGGAAGCCCAATTCCTGTTTGGCAAAGCGCATCTCGGCGATGGCGAGGTCGATCGACTGCATCGGCAGCATGGCAATGCCAAAGAGGCGGTCGGGGTAGGGTCGGCAATAATCGGCGAGCCAGCGGTTGTAGCCGCGGCACATCGCGGCGGCGAGCGGCGGGTCCTGCACCGAGCCGGCGAACAAGCCCATGCTCGGATAAAGGAACACCGCGTCGATGCCATCGAGATCCATGTCGGGGATGCGCTTGTGCGGGTCGAAGCCGCCGGGGCGGCCTTCGGTGTAGGCCATGGTCGAGGCCTGCACCGTGCCCTGGCGCGCCCCAACGCCGCCGATGCCGCCCATGCCCTGCTGGCTGCCCAACAGCTTTTCCTCGATCAGCAGCATCTCCTTGCCGTCGTTGTTGCGGATCAGCCGCGGCGCCCGGTCGCGAAACGCCGGATCCATGTAGTCGTCCCACAAGGTGGTCGGCTCGAGCACGTGGCCGTCGGCGTCGATGACGTGGTAGGCGCGGGTCATGATCCTCTCCTCTCAGCCAGCACTTTGTCACGCGCGATCCTAGCAGCGCCCGCCCAGCAGCCGCCACCGCTTCGGCATTGAACGAGGGCCCCCGCATGCTAGGCTCGGTCGACAAAAACGCATGGAGGAGACGGCGATGGCCAAGACGCGCGGGACCGGATTATTGATGGTGTGGACCGACATCGACGCGCCGCACGAGCCCGAATTCAACCGCTGGTACGATGAAGAGCACCTTCCGCGGCTGCTGCAAATCCCCGGCTTTCTGAGCGCCGGGCGCTACTCGGCGCTGAAGGGCGGCCCCAAATACCTCGCGATCTACGAGCTCGAGGATCATAACGTGCTGCGCAGCTCGGCCTATCTCGACGGGCTCAAATACCAGCCCTCGGCAGGGCGGCAACAGACCGGGACCAGCCGCATCGGCCGCAATTTTCTGCGCAACGCCTACCGTCAGATTTTTCCGATGCATACCCATCCGATCGAGCAGACCGCCGGCATGGCGCCGGTGCTCCAGATGGGGCGGATCGATGTGTCGAGTGCGGTCGAGGAGGAATTCAACGCCTGGTACAACACGGTTTATATCCCGGGCTATTTGGCGGTGCCGGGCTGCATCGCGGCGCGCCGCTATGTCGCCGTCGAAGGCCAGCCGAAATATCTGACGCTCTACGAATTCGAGCACGCCGGCGTCCCTGAAAGCGAGGCGTGGACCCGGGCCCGAGCCAGCAACCCATGGACCAGGCGCATGTCGCCAAACCTGCGGCATGACGAAGGCTCGCCCGGCGTCTACCAGCGCATCTATCCGAAATAGCGCTGGCCGCAGCGGGGTCGCG
Source organism: uncultured Alphaproteobacteria bacterium (assembly GCA_963738185.1). Lineage (GTDB taxonomy): Bacteria > Pseudomonadota > Alphaproteobacteria > ATCC43930 > CGMCC-115725 > AP-15. The sequence continues at coordinate 254,567 of CAVTVA010000003.1, read as the reverse complement.
GCGATCAGCGGCTTGGTCTGTTGCGGCTCGGCATTGCCGGCATCTCGTTCCAGCAGCGGCCATCGAGGAGGCGGCCGGCGCCGCGCCGGCCATAGCGCACCATCCGTTCTGCCGGCCCGTCCGGTTCTGGCCCCCATTCGCCCCATCCTTTAAAAAAGAATGGAACGCCTGCTGCGATACAGCGGTCGCGCAGCTCGCGCACCCACTCCGATCGGGTTGGCCGGGCGCCGGCGCCGGCTTCCCCTCCGGCGACCACCCAGTCGAGCGGCCGCCACGGCGGCTCGGCGACCGGCGCCATGCGGCCGAGATCGTCAAGCCGCGAGCGCCCGCCGCCGCCAAGCGCATCGACGTAATCTTGGTCCACCGGCACCGCGTCCGGGCATACCGGGCCGAGCAACGGTTCAAAGCAGGCCCAGCGCAGCACCGCCGGCATCCGCAGCAGGTGGCCGATGCGGCCAATCCGCTCCTGGTCTTCGACCGAAACCCCGGGCCATAAGTTCGGCAGTGGCCAGGGGTCGAGCCCGACCGGATGCAGGGCAGCCTCCTCCGCGGCGCCGGGGCGGTGGACGGCCCGTTCGAGACCGGCCGCCCAACGCTGCCTTGCCCCGACGCGGCGGGGGCTGCCGGCGGCGGGCGGTGCCGCGCCCTCTTCCCCTCTCCCGGATTTCAGCGCGCGGCCGAGCGTCGGCAGAACGGTTGCCGCCAAATTCCGGATCTCGAGCGCGATACGGTGCGGCGTGTTAGGGTCGGCATAATAGCCGCGCATCCGATCGGCGCGCCGCGTCAGCACCAGAAACCGATGCCAGTGCGCGATCGCCATAACGGCGTGCAACGTGTCGATGGTTTCGGTCGCCAGCCGCTCGTGGAACAGGTCGGACATCGAATTGACCAGGATCCGCCGCGGTCGGTGCTGCAGCAGAGGCCAGGTCATCAGGTCCGCGCGCACGCGGATCTCGCCGCTCCACTCGAGGCCCGTGCCGCCGATCATGGTCAGCCCGGCATAGCGCGCCCCGCTCTTGCCGCCCATGCGGGCGAGTTGGGCCACGGTGCGCCGGGCCTGGCAGTGATCGCATCCCGGCCCAGCCGGCGAGCAGCCGGCGGTGGGGTTCCAGGCGACGTCATACCACTCTGGCGCTGGGACGCGCGAGTGTCCCGGTTCGGCGTCACGCTGGCCCGGCCCGAAGGCAAACTCGTCAGGCTTGCCGCTATTGCCGCGGGCGCCCATCAGCCGACCCCGGCCGATCGGGAAAACGGCGGCGCAATGACGATTTCACGCGGTCCGGCGGAGCCGGGCTCAAGCCGGTCGCGGCTGATCTGCTTAGCCCAAAAGCGGGCGATCCATTCCCACACCAAAGCCGGTTCCTGGAGCAGTTGCGCAATCACTATATCAATAGATAGTAAAACGCAACTATTCTAAGATATAGTTAATGCTCTGTACCCCTTTAGTGGTCGGGCAGCTGCGGCTGTGTCGCATTTGCCGAATTCGGAGCAGGAACGCCTGTCCCTTGCCTCCCGACGCCCGCCAAGGTCGCGGTCGCAGTGAAATACGGGACTGGGCGAGGCATCCCTCTCGCCGCGATAGGCCCGCGGCGACATCTGCCGGCGCGCCGCAAAACGGCACGCCGCGATCAACCCCGTGGGCTGCCGAAAAGCGGGAAGCAGGGACGACAAAAACGCCGCGCCAGCCGCGGGGTGTTGGGCCAAGAGAGGCTAGGGCGGAACTGCGGTGTCGCTCGGGCGGCCGAGCCCGCGCGCCGCGCAGATGCTGAGGCGCCGCCGACACACCCTGTTCTTAGGTTCCGGGCTCGGCCTTTGAACCGGCCCGGAACGACGCTTCTTGGCAGACCGATGCTTCGACCGGCTCCTGAAACCGGGATGATCCGCGACAGTCGGAGGCCCGGAGCCGGGCTCGCGACCGGGCGACTGTCGGTAATCACCTGGTGGTGCGATGCTAACGGATGGTTCCCATCCGTAGGCTCAATCGCATCACCAGCGCATTGATCTGGTGGTCCGATTCACGAAACGCTAGGGAATCAAGCGTGTCGATCGGACCCCTAGGCCGGTTCGAAGGGCGGCCTCGGCTCGGCTCGCTCGCCGGCCCGGACTGGCTTAGTGCCCGGTCTGGCGGATCAGCCCGGCCCAACGGTCGAGCACCGGCAGGATCTGGTCTCCCTTGGCCGAGGGCAGGGTCACCACGGCGCGGGCCACACCCTGATCGCGATAACGCTTCAGCCGGTCGGGGTCATCGGGCGCGCCGAAGATCGAGATCGGCACGGCAGCGGGATCGCGCCCGGCATCCGCGGCCATCTGGCGGAACTGCGGCAGAAATTCGGTGACGTCGGCGTAGCTCGGCCGGCTCGCATTGGGGACCCAGCCATCGCCGTAGCGGATCGCGCGCCGGGCGCTGTACGGGAAGGCGCCGCCGACGATGACCGGCGGGTGCGGCCGCTGCACCGGCTTGGGCCAGGTTTTCATCTTCGGGAAATCGACGATGTCGCCGTGGTATTCCGGCTCCTCCTCGGTCCAGATCGCGCGCATCGCCTCGATCTGCTCGCGCATCTTCTTGAAGCGCGATTTGAATTCGGTGCCGTGATCGGCCATCTCCTCCTGGTTCCAGCCGCCGCCGATCCCGAATAGAAACCGGCCGCCCGACACCTGGTCGAGCGAGGCGACGAGCTTGGCGGTCTGGATCGTGTCGCGCTGGATCACCAGGCAGACCCCGGTGGCAAGCTTCAGGGTCTTGGTCGCCATCGCCGCCGCGGTCAGGGTGACGAACGGGTCCATCACATCGTAATACTGCCGGCCGAGCGCGCCCCCCGAAGCCGGCTGCGACAAGCGCGAGGAGGGAATGTGCGAATGCTCGGGGGCCCACAGCGATTCGAAGCCGCGGGCCTCGAGCGCCTGGCCGAGCTCGCCCGGGCTCATCGAATACTCGGTGAAAAACATCGATGCGCCAAAATCCATCTGTATTCTCCCGATTGCCCGTGATCACCCCCGTGATCGTCAGTGAGGGAGCGCTTGGCGGCGGCGCAACCGGCAGCGCCGCGCCCGATCGCGCTGCCAGCCCTATTGCCGCTCGTATTTGACGACGCGGCGCACGCGCCCCCAGGCGCCCGGCTGCACGACGTAGAGATCCTTGTGCCGGTCGCACCAGATGCCGTGGCAGGAGCGGTTGGCCGGGCCGTCGCCCCAGCGCGCCAGCCGCTCGCCGTCGAGCGTCAGGATGCTGATCATGCCGCCATTGTGCTCAGGGATATAGACAATGTCCTCGTCATCGACATAGAAGAAGGCCGGGCCGATCAGCTCGGTCGGCCACACGGTCAACAGCTTGCCGTTCTGGTCGAAGACCTGGACCCGGTCGTTTTCCCGGTCGGCGACCAAGAGCCGCCCGCGGCGGTCGACCCATACCCCGTGCGGCAGGTTGAACTGCCCGGGCTCTGTCCCCGGCTCGCCCCAGGAAAACAGATATTTGGCATCGGCCGAGAATTTGTGGACGCGGGCGTTGCCATAGCCGTCGCTGATAAAGAATTCGCCGCTCGGAGCAAAGGCGATGTCGGTCGGCAGGTTGAACGGGCCGCCGCCATGGGTGACTTGCTTCCACGCTGAGGATGCAAATTCGTCGGGCGGGACGCCGGTGTCGGAACGCTGGCCCTTGACGCCGATGGTTTGCAACAGCTTGCCGTCGGTCGTGAATTTCATGAACTGACCGTGATATTCGTCGGTCAGCCACACGTGGTCATCGTCGTCGATCCGGATCGCATGCGGAAAAGAGAACATTCCCGCACCCCAGGACGAGAGGAATTTGCCGTCTCGGTCGAAGATCACGACCGGATGCTCGGCATTCCGATTAAAGCAATAAACGCGGTCTTGCGAATTGACCGAAACCGCGCACGCCCTGACCTCCAATCCTTCGGGCGGGCGGGCCCAATTCTCGTTGACCTTATAGGTGTGCTTGCCGCTGCCGACGATCGGGTCCATCGTTTCCCCCGCTTCCCATGGTTGTGGTCAGGGATCACCGTTGCTGCGCGGCATCATAGCAGGTTTGCCGGGCGTTGAACGGGTTTGAATCCGCTTGCGCAGCGGCGGGAAAGCGTTGACGCGTTGCCGAGGAACGCCGACAGTTCAATCCAAATATGCGGCGGCCGGTGCCTCACTCGTGTGGACCATCGGCACAGGGCGGCGATAGACTGGGATCAAGCCCGCGCCCGGCGGCGCCGAACCACACCAGGAGGAAATCAGATGCCGAACGATCCGACCCCCGACACCAACGGCCAGACGCCGAGCGTAGGGCGCGGCGCCTTGCACGGCGTCAGGGTGGTGGACCTGACCCAGTTCGAAGCTGGGACGTCCTGCACGCTGACCTTGGCGTGGCTCGGCGCCGAGGTGATCAAGGTCGAGGAGCCGACCCGGGGCGAGCAGGGCCGCGGCGCGTCAACCGACAAAAAGGGTGTCGATTCCCAATACTTCATGCTGCTCAACGCCAACAAGAAGAGCGTCACCGCCAACCTGAAGAGCGAAAAGGGCAAGGACATTGTGCGCCGGCTGATCGAAAAGGCCGATGTCTTTGCCGAGAATTTCGCCCCCGGAGTCATCGAACGGCTCGGCTTCGGCTACGACGTGGTCCGCGAAATCAACCCCCGCATTATCTACGTTTCGGTCAAGGGCTTTGGCGAGGACAGCCCCTATAAGAACTATCTCGCCTTCGACATGATCGCGCAGGCGACCGGCGGCGCGATGTCGATCACCGGCGAGCCCGACGGCCGCCCGATCAAGCCCGGTCCGACGATCGGCGACACCGGCACCGGGCTGCATGCCGCCATCGGCGTGCTGGCGGCGCTCTATCAGCGCCAGGTGACCGGCGTGGGCCAGCGCATCCAATGCGCGATGCAGGAATGCGTCATCAATTACAGCCGCATCTCCTATGCCGCCCAATATCTGTGGGGCCATGCTGCGCCGCGCATGGGCAATCAGAGCATCATGGGCACCAACTCGCCGAGCGAGACCTACCCGTGCAAGGGCGGCGGCCCGAACGACTACTGCTATATCTATACGTCGCGCGCCAACCAACAGCATTGGGAGCGGATCCTGAAGATGATGGGGCGCGAGGACCTGATCGGCGATCCGCGTTTCGACAGCCCCGAGGAGCGGTTCAAGAACCGCCATGTGGTCGACGAAATGCTCTCCGAATGGACCAAGCAGTACGACAAGATCGAGGTCATGAAGCGGCTCGGCGAGCAGGGCATTCCCGCCGGCGCCGTCATGGACACGATGGAGCTGTCGGAGGATCCCGAGCTCAACCGCCGAGAGATCTTTGTGACCGTCAAGCACCCGGTGCGCGGCGATTTCAAGATGCCGGGCTGGCCGGTCAAGATGAGCGGCTCAAAGGTGCCGATCACCGCCTCGCCGCTGCTCGGCGCCGACACCGAGGAGGTTTATTCGAGCCTGTTGGGAATGAGCAAGGAAGAGGTGGCGCAGCTGCGCCAGGAAAAAGCCATCTGACAGCAAACCCGCCGCTCTGCCGGCAGCTGCGGTCCGATCGAGATGCTCGCCTCGCAATGACTGGCAAGCTCTTTGGGAGCGAAGGAGAAGCGGGAGCCGGATCGGCGACAAGCGCCCGGTCCGGCCCTTTCTTTCTGAGACTTCACCGGCTCAGCCAGGCTAGTCCGCGTCCCTCCCCTCCTCGAGCGCCGAGCGGAAGTCGAGGTCATAGCCGAACGCGCGCGGGCCGACGTGCTCGAGGCCTTTCGCCGTCAGGAACACCGGTGGGGCCGGCAGGATGACGACCGTCACCCGCCTTCCGTAACGGATCGTCTCGGTGCCGCACGCTTCGCCTGATTGGGTGTCGAGCACGCAGATCAAATCGGGCGACATCGCGGCCGGAGCGCCATCGCGCCAGGCCACGACCCATTCGTTTTGAAAGGCGATTTCGAGCCGCGAGCCGCGGTCGTCGTCAAGCCCCTCGATCGCCGCCTGCCCGCGCAGAAACCCCTCGGTCGTGCGCCGGGCGACATCGACGACCTTGCCGCGAAACAACAGCTTGCCGCCGCCTTCGTCGAGCACCGCGGCGATCGGGTCGTCGTGCCGGCGCTGCGCCTCGCGCACGCGGCGGCCGATGCCGATCGCCTTCGACACGGTGAAATGGATGCCCCATTGCTTGATTTCGGCGCCGGTGCGCGGCGCTTTGCAGGTGGAGGCGATCGAGCCCATCTCGACGCAGATTTTGCGGCTCGCCCGCTCCATCCATTTCCAATCCGGCACTTTGGTCACGACCGCCTCGATGCCGCGCGGGTCATAGAGCACGCAGGGATAGGGGCGGAGATCGCCGACCGCGACGCTGGTCATCTGCGCCTCGGGATAGGCGCGGCCCATCGTGTCGGCATCAATGACCGGCAGGCCCAGATGCGCCGCCGCCATCAATGGCTGAATGCCGTTGCCGCCGCCGATCTCGAGCGACATCACGGCGCGGAAGTTATGCCCGAGCAACCCCTGCTGGATCTCGACCGCGCGGGCGATGTTGCGGCTGTCGGCGAGGCGCTCCTGCCCGACCAGTGGCGCGCCCATGTTCGAGACCACGGCGATCCAATCATCGTCGGCGAGGTCGAAGGGCGAGATCAGCTCAACACGATGCCCCTCGGCATAGAGGCGGCGCATGTTCAAGAGACCCAGATACGGGCTGCCGCCGCCGCCGGTGCCGAGAATCCAGGCGCCGACCGCCAGCGATTCGATGTCGTCGAGGGTGATCGCGGCGGTCATCGCGGTTTACAAAGCGCCGGAGTGGCAGGCAAGCGCGGTCGCCGGCCGCGATGCGGTCATGGCGCGCTTCCCATTCGCGTCTCCTCGACAAAATCTTCGGTCGCAGCGTCGATCGCTCGGCCTTTGCGGCCGCGCGGCGGGTGGACGTAGAGACCCGATCGGGCCGGCGCCGGTGTCGCAGTGTGTGCCGGCGGCGTCGGGATCTGGTAGCTGACCGGCAAGGCATGGTCGGCCAGCAGCAATTCCGGGCGGTAGACCTTGTTCAGCTGAAACAGGCTTTTGACGAAATTGGTTTGGCCGCGCAGCAGGAGCCGGGCAACGATGCCGCCGGCGTCCCACAGCTGACGCCAGTCGAGATGCTTCGCGAACAGAGCGCGCTGCGTCGTCACCAGCTCCTCGTAGAACTCGGCGAGCGGCAGCTTGGTCGGCAGCACCGCGTGCTGGATGTCGAACAGGCGATAGTCGCGGGTTTCGAGGCGGCGCCCGTCGGTGATCCAGCTTTCGGTCCCCGGATAGGGCGTGTTGACGCTGATATTGATCACGTCCGGCATTTCGAGCGCCCATTCGCGCACGACGCGAAACCGCTCATGGTCCCAATCGGGGTCGGCGATCAGGTTGACCGCGACATTGATGCCGAGCGAGCGGGCAAATTCGACCGCCTCGAAATTGCGGTCGAGCGACACCCGCTTGCGGTATTTCTTCAGCCCCGCCTCGTCGATCGCCTCGAGGCCGAGAAACATCGTCTTCAGCCCGAGCCGCCGCCATAGGCGAAACGCCTCCTTGTTGCGCAGCAGCACGTCGCCGCGGGTTTCGAGGTAGTAGCGCTTCTTGATGCCGGCGCGGGCGACTGCCTCGCCCACCTCGATGCCGTGGCGCTCGTGGATGAAGGCCACGTCATCGACGATGAAGATGCCCGGCTCGCGGATCGAGCGCAGGTCCTCGATGATCCGCCCGGTGCCGATCAGGCGATAGCTGCGGCCGTAAAAGGTCCAGGCGCTGCAGAACGAGCAATCCCACGGGCAGCCGCGCGAGAACTCGATCGAGGCGCAGGGATCAAGCGTGCCGATGAAGTATTTGCGGCGGTGGCGCAATAGGTCGCGCGCCGGGCGCAAGGTGTCGAGCGAATGGACAAAAGCCGGCGGCGGCCCCTCCCCCGCCGCGGTCACGGCACCCGCAACGGTCGCCGGATCGCGGCCAGCCTCGATTGCGGCGAGCAGCAGCGGCATCGTCGCCTCGCCCTCGCCCCTGACGACGCAGTCGATCGCCCCCTCGCCATGCGCGATGATCGCGGCGGCGGTGAAGGACGCGCTGTGGCCGCCGACACAGATGAAGATGTGCGGAAAGCGGGCCCTGGTCGCTTTGGCGAGATCGACGATCTCCGGCACGTTGGCCAGATAGTTGCACGAGAAAGCGACGGCATCCGGCCGCCAGCGCTCGACCGTCCGGAAATAAGCGCGGTGGTCCTCGACCTGCAAATCGAGCAGCCGCACAGCGTGGCCGGCCTCCCGCACTGCGGCGGCGACCAATTCGAGGCCGAGCGGCTCAAGCCGCAGAAAGACCTTGGTGTAGAGCAGAGGACCCGGATGAACCCCGAGAAACCGCATCGGACATTCCTCTATCGCCACGGCCGAGCGGCATCATAGAAGGCTGCGGCGGTGCGAAGGCAAGCCGATCCGCGCGGCGGGGCCGCGACATGCCGCCGCCGGCTCTCGCTATCGCTGCTCAGAGCGTGCCGCCGGCCCGCGTCGCCTCGACGAAAGTTTCGGTGGCGTTGTCGATCGCGCGCCCTTTGCGGCCGCGCGGCGGATGGATGTACAGCGAGTTGCCGCGCGGCTCTCGAGCGAGCGTCAACGGGATTTCGTAGGCTGCCGGAGCCATATGATCGGCGAGCAGCAATTCCGGCCGATAGACCTTGTCCAAGGTGTAGAGGCTGCGCAGAAAATTGGGGTTGCCGCGCAGCAGCTGGCGGGCGACGACGCCGGCCGTGGCGTAGGCCGCCCGCCAGTTGGCGAATTTGCGGTAGAAGGCGCGCTGCGTGCCCACCAGCTCCTCGTAAAACTCGGCGAGCGGCAGCCGGGTCGGCAATACCGCGTGCGCGATGTCATAGAGCCGGTAATCGCGGGTGGTCAGTGCGCGCTCCTCAGTCAGCCAGCTTTCGGTGCCCGGATAGGGGGTGTTGACGCTGAGATTGACGACTTCCGGGGCTTCGAGGCCCCATTCGCGCACGACGCGAAAGCGTTCATGGTCCCAATCAGGGTCGGCGATCAGGTTGATGGCCACGATCAGGCCGAGCGAGCGAGCAAATTCGAGCGCCTCGAAATTGCGGTCGAGCGACATGCGCTTGCGATATTTGGTCAGCGCCTCCTCATCGATCGCTTCGAGGCCGAGAAACAGGTATTGCAGGCCGAGACCCTTCCAGAAACGGAACGCCTCCTTGTTGCGCAACAGCACATCGCCGCGGGTCTCGAGATAGTAGCGTTTTTTGATCCCGGCGCGGGCGATCGCCTCGCCAAGCTCGAGCGCGTGGCGCTCGTGGACAAACGCCACATCATCGACGATGAAGATGCCCGGCTCGCGAATCCGGCGCAAATCCTCGACGATCCGTTCCGGGCTCAAGAGCCGGTAGCTGCGGCCGTAAAAGGTCCAGGCGCTGCAAAACGAGCAATCCCACGGGCAGCCGCGGGAAAACTCGATCGACGCGCAGGGATCGAGGATGCCGAGATAGTAATGGCTGCGATGGCGCACCAGATCGCGCGCCGGCATCACCGTGTCGAGCGAATGGACAAAGCCGGGCGGCGGACCCTCGCCTGCCGCGGTGACCGCGCCCGGAACCGTGAGCGGGTCGGCTCCCCCCTCGATCGCGGCGAGCAGCACCGGCAACGAGGCCTCGCCTTCGCCCTTCAGCACGCAGTCGATCGCCCCCTCGCTGTGCTCGATCAGCGCGCTCGCGGTGAACGAGGCGCTGTGCCCGCCGACACAGATGAACAGCTCGGGAAAGCGGGCCTTGGTGGCCTTGGCCAGATCGACGATTTCGGGGATATTCGCCAGGTAGTTGCAGCCGAAGGCGATGACCTCCGGCCGCCAGCGTTCGATCGTGCGGAAATAGGCGCGCTGGTTTTCAACCTGGAGATCGAGCAGGCGCACCGCGTGGCCAGCCTGCCGCGCCGCCGCGGCGACCAGTTCGAGACCAATCGGCTCGAGCCGCAGAAAAATTTGCGAATAGGTCATTGGGCCGGGGTGGACGCAGAACAGCCGCATCGGAATTCCTCTCAGTCGACACACACTCACCCGGCCGGGCTCGGCAGCCGGCGCAGCCCCGCTGTCAAGCCGAACTCCCGATGCTCCGGTCGGTTCCAGGGAGTATGATAAAGCCTAGGTCGGGCGGAAGCCGGACGAAACTTAATGACGGCGACCGCGCTCCGAAGCCGCGGGCCAGCCGAGCCGTCGAGGGATGGGCAGATGACCGAAGATTGGACCAAGCTTGTCGCCGATTTGGAGCGGCTTCTGCGGCTGCGCTCGATCCCGTTCGGCATGAAGCTGTTCGAGCGCCGCGAAGATATGGCGGCGATCCCAAAGATCCGCCGGCCGCAGGCGGTGCACACGCTCGACCAGATCGTGGCCCAGGCGGCGCGGCTCGGCTGGACCGTCGGGCTGACCGGCGAGGATTTGGTCGGCGCGCAATGCCGTGCCGTGGTCGGGCTGGGCGGCGCCAAGGACGAGGCTTGGCGGTCGGGCCGGCACATGGCCGGGGTGTGGTACAGCACGCCCGAGGACGCGCGCGCCCATCAGGCGGCGATGGAGTGCGTGCCGGACGGCCGCTATGAGGCGCTGGCGGTGGCGCCGCTCGCCAGCGGCCGGCTCGACCCGCCCGACATCGCCCTCTTCTATGCGACGCCGGGGGCGATGATCTACTTCATCAACGGGCTGCAATGGTCGGGCTACAAGCGCTTCGACTGGAGCGTGGTCGGCGAATCGGCCTGCGCCGATTCGTGGGGCCGGGCGCTGAAGACCCGCGAACCCAGCCTGTCGATCCCATGCTTTGCCGAGCGCCGCTATGGCGGCGTGCTCGACGACGAGATGCTGATGGCGCTGCCGCCCGACTATCTTGCCAAGGCGATCGCCGGCATGGAGGCATTATCCAAGAACGGCCTGCGCTACCCGTTCCCGCAATACGGCATCCAGCAGGACGCCCGCGCCGGCCTCGCCGTCAGCTATCCGGGCCGCGCCGGCTGAGCGTCCGGGCAGGCCAACTTCGCTTAGCGCGGTGCGGCGGCGAGGTTGCCGCCATCGACGGTGGCGAACGAGCCGGTGGTGTTGCGCGCCAGCGCCAGCGACAAAAACGCTTCGGCGACATCGGCGGCGGTGACCTCGCGGCCGAGCAGGTTGCGCGACATGTAGGCGGAGGCGGTCATCCCGTATGCGGCCGCGCGCTGCTCGACGAATTGCGGCGTCAGTAACCCGCCGCGGATGCCGTCGGCATTGACGGCGTTGGCGCGGATGCCGTCGCCGCCGTAATCGAGGGCATATTGTCGCACCAGCGCCAGGGTCGCGGCTTTCGGCAGGCCATAGGGGCCGAAATTCGGGCCGGGGTTGACCGCCTGCTTCGATACGTTGAACAGCAAAACCCCGCCGGTGCCTTGCGCCAGCATGATGCGCACAGCGTTTTGCGCGACGGTTTGGTGAGCAAAGAAATTCAATTCGAAGCTCTGCCGCAGCACCCGGTCCTCGACCTCGCCGATGCGGCCCTGCCAAGCGGCGCCAGCATTGGAGACGAGGACGTCGATGCCGCCAAACTGCAAGGCGACGCGGTCGAAGGCCGAGCGCACCGATGCCGGGTCGGTCACATCGCAGCCGACACCCAGCGCCGCGCCGCCGAGTTGTTTTGCCGCAGCCTCGGCAGCCCCGCCGTCGATGTCGAGCAACGCGAGCTCGGCCCCGGCGCGGCCCATCGTGCGGGCGGTGGCAAACCCTATGGTGCCCGCGCCGCCGGTCACCACCGCGATCTGGCCGGCGAGCGGCTTTTCGACAGCCTGGCCGAGCTTCGCCTGTTCGAGCGACCAGTATTCGATATCGAACAGATCGGCCTCGCTGATCGATTCGAAACGGCCGACCGCCTCGGCGTCGGTCACGGTCTCGATCGTCGATAGGGCGAGATCGGCGGCGATCCGCGCATCTTTGGCATTGCCACCGAGCCCGAACAGGCCGAGCCCCGGCACCAGGATCACCCGCGGCATCGGGTCGAGCTCGCGTTTGGCGATCGCCTGGCGCGCGTTGTGCCTGGCGAAATACGCATGGTAGTCGGCGACAAAGCGCTCGACCGCCGCCCGAACCGCGGTCTTAAACGCATCGAGCCGGCCGGCTTCGGGCGCCGGCACGAGCAGCGGATAATTCTTGGTGCGGATCGTGTGATCGGGGGTGGCGACCCCGGCCTGGCTGTAACGCCCGAGCTCGGCGCCGTCGACGTAGTCGAGAACTTGCGGGCCGGCGCGGAAGTCGAGCACAAAGCGCTGGTAGGCGCCGGCTTCGCTCGGCCGGGCAATGGCGCACGCACCGCGCAGGATCGGCGCCACCTCCGCCGGCGCGGCGATTGCAGCCGGCAGGCGGGCGGCGGGAAATACCGTCCGGCGGCGGCGTTGCGACAGCCGCGCCTCGGCGAGCGAGACCGCGGCGATCATGCGCTCGTAAGCCTCGCGTGCGGTCTCGGCAAAGGTGAAGATGCCGTGCTTCAGCAGCACCAGCCCCTCGACCGCCGAATCGGACTCGAAAATTTCGGCCGCCGCTTTGGCCAGCCGGAAACCCGGCATGATGTAGGGAACCAGCCCCATCCGGCCGCCATAGAGATCGGTGCAGCGTTCCGCCGCGTCGGGCTGATCGGCGAGGCTCAGCACCGCGATCGAATGGGTGTGGTCCACGTATTTATGGGGCAGAAACGCGTGCAGCAGGGTCTCGACCGAGGGGTTGGGTGCCGCGGGATCGATCAGGCTGGCGCGCTGCACCCGCACCATCTCGTCGTCGGCGAGTTCGTCGCGCTGGCGCAGCTTGCGCAACGGTGCCAGCCGCACTGCAGGGAGCCCGGCGGGCTCGATCGCCGCCATGTCCCAGCCGCTGCCCTTGACGCAGAGCGCCTCCGCGTCCTCACCGACCAGATCCCGGACAATCGTCTTGACCGAGGTGTTGCCGCCACCGTGCAGGACCAGCTTGGGGTCCTGGCCGAGCAGGCGCGAGGTGTAGACGCGCAACGCCAGATCGCGCCCGATCCCGTGCGCCGCGTAATGATCGACCAGCCGCTCGCTATCCGCATCCGACCACCGGCTCAGCATCCCGACATCCCCCGTCCGCTCTCGAACGCAGCGTCTTCAATGCAACGGCCGGATTGGGGACACAAGGCCTAGACACCAAGAGCGTGGCCTAGACACCAAGAGCGTGGCCTAGACACCAAGAGCGTGGCCTAGACACCAAGAGCGTGGCCTAGACACCAAGAGCGAAGGCGCCACCCAGGCGCTCGCCCCCGCGCAAAGCCGCGATCCCCACCCTGCATTGCACAGGATGGAGATCGCCGTCAAACCGAGCGGAGGCACCTCGCCGGTGCGGAATATCAGGCCGCGGTGGCCGTGAACATCCGCATCACGGCGCCGCTGAACGTCGCGCTGACCAGCAGCAGGGCCACACCCACCGCCAGCAGGCCCACCAGCAACAGGATGCCTGCGACGTCGGTAACGAAGATCAACGCGAGGATGCCGAGCACGACCGCCGCGATGCCGATCAGGACTTCCATGCCGCCGGCTGCGGCCGACCCCTGGAACGAGACGATCCGCGGCTCGGCGCCGGGGGTCGAAACCGGGAGGTTTCGCGGACGCATGCTGATCGCGCCGCCGAGCAGCAGCGCACCGCCGAAGACGATCAGCGCAGGGGGCAGCAGATGCGCGGTGCTGATCCCGACCAGCGCGAGAATGCCCAAGATAATGCCGGCCACGCCGCACAGGCAGTCGACCATGACCTCGCCGCCGACATCCGCGCCGACGGCGAGCTGAGCAATCCTCGAGCTCTCGGCAGCGCTGTTGAACGCCTGAACCATCAGCCCGACACCGATCACGATGGTCGCGATCGAGGCCAGGATCCCGACCGAGACGCCGGCCAGCGCGATCACCGCGAGGACGATCGCCGCGATGCCCGCGGCGCCTTCGGTCAGCAGGCCGACCGGTTCCGCTTCGCTCGCCCGCCCTCTGCCTTCAACGTAGATAGCCATCTTACCAATCTCCTATCCTTGCTGGGGTGGTTCGCGCGATGCCTCACGGCGAACCTCGTTCCACCGCACCCGAAAAACACTAAGATGACATCCGGAGTTCCAACCGTCGCGTGCCGAAAAATCGTGGGCCTAATCGTTTAGTGGCAGAGGATTAACGAAACCGCTGGGCTATCGCCACCCTTGGAAGGACGCGTTTTTCAACTCTATAGCGGCGAATTGCCGGGATCGGCCGAGCTGCGACGCTCCTTTTCTAACAATCGGCTGCTCTCTAAACCTCGCCGCTTTCAAGGCAAAAATTGGCGACGTGGGGCGAAAATTGGCGACGTGGGGCGAAAATTGGCGGCTTGGGCCAAATTTGGCGGCTTGGGCGAAAATCGGGGTCTGGGGCATCGCCCGGTGCGAATTTCGAGCCTCGAGCCGGAGCGGACCGAAAACGTCGCGGCGATGGAGATCGGGTGCTTTCGGTGCTTTCGGGTCTCTCGGGAGCGCAGTGCCGGAACGACGCTGGCATCGGGCCCAAATCCGTCCGCATTTCGTCAAACGAACGTCAATTCAGCCGGCGGCAGGCCGACGTCGTTGCAAGATTCGTCAATAAAACGTCAAACAATTAGCTGTCTTCGTTCAAGTGAATGGCACCATTAACTGTCACAATACGGTAAACCCAGTTTTGGGTTCTGGATAAATGTCGATTTACCTTGACATTTTACTAAAAGATGTCGATATTCTGTCAATATCAGTCGATGATCGATCGGTCGCCCGGATAATCACCGGCGACGCCGGAACTCTTGGCCTCGGAGCAGAGAGATGAGCCAGATCTATCCAAATATTGTTCCCGAGAACAATCTGCGCCTGCCGGATGCGCTGACGATCAAGCACGGCCCACCCCGCCTGCTCGCGCGCTTCGTGCTCGAAGGCGACAAGGCCGCGCGCGATGCAGGGATCCGCTTGCGGTTGCGCCATGATTTCGCCGAACTGGCGTTCCTGAACGCCCAACACATTGCCAAAGGAAGCTGGTACCCGCTGTTTGACATGGTCAATCCGGAGCTGGCGGACTTGAACTCGGAGAACGCTTTCTGGGTATCGGGCGAAAACGACTTCGGCGACATCGTCGCAACCTGGGCAGGCCGGATCTATTATTGGCCGGACACGAACCTGGCGGAGCGGGCCGACGAGATGGGTTACGATGGCCGGCGCTGCATCATCACAGCACCGGCCGCGCGGCTGATAACCGGGGTCGCGATTTGCGGGTCCGCCTCGTGGGTGCGGCCCGACTATCGGGGGCGGCATCTCTCGCAGCTGATCCCGCGGGTGGCCAAAGCATACGCCTTTGCGCGTTGGCCGATCGACTGGTCGTTCTGCTTTATCGCTGAAGCGAACTTAAAAAAAGGGCTAGCCGCCAGCTATGGGCATCATAATCTCAGCTTTAAGATTACGTATCCAGGCTCGCATTTTGGCGAGATCGCGCTCGCTTACACTGGAGCCGACGCGACTTACCAGGAGTTTGCCGCATTCCTGGCAACCAAACTGTCCGTCTCCGAGTACGAGGAGTCCGAAACGGCAGGCGTGTCGACCGGCTTGGAGCACATTGTCACGAACACCTCCTCAGACGGCGTCTTCCACGGCAGCAACAGCCGCTCGTAGCGGATTGTACGCCGCGGCCGTCCCGCTTCGTTCTCGAACTGCAGCATCGCTGTAACAAGATCGTAGCGGGGCTGGCCCGAAGCGGCCACCGCTTTGTAAGTTTCCCCGACCCACTCGCCGTATTCCTTATCGGGCTGGTTTTCTACGCTTTCGCCGACGCCGTCGAGAAGATAGGTCCCCATCCATCGGTGGCCGTCACCGATAAAGCGGAACCTTGGCCCGCGCCCTTGGGGCATGATGCCGATGATGATCAACCGCGAGAGGAGATTGTGCCGCAGGGCCAAGGCCGTGATGCTCGGATCGAATTGAGCGAAGGAAACTCGCCACTTCTGCGCCAGAGCCCGCAGATTATTTGACTCCTCCGAGCATAATCTGGAGAAGTCTTGTGGTTCTATAATGAATCTTTCGTTGGGCGCAGGCGAGAACACCGGCGCGCACAATTCCGACAGACGTGACACCGCCCCTTCTTTTGAGGATGTGATTTCGGAATGCCATGCCTGGTCGAAATATTTGACCCGAAACAATGTAGCTCGCGACGACAATAGCTGCTGCTGCACCGCAAGCAGAGGCGGCAGCTCGACGTTGCGCGGGTGCAGCTCGATCTCGACCAACGAGTCACCCAAAACCTGGAATTTGATAAATCCAAGGTTTTTTACCGCAAACGCCGCGGCGTCGTAATCGGGATTTGGGTCGCCCAAGGCAGACAGAAACTCGGCGCTGTCCTCCAGCACCCAGCGCCCATCCGGGGTAGCCAACATGGTCAGGCGGTTCACCGCAGCCCTCGCAGCACTGACATCGATCCTCGGCGCGCTCGAACGCCGATCTCGTATACTAGACCGCAGAGATTAACCAATGATGAATCCCAGCGCCGCAACGAATAACCGCGCGGACATCGTCTTCTGCCATCATCGCACAAGATTCGTTAAGGGTTCTCTGCTCCATTGCACGCGATGGTCGGGATCGTCGGTTCCACCGCGCATAACTGGCATCTCGGCCGGCCGGCCCCACCCTTGGCGGCGGCTGCGCCTTGGGCTCTCGGCGTCGCCAACCACGACAAGACTAGTGGTGCGATGCCAACGGATGGTTCCCATCTGCTGGCTCAATCGCACTACCAACTTATTGGTGTGGTGGGCCGATTCGCGAAACGCTTGGGAACCAAGCGCTTCGATCGGGCCACTAGCTGGGGCAAGCCCGGCTGCGAACGACTGATGGGCGGCGGTCGGATGGCGGGCCGGCGGGCGATTTTCTGACGCAGCGAAATTATGCTGATCGGAAAAGCCAAAATGGCGCCGATCAGAAAATCGGTGAACGGGGGCGGCGTGAACAGAATACAGGGGCGGCCGGTGCGGCGTCGATCCGCCGGCGATCAAGCAAAAAGCCGTCGGCGGGCCGCCGATGGTTGCGGCTTTGACTTTGTCGCCGAGCACCGCCGCCGCGAGCGGCGGAACCGGCGGCGTCCCGGGGGGGCGCGCATTGTTGCCCGGCATCACGCAAAGCCGTCGCCGACCCGGCGATGAAACCCCCCCGTGCTGCGGCGCGACGCGGCTGGCCCGCAACCGCGAGGCGCGGGCCCGCCCCGCTGCAGGCTCCGGCTGAAACCAGCGCCCCGACGGGCATTTTATCGAGGTCAGGCAGACGCCAGGCGACGCTCGCCCTGATGATCGCGACGGCGATGCAAGCCCTCGACGCCACGATCGCCAATGTCGCGCTGCCGCAGCTCGAGCACAGCCTGGGCGGCGGCATCGATCTCGGCTCGTGGGTGATGGCCAGCTATCTTTGCGCGTCGGGGGTGATGGCGCTGATGACCGGCTGGTGCCGCCGCCGCTGGGGGGCGCGGCCGGTCTTTACCGCGGCGATCGCGCTGTTCGTGGCGGCGTCCTCGCTATGCGCGCTCGCCACCGCTCCGGACGAGCTGATCCTGTTCCGGCTGATCCAGGGCGCCGCAGGCGGCATCATGCAGCCATTGGCCCAGGCGATCATCCTCGACATCTATCCCAAGCGCGAACACGGCCGGATGCTGGCGATCTGGGGCGCCACAATTATGGCCGGCCCGATGCTGGGCCCACTGATGGGCGGCGTTATCACCGACCTGGCCTCATGGCGGTGGATTTTTGCGGTCAACGCGCCGATCGGAGCGATCGCGATTTTTGGCCTGGGGTCGGTTCCATCGCGCCCGGCGCCGGACGGCGGCGGCCCGATCGACCGGATCGGCATCACGCTCTTGACGATCGCGGTGAGCGCCATGCAACTGGCGCTCCAGCGCAGCATCGGCCGCCTGTGGCCGCCGACCCCGGAGACCGTCGCCGAAGCGGCGCTCGCCGCGCTCGCCTGTGGCGCGATTGCGATCCAGTGCCGGCGATCGCGTTTTCTGCTGTTCCGGTTCGAGCTGTTTCGCGACCGCAATTTTACTCTCGCGGCGGCCTACACCTTTATGCTCGGGGCGTTGCTGTTCACGACCATCGTGTTTGTGCCGGCGTTGAGCGAAGGGCCGCTCGGCTGGGACGCAACACAGGCTGGCCTGGCGATCGCCCCGCGCGGTGTTGGCACGATGGCGATGATGCTCGCCATGCGCTACGTGATCGATCGGATCGATCATCGCGCTCTGATGGCGATCGGCTGGGCGGTGACCGGCGCCGCGCTCGAATTGATGTCGCGGGTGTCTCCCCAAGGGGGAGAATTATGGCTGGCCGCGACCAGCGCGGCGCAAGGCGTCGGCGTCGGGATGTTGTTCACCCCGCTGGCGACGCTCGCCTTTTCCACCCTTGGCCCCGATCTGCGGACCGATGCCGCCGGGGTGTACAGCCTGTCGCGGCAATTGGGGTGCGCCGCCGGGGTGGCAGTGATGACGGCCGTGCTGCAGGCGAGGATTGAGCGCACCTTGCTGCACCCCGGCACGATCGCGGCGGCATCCTCGATGTCCGCGCTCCAAGCCGCCACTTTTGCCGCTTATACCGGGTGCTTCCGAATTTTGGCGATCGGCGCCGTGGCGATGTTCCCGGCAATCCTGCTGTTTCGCGTCGCACACACCGGGCCAATCGATAAGCCCGCCTTGGAATAGGAGCCGCGGCGGGTGCGAGCCATCGGCCGAAAGCGCAGCCTCATTGACGTTGGCGCCCTCAACCGGCGGGCGCGACCTCGGAGCGGGCCGGCGATGTGCCTTCGGCAATCATTCTTGCCTCCTCGATCGGCAGCGCGAGGCGAACTGTCGTCCCCTCGCCCGAGCGACTGCTGATGGCCAGCGTCCCGCCATGCGCTTCGACCAAGCCCTTGGTGATCGGCAGCCCCAGCCCGGTGCCGCCATAATCGCGCGTCGTTGCCGGCTTTGCCTGGCCAAAAGGCTGCAATGCGCGCACCTGCTCGTCGGCGGCCATGCCGATGCCGTGATCCTCGACCTCGATGACCGTCGTGGCGGCTGGTCCGGTGCCGACACGCACCTGAACCACACCTCCTTGATGTGAAAACTTGATGGCGTTCGACAATAGGTTGAGGAAAATCTGCTTCATCGAACGCTCGTCAGCCCAAATCACAATCGGTTTGGCGGCTATTTCGGTTACCAACTCGACGCCGCGGCTGCTGGCCCGCTCATGCACAATGCGAACGACTTCGGCAATCAAGTCCTGGAGGGTGACAGCTTGTTTTTGGAGCTCAAGCTTGCCCGCCTCGATTTTCGACATGTCGAGGACGTCGTTGATGATCGATAGCAGATGCAGGCTGCTGGCGTGCACGTCTTTGATATATTCGAGATATTTCTCATTGACGACCGGCCCAAACAGCTCCTGCGCAATGATCTCGGTAAAGCCGATAATGGCGTTGAGCGGGGTGCGCAATTCGTGGCTCATGTTCGCGAGGAATTCGCCTTTGGAGTGATTGGCGAACTCGGCCTGGCTCCTCGCCTCGAGCAGCTTGCTTTGGCTGGCCTTCAGCGCGGTTATGTCGGAATAAACCGAAACCACGGCGCCGCCGGGCATCGGACCCCGCCGGATTTGCAAGGTTCGCCCAGCCGGCGTCAACCGTTCCTTGACTATCGGCACCTCCTGATAAAATTGCTCGAGGCGGCGATCGACTTCCGCTTGCGGCTCTACCTCGCCGAAATCCCCACGCTCCGCCTGGACCTTCAAGATCTCGCGCAAGGTGGCCCGTGTGGCCAAATCGGCCGGCAATTCCAGCAGCTCGCTAAACCGGTGATTGCGCGCGATCAGGCGCCCGCGATCGTCGAACACGCCGAGGCCTTCCCCAATACTCTCAAGGGTGCTTTGCAGCAGCCTATTCTGACGCCTCAGCCGCGCCTCGTTGCGGCGCGCAACGGCGGCCGCGAACTGACCGCGACGCAAGGCGCCTGCCGCAAGCCAGGCAAGGATGGCGGCGGTCAGCGCGAACAACCCGAACGCCACTGTCGCGGTGGCGCATTCCGCGCGCCATCGCCGCATTGCATCCATCTCCCACCGCGAACGACCGGTGCCGATCGCCGCCAAACGCGCCGTTTTCTCCAGTGTCGCTGCGGCATCAGCCACAGCCCGGCGATAGGAGCGCTGCTCGGACCGGAAGGTGCCGACGCCATACGCGACGACCAGCACCATGCTCAGCGCAACGACCGCATGCTGCGGCCGCATGCGCCTGCGTCGGAGAACGGCAAAGGTTGGGAAGCCCACGGGACCGCGCTATGCGCGTGGTTTGGCGGTCGATCCGAACAGCCCCGCGACCGCCCGACCGCGCCGGCGACGCAGCGCCGACGCCCCTGGCCCGTCGGCGCCAACCATAGCTGCTGCTTGCAAAGAACCCTCCCTCACCCGCTCCAGTCGTCGGCGAGCCGGCCCTGCCCTCCTGAGCGTGCGTTCTGGACCGCCGGCCGAGGCCTACCCTCGCACCAGCCGGCTAACATATGCTTACTTCAGCATTGCACGGGCTTTGGCAGCCGCCGTGTAGATGAGCCTGGGGACAGCTTTTCGAGGGCCGAGCCGCTCGTCGTCGGATCAAGGCGTCACCGCGCCAGATCCCATCAGGCACGCCGGTCTAAGCTGCGTCGTGAAAGATGATGCCGAGGGTATAGCGCTCGCCGCTGCGCACCCGGCTGACGCCGTGGCGCATGGTCACGCGATGGGGTCCGCGCACGCCCTCGACCGGGCGGTGATGCACCGGGAAGATCACCGTCCCGCCCTGCTGCAACGGCACCACCTCGGCGCGCGACTGCATGCGCGGCCGCTGCTCGACCAGCAGGAACTCGCCGCCGGTAAACCCTTGCGCCGGATCGCTGAGCAGCACGGTCAGCTGCAGCGGAAACACCAGCGCGCCATAGAGGTCCTGGTGCAGGCAGTTGTAGTCGCCGGCGCCGTATTTGAGAAGCAGCGGGGTCGGCCGCTGCTGCCCGGCGCGGTGACATTGGGCGAGGTAGGCGTCGAGCGCCGGCGGCAGCGTTTCGGCTTCGTGCAGCCGCTCGCGCCAGCGATTGGCGATCGGCGCCAGCTGCGGGTAGATCGCCCGGCGCAGCGCCTCGATCAGCTCCGGCAACGGATAGCGGAAATATTTATATTCGCCGCGCCCATAGGCGTGGCGCTGCATGACGACCCGGCTGCGAAACGCATCATCGTCGGCATAGAGGGCGGCGAGCCCGCGACATTCCTCGGCATCGAGCAAGGCCGGGACGGTGGCATAGCCGCGCTCGTCGAGCGCGGCCGCCACCGCCGGCCATTCGATCGCGGCGACGCGGTCGGCCGCCGCGTCAGGCCGCGGCATCGCCCGCCGCCGCTTCCCGTTCGCGCTCGAGCAAGGCCCGCTTGCGCTCCACCCCCCAGCGATAGCCAGCGAGGTCGCCATCCTCGCGGATCACCCGGTGGCACGGCACCAGCAACGCCAGATTGTTGGCCGCGCAAGCCTGCGCCACCGCGCGCACCGCCTTGGGCTGGCCCAGCACCCGGGCGATCTCGGAATAGCTCGCGGTGCAGCCGAGCGGGATTTTTTGCAAAGCCCGCCAGACTCGCGCCTGAAACGCGGTGCCGCGGATGTCGAGCGGCAGGTCGAGAGTGCGGCCGGGATCGGTGATAAAGCGCACGACCCGGTCGGCCCAGTCCTTGAGACCGGGGTCTTCGGCAACCACCGCCGCCGCCGGAAAGCGCTGCCGGACGGTCGCGGCGAGGCTCTCGCGGTCGTCGCCGAGCGCGGTCAAGCACACGCCGCGCGCCGTGGCGGCCACCAATGCCCAGCCGAGCGGGGTCACGACCGTGACAAAGCGGATCGTCTCGCCGTCGCCGCCGCGGCGGCGCGCCGCCGGGGTCATGCCGAGCGCGCCCGGTGCCGCCTCATAGGCGCGCGAGCTTGACCCGAACCCGGCGGCATAGATCGCCTCGGTCACCTTCTCGCCGGCGTCGAGCCGCTGGCCCAGCCGGCCGAGCCGGTGGGTGCGGGCATAGTCGCGTGGCGTGACGCCGGTCACCTGCTTGAACAGCCGGTGAAAGTGAAACCGGCTGATCCCCGCCGCGGAGGCGAGCTCGGCAAGGGTCGGCATCGTCTCGCTCGCGCGCAGCAGCGCGCACGCCTTCTCGATCGCCGCGAGATGCCGCGAGGCAGTCGAGGCGTCGGTCGGGCGGCAGCGCTTGCAGGCGCGCAGCCCTGCCGCTTCGGCGGCCTCGATCGTCTCGAAAAACGCGGTGTTGCGGCGCAATGGCAGCCGCGACGTGCAGCCCGGCCGACAATAGACGCCGGTTGTCATGACACCGTAGAAAAACCGCCCGGCAGCGGCGCCGTCGCGCTGCTCCAGCGCCGCCCAGCATTCGTCGAAATCGAGCATCACCCGCTCCTCTCTCGTTCACGGGCGTAACATGGCGCAGGCAATGGCCCGGCTCTATCCGGCGCTTGCTTTCTAATTCGCGCCACCGCGATCGCGGCGTTTTCAGGCGTCGGAATTCTGCGGACGCTCGGCGCGCAGGCGAGTGGCCAGCGCTTCGATCACCGTCAGAGCGCGGCGCAATTCCTGCTCGTCGGGCTCGGGTGCGGCAGCGCCCTGCTCCGAGGGGTAGCGGTACTCGACCGCCCATTTGCTCCAGTCTTTTGCCGCGGCGACATGCTCGGCGATGTCGGGAAAGCTGGCCTCGGCCATGGCGCCCAGCTCAGATAAGGAATGGGTTTTGCGCGACCGTTTGCGGGCGAGAACGAGAAATCCCTTCAGCAGTTTTTCGACCGCCTGCTGGCAATGAAACGCGGCAATGCCATGCAACGCCGAACTCGAGGACAAAACAACCAACACCGCCTCGCGGTCGCGCTCGGCGACGGCGAGCCAGCGCTCGACGGCTGCCCAGCGGGCACTCGGGTCCGGGGTTCGCATCGCGGGAGGCTCCAAGGGCGGCCCGTAGACGACGATCCCGTCTATATCGGCCTCGGCCGCCAGCGTGCCGACGATCGTGCGGTTGCGCTCGAAGGTGGCGGCCCGCACCGGAAAAACGTCGGCCGCCTCGCTATAGGACCGACGCGCCTCGAACCCGGCCGAGATGGTCAGCTTCTCGGCCGGGGTGTCGTCATCGACGATGACGAGCAGGTCGAGGTCGCTGTCCGGGCCGGCCTCGCCGCGGGCCGCGGAGCCGAACAGGATGACCCGCTGCGGACGGAAATAGGCGACCAGCGGATCGAGCAGCTCCGCGGGGACTGTGGCCGCGGTCATCGGCAACTCGTCCTAGCCGCCGGACGCCTAATTCCGGCCGTTGACATAGCGCTTGGGCAGCATCGCGTGGATGCCCTTGTTGCCGTCGACCAGCTGGGTCACCCGCATGTCGACAGCGAGGCTGCAGAACATGTAGGCGTCCTCGCGCCCGAGCCCGATGCGCTCGCCGATCAGGGTGATCATCTGGCGCAGCGCGGTCTTGGCGGCGTCGTCAAGGTCTTCGTTGAAGCCCATCGTGATCAGATGCGTCGGCGTCTCGGCGCGCGGCAGGTCGATGCCGGTGCCCTTGTGTAGATTGAGACGAAAAGTGCCGGTCAAGGCGGTTTCGAGCGCGGTCACGCAAACCTCGCCGTCGCCCTGCACGCCGTGGCCGTCACCGGCCGAAAACAAGGCGCCCGGGGTCCACACCGGCAGGTAGAGGGTGGTGCCGGCGGTCAATTCCTTCAAATCCATGTTGCCGCCGAACTCGCGCGGCACGACCGAGGTCACCGCCCCGTAGACCGGCGGCGGCGCCACCCCCATGACACCGAAAAATGGGGCAAGCTCGATCTCGGCGCCCCACGGCACGGTCGCGATGCCGCGCTGCCGGTCGATCGCGGTGTGCCAGGTGCGCCGCACCGGGAAATCCTCGGGCAGGGTGCCGCTGAGCGGGCGAATCCGCGTGTAGCCCCAATTTTGCCGAGGGTCGATGGTCAGGATCTCGATCGCCAGGGTGTCGCCGGGCTCTGCCCCCTCGACCGCAATCGGGCCGGTCAAGATGTGCGCGCCGAGCCGCGGCTCGACCGCGTCGTGAATTGCCCGGTGCTCGGGCAAAATGTCAAAGCGACTGTCGGAAGGCAGGATATCGGGCCCGCCTGAGACGCTGTCGATGGTCACCGTGTCGCCCGAGGCGACGCTCAGCACCGGCGCCAACCCGGCATCGAAAAACCCCCAATGGCAGGTCTCCGGGCTGGCCCGCAAAACGTGATGCTGCGACATTCGGCAAACTCCCTGCGCTGGTTGATCGGCGATCCTAGCCCGCTTCTGGGCGCCCGCATAACTTTGATCGTCGTCACGGCGAGGCCGGCAGAGCCGCGCGCCGGCTGGGCGGAAGCCGCCAATGTCGCTAGATTGCCGCGTCGCGATGATCAGCACGCTCGACACGCATGAGCTCGTCAAGGACCTGAAGGCCTCGGGCTTCACCGACGCGCAGGCTGAGGCGGTCACGCGCGCGGTGCGGCTGGCCCAAGATTTCGATGTTTCAAACCTCGCGACCAAGACCGACATTGCCGATCTGCGGCGCGAGATCGCCGAGGTCGAGCTGCGCCTGATCAAATGGGTGATCGGTGTCGGTGTCGCCGCGGCGCTGGCCGTCGGCGGCATGATTTGGACGGCGACGCAAATCCTGCTGCACGCGCACCCCTAGCCAATCCCGCGGAGCCGTCCGGTTTCCCTGAGAGCCGCGTTATTCGCGGCGAACCGGCACCAGCACATCGGGATCGCGGATCTGCTGCCTTTGCGCCGTGAACAGCCCCTCGGCTAGGCGGGCACCGGCAACGTCGCTACATTGCCGTGGCGATGATCAGCACGCTCGACACGCATGAGCTCGTCAAGGACCTGAAGGCCTCGGGCTTCACCGACGCGCAGGCCGAGGCGGTCACGCGCGCGGTGCGGCTGGCGCAGGATCTCGACCTTTCGAACCTGGCGACCAAGACCGATCTCGCGGAACTCGAGCTGCGCCTGATCAAATGGGTGATCGGGGTCGGCATCGCCGCGGCACTGGCCGTCGGTGGGATGATTTGGACGGCAACGCAAATCCTGTTGCACGCGCACCCCTAACCGGCTTACCAGTTCGCCGCACCCGCTCGGGCTCGGCGAAGGTAGAATAGCTGCAATCCGACCATCCGGCCTGCTCACGGCGGAAGGTCACCATCAGCGATAGCTCCATTCAGAGGGTTGCGGATCGTGACATTGGCGACGCTGCTCGCTTTGCAGTCACGCACTACCGCACGCTTGTCCGCGCTATAGGTTTGCGCAGATCAATGCTCGTGAACGTAAAGCTAACGTATACCGGCCGATCCTGCTAAATCACGGCGAGTAAAGATAATCAAAATGTGGTTACTTGCTGGTATATTGATGATGACGGCCGGACAACCGCGAGAAATGGTGTTCTATCCGCTGTTTTTTCAAGCCTTGAGCAATGTATAGATGCTGTCAAGGCTATTGCTAATCGACCTCACGTTCGTAAACCGCCCGCTATGGGCTCTCTGTGGTGCGAGCCTGTGGGGTCATCGCATGACGTACCGCCGCTGCTCAGTATTCTGCCTGATCAGTAATGGTCTGCAATAGCAGCTTGACGCGTCTGAAACCATTCGTCTCGATCGGCGCTATTCGCGGCGGAAGGTCACCACCAGCACGTCGCGATAAGCCGGCAGCAGCGGGTCGAGCGGCTCGACCGCGGTGACGCCGTGAAACACCCGGCTGTCATCGACCAGGGCAGAGTCGAGCGGCTGGGTCAGGGTAAAGCTGCCGAGCGGGCGCCTGGCCAGATCGTAGATCGTGGTCTCTCCGCTCTCGATGTTCTCGCGCCGGACCATCAGCACCAGCACCCAATCGACGCCGTCGCGGTGCATGCCCTCCGGGGTCGGGCGGCCCGCCTGGCCGGGATGCGCCTCGATGCGGAACTGGTGCAATTCGACATGCCAGGCCTCGGGCCGGACCGCAGCCGGGGTCAGCCGGTCAAACAATTCGTGGCTGGTGCGCAGGATCGCGGTCAGCGCCGGATGGCGGGCGGCGGCGTCGGTCACCGGCTCGAACCAGCGCTCGATGCCGCCATTGAGGGGGTTGTAGTCCTGGCTCTGATAATGCGGCTGGTGCGGCTTGCGCACGATCCCCGCCGGGCCCGCGCGAAACGCGGCAAAGCGGCGGCGGCGATAGCGTCCGCCATCGGCCATGTAGGTGTCGACGCCGAGATCGTTCCAGCTGGCGGCGAACGTTTCCCAGCCGCGCAGCCCCTCTATCTCCAGTAGTGCCGCCATTTCAGGCGCCTGGACAAAGGCAAAGCCGCTGCAGCGGACTGCGTCAGCGACGGGGGTAAGCAATTCGGTCATTGGCTTCTTCTCGATCTGGAGCGCGTCTGGCTTGAACGCATCTGGCGCCGGGGCGCGCCTATCCGGCCTCGGTCCAGCTTTCGCACAGCCCGAGGACGCTGGTGCTGGAGGCACGGCCTTCGCGATCCCTTGGCCAGGGGCGGCCTTTCGCTTCGATTCCGTTGCGGGTCAGCCGCGCGCCGAGCGCGGGGATCAGCACCGTGCACATGCCATAGGGCCGCCCCGGAATCGCATTGGGCTGGGTGTGGACCAGAAACGGCTCCCCCAGCTGGTACCAGGTCAGCGCAATCTCTTCGCCGCGGGCCTTGAGACGCTCGGTCCAGAAATCGCGGGTGTCCCCGGACTTGCTGAATTGCGCCTCGATCACCGGGACCGTCGGGTCGCGCAGCTCGGCATTGATCGCGCCCAGCACCGTCGATTGCAGCCAGCGCGCCATCGCGATGTTGTCCGAGTAAATTCGCCAGCGCGCCTCCGTCAGCTCGCTCTTCAGGTAGAGGACATGACCGGGCCCCGCCCCGGAGGCGAGCAGCCGCCAGAACGTCGCGTTGGTGGTGAACGCGTCGCTGTCGTCCTCGTTGAGACGAATGACCGAATTTTCACCGGTCAGGACGACGCGGTTTGCATCGACGCTGGTCATGATCGATGTCCTCCAGCTTAGAACCTGAACGCCATCAGCCGCCCAGTCGCGCGATCGGACCGCCGAGCGCGCCGGCCGATCACCTCACAGCACCGCCTCGGCAACGACGCGCAACGCCGCGACGTCGGCTCCAGCCAGCACCAATGAGCCGACCTGGTGGTCTTTGGCGATCTCTTTCCAGGCCTGCAGCCGGTCGCGAACCCGCTCCTTCGGCCCGATCAGCGAGGTCTCCTCGATCAGCGCGTCGGGGACGGCGGCCTCGGCCTCCTTGCGCCGCCCCGAGAGGTAATGGTCCTGGATCGTTGCTGCCGCCGCCTCGTAGCCCATCCGTTTGGCCAGATCGTTGTAGAAATTCTTCGAGCGCGCCCCCATCCCGCCGATATAGAGCGCGAAATTGGGCCGGATCG
Organism: uncultured Alphaproteobacteria bacterium; assembly: GCA_963738185.1. GTDB lineage: Bacteria > Pseudomonadota > Alphaproteobacteria > ATCC43930 > CGMCC-115725 > AP-15. Next base: position 227,146 of record CAVTVA010000003.1, on the reverse strand, counting down.
CGTCGCGGCAGGCGGCTATGTCGTCGCCGAGCGCCACCCGCACATAGGGAGCGAGGTCGAAATCCGCGAGGGTCTTGCCGTGGCCGGCCTTGGCCATGCCGGCAAGCACCGGTCCGGTGACCGCCTCGGCCTTTTCGGGCGACATGAAAAACGGCAAGGTGCCGTCGGCGACTTCGCCGGCGGTGCGCAGCCCAGCCGGGGCGACCGCCGCGGTGTAGATCTTCAGGCTCGGGTCGCCGTGGATGATGCTTCTGAGCGGCTTGCCGAGCCCGGTCGCGCCCGGCCCGGCATACGGGATTTGATAGTGCTCGCCGGCGAATTCGAGCGGCGCCTTGCGCGCCAATATCTGGCGGATGATCGCGATGTATTCGCGGGTGCGGGCGAGCGGCTTGCCGAACGGCACGCCGTGCCAGCCCTCGACCACCTGCGGCCCGGACGGCCCGATGCCGCACAAAAACCGGTTGCCGGAGAGCGCCTGCAAGGTCATCGCGGTCATCGCCGCGCAGGCGGGGGTGCGCGCGGCCATCTGCATGATGCTGGTGCCGGCCTTGATGCGCGTGGTCCGCGCCAAGACCCAGGCGACCGGCGACACCGCGTCGGTGCCATAGGCTTCGCCGCACCACACCGCCGCGTAGCCGAGCCGCTCCGCCTCGGCCACCAGCTCCATATCGATCCCGGTGGTGGGCGAGACCCTGAGCGCGATCGCCAATTTCATCCTCGGGCTCCCTATAGGCATGAGCTCGGTGCGGACTGCCCGAACCGTTGCCCGCGCCAAAGCCGAAGTCAACCGCCGCGGTGACCGGGAGCGTGCAAAGGGATACCCGCTTTACGAGCGGCAGCCGGTAGTGCGAGGCGCAACGGGCGATGCGGCCTCCAGCGGAAAGAAATCGGTTGCCGCGGTGCTGTGCCCGGCAGGCAACATCGCGATCGCCTGCGACAGGGCCTCAAGATAATCGCGCGCGTTCTCGACTTCTGGCCGCCGGTTGGGGAACAGCGGCTCGGCGGTGGCGACCAAGGTGATCAGCTGTTCGCCGGTGCGGCCGCCCAGGATCCAGCATCGCGCCAGAGGCGGCTTGCCCAGCACCAGGTGATTTTGCGCCGGCCTGAAGTTCAGCCGGTCCTCGCTGTTGGGCAACAGGTGGAGCACGTCGCCTTCGCTGTCGAAGTAATCGATGTAGATAAACCCGTCGAAGCTCGGCGCGCGCACATCGACGTAGAGCGGCTGGCCGAGACGCGCCGCGCCCCCTGCCCCGCCCCCTGGGGGAGCGAGCGAAACGCTTGCGGCAACCCGCGGCAGGCGCTGCACCAGCGGCCGCAGGATCGCCTGCGCCTCGCAATAGGGCCAGGCGCGAAGGCCCACGGCGAAATCCACCTTGGCAAGGCCGCCGATGCCGTCCACCGCGTGGCGCAGCCGGTCGATATCCGCGGGTGTTGCCGCATAGCCCGAGATGCGCGCGGACCGGTCCGGGCCGAGCGTGTAATCGAGCGATGCGCATTGATAGCCGGCGGTTGCTGCCGCAAGGCTGGCGCGCAGCCGGTCGATCGAGGGCGGCGGGGCTAGCATGCGGACGAGCGCTAGCGCGGCGACAATCAGCACGATCGCGCCGGCGACCGCCGCGAGCGCCAGGAAGGCGCGCCGCTTTGCTGACCGCACCGGGACGGTGGCCGACCCCGTGACCGAGGCTCGTAGATGATCGCCGGCAGCCCCCGGCAAGGCGCGCATCGAGGGCGGGCGGTCGTCGGGCCGGGGCGCCAGCATCGGGGCGATGAACCGGCGCAGCGGCGCCGGCACCTCCGACAGATCGGGCGCAAGCTGGCGTGCAGCGATCATCGTCGCTGGCGAAGAGCCCATATCGAGCTTTTTGCCAAAGCCGATCGCGGCGGTCGCGAGCACCAGGCCGAGGCTGTAGATGTCCGAGCGCAGATCGACCTCTCCGCCAAAGAGGCCGACCTGCTCGGGCGAGACATAGGAGTATTTGCCGGCGAACTCGCCGCCGAGCACGGTCGCATTTGCCGGGCCCATCGCCTTGGCGATGCCGAAATCGATCAGCTTGGCGCGATCGACCCGGCCCTCGGGCAGCAGGATGTTTTCCGGCGACACGTCGCGGTGGACGATGTCCATCTCATGCGCCGCGGCAAGGCCGGAGGCCAGCCGGTCGCGCAACCGCAGCACCTCGTCCGGCTCGAGGCGCCTGCGCCGCAGAATCTGCGCCAAGGATTCGCCGTGGACAAACTCGGTGACCAGATAGCGCAGCCCGTGCTCGTCGCGGAAAAACCCCTCGTAATTGACGATCGCATCGTTGTTGACGCGGCCGAGCTTGCGCGCCTCCTCGCGAAACAGCTGGACGATCTTCGGGTCGTCGGCGAGGCTCGGCAGCATGATTTTGATCGCGTGCTCGGTGCCGAGCTCGGCATGGGTCGCGCGGTATACCTCGCCCATGCCGCCCCGGCCGAGCAGCGCCTCGATGACATAGGTGTTGCCGAGGACGGCCCCCGGCTGCAGCACCGTGGCCGGCGCCGCCGGCGACGGGGAGAGACGCGTTGCTTCGCCATTTTCCGGCGGGTGTGAGCGGGAATCCGGATCAGGCATCGGCACGATATAGCATGAAGCCGCCGCACCCGATCGGGCTGCTCACGGCGCGGCGCTGGCAAGCCCGCCGAGGCGGCGCCAGACCGGGGCGCGTTCGACGATCAGCCGGTCGATGAATTGGCGCAGCCGCTGCTGCTCCGCTTCCGGCCGCGCGGCGCCAAGTGTCGCGGCCCAACCCGCGGGATCGGGCCTGTGCTCCTCCCCAAGGCGCGCGGCCACAAACAGATCAAGCATCGTGCAGGGCAGCGGCGCCCCGGTGCCGGAAGCGGCAAGCGCGATGCCGCTGTCGAGGTTCCCGGAATGTGCGAGCCGCTTTGCCGCCACTCGGTTGAACCGGGCCACCTGCGGGTCCGGCTCGCCGGGGGGTGCGAGCATCGGCAGCGCCTGGTCGGTGCCGACCAGCATGCCGACGAGCTCGCCCGGATTGTCGCGCCGCGGCAGGCCCGGCAGGTCGAGCAGGTCGCGCACCCGCCGCGGGCCATGATCGAGCGCCGCAACGATCGGGCCGAAAAAGCCGCGGTCGAGCGTCGCCTGACCGGACGGCACCTCGAATTCCCAGCTGAACTGCGGCTCGGGGCACAACAGGCCGAGAACGACATCGCCCAGCGCGGCGTCGCGCTGCTCGGGGCGCAGGCGGCGCGCGCCGCGCACAAACACATCCTGGCGCAGGCCGCGCGGCAGGCACATGTCCTTGATCAGCTCGCGCATGACCGGGTCGTCGAACCGGGCGGAGACCGTGCGGATTTCATCCGACAGGGTGAGCGGGGAAAAATTTTCGAGCAGCAGCGCGGACCCTGCCCAATCGAGCTTGGCCGGCGCCAGCGCCGCGACAAGATCGGCGTGAAAGCAGGGCCGCCACGCCTGGTTCATGTATTCATGCGCCAGATAGGACGAATGGCCGTGCTTAGCGTGCTCCAGCAAGGAGTCGACAAAAGGCGACCCTGTTAGGTGATGCGCCTTTGCCGCGGCCAGCGCCCGCACGATTTCCAACCCGGCCTGGGCCTGCCGGTCGCTCGGCGCGGCCAGCCTCCCCCCGGCTTCGCTCACCAGGCGCTGCATGCCGAGCGCCGTCTGCCAGGCCGGGAGCGAATTGTAGCTGACATGCACGACCCCGCCCGGCCGAACCTTGGCATCGATCAGGCGGACGATCCCGGCGCGGACCGGATCGGTCACCCAGCTCCACAAACCGTGAAGCGTGGCGACGTCGGCCTGCGGCACCTCATCCGCGCGCGGCCGGTCGGCGAGCGTGGAGAAGTCGGCCTCGATAAATCGGGCATTGGCGATCCCGGCCTCGGCCGCCATGGCGTGCGCGGCGGCGATGTGAGCCGGGTTGAAATCGACGCCGGTCACCTGCCAGGACGGGTTGCACGCGGCGAGCGCCAGCGCGCCAAAGCCATGGCCGCAGCCGAGCTCCAGATATGAAAGCGGTGTGCCGCGGCCGATTTCGATCCCGGCCACGCCGCCAAGCAGACAGGCGAGGTTGAGATGCAGCGGCGACTGGTGCCGATAATAGCCCGGAATATAGGGCACGTCGGTCACATAGCCGCCGCCCCAGGGGCCGCCGACCGAGCTGGTCAATGGCGAGCCCGCCCGGCCAGCTCTTCGGCCTCAACGATCTCCGCCTCGAACAGGGCGTCGGCGGCGTCGGCGCGGCGCAGCCCCAGCGGCGGAGCTTCGGGTGCGGCAATCCACGAGTTCCAGCCGAGCCGCGGCGGCGCATCGGCGCGCGGGTCGAGCCGCAGCGGCGGCACCTCTGGCCCCGCCAGCACCGGATTGACGGCAAAGCCGATCTCAAAGCCGAGAAAGGCGCGGACCAGGGACACCAGCCGCTGCAGGCCGGGGCGGTCCGGCAGCAGCGCCTCGAACGAGGCTCGATCGAGGGGACCGATGCGCAGGATGATGCGGGCGTGCAAATCCCAGGCGCGAACCCCGATCGCGGCATCGACGCCCAAGCGGTTCCAGGCGCCGGGTTTGCGGCCCGCGGCGAGTGCGGTGCGCTGATCGGGCGGCAGCGGCAGCCAGGCCCCGGCAAACTGCACCACCTCGACCTTGCGGCCGAGCCAGTCCGACACGAGTGCCGCGAGCTTTTCCGCCGAGCGCGGCCGGCCGGCGAAGAGCCCGGCGTAATAGAGCAGCGGCTCGACCCCGACAGCGAGGCGCGGCGCCAGATGCGGGGTGGCGTAGCCGGTCAGCGCCAACAGCGCCTCGGCAACCCGGTCCGGTTCGGGCGGGCGCGCCGCAGCCGCTGTCTCGGCTGCACGGTTGAGACGATATTTCGCGCCGGCGCCGGCAAAAAACGCGACGAGACGGTGCGAGAGGAGATCGAGAAACTCGTGCAGCGCCGCCGAACGGTGGCGCAAGCTCGCGGTCAGGAACTCGGTGTAGGGCCGCGGCAGCACGCCCGAGACGCCGGTGAGCCCGATCATCCCGGCCGTGACCTGCGGCGGCCGGCCATCGGGTGGCGGCTCGATGGCGACGACGTCGGCCGGCGGGTAGGCGAGCCCCGGCGCCGAGCGAAAGCGCGCCGCCTCGGCCGGGTCGGCGGTCTTGGCCGCATGCGTCAGCACCCGCACCGCAGCGTCGAACGCGAACCGCCGCGGCTCGGCAGAGAGCCGGGCGGACGGGGATCGCCCCTGTGGCGTCAAGTCCGCCGGCATCAGAGCAGCACGCGCATCCCGGCCCGCGCCGGCCAGGCTGCGGCACGGCCGCCGCGGCCGCGCAGAACGACGCTGGTTCGCACAAAGGAATTCACCGTCGCGTGCAGCGCCAGAAAGCGATCGAGCACGGCGGCGAGCAGATAGAGCCCGCCGCCCTGCCAGGGCCGCTGCTCGAATTCGAGCGTCACATCGAGCCCTCGGCAGAACGCGCCGGCGCGGGCGCCCGGGATGCGTGCCGCTCCCGGTGCGGCGGCGACCCCGGCGAGCGCGTCGATCGCCGCTCGGGACTCGGCGGTATCGCGCAAATCATAGAGCCGCAGGACCTCGCGCAGGGCTGCGGCGCCCTCGGCGCCGCCGACCACGGAAAGGTGGCCGAGCGAGAGATGCGAGACCAGCCGCCAAAAGCGCCGTTCGCGCAGCGGGCGACGCAAGGTCGGCGTCGGGGCGGTCAGACAGGACAGCGACAAGACTGCGGCCGAGCCCTCGACCAGGTGCAGCTCCGGGCGACCGCCGCCAAACGGCAACGCGCTCGGCAGGTCGCGGTTAAAACAGAGCGCGTCGATCGAAAGCACCGAATCGGCTGGCGCATCCGGATCGAAGCCGGGGTCGTAAGGCGCCAGGTAGACCTCGCTGCCGGTCAGCGGCGCCGCGGTGTCGCGGCGAACCGGGTGATAAAAGCCCGCTTGCACCGCTTCGTCCGGATCGCTGTGGGTCAGCCGGTAAAATGGCCGCCACGAGCGCGCGTTGCCGTCGGCGCCGGTCTCGCGCACGCGCTCGACCTGCCACACCTCCAGCGCGGCGGGGCGGCGCGCATCCGGCACGATGCGGTATTCGGTGTCGGCATGGGTCAGCCGGATCGGCTCGCAGCGCTGCGCAAACAGATTGACGATCGGGGTGCAGCCGAGCGCCAGCGCATCGGGGCCGACCGCTCGCTCGAGCTCCGGCATGGCGCGGTCGAGATAGACGAAGATCTCGAGATGGCGGCTGTCGGCCAGCAGGGTTTTTCCCTCCATGCGGGCGAAATCGACAAACAGGAATTTCTCCGGAAAGGCGAAATACTCGGTCAGCAGGCGAAACCCGGCAAAGCTGCGCGCCGGCCATGGCAGCAGCGCCTCCTCCGGCGCGAACCCGGCCGGCTCGATTGCCGCAGCGGGCATGATCGTCGGCGCGGGATCGCTCGGGCCATCGGCATACGCCACCGACAGCGCGTGGCCGCATAAGAGCTCGTAGAGCGGCAGCGCCACATTGGCGGTGCCGCGCAGAAAAAAGCGCAGCCGGTCGATCCCGAGGCGGGCGAAGCTCGCGTCGGCCGAGCTGCAGCTGAGCGCGATCCGCAACACCGCCACGGCACCCTCGGCGAGCGGGTTTGCCGGTGCGGCAAGCGGCAGGCCGGACAGGCGCACACTCTCGATCTCAACCGGCCATAGGGTGACCGGCCAAGCGGTGCGGAAGCGGCACGGCTCGCCATGCACCGGCTCGCTGTCGACCGCCAGACCCGCCGCGAGGCGAACCGGGACGGCCAGATCGCGCTGCGGCTGAAGCTGCACGATCGCGGCCGACGGGACCGGGGCCAGATAATGCGGGTAAAGGACGCCGAGCAGGGCATCGGTCAGCTCGGGAAACTCGTCGTCAAGCCGGTGATGCACGCGGGCCGCGACAAAGGCGAGGCCTTCCAGGAGCCTGGCGACATGCGGGTCGTCCACGCTGTCGGACGACAGCCGCAGCCGCCCGGCAATCTTTGGATGAGCCTCGGCGAAATCGGCGGCGAGGCGGCGGATCGCATTCAGCTCGCGGTCATAATAGGGCAGCAGCGCGTCAGACATCGCCGGGCGCCGGCAGCAGCGGATTGGGGTTGGCGCGCACCGCAACCTCGGCAGTGGCGGCGTCAACCACGGTGTCGAAGGCAACCGGCTCGGGCGCGGGCTCGGTGCGCAGCAGCGCATCGACGCGCAGGCGCAAGCTCGCTTCGAGCCGATCGCCGGCCTCGACCAGGGTGACGCGAACCCGCGCCAGCCGCGGCTCGAACCGCCGGATCGTCTGCTCGATCTCGCCGCGCAGCCGGTCGCGCCGCGCCGGATCGTTGAACGCGCCGGCGGCAAAATCCGAGATCCCGTAGCCGATCGGAGAAAGTGCCAGCTCGGTGTAGCGGTCCGGCCACGACCGCCAGCGACGCCGGGTGTTGAGCAGCGCCTCGAGGTCGCGGCGCACGCTGCGGCGCAGCGCCGCCAGGCTCTCGCTTGGCGATGGCGGCGGGTCGCGCAACCGGTCCGGGGCCTCGTCGTCGAGCCGATCAAGCAGCGACAATTGGGCAATCGGCGCCGGCTGTCGCTCGCGGTTGCGCGGGGTGCGCTCGCTCATGTGCCAAAGCGAAGCGTGGTCAGGTCCATGATGTTGCGGGCCTCCTCGCCGGCGAGGAAGACACGCTGGCCGATGCCCTCTACCGGCCCCTCCTCCGGGCCGCGCCAGTCGGTCGCGCGGCCGAGGCGGAACTCGTCGCCAAGGCCGGTCCGATCGGCTGCGTAGATCGGCCGGCAGGTAGACTTCGCCGTCGGGTCCGTTCTCGACCGACATGCCGGCCCGGCGCCAGGCCAGGTCGCGCGGGCGGCGGGCGGCGCGGAACTCGATGCTGACGACCCGCTCGGTCGGGATCCAGAAATACTTGCCGGTGGTGGTCAGCACCTCGAAAAAGCCGGCACAGAGGTCGTCGGCGTCACGAAAATCGTCGAATGGCGCGTCGCCCGCCCGGCCCGGAACGCGCGGCCGGATTGCCTCCGCCTCGGCGGCGCAGCGGGCCGCTTCCGCGGTGTCGCCGGCGCGGGCCGCCACCCGTGCCGCCAGAGCGGCGCGCAGCGCCGGCGTCGGCTCGCCGATAAATTCCGGCACGCGCCCGTCGCTGCGGTGCTGGCGCCGCGCGGTTTCGGCGCGCAGCAGCTGGCGGAACTCGGCGACGGCGATGGCCGCGGTCGGGTCGACCCCGGAGGCGGCGTCGAGGATCACATCGGCGCGCTCCAGATTGCCGGCGAACAGCAGCAGCTCGGCGAGCAGCATGCGGTTGGCGAGGTTGGCCGGGTCGCTGCGCACGCCGGCGTTGGCCGCCACGATCGCCGCATCGAGCTGGCCGGCGCGAAACAGCGCCCCCGCGCTTTCGCGAGGCTGCGACATCAGCGCAATCCCCTCATATCCGCATCCCCGGCGCCTCGATGTCGGTGACCAGGCGGAATGTCGCCGACACATCGTCGAGCTGGAAATGCGGCTGCAGCAGAATGGTGCAGCCGAAGACGCCGGGACGGCCGGCCTTCTCGCGCACGCTGACCCGCGCCGCCACCAAAGGAAAACGCGCCCGGCCTTCGGGGCCGGCTGCGAGATTGCTGTTGACGTATCCGGTCAGCCAGCGCTGCAGCTGAGCTTCGATCTCCTCCGCGGTCTTGAACGAGCCCACCATGTCGCGCCCGATCACCTTGACGTAATGGGCGAAGCGCGAGACGCAGAGCATCGAATTGAGCTGCACCGAGAGCCGCGCATTGGCATTGGCGGCAGCGCCGGCGCGGCCGATGAAGGTGGCCGGCGCCTGCAGGCTGCGCACCGCGGAAAACACCGCCTCCTCGCCGTAAGGCAAGGCGGAGAGCGGCATCAGGCCGGCCTCGACCAATGCCGCCTCGAGCCGGTCGGACAGCACCAGATCGAGCGACGGGCGCACCCATACATGGCCGGGATCGGTGCGAAACGGCTCGACCGGCAGATCGGTGACGAGCCCGCCGCCGATAAAGTCGGTCTCGGACCCGCGCACATCGGCCGGCCAGGAATGATTGTTGAAGGCGCGAGCGACGACCGAAGCGAAGGCATATCCGGCCGTCATCCAGACGCGCGACGCAACCTGGGGCGCGTACTCCGCATAGCGAAACCCGTCGGCGCGCGCCGGATCGTCGAGCCAGGGCGGGCGCGCCAGCACGCGCGGCAGGGTAACGCCGATAAAGCGCATCTCCTCGCGCGTGGAGAGGCTGCGAAAGCGGGTGAACTCGGCGGACCGGAACGGGTCGGAGAGGTCGATCGCGGCGCCGAGATCGGCGAACTCCTCGACCTGCAAGAGCGCGGGCGAGGCGGCCAGAACGGTTGGCACAAAAGCCGCGGCGGCAACCCCGGCCAGCTGGCCCAGCGCGGTCACATCGTCGCTTGGCGCGCCGGCAAACGGGCGGTGGCGGATTTCGTGATCGACGATCAAGAGCCCATAGGGCTCGCCGCCCGGCGAGCCGAATTCCTCCTCATAGACCTTGCGGAACAGCTGGCTCTGGTCAAATTCGACAACCCGTTCGAGGTCGCGGCACAATTCCGGCCAGGGAATGTTCAACAGCTTGACCTTGACCCGGCCGGCCGGGTCGAGCCCATCGACCAGCCAGGCAACGCCGCGCCAGCTGCCCTCGAAGCGGCGCAGGCGCGGATGGTGCAGGACGGCGTCGAGCTGGGCTGCGATCAGCTCGTCGAGCGCCGCAATATCGCGGTCGAGCGCTTCGCGGCAGCGTTCTGGGTCGGCGGCCAGGCGCCGGGCCGCGGCTGGCCCGAACCATTCGGCCAGGCTACCGGCTTCCAGCGCATCGGCCGCGGGCGTTCGAGCTACGGTGCCGAGCGCGAACGCGGCGACCCGTTCCGCGGCGCGGCGATGCCTGCCAAAAAACCCGCCCGAAAGAACGGCCTGGCGCAGCGGCGAGTCGTGGCAGCCCGCGTGGTCACCCGCGAGCGCGTCGTCCTCGAGAATGAGGGCCGCGTCGGCCATGCCGGCCCCGCCCGCCGAGCCCGAACCGCCGGGCCGCCGCTCACACCTTCTGCGGGATGCGCGCCACCAGGCGCATGCTGGTGGTCAGCTCCTCCATCTGCAGCCATGGCCGCAGATAGGCGATTGCGTTGTACGAGCCGGGCCGGCCCGGGATTTCCCTGACCTCGACGCGCGCCTCGCGCAGCGGGAAGCGGGCCTTCATCTCCTGGCCCCCGCTCTCGTTGGAATTGACGTAGTTCTGAATCCAGCGGTTGAGCCAGTGCTCGACATCGGTCGCTTCCATAAAGCTGCCGATCTTGTCGCGCGCCATGACCTTCAGGTAATGGGCGAACCGGCTGGTTGCCATCAGATAGGGCAGACGCGCCGAGATCGCGGCATTGGCGGTGGCCTCCGGCCGGTCGTATTTCTTTGGCTTCTGCACGCTTTGGGCACCAAAAAACACCGCATAATCGGTGTTCTTGTAATGGCACAGCGGCAGAAAGCCCAGATTCGACAGCTCGAACTCGCGCCGGTCGGTGATCCCGATCTCGCTCGGGCATTGCGCGTCGAGATCGCCATCATCCGAGGTGAACACGTGATAGGGCAAGTTCTCGACCTTGCCGCCGCCCTCGGCGCCGCGGATCGCGACGCAGAACGCGGTCTGCGCGAACGCGTCGGTCAGGCGCGCGCCCATCACATAGGCGGCGTTCATCCAGCAATATTCGTTGTGCGCCATCGGCCGGGCGGCACCCGCTTGGTCGTATGGGGCCTCTTCATAAGCAAATTCGTCGATCGGCTTGGTGGCGGCGCCATAGGGCAGCCGGGCGACGGCGCGCGGCATGACCAGGTTTAGAAAGCGCGCATCCTCGCTGTCGCGCAGGCTGCGCCATTTCGTGTATTCCTGGGTCTCGAAGATCTTCGCCAGGTCGCGCGGCCGGGACAGCTCGGTCCAGTCCTTAAAGCCGAACATGCCGGCCCCGGCCCCGGTGATAAACGGGGCAAAGGCGCCGGCCGCGACATTCGACATCAGGCGCAGGGTCTCGATGTCGTCGGGGTGGTTGGTCCATTCGTAGTCGCCGATCAGCGCCCCATAGGGCTCGCCGCCGGGGGTGCCGAATTCGTTTTCGTACACCTGCTTGAACAGCTGGCTCTGGTCGAACTCGACGGCGCGGGTCAGGTCGCGGTTGAGCTCGCGCTTGGCGACGTTCAGCACACGCAGCTTGAGGCTGGTGCCGGTCTCGCTGTTCATCACCAGATAGTTGAGCCCGCGCCAGCTGCCTTCGAGCTGCAGAAAGCGCGGATTGTGCATGATCGCGTTGAGCTGGTCGGACAGCTTTGCGTCGATCGCGGCGATCGCGCGGTCGATCGTGCGCGACAGGTTGCGGTCGAAAGTGACGGTGCCGGTCAGCGCCTGCTCGACCAGGGTCTTGACCAGCTCCTGCGCGCGGTCGGGCTCGGTCTGCCGGGTGGCGCCGACCACCTGCTCGAGCAGGCTCGGCGCTTCCGTTGTCGCTGCCGCGGCTTCGGGGGCGAGCTTGGCTTCGGACATGGCTCAACTCTCCTTGCTATCGCCAGCCGGCTTGTCGAGGCCGAGCTGACCCGAGAGCGATTTGAGCTCGTTCTCGTTGGTCAGGATCTGTTCGAGCAGACCTTCGAGCTGTTCGGAGCGGTCGACCTTGCTCATCAGGTCGCGCAGCTTGTTGCGGGTTTCGAGCAGCGCCTTTAAGGCCGGCACCTGCTCGGCGACGCGGGCCGGCTCGAAATCCTCGATCGCGCCGAATTTGAGCGCCACCGCCATCTGGCTGCCGTCGCCGGCGAGCGTGTTGTCAACCCGCAGGTTGAGGCCGGGCGTCATCCGGGCCATGACCTCGTTGAAGTTGTCGCGGTCGATCTGGATGAACTTGCGCTCGCTCAACGGCCGCAGCGGCTGCGTCGGATCGCCGGAGAAATCACCCATGACGCCGACCACAAACGGCAGCTCGCGCAGTATCTCGGCGCCTTCGGTCTCGACCTCGTAGGTGATGTGCACCCGGGGTTTGCGCACCCGCTTTAATTTTTCGTGAATGCTTTCGGCCATGATCCGGCTCCCCGCCGCGTAATTGCGACCATTCTACTCTGAGGCTTGCGAAAACCCTAGAAAATCCTGAGCAGCCACATACTTGCCGCCGCTACTCGGTGGGCGGCCGGATGCCGAGGCTGGACAGGATGGCCGAGCGCGAGGCGGCATCCGGCACAATCTCGGCGAGCAATTCGGGCCAGGTCATGCGGCCGCGGCGCACCGCCTCCTGCAAGGTGTAGGCGAGCGGCGAATGCGGCTCAGTGCGCCGGAAGAACTCGGCGATGTCGCCGAGCGCGCGCAGCGCATCCTCGCGGCTCGCCGGGGTTCCGACCGCCAAAGCAGCAGCACCGCCGGCGACCGGCTGAGCCGGCGAGGCCACGGCCTCCTCCGGCGTGCTTGCGGCCGGGGGTGCGAACCGGTCCGCCACCTGCCGGATCTGGTCGAGGAGGTCGCGCACCTGGCTGGTTGGCGGCGCATCGGCGCCGGCCCGGCCGTCGAGAATCTGCCCCAGCGCCCGCCATGCCTCGCCGGCTGCGATCGCGTGGTCGCGCAGCCGGGAGAAGAGCGCCGGGTCGGCGGCCCGCGCCTCGCTTTCGACGGTCTCGAACGGCACGACGCCGGCGTCGAGCCGCTGCTGGCGCCGCGCCGCATCGCCGATCCCGGCGACCTCCCGCGACTGCTCGTATTGCCAGAACTCGAACGGCGCGCCGTCCGGGCGCGCAAACAGCACGACCCGGCGCAGCGGCTGGATCAAGGTGCCGTCCCGGCCCGCGCCGTTGAGGCCGGCGACCGCGGCGAGGCGGCCGGCGACCCCCTCCTCGTCCGGCTGCGGGAAAAACTCGTCCCAAAAACCCTCGGCGAGCCCGGCCATTGCAGAAAACCCGGCGGCCAGCCCGCACAGGCCCTCGCTTCTGAGCAAGGCCTCGCTGAGCCAGGCGGCGATTTCGAGGTCCTTGGTTTGGCGCGACAATGCTTCGACCGCCAGCTCGCGCACCGCGCGCCATTCCGGCGGGGAAGCCCTTTCTGCGCCGCCGGCTTCGCTGGCGCGCTCGGCTGCGCGGGCTTCGCCGCGGGCGTCGCGCAGCCGAAAGTACAAGGATTCGGGCGAGGCGTCCTGGCGCAAATCGGCGCCGGCCGGCGCCGGGCCCGGGATCGGCGCGAGCAACGCTGCGAGATCAAAGCCTTCCGGCCATTCCGGCATCCGCCGCTCCTGCTGCCTCCCACTCGGGCTCTTCGGCACGTCTCGGGATAACATCGATAATGTGCCGGACAATTATCCCGCCAAGTGTGAGATATCTCACACTCGTTCGCCAATCGCGATTGCAATTTATCCCGGCAACGCATCAACATCGTCCAGCCCGCGCCGGCGCAGCCGGGAAGGATGGCCGGCGGCTGGCGGGTGCGTATCAGCGTCGATGGAGCGAGGAAGCCGGCAGATGGCTGCGGTTGATCTGAAAGCGCTGATCGGCCGGCTTGACGAGCCCTGCCGAAAGGCGCTCGAAGCGGCGGCGGGGCTCACCCTGTCGCGCACCCATTACAATGTCGAGATCGAGCATTGGCTCTTGAAGCTCGCCGATGCGGCGGACGGCGATGTCGCGGCGATCCTGCGCCATTACGAAATTGACCGTGGGCGCCTGCTGGCCGATCTCAACCGGGCGCTTGATCGCATGAAGACCGGCAATGCGCGGGCGCCGAGCCTGTCGCCGGAGGTCGTCGAGCTGGCCAAAGAGGCCTGGCTGATGGCCTCGGTCGAGCACAACCTCGCGCGGCTGCGCTCGGGGCATCTCTTATGGGCGTTGCTCGCCGACGAGGCCCTGGCGCGGCGGGCGCGCGACGCCTCGGGCCAGCTGCTGCGCATCCCGGCCGAGGCGCTGAAGCGCGACTTTGCCGCGGTCACCGCCGATAGCAGCGAGGCCGCCGGTGCGGCGACCGCGCCGGAAAGCGCCCCGCCCCCCGCCGCCGGGCCGGGTCGCCGGCCGGGGCGGGCGCGCTCGGGCAGTTTACGATCGACCTGACCCAGATGGCGCGCGCCGGCAAGATCGACCCGATCCTCGGGCGCGACAGCGAGATCCGCCAGATCGTCGATATCCTGACCCGGCGGCGCCAGAACAACCCGATCCTGACCGGCGAGGCCGGGGTCGGCAAGACCGCGGTCGTCGAGGGGTTTGCGCTGCGCGTGGCGCAGGGCGAGGTGCCGCCGTCGCTGCGCGAGGTTAGCGTGCGCACGCTCGACCTCGGCCTCTTGCAGGCCGGCGCCGGGGTGCGGGGCGAGTTCGAGAACCGGCTCAAGGGGGTGATCGAAGAGGTCAAGGCCAGCCCGCGCCCGATCATCCTGTTTATCGACGAGGCGCACACCCTGGTCGGCGCCGGCGCCGCGGCCGGTCAAGGCGACGCCGCCAATCTCTTGAAGCCGGCCTTGGCGCGCGGCGAATTGCGCACGATCGCGGCCACGACCTGGGCCGAATACAAGAAGTATTTCGAAAAGGACGCGGCGCTGACCCGCCGCTTTCAGGTGGTCAAGGTCGAGGAGCCGAGCGAGGCGGCGGCGATCGCGATGGTCCGCGGCCTGGTCGGCACGCTCGAAGGGCACCATAAGGTGCGCATTCTCGACGAGGCGGTTGGTGCGGCGGTGCGGCTGTCGGCGCGGTATATCTCCAGCCGCCAGCTGCCGGACAAGGCGGTGTCGCTGATCGACACGGCCTGCGCGCGGGTGGCGATGAGCCAGTCGGCCGTGCCCGCGGCGATCGAGGACCGGCAGCGGCAGATCGCGATCGCCGACACCGAGCTCTCGATTATCGACCGGGAAACCGCGACCGGCGCCGACCACGCGGCACGCCGGGCCGGGCTGGTCGAGGAGCGCGCACACGCCGCCGCCGAACTGGACGAGCTGTGCGCGCGCTGGGAGGAGGAAAAGGGGCTCGCCGCGGCGATCGCGACAGCCCGCCAGGCGATCGAGGACCCGGCCGCCGGCGTGGACAGGGATGCCGACAAGGATATGGCCCGCGCGGAGCTGGCCGAGACGATGGCGCGGTTGCGCGCGGTCCAGGGCGAGTGCCCGCTGATCTTCCCGGTGGTCGATGCGCAGGCGGTGGCCGAGATTGTCGAAGGCTGGACCGGCATCCCGGCCGGCCGCATGCAGTCCGACGAGATCCGCACCGTGCTGCACCTGCAAAGAGGCGATGGCGCGGCGCATCATCGGCCAGCCGCAGGCGCTCGAAGCGGTGGCGCAGGCGATCGTCACCTCACGCGCCGGGCTGACCGACCCGAAGAAACCGATCGGCGTCTTTCTGATGGTCGGCCAGTCGGGCACCGGCAAGACCGAGACGGCGCTCGCCTTGGCCGAGCTGCTCTATGGCGGCGAGCAGCAGCTGACCGTCATCAACATGAGCGAATTCAAGGAAGAACATAAGGTCAGCCTATTGATGGGCAGCCCGCCCGGCTATGTCGGCTATGGCGAGGGCGGCGTGTTGACCGAGGCGGTGCGGCGGCGGCCCTATTCGGTCATCCTGCTCGACGAAATGGAAAAGGCCCATCCGGGGGTGCAGGACGTCTTCTATCAGGTGTTCGACAAGGGAATGATGCGCGACGGCGAAGGCCGCGACATCGATTTCAAGAACACCGTGATCATCATGACCTCGAACGCCGGCAGCGAGCTGATCGACAAGCTCTACGCCGACCCCGAGACCGCACCCGACGCGGCCGGGCTGGGCGAGGCATTGCGGCCCGAGCTGCTCAAATTCTTCAAGCCGGCGTTTCTCGGCCGGGTCCGGCTGGTGCCCTATCTGCCATTGTCCGACGCGGTGATCCGCCGCATCGTCGAGCTGCAGCTCGCGCGCGTCCGCGACCGGGTGTTCGACAGCTACCGCGCCGAGCTTTGCGCACGACCCGGCCTTGGTCGAGGCGATCGCCGCACGCTGCACCGAAACCGCCTCGGGCGCCCGCAACATCGAGAAGATCTTGTCCGGCAGCCTGCTGCCCGAGCTCTCTGCCGAAATCCTGGCGCGGCTCGCCGCGGGCCGGCCGATCAGCCAGGTCGAGGTCGCAATGGACCCGGCCGGCTCGTTCTGCTATACTGTGCAATAGTTAAAAATCATGTTAATCGTCCGGAGAAAGGGGAGATTCAATGGCTCTTTACATGAAATACGGCAGCATCAAAGGGCCGGTCACGACCGACGGCTTTAAGGACTGGATCGAGCTCAACTCGTTCCAGTGGGGGATGGGCCGGAGCATCGGCACCGCGGCGCGCGGCTCGACCTCGCGCGAGCACAGCGAGCCGAGCTTGAGCGAGGTCACGGTGACCAAGCTGACCGATGTCGCGTCGCCCAAGCTGTTTCTCGATTCGGTCGCCGGCAAATTGGACAACAAAGTCACGATCAAGTTTACCACGACAACCAAAGGCAAGGTCGAGACCTTCCTGACCTATGAGCTCGAGAACACCGGCATCAGCGGCTATTCGCTGTCGAGCGGCGGCGACATGCCAATGGAATCACTGTCGCTGAACTTTACCAAGATCAGCGAGACGTTCAGCGGCCTGAACCCCGATATCAGCGGCAGCCCGGAAACCGTGGGCTACGATCTGACCCAGATGAAGACAGTCTGACAGCTCGGGGCCGATGAGCAGAAAGCCGAGGCCGAGATCGTGCGACCTGCACGGGAGACCGCCGGAGCGGGCTGATTGCCGGGAGTGAGACGATGGCCGACAAGCTGACCTTCAGGGTGGTTCACACCGCGACGGATCATAAGGGATCGGTGCCGATCACCGAGATCGCCTACGCCAAATCCGGGTTCAAGGCGTTCGCCTATCAGTGCAGTCTAGAAGAGGATTTGGACGGCGCGCCGGAAGCGTATGGGTTGGACAACCCGCACCCGGTAAATCCGAAGGATAATTTCGACACGGTGTTGCAGCGCGGGCTGCACATGAAGGAAACCGGTCTCGGCAACGCGACCAGCAACCCCAAAGAGTTCAACGGCGGCGGGCACAATTTCGCATGGGTCGGCGTGCTCGCAATGAACCAAGATACTGCGAAGAAAAAAGGGCTGAGCATCGATGCGCGGCCATTTTTGGAGGCGCGCAGGCGCGAGAGGACCGCTCACGATCCAAAATCGAACGATCCGACGATCGCTTTAACACCGCATGAAAAAGGGTTGTTTCCGGTGATCCAGCCGGTCGTCGTGCCGGGCCGCCCCGACCACATGTCGCCGGCGCCCGGATATTATGTGTCGACGACTGCGGCGCCGACCGATCCTAACTTGCCCGAATGGGACCAGCGCAGATACATCGACGCGACCCGCATCCCCTATGCCGCCTGGGCGGCCTGGTGGCATCCTCTCGGGGTCGAGAAGGGCGATTTCGGCCTCGCCATCCGCCGCAGCACCGGGGCCTTTTCCGCGTTTCTGTTTGGCGACGCCGGATCGGGAAAGGTTGGCGAAGTGTCGCGGCGATTATTCGAGCAGCTCACTCCGGAACGGAACAACGAGGACCTTTTCATGTTCCTCGTCTTCTCCGGCTCGGGTAAAGGCGTCGTCAATAAGTTCACCAGCGAGCAGGTTATCACCGCTCAGCTCAAACAGAACGTGCGGCGCTTGAATCAACTACCCAGCAATGAAGATCTGGCCGAGTTCCTTGCCGACAACACCAATCTGACGACGATGAAGACGGTATTGGCGGCCAGACACCTCGAGGACATAAAGGCCGCGAAAGCGGGAACCACGAGACCGCTCGACGCGGGCGATTGGCGTCGCGGCTCGATCATCGCGGTGCTGCGGATGTGCGGCTTCTGGCCGTCGTCACGCGGGCCTCTGCCCGCCGGTCCAGGCATCTGGGCCGATCCCGCGCCGTCAGCCGCGCCCCCGCGACCCTTAATATTCTGAGGGACGCCGACGCAGCGGCAACCGCTCGGTCAAAGGTCAGTCCGACCGTTTTCCGGCTGGCGCTCCGGCGAGCCGGGGCTCGCCTCGACCACCACCGCGGTGACATTATCGTCGGCCTGCCGATCGAGCGCCGCGGCAACGAGATGCTCGGCGGTTGCGCCGTCCTCGGCGGCCAGCAGGCCGATCAGCTCGGGTTCCGGCACGGCTTTATAGAGGCCGTCGCTGCACAGGAGGAAGCGGTCGCCGGGGCGCAGGCGGTCGCTGATCTTGTCGAGCTCGACGGTTTCCGCGTCGCCGCCGAGGGCGCGGGTGATGATGTTGGCGTCCGGGTGATGCCGGGCCTCCGCGGCGGTGATCTCGCCGCGATCGAGCAGCTCCTGCACCAGGCTGTGATCATGGGTCAGCTGGCGCCAATTGCCGCGGCGCAGCAGATAGGCGCGCGAATCTCCGGCCCACAGACAGGCGTAATGATCGTGCCGCGCCAGCAGCACGACGATGGTGGTGACCAGCATCGCCTCTGGCCCGAGCCGCATCGCCTGCAATTGCAGGGCCTCGTGCGCTTCGGCGATCCGCCGGCGCACCTCGGCCAACAGTTCGGCAGCGCCTAGCCCGCTCGGCACCGCGGTCAGCGCTTCGCATAGGGTGCGCGAGGCGACATCGCCGGCCTGATGCCCGCCAGCACCGTCGGCGACCGCCCAGAGGCCGAGATCGGGGCGGTTGACATAGCTATCCTCGTTGTGACTGCGCTGGCCGCGGTGGCTCGCTGCCCAGGAGCGAAACCGGCCGGCGGTCGCAAACCCGCCGATGATCGGCTCGGCGCTGATCACCGCAGGCTCGCGCGCGCGTCGAGCATGGCGGCGAATTTCGCCGCCTCCGGCAAGCCAATGCTGACGAAGCTGCCGGGGACGACCAGCGGCGCACCCTCGGTCCACCACAATGCTCCGGCCCGCGCATCGAGAGGCGGATCGATGCCGGGGTCGACGGGCGGTGCCGACGCGGCCGCAAGCAATCGGCCGGCCAAAGCGTCGGGAGGCAGGTCGTCGGCCAGCGCTTCACGGCCGGCGCTTTCGGCGGCGGCGAGAAAACCGCCGCCCTCGGCAATCAGCCGGCGCGGATCGGCCTTCGGGCATCACCGCCGCCAGGGTCAGCGGGAAATGCCGGCCGACGCGATCGACGCTCGGCAGCCACAGGCCGAGCGCCGGGTCGGGCCCGCAGACGCCGGGCATCAGCGCAAACCGCCATACCGGGGCTTCGAGCCACGCCGGCAGCCACCGGTCGCCGAGCATGGCCTGACTGGCGGCGAGCACCCGCTGCAGCCATCGATCCCACGGGTCGGTAAACGAGCGCGGCAGCCCCGCCTGGACAAAGTCGCCGCGCGCCGGCAGCTTGCCGTAGAAGCCGATCGCCGCCCGCGGCAAAACCCCGGCAGCCGGGCTCGTCACAGCCGCGGGCATTGAAAGCCGCTCAGCATGCCCGGCGCGAACGGGTTGAGCACCGAGCCCGCGCGGATCTCGAATGTCGCCCGCCGCTCGCCGAGCTGGAACGACAAGGTATAGCGCTCGGGCGAGCCGGATTGCTTGCAGGCTGCCCTCGTCGAACAGGCGGAACAGCGCCCATGGGCCGGAGGCCGAAAGCTCGGCGGCGCCGGTCGCCGGCGGCGGATCGAAGGTCAGCTTGGCGCTCTCATGCCGTTGGCGCCCGGCCAGGTGATCTGGGTCGCGCGCGCGGCGCCATGCGCGTAGCTGACCGTGGCGCTGCCGAAATCGAGCGTGACCTGTTTTGCCGCGTCGTCGAGGGAGAGCGGGGTGATGTCGAAGCGCACCGTCGGCGTGCTCCCGCCGAGCGCAAAAAACAGATCGCGGATCACCGCGGCGCGCTGAAAGCGGGCGAGCTGCGCCGGCGCGATCGGCGCCGGCACGCCGTCCACCGCCTGGGCCCGCCAGACCCGGCCGGCGGTGTCGACATAAGGGCGCAGCTCGGTGTTGAAAAAGCCGTCCAAGAGCCCGCCGGGCGCGAACAGCCGGGCGAAATCGTCGAGCGGGATTTCGTTTGTCGCGCCCGGCACGAACGGGTAGCGGCCGGCCACCGCCTTCTCGCACAGATTGGCGGGGCCGCCGGCGCCGTTGAACGCCGCCGCGGCCTGCTCGCGCGCGCCGCCGCTGCGCAGCGCGTTGCCGCTCGCCGCCATCGCCTCGAGCCAGCGCGCGACCGGCTGGGGATCGCGCGAGGCCTCGGCGCGCAGCAAGAGCACCGGGTCGTCGCCAGTCGGCGCGGCCGGGGCGGCGCCCGGTGCGGCGGCGGCCATCTTTGCCAGCTGCTGCTGCAACGCGTTGATCGCCTGGAGCGCCTGGTCGATCGGCGCGCCCGGACCCTTGCCGACAAAATCGCGCAATGCGCGATAGCGCTGGTCGATCTGTTGGCCGGGCGGCGGTGGCGGCGGGCCGGGGCTCTGAGTGCCGAGCAGCGTCTTCAGCCGCGCCACGGTGCCGGGCGCTGTCCGCCCCGCGGCGGTCTCGCCGACGGCGGTCGCCGCGATGATTGCGGGGGGCGACGGCGGCGGTTGCGACAAGGTCAGCTCGCGGGCGACCGACGACAACAGATCGCGGATCGGCGATTGCGGCGAGCCGAGCACGTAGAGGTCCTGAGCCGCCTGTTCCGGCGCGCGCAACGGCACGATGTCGAGATCCGCCAGCATGCGCATCCCATTTCTTCGCGTAATCGGCCTCGTACAGCCCGATCACCTGATCTTCGAGGTCTTGCGTCCCGACGCCGTCTGGGGCGATTTCGGCGCGGCTGCCGAGCACCCAGCTCTCGTTCGCCACCTCTTTGGTGATGTCGCCGAGCGCCGGCAGCAGCACCTTGTAGAACCCGTCGATCGTGTAAAACCCCGGTATGCCGTCGCTCAGCTTCTTGCCCGACGCGCGCACGAACAGGCGAGCGCCGCCGACGCCAAGCGCATCGGCCGGGCGCCACGGTGCGACCGCTTGCGGCGAGGCCGAGGCGGCGATGCGCGAATAAATCCGCTCGGCCAGCGGCACCCGGCTGAAGGTGGCGCGCGCCGCGGCGACCAGCGGGCCGTCGAGGGCGATCGGCGGCAACGGGTCGGCGAGCAGCGCATCGAGATGCCGCGCCAGGCGGTCGCGCACCGGCGCCATGCCCGGGCCGGGATAGGCGGCCTGCCAATCGAGCGACATCCAGGCGCGGACCAGCTCGCGGTCGAGCGGCCCGGCCGAGCCCAGCATCAGATAGACGCGGGTCGCCTCATAGAGAAAATCCGGCCGGTCGAGGCTGCCGTGCATCTGGGTTTCGAGCCGCCAGACGAGGCGCGGCAGCAGCACGCGTTCGAGCGCGTGGCGATAAATTTCGCGCGCGCCGGCGGCGAGCTTGGCCTGCTGCGACAGCCCGAACTGCGGCCAGGCCGGCGTGGCGGACCGGCCGCTGTCGTAACCTTCCGGCAACGCGCGCGCCTGGTCGAGCAGCGGCAGGATGCGCGGCAGATCGGCATCGGCAACGGGATCGAGCGGCAGGCCGGCGGCGGTCTTGTCATAAGCGGCGAGCGCCGCATCCATCTGGTCGATCTGCCGCTGGTTCGCGTTACGGTCGTGCCACAGCACAGCCGGCGCCGGCGAGCACGACAGCAGGCGGCGGCGGCGAACGCGCCGGAGCGCAGCAGCACGCGCCGGCGGGCGGCGCCGGGCCTTTCGGAGCCCAGCATCGCCTCGCCAAAGATCACCTCCTTGACGAGGCGACCGAGAAAATAGCTGCGGCCGCGCTCCGGGCGCAGGCTTGGGGCGCGGCGCTGGTCGATGCCGAAGGTGCGCGAAAGAACCCCGGTCAAGCGGTCGATCGGCGTGCCTTCCTGGGTTCCCGAGGTGAAATAGAACCCGCGCAGCATCGGCGCCGGGTCGAGCCGCGAGCCGCCGAAAGCGTCTTGCAGAAACTCGCCGATCGGCGCCTCGAAGCTGGCGAGCTGAGCGCTAAAACCGGCGATCAACCCGCGCCGCTCGGGGCTGCGTTCCGCTTGCAGGCGGTCGAGCAGACGGCTGTTGAGCCGCTCGATCAGCGCGCGGAATTCGGCGAGAAAGCCCGGCACCGGCCCCGCCTCGCTCGATACCAGCGGGAAGGTGGCGCCCCAGACCTGCGCCCGCTTCTCGCGGTCGAGATCGTCGAAGAACTCGGTGAACCCGGCGATCAGATCGGCCTTGGTGAAGAGGACGTAAATCGGCAGGCGAATGCCGAGCCGCTCGCCGATTTCCTTGACGCGCTGGCGGATGGCGCGGGCATGCGCGCGCCGCTCCTCGCCCGCGCCGCCGAGCTCGGTCAGCGCGATCGCGACAATGATGCCGTTCAACGGCTGGCGCAGCCGGGTGCGCTTCAGCAGATCGAGAAACGCCTGCCAGCCGGCGCGATCGACCGCGGCGTCGGAATCCTGCGTCGTATAGCGGCCGGCGGTGTCGATCAGCACCGCGTCCTCGGTAAACCACCAGTCGCACAGCCGGGTGCCGCCGACCCCGGCAACCGCCCCCTGCCCCATCTCGGCGGCCAGCGGAAAGCGCAGCCCGGCATTGAGCAGCGCCGTGGTCTTGCCGGCGCCGGGCGGGCCGATGATCGCGTACCAGGGCTGCTCGTAAAGGTAGGCCTTGCCGCCACGCGCCTTGCGCAACAGCGAGAGCGCGGCGCCGAGCCTTTCCTGTAGTGCGGCTGCTTCCTCGGCCGAGGCGAGGGCGGCGGCATCGGGCTCGGCGGCGGCGACACCTTGGGCCAGCGCGCGGTCCCGGCCGCCGCGGCGCAGATCGAGCAGCAGGTTGGCGCCGGCCCACACCACAAACATCGCGACGATGATCGCGAGCCGCACGCCCCAACCCGCCAGCGGCGACAAAAACGGGCCGAAGAACCACAGCAGCGCCGCCAGCAGCGCGGTGCCGACCAGGGTCGGGACCCAGCGCGAGGCGAGAAATGCGGGCACCGCGCTCATCGCTCATCCAGGCCGATGCAGCACGATTTCGATGCGCCGGTTGTCGTTGCGCTCCTCGGCGGTGGCATTGGCGTTCAGCGGGTCGGCCTCGCCGCGGCCCTCGGCGGAAATCCGCGACCGGTCGCCGATACCATCGGCGAGGATCGCCCGCGCCGCCTCGGCTCGCGCCGCCGAAAGCTGGAAATTCGACGGGAACTGCACGGTATGGATCGGCTGGTTGTCGGTATAGCCGATCACCTCGACGCTGCCGTTCTCGCCCTTGAGCTCGGCGCCGATGCGGCGCAGCAGCGGCACAAAGCGCGGATCGATCGCCGCACTGCCCGAGGCGAACATGCCGCGATTGCGGATGCGGATGACCGGCGTCGGCGGCGTGCACAGCACGGTGACGAGGCCTTGATCGACCTCGGGCTGCAGAAAGGTGCAGAGCGGGTCGGCCACCGGCAGCACCGCCGGCGGCGGCGTCACCGGCGCGGCGCGGGCGATCTGCGGCATATGGTCGGGCGGCGCCCGCAGCATCCGCGCGTAGAGGGCATCGGAGGACGCGTTGAGGACGGCCGCGAACCAGATCAGCAACCCGGCTAGGGCGGCGAGCGCGACGCTGGCGGCGACCCAGACCGGCACGGTCGGGCGCAGGCCGCGATAGGGGGCGGCGAGACCCTTCCAATGCGGCGACAAATCGGGCTCGGCCGCCTGGCGCTGGCGCACCAGCAGCGCGTAGGTTTCCTCGCGCAGCCGGTCGAGCTCGGCCGGGCCGCGCGGCGACAGCCGGTAGCGCCCCTGAAAGCCGAGCGACATGCACAGATACATCAGCTCGACCACCGGCAGGTATTTGCCGGGATTCTGCCGCATCTGCGCCAACAAGTCGAAAAAGCGCTCGCCGCTGCGCACCTCCTGATGAAAGGTCGAGACCAGCGAGCGCGCGTCCCACACCCCGGTGCTGCCCCAGGGCGTGTTCAGCACCACATCGTCGAGGCTGGCGCACAGCGCGTAATGCGCCGGGCGCAACAGGTCGAGCGGCACCGCCGCATCGCGCGCCTGCTGCTCGAAACCGCGCATCGCGTGCACCGCGCGTTCGCGCAGCTCGCCGGGGTCGGGCTGGCTGAAGGTGTTGCGCAGCCGGGCCAAAAGCTGCAGCAACGGTGCGGCGGCGGCAACCAGCGGGCCGAGCCCGAGCGCCACGGTGTCGGCGTCCTCGGTGACGGGCGCCGCGTCAGCAGGCGCCTCAGCATCCCTACCGGCCGGGGCCGCAACGGGGTGCTGCGGCGGTGTGGCCACGCCGCGCCGTCCGCCGGGCAGCGGGCGGATGATCGTCTTCTCGCCGTCGTCGGGCTCGGAGAACGGGTTGTCGCTCATCCCGATTTGCCGCTCATCCGGGGGTGTCGCTCATCCTCACCGCCGCCGGTCAGCTACGGATCGCCCACAGCTCGAGCTGAAGGTTGGGAAAGTCGCCGGAGACGTGGATCGCGAAGCCGCCCGAGGCCTGCATCTGCTGCCAGTGCGGGCTGTTGCGGTCGAGCTCGAAATAGGACGCGCCGGCGTAAAACGGGATTTGGCGCGGCGCCACCGGCAATGGCCGCACCGCAATCCCCGGGATCGCGACATTGACGAGATCGCGGATGTGCTCGACCGCGCCGATCTTGACCTGGCTCGGAAACAGCCGCCGCAAATTCTCGGTCGGCAGATCGGCCTGCACGACCAGGACAAAGCTCGCCGCGCGCAGCACCGAGCGGTCGGTGATCGCGCCGACTCGCACGCCGTAGCGCCGCTCCTGCAATGGGATCGCCACCGCGGTCTGCTCCAGCACCGCCGACAGCGAGCGGCGCAGATCGGCGACCACCGGGGCAAAGCTGCGCTGCAAATCCTCGTGGCGGTAGGCGGGATAGGAATTCGGCCGCCGGGTGACCTCGGTAAAGGTGGCGAACTCGCCGGCCATCTGCACCAGCACCGCGTATAGATCTTCGGGGTGAACGTTGCCGGCATCGGCCCAGTGGGACAGCAGCTTTTGCCAGCGGTTGATCGATTGCAGCAGCAGGAAGTCGGCGACCTCGGCGACGCCGCGCGAGCCCGGTGCGGTCAGGCGCTGGGCCAAGGCCTCGCCGCGCTGGTTCAGCATGCCGGAGAATTCGCTGAGCAGGCCGGCGAGCGGAACCGCGGCCGAGCAGACCAGCACCGGGGCGATCCAGCGGTCGTCCAGGCTCGCGCGGCGGTCGGCGCCGACCTCGACCACCCGGGCGAGCCCGATCGTCAGATAGCCGGCGCGCTCGTCGGTTTCGAGCAGATAGCGCAGCCGCAGGCGGGCAACCTGCAGCGAGGCCGGCTGCGGCGAGGCCGAATGCGTGTCATAGGCCTCGAAATCGGCGAGCCCGTAACGGCCTTCGCTGCCGTTGCCGGCGCCGATCTCGACCGCACCCCGCTGGCGCACCGGGGCGGCGAGATAGACCACCACGTTGCGCGCGCTTTCCGGCAGATCGAGGGGTGCCGGATGATCGGTTTCGCCGGGGATGGCGAACGGGGTCCCGTCCTCAAAGACGCCGCTCGCCGAGGTCAGCGCGAACCGCCCCGTCGATAAGAGATCGCGGTCGATCGCCATCTCGACCAAGCCCCAGGGATGCGGGCGCAGCGAGGCGGTGCTGGCGCGGACCACGGTTTCCAGCCAGCGGTCCTGCTGCTGAAAATGTTGGGCGCGCAGGAACATGCCTTCCTGCCAGACGACCCGGTTGGTCCACGTCATCGGCGCTCCCCGCCCTCCCCTGCCGGCGGCTTCACCCGCAATCTAGCATTCGCGGGAGACCCCGGCGAGCGCCGCGCGATCAGGTTGCAGGCCCGTTGGCCGAGGCCTCGGCGAGAGCCCGCTCATAGGCGCGGGCGAAGGCCTTGCCAAAGGCGCTGTCGAAATTATCGGCGAGGGCCTGGGTGAGATCTGCGTGATGCGCCGCGAACGCATCCCAGGCATGGGCCTTCTTCTGCAACGGCACAAAGTCGAGCCCGCCGCGCTCGGCCGACCGGCGCAGCTTTGCCGGATCGAGCTCGGCCAGAAGCGCGCGCACCGCGGTCTGCATCGCCGCGATCGTCGCCAACTCGTGCAGGCGAATGTCGCGCAATGCCTCGCTCACCGCCGCAGCGGCGTCCATCTCGGTGCGCCGGCCGGCGCCGATCAGCGCCAGCAGCGCGTCGTCATCGTCGGCCGAAAACTTCAGCGGGTTGTTGCCGCGGCTGCGGATCAAGGTCGTCTCGATGCGCAGCTCGCCCTTAATCGCGGCGCGGGCGATCAGCGCCTGGCGCAGACCGGCGACAAAGGCGCGAAAGGCGGCGCCGAGCCTTTCCATTGTCACCGCCGGATCGGTCGGGCGGGCGTCGGGCAACCCGGCGCCGCGCAGAAAATCGGCAAGCAGGTCCCCGGCCGCGGGCATTGTGGCGGCGGGCGCCGGTGCCGGCGAAGCCGGCGCTGCCGGCATCGGACCGATCGCGGCCGGGACGGGCGGAACCGGTTCGACGGCGATGGGCGGCGGCGCCACGGCGGGGCCTTGTGGGCCAAGCTCGCGGTCCCAGTCTTCCGGCAGCACCGCACGCGCCGCCGGCACCGCGAACGCGTCCTCGAGATGCGGCGAATGGTCGGGCTGGGTCGGGCCGGCGAACGGCGCCTCGTCCGGCTCGGGCATCAGCGGGTCGTAATCCGCCGGCAGGTTGACCGATGGCGGGGCAAGCCCGATCGCGAACGGGTCCTGCTCCGGCCGCGGCCGCAGCAGCGGATCCTGGTCGAGCGCCTGCTGACCCGGCGCCGCAAACGGGTCGAGCGCGCCGCGAACCGGCGCCGCAAACGGGTCGAGCGGGTCGTTGCGGTCCAGGGCGAGCGGCGCCGGCGCGGCTTCGGCGACGCGCAATTCGAGCTCGTAGGCGCCGAGCCGCAGCCGGTCGCCATCGCGCAATTCGCGCGCCGCGCCATGGCCGATCGGCTCGGCCTCGCTATTCAGAAAGGTGCCGTTGGTCGACAAATCGGCGATCTGCCACCCGCCGGAGCGGTAGGCGAGCAGGCAGTGCCGGCCGGACAAAAACCGCTCCGGATCGGGCAACACCCAGTCGTTCGCGGCACCGCGGCCGATCGAAAACTCACCCCCCGTCACGGTGCGCGTCTGCGGCGGCACGGTATCCGGACAGCGCAGCATGGAGAGGGTCAGGGTCATCCGGCAGGAGCGTGAATCCGACACGAAGGAATATGGCTTACAGTAACGCAGAACACGGTAAATTGCCACCTGAAACCGAGGTCTCTGCTTTCCGGATGACGGCAAAGTGGCGACGACGGCATGCGAGCAATCGACGGCGGCGAAAATTCGCCCCGCGATTGGCGCGCTTGAATAGTTTTTCAAGAACGGGGCCGCGCTGGAGCATGAATTGGTCAATAAAACTGATCTGCTCCAAACCGATATACCCGGACGGCATTGACACTGGCTGGGGGCTGGCGGAAATTCTCCCGCCTGTCACGACGAGACGCAACAATGCCCGTGTCGGTGCGTAAGCGCGCGCCCGACTCGGCAATTCCTTCAGCCCGACCGTCTCGGAGTGGCGAAGGCAGCATGACACCCGCTCAAAAACCGGTGAGCCGCAGCATTATCGGGGAAACTTTGCAATGGCCGGCTATCATCAAAAAGAGCGCCTCCTCCGAATCGACACGATCCTCGACAGCGACGCGGCGGAGAAGAATCTCGAGGGCGACCCGCTGCTGCTGGTTAAGCTCGACGGCATCGAGGCGGTCTCCCAGCTCTACGCCTATGACGTCATCATGCTGCGCGACGCCGGCGGCAGGGAAGGCCATGCGCGCCCGCCGCTCGACACCACTCGGTTGATCGGGACCCATGCCGAAATCGGCGCGCGGCCGGCGAATAGCAGCGACGACGGCGATAACCAGGGCCAGGACATCTTCTACAAGCGCGTCGGGATGTTCGAGAGCTTCGAGGACCTGCTGGACATCGATCTGACCAAAATATTCGTGATCCACGAAAGAGACTTTCACCTCTATCGGGCACGCGTTGTCCCATGGGTAAAAGTATTAAGTCGCGACATCTGCTACCGGGTCTTCGAAGGCAAGACCGTCGTCCAGATCATCGACGCGATCGCCGACGAGGCGAAAAAGACTTTCCCGCATCTGAAAATCGACACCAAAGGATTAAAGGACCCTCGCCATCCCTTTGCCCCGATTGACTATTGCGTCCAATTTGGAGAAAGCACGCTCGATTTCATGTCGCGGTTGATGGCGCGTTTCAATATCCGGTATTATTTTGGATCTGACGCGGACAGTGGCGATTTTGTGCTTAATGATGTGATGGTGCTAAAGGGCAGCTTTGACACGAGAGTTCCGACAGCCGGCATTTGCGATGTCAAGGTAACGAAAGACGACGGTCCTGGTATCCGGGAAATCGGCAAGCTGGTGCGCCGCTTCCGCCCTCCGCAACGGCGTGTTGCGATCGGAGGGTTCAACTATCTCGACCCGACGCACCCCTTCTACCAGGATGAGGCGGTGGCGCAACGGGACGACCTCTTAAAAAACGAGGGCGGGCAGCCGCTGCAGAGCGAATTCTCGGGCAGCACAAGCTTCGCCCAACCGGTGTTCTCCCAGGCCGATGCAGCGGCGCTGGCGCAAGCTGCGGCCACGCAAAACCAGTCAGGGGTGCTGCTGCTCAGCGGGGTCACCAAGAACCAGGCGTTTGTCCAGGGTCATTCGTTTCATGTTGAGGAATTCAAAAATTTCAATCCAAATGATAACGAAGATGACACTTATGACAATGTCGTAAACAAACATTTTGCGATCGACACCCTCGTTATCACGGGAAACGACTATAATTATATCACCATCAATTTTCTCGGGATTGAAAAAATCCTCGATCTTTTTATCAACACGATAAAGCAATTGGAGGCGGATGCGTTGGACAATACGAACAATGCCTTCCACAATGCATCATTGTGGGTGACGCAAGCCGCACAAGCAAAGATTTATCCGGCGATCAATCCCCTGTCCGAAAGCTTGCCCAATACGGCGTCGGGGCTGGGCAGCGATATTGCCGGAGTGCTGAGCATCGCCGCGGGAGTGGTGCCAGGGACGGTCGGCTCGGTGCTGGGCGGCGCCGACTTCAAGCGGGCGGTGACCGATGTGGCCAACATGGCGACCCTCGCGGTCGGCGTGATCGCCGTCCCCGCCGATGCACCGCTCGATCTGCCGCTTCCGCTGGCTGGGCGGCCGGTCGCGCGCGGGCCCCACACCGCGGTGGTGATCGGTCCGGATGATGCGAAGGGCGTCGATACCAGCCAACACGACATCTTCTGCGATGCGATTGGCCGGGTGCGGGTGCGCTTTCCGTGGGACCCGGGACCGCCGCAGGGCAGCGGCAAGCTTCCGCCGGTATTTCCGTTCGCTCAGCCGCAGAAGCCGACCCGGCTGGGAGGCAATACCGCCTGGCTGCGCGTCGTCGAAGGCTGGGCCGGCCGGCATTACGGCACCCAGTTTCTGCCGCGGATCGGGCAGGAGGTGCTGGTCGATTTTCTCGACGGCGACCCAGAGCGCCCGGTGATCGTCGGCCGCCTCTACAATGCAAACAACGCGCAAAGCACAACCAACCTGGCCTTTGCCAACGAGCAATACCAAAATACGGCACTCAACAAGCTGTCCGACTTGCCATTGACCGCCGACGACGCCCTGCGCTTCAATGGCCTCAAGACTGCCAGCATCCCGAGCACCGATCCTTCGGGGAGCCCGCTGGAGAGCCGGTTTCATCTGCTCCGTCTCGACGATACTCGCAACTGCGAGCAATATCTGATCCGCTCGCAGGCCCGCCTCGACGTCACCGCTTTTGCCCATTCGTTCAAGACGACTTACGGCAACCAGCACATCAAGGTCACACCCGGAAAGGACAAGAACAACCAGCCGTTTGGCGGCGCCGCCTACACCACGGTCGCCGGCGAGTACGATCTGCATGTCGGCGACAGCAAATACCAGCAGGTCGAAAAGAATTATGAGCTCACGATCAAAGGAAATACCCAAATCGATGTCAAGGGCGATTTGACCGAGGTGATCCGCGGCCAATGGAGCCACGGGGCGAACGAGATCGTGCTCGAGGCGACCAAGAAGATCACCTTGAAAGTCGGCGCCAGCTGGGTCGTCATCGACCCTTGCGGCGTCTACATCACAGGCCCGATGGTCTACATCAATTCGGGCGGCGATCCGGGCGCGCGCGGCGCGCTCAAGATGCAGGATATCACCGACGCCGCGGCGGCCGAGCCAGGCGACGAGCCCAACAAGCGGCTCGCGGATTGCGACCCCAATCCGAGCGGCCACGGAACCCGGAACACGCACACCGACCAAATCCAGCCGGCGCCAACCTGTGAGCAGCTGACCGGCCATGTCGATTGCGGCGATTATGGCTCGAGCGCTGCCGAGGCCCTGATGTCTATCGAGGGCGGCTCTTCGATCGAGCCAAACCAGGGGGGAGAACCAAACCAGCGGGGATTGTCGCGGCCATGAGCGAAGATCCTGCCAAATCAGGCGCGAGCGGCGGCACCGGATGGCTTCGCGTCGCCACGGCCGAGGCCGGCTACGCCGGTAACGTGGTGGCCGACATCACCCGGATCACCAGGACCGCCTGCGGTCGCGCCCTGGTCCGGCAGATCCTCGCCAGCGGGCATGGCGTGCTGATCGACAAGCCGGCCGCGACCGATCCGCCCAACGCCTCGGTCCGGCCGCAGGCTCTGCGGGCAGCCACGGCACCAGGCGTCGCCACCGGCATGACCGATGCGAGTGGCCGAAGCGTGCTCGGCGCCGGCGGCGGCTCGGACTGCATCATCGCCTACGACCCGCGGCAATGGCCGAACCCGATTTTCCCCGCGGCGCCGCCCTCCGACGTGCTGCTGTTTGCCATGCTGCATCAGGCGCTCGCCCAATTGTGCGGCACCGCCGATCTGTTGCGTGACGCCGCCGTCGACGCGGTCGCGACAGATGCGGCAGCGGTTGTCAACTACCGGCAGGAGCGGGATCGTGGCTGAGCCGGAGCGGGCGGGCGCCGCCGCCGGCGTGGGGCTGACCTGTCGGCCAGGCAAAAGCGGCGGCATGCTGCTGTTTCCCTATAGGTTGGAAAACCAGGGACCGGCCGATATCTACGCGATGCATGCCCTGCCCAGCATCGATCCCGCGAGTGGCGCCGCGCGAGCCGATGATGCTGCGGGGATCGTCATCGCCGGCGAGGATGGGGATGCGGTGGTCGGCAAGTTCGTGGCACCGCTGCCGACCGACCGGCGCGTCGCGGTCCCGGTGTTCCCGCTGGCCCGCCACTTGCCGGCCGGGGCGAGCCTCGAAGGGCGGCTCGAGATCCTGCTGCCGCTGGCCGAGACCAGCCCCTATTTCCCCGATCTGACCCTGCGCGGCTACCAGATCACCGAGATCAAGGGGGTGCAGCTGACGATCGGCTATTGGCTCGCCGGGATTGACGGGCTGGCGGCAATACCCGCCGATTACGCGCCGGATCTGGTCAGCGTGGTGACGCGCAACACGCTGCGCAGCGCGCTCAGGGTGGCGCAGCGCTACCCGACCAGCGGGCTTCAGCTGTTTCGGCGCACCGACGCCTTTCCGCGCGTGCTGCCCTGAGCGCAGGGTTCAGGGATCTGCACCGAGCTCTGGCCCGGATAGGATACAGTGATGGTTCCGCCGACGGTGCACGCCAGGATCGAGGGGTCGTCGAGCGCCGGCTGATTGTCGAGCACGACGCTCGGCGAGCCCGGCGTCCAGGGGGCCGGCGTCGCCGGAACGCACGGCCCCTGGAGCGTCGCGCAAACTCCAAACGGCATGATGTTGACCATCGGCGCGTGGTCCGTGATGTTGGCCGCGAATTGATGCTCGATCTGCTCGCGATGCACCGGCAGCACGACCAGGCTCGACGGGATCGACCCGCACGAGCACTTCAATATTGCGCCGTTGACCACGTGCATCGGCATCGCATCCTCGCTCTGTCTGGGGCTGGCGCCTAAACCTCGGCCACGGCCGTGCCGAGGGCGGCGGCGAAGGCTGCGGTCCGGCCATCGCGCAGGTGGCAGGCGACGTGGTGGCCAGGCGAGATTTCGCGCAGCGCCGGCTCCTCCGCCGAGCAGCGGGCGATTGCATAGGCGCAGCGGGTGCGAAAGCGGCAGCCGGATGGCGGGTTGATCGGGCTTGGCACGTCGCCTTTGAGGATGATGCGCCGGCGCGTCGCCTCGGGGTCGGGGATCGGCACGGCGGCCAGCAGTGCCTCGGTATAGGGGTGCTGCGGATTGGTGAATAATGCCGATTTGGGCGCGATCTCGACGATCTGGCCCAGATACATGACCGCGATGCGGTGGCTGATGTGCTCGACCACCGCGAGGTCGTGGGCGATAAACAGATAGGAGAGGCCGAGCTCCTGCTGCAAATCGCCGAGCAGGTTGATCACTTGCGCCTGGACTGAGACGTCGAGGGCGGAGACCGGCTCGTCGCAGACGATCAGGCGCGGGTTCAACGCCAGCGCCCTGGCGATGCCGATGCGCTGGCGCTGGCCGCCCGAGAACTCGTGCGGAAAGCGGTCGAGCGCGTCGGCGCGCAGACCGACCTTGCCGGCGAGCTCGGCCACCCTCGCCCGCAGCGCCGGCCCGCGCACAACGCGATAATTCGTCAGCGGCTCGGCGATGATGTCGCGAATTTTGAGCCGCGGGTTCAGCGACGAATATGGATCCTGAAAGACGATTTGCAGCTGGCGGCGGTAGGGGCGCATGCGATGGCGCGACAACCCGTCGATGCGCACGCCGTCGATGCGGATCTCGCCGGCGGTCGGCTCGATCAGCTTTAGGATGGCCCTGCCCGCTGTTGATTTGCCGCAGCCGCTTTCGCCGACCAGGCCCAGGGTTTCGCCGGCGGCGATCTCGAACGAGACGCCGTCGATGGCATGGACCCGGCCGGAGGCGCGCCCAAGCAGCCCCCCTTTGACCGGGAAATGCTTGACCAGGTTCTTGACCGAGAGCAGCGGGGCCGGCGGCGCGGCAACTGGGCGGGGCAAGCCGGCCCCGGCCATCAGCGGATCACCCGGTGGGCCAATTGGTCGATCGCGCGGTTGGCGGGCTGGTCCGCCATTCGGTCGGCCACCTGGCCGGCTAGCTGGTCGGAATGAAAGCAGGCAGCGTAATGGCCGGGCTCCTTCTCTTCGAAGACCGGCGCCTGGCGATGGCAGATCTCGGTCGCATAGGGGCAGCGTGCGGCAAAGGCGCATCCCACGATCCCCTGGTTGAGCGCCGGCACGGCGCCGCCGATCTCGGCCAGCCGCCGCGGCGGCGCCTGACCGAGCGAGGCGCCGAGCCGCGGCACCGAAGCGAGCAGCCCGCGCGTGTAGGGGTGGAGCGGGCGGCGGAACAGCGCCGCGACCGGCGCCGCTTCGGCCATGCGGCCGGCATACATGACCACGACCCGCTGCGCCATCTCGGCGACGACCCCCAGGTCGTGGGTGATCAGCACGATCGCGGTATCGGTCTTTTGCTTCAATTCACGCAGCAGATCGAGGATCTGGGCCTGGATCGTCACGTCGAGCGCGGTCGTCGGCTCGTCGGCGATCAACAGCTTGGGGTTGCAGGCCAGCGCCATCGCGATCATCACCCGCTGACGCATGCCGCCCGAAAGCTGGTGCGGGTATTCGCCGATCCGGCGCCCCGCCTCGGGAATCTGGACCAGGCGCAACAGGTCGGCCGCCTTCGCCAGGGCTGCGGCGCGGCCGAGACCCTGGTGCAAGATCAAGGTCTCGGCGATCTGACGGCCGACCGTCAGCACCGGATTGAGCGAGGTCATCGGCTCTTGAAAGATCATCGCGATCTCGTTGCCGCGCAGTTGGCGCATCCGGGGCTCGCTCAGCCCGACCAGGTCGCGCCCGGCAAAGCGCACCGTGCCGCAGACGATCCGCCCCGGCGGCGGGACGAGGCGCAGGATCGAGAGCGCGGTGACGCTCTTGCCGCAGCCGCTCTCGCCGACAATCGCCAGGGTCTCGCCGGGCAGCACATGGAAGGCGACGCCGTCGACCGCGCGCACCACGCCGTCGCGGGTAAAGAACCAGGTCTTTAGATCGGCGATGTCGAGGATCGGCTCTGGTGCGGCGCGCGGCCTTGGCGCGACGGCGGCGGCAGGCGATGTAGGCAAGGCGGCGGCCGTCGCAGCCATCGCTACATCCGCCGGGCGAGACGCGGGTCGAGGGCGTCGCGCAGCCCGTCGCCCAACAGGTTGATGGCGAGCACGGTCACCGACAAAAACGCCCCGGGGAACAGGACGATGTAATAGGCGACCTGAAACAGGCTGCGCCCTTCGGCCATGATGTTGCCCCAGCTCGGGACGTTGGGCGGCGTTCCGGCGCCGAGAAAGGAGAGGATCGCCTCGACGATCATCGCCGAGGCGGCGACATAGGTGCCCTGGACCAGGAGCGGCGGCACCGTATTGGGCACGATGTGGCGCCACAGCACGCGCGGCAGGCTGGCGCCGCCGGCGAACGCGGCCTCGACAAAGGGCAGATCGCGCAAGCCAAGGACGACGCCGCGGACCAGGCGGCTCACCCGC
The DNA here is from genome assembly GCA_963738185.1 of uncultured Alphaproteobacteria bacterium. Classification (GTDB taxonomy): domain Bacteria; phylum Pseudomonadota; class Alphaproteobacteria; order ATCC43930; family CGMCC-115725; genus AP-15. Next base: position 192,669 of record CAVTVA010000003.1, on the reverse strand, counting down.
GGCACCTCGCCGACGGCGATCGCGAAGACCACGTTTTTCAAGCTGGCGCGGGTCAGCGCCATCAGCGCGATCGCGATCATCACCGGGGGAATTGACATCAGCCCGTCCATGACCCGCATCAGGACCGCGTCGGCCCAGCGGCTGAACCCGGCCGTGACACCGATCAACAGACCAATTGCGGTGCTGAGCAGGGCGACGCTGATCCCGACAACCAACGACACCCGCGCGCCATAGACGGTGCGGCTGTAGACGTCGCGGCCGAGCATGTCGGTGCCGAACCAGTGCTGCCACGACGGCCATCGCAGCCGGTCCATCGGCGCCAGCGCCTGCGGGTCGACAGTGCCGAGATAGGGCGCCAGCACCGCCATCAGCAGCATCAGGCCGAGCAGGGCGGCGCCGCAGATGATGGTCGGATGGCGGCGGATATAGCCGCGCCTCCCGCCCCGGCGCGCATTGCGGCCGGCGAACAGTGCCAGATCGGCCGGCGCCATGGTCATGCTGCGGCTTTTCTTCTCAGCCCCGGCACATATTCACCGAGCATGACTCGCCGAACCCGCACGGTGCTTGCGCCGAAGACGCGGGCCCAGCCGATCGAGCCCATAGATAGAAAGCCCAGGGAACAAGTCCGTGAAAGACCTTTGATGCGGACGAAGAGCGGTCATTTGTTGCGGCACTCAATACCGGATGCGCGGGTCGAGAAAGGTGTAGCTGATATCGACCAATAGATTGACCAGCACATAGCCGGCCGAGAAGATCAGGATGATCCCTTGAATGATCGGATAGTCGCGGCTCAGGATTGCGTCGACGGTAAGCCGCCCCAATCCGGGGATCGCAAACACGGTCTCGGTGACCACAACCCCCGAAATCAGCAGCGCAAAGCCGATGCCGATAATGGTCACGATCGGCACCGCCGCGTTCTTCAGCGCGTGGCCGATCAGCACCCTGAAATTGGCGAGCCCTTTGGCTTGCGCGGTGCGGATATAGTCCTGGCCCAGGACGTCAAGCATGCTGGTGCGCGTCATGCGCGCGACCAGCGCGGTAAACACCATCGCCAGCGCCAGGGTCGGCATCACCAGATGCGACAGAAACGGCCACAAGCCGCGATCGATGCCGACAAAGCCCTGCACCGGCAAGAGATTGGTGCGCACCGCAAACAGGTAGATCAGCACATAGGCGATGACGAACACCGGCACCGAAAACCCGAGCACGGCGAAACCCATGACCGTGCGGTCCAGCCACGAGCCGGCCTTCGCGGCCGCCAGCACGCCCATCGGGATCGCCGCCAGCACCGAGACCAGGACAGTCGAGATCGTCAGGGTCACAGTCGGCTCGATCCGTTGCGCGATCAGGGTTGAGACCGGCAGGTTGGTGAAGATCGAGACGCCGAGGTCGCCGTGCAGCAGACCCCAGACCCACTCGCCGAACTGGGCATAGAGCGGCTGGTCGAGCCCGAGCGCGTGATGGATGCGGGCGATGTCGGCCGCGGTAGCACTGTCGCCGGCGATGATCGCCGCCGGATCTCCGGGGCTCAGATGCAGCAGCGCGAAGACAAACAGCGCCACCACCGCCATGACCGGCACGGTGGCCAGAATGCGTCTGACGATGTAGGCAAGCACTGCCCTATCCTCTCAGCCCCTCCCGACGTCTCCCGCATAAGACCACCGGACCGGTGATGATCTGGTTAAGATTTTCGCGTCGGGCGGCAGGAGCCGCGAGCCCGCCGGTCGGCACAGCGGGCCGCCGCCACCCGCGCCCCCGCATGAATCTCGGTCTGAATGAGGATGGCGAGCATTTTCGGCACGTCGACATAGGCGTCGCCGGCCGCCGCACGCACGCCCGTGGGGAAATGCTCATCTATCCCCTATCTGCTCTTTGATTATTCCAGCGACCTTACGCCATCGCGTGTCGCGCTCACAGGGCAAAACGCGGGCGACAAGAACGAAATGCAACCAGGCGCTTCTAATTAGGACGAGGGATACCGTTCCGCAGGGCTCTGCCGCTGCCGATCAGTGAAACAATACCTGCCGGTCACCCGCGTTTCCTCCGTCGTCGTGAGGTTGGGGCGAGATCGGGTTCGCTACTGGCGAAGCGCACTTGCGCGCCCGAGCTCCTCTTGGTCGGCCGACAAGAACCAGTCGAGGATTTCTTCGCCGGTCCAGAACACCACATCAGGATGAGCACCGATATGAGAGAGGGCGTTGCGGAAATATTTGAGCCGGTGCGGCGCCCCCATGATGTAGGGGTGCACGACCAGCGCCATGATGCGGGCCGAACGGGCGGCGTCACGATGGATCTGCTCGAACTGGTCGATGGCGCGGTCGTAATACTCGCCGGCCTTGTGATGCTGGATCAGCATCATCGCCACGTCGTTGCATTCCTGGGTGTAGGGCAGGTTGACGATCGGCCGGGTGCGGGTCTTGAGCCGCACCGGCTCGTCGTCGAGCACCCAGTCGCAGACATAGTCGTAGCCTTCCTCGGCCAGCAGATCCGGGGTCTCCCAGGTTTCGGTCAGGCCGGGGCCGAGCCAGCCGCGCGGGCTCTTGCCGGTGACGGCGCGGATCGCGGCCGCGGTCTTGCGGATGTCGAGCCGCTCGTCGGCGACCTTCTGCATGTTCTTCTGGCTGAAGCCGTGGCCGATGAATTCCCAGCCGCGGTCGAGCGCCGCGCGGGCAATCGGGTTCATAGCGGGCGATGGCCGAGCCGTTGATCGCCAGCACCGCGCGCACCCGCTCTTCGTCCAACGCCTCGAGCATGCGCCAGAACCCGACCCGGTTGCCGTATTCGTGCCAGGCCCAGTTCGGAATGTCGGGCATCGGCGCCCCACCCGCCGGCGGGGTCAGCACGGTGCGCGGCATCGCCTCCCGCGGGTCCCATTCCTCGACATTGACGATGACCCACACCGCCATCCGCGCCCCATCCGGCAAATGCAATGGGCGGCGCCCGGCAATCGGCGAATAGTCGAGCCGCTCGGTCGGCAGCATGATCGTCTTTGCGCCAGTCATCTCACGGTTGGTCATCGCCCGGCTCGCGCCGCATTGTACCAATCGAGGATCTCGACCCCGTTCCAATGCAGCACGCCGGCGTAGCGGCTGATATGGTCGTAGACCGCTTCGAGGTATTTGATCCGGTGCGGCTGGCCGCTGATGTAGGGATGGATCGCGATCGCCATGATCTTGGCCCGCTCGGCCCCCTCCTCGTAGAGCCGCTCGAAGCTGTCGATGCAGCGCTCGGTGAAGTAGCGCGATTCATGGTGCTGGACGAGCATCATCGGGATGTCGTTGAGCTCGACCGAATAGGGCAGGGTGACGAGCGGGCCACGCTTGGTGCGGATCTCGGTCGGCTCGTCGTCATAGACCCAGTCGCCGATGTATTCGATCCCGGCCGCCGCCAGGAGCTCCGGCGTCTCGTAGGTCTCGGTCAGGCCTGGGCCGAGCCAACCCCTCGTCCTGCTGCCAGCAAACCGCTCCAGCACGTCGAGTGACTTGGCGATCATCGCCGCCTGATCCTCGACCTTGTGGATCGGCATCTGCTCCCAGGCATGGCCCATGAATTCCCAACCGGCATCGCGTGCGGCGCCGGCGACGCGCTCGTATTCCTCGCAAACCCGCGCGTTGATCGACAGGGTCGGGCGGACCCCGAGGCGGCGGAACAGCTCGAAAAAGCGCCACACCCCGACCCGCATCCCGTATTCGTGCCAGGCCCAGTTGGGCAGGTCGGGCAGCAGCACCTGGCCGGTCGGGGCCGGCAGCACCTGGCGCGCCATCGGCCGCGAGATCGACCAGTATTCGAGGTTGACGATGGTCCACACGACGATGCGGGCGCGCCCTGGCAATTCGAGCGGCGGCCGGTCGATGATCGCCGAAAACGTGCTGCGCTTGCGCGGGATCATGCGTGCTCCGGATGCGCCAAAAAAGACTCCCCACTGTCGCGCCGCGCGGATCGGCGCGCAAGCATTGCCGCGGGGATCGGGCCCGGCCGGCACAGCGCGCCCCTTGTGCAATGCAGCGATGCAAAGTCAGCATTCCGCCTCCCTGGCGCGCACCCGACATCCTCGGCTCGGCGTTAACCGGTGGGACGGCCGAGCCGCAAAGGGTGGGCGCGAGATGAGACTGCAGTATTTCCGGGGCAATCTGTTCGTGGCAAACCTGCCGCCGGACTTCACCGACGATCAGCTGGCCGAAGCCTTTGATCCGTACGGGATGGTGTTGAGCGCCTTTGTCGCCCGCGATCCGGCGACCGGCAAACGGCTGCGCTACGGCTTTGTCGACATCGCCACCGAGCGCGCTGCCAAGCGCGCGATCGAGGCGATGAACGGCGCCGCGATCGACGGGCACAATATCGATGTGCGGATCAGCGAGCGCCCGGCCCGAAAAAAGCCGATGCGGGATCATGCGGCACCTCGCCGCACTGCGCCGCGGCCAGCAACCCGCGACAGCGCGAACGAGGATGCGGGCACGGAGTTTGCGCCGCGGCCGGCGCCGCGACGGCAGCCCACCTTTCAGGTCGAGCGCCGGTCGTTGCCGCGCCGGGTCTAGCCGAGCACTCTCACCCCGGCCGCGGCCATCGCCCGCAGCGCGCGGGCGAGCGAGCCGTCGAGATCGATGCCCCGGCAGGCATCGGCCGCAACGACGACCTCGAACCCGGCTGCGCGCGCATCGAGCGCCGAATAGAGCACGCAAAAATCAGTGGCGAGCCCGGCGAGTGTCACACGCTCGAAGCCGCGCTCGCGCAAATAGGAGGCGAGCCCGGTCGGCGTCGTCCGGTCGTTCTCGCGAAACGCCGAATAGGAGTCGATCTCGCGCCGAAAGCCCTTGCGCAGCACGAGTTCGGCGTGCGGCACCGTGAGGTCGGGATGAAACGCCGCCCCCGCGGTCCCTTGCACGCAATGCTCCGGCCACAGAATCTGGCTCCCGTAAGCCACCTCGATAGTCTCGAAAGGCCGCTTGCCGGGATGCGCGCCGGCAAACGACAGGTGCCCCGGGGGATGCCAGTCCTGGGTCAAGACGACATGGGGAAAGCCCGCGGCAAGCCGGTTGACCGTCGGGACGATCGCGTCGCCCTCGGGAACCGCGAGCGCGCCGCCGGGGCAAAAATCGTTCTGCGCATCGACAATCACCAGCACATCGCGTTCGCCCGGCGGGTCCAAGCCTCGGGTCATTTTTCCCTCGCCGATCGGTCATCCGCCCGATAACACATATCGGCATCGAAGCCCGCTGGCGGCAAGGCATCGTGGGCAAGGCATTGTGGGCAAGGCATCGTGGCGGCGACCGATCCCGGCGATCTGCGCCCGCTGATGGCGCTCCTAAAGGCACTGTGGAAATTGCGCCCGCCGGGCGAGCCCGAGGCGCCGACGGCACGGCTGCTGCGGCGCTGGCGCGAAAAGCGGCTGCTGTCCCGGCTCGAGCGCGAATGGCCCGGCGGGTTCGCGCTGCACCGCAATGGCGACCTCGTCTATGTGCCGCACCCGCTCGATGCGCGTGGGCGGCATGCGCTCTTGCATCCGCCGGAAATCCACCCGGCGGTGCGAGGGTTTCTGCCGCCGGGCGGGGTGGCGATCGATGTCGGCGCCAATCTCGGCGAATGGACGATGCCGCTCGCCCGCCGGGTCGGACCGGACGGCCGGGTGCTGGCAATCGAGCCGGCGCCGCGCGCGGCCATGGCACTCGGCCGGACGCTTGCCGCCAACGCGCTCGCCCAGGTGGAGCTCATCCGCTGCGCCCTCGGCGACCATGACGGCGAGGCCGAACTCGCCATGCCATTGGTGACCTCGGCGCGTGCCGATACCGGCACCGCCCATATCGGCGCCGCCGCGGCCGGGCACGAAGTCGCTACCGTGACGCTGCGCCGCCTTGATGCGCTCGCCGACGAGCACCGCCTCGACCGGCTCGATTTAGTCAAGATCGATGTTGAAGGCCACGAGCGGCTACTGCTTGACGGCGCCGCCGCGACCCTCGCGCGGTTTCGTCCGGTATTGGTCATCGAGACCGGGCACGAGGGCGCGGGGGACCGCCGGGCGATCTGCGACCAACTCGCCGGGCTCGGCTATGAGATGCTCGGAGTGCTGCTCGATTTTGGCATGGCCGAGGCCGATTGGCCGGTATATGTCGCCGCCGCCCCGCCGTTCCGCCCAGGCGATGCTCACAATTTGCTGCTGGTCCCGCGCTGACGGGCCGCCTGTCAGGTGCCGACCGCGAGCGGGCTCGTGAGCTTTTTGAGCGCCGCGACGACCGACAGCGGGGTCAGCCGCCCGGTTTTCGGGTTTTCCGCGGACGGCACATTCTCAATCTGCATCAAGAGCCGCACCGCGTCGGCCTCGACCTCGATCCGATGGGTGTTGCGGGTAACCCCGGGGTCGGCCCAGATCTCGACACTCGTGCGATCCGGCCCGATCCCGGCCAAGGCCAAGGCCGCGGCCACGTTGACATTCGCCGGAAAGCCGCGGGCCGCCTCGCGCGCGCTGCCGGCGAACACGCGTTTTGCCGCCGCGATGCCGTCAATCGAAATGGCGTGCTGCGCGAGATAGGGCGCGCCGGCGAGCCCGCCCGGCGGCTTGCGCGTGACCATGTGCACCGTGGCGATGTCGCCCTCGGCCGCCGCCGCCACCGCGTCGAGCCCGAGCAACGCCCCGGTCGGCACCAGGATGCGCCCGCCATGGCGGCGCGCCAGCTCGACCAAATCGAAATTGTCGAGGAGCGCGCCGCAGCTCAGCACCATCAGCCGGCGGCCATGCTCCAGCGCCGGCTCGGCGATCTCGCGCAGCACCGCGGCCGGCGCGCATTCGACGATGATGTCGGCCGCTTCCCACAACCGCCCGAGCGGGACCACCGGCACAGGGTGCTGGAACCCGGCCATTGCCGCCGCGGCCCGCGCGACATCGCGCGCCGACACCGCGGCCAAGGCCAACCCCTCGATCCCCTGGTCGAGGCGCAGAGCGACGACCCTGCCGATCGCCCCAAACCCGCCGACCGCCACCCGTAAGGTCTTTTCTTGCACCATATTCAATCCCCTGCTCGCCCGCTCGTATCCGAGCCAGAAATTCGCAGCATAAGCAAAGAGATGTGCGAGCGCAGCGAAGCAATCTGGTCCCGCATAAGGCTAAAGCTGACCGAGATTGCCACGTCGCCCTGTGGGCTCCTCGCAATGACAAGTGGAAGGTAAATTTGCGAATTTCGGTACCTCGTGCTATTATCGCCGTTTGGAGGTGTGGACCATGTCTAGGATTCGCCTCGACGCTCGAACGCGTCGCCTGCAGCCGCTTCAATACGATTTTGGCAATCCCAGCACGCGCTCGGCGATGTGGGAGAGGATCAGCTGCGGGCTCACGGGGGCGATGCGGGCGATCTGGATTTCGCGGAAATAGCGCTCGACGTGGTATTCGCGCGCATAGCCCATGCCGCCAAGGGTCATGATTGCGGTCTCGCAGGCGCGGAACCCCGCTTCGGCGGCGCAGTATTTGGCGGCGTTGGCATAGGCGCCGACCTCGCCCGCCGCCTCGCCGCGGTCGTAGGCAGCGGCCGCGCGCAGCACCATCAGTTCGGCCGCCTCAAGCTCGATCCAGCGTTCGGCGAGCGGATGCTGGATGCCCTGGTTCTGCCCGATCGGCCGGCCAAAGACGACCCGTTCGCCGGCATAATGGGCGGCCCTCGCCAATGCCGCGCGGCCGAGCCCGACCGCCTCGGCGGCGATCAGGATGCGCTCCGGGTTCATCCCGTGCAGGATGTAGTGGAACCCCCTGCCCTCCTCGCCGATGCGGTCCTGCGCCGGCACTTCAAGCCCATCAATAAACAGCATGTTCGAATCGACCGCCTTCCTGCCCATCTTCGGGATTTCGCGCACCTCGACCTTGCTGCGGTCGAGATCGGTGTAGAACAAGGTCATGCCGAGCGAGGGGCGCGCCACCTCCTCGAGCGGCGTGGTGCGCGCCAGGATCAGCATCTTTTCGGCGACTTGCGCAGTCGAGATCCAGATTTTGCGCCCCGAGATCACGTAACCATCGCCATGGCGCTCGGCGCGGGTCTGGAGCCGCGTCGTGTCGAGCCCGGCATCGGGCTCAGTCACCGCAAAGCACGCTTTCTCCCGGCCGGCGATCAAGGGCGGCAGCAAGCGGCGCTTCTGCTCCTCGTCGCCGAAAACGACGACCGGGTGCAGCCCGAAGATGTTCATGTGGATCGCCGAGGCGCCCGAAAATCCGGCGCCCGATTGCGCCACCGCCTGCATCAGCACCGCCGCCTCGGTGATGCCAAGCCCGCTGCCGCCATATTCCGGCGGCATCGCGATGCCGAGCCAGCCGCCCTCGGCCATCGCCCGGTGGAATTCGTGCGGAAAGCCGCCTTCGGTGTCCTTCGCAAGCCAGTAATCGTCGCCAAACCGCGTGCACACCCGCGCCACCGCCTCGCGGATCTCCTGCTGGTCCTCGGTCAATGTGAAGGTCATGCCCCTCTCCGCACTCGTGACACCCTGCTGGTCCGAAACGGTGCGCGCCGGACCGCCATCCCAACGCCCGTTGGTCGGCCTCGCGCCGGCCCTCAACATCTCTATTGCCGGGCGATAGGCGCTGTTCACAACTCTCCGCAACGGGCGGCCGGGTGTCGAGGGTTACCTGCCGGGCGCGGTCTATGAATATGGCGAGGTTGCGGTCAGCAAGGCTGAGACGTTTGGCCCTCGCGCGCGGGCATTTCTTGACCCGGCTTGCACCGGACCGCTAAACCTCGGCGATGTTCGAGCTGCCAAAGCTGGTCGTTCTGATCCTGGTGTTCGGGGCGGTGTGGATCGCCTATCGCTGGCTGAACGGGCCGGCCCGCGAACTGTCGCGCCGGCGCCGGGGGGCGCCGCGGCAACGGGCGATCCCGGCGGAGGATCTGGTCGCCTGCGGGGTGTGCGGCGCCTATGTCTCGGGGCAGGCGCCGGGTTGCGCCCGGCCCGATTGCCCGCAGCCGCGCTGACCGCGGCAGCTTGGGGGCGCGGGCCGTGAGCTTTCAAGCGATGATCCTCGAATTGCAGCGCTATTGGGCGGGTCTGGGCTGCGTGATCCTGCAGCCCTACGACCTCGAAGTCGGCGCCGGCACCTTTCACCCGGCGACGGCGTTGCGCGCGCTAGGGCCCGAGCCGTGGCGCGCCGCCTATGTCCAGCCGTCGCGCCGGCCGACCGACGGCCGCTACGGCGAAAACCCGAACCGGCTGCAGCAATATTATCAGCTGCAGGTGATCCTCAAGCCGGCGCCGCGCGACAGCCAAGAGCTTTATCTGGCGAGCCTCGCCGCGATCGGCATCGATGCGCGCCGGCACGACATCCGCTTTGTCGAGGATGATTGGGAGAGCCCGACCCTCGGCGCCTGGGGGCTTGGCTGGGAGGTGTGGCTCGACGGCATGGAGGTCAGCCAGTTCACGTATTTCCAGCAGGTCGGAGGCATCGAATGCGATCCGGTCTCGACCGAATTGACTTATGGGCTCGAGCGGCTGGCGATGTATGTGCAGGGCGTCGAGAGCGTGTTCGACCTCGATTACAACGGCGTTGCCGGCCCTGGCCGGATCACCTACGGCGAGGTGTTCCGGCGCGCCGAGCGGGAATTCTCGGCCTATAATTTCGAGATCGCCGACACCGCGCGCCTGGTCCGCCATTTCGAGGATGCCGAGCGCGAGTGCCGCGCCGTGCTCGAACGCGGGCTCGCTTTGCCGGCCTATGACCAGTGCCTGAAGGCGAGCCACCTGTTCAACCTGCTCGACGCGCGCGGTGCGATCAGCGTGACCGAACGGGCCGCCTACATCCTGCGCGTCCGCGCGCTGGCCAAAGGCTGCTGCGAGACCTGGCTCGCCGGCGCCAATTCTTAACCCTTGGGAGGCGATGCCAGAGCACAAGGAACGCCAGGGGGACATGTTCAATGTGCGTTAGAGCGGTTTTCGACCGAATCGACGCACTCGGCACGCATCACCCCCACCCCGACCCGCCCCCATCGAGGTGGCGGGAGTGCAAATAGGAGTGCTGACAGAGGCCCCTCCCCCTTGATGGGGGAGGGCTTGGGAGGGGGTGAGCGCGCTGCAATTTGATCGGAAACCGCGCCCTTGGCCTCGTCTTGGCCGGGCTCGACCCGGCCATCCACGCCTTTGGGCGCCGAAAGAGAAGACGTGGATGCGCGGGTCAAGCCCGCGCAAAGCGAATTTGAGGCGTCTTGTCGTCTCATGTGGGTCGCCTTTAAGGAGTGAGCCACAGGAGGGGGGCGGCGCCGCAGGTCATGGGGACGGGGTGCGGAGCGTTTCAGCGGGCGGAGCGTTTTCCGACGTGATCTCGGGTGACGCAACCTTATGAGGACAAATCCCATGTCGGAGGAAAAGCGCGAGAGCAGCGGCAACGGCAGTGGTGGCGGGTTCGGCTTTAGTCAGGCGACCGAGGCGGTTGAGAAATTGCGCTCGGTGGTCGAGCAGGCCTCGCAGTCGATCCGCGAATTGACGCAGGCGAGCGAGCAATGGGCGCAGACGGCGCAGGAGCGCGCGACCGAAATGGCCAAGGAATTGCGCGCGCAAAGCGAGCGCGCGGTCGGCACCGTCTCCGAGCAGGTCGAGCACAACCCGCTGACCAGCCTGGCGATCGCCTTTGCCGTCGGATTTCTGGTCGCGAGCGTGACCCGCCGCTGAGTAGCCGCTCCAGGCCGCCGGCCAGGTTGATTGCGGCGCGGCGCGGCACTATCCCGTAACGGGATGTCCGAGGATCAGCGCCCCAATTTGGGTAACCGCGCCGAGCGCAGCCTAGTGCTGTTTTCGGGGGGCCAGGATTTGGCGACCTGTCTCGCCTGGGCGCTCGACCGTTTCGCGGCGATTGAGACGATCGGCTTCGACTATGGTCAGCGCCACCGGGTCGAGCTCGATTGCCGGAAAATAATCCTCGACCGTTTGCGCCGCGAGTTTCCGCCATGGCGCGACCGGCTCGGCGCAGATCATCTGGTGGATTTCGCCGTGCTGGGGCAGATCAGCGACACCGCGCTGACCCGCGACAGCGCGATTGTGTTTGATGCCGGCGGGCTGCCGAACACGTTTGTTCCCGGCCGCAATCTGATGTTTTTCACCTTGGCGGCGGCGATCGGCTACCGGCGCGGCCTGCGCCACCTGGTCGGCGGCATGTGCGAGACCGATTATTCGGGCTACCCCGATTGCCGCGACGACGCGCTGAAGGCGTTGCAGGCGACGTTGTCGCTCGGCATGGATCATCGCTTTGTGATCCACACGCCATTGATGTGGCTCGACAAGGCCGCGACCTGGGCGCTCGCGCGCGAACTCGGCGGCGACCCGCTGGTGACCCTGATCCGCGATGAAACCCACAGCTGCTACCTCGGCGACCGCAGCCATCGGCACGAATGGGGTTATGGCTGCGGGCGCTGCCCCGCCTGTAAGCTGCGCCGGGCCGGATGGGAGCGGTTTGCCGGCCGGCCGGCGGCACCGTGAGTTGAGCCGCTCGAGGAAATTTGCGGCAGCTAGCGGGGTTTCCGATCAAATTGCACCGCGCTCACCCCCTCCCAAACCCTCCCCCATCAAGGGGGAGGGCCTTTATCAGCACTCCTATTTGTACTCCCGCCCCCTCGATGGGGGCGGGTCGGGGTGGGGGTGATGCGTGCCGAGTGCGTCGACCGGTCGAGCGGGGATGGGACCGAACCTACCCGCCGTAGCCGGTCCCGGCCTGCGTCTTGCCGCGGAACACCCGGTGGGCGTAGGCGAGATAGGCGAGGATGATCGGCACGATGATCACCGTGCCGACCGCCAGGAACTCCAGGGTGGGGGTCGATGACGCCGCCTCCCATAAGGTCACCGAATAAGGCACGGCATAGGGCCACAACGTGATGCCAAGCCCGAGCAGCGCGAAGAGGAACAGCACGATCGACAATAGAAACGGCAGCGCTTCGCGCTCGCTGTCGAGGGTGCGCCAGATGCCGTAGGCCGCCGCGAGGCTCAGCACCGGCGGGATCCACAGATAGTAGATCTGCGGCGTGCTGAACCAGCGCCGAGCGACGAATGGGTGGTCGAGGGGGGTCCAGATGCTGATGATCAGCAGAAATATCAGCGAGAGGGCGAGGCTCGGCCCGGCCGCCTTGCGGCCAAATGCCCGCGTGGCGCCGTCGGTCTTCATGATCAGCCAAGTGGCACCGAGCAAGGCATAGCCGGCGAGAAGCCCCAATCCGGTCATCACGGAGAACCCGGTCACCACCCCGTGTGGGGTCCCGACAAAGACCTCGTTGCGCACGATGATGCCGTCGATATAGGAGCCGAGGACCAGACCCTGTGTGAATGCCGCGAGCGCCGAGCCGCCGCTGAACGCCCAATCCCACACCCGGCGCCCGCCGCTCGCGCGAAAGCGGTACTCGAAGGCGACGCCGCGGAAGATCAGCCCGAACAGCATCAGCGCCAATGGGATGTAGAAGGCCGGCAGCACCGTCGCGTAGGCCACCGGAAAGGCGCCGATCAGCACTGTGCCGCCAAACACCAGCCAGGTCTCGTTGCCGTCCCAGAGGGGCGCGACCGAATTCATCATCAAATCGCGGTCGGTTTCGGCCGGGGCCAGCAGAAAAAGGATGCCGATGCCGAGATCAAAGCCGTCGGAGATCACGTACATGGTGATCCCGAAGGCCATCGCGATGGCGAAAAATATCGGCAGGCCGTAGGCCATCGTAATCAGTCCGCGGGCTGGCCGGCGGGCGCCGAATCCTTGCCCGGCCGAACCGCCATGGGATGCTCCGCCGGGTGCTCGATTTCCGGGCCGCGCAGCACGATGCGGGTGGCGTACCAGAAAAACGCCAGCAGCAGCAGCGAATAGACGATAAAGAACAGCCCCAGCGAGGTCGCGACCGCGCTCGGCTTCAGCGGCGAAACGGCGTCGGCGGTGCGCAGATAGCCGTAGACGACATAGGGCTGGCGGCCCACCTCGGTAACAGTCCAGCCGCACAAGATCGCGAGAAACGGCAGCGGGCTCGAAAACGCGCAGAGCGCGGCGAACAACCGCGTGTCATAAAGCCGGCGCATCAGCCGCAACACCAGACCGGCGAGCGCGATCAGAAAGATCACGACCCCGATCCCGACCATCAGCCGGAACGCGTAGAAGATATAGGGCACCGGCGGCTGGTCCTGCGGCGGCGCGGCCTTGAGCCCTTTGACCAGCCCGTCCCAGCTGTGGGTCAGGATCAGGCTGCCGACCCGCGGGATCGCGAGCTCGTACTCGTTGCGCTGGGCGGCCATGTCGGGCCAGGCGAAGATGACCAGCGGCTGGCCTCGCTTGGTCTCCCAGTCGCCCTCCATCGCCGCGACCTTGATCGGCTGGTATTGGAGCGTGTTTCGGCCGTGCGCGTCGCCGAGAAAAATCTGCAGCGGCGTCAGGATGATCGCGATCCACATCGCCAGCGAAAATCCAGCCTTGGCGATCTCGATGTGCCGGCCGCGCCACAGGTAAAAGCCCAGGACCCCGATCACGACAAAATCGCCGGCGATGTAGGCGGCGGTCACCATATGCGCGAAGCGATAGGGAAAGGAGGGGTTGAAGATCGCGCTCCACCAGCTGGCGATCTGGAACTTGCCGTCGGCGAAGGTGAAGCCGGCCGGCGTCTGCATCCAGCTGTTGGCCGAAAGGATCCAAAAGGCGCTGGCCAGCGCGCCGAGCGCCACCATCAGGCAGGACACGAAATGCACGCCCGGGCTGACGCGATCCATGCCAAACAACATGATCCCGATAAAGCCCGCCTCGAGAAAAAAGGCGGTCATCACCTCGTAGGTAAAGAACGGGCCAATGACATTGCTGACCGCTGCGGCATAGCCGCTCCAGTTCATCCCGATCTCGTAGGAGATGACCACGCCGGTCACCACCCCCATGGCAAAGCCCAGCGCGAACAAATGGATCCAGAAGCGCAGCAGGTCGTGGTAGACCGCACGTCCGGTGCGCAGCCACAAGATGTTGAGCAGGACAATAAATCCGGAAATACCGATCGTGTAGGCCGGCCACAAGATATGAAAGCCGATCGTAAAGGCGAACTGCACGCGCGACAGCAGCACCGTGCCGAGGTTCACCGCTCGCTCCTGTCGAGTGACGGCATTCTAGCGGGGCGAACCTGACACTCCGCACCCGTGTCGCCGCCCAAGATTGCTTCGCGGAGCCTGTCCTCGGGCGGCGCATCGCGCCGACCCGTGGGCTCGCAATGACGCCTCAAAGGTATCATTGCGAGGAGCCCGCTGACCGTGCTTTGCGCGGCCCGAGGACAGGCTTCGCGACGAAGCAATCTCGATGCAGCCGTCCACGATCGAGCATCATCCGTTCGGGCTTAATTACTGCGATCGAACTCAAAGGGGGACGGTCCGGCCTTGGCGGTTCGGCTCGCCGGGAGATTGGCATCCATGACAATGCTCTTCGCGGCCTGCGTGCGCAAGACGCGAGGCAGGCAAAATATATCGCGGGCTATTTCGGCGACATCACCATGGTCATCTGCCGGCCTTCCATGCGCGGCATCTGCTCGACCTTGGCGATTTCCTGAAGGTTGTCGCGGACCCGGATCAAGACGTCCATGCCCAGCTCCTGATGCGCCAATTCGCGCCCGCGGAACCGCATCGTCACCTTGACCTTGTCGCCTTCCTCGAGAAATTTGGTCATGCTGCGCATCTTGACGTCGTAATCATGATCGTCGATGCTGGGGCGCAGCTTGATTTCTTTAACTTCGATAATCTTCTGCTTTTTGCGCGCTTCGTTTTTCTTTTTTTGCTCTTCGTATTTGTATTTGCCGAAGTCGAGCATCTTGCAGACCGGCGGGTCGGCATTGGGCGCGATCTCGACCAGGTCGAAACCGGCGTCGGCGGCCATGGCGAGCGCTTCGTTGCGCCCGACCACCCCCACCATATTGCCCCGGTCATCGACCAGGCGCACGCGCGGCACGCCGATCTCGTCGTTGATCCGGGGACCCTCGCGGGTCGGGGCGAGGTTCATCGGGGGTCTGGGTATCTAGTGTCTCCTCTCTGCGGTTGCTGCGGATCGCCCCGGTTCCGCCGATATCGTTAGGCAGACGACGGAACCGCCGCCTCCTCCCTCAATCTAGCGACCGCTTCGCCGAGCGCAAGAGCTTCCTGCGCGTTGCCGCCAAGCCGGCGCAGCGCGACCGAACGGCTCTCCGCCTCGCGCCGCCCGACGACCAGCATGAGCGGCACCTTGGCAAGGCTGTGCTCGCGCACCTTGTACGAGATTTTTTCGTTGCCGTTGTCGAGCACGGCCCTGAGCCCCGCAGCGGAGCAGATGCCAGCGACCTCGGCCGCGTAGCTGGCCGCTTCTTCGGTAATCGAGGCGACGACAAGCTGCACCGGGGCCAGCCACAGCGGAAACCGCCCGGCGTAATGCTCGATCAGAATGCCGATAAACCGCTCCATCGAGCCGAGGATCGCCCGATGCAGCATGACCGGGACGTGGCGCCCGCCATCCTCGCCGACATAGCTGGCGCCAAGCCGCTCGGGCATGTTGAAATCGAGCTGCAACGTGCCGCATTGCCAGTCGCGGCCGAGCGCGTCGCGCAGATGAAATTCGAGCTTCGGGCCATAGAAGGCGCCCTCGCCGGGCGCCAGCGTATAGGCGATCCCGGCCGCCGCGACCGCGTCCTTGAGGCTCTGTTCGGCCCGGTCCCAGGTCGCGTCGCTACCGGTGCGCGGGGTCGGCCGGTCGGCGAATTTGATCGCCACATCCGCAAACCCGAAATCCTTGTAGACCGACAGCAGCAGCCGGCAGAACGCGATCGATTCGCCGGTGATCTGGTCCTCGGTGCAAAAAATATGCGCGTCGTCCTGGGTGAAGGCGCGCACCCGCATGATGCCGTGCAGCGCACCGGACGGCTCGTTGCGCGTGCAGCTGCCGAATTCGGCGAGCCGCATCGGCAATTCGCGATAGCTCCGGAGCCGGTCGCGAAAGATCAGCACATGGCCCGGGCAGTTCATCGGCTTGACCGCGAGCACCCGATCGTCGCGGCTTTGGGCGATAAACATATTCTCGCGGAAATTCTCCCAATGCCCGGATTTTTCCCACAGGCTGCGGTCGAGCAGCTGTGGCCCCTTGACCTCGAGATAGCCGGCGGCGTCGAGCCGGCGGCGCATGTAATCTTCGATGATCCGGAACAGGGTCCAGCCCTTGGGGTGCCAAAAGACGCTGCCGACCGCCTCCTCGCCGAGATGAAACAATTCGAGCTCGCGGCCGAGCCGGCGGTGGTCGCGGCGCTCGGCCTCCTCGATCCTGAACAAATACTGGTCGAGCTCTTTCTGGCTCGCCCACGCGGTGCCGTAGATGCGCTGCAATTGCGCGTTTTTTGAATCGCCGCGCCAATAGGCGCCGGCCACGTTGGTCAGCTTGAACGCCTGGCCGAGACGGCCGGTCGAAGGCAAATGCGGCCCCGCGCACAGATCGACAAACCCGCCCTGGCGATAAAGGCTTATCTCCTCGTCCTGCGGGATCTCGGCGATGTATTCGGCCTTATAGCGCTCGCCGATGCCGGCGAAAAAGGCGATCGCCGCGTCTCGGTCCCAGATTTCGCGGGTGATCGGCTCGTCGCGGCGCACGATCGCGCGCATCCGCTCTTCGATTTTGGCGAGATCCTCGGGGGTGAACGGCTCGGCACGGGCGAAATCGTAATAGAAGCCGGTCTCGGTCGCCGGGCCAAAAGTGACCTGGGCCTCGGGGTAGAGCTCCTTGACCGCCTCGGCCATGACGTGGGCGGCGTCGTGGCGCAGGATTTCGAGACCCTCGGGCGTGTCGCGGGTGATGACCGCAACGGCGGCATCATGATCGACCGATGAGGCGAGGTCGCGCAGCCGGCCATCGACCTGGATGGCGATGGCCGCCTTGGCCAGCCCCGGCCCGATCGCGGCCGCGATCTCAGCGCCGCTGACCGGCCCGGCAAAGCTCCGCCGGCTGCCGTCCGGCAAGGTCACGACCAGCGGCGTCATCACCACGGGCGCCGGGCCCGCCGGACCTGGCGAGCCCTCGGCGGCGGAAGACTGGTGCTGCATCTCCGGCTCCGGCGAGGCTCAAGGGAGCCGGGATTTAGCCCAAGCGCCGCCGCGCAGCAACCTTGCCGATAGCGAGAGCAGCGCCCTGCCTCGCGGCACAAACCCCAGCGCGTTCAGATGCCCTGCGGCTGCGGCGCGGGGCCGTCGGAGCGATGCCGCCGCTCGGCCATGAACTCGTCGAACTCGGCCTTGTCCTTGGCGTGGCGCAGGCGGTCGAGAAATTCCATAAACTCGCGCTGCTCCTCTTCGAGCCGGCGCAGGGTCTCGGCGCGGTATTCGTCAAAGGCCCGGTTGCCGGTGGCCGAGCGCGCGCGCGTTCCACCCCCGCCGCCCCCGCCGCAGCCCCAGCGCTCGGCGGCCGCCTGCATGCGGCTCATCCGCTGCTGCATCCGATCCATGCGCCGCTGCCAGCGCCCGCCGCCGCCCTGAACCCAGCATGCCATTCGCCCACTCCCGATCAGAAATCCCAGAACCACCAGGCCAAGCGGCCACCACACGAGAAAGCTCAACACCGTCAGCCCGATCCAAGCGGGCTTGCCGAGATCGTCGAGATGCGCCGCCAAGTGGTACATCACCGCACCCATGTGAATGTTTCTAACATTTACATAACTGCGACCATATCGCCTGTCAAGGCCGCCCGTGTCAGCGCCGCGGGCCGGCCGGCTCGGCGATGACCCCGAGGCCGCGCAGGTAAATCAGCACCCCCGCCTCGAGCAGGTCCTCGGCGGTCATCGGCAATCGGCGCCGGCCGCCGTCGCCGCGGGCGAACAGCGAGGCGACGCCGTGCGACATGGCCCAGATATGGAGGCTCATCATCAGGGATGGCGGCCGCTTTTCCGCCGGCAGCCGCGCGCACAAAATTTCCGAGGCGTGGCGCAGCACGGCAAAGCTGCGGTCGGCGGCCTGGCGCAAGGCCGGATCGTCATCAAACGACAGCCCGGCCTCGAACATCGCCGAATAATAGGAGGGCTCGTTACGGGCAAAGGCCAGATAGGCGCGCCCGACATTCTCGAAAGCGGTGAAGGGGTCGGGGCGGCCGTCGTTCCAGGCGCGGTCGAGATGGGCGGCAAACAGCTCGAAGCCGCGCCGCGCGACATCGGCGATCAGCGCGTCGCGGTCGCGAAAATGACGGTAGGGCGCCGCCGAGCTGACCCCGGCCGAGCGCGCGGCGTCGGCAAAGGTGAAGCCGCCCGGCCCTTTTTTGGCGATCAGGTCGAGGGCGGCCTCGATCAGCGCCTCGCGCAGATTGCCATGGTGATAGCCACGCCGGCCGTCCGGGCCCCGGCCCGACCAGCTCATCGGCCCGACCAGCTCATCGGCCCGACCAGCTCATCGCCGCGACCCGCTCATCGCCCCGACCTGATTATCGCCTTTGCCCCTCTCATGTGAGAGGCTTTTACATCCGATCGCGCGCCAACGCAGGGACAATCGTCGCCGCTCCCGGTCGGCGGCCGGGTGATCGGCGGCTAAGCGGGTATTGCCGGTGGACCGGGCGGGCCTGATCCACCGGGGCCGTGGGTCCTTCAGTCGCGCAGCTCGGGGACGATCCAGAACGGCTTTTGGCCGCGGGCGACGCGCTCGAAATTGTCAAACGCGTTGCGCCAGCGCTTCCAATGATTGTCCCAGGTCGGGCCGGCGCCGTGCGGGCTGAAGGTGATGTTCTTCAGGGTGAACAGCTCATGGTCGGGCTTGGGCGGCTCCTCGACCATCACGTCGAGCCCGGCGCCCAGAATCTTCTCGTCCCGCAGCGCGTTGTAGAGCGCCTTTTCGTCCACCACCGGGCCGCGGCAGGTGTTGATCAGGATCGCGGTCGGCTTCATCCAGCCGAGCTCGCGCTCGCCAATCAAATTGTGCGTCGATTTGTCGAGCGGCACGTGCAGGGTGATGATGTCGGATGTCTTGATCAGCTCGGGAAACAGCGCAAACCGCACACCCAGCGCATCCTCCTGGTCGGTGGTCAGCCGGTTGATGTCGTAATACTTGATGTGCATGTCGAACGCCTTGGCGCGGCGGGCGACCTTTTTGCCGATGTTGCCGAGGCCGATGATGCCGAGGGTCTTGTCCTCGATCTCATAGAGCTTGGTCGCGTTGAAATCGTTGCCGCGCCAGCGCCCGGACGACACGCCTTCATGCTGCCAGATCAGCTTGCGGGCCACCGCCAGCATCAGCATCATCGCGTGCTCGGCGACCGCGGTCGAATTGGCGCCGCCATTGTTGCAGATCGGGATGCCGGCCGACCGCGCCGCATCGAGATCATAGGTGTTGTAGCCGGCGCTCAAGGTCTGCACGATGCGCAGCTTTGGCGCCTTCTGATAAAAATCCGGGCCGTGCGGGAATTGCCCGGCGCCGATGTAATATTCGGTGTCTTTGAGCAAGTCCCAGAATTCGGGCCGGCCGTGCGGCGCCATGACCAGATCGTAGCCCGGCGGCAGCAGGTCGCGGGCGATTTCGAGGGTCTCTTCGGAATGGGTGGCCGGGGTCAGGATGCGGGGCATTAGAAGCGTCTCCTCTGGCGCGGGGCTTGTCGCGTCCGGTTGAACAAAGGCCGCCGCGGGCCGGGACCGCCGACGGCGAATGTCCGGCCATCGTAGCGACACCGGGCGATCAAGCCCAAGCGCAAAAACCGCACGGCCGAAGCGATTGCCGGCGCACCCGGCGTCGGCTAGGGTAAGTTGCCCGGCCGGGACCCGGCCTGGAGCTCGGCTGCCATCGCCTGACATCGCCGCCCGTCCACCGAGGTCTAAAACCATGCCCGAATTGATCGCGACCCGCTTTCAGAATTTGCACGAGTTCGTCACCCAGGCGCGCAACAATCTCGACCGCAACAACTGGGATTATCTGATCGGCGGCTCGGAGACCGAAACCACCCTGGCGCGCAATCGGTTGGCGCTCGATGCGATCGGCTTCCGGCCGCGGGTATTGCGCGATGTATCGAATGTCGATTGCAGCCGGGCGCTGTTTGGCAAAAAGCTGCGCATCCCGGTGTTGTGCGCGCCGGTCGGCTCGTTGGAGGTGTTCGAGCCGGGCGGCGGGGCCACCGTCGCCGCGGCGACGCGCGAGTTCGGCAACGGCATGATCCTCTCCTCGGTGTCGCATCCGGGGCTCGACGAAACCGCCAAGGCTTCGGGCGACGGGTTTCGGATTTTCCAGCTCTATGTCCGCGGCGACGCCGCCTGGGTCGACGATCATGTCCGCCGCACAATCGACCAAGGCTACAACGCGTTCTGCCTGACGATCGATACCGACAGCTATTCGCGGCGCGAGCGCGACATTGCTAAGCGCCATCAGCGCGGGCGGGTGCGCGTCAACGACGCCCGCATCTACCAGGCGCAGTTCAATTGGCGCGACATCGAGCGGATCAAAAAGAGTTTCGACATTCCGCTCATTCTGAAGGGCATCGCCACCGCCGAGGACGCCAAGTTGGCGCTCGAGCACGGGGTCGATTGCGTCTATGTGTCAAACCATGGCGGGCGCCAGCTAGACCAAGGGGTCGGCTCGATCGATGTGTTGCCGGAAGTCGTCGAGGCGGTCGGCGGGCGGGCGACGATCCTGGTCGATGGCGGCATCTATCGCGGCACCGACGTGGTCAAGGCGCTGACCCTCGGCGCCGATGCGGTCGCCTGCGGCCGGCTCTATGTCTATGGGCTCGCCGCCGCCGGCGCGCCGGGAGTGGTGCGCCTCTTCGAGATTCTCGAAGACGAAATCCGCATCTGCCTGTCGCTGTTGGGCGTCACCGGCTGGCACGAGCTCGACAAATCCTACATCCGCCCGGCCCGCCAAGTGGTGCCGCCGCACGTGCACAGCGCCTTCCCGCACCTGAACCTCGCGAAGGAGACGTACTGATCGATGGCAGGTGGGCTTCACCTTGCCAACGGCGCTGCGCGAAATCGCCCAGGGCCGGCAAGCCGCGCCCGTTGAGCCTCCGCCACGCTTTACCGGTTCGGCTTGATCTGACACGATGATGCCGGCAGAGGAGCGAGAGCCATGCGCAAATTCATCATCGAGCGCGAATTGCCGGCGATCGGCAGCGCCGAGCGGCAGGCGCTGCGCGAGGCGGCGCAGAAATCGAACGCGACCCTGAAGGAGCTCGGCCCCGACATCCAATGGGTCGAGAGCTACGTCGCCGGCGACAAGACATTTTGCGTCTATCTCGCGCAGGACGAGGCGCTGATCCACGAGCATGCCCGGCGCAGCGGCTTTCCGGCCAACAAGGTCACCGAAATCCGCCGCATGATCGACCCGACCACCGCGACCGAGTTGTAGCGGCTGACCTTGCGCAGCGGCAGCTCGCCGCCCGAGCGCATTGCCGATCGCCAAGCTGGCGGCGATGAGGGGTCGACCGCCTCGACAGCAGGCTCTCTAAAATCGGACAACAGCACGCAGCAAGCAGCTGACGCGGGTAACCGTAGGCGGGCGCTGAGCCGCGCCACTCGGTCGCGCCCGTTGGAATCGGGGCGCGTTATACCCAATCGTATATTGCGAGCCCGCACGACGACTTACATCCCGTGATGAAACTCGCTGGAGGAAAACTGATATGTATTCCGACGTATCCCTGTTTATCGACGGCAATTGGACCAAGGCCGCCGCCGGCCGCACCATCCCGGTGGTCAACCCGGCGACCGGCGAGCCGGTCGGCGCCGTCGCCCATGCCGAGCAAAGCGATCTCGACCGCGCCCTCGAAGCGGCCGACAAGGGCTTCCGCGCCTGGCGCAAAGTGTCGGCCTTCGAGCGCTCCAAGCTGATGCGCAAGGCGGCGACCCTGCTGCGCGAACGGGCCGACGCGATCGCCCCGCTGATGACCCTCGAGCAAGGCAAGCCGCTGCCCGAGGCCAAGGGCGAGACCCTGGCCGGCGCCGACGTGATCGACTGGTTCGCCGAGGAGGCGCGCCGCGCCTATGGGCGCGTGATCCCGGCGCGGGCAGAAGGGGTCTATCAGCTCGTGGTCAAGGAGCCGGTCGGCCCGGTCGCCGCCTTTACGCCATGGAATTTCCCGATCAACCAGGTCGTGCGCAAATTGTCCTGCGCGCTCGCGGCCGGCTGCTCGATCATCATCAAGGCGCCGGAGGAGACCCCCGCCTCGCCGGCCGAGCTGATCCGCTGCTTTGCCGATGCCGGGATCCCGGCCGGGGTCGTCAACCTCGTCTACGGCGTGCCGGCGGAGATTTCCGAATACCTGATCCCGCACCCGGTCATCCGCAAAGTGTCGTTCACCGGCTCGACCGCGGTCGGCAAGCAGCTGGCCGCGATCGCCGGCGCGCATATGAAGCGGATGACGATGGAGCTGGGCGGCCACGCGCCGTCGATCGTGTTTGACGACGCCGATGTCGAGCTCGCCTCAAAGCTGCTCTCGACCAACAAATTGCGCAATGCCGGCCAGGTCTGCGTGTCGCCGACCCGGCTCTTGGTGCAGCAGAACGTCTACGATCGGTTCGTCGGCGCTTTCACCGAGGCGGTTCGGGCCGCGCGGGTCGGCGACGGCATGGACAAAGGCACGCAGATGGGGCCGATGGCCAACCCGCGCCGCATCGCCGCGATGGAAGCCTTTATCGGCGACGCGGTGCAGAAGGGCGCGACCCTCAAGACCGGCGGCAACCGCATCGGCAACAAAGGCAATTTCTTTGAGCCGACGGTGCTGACCGATGTGCCAATCGACTCGCGGATTATGAATGAGGAGCCGTTCGGCCCGGTCGCGGTGATTGCTCCGTTCCAGAGCTTCGAGGATGTCGTCCACGAGGCGAACCGATTGCCCTATGGGCTGGCCGCCTATGCCTATACCCGTTCGGCCAAGACGGCGCAGGCGGTGGCCGCGGCGGTCGAGACCGGGATGATCTCGATCAATCATCACGGGCTGGCCCTGCCCGAGGTGCCGTTTGGCGGCGTCAAGGATTCGGGCTACGGCTCGGAAGGCGGCTCGGAGGCGATCGAGGCCTACCTCAACACCAAGTTCGTGACCCAGGCCGGGCTTTAAGGCGTCGGCCCCGACATGCGGCGAGTTGGAAGGGTCGTTGAAGGCCAAGACGGTTTGCTTCAAGACCACGTCGGCAGGGTAGCGGGGACGTCGGCGACGGTCGGCTCGTGGGGCCATTGCCGGGCAGGCCGCGGAGCGATCCGGTGCCGCGGCTGACCTTGCGCATCGACTTTGACCAAGGCCACGCCCTAGGCCCGGGCAAGATCAAGCTGTTGGAGCTGATCGACAGCCAAGGCTCGATCGCCGCCGCCGGACGCCAGATGGGGATGTCCTATCGCCGCGCCTGGCTCCTGGTCGACAGCGTCAACCGCTGCTTCCGCCAGCCGGTGGTTGCCTCGCAGGCCGGCGGCCCACATGGCGGCGGCGCCTCTCTGACCGAGTTCGGCCGTGCCGTAGTCCAGCATTACCGCGCGGTCGAGAGCGCGGCACAGACCGCCGCCGGCGCCGACATCGCCGCGCTCTCGGCAGCACTCGCCGAGCGCGGGCCGCGACCCGTCGGAGCAACAGGCAGGAGAACGCGCCGGCTGCCGTTGAGCGGGGCTTAGACCGGGCGATTTCGGTCGAGCGCTTCGCGCACTTTCGCGGCCAGAATGGAATGAGTGAAGGGCTTTGGGAGCAGCGCGATGCTGCCGTCGAGCCGGCCATCCTGAGTGATCGCGTCGCGGGCATAGCCGGTCGTAAACAACACTTCGAGGCTGGGCCGCAGCTGCCGCGCGGCGTCGGCCAGCTGGCGCCCATTGATGCCTCCGGGCAGCCCGATGTCCGTGAACAGCAGCCGGATTGAGGGCTGGTCTTCGAGCCGGCGCAACGCCTCGGCGCCGTCGCGCGCGGCCACCACGCGATATCCGAGCTCGCGCAGGCAGCGGATATCGTTGGCCCGCACCTCGTCATTGTCCTCGACCACGAGGATGCACTCGTCGGCGTTCCCGGTTGGGGCCGCGGGCGCCGAAATCGCGGTGCTCGGCCGATCAGGCTCGAGCGTATAGCGCGGCATGTAAATCCGGACGGTGGTGCCGCGGCCGAGCTCGCTGTCGATCGCGACATGCCCGCCCGACTGCTTGACGAACCCATAGACCTGGCTGAGGCCGAGGCCGGTGCCCTTGCCGATGTCCTTGGTCGTGAAGAACGGCTCAAACGCCCTCTCGACGTGCTCGGCAGGCATGCCTGTCCCGGTGTCGGCGACGGTGATCAGCACGTAATCGCCCGGGCTCGCTTCGGCCTCCGGCCCCAGCGCCTCGTTGTCAAGACCGGCGTTCACAGTTTGCAGAGTGAGGGTGCCGCCTTCGGGCATCGCGTCGCGGGCGTTGACCGCGAGGTTCAGGATCGCGTTTTCGAGCTGGTTCGGATCGGCAAAGATGCGCCAGACCCCGCCGGGCAGCCGGGTCTCGATGGCGATCGCCTCGCCCAAGGTGCGGCGCAGCAGATCGGACATCCCGGCGACCAGCCGATCAGGCTCGATCGGCTTGGGATCGAGCGGCTGGCGCCGCGCGAAGGCGAGCAGCCGCTGGGTCAGCGCCGCGGCGCGCCCGACCCCGTCCAATGCCCGCTGCACCGGCCGCCGCATCCGGCCGCCGTTTGACAGTTCGGCCAGCCGGGGTTCCGCCAGCTGGCGTTCGAGCATTTCGAGGTTGCCCTGGATCACCAGCAGCAGGTTGTTCATGTCATGCGCGACGCCGCCGGTCAGCTGCCCGATCGCTTCCATCTTTTGCGCCTGACGCAGCGCGGTCTCGGCCGCCAGCCGGCGCTCGATCTCGGCGGCGACGCGCTCTTCCAAGGTCTCGTTAAAGCGGCGCAGGCTGGTCTCGGCATTCTTGTGGGCGGTGATGTCGAGGCCGGCGCAGACCGCGCCGACAACCTTGCCGGCGCTGTCGCGCAGCGGGGCGGCATGGGCGAGCAGGGTCAGCGACCCGCCATCGGTGAAGCGGATCTCGATCTCGTCATCGCGGACCTCCTCGCCGCGGGCCGCGCGCTGCAACGGCAGACTGCGCGGGTCGGCCGAAACGCCGCCGCGCCAGACCCGGAAATGCCGCGGACGCGCGCTTTCGGGCGCGGTCAACGACGCGCTTACACCCTCGGGCAGCCGCAGCAGCGCCGCGGCGTGGCGGTTGCCCCAAACCTGCCGGGCCTCGGCGTCGCTGGTGAACCAAACCCCGACCGGCACGGTTTCGAGCACGGTCTCGAGCTCCACCGTGCGCAAACGCAGCGCCTCGGCGCCTTCGCTGCGCAGCCGGGCCAGTTCGAGGTTGGCGGCGACACGGGCGACCAGCTCGCGCGCGGCAAACGGCTTGGTCAGGTAATCGTCGGCGCCGGCGTTCATGCCTTCGACCTGTGCCTCCTCGCCGGCGCGCGCCGACAGCAGGATCACCGGGACCTCGCGCAGCCTGGCATCGTTGCGCACCGCCCGCAGCAAGCCGAACCCGTCGAGCCGCGGCATCATCACATCGCTGAGGATCAGGTCCGGCCGTCGTCGCCGCGCCGCCTCGAGGGCAGCGCCACCGTCGCTGACGCCGACCACTTCGTAGCGGTCGGCCAACAGGCGGCGCACATAGTCGCGCATATCGGCGTTGTCGTCGGCCAGAATAACCAACGGGCGCGCCGCCGGGGCCGAGCCGGCCGGCTCCGGGGCATCGAGAGCCGGGCCGATCGGCGCGCGGCCGCCGCTCGGCGCTGCGCCGATCTCGGGGTCGAGCCAGTGCAGCGCTTCCTCGACAAAGGCTTCGGCGCGGATCTCGGTCGAGGCCAGCCGCCGCGCCCCACCGACCTGGTCGGGAGGAAGATGCGCGCTGCCGGTCGGGATCGTCACGGTGAACCTGCTGCCAGCACCGGGGGTGCTCTCGACCGCGACCCGCCCGCCATGCAGGCGAGCCAGCTCGTGCACCAGGGCAAGCCCGATGCCGGTCCCCTCTTGGCTCCGCCCCGGCCTCCCCTCGATGCGATGGAAGCGCTCGAACAGGCGCGGCAGCTCTTGCGCGGGAATGCCGATCCCGGTGTCGCTGACCCTCAGCTCGACCTCGCCGCCGACGGCAGCCGGCGCGAGGGCGACCGCCACCTCACCCTCGAAGGTGTATTTGAACGCGTTTGACAGCAGGTTGAGGACGATCTTTTCCCACATGTCGCGGGCAACGTAGACCGGCTCGGGCAACGCCTCACAGTCGACGCGAAAGTGCAGCCCGGCGCGCTCCATCGCCGAGCGAAAGCTGCTGGCGAGCTCGGTCGTGACCGCCGCCAGATCGACCGGCTCATAGACCGCCTCGAAACGCCCAGCCTCGATCCGCGAAAAATCGAGCAAGCTGTTGACGAGCTTCAAGAGGCGAAGCCCGTTGCGGTGCATCAGCTCGACCTCGGCGCGGTCGGCGACGACAATCGTCGCGGCGCGGCTGCGCACCAGCTGATCCTCGATCGAACCCAGCAACAATGTCAGCGGGGTGCGGAACTCGTGGCTCGCATTCGAGAAAAAAACGGTCTTGGCCCGATCGAGCTCGGCCAGAGCCTCGGCGCGCCGGCGCTCCTCCTGATGGGTGCGGGCGTTGGCGATCGCGGTGGCGATCTGGGCCCCGACCAGCTCCAGAAAGCTGCGATAGCGCTCGTCGAGGTTCAGCCGCGAGCTGACCCCGGCCACCAGGATGCCGGCGAGCTTTTGCGCCTGGGCGCCGCGCAGTGGCAGCAGCACGGCGGTGTGCGGCGGGTCGGCCCAAGGGCCGCACGGCACCACGCCAAAGCGCGCGCCGAGATCGTCAAGCACCAATGTCGCGGCGCCCGCGGCCACCTCGTGCAGCGGCCAGCGCGAGCGCGGCTCGGCGGCGCCGTCGAGCTCGACCGTAGCCGGGGCGAATTCGCGGTCGGCCGAAGTCCCGGCGGCGCCGGCCAGGCGGGCGCACCGGCCATCCGCGTCGATCAGGTAGACGAGCGCAAAGGGCACGTCCCGCTGATAACCGCCGAGCGCTGCGGCGGCGATATCGCAGGCTTCCTCGGCGGTTTTGGCCTCTCCGGCCCGCGCGCCGAGATCGCGCAACACTGCGAGGCGGCGCTCGCCGACAATCTTCTCGGTGATCTCGTGCACCGTCGCCAGCACCCCGCCGATGCCGCGCGGCGCGGTGTCGTCGGGAACCGGGCTGTAGGCGATCGTGAAATGCGTCTCTTCGACAAACCCGCTTCGGTTGATCTCCAGCGATAGGTCGTCCATCCACGTCGCCGGACCGCCGTTGAACGGAGTGTCGATCAGCGGTTTCAGAATGTCCCAAATTTCCGACCAGCATTCCCGGACCGGCTGCGCCATCGATCGGGGGTGCTTGTTGCCGAGGATCGGGCGATATGCGTCGTTGTAGATCGAGATGTATTGCGGCCCCCACCACAGCAACAGCGGGAACCGGTTGGCCAGCAGAAAGCTGACCATCGTGCGCAGGCTCCGCGACCAATTCTCAAAGGGGCCGATCGGCGTATTCGACCAATCGGCGGCGCGGATCAACGCACCCATCTCGCCGCCGCTGTCGAGAAACGCGAGCGAAATCTGTGGGTCCGGTCGGCGCTCGGCCATCGCACCTCGTCTCGAATGCAGTGGGCCATCCAGCGAAGCGGGCCACCGGACGGCGACCCGGCGCAGCCGCCTCGCGCGGCTTGCGCCAGCTTTGGCGATTGGTGGGCCGCAACTTCACAGAACGCTATTCGCTGGGCAATAGTTTCCGCGCTATCAATCGTTTGTCCCAGAGCATGGGTGTATGCATGGCCGGCGGGTCATATGATTACGTGATTGTCGGCGCCGGATCGGCCGGCTGCGCATTGGCGGGCCGGCTCAGCGAGGACCGGGGCGCGCGCGTGCTGCTGCTCGAGGCCGGCGGCTGGGACCGAGACCCGTTGATCCACATCCCGCTCGGCTGGGGCCGGATGCTGCAGCGCCGGGCGCACGACTGGGGGTATTTCGCCGAGCCCGAGGCGACGATGGGCGGGCGCCGCGTCGAATGCGCCCGCGGCAAGGTGGTCGGCGGCTCGTCCTCGATCAACGCCATGGTCTATGTGCGCGGCCATCGCGGCGACTATCAGCGCTGGGCGGCGGCCGGGCTCGACGCCTGGTCCTACGCCCATGTGCTGCCCTATTTCCGCCGGCAGGAAAGCTGGGAGGATGGCCCCGGCCCCTATCGCGGCGGCGACGGGCCGCTCTCGGTGCGGCGCTCGCGCTATGCCGATCCGCTGGTCGATGCCTATCTGGCCGCGGGTGCTGCGGCCGGGCATCGGCTGACCGAGGATTACAACGGGGCGCAGCAGGAAGGTTTCGGGCGCTCGCAGATGACCATCCGCGACGGCAGGCGGTGCAGCGCCGCGGTCGCCTATCTGCGCCCGGCGCTGGCGCGGGCCAATCTCGAAATTGCGGTCGGGGCGCTGGCGTCGCGCATCCGGTTCGATGGCAGCCGCGCTGTCGGCGTCGAGTATCGCCAGGGCGGCGAATTGCGGATCGCCGGCGCCGAGCGCGAGGTGATCTTGTGCGGCGGCGTGATCAACTCGCCGCAGCTATTGATGCTGTCGGGGATCGGCGACCCGGCGGCGCTGCGCGCGCACCGGATCGTGGTCCAGGTGGGGCTCCCCGGCGTCGGGCAGAATTTGCAGGACCACGTGTCGGCCGGGGTCGCCTATGCCCGCAAGGAGCCGGGGCCGCTACACGCCAAGATGCGCGCCGACCGGATCGCGCGGGAATTGGCCAACACCTATTTCCGCGGCCGGGGGATCGCCAGCGACCTGCCGGGCGGTCTGATGGCGTTTCTGAAATCCGGTCTGAAGAGCGGATCCGAGGCGGGGCTGCCCGATATTCAGTTGCTGTTCAATGCCGCGCCGATGGCCGCCTCGCCCTATTTCCCGCCCTTCGCGCCGGCTTATGCCGACAGCTTTGCCTGCCGGGCGGTGCTGCTGCGCCCGCGCAGCCGCGGCCGGGTCGAGCTGGCCTCGGCCGACCCTGACGTCCCGGTCCGCATCCGGCAGAATTTTCTCGCCGCCGAAGAGGATTGGGCGACCCTGCGCGCCGGGCTGCGCATGGTCCGCGAGATCGGCGAGACCGCGCCGTTGGCGCCGTTCGCCGCAGCGGAGATCGCGCCGGGGGCGCAATGCCGGTCCGACGCCGAGATCGACGCGCACATCCGGGCGAGCGCAATCACGGTGCACCATCCGCTCGGCACTTGCCGGATGGGCCGCGAGGGCGAGCCGTTGGCGGTGGTCGATCCCGAGCTCAGGGTGTTTGGCGTCGATCGGCTGCGGGTGGTCGACGCCTCGGTGATGCCGGACCTGGTCGGCGGCAACATCAACGCGGTGGTGCTCATGATCGCCGAAAAGGCGGCCGACCTGATCCGCGGCCGCCCGGCGCCGGCGCCGGTCAATGTTTGAGCCGGAGCGCAGGGCGACCCGATCATTTTGGGCCTGTCGGATTATTTTACACTTCGTCGAGCTCCGGAGCCTACAAAGAGTGAGGAACGTTACAGAAATCCCTTTAGAAATCTAGTTCAAACCTGCGCGGTATTACTGCGGAATTGTAATCCTTAACCTCGTCGCGCAAGTATTTCAAATCGTCCGGCTGTCCGGCGATGAACCGCAATTTTTCCCTGAGAGCGTCGGATTTCCTTACACCGATTGCTGTATCGGCGTCGCGTTAATCATCAAAATCGTTTAATTAGAGACCACTGGGAAGGCTGGCACGATCCTTGCCCCGTAACGCGCAGAGCTGCGCAAAGCAGCCTTCGGCACAACGTTCTGGAGGATCAACGATGGTACGGAACTTGCCTGGCGGTCGCCGTCAGCCGCTGACGAGAAGATCAAAAAATAGGACGCGATTTCTGCGTGGGTTGGCGCCGGCGACGGTCTTAGCTGCGATTGCGCTCGTGGTCGCGGCGGGCTCGCCGAAGGCCGCCGAAATCGATTTCGGCGCCTTGGTGCCGACCCCTGGCGGATGCACTCACAGCGGCAGCGACGAAGGCCTCGTTTGTGCAAACTCGCAAACCTTCACGGCCAACGGCAGCACCTTCACAGCAACCGGGTTCAGCAATGCCTTTGCCTCGCCCACGGCACTGACGCTGAAACCTTTGACCGGGAGCCCGCTCGGGCCGCCGTTCAACTCTTTGGGAGAGAGCGGCCTCGGTGAGAACGCTGCCGGCCCGCCGTCAGCCTGCACCGACACCTCGGTCGCAACCAATTGCGAAATCGCCGGAACCGCCTCCGTCGCGGTCGTGAGCAACAAGGTGATCAACGACGCGATCATCGGCTCGGTGCAAACCGGTGAGAATTTCAAGTTCTACACCGGCTCGTCGATCTCTAGTCTCACCCTGTTCAGCAGCGGCGTCGGTGGTAGCTGCACCGCCGGACCCGTCGCAGACACATGCTCGATCACCGGCTTCTCGGCGCTCGTCGTCGGAGTGCAAAGCGGCGGCACGGGCAACGTGTTGCTGACCGCAGTGTCGCAGGTGCCCGAGCCCGCCAGCTTGGCATTGCTCGGAACCGCGCTGGCCGGTCTCGGCTTGGCGCGCCGGCGCCGTCGCGGTCCGACCGCCAGGGTCTGATTTCCGATCCGGGCGCGACCTTTTCCGGGGCGGCGGCTTCGCTGCCGCCCCTTTCTTTGTCCGCGATCCTCGGAGCGGTGTCGGATTGCTTTACGCTTTTCGTCAGCTACGAACCCTGGCCAGCAAGCCGACATGACGAACGAAAGGGGGAACTCGGGCAAGCGCACGGTCGCCTCTTGACCCGCGTTCCTCGCTAAGGCAACGCGACTGTCAAATTTTCCGACGCTCATTCGAGGGGATTTCGGATCCACCGAACGACGCTGCTGCCTCGGGTCCTCTTCGAACCGGCACAAACGCTCTCAGTGGCTTAAGCCGGGCTCGGCACCAGGGAACGGCGGTGCAGTCGCTCGCCTTTGGATGCCCGCTTTTGCGTCAGCATGGTTCAATATGATCGCCAGGCGCTGTAGTTTGCGAGAATGCGGCTGCGGGTGATCCGATGGTCCTGGCAGAGCCCACGCGCGACCGCGTGGCGGGCTGCAACGGGTGTTGGCGATCATCGCGGATCAGCCGCGTGACCTTGCTGGATTGGGCGGGGCTGGCGGCGGCGACGTTTGCCGCGGCGTTGCTGCAGGCGGCCGGCGGCTTTGGCTTTGCGGTCGTGGCCGCGCCGCTGTTTCTGATCGTGGTCGAGCCGCAGCGCGCGGTTCAGCTGGTCGTCATTCTCTCCACCGTCCTGTGCGCTGCCGTATTGCGGGGGCTGTGGGAGGCGATCGCACCCCGGCTGTTTGTGCGGCTGGCGCTGGGCAGCCTTGCCGGGCTGCCGATCGGCCTCGCTGCGTTTCGCTATGCCGACCCGCGGGTCGTGCGGCTGACGGTCGGCGCGGCAATCCTGGTCTTTGCTGTGGTGTTCGCGGCCTTGCGGCGCCGCCGGCGCGGCGGCGGGCGGGCGCTGGTGGCGATGAGCCGGGGCCGCGATTTCGCCGTGGGCACGGTGTCGGGCGTGGCCACCGCGCTTGCCGGCATCTCCGGGCCGCCGGTGGTGATCTATCTGCTGCTCGCCGAGGCGCCCCCGCGCACCGTGCGCGCGACCCTGCTCGCGTTTTTTGCGTTGGTCTACGCCGCGACGCTCGCCGCCAATGTCGCGACCATCGGCGTCCCGGCGCAGACCTGGCTCGCCGCCGGCATCCTGATCCCGTTCGCGGTGCTGGGCGGGCTGATCGGCCGGCCGCTCGGCGATCGTCTCGGCGCCGAGGCCTTTGCCGCGCTCGCCATTGGTGTGCTCGCCGCGGCCGGGCTCTATACCCTCGCCGCCGCCTCGGGGCTGGCGGGGGGGCGGCCGTGATCGGCGCACCGCCATCGGAGCGGCCGCGCCCAACTCTGGACAGAGACTAGTGACGGCGACAGCTGGGCCGAGTATTATCCCTTGCCCGCATTCGGCTCGGCGGAAGCCTTTGCTGATCTGTGGCGAGGGTGCGGCCCATTCACTCTGCCTTTGTGCGCAACATGATAGATGCTCAGGTGAGATAATGATCGGGCCACCGGGACTGCCAAAGTACGGACGGCGGGTGTTTTCGTTTGCAGCGACCACCGCCAAGCAGCCGCGACAAACTCGTCTTTTCGTGAAATTGGCGGCCGGGCTCTACTTCGCCGGTGTGCTGGCGCATTTCAGCCATCACTTGGCGTTTAACTTCGCCGAAGGCGACCCCTCTTTTGGCCACGCGCTGGTCAGCGCGCCGGTCAGCCTGGTGTGGCCGGCCGATCTGATCGGAACCTTGATCTCGCTGACCTGATCGGCGCCTCTTCTTCGCCTGGTGGTCTGGTGGGCCGATTCACCAAACGCTTGGTCACCAAGCGTTTCGATCGGACCACTGGGTTGCCGCGGCGCTTGCGAGCGGACACAATCGCCGCCGCCGGGCTAAGGGGGGAAGCATGGAGCGGATCTCGCAATCGCCGCTGGCGGTCTATCAGGAACATCTCGACAAGGGCGAGCTCGCCTACCAGTGGAGCCCGCAGGCGAGTCGCGCGGTATTCTACCCGCGTGTGGTCTGCCCGTTCACCGGCAGCGACCGGCTCGAATGGCGGGTCAGCGCCGGGCTTGGCACGGTCTATGCGACAACCGTGACCCATCCGCGTGACGGTGCCCCTTACAACGTCGCGCTGATCGACCTCGATGAGGGCTTCCGGCTGATGAGCCGGGTCGAGGATGTCGCGCCCGAGGATGTGCGGATCGGCATGCGGGTCAAATTCCGCGTGCACCGGCCTGCGGGTGATAAATCTTCGGGCGATGAGCCGGCCTATCCGGTTTTTACCCCGTTAGCGGAGGGCGGATGATGGGCGGGCTGCAGCGTGGCTCGGCGGCGATCGTCGGCGTCGCCGAAAGCGATCTGGGCGCCGTCGCCGCCGAGACGAGCCCGATCGACCTGATGGCGCAGGGCACCCACCGCGCGCTCGCCGATTGCGGGCTCGCCCTCAACGACATCGACGGGCTGATCTGCGCCACCGCGCAAAGCCGCACCTCGGGCCTCAACCTCGCCGAATATCTCGGCATCTCGCCGGCTTTTATCGACACGACGATCCTCGGCGGGTCCTCGTTCATGTTTCATGTGGCGCACGCGCAGATGGCCTTGCAGCTCGGCCTGTGCAACGTCGCGGTCATCGCCTATGGCTCCACCCAGCGCACGATCGGCCGCCGCCATGCTTCGGTGCGCGAGTACAACCCCTACGAAACGCCGTTCCGCCCCTTCTTGCCGGCGACCGCCTATGCCCTCGCCGCCTCGCGCCATATGCACCAATACGGCACGACCCGCGAGCAATTGGCCGCGGTCGCGGTGGCGGCGCGGCAATGGGCATTGATGAACCCGGTCGCCTGGGAGAAGAAGCCGCTGACGATCGCCGAAGTGTTGGCGGCGCGGATGATCAGCTACCCGTTCACGGTGCGCGACATCTGCCTTGTGACCGATGGCGGCGGTGCGGTCGTCATGACCACCGCCGAGCGCGCCCGCTCGCTCAAAAAGCCGCCGGCCTATGTGATGGGCTGCGGCCAGGCGATCACCCACGCCAACATTTCGAGCATGCCCGACCTGGCGGTGACCGGCGCGCTCGTCTCGGGCCGCCAGGCCTACGAGATGGCCAAGCTCGGCCCCGCCGACATCGACGTGCTCGAGCTCTACGACGCGTTCACGATCAACCCGATCCTGTTCCTCGAGGACCTCGGCTTTTGCCAAAAGGGCGAGGGTGGCGCCTTTGTCGAAGGCGGCCGCATCGCCCCCGGCGGCGCGCTCCCGGTCAACACCAATGGCGGCGGCCTCTCCTATTGCCATCCGGGCATGTACGGCCTCTTTCTCCTGATCGAGGCGACCCGCCAGCTCCGCGGCGAATGCGGCGCCCGCCAGATCGCCAATTGCGAAGTGGCACTCGCCCACGGCAACGGCGGCGTACTGTCGTCGCAGGCGACCATCATTTTAGGCACTCAGGCGACGGTTTAAATTCGCAACAGGCGTACTCTGATGCCGATCGACGTTACCAAGCTGTCTGATGAACAGCTTAAAAACCTGATCGAAAACCATCAAAGGCAGAACGCGAGGAGTGCGCCGATTTACAAGGAAGCCTTATGCGAACGGGAAGCACGCAAGGCTAACGGCTTAGACTTCGATAAATCCTTCCGCATCATTAAGGCGGCGGCGAAGCAAGGGCACTGCGTGAGCTACAAAGATCTGGCAGATGCGAGCGGTGCAGACTGGGGCAAGGCTCATTACGCGATCGGCGGTCACCTGTGGGACCTTGTCGAATTTGCCCATCTGAATAACTGGCCGATGCTGAGCGCGATCGTGGTAAACAAGTCGAATGTTGGATCCTGCAGGATGGAACCGGAGACGCTGAAGGGCTTCATCGGCGCCGCTCGCCTGCTCGGCTACGTGATTACCGACGAGGAAGCCTTTTTGCGTGAACAGCAGGACAAGGTCTTTGCGTGGGCGAGCGCAGACGCAGAGACTTAGCCAGGGCAAAGTTAGCCGGTTCCGCCTAGCCATTTACCAATAGCACCATCCCGACGAAGGTCGGGACCCATCCCTGTCCCCAAAAACGATGTTCTACGTTTATCTCCTCGCCAGCAAACCCTACGGAACCCTTTACATCGGCACGACTTCGGAACTCGCGCGACGCGTTTGGGAACACAAGAACGGACTCGTTCCCGGCTTCACGAAACGATACCAAGTCGAGCGGCTGGTTTGGTTTGAGGCTCACGAGAGCGCGGCCGCAGCACTTCGCCGCGAAAAGCAGCTTAAGGAATGGAGACGCGACTGGAAAATCAATCTGCTCGAACGCGACAACCCGCAATGGCTGGACCTCTACCCGAGCCTCCGATTTTGAGCGCTGCGCCTGCAGAATCGAAAAATCGCGCCGGCGGAATTCTAGATGATTTTCGGATCATGGCCGATGCCAGCCGCCGGCTCGGGCGGAGAGCTGTACAACCATAGGCACCGGCCTTCGCCGGTGTGGGCGAAAAAGGGTGTGGGCGAAAAAGAAAGCGGGCTCTAGGGTTTCCGCCTTTGCGGGAATGACGAATAATGGACGCGCGCGACGGATCGGAGGGCGACGATGGCCGACAAAACATTGGTGCGGTTCGAGAATATCGACGGGGTGGGGGTACTCACGATCGACAATCCGCCGGTCAATGCGCTGTCGCCGGGGGTGCCCGAGGGCATCATCGAGAATATCGAGCGCGGCAATGCCGACCCGGCGGTCCGCGCGATGGTGCTGATCGGCGCGGGGCGCAGCTTTATCGCCGGGGCAGACATCCGCACCTTTGGCAACCGGCCGCCGCCGGTCCTCGGCAAGCGCGTGCATGACGTGCTCGACGCCAGCCAGAAGCCGGTGGTCGCGGCGATCCATGGCTATGCCTTAGGCGGCGGGTTCGAGATCGCGCTCGCGTCCAATTACCGCATCGCCGTGCCGAGCGCCAAGGTCGGGCTGCCCGAGGTGCTGATCGGCATCATTCCGGGGAGCGGCGGGACCCAGCGCCTGCCGCGGCTGATCGGCCCGAAAGCGGCGCTCGACATGATCACGTCGGGCCGCCATGTCCCGGCCGAGGAGGCGCACCGCCTCGGCATCATCGACGAATTGGTGCCCGAAAGCGGCGATCTGCGCCAGGCGGCGATCGCGTTCGCCCGCCACGTTGCCGATACCCGCCCATTGCCGCGCATCCGCGACCATGACGAGCGGCTCGCCGAGGCCAAGGCCGAGCCCGGCCTGTTCGAGGCGATGCGCAAATCGATCGCCCGGCGCGCGCGCAACCAGAAGGCGCCCTACCATTGCATCCAATCGGTCGAGAACGCCTGCACGATGCCGTTCGACGAGGGCGTGCGTCGCGAGCGCGAATTGTTCAACGAGCTCGAAAACTCGGCCGAGGCCCGTGCGCTGCGCTATGCCTTTTTTGCCGAGCGCGAGGTGGCGCGCATCCCCGACATCCCCCGTGAGACGCCGCTGCGCCTAATCAGGACCGCTGCTGTGGTCGGCGCCGGCACGATGGGCGGCGGCATCTCGATGAGCTTTGCCGAGTTCGGCTTTCCGGTGAAATTGCTCGAAGCCAGCCAGGAGGCGCTCGACCGCGGCCTGCAACGCATCCGCGCCAATTACGAGACCAGCGTGCGCCGCGGCAGCCTCAGCGAGGCCGAGATGAACCGGCGCCTCGCATTGATCGAGCCGGTCACCAGCTATGACGATATCACAGATTGCGATGTCGTCATCGAAGCTGTGTTCGAGCGTATCCCGGTCAAGGAGGAGGTGTTCAAAAAGCTCGACGAGGTGATGAAGCCGGGCGCCTTGCTCTATACCAATACTTCGGGAATCGACATCGATATTATGGCCAATGCGACAAAGCGGCCGCAAGACGTCTGCGGCACGCATTTCTTCGCGCCGGCCAACGTCATGAAATTGTTCGAGGTCGTAAAGGGCGCCAAAAGCGCCCCCGAAACCCTGATGACGGCGATGGATCTCGGCCGCAAGATCGGCAAGATCAGCGCCATGGCCGGCAATGGCGACGGCTTTGTCGCCAATCGCAGCAGGACACCCTTCGGCACCGAGATGACGATCCTGCTCGAAGAGGGCTGCCTGCCCGAGCAGGTCGACAAGGTCATGGTCGATTTCGGCTATCCGATCGGGCCGTTCGCGACTTCGGACCTGTCCGGGCTCGATATCGGCTATGACAGCCGCCAGCGCCGCGCCGCGCAAAACCCGAACTATAGGAAGTTGCCGATCGCCGACGCGATCGTCGAGATGGGCCGGCTCGGGCAAAAGACCGGGGCCGGCTGGTTCCGCTACGAGAAGGGCGATCGCACGCCGCACCCCGACCCAGAAGTGGCGCGCGTCATCAAAGAGAAGGCCGCCGAAATGGGCGTGCCGCAACGCGAATTCAGCGACGAGGAGATTCTGCGCCGACTGTTGTTCTCCTCGGTCAACGAGGCCTGCCGCATCCTCGAAGAAGGCAAGGCCTACCGGGCCAGCGACATCGACGTGATGTGGCTGAATGGCTTTGGCTTTCCGCGCTACCGCGGCGGGCTGATGTATTGGGCCGACGGCATCGGCACCGGCGAGGTCTACCGTCAGATCTCCGCCTGGCACCAGCAATACGGCGAGCGCTGGGCCCCCTCCGCGCTGCTGCGCCGCCTCGCCGACGCCAACACCCCCTTCCGCGACGCCAAACCCGGCCGGCCGATGTAGCGGCCAGCCTCGTAACGCAATTGCAGCGGAGCGCAAAACCCGTATCCCTTGTGCGCTCCCGCGGGGCCTAACACCCACCCCACCCTTGAAGCGATGGTAGGATGGGTCGAGTCCTAGGCGAAACCCGCCACCACCGGCCCGATGACGGGTTTCGCACTGCTCAACCTATGCTAGCGGCAACAGGTGGGCCGTGCCGGGCGCAGCCGCGGAGCCTGCGCCGCCTCAGGCCAGCGAAGCCAATCAGCCCGACAAGCCCGGCCCCTAACATCGCGGCAGATGTGGGTTCCGCCACCTCGGCGAGCGTTGGGGCGGCGATTTCAAATAATCCGCCTTCCCCTTTATTATACGCATACCAGTCGAGAAAGGTCACGACGTCACAAGTCGAGCACACTTCGCCCGCTACTGTCCAACAAAACCCCTCCACATTTTCGGTATAGTCGTCGCCGTTATAAGTGTCTGCCCCAACAGTACAATATTGAGAAAATTTTGATGGCTCGATCGGGATCTGAACGCCATAGGTGACGAACCAATGCAGGTAGGCGCCTGAGTCGGTACCGACGAACCACTGTCCGTCGATCGGCGTGTTACCATGTGTGATAGTCTCAGGAGGCGGGGAGTAATTCCCGTAAAACGGGCCGCACCAGCAGCTCGGGTACCAAAGGCCGTCTTCGACAAATGTGAGATCCTGCTGCACCCTGTCAATCAGATTAAATTGTTCAACGCCCACCGTGCCGGCCCGTGCGTTCGGTGCGCTATACAGCAGTAGGCACATCGCAGCCGCCACGACCGCCGCTTTGGCCAACAAATGTTTCATTCCCTCCCCCAGCGTTATAGGAGTTACGCTATACAACTTTAGGGTAACCTTCACGGATCGGCCCCGCAAGCGGTTTTTGGTATTTCCGTCAGACCTTCGCGCATGGATTATCCCGAACCGGCCGATTTAGGCTGAACCGGGAGGGCGTGTCTGCATGAGCCGATTGCCAAGCTTGCCGCACAGCTCGCATTGGGGAGCGTTTTCGGTGTCGGTGCGGGAACGGCAGATCGAGATCGTCCCGCACCCGCGCGACCCCGATCCTTCCTCGCTGCTCGGCAATATCCCGGCGTCGGTATCGCACCGGGCGCGGATCGCCCGGCCGATGATCCGCCGGGGCTGGCTCGAACACGGCCCGGGGCCGGATCAGAGCCGCGGCGCGGACGAGTTTGTCGCGGTGTCGTGGCCCGAGGCGCTCGACCATGCGGCCGACGAAGTGCGGCGGATCTATGCGGCGCACGGGCCGCGCGCGGTGTTCGGCGGCTCCTATGGCTGGGCCAGCGCCGGGCGCTTTCACGACGCGCAGCACCAGCTCCATCGCTTCCTGAACTGCGCCGGCGGCTATGTCCGCTCGGTCAACAGCTACAGCTCGGGTGCCGCGACGGTGATCCTGCCCCATGTGATCGGCCCGCAATCCGCGGTCGCCGGCAACACTGTGAGCTGGGCCGAGCTGGTGGCCGAGAGCGCCTTGGTGCTCGCCTTTGGCGGCATGGCGTTAAAGAACAATGATGTCGGCGGCGGTGGCACCGGCCAGCACATCGCTCGCGGCAACCTGATCGCGGCGCGCGAGCGCGGCGTCGAATTTCACCTGATCGGCCCATTGCGCGACGACCTGCCCGCTTTCCTGGAGGCGGCCTGGCACCCGATCCGCCCCGGCACCGACGTCGCGCTGATGCTCGGCATCGCGCATACCTTGGTCGGCGAAGGGCTGCACGACCGCGCATTCCTCGAACGGTTCTGCACCGGCTGGGAGATCTTCGAAGCCTATCTTTTGGGCCGCAGCGACGGCCAGCCAAAAGACGCCGCCTGGGCCGCCGCGATCTGCGGCCTCCCCGCCGACGAGATCTTCGGCGCTCGCCCGGCGGTGCGCGGGACAGCGCACCTTGATCACCTGCTCGCAATCCTTGCAGCGCGCCGAGCACGGCGAGCAGCCGGTGTGGATGGGCGTGGTGCTGGCCGCGATGCTGGGTCAGATCGGGCTTGCGGGCGGCGGCTTCGCCTATGCGCTGGGCTCGACCTCGAACACCGGCAAGCCGCCGCTGGCGGTGCCGCTGCCGACGGTGCCGACCGGCCGCAACAGCATCGCCGACTTCATCCCGGTCGCGCGCATCAGCGACCTCCTGCTGCATCCGGGCGACGCATTTGACTATGACGGCCAGCGCCTCACCTATCCCGATATCAGGCTCCTCTACTGGGCCGGCGGCAACCCGTTCCATCATCACCAGGATATCGGCAGATTGCGCCGCGGCTTTGCCCGCCCGGACACGGTGATCGTGCACGAGCAGGTGTGGACGGCGAGCGCGCGCCATGCCGACATCGTGCTGCCGGCGACGATCACCCTCGAGCGCGAGGATATCGGCGCCGCCGCCGGCGACCCGCTGATGGTGGCGATGCACCGCGCGGTGGCGCCCTACGGGCAAGCGCGCGACGATTACGAGATCTTCACCGGGCTGGCGCAACGGCTCGGGTTTGCCCGGGCCTTTACCGAAGGCCGCACCGCCCGGCAGTGGCTCGAGCACATCTACGAGCCGACGCGCAGCGCCCTGGCCGAACGCGGCGTCAACGCGCCGGATTTCGCCCAGTTCTGGGAAGACGGCGAGCTGATCCTGCCGGTCCAAGCATCGGATGGCGGCATCGTCCGCAAGTTCCGCCGCGACCCTGACGCGGCACCCTTGCCGACGCCGAGCGGCAGGATCGAGATCGCCTCGGCGGCGATCGCTGGCTTTGGCTATGCCGATTGCCCGGGACATCCGGCCTGGCTGCCGCCGCAGGAAGGATTTGGCGCGCCGGCCGCCGCCCGCTACCCGCTGCAGCTGTCGCCAACCAGCCGGCGACCCGGCTGCACAGCCAGCTCGATTTCGGCGCCACCAGCCTCGCCTCAAAGATCAACGGGCGCGAGCCGGTCCGCACTCCATCCGCAAGACGCGGCGGCGCGCGGCATCGCCGACGGCGACATCGTCCGGCTCTACAACGAACGGGGCGCCTGCCTCGCCGGGGCGGCGCTGAGCGAGGCGCTGCGGCCCGGCGTCGTCCAGCTCGCGACCGGGGCCTGGTACGATCCCGCAGACCCCAGCGCGGAACTGCCTTTCTGCGTCCACGGCAACCCGAACGTCTTGACCCGCGACGCGGGCACATCGCGCCTCGCGCAGGGCTGCACCGGACAGTTGACGCTGGTCGAGATCGAGCGGTTCGACGGCCCGCTGCCGCCGATCAAGGCATTCGACCCGCCCGGCTGAGCAGATCTCAAACTGCGCTGTACAACTCGGCGCGAGGCCGCGATTGGTCGATTGTGGGAGGCGCTAAGGGTCCGGATACATGTGGGCCTTGATGGCCGCTAATTGCGCGATGATTTCGGGGTCGGTGATTCTTTGGAACCGCGGCACCGATTTTCCGTCCCGCTCGGCCGGCTCGAAAAACATGTGGAGCGGGCGCAGGTCGAACAGCCCGCCGTTCCGATAGGCATATGCCTCCTCGTATAACGGCCGGTAGACTTGCATGAACGCGTCTTCGGTTCGGCAATCTGCTTCGGTGTGATGGCCGACCCCATAGATATAATAGGCGTAATTGTTCAGCTTCCCGGCCGGGTCATGTTTGAAGTGATAGTAATATCCAGGCTCGGGCAGCTTGTCGGGAGGTGGTATGTCGTATGCCATGGTTCGCCCCTGGAGCGGACCGCCAAAATTGGCTGCGAGAGCCTAACATTTTGCTTTCGCGCGTGGCGGATGTCACGATGCGCCGCGACCCGAGCCTGGCTATTGAGGATTGCCGCCGATGACCCGACCGTTTGAGGGCATTCGCATTATCGACATCACCCATGTGCTGGCCGGGCCGTTCGCGGCTTATCAGCTCGCCGTGCTGGGCGCCGATGTGATCAAGGTCGAGCATCCGGACGAGCCGGACCAGAGCCGCGAGACCGGCAGCGACCGCGCGCTCAACCGCCGCAATATGGGGACCTCGTTCCTGACCCAAGGATCGAACAAGCGTTCGATCACGCTCGACCTGAAGAGCGAAGCGGGGCGCGACATCCTGAAGAAGCTGGTCGCCCGCTCCGATGTGCTGGTCGAGAACTACCGCCCCGGCGCATTCGACGCGCTTGAGCTTGGCTACGAGGCCTTGCTGAAGGTCAACCCGCGTCTGATCTATTGCTCGATCTCGGCATTTGGGCAGGACGGCGTGCGGCGCGAGCAAACCGCCTACGACCATGTGATCCAGGCGAGTTCGGGCATCATGGCTGCGACCGGCACCGAGGAGGTCAACCCGATCAAGATCGGTGTGCCGGCGGTCGATTACGCAACCGGGACGATGGGCGCCTTTGCGCTGGCCGCGGCCCTGTTTCAGCGCGAGCGCACCGGCAAGGGCCAGCATATCGACCTCGCCATGATCGGGGTGGCGATGATGATGCAGGCCTCGCTCTTGACCGGCTATTTCCGCAACGGCGCCGAGCCGAAGCCGCACGGCAACAAGCAGCCCTTCGCCACCAACAGCGCCTATGAGGCGAAGGAGGGCATGGTCATGATCGGCGCCAGCAACATCCGCCAGCAGGCGCGCTTTTGGCGGGCGGTCGAGCGGCCGGACATGATCAAGACCGACAACGAGGCCCGGCTCGACGATCGCCCGCGCGAGGCGGCGATCATCGCCGACATCATCAAGACCAAGACCGCAGACGAGTGGGAGGTGTATTTCCAGGCGCGCCACGTGCCGGCGGCGCGGGTGCGCACGACGGCCGAGGCCGTCGCCGACCCGCATTTCCAGGATCGCGGAGCGTTCCATCATTTCGGGAGCGTCGCCGGGCTCGATGGCCCGCTTGGCGTGCCGCTGGCCGCCTTCAAGTTCGCCCATGGCGGGCCGTCGATCGAGCACCCGCCGCACGAAATGGGGCAGGATACCGACAGCGTGCTCGGCGAGCTCGGCTACGGCGAGGCGGAGATCGTGCGGCTGCGCCAAGCGCGCATTGTTTAGGGGCTCGAATTTAGCGCTTGGTGCCCGCTTCTTTTTGTCGTCATGCCCGCGAAAGCGCGCTCCCAGAGTTTACGGCTGGCCTGAACAGGGGCGTCGGGCACCGCGCTTGCGCCCCTGGACCCCGCGCGTGTGAAGAAATCGGCATGGAGTCGCTTTGCCGTGGGCCGGGGTGGCGAATTGATCAGAGAGAGATTTCCTCACACGCTGTTGCGCGGAGGCGACGAGGAAGAGAGTGTCGGAACCCTATTCTGGCTGGAACGGGTCGACGCCGGGTCAGGGGGCTGTCGCCAATCGGTAAAACCGCGACGCGGTATCGGCGAATAGATCGCCCTTTCCCGGTGGAGACCCCGCGCGGTCAGACAATATCGCGGGCGCGCAGATCGGCGATCGCGGCCGCGCCGTGGCCCAGCTCGCGCAATACCTCATCGGTGTGCTGGCCGAGCCCGGGGGTCGGTCGCAGCGTTTCGGGCTCGGGGGTGCGCATCATGTTGATCGCCTGCCCCACCACCTTGATCGGGCCGAGCTTTGGGTGGTCGATCGGCCGCGCCATTTCGAGGTGCTGCACCTGCGGGTCAGCAAAAGTCTGGTCGATCGTATAGAGCGGGCCGCACGGCACGCCGACCTCGTTCATCAATTCTACCCAATAGGCGCTCGGCCGCTTTTTGGTGATCTCGGCGATCCGCTCGTTCAGCGCCTTCCGATTTTTCGAACGCTGCGGCCCGGTCGCGTAATCCGGGTCGTCGAGCAGCGACATCGCGTCGGCCGCCTCGCAAAACCGGCGGAACATGTGGTCGCCCGAGGCGGCGATGTTGATCTGCCCGTCGGCGGTCGGGAACAGCCCGGTCGGGATGCCGGTCGGATGGTCGTTGCCGGCCTGCTTTGCCACCTCGCCGGCCATCAGCCAGCGGGAGGCTTGGAAGTCCAGCATGAAAATCTGCGCCTCCAACAGCGAGGTGTGCACCCACTGCCCCTCGCCCGATTGCTCGCGCTCGAGCAATGCCATCAAAATCCCCTGCGCCAACAGGATGCCGGCGCACAGATCGTCGATCGGGATGCCGACCCGCACCGGCCCCTGCCCCGGAAACCCGGTGATCGACATCAGCCCGCCCATGCCCTGGGCGATCTGGTCCACCCCCGGCCGCTTGGCGTAAGGCCCGGTCTGGCCAAACCCCGAGATGCTGCCATAGACGATGCGCGGGTTGACCTTCTTGACGCTCTCGTAATCGATGCCGAGCCGGAATTTCACCTCGGAGCGGAAATTCTCGACGATCACATCGGCCTTCTCGGCGAGCTGCATAAAGATCGCGAGCCCGTCCTTGGTCTTCAGGTCGAGCGCCAGGCTGCGCTTGTTGCGATGCAAATTCTGGAAATCGAACCCCTCCCGCCGCGACCCGGTCACGTCGCGCCCGTCATCGCCGCGGCGCTCGATCTTGATGACGTTGGCGCCCCAATCAGCCAACTGGCGCACCGCGGTCGGCCCGGCCCGCGCGTGCGTCAGGTCGAGGACGGT
This sequence comes from uncultured Alphaproteobacteria bacterium, assembly GCA_963738185.1. Lineage (GTDB taxonomy): Bacteria > Pseudomonadota > Alphaproteobacteria > ATCC43930 > CGMCC-115725 > AP-15. Next base: position 149,011 of record CAVTVA010000003.1, on the reverse strand, counting down.
AAAGCGGCTGAGCGGCAAGGTTCCGATGCTCACGGCGGGGTATCCTCTCTCGACAAATCCGGCGACAAATCCGGCCAATTCCAGCCGCAACTTTCGTCCGTCAGGCGCAGCGCCGTCAAGGACGGCCAGAAGGCCGCAGGTTCTGCTGCGCATTCAGCCAACGCCATACTTTCAACGGCCGATGGCGTAGCCCTGCATGCCGCGGGGGTTGGCGGCGGCTTTGAGGAGGCGGCCTTCGGCAGTGTCTTCGCGGGCGCAGGCGGAGAGGCGGCCTTCGGACCAGGGGCCGCCGATGACCAGGCAATGGCCGCGTTCGGCGAGCGCGGCGCGGGTCGCCTCGGGGAAGCGGCTTTCGATCGCGACCAGCCCCGGATGCGCGGCGCGCGGATAGAACGAACTCGGCCCGTGCTCGGTGTGAAAGGCCGGGCAGTCGATCGCCTCCTGCAAATTCATGCGGTGATGCACGTGATGCAGCAGCAGCTGCGCCGACCATTGGTCCTGCTGGTCGCCGCCGGGGGTGCCGAAGGCCATGTAGGGTTTGCCGTCTCGGAATGCCATCGACGGCGACAGGGTGCTGCGCGGGCGCTTGCCGGGTTCGAGGCTTGCCGGCAGCCCCGCTTCGAGCCAGAACATCTGCATCCGGGTGCCGAGGCAAAAGCCGAGATCGGGGATCGCCGGCGAGCTTTGCAGCCAGCCGCCCGAGGGGGTGGCCGACACCATGTTGCCCCAGCGGTCGATGACATCGACATGGCAGGTGTCGCCGGCGGCGAGCCCTTGCGGCGTGACCGTCGGCTCGCCGGTGCCGTCCATGGTCGGCTCGCCGATGCCGGCGCCGGCGATCGCAGCCTCCTGGCCGCCGACCAGGATCCGCGGCAGGCGCCCGTCGGGGCTGCCGGGGCGCAATTCGAGCGAAGCGCGCTCCCCGACCAGCCGGCGCCTCGCGTCGTTGTAGCCGGCGCTCAGCAGGGTCGCGATCGGCACATCGACAAAATCGGGGTCGCCGTACCACGCCTCCCGGTCGGCAAAGGCGAGCTTCAGACATTCGACGACAAGATGGACAAATTCGGGCCCGAGCGGATCGAGAGCGTCGAGATCAAAACCTTGCAGCAGGGCGAGGGTCTGCAGCAGCACCGGCCCCTGGCTCCACGGGCCGCCCTTGATCACCGTCCAGCCATGGTAATCGAAGCTGGCCGGGGTTTCGACCGGCGCCTGCCAGCGCGCCAGATCGTCGCCGGTCAGAGCAGCCCGCGATGGCGCCTCCCGGACGAATCGAGCACCTGCTGATGTCGGCAGAACTGATCGATCGCCTCGGCGACAAAGCCCTCGTACCAGGCGGCGCGGGCATGCTCGATGCGGTCCTCGCGGCTGCCTTCGCCGGTCTCGGCCAAGACCCGGCGATAGGTTGCGGCGAGCGCCCGGTTGCGGAACAGCCGGCCCGGCGCCGGCGGCTGGCCGCGCGGCAGATAAATCGCGGCCGAGCTTGGCCATTCGCGCCGAAACAGCTCGGCCATCATGGCGATCGTCTCGGTAATGCGCGCGACGGCCGGATAGCCGTTCTCGGCATAGGCGATCGCCGGGGCCAGGATATCGGCGAGCGGCATCGTCCCCCAATCGCGCAGCAGCCGCAGCCAGGCGCCGAACGCGCCGGGAACCGTCGCGGCGAGCAGCCCGGTGCCGGGGACGAGGTCGAGCCCGAGCTCGCGAAAGCGGCCGATCGTCGCGGCGGCCGGAGCCACCCCCTGGCCGCAGATCATCTCGCAGCGGCGCCGCGCCTCGCTCCACACCAGGATCGGCGCTTCGCCGAGCGGGCCGTTCAGATGCGGCTCGACCACCTGCAACGTGAACCCGGCGGCGGCCGCCGCGTCAAAGGCGTTGCCACCCTTTTCGAGCATGCTCATGCCGACCGCCGCGGCCAGCCAATGGGTCGAGGCGACCGCGCCGAAGGTGCCGCGAATCTCGGGCCGGGTTGTAAAAGCTTCCATCGCCTGCCCTCCGCGCAGTTTCAAGCTCTATCGCGCGATGCAAATTAGACCACGCTCGGCGTCATGGGAACGACCCCCCATCGCAATCGGCCAAGAGCGCCCCTATTTATCCCGCGGCCCGCAATGGTTGCGCGGGCCGGCGCTGCCCGTTTCGACCGCCGAAAGGACCCGAACGCTGTCCGCGACGCCTGCCCTCGCCGTTCCCGCCGAGCCCGCGCCCCGGATCGGCGGCGAAGAATTTTTCCGCATCGAAGGCGCCTATACCGGGCTCGGCGCGCCGATCCCCGGCGGCCAGATCGGCCGCTGGCTGTTGGTCGACGGACCGCAGATCGACAGCGGGGTCGAGCTGTTCGACGAGCTGTGCTGGCGGCTCCTCGGCGACGATGTGCCGTTGTGGCGGGCCACCTTTCACACCGGCACCCTGCACCCGCAGATTCGCGGCATCGGCGTGCGCTGGTGGCGCGACCGCAAGATCGTCGAGGATTACCGCATCCTGCACGGCTCCGAGGACACCGAGGAATACCGGCGGAGCCCGATCCGCGCCACGATCGAGCGCGGCACGCCGTTTCGCTGCCGCCTCGATCGCCCGCAACCGGAATTCCCGTTGCTGGAGAGAATTCGCCGGGCTGGCGGCACCGATTACTTCGCGCTGGCGCTGAACCGCATCTTTCACCGTTTCCCGACCGTGACCTGGGCGACCGATCGGCCGGGCGGGTTCAGCGACGCCGACATCGCCAAGCTCGAGGACATCAACCCGGCGCTGGCCGCGATCGCCGACACGCGCGCCGAGCGCCGGATCAGCACCAGCCTGCTCGACACCTATTTGGGGCCGCAGGCCGGGCGGCGGATTCTCGCCGGGCAGATCCTGCGGGCGCAGGGCGAGCGGATGCGCGCGGTCATCATGATGACCGATATGCGCAACTTCACCGGCCTGTCGGACCGCCTGCCGGGCGACGCGGTGATCGAATTGCTCGACGATTATTTCGACGCGATCGTCTCCCCGATCCAGGAGAACAAGGGCGAGATCCTGAAGTTTATCGGCGATGGCGTGCTGGCGATCTTCCCGGCCGAGGATGACGAGGATTTCGCGCCGGCGAGCCTGCGCGCCCTCGAAGCCGCGACGCAGGGTCTGGAGCGGCTTGCCGGGGTCAACGAGGCGCGCCGCGAAAACGATCTGGCCGAGCTGCGCACCGGCATCGGGCTGCATCTGGGCGAGGTGATTTACGGCAATGTCGGTGCGGCCGACCGCCTCGACTTCACCGTGATCGGCCCGGCGGTCAACCTTGCCTCACGGATCGAGGGGCTGACCAAGCGGCTGTTGCGGCCATTGCTGACCTCCGCCGCCTTTGCCGAAATCTGCCCCCGCCCGCTGGTGTCGCTGGGCTTTCACCCGGTGCGCGGCCTCTTTCAACCCGAGGAGGTGTTCAGCCTGCCCGAATGAGGCTCCGGACGAACCCAGCCGCTCGCGCCGAAGCCGCCGGCCGGCGCTAGAGAGCGTGATCCTTTTAAGCGAAAAGCGCTTCGCTCATCGCCTCCCCCGGGCTTGACCCGGGGGCCCGCGTCCTTGCCGGCAGGTTAGGAGAGAGGGCGTGGATGCCCGGATCAAGTCCGGGCAAGGGCGAAGGAAGAAGGCGATTTAATTTCGGCCGATCACGCGCTAGCGGCTGTACAGCCGCACCGGCTCGCCGCCGACCACCGCATGGGCCTGCAGGTAGGCGATCAGCTCGGGCATCGAATAGCGGCGCCTTTGGGCAATGGTTTCGGTCGGGCCCCAGCCTTGCAGCTGGCGCGGCGTGGCATAGAGGACCGAGGCCTCGTCGCAGTGCAGCGAGCCCAGCAGAAACTCGTCGACGATGTGGCTGCCGAGCTCGCCCAGGCGCTGGCCGCCCTGGGTGGCTTCGGCCTCGGCGAGGACAAACAGCCACAACGGCGTGCGCGCGCCCAGCGCTTGCGGGTCGAACCCGGCGCTTCTCAGTCGCGCCCCCAGCACTTTTCTGACCGCTGCAGTGGCGTCGCGCAGACCGGGGATGCGGCGTTCTGCATAGCGCTCGACCTCTTCACCGGTGGCGAGCCCGACAGCACCAGTCAAATGCGAGGTCGGCTCCGACGCCCGCAGGATGTTGCGGCGCGGCAGGTTGCGCTCGCTCGGCGTGTCCTTGCCATCCGGTGCCGGGCCGGGCGGCAGGGCCGCGACCGGCAGCCGGAACAGCGTGTCGGAAATCAGCGTGTCGAGCGGGCGGCTCGCCTGCGCGGTCTCGCCGCCGGTATCGAAGAAATAGCTCCAGTCAATCACATCGCCAGGCTGCAATGGGTTGTCGCCGACCAGGCCGGCAGTCTCGGGCTGTCCGGCCGCAGCGAAAATCGGCCGGTCTTGACCGGTCAGCAGGCGGCCGTCGGGGTCGCGCACCGGAGCGTGCAGCACATAGTTGTCGCGCACCAGCGAATGGCCCAAGCGGAACGCCGCCACCGCGAATTCGTGGGGAATGCGGATCGTCGCCGCATTGCCGAGCCCCGGGGTGCAGCTATAGAGAAAGGTGTGCACATCGGCCGGGTCGGGCAGTGTCGAGCGTGGCACAGCGCCACGGTCGAGCGCATGGAGGGCGCCGGGAGCGACCCGGTCGAGGGTTGCCTCGGCCGAGAACCGCGGCAGGAAATCGGTCGCGACAATCGTCTGATAGGTCCACAGCACCTTCTGGTGGCAGGCATCGAAGGCGGCGCCGACCTGTTGCGGGCTCGGCCCGCGGATGGCCGCCAATGCCCGATCGACGCAGTCATTATGGGCGAGCTCGAACAGGTTTTGGACCTGCGAGATCAGCTTGTGCTCGCTGTTGCGCGGGTCCGGGATCTCCGCCGCGCCGGCCGCGCTGCGCTGGTAGTCGAAGCCGTCGATCAAAGTCGGGGCGGCAGGTGAGGTCTGCGCCGCAACCTCGCGCTGGGCGAAGCGCCCTGTGTAGGCGCCGTTTTGCTGCTCGAACCAGGGCGCGCTGAGCGCCGCCAAGGCAGCGAAATCGGGGACGCCATAGACGCTGTCGAGGTCGAGCTTCGCGGTGTTGGCGCTGAGCGGCGACCCTGGCGCCGCGGCATCGGCGATCGCCTGGTCGAGCTGATCCTCGGTGACGCCGGCCGCGGCGAGCTTGGCGCGCACCGCGGCATTGCCGCGGGCTTCTTGGTTCAGCTCGCCCAATGCCGACAACGCGGCGGTGGTCCGCGTCAGGTCATGATCGATAAACTGGCCAAAAAAGGTGTAGCCGGCGGGCTGCGTGCCGTCGGGGCCGGTGTTGTCGTCAACAAACGGGCTCGCCCCGGCGCCGAGCTGCGGGCCGATGATCGCGTTAAGGGTTGCGTTATCCTCGACCGGCGCGCACAGCTGCTCGGGCGGGTGCGACCTGCCGGGCGCGGGCCGGCCGCAGCTGGCGACCGCGCGCTCGGTCCTGCAGGCCTCGTAGCAGAAGCCGTAGACCGATGGGTCTGTCAGCGGCGCGGCCGCGCCAGGCGAGCCTGCGGCGAGCGGCGGGCCGCCGCCATGGCCGATATCGACCGCCGGCAACACCCGCAAGAGCCGCTCCAACGCCTGTTGCGAGACCGGTGCGCGAGGACCATTTTCAATACTGTCGGGGTTGTTCCGGATCATCCGGAGAAAGAGATCGAGATGCGGGTGCGCAGAGACCGCCGCCGCCTGCCCGCCGGCCGGGGCCGCAGCCAACCCGATCGCGAACGCGGCGGCGAGCACGCGGGCCGCTCCTCTGACCCGGCCCCGCGGCGGGTAGCTGTTATCGTCAAACGGTCTGGTCATTCCCGAGATCGTCGCCTGCGGCCGGAGCGCATTCCGCGCGCGCAATGGTTCAAGGTTGTTATTGGTTTTTAACTTTTTTTTACCGAGCATGCCAGCAGGATCTATCGTTAATATTTGCAATTCCTTGCCGGACCCGGCCGAGCCTTCCAGAACCGACGGCGTTGCGGACCGACATCCCCGGCCGGCATCATTCTCAACACTGCCGCCGGCCTCGCCGCTGCGGGCCGCGATCCGCGACAGCGCCCGGATCGATGAGACGCAAGCGGTCGCGCGCATCCTCGCGGCCGCCGACCTGCCGACCGAGGCACGTGAACGGATCGCCGGGCGTGCGCGCCGCCTCGTCGCCGCAGTGCGCCGCGGGCGGCTCGGCAAAGGCGGCCTCGATGCGTTTTTGCACGAATATGCGCTGTCCTCGCAGGAGGGGGTGGCGCTCTTGTGCCTCGCCGAGGCGCTGCTGCGCATTCCCGATGCCGAAACCGTCGACCGGCTGATCCGCGACAAGCTCGGCGAGGCCGATTGGGCGCACCATCTCGGGCATTCCGACTCGGCCTTTGTCAACGCCTCGACCTGGGCGTTGATGCTGACCGGCAAATTACTGCATTCCGAGCGCGAGGTGCGCGATCTGCGCGCCGCCTGGCGCCGCTTTGTTGCGCGTTCGAGCGAGCCGGTGGTGCGCCAGGCGGTGACCGCGGCGATGCGCATCCTCGCCCGCCAATTCGTCATGGGGCGGACCATCGCCGAGGCACTCGATCGCGCTCGCCCCGCCGAGCGGCAGGGCTGGCGGCACTCCTACGACATGCTCGGCGAGGCGGCGGTGACCGCGGCCGACGCGACCCGGTATTTCGATGCCTACGCGAAGGCGATCGCGGCGATCGGCCGCTCGGCCAACGGCAGGCCGGTGATCGAGGCGCCGGGCATCTCGGTCAAGCTGTCAGCGCTGCACCCGCGCTACGAGATGGCGCAGCGCGATCGGGTGCTGCGGGAGCTCACCCCGCGCCTCTTGGCGCTGGCGCGGCAGGCGCGCGAGGCCGGCATCGGCTTGACCGTCGACGCCGAGGAGGCCGACCGCCTCGATCTCTCGCTTGATCTGTTCGAGCCCCTGGCGCTCGCCCCCGAGCTCGCAGGGTGGGACGGCCTCGGCCTCGCCGTGCAGGCCTATCAGAAGCGGGCGTTGCCGCTGATCGATTGGCTCGCCGATCTCGCCCGGCGCGGAGGGCGGCGGCTGATGGTGCGCCTCGTCAAAGGCGCCTATTGGGACAGCGAGATCAAGCGCAGCCAGGAGCGCGGGCTCGACGGCTACCCGGTCTATACCCGCAAGGTCGCGACCGACGTCTCCTATCTCGCCTGCGCGCGGCGTTTGTTCGATGACGCAACCGCGTTCTACCCGCAATTCGCGACGCACAACGCGCATACGGTGGCGGCGATCCTCGAACTCGCAGGCGAGCGGCGGGATTGGGAGTTTCAGCGGCTGCACGGCATGGGCGAAGCGCTTTATGGCGAGATCGTCGCCGCCGACAAGCTGGACCGGCCGTGCCGCGTCTATGCCCCGGTCGGCAGCCACGAGGATTTGCTGGCCTACCTGGTGCGGCGGCTGCTCGAAAACGGCGCCAACACCTCGTTCGTCAACCGCATCGTCGACGACCACCAGCCGATCGACGAGATCATTGCCGATCCGGTGGCAAACCTTGCCCGGCTGAAGGTCAAGCCACATCCGCGCATCCCGCTGCCGGCCGATCTCTACGCACCGGTGCGGAAGAATTCGCGCGGGATCGATTTGAACGATCCGGCGGCCCTGATGATGCTGCGCGACGAGCTCGACGCCGCATTCGGCAGGCCTTGGCGTGCGGCGCCGATCATTGGCGGGGTCGAGCAACCGGGCGACGGCGAGGCGGTGTTTGATCCGAGCGACCGACGGCGGCGGGTCGGCGCCGTCGTCACGACCGGGGCGGCGCAGGTAGATCAGGCGCTCGCCCGCGCCGCTGTCAGCGCCGCCGCCTGGGACCGCACCCCGGCCGGCGAACGGGCCGCGATCCTCGAACGCGCGGCCGATCTCTACGAGCAGCACCGTGCGGCACTGATCGCCCGGATCATCCGCGAGGGCGGGCGCACGATACCGGCGGCGCTGTCGGAAGTGCGCGAGGCGGTCGATTACCTGCGCTATTACGCGTCACGCGCCCGCGCCGATTTCGCGGCGCCCGAGCGGCTGCCCGGGCCGACCGGCGAGCGCAACCAGTTGGCATTGCACGGCCGCGGCGTCTTCGCCTGCATCTCGCCGTGGAATTTCCCGTTGGCGATTTTCACCGGCCAGGTCGCGGCGGCGCTCGCCGCCGGCAACGCGGTCGTCGCCAAGCCCGCCGAGCAGACGCCGCTCGTCGCCGCGGCCGCGGTCAGGCTATTGCACGAGGCCGGCATCCCTGCCGACGCGCTGCACCTGCTGCCGGGAACCGGCGAGGCGGTCGGTGCGCCGTTGGTCGCCGACCCGCGGGTCGGCGGAGTCGCTTTCACCGGCTCGACCGTGACCGCGCACCAGATCAACCTGGCGCTGGCGCGGCGTCCCGGCCCGATCGTCCCGTTGATCGCCGAGACCGGCGGCCAGAACGCGATGATCGTCGATTCCTCGGCGTTAGCCGAGCAGGTGGTCGCCGACGTGCTGATCTCGGCGTTCGAAAGCGCCGGGCAGCGCTGCTCGTCGCTGCGCCTCCTCTATGTACAGGCTGATGTCGCCGGCCGGCTTTTGGTGATGCTGACGGGGGCGATGGCCGAGCTCGCGATCGGCGACCCGGCGTCGCTCGCGGCCGATATCGGCCCGGTCATCGACGAGGCCGCCGACAAAACGTTGGAGCAGCACGCCGCCCGGATGGCCCGCGAGGGCCGGCTGATCTATCAATGCGCGCTGCCGGCTGGGCTCGAGCACGGCACCTTTTTTGCGCCGCGCGCTTTCGAGATCGACAGCGCCCGGCGTCTCGACCACGAGGTGTTCGGCCCGATCCTCCATGTCGTGCGCTGGCCGGCCGACCGCCTCGACCAGGTTCTGGACGAGATCGAGGCCACCGGCTATGGGCTGACCCTCGGCGTTCACAGCCGGATCGACGAGAACGTCCGGCATATTCTCGCTCGGCTGCCGATCGGCAATGGCTATGTCAACCGCAACATGATCGGCGCCGTTGTCGGGGTGCAACCGTTTGGCGGCGAGCGGCTCTCCGGCACCGGCCCCAAGGCGGGCGGCCCGCGCTACCTCCACCGCTTCGCCACCGAGCGCACGATCGCCACCGACACGACCGCCGCCGGCGGCAACGCCACCCTGCTGTCATTACAGGAAGGCTAGTGCGATGAAGTAGGGCGTGTCCTCATTGACCCAGTCCTCGCGTCCCACGATATGTTCGTCTTGCCCGGACTTGATCCGGGCATCCACGTCTTGGTGTCCCGCAACTCGTGGATGGCCGGGCCAAGCTCGGCCAAAGCGACTATATTTGTCGGTTAATGTTGCTAATTGACGACGCGCCCGATTTTGTAGGCTCGCGTTCGTTGCTTGTCGCACCGGCGCAGGCCGGTGCCCATGGCTGGATGGGTCCCGGCCTCCGCCTGGCCTCCGCCGAGATGACGAACGGAATGAACGCGAGCGGTCCGACGAATTTTTCGACCAGCAAGCGGCCTCGCGCTGATGCTCGGCTGTTTGCGGGACATCAGCTCCTCAGACCACTCCATCCTTGTGCAATTCCTGGACCTCGCCGGGGCTGAGGCCGAGCCACTCGCCAAGCGCCTCGGTCGTGTGCTCGCCGAGCAACGGCGCCGGCTTTAGCGGGGCCGGAGCGCCGTCGAAGCGCACCGGCCAAGTGGTCATCGGCATCTGCCAGTCGCCGTGATGCATTGTCTGCAGGATGCCGCGGTCCCAGAAGCTCTGTTCGTTGGTCAACTCCATCGAATCGAACACCGCACCCGCCGGCACCCCCGCCCCGCTGATCAGCGCGGTCGCTTCTTCTTTAGAACGTTGACGCGTCCACTCGGAGACCATCTCGTTGACCTCGGCCTCGCGTTCGAGCCGCGCCGCGGGTGTGTCGTAGCGCGGATCGCCGATCAGGTCCTCGCGCCCGATCAGCTTTAAGAGCCGCGGCCAATGCTGCGGGTTGGCGCGACTCGTCAGCATGTAGACGTAATCGTTGGGGCCGCCCGGTTTGCAGGGGAAAATGCCTGAGGGGATATTGTTGCCGCTCCCAGGCTGGCGCTGTGCGGCTTTCTTAGTCTGCGCCTGGCGAATGAACATGCCGCGGCTGTAATGCATGACCGAGTCCTGCATCGCCGCCTGCAATTGCCGGCCCTTGCCGGTGGTGTTGCGCTGATAGAGCGCGGCCACGATGCTGAACGCCAGCAACATGCCGGTGCCGGTGTCGCCGATCGTCGGGCCCGGTTTTTGCGGCGGTCGGTCCCGCTCGCCGGTGATGCTCATCGCCCCGCCGACGGCCTGCGCGATCGGGTCGAAGCACAGCCCGTTCTCATAGGGGCTGCCGGCGCCAAAGCCCTTGACCTGGGCATAGATGATGCGCGGGTTCAAGGCGCTGACCACGTCATAGCCGAGACCAAGCTTCTCGATGGTGCCCGGACCGAAATTCTCGGTGAAGACATCGGCCTTCTTCGCCAGGTCCTTGACCAATGCCAGGCCGCGCTCGGATTTGAGGTTGACCGTGACCGAGCGCTTGTTGGCATTGTAGATCATGAAGTAATAGGGATCGGCGACGCCGCGGCGGCCGGCCTCGCCGCCGTCGGGGTTTTCCACCTTGACGACGTCCGCCCCCATCCAGGCGAGCGCCTCGGTGCAGGTGGTCCCGGCCTCGAACTGGGTCAGGTCGAGAACCTTGATGCCGGAGAGACAATTCGGCGGTACAGGGGTCGTTTGTTCCATACTCTCACTCCTTGTGCGGAGCATCGCGGCCGCGGCGGTAAGACTAGCACCAGAAATAAGAGGCTCTATCGCGTCGCCCCCGCGAAAGCGGGGGCCTAGAGCAACCGCCGCAGCCTTGGGCCCCTGGGTTCCCGCTTTCGCGGGAATGATGGATCAGTGGGTCGCTCCTTGCGAACTCGGTTTTTTTTCGGGCTGTGCTGAGGTTGGCTCAGTTCATCCCCTCGGCCTGCAGGGCGCGCTGCACCGCCGGGCGCGCCATCATGCGCTCGAAATGCGCGGCGCAGTTTTTCGGCAATTGCAGGCCGACCCGCTTGGCGCCCCAATACTCGACATAGAACAGCGCCGCGTCGGCGATCGACAATTCGTCGCCGCCCAGATAGTTCTTGCCTTCGAGCGCCTTGTCGATGACCGCGAAGCCCTTGTCGATGTTCTCACGGCCCTGCGCTTTGACCTTGTCGTGGTCGGCGGCCGAGGGCGCGAAGCGCTCGGTGCGGAACAGCCGCGTAAACCCTTGGCTATGGATCGTGCCGACCACGTATTCCATCGCCTCGGCCGCCCGGATCATCGTTTCGCCGTCCTTGGGGATCAGGTTCGCTTGCGGGTTTTGCATGCCAAGCCAAAAGGCGATGGCCGGGAATTCGGTCAGGATCGAGCCGTCGTCGCGCTCGAGGGTCGGCACTTTCGATTTCGGGTTGACCCCGGTAAAGGGCGGCTTGTACTGCGCGCCGTCGCGGAAATTGACCAGCTCGGTCTGGTACGGCTTGCCGATCTCCTCGAGCAGCACATGAATGCCGATCGAGCAGGCGCCGGGTGCATAATAGAGCTTCATCGCGGGTCTCCTTGGGTTTCAGACCCTTCGAGACGGCCCTCCGGGCCTCCTCGGGGTGAGGCACGTCTTTGAGAAAACGACATCCTCATCCTGAGGAGCCCGCGCCAGCGGGCGTCTCGAAGGATTCCACGCCAGCGGGTCAGACGATGCCCTCGGTGCGCAGCGCCTCGACCTCGGCGGTGCCGATGCCGAGCCATTGCTGCAGCACCTCGGCATTGTGCTGGCCCAACAGCGGCGACGGCTTGACCTTGGGCGGCGCGCCGTCAAAGCGCACCGGCCAGGCCGGCATCTTGTAGTGGCCGGTGGTCGGGTGCTCGACCTCCTGCATAATGCCGCGCTCGGCGAGCGAGGGGTCGTTCAAGAGCTCGAGCGTGTCGAACACCGCGCCCGCCGGCACCCCGGCCTCGCCGATGATCTTCATCGCCTCTTCCTTGGTGTGCTGCCGGGTCCAGGTGGCGATCAGCTCGTCAACCTCGTCCACCCGCTGGCCGCGCGCCGGCCCGGTCTCATAGCGCTTGTCGCCGATCAGATCCTCGCGGCCGATCACCTTGAGGAGGCGCGTCCAGTGCTCGGGGTTGGCGCGGCTGGTGAAGACATAGACGTAGTCGTTTGGCCCGCCGGGCTTGCACGGGTAGAGCGCCGAGGGCGCCAAGAGCGCGCTCGACCGGCTGCTGCCGCCGCGCAGCTGCGCCTTGCCGGAGAGCTGCGTGCGCGAGAACGGCACCCGCATGTAATGCACCATCGCGTCCTGCATCGCCACCTGCAGCCGCCGGCCTTTGCCGGTGCGGTCGCGCTGGCGCAGGGCGGCAAGGATGCTGATCGCCATCAGCATGCCGGTGCCGGTGTCGCCAAACGACGGGCCCGGCTTGACCGGCGGCCGGTCGGCCTCGCCGGTGACGCTGATCGGGCCGCCCGCGGCCTGCGCGATCATGTCAAAGGCGAGGTTCTTCTCGTACGGGCTGCCGGCGCCAAACCCCTTGACCTGGCAATAGATGATGCCCGGGTTCAGCTCTTTGATCACGTCGTAGCCGAGGCCCAGCCGCTCGATCGTGCCGGGCGCCATATTCTCGACCGTGATGTCGGCCTTTTTCAGCATCTCCTTGACGATTTCGAGCCCGCGCGGCGATTTGAGGTTCAACGTCAGCGATTTCTTGTTGGCGTTGAACTGGTGGAAATACCACGGGTCGTCATCGGGGTGGCCGGGGCGCAGCCGCCGTCCCGGATCGCCGGTCTTCGGGTTCTCGATCTTGACCACCTCGGCGCCGAGCCAAGCCAGCGACTCGGTGCAGGACGGCCCCGCCTCAAACTGGGTAAAGTCCACCACCCGCACGCCCTGGAGACAATCGAGCTCCACGCCTTCAATCGCTGCCATCGCTCGTCACTCCTCTCGAAAGGCATTGCCGGCCACTATAGGCGTGCGGCCGGATTGCACGAAAGCCCGCTCTCGGCGACACTTGGCGCAAATGGCAGGAGGGCGAGGCATGGCGGTGATCGGCCGGATCGTGGAATTTCACGACGAGCTGATGGCATGGCGGCACGATATCCACGCCCATCCCGAGCTCGGCTTTGAGGAGCAGCGCACCGCCGATTTCGTCGCGCAAAAGCTCGCCGAATTCGGTTGCAAGGTGTTCCGCGGCATCGGCAAGACCGGGGTCGTCGGCCGGCTGCGCGCCGGCAACTCGCCGCGTTCGATTGGGCTGCGCGCCGACATGGATTGCCTGCCGATCGAGGAGGCGACCAACCTCCCCTACCGGTCGCAGCATCAAGGCCGGATGCATGCCTGCGGTCATGACGGGCACACGACGATGCTGCTCGGCGCCGCCCGCTATCTCGCCGCGACGCGCGATTTCGACGGCACCGTGCATCTGATCTTCCAGCCGGCCGAAGAGGGGCTCGGCGGTGGTGCGGCAATGGTTGCGGACGGCCTGTTCGACCGTTTCCCGTGCGACGCGATCTTTGGCATGCACAACCGGCCGGGGCTGGCGGTCGGCAAATTTCGAGATCCGCACCGGGCCGATGATGGCGGGCGGCGCCTATTTCGACATCGCGGTCACCGGCCGGGGGGCGCATGGCGCGCGTCCCGAATCCGGGATCGACCCGGTCGTCGCCGCCAGCCACATCGCGATCGCGTTGCAGACGATCATCTCGCGCAATGTCCGCCCGCTCGACACCGCGGTCCTGAGCGTGACCCAGATCCATGCCGGCGAAGCCTACAACGTGATCCCCGAGCATGCCGTGATCCGCGGCACCGCGCGCTGCTTCAGCCGCGACACGATGGCGCTCGATCGAGCAGAACATGCGCCGCATCGCCGCGGGCGTCGCCGGCGGCTTTGGCGCGACGGCCGAGCTCGATTTCCGCGTGATCTTTCCGCCCTTGGTCAACAATGAGGCCGAAACCCGCTTTATCGCCGATGCCGCGGCCGAGCTGGTCGGCGAGGGCAACGTCAACCGCGACGGCAATCTGGTGATGGCCTCGGAGGATTTCTCCTACATGCTCGAACATCGGCCCGGCGCCTACATCCAGATCGGCAATGGCGAGGGAGCGGTGGGCGGCTGCGAAGTCCACAACCCCGGCTACGATTTCAACGACGCCGCCCTGCCGTTCGGCGCCAGCCTCTACGCCCGCCTCGCCGAGCGCAAGCTGGCGCGGCTGACCGACCCTTCCACGAGCGCTGGCCCAGTAACCTGGCCCTCGGTCACCTGATTCGACGCGTCAAGCCGGATCACGTAACGGCCAGATTACTGTCTTGTCTCCCGTCCAGCCGCGTGCCCGGTCGATATCGAGAAATCGCTTCCAGATCGTGCGCGACGAACATCTTTTCCCAATAATATGCCTCCGGAAACGGCTTGCCGCCCTTGATAGTGTACCATTTATCGATTTTGACGACGTCGCAAGTCCGATTGAATTCTTCGATCGCCAGCAGCTCGCCCGCCCAGCGATGCGTCGACACCAAATCCAGATCGTCGAAATAGAGCGGCGTCTGTCGAAGCATTTTCCGCTTAGGACTACGAAGAATTTCAAGAGCATCTCGCGTGGACGAATAGAGATCCAGGTCGAATGATATGAAGCCTACCGGGAAAATATCTTCATTCTTCAAGAACTTGGGTACGGTTTTCTTTACGTTTCCGATAATGAGGCGACTGCGCGTGGCGACGAGCTTGCCAGTAAGGTCCGCCTGGCTCAACGCGTAGTCGCCGGGCTTCCATTGGTCGGGGTGATCGCGATAATCACCGATAAAGGAAGGAAGACCGGAGCCAATGTCAAATCCGACAACGTTGACGGCCACTCCCGTAGATGGCTCTATCGCGCCGGCGTAGTTCTGCATCTCAAGCAGTCCCTTGCCGCCGGCGACCCCGAATTCTATCGCGGTAATTCCCCGAAGCCCGTCACGTTGGGCCATGCGCGCTGCCTCCAACATGCCTAATTGATAGGCAGAGTACAGATCGGCGCCCCACCGCGCGCGTGTAGCGACACTCTTGGAGAAATTCCTGACAAACGACCGGGCGACCAGACGGAATGGCGGCTCTGCGACAAGTCTTTGTAGAAACTTTATCATATCTATACCGTTTATTTGTTTTTGGAATCTCTCCTTCGAGCCCCGTGAATAGTCCGGGCTGGTCCGCGGACGCAGAGCGACCTGCGAGGCGACGCGGCAATCAGGTCTTTAGCTACCGGCGGCAACAGCCGAAAACAGGCTTCGGTCTACGCCGGCGCTGGGATGGCGCGCTGGTTGTACATGATCTTGCGCATCTGCTCGCGCTCGGCGGCGGTCAAGGTGGCCGGGTCGACGCGCAGGTTGTTGCCGGTCTCCATCCCGCGCTTGACCGCCGGGCGGTTGCCGACTTCGTCGAACCACCGCTTGAAATGCTTGAACTCGCCGAGGTCCTGGCCCTGCGCTTCCCAGCCGACCGCCCATGGATAGCAGATCATGTCGGCGATCGTGTACTCGTCGCCGGCCAGATACCTGCGGTCGTAGAGCCGGTTGTTCATGACGCCGTAGAGGCGGTTCGCCTCGTCGGTGAAGCGGCGGATCGCATAGCTCAGGTCGCCGGCGTCGGGGCCGGCGCGGCGGAAATGGCCGCATTCGCCGAGCTTTGGCCCCTGATTGGCCATCTGCCAGATCACCCACTGGGTGACCTCGTATTTGCCGCGCAGCTCCTGCGGGAAAAAGCGGCCTTCCTTCTCCGCCAGATACATCATGATGGCGCCCGACTCGAAAATGCTGATCGGCGCGCCGCCGCCCTTGGGCTCGCGATCGACCAGGACCGGCATGCGGTGGTTCGGGTTGATTTTCAGAAAGTCGGGCTTGAACTGGTCGCCGCGGCCAATGTTGCACGGCACCAGATTGTATTTGAGCCCCAGCTCCTCGAGCAGGATCGTGACCTTCTTGCCGTTTGGCGTCGGCCAGAAATGCAGATCGAGCATAACGGTGACCTTTCTGGTTGATGGTTGGCTAGCGCGCGGCCGTCGCCCTCTATGCGCGACGCGGCGGCTTACAGGTCGGTTTCGGTGGTCTGGCCCGGGAACAGGGTGGCGCGGCTCCATTCCGACCAGTCGCCAGGGACCGGGTTGTTCGGGTCGCGGTCGTGGCGCCAGCAGATGGTTTCGGCATGGGGCGCTACGACGCTGTGGGTCTGCCCTTTGGTCATCGCAAAGTCCTTGGTCGCGACATAGCCGTTTTGCCGCTCGTCGCAATCGCTGCTCTTGGTGATCACCGCCTCGACATTGACCCGGTCCCAGGTCGGGTTGTCGAGGATCAGGGTCGCCGATTGGCTCGATCCCGAGGAGCAGCCGGAAACCACCAGCAGCGCTGACAAGAGGAACAGGTATCGCATCCGGGGTTTCCTCGCGGCAGACCCGAGCAAATTGGGTCGCGGGCGGCCGCGGCGCAAGCGGGAATCGCCGGTCCGGCACGACATATCGGCGGCCCGGATGGCACAGGCCCGGATGGCACAGGCCCGGATCGCATGTGGATCGAATGGCGAGGCCGGCGCGCGGCAATTGATCAAGCCCGAGCCGCCCGCTACGGTGCGGAACCAATACCACACGCCAGGGGAGATGCCGAGATGCCCGACGACGCCCGCAGACCCGTTTTCGACAAGTCGCGGCTGCCGAGCCGGCACGTGACGGTCGGCCCCGAGCGGGCGCCACACCGAGCTTTTCTTTACGCGGTGGGGCTTACCGAGGACCAGATCAACCAGCCGATCATCGGCGTCGCCACCACCTGGAACGAGTCGGCGCCGTGCAACATCTCGTTGTCGCGCCAGGCACAGGCGGCGAAAAAAGGCGTGGCGGCTTCGGGCGGCACCCCGCGCGAATTCACCACGATTACCGTCACCGACGGGATCGCGATGGGCCATCAGGGGATGAAATCCTCGCTGGTCAGCCGCGAGGTCATCGCCGATTCGGTCGAGCTGTCGATGCGCGGCCATTGCTATGACGCGCTGGTCGGCCTCGCCGGCTGCGACAAGTCGCTCCCGGGGCTGATGATGGCGATGCTGCGGCTCAACGTGCCGGCGGTCTTCATGTATGGCGGCTCGATCCTGCCCGGCCGCTTCAAGGGCCGCGACGTGACCATCGGCGACGTGTTCGAGGGGGTCGGCGCGCATAATGTTGGCAAGCTCACCGATGAGGAATTGCACGAGCTCGAATGCGCCGCCTGCCCGTCGGCCGGATCGTGCGGCGGCCTCTTCACCGCCAACACGATGGCCTGCGTGTCGGAGGCGATCGGTCTGGCATTGCCCGGCTCGGCCGGCGCGCCGGCGCCCTATGATTCGCGCGACGCCTACGCCGAAGCCTCGGGTCAGGCGGTCATGGAATTGTTGCGCAGGAACATCCGCCCGCGCGACATCGTGACCCGCGAGGCGGTCGAAAATGCCGCGATGGTGGCTACCGCCGCCGGCGGCTCGACCAATGCCGGGTTGCATATTCCGGCGATCGCCCACGAGGCCGGCATCGACTTCGACTTGCACGCTTTTGGCGAAATCTCAAAGCGCACCCCCTATATCGGCGATCTGAAGCCGGGTGGCCGCTATGTGATGAAGGATTTGCACGATATCGGCGGCGTGCCGGTGCTGATGAAGGCGCTGCTGGACGGCGGCTATCTGCACGGCGACTGCATGACCGCCACCGGCAGGACGGTCGCCGAAAACCTGAAGGACTTTGTGTTTCCGACCGGGCAGGATGTCGTGGTGCCGACCACGCGGCCGCTGGCTCCGACCGGCGGGCATGTGGTGCTCAAGGGCAATCTCGCGCCACAGGGCGCGCTGGTAAAGGTGGCCGGGATGACAACAGCCCTGCGCTTCACCGGCCCGGCGCGGTGCTTCGATTGCGAGGAGGATGCCTTTGCCGCGGTTGAAAAGCGCGCCTACCAGGAAGGCGACGTGATCGTCATCCGCTATGAGGGACCGCGCGGCGGGCCGGGCATGCGCGAGATGCTGTCGACCACCGCGGCGATCTACGGGCAGGGGATGGGCGAAAAGGTCGGGTTGATCACCGATGGCCGCTTTTCCGGGGCGACGCATGGCTTTTGCATCGGCCATGTCGGGCCGGAGGCGGCGGTCGGCGGCCCGATCGGGCTGATCCGCGACGGCGACCTGATCACGATCGACGCGCAAGCCGGCACGATCGAGGTGGCGCTCAGCGACGCCGATCTCGCCGAGCGCCGCCGCAGCTGGCAGCCGCGCCGCCACGACTACCAGGCGGGGTGCATATGGCGGTATGCGCAAACCGTCGGCGACGCCGAAAAGGGCGCCGTGACCCACCCCGGGGCTCGCGCCGAAACCCATACCTACGCCGACATTTGACGAGGCCGAACTCGGGCGACCGCGGCACCGCCTCGTTTTTCAGGACGTCGGTTCACTGCGATTTCACTTTGCAGTCAATCGGTCGAAAAAGCCAACCTGCCCGCAGCGGGCGTCATAGAGATAGTCGAAGCGCGCAAGCGGGCTGCGGCCGATGTTGAAGAAGACCGGCGGCATGGTCGCGGGCGGGGCGGCCCATCTGATCAGCGTCGGATCGACGGTGGCAGCGGCTGCGTGCGGCTGGTAGGTAAAGCCGTAAGACAGAGCCAGCGGCGATTCCGTCGGCGACGAAATGTCGACCGCGGTGCCCGGCTTGAGCAGCGCCTGGTTCGACGGATCGACGACCGTGGACGGGCGCTTGCCCTTCGCCACTGCAAAGATCATCTGGCCGATCCCGGTATCGAGCAGCATCGATCCGCAGAACTTTGCCGAAGCTCCGGGAAATCTAAAACAACCATTTGCTCCCGACCAGTCACCATACCGGTCGACGCTCGGATCAAGGGCGATATACTGAAATTTTTCCGTCGTGTTAGCGGCATCCAAGCCAATATCAACCTCATCGGGAGAGATGACGTAGCCTGGCCTGATCCGCCCGTAGACGACATCTTCAGGCTGCAGGAACGGGTTGTTTGTCGGCGGCGCGCCGCCGCGGTCGAAGCCGATGCCCATCAGGCTGAAGCTGGCGATGGCTTTTTGCTGGTCGGTGGGCGGCTTGCAGGTCTTGACATTGCTGCCGCACTCGACCTTGTCGATGCCAAACACCTCGATCGGGACTGTCATCGCCACGGGTTTCGGCCCCCGAGCCGCATCGGGGATCGCGATGGTCACCGGCGTCAGCCAGTAATTCCCGACGATCTTGTACCCGCTCGGGTAATATTCGCGGCTGCCGGGCTCGCCCGGCCCGATCGCCTGCGGCCCGAGCGAGCGCCGGTCGATCACCAGCCCGGTCGAGCCGGTATCCAGCTCGACCCCGGAGTGCCATCGTCCGCCGCCGACGGAGACGGCAACGGAAAAGCCGCGCTCGAGGGTTTGCATCGGGTTGTCGTAGGGAATCGCCAGATGCCCGACGCCGGCCGGGCACCTGCCTGGATCAAACCGGTTCCGCGGCACGATCGACGTGCTGGCGCTGGCGTCGCCCATCGTCGCAGTCAGGATCATCGGATTGGCGAAATAGCTGCCGTCATAGGTGAAGGTTGCGCTCGGGTCGGTCGGCGAGGTGATCCTGGCAGCGATCGGGCGCAGCGGCCCGCGATGCGGCTGGTAGATGTTGAGGACGATCGGCTGTCTGCGGGATGGAAGGATCGCATGACCTGCACGATCCGTCACCTTGACCGTCAGCTCAATCTGCTGACTATGATTGCAGCTCCAGCGCGTGGTCGGGTTATTCAGCACGATGACCGTCGGCGAGATGGTCATCGTCGCGTTGGCGGTCGGGTCATCCGCCTGCGCCGCAGCGCTGGCGAAAGCTGCGATGATCAGGACGATTCCACGACCGACAAATCCTCGCATGTCCATTCCAATTCGCTGCGTCATAGCCGTAGCGTTTACCGCAAATTCCTTTGTAATCGGTTTACGCGCGACCGGCGGCGCCGCCAGAAACCGGGCCGCACGCCGGGTTGACGCCGATGAGTGGCGCCGGTATCTCGCGCATCGGCCCGATGCGTCTCGATGATTTCGACTTCAATCTGCCGCGCGAGCTGATCGCCGAGCGACCATGCGAGCCGCGCGACGCCGCCCGGCTGCTGCACATCCCGGCGGCCGGCGAATTGGCGGATTGGCGGATCGCCGATCTGCCGGGCCTGCTTCGCCCGGGCGATCTCCTGGTCTGCAATGACACCAAGGTGATCCCGGCGCGGCTCATTGGCCGGCGCGGCGAGGCGCGGGTCGAGGTGACGTTGCATCGCGACCTCGGCGGCGGCGCGTGGCGGGCCTTCGCCAAGGGCGCGCGCCGGCTGCGTGTCGGCGACCGCTTGGTGTTCGCGGCGGATTTCGCCGCCTCGGTCGCGCAAAAGCATCCTGAGGGCGATCTGACGCTGGCGTTCGATCTCGAAGCCGACGCGTTTCGGGCGGCGCTGGCGCGGCATGGCGCGATGCCGCTGCCGCCATATATTCGGCGCCCGCGCGGCGGCGACCCGCGCGACCGCGGCGATTACCAGACGATCTTCGCCCGCGCCGAGGGTGCGGTCGCGGCCCCGACCGCAGGTCTGCATTTCACCCCGGCGCTGCTCGATGCGCTCGCCGGCCGCGGCATCGAGCGTGCGATGGTGACCCTGCACGTCGGCCCCGGCACCTTTCTGCCGGTCAAGAGCGCCGACCCGCGCAAGCACGAGATGCACGGCGAATGGGGCATCCTGTCGGCCGAAACCGCCCGGCAGATCGCCCAAGCGCGCGCTCGCGGCGGGCGCATCGTCGCGGTCGGCACGACGAGCCTGCGCCTGCTCGAAAGCGCCGCCGCCGCAACCGGCGCGGTGCGGCCCTTTGCCGGCGAGACCCGCCTCTTCATCCTGCCGGGATACCGCTTTCGCGCGATCGACCTCTTGCTGACCAATTTCCACCTGCCGCGCTCGACGTTGCTGATGCTGGTCGCGGCATTGGCCGGGCTCGAGCGGATCAGAGCCGCCTATGCCCACGCGGTGGCCGAGAAGTACCGATTTTTTTCCTATGGCGACGCCTGCCTGATCGAGCGCGCCATGATCTCGCCGCCCCCTGACCCGCCGCCGCCCTGACGCGGTTCGCCCCTTGCGCTTCGGCCGTCAGGTTGCGCCCGCCCGGCACCGCGGCTAGTCTCAAATGCCGGCGCGCGGTGCGGCTGCCGGCGAGGAGGGGTGGCCGAGCGGTTGAAGGCGCACGCCTGGAAAGTGTGTAGACGGTGATGAATCGTCTCGCGGGTTCGAATCCCGCCCCCTCCGCCATTTATTCCCAAATTAGCGCGTCAAGTCACCGGATTACCGATAGGCCGCGGACCCTACCCATCCTCATACCAGCACCTAGATGGCGAATGCTGGCGAATGGTGGCGGCCTCACCTGCGGCATCCCGCCGCACCCGCGGCATTTCGCGCCGGCCGCGACCCGGCTGGGAATAATCTTCCCGTGATCGAGGCCAGGCATCAACTCCACGGCGCCCGCGCGGAAAGGGGAGTTCCCCGTGCCCGGCGGGAACGCTCCTGAACGATAGATGTTGACTTAAATGGCAACGCTTGATAAGCTGCGCGCAGACGGATTGGTCCTCGAATGGCACGTACGCCTACTCCAGCAGCAGCATAGACACCAAGATCTTGCTGTTGCTGCCTGAGCTGCCGTCACGGCTGGATCAGAAGCTTGCTGTCGGATCAACGTGGAACATCGAGAAGTCACCGGCACAGCAGCTTGATACGCTCGTTAACATATTCGTCAGCGGCGAGCCGCTGGCGTTCGGATGGCAGTTTAAGAGCTTGGCCCATTTTCGCGAAGGAGTCTGGTATCTCAAAACCGCGGATGTTCGCATGTTCGGGTGGTTCCCTCACAGAGATTGTTTCATCGCTGCCTCCGTCGGCGTCGCAGACGAGGTTAAGCGCTTGCAGCTCTACCGGCCTTACGGAGAGGAGGTTGTTCGATATAGGAACAAACTCCCGCTCGATGAACCCAAGTTCGTAGGAGGAGATGATCCAAATGCCGTCGTATCAGATTTCACTTACCCAGCCTGAAAGAGCTGCTGGGCGTTTTATTGCAACGGTAAGACGAGAGCTCCAAAAAGCTCTTACCGAAGAACACGCGGAACATGGCATTACGCAAGCGTCCGTGGCGGCCATGCTCAATGTTAATCGGTCGGTTATTCATAGGCAGATTATGGGGTTCGAAAATCTCACCCTTGGGCGAGTTGGTGAATTGGCTGACGTCTTAGGCCGAGTAATTATTTTTGCGCTTGCAAAACCTGAGGTGGCTGGAAACTACGGCTCATCTGCCCAGGGGTTAGGCCACGACGAAGTGCGCGAGCTGCCGCCCACTGCCGCAGTCAATCAATATGTTCCTCTGCCGACTGATATGCCCCAGCCGAACGCGCAAAGGTTAGCAGGCTGAGGCCCAAGAAGGACCGAAAAATTGGCTCGACAAGCGGCTGTTATCGTATGTCAGGATATCCGGATAGAATTCGACAGGAAATTGACTGCTGTTGGTATATTTACTACTAACATTGGTGTGCCGGCTCCGCTCGTCGGCCCGCAACTCTCGTTTTTAGTTCTGTTAGAAGGAGACAGAGAGAAGCAGCTAGAGTGGCTTTCCGTCGAAATTACCATGCCGGGAGCAACGCAGCCAACCAGGATAGATGTACCAGCCCCGCTTATCCCGCAGCATTTGTCAGTATCCTTCGTTCCGGAGCGGAAACGTTGGCGGTTTGTATGGCCGATAACCTTAAACAACGTAACGCTGAACCCTGGGCCAATCCTTTGCAAGATACTCCACGATGAGGGAGAGATAGAAGTTGAAGCAGGATGGGTGGTGATCAATCCCGCGCAAGGGATGTCACTTCCTGCCTCTAATCCTATGTCTACTTCCTAGGAACCGCCCGGCAACCTCGATATCCTCGGTGCGGCACGGCCGCCGGTTCGGCAGGCGCTGGCGCCGCGGGATCATCGCACGTAATCCGCAGGCACCAGACCCGCCGGCGGCGGCGCGTATTTTCGGATGGGATCACCATCGGCGGTCAACACCAGGCGGTCGCGGGAGTCGACCACAAACCAAGTGTGCGACCAATGCCATCCGCCGGCATCGTCGCGGACGGCGGCGCATCCCCACCTGTACGGCAGCACCAGCCCGACCGGGATGCCAGCCTCAGCCACCTTACGGCACCGCCATGCCCGGCGCCTGATCGCCGCCGAGCCAGCGCATGACATCGCCGGCAATCGGGGCCGAGAGCGCTGGCGGAGCGGCGTCGCTGCGGCGCCGATGGCTCGACCGGCCGCTTGCCGGGTGGTGCTGCCTACAGGGCCGGCGGACCGCTGTTCTGCGGCCTGGAAAAGCTTGGTGACGGCGCGGTTCGGCGAGGCCAGATAGCGCATACAATTCCGTCGCCGCCTTGGTGCCGATTCGCGCCGATCAGCGTGTGTATGTCTCCCGTCGCGATCCCGTGCAGCGCCTCGCCGAGCAGCGCCGAGATTGCCGAGCCTGCCCGACTAGGCCGCCTGGTACATTCTTTGCCGTGCGCGCCACGGCCTTGTGCGACTGCCTTTTCGGTCTCGCGCAGGGCGCCGTATTCGGAGCGCAGCGCCTCCGATATCCGGCCGAGCCAGCATGCTCGATTGCATCGTCCAGCCCCTCGCGGAGTTTGCGAGAGTAGCCGCGCCTCGATGCCACTCGCGGGCCATCGGTTTCCGAAGTCGGGTTGGCGAAAAAGCTGCTGCATGCTCTTGATTGAGGTTTTGGATCGCCGCCTGCGCCTCCGATGGCGTGTAGGACACCGCTCTCCGCCAGTCGTGTCGGCGAGGTCGGTCGCATAGGCGGCGAGAGTTGGGGATGCAGGTCGCGGATGGTGCGATCGGAGGCGACGGATTTCATAGCTCGGCGACGGCCGGGGCCAGGTCAACGGTGACGCCTTTATCGCCGGCCTGGCGCGCCATCGCGTCATATTTCGCGAAGACGCCGGCCTTGGTTTGCTCGATCGCATCGGCGAACTGTTTTAGGCTCTTGGGGAGCTGCCCGGCGATCTCTGTTCCCGGCATCATCGGTGAGTTTGAGGTTCGCCCGGTTGGCTCGACCACGGAGTCGATCGCCGGATCGCGCCTGCTGCGGCGCCCCGGTCGATCTTTGCGGCGGTCGTCTTGCCGGCGATGGTGGGCTTGACAGACCCTCGAATAGGCATCACCGATAAAAGCGTCGATCGCTTCCGGGCTGTCGCTCGCGAGCCCGTGCGCCAGCGTGCCCAAGCGCCGCACCCGCAACAGCACCGCCCACAGCGCCGAGGCCGACTTGCTTGGCCTTCGTCGCCGCGAAATTGTCGCCCGCGACCGGCTGCGCGGCACCAGCAACGGCACCGCCGATCCCACCCTGGAGCAAGCCCGTGCAAGAGCGCCTTGGGGAGGGTAACGGCAGCACCACCGGCCCCGATCGGCAAGGTGATCGCGATGTCGCCGGCCACGTTGCCAATGTCGGCCGCGATGTCGGCGCCATGCTGCCCGCCGGCCGCGCGCCGCGCCTGATACTGCGCCTCATTCTGCCGCACGGCCTTGTCGATTTCGCTCGACGAGACAGGCGCCGGCCCTGGCGCGAGACTGACGCCTCCTTCGGGGAACCCGCCTGGCGCTATGCCAAGGTGCGAGGCGGTCTGCGCCATGCCGAGGAACGGCGTCGCGAAGCCGTGTAGAAGTCGCGAGCCAAACGATGGCCCCGACCCGGTTGTGGCGGGTGTCGTCGGCGGCCCCAGCAGCAAATCGACGGTCGGTAATCCCGAGGAAGCGGCCGGAGCAGGCCCCAGCAGCGAATCGACGGTCGGTAGCGGCATTATTGCGCCCACCCGTTCTGTCGGAAAATTT
Source organism: uncultured Alphaproteobacteria bacterium (assembly GCA_963738185.1). GTDB lineage: Bacteria > Pseudomonadota > Alphaproteobacteria > ATCC43930 > CGMCC-115725 > AP-15. Next base: position 124,203 of record CAVTVA010000003.1, on the reverse strand, counting down.
TTCGCCGCCGCATCGCGCGTGATCGCGCCGGAGTGAAATGCGGCCGCCACGTCTTGCGCGGATTTATAGGACGATGGTGCAGCACCGCCGCCACCCGGCTCCAATGCCCCTAACTCTGCATTGGCGCGCGGCGACAGCAATGTGTCGAAATCATGATTGCCGGTCGCGTGCTGGTATTGGCGCCGATAGCCGGCGAGCTGGCCGGCCATCAGCCGCTTCAACGTGCCGATGACGCCGACAAGCTGGTCCGGGCTGCTGGCAGTGCTGAAATTCTTCTGCAATGCCTCGCGGTCGGCCAACGATCCCATGCCGCCGAGAACCGCTTTTGTCACTTCATCGCCGACAATCTGCTTTGCAGTGTCGAAATCAACCGGGCCAGTAAAGCCGAACTCGGTCTGCACCAGCGCCTTGGCGCTGTTGAGGCTTTGGACGTTCCCGGTTTGCAGCGCTTCGCCGAGCTGCTGGGCAACGTCGAGATGATCAACCGAGACACTGAGCGAGCGCACCGCGTCGGACTGCCGGCCGCTGGCGAACGCGCGGGCGCCGGAGCTGCCGCGCCGCGTAGTTGGTCGCGCTGTAATTCGGGTTGAGCGATTTGACCTTCGTCATGACTTGCTGGCCCCAAGGCGAGCGCAGCACCCATGCGCTGAGAGGCGGCATGTCGTAGTTCGCGATCATGTTCGCCACTGCATCGACGGTCTTTGGATCGACGGTGGCCGATGCCGGCGGCTTCGACGAAAGATGCTGCGCGCCGCTCGGCGTATATGGCTTGGCGCCGTCGAGAGTGGTCGCCGCGCCGGTGTCGGGATTGTAGCGAAACTGAGTATTGGTCTTCGGGTCGGTCAGCACCTGCCAATGACCGCGACCGGCGTTTTGCGCCTCGATCAGGCGTTGATACTGGTACTGCATCCGCAACAACTTGGCCTGATTGTCGAGGCTGTCGGGGTTAAGTTCTGCCTGTACTTTGTACGCCGCCCCCAAGCACTTTCAACTCGCCAAGCTTCTGATCGTATGCCTTGCCGGCTTGCCCCATAATTTCAGCGGCCTGATCATGCAGCATCCCGATTAGCTTGGTGCCAATGTCCAGATTGGTTTTCCAGTGCTCGTAAGCCTCATTGTAGGCGGCCCGGTCAGCCTGCTGCGCGGAAATCATCATCGAACCGCCCGCCGCGAAACTTCGCCGTCATCGCTGCGCCACCCCGTAATCCGCCCAGCAGCGCAAGCCCGATGGCAATCGGATTCCACTGCGCCCACGCTTGATGCATGTCGCGCGGCGGCTGCTCGGACATCGTCATCCAGCGCTTTGCTGCGGCAATCTCGGCGCTTTCGAGGTCTTTGGCGCCGGCGATGTCGTTGCCGTATTGCGCACGAGCATCGTCGAGCGTATTTTGCCAATCGCCAACAATGCTCTGCGCGCCAGCGTAGAAAGCACCATGGACAGTGCGATAAAGATTGGTTTCCTCACTGCCCGGCGCGCCTTCGGGGCGCTCGAACCCGGCCGTAAACAGCCCGTAAGCCGCCTTGGGGTCGGTCGCGCTCTTCAATGCCGGCGCGATCTTCGTGGCTTGCGCATCGCCGCCGGCCATTTCGCTGATCGCGAATTATGCGTTTGCACAGACAGGATCGGCCGGATTTAGTCCGTTTGCCTGAGCCCAATTGCTGGAGTTTGACGGCGCGGTCGGCATGATGTTGATAGAGCCCAAAGCTCGTCCCGCCGTCGCCGATCTCATGGGGATTCCAGCCGGACTCCACATTGATCCGGCGCATGATTCCGTCCACCGCGGCCGGCGAGTAGCCGGCATTGGCCCATTGCTGGGCCACAGCGTCTTTGATGTTGCCGCCAGTAGCGGGGGCTGCATTGGGCTGTGCCGGCGGCGAAGGTGCCACACTGGGCTGCGGCGACACTGCATTGCCGCTAGGAGCGCTGCCGCCGTCTTTGCCATAGGCGGCATCGGCGACACCCGACAAGAACGCCCGCGCCTGCGGATCAATCGGAATTCCCTGCGTCGGCGATGGTAGGCCGCTGGAGTATTCGGGTGCGCCCGACATGTTTACGTCCCCGCTGTGCTAGAGCCGCCAAAGCCGCCGCCGCCAGCCAAGCCGCGCGCGAATAGCGACAATGCCTGCGTGAACTGGCCCTGCTGATCGAGCTGCGCTCGCAAAACATTGCTCGTCTCGGAGCCGGCGAGCCCGGCATATTGGGCGCCTTCCTGCGCGAGTTGGCTCGCAATCTCGGCAGTTTGTGCGGACGCGCCCTCCTTCACCTGCGCAAGAGCCTGAGCCTCCATCGTGCTGCCCGAGAGGCCGAGTTGCGCGTAGCTCGACCGGACCTTCGCGAGTCCGGCGTTGGTGTTCATATCCACAACCGATTGCAACCCGGCCGGAAGCGTCCCGCTCTGCTGATAGGCGGTCAGTGTGCGCGCCTCGCTCGCCGCGTCCGCTGCCTGCCCCTGTAATGCAGTGCCGGCAGACGGCAAGCTATTGCCTTTCAAAAGATCGAGCGCGAGCGGCGCTGCGCTGATCAGCGCGCCCGGATGCGCGCCAATGAATGACCCGATATCGCCAAAAATGCCGCCGGAGCTGGTGTCAATCGGCCCGGCCGCTGCGCCGCCCGAAATCGGAGTATCCGTCCCCGGCGCAAAAAGCTGATTGCCCGCGCCCGTTCGCTAGTCCAGACAAATCCACTGGAGTCGCTCCCGATGATCCTGTGCCAAGCGAGACGCGCGCCCGGTCCCGCGGCGCCGCCCGGCGATGCAGCGGCACCAGCGGTCGGCGATACCGCCGCCGCGCTCGTGCTGGCTGCTGGGCCGCTTGCCGGGCTGTGTGCTGGATAAACCCGTCGCCAGACCCGCGGCGCCGCCTTCTAGGGCGCCTGTAAGAGGCGAGCCGCCGGTGAGCGCGGCGCCGCCAGCGCCACCCGCCGCGCCCGCCAGGACGCCGCCCGCCGCATCGGCGACGCCGGCCGAGGCGCCGGTCGCGCCGCTGATCGCCGTGCCGATCGCCGGGCCAACGCCAGCCGCCAAGCCGCCGGTCAGGCCGCCGGTAAGCGCTCCGGTCAAGGGGCTGCCGCCGGTGATCCCGCTTAAGGCAGCGCCGCCGGCGGCACCTTCTAGACCGCCCGCGAGGCCGGTCGCGAGCAAAGACGGGGCGGCAGCGCTACCAAGTATCCCGCCGCCAACTCCGGCGAGCGTCGCCGCCAGCGCTTCCGTTATTCCGAAAGAACAGAGATGATCACGATCAGCCCAATCCCGGATCATGCCGTCATGAGCTGATCTTCGACCTTTCAATCCAATTTTCGCGGGAAAGGTGCCAGGCGTGGTCGCCGCCGAGTTGAAACTTGCCATAACTCGACGCGCCGACCCGGTGGCCACTCTCTGGATCGTGCGTGACAAATGAAACTACTTCGACTTCTGGATCGGCGAACAGCAAGTCAAGAGCGACCGCAGCAAAGTATTCGTGGGCGACATCAAAGACTATCGCCGTCCAGCGTCCGCCCCACTCGGGCAGGAACACGGCCAGGTCGGCGCCGTCCCGAACCCAGAGGCAGCGACCAAGCGAGCGCAACCGCGTCCCTGGCGACAGCCCCGGCAGCGCCTTCAGCACGCGATCGTCGAAAACCAAATCCACCACCGCGGCAACGTCGATCTTCTCGATCATCGCAGCGCCCGCACGTCCGAAATCGTCGCGTTAATCGCGCGATCAAGAAAGCCGTTTTCGTCGCCGCCAAGCAGCGCCGCCAGCTCGGCTTCAGGCCGATAGGCCGGCTCAGCCGGCAAGCGCAGGCTCGCCCTATGCGACACGCTGCTGCCCGTCACCATCTCCGGATGCGGGTTGGCCCGCTCGAATTCGCGCATCGCCTGCGCCGGATCGTGGATGTTGTTGGCTGCTGCAAATTCCATCAGCGCAGTCGCGCCCTCGGCGTGTAAGCGTTGGCCGCAGCCGCAGCCCGCAGCCCTCCGCGACGCTGCTCAACCGCCCCAAGCCGATCGTCAAGCGCCGCGACCGCTTTGGAAGCCTCAACCAATAGCGCCGCAAAGCCCGAGCCGGCAGCCGGCGCAGCGTCAGCCGGGGCAAACCGCCCGCGCTCGTCGCGCGGCTGAGGTGAGGACGGACCAGACACAATACCGGCAATGCGCAGCGCGCAACTCCGCGTCCTCCCGCGCCCCCGCACTCGGCGCCGCCAGCTTGCCAAGCAGATCGCGAACCCGGCCCATCAGATCAGCCGCCGGCTACCACTTTCCGAATCTGCCGCTCCGACCATTGGTCGGGATCGCTGAACAGTAAATCGCGCTCATCAAGCCCGCCGAAGACCAGGTTGCTCGGCTTAATTCGGGACAACTGCATGGCGTAATCATGCCGAGCGACGCCGTTTGTCTCCATCCAACCTTCCAATTCATTAAGCGTGCCGTCGTTCTCGCTGTAACCACGAGACTTTGCATGCGCGCGACCATCGTGCCACTGTTGGGTAAAGGCATCAACGGCCGGCTTGCCTTCCAATGCTTCGATTTTGCTGTTGAGATGCTGGATGGTCTGCGCCAGCTGCCGGCCAGCCTGCGCCAACTGCTCTTCAGAGTACGCCATTTTCAATCATCTCCTCTCTGTCCAGCGCGCCGATCAGACCGCGCCAGCTCCTGCTGCAATGCCCGCAACACCACCGACCGAATCCATGATGACGTGCTGCGACACGTAATGTCAGCCGCAACCCGCACCTCCGCCGCTTCCTGCGGGCGAAGCTGAAAGGTAAGACCGATCATCCGGCTGTTATCTTGCGTCGTCATGCACGAAACGTACAACATACAGTCCGTGACGGCAATGGGAAATCAGCGGTTTCCAATGGACGGCCAGCGTGATTTTGCCGATCGTCGAGGTCCGAAATCCTCTCCGGGGCGGGGAGCAAAGTGGCGTACTGAGATTTTGGCTCGGCCAGTCCCGACGGGTGCCCGTGGGCGCCCCCCCTCCGCCCCAATGGCCCCGCGGGCGCTCCGAGGTGCCCATGCCCCACAATGCCCCTACGAGCCACGGCGGTGAGCGCCTGATGGGGGTAACGCGGCCAGGCGGCCTGCGATAGGGTCGGGTGGTTGCGCTCCCCAGCGGGCTGCGGCGCGACCGAATGTGTGGGGGCAAGTATGGGTAGCAGCAACGATCGCCACAAACTCGGCCGTTTCTGTGGCATCGCAGCGGAGCCCGCCTCCGCCACCGAAGTTGCGCTAGGCGCAACTCAGCCCGCGGCGACGGGAACGGAACGCGACCAGGACTGTGGCATTTTGGCAACAGTCAGACGGGGCTGCCCGAAGAAGTGAGTGAACACTCACCTCGCTCCACCGGGTCGCGGGCAATGCCTCGCGTAGCGGTTACGATTGGGCGGCCAGACTACCGCGGGCTGGTCAGTGCGATCGGTGAAGTCAGTGGTTTTCCCACAAGATTTATACCGGGGGTATTTTCCCCTCGCGCGGGCGGCCATCGTGCAGGGATTTCCGTCCCACCCTCTGTGGTTGTCGCGGCGATGTCGTAGTGCACGTAAGGGAGGAAATGACGGTCTATAAATCTTGTGGGAAGATCACTGATCACACTGATCAGACTGACCGGCGGCCCTGGTTGCGGTGTGTGTGCCCGCGCCGATTGTTGGGATCGTGCGGCCAGACCCCGAAGCGCTTAAAGAAAGCCTCGCGGCGGCGGCGCAGCGTCTGTTCGGCGCGATACTCGGCCTTTGGGATTTCCTCGTTTTTGAGGCGCCACGCCTCGTTCGTTCAAGCGCGGAGGCGATATAGATTGCCTTCTCGCGCAGGTCACGGGCAACGTCGGCTGGGATCGGCAGCGAACCGTTGCGCCACTTGTTGATTGTTGAAACGTGGCGGTCGAACCGTCGGGCGACGGCGGCGGACCCGCCCAGCGCTTCGATCAACCACGCCAAGCCTTCGCTTTTTTCGCGTACCCGGAGGTATCTCATCAAATTGTGAGGCTTCGGGCTGCCTGGATTTGGTCCCGCAGCGGTAAGGCGGCCTTGGCATAGGCGGCTTGGCGGCGCCCGCGGATTTTCCACAACCCGTCTTGTGCGTCGGGATTGCGAACCGGGGCGTATCCGCAGCGGTCGAGCCGGTGAGGGACGGCTCGGCGGCTCTTGCGATCGCCGAGCCAGTCGGCGAAGCTCTGCGTCGGCGCCGCATCTTGAAGCAGCGCCAACGTAATGGCAGCCGGCCAGTTCAGGCGATCGAGGGTGTCGCTGATCTCCGCTTCCTCGGGCGGGCGGTTGGCGTCAACGATGGCCCAGAAGGCTTCTGTTTTTGGCGGCGGGGCTTTCGGGTTGAACCTGCCGATGTCGCGCTGGGCAAGGAACGCCGCAACGTGCCGCGTGCCGCCACTGGCATACCAAGCCCATAGGCGATTCCAATATCCGCCCTGGAAAACGGGGTCCTCTTTTTTTAGGCCTGACCACGCAACATAGTGCCGCCGATCATCGGGGTGGAGATAGATGCCGTCGGTCTTGTGGTTGGTGGTGATCACCACGCCGCAGCAATTGAGGATCGGATATTCGCGGAGATGCTTTTCATTGACCCGTAGCACATCCGGGGGCGCCGCCGTGTAGGTTTTCATGTGGTCGTAGAACTTGAAGCGGTCGAACTCGCCGAGGTCACTCGCTTCGCTGATCCGCAGAATGACCGATTTCAAGAAGTCGTTATACTTGTCGAGAACCTGTAAAGGCGAGGCTTCCTTGAAATTCCAGGGGCCGATAGCGTACTTAACCGGCTCTAGCAGCGAGTCTTTGCCAATTCCTTGCTCGCCGCTGAGAACAAGCGCGTGATTAAGCTTATCGGCCGGGCGCTGCACCCGATGGGCGAGCCAGTCGAGAATGTGCTCGGCGTCGCTCGGATAGATGTATCGGAGATGGTCTAGCCAGGGCTCAGCTTCTGTTGCGTCGCCGGGCGTAATGGTGGGCGGCAGGTAGAGGTTGAAACACGCGCCACCGGGGCGTTCGATCCATCCGCCCTCGAATAAGAGGCGGTCCCGAATAACGGTCGGGAGCCCCGGTGCCCACGACATCTGTTCGACCGGGCGATGCTGATCGAGCCACGCGCTGGCCGAAATGGTCTTCGGGTTGCCGTTCTTGTCGAGCGCCGGCCGCCCATCCGACCCGATCGTCGGGATCGGCGGGATGCGCGAGTTGACGCTGGCTCCTGGCCAGGTCGCGCGGGTTGGGACGAAGATGTAGTTGTGCATCGGCATGAAAGCGTAGAAGTCCTCGATCGCGAGAATTTGGATAGATGCGGCATCCCCCACCTCGCGGCCGACGCCACCGGCAATCTGCGCGGCGATCCGGCGGATTTGCGGTATCGCGTCGTCATGCATCGCGCCGCCCTCCGCGCCGGGCGTGGATGTAGGAGAGTACATCCTGCACCATGCTCATCGGCACGCCAGCGGCCTCTCCCGCGGCAATCGCGGCATTAGCGATATCGTCGGCGCTCCCCCCTCTCTCGAGCGCGGTCCACGCCGCCGCCGCTATCGTCCGGCGGGCGGGAGCATATTCGTCCTGATATTTGCGCCGGGCGCTTGCGACAAGCTGGGGGATGGATCGGAACCGATCCTGCCAGCGCTCGTCTCGCTCGGGCTCGTTTTGCGCCAGCATCAGCCCGCGCAGCACGTCTCCCACGGCGCGAGGATCGATCCCGCGGCCGATGTACCGCGCCGCGAGCGCGCACAGCTCGGTGTGATAGCCGTCGCCGGTGACGATGCGCCGGACCAGATCGGCGTCGCCGCGCGCGCCGCTGCCGTCGCCAGCCTCTCGCGCCCGGCCTCGTGGGGGCTCCGCCGGCCCGATTGCGATCTGATCAAGCTCGTCGAGATCATCGATCGGCTCGCCGTCGACAAGCTCGACCCGGTGCGCAGGGGAATGATTGACGCTGCCGAAATAATAGGCCTGACTGAGCGTCCAGGGACTCATGGGCAAAAATGCCGCGATAGAGCCCGTTCAGTCGCGCCAGAAGGTGCTTTCGATCGGCCGGCGGGTGTTCCCGGCCCAAAGGACATAGCACCCGCCAGCGCGGCGCGTCGGGGGTGTGCGAGGGCGAGGTATAGATCAGCGCGCCGAGGCCGGCCTTTTCGGCTGTCTCCACCGCATAATCGATCCCAAGCCGCTCGCCGTCATAATCGGCTTCGATACCGCTGATCGCGATGACATTGCGATCGTGGCGGAGGCTGCCGGGCTTGGTGGTTGCCGCGCCGAAGCGCGCGAGCTTGAGCCACGGGAGTTCCGCTTTGCTCGGCGCGGTCGTGTTGAGAATGCGCTCGGCCAGCTCGGGCAGAGCGAGCGAGCGCTCGGTTTTCGCCTGAGCAGCGTAGTCACGGAAGAACGTGACGCTGAGGGTACGGGGGATCATTGCCCGCTCCTCAGGCTTTCGCGCATCAGCCGCTTACGCGCCTTGGGCGTCAGTCCCGGCCAAGCTGTCCGCCACCACAGATCACGCAATGCCGCTTCGTCGTCTGGCGGCATTGCGGAGGGGGGGGTCGGCGTGCGCAGCAGCACGTCGAGGTCGCGGCCCTGCGTTTTGCGGCGGATGATCCATATCCGTCCGCGTTCGTCCGATCCGGCGCGATAGTCGCGGCGTCGATCGGCGAATTGGGCATGCCAATCGGTTACGGCCGAGCCGGCCTCGTCGAGCGGCGTCATTGCAAACCGCCGATCGTCGCGTGCTCGGCCTCGATAAGAGCAATCACCGCCTCGCTGAAACGGTCTTGCAGATCACGCGATTCCCACCGCAACGGCGAGACGTATTTCGCTCGGCCATCAGCTCCGGCGATCGGCTGCCCAGCCCGGTCGCGCAGCGGTTGCGAGGGCAATTGCGCCCAAGCCCGCCCGTTTTTCGCGAAGATGGCGATGTCGCCGATTTCGAGCCCGCACGGCAACAGCACCTTGACGCGCCACACCAGCGCCCCGGCGTTTTCGATGCGGCGGCATTCGAGCAACCGCATCTTCGGGCGATCGGCGGTCATCGCCGCGCCCTCCGCCGCGCCGGCCCCAGCCGCAGGGCTTCGGTCTCCTCGATGTCGAAATTGTCGAATTGGAAGCCGCTGGCCGCGAGCCGGGCGAGGTGCAGGGCATCTGCTACGACGAGCCTGGCGGCGCTTCGCGATCGACACGTCGGGAGGCCCGGATCGTCGCGGTGAAGCGGCGAGCGGCGCCGAGCTTTTCCGCCGCCGAGCGTCGGCCGCCGACTTCCGCTTGCGAGAGGCCGCGAGATGGCTTATCTGTCGGCGGCTTGTCGCTAAGCGTTGATGCATTCGAGAAGGCGCCCCCGGCAGAGCGCCGACCTCGATCCGGTGGTCCGGTAAGAGCGGCCATTTTATGCGGCCCTCCCGCTCGCCTCGGCCATCAGCCGATCGATGTACGCGTGTATCGAGCGGGTTGTGATTTTGCGGTTTTTGCCGTCTTTGAAAGACTCGAGCCGCCCCGAGTTGATCAGCTCGTAAAGACGGGTAGTGCCGATATCGAGCATAGCCTTAGCTCGGCTCGGCGAAACGACCAAGGCCTCATCTCGACCTAAGGCCCGTGCAATCTGGATGGACATTGTTTCGCTCACGCATTCGTATTGAACGCGAGAGAAGTAGAGCGCTAGCACCGCCCTATTCTTATTCACAAAACTACGGATAGAACGAAGGGGGTTTTGTCGATAGACGTGAGCACTTAGCTGAATGAACTTGCCGCGCGCCTCCCCCGTCGCCGGCTGCGGTACTCCACTCCCCCACCGCTCAGCTCCGCGATTTTGTCTGCTCTTATGCGCATTGCTTCGACCAAATCCCAGAACGGCCCGCCATACTGCGTCCCGTCGTAGGACACCGTGGCGAAAGAGCGGCCGGTCGCCCCATCATAAGCATCCGCGAGAACCCGGATAAAACCATCGAACGCGTCCATTTTGGAGCGTCCACCCGTGTTTTTGCTGAGCGCCTTTTTAAGCCTGCCAACGTGCCGCACATAGGCGCGCAGCTCTTCAATTCCATTAATCGCGGCGCGCCTCGCGAGGTGCACCAACCGCGCCGCGTAGAGCACGGCAGACAGCCGTTCCAATTCCACCACCGCTGCCACGGCGGCCTTTTCGGCTTCTGCCAGAAGTTTATTCACCTGTTGCGGCTCGTCGTAAGTGATCAGTAGCACCAGCGCATCGGCAATCGCCGTGCGAAAAGCAGAGTTGCGCTTGGTCAGGCCGACGGCCCCCTCGATCTTTTCGAGCGTGGTTTCGGGGATAGCCGAGCGCGCGGCGGTGAATAGCTCGTCATACGGTCGCTGTTTCGCAAGCCGGTCAATGGACCTACGGCCTTCGTCGGGAAGCTCGCGAGTGCCGCTCATCGGCCGGCCCTCATCGGCACGACGTTCTCGCCGCCCTCGCCATCGCAGAACCTCGCCCACGCTTCGGCCAATGCCAAGCTTAGCGAACAAGTCGCCGTGCCGGTACGCCGCCTCTACCTTGTCGCCGACCTTATGCGCCAGCGCCATCTCGCTGACCTCGCTCGGCGTGTTGGTCTGCTCCGCGCACCAATCAGAAAATGCCGAGCGTAAGCCGTGCACTGTGAGATCGCCGCGGCCCATGCGCACGCAACAACATCAACATCCCCACGTCGCCGAGCGGCCTGGTGCCGCTGGGCCGGGGAATACATACTCGCCCTCCCGCACCTCCGTTGATGGCGCAGTATCGCGAGCGTGCGCTCGCTAAGCGGCACTCTGTGCTCTTTGCCTGCCTTCATCCGTGAGCCGGGATAGTCCACAGGCAGGCTTCAAAGTCGATTTCAGCCCAAAGTTGCGCCGATCACTTCGCCGGTGCGCGAGGCGGTCAAGATCGCGAATTCGAGCGCTCGCGCCGCGACGCCCTCTTGCTGCCGCAGATCGCGCCAGGAATGCCCGCAAATCGGCATAGGCAAGTGCTGCACGATGCTCGACCGCGACGCACCTTGGTCGTGCCAAGGAAAGATCGTCGAGATGCCCCTTCCACCGAGCCGGATTTTCGCCCTCGCGATAGCCGCGCGCTTTAGGCCCAATCGAGTACCGATTCGATGCGCCCGCGCACCCTGCTCGCGGTTTCCGGTTTGTATAATCCAGGCCTGCTCGATCGCTTTCATTACGAGCCCGGTATCGAACCGCCTGCACCGGAAGCTCGCCCATTACCGGATAGGCGTACGCTTCGAGCGTCGCCTGCCATTGTGCGGCGTGCTTGCGGATTTTTCCAGCCTGCGCGGTGCGCGGCGATATAGGCTTCGGCACATTGCCGGAACGTCATCGCCTTCACCGCGTCGAGCTTCGCCTTCTGCCGCTCGCGCGCGACGTTCCTCGATCGCGTCCAACCCCTCGCCGCGCAGCTGCCGAAAGCGCCGCGCCCGCTCCCGTGCTTCGGCGAGGCTCCACGTATCGAGCGACCCGAGCCCGGCTTCGCGCAGCTCGGCCGCCTACGCGATAACCGAACGCCCATGATCGCGTGCCGTATTTGCTCATTTGCAGGTAGAGACCGCCCCCATCGCCGGTGTATCCCGGCTTGGCTTCGCGCACTTTCTTCGCCACCGTGAGCGCCTACAGCTTGCCCGCCCGAGCCATCCCTCGATGCTTCTGCCTAACTCGCCGTCACAAACCGCTACCCATATCTGTGAGTTGAACATAGGCGAACGGTCACTAATCGTCGAAGAACGCAAGATGCGAGCATAGCTGTACTTTTCGCGGATGGCGCGCAACGGTGGCGAAGGCGGAGAAACGACGCCCCCTCCGCCACTTCAGAACAGAACTCGGCACGCTGGAGGTCCAACGAATTGGTGCCGAGAGATCACGTTGCCGCACCGAGCGGTATCGCGCGTTCGATCAAGCATTACGGAGCGCTCGCTGGTACGGTTGCTCTTTCCAGCGCTTGGGCCAACGCGCAGAATTGGGCGATCGAGAGGTCTTCGGCGCGGGCGGTCGGGGGGACGCCGGCGGGGGCGAGCAGGCTTTCGGCGGGGAGGCCGAGGGTGGCGAGGCTGGAGCGCAGCATTTTGCGGCGCTGGCCAAAGGCAGCGGCGGCGACCCGCTCGAGCGCGGGTTTCGCGGCCGGCGCCAGCGGCTGTGGGCGCGGCGCGATCTGGACCACGCTGGAGGTGACTTTGGGCGGCGGGGTGAAGGCGCGGGCCGGCACGTCGAACAGGAGGCGCGGCAGGGCGAGCCATTGGGTCATGACCGACAGCCGGCCATAGGATTTCGTGCCGCGGTGCCGCGACGAGGCGCAGCGCCACCTCGCGCTGGAACATCAGGGTCAGGCTGGCGAACTCGCCGATCCGGTCAAGCCAGCCGAGCAATAGTGCGGTGGCGATGTTGTAGGGCAGGTTGGCGACGATCTTGCGCGGCGCCGGCGCCAATGCCGCCGGGTCGATCGCCAACGCGTCGCCGGCGACCAGCTCGAGCCGTCCGGGATAAACGGCGGCAAGCTCGGCGAGGGCATCGAGGCAGCGCGGATCGCGCTCGACTGCGACGACGTGACGGGCACCTTCGGCGAGCAACGCACGGGTCAGGCCGCCGGGCCCGGCGCCGATCTCGATCACGCTCACTTGATCGAGCGGCCCCGCCGCGCGGGCGATCCGGCCGGTCAGGTTGAGGTCGAGCAGAAAATTCTGACCAAGCCGCCGCCGTGCCGCGATCCCATGCCGGGCGATCACCTCGCGCAGCGGCGGCACCGCGGCCTCGTCAGATTTGGCCAATTGGGACGGACGGCTCAGACCGGGTGGCGCCGCTTCGCGGCCATTTCGGCGGCGAGCCGCAATGCCGCGACCAGGCTGCCCTCGCGGGCGACGCCCTGACCGGCAATCCCGAAGGCGGTGCCGTGGTCCGGCGAGGTGCGCACAAACGGCAACCCCAGGGTCACATTGACGCCGCCATCGAAATCGATGGTCTTGATCGGGATCAGCGCCTGGTCATGATACATGCACAGAGCCGCGTCGTAGGAGCGGCGCGCCTCGGCGTGAAACATTGTGTCCGCCGCCAAGGGTCCGCGCGCGTCGATGCCGAGGCGGCACAGCTGGGCGATCGCCGGCGCGACGATGTCGATCTCCTCATGGCCGAGCGCGCCTGCTTCGCCGGCATGCGGGTTGAGCCCGGCGACGGCGAGGACCGGATCGACGATGCCGAAATCGCGCCGCAGCGCCGCCGCAGTCACCCGGCCGGCCGTGACGATCGCCGCCGCGGTCAGGGTTTCGACCGCTCGCCGCAAGGCCAGGTGGATCGTCACCGGGACCACCCGCAGCTGCGCAGAGACCAGCATCATGACCGGGGTCGCGCCCTCTCCCGCCAGCTCGGCCAGGTATTCGGTATGCCCGGGATGGCGAAACCCGCCGCGATAAAGGCTCTCCTTGTGGACCGGATTGGTGACCAGCGCCGCGGCGCGGCCGCTGCGCACGTCGGCGACCGCGGTGTCGATCGCGCCGATGATGGCCGCGGCGTCGGCGGGGTCGGGGCGCCCCGGCCGGCCGCGCAGCGCCACCCCGATCGGCGCCACCGGCAGCGCCTCGCCAAAGATTCCGAGCGCCTCCGCGGGTGCGGCGATCGGCCGGACCGGCACCGGCCAGTCGAGGCTCGCCGCCAAGGATGCGAGGCGGTCGGGGTCGTCGATCACATAAAAGACTGGGCCGCTCGGATCGCGGCCGAGCCACGCCTTCAGGGTGATTTCGCCGCCGATCCCGGCGGGCTCGCCGATGGTTACGGCGACGGGCGGCGGCACCGGGTCAAACCCTGACATCGACATAGGCGGCGCGCCGCAGATCCTCCATATAGCGCCGCGCGAGCATGTCGAGCCGCTGGCGCATCAGGCTCTCGGCGACAGCCTCGCGCGTCGGGATGACCGGCTTGTTATCGGATTTGTCGCAAACCATGATCACGCCGACACCGTTCTTTTGCAGAATCGGCTGCGAGGGATGCCCGATGCCCAGCGCCAATACCGCGCTGCGCATTGTCGGTGCGATCTGGTTGAGCCGCAGATCGCCCTCGCTCGACAGCCGCGAGGCCTCTGCCTTGCCGATCCGCATCATGTCCTGGCAGCTGGTCGCCTCGGCCCTGACCGATTGGGCGGCCGCGAACGCCGCTCGCCGGGCCTGTTCGCTGGCCTGCGGGGTCAGCGGGAACACCACCTGAGCGATGCGCAGCACGGTGTCGTCCTCACTGGCCGCGCGGCCGGCGTTGCGCCGGTCGAGGACCAGCATCAGGTAATAGCCGCCGGCGGTGCGGATCGGCGGCGACAGCTCGCCGGGGCTCAGCTGCGCCACCGCCTTGGCCAGTGGCGGGCTGAGCTCGTCCGGATGAATCCAGCCGAGGTCGCCGCCGACGGCCGCGGTCGGCGATTGCGAGAATTGCCGGGCAACCGCGGCAAATCGGGCGCCCTGCTTCATCTGCGCGGTCAAGCGCTCGGCTAGCGCGCGCACCTCGTTGTCCTGCTGTGGGTTGTCCACGGCCAGGAAAATCTCGGCGACCCGGCTCTCCGGCAGGTTCTCGTTTTGCTTGAGACGCTTTAGCGTTTCGTCGATCTCCTCGTCGGAAACCGGGTCGGTGTCCGCTGCGATCTGCCGCACCAGCTTAGCCCACACGATCGAGGCCTTGACCTGATCGACCAGCGCGCTGCTGTCGATGCCGTTCGCCTTGAGAACCGCATCAAGCTGACCGGGCTTCATGTTGTTCTGCTGCTCGATCGAAGTAATCGCTTTCTGGATTTCGGCGTCGGTTGCTGTGACGTTCTTGCGCTTGGCTTCCTCCATCTGCAGCTTCTCGTCAATCAGGGTGCGCAGCACCTGAGCCGCGAGGCGCTGGCGCGCGTCCGGCGTGTCCGGGATGCTGGTGGACAGCATCACCATGCGAATCCGCGAGGCCAGATCGGCAACCGAGATGACTTGGTCGTTGACGACCGCGGCGATGCTGATTTCGGGATAGGCCTCTGCCGGCGCAGGCGCAGGCCGGGGCGGCCGCGGCGCCGCGGCCGCGGCGGCAGCCGCCGGAAAACCACCGAGCAGCAGCAGCAGCACGGCAAGCCGACGAATTCCAGTCATCGAGTCTTCCGCCTCCCGTGTTCGATCGAGCACCTCACATTACACCGTCGCCGCGACGCTGTCGCCGGGGCGCCCGATAGGTTTGCTGCCAGCCCGGGGCGGCGGATCGGTGCTCTGCTCACGGCGAGCCGCCGGCGAGCGAGGCGACCGTGCCGCCGATCTCACCGATATTTTTGAACACGACGCTGAATTGAACCGACACTCCGGGGGTGACGGCGCCATTGCGGATGCCGGATTGGGTCAAGGCCCCGATAAACGCCATGCATTCATCCTGGTAGACCGCCGCGACGGTCCCGTAGAGGCTGCTGCTGCTCGATTCCGGCGTGGCGATGCCATTGACCAGGTTCGAGCTCCCGCTGAGGTTGATAGTCTCGCTCCCTTGCAGCGACCAATAGCGCGTCAGCTTCGCCGTCAGCGCGAAGGACAGCTGCTCCTGCTTGCCGTACAGCACGTTCTGGCCGGTGACCGGGTTGGTCACGACCTCGTTCGGCAGCTGTGCGGGGATCAGAACGTAATTGGCGCTGACCCGCAGGTTCTGCGGTCCGGTAGCGATCGCCGCCTGCTGCTCGCGGTAGGCCAGATCGGTGGCGGCAAGGCGGAACCGGTAAATCAGGTCGAGATAGGAATTCGGCGACAGCACGACCCGCCCGACAATGTCGGAGAGCCGGCTTTCCGCACCCGAGCCCGGCGGCAGAAACGGGTTGGTCTCGGCCCGGTAGCTTTGGCCGACCAGCACCCGATAGCTGCCGCCAGTGTTGTCGTAAAGCCCAAACTTTGCGCCGTAATCGACCCGCTGGCCGGTATCCAGGATGTCGTAGCCGGAGAGGCGGTCGGGCCGGAACAGATCGGTGTCGTCATAGTTGAAGGACAGGCTGTCCTCATCGGGGATTTTGCGCTGGTTGCCGCCATTGGGCGCGGCGTAGACGGCGACGATCGGCTCGATCAGCGGCGTCAATCTTTCGCCGGGGTGGATCAGCGGATAGTCCCATTTGAGGCCCACCTGCGGAAAGGCTCGGCCGGTCAAAAAATTGGTGGCAATCGGCTCCGCCGCCGGTTTGCCGTCGATCGGAAAATATGCCGAGGGCAGATCCGGGTTCGAGACCGGGCTGAGGCCGTTGACCGAATAGGCGTCGCCGCGCAGGTTCGCGGTAAACAGGTATTGGCCGCCGAGACCGTCCTTAAAGCTGCGCTGCCACCCCGAGCCGAGCGAGATGCGCCGGGTCTGGGTCCCGACCTCGCGGACAATGTCGAGCAGGTTGGCATTGAGATTCCAGCGGCCGCCGAGCGCATCGGGCTCGCTTTGCCAGTTGCGGTTGATCACCGGCAGCACGATCGGCTGCGTCGAATCACCGAGCCCCGGAAGCAGCGGTTGAAACATGTAGGTGTCGACGTCGGTCGCCCCGCGCGGGTCGAACCCTTGCAGATAACCGTGGCTGATCTCCGCGTTTAGGAGAGGGTTGCCATAGCCGAACTCCAAGAGATAGGCCTGATCGGAGACGCGCTGCACATCGAGGCCGGTGCGCCAGGTGTCGTTCAGGTCGAACACGCTGTGCTCGTCGATGTTGCCGCGCACGATCTTGCCGGTGTCCTCGGTCCCTTCGGGGTTGCTGTAGTTCAGGCTGCCCTGGGCCTCGAGCTCGCCATTGTCAAAGCGTTCGCGGTATTCGGCGCCGAGGACCGGCCCCGCCTTGGTGGTCAGGCGCGGCTCCAAGGTGATGTCCTTGTCCGGACCCAGGACCAGGAAATACGGGATTGTGATATGCGCGCCGATCGTGTTCGAGCTGCCAAAGGACGGGGCGAGAAACCCGCTCGCGCGCTTGACCGACGGCTCGGGGACCGAGATGTAGGGCGTGTAGAAGACCGGCCACCCGTAGAGCTCCATCGTCGCGTCGCGAAACTCGATGAGCTTCAGCCTTTGGTCGTCGATGATCTGGCGCGCCTCGAGCTGCCATTCCGGCGGCGCGCTCGGGTCTTTCTTGCACAGATCGCACGGCGAATAGACGGCGCGGCGCAGCTCGACGCGGTTGCCGTTGGTGCGCCGCGCGGTGTTGGCCGCCAGCCGCGATCGGTCGGCCAGCAGCATGCGCACGTCCTTGGCGAAGCCTTGGTTCATCGCATCGCGCAGCTCCATGTAACTGCCGAACAGGATCTCCCCGGTCGGTTGCGACAGGCTGACATGGCCCGATGCCGTGATCGTGTCGGTGCGCTGGTTGTAGGTGACGGTATCGGCCAGCAGGACCTCGCCGTTTTGCGCGATTTCGACATGCCCGCGGGCGATCATCAGGGCCAAGTCCTCGTCATACTCGACCTGATCGGCGCGCAGCGCGATCGGCGCGTTCGGATTCTGCTTCTGAGGGCCGGCGAGACCGATCTGGGCCGCAGCCGGTGGTAGGGCGATGGCGACCGCGAGCAAAGCGCACAGCAGCGCGCCAAGCCCGCGCGTCGGGGCGGTGAGCCGAAGGCCGCGGCGGCCCTCTTCGCCCATCAGCCATCCTCCAGATGCAGCAGCATCGACGCGCCAAAGATCAGGCAGACCCCGGTCGGGGTCCAGGCGGCCAGGGTGACCGGCACCTTGGCGGAAAGCCCGAGGGCAAAAACAATGTCCGAGAGCACGTAGAGCGCGAACCCGCTGGCCACGCCGCCGATGATCATCAACGTGGCGCCGCCGCGCCGCTGCAGGCGCAAGCTGAAGATCGCGGCGATCAGCACCATTGCGCACAACAGAAACGGGCGAGCAAGCAACACATTGAAATGCAGCTGGTGGCGTTGCGCCGGGAAGCCCGAGCGCTCGAGCAAGGCGATGAAGCCGGGCAGCTCCCAAAACGACATCGTGTCCGGCGAGGCGAAGCTTTCCTCGATCTTGCGCGGGCTCAGCTGGGTCTTGAGGCGCCACTGCGCGAACGCCTGCGGCGGCGCGTTGGGCCGCCAGCGGACACCGTTCTCAACCAGCCACTCGCCGGCTTCGAGCCGCGCCGTGCGAGCGTCGATGCGCGAGGTGAACCGGGTCTGCGAATCAAAGAAAAACAGTGTGACGTTGCTCAGGACGAGACCCGGCCCGGAGAGCTCGCCGGCATGGATGATGACCTGGTTGCCGTCCTCGCCGCTCTGCCGCAGCCACAGCCCTGCGCTCGACAACAGCAGCTCGTCGGACCCTTCGCGCAAGACGCCGCTGTTCAGCTTTTCGTAGCTCGCCTCTGCCACCGAGGCGAGCGGGTTGAACACGGTGACCGCAAAGACGCCGATCAGCACGGCGACCAGCATCGCCGGTGTCAAAAACTGCCAGACGGAAACGCCCGCGGCCCGCGCCACCACCAGCTCGTTATTTCGCGTCAGCCGCCAGAACGCGAGCATGGCGCCGAACAGCACGGCAAACGGCAGCACTTCCTGCGCCGTCTGCGGCAGCTGCAGCGCAGCCATCTCCAGCAACAGCCCCAAGGTCGCCTCGACCTTCGCTCCGCCGCGGCGGATCAGCTCGATGTAGTCGAGCAGAAAGGTGACGAGCGCCATCGCCGCAAAGACGCCGCAAAACCACGCAAAGAACTGGCGTGCGATATAGGCGGAAAGGGTCTTTGCGAGCTGCACCAACGAGCCTTTGGGGCGGCGCCGCGGTCAGCGCGCGTGGCCGGCGGCCAAGCCCGGCCGCCGAAACGCGAGCCTTGCTCGACCCTGGAGCAGAATGCCCAGGCTGAGGGCAGCCGGCAATAGCACGATCACATAGCTGAGCGGGATCACGACGGCAAAGCGGGCGGCAAGATCGTTGACCCCGAAACCGATCAATTCGAACGCAAACGCCGCGCCGACCGCCAGCATGACCCGTTTCAACTGCCCCCTGCGGTCAAAATCACCGGGCAGCAGAAAGGCGAGCGGGATCAGCGCAAAGCTGATGACCGAGAGCGGGATCAGAATGCGCTGATTGGCTTCGACGAGAAAGCTGTGGCGCAGCACCGGGTCGAGCCCGGGCGGCGGAAACAACAGCTCGCCGAGAAACCGCTCCTGAGCCTCGCGAAAGCGGACCACTGGAGCATCCTGCAACGCGCCAAGGTCGAGCGTGTAGCGGGAAAAGGTCAGGACCGAAAGCTTTCTCGTCTGCGGGTCGAACTGTTGGCGGTTGCCGTTGATCATGACAATGCGCGAGCCGGCCGGGGTATCGACAAAGGCGGCGCGCTCGGCGAGGATCGTGACCGGGCGTTGCGGATCGCGGCTGTCGTTGATCATCAGCCCAACCACATCGCCATGGTCGTCGCGGTTGCGGATGTAAAAGGTCAGCTTGTCCGAGACCGTGGTGAAGGTGCCCTCCTGGATCAGGCTCGACACGAATCGGTTGCGTATCTCGAATTGGAGATCCTTGAAGGCGCGGTTCGCGACCGGCAGGAAATAGAGCGACAGGCTCATCAGCACGGCAAAAGCAATCCCGGCGAGGATCAGGACCGGCCTGGCCAACGCCATCGGGCTCAGCCCCGCCGCACGCATGACGACCAGTTCGCTCTCGGCGGTCATGCGGTTAAAGGTGAACAGCACCGCGATAAAGACGCCGATCGGCAGCACGATGTCGAGAAACCGGGGCAGGATCAGCGCCGCCAGATAGAGGAAGACTTCGATCGACAGCCCTCGGTTGACGATCAGATCGACCAGACGCAACGACTGCGCCAGCCAAACCGCGGCGCTGAGGGCCGCGGTAACAAAAATCATGACGGCGAAGCACTGTCGCAGGATGTAGCGGGTGAGGCTCGTCATCGGCGCGCGATCATAGGGAGCCGCTCGGCGGCCGGCCAGCGGCATTTCTGCCGGGTCGCCCCGTGGCTCGGCTGCCGCATCGGCGAGCAGGATCGGGCGGGCAGCGACGATCGGCGCCGCAGCGCCTGGCGCCGGCCGCCGCTGCTGATATATTGATTCGCTCGGGCCGGGAGCGGCCGGTTGGCCGCTTGCGGCGCTATCGTTTGAGGTTGCGCGATGAAGATCAGCTTTGCCGAGCCGGAGATGCCGCATTCCGGGGCCGCGGTTGTCGGGGTATGGGAGGAGCGGGTCTTGACCCCCTCCGCCCGCCGGCTCGACGAAGCCAGCGATGGGGCCATCGCCCGCGCTCTCGCCGCCGCCGCCCGCTTCAGCGGCAAAAAGGGCGAGCTGTTGGCGATCGTGGCGCCGGCGAATTTGGCGCTGAGCCGAATCGTCCTCGCCGGGCTCGGCAAGCCTGACCAGGCAAACGCCCGCTTGTTCGAGGATTTTGGCGGTGCCGTTGCCGCGCATCTGAACGGCGCCGGGGAGACCGAGGCGACGGTCGGCGTCGAGGTCGGCGACGCGGCGCCGATCGCAGCTGCCGAGGCGGCGGCAGCGCTCGCTTTCGGCGCGCAGCTGCGCTGCTATCGCTTTGACAAATACAAGACCAAAGAGAAACCCGAGCAGAAGCCCTCGCTCGCGCGGCTGACCCTGTCGACCACTGCCCCCGGCATGGCAAAGCGCGCCTGGCAGCCGCTCGAAAAGGCCGCCGAGGCGGTGTTCTTCACCCGCGACCTGGTCTCCGAGCCGGCCAACATCATCTACCCCGAGACGCTGGCCGAGCAGGCGCGGACGCTCGAGGAATTCGGCGTCAAAGTCGAAATTCTCGACGAGCAGGCGATGCGCAAGCTGGGCATGGGCGCCTTGCTCGGCGTCGCCCAGGGCAGCGCCCGCCCGCCCCGGCTCGTCGTCATGGAGTGGCATGGCGGCGGCTCCGGATTTGGCGCGCCGCTTGCGTTTATCGGCAAGGGGGTCACCTTCGACACCGGCGGCATCTCGATCAAGCCGGCCGCCGGCATGGGCGAGATGAAATGGGACATGGCCGGCTCGGCGGTGGTCATCGGGCTGATGCGGCTCCTGGCCGCCCGCAACGCCAACATCGACGCGGTCGGCATCGTCGGTCTGGTCGAGAACATGCCGTCCGGCACCGCGCAGCGGCCGGGCGACATCGTCACCTCGATGTCGGGCCAGACGATCGAGGTCTTAAACACCGACGCCGAAGGCCGGCTCGTTCTGGCCGACGCGATGTGGTATTGTCAGGACCGCTTCAAGCCGCGGCTGATGATCGATCTGGCGACCTTGACCGGTGCGGTCATCGTGGCGCTCGGCCATCACCGCGCCGGTCTGTTCGCCAATGACGACGAGCTCGCCGAACGGCTGACCGCGGCCGGCAAGCTGGTCGGCGAGGAGGTCTGGCGCCTGCCGCTCGCCGACAGCTACGACCGCGAGATCGACAGCGACGCCGCCGACGTCAAAAACATCGGCGGCGGCCGCGCCGCCGGCAGCATTACCGCCGCGCAATTCCTGCAGCGCTTTGTCAACAAGGTGCCGTGGGCGCATCTCGACATCGCCGGCATGGCGTGGTCGAGCAAGGACGCGCCGATCGTGCCCAAGGGGGCGACTGCGTTTGGCGTGCGTCTGCTCGACCGCTTTGTCGCCGCACATTACGAAGAGAAATAAACGGAACTCGGGACCGGATTCGGGGGCGGCATTTGGCCGAGATCGGCTTTTACCACCTGTTGTCGACGCCGCTCGAACGGGCATTGCCAAAGCTGCTCGAGCGGGCGCGCGCGCAAGGCCATGCGGTGGTCGTCCGGGCCGGCTCAGCCGAACGGGTGGCCCAGCTCGACGCGATCTTGTGGACCTACGAGGATGCGAGCTTCCTCGCGCACGGCTCGGCTCGCGACGGCAATGAAGCGGCACAGCCGATCTGGGTGACCGACCGCGACGAGAACCCGAACCGCGCGTCGATGGCGGTGCTGGTCGATGGCGTCGAGGCCGGCGATCTGTCTGGCTTCGCCCGCTGCGCCGACCTGTTCGACGGCACCGACCCGGCCGCGGTCGAGGCGGCCCGCGAGCGCTGGCGCTGCGCCCGCGAGGCTGGCCACGTGCTGACCTACTGGCAGCAGACGGCATCGGGCTGGGAGCGCCGGGCCTAGTTCGCGACGTGTTGTCGCTGATTGCTCGTGGCCGGCGCCGGAGCTATAAACCCGACCGCCGCTGTCAAGCACCACTCCCAAAGCAAAGCCGCCGATGACTACCGAACGGACATTGTCGATCCTCAAGCCCGACGCCACGCGGCGCAATCTGACCGGGGCGATCAACGAGCGTTTCGAGCGGCGCGGCTTGCGCATCGTCGCCCAGAAGCGCATCCAGCTGAGCGTGGCGCAGGCCGAGCGCTTTTACGCGGTTCACGCCGAGCGCCCGTTCTACCGCGGCCTGGTCGCGTTCATGAGCTCCGGGCCGGTCGTGGTTCAGGTGCTCGAAGGACCCAATGCGGTGGCGCTCAGCCGCGAGATCATGGGCGCCACCGACCCGGCGAACGCCGCTCCCGGCACCATTCGCAAGGATTTTGCCGAATCGATCGAGGCCAATTCGGTGCATGGCTCCGATTCGGCCGAGAACGCGGCGCAGGAGATCGCGTTTTTCTTTTCCGCCATAGAAATCCTGTCCTAGGTCCGGCGCAGCCGGTGCGGCGGGCGGGCGCATTTTTCGAGCCAACGGCCGGCGCCGGGCGCGCCGCGGCGCTCAACAGCGCGCCGGGCGCGCGGCGGTTGGCGGCCGGGTTCGAGGCTGGTCTGGACGCCGCGGCGTTGCTGTTCTTTCCGCTCCTCGTATTGGTGCCGCGGGGGATTGCACCGCTGGCTTCGGTCGCGGGGTTGCTCGCCGCCGGGCTGGTGCTGTCGATCGGCCGTCCGGTGCGTTGCCGCGGTCTCGCCTTGCCGGCCGGGCTCGCCGCCGCTCTGCTGGCCTGGGGCTGCCTCTCGGCGCTGTGGTCGATCGATCCGTGGCGCTCGCTCGAGATGACCGCCCGGCTTGCCGGGCTGTTTGCGGCCGGTCTGGCGCTGGCGGTCGCGGCCGGCTCGGTTTCGGCGCCGCAGCGGCTCAGCGCGTTTCTACTGGGCGGCTTTATCCTGGGGATCGCGATGGCGGCGATCGACCTCGCCAGCCACGGGGCGCTCAGCAAACCCTTTTCCGATCGCTTCTACCAGCCAAGCTGGCTCAACCAGGCCTCGGTCGCCTTTGCCATCCTGCTGCTGCCGGTCGGCGCCTTGGTCGCCGCGCGCAGGCATCGGATCGCAGCGTTGTTGTTTGCGCTCGCGGCCGCGGCGACGATCTGCGCGCTCGCCGGCACCGCCGCCAAGGTGGCGCTCGCCGCCGGGCTTGTGGTGGCGCTGCTGTGCTGCTGGCGCCGCGCCGGCGCGGCGCGGTTGGGCGCGCTGGCCGCGATCCTCGTCATCATCACCGCTCCGTTGACCTTTGCCCGGCTCGACCGCGCGGCCGATTTGGTCGCGACGGCGGATGCGATCAAGCTCTCGGCCGGGCACCGGCTGCTGATCTGGTCGTTTGTCGGCGACCGCATCGCCGAGCATCCGCTCGCCGGCTGGGGGCTCGAATTCGTCGCGGGCGATCCCCGGCGGCAAGGACCCGATCCAGCCGGGCGAGACCTGGCTGCCGCTGCATCCGCACAACGCAGCGCTGCAGCTGTGGCTCGAGCTCGGAGCGCCGGGGGCGGTGGTGCTCGCGCTGTTGGTTGGCGGCCTATGGTTGGCGCTCGCCGGAGCCAAATGGCCGCGCCTGTTCGCCGCCGCGGCCGGCGGCAGCCTCGCCACCGGGTTTGTCGCAACTTTCGCCACCTATGGGATCTGGGAGGAATGGTGGCAGGGGACCCTGTGGTTCTCGCTGTTTCTGGTCCTGGTCATGGCGCGGGTCGCCGCCGGCGCCGCGAAGCCGACCTGATGCGGGTGTTCGCGCCCCTTCTTGCCGGGCACTGGCGGACCGCCGGACCATTCGCTACGGCGGCCGAAGCGGCCGGTTTTGACGCGGTGACCACTGTTGAGCTCGGCCACGACCCGTTCGCCCCGCTCGCCTTCGCCGCGCTCGCCACGTCCAGGATCGAGCTGACGACCTCGGTCGCCGTTGCTTTTCCGCGCAGCCCGACCGTCATAGCCAGCCAGGCCTGGGATTTGCACGCGAACTCAGGCGGCCGATTCGTGCTCGGGCTTGGCAGCCAGGTCAAAGGCCACAACGAGCGCCGCTTTGGCATTGCCTGGACCCCGCCGGCGCCGCGGCTGCGCGATTATGTCGGCGCGTTGCGCGCGATCTGGCGTTGCTGGGAAGCCGGCGAGAAACTCGATTATCAGGGCGAGCATTACCGACTCAACCTGATGCCGCCCGATTTCTCGCCGGAGCCGACCGGATTGCCGGCGGTCCCGGTGGCGATTGCCGCGGTCGGCGAGGCGATGCTGCGGGTCGCCGGCGAGGTCGCCGACGGGGTGCGCCTGCACCCATTGTGCTCGCGCCGCTATCTCGAGGAGGTCTGTCTGCCGCGAATCGGCGAGGGAATGCGTCGCAGCGGACGCAGCCGAGAACATTTCGATGTGCATGGCGGCGGGTTTGTCGCAACCGGCGCGGACGAGTCCGAACTGGCTGCGGCGATCGAGCGGGTGCGCCAGCGCATCGCCTTTTACGCATCGACCCGCAGCTATCTGCCGATCCTGTCGCTGCACGGGCAGGAAGAGCTCGGGCTCAAGTTGCATCGCCTGTCAATCGACGGACGATGGCACGAGATGGCGGCCGAGGTGTCGGACGAAATCGTGCATCTGTTCGCCGCCTGCGGCACCTATCGCGAGATCGCCGGCGTGATTACGGCGCGTTTTGGCGGTCTTGCCGATTCGATCGATCTGAGCTTTCCGGCATCTGCCCCCGCCGGGGCTGCAGCGCGAGCTCTTGTCCGACCTCCGCCGCATTCCGCACCGCTTCGCGGGTTTCGCCACAGGTTGAGGCGCGAGTTCTACAACCCGGCGGCGGCGGTCAGCGCGCCGAGCACCCGGTCTGCGGCGAAATGTTCCTCGGCGAGCGCGCGCGCGGCGCGGCTGTGGGCCGGGTAATCGGCGGCGATCGCGTCGATCGCGGCCAGCGCCTCCGCCTCGCTCGAATATTCGAACAGGCCGCGGCCGACCGGGTAGAATTTGCCAAACCCGGTGCGCATCGTCACCACCGGACGCCCGGCGGCCAGATAGCAGGCGCTGCGGTCGCTGAACCAGCCGCTGTTCGGCCGGACGTAGATGTCCTTGGCGACCGTGAACTCGCCGCGCGAGCCGGCGATGAAGTCGCGATAGGGCGCCATTCCGGCCGATATCGGGCCGGGATCAATGAGGCTCCAGCCGCTGGCCGCGACCTTCGCGCGCACCTTCTGATCCGGCGGGTTCATCGCCAGCGCAAAGCCGATATCGGGCCGGGATCGCGGCAGGTCCAAAAACCGCAAGAAGTTCCCATGCTTCGACCAGAGATAACGCGACCCGGCGAACTCGATGTCCTTGCCCTTGTTCTCCCAGGTGGCGATCGTCGTGAACGAGCGCGGGGCGCCGCCGAGCTGAGGCCACAGCGCCGGGATCACCGGTGGCCGGGTCGGGCGCCAGTCGATCCCCGACAGCGGCACCGGGCAGTCGGAGGCGCCCAAATTCTCGCCATAGCTGAAAAAATGCGTGTGCGCGTCGAGGTAGGCGCGCGCCGCGAGGTCGGAATTGGCGTACTTGATCTGTTCATAGACCGGGTCGGTGTCGATCATGATGCGCACCGGGCAGGCGAGGTGCTCGTCGCGCAGCCGGGTGGCGCCGCACAGATTGATCAGCCCGTCCGCTTCCTCGTAAAGCCGGCGCACCCGCTCGCGCGGCAGCCCGTGCCAGACATCGTTGATCGCGTCCCAATAGGCCCAGCGCTCGGCCAGCCCATGGCTCTGCATCGCGCGCCGCAGATAGGCGACATTGTAATCGCATTCCATCATGACGCTGGCGGCGCGCGGATCATAGGGGTTGGCCCCGCCGTCCTCGATGTACCAGACCTCGTAGCCGAGCTGCTGCAGCCCGAGCAGGTAGTGCATCGCCTGCCAGGCGATCCCGGCGAGCGGCATCTGAGCGACAAAGTGAAGAACGAGGATCGTGCCGCGTTTGGCCAAAGGGCCGCACCCCATCATTTCACGCGCCGCTACAACGGCTGGTGGGCCGATTCACTTCCGTTGCCGCGGCGGCCCGATCGCCACGGGCCTCGTTGGGCAGCACCACATGGCAAGACCATATGCCGCGTGGGGTTGCCCCTACGGCGCCCCGCATGCTAGGCAAAGCGCGATGATCGAGAGCATTATCGGGTGGTTGACCGGGGCGCCCCCGGACGGCGCCGCGGCGGCGCAGAACGAGCTGGAGCTCGCCTTGGCGGCGCTTCTGGTCGAAGCCGCCCACAGCGACCATCGCTTTGACGAAAGAGAGCGCGCGGTTGTCGCGCGGCTGCTCGAGCGTCGTTTCCGCCTGTCCTCCGCTGACGCGAGGGCGCTGCTCGCCGCCGGCGAACGTGAGGCAAGCCGGTCAGCCGAGCTGTTTCACCTGACCCGGATCATCAACGAGCGGCTGTCGTTTGAGCAGCGGGTCGAGCTGATTGAGATGCTGTGGGAAGTCGCGTATGCGGACGGCGTGCTCGACCAATATGAGGACAGCCTGCTGCGTCAAGTCGGTGGGCTGATCTATGTGCCCGACCACGATCGCGGCGCAGCACGCCAGCGCGTCCTCAAGCGGCTGGGGCTCGACGAGGCGACCTGACGCCGCGCCGGCCCGATCGGTCGTCCAAGCCCAGGAGAAGAAAGCAGCACCATGACCTACGTCGTCACCGAAGCCTGCATCCGCTGCAAATACATGGATTGCGTCGAGGTGTGCCCGGTCGACTGTTTCTACGAGGGCGAGAACATGCTGGTCATCCACCCCGACGAGTGCATCGATTGCGGGGTGTGCGAGCCGGAATGCCCGGTCGACGCGATCATTCCCGACAGCGAGACCGAAGCCGAGCGCTGGGTCGAGCTGAACCGCGAATATGCCGCAACCTGGCCCAACATCACCCGCAAAAAACCACCTCCCGAAGATGCCGATGAGTGGAAGGACGCGCCCGACAAGTACGAGAAGGAGTTCAGTCCCAAGCCCGGCGGCAGCTGATCGGCGCGGGCGTGGCGCGATATGTGCCGCAAGCATATGTGACCCGCTGGCTTCCGAGGGCTTTTGATGGTATCGTCTTTGCGGTGGTATCGACGCTAACGACGCAACTCGTTCCGGTTCCGCGCTCTCGCCGAGTAGTGGGCGGTTGCCGTCGCCTTTTGCAGCGACGGTCTAAAGCGTCCCGGCATGATCACTCGGCTTGATGGTGAGACACGGATATGACGTCGGAAAAGCCTCCATTCGCTACTGGTGATCTCGTCGTCTATCCGACGCATGGGGTGGGCAAGATCACCGGCATCGAGACCCAGGAGATCGCCGGATACACGCTCAGCGTCTTTGTCGTCGCCTTTGACAAGGACCGGATGACCCTGCGGGTGCCGCTGGCGAAGGCCAAGGTGTCGGGGCTCCGCCGCCTGTCGAGCCGCAAGGAGATGGACGCGGCGTTGGCCAAGCTGCGTGGGCGTTCGCGCGCCAAGCGCACGATGTGGAGCCGGCGGGCGCAGGAATACCAGGCCAAGATCGCCTCCGGCGACCCCGCCTCGATCGCCGAGGTAGTCCGCGACCTGTACCGCAACGTCGGCCAACCGGAGCAATCCTACAGCGAGCGGCAGATCTATCAGGCAGCACTCGATCGCTTTGTGCGCGAGTTCGCCGCCGTCGAACGCATCGACGAGACCACCGCGACCCAACGGGTCGAACAGCTGCTGACCGCCTGAATAGTCACGGCAAGGAGGGGCGAGGCGCGCCGCCGGCTTTAGAAGCGTTTTCCGATCATATTGAACCGTCATTCCCGCGCAAGCGAAGGCGCAGGCCGGGACCCATTTCGGGCATGGGCACCGGCCTCCGCGGTGTGACATGAGAAATGGGCGAACCTAGGCTTAGGCTGGCTGTGCGCGCAGCGCCGCCCGAATTTTGAGGGCGTCGGCGAGGGCGCCCGGATCGTGGGTGCGGATGTAGTCGGCGCCCTGCTCGGCGGCGTAGAGCTCGGCTGCCAGGCTCGCCGCGCCGAGCTCGGTCGCGGCGCGGCGGCCGGTCAGTGCGCGCAGAAACGATTTGCGTGAGACGGAAACCAGCACCGGCAGCCCGAACGCCGCCTTGAGCCGGCCGAGCCCGGCCAGCACCCGCAGCGAGGCCTCCGGCCGGCTAGAGAGGAAAAACCCCATACCCGGATCGAGGATCAGCCGCTCGCGCGCGATGCCGGCGCGTTCGAGCGCCGCCACCCGGTCTGCGAAGAAGGTTTTGATGCGCTGCCAGACCTCGTCCGCCGACAGCTCGACCTGCTGCGCCCGGCCGCTGCCATGCACCGCGTGCATGACGATCAGGCGGCAGCTCGCGGCGGCCAGATCGGGATAGAGCGACGTGTCGGGAAATCCGCGGATATCATTCAGAAACGCCACGCCGCGCCGGATCGCAAAGCGCTGCACCTCGGGCACGCAGCTATCGACCGAGACCGGGATGCCGCCGGCCACGAGCGCCGCGATCTGCGGGTCGAGGCGGCGGATCTCCTCGGCGGCGCCGACCGGCTTGGCGTCGACATTGCTGGCCGCGGCGCCGAGATCGATGATCTGCGCGCCCTCGGCGGCAAGCGCGCGGGCATGGGCGAGCGCGGCTCCGGTCTCGATAAAGCGGCCGCCGTCAGAGAATGAATCCTCGGTGATGTTGACGATGCCCAGAATGCATGGAGTTGGCACGGCTCAGCCGGGATCGGCCGGCGGCGGGCGGGTGCGCTCGAGGACCGCGCCGACGCCCTCGGCATCGGCAAACACATCGAGCTTTTCGACCCACACCCGGACCCGCTCAACCCGCGGATCGGCAAAGCAGGCGTTGCACACCCGCTCGGCAAAGCCCTCGCACAAATCGATATGGCCCGATCGGGCAATCTCACGGATCGCGGCGACGATCTTCTCGTAATTGATGATACGGCGGCGGTCTTCGCCCGGAACGGCCGCCGCGGCCAGCGCCACCATATCGACCGACACGCGGACCCGCTGCTTGCGCTCGCGCTCGCGGCGACGGATGCCGATGCTGCACATCAGCACGAGGCCACGCACGGTGACGGTATAGCCGGCGCCAGTCCCGGCGAAAGCGGAGCCGCCCTCGATCATCCCTCACCATGCCCGGCCCAGCCGAGCGCCGCAATCCCGATCCCGATTGCGCCATCCGCCCGCGGCCAAAGGAGCCAACCCACGCGCAGAGGTGAGCTCAGCCTTTGAGCAGCGCGGGATCGGCGAGGCTGGTGTCCTGACCGCGCACCGGGTCGGCCAGCGCATCGGCGAGGCTGCGCGCACCCTTCCACTCGGCCGCGGGCCGCACCCGCCCGTCGCTGCCGATCTGGTCGATCCCCCAATAGATTTCGAGCCGGTGATTGTCGGGGTCGCGAAACTCGACCGCGAGCTGGCAGCCGGCACGGCGGCGGCCCTCGAAATCGATCGTCACCCCGTGCCGGCGCAAATGGTCGCGCGCTCGCAGCACCTCGTCGAGGTTGGCGACCTCGAAGGCGATGTGGTTGAGCTCGATATTCGGCGCCTCCGCTGCCATCGAGCCGACCAGGGCGATCCCGTGATGGTCCGGGTTGCAGCGCAAGAAAACCATGCCGCCCGGCACCATCTCCTCCGGGTAGATGTCGGAGATATGGAACCCCAGCACCTCGGTGTAGAACCGCGCCGAGCGCTCGACATCGCGCACATTGAGGACGACGTGGCCGATCTTGCCGATATGAAACGGCAGCCCAATCGGCCGCTGCATGGTCCTGATCCGGTCGGGGTCGTAGTCGCTCATCCGCGTTCTCCCTCGATGCCTAAATCCGCGGCGAAAAGCCTTGCTGGCCTGGGCCATTCTCCAATAAAGCCTGGGCCTCGACAATCCGCCGCCGGAGGAAGCCGATGCCGCGCCTGCCAGAACCTGCCGATCTCGAGGCTTTGACGGCCTTCGACACGCCGACGATCTGCAACGCGCTCGAGCTGGTCGCCCCGGCGCGCCGGGCGACCGGCTTTATCCGCCGGCCGCTGATCGCCCCGTTCCCGCAGCTGAAGCCGGTCGTGGGCTTTGCCCGCACCGCGATCATCCGCTCGCGCGAGCCGCATCCGCGCGGCCGCGACGAGGCGAAAGAGGTGCGGCTCGGCTACTACGAGCACATCGCCGCACAGCCATTGCCGAGCATCGCGGTGATCCAGGACCTCGACGCGCCGGATCTGGGCTTTGGCGCGTTCTGGGGCGAGGTGCAGACCAATGTCCACAAGGGTCTCGGCTGCATCGGTGTGATCACCGACGGCTCGGTGCGCGATCTCGACGCGATGGCCACCGGCTTTTTCGTGCTCGCCGGCTCGGTCATGCCGTCGCACGCGCATGTGCATCTCGTCGATTTCGGCGGCACGGTCAGCGTCGCCGGCATGATCGTGTCGGCGAATGACGTGATCCATGCCGACCGTCACGGCGCGGTGGTCGTGCCCTCTGAGGCGATCCAGGAATTGCCGGCCGCGGTGGCGCTCCTGACCCGCCGCGAAAAGGTGATCATCGACGCCGCGAAGGCGCCGGGCTTCTCGGTCGCCCGCCTGCGCCAAGCCTTCGACGAGGTCGAAGACATCCACTAAGTCGGCTGAGGCACTTATAAGGTAACGGCACCCCGCCTTTGTCAGAGCTCGACCTGGCCGCCCAATTCGACGATCCGGTTGGTCGGGATGCGAAAGAATTCGGTCGCGTCGAGGGCCACGTTCGACAACAGGATGAACAGCTTTTTGAACGGCAGCCGCATCCCGGACGGCCGCTTGGCCACCAGTTTCTCGCGGCCGACAAAGAACGAGGTGTCCATCAGGTTGAAGCGGAACCCGCCGACCCGGCACAGCGCCAGGGCGCGCGGGATGTCGGGCTCTTCGAGAAAACCGTAGCGGATCGTGACGGTGTGGAAATTCTGCCCGAGATGATCGATCTGCAGGCGTCCGGCCTCGGGCAGGCGCGGCACATCCTCGGTGCGCACCGTCATCAAGACATTGCGTTCGTGCAGGATTTTGTTGTGCTTCATATTGTGCAGCAGGGCCGCAGGCACGTTGTCGAGCCGCGCGGTCATGTAGATCGCGGTGCCTGGGACGCGCGCCGGCCGGTCTGGGTTCAAGGTTTCGAGCAGGGTCGCCAGCGGCAGCGCGCCGCTCGCCCGCTGCGCCGAGATGCGCCGACGGCCCCACAGCCAAGCCATCATGACCGCATAGATCGAGCCGGCGATAACCAGCGGAAACCAGCCGCCATCGATGATCTTTAAGAGATTGGCGCCAAAAAAGAACAGATCGATGGTCAGAAACACCGTGAACATCGGGATCAGCCGCCACAGCCGCCAACCGGCGCCCCAGCGCAGATAGACGAAAGCGAGGATGGTCGTGACCGTCATGGTCCCGGTGACGGCGATGCCGTACGCGCCGCCGAGCGCATCCGACGAGCGGAACATCAGCACCGTCGCCACCACCGCCACCAACAGGATGCCGTTGATCGCCGGGACGTAAACCTGGCCGATCTCCTGCTCGGAAGTGTGCCGCACCTGCATCCGCGGCAGATAGCCGAGCTGCACCGCCTGGCGGGCGATCGAGAACGCGCCCGAGATGACCGCCTGCGAGGCGATGACGGTGGCGATCGCAGCGAGCCCGACGAGCGGATAGACCGTCCAGCCTGGGGCGAGGTGATAGAACGGGTTCTCGATCGCGCCCGGGTGGGCAAGCAGCAGCGCCCCCTGGCCGAAATAATTCAGCAGCAGCGCGGGAAAGACGAAGCGCAGCCATGCGCGGCGGATCGGCCCCCGCCCGAAATGCCCCATATCGGCATAGAGCGCCTCCGCCCCGGTCACCGCCAGCACCACCGATCCGAGCAGCACAAAACCCTGCCACGGATCGTGAAGAAATAGGTCGATCGCATAGCGCGGATCGATGGCGAGCAGGATGCCCGGGCGCCGCGCGATCTCCAACCCGCCGAGCACCCCGATCACCCCAAACCACAGGATCATGACCGGGCCGAAATAGCCGCCGACAAGCGCGGTCCCGCGCCGCTGGACCAGGAACAGGATGATCAGCAGCAGCAAGGTCAGCGGCAGCACATACGATTCGAGCGCCGGGGTCGCCACCTTCAGCCCTTCGACCGCGCTCAGCACCGAGATCGCGGGTGTGATCACCCCGTCGCCAAAAAACAGCGCGGCGCCGAACAACCCGGCCCACATCAGCCAGCGGCTGCGCCGGCCGACCGCGGCGCGCAGCGCCAGCACCATCAGCGCCAGGATGCCGCCCTCGCCGCGGTTGTCGGCCCGCATCAGGACGAGGACGTATTTGGCCGTGACCACCAGCATCAGCGCCCAGGCGATCAGCGACAGCACGCCAAAGACGCGCAGCTCGCTGACGCTCGAGTTCACGAAGCACTGCTTGACGGTGTAGAGCGGCGAGGTGCCGATGTCGCCATAGACCACGCCAAGCGCCGCGACCCCAAGGCTCTGGCCGAGCTTGGCGCCTGCCTGCGTGTGAACCACCGCCATATCGGGCATCTATGCGCTCGGTCCGTCTTGCCAGGCCAACGCTGCTTTCGGGGAACCGGCCCATTCCAAGCGGCGCCATCACCGCGCCGGCTCGACGCCACCCGATGTGACCGCGCCGAGAGGAGACCGCCAGGGCGCGGGTTATAGCCAGAATTTTCGTCGATATACCAGTAAATCGACAACGCCGGGTAAATGCCCGCGAGCCTTGCCCCGGTTGCGGCGGTTCAGCGCCCGAACGTGCCGATCAATTCGGTCTGTTGGATGGCATAGGGCTGCGCCGCACGCAGCACGTCCGCGGCGCTCGCCGCCGGCGAAAGATCGAGCCGCGGCCGGCTGATCGCCAGCAGGTGGAAATGGTAATGATGGGCTGGCCCCGGCGGCGGACACGGGCCGCCATAGCCGACCTCGCCAAAACTGTTGCGGGCTTGGCGAAAGCCGGCGGCCGGGCGGTTCTGGCGATAGCCGGCGGAGAGCCCCTGCGCAGCGGCCGGAATGTCGAAGACGGCCCAGTGGTCGAACGTGCCTGACGGCGCATCCGGGTCCTCTACGACCAGAGCAAAGCTCTTGGTGCCGGCCGGCGCGCCGGACCAGGTCAAGGGCGGCGAAATGTCGGCGCCGCTGCAGGTATACTCCGCCGGGATCGCGCCGCCGGGCGCGAACGCCGGGCTTACGAGGATCAAAGGCATCGCCGCCTCCCGATTGCCGGAGCCGGACTTTAGCGGTAAAGGAATATCGGCTCCAGCCGAACCGCCCTGGGAGCCGGCCGGACCCGGAGACAGCGACGATGAACGAAACAAAGTTCCGCAGCGGGATGCTGGTGTTTCCCAACCTGACCCAGCTCGATCTGACCGGCCCATACGAAGTGCTGAGTTGGCTGCCCGGGACCGAAACCTTGCTGTTGTGGAAGGATTTGCACCCGGTGCGCTCCGAGCACGGTCTGGCGATCCTGCCGACAACGGCGCTGGCCGAGTGCCCGCCGCTCGACCTCGTGCTGGTGCCCGGCGGCCCCGGCATCAACCCCTTGCTCGAAGACGCGGAGGTGCTGGCGTTTCTGCGCCGGGCCGCCGCCGCAGCGCGCTATGTCGTCGGCATCTGCACCGGTTCCCTGGTGCTGGGCGCCGCCGGGCTGTTGCGCGGGCGGCGCGCCGGAACCCATTGGATGTCGCGCGATCTGTTGCCGGCGTTCGGCGCCGCGCCGGTGGCCGAGCGGGTCGTGCGCGACGGCAATCTCTATACCGGCGGCGGCGTCACCGCCGGCATTGATGTGGCGCTGTCGCTTGCCGCCGAGATCGCCGGCCGGGCGGCGGCGGAGGCGATCCAGCTCGCGATCGAATACGACCCAGCCCCGCCCTTCGCGTCGGGCTCGCCCGAAACCGCCGACCCGGCGGTGCTCGCTGCGGTGCGCGCCCGCGCCGAGCCGCGCCAGCGCGACCGCGCCCTGCGCGTCGCCCGCGCCGCCGCGGCGCTCGATCGATGACTGCAGGGACAGGAAGGGCGCCATGAAGAGCATCACCGTCGATTACCAAAAGCGCCTCGCCGAGGAGCCGGAGAAGGGCCACAACCGCTGGCACGAGGCGATCACGCCGGTCATCGAAGCCGCGCCCGGCGAAGAGCTCGAGATCCAAACCCGCGATGCCTTCGACGGCCAGATCACCGCGGCGACCGCGGCCGAGGATCTGCGGCGCTGCGACCTCAACCTGGTCCATCCGCTGACCGGGCCGGTGTTGGTCCAAGGGGCGGCACCGGGCGACCTGCTCGAAGTCGAGATCCGCGACATGAAGCCGGCCGAGTTCGCCTACACCGTCCAGGTGCCGGGGTTCGGCTTTTTGCGCGACGCCTTTCCCGACCCCTACATCGCCAAATGGGCGATCAAGGACGGGTTTGCCGAATCCGCTGATCTGCCTGGCGTGCATATCCCCGACGGCTCGTTTGTCGGCGTGATCGGCGTCGCGCCTTCGAAAGAATTGCGCGAAAAGGTGCAGCGCCGCGAGGCCGAGCTCGCCGCCCGCGGCGGCCTGGCGCTGCCGCCCGAGGTGCTGGGCGCGGTGCCGGGCGGGGCGATCGGCGCCGAGGCCTTGCGCACGATCCCACCGCGCGAGAATGGCGGCAATCTCGACATCAAGCAGCTGAGCAAGGGCGCGCGGCTGATGCTGCCGGTGTTTGCGCCCGGCGCGTTGTTCTCGGTCGGCGACGCGCATTTCGCGCAGGGCGACGGCGAGGCCTGCGGCACCGCGATCGAGATGTGCGGCTCGATCCTGGTGCGCTTTTCATTGCACAAGGGCGAGGCAGCGCGCCGCGGCATCCGCTTCCCGCGCTTTGCCCGCGACGATTATTACTTCCCGCCCGAACTGGCCGCGCCCAAGCGTTTTTTGGCGACGACCGGCATGTCGGTCCGCGCCGACGGCGGCAACGAGAGCGAGGACGCGACATTGAGCGCCAGGAACGCCCTCCTGTCGATGATCGACCTCCTGGTCGAACGCGGCTGGAGCCGCCAGCAGGCCTACGCGATCTGCTCGGTCGCGGTCGATCTGAAGCTCAGCGAACTGGTCGACGTCCCCAACATCGTTGTCAGCGCCTTCCTCCCGCTCGACATCTTCGGCAAATAACACTCTTCCAGTGGTCAGGTTCGGGGCGGAACGGCGATGTCGAGCCAGCCGCGGGGGGTGACGGCGGCGTTGTCGCCGGGGCGCAGCAGCACCGTGGTCATTGCCGCTTCGATGATCGCCGGGCCGGCGATGGCTTGTCCGGGCGCGAGCGCCGCGAAGTCGTAGACCGGGGCGGAGCGCCAGCCGTCGAGCCAGATTTGGCGCTCCGAGCGAGGCGCGGTCGGCTGCGCTTCGGGCAATGCCCGCTCCTGCGGCAGGGCGGAGAGGATGCCGGCGACGGCGACGCGGGCGTTGACCAGCACCGTTTCCTGGTCGGGCAGTGAGTAGGTGTAGAGCTCCTCGTGGCGGCGGTGAAAGCGGTCGACGATCTGCGGCAATGGGTCGGGTGCGGCCCAATCGACATCGTCGAGCGGCACCGCGATCTCGAACACCTGCTCGCCATAGCGCATATCGACCGAGCGCGTCGCCAGCACCGGCCCGGCGAACGAGGCGCGCAGCCGTGAGAGGCCCTCGGCCTCCAACTCGTCGAACAGCCGCTTGACCGCGGCGCCGTCGAGCGCGAGCGCGTTCGCCGATATGGGTGCGCGCCACCTCAAAGCGCAGATCGGTCGCCAGCATGCCCCAGGCCGACAGCACCGCGGCGATCCGCGGCACGATCACCCGCGCGAGATCGAGCTGGCGGGCGATCTCGGTCGCGTGCAGCCCCGAGGCGCCGCCAAACGCCAGAAGCGCGAATTGCCGCGGATCGACGCCGCGCCGCACCGAGACGAGCCGCACGCCCTCGGCCATGTTGGTGTTGACGACGCGATGAATGCCCTCGGCCGCGGCGAGCCGGCCGATGCCGAGCGCCGCGGCGACCCGGTCCACCGCCGCCGCGGCGGCCGCGCGGTCGAGCCGCCGCCTGCCGCCGAGAAAGCCCTCGGGGTCGAGATAGCCCAGCACCAGATTGGCGTCGGTGACCGTCGCCTCGGCGCCGCCATTGCCGTAGCAGGCAGGGCCGGGGGCAGCACCGGCGCTCAGCGGGCCGACATGCAGGATGCCGGCCTGATCGACTCGGGCGATCGAGCCGCCGCCGGCGCCGATGCTGGCGATGTCGAGGCTGTTGAGCGCGATCGTGTGGCCGGCGACCTTGCGCCCGCTCGCCAGGGTCGGCCGGCCGGCGACAATCAGCGAGATGTCGGTGCTGGTCCCGCCCATGTCGAACGGGATCAGATTGCCCGCATCGACCAGCCGCGCCGCATGGACGCTGCCGGCCACACCGCCGGCCGGCCCGGAGAGCACCGCGCCCGCCGCCAGCCGGCCAGCTTCGGCGATTGGCGCCACGCCGCCATGCGACTGGATGATCAGGGTCGGCCCCTGATACCCGGCCGCGGCGAGCCGCTGTTCGAGCCGCCCCAGATAGCGGGCCACGGCCGGCCCGACATAGGCGTTCACGACCGTGGTCGAGACCCGCTCGAATTCCTTGATCTGCGGCAATACCTCCGCGGAGAGCGAGACATACGCGTCGGGCAATTCCCGCTCGAGCGCCGCGCGCGTCGCCTGCTCATGGCTCGGGTCGCGCCAGGCGTGCAGATAGCACACCGCCACCGCCTCGACCCGTTCGCGCTTCAGCACCGCGATCGCCTGGTCGAGCGAGCCCGGATCGAGCGGAACCTCGACCCTGCCGTCGGCGCGCAGCCGCTCGCGCACGCCAAGCCGGAGCCGGCGCGGGACCAGCTGCTCGGGCGGCGGCAGGCGCAGATTGTAGCGGTCGTCCTTGAGCCCCTCGCGCATCTCGATGACGTCGCGGTGACCCTCAGTGGTTAAGAGGCCGACCCGCGCGCCGCTGCGCTCCAAGAGCGCGTTGGTCGCGACCGTGGTGCCGTGGACGATGCGCTCGGTCAGGGCCAGCAGCGCCGCGCGCCCGCGGCCGAGCCGCTGCGCCAACAGGTCGAGCCCGTCGAGCACGCCCTCCGACGGGTCCTGCGGGGTTGAGGGCACCTTTTCCAAGGTGGCCTCGCCGCGATCGTCGACCGCAACCAGATCGGTAAAGGTGCCGCCGACATCGACGCCGATGCGGAACATCGCTTACTCCCGATGATAGGGATGGCCGGCGAGGATTTGCTGGGCCCGGTAAAGCTGCTCCAACAGCATGCCGCGAACCAGAAGATGCGGCCAGGTCATCGGCCCCAGCGACAGGGCCTCCTGGGCATGTTCGAGAACCGCGGCGCCGAGCCCTTCGGCCCCGCCGATCGCAAAAGCAAGCTCGGCAACGCCCCGGTCGCGCAGCAGGGCAAGCCGGTCGGCGAAATCGCGGCTCGACCGAGGCGAGCCTCGCGCGTCGAGCGCCATCAGCGGGACGCCCGCGGGCAAAGCCCTAAGGATCAGCTCGGCCTCCCGCTCTTTCAGCAATGCCGCCGGCAAAGGCTGGCGCGCCTCGATCTCGACG
This sequence comes from uncultured Alphaproteobacteria bacterium, assembly GCA_963738185.1. Taxonomy (GTDB): domain Bacteria; phylum Pseudomonadota; class Alphaproteobacteria; order ATCC43930; family CGMCC-115725; genus AP-15. The sequence goes on along the minus strand of CAVTVA010000003.1, from coordinate 86,664 downwards.
ATCGCCGGGGGCGGCACGATCCTGCGGGCATAAAGCGTCTGCAGCTCGGCGAACGGGCCGCTGCGCGACTTGCCGATCGCCAAAATGCGGTAGCGGATCGGCCGGGCTCCGGGTTACTGGCGCGCCGCTTCGGAGTCCGGCAGCGCTTCGCTCCACAGCTTTTCGAGGTTGTAGTAGGCGCGGATTTCCGGGCGGAACAGGTGCACGATAATATCGCCGGCGTCGATCAGCACCCAGTCGCCCTGCGCCTTGCCTTCGATCGCGAGCTGCGCGCGCCGTGCCAGCGCGGCTTCGAGGTGCTCGGTCAGCGCCGCCACCTGCCGCGCCGACCGGCCGCTTGCGACCACCATAAAATCGGCGATCGTGGTTTTGCCGGCGAGATCGATCGTGACGATGTCCTCGGCCTTGCCGTCCTCGAGCGCGTTTAGAATAAGGTCGAGGAGCTCGCGCGGCGAGGCGTGCGGGCTCTGCTGGGGACGGGGGCGGGTGCGCGCTGGCAGCGCTGTGATCGTGGCCAATTCGGGTCCTTGCTCCTTAAAGGTCTGCGTCGGGTCCTGTTTGCGCTCGGAACGGATTCGGGTCGCCGAATTCGGGTCGAGCGGCGTGTGGAAGAACGCCCAGGCCGGCGGCTTTGTCTCGGCCAGCCGGCGCGCCGCCGCGGCCGGCACGCGGCGCAGGGCAAACCGTCGTGCGGCGAGGCCGGCAAGCGCTCTTAAAGAATAGGAAGGGCGGTCGAACACGGCAATCGGGACGGTTTGAAAGATCTCGGTCCAGCGCTGCCAATGCCGCAGCTGAGCCAAATTGTCCGCGCCCATCAACCAAACAAAGCGCAGCCGCGGAAAGCGGCGGCGCAGCGCCTTCAGCGTGTCCGCGGTATAATGTCTGCCGCCGAGCCGGCTTTCGAGGTCAGTGACGCGAATGCGGCGATGCCCGGCCGCGACCCGGCGCGCCTCGGCGAGCCGGTCCGCGAACGCGCCCATGCCGGCCGCCGGCTTCAACGGGTTTTGCGGCGAGACCAGCCACCACACCTCGTCGAGATCGACGCGTTTCAGCGCCTCGAGGCTCAGATGCAGATGCCCGTGATGAGCCGGGTTGAACGAGCCGCCGAGGAGGCCGATGCGGCGATGGCGTGCGGCGACCAAGCCCTCACCCACCGGCCCCCTCCCATTCCCTCCCTCGCATGCGGGGGAGGGTTAGGGTGGGGGCGGGTCCCCCCTCTCCCGCATTGCGGAAGAGGGTGCCGAGCGCCGCGAGGCGGGTGAGGGTCTGAGCCAGCGTGGTCAGGGGCGCACCTGGCCGTTGCCGCGCACGAGGTATTTGTACGTTGTCAATTGCTCGGCGCCGACCGGGCCGCGCGGCGGCAGCCGCTGGGTCGAAATGCCGATCTCCGCGCCCATGCCAAACTCGCCGCCATCGGCGAATTGGGTCGAGGCGTTGACCAGCACGATCGCGCTGTCGATTTCGCGCAGGAACCGCTCTGACGTGTCCCGGTCTTCGGTGACGATCGCATCGGTGTGGTGCGAGCCCCAGCGGTTGATGTGGGCGACGGCGCCGGCGACGCCATCGACCACCGCGACCGACAGGATCGCGTCGAGGTATTCGGTGCGCCAATCCTCCTCATTCGCGGGCAAGACCTCGGGATCGATCGCCCGCGTCGCCGCGTCGCCGCGCAACTCGCAGCCGGCGGCGCGCAGCTCGGCGAGCAGCGCAGGCAGCTGGGCCGCTGCGATCTGGCGGTCGACCAGCAGGGTTTCGGTGGCGCCGCAGATCGACACGCGCCGCATCTTTGCGTTCAGCACGATCGCCCGCGCCTTTGCCGGGTCGGCCGCGCCGTCGACATAGGTGTGGCAGATGCCTTCGAGATGGGCGATCACCGGGATGCGGCTCTCGCGCTGCACCCGCTCGATCAGGGAGCGCCCGCCGCGCGGCACGATCACGTCGATCTGGTCGCTCATGCCGAGCATCAGCCCGACCGCGGCCCGGTCGCGGGTCGGCACCAGCTGGATTGCGGCCTCCGGCAATTCCGCTGCGCGCAGCCCTTCGACCAGGGCCGCGACCAGCGCGCGCGAGGAATAAAAGCTCTCCGACCCGCCGCGCAGGATCGCCGCATTGCCGGATTTGAGCGCCAGCCCGCCGGCGTCGACGGTTACGTTCGGCCGGCTCTCGTAAATGATGCCGATGACGCCGAGCGGCACCGCGATCCGCTCGATGTCGAGCCCGTTCGGCCGGGTCCAGCGCCCGAGGCTGCGGCCAACCGGGTCGGGCAATTCGGCGATCGCTTCGAGACCGGCGGCAATCCCCTCGACCCGCCTGGGGTCGAGCGCCAGGCGCTCGCGCAACGCCGGGGCGAGCCCGTCGCCTTCGGCCTCGGCAAGATCGCGGGTGTTGGCGGCGAGAATCTCGCGCTCTTGGGCGCGCATGGTCGCCGCGGCGCTGCGCAGGGCTTCACTCTTCGCATCCGAGGGAGCCTGGGCAAGAGCGGCGGCGGCGGCGCGGGCGCGCTGCCCGATCTCGGCCATCTCGCTCGCCAGCGCCGGGTCGGGCGCAGCCGTGCGATGCCGGGGCAAGGTCTCGCTGATCACTGAATTTGGCGTCATGGGCGTTCGGTCAGCACCAGATCGTCGCGATGGATCGCTTCATCGCGCCCACGGTAGCCGAGGATGCCGGCAATTTCACCACTCTTGTGCCCGGCAATGCGGCGAATGTCGGCGCTCGAATAGGCGGAGAGGCCGCGCCCGGCCTCGATGCCGGCGCGGGTGCGCACGATCACCGCGTCGCCGCGCTCAAAGACGCCCTCGACCGCGACGATTCCGGCCGGCAAGAGGCTGCGGCCGCGGCGCAGCGCCAGTGCCGCACCGTCATCAACGATGACCGCGCCTGATGGCTCGACGGTCCCGGCGATCCATGATTTGCGCGCCGAGCGCGGCTCGCCCCGCGGCAGAAACAGGGTCGCCGGCGCACCGGCCTCGATCGCCGCGAGCGGTCCCTCCCCTGCCCCCGGTTCCGGCACGCCGCGGGCGATCAGCATATGGCAGCCGGCATTCATCGCGATTCTGGCGGCGGCGAGCTTGGTCACCATCCCGCCCGAGCTGTAGCCGGGTCCCGCCTCACCGGCCATCGCCTCGATTTCCGGGCCGATCTCGCGCACCGTCGCGAGGTGGCGCGCGTCGGGCTCCTTGCGCGGGTCGGCGGTATAGAGCCCGTCGATGTCGGACAGCAGCACCAGCGCGTCGGCGCTGGTCATCTGGGCGACGCGGGCGGCGAGCCGGTCGTTGTCGCCAAAGCGGATTTCGGCGGTGGCGATCGTGTCGTTTTCGTTGACGACCGGCACCGCGCCCAGCCCCAACAGCTGGGCAAAGGTGGCGCGCGCGTTCAAATGCCGCCGCCGCGCCTCGGTATCCTCGAGCGTCAGCAGGATCTGGGCGACGGTGATCGAATGGCGGGCGAGCGCCTCCTGGTAAGCGTGGGCGAGGCGGATCTGCCCGGTCGCCGCGGCCGCCTGCTTCTCCTCGAGCCGCAGCCGGTTGCCGGCGAGGCCCAGATGCCGCCGCCCGACGGCGATCGCGCCCGACGAGACGAGGATCACCTCCTGCCCGCGGGCACGGCAGCGCGCCACGTCGTCCGCCAATATCTCAAGCCAGCCGCGTCGGATCTCGCCATCCTCGGCCACCAGCAAAGCTGAACCGACCTTGACGATCAGCCGCCGCGCCCCGGCGAGCGCCGCGGCCGCGCTCAGCGGCGTCATGTCATGTCGCCCCGGCGAAAGCCGCCGCCTCTACTCGCCGGTCGTCTTCCGCGTCGCGCTTCGCCGCAAGCACGGCGAACAACGCGCCCAGCACCTCGGGGACGCCGGCGCCGGAGACGCCGGAAAGCGGCATCACCGATGCGCCCCTCTCCGCCGCGCGGCGCAGCTGGCGCAACTTTGCCGCGACCGCCTCCGGGGCGAGCGCGTCGATCTTGTTGAGCCCGACGATTTCGGGCTTGGCGGCGAGGCCGTGGCCGTAGGCGGCGAGCTCGATGCGGATCGCGCGGTAGGCCGCCGCGACATCATCGATGGTGCCGTCGATCAGGTGCAGGATCACGGCACAGCGCTCGACATGGCCGAGAAAGCGGGTGCCGATGCCGACACCCTCGCTCGCCCCCTCGATCAGCCCCGGCAGGTCGGCCAGCACCAATTCCTCGTCGCCGAGCCGAACGACGCCAAGCTGCGGCTTCAGGGTCGTGAACGGGTAGTCGGCGATCTTGGGCCGGGCGTGTGACACCGCGGCGAGAAAGGTCGATTTGCCGGCGTTGGGCTGGCCCACCAGCCCGACATCGGCGATCAGCTTGAGGCGCAGCCATACCCACGCTTCCTTTCCCGGCCAGCCGGGGTCGGCGCGGCGCGGCGCGCGGTTGGTCGAGCTTTTGTAATGGGTGTTGCCAAACCCGCCATCGCCGCCGCGCAGGAAGATCAACCGCTCGCCCGGCCGGGTCAGGTCGGCCAGCACCGCGCTATTGTCCTCATCCATGATCTGGGTCCCGACCGGAACGCGCAGCACCAGATCGCCGGCATTGGCGCCGGTCTTTTGGCGGCCGGCACCGCCGCGCCCGTCCCCCGCCCGGAAATGCTGGCGATAGCGGTAGTCGATCAGGGTGTTCAGATTGTCCGCCGCGACAAAGACGATGTCGCCGCCCTTGCCGCCATTGCCGCCGTCCGGGCCGCCGAACTCGATAAACTTCTCGCGGCGAAAGCTCGCCGAGCCGCGGCCGCCCTCGCCGCTCTTCAGATAGATTTTGCACTGGTCGAGAAACTGCATTGGATAAGCCCACGAAAAAGGGGAACGACCGGGCCGTTCCCCTCGGGCTGCGGCAGCTTTGGGGAGCGGCTATTCGGCGGCTTCGGCCGGGGCCGGACTCGGCACAGCGGGCGCCGGCGGCACCACCGACACATAGGTGCGCCCGGCGAGGCCCTTGTGAAAGCGCACCGCCCCGCCGGCGGTGGCAAACAACGTATGGTCGCGGCCGATGCCGACATATGGGCCCGGATGAAACTTGGTGCCGCGCTGGCGCACGATGATGTTGCCGGGGATCACGGCCTCGCCGCCGAATTTCTTGACGCCGAGCCGCCGCCCGCGGCTGTCGCGGCCATTGCGCGATGAGCCGCCCGCTTTTTTATGCGCCATCGGTTGCTCCTTCCTCTATCGCATCGACCTCTATCGCACCGGCTGCGGCTTCCGTGGCGCCAGCCGCGGCGGCGCCGGCAGCCCTGATCGCGTCGATACGCAGCACGGTCTGGTACTGGCGGTGACCCTTTTTGCGCCGGTAATTGTGCCGCCGCTTCTTTTTGAAGACGATGATCTTGGCCGCCCGGCTCTGCTCGACGACCGTGGCGCTGACCGTGGCGCCGGCAACCAACGGCGCGCCGGCCGCGACTTCGGCGCCGTCGCCGATCATCAGCACCTGATCGAAATCGATGACCTCGCCGGGCTCGCCGGCGAGCTTCTCGACCGTGACGAGATCATCCTTGGCGACCCTGTATTGCTTGCCGCCGGTTCGGATCACTGCAAACATGAAATCGGCCGATATGGGTTGTGGACGATAGAACGGTGTCGCCGCGCATCCGTCGCGTCGCCGGTGAACTCCCCGGCGGCGAGGGCCGGCACTATATCGACGACCTGCGCAGTGTCAACGAAGCCGATTGGTTGGAACCTTGCCGAAACGCCGAGATCAGAGGCCGCGATCGATCTCGCTCAAGATCTGCTCGGAGGCTTGGATCAGGTTGGCTCGGGGGTGCTGCCGACAATAGAACCCCAATCGTCCGCCGTAATGATCGCTTGAATCGTAGGGAATGACCCCGATCCGCCCGGCGTGATAGCCCCGCATGAACATGATCAGGGCAGCCATGTTTGCTCGGCCGGAGGTCAGAAAATCGCGGCAGGTGACCTTGGAAAAGTCGAGGCTGCGCGCGCTCGGCATGCCTATCATAAGGAGCGCGGCGGTAAGAACGGCGCGGCGACGCCAAGCCATGCTTACCTCCTGAACGAAGCGCCGCGCCGCCCAGCTCGCTCGGTCGCCGTCAGCGGCGCGGAGGCGGTTCAATCAGTCCTACTCGAACAGAAAAGACCGGAGCCGGGCTGGCGATCAAGCGGCGTCGACCAGCACCAGCTCAGTGTCGTCGAGCGCGCGCACCCGCAACCCAGCCTCGTCGCGGATGGCGGCGCCGTCGCGCGCGTCGAGCCGCACTCCGTTGACTTCGACCGCACCCTTGGCCGGCACCAGATAGCCGTGGCGCTCCCGGCCGAGCGGATAATCGACAGTTTCCCCGGCGCGCAACGTCGCGCCCAGCACCCGCGCGTCGGTGCGGATCGGCAAGGCCTCGGCATCCTCGGGAAAGCCGCTCGCGAGCGGCACGAAGCGGCCGGAACGATTGCCCTTCGGAAACGGCCTGGCGCCCCAGCTCGGCGGCTGCCCGCGGCGCGTCGGCAGGATCCAGATTTGAAACAGGGTCGTGGCGCCGGGCTCGCGGTTGTATTCGGCATGGCGGATGCCGGTGCCGGCGCTCATCACCTGCACATCGCCGGCTTCGGTGCGCCCCTGGTTGCCAAGGCTGTCCTGGTGGGTCACCGCCCCCTCGCGCACATAGGTGATGATCTCCATGTCGGCGTGCGGGTGCGGCGGGAACCCGGTGTCGGGGGCGATCCTATCATCGTTCCACACCCGCAGCCGGCCCCAATTCATCCGCTCCGGGTCCTGGTAATCGGCGAACGAGAAATGGTGCCGGGTGTCGAGCCAGCCATGGTTCGCCCCGCCGAGGCTGGCAAAGGGTCTCTTTTCGATCATTGCGGTCATTCCGATTGCGCGAGGCGGCCGACGCCTCGGCCATGACCTCTCAGATCGGGTGGCGCCGGTCAGTTTGGTAGGGTTAGAGACCAGCCCCGCTCGCCGCGCACGCCGCCGGCGCTACGGCACCAGCAGGATTTTGCCGATGTGCCGGCTCGATTCCATCAGCCGGTGCGCCTCGGCCGCCTCGGCCAGTGGAAAGCGCTGATAGGTGCAGGTGCGCAATTTGCCTTGCGCCCATAGCGGCCACACCTTCTCCTTCAGCGCGGCGACGATGGCTGCCTTCTGCGCCACCGTGCGCCCGCGCAGGGTCGAGCCGGTGACGGTCAGGTGCTTTCTCTGGATCAGCCCGAAATCGGCCTCGACCTTGGCGCCGCGCATCAACGCCACAAAGCACAGCCGGCCCTCCCGCGCCAACAGGTCGAGCTCGCGCGGGATATAGTCGCCGCCGACCATGTCGAAGATCGCGTCCACGCCGCGGCCGTTGGTGAACTCCTTGCCGACTTTGACAAAATCCTGCGTGCGGTAGTTGATCGCGACATCGGCGCCATAATCGCGGCAGGCGGCGCATTTCTCGTCCGAGCCGGCGGTCGCCAGCACCTTCGCGCCGAACGCCTTGGCCAGCTGGATCGCGGTGATGCCGATGCCGCTCGACCCGCCCTGCTGCAAAAACACCTCGCCGGCCTTGAGATGGATGCGCTCGAACACGTTGGTCCACACCGTGCAGAACGTTTCCATCAGCCCGCCGGCATCAATGAGGCTCACCCCCGCCGGCACCGGCAGGCATTGCACCGCCGGGACCGCGGCATATTCGCCATAGCCGTCGCCGATCATCAGCGCGCAGACCGGCTCGCCGTCGCGCCATTGCGACACGCCCTCGCCGAGCCTGACCACCGTGCCCGAGCATTCGAGACCCGGAATATCGGGCGCCCCGGGCGGCATCGGATAGCGCCCCATGCGCTGCAGGCAATCGGCGCGATTGACCCCGGCGGCGGCGATGCGGATCAGCACCTCGCCCGGCTTCGGCTCGGGCACCGGCCGGGTCCCCGGCACCAAGACCTCCGGCCCGCCCGGCTCTTTGATCTCGATCACCGTCTGCGTCGCGGGAATATTGGCGAGCACGGTAAGCTCCCTTAGCGGCATGCGGAACCCCCTATATAGCGTCCAATGCGAAATTTGGTTTCGGATTTGGTCGGGCACCGACTATACGTGCGCTATACGTATAGGAAGCCGCCGTGTCGAAAAAATTGACCATCACCGTCGATGACGAGGTTTACTCCGGGCTGCACCGGGTCATCGGGCGGCGGCGGATCAGCCGCTTTCTGAACGACCTCGCTCGGCCGCATGTGCTGCAGTCGGATTTGGTCGAGGGCTACCGGGCGATGGCAGCCGATGAAGATCGCGAGCGCGACGCCGCGGAATGGGTCGAAAACCTGACCGGGGACATCGCCGATGAGCCCAGATAGCCCGCCGCGGCGTGGCGAGGTTTGGTGGGTGGCGTTCGACCCTTCGATCGGCGGAGAAATCCGCAAAACCCGGCCGGCGGTGGTGGTCAGCAACGACGTCGCGAACCGCGAGCTTAATCGCGTTCAGGTGGTCCCGCTGTCCAGCAGTGTCGGTCGGCTCTACCCATCCGAGGCATTGGTCAGGCTGCGAGGCGGGCAGCGCAAGGCGATGGCGGACCAATTGAGCACCATCAGCAAGCTGCGCCTGCGCGACCGGGCCGGCCGCCTCGGCGAAGAGGACATGGTCGCGGTCGAGCGGGCGATTTGCGTACAGCTCGGGCTTTAAGACCCTTTGCCTGGACGCCGGATCGTCGTTCACGCACTCGCGTCCAATCGCAGCATCAAGCGAATGTTTTGCACCGCCGCACCCGAGGCGCCCTTGCCGAGATTGTCGAGCCGAGCGACCAACACCGCTTGGCGCCGCGCCTCGTTGGCATAGACCGAGAGCTCGAGCCGGTCGGTGTCGTTGAGCGCGGTCGGTTCGAGCTTGCCGTCGGCAGCAGGTGCTGCGACCGAAATCAGCGCACACTCGCGGTAGCGCGCGGCCAGTATTTCGCGCAGGTCGGCGCCGCGCGGCTTTCCCGGCAACGTGTCGAGGTGAAGCGGCACCGAGACCAGCATCCCCTGGCGGAAATGGCCGACCGAGGGCACAAAGATCGGCCGCCGCGTCAGCCCCGAATAAAGCTCGGTCTCGGGCACGTGCTTGTGCTCGAGGCCGAGCGCGTACAGCTCGAAGGCCGGGCCGCCCGTCGCAGCGTGCGCCGCGATCATCGCCTTGCCGCCCCCGGAATAGCCGCTGACCGCGTTGATCGCGACCGGGTAGTCGGGCGGCAAGACGCCGGCATCGACCAACGGCCGCAGCAGCGCGATGGCGCCGGTCGGATAGCAGCCGGGGTTGGCCACCCGGCCGGCGGCGGCAATGCGCGCGGCCTGGCCGCCTTCCATCTCGGCAAACCCGTAGGTCCAGTCCGGATGCACGCGATGCGCGGTGCTGGCGTCGAGCAGTTTCGGCGCCTCAGGGCCAAGCCCGTCAGCCATCGCCGCCGCCTCCCGTGCTGCATCGTCGGGCAGGCACAGCACCACCAGATCGACCGCCGCCATCATGTCGCGGCGCGCGGCGGGGTCCTTGCGCTGCGCCGGCGGCAGGCTTTTGAGCGCAATCTGCGGCAAGCTTTCGAGGCGGGTGCGGATGCCGAGCCCGGTCGTGCCGGCTTCGCCGTCGATGAATACGCTGGGCCAGTTTGTCGCCATGTCCTCGTCCCGGTACGCAGGTCAGGAGCCCTATGGGCACCCTATCCCCTAGCGCAGTCCGGGAGGCCGCGCAAAAGAGTTTTGCCGATACGCGGCGGCGAGACGCGTTGCCGATTTCCACAACGCGGCCGGCTGGGCTATCGTGGCCAATTCGGTCAACAGGAGTGTAGAGCGATGGATGGAACGGGCGCGCCGCTCAAATGTCTCGCCGGGGTTAAGGTGCTCGATTTGACCCAGTTCGAGGCCGGCCCGACCTCGACCGAGGCGCTGGCCTGGCTCGGCGCCGAAGTCGTCAAGGTCGAGAACCCGAAGGGCGGCGAGCCCGGCCGCACCTCGTTCGCCGGCCCGAAGGGGAGCCCCAACTCGTATTATTTCTTCGAGTTCAACGCCAACAAGAAGTCGGTCACGCTCAACCTGAAATCCGAGCGCGGCCTGGCCTTGGTCAAGGACATGGCAAAAAAGGCCGACGTCATGGTCGAGAACATGGCGCCCGGCACGATCGAGCGCATCGGCCTCGGCTACGACGCGATCCGGGCCATCAATCCGGGCATCATCTATTGCCAGATCAAAGGCTTTGGCGAGGGCAGCCCGTACGAGAAGAACCTCGCCTTCGACATGATCGCGCAGGCCGCCGGTGGCACGATGAGCATCACCGGCGAGCCCGACGGCCCGCCGATCCGGCCCGGCCCGTCGCTCGGCGACACCGGCACCGGCATGGTGATGGCGATCAGCATCCTCGGCGCCCTCTACGAGCGCAAATCAACCGGCCGCGGCCAGCGCCTGCAGGTGGCGATGCAGGATGCGATGCTGCATTACATGCGCTTTGCGTTTCAGACCCAGGCGGTGCTTGGCCGGGCGGCGCCCCGCAACAGCACGCGCAGCAACACCGCACCCTCGGGGATTTTCCCCTGTGCCCCGGGCGGTTCCAATGATTGGATCTACGTCTTCGCCCGCCAGACGGACCACTGGCATCGCCTCTTAAAGCTGCTCGGCCGCGAGGAGCTGATCGGCGACGAGCGCTACGAGACCGCGCAGGCTCGCGGCGAGCGCATCGACGAGGTCAACGCGATGGTCGCCCTTTGGACCAGGCAGCGCGACAAGCACGAGGCGATGCGGCTGATCGGCGCCGCGGGCGTGCCGGCGGGTGCGGTGCTCGACACGATGGAATTGATGAACGAGCCGAGCTTTACCGCGCGCGGCATCCTGCAGACGGCACAGCATCCGACCGGCCCGTTCAAGATGCCGTCCTGGCCGGTGCGCTTCGATGGTGCCGCGCCCAAGCTCGAGCCAGCGCCATTGCTGGGCCAGCACTCGGCCGAGGTGCTCGGCGAATGGCTCGGCATCAGCAAGGGCGACGTCGAGGCATTGAAGAAGGAAGGCGTGGTCTGAGACGGCTCTCCGGTGCGGTAAGCCCCTCACCATGCGCGGGTCCCTCCCTCGCCCCGCTTGCGGGGAGAGGGCCGGGGTGAGGGGCAAACGGCCAAGCCCGAGCAAAAGGAGGAACGCAGATGACCGAATTGACCGGTAACGAGATCCTCGCCCGCTGCCTGAAGGCGCAGGGGGTCAAGGACATTTTCTACATCATGGGCGGGCCGATGCTCGACGCCGAAACGTCGTGCATCAACGAAGGCATCCGCCTGATCGACACCCGCCACGAGCAGGGTGCCGCCTATATGGCGCAGGCCTATTCGCGGGTGACCCAGGGGCCGGGCGTGTGCATCGCGGCGAGCGGGCCCGCCACATTGAATTTCGGCACCGGGCTCGGCAATGCGCTGATCGATGGCTGCCCGGTCGTGGCCCTCGGCGGGTCGAGCCCGATCAGCCAGTTCGGCCGCCAGGTGTTCCAGGAGATCGACCAGGTCGCGGCCATGAAGCCCTTGGTCAAATACGCCGACCGCGTGCACAATTTGAAGCGCATGCCGCAGCAGGTGAATTTCGCCTTTCAGAAGGCATTGAACGGCAAGCCCGGCCCGACCTATCTCGATTTCCCCGGCGACGTTTTGTACACCACGATCGACGAGGCCGAAGTCGATTGGAGCTATTGCGGCCGCCCGATCATCAGGGCGCGCCCCTATGCCGAGCCCAAGGCATTGAACGCGCTGGTCGACGCGATCAACGGCGCGAAGCAGCCGATCATCGTCTCGGGCAGCGGGGTGTTGTGGTCGCACGCCTGGAGCGAGATGCAGGCCTTTGTCGAGAAGGCCGGGATCCCGTTCTACACGACCCCGCAGGGGCGCGGCGTCGTCCCCGACGACCACCCATATTCCTATCTGACGATGCGCAACGACGCATTCCGCGAGGCCGATCTGATCGTCATCCTCGGCACCCGCACAAATTACGTGATCGGCCATGCCTTGCCGCCGCGGTTCAGCGCCGATGCCAAGGTCGCGCGCATCGACATCGACCCCGAGGAGATGGGCAATTCGGCGCGCAACATCGACTTGCCCATCGTCGGCGACTGCAAGTCGGTCTTGCAGCAATTGTGCGAGGCGGTCGATGCCAAGACCGCCGGAGCGCTTCCAGCCCTGGCGTCAGAAATTGGCTGACGGCGAGGCCAAAAAACGCATGCGCGCCGGCGGCAACTATCCGACCGACGGCGACATCCATCCGCTGCGGCTGTGCGAGGAGATCAAGAACTTTATGAGCCGCGAGGCGATCCTGTCGGTCGATGGCCAGGAGATCCTGAATTTCGGCCGTCAGTCGATCCCGACCTTTGTCCCCGGCCACCGGCTCAATTCGGGGCCGTTCGGCACGATGGGCGTGGGGTTGCCGTTCGCGGTCGGCGCCAAGGCGGCGAAGCCCGACGCACAGGTCATCTGCCTGCACGGCGACGGCTCCTTCGGGCAGAACGCGATGGAGCTCGACACCGCGGTGCGCCACAAATTGCCGCTCCTCTGCGTGATCAGCCTCAACGGCGGCTGGACCGCCGACCCCGAGCACAACAAGCCCGGCCGCGACCTCGGTTACACGCGCTACGACAAGATGGCCGAGGCCTTGGGCTGCTACGCCGAATATGTCGAGGAGCCCGAGGGCATCCGCCCGGCCCTGCAACGCGCGTGGAAGAAGGTCGAGGAGGGCATGGTCGGCTTTGTCAACGTCAAGACTGACTACCGCGCCCGCGCCACCACCGTGCGCTTCTCCAGCCGCGAAACCTGACCCCCCTCCCTTCCCTCCCCCGCCCGCGGGGGAGGGTTAGGGTGGGCGCGTCACCGAAGGGGCGCCTCCCCGCGCCCCTTTCGGCCCTCGGATATTGACCCGTGGCGGATAAGCCGATCGCTCTGTCGAAGCACGCGAAAGACATGCTCGACGAGCGCAAGATTGACCCGTACTGGATCGAACATGTGCTGCGATGCCCGGTTTTCGAAGAGCCCGATACCCGCCATATCGGAGCGGTTCGGGCCTATGCACCGATCGCGGCCTTTGGCAATCGGATGCTCCGGGTTGTTTATTGATACTGGAACGGAACTCCGGGTGATCACTCTCTTCTTCGATCGCCGGGCGACGGCAAGGGCACGGATGCCATGAGAATGACGTGGGATAAAGAGGCGGACGCTTTGTACATTCGGTTCGACGAAGCGTAAATTGTGGAATCGGAAGAAGTCAGCGACGGCATCATTCTCGATTTCGACGAGGACGGCCGCGTGGTCGGCTTCGAAATGCTAGACGTTCGACAGCGGTTTCCCAACGCCGATCTCTCGCGAGTGGATGTTGAAGCGGCGTAACGCTGCTGGCGGGTCGACGCGGGAGGAGGGATATCCGCCCCGCCCTACAATGCGCCTGGAAATGGTCGAGGAGAGGATGGTCGGTTTTGTCAATGTCAAGACCGATTACCGCGCCCGCGCCACCACCGTGCGCTTTTCGAGTCGCGAGACCTGAGGTCGCAACCGTCGCGCGGCGACGGCCCCTCACCCCCTCCCTCTCCCCGGAAGCGGAGAGAGGGAGGGGACTCGCGCAGCGGGAGGGTGAGGGCGACCGTCGGATACGAGGATTTTCGCTCGTCCGCAGCGGCCCTCCCGACGTGATCAAAGCGGCGCCTTTGTGCGGTGCGATCGGCTCTCGCGCGCGAACTGCTCGCTGTTTTGGTCGAGCGGCCGGGAGACCTCGTCACCCGGGACGAGATCATCAAAAAGGTGTGGCCGGCGACTATCGTCGAGTACAGCAACCTGCCGGTGCAGATCGCCGCGCTCCGCCACATTCTCGATGAGGAACGACCAAACGGCAGCTGCATTCAGACGATACCCGGCCGCGGCTACCGCTTTGTCGCACCGGTGGTGCAACCCGACGCCAGAGTCCCGACAACCGGCCCGGCATGCGCGTCCACCGGCGCGCCGGTAACCACGCCGTGCGCTGTCCATTGGCTCTTTCGCTTCGGATGCGCCGATCAGCCGCCATCGCGCAAAGATCTTCGCTCCCGGCAACGTATCATTGCCGGCGCCATCGGCGCTCTGCTCTTTATCGCCGCCGGGCTCGCGTTATGGCATTTGCACTCGTCGGGGTCCGATGAGACACGCGCGGCGCCGCGGCTGTCGATTGTCGTCTTGCCGTTCGCCGATCTGAGCGTCGCACGCGATCAGCAATATTTCGCCGACGGTGTTACCGAAGATCTGACGACCGATCTGTCGCGCATGGCGGGGACGCTCGTAATCTCGGCCGACACCGCGCTGACCTATCGGAACAAGCCCATCGACGCCAAGCAAATAGGCCGCGAATTTGGCGTGCGGTATGTGGTCGAGGGCAGCCTCGAACGCTCCGGCAACCGGGTCCGCGTCAATGCCCAGCTGATCGACGCCGACACCGACACGCATCTGTGGGCCGAGCGCTTCGACCGCGAAATCAGCGATCTCTTCGCATTGCAGAGCGAGTTCACCGGCCGTCTCGCGTTTTCGCTCAACCTGGAACTGGTTGCCGCCGAGGCCAATCGGCCGGTCGAGCATCCCGACGCGCTCGACTACGTTTTCCGCGGTCGCGAATACTTTTTTGGAAGGCCGCCCACTCCCGAAAATTTACGGAACGCGATCAGCTTGTACGAGCAGGCACTCCGTCTCGATCCGATCCGCCGAGGCGAATACCTACCTCGCAGGCGCGCTGGTGAACCGCGTCCGCTTCGGATTTACCCGGTCGCCGGGGTCGATCTTGCTTGCGCCGAAAACTTATCGACGGCTCTGGAGCGGGAACCAGGATACCCTGGGCGCACTATGTCAAAGTCACTGTTTTGACGCCATGAGGCATGGCGATGCGGTTCCCGAGTTCGAGGCGGCGCTGGCGCTCAACCGCAATATGACCGGGCCGTTGCAGGGACTTGGTGGTGCAAGCTCTTCAGCGGATCGCTGGAGGAGGTGATCCCGCTCGCCGAGAAAGCCATCCGCATCGGCCCGCGCGACCCCAGCATCGTTTTCGCTATGTGATGATCGGGGAGGTGTATCAACTGCAGGCGCGGCCCGACGAGGCGATCGTCTGGTTTGAAAAGGCGCGGGCTACAATTGCTGCCGTGCCAGGGCTGTGGGCTCACTTGGCTGCCGCCCACGCTCTCCAAGGCGACCTGGCGGACGCTGCCGCCGAGCTTGCCGAAGCCCGCCGGCTGAGCCCGGACGATAGATATTCGAGCATCGGCCGCCTGAGGGCGGTCGGGGGCGGGTTCTGGGGCGTGCCAAAGGTCCAGGAATTGTTCGAAGCCACTTATTTCGCGGGCCTGCGCAAGGCCGGCATGCCGGAGAAGTAGTATTGCAGCCGCATCGAATGGCCGAGGCCTTGGGGCTGCTACGCCGAATATGCCGATGAGCCCGAGGACATCCGCGCGGCCCTTGCAGCGCGTTTGGAAAAGGGTCGAGGAGCGCATGGTCCTTGCCTATAACGATGCGCAATAATTCGTTTCACAAAACATGCGCAAGAAGCGCTCGATAGGCGCAACATTCTCGAAGGATGGGTGGAGCGGGCGTTCCGAGCGCCGGAGGACTCGCCCGGATCCGCGTCATCCTGATAGGACGCGATCTTATCGGGCGATCGTGGAGTGGCCGGCGCGTTCTGAGGGTTGTGCACCGGCCCGAGGGCTCGACATGGTTGTCATCACGGTGCATTTCGATCGCGGATGGAGACGCTGATCAGAACTTCCTACGACCCCGAGGCGGACGCGATGTTTGTCTGGTTCGGCCCGGAGGGCGTCAAATCCGTCGGCACCGAAGAGGTGGCGCCGGGCATCATGCTTGACTTCGACAGCGATGGCCGTGCGATCGGCATCGAGGTGCTCGATGTGAGCGAGCGCATGATCAAATCCGAGGCGGCCGCCTGATCCGCTCACATAGTGCCTGGAAGAAAGTCGAGGAGGGCATGGTCGGGTCTGTCAACGTCAAGGCCAACTACCGCGCCCGGCCCACCACTGCAATAGCCGGCCGAGGCGTCGTCCGCTCAGCGCAGCCCAACCCAACACGGTTGCGCGGCGGGGGGCGGATGATTATGATGCGCGCCTCGGCGGGAGCCGCCCCGGTCGGAGCGTAGCGCAGGCTGGTAGCGCATCAGCATGGGGTGCTGGGGGTCGTGAGTTCGAATCTCACCGCTCCGACCAATCCCGTCTCCCTCGCCGCCGGGCATGGCACGGAGGATGAGGAGGACGGCATGAGCGCTGGCAAACCCGATCTCGAACCGAAGCTCGAACCCTGGCAGTGGCCCGAGGAGGAATGGCGCCGCCGCGTCGCGCGGGTCCGCGCCGGGCGGGCGTTGCGGCCGGCGGAATGGCCGGGCGGGGCGCGCTGCGCGGTGGCACTGTCGTTTGACAGCGATCACGAGACCAGCGATCTGCGCGACGGCGGCAACTCGATCGGCCGGCTCGCCTGGGGCCAGTACGGCAGCCGGGTCGGCGTGCCGCGGATTCTCAAGGTGCTGGAAAAGCACGGGGTGAAGGCCAGCTTTTACGTGCCGGCGGTGACCGCCCTGCTGCACCCGGACGAGCAGCGCCGGGTGGTCGCCGAGGGCCACGAGATCGGCATCCATGGCTGGATTCACGAGCTGAACTCGATCCTGCCCTACGAGGCCGAACGCGACCTGATGCGCCGCTCGGCCGATGCGCTCGAAAAAACCAGCGGGGTGCGGCCGGTCGGGTTGCGCACGCCGTCGTGGGATTTCAGCTGGCACACTCTGGAAATCGAGCGGGAGATGGGGCTCGCCTACAATTCGTCGCTGATGTCGGACGAGGATTGCTACGAATTGCTGCTCGACGGCGCGTCGACCGGGGTCGTCGAATTGCCGGTCGAATGGGTGCGCGACGACGCGGTCTATTTCATGATGAACCGGTTTTCGGCATTGCGGCCCTATACCCCGCCCGGCGATGTGTTCGATATCTTCCGCCGCGAGTTCGACGCGGCCTATGCCGAGCGCGGCCTGTTCCAATTGACGATGCACCCGCACGTGATCGGCTATCGCTCGCGCATCTGGATCCTCGACGAGATCATCCGCCACGCCAAGTCGCATCAGGGGGTGTGGTTCGCGACCCACGCCGAGGTGGCCGATTGGGCCAAGCACCACGCCGCGTGACCTTTACGCCCTCCGAGCGTCGCGCCGATGGCTGAGGCGTCGTCAGCCACCCGCTGCGGCTATGTGGCGCTGATCGGCGCGCCGAACGCCGGCAAATCGACCCTGTTGAACCGCCTGGTCGGCCATAAGCTGGCGATCGTCACCCCCAAGGCCCAGACGACGCGCTCGCGCCTGCTCGGCATTGCGATCGAGGGGCCGGCGCAGCTCGTCTACGTCGACACGCCGGGCATCTTCGCGCCGCGCCGCCGGCTCGACCGGGCGATGGTGTCGGCGGCCTGGTCGGGGGCCGAGGATGCCGACGCGACCGTGCTGCTGGTCGACGCCGCGCGCGGGCTCGACCGCGACACCCGGCGCATCCTCGAGCGCCTGGCCCAGCGCGGCCGCAGCTCGATCCTGGCGCTGAACAAGATCGATCTGGTGCGCCGCGACGCGTTGCTCGGCTTGGCCGCGACCCTGTCGAAGGAAGGCCGGTTCGACCCGGTCTTTATGATCTCCGGGCTCAATGGCGATGGCGTCGAGGATTTGAAGCGGCATCTCGCCGCCGCGGTGCCAGCGGGCCCTTGGCTCTTTCCCGAAGATCAGCTGTCGGACGCGCCCGAGCGCCTGATCGCCGCCGAAATCACCCGCGAGCAGGTCTTTCTGCAATTGCACGACGAGTTGCCTTACGCCTCGACGGTCGAGACCGAGAGCTGGGAGAACCGGCGCGACGGCAGCGTGCGCATCGAGCAGGTGATCTATGTCGAGCGGACCAGCCAGCGGGCGATCGTGCTCGGCGAAGGCGGTCAGCGGATCAAGACGATCGGCGCCCGCGCCCGCGCCGAGCTCGAGCGCCTGCTGGAGCGCCGGGTCCATCTGTTCCTGTTCGTCAAGGTGCGGCGAGAACTGGGGCGAGGACCGCGAGCGCTTTGTGGCACTCGGGCTCGATTACAACGCCTGAGAAAAAAGAACGATGGAATGGCGGGACGAGGGGTTCGTCGCCGCCGTGCGGCGGCACGGCGAGAGCGGGGCGATCGTCGAGCTGTTGACCCGCGAGCACGGCCGGCATCTGGGGCTGGTGCGCGGCGGCCAGTCGCCCAAGGCCCGCGCCGTGCTGCAGCCGGGCAACCAGGTCGCGGCGGTGTGGCGCGGGCGCCTGTCGGAGCATCTCGGCACCCTCGCCTGCGAATTGGCGCGCGCGCACGCCGCCCGCCTGATCGACGACCCCGACCGGCTTGCCGGGCTCGCCGCGGCCGCCGCAATGGTCGCCGCCACCCTGCCCGAGCGCGAGCCGCATGGCGATGTGTTCGCGGCGTTCGGGGCGTTGCTCCAGGCCCTCAATTCGGCGGGCGATTGGCCGGCCCGCTATGTCGAATGGGAGTGCCGTCTGCTCGCATCACTCGGCTTTGGCCTTGATCTGACCCGGTGCGCCGCCACCGGCGCCACCACCGATCTCGCCTATGTCTCGCCCCGCTCGGGCCGCGCGGTCGGTCGCGCCGCCGGCCGGCCCTATCACGACAAGCTGCTCAGATTGCCTGGTTTTTTATGGAGCGAGGCGGCTGCCGACGGCGCCGAGATCGCGGCCGGCCTGCGCCTGACCGAGCATTTCCTGCTGCACCACGTCCTGCTTCCGCAAGGCCGCACCCTGCCGCCGGCGCGCGCGCGCCTCGCCCAACGCCTGCAGCAGCGAGCCGCGGCTGGTAACATCGGCAGCTGAACAATCCAAGGTTATCGACTAAATGTCAGAAAGCGCTCTCTCCGGCGAGATCCGCGACATCGACTTTGCCGCGGCGCTCGGCGAGCGCTATCTTTCCTACGCGCTGTCGACGATCATGTCGCGCTCGCTGCCCGATGTGCGCGACGGGCTGAAGCCGGTGCATCGCCGCATCCTGCACGCGATGCAGCAGCTGCGCCTCGACCCAGCCTCGGGCTACAAGAAATGCGCCCGCGTCGTCGGCGACGTGATCGGCAAGTTTCACCCGCATGGCGAATTGGCCGTCTACGACGCGCTGGTTCGCCTCGCGCAGGATTTCGCGCAACGCTATCCGTTGGTCGACGGCCAGGGCAATTTCGGCAATATCGACGGCGATAACGCCGCGGCAATGCGCTACACCGAGAGCCGGCTCTCGGCGGTGGCGCAGGCGATGCTCGACGGCATCGACGAGGACGCGGTCGATTTCCGCCAGACCTATGACGGCGAGGACCGCGAGCCGGTGGTGCTGCCGGCGCGCTTTCCGAACCTGCTGGCTAACGGCGCCTCGGGCATCGCGGTCGGCATGGCGACCAGCATCCCGCCGCACAATGCCGGCGAGTTGTGCGCCGCCCTGTTGCAGCTGATCGACGATCCGGCCGCGTCAGTCGAGGCCCTGCACGCCCACATTCCCGGCCCGGATTTCCCAACCGGCGGCGTGCTGGTCGAGCCGGCCGAGAACATCCGCCTTGCCTATCAGACCGGCCGCGGCAGCTTCCGCCTGCGCGCCCGCTGGCAGAAGGAGGCGCTGGGGCACGGCGCCTATCAGATCGTCGTCAGCGAAATCCCGTACGGCATCCCGAAAGGACGGCTGATCGAACGCATCGCAGCACTGCTCGAAGAGAAAAAGCTGCCGCTCCTCGCCGATATCCGCGACGAATCGACCGAGGATGTCCGCCTCGTGCTCGAGCCGAAGACGCGCAATGTCGAGGCCGAGATGCTGATGGAGCAGCTGTTCCGGCTGACCGAGCTCGAAATCCGGGTGCCGCTGAACCTCAACGTGCTCGACCCGATGGGCGTGCCGCGGGTGATGAGCCTGAAGGAGGCGTTGCAGGCCTTTCTCGATCATCGCCGCGAGGTGCTGCTGCGCACGAGCCGCCATCGCCTGGCCGCGGTCGCCCACCGCATCGAGATCCTGCAAGGGCCAGATCATCGTCTACCTCAACCTCGACGAGGTGATCCGCGATCATCCGCGAGGCCGACGACCCCAAGGCCCGGATGATCGCGCGCTGGGAATTGACCGAGACCCAGGCCGAGGCGATCCTGAACATGCGGCTGCGCGCGTTGCGCCGCCTCGAAGAGATCGCGATCCGCAAGGAAATGGCGGCGCTCTCGGCCGAGGAGGCCGGGCTCGCGCGGCTGCTGGCGAGCGAGCGCCGGCAGTGGAGCGCAATCGCCAAGGAGGTTCGCGAAACTGCCGCCGGAGTTCGGTGGCGACACGCCGCTTGGCCGCCGGCGCACCGCGCTCGCCGAAGCGCCGGCGCCGACCGAGATCCAGGCAGCGGCGCTGATCGAGCGCGAGCCGGTGACGGTGCTCTTGTCGGCCAAGGGCTGGGTGCGCGCGGTCAAGGGGCACAACGGGACCGCCGCCGAGCAGAAATACAAGGAAGGCGACGGGCCGCGCTTTGCGATCGCCGCCGAGACCACCGACCGGCTGATCGTGTTCGCGACCAATGGCCGTTTCTACACAATCCCGGTCGACCGGCTGCCGGGCGGGCGCGGCCAGGGCGAGCCCTTGCGGCTGATGGTCGATCTGGCCAACGAGCACGACATCGTCACGATGTTCCCTTATCGGCCCGGCATGGAATTGCTGGTCGCGGCGAGCGACGGGCGCGGCTTTGTCGTCGATGGCGAGGAAGCGATGGCCCAGACCCGCGCCGGCAAGCAGGTGCTGAACCCGGGCGATGGCGCCGCGGCGCGGATTTGCCTCCAGGCGGAAGGCGGCGACGCCGTGGCCTTTGTCGGCGACAACCGGCGGATGCTGGTGGTCCGGCTCGACGATATCCCGCTGATGACCCGCGGCCGCGGCGTGATCCTGCAGCGCTACCGGATGGGCGGGCTCGCCGACGCCAAGGTGTTTCGCCTCGCGGACGGCCTCACCTGGCGCCAGGGCGAGCCCCGCAACGGCCAGGAAGGTCCGGCCGCCCGGGGGCGCACCCGCACCGAAACCGATCTCGGCGCGTGGCTCGGCCCGCGCGGCGGCGCCGGCCGCCTCGTCCCCAACGGCTTCCCCCGCTCGAACCGCTTCGGGTGAGATTTCCGGCGGGCTGCCGACGACCTCTTCCGCCGGCCGCCAGCAACGCCCCGCGCGCGGCGCGAACCGGGGCCGCTCAACGGTGTTTTCGAGCGATCTCCTGGACCGACCGGTTTTGCTGGAAAGTGCGGCCGGTCTCGCCGAAGATGGCCCGAGCGTTTTCGACGACAGTTGCGGGAGGAAATGATGGCCAAGGGCATTTTGATCGCGGCAATGGATTTCTCGGCCGCGCCCGAGGACGAGTTCCACGACTGGTATGATCTCGAACACGTTCCCGAGCGCCTGCGGGTGCCGGGGTTTCTAAACGCCGATCGCTGGATCGCCGACGACAACCCGAAGATCTCGGTCGCGACCTACGATCTCGACAATGTCGGCGTGCTGCACAGCCCGGCCTATCTCGCGGTCGGCGGCGACAACGGCTCGCCCTGGACCAAGCGCACCGCCAAGTTCCGCAAGGGCATCCTGCGCTATGAGGGCGAGCAACTGGTCCCCGGCGACCGCACCGCCCCGCGCGGGGCCGGTGGCCTCCTGATGGTCGGGATGAACGTCGCCCCCGACCAAGAGCACGAATTCAACGAATGGTACAACACCGAGCATATCCCGGCGCTGGGCTCGGTTCCGGGCGTGTTGTGCGCCCGGCGCTACCGCGGCACCGGCGGGACGCAGCGCTATGTGGCGCTCTACCACCTGAACTCGCCCGAGGTGGTGCGCGGGGAGGCATGGCGAAAAGCCGCCGACACGCCTTGGACGCAGCAGCTGCGCCCGCATTTCCGCGACCATCTGCGCTACGTCTGCCGCCGCTACACCCGCGCGGCTTAGGGCGGCGGCGCGCACCCTCACCCGCCTCTCTACGCTCGGCACCCTCTCCCGCAGCGCGGGAGAGGGGGGACCGTCGCGGCAGCGACGGTGGGTGATGGGAACTCACATCAAAAACACGCCCTTGCCCGTGGTCTGGGTGTCGAACAGGCGATAGGCCTCCTCGGCCTGGTCGAGCTGCCACTGGTGGGTGAACAGACGATCGACCTCGACCTTGCGATCGACGCAGAACTGGGCGCAATCAGCCTGGCCCTGCCACGAGAAGGTCCAGGAGCCGATGATCGTCAGCTGCTTTCGCAGCATGTCGGGGCTGACGTCGATCGTCACATTGTTGCGCTCGCCGACAAAGGCGACGGTGCCCCACACCTTGGCGCTGCGCACCGCGGCGATGCGGCCCTCGGGCTGGCTCGAAGTATCGAGCGTGCAGTCGGCGCCGCCATGGGTCAAATCCTTGATCGCGCCGACCGGGTCGTTCGAGCGCGGGTTGACCGTCTGCCACGCGCCGAACGCCTTGGCCCGTTCGAGCCGCTCGGGGCTGACGTCGAGGGCGATGACCCGCGCCCCCATCGCCGTGGCGAGCTGGGTCGCCGACAGGCCGACCGGGCCCTGGCCGAACAGCGCGATCGTGTCGTTGCCGGAGAGGTTCAGCCGGCGCAAGCGCGCCGTAGGCGGTGCCGGTGCCGCAGGCGATCGCCGCCCCGGCGCTGAACGACAATTCGTCATGCAGCGGGACCACGGTGAAAGCCGGCACCTTGAGCCAGCGCGCGTGCCCGCCATGAGCGTTGTTGCCGTAGACCAGGACCGGCTCCTCCTGGCACAATTGCGACCAGCCGGAGCGGCAATGGCTGCACACGGTGCAGCCCTTGTAGTGGTGCACCATGACCCGCTCGCCGACCCTCGCCTGCTTCGGGTCGACGCCGAGGCCCACCGCGGCGACGATCGCCGCAGGGCTCGTGCCCGCCGATCACCGGGTTTGGGTTGACCGGCAAGCCGCCGATCGACTCGCCTCCCGATTTCGGCCGGCGGTACTGGTGCAGGTCGCTGCCGCACATGCCAGAGGCCTTCATCTCGACGACGACCTCGCCCGGCCCCGGACTCGGGTCCGGAAACTCCATCAGCTCGATTTCCCGCTCGCCCGTGAACACCACGCCGCGCATCGCTCCCTCCGGTTGGTTGGTAAATCCCGTGCGGAGCCTACGCCCTTTCGGCCAGGCCCGGTAATGCCGAAACCCGGCAAGGCGGGATTGCCGGTTGCGATGCCGATGCGGTAAAGCCACGCATTCGCCGCCGACGAGGAACTGCCCGATGCACCCCGACAAGCCGCATCTGGAATTTCACCGCCTCGATATGAGCACCGGCTGGGAGACGCCGCCGGGCTATCCCGCCGGCATCGAGCAGAAGGTCCTGGCCGGCGCGCTCGACGAGAACGCGCACCGCGGCAGCCGGACCCGCCTGCTGCGTTTTGCCCCGGGCGTGTTCACGACCGCACCCTTTGTTCACGACTACTGGGAGGAGGTCTATCTGCTGTCGGGCGACCTGACCGTCGGCAACGACGCCGAAGGCCAGGGCGGCGAGAACTTCGCCGCCGGCACCTACGCCTGCCGGCCGCCGGGGGCGGTGCACGGCCCGTTCAAGTCGAATGGCGGCTGCCTGCTCTACGAAACCCACTATTACGCCGACTGAGAGGACCTGCGGCCGGGCGGCTCAATCGGCGAGTTCGAGGGCTTTGCCCTGCTGCAGCCGCCACATGCGATCGAACCTGCCGCGCCGGCGGCGCAGCTCCACGGGGCTGCCGTCCTCGACGATGGCGCCGCGCTCGAGCACGACGACCCGGTCGAAATTCGCCACCGTCGACAGCCGGTGGGCGATCGCCAGCACGGTGCGGCCGCGCATCAAGACGCCAAGCGCCTGCTGGATTTCGATCTCCGACGCGCTGTCGAGCGCCGAGGTCGCCTCGTCGAGCACGATAATCGGGGCGTCTTTCATCAGCGCGCGGGCGATGGCGATGCGCTGCCGCTGGCCGCCCGACAGCTTGGTGCCGCGCTCGCCGACGATCGTGGCGTAGCCTTGCGGCAATTCGCGGATAAACTCGTCGCACCGCGCCGCCCGCGCCGCGGCCAGCACCTCGGCGTCATTCGCCTCCGGCCGGGCATAGCGAATGTTTTCGAGCACCGAACGGTGCAGCAGCGAAACATCCTGGGGCACCACCGCGATCGCGGCGCGCAGGCTGTCCTGAGCCATCGCCCGGCTGTCCTGATCGTCGATCAGGATGCGGCCGTGATCGACATCGACCAGGCGCTGCAAGAGGGCGATCAGGGTCGATTTGCCGGCGCCCGAAGGCCCGACGATCGCGACGTGCTCGCCAGGCTGGACCCGCAGGTTGAACCCGCGAAACACTTCCTGCCCACCCGGATAGCAGAAATCGACATCCTCGAACGCGATGCTGCCGCCGAGATGAACCCATTGGGCCGCGTCCGGCGGGTCGAGCACCCGGTGGTTTTCGCCGATCACCTCGATCGATTCGCCGATGCGGCTGAGGTACTGGGTGGTGTTGACCATGGCGAACGCGAAATCGCGCGAGCCGTGCAGGATGCGCAGCGCCAGCGCCACGGTCAGGATCACGTCGCCTGGGGTGATCGTGCCCCGGCTCCACAGATGCAAGGTCCAGGCGAGCATGCCGCCGGCCATCAGCCACAGGCCAAGATCGTGGAACACCCGCAGCCGCTCGACATACATCAGGCTGCCGCGATGCGCGCTCTCCTCGCTTTTCAGCAGCCGCTCGAACCGGGCGCGCTCGCGGGTGCGGGCCGAAAAGGCCTTGACCAGCCATATGTTGGAAAGAACATCGACCAGCTCGCCGCCGACCTCGGCGGCCCGATCGGCGTGCAGGCGATGCCGGGCCGCGCCGCGATGGCTGAACCGGGCGAGCCCGCCGGCCATCACCGCGACAAAGGCGCAGAGTGCGGCGACGAGCTGCCATTGCACCGTCGCCAGCATCGCCAGGGCGGCGACGAAATCGGCGCAGACCGGGACGACGTTGAACATGGTGATCGAATGCACCTGCTGCAGCGCATCGCCGGCGGCGGAGACCCGGTTGGCCAAGGCGCCGCCCATCCGGTCGGCAAAGTACCGGCTGCAATGGCCGCTCAGATGGTTGAACAGGTCGAATTTCGCTTCCGCCTTGTCGACCAGCATTGCCCGGTAGCCGGACCAGCTGCCGAAGCGCCACAGCACGCTTTCCCCGGCCGTCAGCGCGGCGAACACGCCGAGCGCCAACCAGACCTGCGCGATATGCTGCGGACCGGCGGCCATCGCATCGACGATCATCTTCAAGCCGTATTGGGCGAAAGAAGCAAAGCTGGCGGCGCCGGCAACCGAGGCGATCGCGGTCAGGTGCAGCAGCGGCCGCCGCTTGGCGTAATGCCACAAGAACGCGATCGGGCGGCGCGGGAACGATGCAGCCCCCGGATCGGGCCCAGGAAGGTCCTGGCGGGGCCGAGACCCGGCGCCTCGGGCCCCAGCGGCCCTCAGGCGCGCGGTCGAGAACCGGCGGAAAGGCCGCTGCATCGATCGCTCTGCACTCATCATGTATTTCCCGATCTCCCCAAAGTTGAAACGCTACTGCTCAACCCAAGCGAACAAGATTCCCGCGTTGACATGCTGTTGACATCGGCGAACCCCCCAAGCTTCATTGCAGGTCCTCGGTTCTGGATGAGGCCGCGCTCCGGTTCGGAACGCGCCTTCTGAAGCGCTAACGGAGCGAGGAGGACTCTATTCCTGTTCGGAGCGCCGACGCTGCAGCCCAGTCATGGAATACTCGATCGCCGCAGCCAGCAGCGCCGACCGCACCGCGGGTCCGCGGCCACCCTGCGGTTCAATGACGCACCCGGCCACCGCACCTCTCGCCGCGCGCCCGGTGCCGCGCTGGCCCTGGCATTTGCCGCCAGCGTGAGCCTTGCCGCGGTACTCGGAGCACCGCCGGCCTGCGCCGCCCCCACCGCGCCGAGCGGCAGCGCTCCGTCGCAAGCGACCGAGCTGCAGCGTGTTCCAGGAGACCACCTGATGCCGATCCTCGGCAAGGACGTGGTCAGCGCGACCGGCGAGAAGATGGGCCCGATCGTCGATGTGCTGTTCGACCAGGCCGGCAAGCCGCGCGCCGCGGTGATCGATTTCGGCGGGTTTCTCGGCGTCGGCACCCGCAAGATTGCGATCGACTGGGGCGCCCTGCTGTTTGACATGGGCGAGCAGAAAAACGTCATCGCCCTCGACATCAGCCGCAAGCAGCTCGAGGCGGCGCCCGAATACAAGGGTGCGGACCAGCCAGTCTCGATCGTGACCCTGCCGCGCTCGGGCCAGAGCAGTCCGCCACCCAACGCTTCGCGGTGACGCTATTCGCGATCGCCGTTCGAGCGAGATCACAGATCGGGGTTCGGCCTTTTCCCCGGTGCTGAGCCGTCCTCTGCGCGGGCTCGATTGGCTCAACTTCTTTGTTGCCAATTTCCAGACCGGTTTCGGCCCGTTCATCTCGGTCTACCTGACCAGCGCGGGCTGGACCCTGGGCGCCATCGGCGAGGTGCTGAGCGCCGGCACGATCGCCGCGATGGCGAGCCAGGTTCCGGGCGGTGCGCTCGTCGACGCGATCGGCAGCAAGCGCGCCGCGGCCGCCGCCGCGATCGTTGCGGTGATGGCGAGCGCGCTGTGCATCGCGCTATGGCCGGCCTTTCTGCCGATCGCTTCGGCCGAGGTGCTGCACGCCTTTGCCAGCTCCGCTCTCGGCCCGGCGATCGCGGCGCTGAGCCTGGCCCTGGTCGGCCACCACGCGCTCGGCGAGCGGCTCGGCCGCAACGCGCGCTATGCCGCGCTCGGCAATGCGTTCGCCGCCGGGATGATGGGCCTGTTCGGCTTTTACCTGTCGGGCCGCGCGGTCTTTTTGTTGACCGGCGCGCTCGGGCTGCCGGCGCTGGGCGCGCTCAAGGCGATCGGCAGGGAGCATTCCTGGCGCGCTCCGCAGGCCGCGGCACCCGAGCCGGCTCCAGCCGACCCGCCCGAGGCTCCCGGCCGGTCCTGGCGGTTTCTCAGCGACCGCCGGCTGCTGATCTTTTGTCTCTGCGCCGCCCTGTTCCAGCTCGCCAACGCGGCGATGCTGCCGATCGCCGCCGGGCTGGTGACCGAGCGGGCGGGGCGGGTGGCGCCGCTGGTGATCGCCGCCTGCATCGTTGGGCCGCAATTCATCACCGCGCTGGTCTCGCCCTGGGCGGGGCGCGCCGCCGAGAGCTGGGGGCGGCGCCCGGTGCTGCTGGTCGGCTTTGTGGTGCTGCCGATCCGTGGCGTGCTGCTGGCCGGGGTCGCCAACCCGTTCCTGATGATCCTGATCCAGCTGCTCGACGGGCTGAGCGCTGCGGCGCTTGGGGTGATGACGCCGCTGATCATCGCCGATATCACCCGCAAGACCGGCCACTACACGACCTGCCTCGGCCTTGTCGGGCTGGCCGTCGGCGGCGGCGCGACGCTCAGCACGACCGCAGCTGGGCTGGTGGCCGATCAATTCGGCGGCGCCGCCAGCTTTCTTGGAATGGCCGGGGTCGCCGTCTTTGCCGCTGCTCTGGTCGCCGCGGCGATGCCCGAGACCAAACCGCCAGCGCCCCCGCATTCCTCGCCCGACGGCGCTCGGCAAGCCCGGCCGGCCTAGAGCCGCGCGGAGCGCCGAAGGAGGAAGCTCAGAAATCGAGGTCGGCGTAGTGCGCGGGCGGCGGAACCCCCGGCAGGTGGTCGGCGAGAATCGGGCGAAAGCTCGGCCGCGACTTGATCCGCGCGTACCATTCCTTGGCTGGCTCGTGCGCGTCCCACGGCACGTCGCCGAGATAGTCGAGGCTGGACAGCTGCGCCGCGGCACTGATGTCGGCGATCGAAAAATGGTCGCCGGCGAGCCAGCGCCGCCGCTCGATCAGATAGCCGATATAATCGAGGTGATGCGGCAGATTGGCATGGCCGGCGCGGATCGCCCGCGAGTTCGGCTGCCCATGCCCGAAATAGCGCTTCATCATCTTTTCGCCGAGCAGGTTCTCGGTCACTTCGAGGTTCATCTTGACGTCGAACCAGGCGGTCAGGCGGCGCACCTCGGCGCGATCGACCGGGTTGATGCCGATCAGCAGCTTCTCGCGATAGACCTCGTCGAGATATTCGACGATCGCCGCCGAATTCGGCGAGCACGGTGCCGTCGGGCTCGATCAGCACCGGCACCTCGCCGGCCGGGTTGAGCGCCAGGAATTCCGGCCGCCGCTCCCAGGTCTTTTCCGCCTTCAACGTGAAGTCGAGGCTTTTCTCCCGCAGCACGACCCGCACCTTGCGCGCGGCCGGGGACAGGAGGACGTGATAGAGGACGCGCATCGGGCGATAGTAGCGACCAGCCCAGCGCCGGGACAACGCCTGATCGCGGATCGCGGCGACGCGCGCCGGGCCATAGCGCATGCGGCCATGGTGCGCAGCGCCATCGGCTCAGAGCTTCTCGAACACGCCGCAGGTGATGCGATATTCGGCGCCAAGCCAATAGAGCTTCGCCATCGATCGCTTCCACTTTTCCAGCGATATGAACGGCGCCGGAAAGCGGGCTACATGGCGCAGCAGAATCCAGGGCCGGCGCCGCACGTCGTCGCGATAGGACGCGCCGGCGCCGATGATCGCGGCCTCGAGCAGCCGCGCGCCGGCGAACAGGGTCGCCAATTCGCTGGGGCTCGGTCGGTACATCGTGTCGATCGGATCGCGGTGATGAGGATAGCTGAACGGCACGGTGACAAATACGAGCCCGCCGCTCTCCAGCAGATCGAGGCAATGACGCGCCAGCAGGTAAGGATCGGCAACGTGCTCCAGGATATTGCAGCACAACAGTGCCTGCGGCCGGCGCGCGCGCAGCCGCGGCAGATCCGCCGCGTCAGCCAGATCGGCCCGGACATCGACACCCGCCCCATCGCGCATATCGACATGGGAAATTTCGATGCCGCGGGCGCGCAGCGGTCGAAACAGAAGCTGCTCGGTCCACGGTTGGGTCCGTTCTCGGAACGCAGCGGTGCTGCTGCCGAGGTTGAGCAGCGGTGACAATCGATCGGCGGCAAACCCGTCGAGCGCGCGGCACAACCAGCGAGCTTCCGCCTCGAACATTGCGCATCGGCTCCTGAACCTAGCGCTGTCCCAGCTCCGGGTGCGGCGAATGAGCGCAACGCGCCGGTCAAGAGAGCCGGCGGCCCCAGGTGAACATCGAGCTCAGCGCATAATTGAGCAATGCGCCGACCGCAGCGCCGCCGGCGCCGGCGGCAAGCCACATTCCAGTCGCGGCGTAGAGGTCGCGCGCAACCAGCACATTGATCACGGCGCCGAGGCCGCACACCGCCATAAACGAGGCCAAGCCGCGCACCGCCCGCCAGCCGGTCAGCCGGCAATCGCGATAGGTCAGGCTGTTGTTCAACACGAAGTTCCAGACCATCGCGATAATCGTTGCCGCGGCCTGCGCATCGACAAAGCCAAAAGCGGCCAGCAGCACCCGCAGCATCACCAGGTTGACCACCATGCCGCTGGCGCCGACCAGCCCGAACAGCAGGAATTTTGCCGGAAGCAATCGGCCGCTGGTCTTTTCAACCAGCAGCGCCAGATATTCGAACGCGGTGTACCAATCGAGCTTGCTGCTGCCCTCGTTGCGCCCGCGAAAGCGGTACGGCAGCTCCGCCACCGACAGTCCGCGCGGCGAGGAAGCCAGCAGATCGATCAGGATCTTGGTTCCGACCCCGGACAGGCGCGGCGCTGCGGCGTCGGCGACGGCGTGGCGCATCATAAAAAACCCGCTGACGGGATCCGTCATCTCCGATTTCAACAGGGTCCTGGCGAGCCATACCCCGGCGCGGCTCAAGCGGCGGCGCTTGGGCGACAGCCCATCCGCCGCACCGCTCGCCATATAGCGGCTGGCGACGACGAGGTCGGTCGGCTGCCGCTTCAACAGCTCGAGCATCTGCGGCAACAGGGCTTCGTCGTGCTGCAGATCGCCGTCGATGACCGCGATGTAGGGTGCCGGGGTTGCCAGCATGCCCTCGATGCAGGCCGAGCTCAAACCGCGCCGGCCGACCCGGCGAATGCAGCGGATGCGGCGATCCGCCCGGCCCAGCAGCCGCAGATAATCGGCGGTTCCATCCGCCGAATCGTCATCGACAAACACCGCTTCCCAGTCGATGCCGGCCAGCACCACTTCCAGCCGCTCCGCCAACAGGCCGACATTGCCGCGCTCGTTAAAGGTCGGGATTACGACCGCCAGCTCCGGCCCAGGCGCCGGCTCCGGCCCAGGCGCCAGCTCCGGCCCAGGCGCCAGCTCCGGCCCGGGCGCCAGCTCCGGCCCAGGCGCCGGCGATGCGCCATGGGGCCGATCCGGGCGCCGTTCGTGCTCCGCAGCCTCGCGGAGCGCGGGACCAAAAAGCCCGCTCATGACGCGCCACCACGAAGTGGCGCAACCGGCGCGGCGATCGGCCCGAGGCCAGACCCGGGCGTGGCCCCCCGCCCACGTGCGCTGTTGCTCACGAAACCGCCATGCTTGCACCTGATCCCCGAAACCGGAGCTAGCCCCCTGGCCGCGCGTCCCCCCACTACTCGCGGACGGCTCCGATTGCCACGGCACAAGAGCAGCGCCCACAAACCAGTGTCAAGAAGGCAGAATACGCCGATGACCGTTAATGAGCGCTTACCTGCTATCACCACTCCGCGACCGTGCCCAGCGCCGCAGCTGCATGCCGGCATGTTTCCGGACGGGACCCCGCTCAATGCGTTCTTCGCCTGGAACGAGGCCCGGCGCACAGCCGATCGCCGCTACCAAATCGCCTGTGACATCTATCGACTGCGGCAGGGCTGGGGCGACGACATCTGCCTCGCGCATCTCGCCGGGCGGGCGCTCGGGCTGCGGCGCCGCGGCGCGCTGGTCACCGCCTCCGCCCAGGCCGCCGAGGATGCTCGGCAGTTCGTTGCCGAGGCCGCCGGTTCCGTGGCGATTATCGCCGCGCGGCAGGTGGTCGAGGCGCTGTGGTCGGCGCTTGGCTCCCCGCAGACCGCACGCCATGCGGCGGTGTTCCGTGCCTTCGAGGAGCTTGGGCAGCACATCGACCTCGCCGCCCTCGCCGGCCTTCGGGCCCAACCGGGAGTCGCGGCCCCGGCGAGCCGCCTGCGTCGCATCCTGATCGTCAAGCTCGGCGCGCTCGGCGACTTGATCCAAGCGTTGGGCCCGGTGCCGGACATCAGGCGCCACCACGCCGGCGATCACCTGAGTCTTCTGACGACCGGCCGCTATGCCGCGATCGCACGCCAGAGCGGGTTGTTCGACGCCATCCTGATCGATCGCAGGCCACAGATATTCGATCTGTGCGGATGGCTTGCGCTGCGCCGCACGCTGCGCGACGGAAACTTCGACCGGGTCTACGATTTCCAGACCTCCGACCGCTCGAACGCCTGTTTCTGGCTGTTGCGGCCGGGCCGGCGCAGCGAATGGTCGGGCACCGCGCGGCGCTGCTCGCACCCCCATGCCAATCTCGAACGAGACCGGCAGCACACGATGGACCGCCAGGCCGAGCAGCTGCTGATGGCCGGGATTTACCCGGTCTCGCTGATGCCCCGGTTGCCCGCTCCCGGCGAATTGCCGGCGGTGCTCGTCGGCCGGCGCTTTGTCATGCTGATCGCCGGCTCCTCGCCGGGGCGCCCGGCAAAACGCTGGCCCGCGGAGCACTTTGGCGAGCTGGCCCGCGCGCTGGCGCGGGCCGGCTACCTTCCGGTCGTCATAGGCGTCGCCGGCGAAGAGGCGATCGGCCGGGCGATTGTGGCCGCCTGCCCCGAGGCCGTCGACCTGGTCGGCCGCACCGACCTCGCGGCGCTGGCGGCGCTGGCACAAGCCGCCGCGCTGACGATCGGCAACGACACCGGTGCGACGCATATGGCGGCGGCGGGCGGCAATCCGGTCGTAGCACTATTCTCAAGCGCTTCTGAGCCAAGCCTGTGCGCGCCGCGGGGTGCGGCGGTGCGGGTGCTGATCGAGCCCGACCTCTCAGCACTCCCGGTCGGGACCGTGCTTGCCGCCGCTCTGGGGCTGACAGCCGGCGCCGCAACCCCCGCGTGAGCAGCGCTCGGAACTTGTGAAAAACTGACGGATCAACAAGCGTCATTCCGGGGCGGTCCGAAGGGCCGAGCCCGGAACCCATGAACAGCCGCATTCCAGCATGTTCGCCGTCCTGTGCTCATAGGTTCCGGGCTCGCGGCCCTTCGATGAGTCTCAGCAGCGTCCGCGCCCCGGAATGACAGAGTTTTGGGCTTTAGTTCGCACGCTCTCAGAAGCGCTCGACCCACGGCCGCAATTCGACCTCCCAGGTCCAGGCCGAGCGCGGCTGAGCCAGCACGCTCAGATAGGTCGCCGCGATCGCGTCGGGATCGAGCATGCTGTCGGGCTTGTCGGCCGGCTCGACCCGACCGGGATTGCGGATCGCCCCGTCGATGACAAAGTGTGCGACATGGATGCCCTGCGGCGCCAATTCGCGGGCCATGCTCTGGGCCAGGCCGCGCAGCGCGAACTTGCCCATCGCAAACGGCGCCGATAAGGGATAGCCCTTGACGCTTGCCGAGGCGCCGGTGAACAGCACCGCCCCCTGCCCCTTCGGCAGCATCCGGGCGACCGCCTCGCGCGCCACCAGAAACCCGCCATAGCCGCTGACCATGATCGCGTGCTCGACCTCGGCCGGGACCAGCTCGGCGACCGGGCCGCGGGCGCGCGCGCTGGCGTTGTAGACGACGACCTCCGGCGCGCCGATCGCGGCCTCGACTTCTGTAAACATCCGCGCCACCTGGGCCGGATCGACCGCGTCGCATGGAAAGGCCTTGGCGCCGGTCTCAGTGCATAGCGGCGCCAGCTTTCCCGTGTCGCGGGCGGCCAGCGCCAGCCGCATCCCTTCGCCGGCGAAGAGCCGCGCCAGGGAGGCGCTGAGGCCCCGCCCGGCGCCGACGATCAGCGCTGATTGATAGCTCGGCTTCTCCATGGTCGGATTCTCCTTGGATGAGGGTCGGGCGTGACCCGACCCGACGATAGCATCAGCTCCCGGGAAGGTTCAGGTTTGGCCCCGAGCGGCACGAGCTTCGAATAGAGGCAACGGCGCGACCGCAAAGCCGCGCGTGGTTGATCCGGCAGGCTCAGCCCAGGCGTTCGAGCTCGTCGATAAAGCCGGCGACGACCGACAGGCCCTTCGACCAGAAGGCCGGGTCGGCGGCGTCGAGACCGAACGGCGCCAAGCAGCTCGCGGTGACGCAACGTGCCGCCGGCGCGCAGCATCTCGAGATAGCGCTCGGCAAAGCCCAGATGCGCCTCCTGGTAAGCCGCGTAGAGCGAGTTCACCAGGCAATCGCCAAAGGCATAGGCATAAACATAAAACGGCGTGTGAATGAAATGCGGGATGTAGGACCAGTAGTGGCGATAGACGCCGTCGAGGCGGACCGCCGGCCCAAGGCTCTCGCGCTGCACTTCGAGCCAGATTTCGGCGAGCCGGTCGGGGGTCAGCTCGGCTTCGCGGCGCTCGTCGTGCACCCGTATTTCAAACGTGGCGAAGGCGATCTGCCGCACCACCGTGTTCAGCATGTCCTCGACCTTGCCGGCGAGCATGATGCGGCGGCGGCGCGGGTCGGTCTCGCGCGCCAGCAGGCTGCGGAAGGTCAGCATCTCGCCGAAAACCGAGGCGGTTTCCGCCAAGGTCAGCGGCGTGTCGGCCATCAAATAGCCCTGCTGTGCCGCCAGCACCTGATGGACGCCGTGACCCAATTCATGCGCCAGGGTCATCACGTCGCGCACCCGCCCCTGATAGTTCAGCAACAGATAAGGGTGTGCCGCCGGCACCGTCGGATGGGCGAATGCGCCCGACGCCTTCCCCGGCCGCACCGGCGCATCGATCCAGGGTGCCGCGAAAAAGCGGCTGCCGACCATCGCCATCTCGGGCGAGAAGGCGCGGTAGGCCGAAAGCACCGTCGCCTCGGCCTCGGGCCACGGGATCAGCCGGTCATCGTCCTCGGGCAACGGCGCGTTCCGATCCCAGAACGGCAAAGCCTCGACCCCAAACCAGCGCGCCTTCAGCCGGTAATAGCGATGCGACAGGCTGGGGTAGCTGTCGCGCACCGCCGCGATCAGCGCGTCAACCACCTCGTCCTCGACGAAATTCGACAGGTTGCGCGGCGAGATCGGCCGCGCGAAATGGCGCCAGCGGTCCTCGATCTCCTTGTCCTTGGCGAGCGTATTGGTGATCAGCGCAAAAATCCGCGCGTTCTTGCCCAGCACCTCGCCGATGCTCTCGGCGGCGTCGCGGCGCACCTGCGGGTCGCGGTCGGAGAGAAGGTCGAGCGCCTCGGCCTCGGTCAGCTCGCGGCCGCGGATCGGGAAGCGCAGATCGGCGACGGTTTCGTCGAACAGGCGGGTCCAGGCGGCGCGGCCCGCAACATATTTCTCGTGCAGCAGCTTTTCGGCTTCGTCCGACAGCTGATGCGGGCGAAAGGCGCGGATATCGCGCAGCCACGGCCGATAGCGAGCAAGAGCCGGGTCGGCCTCCTTCGCCGCCAGCGCGGCGTCGTCGAGACGGTTCAGCTCGAGGGTGAAGAACAACAGGGTGGTCGAGATCGCGTTGATCCGCTCTTGAATTGTCTGATAAAAGCGGCCGATCTCGGGGTCGACGAGGTTGCCCGCATGGACCAGCGAGGCATAGCTGACGATGCGCCCGCTCAGCTCCTGCATGTGCTCGTAAGCTTCGACCGCACGCCCCAAAGCAGCCCCCGAGAGTTCGGCGAGCCGCCCCTGATGGCGGCGTTGAAAGGCCTCGGCGTCATCGGCGAGCCGGGCTAGGTCGGCGGCCAGCGCCGGGCTGTCGGGGCCGGGATAGAGATCGGACAAATCCCATTGCGGCAACGCGCCGAGCGCCGCCTCGCGCTCCCCTGCCACTGCTTCCGCCGCTGCCGCTACCCGCATCGCCGTTCTCCAATCGAAGACATGACGGAAGATATGGGGGCTGGGCGGGAGCCGCCAAGCATCAGCGGGCGACCAGGCGGAGGCGCTTCAGCGCGTCTGGCCCGAGAGCGCCTTGCCCGAGCGCGCTGCGAGAGGTGCGGCGGCGAGCCGGGCGCAGGCCCGCGGCAGATCGCCGATCAGCAATGGCCGGGCGTGCGAGGGCGGCGGGTGGCGCGCCTCGGGGGTAAGCCACCAGGCCAGCTGCTTGCCGCAGCCGTCGCCCGGCGGCGGCGCAGGCTGATCGCGGCATGCGGCTTGGCCCGCCGGACAGGACAAGCGCACATGGAAATGCGAGGTGTGCCCCCACCACGGCCTGATCTTGTTGAGCCAGCCCCGGTCGGCCCCAGCCTCGCGGCACAGGGCCTCTTTGATCGCCGGGTTGACAAAAATCCGCGCCACCTGCGGCTCGCGCGCGAACGCTTCGAGCAGGCGGCGGTCCTGCGGCGTCCAGACCGCGGGATCGACCCGGTCGGCGCCGGCAGCAACGATGTGGATCGCCGACATGTTGTCGCGCTCGGCAGCGCTGAGCCGCCGGCCCGGCATCGGCGTCAGCCAGATGTCGGCGTCGAGCCCGATCTGGTGCGAGCCGTGCCCGGTCAGCATCGGGCCGCCGCGCGGCTGGGCGATGTCGCCGATCAGCAGACCCGGCCAACCGGCCTCCCGCGGCAATTTTGGCGCCAGCCGCTCGATAAAGGCGATCAGCGCCGGATGGCCCCAGGCCCGGTCGCGCGACGGGCGCATGACTTGCCAGCCTGGCCCATCGGCGGGCAACTCGACCGCTCCTTCGAGACAGCCCCGCTCATAGGCGCCGATCGCCTCGGCCGGCCCCGGCGCTGGCGTTTCGTCGCGCCCGAACAGGCGCTGCGCCGCATCGGCCGGCAGATGCGCCAGCACCGCCGCGCGGTGCGCCGCCTCCTCGGCCGCGTTGTCCTGCGCGATTGCCGCACCGCCCCACATAGCCCACAGCAGAATGACCGCCACGCAAATGACGGCCGCTCGGGACAGGGAAGACACTCGGGACAGGGAAGACACTCGGGACACGGAGGACACTCGGGACACGGAGGACACTCGGGACAGGGAAGACAGTAGACGCGCGATGCAATACCCGCTCACCCGCCCTGCCCCCGGAGCAGGCGCGGCGCAGGTTTTTCGGGCCGGGTTCCCCCTCCCCGTGATTGCGTTGCGGGGCCGCGGGCCGATCCCCGGGCTGTGATCCGAAGGGAGCCGGGCGAGCGCTGGCCGCGGGCCCGGCCGGCCCTCATTGCAGCTCGGCCAGCCCCATCGCCTCGCCAAAGCGGCGGCTCGCCTCAAAGGTGTCGCCGTATTTGCGGTGCCCGGCCGAGATATGGGCGCAGGCCAGCAGCAGCCGGTCGCGATCGGCGCATTGGTTTTTGCCATAATCCTGCAACAGGCATTGCGGGATTTCCTGGTTGTGCGGGTCGTTGCCAAAGCGCGCCGCCATCAGCGCGAGCCGCTGCACCAGCCAGACCGCGATCTGCGCCGCTGTCGAGATAGGCCTGGGTCCAGGCCTCCGCTTCCGCCGTGTCGAGCGCCGTCATCGCCGCTTCGAGGCGGCCGATGATCTGCGTGCCGCTCAGCCGGTCGGCGCCGGCCGGAGCGCGGATCGGCTCCACCTTGGTCCAGCCCATGTGGTGCTGGTTCCACGCTGCCTGGTTGACCATCGAGCCGGCGACGAACAGCAGCTTCAGCCGCTGCGGGTGTGCGAAATTGTCGTAAAACCAGCCGAGCGTGTTGCAATATTCGTAAGTGTGCTGCGGCATCGAATAGGCGTTCGGACCATCGGTCTCGAGCACCACCTGCCCGGCCGCCAGCTGGATCGCATCGACGATCCGCCGCGGCGCCGCACCGGCCAACAGGAGGGCGCTGATCTTCTCGATATAGGCTGGCTCGTGCTGATGGATCAGCGCGTCGACCAGCGCGTCGGTTTCGGCCTTGCCGAGGTCGCCGGTGTTGGTCAACAGCGCCCGTTCGCGTTCGGTGGTGCCGCCCTGCGGCACGGCATGGACCTCGGCCCCTTCGATAAACAGCGTCACGACATTGCAAGCCATCTCGTAGACCGAGTGCCAACGCGGGCCGACGGCCATGTCGAGCGCGCCGGCATAGAGCACGTCATGCGCATTGTCCCAGCCGATCGCATTGCCGATCTCGACCACCGAACGGGCGCGATAGGCCTTGTGCCCGGTCGTGTAGGAGCGGTTGTAGAGCATGCGGTCCTGGACATCGATCAGCCCGGCAAAAACCAGCTGCGCCAGCACTTCCTGGCGGTGCTCCGTTTCCTCCATCAGGCCGAGGAAGGTGCGGTAGGCGTCGATGACCTGGCCGCGCTCGACCAAGGTCAGCCAGTGGTTCAGGCGCTCGGCCAATGGGCCGGTTTCGCGCAGCGGCTCCTGGTCCGGCCAGTAGACCACCGGCTTCGGCGGCTCGGCGTTCGGCATCTTGTAGCCGCGGGTCGCGTAATGGCCGGGCGCCTTCAGGATCTTCTGGTTCCAGATGTCGAGCCCCGAGGGGATGTACCAGATGGTCTGCGCCAACGGCAGCGCCGCCAGCTTTTCCGGCAGCATTGCCTGCAGGTTGACCGCGGCCCGCGCCGACAGCAGGCAATGGTCGTTGTTGACGAAATTGGGAAAGCCGTCGTCGATGCGCTGGTGATAGGGCACGTGCGTATAGGGCGCGTGGATGCGCACCGCTTCGGCCATGATTTCCGGCAATGGCCGGCCGCGACGCAGCAACTCGCAATAGATGCGGCTGCCGCCCACTTGGTCGCGGGCCAGCAGTCGATCCTCGAGCTGCTGATAAAGGCCAGCCGCTTCCTGACGGCCGTTTGCATGCGGGGCGGCTTGCGTCGGCATCGGTCACTCGCTCCTTGGTCGCGGTCGGATCAACCCCAACAACCTAAACCGAACCAGGCCTAAACGGCCATGTCGCATCGGCAGCCCTCGCCGCAGCCGTCCGCATGGCTGCGAGTTGGAATGGGGGTAAGGCGGAAGGGCGTAGGCGGCGGCCGCCTACGCCCGATGCGGCTTGTAACCGAGCAGTTCGGCACCAATTACCATCCAGACAGATGGCACACGGATGGACAATTGATGGCCGGCAACATACGCGAGCTTCGGCCCAAGGCGAGCGACAGCGAGAAGATCACGATCAATCTCGGCTATGTCGACCTTGGGCATATCGACCTCCTCGTTCAGGAGGGGTTCTATGCCAATCGTACCGACTTCATCCGCACCGCCATTCGCAACCAGCTCGACCGCCATAACGATTCGGTCAAGCAGTCGGTGGCCCGCCATCAACTCGAGCTGGGGCTCAGACGCTACAGCCGCGCGGATCTGGAGGCGGTTCAGGCCGCGGGCGAGACGCTGCACATCCAGGTCCTGGGCCTGGCCAGCATCGCCGATGACGTGCCGCCGGAGCTGGCGCTTCGGACGATCGCCTCGATCCATG
This sequence comes from uncultured Alphaproteobacteria bacterium, assembly GCA_963738185.1. Classification (GTDB taxonomy): domain Bacteria; phylum Pseudomonadota; class Alphaproteobacteria; order ATCC43930; family CGMCC-115725; genus AP-15. The sequence goes on along the minus strand of CAVTVA010000003.1, from coordinate 48,259 downwards.
TCCTCGGGGCCTTGCACGTCAGCCCGGCGCTCAGGGCAGCTTTGAGCAGCCGCATCCGATAGCGCGCATCTCTGCGCGTCCCCCACCTGGGCCAGCCATCCTCGTTCCGACGCTCGGAAGAGCTCGCCGGTGCTTTGCCTGACCACTCCTTCGAGACAGGAATGACCATCATGAATTTGAACTTGTCCGGCATGGCCGAGGTGACCCGCCTGACCCGCGCAGGGCGGCTGGCAGAGGCGGTGGCGCTCCTCCAAGGAGCTTGCCGCATGCCCGGACCGTCCCAAACCCCCGACGGGCTCGATCGCCAGCGGGTGCGGCCGGCGCTGCCGAGTGGGCAACTGACCGACATGGTGCCGCCGAGCTCTCGTTCGGATCATTGGACGGCGCCGGGCTCGGATGCAGGGCAGGGCAGCGGGTCCGCCCCGACCGGAGGCGTGCCCGAGCCGCGCGCAGCCGGGCCGATGCGCGGCTTCCTCGATCGCCTCAAGAAGCCCGGCTCCAGCCCCGGCCTCGGTGGATCGGCGAGCCATCGCCGACAGGATCTGCAGGCATCTTTGCCGGACGGAGCTCGCTTCGAGGAGCATTCCTTCATCAACCAGGCTGGCAGGCGAACGTACAAGCTCTACATTCCGGGCCGCTACCGCGGGGAACCGCTTCCGCTCGTCGTGATGCTGCACGGCTGCACGCAGTCGCCGGACGATTTCGCGGCGGGAACGCGAATGAACGAATGGGCGGAAAAGATGGGCCTTTTGGTCGCCTATCCCCGCCAACCGTCCTCGGCCAATCCCTCCAAATGCTGGAACTGGTTCAGTGCCGGCGACCAGCTGCGCGACCGGGGCGAGCCGTCTCTGATCGCCGGGATCACCCGGCAAATCATGCGCGATCTCGCCGTCGATCCGCGCTCGCGTCTATGTCGCGGGGCTGTCGGCCGGCGGCGCGGCGGCAGCGATCATGGGCTCGGCCTATCCCGATCTGTACGCCGCGATCTGCGTCCACTCCGGACTTGCATGCGGGGCTGCCCGGAACCTGCCTTCGGCCTACGCCGCAATGCGGCAGGGCGGATCGCCTCTGATGAACGGCGCGAAACATCCTTTGCCGACAATCGTGTTTCACGGCGACCGCGACTGCACGGTGAGCCCGGTAAATGGCGACCAGGTCATCGCCCAATCGAAGGCGGCGGCGGAGCTGCGCCTGACGAGCAGCCATGGCCGGTCCGCGGGAGGGATCGACTACACACGCACCGTCCACGCGGAGGCGAGCGGGCGCCCGCTCCTGGAGCAATGGGTGCTGCATGGGGCAGGCCATGCCTGGTCGGGCGGGAGCCCTGCCCGGATCCTACACCGACCCCCGTGGGCCCGACGCAAGCCGCGAGATGCTGCGGTTCTTTCGCGAAACCTGCAAGGCGCCGGCTTGAACGGCGCGGCGTCCCGAGCGGAGCTGCGGTTCGGGCGAACCGGCGAAAATGCTAACCAAACCCAGCCGCAGCGGGCCGCTATGGTTGAGCGTCAATCGGGGAAAGGGGAGCTCCTCTCCACCCTAAGCGGCCGCGTCGGCGCGCCTCAAGGGAGCGAAGCTTAGCCGAGTTCGGCCGCGGACGGGTATATCGGTTGACAGCCCTTGTCACCGCCGCCCGCATGGTTGCGAAGTTAGAGCAACTCAAGGCTGCACCCTCGGCGGACGCGGCAGCGGGCGCCGTTGCCTTGCTCGCGCTTTGTCACGCACCCGGCAAAAAGGTGACCGTCAGGGTTTGCCCGTTGGGGCAGACGGCATTCGCCTGTCCGGAGCTGTTGTCGTCCGGATAGAAATAGGCATTCAGCCCGCCGGGATTGGGCGTCGGCCCGCTGACTGGCTTGGCCGCCGGATTTCCGCAATTGCTCGGGTATTTTGCCGGCCCGTATTTGGAACTGGCCGGGCCACGGCAGACATAGGTGGGTTCGCCGGCACAGGACAGCGCGACCGGCAGATTGTAGGCGGCACCGCCGGTGTTGGCGCAGCGGTTCGTCGCCCAGGCCTGATCGGTGCAATTCGACGGGATCACGCTGATGTCGTACCAGATGCAATTGGGAGTGCCTGCGCCGAAACACGGAGCCGGCTGAAAATATGTCTCGATCAAGGTGCGGTTCTGCTGCTGCGCCTTCGAGCAATCGAGAGCGCCCGCCGCGGATGCCACGCTGACGATCGCGGCGCAGAAGCGCGAGCCCGGGCTGGCGACCGAGTTCGGTCACCGTCGCACGACAGCCGCCATTGACCGGGATGACAACCGAGGTTCCCTGGATCGGCGTGCCGCAGCCCGCGCCCCAGGTGATCTGGGAACCCGCCTGCGGGGCGAACCCGACGAGAAGCAGTTTGCCGCTGCCGTTCAGGATATTCACATTGCCGCCTCCCGGCGCGACGAGGCTCGGACGACACACCTTCTCGGCAATCGCCGCGAGCTTCGGGTCGTAGATCGCAAAAACCTTCCCGGTGGTTACGTTCTCGAACTGCGGCTGGACGGCAGGCTCTTGCGGGCACAGCAACCGTAGATCGGGTTCGATGATTTGGCTCGATCCGGTCAAGTGGATGATCTGCGGCGTGGGCCCCGAAGCAGCCAGCGCCGGATATGGATTGGCCAGCCCGCAGGCTGCGGCAACGGCGACCGAGCCGATCGCGCCGGCGAGCAACCGCCGGAGCGACGGGCGGAAGCAAGCCGGCGCGGCATGACCGCTCGTCGGCGCTGCTGATCGGGCCATGATGCTTATCCTCTGAGTTGCGGGCATTGCGTGGCCCGAGGCGCTTGGTTCATAGCGTGCAACCGCTAATTTGTGGTTAAGGTGCGCGTTTCGGCATCGCCGCCGGCCAACCCGCCCTGCACCGAAATCGGACAGCGCCATGCTCGACACCGACATTCTGCACCGCGAGTTCAAACCGGAACCCTATTGGTGGGAGGCGTACCGGCCGACCGCGGGGGAGCTGGTCGAGGTGCCGCGCGCGGCGCGGGTGGCGATTGTCGGGGGCGGCTATGCGGGGCTGTCGGCGGCGCTCGAATTGGCCAAGCACGGCATCGACGCGGTCGTGCTCGAAGCCAATGAGCTCGGCTTTGGCGCCAGCACCCGGAATGGCGGTGCGGTCAGCGGCGGGGTCAATGTCGGCAAGAGCTTTAGCGGCCGGTCTGCCCAAATCGATAGCAACCGGGCCGAGCGCCTGCTGGCCGACGCCGCCGATGCCTTCGCATTGGTCGATCGGCTGATCGGCGAGGAGCGGATCGAATGCTGCTGGGAAAAGCCCGGACGCTTTGTCGGCGCCTGGACCAGAAAACATTTCGCGGCGCAATCCCGCCGGCTCGCCCTGCTCAATAGGGCGGCGCAATCGGGCGCCTTTATGGTGCCGCGCGAGCGCCAGCGCGAAGAGATCGCCAGCGTCTATTACCATGGCGGCATGGTGGTCGAGCGCTCCGGAAAATTGCATCCGGCGCTCTATTACAAGGGACTGCTCGAAGCCTGCCGGCGCCGTGGCGTCGCGGTCTGCGCCACGGCCGAGGTCGGACGCATCGAGCGAGCCGGGAGCGCGTGGCGGGTCGAGACCAGCCGCGGCGGGATCTCGGCCGGCGACCTCGTCATCGCCACCAACGGCTACACCAGCGCTCTGACCCCGGCGTTGCGCCGCCGGGTCGTGCCGATCGCCAGCCACATCATCGCGACCGAAGAATTACCGCCGGATCTGTCCGGCTCGCTGATCCCCAAGGGGCGCACCTTGTCCGATACGCGGCGGGTCCTATGCTATTACCGCATTTCGCCCGACGGCCGGCGCATGGTGTTTGGCGGCCGCGCCCGTTTTACCCAGGTCAGCGCCCGAGTCAGTGCGCCGATCCTCCATCGCTACATGACCGCCCGCTTCCCGCAATTGCGCGGCGTCAAGCTCACCCACGCCTGGACCGGCAATACCGCGTTCACCCTCGACGCGCTGCCGCATATGGGCCAAGATGACGGGCTGCATTATTGCCTTGGGTGCAACGGCAGCGGCATCGCGATGATGACCTATCTGGGCTGGCAGACCGCGCGCAAGATCGCCCGCGCCGCCAACTATGCCTGCGCCTTCGACACGCCCGATTTTCCCGGCCACCGGCTCTATAGCGGCAATCCGTGGTTTCTGCCGGCGGTCGGCGGCTGGTATCGGCTGCGCGACCGGCTCGACCGGCTGCTCGCCTGAGCAGCGCTTTGCTGTATGCTGGGGCACTTGCGAAAACGAGGAGAAACCCGGATGGATTTCGAGGCTTATCGGGAGTCGCTGGCGCAGGAGGCGCCGCCCGCGGGGCTGAGCATGGCGGCGCAGGCGCTGTGGTGGGAAGCGAAGGGCGATTGGCAACAGGCCCACCAATGCGCGCAGCAGCAGCCCGATCCCGAGGGTGCGTGGGCGCATGCCTATCTGCACCGGGTCGAGGGCGATCTGCGCAACGCCGGCGGCTGGTACGGCCGCGCCGGGCGCCCGATGCCGACGGCGCCGCTTAAGGAGGAATGGGAGACGATCGCGCGTGCGCTGATCGGCTAGAGCCCCCTTGCCGCGCCCGATCCTGCCCGGACCGGTCCGGCCGCGGCTGATCCTGATCGGCCTCGGCGGCAATCTCGTCAGCCCGCGCTGGGGGGCGCCGCGGGACACGCTGACCGCAGCCCTCGCTGCGCTGGAGGCCGAGGGGGTCGCGATTATGGCGCGCTCCGGGTGGTACCGCACCGAGCCGGTGCCGCCCTCGGACCAGCCGTGGTACGTCAACGCCGTTGCGGCGCTGGAGACCGGGCGCGATGCGCGCGCGCTGTTGGCGCTGATGCAACGGATCGAGACCCGCCTAGGGCGGGTGCGCAGCGTGCCCAACGCGGCCCGAATCGTCGATCTCGATCTGCTCGACTATCGCGGCGAGCGAATCGAAAGCGCCGATCTGGTGCTGCCGCACCCGCGGCTGCACCAGCGCCGCTTCGTGCTTGAGCCGTTGGCCGAGATCGCGCCCAGCTGGCGCCACCCGCGGATCGGCAAGACCGCGCGCCAGCTGCTCGCCGCGCTCGCCGCCGAGGGGCGCGTCGAACGGCTGCCCTGTTGAGCCGGTCGCCGGGCGCCAATTGAGTTCGCTCGACCTAGGCGATATAACCCGACTGCTCATTCGCCGCAGCGGACAGCGTATCAGGGGACAGAATGACCGCATTCGAGGCGGCTCGCGTGCACATGATCGAGAGCCAAATCCGGCCCAACAAGGTGACGGACGAGCGGGTGCTCGCCGCCTTTGCCCAGATCCGGCGCGAGCTGTTTGTGCCCGGGCATCTTCGGGCCGTCGCCTATGTCGATGAAGATCTGCCGCTCGGCCATGGCCGCTATTTGATGGAGCCGATGGTGGCGGCGCGATTGCTGCAGGCGTTATCCGTCGAGCGCACCGACTGCGCTCTGGTCGTCGGCGCCGGTGTCGGATATGAGGCCGCACTCCTCGGCCTGTTGGCGCGCGCGGTTGTTGCTCTCGAGGACAACGCGGAGCTGGCGCGTCTGGCTCGGGCGGCGTTGGTAGACCACCGGATTGCTTCGGTCAGGGTCGTTGAAGGCCCGCTGCCGGAAGGCTGTCGGGCCGGCGCGCCCTACGACGTCATCCTGTTCGGCGGCGCTGTCGCCGAGGTTCCGGAGCGGATTGCGGCACAGCTCGCCGATGGCGGCCGGCTCGCCGCAATCGTCCGAACCGCCGCAATCGTCCAGGCCGAAGGCAGTGTCGGCCGTGCGGTTCTGACCAACCGAACTGGGAGCGTCGTCGCGCGCCGCGTTATGTTCGACGCCGCAACCCCGCTGCTGCCGGGCTTCCAGCCAGAACCCGCCTTTGTGTTCTGACCCGCCTTTGTGTTCTGGGAAGTGCGCATTGACCCAACCGCCGGCCTCCCCGTAATGCCCGCACCCGCGCAACTCCAAAACCGCGCTCGCGCTGTCGGCGGCGGCTGGCGCAATCCTCGATCGGGCGGGTGCCGTGGCCCGGGCGTCGCCGGTCTCGCCCGGCTGCTGCTGCTCCTCGCCGCGGCCGCCGCCGCCGCGGCGCAGGCCCGGGCGCAGACGCTGACCCAGGCGCTGGCCGAGGCCTACAACACCAACCCGCAGCTGTTGGCGCAGCGCGCGCTGCTGCGGGCGACCGACGAGCAGGTGCCGCAGGCGCTGTCGGGCTGGCGGCCGACCGTCAACTTCACCGGCCAGGTGGGCGGGGCGCGAAGCGGCTTTTACACACCTTCGATCACCCGTCCCCCCCTTCCCGCGTCGCCGCACACCACCGGCTACAACACATTCTACCAAAACAACCTCAACCTGCAGCTGACCCAGCCGGTGTATAATGGCGGCCGGACCGTCGCCCAGACTCGCCAGGCGGTCAACACGGTCCAGTCGACGCGAGCGCAAACCCTGGCAATCGAGACCTCGGTGTTCCAGGCGGTCGCGATGGCTTATCTCGACGTGGTCCGCGATCAGGGTCTGGTCGAGGTCGATCGCAACAATGTGCAAGTGCTGACCAAGCAGCTCGAAGCGACCCAGGACCGCTTCCGGGTCGGCGAGGTGACCCGCACCGATGTTGCGCAGGCCGAGTCCGCGCTGGCCCAGGCGCAGGGCACTCTGACCGCGGCGGAAGGCACGCTCGCCCAGAGCCGCGCCGAATATGTGCGCGCGGTCGGGCACGAGCCCGGCCGGCTGCTGCTGCCGCGCGCGCGCCCGGCGCTGCCGGCGACGCGCGAAGAAGCGCAGACCCTCGCCGCCAACGATAATTTCAGCGTCATCTCGGCCAATTTTTCCGAGCTCGCCGCGCGCGACAACATCGATGTCGTCCGCAGCCAGCTGCTACCGCAGATCTCGCTGGTCGGCACTCTGAGCCGCCTGTTTGCGCCTTCCGTCACCCTGAGCGGTTCGCGTGAGGAAGAGGCCGCGGTGATGGCGCAAATGACCATGCCGCTTTACGAGGCCGGGGCGATCTATTCGCAGACGCGGCAGGCGCAACAGACCGTCGGGCAGCGGTTGAGCCAGGTCGACGATGCGCGACGCGCGGCAGTGCAGGCCGCAACCAACGCCTGGGAAACCTTGAAGGCGGCGCGAGCCAGCATTGCCTCGTTCTCGGCGGCGGTGCGGGCGGCGCAGATCGCCTTGGTCGGCATCCAGCAGGAGGCGCTGGTCGGCACCGCCACCACCCTCGACGTCCTGGTTCAGAACCAGCAGCTGTTGTCGACGCAGAACCAGCTGATCATCGCCGAGCACGACGCCGCCCTCGCCGAATTCAATCTCGCCGCCGCGATCGGCCGGCTGGTAGCGCCCGAGCTTCACCTGCCGGTCCGGCTCTACGACATGGACGCGCACTACCGGGAGGTGAAGGACAAATGGATCGGGTTTGGCGGTGGCCTCAAGCAGTGACCGGCGATGCGCCCGGAGCTGCCGCTGGAAACTTCGCCCCGCCAGGCTTAGCTTAGCCGGGTGCGCGGCCTTTATTGGTTGCTCCGATGTCGGACACGAAACCCCATCACAAGCCGGCAGCCTCGGGAATCTCGACGCCGGGCCGGTTGCCGCCGGATCGATCAATGGAGGAGATTATCGCCTCGATCAGCCGCATGATTGCCGAGGACAGCCGGCCCATCGATCGGGCCCGGTCGAATTCGTCGGCGCCGAACACCCCGGTTCTCGAATTGACCGAGGCGATCGCCGCCGACGGCTCGGTGCGCCGGCTGACGCCTGTCTCCGGCACGCCGGCCGGCGGCGCCGAGCCCGCACCGGCCGAGCCCGCACCGGCCGCGACCGCGAAGCGCATCGAGCCGGAGCCGCCGGCTGCCATGGGCGCCCCGGCGGAGCCGGCCGAGCGGCCGCGCGAGCGCATCCTCTCGGCGGCGACCTCGGAAGCCGCGGCCGCGGCCTTTGCCCGCCTTGGCGCCGTGCCGCGCGAGCGCCGCCCGGGGGCGGATGTGCCGATCGGCGACGGGGCCCGCACGCTGGAGGACATCGTCCGCGACAGCTTGCGGCCGTTGCTGCAGGGATGGCTCGACGAGCATCTCCCCGGCATTGTCGAGCGGCTGGTGCGCGAGGCGATCGCGCGCGTTGTCGCCGAGGCGGAGCTGCGCTGAACCCAGCCGGCGAGATCCGCCCTTTGATCGGCTCGCGACGCCGACGTGTTCGCTAGGCCACCGGCGGGTTGACGCCTACCCGCTCAGCCATCAACCGCTCAGTCGAGGACGGTTCAGCGATGCTGGACAAAACTTTCGAGCCCGCCGCCGTGGAACGGCGCTGCTATGCGCTATGGGAGGAGTCCGGCGCATTTGCCGCCGATCCGCGGAGCGGCAAGCCGCCCTACACGATCATGATGCCGCCGCCGAACGTGACCGGCAGCCTGCATATGGGCCACGCGCTGACCTTTACCTTGCAGGATGTGCTGGTGCGCTATCAGCGCATGCGCGGGCGCGACGTGTTGTGGCAGCCCGGCACCGACCATGCCGGCATCGCCACCGAGATCGTCGTCGCCGACCAGCTGGCCGCAGAGGGTCGGGCGAAGCGCGACCTCGGCCGCGAAGAGTTCGTCGAGCGGGTCTGGGAATGGAAGGAGCAGTCGGGCGGCACGATCACCCGCCAGCTGCGCCGGCTCGGCGCCTCGCCCGATTGGGCGCGCGAGCGCTTTACGATGGATCCCGGCCTCGCCGCCGCGGTGCGCCGGGTGTTTGTCCAGCTGTACCGCGAGGGGCTGATCTACCGCGACAAGCGGCTGGTCAATTGGGACCCGGAGATGCACACCGTCATCTCCGATCTCGAGGTCGAGAGCCGCGAGACCAAGGGCTCGCTGTGGCACATCCGCTATCCGGTGGCCGAGCTGCCGGGCCGGTGCATCACGGTCGCGACGACTCGGCCCGAGACCATGCTCGGCGACACTGGCGTCGCGGTCCATCCCGACGACCAGCGCTACGCCGATCTGGTCGGCAAATCCGTGCGGCTGCCGCTCGTCGACCGGCTGATCCCGATCATCGCCGACGAATACGCCGACCCCGAGACGGGCAGCGGTGCGGTCAAGATCACCCCGGCGCACGATTTCAACGATTTCGAGGTCGGCCGCCGGCACGACCTGCCGATCATCAACATTTTCGACGCTGATGCGCGGCTCAACGACGCGGTCCCGCCGGCCTATCGCGGCCTCGACCGCTTCGCGGCGCGCGAGCGAGTGGTCGCCGATCTCGAAGCCGCCGGCCTCCTCGAAAAAGTCGAAGACCACACGCTGATGGTGCCGCATCACGACCGCTCGGGCGTCGTGATCGAGCCGTGGCTGACCGACCAGTGGTTCTGCAATGCGCGGGTGTTGGCGCAGCCGGCGATCGCCGCGGTCGAGAACGGCGATACCCGATTCGTTCCGCGGCAATGGGAGAACACCTTTTTCGAATGGATGCGCAACATCCAGCCCTGGTGCATCTCGCGCCAGCTGTGGTGGGGGCACCAGATCCCGGCCTGGTACGGGCCGGACGGCGCGGTGTTCGTCGCCGAGAGCGAGGCCGAGGCGCTGGCCGGAGCGGCAGCGAAATACGGGCGAGGGGTTGCGTTGCGCCGCGACGAGGACGTGCTCGACACCTGGTTTTCGTCGGGGCTATGGCCGTTTTCGACCTTGGGGTGGCCGGAGCAGACCATCGAGCTCGGCCGCTATTACCCCGGCGACGTGCTGGTCACCGGGTTCGACATCATCTTTTTCTGGGTCGCGCGGATGATGATGATGGGGCTGCACTTCATGGGCGAAGTGCCGTTCCGCACCGTCTACATCCACGCGCTGGTGCGCGACGAGCGCGGCCAGAAGATGTCGAAATCGCGCGGCAACATCATCGACCCCTTGGAGCTGATCGACCGCTATGGCTGCGACGCGCTGCGCTTTACGTTGGCGGCGCTGGCCGCGCCCGGCCGCGACATCAAGCTCGCCGAGAGCCGGGTCGAGGGCTACCGCAACTTCGCGACGAAGCTGTGGAACGCCGCGCGCTATGCGCGAGATGAACGGCTGCGCGCCGGTCGCCGGGTTCGCTCCCGAGCAGTGCCGGCTGACCGTCAACCGCTGGATCGCGACGGCGCGTTGCGCGACTGCGCCGCTGCGGTCACCGCTTCGCTCGACGCCTATCGTTTCGACGAGGCCGCGGAGCGGCTCTACCAATTCGTCTGGGGTATGTTCTGCGATTGGTATATCGAATTTTCGAAGCCGATCCTGCAAGGCGAGGACGCTGCGGCGCGCGGCGAGACGCAGGCGACCACCGCCTGGGTGCTGGGCCAGATCCTATGCTTGCTTCATCCGATCATGCCGTTCATCACCGAAGAGCTGTGGCCGAACCTGGCCGGCGAGGTTTCCGGCATGCTGATCTCCGCGTCGTGGCCCGACCTTTCGCCCTTGGCGGTCGATCGTGCGGCCGCGACCGAGATGGAGTGGGTCGTCGCCGCGATCTCGGCGATTCGCGCGGTGCGCGCCGAAATGAATGTGCCGCCGGCGGCGCGGATGCCGCTCCTGCTCAAGGATGCCGAGCCGGCAGCGCGCGAGCGCATCGCGCGCCACCGCGAACATTTTCTCCGGTTGGCGCGGATCGAGCGAATAGAGCCGGCAGAGACAGTGCCTGCTGGAGCGATCCAGGCCGTAGTCGAAGGCGCGACCCTGATCCTGCCGCTCGGCGAGGTGGTCGATCTCGGCCGCGAGAAGGCCCGTCTCGCAAAAGAAATCGCGCGGCTCGATGTCGAGATCGGCAAGATCGCCGCCAAGCTCGGCAACGCCCAGTTTCTCGCCAAGGCCAAGTCCGAGGTGATCGAGGAGCAGCGCCTGCGCGAAGCCGATGCCGGCCGCGACCGCGAGCGGCTGCGCGCCGCCTACGACCGGCTGGCGGCGGTCTGACCGCGAGAGCGCTCAGCCGGTCTTCTTCTCGTGCTCCATCGCCGCGCGCAGGATCGCGTTGATCCGGGTCTGATAGCGCGGGTATTTGCGAAAATGCTCGAGCACGTCGCGATCGAGCCGGATGCTGATCTGCTCCTTCCGCTCCGGCATCACCAGCGTCGCCCCGGCGAACCACTCCTCATCGACGCTCCGGTGCGGCGTCTGGATCTCCTCTGAATCGCCGCAGCGATTTCCTCATCGGTCAACGCGTCGAACGCGCGCCCAATCAGTTCGCGGCCGTATCGGCGGCGCCGCGGTTTCTGCTTCATAACGTCTTTTCTCACGCGGATTAGCCTTTCTTGCTGAGATGATGCGACGAATTGCGCCGCGCCACGTGAAGACGACGACCATAACGACGGCCTCGACTTCGCCGAAGGCTTCGAATCGTGATTCGCCATAATTGCATCGATCGTCAGGTTCGCTCGGAATACGTAGCCGTCCCAAATCAGACGATGCCGTGGTAAAATCGATCTTGTGTTTGCGAATGTTTCGGCTCTCCTTTGTTCGGATCCCATTCGACGTCGTCCATCTAAACAGCCTTCATTCGAAGTTCATGGCAAACAGTCATCCTCTGTATCATCGGGCAGGTGATATCTCGCGCCCATCAGGCGTTTCCCGGCGCAAATGCGCGCATTGGCAATATGCGTATACACGTCGCGATGTCAAGAGACCCGCGGCGCGGCTGCGCGGACGGCTGCCCAGCTCGTCTGGCCGCATCCACTTCGCCTGAGTGTATCCGAGCCCGGCGACGAATTGCAGCGCCCACGAGGGTTAAGTCAATTGACACTCCGCGTCTGATGGATCTCGTCGCACGCGGCTTCCGCCGCTTCCCGACCGGCGCGACGAAATCCGGCGGGTGGCGGGGCAGTTTGCCGTCGCCGTCACCGATGACATGGCGGTGCTGATCGACCCGGCCGACCCGCGCGACCCGATCGCGGCGCAGTTCGTGCCGAGTGCCGCGGAACTGGAGATGGCGCCGGAAGAGCAGGCCGATCCGATCGGCGACGAGCGCTGGTCGCCGCTGCCAGGGATCGTGCATCGTCATCGCGACCGGGTGCTGCTAAAGCCGACCCTGCTGTGCCCGGTCTATTGCCGCTTCTGCTTTCGCCGCGAGGTGGTCGGCAAGGCGCCGGCGATGCTGACGCCGGGGCAGCTCGACCGCGCCCTCGCCTATATCCGCGAGCATTCGGAGATCTGGGAGGTGATCCTGACCGGCGGCGACCCGTTCGTGCTGGCGCCGCGCCGCCTCGCCGATATCGTGCATGCGCTCGACAAGATCGCGCATCTCGCCGTGATCCGCTTTCACACCCGCGTCCCGATGGCCGATCCCGGCCGAGTCACGGCCGAGCTGGTCGCGGCGCTGGCCGCGGAGAAGGCGGTCTATGTCGTCATTCACGCCAACCACCCGCGCGAGCTGACCGCGGCGGCGAAAAAGGCGGTGAGCCGGCTGGTCCGCGCCGGCATCCCGGTGCTGTCGCAGACCGTGCTGCTGCGCGGGGTCAATGACGATGCGGCGGTGCTCGAAGCGCTGTTCCGCGGCCTCGTCGCTATGCGGGTCAAGCCCTATTACCTGCATCACGCCGACCTCGCCCGCGGCACCGCGCATTTCCGCACCGGGATCGCCGAGGGTCAGGATCTGGTGCGCGCCGTGCGCGCCGCCAGCTCCGGGCTGTGCCAGCCGACCTATGTGCTCGACATCCCGGGCGGCTGCGGCAAGGTGCCGCTCGCCGCGAGCGCCGCCGCCCCCGATCCGGCAACCGGCGGCTGGATCGTCAAGGATGGCGATGGCGGCCGGCACACTTATCCGCCCGACGTCTCCTTCGCCCCGCCCGAGGAACCGGAAAGCCCCCCGGCCTCGGCCGCGGCCGGCTGACACAGGGCGCGCACGCACAATCAGAGGGCTCGAGCGATGCTGGTCATCACCGGCGGCAGCGGCTTTATCGGCTCGGTGCTGGCCGCCGATCTCAACGAGAGGGGCCGCAGCGACCTCGTTATCGTCGATCGCCTCGGCACCGGCGACAAATGGCGCAACATCGCCAAGCGCGACTTTTTCGAGATTGTGCCGATCGATGCTCTGTTCGGCTGGCTCGACCGGTTCGGCGAGCAGGTCGAGGCGGTGTTTCACCTGGGCGCCATCTCCTCGACCACCGCGATCGACGCCGACGAGATCGTCGCCGCCAACCTCAACTACTCGGTTGCGCTGTGGCGCTGGTGCACGGCCGCCGGCAAGCGGCTGATCTACGCCTCGACCGCGGCGACCTATGGCGATGGCGCGCACGGCTTCGACGACCGCGGCGGCGTCGCCGAGCTCAAGCGGCTGCGGCCGCTCAACCTTTATGGCTGGTCGAAGCATGCCTTCGACCAGTGGGCATTGCGCGAGGCGCTCGCCGGCCGGGCGCCGCCGCTGTGGATCGGGCTCAAGCTGTTCAACGTGTTCGGGCCGAACGAATACCACAAGGGCGCGATGATGAGCCTCGTCGCCAAAAATTATCCGCGCATCGCCGCGGGCCAGCCGATCCAGCTGTTCAAATCGCACCGGCCCGATATCGCCGATGGCGCGCAAACCCGCGACTTCGTTTACGTAAAAGATTGCGCCGCGGTCATGCTCTGGCTGCTCGAGCACACCATCGAGAGCGGCATATTCAATCTCGGCACCGGCGTCGGCCGCAGCTTCCGCGAGCTGATGGAAGCAGTGGGCGCCGCCTGCGGGGCAGCACCGGTCATCGAATACGTCGACACGCCGCCGGCGATCCGCGCGAACTACCAGTATTTTACCGAGGCCCGGATCGGTAAGCTGCGACAGGCCGGCTATACGGCACCCTTCACGCCGCTCGAAGCGGCGGTGCGCGACTTTGTCGCGCAGCACCTCGCCGCCCGCGATCGGTATCTCTGAGCATCATCGGGGAATTCTGGGTCGGGGAATTCTGGGTCGGGGAATTCTGGGTCGGGGAATTCTGGGCCTGGCAGCACGGCCGGCATCCGCCGGAAGCGCGCAGCTTGACAGCCTAAGCGGCGGGCGCATGCTGCCGGCACCCGATCCCTGCCGCGGAGCGCGCCATATGATCAGTGCAGATCTTGCCGGCAAGACGGTGCTCGTGACCGGCGCCGCCTCGGGGATCGGGCTCGCCGCCGTCGAAATCTTCGCGCGCTGCGGCGCCATGGTGGCGCTCAACCACCTGCCCGAGGATCGGCGCGGGCCGGCCGCGGTGGAACGTCTCAAGGCCCAGGGCTGCAAGATCCTCGCCGCACCGGGAGACGTGTCGCGGCCGGGCGAGGCGGAGCGGATGGTGGCGAGTGCGGTGGACGCGCTCGGGCGGCTCGATTTTCTGGTCAACAATGCCGGGACCCCGGCGACACCCACGCCGATCCCGTTCGCCGATCTCGACGCGCTCTCCGAGGAGTTCTGGCAGACTATCCTGACCACCAACCTGATCGGCCCGTTTCGCTGCGCCCATGCCGCGGTCCCGGCCCTGAAGGCGGCGCGGGGGGCGATCTGCAACACCGCCTCGATCGCCGGGGTGATGGGCAGCGGCAGCAGCATCCCCTATGCGACGAGCAAGGCCGGGCTGATCAATCTGACGCGCAGCCTGGCGCGCACCTTGGCCCCGGAAATCCGAGTCAATGCGGTGGCGCCGGGCTTTGTCGACAGTCCGTGGAACAAGGACTGGCCCGCCGACCGCAAGGAGGCCTCGATCGAGCGCACGCCGCTGAAGCGCGCGTGCCGGCCCGAGGACATCGCCGAGACGATCTTTTTTCTGTGTGCCGGGGCGGCAATGATCACCGGCCAGACGGTCATCGTCGACGGCGGCCTGACGCTTTGAGGTGGAGCGCGGGTTGCGTTGGAGCGCATGCGGGCCGGAGGCCCGCGGTCCAGGGAGGACAGCTGAAGTGAGCGAGCAGCGAACCGTAAACGGCGCCCAATGGCTGGCGCGGGCCTTGGCCGGGACCGGCATGACGCATGTCTTCTTTGTCGAATCGGTGATGCGCCGCACCCTCCTGGAATTCGACGATCTGGGCGTGACCCGCATCCTTGCCCATTCGGAAAAGGCGGCGGCTTATATGGCCGACGGCTACGCCCGCATCGCCGGGCGGCCGGCGGTGTGCATGGCCCAGTCGGTGGGCGCCGCCAACCTCGCCTCCGGCTTGCAGGACGCGTATCTCGGGCATAGCCCGGTCATCGCCCTGACCGGCCGCAAGGAGCCGTCGTTCCAGCACCGCAACAGCTACCAGGAAATCGCCCACGCGCCGCTGTTCGCGGCGGTGACCAAGTTTTCGGCCCCGGTCGATGCGACCGGCGAATTGCCGCGGCTCCTGCGCCACGCCTGGCGCGCCGCCCTAGCCGACCCGCCGCGCCCGACCCATCTCGATTTTTCGGGCTTGCAGGGCGACGTCATCGAGCTCGGCGAAACCAGCGAGCCGACGGTCATCGACCCCGAGGCGCGGCAGATCCCAGCGCACCGGCCGGTTGCCGATACCCGTGACATCGAGCGTGCTGCGGCAGCGCTGAGCGCCGCCCGGCGGGTCGCGATCGTCGCTGGCGACGGGGCGCTCGCCTCGCAGGCCGGGCCGGAGGTGCTCGCGTTGGCCGAAGCGTTGGCGGCGCCAGTGGCGACGAGCCTCGGCGCCCGGGCGCTGATCCCGACCCGGCACCCGCTGGCGGCCGGCGTCCCCGGCAGCTATTCCGCACCACCTGCCAACCGCATCGTGCACGGCGCCGACCTGGTGCTCTTTGTCGGCTGCGACACCGGCGACCAGGTCACGTTGAACTGGACCGTGCCAGCGCTCTCGACCAGGATCGTGCAGATCGATGCCGACCCGGTTGAGATCGGGCGCAGCTATCCAAACACGATCGGCGTCGTCGGCGACCCCAAATCGACCGTCGCCCGCCTTGTCGAGGCAATCGGCCGGCCGGCGCGCGACAGCGCCTTTGCCGAGGAAGCGGCGCGCATCGTCGCCGATTGGCGCGCGTCGATGACGGCGCTCGCCAGCGACGACCGGGCGCCGATCCGGGTCGAGCGGTTGTGCGCCGAGATCACCAAGGCGCTGCCTGCGGACGGCATCCTGGTCGCCGATACCGGCTATTCCGGCATCTGGACCGGCACGATGATCGATTTCAACGGGGCCGGGCAGATCTACCTGCGCGCGGCGGGCTCGCTTGGCTGGTCGTTTCCAGCCTCGCTCGGGGCGAAATGCGCGGCACCCGACCGCGCGGTGCTGTGCTTCACCGGGGATGGCGGGTTCTACTACCACCTGGCCGAGCTCGAATTCAGCGCGCCGCTGCGGGATCGCCGCAATCGTCGTCGTCAACAACAATTCCGGCTTCGGCCAGAACCTGACCGGGGTGCGCCGCATCGCCGGCAATCGGCCGGGGCGCGGCGAAGCGCTGGTGCGCTTTGGCCCGACCGACTTTACAGCGGTCGCTCGCAGCTTTGGCGTGCGCGGCATCCGGGTCGAGCGCCCGGGGGAGATCGGCCCGGCCCTCGCCGAAGCGCTCGCTGCCGGCGAGCCGATGGTGGTCGATGTCGTGACCGATCTGGAGCCGCGCGCGCCGGAACCATGGTCGCCTGCCGCTCGCCCCTGAGGCGTCGCCCCGAGGGGTCGCGAATGCGGCTATTTGCCGCGGCCTCGCAAGCAGTGCTGCGCTGCGCACGCGCGAAGGGCAATGCGTCGGGCCGCGTGCTCAGCCGGCGACCCCAAGGCCGCGGATTTGCTCGAACACCGGATCGATCTGGGCGCGATAGGCGGGGCAAGCCGAGCGCGACAGCCACAGCTGCTCGAGCGCGTTGGCGCGCGATTGCGGATATTGCTCGCGAAACGCGGCGACCGCACGGGCCGCATCGTGGCGTCGGCCCATGAGCGCCAGCGAGGCGATCAGAAACAGCTGCGCGCCGCCATAGCTGGGGTTGCGCTGCAGCGATTTTTGCAGCAGCGCAAGCGACACCTCGGTGCGGCCGAGCAACAGCTCGGCAAATCCGCCAAAGAAAAAATAGATGCTGTGGCGGCGGTCGGTCGGATCGAGTCGCATCGCGCGCTCGCTCGCCGGAAAAGTTTGCTCGGCATGACCGAGAAAGGCGGCGTTGTAGCCTGCAAACGCGTGGGCGCTCGCCAGCCGCTGGTCGATCATCAAGGCTCTGGCAAAAGCCTCGGCCGCCTCGTCCAGCTGTCCTGCCGCGGAATAGAGCATTCCCTGGACGCAGGTTGCCACCGCGTGCCCAGGGGCCAGCTCGAGCGCGGCGGTGATGGCTTGCTGTCCCAGGTCCAACGCCGCCTCTGCTGCACCCCAATCGCCCCACCAGGGCTGGCTGACGAGATGCTGGCAAGTCTTGGCCAGACCGGTCAGCGCCTCGACGTTGCGCGCGTCGAGCGCCAGCGCCGCAAGAAACCAGCGCTGCGCCTCGGCTGTCAGTTCGGCCCGGATCTTGCCGTTGAGCGCGCTTGCCGCCTGCGCCAGACATTCGTTGACACCGAGCACGTTGCCGGCGCCGGTCACCGCGCGCCGGGCGGCCTCGCGCAGCAGCAGCGTATGGACTTCACGCGATATCTGGCGAGTGATTCCGGTTTGAACCGGCCCCAGCTCTTCGGGGTCGAATTCGTAGCGCCGAGCCCAGAGATATTCCGCGGTCACCGCGTCGGTAATCTGGATATTGACGCGCAAGGTGCGGGCGCCGCTGCGCTGGGCGCTGCCGGTGACCAGATATTCGCTGCCGGTTTCGCCGGCCCGCGCAAGGGTGGCAAGAGGCGTGCGCTCGTCTGCGACCCGCGCCAGCGCAAGCCCGCGGCCTTGGCGCAGGAGATCGGTCACCAGATCTTCGGAAAACGCCTCCATCAGGTAGTGCTGCTCCGGATCGCCGGTCAGATTGCGCACCGGCGCCACCGCCACGGCGATGCCGGGGAGCAGACAAGGCCACCGCAAAGGGGCCGCTTCCGGGGCAGCCGCCGCGGCACTGCCGGCGGCGCGCGGCGGCGGCAAAGCCGGGCGCTCCGGCGGCGGCGTCTGGACCGCAGCGCGGCCATTGATGATGGGTTCGGCGGCGCCGCCCGAGCGCGCGATCTCATTGGCCAGCGCCTGGGTCTCGGCGTCGGGAGCCACCCCGAGCTCGCGCTTCAGAATATCGGCGCAGATGCGGTACTGGCGCAGCGCCTCGGGCCGCCTGCCGGCGCGCGCATAGGCGCGGATCAGCGCCCGTTGACCCAGCTCCGACAGCGAATCGAGCCCAGCCAGGCGGCGCGCCGTCTGAATCGCCGCATCGTGCTCGCCGGCTTCCTCGTGCGCCGCCGTCAGCCGTTGCAGGATGCCGCAGATCAGGTCAAGCGTGCGGTCGCGCTCGGCCGCGAGCCATTCCTGAAAAGGCTCAGAGTTGATGATGAAATCGGCGAGGAATTCGCCGCGATAAAGCTCGGCCGCAGCCGTCAGCTCGGCCCGGCTTGACGCACGCGACAGTTGTTCGAAACGCTGGACATCAAGGTCGATGTCTTGGAGCCGGCAATTGGCAAATTCTGCGGCCAAATGCCGCTTGCCGGCCGGTCCCAAGGCCTTGCGCAGCTCCAATAGACAATTGCGCAGACTATGCCGCGCCTGGTCCGAGCCCTGATAGGGCCACAACAGGTCGGACAGCCGCTCGCGGCTGACCGCTCGCCCGCCCTGCGCCGCCAGATAGGCGAGGAGGGCCCGCGCCTTCCGCGGGACTTTGCCCAGCCGGCGATCGCCGATCTCGATCACCAGCGGTCCGAGGAGGCCGATCAGCAACGCCATGACCACCGTCCTATCGCACATCTGATGGTGCGATGCCAGCGGATGATCCCGATCCGTCGGCCCAATCTCGCCACCAACATGTTCATCTGGTGGGCCAATTCACGACACGCCCGAGATCCGGGCGTGCCGATCGGACCATTAGAGGCGCCAAAGCCGATCGCGGCGATGGCCCGCCGCTTCACCCTCGCGTCAATCTTGAAGCCGGCTTGCGCCGCCTTCAAGCAGATAGCGTTCGATTCCATTGGCCGGGTGGTCAATCTGTAGCTGTGGCGCGGCTTCCCAGCCCTTCGCGGTAGGCCGCGATCTTCTGCTCGAGCACCCGGCACAGCGCACCCAGACCCCGCGCCCGCAATTGCGGCAGAAGATCCTGGTACATGATCGCGCGATGCCCGCTCGGCTCTGGAACGGCTTCTTCCCACTGCTCGATCGGGGTCAGGCTCGGGCCCAATGCAATGGTTTCCTCGACACCGGCGGCGAACAATTCGAGCCGAGTGCGCAGGCATTTCTCGCAGCGTCCGCAGTTGGCCTGCGTGCCCTGGACTTCCGGGCACACACGCAGCGCGGCCAACGCGGTCGGCCAAGCCGCAAGGTCGCGCACTTTTTCGAGACGGGTGAAGCGCGCACCATCATGCATAAAAGTGATCCGCTGGCTCGAAAACAAACCGTCCACGGCAGGATGGGAGCCCATTGGCACCGGATTGGCGGCATGGTGCGAAGCGCCAATAAACACGAGGGCGGGATTGAGTAGCGCCGCGTGCGCGACCGCGGCCAGAGCCGCGCCGTTATGGCGGTAGGTCCAGAAATCCGGCCGTGAGGGCAGGTGGCGCAAATCGGTGCGGCACGGGACCAGGCGGAGCCCGGTTTCAGCAGCTACCGGCTGGAGCCGGGCCAGCGCCGCCCGATAGCGCTCGGGCTCGGGCGCGCGCGCCCGCTTGCCGATGTCAAACCCGTGGATGAACAGCGCCTTGCGGATGTAAGCGGGGTCGTCCGGGCGATAGAGGCGCCGGTTGCGCATCAGCATGTGCAGCCCGTCGACACCGCCCGACAAAAACGCGGCACCGCGCCGCGGCCCCGCCGGCGGCGCGCGACCGCGGGCGGCAGTCTCGATCTGCGGCGCGGGGCCCGGCATTCCGCCCCAGCCCGACCACCACGCATGGGCGGTGCGCAGCCCCTCGACCAGCATCGGGCAGGCCGGAGCCTCGACCCGGATTCGCGCCTCGCCGTGCACCGCGGCGAGCGGAAAGCAGGCGCACAGGAACGGGGCGGCGCCCAGTTCGCCGCTCCAACGGCGGCTCTCAAGGGGGCCGTCGCAATCGTCGGCATCGTCGGCGATCCCGGGTTCATCGATCTCAAAGCTGATGCGCTGTTCGGAATAGCCGCGCTCTTCCCACCAAACGGTCGCCGACAGCACCCGCCTCTCCCCGGTCGCCGTCAGGGCAAGATCGTTGATCAGCATCGGCGCATCACCTCATCAGGTCCGGCGCAGGTGACGGCGCGACGCCATACGATCGCCCGCTGCTTTGCCATCCCGTTAACCACAGTTAGCACCGGCACCGTCAAACGATCGTCCCGGTCGGCGTCAAACCAAAATCTCTACGAGAAATCTTAATCAACGATTTCCACCGGCCGGGATGCCACCCTGCCTGAGCCCGAAAAGCGGACCTCGGCTCCGGCCTGCCAACAGCTCCGCTCGGGGCGCAGATGCCGGCGCCTCAGCACGGTTGGCCGCGGCACTCGGCCGGGTGGCGGCCACGTTCGCCGATAGGTTGAGCAGGTGGCGCTAAATTTGGACCCAATTCATTTTGGACGTGCCTCTGACATGATTGCCGACGCTTTGCTGACCGAGACCAGAAATCTTGTCCGAGGAAACGAAACAAGCCTGGGGGAATTATCGATGCACGTGAGCTTACATCGCAAGCGGCCGATGCTCGATACAAGAGACCAACCCTGCCGCTCTTTGACACCAGCGGCTCGGCAAGCGATTTGCTGCCCGCACGTCAACGGCGTTGCTTGCACGGCGCGAGGAGGCCTTGCCTCATTCGGGCTGGCGCGCGTCCACCGATCGCGCTGCGCTGCATCCACCTGCGCTGATGGCTTGGCCGAGGCGGCGACCGACTCTATCGCGGGCGATGCGGCGCGGACCGGCCGCGGGCCGGCTCGCCGGGCTCACTGTCGGCGGGGCGCCCACGGCGTGCGCTGGCGGCGCGCAAAACCGTGGCAGCGGTAAGGCGGGCGGCCGTGCGGGCGATGCCAGGCTTCGACAATTGCTTTGCCGAGTTGAAGGACCCGCGTTCGGGAGGGGCCAGACGCCATGACTTGAACGAAATCCTGACGATCGCGCTGTGCGCGGTGCTGTCCGGCGGCCAGACCGCGGTCGATATGGCGGTGTTCGCGGAAGCCAAACAGGAATTCCTCGGCAGCTTTCTGGAGCTGAAGAACGGGGTGCCGAGCCACGACACCTTCAGCCGTGTGTTTCGCCAGCTCGATCCCGATCAGTTTCGCGCCTGCTTTCAGAAATTCATGACGCGCTTCAGCGAGACCTGCACCGGGGTCATCGCCATCGACGGCAAGGTCTTGCGCCGCCCGGCCGACCCGGCCCATCCGGGCTCCGCTTTGCACATGATCAGCGCCTGGTGCTGCGACACCCGCCTGGTGCTGGCTCAGATCGCCACGACGGCCAAGACCAAGGAAAGCAGCGCGGTCGCCAAGCTGCTGCGAATGCTCGCGCTGAAAGGGAATATCGTCACCACCGACGCGCTCAATTGCCAACGCGACATCGGCCGCCAGATCGTCGCTCAGGGCGGCGACTATGTTCTGGCGCTCAAGGGCAATCACCACGCCCTGCACGCCGAGGTGATGCGATTGTTTGACGACCCCAAGCACGAAACAGCGGTCAGTCATTCGACGCAAACCAACGACCACGGCCGCGTCGAGACCCGGACCAGCCTGGTGGCGCCCGATATCGACGGGTTGCAGGCGCGCTATCAATGGCCTGGCCTGGCGGCCCTGGGACGGGTTATCCGGATCCGCAAAACAACCGGAAAGGACGGGGCGAGGACAACTCGGGAGAATGCCTATTACCTGTTGAGCACACCGCTTTCGCCAGAGCGCCTGGGGCAGGTCGCGCGCTCCCATTGGGGGGTGGAGAACCGCCTGCATTGGGTCCTGAATGTCGTCATGAACGAGAGCCAGGTCCGCAGCCGCCGCGACAACAGCCCTTACAACTTGGCCATTTTGCGTCATATGGCCCTCAACCTGATGCACCAAGACCGCTCAAAGGTCTCGCTGCGCGGCAAGTTCAATCTTGCCGCCTGGAAGGATGATTTCTTGACCAAGCTGATCACTCAAGCCGGAGCTGATCACACTCAACCCAGAGCTAATCACACAACCTTGAGCTGATCACTCAAGCCGGGGCTGATCACTCAAGCCTGAGCTGATCACTCAACCGGGGCTGATCACTCAAGCCTGAGCTGATCACTCAACCTTGAGCTGATCACTCAACCTTGAGGTGATCAGCTCAGGCCGGGGCTGATCACTCAAGCCTGGGCGCTCTTGCGTCAAGCGACAGCTTCACGGAGGATGCCGCGGGAAATCGAAACCATTTGGTAGCTTGCGCGCGACTAAAACGCATAACCGGGCTTTAGCAGCCGTGATGCTGTCGCAGAGGGCGTCGATTGCCGTTTGACAATGTCCGATCGCTCCCATTCGATGAGTCCGACCGCCCGGATGTTGCCTTGGCCGAGACAGCGCTGGCGCGGTTCCGCGCGCAACATCCTTACCTGCTGTTTCGCAATGCCGCTCTGCCGGCGCTGCGCCGCCTCGCCGGCACGCCGCCCGATCTGGGAGCGCGGTCGGCAAAGCCGCTCTTGGACAGCCCCGCCGCACCGCTGCCGCAGGACCCGCGTGCCGCGATCAAGCGGCGAGCGCGGCGGCTGATCGCAACTTCGTTCGTAGCACTCACCGCCGATGGCGCCGCGGCTGAGGCGGCGCTGGCGGCGACCTGCGACGCGCTCGACGGATTTGCCGCCGCCGCCACCTGGAAGGAGCGGCCGGTGATCCGCTCGTTTCTCGATTGCGCTGAGATTGCCGTCGCCGTTTCGCTCGCCTACGATTGGCTCTACCATAAGCTTACCGCGCGCACACGCGAGGCGATCGAGAGCGCGATCCGGCGCAACGTGCTCGACCCGGCGCTCGCCGCCTACGAGGATCGCTCGCTCTTGTGGCCGAAACGGTGCGACAACTGCACGCTGGTATCGAATTCCGGCATCCTGATCGCGGCCCTGGCCGTGCTGCGCCCGCACCGCGCGCTGTCGGCCGAGCTGGTGCGCCACAGCCTTGATTCGTCCTGGCAGGCGTTTTCGGTGCTGGCGCCGGACGGGGCCTGGCGCGAGGGCCTCAGCTATTGGTCCTTGGCCATGCGTTATGCGGCGCTGATGGTGGCGGCGCTGGAAAGCACCTTGGGAACCAGCTTCGGCCTTGCCGGCCGGCCTGGCTTTGCCGAGACCGGCGACTTCGCGCTCTATGCGGCGGGGCCGTTCGGGGCGGCCTTCAACTTTGGCGATTCGGACCAGCGTTTTGACGTCTCGACGCTCGCCTGGCACGCGCATCGGTTTGGCCGGCCGATCGATCGGTGGCTGCTCCATGGCGGCGAGGCCAGGCACCCGGCATTCGCGACCATCTGGCCAAAACAGGCCGGCGAGGGTCCGGCGGCGCTCGGCCTGCCGACGGGCAAAATTTTCCGCAGCGGCGATCTCGCCTGCTTCCGCAACACCTGGTCCTCGGCCCCACAGGCGCGCCCGGTCTATCTGGCGGTCAAGGGCGGAAATGTCTTCAGCCCGATCGGCGGCGGCGTGCCGCGCCCCGAAGAGGTGGCGCTGCACGCCCAAGCCGACGCCGGAACTTTTGTGCTCGATGGCGCGCGGCGCCGCTGGGTCGTCGATCTGGGCGGCGACGATTACGACCTCCCGGGCTATTTCGATCACGGCAAGGACGCCCGCTCGGGCCGGCGGTGGCAGTACTACCGCTCGCAGGCGGCGGGCCACAACACGCTGACGATCAATGGGCGGGACCAGGTGCCGAACGCCGCTGCGGCAATCATCGGCAGCAGCGTCGAGGGCGACTGCAAATGGGCGGTGTTCGAGCTGTCCGGCGCCTACGGCCAGCCGCCAGGCACGGTGCGGCGCGGCGCCGCCCTGATCGGGCGGCAGGTGGTGATCCAGGACGAAGTCGATCCGGCGGCGTGCCGCAACATTGTCTGGGCAATGCACACCAGCGCCGAGCCGGTCGCTCTGGCGGGGTCGCTGGCGCGCTTCCGATTGGGCGAGGATCGGCTCGTTGCCCGGATCATGGAGCCGGCGGGGGCCCGGTTCGAGCTGGTTCTACCCCCGGCGCCGCGCTCTTTCACGCTCGACGATACGAGGCTGCTGCACGGCCGCCCGCCCGGCGACGGTGCAGTCGTCTCGGAATTGCCGCGGCGAGCGGATTGGTCCGGGCAGCGCGCGGCCGGTGCGCTGATCCGCCGGCTGCAGATCGCCTGGCCGGCGGGAACGCGCCGCCTGACTGTGCTGTTGCTGCCCGATTGCGACGGCGACGAGTTGGCGCTCCCGGTCGCCCCGCTCGACCATTGGCTGGCTCGCCGGCCGATCCGCTTGGCCGGGGTGCCGCGACGCGGCTGCCGCGCGCGCGGCGCGCACAAGGCCGCCTATCCCTCTCCTGTAAGGCTCGCGAAATCCAAAGTGCGCTATCCTTGGCCGGAACCACCCGCGAGCCTCGACTATGCCTGAGCCAGCTCGCCCATCGGCCCTGCCGGCGGATGGATTGACCGCCGTTCGGCGCAGGATCGTGCTGCTGAGCCTGACCTGGGCGTCGTCATTGGGGATCGTGGCCTCGACCATCTACGTTCCCTCGGTCCCGGCGATCGCCCGCGCACTTGATACCTCGATTGCTCGGGTGCAGCTGACCTTTGTCGCATATTTGCTGGCATTTGCGGTCAGCATGCTGGCCTTGGGCCCGCTGTCCGACCGTTTTGGCCGGCGGCGGACCGTGCTGTGCGGTCTGGCCATATGCGCGTTCAGCAGCGTTTTATGCGCCGCCAGCCCGACCATCGAGATGCTGATTGCCGCGCGGGTCCTCCAGGGCGTCGGCGCCTGCGCCGGAATGGTCGTCGGCCGCGCCCTGACCCGTGAGATCTGGGGGCGTGAAGCGGCGGCCCAGGTCATCGCCGGGCGGGCTATCGCGGCCACCTTGTTGCAGGCCTGCGCCCCGGTGCTCGGCGGATATCTGCAGGCCGGGCTCGGCTGGCGCGCCAATTTCGCGATCGTCGCGGTCTTCGCCTGCTTTGCCATGGTGCTGATGGCCCGCTATGTCCCGGACCGGGGCCCGGCTCGCGGCCTCGCCGCGCACCCGCCCGCGACCGGTGAGGGCATGGTGGCGAGCTATCGCACCTTGATCGGCACCCGCCGCTTTCTCGGCTACGCATTCTCCGCCGCCGGCGCCCATGCCGGCTTTCACATTTTCGCCGCCGGCGCCCCGGCCGTGCTGATCGGCAGCTTTGGCGTCAGCCCCGAGCAATACGGCTACTATGCAGCGCTGCCGCCGCTGGGCTTTTTGGTCGGCAGCTTTCTGTCCAAGCGGCTGACGGTCCGGCTCGGGGTCAACGGCCTGATCACGATCGGCACGACGGTGCTGATCCCGGCCGGCTTTGTCATGGTGGGCCTGGCGCTGCTGCACATCGCCCATCCGTTGATCGTGATCGGGCCGATGATGTTCGTGTGCTGCGGCAGCGGGTTGATCACCCCCAACGCCACCGCCGGCAGCCTCGGGATCAATCCGCGCATCGTCGGCGCCGCCTCCGGTCTGGGCAGCTTTATCCAAATGGGCGGAGCGGCGACCGGCACCGCGGCGCTGTCGCTCGGGCCGAGCGGCAATCCGATGACCCTGGCCGTCGTCATCGCGCTGGCCGGCCTGTTTTGCGTCACCGCGTTCAGCTCGCTGGCGCGCTTCGGCCGGGGCTCGGCCAAGGCCAACGCCGGAGCCGCGGTCTGACCGCCCTACGCCGCGCTGCCGCCCGGCCTGCGGCGCGCATTCTGCCGCCTCCCGCCGGCTGGCGCCCGCAAGATGCGATCGCCGCCGATTTTCCAGCCATTGCCGATTTGTGGCGAGCAGCCGAGCCCGAGATCCGCGCGCTCGAGGCGCGGCTTGGCCGCGACGAGGCGAGCGGCCGCGACACGACCGTGCTGCGCCAGGCGCTGGGCGAGCTGTTGTGGCGCCTGCAATACACCGGCGACGCGGTCGCCGCGGCGGCGACGCTCGACCGGCTGCGCGCCTTGGCCGCCATGCCGGAGCCGCCGCGCGGGCTTGGCACCGACCCGGACGGCAGCTTTGGCATTGGCACCGAGGTGTGGTTTCTCAAGCTCGATGCTTCGGTCGACCATATGCTCGCCGATGATTTCGCCGGCGCGGGCGCGCCGCCGCGTTTTCTCGACCGCGTCAACCACCCGGCGCGGCTGGCGCGCTATCTCGACAGCCTCCTCGTCTCGCATCTCGCCGAGGACGGCATCGACCGCCGCAAGGAGCTGAACTTCGCCACCGCCAACCTGGTCCGCCTGATCCTGCGCCGGCGCCCGCGGGGCTTTCCGTGGGACCGGCGCCTCGACACCGTGATCCACGCTTTTATCGGGCGTTGGCAAGACAGCGCGACCGGGTTTTTTGGCGCCGATTACGAGATTTCCGGAGAGCGCTGGCGCACCGTCGACCTCAGCCTGACCTTTCACATGGCGCGCTATCTCGAAGGCCGGATCGGCTATTGGCCGCAGCTGATCGACACCCTGATCGCGATCCGCGACGACCGCTACCCCAATGGCTGGCTCGACGATAATGGTCTCACCAGCCACAACAACTACGATGTCGCGGTGCTGTTCCAGCTCGGCTGGCCCCGGATGCGCCCGCAGCAGCGCCGGCGCGCGGCGGTCGAGATCGAGCGCCTGCTGTCGTGGTGTCTCGAGCAGGCGATCGCCACGGACGGCGCGGTGGTGGCCCGCGCGATCGGCGAATCGCTGCCTGAGAGCTATTACTTCACAGTCGCCTTTCTCGAGACTGTGGGCTTTTTCAACCCGGCGAAACGCTTTTGGACAGACCGCGCGTTTTCGCAGGCGCCGCTGCTGCGGACGCTCTTGGAGCGGCAGATCCTGCGGCTGCACCAAGAAAACCCGATGGCGCGGATGGCGCTTGAACGCCTGCGCCGCTGACCGGTGGTTTCGCCTGACGAGTGGATTCCCCCGGGCGCGATCCGTTAGGATACGGCCCGAACCACGAATTGAGGAAGTGCCAATGTCGATCACCGTCGAAGGCGACGCCCGCCGCGATATCCGGGTCGAGGACGTCGAATACCAGCGCCAGGGCGGGCGGCCGCTGCTGGCTGCGGCTGTACCGGCCGAGCGGCACCGGGCCGTTCCCGGCGGTCGTCCAGGTGCATGGCGGCGCCTGGGTCAACAAGGACCGCACCGACAACGATTTCATGGCCAAGGCTCTGGCTGAGAGCGGCATTCTGGTCGCCTCGCTCGATTTCCGCATGCCGCCCGAGGCGCCCTACCCGGCCTCGCTCGCCGACATCAATCTCGGCACCCGGTGGCTCAAGGCGCATGCCGGCGAATACCGCAGCCGGCCCGATTGGGTCGGCAGCTTTGGCACCTCGAGCGGCGGGCATCAGGTGCTGCTGGCGGCGATGCGCCCCGAGGACCCGCGCTACGCGGCGCTGTGGCTGGCCGATGCCCCGGCGATTGACGCCCGGCTCGCCTTCGTGATCTCCGCCTGGGGCGTGCTCGATCCACTGCTGCGCTACGAGCTCGCGCAAAAAGCCGGCAATGCCGAGCTGCTCGACAACCACCACAATTTCTGGCGCGATGCGGCGACCATGGCGGAAGGAAACCCGCCGCGCATGCTCGACCGCGGCGAACAGGTGGAGCTGCCGCCGGCATTGGTCTTTGGCGGCGACAAGGACGAATGGGTCCCGGTCGAATTGATGCGCAAATTCGTCGCCGACTACCAGAAGGCCGGCGGCGAGGCCGAGCTGCAGCTTTACGAGGGCGCCAACCACGGCTTTATGACCGGCAAGCCCGACGCGCCCTACGCCAGCCGCGCCATCGACCGCATGAAAGCCTTTATCCGCAAACACACCACCGGCTGAAACCAAACAGGCTCGGGCCGGCTATCCCCCTTCCCCATCGATGGGGGAGGGCCGGGGTGGGGGTGGGCGCGCCACCACACTCCGCAGCGGCGGGTGAGCGGGAGGCAGCATCCTCGGGCCGCCGCTGCGGCGCCGGCCGCCGCTAGGGGCGGGGTTGCCGCCGGTCTGGCTCGGAGCGCCCGGCTGACCCATGCCGCGCTCGCCAACCCGCGGCGCCTACCCCATAGTGCGCGATGCCTTACGCCAGCCTGCGCGATTTTATCGAACGGCTCGAGAGGAGCGGGCGGCTGGCGCGGGTCGCGGCGCCCGTGTCGCCGGTGCTCGAAATGACCGAGATCCAGACCCGGCTGTTGGCCGAGGCGGGGCCGGCGGTGCTGTTCGAGAATGTCGTCCGCGGCGATGGCGGCGCCTACCCGATGCCCGTCCTGGTCAATCTGTTCGGCACCGTCGAGCGCGTCGCCTGGGGGATGGACCGCGAGCCCGGCCAATTGCGCGAGATCGGCCGCACCCTTGCCTTTCTAAAGCAACCCGAGCCGCCCGGCGGCTGGCGCCAGGCGCTCGAGCTCTTGCCGCTGTTGCGCACGGTCATGGCGATGCGGCCGCGCACGGTCAATACAGCGCCGTGCCAGGACGTCGTGCTGCGCGGGGCCGAGATCGACCTCGCTGCCTTGCCGGTGCAGACCTGCTGGCCGGGCGAGCCAGCGCCCCTGATCACCTGGCCATTGGTGGTGACCAAGGGGCCGGGCGAGCGCCGCGAAGACGGCTTCAATCTGGGCATCTACCGCATGCAGGTGACCGGCCGCGACACCACCTTGATGCGCTGGCTCAAGCACCGCGGCGGGGCGCAGCACCATGCGCGCTGGAGCGCCGAGCGGGCCGAGCCGTTGCCGGCCGCGGCGGTGATCGGGGCCGACCCGGGCACGATCCTTGCGGCGGTGACGCCGGTGCCCGACACCTTGTCGGAATACCAGTTCGCCGGGCTGTTGCGCGGCCGCAAGGTCGAATTGGTCGAGTGCAAGACCGTGCCGCTGAAGGTGCCGGCCCAGGCCGAGATCGTGCTCGAAGGCCATGTCTCGCTCGACGAATTCGGCGAGGAAGGGCCCTATGGCGACCACACCGGCTATTACAACGCGGTCGAGCGCTTCCCGGTGTTCCGAGTTTCGGCGATCACGATGCGGCAGAGCCCGATTTATCTCTCGACCTTTACCGGCCGCCCGCCCGACGAGCCCTCGATCCTCGGCGAGGCGCTGAACGAGGTGTTCATCCCGCTATTGCAGCAGCAATTCCCGGAAATCGTCGATTTTTGGCTGCCGCCGGAGGGTTGCTCCTACCGCATCGCGGTGGTGGCGATCCGCAAGGCCTATCCGGGCCACGCCAAGCGGGTGATGATGGGGATCTGGTCGTTCCTGCGCCAGTTCATGTACACGAAATTCGTCATCATCGTCGATGACGACATCGACGCGCGCGACTGGAAGGAGGTGATGTGGGCGATCTCGACCCGCATGGACCCGGTACGCGACGTGACCCTGATCGATCACACGCCGATCGACTATCTCGATTTCGCCTCGCCCGAATCCGGCCTCGGCGGCAAGATCGGGCTCGACGCCACCGGCAAATGGCCACCCGAGACACGGCGCGAATGGGGCCGGCCGATCCGGATGGCCGAGGCGGTCATCGCCGAGGTGACGCAGAAATGGGCGAGCTACGGGCTGCCCGGCTCCGGCAAGCCGATCTGGAAATAGCTCTGATCCTCCCAGCAGATGCCCCCAGGCTGGAGTGTTGATCGGCTCGCGGCCAACAGGTAATTTACCATTAAGAAAGACTTACGCGAGCAGCAGGAGCCGCGCGCAGACAATCAGGAGGGGTGGAAATGAGCCGCTCGGACGTCAGCACCGGGAGGACCGGAGCTTCTCAAGGCTTCCGGTGGATACAGCTTGTTCTCGGCATCGTCTGCATGGCCTCGGTCGCCAATCTGCAATACGGATGGACGCTGTTCGTGTTGCCAATCCAGCACACGCACGGCTGGTCAAAGGCGGAAATCCAGGTCGCCTTTACAATATTCATCCTATGCGAGACCTGGCTGGTGCCGTTCGAGGGTTATATCGTCGATCGCATCGGGCCGCGCTGGATGATCCTGGCCGGCGGGATCGCTACGTTTCTCGCCTGGTTCATCAATTCGCAAGCCTCCACGCTGTGGATGCTGTACATCGGCGGCGCGGTGGCCGGCTTTGCCGGTGGCGCCGTTTACGGCACCTGCGTCGGCAATGCGCTCAAATGGTTTCCCGACAAGCGTGGGCTGTGCGGGGGTTTGACCGCTGCGGGCTTTGGCGCGGGTGCCGCGATCACGATCGCCCCGATCCGGGCGATGATCGTGTCGAGCGGCTATCAGCATACCTTTCTCGTGTTCGCGATCATTTACGGCGTGATCATCGTCGTCGTCTCCAACTTCATCCGGGCGCCGCGAAGCTACGAGATGCCGCCGTTGGAGAATATCAAGACCTTGCAAGGCGCCGAAGACGACGTGCCGCCGCAGCGGGCATTGCGCTCGCCGATCTTCTGGATCATGTACCTGATGTTCTTCCTGGTCGCCGCCGGCGGTCTGATGTCGGCGGCGCAGCTGGCGCCGATCGCGCATGAGCGCGGCATCGCCAACGAGCTGGTGACGATCTTTGGCATCACCACACCGGCAATTGTCGCGGCGCTGACCTTTCACAGCATCACCAACGGCGTCGGGCGGCCGCTCAACGGCTGGATTTCCGACCATATCGGCCGCGCCAACATGATGGGCATCGCCTTTGGCATCGAGGCGGTGTGCATCGCCGCGTTCGGGTTTCTCGGCACGACGGCGATCTCGTTCATCATCACCGACGCCCTGGTGTTCCTGTTCTGGGGCGACATTTTCAGCCTGTTCGCGGCCACCGTCGGCGACGCCTTTGGCCGCCAATACGTGACCGTCAATTACGGCATCATGTACACCGCCAAGGGGGTGGCCTCGCTGCTGGTGCCGCTCGGCAACGTGCTGACCCACCTGACCGGAAGCTGGCATGCGGTCTACACGGTGGGTTGCATCATGAACGTGATCGCGGCGCTACTGGGCTTTTTCGTGCTGCGGCCGGTGATCAACGCGCGGCTCAAGAGCGCCCGCGAACTGGCCGGCACTGGGCTGCCGCAGCGCGCGCTGCGGCCCCAGGCGTAGCCCCCGCCCGGGGATGGCGGCCGGCGCGGCGTTGTGCGGCGCACCGGCCGCCCCCAACTATGCGGTCAGGGCTCCGACGGCGTTCTGCCGCCGTTGCGCGTGGGACAGCCAAAGGATCGCAAATGGCCGGCAACAAAGTCAGCGGCACCGCGGGCGACGCGCTCGATCTGTTGCAGGATCTGATCGGCCGCGCCAAGCGAGCCGGCGCCGATGCCGCCGACGCGGTGCTGTTCGAGGGCGCCTCGCTGTCGCATGGCCGCCGCCTTGGCAAGACCGAAAAGCTCGAACGCTCCGAGGGCCGCGATCTTGGTCTGCGCGTGTTTATCGGCCATCAGCAGGCGGTGGTGTCGTCGAGCGACCGCTCGGCGAAGGCGCTCGCCGAGCTGGTCGAGCGCGCCGTGGCGATGGCCCGCACCGTCCCCGAGGACCCTTATTGCGGCATCGCCGAGCCCGACCAAATCGCCAAAGATTGGCCGGCGCTCGACATGCTCGACCCGCAGGAGCCGAGCGCCGAGGTGCTGATCGAGCGCGCCCGCGCCGCCGAGGAGGCGGCACTCGCGGTCAAGGGGGTGACCAACTCCGAGGGTGCGGAGGCCGGCTGGGGCCGCTCGACGGTGGCGCTCGCCGCCTCGAACGGCTTTGCCGGGACGTATAGCGGATCGAGCTCGGGGGTCAGCGCCAGCGTCATCGGCGGCGCCGGCACCGGGATGGAGCGCGACTACGACTATTCGAGCGCGGTCTACGCCGCCGATCTGCGCGATCCGGCCGAGATCGGCCGCAGCGCCGGCGAGCGCGCGGTCAAGCGCCTCGGCGCGCGCAAGATGCCGACTGCTCGCGTTCCGGTGGTGTTTGACCCGCGGGTGGCGCGCAGCTTTATCTCGGCTCTGCTTGGCGCCATTTCCGGCCCCTCGATCGCCCGCGGCACCAGCTTTTTGAAGGACCGGCTCGGCCAGCGCATCTTCCCCGAGGCGATCACGATCATCGACGACCCGCACCGCCGGCGCGGGCTGCGCGCCAAACCATTTGACGGCGAGGGCATCGCCAACCGCCGCCGCGCGATCATTGACAAGGGCGTGCTGACCACCTGGCTGCTTGATCTGCGCTCGGCCCGCCAGCTCGGCATGACGACGACCGGCCACGCCGCGCGCGGCACGTCCTCGCCGCCCGGGCCGTCCGCGACCAATGTGTGGATCGAGCCCGGGGCGCTGAGCCCCAAGGCGCTGATCGCCGACATTGAGAGCGGGTTTTACGTGACCGAGATGATGGGGTTCGGCGTCAACGGCGTCACCGGCGACTACAGCCGGGGTGCCGCCGGCTTCTGGATCGACAAGGGCGAGATCGCCTTTCCGGTCAGCGAGATGACGGTCGCCGGCAACCTCAAGGAGATGTTTGCCCGCCTGGTCGCCGCCGACGACCTCGAATTCAAGGCCGGCACCGACGCCCCCACCCTGCGCATCGACGACCTGACCGTCGCCGGCGCTTGATGAGCGTCGCCTGAGCCGGCTCTTCGCGGTGGCCGGGTGGTCGGCAAAGCAGCGGCGGCATGGCAGGGAGTTTCGATCATATCTTGCGGAAGGCCTGACCCGTTGGCGCAGCGAGGCCCGTCATAACTCCCAAAAATCTGGATTTATGCAAAGCAAGGCCGGGTGGCACAAATATTAGTACCGTTGAAAAACTCCTCCCGTAATGCCGATCTGACCTGGTATGCTTTAGTTGACCATCAAAACGGTTGGGGGACCGAGGAGATGATGGGACACAGACCGGGCCGCAAGAGCGCTTTGTTCTACGGCGTTCGTTCATACGGGAGTGGCAGCCGCGGCCGAAGCCTCCTTCGGTCGATCACTAACTTTTAGGGAGGAGAGGGATGCGTGCTTTGTTAGGGGTCGCCGCAATTGCTCTGACCGGCGCTGTCAATGCGCCGGCTTTGGCACAGCAATCTCTGCAATCGCAGCTCGAAGGTATCTGGAAGATAACGGCCGCCTACGATCAATTCACGGACGGTCACAAGCGGAACGCCTTTGGGAATAATCCGCAAGGGCTAGAGGTTTTCACGTCGAGCGGCACCCTCGCCTTCCAGATTATGAGTGGGGACAGATCAGCCAAGCCAGGAACCCGACCTGCTGATCCGGTCGGACCAGCTTTCGCCTTCTTTGGTTCCTATACCGTAGACGAGCAGAACAAAACCTACACCTACCACGTTCAGCAATGCACCTTTCCCCAGTGGAACGGAAGCTCTCGTACCACGACTGTCGCGGATATCTCACCGACTACATTGAAAATATTGGCGGCGACGCTT
The DNA here is from genome assembly GCA_963738185.1 of uncultured Alphaproteobacteria bacterium. Taxonomy (GTDB): domain Bacteria; phylum Pseudomonadota; class Alphaproteobacteria; order ATCC43930; family CGMCC-115725; genus AP-15. Next base: position 14,939 of record CAVTVA010000003.1, on the reverse strand, counting down.
CATGATCCACAAGGCGGTGATTTCCAACCGCACCTGGAGTTTGAACGAGTAAAGTAAGCCTTTCTAAGCGAAGCGGGTCGGCCTAAACAACCGCCCCCACGCCACTGGTGCGGGGAGACTCATAACCCCAATTCTGGAAAGTGGCTGTGAACTAAGGTTACGCCTGATCGACAATTCGGTATCGCAAAATCGCGCCCGAAAGCGGGCTGGCAGGATTCCGGCGCTAAGTACGTGTTCTCCAGGCGATGGGCGGCATGGGGATTGGGGGGTGCCGCCCGGACGCGAACACTCCGCGGCCATTGTCCAAAAATCAGCCCGCCCCGGATCGGACGGATACAATATTCCTGCCGGACGCCCCTCACATCGGGTAAGATCGACCGCGATGGAACATCGCGCCGGTTGCGGCTGACGCGCTATCGGAAGGAGCAGGGATATGGGTGAGATTTTGGGTCTGGGATGCACGCATTACCCGGGCTTGACGGTGCCCGACGCGCAATTGCCGTCGCTGTTTCATCGCCTGCTGACGGCGCCCAATGTGCCCGAGCATTACAAAAACCCGGCGAACTGGCCGGCCGAGCTGGTGGCCGAGCTCGGCAATGACGAGGGCTTCTCGTCGGCGCAGCGCTATAGCGCGCGGATGGCCAAGGGCTTTCGCGCGGTGCGCAAGTCGCTCGACGCGTTCAACCCCGATGTGGTCTTGGTCTGGGGCGACGACCAGTACGAGAATTTCCGCGAGGACATCATCCCGGCCTTTTGCGTGCTCGGCTATGACGACGATTTCGCCACCCAGCCGTGGCACAACGGCAATGGCGGCCGGCCCAACCGCTGGGGCGAGCCCGGCGACTGGGCATTAAAGCTGCACGGTCATCGCGACGCGGCCAAGCACCTCGCCACCGGGCTGATCGAGCGCGGCATCGACATGGCCTATGCCTATAAGCCGCTGCACGACAAGCTGGCGCACGCCTTCACCAACACCTTTCTCTATCTCGATTGGGACCGCACAGGCTTCCCCTACCCGGTGGTGCCGTTCGCGATCAACTGCTACGGCAGCAACCTGTTGCACGCCAAGGGCGGCACCGCGGCCCTGTTCATGCCGCCGCGCGACCCGTCGGAGGCCGCCGACCCGCCCTCGCCGCACCCGTGGCGCTGCATGGAGGTGGGCCGGGCGGTGGCCGAGACCTTTGCGGATTCGCCGTGGCGGGTGGCGCTGATCGCGTCGTCGAGCTGGTCGCACTGCTTCCTGTCGCCGACCAACGGCTATCTGTGGCCCGACCGGGAGGCCGACCGGCTGCTGTTCGACGCGCTCGCGCAGCGCGACTACGGCACCTGGCGCAAGCGCCCGCTCGCGGCGATGGAGCAGGCCGGCCAGCACGAGATGCTGAACTGGTGCGCGCTGATGGGGGCGATGGAGAGCCTCGACCGCAAGCCGGTCGTGCACGACTACGTCGAGACGCACATCTTCGCCTCGAACAAGTGCTTCGTCTCCTACCCGGCCTAACGGAGACCACAAGGAAGGCCCCTCACCCACTCGCCCCCTCCAATCCCCTCCCCCGCATGCGGGGGAGGGTTAGGGTGGGGCCCGGTCCCCATCTCCCGCAATGCGAGGGGGGAGGGGCGCGCCCACCTTGCTCGGAGACCGAGCACACCGCCGCGCTTGCCAAGGCGGGCCCCCGTCTTTAACACTGAGTGCGGGGACCCATGTTCAGAAAACCGCCGATCCTGGACGAGGGCGCGCGCACGGCGGCGCTCGTGTGGCGCTTGGCGCGCGACTTTATGCGCCCGCATGCGCCGCGCATCGCGCTCGCCTTTGTGCTGATGGGTGCTGCCGCCGGCAGCACCGCATTGCGCGCTTGGCTGATGCAGCCGGTGCTCGACCGTATCTTTGTCGGGCGCGACGCCTCGCTGTTGCTGGTGATCGCCGGCGCCGCGCTCGCCATCGCCATCGTCAAGGGCGTCTCCGATTACGGCGAGGCGGTGCTGATGAACCGCGTCGGCCAGCGCGTGATCGCCGATGTGCAAAAGGCGCTGTTCGGGCGGGTGATGCGCGCCGACCTCGCCTATTTCCACGCCCATCCGAGCGGCACCTTGATCTCGCGCTTTACCAGCGACGCCGCGTTGCTGCGCAGCGCCGCCGCCAATGTGCTTGGCGCCATCGGCAAGGACGCGCTGACCGTCGTCTTTCTGGTCGGGCTGATGTTCTACCAGGATTGGCTGTTGGCCCTGGTCTCGTTCTTTGTCTTCCCGCTGGCGATCCGCCCGATCGTCGGCATCGGCCGCCGCATGCGCCGGGTTTCGGCCAACACCCAGGCCGAGATCGGCCAGCTGACGACGTTGCTGAGCCAGACCTTTCAGGGCGCCCGCCTGGTCAAGGCCTACGGCATGGAGGATTACGAGGAGCGCCGCGCCGAGGGGCTGTTCGAGCGGATTTACACGCTGATCGACCGGGCGACGCGCACCCGCTCGCGCGCCTCGCCGATGATGGAAACGCTTGGCGGTGCCGCGATCGCGGTCGTCATCCTCTATGGCGGCCACCAGGTGATCGCCGGATCGCGCACCCCGGGCGCGTTCTTCTCGTTTATCACCGCACTGTTGCTCGCCTACCAGCCGCTGAAGAGCCTGGCCAACCTCAACGCATCGCTGCAGGAAGGCCTGGCCGCAGCGCACCGGATTTTTCAGGTGCTCGATGTCGAGCCGACGATCCGCGACCTGCCCGGTGCGGCGCCGCTGCGGGTGGCCGGCGGCGAGATTTGCTTTGACCGGGTGCGCTTTGGCTATGCGCCCGGGGCGGTGGCGCTCGACCGCGTCTCGCTGACGGTTCCGGCCGGGCGCACGGTGGCGCTGGTCGGCGCGTCGGGCGCCGGCAAATCGACGATCCTCAACCTCATTCCGCGGTTTTACGATGTGGGCCAGGGCAGCATCGCGATCGACGGCCAGGATGTGCGCGATGTGACCCTCGCCTCGCTGCGCGGCGCGGTGGCGCTGGTCGCGCAAGAGGTCACCCTGTTCGACGACACGGTGCGGGCCAATATCGCCTATGGCCGCTTTGGCGCCTCGGAGGCCGAGATCGAGGCGGCAGCGCGCGCGGCCGGCGCCGAAGATTTTATCCGCGAGCTGCCGAACGGCTACGACACGCAAGTTGGCGAGCACGGCGTGCGTCTCTCCGGCGGCCAGCGCCAGCGCCTGGCGATCGCCCGCGCGATGCTGAAGGACGCGCCGATCCTGTTGCTCGACGAGGCGACCTCGGCGCTCGACAGCGAATCCGAGCGCCAGGTGCAGGCGGCCTTGCGCACCTTGATTCGCGGGCGCACGACCGTGGTCATCGCCCATCGGCTGTCGACGGTCCAGGGCGCCGACCTGATCTGCGTCGTCGATCGCGGCCGGATCGTCGAAAGCGGCCGGCACGGCGAACTGCTGGCCCGCAACGGCCTCTACGCGCGGCTCTACGCGATGCAGTTCGCCGACGAGGGCGATCTCGTCGCCGGAGCTCCGGCGATCGCGGCCCGGCTTTGAGCGCCGCCCGGCCCGCTGTGTGGCGCCGGCTGCTGCGCCATCCCCGGCTGCGGCGGGCGGCATGCTGGGCGATCCATTGTTATGTTCGCCTCGTCTACCGCACCAATCGCTGGCAAGTCGAAGGCGGCGAGGCGCCGCGCCGGCTGTTGGCCGAGGGCCGGGTGTTTATCGTCGCCTTCTGGCACGGGCGCATGCTGATGATCCCGATGGCCTGGCAGCGCATGGCGCCGATGCACATGCTGATCTCGGCGCATCGCGACGGGCGGATCATCGCCGATGCGGTGGCGTATTTTGGCATCGAGGCGATCGCCGGCTCGACCCGGCGCGGCGGCTCGGCGGCATTGCGCGCAATGCTGCAGCGATTGAGGAACGGCGACTGCGTCGGGATCACCCCGGACGGGCCGAGCGGCCCGGCGATGCGGGTCAGCCTCGGCATCGTCAATCTCGCCCGATTGGCGCAAGTGCCGATCGTGCCGGTCACCTATGCGACGAGCCAGCGGCGGGTCCTCGCCAGCTGGGACCGGTTCCATGTGGCGCTGCCCTTCGGCCGCGGCGTCTTTCTTTGGGGGGAGCCGATCGAGATCGCCGCCGATCTCGACGAGCCCGGGCTCGAGCGCGCCCGCCAGCTGATCGAAACGCGCATGATTGCAATGGCCGCGGAGGCCGACCGCCGCATTGGGCATGCCGCAAGCTTCACAACCCAGATCTCCGACGACGGAGCTTGCGATACCGCGAGCCGATCATCGTCCGAGGCGGCGGGTTCCGGCTCGCGCTCTTGCCGCTCGCCCCTTCCCTCCCCCGCGAGCGGGGGAGAGCCAGGGTGGGGGCACGCAGAGGGCTGGGCCGAGGGGCTGTCGCAGGTGGCCTTGCGACAGGAAAAACCGCACTGATGCTGCCGCACCTCTATCGCGCATTGACTTTGGCGCTGACCCCGCTGGTGCCGGTCTACCTGGCGCGGCGACGCCGGCGCGGCAAGGAGGACGGGCTGCGCTTGTGCGAACGCCGCGGCAGCCCAAGCCAGGCGAGGCCAGCGGGGCCGCTGGTCTGGGTTCACGCGGCCAGCATCGGCGAGGCGACAACGATGCTGCGGCTGATCGAGCGGCTGCTGCAGACCCGGCCGGGGCTCCAGATCCTGGTCACCACCGGCACCGTCGCCTCGGCCCGGCTGCTCGACACGCGGCTGCCGGCGGGCGCGCGCCATCAATTCGCACCGGTCGATCTGCCGGGCTGGGTGGCGCAGTTTCTCGATCATTGGCGGCCCGATCTGGCGCTCTGGGTCGAATCCGAGCTATGGCCGAACCTGGTGCTGGCCACGCATGCCCGCGGCATTCCGATGCTGCTGATCAATGGCCGGCTGTCGGCGCGCTCGTACCGCCGCTGGCGCAAGCTTCCGGGATTGATCCGCCCGATGCTCGGCGCCTTCGCGCAGTGCCTCGCCCAAGATGCCGAACAGGCCCGGCGCCTGCGCCGGCTCGGCGCGCGCGAGGTCGCCGCGGTCGGCGACCTGAAGGCCGCCGGGGCCGCCTTGCCGGTCGATCATGCCGCGCTGTCGGACCTGCGGCGACAGATCGGCTCGCGCCCGATGTGGCTCGCCGCCAGCACGCATATGGGCGAGGAAGAGATCGCCGCCGCAGCCCATCGCCGGCTCGCCCATCGCCGGCTACCGATCGCCCGGGCTTGCTGACGATCATCGCGCCGCGCCATCCATCGCGCGGCGACGCGATCGCCGCGATGCTCGCCGGGCATGAGCTAAAGGTCGCCCGGCGCAGCCGCGGCGATCCGATTACCGGCGAGACCGAGATCTACCTCGCCGATACGATCGGCGAGCTTGGGCTGCTGTATCGCCTCGCCGGCATCGCCTTTATCGGCGGGTCGCTGACGCAAAAGGGCGGCCACAACCCGTTCGAGGCGGCACGCCTCGACTGCGCCATATTGCACGGCCCGGACATGAGCAATTGCCCCGGCATGGCCGCCGCGCTGGCAGCGGCCGGAGCGGCGCAGACCGTAACCGGAGCCGACGATCTGGCCGGTGCGGTGGCGATGCTCCTCGCCGACCGGCGGCTTCGCGCCCAACGCTGCGGTGCTGCGGCAAGGACCGCCGCCGCGGGCGAGGCGATCCTCGACACGGTGCTTGCCCATCTCGCCCCATGGCTCGACCGGCTGGCGCCGCCCGATCCCCAGCCATCGGCGAGCGCCGCCACCGACAGCCTGGCCCGCGCGCCGCTTTCGCTCCCGGCATGATGCGCACCGCCCCGGCATTCTGGGGGAAGCAACCCGGGCTCGCCGCCGACCTGCTGCTGCCGGCGAGCCTCGCCTGGGACGCCGCGGGCCGGCTGCGCCGGGCATTGGCCCGCCCCTATCACGCGCCGGCGCCGGTGATCTGCATCGGCAATCTGACCGCCGGGGGGGCCGGCAAGACCCCGGTGGCGATCGCGCTTGCCGCTTGGCTCGGCCGCCGGGGCAAACCAGCCCATCTCGTAACGCGCGGCTATGGCGGCCGGCTCGCCGGGCCGGTGCGCGTCGATCCGGCGCGCCACGACGCGGCCGCGGTCGGCGACGAGGCGCTGCTGCACGCCGCACATGCCCCGTGCTGGGTCGCGCGGGACCGGGCCGCCGGGGTCGCCGCTGCCGCGACAGCCGGCGCCGCGGCAATCCTGCTCGATGACGGCTTTCAGAACCCGCGAGTCGCCAAGACCCTGGCGCTGCTCGTGGTCGACGCCGCCGGCGGCTTTGGCAATGGCCGGGTGATCCCGGCCGGCCCGCTGCGCGAGAATCTGCGCCGCGGTCTCGCTCGCGCCGACGGCGTGGTGCTGCTCGCCGCGGAGGGCGAGCCGGCGTCATGCCGGGTGAGCGGCATCGCCGCCGGGCGGCCGACCATAGCAGCGGAGCTGGCGCCGGTCGCCGGCCAGCGGCTCGCCGGGCGTCGCGTCTTGGCCTTCGCCGGCATCGGGCGGCCGGAGAAATTCTTTGCGATGTTGCGCCGGCTCGGCGCCGAGCTGGTCGAAGCGCGCCCGTTTCCCGACCATCACCCCTTCACCGCCCGCGACATCGCCGAGCTGCGTCAGGCGGCCGGACATCAGCATGCCGGGCTGGTGACGACGGCAAAGGATTTTGTGCGGGTGCCGGCTGATCAGCGTCGCGGGATCGAGGTGCTCGAGGTCGAAATCCGCTGGCCCGATCCTGCGGCACTGGCCAGGCTCCTCGCCCCGGCCTTGGCACTATGCGTCGGCAATGGCCGCAATCTCGACCGGCCAGCCGCGCTGACCGGCCGCGCCTCGGCCACCGGCTCGAAGCCTGGGGAGCCGCCCTGGCGTTCGGCGCGCTTCGCAGTGCTGCCGATCGATTGGGCGTCGGCGCTCGGCGGCGCGATCGGGCGGCGCCTCGGCCCACATCTCGGCGTCTCCAAGCGCGCCCGCATCAATCTGCGCCGCGCCTTTCCCGAGCGTTCCCCGAGCGAGATCGAGCGCATCGTGATCGGCATGTGGGACAATCTCGGGCGCGTCGCCGCCGAGTACCCGCATCTGCACGAAATCCGCGTGTTCGCACCGGGCGGGCGGGTCGAGACGTACGGCCTCGAGCACCTGGACCGGGCGGTCGCGACCAGGCGGCGGATGATTATCTTTTCCGGCCATCTCGCCAACTGGGAGATCTGCGCGCTCGCCGCGGCGCAATACGGGGCGCCGTTCACGCAGATCTATCGGGCCGCCAACAATCCCTTGGTCGACCGGCTGATCGCCCGGTTCCGCGGCGACCGCGGCGAATACATTGCCAAGGGCGCGTCGGCGGCCCGCCGCGCGTTCGCGGTTTTGTCCCGCGGCGAGCACCTGACCCTGCTCGCCGACCAGAAGCTCAACGACGGGATCGCGGCGCCGTTCTTCGGCCGGCCGGCGATGACCGCCCCGGCGCTGGCGCTATTCGCGCTCCGCTTCGACTGCGACGTCCTGCCGGCGCGGGTTGAGCGGCTAGCGGGGGCGCGCTTTCGCCTGACCGTGTCCCCGCCATTGCCGCTGCCGCGCAGTGGCGATCAGCGGGCCGACATCGCGGCGCTGACGACGGCGGTCAACGCCACGTTGGAGGCCTGGATCCGCGACCGCCCCGAGCTGTGGCTGTGGGTGCACCGGCGCTGGCCGGATTAGGACGCAGCTGATTAGATTAAATCCAAACCGCACCACAGCGGGGGCGAACAGAGAATTGGAATTAGCGTAACTCTAACTAAAGCAAAAATGCCCGCGATTTTGCTTCCCAACCAGAGTTGCTCTGCGCCGCGCTCTGGTCTGATCATCGAAAATGTCTGTTGTATTGGCCATTGAGCCCCGGCGAACCTGCAGAAGTAGAGTTGCTGGTGTGGGTCAGGCCGACCAAGCGATGAGTCGGACCTAGCGGGAGGAAGACCATGGACATGACGCGTCGCCTTGGGGCCGAATTCTTCGGGACGTTTTGGCTGGTTTTTGCCGGCTGCGGCTCGGCGTTGCTGGCCGCGGCGTATCCGGGGCTCGGCATCGGCTTTCTCGGCGTTTCGTTCGCCTTTGGCCTGGCGGTGCTGACCATGGCCTATGCCGTCGGGCACATCTCGGGCGGCCATTTCAACTCGGCAGTGACGGTCGGGTTGTGGGCCGGCGGCCGGTTCAAGGGCGCCGACGTGCTGCCCTACATCATCATCCAGGTGATCGGCGCGATCGTCGCCTCCGCCGTGCTGTACGTGATCGCCTCGGGCAAGGTGGGCTGGGTCCCCGGCAATTTCGCCGCCAACGGGTATGGCGATCTCAGCCCCGGCAAATACGGGATGGGCGCGTGCTTCCTCGGCGAGGCGGTGGCCACCGGCTTTTTCATCTTCGTGATCATCGGCTCGACTTCGAAGGGCGCGGCGGTCGGCTTCGCCGGCATCCCGATCGGCCTGTGCCTGATGCTGACCAACCTGTTCATGATCCCGGTCACCAACGCTTCGATCAACCCGGCGCGCAGCACCGGCCCGGCCTTGTTCGCCGGCGCCCCGTTTGTCCATCAGCTGTGGCTGTTCTGGCTGGCCCCGATCCTCGGCGCGGCAGTCGCCGGCTTGTTCACCCGCTGGATGTATCGCGGCGAGGTGACCGTGGTCGAGACCGTCGTCGTCGAAGAGCAGCGGGTCGCCTGAGGCGTCACCAGCCCACCGGGGGTTCCCACAAGGGGGCCGGCGCCTCGCCGCCGACCGCTGGCTCTCTGCTCCCTCGCCCCGCTTGCGGGGAGAGGGCCGGGGTGAGGGGCCGCTACCGCCCGCCCGCGGCGCGCGCGGTTCAGCTCGAGCAGCCGCGCCAGCGCCCTCCTCGGCGATCTTGGCGGGCCAGCCATAGGCGGCGGCGACCGCGGCATCAAGCTCGCGATGGATATTGTCGAGCCAGGCTGGCCGCTCGTTGTAGAGGTTGGTCACGGTGCGTTTCTTCAAGATTGCCGCGGCCTTCGAGCGACCGGCACAATCCGGTCGGGAAATCCCGGCACCACCTTGACCAAATCCGGCGGAGCCGCCGCGCCGCCGCCAATCGCCACCGTCCGCGCATCCTCGGCATACTCCGCCACTGCAATGTTCGGCGTCAGCCCCTCGGGAAGGCGAAGGTTTCGAACGTCGTCCCAATCGTGTACCGAGGATCGCTTCCGACGCCATACCACGATCCCATGCGCAGCGACCAGGTATTGTGAAACCTGCTGTTCAATAACCCAGACACGCAGTCCTTATCGGAAGCGATCACCTTCTGTAATCGGATCGCCACCGACAAGCCCCTTTTTTGGGGGTAGCGTCTCGCGTTTGGAGTTCGGCTTCGACCCTGAGCCGACATCTGCACCGGAGTTCTGCATTCGACTCCCGCGGATCCTACGCGGCGCCGGCCCGGGTCGGCGCCGCTACCGGGACAGGTTGTAGCCAAACACCCCGTTGCGCTCCGGCATCCGGCCGCGCTGCACCCCGGCGCCCGTCCGGTCGATGGTCTGAGGCACGCCGTTTATCCAGTCGATAGTCTCCGGCTTGTTTATGTCGAGCGTGGGGGGCTCGGGCACTCTGCCCTCGAGCAGCTGCGTGTCGAACACGAACGGCAGGCCCGTGGCATCATAGTGCACCGGGCCATCCTGCACCTGGAAATGCAGGTGCGGCGATAGGCTGTTGCCCGAGTTGCCGACGTGGCCGATCAGCTGCCCCGTGCTCAGGTGTGCGCCCTTGCGGACCGCGACCGGGATCGTGCCGGGCTTGAGGTGCGCGTAGGTGACGTACCGGCCGCCGCCGATGTCCTCGACGACCGAATTGCCCGCATCGTCCGCGAGGGGCGGGGGCGTAAGCGTGCCCACGGGCTGCTGGTCGGGAATGCCGTCCACGACGGTGACGACCACGCCGGGAGCCGCCGCCAGGACCGGCGTGTCGTAGCCCCACCAGGAGCGCAGGGCCCCGGGCGGTCCGTTGCAGCAAGCGTTGTTCGGCCCGGCCTGTTCGAAGTCGATGGCGAACTGCTCCCCCGCCTGCAGGAGGCCGTTGATCGGCGAGATGGCGGTTCGATGATACGCCGCGACAGTGCAGCAGCCTGCGAAGGCGATCCAGCCGTGCCCGACCAGGGGCGGGTGCAGCACCGCCAGCTTCAAGCAGCCCACCGGCACCGGGTCGGTGAGCGCGGGCGTGCCTGGCCCGCCGCCGTCGGGCGAAGCGAGCGTGATCGCGTGGGCGAGCAGGCTCGGCACCTGGTCCGGGGCGGTGTAGGTCACGTCGAAGTACATCAGCCCCGAGCTCAGGGCCGGCACGCTGGTCGCGAAGCCAGGCACGGGTTCCGGTACCTCGGGGTCGGGGGGCACGATGTCGACCGGCGACGTGATCTTGCCGGCGACGTCGCGGCCCTGCGCGTCCGTGATGAGGTTGCGCCCGGTCGGGCTGAAGCCGGCGAGCGGATCGACCGGCACGACGCTGACGATCCGAACCGGCTGTGCCGTGACGTTCGTCGCCAGAGCCGCGTAGACGAGGTGGATCAGCCCGTCCGTGGCCGGCACCGGCTCGACCGAGCGCTGCAGCACCTGCAAGATGACCGGGGTGAGGTTGACCGGTGGGTGCCCAAAGCCGGGCGGGATCCTGGAGCACCAGTGGTCTGCCGCCGCCCCGGCGTCCGGCGCAGCCTGCGCCCTGCTGTTCTCGGCCCGCGCACGCTGCGGCGCCGCGGCGACGGCGATCAAGGCTCCCGCCGAGAGCGCGGCCAAGACATAGGTGAGGCGGTGGCGCGTCCGTAGCGGCGTCGTCATGGTGACCTCCCTTGAGCGCCTAGCCCCGCGTCTGAGGCGGACCCACTAAGCTTTCACAGAGACATTCCGGCGGCAAGGCGGAACGGCGGGCGCATGCGACCCGATCCATAGGACCGCCCCGCCTGGCCGCGGCGCCCGTCCACCCGGTGTGCGTGCCGGTCACTGCAGCACCTGCTTGAGCGCTGTCAGGATGCCCTTGATAGCCGTGAAGAACTCGGCCTCGACCGCAGGGAACTCGCTCAGGAGCCCGTCCCAGTTCACGATGAAGCAGAACGTCACGGGTGTCTGCTCCTCGGCCCCGACCACGATCTGCCCGGCGAAGCTCTTGGTGCTGAGCCCCGGCCACGGCAGCTCCCCGCCCTTGGCGTAGGCGGGCGTGTCCGGCGGCACCGCCAGGGGGATCTGCACCGATGTGGCCTGGATGCGCTTGAACTCCGTAAGCGTCTCCGGCTCGCTGAAAAACGCCCCGGCCAGCGCCTGCTCGTACCAGGAGACGAAGTCGCGCGCGCTGCCGGCCAGCGTGATCACGTCGTTGAGCGGTGGGCGGATGGGGCCGGGTGGCTTCTCGTAGGCCTCCCGGATCCCCGGCCAGCCCAGGTCCACCCCGGCCGGCGCGCCCAGGGCGTAGGAGGCAAAGCGGCGCGTGGAGTCCGGGATGCGGATGGAGCGCAGCCCGGCTCCTGCTATGAGCGCGCGCACCCGGTCGGCGCCGACCGTTCTCGTCGCGAGGTCGGTCGCGGTGTTGTCGCTGTAGGCGATCATCGCGTCCAGCACCGAGCGCGCCTGGGTCTCGCCGGCCAGTTCGAGGAACACCGAGCTGCCGACCATGCGCACGCTGTCGTCGATGGCCAGCGGCTTGCCGAGGGCGAGCCGCCCCGCCTCGCTGTCGCGCAGGTACTGGCCGAGCACGAAGGTCTTGTAGGCGCTGGCGGTAAACAGGAAGAGGTTGGGCCGGTGCGCGACGCGGCCGAGGGATCCGCCCGGGCCGGCGTGGATCAGGTAGCTCTTGGTCCCCGGCAGGGCGAGGTAGCGCCGCAGCGCCGCGCCGAGGCCGCCGCTGCCTCTTCCTTGCCGATCATCATCACCCGTAGCCGCCGGCGCGGCGTCGGTCACGGCGGACGCCGCGAGCGTTGTTGTCAACGCCGCCGCGGCGGGCAGCGTGAAGAGCCGCCGGCGCTGCATGGACTCCTCCCCATAGTGCGCCCTCGGCTTCGCTGCCCTGAACTCATAGGCGCGTGGCCTCATGAGCCCCGCTGCGGACGACCGGACGTGCCACGGTTCCGCACTTTGGAACTATGCTGGATGCGAGACGGTGAGGCAAGTTCCGCGACGGCTGACCGCTTCCTGGGAAAACGACCCGATCGCCGCCCCGTCCCGACCTAACCCTCGGCTCGTCATCCCACGCGTCAAAAATCGCGCCATGTTGCGCGACGCGGTCCAGCAGCTGCCGGCTGGCGCCGCCCGCGGATCGAATTGGTCGCAACCAGCCCCGCGCGCCGCACCTGCCCCTCGAAGGCCCTCTCCGCGCGTCGCACTGCCCAAGGTTGCAGCTTCAACCAGGGATCATCGCTGCCGCTACACAGTCCGGCAAGAACGCGACCGTCAAATTACCGATTTGCGGTGGTTTAATACCCGGTGCGAGTTGAGGCCGCGGGGCATTTTGGAACCAGAACAGCGCATCCAATCATTGTAGTTATGCAATCTATGAGTGTAACCCACCTGTTAATTTCCTGCAAAGAACAGACGGAACAGGCCAGACGATGCATGCCAAAGTGGCTGTCGTCGGCAGAGCCGCCGCATGCTCCCGACCGGCGCGACCTTTTGGCCTGAGACGATGTTGCCTTCGTCGCATTCTCGCGGCAGATTCCGAAAAAACCCGCTCGAAGCGGCTTATCCACAGGAGGTTTCTGATGGCGGCAGTCCGGGCCCCGTTTTTGAAGACGCGGTATGGCGGCTATTTGCACCGCGACATCCCCGCGGAGGATGCCGAGCTGACCCATGTCGGCCCCAATACGCCCGGCGGCGAATATCTGCGCCGCTTTTGGCAGCCGGTGTGCTTTTCCGACGAGCTGAAGGACCTGCCGCTGCGCCTCAAGATCATGGGCGAGGACCTGGTGGCGTTTCGCGACCGGAGCGGCACCGCCGGCCTCCTGGAGCTGCACTGCCCGCATCGCGGCACGTCGCTCGAGTTCGGGCTGGTCGGCGAGCGCGGCATCCGCTGCTGCTACCACGGCTGGCTGTTCGGCGCCGACGGGACGATCCTCGAGACCCCCGGCGAGCCCGCCGACAGCACGTTGAAGGACCGCCTCTTTCACGGCGCCTATCCGATCCACGAGGCGAACGGCATCGTCTTTGCCTATATGGGCCCGCCCGAGCTGAAGCCGACCTTCCCGGTCTATGACACCTACCACCGGCCGGGCTACCGCATGATCCCGGGCCGGAAATATTGTTTTCCGGCGAACTGGCTGCAGGTCCATGAAAACACGATGGACCCGGTCCATACCGCGTTTTTGCATACGATCGTCGCCGGCGCGGTCTTTACCGAAGAGTTCGGCGTGTTGCCCGAACTGGAATATGTCGAGACGCCGATCGGCATGGTTTATGTCGGGACCCGCCGGATCGGCGATAACCTGTGGACCCGGATGGTCGAGGTGGTGCTGCCCAACCTGCAGCAGGTGGCGCCGATCTGGGAGACCGGGCGCGAAGAGCGCGCGTTCAGCGGCCCGATGATGACCCGCTGGGCGGTTCCGCTCGACGACACCAACACGATGCTGATCGAGTTCCGCCATGTCTGCGAGACCGACGCGGTGACGACGCCGGCCTGGTGGGCCGACCGCGATATCATGCTGCCCGGCCAGCTCGCCGCCGACACCTATGAGGAGGGCCAGCTCCACCCAGGCGATTACGAGGCCCAGGTCTCGCAGCGGCCGATCGCGGTGCATGGGCTCGAGCACCTCAGCGAAACCGACCGCGGGATCAGCATGTTCCGTAACCAGGTCCGGCGCGGCATTCGCGCGGTCGCCGCCGGGAGCGACCCGGTGGGCCTGTTCCGCGACAATGGGAAAGTGATCGCGACCTATTGCAACAATACGGTCGTACGCTTGCCGCCGGCCTCGGACGCGGCGATGGATAAAAAGATGATGCGGGAAACGGGGCGACGGCTCGTCGAAAGCTATTTGAAGGAGCCGCCGCTGCTGGCCGGCGCCTGACGGCCGTGGGCTAGCGAGGGACGGCCGCTGCTGCGGCGCAATGTGATCCGGGCGGCGCTGTCGGCGGCGGGGTTGCTCGCGATCGGCGCTGCGGCGCCGGCCCGGCAACAGGTGTCGCAGGCCGCGGCATTCTATCAGGACCGGCCAAAGGGCGGCCTCAGCTGCGCCGCCTGCACGCTGTTTCGCCCGCCCGGCAGCTGCGTCGTCGTCGCGGGCAAGATCAGCCCGCACGGCTGGTGCCGATTTTTCGATTTGCCGGATTGAGCGGGCGGGCGCATCTTTTGGTGCAATTCAACCTCGGGAGGTCAACATGACATCATCGGTTCACCCGCAGCTGTCGCATTGCGGGGTCTATGCCCGCGACGTCTCAAAGATGGTCGATTTCTATACCAAGGTCGTCGGCCTCGTCGTCTCCGATCGCGGCATTTCGAGCCGCGGCGGCGAGCTCGCCTTTATGACCGCGGCACCCGGCCACCACCATCAATTCGTCATCGTCTCGGGGCGCGCGCCCGAGGGGGTCAGCACGGTCAACCAGCTGTCGTTCAAGGTTCCCGACCTCGACGCGCTGAAGACGCTCTTCGGCCGCGCCCGCGATGCCGGGATCGAGACGATCCGGCAGACCAGCCACGGCAACGCGCTCAGCTGCTATTTCCCCGACCCCGAGGGCAACCAGATCGAGATCTATATGGACACGCCCTGGTATGTGCCGCAGCCGCATGGCGTGCCGATCGACCTGTCGCTGCCAAACGACGAGATCATGGCAGAGACCGAGCAGCATTGCCGCGAGACCCCGGGCTTTATGCCGCTCGCGCAATGGCAGGCCGAGGTCGAAAGCCGGCTCGCCCGAAGCTGAAACGGCTCCCCGCGCGCGACGGGCGGGGGGCGGCTCGGGCGGCGCGCCGGATGGGTGGCCGAGCGGTTTAAGGCACCGGTCTTGAAAACCGGCGTGGGCAACCCCCACCGTGGGTTCGAATCCCA
>CAVTVA010000002.1:0-310119 GCA_963738185.1 uncultured Alphaproteobacteria bacterium | reverse complement strand
CCAAATTGTCCGCGAGACCCAAAGATCGCCGCTTACCTTCTCCCTGCGCAGCCCCAGGCCGGGTCTCTGGCCGCCACCATTCGTAAATTTCCTTGCGCTTCAGAAGGTGCTCGCCGCGCTCCAGTTCGGTCGGGCAAAGAAAGGCCCCGCCGGAGGGCGGGGCAAGGTTGTAACAGGGAGCGGACACGCTCGCTCTGGGTCGTGTCCGATGCGGACCATAGCACATGGCCGCGGGCAAAAAGAAAGCCCCGCAGCAGATAGCGCGGGGCAAGGTAGAGCGGGGTGGGTATGTTGCCGCTCGCCCCCTCTTACGCTTCGGATGGGCGCCGCATCCCCGTCCGGCGATCAGGCGGCGATCAGCGCCCGGATACCGGCGATGATCGTCTCGGCGAGCTGCCCCCGCACGTCGTCATCATCGATGCAGTGCCACCTGTCAGGGCTGCCGGTTGCCAGCCGGACTTGTGCGATCAGGCCTTCTGCCGAGGTCGCGACGGTGCTGACGATGCGCCGGTCGAGCCTGTCGGAAGCCCGGCTGGCGCGATCCCTTCGGCGGCGATCGCTGTCCTCGTCCTGCGCGTCGTAGCTCGCCTCGCAGGCTTCCTGGAGCGCGAAACGCTTGATGACCAGCACCGCGGCCGGATCGCGGAGGTCGGCGGTCATTGCTGCGCCTCCGCCTCCGTCTTGAGAAATTGAGGGTCGAGAAGCTTTTGCGCCGTTAGGACGAGGATCGTCGCGTCTTGAAGTATCTTCGCCGATGCGAAAGGCGTTGGCGCGGCGATTTGCAGCTCCTCGCCGATCGCGCCAAGGCCTCTCGATCGAGGCGAAGTCGTCGGCGATGATGCTGATCATGCTCTGTGCTCCCAACATGGGCGTGCCAGCAAAACGGGCTGGCGCCGGGAGCTGAAAACCCGCATGCACGGGGCGGAGTTATTCGAGCCGCGAGCTGGCCGCGGCCTTAATTCCTCGCGCTCCCGGCATAGGCAGCCCGCGGAGTCCGGGCATAAACAACAAATTCGCCAGGTCCGGGGCGGGTCCGGGCATGGGCGTTTTCAGCGCCACCGCAATCCTCGCGCCGAGCGCGGGGCGCGTCAAGCCTCCCGCTCGTACCGCGCCAGCAAATCGAGCGCCGCGCCGATCGGCGAAGCCGGAACCGTCGCCGGGCCGTCAACCTGTCTCAGGTGTCCGGGCGATGCTTTTGGCCAGCGCCGCGGCCGGGACGCCATGTTGCAAGCGCGACGCGATGACGACAGACGCATCGGCGAGGATCGCTGACATGCCGCTGCCATCCTTAGCGCCCGACAGGAACAGCTCGGCAGGGCGGCCCTCCGCGATCAAAGCCCGACGCATGCCGAGACGCTGGCCGCCAACCTCGATGTCCGTCGTCTCGCATTTGCGCCGGTTCGGCAACCGGGTGCGGATCGGGCTCATCGCACATACCCTGCGGCACCGGCCCGGTCGGCGGTCGGCGCATCTTGCGGATCGGATCACCATCGGCGTCAAGCACCAGGCGGTCGCGGAAGTCGACCACAAACCAAGTGTGCGACCAATGCCATCCGCCGGCATCGTCACGGACGGCTGCGCATCCCCAGCGATAGGGCGGGACCAAGCCGCCGGCCGGGATTCCGGCCTCAGCCATCTTACGGCCCCCCGGTGGCGGCCTGCGCGGGCAGCGGCGTTGATCTGGTTGAGGATCGCGGCCAGCGCCGGCGGCAGGATAGGCTCGGGCTCGGGCGGTGCTCCGGCGGGCGCGCCTGACGCCGCAGTGCCGGCCAACGCTCTCCCGACAGCGGCAGGGGCGGACGGTGCTGTTACCCCGATGCGCGGCTTTGACAGCGCGTCCTGCACCCGGCGCGACAGCAGCACGGCGCGAGCGGCCGGGCGGCCGGCAATCGCCCCGAGCACGCCAGGATGGCCGGCGACAGCGGCAGCGGCACCGCCGAAGAAATCGAGCGCGAGAAGTTCTCATCATGCCCGAACCCGGCCGGCGGCTGCACCGCCTTTGGAAATGCCGACGGCGACGTTGGCGATCGTGTCGAGCTCGCCGGTCAGCGGCCGGCCCTTGGCGGCAAGGCGAGCGATCCCGCGCGCGTTCACGTCGCCGGTAGAGGGATTCGTCGCGCCCTCGACATCGTAGGACTTCGCGATCAACTGTCGGGCCTGCCGGTATTTGGCGACAACATCGGGCTTGCCAGCGGCGGCGGCGTTGCGCTCGATCAGCTCGTCTACCGCATCGGCCGCCTGCCGCTGCACCAGGCCCAGCGCATGTTTGCTCGGGTCGCCGATGGCTTTGAGGTTACCGTTCGCGGCGAAGCGCAGCTCCTTGACCAGCTCGACACCGGCGGCGGTCGGGAATTGCTTGACCGCTCCTCAGCTCGTCTACCAAGATCCTTGGATGCCCGGATTGTTCGTCGTCTTCGGGAAGAATTTCGCCGCCTGGCTGTTGGCCCCGCCGAGCCCGGAGACCTGGCCGCATCATAAGCGTGATCGGCGGTGATGACCGGCGTCGAATTCGCAACATCCTGATACGCTTGCCCGGCCTGCGCGCGCACCTGGTTGAACACCTTGTCCGACAGCACGGTGTCCGGCGGCAGGCCGAGCGCCTTTGCGGCAAGCTGATTTGTGACGGCCTGGTTCCGTTCGGATGCGGCCTGCGCCGTCTTGATCTTGCCCGACCATCCGGCCAGCACGCTCGCGACCATGCCCGGCTTCTCGCGGATCGCGGCGGGCGGCAGCACATAGCCGGCCGTCCGCGCCTCGATCGCGGCAGGGCGGGCGAAGGTCTTCGCGACCGCATCCCCGGCGCGCAGCGGCACCCCGCCCAACGTAGCGGCAGCGGTCATGATATCGGGGCTCAGCGGACGCAGCGGGTTTTTGCCGCCCTCGCCAACCCCCAGCATACGCTCGCCGCCCTCGATCGCGCCACGCACCGGCGCCGCGATGCTCTCCGGCACCGCCAGATGCAGCCCGGAGGCGTCGCGCGACAGCGGCAAGATCGATCCCGTATAGGACGTGTCCGGCTTCGGCTGCGGCACCGGCGCGCCGCTCGCCGTGAACGGCTGGCCGGCGTCGTTGTAGTAGACCTTTTCCGGCGCGGCGGTGCCGAGCTGGGCGCGTCCACGATGAAGACGTCATCCGGCGCTGGCGCCAGCTGGCGATGTAGCGAGACTTTGCGTCCAGCGGCCGGCGCCTGGCATCACTGCCTCCTCCGATTTTTGATCCAGCCGGATCGCCGCCCTTGGAGCGGTCGACCGATCATCAATCGCCGACCTGGTGGCTGGCCGCGATCCGCTCGCAGCCCGACTCCCGTCGCAAAATCGCTGAGCGTCGCCTGGGGGTTCTGCGACTGCTCCAGCCGCTGCACGTCGGGCACAGTCCAGGGGACCGCCTTGGCAAGCTCGTTGCAGCAGCCCCTTCGCGAAGTCGGTCTGCGCTTTGCCCATGCGCGGGTTGGCGAGCGCGGCCTCCAATGCGTTCTGTGCTTGTTGCCGCATCAGCGCCAACTTGCGCATTTTCGTGAAGTTCGTATCGCCCTCTTTGAGCTGCAATTCTTCGAACCGGTTCATCAGGCTCGCGTTGACCTGCATGCCCGCCGGTTTCCAGCCCGGCCAGGGCGCGGCCGAGCCCGACGGCGCTGGCGTTGTAATCCTGCACCTCTTGCGTCGTCACGGTGCGCGCCAGCACTGCCCGCGTGGCGCCGAGTAGGCTCGTGCCGGGCTCATAGCCGCCGAACAACCCGGTGCTGGCGCCGACCGGCAGCGCGGCGATGTTGCCGATTTCGGACACTCCGTCTTTGGCGTCGACGAGCTGCCGTTGGATCATCGTCGAACTCGCGACCGCTGCGCCTGCCCCTCTTTGACGACGCGGGTGACACCCTCGATCGGGGTGCGGTTCTCGTCCGCCGTGACCCATTGGCCGTTGGGCATTTGCTGGGCGAGCTGGGTCTTCGTGTTGCCTTTGGCGTCAGTGACCTCGACCTCGACCGCGGCGCCGCGAACGCCGGGGGCGCCGAACGCGCTGCGCTCCCGCCGTGCGGTGCCGATGTTGGCGTTGTGAACCGAGGCCGGCACCGTCCCGCCCGCCTCGGGGTGCGCCGCGAGCCACGTCGAGTCCTTCTCGGCCGCCGCGTTCCGCACCTCCGTTTCTTGGTTCTGTGCCGTTATTACTTGCTGATACTGATGCTGTACTTGCAGCATCTTCTCGATATTGGGGAGGCTGTCGGGATTCAGCTCCTGCTGAAGCTTGTAAGCCGATCCCAGCGTTCTCAGTTCGGCCAGCTTTTGCTCGTAGCTTTTGCCGGCGGCGTTCATGATCTCGCTGCCTTCGGCATGCAGCAGGCCGATCAGTTTGGTGCCGACATCCAAGTTGTCTTTCCAATGCGCGTAAGCCCGATCGTAGGACGCAGTGTCGGCCTGCGTGGCGCTCGACATCATGACGCCTGCCGCCCCCAGCGCGCCGGTCATGTTGCGGCCGGCAATGCCGCCCAATAGCGCCAGTCCAATCGCGATCGGCGACCACGCTGACCACGCCGCATGCATATTGGCGGGCGGCGGGCTTTGACTTTCCACCATCCACCGCCGGGTCGCCGCAATCTCAGCCTCGCGCAGGTCTTTTGCGCCGGCGACATCGTTTGTGTACTGGCGGCGGGCATCGTCGATTTCCGACCGCCACTGCCCGACGATATCTTGCGCCGGCCCGGTGAACGCACCATGGGCAAGGGACCGTAAATTCGTCTCTTCCGAGCCCGGAGCGCCGGCGGGGCGCTCGAACCCGTGCGTGAAATGTCCATAAGCATCGTCGGACGAGACCGCGGCCATCAGTGCGGGCTTCACCTTGGCCGCCTGCGGATCGCCGCCGTTCATCTCGTAAATCACGAACTTGGCCTGCACGACCGGATCGGCTGGGTTGAGGCCATTGGTTTGCGCCCATTATGCAATTGCGGCTCGCGCGCGAGCCATGATGTTGGCAAAGGCCGAAAGACGTTCCGCCGTCGCCGATCGGCGTGCGGATTGAACCCGGACTTCGACGCCGATGCGGCGCATGATCCCGGCCACCGCAGCGCGCGGATAACCCGCTTGAGCCCATGTCTGGCGAACAGCATCGCGCGGTATCGCCGCCGGGCTGCAGACGGCGCAGATGGGGCGGCCGTCGCGCCGTTGCCGCCGCCAGCCGGCGCAATGCCGGCAGCGTCGGCAAATCCGTTGAGAAAGGTTTTGACGCGGGGATCGACGATGGAGTCCGGCGCAGTCGGCGCCACCAGGCCGCTAACGAGTTGGGGTACGCCGCTCATTACGAATTTCCAGTGCCGGGGTTCATGCCGCCAGCAAGGCCGCGGGCAAACAGCGCGAGCGAATTCTGAAATTGCTGGTCTTGCTGCATCTGAGCCGACAAGACGCGGGCGCTATCCTCCGAAGCCAGCCCGGACCATTGCATCCCTTGCTGCGCGAGCTGGTTGGCGATCTCTGCAACCTGGCCTGATGCGCCCTGCTTGGCCTGCTCGATCGCCTGACTTTCCATCGTCGAGCCAGAGAGGCCAAGATTGGCATAGGAGGAGCGGATTTTCGCGACCGCGGCATTGGTGTTGGCGTCCACCACCGATTGCAGGCCGGCTGGTAGGGTGCCGCTCTGCCGGAAAGCGGTCAAAGTCCGGCCCTGGCTCGCAGCATCAGCCCCTTGCGATTGCAGTGCGGTTCCGGCGCTCGGGAGGCTGGTGCCTTTCAACATGTCGATCGCCAAGGGCGCCGCCGACAGCAGCATGCCAGGGTTCTTGCCGAGCTGGCTGAAGATGTTGCTGAGGCCGCCGCCCCAGGCAGTGCCGCCCGAGAAATCCGTCGCGGCGGGGCTGCCCATCGGAACCGGTTGGCCGCTGGCGTCAAAGCTCCCGGCGCCGCCGCTCACGCCCGCAGTCCCGCCACCCGAAAAGTCTGTCGTGAAATCCACTGGCGATGCTCCCGATGATCCTGGTGTTCCGACCGATACGGCGCCTGGTGCAGTCGCGCCGCCGGGCGATGCAGCGCCGCCCGCAGTCGGCGATACCGCCGCAGCGCTCGTGCTGGCGCTCGGGCCGCTCGTGGGGGTCCGACAGCCCTGCGCCAAGCCCCGCAGCGCCGCCTTCAAGCGCCCCGGTTAAGGGGCTACCGCCCGTAATGGCGCCGCCGGCCGCACCAGCGCCAACGCCGGCCGCCACGTCGCCAATAGTACCAGCGACACCACTGGAAATACCCGTTGCCGAGCCGAGCGCACCGCCGATCGCCGGGCCAACGGCCCCAATCGCGCCACCGGTCAAAGCGCCGGCCAGAGCGCCAGTTAGGGGATTGCCGCCGGTGATCCCGGACATGATGCGCCCCCCGGCTGCGCCTAACCCAGCGTCAGCAATACCGCTGGCAGCGAGCCCCGCAACACCACCCGCAGCACCGGCTATACCGCTGCCGATACCCGCCGCCCCGAGGCCGCCGGCAACGATTCCGGCCAGCGCCTCGGTAATCCCAAAACTGAACAGTAGATGGCCTTCTTCGGCCCAGCGTCAGCGCGTCGAAGTGTCATGCGGCGGCGGTGCTGACTCCAACCTTTCGAAATTCGCGCCATTGGGCGCGGCTGATCCACCACGCGTGAGCGCTGTGAGCCATAAACTTGCCGAGCAACACCGCATTCAACCGGCTCCCGAACTCGGCGTCCGGCGTCGTAAACGACACCCGCTCGACAGAGAGGTCATCAAACATCGCGTCCAAGACAGCACACGAAAATGCCAGCGGCTCGACCTCAAACACGAGCGCGGCCCATTCGCCTGGCATCTCGGGCCGAAACACAGCAAGCCGATCGCCATCTCGGTACCACCGGCACCGCCCCAACTGGTGCAGCCGACCGCCGGCCGACATCGCAGCTTGCGACAAGCCGCGAGCGACGCGCTCGTCCTCGACAAGATCGATCAGCGACCGGATGTCCACACGTTCGATCATCGGATGTTCCGAACCTCGGCCAGCGCCGCCCGAATGCCGCGATCGACGAAGCCGGCTTCGTCGCCGTCGAAGAGAGCTCGCAGCTCGGCCGCCGGATCGATCTCGCGCCGCGGCTGGGCGAGCAACGCCCGACGCGACCCGCTGCTCGCAATCGGCTCGGCTGGCGGGTGTTCGCGCTCGAAAGCGGGTATTGCGACCGCGTGATCGGCGATGTTGTGCGCCGCCATGAAGCTTTCGAGCGAGTCGAGTCCTTCGCCGTCGTAGCCGTCGTCAATCGCGGCAGCCCGACTAGCATCGCGGCCCTGCTCAATCTGCGCGATCCGCTCGTCCATCCCCTTCATCGCCGCCGCAGTCGCTACCAGCAGCCCGCCAACGTCAAACTCGCCCACTTCACCAGCGGGCGCATCGTCAGCCGGCGTGAACCGCCCGGTCTCGGATCACGCGGCGGATCGAAGTCCTCCCGCGGCGCCGATCAAGGTTCAACAATGCCCGCAGCTCGGCCATGTCGTCCGCCGGCAGCGCCCCTCGCGTGAACCAGTCGAGCAGCCGGCCCACGTTCAGCGACCTCGACGCCCCGTCAGAGCGCACCGGCCAACCGACAAATTCAAAAAGCCATAATCGTCGTCGCCATCCATCAGCTTCTTGAACTCGTCAGCACCAATCCTGTCGAGCAAAAATGGCCCGCTCGGTTCCACCAAGCCCGCCCGCCGCGCGATCGCGTAGTTTCCGCAATTCTCGCTCACCATGCGCTCTTCAAGTCTTGAAATGTCCGCGTCCGAGTACCCCATGCGCCGCGCCATCTCCTGGCCCTCAGCCACATCCGCCTGGAATTTCTCGATCCGCCGGCTCCCTTCAACCGCCTCAACGCGGCTGTTCAAAGTTCTGAAACCCTGCGCAATCGCCTGCGCCGCCGCAATCTCTCGCTCCGTGTACGCCACCGCTTAATCTCCCTTTTCCAAGCCACGCCGACGATCAGCCGCCGACGCCTCGCGCTCCAATGCCCGCACAATCGCACGCCGCATCCATGCCCCCGCCGACAGCCGATCCTGGTCCGCCAATAGCCGAACCTCCTCAAGGTCCTGCCGCGGGATCGCGATGCTCGTCACAACCATCCGCGGCCCTAAATCTGGTGTGCTCATGCCGCCAACCGTACCACACACTTATGTTAAGTCATAGCAATGTATAACACACGGCAGTCAAATTTTCTCCGGGGTGGGGGGGGTTGGGCGTAACGAGTTTTTCCCGCGCCAAGTCCCGACGGGTGCGCCGCGGCGCCCACCATCCGGCCCCGCCCTCCGGGCGCTCCGGGCGCCCATGCCCTCCGATTGCCCCAGCGGGCCGCAGCGGCGAGCGCCTGATAGGGGGAACGCGGTCCGGCGGCCTTGCTGCAATAGGTCGAGTGATTTGCGCGAGCCAGCGGGCTGCGGCGCGACCGAATGTGTGGGGGCAAGTATGGGTAGCAGCAACGATCGCCACAAACTCGGCCGTTTCTGCGGCATCGCGGCGGAGACCGCTCCGCTTATCGAGACGGTCGCCAGCCGGATAGGCGGCAGACATGCCAGCCCGGAACAAGGCCGCGCGTCAAGGTCCAGCCCTGCCTTTCCAACGACGCCTTGACCGCCGCGATCCGATCCTCCGGAAAATCATCGGGCGGCGCTGGCGGCTCATCGCGGCGCACCCATCGCGGCGCCGCCGGCGGCACCCATTGCGCGCACCGCCGCAATTGTTCCTCCCGCGTCTTGGCCTTCTGCGGCCAGTTGCCGTCCAGCGCGAACAGCCGCGCGCTCGCCTGGTACGAGTGCCAAGCCGCCCGGCGGCGGGCGGTCTCGGTAATCGGCCGCAGCTGCTCGGCAACGTCCGCAAACCCCTCGGCCTCGGCCAGCTTCTCCAGCAATTCCAGCGATACCAACCCCGGTTCCAGGTATCGCCGCCATAGCCGCAAGGTGTCCGGCGCGACACCGCACCAGCGCGCAACGCGCTCCCGGCCGAGGCTCGCGACCAGGGCGGCCACGGCAGCGGCGGGGGCAGGATCAGGGGTGCGGTCACGCTTGCCCGGCTGTGCCATCATTGCTCGCGGACATAAAGGGCACGGTGCGGTGCGCGCGGATTGTGACGCAGACGCTTGGCGCTAGCCAGTAAGGGGCCGAGCCAATCGGCCCACTGGCGCTAGCGAGCGTTGGGAGTATCGGTTCCGATAGTAGTTTCCGACAGTGCTCGCACTAGCGAAGCGTTCCGATAGTAGTGATTTCCCCTTAGGCTCCGGCACTATCGGAATCGCCCCGAAGCGGGGTTTTCTCCGATAGTAGGTTCCGATGGCTCTGGCACTATCGGAATGGCCCTCACGTTGCGCAAGCGCCGGGCCGCTTCGCGTTGTTGACGTAGGCGCCTTTGAACTTTTTACCCTCTGCGGCATCGTCGTACTCCTTGGCCAACAGCACCCCGTTTTTGAGCCAGGTGGCGATAATTTTCCGGGCTTGCGGTTCGCCGAGTGACGGGACATGTCGGGTGACTACGTTCCAAGCGCCTCGGGTCGTAGCATTATGCGACGGGCTGTAGCGCAGCTTCCCGTCGCCGAGCCCAGCGTCGATTTCGTCGAGAATGCGATTCGCGACGGCGGAGGGGACGGCCTGCCAGATGTTGGGCGCCGACCATGGCACTGCGGCCGGGACGGCTTCGCCGTTATCGAGGGTGTACAGCACTTTTTCGTACCATTCGGGATCGCCGATGCCGGCGTAATTCGACTTGGCGCGTCGAGCCGGACGTAGCGGGACCGGGATTTGCGATCGGCTGGAAGGCCGAGCGCGGCGGCGTCGTCTTCGGACATGCCAACGACGGTCGCGACGATGCGGCCTGCGCCGATGATGGCGGATGCGCCGCGCGCGCTATCGGGGTCGCCGGGGGTGACGGCGCCCTTCCTTGTGTGGTGCACGAGGATGACCGCCATGTTGAACTCGGTCGCGAGGGTGCGAAACTCGGCGATGACGGCGCGGAGTTCGGTATTGCCGTTTTCCTCTGCGGTGTGCAATTCGGCGAGCGGGTCGGCGATGAGCATCGCGGGCCGCCGCTCGCGAATCAGGTTGCGCAGCCGATCCATTGCCGGCGTAGCCAGGATTTGCCCTGTGGCCTTATCGAACGCGAACAGGGTGCCGATACCGGAAGGGCCAACGCGGATGAGTTTGCCGGCGATGTCGCCGGGTGTGGCGTCGAATTGGCGGAGCACGGCGGAGAGTTGTCGTCGCTGTTCGGTCTGATCATCCTCGACATTGTAGATGATGCCGTTGCCGGGCGCGGCTGGTCGAAAATCACCGTGTCCGCGGCCGAGAGCAACCGCAGCGCCCCAAGCGAGCATCAGGGACGATTTCATCGCCGACGGCGGCCCCGCGACGACCGTGACGGCGCCGCGCAGCGCGTAGCCCTGGGCTATCCAAGGCCGGGCCGGCAATTCGTCCTCGAGCCACGCGGCGTCATCAACCCAAATCGGCGGCCCGGCTTTCGTTGCGCGCTCGTCATAGGCGCGGAAGGGGTCGGCAGCATCAAACATGCTTCGCCCCCCGCAGGATTGCGGCGGCGATGCCGAGCGCGGTGTCGTTCGCGATGCCAAGCCGCCCGGCCTCGGCGATGATGGCTGCCTTGATCTCGCTCCCGCTGCATCCTTTGCGGACCAGCTCATGCGTCAGTCGGGCGATGGCTCGGCGCCGTTCGGCCTCCGGGGCAAACTTCTCTGCGGCGGATGAGATGATGACGCCGAGCGATTGGTAACGGGCGCGCCAGCGCTCGTCTCGCTCGGCCTCGGGTTGCGCCAGCAGCAAGCCGCAGAGCACGTCTCCCACGGCGCGAGGATCGATCCCGCGGCCGATGTACCGCGCCGCGAGCGCGCACAGCTCGGTGTGATAGCCGTCGCCGGTGACGATGCGGCGGACCAGCTCGGCGTCGTCTCTCGCCCCGTCGCCACCGCCATCTTGCGCACGGCCTCGTGTGGGCTCCGCCGGCCCGATTGCGATTTGGTCGAGTTCGTCGAGCTGGTCGATCGGCTCGCCGTCGACAAGCTCAACCCGGTGCGCCGGAGAGCGGGCAACCGAGCCGAAATAGTAGGCTTGGCTCAGCGTCCAGGAACTCGATGGGCAAAAACGCCGTGGTACAGCCCGTTCAGCCGCGCCAGAAGGTGCTTTCGGTCGGCCGGCGGGTGTTCTCGGTTGAGTGGGCAAAGCACGCGCCATCGCGGGCGGTCGGGGGTATGCGAGGGCGAGGTGGAGATGAGCGCGGAGAGTCCAGCTTTTTCGGCTGTCTCCACCGCATAATCGATCCCAAGCCGCTCGCCGTCATAATCGGCTTCGATACCGCTGATCGCGATGATGTTGCGATCGTGGCGAAGACTACCGAGCTTGGTTGTCGCATTGCCGAAGCGCGCAAGCTTGAGCCACGGGAGTTCCGCTTTACTCGGCGCGGTCGCGTTGAGAATGCGCGCGGCCAGGTCGGGCAGGGCGAGCGAGCGCTCGGTCTTCGCCTGAGCAGCGTAGTCACGGAAGAACGTGACGCTGAGGGTGCGGTGGATCATTGCCCGCTCCTCAGGCTTTCGCGCATCAGCCGCTTACGCGCCTTGGGCGTCAGTCCCGGCCAGGCTGTCCGCCACCATAGGTCACGCAACGTCGAACTCGTCATCCGGCGGCATGGCGGAGAGGCCGGTCGGCGTGCGCAGCAGCACGTCGAGTGCGCGCCCCTGCGGTTTGCGGCGGATGATCCATATCCGGCCGCGTTCGCCCGCGCCGGCGCGATAGTCGCGGCGACGATCGGCGAATTGGGCATGCCAATCGGTTGCTATGGAGCCGGCATTGTCGGGCGGGGTCATCGGCCGCCCTCCGGCCAAAGGTCGTCGACTTTGCCCGCCAGCGGCCCGCTGCCCGCCCGCCCCGGCGGCCGTGGAGCGCGGTAAGCGCGCCGGGCGGCATAGGGGCGGGCGGATGGCTCGGAGGGCGCTGTACGGCCGCCGGCTGGCTTCTCACCGGCCGTCTGCCTGGCGCCGATTAAGAGCCGCCAGGTCGGCGTTCCATCTTCGGCCGGCTCGCCCGGCAGCGAATTCACCCGGCCGAGGCCGAGCCAGCCGCTCATATACCGAGTGCCCTTGGCGCTCGTGCGCTCATAGAGCTTCGCGATCTCGATTGAGGGCGGGAAGCGTTCGGTCATCACCGCCTCCACCGCCGCGACGGCCAGAAGCGCAGCGCTTCAGCCTCGATGTCGCGTAACTGGTCGGGGGAGGCCTTAAGCAGGCTCAAGAATGTTTTGTCTGCTCGGCGGGCTTGTTCCCACTCGGTATTTCTGGCGGCGATGCCGGGATCAGCGGGGTCGAGCGCCGGTGCGCTGCTTTTCCTGCGCCTATCGTCGGCCGCAATCTCTGCTAGCGTCAGGTGGCGGGATGGCGTATCTGTCGGCGACTTGTGGCTAAGCGTTGGTGCGTTCGGGGAAGCGCCCTGCCAGGGGCGCCGACCTCGATCCGGTGGTCTGGTGAGGGCGGCCATCAGGCCGACCGTCGATTTGGGTGAGGCGGATTTGCTGCTGGCTTCTCAGCAGGAGTTGACAGGCTCCGCTCGACAAAATCGTACCAACTTTCGAGCAGGACCAGTCGGCGCTTCCCGATGGTGATGCTTTTCAGCTCGCCGCGGTTGATAAGCTCGTAGGCCTTGCTCAGGCCGATACCGGCAATTTCGGTGCAGAAACGCTGCACGGGCGCCGTCGCGTACTTGGGAATGTCTGGCATTGCCATCCTCTGAAACAGAACGGCAAGACATAAAAAGCACGGCGGGCTTCGGGCATAGGGGAAAAATCCCAGATTTAGGGGAAAAAATAACCTGGCGACCCAGCGCTATTTTTTCCCCCTTTTTGCCAGCTCGACAATGTTGGCCGATAAGGAGGGCGTGACCTCCTCCCCCAACTCCCTATCTGTCTGTTTGCTGATTTTGCGGAAATCGTCGTGCACCGCTCGCAGCAGCCTGGCAAATGGGCCGCCTGCCGCCTTGCCCGGTCTCTTGCCTGTTTCCGCTCGATAGAGCCAGCCCATCCATTCGTAGAAGTTATGCCCGGCGATCTTTTTTGGCGCCCCCCGTAGCGACCCTTTTAGTTTCTTCGATTTTTCTTGGGCGCCGATCAGTTCATTCGCGCTATCGACAGAAGCCCATCAAGATATTGGCGATCTCCGCCAGGGCGCTCGCGCAGCCTCAATATCTCCGCCTCGTCTTCCTTCGCAAATTGTATTTCCTTTTCGCTCTCCAGGAATTGTCGAACGCGATCAAACTTCTTTATTACAAGCTGGTTCGGTTGGGACAAAACATCCATGCGATACATTAAAAGAATACCGACCAGCGCGTTGCGGAACCTCTCGCTCTCAGCAATGCCGATGATTTTTTCGTATTGCTCGAAAGGCAGCGCCGCGGTGAGTGAAACGCTTGTTACCCACGCGGAGGCGGATTTTATGGCTTCGTCCATCACTGCGCCCTCCGCTCCGGGAGCGGTACGACGTTCTCACCATCGTCGCCGTCACAGTATCTCGCCCACGCCTCCACGAGCTGGCGCCGCTTCTCGAACAGATCGCCGCGCCGATAGGCCGCCTCGACCTTGTCGCCGACCGCATGCGCGAGCGCCATCTCCGGACCTCGCTCGGGATGTTGGTCCGCTCGGCGCACCAATCGGAGAAGGCGACGCGGAAGCCGTGCACGGTCAGATCGCCGCGGCCCATGCGCCGCAGCAGCATCAGCATCGCCATTTGCGACAGCGGCCGGCCGGCTCGCGCGCCGGGGAACACATGCATCGCCCGCCCGCACCTCGGCCATGGCCCGCAGGATCGCCGCCGCGGGCTCGCTGAGCGGTACTCGGTGCTCCGTGCCGGCCTTCATGCGTTCGGCGGGGATCGTCCATAGGCGGTCGTCCAAATCGATTTCGGCCCATGTCGCGCCGATCACCTCGCCCGTCCGCGCCGCCGTGAGGATCGCGAATTCGAGCGCACGAGCCGCAACGCCTTCCTGCTGCCGCAGCTCAGCCATGAAGCTCGGCAAGCTCGGCATAGGGCAGTGCCGCATGATGCTCGACCGCGCGGACCTTGCTGCGCTTCGGCAAGAGATTTTCGAGATGGCCGCGCCACCGCGCCGGGTTCTCGCCCTGGCGATAGCCGCGCGCGGCTGCCCAATCCAGCACGCTTTCGATCCGGCCGCGCACTCGGCTGGCGGTTTCCGTCTTGACCGCCCAAAGCGGCTCGATCGCCTTCATGACGAGCCCGGTGTCGATCGCTTGCACCGGCAGCGCGCCCATGATCGGGTAGGCGTAGGCTTCGAGCGTTGCCGGCCATTGCGCGGCGTGCTTCGGGTTTCTCCAGCCGGCGCGGTGCGCGGCGATATAGGCTTCGGCGCATTGCCTGAACGTCATCGCCTTGGCATCGTCGAGCCGCGCCTTGGCACGGTCCGCTTGCGGGCCTCAATGGGGTCGATCCCGTCGAGCCGCTGTTGCCGTGCTTTCTTCGCCCGTTCGCGAGCTCGGCCAGGCCGATCGTGCGAGCGGGCCAAGACCCATCTCCCGGAGCCGGCCGTCCACCCTATAGCGAAACACCCAACTCGCCCCACCGGGCGACACCTGTAACCACAAACCTCGCCCGTCGCCGTGATATGTTCGCCGGTGCTCTTCGCGCCAGCTTCGCAACCTTAATCGCCGACAACTTGCCGATCCTCGTACCCATTCCGCTCCCCCACCTGTACCCATCCGTGTGAGGCGAATGTGAGCGGATGATGGCGGACAGTCAAGAACACAAGATACGAGGATAGCTGGGACTTTCCGTAGGGTGGCGTAGGGTGGCGAAGGCGGAGAAAACGGACACCCCATCCGCCAGGCCCGTGCATCGTCAAAGAGTATCCGGCGGCGGAGCGTGCCCCCAGGCGCCCGGGTTGGGCCGGCTAGGTCCGCGCTGCTGAATCGAGGATGGCGTTGAACAGCACTGCGCAGCCGGCGGCGAGGTCGTCGGGCGTGGCGTCCTCGACCTCGTTGTGGCTGATGCCGTCGCGGCATGGCACGAACACCATCGCGCTCGGCGCCACCCTGGCCATGTAGACGGCGTCGTGCCCGGCGCCGCTGATGATGTCCTGATGCGGGCAGCCTTGCGCCACCGCCGCATCGCGCACCGCGGCGACCAATGCCGGGTCGAACGGGGTCGGCGGAAAATGCCAGAACTCCTTGACCGCGACGTCGAGCCCGCCGCTCCTCGCCGCCGCCTCGGCGCAGGCTTGCCGCAATTCGCCATCCATCTGGGTCAGCAGCGCGTCGTCGGGATGGCGGAAATCGACGGTGAAGAACACCCGGCCGGGGATCGTGTTGCGCGAGTTGGGGCTGACCTGGGCAAAGCCGCATGTCGCGCGGGCGGCGGGTGCGTGCGCGACCCCGATGCGGTTGACCGCGTCGATCATCCGCGCGGCGCCGACCAGCGCGTCCCGGCGGCGCGGCATCGGCGTCGTCCCGGCATGCGCCTCCTCGCCGGTGACGGTGACCTCGTACCAGCGCTGTCCCTGCGCGCCGGTGACGACGCCGATCGTGTCGCCGGCCGCTTCGAGGATTGGCCCTTGCTCGATATGCGCCTCGAAATAGGCCGCGACGCGGTGCCCGCCGGCCGGCTCGGGCCCGGCAAAGCCGATGCGCTCGAGCTCGGCGCCGAGCGACAATTCGGGGGCGTTGTTGTCGCGCGTCGCCAGCGCCTCCTCCAGCGTGAACACGCCGGCGAACACCCCCGAGCCTACCATCGCCGGCGAGAACCGCGCGCCCTCCTCGTTGGTCCAGGCGACGATCTCTATCGGCGGCTCGGTTTCGTAGCCGAGATCGTTCAGGGTGCGCACGATTTCGAGCCCGGCCATGACTCCGTAGGCGCCGTCAAACCGGCCTCCGGTCGGCTGGGTGTCGAGATGGCTGCCGGTCATGACCGGCGGCAAATTCGGGTCGCGGCCCGGTCGGCGGGCGAAGATGTTGCCGATCCGGTCGATCCTGACCGCGCAGCCAGCCTCCTCGCACCAGCCGATGAAGAGGCGCCGCGCCGTGGCGTCAAGGTCGCTGGCGGCGAGCCGGCACACCCCGCCCTTGGGCGTAGCGCCGATCTTTGCCAACTCCATCAGGCTCGCCCACAGCCGCTCGCCATTGACTTGCAGGTTGCGCATCGCGTCCTCGCGGTTTTAGCTCTCCGATCCTAGCCCGGCTGCAAGCACGCCGAAAGGAGCACCAAACGGTGGACGACGACCTTGCCCATGGCTCAGCGGTTTCGCTGATCCGGCGCTACCGCAATCGGACTTTGTCGCCGGTCGAGACGGTCGCGCTGCTGATCGACCGGCTCGATGCCTTGCAGCCCAGCATCAACGCCTTCTGCATCGTCGATCGCGGCGGCGCGATCGACGCGGCGCGTGCCTCCGAAGGGCGCTGGATGCACGGCGAGCCGATCGGGCCGCTCGATGGCGTGCCGGTCACAATCAAGGACCTGATGCCGATGCGCGGGTTTCCGACCCTGCGCGGCTCGCATCTGGTCGGGCGCGACCAGGACTGGTCGGAGGACGCGCCGGCGGTGGCCCGACTGCGCGAGGCCGGTGCCGTCATCCTCGGCAAGACCACGACCCCCGAATTCGGCTGGAAAGCGTTGGGCGACAGCCCGCTGACCGGGATCACCCGCAACCCCTGGGACCTGTCGCGGACCTCGGGCGGCAGCAGCGCCGGAGCCGCAGCCGCGGCCGCCGCCGGGATCGGGGCGTTGCATCTGGGCAGCGACGGCGCCGGCTCGATCCGCACCCCCTCCTGCTTTTGCGGCGTTTTCGGTCTGAAGCCGAGCTTTGGGCGGGTTCCGGCCTATCCGCCCTCGCCCTTGGGCTTGCTGTCGCATCACGGGCCGATCGCGCGCACTGTCGAGGACGCGGCGCTGATGTTGGGCGTGCTGAGTCGCCCCGACCACCGCGACCCTTACGCGCTGCCGTTCGAGGAGCGCGACTGGCGCCAAGGGCTCGACGGCGGGGTCAAGGGCTGGCGCGTCGCCTACAGCCCCGATCTCGGCTATGCCCGGGTCGATCGCGAAATCGCTGCCGCGGTCGCCGGCGCGGCGCGGCAATTCGAAGCGCTCGGTGCGGTCGTCGAACAGGTCGACCGGATCTTCGAATCGCCGCGCGAGGCGCTGTTCACATTGTGGGCGGCCGGGGTCGCAGCGCTGCTGCGCGGCTACCCGGACGAGCGCAAGGGCCTGGTCGATCCGGGCCTCCTTGCGACCGCCGCGGCAGGCGAGCCGATCAGCGCGGCCGAGTGGGTCGCGGCCGACCTGGTGCGCAACGCGCTCGGCCGCATGATGGGCGCCTTTCACCAACGCTATGATCTGCTGCTGCTGCCGACGATGCCAGTCCCTGCCCTGCCGGCGGGCCAGGATCTGAACGACCCCGCAACCGAGCGGCATTGGATCGACTGGTCGCCGTTCAGCTACCCGTTCAACATGACCCGGCAGCCGGCGGCGAGCATTCCCTGCGGCCTGACGAGCACCGGTCTGCCAATCGGGCTGCAGATCGTCGGCCCGCTCTACGGCGACGCGCGCGTGCTGCAAGCGGCGCGTGCCTTCGAGACGACCCAGCCGGTTCGCCGCCCGCCCCTCGCCGCCTAGCGAGGCGCAGCTTCTAATCCGGCATCCATGGCATGTTGTTCGCCATTGCGCCGCCAGGCTTATCTACAATGCTGGATCAGGACCCAGCTAGCTTGTCGAGCGTCGCACGGATTTCAAGCAACTCGCGGCGGACTTCCTCGAGCGCCTCGCGCAGTGTCTGACACGAAGGGGCGGGGCCGGTCGCGGTTTCGCGCGGCTCGGTTGACCCGAGGATCCGCAGGGTCGACGGGGCCTCCTCGGCCTCGCTGGCGGGGGGCGGCTCCTCGGCCCGGACAGCGCCACCGTGCAGCAGCTTCTGCACGCCGCGGATCGTATAGCCCTGATGATAGAGGCATTGCCGGATATGGCGCAGCAGATCGACGTCCTGCGGCCGGTAGTAGCGGCGGCCGCCGCCGCGCTTCAGCGGCTTAATCTGCGGAAACTTCGATTCCCAGAAGCGCAGCACATGCGCCGGCAGATCGAGCGCCTCGGCTACCTCGCCGATGGTGCGATAAGCGGCGGCAGATTTGCCGCTGCGCCGGCCCGCCGCGCTCGTGCCGGCACGGATCGGCTCGCTGTGGATCACCTCACCCCGGCGCCTTGGCCGACACCCGCTCTGCCGCAGCACCTTCGCCAGCTTCGGCGCGCCCGCTGTTGATCTGGTCCTTCAGCGAGTGGCTGGCACGAAACACCAAGACGCGGCGCGGGCTGATCGGCACCTCTTGCCCGGTCTTGGGATTGCGGCCGATGCGTTGCCCTTTTTGGCGAACGGCAAAACTGCCAAAGGACGAGATCTTGACCATCTCGCCGCGTTCGAGCGCGCCCGCGATCTCGGAGATCACCGCTTCCACCAGCTCGGCCAATTCATTGCGCGACAAGCCGACCTCTTGATAGACCGCCTCGCTGAGCTGAGCGCGCGTCACCGTATGCCCGGCCATTCAGTCCTCCCCGCTTTTGGCGAAGGTTACTCCGGCCGGAAAATCCCGTCAAATTCCAAAGCGTTGCCGGTTGTGCCGCGGTGCTGCCAGGACCGGGCGAGGCTACCAGCGCAGCAGGCTGGCACCCCAGCTCAGGCCGCCGCCGAGCGCCTCGATCAGCACCAGGTGGCCGGGCTTGATCCGGCCGTCCGCCGTGGCGGTGGCCAGCGCCAGCGGGACCGAGGCGGCCGAGGTGTTGGCGTGGCGCTCGATCGTGGTGACGACCCGGTCGGCGGGCAGTCCGAGCTTTCGCCCGACCCCGTCGATGATCCGGCTGTTGGCCTGGTGCGGCACCAGCCAGTCGATGTCGGCCGGGCTCAAATGGTTGGCGGCCAGCGCTTCATCGACCACCTCGCTCAGGTGCTGCACCGCCTGGCGGAAAACCTCTCGGCCTTCCATCCGTAAAAACCCGGTGCGGCCGGTCGAAGATGGGCCGCCATCGACATAGAGGATGTCGTACTGACGCCCGTCGGAATGCAGATGGCTCGACAGGATGCAGCGGCCGTGCGGCCCCGGATCGGCGATCGCGCGCAGCACCAGTGCGCCGGCGCCGTCGCCGAACAGCACGCAGGTGCCGCGGTCGTCCCAATCGAGAATCCGCGAAAAGGTCTCAGCGCCGATGACCAGCGCGGTGCGGGCTTGCCCCAGCCGCAGCGCGTTGTCGGCGGTGGCAAGGGCAAAGATAAACCCGGCGCATACCGCCTGAATGTCGAAGGCCGCCCCTCGGTGCATGCCCAGCCGGGCCTGCACCTTGGTCGCGGTCGCCGGGAAGGTGTTGTCGGGGGTCGCGGTGGCGAGGACGATCAGATCGAGATCGTTGCCGCTCATCCCGGCGGCGCCCAATGCCCGCTCGGCGGCACGCACGGCAAGATCGGAAGTCAGCTCTCCGGCCGCGGCGACCCGGCGCTCGGCGATGCCGGTGCGCTGGCGAATCCATTCGTCGGAGGTGTCGAGACGCGCGGCCAGCTCGGCATTGGTGACGACGCGCTCGGGCAGATCGGCGCCGCAGCCGACGATTTGCGATCGCCACGCCATGGCGCGCGCTTACAGCGCCGCCGACTGTGGCATCGAGGTCGCCTGGTAGAGGCGCGCGAGATCGACCCGGGTCTTGTCGAGAAAGCCATTGACCTTCATATCGACGGCGACGCCGATGGCGTTGGCGAAACCGAGCGCGTCAGCCGAGCCGTGGCTCTTGACCGCGATGCCGCCGCAGACCAAGGAACACCGCGCCATTATAGCGGCGCGGGTCGAGCCGGGTGCGCAAGGTCCGCAGCGCGGCGCGGGCGAACAGATAGCCGATCCGCGACATCAGCGAATGGCGGAAAGCGCCGCGCGAGAAACTCGCTGAACAGCTTGGCGGTGCCCTCGGCGGTCTTGACCGCGACATTGCCGGTGAACCCGTCGGTGACGACGACATCGACCGTCCCGGCCGGGATGTCGTCGCCCTCGATAAAGCCGTGAAAGTGGATCGGCGACAGCGCGTCGCGCAGCCGCAGGCTGGCCGCGCGCACCGCGTCGTTGCCCTTGAGCTCCTCCGAGCCGACATTGAGCAGACCGACGGTCGGCTCGACCAGACCCAGCACGGTGCGGGCGAAGGCGTCGCCCAAAAGCGCGAATTGCACCAGATTCTCCGCATCGCAATCGACATTCGCGCCAAGATCGAGCATCACGCTCTCGCCGCGGTGGGTCGGAAAGAACGAGGCGATCGCCGGCCGATCGATCCCGGGCAGCGTCTTCAGCACAAATTTCGCCATCGCCATCAGCGCGCCGGTGTTGCCGGCCGAAACCACGCCGTCGGCGCGCCCCTCGGCGACCGCGTCGATCGCCAACCGCATGCTCGATTGCCGCCCGGCACGCAGCGCCTGGGACGGCTTAGCGTCGTCCAGCACCACCTCGCTGGTGTGGTGCAGGCTCACCGCCGGGCCGAGCCGCGGGAGCTTTGTCACTAGCGGACGGATTTCGGCTTCCGCACCGAACAGCATGAAGCGCAGATCCGGATGGCGTTGCAGCGCCATCTCGGCGCCCCGCACCACCATGTCCGGGGCGTGGTCGCCGCCCATTGCATCGAGGGCGATGGTAATCCCTGCGCTCGCCACGAGCGGCCCTCCGCCGCGGCTGATGCTCAGCCAGTCTCCGAGCGCGGCGGCGTCACCTCGCGGCCATCGTAGTAGCCGCAAGCCGCACACAGATGATGTGGCCGCTTGAGCTCACCGCAATTTGGGCATTCGGCGTAGGCAGCCGGCTTCAGGGCATGATGCGACCGCCGCATGTTGCGACGCGACGGCGAGGTTTTCTTTTTTGGGACGGCCATGGGCAACTCTATCTGGGGCGCAGCGACCCCGGTAATTAGCCAAAAACCGCCGCCACGGCAACACTGACAACGGGACCGGACAATCGATGCGGCCGCAGCCGCGCGGGCCCGAGATCGGCTCAATCTCGCTGGACGCTGCGCAGCCTTGCCAATGCGGCAAACGGCGGCTCGATTGCTTCGGCCGGCTCGGCATCAATGGCTTCAGCCTGCAGGGCATCGGGGTGGCGCGGGAATTCGGGAAGCGCGAGAGACAGCTCCTGGGCCACGGCCTCGCCGATATCGATCGAATCGCCGGTCATCGGCTCGAACACGCTCTCGTCAAGACCGAGATCGATCTCGGACTGGTCATCGCCGACCGGCCCGTAAAGCAGGCTGAATTCTCGACGGACCGCGCCCGCAACCGGTTCGAGGGTGACGACACATTCCTGCGTGAACTCGGCCTCGAACACTGCTTCGAGCAGGATGGCATCGCCCTCTCGGCGGGACAAGGTCACCGTCGCGCTCAGTCGATCGAGCGCCACCAGGTCGAGCCGGCGGGCGAGGCCTTGGCGCTCGTCCGCGCTGGCCTCGATATGTTGGCGAAACGGCGCCGACCCCAGCGCGGCAAGCCGAACCGGCCGGGAGAATTCCGGTATCGTTTCTGCCGTCATGCGGCGCCCGATGCGGCGTGCTCCGCGCCGGTTTCGGCATTTTCGGGGTTCGGGAAACGAAGCCGACCGCAGAGCAGCTCTGCCGCAGCCTGCTGCTCCAGCTCCGCGACCGCCCGGCGCACATATCCGGTCATCGCG
The DNA here is from genome assembly GCA_963738185.1 of uncultured Alphaproteobacteria bacterium. Classification (GTDB taxonomy): domain Bacteria; phylum Pseudomonadota; class Alphaproteobacteria; order ATCC43930; family CGMCC-115725; genus AP-15. Next base: position 288,466 of record CAVTVA010000002.1, on the reverse strand, counting down.
CCGATCGCTGCGACGGCGTCGCGTCGGGTGCCGTAGAGATTGCGGGTCAATGCCGCGCCCAGCACCGCATCCCCGCTGTCGATCCCTTCCTGATAGGCGCGGATTCGCCCGTAAAAGCTCCGAGCCATGCGCTTCACATGCTTGCCGACGCTCAAATCGCCGACCCCCAGCTCGCGTATTGAGCGATCGAGATCGGCGAACATCGTGTCGAACACCGCCTGGGACAGCGCTGCTGCTGGCGGCCCCTCGGCCCTCATGCGATGGAGATAGCAGAACGCATGCAGGCAGATCAGCTCGAATCGCCCGTCAAGCGTGTCCGGCACGCCATGGGCCGCGAAAAACACCGGCTGCCGCGCCTGCTCGACGATCCGAGCATAGGCGGCTGCGGCCGCATCGCGAATGGGCTTGCGTCGAGGGAGCGAAATCAGCATCGGGATCGCGGGCACCGCCGCCGTTGACAAGTCACGACTCTCGCCTGAAAGTACGAATCACAGATAGACTCGGCCTCGATCGGCTTCAATCGAGACCTGAGTCGACCCAGTCCTGGTATTGTGAAATCTTATCTCTTGCCGAGCCATGACCATGCTTCGCTTGCCCACCGCCGTTGCCGCCCTGTCGGTAGCCGTCGCGCTCGCCGGCTGTGCAGCCACCGTCGACCAGCGCGGCAATCTGCCGCCGCCGGACGAGCTCGCCCAGATCCATCCCGGCAAGACCACCAAGGAACAAGTCGCCAGCATACTGGGAACTCCGTCCAGTGTCGGCGTCTTCGACGACAAGGATTGGTACTATATCAGCCGCCGCACCAAGCAGGTTGCGTTTTTCGATCCAAAGGTGCTGGACCAGGAAGTCTATATCGTCGATTTCAATAACGACGGGGTCGTCCAGGCGGTCGACCATAAGACGTTGCACAATGGGCGCGAGATCGAGCCGGTCGCGCGGACCACACCCGCCCCCGGCCGTGAGCTGTCGTTTCTCGAGCAGCTGATCGGCAATCTCGGCAAGTTCAACGGCAGTGGCGGCGGAGCGAGCAGCGGCGGTGGCGGCAAGCCCGCCGGGCCAAACCCGTATAGCGATCAGTAGCCCGGCATCGGCCGCATCCGTCCGCGGCGCGGTCAGAAGAACCATTTCGCCAGGATCGCGAGCAGCAGCAGCGCCACGATGTTGGTGATCTTGATCATCGGGTTGACCGCGGGGCCGGCGGTATCCTTGTAGGGGTCGCCGACCGTGTCGCCGGTGACCGCGGCCTTGTGCGGCTCGGAGCCCTTGCCGCCGTGATGCCCCTCCTCGATGTATTTCTTCGCGTTGTCCCAGGCGCCGCCGCCCGAGGTCATCGAGATCGCCACAAACAGCCCGGTGACGATGGTGCCGAGCAGCATCGCGCCAAGCGCGCTGAACGCGGCGGCCCGCCCGGCGATCAGATCGACGATGATGTAGAGCACGATCGGCGCCACCACCGGCAGCAAGGAGGGCACGATCATCTCGCGGATCGCGGCCCGGGTCAGCAGATCGACCGCCAGCCCATAATCGGGCTTGGCCTTGCCCTCCATGATGCCCGGAATATCGCGGAATTGCCGGCGCACCTCGACCACGACCGAGCCGGCGGCGCGGCCGACCGCGGTCATGCCCATTGCGCCGAACAGATAGGGGAGCAGCCCGCCGATAAACAGCCCGATCACGACAAACGGGTTCTGCAACGCGAAATTGACGTGCAGATTGGGGAAATAGTGCCGCAAATCCTCGGTATAGGCGGCAAACAGAACCAGAGAGGCGAGCCCCGCCGAACCGATCGCATAGCCCTTGGTGACCGCCTTGGTGGTGTTGCCGACCGCGTCGAGCGCGTCGGTGGTGCGCCGCACCTCGCGCGGCAGGTCGGCCATCTCGGCGATGCCGCCGGCGTTGTCGGTGACCGGCCCATAAGCATCGAGGGCGATGATCATGCCGGCCAGCGCCAGCATCGTTGTCGCCGCCACCGCGATCCCGAACAGCCCGCAGATCAGGTACGAGACGATGATGCCGACGCAGATCACGATGACCGGCAGCGCCGTCGCCTCCATCGACACCGCCAGCCCCTGGATCACATTGGTGCCGTGGCCGGTGGTCGAGCTCTGGGCGATGCTGCGCACCGGGCGGTAGTTGGTCGCGGTGTAATATTCGGTGATCCAGACGATAAACCCGGTCACGCCCAGCCCGACGATCGCGCACAGCCATAATCCGACCCCGGTGACCGAGGCGCCGGTGGTCATCGCCAGCGGCTGCGACAGACCGACGAGCCACCAGATCACCAGAGCGATCGCCACGATCGACAGGACGCCGGTGGCGACGAGCCCCTTATAGAGCGCCTTCATGATCCCGTTGTCGGGGCCGAGGCGGACAAAGAACGTGCCGATCACCGAGGTGACGATGCACACGGCGCCGATCACCAGCGGCAGCAGCAGCATCTTGTCGCGCAGCGGCGGGACGAAAAAGATCGCGGCCAGCAGCATCGTCGCGACGATCGTGACAGCGTAGGTCTCAAACAGATCGGCCGCCATGCCGGCGCAATCGCCGACATTGTCGCCGACATTGTCGGCGATCACCGCGGGGTTGCGGGGGTCGTCCTCGGGGATGCCGGCCTCGACCTTGCCGACCAGATCGGCGCCGACATCGGCCCCCTTGGTGAAGATGCCGCCGCCGAGCCGGGCAAAAATCGAGATCAGCGAGGCGCCAAAGCTCAACCCGACCATGGCTTCCAGCACCGGGCGCAAATCATCGCCGCCGACCCAGGCGCGCAGGATGAAATAATAGATCGAGACGCCGAGGAGCCCGAGCCCGACCACCAGGAGCCCGGTCACCGCACCCGCCTTGAAGGCGATCGCGAGCCCGGGTTTGAGGCCGCCGCGCGCCGCCTGCGCGGTGCGCACATTGGCCCGCACCGAGACGTTCATCCCGATATAGCCGGCGGTGCCCGACAGCACTGCGCCGATCAGGTAGCCGAGCGCGACGCGCACGCCGAGCAGCACGCCGAGCATGATCAGGATGACGATGCCGACGATCGCGACGGCGCGGTATTGCCGGTTCAGATAGGCGCGCGCGCCGATCTGCACCGCGCCCGAGATTTCCTGCATCCGGGCGGTCCCGGCATTGGCGCTGAGCACCTGCCGGCTGCTGACAAAGCCATAGATCAGCGCCAGCACCCCGCAGGCGATGACCAGGGCGACAAAGGGGTAGTATTCGTGAGCCATCCGAAAGCGTGCCTCGCGACCAGCAGACAGGGATACCTCCGCTGCCCGGCGAGGACAGGTCGGAGCGGCCGGAACATGGCAGAAGCTTAACCTTTGGGCAACTGCGCAGCATGCAATGCCCCGGCGCGACAATCGCGGATCGCCGCAGGGCCGCTGCGGCGGCTCGTCAGTGGCTCGTCGCCGCGCGCAGCACCATGTCGAGCGCGGTGTCGCCGGCGACATCTTGGAGACCGCCGCGTTTGATGGACGCCGGCGGTGACGGCGACGACCAGATCGAGGCTAGGCACGACATAAAGGCGCTGCCCTCCCGCGCCGATTGCCGCCGACCCAATCGAACTCGCGGCTGTCGATCACCAGCGCGGCCGCGCCACCACAGATAGCCGTAGGCATCTCCGCCCAGCCGCCGAGCATCCAGCCGGGCGGGCTCTGCGCGGCCGTCATCGCGTCGATCCAGGCGGCCGAGACGATCCGCTGTCCGTGCCAAGACGCCGTGGTTCAGCACCAGCTGACCGATCTTCGCCAGATCCGCGCGGGCGCAGCAGCAACCCGCCAGATGCGGCCGGATCGACCGTTCGCCATCCGCCCCCACGCCCAGTCCGTGATCCCGAGCGGGTCGAACAGCGCCTTTTTGGCGAACTGATCGAGCGGTCGATGACCCGAGACCTTGTCCAATATGGCGCCGATCACCCGACGCCGCCGTTGTCTGTAATGCCACTCCACTCCCGGCGTCGCCGCGACCGGCCGTGCGAGCACGAAGCGATCCGGGTCGGACGCGTTGCATCCAGTCGCGAGATTTTCGCATACGAGGAGACTGCCCATTCGGGCCAGGCGAGGCCCGAGGTCATCGTCAGCAGGTCGCGCAACGTGATCTGGTCCTTCTCCGGCGTGCGCAGACCGGCGTATTGCGGGAAGAACGAGAAGTACCGGGGCGTTGACATCCTTCAGCCAGCCGCGGTCGAAGGCGATGCCCGTCAGGATCGCGACGACGCTTTTCGTGATCGAGTGCAGGTCGTGCAAGGTCTGCATCGTGCGGCTATCCCGGCGGCTCTCCGCGGTGCATCTCCAGCCAGCGGCTCGTCCTCACCGGTGAAATAATGCTCGTAGACCAGCGCCCCGTGCCGCACGACGACGACGCCGTTCGGGTCGGCCTCCGGTCATTTTTTCGAGGCGCGGGCCGATCGCGCAGATCAGCTTCGGATCGAGCCCCTCCTGCGCCGGTGCGGCGACCGTCCAGCCATCGTGCAGATCGGCCGGCGCGCCGCAGCTCTCCGTCGGCGCAGCCATGGCGATCGTCGGGAGCAGCACGAGACCGAGCGCGAGCGCCGCATTCCGCGCCACCGCGGCTGCGGCGGCTGATAACGAGCGCGAGATTGCGTAGGCCTGTTGCATGCGAGGTCACCCCCGTGTTCGGAGGAGGACAATGCCCGGGGACCCGATCCTCAAGCAGATCCGCGCCGCACTATACGCTCTGTGCGGCTGAAGACGCATCGCGCCGTTCATTCGCAATTCTCCCCCCGCATCCTTGACCCGAACGCTTTACGGCGTGGATGCCCGGATCAAGTCCGGGCAAAGCGACTGGGGATTGGCGCCGAGCTTGCGATTTTCGGCCGATCGAGTACTTATCGGGTGGAACAGCCTTGGACCATCGTCACATGCCGGATACCCAGGATACTCGTCAGCAGCAGCCGAAGCCGGCCGCCACATCGCGCCAACCCGCGGCGAAGGAAGTTCTGCGCGCGCGGCCAGTTGAAGGCGAGATCGATCACGCGGAATTAGCCCGCCAGATTATTTCCCGCTTCCCCAACATCCTCGCAGAACTTGCCAAATGAGCCTAAATGGCTGTCCTTAGAGACAGTCGTCGAGATCAATCGAGCCGTTGTCGGGATCACTGGAGGCCGCATTTCCTCCGTGATCAGGGGCTGCTGGAAAGTGCTTTGGCGCGCCCGCAAAATGCATTCGGCTATGGTGAGGACGATGTTGTTGCGTTGGCTGTCCGGCTGCTCGCGGGCATCGCGCAAGCACACGCATTTACGCAAGGAAACAAGCGCACTTGCTTTGTAGCAATGGTGCAATTCCTTAATGAGAATGGCTACGAGGTGACGATTGAGGACAGCGTAGCTTGGGCCGATGCGGTGATCGCGCTGGTCGAGCATCGAACCGAGGAAGAGGATTTTGTTCGAGCGATCCGGCCGTTTGTGATCGAGAGATAGACCGCATCGCGCTCGCCCACCCCGGAGCAGGAGCGGAACCGATGCGTTATGAGCTTTATTATTGGTCGGCGATCCAGGGTCGCGGCGAGTTTGTCCGGCTGGCGCTGGAGGAGGCCGGCGCCGACTATGTCGATGTCGCCCGGCAGCCGGGCGGCGACGCCGAGATGACACGGCTGCTCGACGCCGAGGACATCGCCCGCCCGTCCTTCGCCCCGCCGTTTTTGAGGGCCGGGACGATGCTGATCGGGCAGACCGCCAACATCCTCTTATATCTGGGCGCGCATCACGGCCTGGCGCCGGCATCCGAGGAGGGGCGGCTGTGGGCGCATCAGCTGCAGCTGACCATCGCCGATGTTGTCGATGAGGCGCATGACGCGCACCACCCGATCGCCAGCAGCCTCTATTACGAGGACCAGCGCCAGGAAGCGCTCGCCCGCGCCGCCGATTTTCGCCGGTCGCGGATACCGAAATATCTCGGCTATTTCGAGCGGGTGCTGGCGCGCAACAATTCTCGCGGCGACCATCTCGTCGGCGCGCGGCTGAGCTATCCCGAGCTGTCGCTGTTCCAGATCGTCGCCGGCCTGCGCTACGCCTTTCCCCGCGCCATGGCCGCGCTCGAGCCGAGATTCCCGCGCGTCGCGGCGGTGCATGACGCGGTCGCCGCCCGCCCGCGGATCGCCGCCTACCTCGCCTCGGACCGCCGCATCCCGTTCAACGAGCACGGCATCTTCCGCCACTACCCCGAGCTCGACGGCGAGGCCTGACGCCCGCGGCAAGCGAGGTGCCGGGAGCGGTGATCGCCGCTCCATACGCCAGCGGCTTAAATCGGAGCGCTGAGCTAATCTCAGCGGGCCAGCACGATCACGCCATTGGCGGGCAGCGTTAGCGCCGCGGACGCGCCGAAGCCATCGAGCGGCGCGCCGGAGGCGTGCACGGCACCGCCATTGCCGACCGCTCCAGGGTTCGGAAAGCCGTCGTAAACATCGCTGTTGAACAGCTCGCGCCACTCGCCGGCAAAGGGCAGCCCGATCGCATAGTCGTGCTTCGGCGCCTCATCGAGGCTGGCAATGACGATGACGTCGCGGCCCTGCCACTCGATCCAGCGGTGCAGCACGATGGTGCGGTCGTAATTCTCGACCCGCGAAACACGCGCGCCGCCGGCGCGCAGCGCGGCCTCGGTCCGGCGAAGATGCAGCAGATCCGTTACGCAGCGCAGAAAGTCGCGCATTGCCGAATTGGGGCCGTCCAGGCCTTCCCACCAGATCAGGCCGTTCGCGCCGCGGTCGTCGCTCCAGTTCTTGTCCTCCAGAAACTCCTCGCCCATGAACAGCGACGGGATTCCGGGAGCCGTCAACAGCAACGCCGTGACGACGCGGCTGCGGCTGCGGGCATACCAGGAGCGCCGATCCGACGCATCGGCCAGCATCGGCACGCGGGCGGCGCCGGCATGGCCGGCATAGGTGAGGTCCTGGTTCTCTAGGCACTGCACGAGGCGCCAGGCGTCAAAAACGCCGGCAGATGGAACCAGCGCGCTCGCTACGGCCGAGAAGTCGAGCGGGGTTGAGGCGCCGCGGGCGGCCTGCGCCGCCAAGCCGCGCAGCGCGTCGCGCAGCTGATCGCCGAGCTCGGCATCAAAGCCGAGGCCGCCCGGCGGCGGCCTTATCGCGCTGGGCCGGTCCGGGTTCCAGTATTCCGCAACTTGGATAGCCGCCGGATTGGTTGCGCGCACCGTCTCCGTCAGGTGCTGACAGAATTCGCGTCCACCATTGTTCTCGATTACCCGGACCTCGTCGTAGCGGATCCCATCGATGCGGTATTCGCCGAGGAAAAAACGGGCATTGTCGATCAGGAATTGGGAGACCCACCAATTCCAGTAGGCGAAGATTTGGCCCCCGGCCCAGCCTTGATCGGTGAAGTACAGGCTATGGTTCAGATTGCCGTTCGCCTGACGATCGTAGAACCATAGACTGCGATCGTCAAAGCCGCCGCCGGCGTGGTTGTAGACGAGGTCGAAGATGACCGCGATGCCGTGCAGATGGCACAGATCGACGAAGCATTTCAGCTGATTGACGCCGGGTGCCAGCTGCGCCGCGGTCAGCGGGGGCTTGCCGAACGCCGCCAGCATCGGATTGACGGCGTCGAGCGGCTTTTGCAGCTCGCTCGAGGGCACGACGTATTCGGCTTCGGGCGAGAAATAATCGACGCCATTGTAGCCGAGGCTGAACGCTGTCTCGAATTCCTGCACCGGCAGCAGCTGGACCGCGGTCACGCCAAGGCCCCGCAAATAGCCGAGCTTCTCCGCCGCGTCGAGAAAGGTGCCGCCGCGCGTCGCACGCGCGTCATGTCCCGAACCGTCCTGCGCCCACCACGTGCCGATATGGAGCTGGTAGATGGTCAGGTCGTTAAACGCGGGCGGGCGCCAATCCTGGTCGTGCCAGGGGTAGGAGGCAGGATCGCGCGCCACGCAGAAGCTGTCGGGAAACGCCGGCGCGATCGTCAACTCACGGGCAAAAGGGTCACGCTTCCAACCGGCGCTGCCGGCCCCGTCGATAAAGAACATGTAGGGCTCGCCGGCGCGCAGCCCGGCGACAAAGCCGCCCCAGCTGCCGTCGCCCAGCGATGCCAGGGCGTCCTGCTGGTCGGGGCGCCAGCCGGGAGCCTGAGCCGCCGCGAGCCGCGCGCCGGCGACGACGAACACGGCAGAGGCGCCAGGCGCCCAGGTGCGGAAGCCGGCGCCATCGGGCCAGATCGTGGCTCCCATGGCGCTCGTACGGTCGATCCGGGTGTGGTCGACAGCCATCTCGGTCTCCGGAGCGCTTTCCCGTCCGCCCGATCCTGCCCTAGATTACGCCCAATGACACGGAGCTGGTTGATTGGGGGGTGCTCCGACGCACAGGGGCAGACGCGATGACGGTGTTTCATCTGGTGCGGCATGGCGAGCCGGCCGTTTTTGGGCGCATCAACGGCCGCACTTCGGGCATCGGGTTGTCCGAGCGGGGGCGTGCCGAGATCGCGCTGGTCGCCGACCGGCTCGCCGGCGAGAACATCGCGGCGCTCTATGCGAGCCCGTTGCAGCGCACCAGGGAAACCGCCGAGATCCTCGCCGCCCGGCTCGATCTGCCGATCGCATTTCGCGACGATCTGATCGAGCTCGATTTTGGCGAATGGACCGGGCTGACCTTTGACCAGGTCCGGGCGGACCCGCGCTGGATCGCCTGGCAGAACTGCCGCAGCATTGCCGCGATCCCCGGCGGCGAGAGCTGGCGCCAGGTCCAGGAGCGGGTGGTCGGCGCCCTGTTCGAGCTGCGCCGCTTGCACCCCGAGGGCAATGTCGCAATCGTCAGCCATGGCGACGTGATCCGCGCGGCGCTGTTGTTCGCGCTGGGCATGCCGCTCGATCTTTATGCCCGGCTGGAAATCGGTCTCGCCTCGCTCAGCACGATCCGCATCGACGATTTCGGCATCCGTGTTCCGGCGCTCAACGAGCGGCCGCGGCTGGCGCCTACGGGCTAAGCGCCGGAGAGGCTGGCGAGGGTAGCGTCGGCGGCGGCGAGCCCGCTCAGATAGGCGCCGTGCGCGGTCGAGAAAAAATTCGGTGAAGTAGCCTCGCCGGCGAAAAACAGCCGGTCGTCAACCGGCGCGGCCAGCGCCGCGCGGTCGCCGGCATGACCGGGCATGCCGTAGGAGTAGGAGCCGCGCGACCAGGGATCGGCGAGCCAGCCGGTCGCGGCCAGCGGCGCGATGCGGCGGCGGATGTCGCTGCCGAGCAGGTTGGCCAATTCGTCCGCGGCAAAGGCGAACATCGCCGCCGCGCCTTCGCACTCCATCGCCGCGGCGAAACGGCCGCCAAAAAAGCAATAGATCGCCGGCCGGCCAAGCGGCCGGATCTGATAGGTCATCGTCTCGCGCCGGGTGGTCGAGCCGACCAGATACCCGTCGTGGCCGAGCCCCGGCAGCTCGCCTTCGAGGGAGATAAAGAGCTTGTCGTCAACGCCGAGCGGCAGGCCGGCCGCGGCGGCGAGCTTTTCGGGCAGCGGCGGGTCGAAGCGGATCGCCTCGGCGGCGAGGATCGAGGTCGGCACCGTGACGATGACCCGCGCCGCGGCCAGCGTGCCATGAGCGGTGTCGAGCCTTATCGCCCGCCCGCGATGGTCGATCCGCGACACCGGGGTCGCCAGCGCCACCGGCAGCCCCTCAGCCAATCTCTCGAACAGCCGGCCGTAGCCTTCGACCAGCCGCCAGTTGGCGCCGCTGTCCTCGTAACGGACATAGTCCTTGACCGAGACACGGTCGAGCTCGGCGCCGTTCCCCCAGGTGCTGGAGGCGTCGAGCAGCTGGTTCCAGCGGCCCCCAGGCGAGAGCAGTGTTGCCAGCGACCGGTCCTGCGGCTCCGACGCCGCCTCGCGGCGCGCCTGGGCCTGCGCCTCGCGGGTGGCGAGCCAATCGGCCTCGGCCGCGGCGGTCTCGCCGCTGCGCGACAGCCGGCTGGTCCATTCGGGCGGCCGGCGCTGCACCGAAAAGCCGAGCTCCTGGGCGATCGGCGACAGCGGGTTGCGGTCGGCCGAGTGCAGCCATTCGGCGCCGCGATCGAGGGCGAACCCGGCCGGCGCCACTGTGTGGACCCGGCCGCCGACGCGGTCGCGCGCCTCCAGCACCAGCACCCGCTGCGTGCCGGCCGCGACGAGACGCCGCGCAGCGCCGATCCCGGACGCCCCGGCGCCGACGACCGCGATATCGACTTCGGCGGGAAGACCGGTCACCGACGCCTAGCCCCAGCAAATTTGGGTTGCGGCATCGCGGGTTGGCGACAACGGAAAAGCGCTCGTCAGCGCAGCTGCTGCCCCGTTGCTGCGCCGGCGAGAAACTTGTTCGGCTTTAGAAAAAACGACAGCACCAAGGCACCTTTCGGCGAGCGCGCCAGATGGCGGTTGCCCTTCGGGCGCCAGACATAATTGCCGGCGCGCACCTCGCCCTCGTCATCGACGAGGCTGCCCTCGAGGACAAAGGTCTGCTCGACCTCGACATGCTCGTGCAAGGCGAGCTCGGCGCCCGCCTGCCAGCGGAACAGCGCGGTCATCAGCCCGCTCTCAGGGTCTTCGAGCAGCACTTTCATATCGATCCCCGGGCACGGGGTCGGCTTCCACGGCAGATCCTCGACCTCGACATAGCGCGAGGCGAGTGGACCCAGCGTTTCCGCCTGTTTTAGAAAGGGCGTGGTGGCCGTCATCGGCGTCCTCCGTCGCAGCGACGGCCGATCATAGCGCAATTTCGCGATCCCTCGTCCTGATCGTTCGCTTTGGGCATCGGCGCTGCGGGAGATATCCCCTGCCGCCGCCCTGACCAAGCTTGCGCGCATCTCCCAAAGGCTGCACTGCTGGTGCGCCGCTGATCGGCTAGGTATAGGTGGCCCGCAGCGGTTTGATGGCGAGCGAGGCCGTGGGTTGCGCGGTGGCTCGTGCCGTTTTGGAGGGGGGAATCTGATGTCGCGGATTGCATCGCTGGCCCTGGCGCCGGCAATTCTGGGGGCGCTGGCGATTTCGGGCTGGGGCATTTCCGCTCGGGCGCAGGCGGTGATGTCGTATGGCATGCCGATCGGGCTCGACGCAGCCAAAAAGGCGGCCGACGTAGCCGTCGCCGAGGCCGCGAAGATCACGACCACCCCTTACGTCATTGCGATCGTCGATCCCGATGGCGAGCTGATCTATTTCGAGCGCGAAGACAATGCCCAGATCGGCTCGATCCAAGTCGCGATCGACAAGGCGCGATCTGCCGCACTGTTCCGCCGGCCGACCAAAGTGTTCGGGGACGCGCTCGACAAAGGGGGGACCAGCCTGCTGACCTTGCACGGGGCGGTGGCGAACGAAGGCGGGCTGCCGCTCGTTGCCGGCGGCAAGGTCGTGGGCGCGATCGGCGCCAGCGGCGGCACCGGAACGCAGGACGGCCAAGTGGCCAAGGCCGGCGTCGCCACGCTCAAATAATCATTGTCGCGCAAGCTTGGGTTCGCGAGACGCTGCGACTTCGCCTCCAGCCGGAGTCGCCCGATCGCCGCCGCCGCGCAAACGGTTGCGCCTGTCGGCCCGAAGGGACTAAGACCGCCCCAGCATTCAGCGAGGGAGAAACGGCGTGGCCCGCGGAGACGAGCAACACAGGAACCCGAAATCCAATATCGAGATCGCCCAGGAAGCGGCGATGCGGCCGATCGGCGAGATCGCCGGCGAGAAGCTCGGCATCCCGGACGACGCGGTGTCGCCATACGGCAAGTACAAGGCCAAGATCGCGCTCGACTATATCCGCTCGCTGCCGGACCGGCCGAACGCCAAGCTGATCCTCGTCACCGCGATCACCCCGACCCCGGCCGGCGAGGGCAAGACGACGACCACCGTCGGGCTTGGCGACGCGCTGAACCTGATCGGCAAAAAAGCGATGCTGTGCCTGCGCGAGGCGAGCATGGGCCCGTGCTTTGGCATGAAGGGGGGTGCCGCCGGCGGCGGCTACGCCCAGGTGGTGCCGATGGAGGACATCAACCTCCACTTTACCGGCGACCTGCATGCGATCGGCGCCGCCAACAACCTGCTCGCCGCGATGGTCGACAACCACATCTATTATGGGCTCGAGCCGCCCATCGACCCGCGCCGGGTTACCTGGCGCCGGGCGATCGACATGAACGACCGCGCGCTGCGCTCGATCGTCAACTCATTAGGCGGCGTCGCCAACGGCTTTCCGCGCGAGGACGGGTTCGACATCACCGCCGCCTCGCAGGTGATGGCGACATTCGCGCTGGCCAGCGACCTGCACGATCTGCAGCGTCGGCTCGGTAATATCGTCGTCGGCCAGACCCGCGAGCGCAAGCCGGTGACGTCCGCCGACATCAAAGCGGCGGGCTCAATGACCGCGCTGTTGAAGGATGCGATCGAGCCCAACCTGGTGCAGACGATTGAGCACAACCCGGTCTTTATCCATGGCGGCCCGTTCGCCAACATCGCGCATGGCTGCAACTCGGTGATCGCCACCACCTCGGCCCTGAAGCTCGCCGATTACGTCGTCACCGAGGCCGGGTTCGGCGCCGATCTCGGGGCCGAGAAGTTTTTCGACATCAAGTGCCGCAAGACCGGGTTGCGGCCGGCGGCGGCAGTGGTGGTGGCGACGATCCGAGCCTTGAAGATGCATGGCGGGATCGCCCTCAACGCGCTGCGCGAAGAGAATGTGGGCGCGATCGAGAAGGGTTTTTCCAACCTCCAGCGTCACCTCGCCAATCTGAAGCAATTCGGCGTGCCGGCGGTGGTGTCGGTCAATCGCTTCAGCGCCGATACTGCCGCGGAGCACAAAAAGCTGCAGGAGCTGTGCGCGGCCGAGGGCGTCAAATGCATCATCGCCGACCATTGGGCGCAGGGCGGCGAGGGGGCGGTCGATCTGGCGCGCGCGGTCGTCGATCTCGCCGAAAGCGGCGCCGCCAAGCTGCGCCTGCTTTATCCCGACGAGATGCCGCTGTTGGACAAGATCCGCACGATCGCTCAGCGGCTCTATGGCGCCGACGACATCGAGGCCGACAAATCGGTCCGCGACCAATTGGCGCAGTGGCAGGATCTCGGCTACGGCAAGTTCCCGGTGTGCATTGCCAAGACGCAATACAGCTTTTCGACCGACCCCAGCGCCAAGGGCGCGCCGAGCGGCCATGTTGTCGGCGTGCGCGAGGTGCGGCTGTCGGCGGGCGCCGAGTTCGTGGTCGCGATCTGCGGCGAGATCATGACCATGCCGGGCCTGCCGCGGGTGCCGGCAGCGAACTCGATCGAGGTCGACGCCGAGGGGCGGATCACCGGCCTGTTCTGAGCCGGGAAGGAGCGCTGCCGATGACGCTCGCCGACGCGACTGTCGTGGCGTACCCGCGCAAGCTCGTCGAGCAGATCGTTCTCGGGCTGTCGAACCCGCTCAACCGTCACCTAGTCAAGCTGGTCGGCTTCGATTTTCCGCCGGAAACTCGCCGCCATTTCCAGCACGAGGTCAGGACCTGGCTCAGCGAATTGCAGGCATTGCGGCTCAAGCCCAACGCTCGACCCGCCTCGTTCAAATTCTACTTCGACCTGCTATTTGATTACCCATTCGGAGGGGTCGAAACACAAAACATGAAGAGCATGATGGCGCTGATCGCCAACGAATACGAAAACGCGCGACCCGTCAGGCAGCCGGCGGAGATGGTTGAATGGCTGAGGGAATTCCACTTGCACCTGGCCGAGCGCCTGCACGAGGGCGAGGATGTGCTCGACCTGATCCCGGAATAACGCATGCGGTGGCGGGCATTTCGATGGGTGATCGCGACAGCGCAAGATGGATCGGGATGCGGTGAAGCTATGGCGCGGAGCGGCCATATCGTCGGCGTGCGCGAGGTGCGGCTGTCGGCGGGGGCCGAGTTTGTGGTCACGATCTGCGGCGAGATCATGACAATGCCCGGCCTGCCGCGGGTGCCGGCAACGAACTCGATCGAGGCCGATGCCGAAGACCGCATCACCGGCCTGTTCTGATTGGGGGCGGGAGACCCAGGAAGCATATTATGCAGCTCGACGAAACGGCCACGATGGCCCTCCCGCGCAAGGCGGTCGAGCAGGTCCTTCTGGGCTTGTACGACCCGATCAACGAGCATCTGGTCAAGCTGGTCGGCTTCGATTTTGCACCGGACCTGCGCCAGCATTTCCGGAGAGAACTGCGTACTTGGCTGCGGAAGATCGAAAGGCTGCGCTTCAAGCCAAGCAACCGAACCGGATCGTTCAAGTTCTACTTTGACTACTTGTTCGATTATCCGTTCGGCGGGGTCGAGCTTCGCAACATGCGCCTGATCATGGATGATATCGCCGACGGTTACGAGGGCGCGCGCCCGATGAAAAGCCCGGAGGAGATAGTGGCTTGGCTGCGGGAGTTCCACACAGCACTGGCCGAGCGCCTGCACGAGGGCGAAGACGTGCTGGGCCTGATCCCGGATTGACGGCCTCTCAGCCATGATCGCCTCTCGGGAGTGTCGATGCCGGTTTGGCATAACGGCGGAGGCCGGATGAATCCGGCCGAGGTAAAGAGCTGGCGGCGCGGTGAGCGGCAGCGCTTGCTGGCCGCCCGCACGGGCGCAGCACCGGCGTTGCGCCGCGAATGGGGCAGCGCGATCGAGGAGCGGCTCCGCACTATCCTGGCGGACCGGCCGGGGATCACGCTCGGCGCCTATTGGCCATTTCGGGCCGAGTTCGACCCGCGCCCGCTGATCGATTGGCTGATCGCCGCCGGTTCTGCCGCGGCATTACCGGCGGTCATCGACAAAAAAGGCCCGCTCGAATACCGCGCCTGGCGGCCGGGCGAGCCGCTGGTGGATGGGGTGTGGAACATCCCAATCCCCGAGCGGCGGGATCTCGTCGTGCCGCAGGCGGTGCTGGCGCCGCTGGTCGGCTTTGACCGGGACTGCTATCGGCTCGGCTATGGCGGCGGCTATTTCGACCGCACCTTGGCGGCATTGGCGCCGCGGCCGTTAGCGATCGGCGTCGGGTTCGAAGCGTCGCTGATCGAGACGATCCTCCCGCAGCCGCACGATATTCCGATGGATCTGATCGTCACCGAGGCGTGCCTGCGCCGGCGCTGAGCCGGCCGGCCGCAGCGATGCTGACGCGCACGCTCCTCGACCTGCCGGCACCAGCCGATGCCGGGCTTATCCTGGTTCTGGTGATCGGCGGCGCGGTCAAAGGCGCGCTCGGCGTCGGGGTGTCGCTGGTGCTGGTTCCATTGATGGCGCAGTTTCTGGCGCTGCCGGTCGCCGTCGCGCTGCTGACCCTGCCGATGCTGGCGGCCAATATCCGGCAGACCTTGGAAGCCGGCGGGACCAAGGCTGCATTGCGGCGGCTGTGGCCGATCCTCGCGACGTTGGCATTGGGCACGGTGATCGGCGCGCATCTATTGATCAGTGTCAACCCGCACGCCCTCGACATCGTGGTTGGCGCCGCGTTCGTGCTGTTTGCTGCGATGCTCGGGTTTATGCCGCGGTTCCGCATCCGCCGCGGCGCCGAGCGCTGGGCGAGCCCGCTGGTCGGGCTCGTGGCCGGGCTGCTCGGCGGCATGTCGGCGATGTTCGGGCCGCCGCTGATCGCCTATCAGATCGGGCTCGGCGTCGATCCCGACACCTTTGTCAAGCACATGGCGATCCTCGCCTTGACGGCGACGCTCACCCTAGTGCTGTCGCTTGGCGGCTCGGGGGCGCTGACCGGACCAGATCTCGTGATCTCGGCCGCGGCGATCATCCCGATCCAGCTCGGGATGCCGCTCGGCCGCTGGCTGCGCGGCCACGTCCCGCCCGCCCTGTTCCGTGTCGCGGTTCTGTGCACCCTCGCTTGGGCCGGCCTCGACATGCTGCACCGCGCGCTGTTCTGACCGTTGGGCGCCGGCGAGCTTGCCGCTATTGCTTGCGCGCGTCGGCGACCATGGTTTTCAGCTGGGCGAGATCGATGGCCCCCGGCACGACCTTGTCGCCGACGATAAAGGCTGGGGTGCCGTGCACGTCGAGCAGCTCGGCCAAGCCCAGATTGGCCTTCAGCTGCTGCGCGATTTCGGGCGCGGCCATGTCGTGCTTGAGACGAGCGACATCGAGCCCGACCGAGGCCGCCACCTGATAGACCGTCTCGTCGGTGATGTTGCCGCGCGCCGCCATCATCGCGGCGTGAAAAGCGTCGTACTTGCCCTGGCGCTGCGCCGCCAGCGCCGCGTGCGCCGCGGTCACCGAAACCGGCCCGAGGATCGGAAACTCCTTATAGACGAGGCGCAGCTTGGGGTCCTGCTTCAAGAGCGCTTCAAGCGACGGCTCCACCTGCTTGCAATAGGGGCAGCGGTAATCGAAGAATTCGACGATCGTTGCATTGCCCTGCGGATTGCCGCCGACCGGCGTCGCCGGATCGTCGAAGATCTCGCGCCGGTTCTGCGCCACCGCCTGCGTCGCCTTGACGTCGTTGTCGCGGCTGAGCTTGTCCTCGGCCGCACGCAGCGCGGCGATCAGGACGTCGGGGTGCTGCATCAGATAGTCGTGGATGATCGCGTCGATGTCCTGGCGCTGCGGCTGTGTCGCCTCGGCCGCTCGGGCCAAGCCGGGTGGTGCTGCGACGATCAGCCCGCAGACCAGCGCCAGCACGAAATAACGCGCGCGAACCAGCATAAAATTCTGCTCCCCTGATTTGAGCAACGGCGGGACGCCGGGCTCGGCTCAATCCGAATTGTCGAGGTCTTTGGCCTGAAGGCGAATTTGCTGGGCGCGCGCATAGGCGGCGCCGTTTTTTGGCAGCAGGCGCTGGGCCCGGCCGGCCTCCTGCACCGCATCCTTTTTATTATCGGCGGCGAGACCCTCCTCGGCCAAGGACAGCGCCGCCATGCCGATCTGGTTGTCGCGCCCATAGGCGGTGGCCAGCAGGTGCCAGGCATCGACGTCCTTGTCTTCGGTGCGCAACGCGTCGCTCAGATAGGCGATCGCCAGCCGGTTTTGCGCGGGATCGTGGTTCTCGATATAGACCTGCGCGAGCTCGATCCGCAGCAGCGCCGCGTCGGGGTCGAGCCGCAGTGCCGCCTCGTAAGGCCCGACCGCCTCCTTGATGTGGCCGTTCTCGAACAGCATCTGACCCTTCAGCTCGCGAAAATAAGGATCGCTCGGGTAGTCGCGGATCAGCCCGTCGATGATCGTCACCGCCTTATCGAGCTCGGGGATCCGGTATTCGGCGATGGCGCGGGCGTAGCGCGCCAAAACCGAGTGGTCTTGTTCCGAATATTTACCCAAGGTCGTGGGCGGCGGCTCGGTGAACGCGGCGAGCTTAGCCTTGATGCGGGCAAGCATCGCGACGTAGGCGGGCGGGTCCGGAACGTTGGAATAGGGCGAGCGCTCGACATGGTCGCGGACATAGTCGATCCGCTCCTCGGTCAACGGGTGGTCCGTCAGATAGGCGTCTTCATGTTGCCCGGTCAGCATTTCTTCGGACTGCATCATTTCGAAAAATTGCAGCAGCCCGCGCGCCGACTGGTGCGTCGCATCGAGAAAGTTCATCGCAGCGTGGTCGGCGGTGGCTTCCTGGGTGACCGAGAATTGCAGGTAGGAGCGCTGTCCGACACCGGCCGCGCCCAGCAGCGCCGCCCCACCGCCGCTGCCGCGCGCGGCGACCGTCGCCGCGGCGCCCGCCACCATGGCCAAAATCTCTTCGATGCTGGCGTTGTGCATCGCCTCCGCGCCCTTGTACAGATGCCCGCCGGCGATGTGGCCGGTTTCGTGGGCGAGCACGCCGATTAGTTGGTTTGGCGTCTTCGCCCGTAAAACTAGACCGGAATTTATGAAAATATTCTGACCGCCGGCGATAAACGAGTTGATGCTGTCATCCGCCACCAGATAGACGTGGACCGCGTCCGGGTCGAGCCCGGCCGCCTTCCAGATCGGGGTCATCATCGTGTGGATGTCGGCTTCGATCTCGACGTCCCGCAGCAGGCTGATCCCACTGCCGGCTCCCTGCGCGCGGGCGCTCGCTACAGGGCCAAAAAAGAGCGCGGCGACGGCGACGATGACCGTCGTCCGGAAAATAGCGCAAAGCAGCATCGACAGCGCCTTCACGAGCGCGCCGGGCGGGTCCGAGGGCTGGTCCCAATCATTCTCGCCGACGGCGCGCGAGGATAGGACTGCGCCAGCGCAGCGGCAAGCAGACCCGGCCTCGCGCCCGCTTCTTTTCAGGATTGGATCAGGCGCTGCCACCAACCCTTGCGCGGGCTCGGCGGCTTTTCGGTGACCGTTTGGACTGCCGATGCCGGCTCCGGCTGCGGTTCGGACGCTGGAATGTCCGGGCCGGCCGGCGTCGCGGCGAGGCGTTGCTCGCGTTCGTCCTGACGAGGCGCGTGCTGGCTGAGCTCCTCCTGGCCGTGCTCCTCCTGGCGGTGCTCCTCCTGGCCGTGCTCCTCCTGGCCGTGCTCCTCCTGGCGATGCTCCTCCTGGCCGTGCTCCTCCTGGCCGTGCCCCTCCTGGCCGTGCTCCTCCTGGTTGACGGTTCGAGGTTCGGCCGCGCCTTGTGGAAGAGCCGCCAACCGTGCCCCGTCGCCACCTTGTATCGCCGGTTCCCACCCGCCGGCCGGCGATGGCGAGAACTGGCCCTCTGCCGGGCCCTGTTCTGACGGCGCTTGCTCGACATCGTCGGCGTCGAGGATGGTTTGTGGTGAGTTTTCCGGCCCGGCCTCGGCCGGCTCCGATCGGCTCGGCAGCGGCTCGCCGGCGAGCGCCGGCAGGCTCGCCGTCTCCATCTCGCTCGCCGTCTCCATCTCGGCAGCCGCCGCCCGACCGGCGACGCCGCCGGCATCGGCGGCAGCATCCGCCGCCCACGACCACGGCGCCGGCGCGCCTTCCCGCTCGGCCGCCTCGCCGGCGAGTTCGCCATTCCCGGCTTCGCCCGCGGCGGGCGCCGACGCGATCTCCACCGTCAGCGAGGCCGGGCGCGGATCGTCAAAGCTTGCCCCCGCACCCTCGTCGCGCCGCCCGCGCCGTCTTCCGCCGCGACGGCCGCGGCGACGGCGCAGCTTGTCATCCTCGCCATGGTCCTCCTCGCCGTTGCCGTTGCCGTTGCCGGTGCCGGTGCCGGTCTCACCGTTGGCGGTCTCGGCATCGTGCATCTCGCCGGCCGCGGCGAAGGGTTCCCCCGCCGGCTCCTCGCCCTCATCGGCGACGCGAGCGGAGGCTAGGGCACCCCGGTCTTCGTCGTGGCGCCGGCGCCGCCGGCGGCGCCGGCGGTTGCGGCCGCGCTCCTCCTCGTCGTCCTGGCCACGCCGTTCGGCCGCGCCAGCTTGAGCCTCGCCCACCTCGGTCTCGGCGGTCGGGGTCGCGCCAGCCTCGGTCGCCCCGGCGTCCTCGTCGCCGGGTTCATCCTCGTCGATCTCGGGCGCCTGGGTCAGCGGCGCCATCGCCACCGGCGCCGCGTCGCCGGGCTCGTAGGCGCGCAGCCGCTCGAGGCGGAAGGCGGGCGGGATCAGCGCGTCGTCGCGCGCCACCAGCACGTGAACCCCATAGCGCGCTTCGAGCTGCGCCAACGAGTCGCGTTTGTGGTTGAGGATGTAGAGCGCGACGGTGGTTGGCACATAAACGCACACCTCGGCCGAGCGCCGCCGCATCCCCTCCTCCTCGATCGAGCGCAGCACATAAAGCGCCGTCGATTCGGTCGAGCGGATAAAACCGGTGCCCCCGCAATGCGGGCAGGGCTGGGTCGAGGCTTCGACCAAGGACGGGCGCAGCCGCTGGCGCGACATCTCGAGGAGGCCGAACGCGCTGATCCGGCCCACCTGGATGCGGGCGCGATCGTTTTTCAGTGCATCCTTGAGCCGTCGTTCGACCGCACCGTTGTTGCGATGCTCCTCCATATCGATAAGGTCGATCACGATCAGCCCGGCGAGGTCGCGCAGCCGCAGCTGGCGGGCGATCTCCTCGGCCGCCTCGAGATTGGTGCGCAGCGCCGTCTCTTCGATGTTGCGCTCGCGGGTCGAGCGGCCGGAGTTGACGTCGATCGCGACCAGCGCCTCGGTCTGGTTGATCACGACATAGCCGCCGGAGCGCAGCTGAACGATCGGCGAATGGATCGCGTCGATCTGGCTCTCGACCTGAAAACGGTGCAACAGCCCGATCTGCGGGTCTCGGTAGGGCTGGACCCGCTTGGCGTGGCTCGGCATCAGCATCTTCATAAAGGCTTTTGCCGTGCGGTAGCCGTCCTCGCCCTCGACCAGCACCTCGTCGATGTCGCGGGTGTAGAGATCGCGGATCGAACGCTTGATCAGATTGCCTTCCTCGTAGATCAAGGCCGGTGCGGTCGACTGCAAGGTCAGCTCGCGGATCTCGTTCCACAGCCGTAGCAGATATTCGTAGTCGCGCTTGATTTCGGCCTTGGAGCGCTCGGCCCCGGCGGTGCGCACGATCACCCCCATGCCTTCGGGGATGTCGAGCTCCTCGAGAATGTCCTTCAACCGGCGGCGGTCGGTGATGCTGGTGATCTTGCGCGAGACGCCGCCGCCGCGCGCCGTGTTCGGCATCAAGACGCAATAGCGCCCGGCGAGCGACAGGTAGGTGGTCAGCGCTGCCCCCTTGTTGCCGCGCTCCTCCTTGGTGACCTGGACCAGCATGATCTGCCGGCGCTTGACCACCTCTTGGATTTTGTAATGGCGAGGGGCGCGCGAACGCTGGCGCTCGGCCTCCTCGAACTCGTCGCCGCCGAGGGTCTCGATGATTTCGGCCTCGCCGTTCTCGCCTTCAACCGGGGCACGCGCCTGCGTCAGCAACACCGGCTCATCCGAACCGGCAAGCAGGTCGTCCTCGCCCGCGCTCGTCGCCCACTCCGCGCTTTCAGCGCTTGCTGCTTCCCCGCCACCGGCATTGTCCGAGCGCAGCGTCGCGTAGCCGCCCGGTTCGCGCTCGGGCGCCGCCGAGACCGGATCGGGCTGCGGCGACGGCGGCTGACCCTGATC
The DNA here is from genome assembly GCA_963738185.1 of uncultured Alphaproteobacteria bacterium. GTDB lineage: Bacteria > Pseudomonadota > Alphaproteobacteria > ATCC43930 > CGMCC-115725 > AP-15. The sequence goes on along the minus strand of CAVTVA010000002.1, from coordinate 267,555 downwards.
GGGCGCAACCGGGACAAACGGCGTCAGGTCCTCCCAAGGCAGCGCGGCTCGCGCCGCTTCGGCGCGGGCCTCGGCCTCAGCGACAAAACCGACCCTAGCACCGTTGGCGATCGGGTTGTCCGCCGCCGCGCCCCCCGCCAAGGCGCCGTCCGCCTCCGCCCAGTCGGCTGCTGAGCCCTTTGCCGCACTCGACGGATAATCGAGCGGGGGTTCACCGTCGCCGCCCGGCTTGTCACCCGATTCTGAGGACAGGGCCGCCGGTTCTTCCGGCCCCGTCGAATCTTCGGCTGCCGGATCCTCTGCCCCGGTCGCCGCTTCGATGACCGCAACCGGCTCGGGCAACGCCACCGCCAGCGGCACCCCAGCGTCGTCCGCGGTCTCGGATTCGGCGGTCTCGGCGCCGGCCTCCAGGGCAACATGCTCGGCCTGATGCCAGCCGCCTGCAGCTGTATCCCGGTCGCCGACCGGAATCCTGAAGTAATCGGGATGGATTTCGCTAAAGGCAAGAAACCCGTGCCGATTGCCGCCATACTCTACAAACGACGCTTGCAGCGACGGTTCGACACGCGTCACCTTAGCGAGATAAATATTTCCTTTTACCTGCTGCTTTGTCGATGATTCGAAATCAAACTCCTCGAGACGATTACCATTTAGCACCACCACCCGGGTTTCTTCGGGGTGGGTGGCGTCGATGAGCATGCGCTTTGCCATTCGGGCGTAACTCCGAGGCGCGCTGCCGCGGCCGCGCGAAATTCGGCCGGCGGCGCGATCCCGTGTGCAAGGAAGCCGGCCACGCCTGAACTCATGCCTTCTGGGAACGATCGGGTATCGGCCACGGCGAATCTCGTCAGCGGACGGCTTCGGGTTCCTACAATCCGCGCCGCCCTGCGCTTTGGCCCGGCCGGGCGGCTACTTCAGCCGCCGAGCATCGGGGCGCATCGCGCGATATCCTGCCAGGCGCGGCGCCCGGCCGGCGGACGGCGGTCTCTCGCAACCACAATGTATAGAGAGAAGCGGCCCGCGACAATGCTTTCATCCCTCCGGGCTTTCATCCTCGGGCTTTGACCAGCCGCCGCGACAGCGCCGCGCCCGCCCGGCTCGGGACGAGGTTGCCGGCGGGCGGCAAAACTTGCTTGGACCACCTGCCGCAATTTCGCATATAAGGCGGTGCCGCGCGGGGCCGGGGTGGTCGCGGCGATCGGTTGCAACAGGGGCGCCCGCCTCTCGCCGCGTCGAGCAAAATGGTCAAGCTGATCCGATTTCTGTTTGTCTGCGCGGTGATCCTGGCAGTAGCCGGGTGTGGGTTTGTCGGCGTCACGATCTGGTATTTCGGCCGTGACCTGCCGGATTATCAGCAGCTGGCGAGCTACCAGCCGCCGATTATGACCCGGGTCCAGGCTGGCGATGGGCGGCTGTTGGCCGAATATGCGACCGAGCGCCGGGTGTTTGTGCCGATCCAGTCGATCCCCAAGCGGGTGGCCGACGCCTTCATCTCGGCCGAGGACAAGACCTTTTACAGCCATCACGGGATCGATCCGCTGTCGATCCTGCGCGCCTCGATCACCGATATTGGCCGGCTGCGCGGAGGTCGCCGGCCGATCGGCGCCTCGACCATCACCCAGCAGGTCGCCAAGAACATGCTCTTGACCAACGAGGTTTCGGTCTCGCGCAAGATCAAGGAGATCCTGCTCGCCACCCGGATCGACTCGGCGCTCTCTAAGGACCGCATCCTCGAGCTCTATTTGAACGAGATCTATCTCGGCTCGGGCGCCTATGGGGTCGCGGCGGCGGCGCTGACCTATTTCGACAAATCGCTCGACCAGCTGAGCCTGGGCGAGGCGGCGTTCCTCGGCGGTCTGCCCAAGGCGCCCAACCGCTACAATCCGGCGCGCTCGCCGCAGGCGGCGACAGCGCGCCGCGACTGGGTCCTCGACCGCATGGCCGATGACGGCTTTGTCAGCCGCGCCGCGGCGCAGGCGGCCAAGGCGGAGCCGCTGGTCCTGCGCCATCGGCAGGAGGCCGCCGAGGTCAAGGCGCCCTATTTCGCCGAGGAGGTTCGGCGCGAGCTCTTGGCGCGCTATGGCGAAAAAGCGCTGTACGAGGCCGGGCTGTCGGTGCGCACCAGTCTTAACCCGCGCCTGCAGGCCGATGCCGACAAGGCGTTGCGCAATGGGCTCGTTGCCTATGACCACGCCCATGAAGGCTGGCGGGGCGGCATCGCCCATATCGACCCCAAGGGCGATTGGGCCTCGGCCTTGGGCAAAGTCGCGGTGCCGGCGGTGGCGAGCGATGTCGGCTGGCGCCTGGCGGTGGTGCTGCACACGGCGCCCGGTGCGGCGGCGATCGGCTTTGCCGACGGCAGCACCGGGGACATCCCGTTTTCGCAGATGCGCTGGGCCCGGCCGCGCTACGCCAACGGCAGTCTCGGCCCCTACCCGCATGCCGCCGGCAACGTCGTCAAGCCCGGCGAGGTGGTGATGGTCACCCCGATCGAGCCGCCGCCAGCAAAAAGCGACGCCGAAAAAGCTCTTCCCAAGAAAACCAAGGAGCACGCCGAGACCATCGTCGCGCCGATCGTCAAGCCGGGAGGCTTCACCCTGTGCCAGGTGCCGGAGGTCTCGGGCGCGCTGGTCGTAATGGACCCGCATACCGGGCGGGTGCTGGCGATCAGCGGCGGGTTCAGCTTTGCCATCAGCCAGTTCGACCGCGCCACCCAGGGCTATCGGCAGACCGGGTCGGCGATCAAGCCGTTCGTCTTTCTAACGGCGCTCGACCACGGCTTTACGCCGTCGAGCCGGGTCAGCGACGCGCCGATCTCGCTGCCGCAAGGCCCGGGGCTGCCGATGTGGACGCCGACCAATTACGAGCACAACGAATTTCGCGGGCCGACCACATTGCGGGTCGGGCTGGAGCAGTCGATCGATACCTTGACCGTGCGCCTCGCCACGATGGTCGGGATGGGGCCGATCGCCGACACGATCGAGCGCTTTGGCATCATGGATCACGTGCCGCACGAATATGCGATCACGCTCGGCGCCGGCGTCACCACCCCGCTGCGGCTGACCGCCGCCTATGCGATGCTGGTCAACGGCGGCAAGCGGGTCACTCCGACCGTGATCGACCGCGTCCAGGACCGCAACGGCAGGACCATCTTCCGCGCCGACGACCGGCCCTGCAACGGCTGCACCAATGTCGAATGGCATCACCAGCCGGTGCCGGTCATCCCGGACACCCGCGAGCAGGTCGCCGACCCCGGCTCGGCCTATCAGATGGTGACGATGATGGAAGGGGTGGTGCAGCACGGCACCGGCGATGCGGTCAAGGCGGTGGGCCGGCCGATCGCCGGCAAGACCGGGACCACCAATGACTTCCGCGATGCGTGGTTCGAGGGCTTCACACCCGACCTCGCCGCCGGCGTCTATATCGGCTATGACGATCCAAGAAGCCTCGGCAAGGACGAGACTGGCGGGCATGTCGCCGCCCCGATCTTTCGCGATTTTATGATCGCCGCGCTGAAAAACACCCCGGCGACCGATTTCCGCATCCCGCCGGGCCTGCGGCTCTACCGGGTCAGCGCCGTCACCGGCCTGCCGATTTCTGGCGACGGGCCAGCAATCTACGATGCCTACAAGCCCGGCACCGCGCCGGGCAAGAACCCAGAGCGCCATCCGGCCAATGCCTCGGGCGACGAGTTCGACGCTCGCCTCGACCGGCCAGGGCGCGGGCGGGCAGCCGGGCGACGGCCAGCCGGAAGACAGCCAGTCGGGGGACGGTCAAATCGGCGGCGGCCAAAACGGCGGCGGCCAAAACGGCGGCGCTCTGAGCGCGGGGCCCAACGCATCCGGGGGCGAGGATGCCGCAAACGGCAATTTCGGCGGCGGCCCCGGCAATAGCGCCGCCGGGCCTGGTGGGGCCGGCGCCAATGCGCTGCTGCCGCCGCGCGGCGCTCCTCTGAGCGGCACCGGCGGCCTATATTAGCAAAACTGGGCTTGCGAACCGAAACCCATTGACGGAGCAGAGCATGCGCGCCGAGATCGAGGCGGCGGCCGGCGACATCAACAGGTCGCTGGCCCTGCTGAGGAGGCATCTTTGACTGGGATACCGCAACAAGGCGTCTCGCCGAGCTGAACGCCGAGGCCGAGAACCCGCGCCTGTGGGACGATCCGGCCGCGGCGCAGAAGCTGCTGCGCGAGCGCACCCGGCTCGACCAGGCGATCGGCGGCTACCGCCGCATCGAGCGCGAGGTCGAGGACGCGCTCCAACTGATCGAATTGGGCGAGGCCGAGGGCGAGGCGGCCATCGTCGCCGAGGCCGAGGCGGCGCTCGAAAAGCTGCGCGCCGAGGCCGCCCGGCGCGAGCTCGAAAGCCTCCTATCAGGGGAGGCCGACGGCAACGACTGCTACGTCGAAATCCATGCCGGCGCCGGTGGCACCGAGGCGCAGGATTGGGCCGAGATGCTGTTGCGCATGTATGTGCGCTGGGCCGAAGCGCACGGCTACAAGACCGAATGGCTCGAGGAGAGCGGCGGCGAGGAGGCCGGGCTCAAATCGGCGACGATCCGGGTCGCCGGCCCTGACGCCTATGGCTGGCTGAAGACCGAGAGCGGCGTCCACCGCCTGGTGCGGATTTCGCCGTTCGACTCGAACGACCGCCGCCACACCAGCTTTGCCTCGGTCTGGGTCTATCCGGTGGTCGACGACAAGATCGAGGTCGAGATCAACGACAAGGACTTGCGCATCGACACCTATCGCTCCTCGGGGGCCGGCGGCCAGCACGTCAACAAGACCGACAGCGCGGTGCGTATCACCCACGGGCCCAGCGGCATCGTCGTGCAGTGCCAGAGCGAGCGCTCGCAGCACCAGAACCGCGCCCATGCGTTCTCGATGTTGCGCGCCCGCCTCTACGAGGCCGAATTGGAGCGGCGCGAGGCGGTGACCGACGCCAAGAACGCGACCAAGAGCGACATCGGCTGGGGCCACCAGATCCGCTCCTACGTGCTGCAGCCCTATCAGATGGTCAAGGATCTGCGCACCGGGGTCGAGACCGCCAACACCGGTGCTGTGCTCGACGGCGATATCGACCGCTTTTTGGCCGCCGCCCTCGCCGCCCGCATCGAAGGCTCCGACGCGATCGCCACCAACGGCTGACCCGGAAGATGGGATTTGCGCCGCTCCTTGAGCTTGGTTCGATTTAATCCCGCGATCGTTACTCGTCATTCCCGCGAGCGGGAACCCAGGGCAGCGGTAAAGGCGCACCCCTGGACCCCCGCTTTCGCGGGGGTGACGATTGGCAATCGCCGCGCGCCCGCCAAATCGGCTCGGCGTCAGCCCGGATAAGCCTTTCCCCGAGCCGCGATAAATGCGTAATCTCCGCCGTGCAGACTTCTTCGACAACCGGGCCCGGCGGCGTCTCGCACATCGGTCGCGGTCCGCCCAACACACGGGAGAGAAACATGGCTGAGATCGACGGCGCCACCGCGATCGCGAGGAGCCTCAAACAGCAGGGCATCAATCACCTGTTCGGGGTCGTCGGGTTCCCCGTCGGCCCGATCGCCGCCGCGGCCCAAAAGGAAGGGGTCGCCTATATCGGCATGCGCAACGAGCAGGCCGCCTCCTACGCGGCACGCGCCTACGGCTATCTGACCGGGCGGCCCGGCGCCTGCATCGTCGTCACCGGCCCCGGCGTCGTGCACGGGCTCGCGGGCCTTGCGGACGCCCAGCAGAATTGCTGGCCGATGATCCTGATCGGCGGGGCGTCGGAGACCTATCGCGGCGGCATGGGCGCCTTCCAGGAAGAGCGCCAGGTGGTGATCGCCTCGCCCTTCTGTAAATTCGCGCACGCCATCGATACCGTCGAGCGCATTCCCTATTATGTCGAGATGGCGACGCGCAACGCGATCTATGGCCGCCCCGGCGCCACCTATCTCGACATGCCCGACAACATCATCACCGGCAAGTGCGACGAGGCGAAGCTCGTCGAGGTCCAGAAGTGCCCGGACCCGCCGCGCACGGTGGCGCCGCAGGAATACATCGAAGAGGCGCTGAACCTGCTCGAAAAGGCCCAGCGGCCGCTCGTTCTCGTCGGCAAGGGGATGGCCTGGGCCAATGCCGAGAGCGAGGTGCGCTCCTTTATCGAGAAGACGCAATTGCCGTTCCTGCGCTCGCCGATGGGCAAGGGGATCATGCCCGACGACCACCCGCTCTCGGTCGCGGCCGCGCGCACCTTGGCGTTGCAGAACGCCGATGTCGTGTTCCTGATGGGCGCCCGCTTCAACTGGATCTTCCATTTCGGCCAGCCGCCGCGCTACGCCAAGGACATGAAGGTCATCCAGCTCGATATCGCGCCGGAGGAGATCGGCCATAACAAGGCGACCGAGGTGCCGCTGGTCGGCGACGGCAAGGCGATCATGCAACAGCTGAACCAGGCGCTCGGCGGGCGCCAGTGGTTCCATCCGAAGGAATCGCCGTGGCGGGAGATGATCGCCAAGAAGGCGGCCGAGAACGCGGCGATGATCAAGCCGCAGATCGATGATGACAGCGCGCCGGCGACCTACTACCGCGCCTTCAAGGACATCGCCGCCTGGATGCCGAAGAACTCGATCCTGTCGGCCGAGGGCGCCGGCACGATGGATATCGGGCTGACGATGCTGCCGGTGTTCAGCGCCAAATCCTGCCTCAACGCCGGCACCTACGGCACGATGGGCCTGGGACTCGGGCAGGCGATCGCCGCCGCCGTCGTGCACCCCGACCGCCCGGTCATCCATCTGTCGGGCGACTCGGCGATCGGCTTCAGCGGCATGGAGATGGAGACGCTGGCCCGCTACAACCTGCCTGTCAAGATCGTCGTCTTAAACAATGGCGGGATCGGCCCGGGCATGGAGGAGATCCCGGAAAACCCGATGTTCAACATGCGGCCGAATACATTGATCTACGGCGCCCGCTACGACAAGGTTATGGAAGCCTTTGGCGGCAAGGGCTTCTTTGTCGAGGACCCGAAAGACATCAAGGGCGCGCTCGCCGAAGCGATGAACTTTAGGGGCCCGGCCCTGGTCAACGTCGTGATCAGCCAAGGCTCCGCCCGCAAGCCGCAAGCCTTCCGCTGGCACAGCTGACCTCCGCTTCGCCGTCTTTCCCCTCCCCCGCTTGCGGGGGAGGGTTAGGGTGGGGGCCGCGCCATTCCGCGCCTGCCGACTTCACCTTAGGGCACAGCGACGAAACCGACCCAACCGCGCAATCAGCTTTCGGGCTCTGTCTCGACGTCCTCGATCCTGACCCCTCGCCCCGCCCGCAGGCTTTCCCTCGCGTCTTCAATGCGGCGCAGGAACCGCGGGTCGTTTTCGAGCTGATAATCGAACCAGTCACCCTCGGACGCGAAACCGATCAGCACCCCGGCCGGTTTGCCGTCGCGCGTAATGACGATCTCCCCGCCCTCGGCTTCACGCAGAAACTTTGGCAGATTGCTTTCGACATCAGCGAGTGCGACCGTCCTCACTCTAGACTTCTGAATTGGCCGAGCCATGTCTGGGCCTCCGATTTGGTCACGATCGCCAGGATTTCGACATTCGATATTCTGACTTCGCGGACCCGCAGCCGATATTGCGGCCGACGCAAACCCCGCAACCGTTTGATGCGGCTGCGGCTCGCCCTCTCCGGCTCGTGCCGCAAATGAGTTTCGAGCGCCGCCCGCACGGCAGCGCGCACATTTGCTTTCAGCGCGCGAAAATCTTCCGCAGCCTCCGGCGCCAAAACAATCTCAAACGCCATCGTGGCAAAGTAGCACGGATGTGTAGGCTAATTGCCGCGACAGGTGAGAATTTGCCCCGGCAATGCCCGAGCTTCTGGAAAACCCGACGTGCAACATGCGCCCGAACACCTCGATCCACTACGCCCGGGCATGGAAGCGTCGGCGCTTTGTCAAAGACCCGAAGGACATCACGGGCGCCCGCGCCGAAGCGATGAACTTCAGGGGGCCGGTGCTGGTCAACGTCGTGATCAGCCAAGGCTCGGCGAGAAAGCCGCAGCAATTCCGCTGGCACAGCGACCATCTCCCCGCAAGCGAGGAGAGCGCCGGGGTGAGGGGCCGAGCCGCTCCGCGAGGGCGGCCCCATTTTTTCGCTTTCACAGCGGGTCAGCGCTCGGGCTCGGTCTCGATATCTTCGAACCTTACCCCTCGCACGGCGCGCAGGCTTTTGCGAACATCTTCGTACCTTCTGTGAGAGATCGGCAACCGCCAAGAATGGGGCGACCCTTCGTGATCTGCACGCAGACTCCTTTTCAGCTATCCGACGATCCCTCTCTGCCTCGTTATGCAAATTCCAGCTAGCCCAGAAAATAAGGCGGTTGCGAGTAAAAGAAGGCTAGATGGCTCCAAGACTGTGGATACATCAATCACTAGATTATCACGATCCGAGGTCACACCAAAGGGCTGATCAACGGTAGCCGTGCTATACACCAGCAGCCCAAACAGCATCGGATCGCCGGAAAAGTCAGGTTCGCCCGGCAGAGCGGACCCGGTATTCGGATCATACCCGACGAAATCGGCCGCAGTGAGGCCTGATCCCGAAATGGAGGAATATCCAGTCGGCCCAGCAGGGGTGCCCGGCGGAAATACAGGACCCGCAATCGCTGCCGTGTAGTATTTGCCATCTTGCTCGATTAAAGGTCTGAGGTTCGAGCCGAACGGTCCAGTGAGCGTCGAAGAGAAGATCCGATTAACGTCCATCGATGCAGCTATCGAAGCAATCCTCCCTTGAGTTCTCGGATCATATGTAAAGGAGTTATTAACAAGACCGGCAGATGCACTTCCACCAGGCGGAGAAGTCGTGAAAATTGTTTGGAGAGCAGGGCCGGGGTTGCCACAGCTTGCACACTGCAGAATGGTGAATGTTGCGTTTGACGTAAAAACGCTTGTCTGTGTGTAGTTTGATAAATTAAAGGTTCCATCTGAAAATATTACATCAGCAAATGTACCCCCCCCCGTCGCACAAAAACTCAAAACGACGAGGCAGAAGGACCAAGTTTTCCGAAACATTCTTACCTCCATTATCGAGTTGTTCGACGACATGTCTCAGCAGCCGTTCAGAAAGTTAGCCCACTGCGGCGCCGTTTGTCAATGTATAACGACATACTCCTGTAACTTCATTCACGCTGCTCTATGGCCCGATGGAAATAGCGTTAACAAATCTTACGCCTTCATTACATCAAGCGATGACAGCGAGCGTAGGGCGGAACAGCGCAGCGCATTCCGCCACTCTCCCGCGACGCGACCTGTGCGGCTATCGTGATTTCCATCTGGTCCGCGAGGTCGGCTCGGGCGGCGAGCACCGCCAGCGCATCAAGACTGAGTTTGCCCGATACGGCCGCGCAGCAGATCGTTCAGGAAGGCTGCGTCACGCCGAGACGGTTTGCCGCCTCGGCCGGTGGCATACGCCACGCAAAGCGTAGGATGGGTTGAGCCGGAGCGAAACCCATCACCTTTCCCAGCGCGCGCCCGGTTGACGGATCGCCAACCCAGTCTTCGGGGCAGGCGCGAGCCGCGCCGCGCCAACCTGCAACGGGCATTTTGTCGAATGGTCACGTTCGTGCTATATGTGACCAGATAGTTGGTCAGGAGACGCGGGTGAAGAGGGTCAGCTTGGCCGACGCGAAGGCGCATCTGAGCGAGCTGGTCGAATGCGCTGCTGCCGGCGAGTGGGTGTGCATCACGCGCCGCGGCAAGGCCGTGGCGCAAATCACCGCGGTCGATATCCCGCGCAGGCGCATCGATGTGGCGGCGTTGCGGGCGATGACCGGGGCGATGCCGGCCCAGGCGGAGAGCGCGCGCGACTTTATCCGCCGGATGCGCGACGAAGATCGTTATTGATGCTCTACCTGGATACCTCGTTGCTCGTAGCGGCCTTGACCAACGAGGCGGAAACCGGGCGGATGCAAAGCTGGCTCGGCCAGCAGGCCGACGACCTCACAATCAGCGATTGGGTGGCGACCGAGTTTTCTTCCGCGCTCTCGATCAAGCTGCGCACCGGGCAAATCGGGGCCGCGCATCGAGCCGAGGCGCTGGCGATGCTCACCCGGTTGGCCGCCGACAGCTTGACCGTGATGCCGGTGTCGAGGTCGCAGTTTCGTGCGGCGGCCCGTTTCGCAGACCAACACGCGCTCGGCTTGCGCGCCGGAGACGCTTTGCATCTCGCCATCTGCGCCGACCAAGGCGCCGCGCTTTGCACGCTCGACCGGCGGCTGAGCGATGCAGGATCGGCGCTCGGCGTAAAGACGATGCTGCTTTGATCTCAGCAAGCGTAGGGCGGATGCAATCCCCCGCGTGTGCCAGTGATTGGAGGTTTTCATCGTGCAGCGGCGCACGCGCGAAGCAAGCGTAAGCAAGCATAGGGCGAAACAACGCATACCGTCGCTCGCCGGGCGATGCCTCTCGGCATTTCCTCGGCGCCAAACTACCCTCGCCCATTATCCTTCGGGAACACGGCCGCAAACCGATGCGGCCCCGCGAACCAAAAGCGCGCGCCGCAGCCGGGAAGACGCCGGCCCTTTTCGGCTCCACGCGTGCTAGTGCGGTTGGGCAGCCGGGCGGGCTAGGGCGGGTCGTCAGTTGAGCGGATACCTCGTGTCCACGAAGTGTTCGTCTTGCCCGGACTTGATCCGGGCATCCACGTCTTCGTTCGGTGTCCCGCAACTCGTGGATGGCCGGGCCAACCCGCGGGTCGCGCCCGCAGGCTCGAGGCCAACCGGCCAAAGCGACCACGTTTGTGGGATAATGTTGCTAATTGACGACACGCCTAGTTCGAGCGCGTTAGTTGTTGACGATTTCCGCATCCGAGCCGGCCCCGCCCGGCTTTCCGGTCGGACCCAGCGAATAGAGATCGTAATCGTGCCCCGGCCGGTCGCTCGGCATCCGATAAAGGAACGGGTGGCCCCAAGGGTCTTGGGGGACGGTTTCCCCTTTGAGATACGGCCCGCTCCAGTTGGTGACGCCGTCGGGGCGCACCAGCAGCGCCTGCAGACCCTGGTCGGTGGTCGGATAGGTGCCGACATCGAGCTTATAGATATCGAGCACGCTGGCCATGCGTTCGATCGATTGGTGGGCGATCTTCTCCTTGGCGGAGCCGAGCTGGCGCAGCGCCGCCGGAGCGACCAAACCGATCAGGAGCCCAAGGATCGCGAGCACGACCAGGAGCTCGAGCAAGGTGAAGCCCTGCTGCCGGCGTCGGCCGTCGCCCGCGGGATCGGATCGACGTGGAAACAACAATTCGAGATCGCCCAAGATCACGGACCCGAACCTATTGCGACGTTGGTGCTTATTGCAGGAAATGGGCAAATTGATGACGCCCATACGCAACCGGCCGACCGGCGCGGCCTGTTGCGCGACGTTCACCTCGTTCCCTCTCCCCGCGAACGCGCTTGATCGCCCGCCGCTAATGCAACAAATCGGTCAGCGCTGCGGCGCGCGGCGCATTGCGGAAATCGTGGATCAGCGCAAGGCTTTGCTCGATGCGCTCGTCGGCGAGCCCGGCATATGGCGCCAGCGCGCGATATTTGGCGTCGATATCGGCCCAGGCGATGCCGAGCATTCCAGCACCCTTCGGCACGTAAACTGTGCTCGCGCTGGCGCGGCCGTCGGTCGTGCGGATCGTGACGGTGGCGCCCTGGCGGTAGCGCTCGACAGCCTCGGTCGGGGGCGGGCCGACGCGCACCTTGTCGATCAGCCGGTGGATGACCGGATCGGTGATCTTGGCCGGAGCCGCATGCGCCCAGGTGAATTCCTGGTCCGCGGCGCCAGCCGCAAGGAAATAGGCCGGGCTGTGCGCCATGTCGATCAGGTCGGCCGGGTGCAGCGGGCCGGCTCAGCGCGCATCACGCCGGGCCGCGAGACGTGTGATGCTCTCGATCTCGTCCGGGGCGAACCCGCCTTCGCGCGCGGCGTTGGCGGCCGCCTCGGCCAGCGCATGATGCGGATGACCGCCGGGAACCAGCTTGACCGCCATGTCGGTGACGATGTCCCAGGATTGCCGCCAGAGCGCGGGTGACTGTCGCGCCGGCACCGACAGGATCGACGCCGCCATAGACCGCGAAGAACCCCTGGCGGGTTTCGAGAATGCTTTCCTCGGCTTTGTAGCCAAGCCGGGCGGCGAGCGCGCGTTGCACCCCCAGCATCGCCGCGAGCCCGGCATGATATTCGCTGCGCGACGCTGGTATTGGCCGCGGCGGCGAGCCCGCCGATCGAGGTCGCCGACAAGGCGATCGCCTGCGCCGTTTGGCCGGCGTCGAGACGCAACAATCGGGCGGCGGCGACCGCGGCGGCAAAAATCGCCGCCAGGCAGCCGTGAAAGCCGCTGCGGCGAAACCCCGGGGTCATCGCCTCGCCGATCCGGCCCGCCGCCTCGTAGCCGAGCACGATCGCTGTCAGCACCGCCTCGCCGTCGGCGCCGCTGCGCTCGGCGATGGCCAGCGTGGCGGCGGTCAAGGGCGTGCCGCAATGGACGATGTTGCGCAGGTCGCTGTCGTCGCAGGCGGCGGCGTCGCTCATCGACCGCATTGACCTGAGCCGCGTCGGCAAGCGGCAATTTGCCGCCGGCATCGAACCAGATCGAGGCGTCGGGCCGGCCGCCGCGCTCGCGGGCCAGCGTCCGAATGATCCGCGCCGATGCGAGGCCCGAGCCGAACGCGGCGCTGGCGATCGTGCTGGCGATCAGCATCGCGGCATGGTCGATCGCCTGCTCCGGGCAGATCCGCAGCAGAGGTCCGGGTCAGAAACTCGGCGAGGTCGCGGGCAACGGTCATGGGTGGGCTCAGCGCGGCTCGGTCCAGCTTTCCGAGAAGGCCAGAGCGCAGGTGCTGAACGGGCGGCCTTCGCGCTGCACCGGCCAGGGCCGGCCGGCGGCTTCGCTGCCATCGACGGTGAGCCGGGCGCCGAGGGCCGGGATCAACAGGGTGCACACGCCGTAGCGCCGGCCGCCCTCGTTCGGTTGGGTGTGGATCAACAGCGGCTCGCCGATGTCGTGCCAGGTCAGCGCCACTTCGCCTTCGCCCGACACGATCCGCTCGGTCCAATAGTAATGCGGGTCGCCCGATTTGACGAACTCGGCGTCGATGACCGGGATCCCCGTATCGGCGGTTTCGGGGTTGAGCATGCCCTGCACCGTCGTCTGCAGCCAGCGCGCCATCGCGATGTTGTCGGACCAGATCTGCCAGCGGTTCTCGGTCAGCTCGCTCTTCAGGTAGAGCACATGGCCCGGCCCCTTTGGGCAGGTGATGATGCGCCAGAAGCTGGCATTGGTCGTCGGTGTCCCGCCCTCGGTTGCGCTCAGGCGGATAAACGGATTCTCCCCGGTCAGGATCACATGATTGGGGTCGGCAGGCATCGCAACTTCCTCCCTCGCGGCGCAGCTCTCAGCGATGGTAGTGGATCGCGCCTCGCCGCGCCACCGCCGGCGGTATCCAGCTCGAAATGTCTGCGCCCGCTTGAAGTCCGCCATGCGGGAGAGCGAGGCGCCGCCGCGGGCGCCTCGCACCACGGCAAGCGGCGTGCTAGCCTGCCGGCCGAACCGGGCGAGAGACATGAGCCGTACACTTGTCTGCAATCATTCCCATTGGGGCGCCTTCAGCGCGATCGTCGAAGATGGGCGCGTCGTCGGCACGGCGCCGTTCGCGCTCGATCCCGACCCCTCGCCGCTGATCGACGCCATCCCGGACGCGGTGCATTCGCCGACCCGCATCGCCGGCCCGATGGTGCGACAGGGCTGGCTCGAAGGCGAAAGGGCGGGTGGCGTCGGCCGGGGCCGCGACGCCTTTGTGCCGGTCGGGTGGGAGCGCGCGCTCGACCTCGTCGCCGGTGAGCTCGGGCGGGTACGGCGCGAGCATGGCCCGGCCGCGATCATGGGCGGGTCGCAGGGCTGGTCCTCGGCCGGGCTGTTTCACGAGGCGCGCGGGCAGCTGCGGCGCTTTCTCGCGGCCTGCGGCGGCTTTGTCGATCAGACCAGCAATTACAGCTTTGGCGCCGCGCTCACCTTCCTGCCGCACGTCCTCGGCAGCGCGCAGGCGGTGGCGGGCCCGCTCACTTCTTGGTCGTCGATCGCCAAGCATACCCGGCTACTGGTCCTGTTCGGCGGCGCCAACCCCAAGAACACGCAGGTCGCCAAGGGCGGCTGCGCCTGGCACGGGACCAGCGGCTCGGTCGCGGCGCTGGCGCGGGCCGGCGTGCGCGTCGTCAATGTGAGCCCGATCCGCGAGGATGGGCCCGCCGCCGTGGCGCCGGAATGGATCGCGATCCGCCCCAACACCGACGCGGCGATGATGCTCGCTCTCGCCCACACCTTGGTCGCCGAGGGCCGGCACGACGCGGCGTTTCTCGCCCGCTGTTGCAGCGGCTTCGAACGCGTACTGCCGTATCTGACGGGGGCGGCGGACGGGGAGCCGAAGGACGCAGCTTGGGCCGAGGCGATCACCGGCGTGCCCGCGCAGACAATCCGCGCGCTCGCCCGGCAGATGGCGGCAGAGCGCACGATGCTGACGGCGTCCTGGTCGCTGCAGCGCGCCGATCATGGCGAGCAGGCTTATTGGGCGCTGGTGCTGCTCGCGGCGTGCCTGGGCCAGATCGGATTGCCGGGTGGCGGGTTCGGGTTCGGCTATGGCTCCTCGGGCAACATCGCCGAGCCGCCGCCGCTTTTTGCCGGCCCGACCATGCCGAGCCTGCGCAATCCCGCCGGCCTCGCGATCCCGGCGGCGCGCATCGCCGACTGTCTCTTACACCCCGGCGAGCGCTACGATTATGACGGCGCAAGCGCCACCTATCCCGACATCAGGCTGGTCTATTGGGCGGGCGGCAACCCGTTTCACCACCACCAGGATTTGAACCGGCTGCGGCGCGCCTGGCGGCGTCCCGAGACGATCGTCGTGCACGAGCCGTGGTGGACGGCGACGGCGCGCCATGCCGACATCGTGCTGCCCGCCACCACCACGCTCGAGCGCAACGACCTCGGCTGCTCGCCGCGCGACCGCTTTGTGATCGCGATGCACAAGGCGATCGATCCGGTCGGCGGGGCGCGCAACGATTTCGACATCCTGCGCGACCTCGCGCGGCGCCTCGGCTGCGAAGCGGCGTTCGCCGAGGGGCGCGACGAAGCGGAATGGCTGCGGCATATCTATGGCCGCTTCCGCGAGAGCGCGCGCAGCAACCTCGTTCCCGAGTTTGACGCATTTTGGGAGAAGGGCTGGGTCGAGCTCCCGCGAGCCAGCGAGGAATATGTGCTGTTCGCCGATTTCCGCGCCGATCCCGAAGGGCACAAGCTGCGCACGCCCTCCGGCCGGATCGAGCTTTATTCCGAGGCGATCGCGGCCTTCAACTATGACGATTGCCCGCCGCATCCGGCATGGATCGAGCCCGCCGAATGGCTCGGCGCCAAAGCCGCCGCGCAGTTTTCCGCTGCACCTCGTGTCGAGCCAGCCGCGCCACAAATTGCACAGCCAGATGGATGCGGGGCCGGTCAGCGCGCGGGGCAAGGTGGCCGGGCGCGAGGCGCTGGCGATCAGCCCCGCCGACGCGCGCGCCCGCGGCATCGCGGAGGGCGACGTGGTGCGCGTCTTTAATGCGCGCGGCGCGTGCTTTGCCGGTGCCGTCGTTACCGACACGGTGCGGCCGGGCGTGGTCCGGCTCTCCTGCGGCGCCTGGTACGACCCCGTGGGCGAGGCAGAAGACGCCGCCTGCGCGCATGGCAACGCCAATGTCTTGACCCGCGACCACGGCACCTCGCGGCTTGGGCAGGGGCCGAGCTCGGCGACGGCGCTCGTCGAAGTCGAGCGGGCCACGGCGGCGGCTCCGGTCAAGGCCTTTGCGCCGCCGGCGATGGCGGCCGCGGATTGACCCGATGCCGATCGAGAGCGCCAAAGACGCACCATCGCCGTCCTTCGCGGCGCCGATGGACCCTGCGGGCTATCTGCGGCGGATCGTCCATGAGCCGCATCGGACGAGCGCCCGGGTGACGCCGCAATCCGAGCTGTTTGTGCTGGCGCATCTCGGCATCCCGCGGGTCGAGGTCGCACAGTGGCGGCTCGAAATCGCGGGCCTGGTCGAGCGGCCGGCGATCATCAGCTTTGACGAGATCCGGCGACTGCCGGTGCGACAGGTCGAAACCTTTCACCAATGCGCCGGCGCACCGCGCCGACCCGATCTCGCCGTGCGCCGGGTCGCCAATGTGGTGTGGAGCGGCGTCGATCTGGCCGACCTCTTGCAGTCGTCCGGCATCCGGGCCGAGGCGCGGTTCTTGTGGGCCTATGGCCTCGACCATGGCGATTACGACGGCGTCAGCGCCGAATGGTACGTCAAGGACATGCCGCTCGCCCGGCTCGCCGAAGGCGGCGTCCTCCTCGCCTACGCGGTCAATGGCGAGCAGTTAGCGCCGGAGCACGGCTTTCCGCTGCGCCTGATCGTCCCCGGCTATTACGGCACCAACACGGTCAAATGGCTGTGGCGGATCGAGCTCGCCGCGGCGCGCGCGCCCGGCCCGTTCACGACCACGCTCTACAATGACCCCGACCCGACCGCCGGCGGGGCTCGCCCGGTGTGGCAGGCGCCGCCCGAAGCGCTGATCGTCGCCCCGGCGCCGGGGCGACTGGCCGCCGCTTCGGTCGAGATCTGGGGATGGGCCTGGGCCGCGGCCGGCGTCGCGCGGGTCGAGGTCAGCCTCGATGGCGGCGACACCTGGTCGCCGGCGCGGCTTGAGCCCCGCCGCCAATGGTCGTGGCAGCGTTTCGCTTTCGACTGGCGGCCCGCCGGCGCCGGCGGCTTCACCTTGGCGGCGCGCGCGACCGACACGCGCGGCGGGGTCCAGCCCATCAGCAAGGCACGCAACGCCGTCCATCAGGTGACGGTGGCGATCGATCGAGGAGAGAACGAATGACCCAGGCGCTCGAGGGCGTACGCATTATCGATATGACGCACAACCAGGCGGGGCCGGCCTGCGCCCAGATTTTGGGATTTCTTGGCGCCGACGTGATCAAGCTTGAAGAACCCAAGGGCGGCGATGTCGCGCGGCGCAACATGCGCGACCGGCCGGACACGGACAGCCTCTTTTTTCTGCTGTTCAACGCCAACAAGAAGAGCCTGACGCTCAACCTGAAGACCGGGCGCGGCAAGGAACTGTTCCGCGAGCTGCTCGGCAAATCGGATGTATTGCTGGAAAATTTCGGGCCGGGCGCGCTCGACCGGCTGGGGTTTGGCTTTGAGGCGCTGCAGGAGATCAACCCGCGGCTGATTTATGCGACGATCAAGGGCTTTGGCACCTACGGGCCCTACCGCGACTTTAAGAGCTACGAGCCGATCGCCCAGGCGATGGGTGGTGCGATGAGCATCACCGGCTTTCCGGAGAACCCGCCGACCTTTGTCGTGCCGGCGATCGGCGACAGCGGCACCGGCATGCACATGGCGATCGGCATCCTTGCCGCATTGCAGCAGCGTCATAAGACCGGCCGCGGCCAGCAGGTCGAGGTGTCGATGCAGGACGCCGTCGTCAATCTGATCCGGGTCAGCCTGCGCGACCACCAGCGTTTTGGCGAGGCCATGCCGAGGCGCGGCAACCAGATGGGGCGCGGTGTGCCGAGCACGACCTATCCGTGCGCGCCGGGCGGGGCCAACGATTACGTCTTTATCACCGCGCAGCAGCAGATGTGGCCGGCGTTTACCGAGGCGATGGGCCGGCCTGAATTGGCCCGCGACCCGCGTTTTGCCAGCGAGGACGCGCGCTGGGAGAACCGCACCGCCTTGAACGCGATCATCGCCGGCTGGACCCGCACCCGCTCCAAGCACGACATCATGCGAATTCTGGGCGAGGCCGGGGTCCCGTGCGGCGCCTGTCAGGACACCGGGGAGGTCCTGGCCGACCCGCATCTGAAGGCGCGCGAGATGATCGTCGATCTCGACTACCCGACCCGCGGCATCTACCAGACCGTCGGCTGCCCGGTCAAATTGTCGGATTCGCCGGCCGAATTGAGCCGGCCGCCGCAGCTGGGCGAGCATACAGCCGATCTGCTCGGCGACCTCCTCGGGCTCGACCCCGACGAAGTCCGGCGGCTGCGCGCCGACGGCGTCGTCTGACCGCGAGGTGCGAATTCGGCGCGCTAAGAATAAGTGCCAGCGTTCCCCGCATTCCCGCGGAGTTGCCGGGTAACGGAACCGGCTCGGCTCTATTCGCCTTGGCCGGGCTCGACCCGTGGGCCTTCAGCCCACGGACGTGATCCGTGGGCATCCATATAGAGTGTTTCGGATGTAGCTTGGACAAACCGAGCCCCACCCGATCGTGGGAATGAAGACGTACAGAACTGATGGGAGGCGCTGATGACGTTGAAGCTGACTGTGGGGTTTTCCGACAATCCGCGGGTCGAGCCGCTGAAGGACGGCACGGTCAAGCCGCAGAATATCGAATTGGGATTTGTCACGCTCGAACCGGGGACACTGTTTTTCCGCAACCTCGCCTACGATGAATTCGATGTCTCGGAGATGTCGATCTCGGAGACCCTATTGGCGCGCGAGCGATCCGACGGCAAGAAATGGGACTGGTCGGCCCTGCCGGTGTTCCTCTCCCGCGGCCACCATTGGCCACACCTCTACGTCAACCCCGCCTCGGGCATCGCCGGCCTCGGCGACATCAGGGGCAAACGGATCGGCGTCCCCGATTACGAGATGACCGCGGCCTTATGGTTCCGCATCGCGTTAAAGGACCTCTACGGCATCGAGGCTGGCGACAATGCCTGGTTCAATGGCCGAACCAAGGAGTTGAGCCACGCCGGGATGCTCGGTCTCGACAAGAAAGGGCCCGCCGGGGTCGAGCATCATTGGCTTAGCGCCGACCAGACGCTCGACCGGATGCTCGACCGTGGGGAGATCGACGCCTGCACCGCGATCCGGCCGCAGAGCCGCGTCACCGCCGGCGATCCGACCGTCATCGACCGCTGGGGCGGCACCGAGATCCGCGGCAATCCGCGGCTCAAGAAGCTGCTCGACGACGATGGCAAGAGGGTCGTCTTCGACTTCTATAAGAAGACCGGCTGCTTCCAGGCCAACCACCATGTGATCGTGCAAAATCGCATCCTGCGCGAGCATCCCTGGGCGGCACTCGAATTGTACAACGCCTTCCGCCGCTCAAAGGAAATCGCCTATGAGCGCGCCCGCCATTACGAGGCGACGCGGATCTATTTCCCCGGCGGCGACCTCGCCGAGCAGTGCGCCGCCATTGGCGACGACCCCTATCCGCTCGGCCTCGCCGCGATGAGCCGCACCATCGAACGCGCAATCCAGGGCTCGCTCGAGCAAGGCCTGCTGACCAAGCCATTGGCGCTCGACGACATCTATTTCCGCACGACCCTGAAGACCTAATTTTTATGAGGCTATCGGCGGCGGAGCAGGACGTCGCGGGCGCGGTTGATCTTGGTCGCCAGATAGTCCGAGCCGCCATGGTCGGGGTGCAATTTGATCATCAGCCGGCGATGGGCTTCCTTGATCTGGTCGGGGGTGGCGCCGGGAGCGAGGCCGAGGACCGCGTAAGCCTCCTCGACGCTGACGTCGCCGCTGGCCGGCCCACTCGGCCCGCTGCCGGCGCCGCTGCCGCCGAGCTCGTCGCGCCACTCGGGATGGAGGCGGTCGAGATAGGCTTCGAGCAGCCGCGCCCCTTTCTCGTCCTCGGCCCGGCACTCGCGCAGCAGCACCAGGAGATCGGCGAGACCGAGCTCCTCGATGCGTAACCCGGCAAAGCGGCCGCGCAGCACGGTGCCGCTGACGCTGCCGGTGTCCTGATCGAGCGTCATGCGCAGGAAATCGGTCTCCACCCCCGCGGTCTGGCCGGCGGATGGGGCGCGATAGCGGTCGAGAACGCCGCGCAGCCGCGACAAGAGCGGCATTGACATGGCGAGCGGGAACAACAGCAGCGCCAGCTCGCGCACCGGCGGCACCAGCACCAACCCGACCACCGCCACCGCGGCGACGCCGATCCCGGTCCATTTGAGGTTGCGCGCCAGCCGCACCGGGTCGGCGTTGACAAACAGGTAGACCAACAGCAAAACGCCGCCGAGGATTGCGAGCCCGCCGAGCAGGAACAACATCGCCGCCGATCACCCTTTAGCCGGCGATCAGCCGTTCAACCGCGCAGCTGGGCGGTCAGCAGCGGGATGTCGCCGCCCTTGCCCGCGCCATAGGCAGCGAGCGCCCGGTAGCCGCCGGCGGCATAGACCGCGACCGCGGCCAACAGCTCCTTCAGCCGTTCGGCGCTGGCCAGATCAAAGCTCAGATAGGCGCCGCGCGACAGGCTGGCGATCTGCTTGAACGCCGCCGCGGCCTTGCGCTCGCCGCCTTCGTGAAAGACGAAGACCGGGACGCCCAAGAGCCCGAGCTCGCCGGCCAGCCGGCACAGCCGATCGACTTTCTCTTCCATCGCATCGCCAACAAAGATCAATGCGTTGACCCGGCGATTGCCGGTTTCGCGGATCGCATGGCTCAGCACCCGCTCGATCTGGGTCTCGCCGCCAACGCAAAAGACCCGGCGCATGATCCGGTGCAATTCGGCGGCGGTGGTCATCCAGCGGCTCGACTTGCATTCGGCAAAGCCGCGATAAAACACCAGCTGGATCTCGAGCCCGCCGAGCGCCGCTGTCGCCTCGAACATCTCGCCCTGGATTTTGCAGGCGCGGTCCCAGCTCGGCTCGCGGCTGGCGGTGGCGTCGAGCGCGAAGATCAGCCGCCCGCGCCCGCCGCCGGCGCGCGCCGGCGCCCGTTTCAGCTTGTCGAGAAATTCGCCGATTTCGGCCGAATGCGATTCGGCGGGAAGCCCCTTATTGGCGTCGCTCATCCTTGCGCCTCATGCCGGGCGAAGCCAGACCGATGTATCGTGGAACACGCCGCCGCCGCGCGGCGATCCGGGGTCGGCGCTGGTCAATAGGTTGATCCCGATCCCTTCCTCGAAGGCATGGTTCGGCCAGATGCCCTCGACCACAACCACCCGCGGCTGCAGCCCGTCGAAGGCGCGGGCATGGACGACAACGCTGCCCTTGCCGTTGCCGATCCGCACCCGGCCGCTATCGGCGAGCCCGAGCTCGGCCAGCGCCTCGGGGTGGATCAGCGCGGTCGGCCGCCCCTCGCGGGCAATCCCGGACGGCGTGTTGTTGAAGCTCGTGTTCAAGAACGAGCGCGACGGCGCAGCAACGAGGCGAAACGGACGCTGCGGATCGCCATCGTCGATGATCGCGGCATGGTCGGGAAAGGCCGAGAGCCGCGCGTGATCGCGGCCGAGTGCAGCCCAATCGGCGCGGAAGTGGAATTTCCGGTCGGCATGAGCAAAGCCGTCGAGAAAGTGATCGGTCGCGAATGGCGGGCGGCAATCGAGCCAGCCGTCGGCCGGAAGCTCAGCCACACCGGGAAGGCCGCTCGCACGCAAGGTGCGGTCGATCAATTCGAGCGGGGTCAGCTCGAAGCCCGGATGACGCGCGCCGAGCCGCCCGGCCAGCGCGCAGATCACGTCGTGGTTCGAGCGGCATTCGGCATAGGGCGGCAGCGCCGCGCGCGACAGCTGCAGATAGGTGTGGCCGCCGGCGGTGTAGAAATCGTCATGCTCGAGGAAGGTGGTCGCCGGCAATACGATGTCGGCCATGGCGGCGGTCTCGGTCATGAACTGCTCGTGCACGCAGACATACAGGTCGTCGCGGGCGAAGCCCTCTGCGACGAGCCGCGATTCGGGGGCTACCACCATCGGGTTGGTGTTCTGGACGAACAGCGCCGTGACCGGCGGCCCATCGCCAAGGTCGCGACGGTCGCCGGTCAGGACCGGGCCGATCCGCGACTGGTCGAGAATACGAACCGACGGGGCGAGCCGGTCGAGCCCCTCGACCAAGGTGCGGTCGAGCGGGACGAGCCCGTGGTTCGAATAGAGCGCGCCGCCGCCCTCGTATTGCCACGCCCCGGTCACGGTCGGCAGGCAGGTCACCGCGAACACCTGGGCCGAGCCGTTGCGCGAGCGTGAAAAGCCGTAGCCGACGCGGAGGTAGCTGCGCCGGGTGCGGCCGTAGAGGCGGGCGAAATCGCTGATTTCTTCTTCGGCAAGCCCGGTGATCGAGGCCGCCCATTCCGGGCCGCGGGTCGAAAGATGTGCTTCGAGGCCGGCGGGATCGTCGGCATAGCGCGCCATGTAGGCGCGGTCGGCGTAGCCCTCCTTGAACAGCACATGCATGACCGCGCAAGCGAGCGCGCCATCGGTGCCGGGAAGCGGCGCCAGATGCAGATCGGCGGCCTCGGCGCTGGCGGTGCGGTAAGGGTCGATCACGACCAGCTTGGCGCCGCGTTCGCGCCGCGCGGTCGCGACATGGGTCATCACATTGATTTGGGTCGAGACCGGGTTGCCGCCCCACACGACGATCAGGTCGGATTTGGCCATCTCGCGGCCATCGACGCCGCGCTTGACGCCCACCCCGGCGAGCCAGCCGGCATCGGCCAGCATGTTGCAGATCGACAGATCCTCGCGGGAGTAGCGCATCGCATGGCGCAGCCGGTTGATGCCATCGCGCTGCACCATCCCCATCGTCCCGGCGTAGTAATAGGGCCACACCGTCTCGGAGCCGTGGCGCTGCGCCGCGCGGGTCAGGCGCTCGGCGATCTCGTCGAGGGCCGCGTCCCACGAGATCGGGGCGAAGGCGGCACGGCCCACCCCCTTCCCGCCGATCCGCCGCAGCGGCTGCGACAGCCGGTCGGGGTGGTGCTGGCGCTCGGCGTAGCGCGCCACCTTGGCGCAGACCACGCCATGGGTGTAGGTCTGGCTCGCCGCCCCGCGGATGCGGCCGATGCGGTTGCTCCCGGGCTCCCCCGGGGCAGGCTTGATGCGCTCGACCTCGAGCGCGCAGGCGCTGGGACAATCGTGCGGGCACACGGAAAAGGCGATGTCGACGGGCGCGGTATCGAGCGGCAAGGGATGCTCCAGCAAACGCTATGCTGCATGATACCAGCGCCGAGGCGCGGTCGATATGGCGGACAGGGTCTGAGGCGCAGAAGCAAGAGGCTCGTGTTCAACCACTGACGCCGGCCAGCGACAGACTCACCGATGCCGCGTGGCGCGCGTCGGCCACGATCTGATAGGGGTGTAGGCGCGGCGATCTTGTGCTGACGGCTGACAGCAACAATGGCCGAAAATCAGACGGGCAATGCCGGCGCGAACCGCGCAGTTCAGGCGCGCAAAAACGCCGTGACCTCCTGCGTCAGCTCGTGCGGCATCTGTTCCGGCAGGAAATGGCCGGTCGGCATCGCCTTGCCCTGCGCCTCGAGGGCGCGCTCTTGCCAGGTTTGCAGCACATTGTAAAGGCGATGGAACGGCCCCTGTTCCGACCACAGCACCAATAGCGGGCATTGGATTTTTTTGTCGAGGTCGGCCCGGTCATGCGCGAGGTCGATCGAGGCCGCCGCGCGATAATCCTCGCAAATCGCATGGATCGTCTCGGGTTGGCGAAAGGTGCGCAGGTACTCCTCAAACACGGCGGGGCTGATCCAATCGGGCAACGGGTCGGTAAGCTTGCTCCCGCCCAGCCACAGCAATGTGCACTTCAGAAAGTATTCGGCGCTGTTCTCGACCATGGTTTCCGGGAACGGCGGCGGCTGGACCAGCAAAAACCAGTGATAAAAGATGGTCGCGAACTCCTGCGTCATCTGCTGATACAACAGATGGGTCGGCACGATGTCGAGAATGACCAGCTTCGAGAGCGCTTCGGGGTGGTCGAGCGCCAAGCGATGCGCCGCGCGCCCGCCACGGTCATGCCCGACCAGCGCGAATTTCTCAAAGCCGAGATGCCGCATCACCTCCACCTGGTCCTGCGCCATCGCCCGCTTTGAATAGGCGAAGTGATCTCCGCCCGCTGGCGGCTTGCTGCTGTCGCCATAGCCGCGCAGATCGGTCATCACGACAAAGTAATCCTGCGCCAAGCTCGGCGCGACCTTGCGCCACAGCACATGCGTCTCTGGGATGCCATGCAGCAGCAGCAACGGCGATCCATTGCGGTTGCCGCCGTAAACCGTGTTGATCGTGGCGCCCGAAGTCTTGATCTGCTCGCTGGTAAACCCTTCGAAAAATTGCTCCCGCCGCGCCGCGGGTTCGGCCATTGCACGCGCATCGTGCGGGTTGCCTTGCATCTTCACCGCTCCATTATCACGCCATGGGGCGGTCAAAGCCCGACCGCCCAATCATCGCCTGGTCAGCGATGTGTGGCCTGCTTTGCGTTTGTCCAGATCATTCGGCGGCGACCGGCTGGAGCGTCTTTTTTTGCTTGCGGGCCTTGCGGGCTTCGTCGAGGCGCTGCAGCACCACGAAAAAGGACGGGACAAACAAGACCGCCAGGCAGGTCGAGGCGATGATCCCGCTGAAGACGCTGAGCCCCAACGATTTGCGCGAATTGGCGCCGGCCCCGGTGGCCAGCAGCAACGGCAAGACACCCATGCCAAAGGCGAACGAGGTCATCAGGATCGGCCGGAAGCGGGTGCGCGACGCCTCGACCGCGGCTTCGAGGATCGGCTTGCCGTGGACCATGCGGGCCTCGCGCGCCACCTCGACGATCAGGATGCCGTTCTTGGCCGACAGCGCGATCATCAGTATGAGGCCGATCTGGGTATAGAGGTTGTTGGCGACCCCAAGGCTGGTCAGCGCCAGAACCGGCCCCAACAGCGCCAATGGCACCGCCGACAGCACCGACAATGGCAAGAGCCAGCTCTCATATTGGCCGGCGAGGCACAGATAGACCAGCAGCACCGATAGGCCGAACAAATAGTAGAGCTGATTGCCGGTCAGCTTTTCCTGGTACGACATCGCCGACCATTGATAGGACACCCCCGGCGGCAAGGTGCTCTTGGCGATCTGTTCCATCGTGGTCAGCGACTGGCCGGAGCTGAAGCCGGGCGCCGGGCCGCCGACGATCGTCGCCGATGGGAACAGATTATAGAGCGTGACCAAAGGCGGCCCGACCACCTCGCTCAAATGCGCGACGGCGCCGATCGGCACCATGTTGCCGTCCTGGCTGCGCACATAGAGGTTCAAGAGATCGTCGGGGCGCAGCCGGAATTTCAAATCGGCCTGCGCGTAAACCTGCAACGAAAGGCCGAACTTGTTGAACTGATTGACATAGGTCGAGCCGAGATAGGCGCTCAACGCCGAGAACACGTCGCCGACCGAGACCCGCAAGGTCTGCGCCCGGTCGCGATCGACGGTCACCGCGACCTGCGGCGCGCCGGGCCGGAACGAGGTCAGCACATGCTGCAGCTCGGGGTTCGCGCCGGCCTTCTTGACGATCGCCTGGGTCGCGTCGTTGAGCTGCTGGTAGTCGAAATTGCCGCCCAGCATCTCGGTCTGCATCTGAAACCCGCCGGCATTGCCGATCCCTTGGATCGGCGGCGGGGCCAGCACAAACAGCCGGCCGTCCGGCGCACGGTTCAGCGCCTGCTGCAAATGCTGCGCGATCGAGATGATGTCGGTGCCCTTGGCCTTGCTGCGCTCGTCCCACGGTTTCAGCACGACAAAGTTGACCCCGGCATTGGCCAGGTCGGCATTGTTGTCGAGCACCGACATGCCGGCGATCGAGATAACGGTCTCGACGCCAGGTGTGGCCATCGCCTGCCTGGTCGCCTGATCGAGCGCCGCGGTCGTCCGCCCGAGCGCTGCACCGTCGGGAAGCTGGGCGGCGACCATCAAATAGCCCTGGTCTTCGTTTGGAATGAACGCGGTCGGCAGCCGGGCGATGCCCCACACCGCAACGACCGCCAGCGCCACCCCGATCAGCACCATCAGCCCGCCGTGCCGCACCATTCGGCCGACCAGCCGGGCATAGCCGTTTTCCAGATGGCCATAGAGATTGTTGAACCCGCGGTAAAAGAAATTGCGCTGCGCCATCGGCTTTGGGGTGCGCAGCCACAACGCGCATTGCGTCGGCTTGAGGGTCGCGGCGTTGACCGCGCTGATCAAGGCCGTCACCGCGATCACCAGCGCGAACTGGGCGAAGATCTGGCCGCTGAGCCCCGGCACAAACGCCGACGGCAGAAACACCGCCATCAAAACGAGGGTGATGCCGACGACCGGTCCGAACAATTCGTTCATCGCCCGGATCGCAGCGTCGTGCCCCGACATGCCCGCTTCGATATATTTGGACACACCCTCGACGATGACGATCGCGTCGTCGACGACGATGCCGATCGCCAGAATGAGGGCGAACAGGGTGGACAGATTGACCGTGTAGCCGAGCGCCGCCATCCCGGCGAAGGCGCCGATAATCGTGACCGGGACCGTGGTCGCCGGCACCAGGGTCGCGCGAAAGTTCTGCAGGAAGACCAGGATCACGATCAGCACCAGCACCCCGGCCTGCCACAGGGTCTTGTAGACTTCGCTGATCGAATCTTCGACAAAGATCGTGGTGTTGTAGGGGATGCTGTAGTGCAAGCCGGGCGGAAAGCGGCGCGCCAGCTCGGTCATCTTGGCCGCGACCTCGCCGGCCACTTTCAGGGAATTCGCATCGGGGCTCTGATAGATGGCGATGCCGGCGGCCGGCTTGCCGTCGAGCTTGAAATCCTGGGCATAGGTCTGCGCGCCCAGATCGATGCGCGCCACGTCCTTGAGCTTGACCAGCTTGCCGCCCTGGGCGGTCTGGTCCTTGATGACGATGTCGCCGAACTGTTTTGGGTCGTCGAGCCGCGACTGGATGTCGACCGTATACTGGAACTGCTGGTCCTTTGGCGCCGGCGGCATGCCGACCTGCCCGGCGGCGACCTCCTGGCTCTGCTCGCGGATCGCGCGGATCACATCGTCGGGCGCGAGGGCATAGGAATAGAGCTTTTGCGGGTCCATCCAGACCCGCATCGAATATTCGCCGGCGCCCATGACCGTGACGTTGCCGACCCCCGGCAGCCGCGCCAGGTCGTTGACCAAATTGATCGTCGCGTAGTTCCACATATAGAGCGCGTCGCGCGAGCCGTCGGGCGAATCGAGGGTCACGAATTCGAGGATCGACGACGATTTGGCGCGGATCGCCACCCCTTGCGACTGCACCGCCTGGGGCAATTGGGCCAGCGCATTGGTCACCCGGTTCTGCACCAGCACCTGGTCCATGTTGGGGTCGGTGCCGATCTGGAAGGTGACCGTCAGCACATAGGTGCCGTCATAGGCACTGGTCGATTGCATGTAGAGCATGCCCTGCACGCCGTTCACTTGCAGCTCGATCGGCAGGGCGACAGTGTTGACGATGGTCTGCGGGCTGGCGCCGGGGTAGCGCGTCGTCACCTGCACCGTCGGCGGCGTCACGTTCGGATATTGGGCGACCGGCAGCCGGAACAGGCAGATCACGCCGAGCAGCACCAGCACGATCGCCAGCACATTGGCGAGGACCGGATGCTCGATAAAAAACTTCGAGATCATTGCGGCGCGCCCGACGCGGGTGCTTGGGCGGCCCCAACCACCGCGTCGATCGGGGTCGGAAGCGGCGTCACCTTGGTGCCCGGGGTGGCGCGCCACAATTCGCCGGCGACGACCCGATCCTCCGGCTTCAATCCGGCGGTAATCACCCTGAGCGCGCCGATCAGCTGGCCCAATTGCACATAGCGCTGCTCGACCAAATCCTTGTCGTTGACGACCAGCAGATAGCGGCCGCCCTGATCAGCCTGCACGGCGCGGTCGGGCACCAACAGCGCGTTGCGGTTGACCGGCCCCATCGGCAGGCGCATGCGCACAAAAAATCCGGGCAACAGAGCGCGGTCCGGGTTGGCAAGAATGCCGCGGACCAAGAGGGTCCCGGTCTGCGGGTCGAGCGCCGGCGCCACATACTGGATCGTGCCGCGATAGGGAAACCCGCTTTGGTTCGATAGGCCGACATCGACCGGCACCTTGTGCAGATCGGCAAAGGTCAGCCGGTGCTGATTGAGGTTCTTGCGGATTTGCAAGACCTGCTGCTCGCTCAAATTGGCCACCACATAGATCGGGTCGAGTTGGGTGATCTCGGCCAGGGCCGATTGCTGGCCGCCGCCGCCGACCACGTTGCCGGGGTCGATCAGGTGCTTGCCGACAATGCCGTCGAACGGTGCTTTGATTTGGGTATAGCCGAGATTGACCTCGTCGATCGCGATCTGGGCCTTGGCGCTGAGCAATTGCGCCTCGGCGCTGGCCCGCTCGAAATTCCAGTGATCGACCTCGGTCTGAGTGGCCGCGTCCTGCTTGACCAATGCCGAGTAGCGGGCGAGCTCGGTCCGGGCGTAGACCAACGAGGCCTGCGCGGTCAGCAGCTGGGCATGCGCCTGCTGCAGCTGCTCCCGGTAGGGGTCCTGCTGCACCGTGAACAACAGGTCGCCCTGTTTGACAAAGGCGCCGTCCTGATAGTGCAGCCCTTCGAGATAGCCCTCGACGCGGGCGACCAGCTTGACCGCATTGACCGCCGCGGCATTGCCGGTGATTTCCGCGTAATCGGTGACCGATTGCAGCCGCGGCAGCACCACCGGAACCGTTGCGTTCTGCGCTGAAGCGGGTGCCGGCGCGACCTTCGCGGCGGCGGGCCGGACGGCCGGCTGCGGCGGCTCGGCCGCAATCGCCGCGACGATCGGCGACCCCGCCCGAAGCTGCGCCGCGCCGTAGCCGCCGAGCGCTGCGAGCACGACCAGTCCGGCCGCTGTGAGCAGCCTCGACCGGCGCCCGACGCAGGGTGCCCAAAGCGGCGGCGGAGAGCTTCACGGGGACCTCACCATTGCGGCGGCCGAAGCTTGGCGCTGACATCGTTGGGCGTGGGCAGCGCCGGGGCCGGCTGCGGCGGCTGACCGCCGGGCGGCGGCAGCAGATCGCCCCAGTTGGTGCGGCGCCGCATTTCCTCGACCGTCGCCACCGGCACAAATTCGTTGTTGTCGCGTATCTGCCATCCGCCCCCCAGCGCCCGGTAGACCGATGCGAGCCCGGTCGAGACATTGCTCTCGGCGGTGGCGAGATCGGTTTCCGCCGTATACAAATTCTGCTCGGCCGTCAGCACCGTCGTGAAGTCGCGCGTCCCCAGCTGATACTGCAAAAAGGCGAGCCCGAGCGCCGCGTTGGCGGCGGCGACGCTGCGCCGCAGATCATCGACTTGCGCGCGCGATTGCAGATAGGTGGCCAACCCGTCCTCGACCTGTTGCTGCGCGGTCAGCACGGTGTTCTGATAATCGACCAGCAATTCCTGCAATTTCGCGTCCTGCACCCGCACGGTGTTGGTGATCTGCCCGTAATTCAGGATGTTCCACGAAAAGCTCGGGCCAAAGCCAAAGGTGATGCCCTTGCCCATCACCAGGTCGCTGAGCTTGTGGCCGGCGATATTGCTGGAGACCGTGCCAAAGGTGCCGAACAGGCTGAACGCCGGGTAGAGCTGCGCCTCGGCGACGCCGATTTGCGCGCTCTGCGCCACCGCCGCCAATTCCGCCGCGCGGATGTCCGGCCGGCGGCGCACCAGATCGGCCGGGATGCCGATCGCGACGCCGCTGGGCGGCACCGGGATCGTCGCCGGCCCGCGCAACAGATCGTCGAGCGGCTGGGGCGCCATGCCCAACAGCACGCACAGCGCGTCCAATCCCTGGTCGAGCTGCGCGGTCAATTGCGGGATCGTCGCCTCGGTCTGGCCGAGCACGTTTTCCGCCTGGTAGACATCGAGCTTGGTCGCGACCCCGCCATGATAGCGCGCTTCGGCGATGGCCAGCGCCTTCTTTTGCTTGACGATATTGTCCTGGGCGATGTCGATCTGGGTCTCGAGGGTGCGGATGCCGATATAGGTCGTCGCCACGTCGCCGAGCAACGTCACCAGCACATCGTCATAGGAGGCGATCGATCCGAGATAGGCGGCGTCGGCCGATTGGATCGCGCGGCGGAACTTGCCCCAAAAGTCGAGCTCCCAATCGAGCGAGGCGCCGAACGTGGCGCGCCAGAAGCCGGAACCCCGGCTCTGCGTCGTCGCGGTCGGGTCGGCATGGCTCGGCCGGTCGTAAATCAGCGAGCTCGTCGCCTGCTGCGACTGCGGGTAAAAGTCGCCGACCGCGACCCCCAGCTCGGCGCGCGCCTGCAGCACGCGGGTCCCGGCGGCGACCAAGGTCAGGTTCTGGTTGTAGGCGACCCTGATCAGCCGATCGAGGACCGGGTCGTGGAACACCTTCCACCAGCCCCGGTACTGCTGCCGCCTGGTTTCGACCGATGGGTTGCCGGCTTCGAGAAAGTTGGCGGCGACCGGGAGCGGCGGCGATTTGTAGTCCGGGCCGACCATGCAGCCGCCGGCCACCAGCGGCAGCGCCAGCGCGGCGGCCTGGGCAAGCTGCAGCGTGCCGTAGCCGGAGAGGGCGGCACGCTTTTCGATCACCGCCGACCGGGCCGTCGTCGCTACCCGCCTCACGAACTTACCCCGCCCCCTCAGATCGCGTCCGCGGCGCGCCGACCGGAAGCCGCCGCAACGTCGATCGCGCGCCAGCATGATGGTCGATTATGTGTCAAACTGTAAATCAATTATGTCGGCTGGTAAATTTGCTTATGCCCTTTCCGCCGAGAGAACGACATCCGCTTGCTTCGAATCGCCGCCATGGAAGCCCCCGCTAAGCCATCGAGTTTTATTTCCTCGCACGGGCGCGTCCAAAACCTGTCCGCAAAACCGCCGCCGCAAATCTTGATGGCGGCGCCGATAACGCGCAGAATCGACGACGCGCCTATGACGCCGCTTAACCCGGACAGCCGGGCCTGATCGCGACGGGCAGCAGAGGGAGGAGAGAAATGATCGAGGCGAGCGGGATCGACCATATCGTGCTGCATTGCAGCGATATCAGCCGGTCCAAGGCGTTTTATACCGACATTCTCGGCATGACCGTCTATCGCGAGAATGACGGGCAGGTGTTTTTGCACGCCGGCAGCCAGGGGGTGGCGCTGTTCCGAAAGCGCGGCGAGGCGCCTCTGACCAGCGGCAACGACCTCAATCACCTGGCGCTGAATGTCGCGTCGGGCACCTACGAGACGCTAAAGGCCGAGCTCGAGGGCCGCGGCATCGCGGTCGCCGGCCGCCCCGGCGACGATCACTGCATTTATTTTCAGGACCCCGACGGGCACCGCCTGCAGCTGATGTTCCGCCGCTGACGCCCGGCGCGTGAGCGGCCGGTCCAGGCTGCCCTTTCGGCGCGGTCCGGACGGTTTAGCGCGGCCGAAGGATCAGGGCGTCATCTGGCGTGCGCCGAGCGCGGATAATCCGGCGCCCGGGCCACGCGTTCGGCGCTTGCGCTCAGGCGGTCGAGCACGATCGTGGTTCGCGCCGCGACCCGCATCAAGTCGGCCGCGGCCTCGCGCAGCCGCTCGCGCACGCTTGGCGATCCCTCGGTCAGCGCCGCATCGAAGCTCGTTCGAAACACCTCGATGGCGGCCTCCGCGCGGTGGTGGAGATCGCGGTCCAACCCCGGCGTCGGCACCGCATGCAGGTGGTCGGCAGGCCGCTGGGCCAGGGGCGGCTCAGCCATAAGCGGCCGGATTACAGGCGGCTGGGGCGGCTGCGCCGCTACCGGTGCACGCGTCCGCACCAGGACCGGCGCGCCGGCGACGCGACCTGGTTGAACGGGCGGCGGCTCGGGCGCCGCAATCGTCTCGCCGGCGGCGCTCGCGATTTGCAATCCGGCTGTGGGCTCTACGTCGGCCGTCGCCGGACACTGGCGATTGCGCTTGAGTATATAATGAATAGCAGGTGGGGTGCAGGCATAGCTGCGCGCGATATTGCTGATCGACTCGCCATTTTGATAGCGTGCCGCAATGGCGGACCACTCGCCCTGCGGAATTTTCGACATCTGTGCTCCTGGTTTGGCTGCGCGGCGCCGGCGTTCTTTTCGGGAGCGGTTCGCCCCGGCTGCCGACGCGCCCGAGCCAAAAATGACCCGGGATCTGATGCTGTGCCGGAGGCTACCGCTTTAAAAATAGGGGCCGTGTTAACCCTTTCAAGATTGGCCGCGGCGGGCAGTGGAAAAGACTATCGAGCGCGAACCCACGCGACGCGGAAATCTGTCGAGAGGGTGCGTGGTTTGCCCTAAGCTGCCAACCCCTCGCGCCCGCGAAAGGAGCCAAAGCGCCATGTCTTACATTTATGTCGTGCAGATGGACATCCCGGCCGAGCTCGAAGCCGAGTTCAACCGCATCTATGACGAGGACCACGTGCCGACGATCCTCAAGGTTCCGGGGGTCCGCTCGTGCACCCGCTATCGCCTCGACCACTCGACGGTGCCGACGATGCCGCGCTATCTGGCGATCTACGAATGCGACAACGCCGAAGTGATCGACAGCCCGGCCTGGACCGAGGCCTCCGACCGTGGCGAATGGAAGCCAAAGATCCGGCCGCACACGACCAACCGCCAGCACAGCGTCTTTCGCAAGATCGCCTAAACCTGATCGCACAGGAGCGGACTGCCGTGTCGCATCTCTTTGTCGTCCAGCTCGACATCCCGGCCGAGCACGAGGCCGAATTCAACCGCGTCTACGATACCGAGCACTTCCCGATGCTGGCGAAAGTGCCGGGTGTGCGCGGGGCCGCGCGCTACCGGCTCGATCATTCGAGCGTCGCCGGAATGGAGCGCTATCTGACGGTCTACGAGCTCGAACTCGCCCGAGGTGCTAAAGAGTGCCGCCTGGGAGAAGGCCGGCGCCTATGGCGACTGGGCGACGAAGATCCGGCCGTTGACCACCAGCCGCCAGCACAGCGTCTTCGAACGCATCACCTGAGGGACGCCGCCATGATCCACGTCGTCGCCATCATCACCGCCAAGCCCGGCATGCGCGCCCAAATCCTCGAGGCGTTTCACGCCAATGTGCCGGCGGTCCGCGCCGAAGAGGGCTGCATCGAGTACAGCCCGGCGATCGACGCCGAGGGGGCGGGGCGCATGCAGACCAATTTCGGCCCCGACACCTTTGTCGTGATCGAGAAATGGCAGAGCATGGAAGCGCTGCGGGCGCATGCCCAATCGCCGCACATGGCCGCCTACGCCGGCAAGACCCGCGACATGATCGCCAGCCGCGTCATTCATGTGCTGCAGCCGGGCTGACGGCGGCGCGCCATTGCCCCCGGCTGCGGCAGCCTGCTCCAGATTGCGCGACAACGCGGGCCAAGCGAGGCTCGCGGCGGCGCGGACTGCGGGGCTCGCCTTGACAGCACCAACGCAGGCTCGCCATCCTTGCCGGTATGAAGCGATTTTCTCTGGCGATGATTGCCTGGTGCGCGCTGCTCGCCGGCTGCGCCGGCCCCGGCGCCGGTTCTGCCGCCAGCAACCGGCAACCGCCTGGGCCAGGCTGCTCGGCCTGCATTGAGGAGAACCCGGGCGACCTGCAGCCATGCGTCAGCATCTGTCACGCGCCGCTCTCCAATTCCGGCGGCATCAACGCCGGTGGGGTGATACACTGAGGGGCGTGTCGCGGCACACGGTGGCGCCGCGCGGGATGCCGGGCCGCGGGGCATTGCGCGGCTGACCGGCGCTCCGCGAGGCCTGACGCCGAGACCATTCACCGGGAGGAACGACCGATGCAGGTAATGAACGTCATTGCCGAGATCCTGAAGCGCGAGGGCGTGCAGACCCTGTTCTGCTTTCCGACGACGCCGATCATCGAGGCCGCCGCAGCGGTCGGCATCCGCCCGGTGATTTGCCGCCAGGAGCGGGTCGGCGTGCATATGGCCGACGGGTTTGCCCGGGTCTCGAACGGGCGGCCGCCGGGCGTCTTTGCGATGCAATACGGGCCGGGCGCCGAAAACGCCTTTGCCGGCGTCGCCACCGCTTTTTCCGACTCGACCCCGGTGGTGTTTCTGCCATTGGGCCACCCGCGCGACACCGCGCAACTGTTTCCGATGTTCAAGTCGAGCCGCAGCTATGCCGCGATCACCAAATCGGTCGAGGAGGTGCAGTTGCCGCACGAGGTCGGCAACATCATGCGGCGCGCTTTTTCCCAGGCGAAGAACGGGCGCCTGGGCCCGGTCATGGTCGAGGTCCCGGCCGACGTCACCGGCATCGAGGTCGATGTCGACCCGGCGCAGTATCGCCCGGTGCGCGCCAGCCGCTCGGCCGGCGATCCGCGCGATGTGGACGAGGCGGCCAAGATGCTGCTCGACGCCGCGTGCCCGATGATCCTCGTGGGGCAGGGCGTCTTTTATGCCGAAGCAACCGACGAGCTGCGCCGGCTCGCCGAGTTGCTGCAGGCCCCGGTGATGACGACCTTTGACGGCAAGAGCGCCTTTCCCGAGGATCACGCCTTGTCGCTCGGCTCGGGCGGCGGCACCTTTACTGGGCACGGCCGGCATTTCCTGCACAAATCCGATCTTGTGCTCGGCGTCGGCTGCAGCTTTACCCGGCACGGCATCGCCACACCGGGGTTGCCGCCCGGCAAGAAATACATCCACGTGACCAACGACCCGCGCGACCTGCACAAGGCCTTTGCCGCCGATCTCGGACTGCTGGGCGACGCCAAGCTGGTGCTCGGCCAAATGATCGAGGCTGATAACGACCGGCTCGGCGGCAAGGAACGCGCGAACGGCGTCGCTCGCGAAGTCGCCGCCCAGCGCGAGGAATGGCTCGCCCGCTGGCGCGCCAAGCTCAATTCGAACGAGCACCCGATCACCCCCTACCGGGTGATTTCCGAGTTCATGCGCGTCGTCGATCCGGCGGGCGCGATCGTCACCCATGATTCGGGCAGCCCGCGCGAGCAATTGAACCCGTTCTACCGGGCGACCCGGCCGCGCGGCTATCTCGGCTGGGGCAAGTCGCACCAGCTCGGCACCGGGCTTGGCCTGGTCATCGGCGCCAAGGTCGCTGCCCCCGACAAGTTCTGCGTCAACTTCATGGGCGACGCCGCGTTTGGCATGACCGGGCTCGATTTCGAGACGGCGGCGCGTTGCGGCATCCCGATCACGACAATCGTCCTCAACAATTCGACGATGGCGATCGAGACCCACGCGATGCAATTGTCGCACGATCGCTACCGCGCCCGCGACTTGGGCGGCAACTACGCCAATATCGGCCGCGACCTCGGCGGCTGGAGCGAGCGGGTCGAGGACCCCTCGCAGATTGGCGACGCGATCCTGCGCGCCCGCCGCCAGAACGACGACGGCCGCGCCGCCCTCCTCGAATTCGTCACCAGCCAGGAGCAAGGCTTCTCGCACCGCCGCGGCGCGGCCGAATAGCCCCGGTCAATACTCCGGCGCGGCTCTCTCGCTGAGATAATAACGGCGCTGATGCTGTCGAAGACCTACGACGCGCTGATCAGCGCCGGCGCGCCCGATGACAAGGCGAGAGAAGCCGCGGAGGAGCTGGCCGATTACGAAAATCGGCTCGCCTCGATCGACAACAAGCTATCGGTCTTCGACGGCCATTTCAGCCCGATAGAGGGCCGCTTCAAGTCGATCGATGCGCGCTTTCAAGCAATCGAGACCAAGCTCAACATCATGATCTGGGCAATCGCCGTCAATGCGGCCGCGACCATCGCCATCTTGGGAGTGCTGTTGCATCACCCTTGATCGCTACGCGTGGGATTGCGCGGAATGGCTGCGGCCTTGAGCTCCAGCCTAGCTCCATCGCAAGGGCGCGGCTCGTGGCGTCGAAGGGTTGTTGCTGTTGCTCGCTTACCCGACTAACCTCGCGCCAATGGATTACCGGGCTCGCATCGTCCTCGACCCCGCTGTTCGGTTTGGCAAGCCGTCCGTCCGCGGCACCCGCATTACGGTCGGCGATGTGCTGTCGTATCTGGCCTCCGGGATGAGCGAGCAGGACATCATGGCGGATTTTCCGCAACTGTCGCGCGACGACATTCGCGCTTGCTTGGCGTTCGCCGCCGAGCGCGAACGCCGGATTATGAGCGTTCCGGCCGATTGAGCCGCTGGTGCTGCTCCTTGATGAGAACCTGTCTGCGCGACTGGTGGCGGGACTGGGAGATCTTTATCCGAATTGTGTCCACGTTGGCGCGCGAGGCTTATTGGCTGGCTCCGATCATGCGATCTGGCAGCATGCGCGCGACCACAGGCTCGCAATCGTAAGCAAGGATGAAGATTTTCAGCGGCTCAGCATTCTCTATGGACCGCCGCCGAAGGTGATCTGGATCGGGTTGGGCAACTGCTCGACAGCGGATGTCCTGCGACTGCTTCGTGAGCGCTATGGCGAAATCAACCGCTTTTTGGCAGACGAAGAAGCCGCTTTTCTCGCGCTGGCATGATGACGACGACGCCAGCGCAGCCGCGGGTGGATTACGATGCGATCGCGCATCTTTACGATGCACAGCCTTACCGAGCACGCACCGCCGACCCGGAGCTGCTGGCCTTCGCCGCCGGTCGCGATGCGTCTGATCTCCGGGTTCTGGACATCGGCTGCGGCACCGGCAACCAGCTGATCGCCGATCGTGCCGCGCTGCCGCCGGCCCGGTATACCGGC
Organism: uncultured Alphaproteobacteria bacterium; assembly: GCA_963738185.1. Taxonomy (GTDB): domain Bacteria; phylum Pseudomonadota; class Alphaproteobacteria; order ATCC43930; family CGMCC-115725; genus AP-15. The sequence goes on along the minus strand of CAVTVA010000002.1, from coordinate 231,135 downwards.
CTCGACCACTCGTTTGGCATGCTGCGCCAGGCTCGCCGCAAGGCGCCGGAGATCGCCTGGGTGCGGGCAGACGGCGCGGCGCTGCCGTTTGCCGATGGCAGCTTTGATTTTGCCTGCTGCCAGTTTGCCTTTCATCATGTCGAGGACAAGGCCGGCATGCTGCACGCGGTTTTCCGCGTGCTTCGGCCCAGAGGCCGGTTTGTTCTTCGCAACCTCTGCCCGCAGGAATCGGCCGAATGGCTTTATTATCGAGTATTTTCCCGGAAGCGCAGCTCGCCGATTTGCGGGATTTCTGGCCGGTGCAGACGGTGCTCGGCGTCATGGAAGTAAGTCGGGTTTGCTGCTGTTGCAGCTCGCTTCGAGCACCTTCGTTTCGAGCAGAACCTGGCCGCGTGGCTTGATGCTCGTGCGGCGCCGCGACACCTGCTCGCAATTGCAGGCGATCAGGAAGACAGCCTATGCCGCCGGAGTCCGGCGGCTGGAGGCCGACATCGCCGATCCGGGACGCGCCGTGCGCTCGTCAGGACCAGCTGTGCCTGGTCACGATCGGCGGCGAGGCGCCAAGTGCGCTGGTCGCCCGCCACGATATGTTACGCGGTTCCGCAGCAGACTAACCGCGCCTGCCTGGACGGAGGAAAGCGATGGCGCCGCGCATCGGATATTTGTTGCCGACCCGCGAGGCGGTCATGCAGGGCCGCCCGCAAACCGCACCACTGTTGGCGCTCGCCGAGCGGGCCGAGTCGCTCGGCTATGATGGGGTGTGGGTCGGCGACTCGCTGCTGGCGCGGCCGCGGCACGATCCGTTGACCCTCCTTGCGGCGGTGGCGGCGCGGACCCGCAAGGTCGCGGTCGGCACCGCGGTGTTTTTGCCGGCGTTGCGCAACCCCGTCGTGCTGGCGCATCAGCTCGCCACCCTCGACCGGATCAGCGAGGGACGGCTGGTGCTCGGCGCCGGCATCGCCACCGATGTCGCCAATATCCGCGCCGAGTTCGCCGCCGCCGGGGTGCCGTTCGAGGGCCGGGTAGGCCGCATGATGGAGGGGCTGCGGCTTGCCCGCGCGCTGTGGACCGGGCAGCCGGTCGATTGGCACGGGCGTTGGCCGGTCGAGGCGGGCGTGCTCGGGCCAACCCCGCACCGCCCGGGCGGGCCGCCGATCTGGCTCGCCGGCTCGGTGCGCCCGGCGCTCGAGCGCGCCGCCAGGCATTTCGATGGTTGGTTCGCCAACGAGCCCGACCTCGCCCGCTGGACCGCACAATGGCGCGAGGTGCAGCAGATCCTGCGCGAAGCCGGACGTGACCCCGGCCACTTCGCGGCGGCGAACTACGTGACCTTGGCGCTCGACGAGGATGCGGACCGGGCCGAGCAGCGCATCGACCGGTTTTTAGAGAATTATTACGGGCAGCCTGCGGCGGTGATGCGCCGGCGGCAGGCCACGTTCGCCGGGCCGCCCGCCGCGACCGCCGAATGGCTGCGCGGCTATGCCGAGGCTGGGGCCAGCGATCTGATCGTGCGCTTCACCGGCGAGCACGAGCGGCAGCTCGATGCGGTTGCAGCACTGCGCGCCCAGCTCGCCTGGTGAGTCTTCCCGAATGGCGCCCGAGGGTTGAATCGCCATCCCGGCCCCCCCATGCTAGCATTAAGTTTACTCATCTCACTTATGGAGCCGCCGATGTTCATCCAGACCGAGCAGACGCCGAACCCGGCGACCCTGAAATTTCTTCCCGGGCGCGCGGTCATGGCCACCGGGACAGCGAGCTTCACCACTGCCGAGGCGGCCGGCGCATCGCCGTTGGCCGAGCGGCTGTTTTCGCTGCCCGAGGTCGCCGGGGTCTTTTTCGGCGCCGATTTCATCACCGTGACCAAGGCGGACGAGGCCGATTGGTACCGCCTGAAGCCGGCGGTGTTGGCGGCGATCATGGAGCATTTCACCGCCGGCCGGCCGGTATTCGCCGCCGGCGCCGAAGCCGGCGGCGCCGCGGCGGAAGACGAGGATGACGACGATATCGTCCGCGAAATAAAAGAATTGCTGGAGACGCGTGTGCGCCCGGCGGTCGCGCAGGATGGCGGCGACATCATTTTTCACGATTTCGAGGACGGCGTCGTCTATCTGCACATGCAAGGCTCGTGCTCGGGCTGCCCCAGCTCGACGGCGACCTTGAAGGCCGGCATCGAAAACATGCTGCGGCATTACATTCCCGAAGTGGTCGAGGTGCGCGCGGTCTAAATTCCCCGAGTTCTGAATTGCCTGAGGGCGGCGGTTCAGAGCGCGCCGGCCCGCTGATCCTGGCGCTCGACACGGCGGGCTCGACCTGCGCGGTGGCGATTGCCGCCGGCGGCGAGCTCCTCGGGCTGGCACAATTGGAAATGGCGCATGGCCAGGCGGAAGCATTGCTGCCGCTGGTCGACCGCACGATGCGGCAGGTGCCGCTGCCGCCCGCCGCGCTCGAGCTGGTCGCGGTCACGATTGGGCCAGGCAGCTTTACCGGGATCCGGGTGGGGCTCGCCGCGGCGCGGGGGATCGCGCTCGCCCTCGATGTGCCGCTGATCGGGGTGTCCTCATTTGAGGCCGCGATCGCCGCGCTTGGCGATACCGCTCCGGCCGCGCGGCTGCTTCTCGCGGCGCTCGAAAGCCGCCGGTCGGATTTCTTTATTCAGCTGTTCGATGCCGCCCGCCGCCCGCTCGGCGCACCCGCAGCGGTGCCGCCCGAGAGGCTGGCCGAAACCGTGAATGGCGTCGCCGGTGGGGCTTTGCTCGCGATCGCCGGCGATGCCGCGCCGCGCGCCGCAGCCATTCTCGCCGCCGAGGGGGTCGTCAGCATCGTCGAGAACGGGAAGCCGCCGGTGCTCGGCGCATTGCATGCGGCCTTGCGGCGCTGGCGGCTCGGCGAACTGGTCGGCCCGGTGCGCCCGCTCTATCTGCGCCCGCCTGATGTCACCGTCACGGCCGGGCTGTCCACCGCCAACCACCGGTGAACCGCCGCCGTTTGGAGCCGCTATCCGGCGGCGCGGCGCCAAGCTTGGCGCTGCCGTTGTCGATGCTGCACGGCGCCTGCTTCCCTGACGACCCGTGGCAGCCGCAAGAGATGGCCAGGATCGTGGCGATGGCCGGGTTCTTCGGGCAGGTCGCCTGGGACGGGGACGAGCCGGCCGGGTTTGCGCTGGCCCTTGACCTTGGCGACGAGTGCGAACTGTTGGCGCTCGGCGTCGCCCCAGCGAAGAGGCGGGCGGGGACCGGGTCGGCGCTGTTGACTGCGATCTGCGCCGACGCCGTGCGACGGGGCGGCGTGCGGGTCTTTCTCGAGGTTGCCGACGACAATGCCGCGGCGCGCGCGCTTTATGCCGGCAATGGTTTCATCCAGATCGGCCGAAGGCGAAACTACTACCGTCGCGCTGTCGGCCGGGTCGATGCATTGGTGCTTCGCCGCGAGATCACCCGCATCTCGCCCGCCAATTGAGAACGCCGTCATTTCGATCTGTGCTGCCGCAAGGTTGCCGGCTACAACCAAATGTTATCCACGCTACATCGGCGATTGCAAGAATTGGCGACCGAGCGGATTGCCGCGCTCCTGATGGTTACTTATATTTGGAAGAGCAGCCGCACGGTGGGACCATCGCTATGAACAACTCCGATCAAACCAGCGATTTGCTGGCACTGACGACCGAAATCGTCGCCGCGCACGTATCCAATAACACGGTGTCCGTAAGTGATTTGCCGCAGCTGATCAATCAGGTGTACAACTCTCTGGCCAATATCGGGAGTGTGCCGAGCGTATCAGCGGAACGGCCGCAACCGGCAGTCCCGGTCAAGAAATCGGTCCATGCCGATTACATCGTCTGTCTCGAAGACGGCAAAAAGCTGAAGATGCTCAAACGCCACTTGAAGACAGCGTACAACATGACGCCGGAAGGTTATCGCGAACGGTGGGGCCTGGCCGCCGACTATCCGATGGTGGCGCCCAACTACGCCCGCCAGCGCAGCCGATTGGCTAAGGAGATCGGGCTCGGGACGCGGGCGCGGCGCGCTCGGGCGTGAGTTGCCGGCCTCACGGCCTTTTGACTGGCATTGGGGGAGCCCTCGTCCGAGACATAGGCGCGCGCGCGGGTTTGCTCTATAATGGGCCCGCATCCCGCGTGACGGAGGCGCGATGACCTCGCGGCTGGAGCAGCTCTGCCTCGACAAGGGTCTCAAGATGACCGAGCAGCGCCGGGTCATCGCCCGCGTGCTGTCGGATTCGGCCGATCATCCCGATGTCGAGCAGGTCTATCGCCGCGCCACCGAGATCGACCCGCATATCAGCATCGCCACCGTTTATCGCACGGTGCGGCTGTTCGAGGAGGCGAATATCCTCGCCCGGCACGATTTCGGCGATGGCCGTTCGCGCTACGAAGAGATGCCGAGCGCCCACCACGACCATCTGATCGACCTGCAGTCCGGCCGGGTTGTCGAGTTTCGCAACGAGGAGATCGAGAAGCTCCAGCAGGCCGTGGCCGACCAGCTCGGCTATGATCTGGTGGGTCACCGGCTCGAGCTCTACGCCGTGCCGCGCGCCGGCAAACCCGGTTCCGAGCACGAATGATCAGGCGGCGGCGGTCGAACGTGTGGCCGGCGGCGCGGCTGCGGCCGCCCTCGCGGCCACCCCGCGGAAAGTGCCGGCGGTACTCTCGGCCCGGTCAAGCGGCGTGATCAGCGGCGTCGGGTACGAGCCCGACCACCTGCCGATCGGGCGCATCCCCGGGTGCGGGGCGGGCGCGATCGTGGATATCTCAGCCGGTCCCTTGCAGGTGCGGCTGGCCGAGACCGAGGCCGACATCGACGCCGCGCAGGCGCTGCGCTATCGCGTCTTTTACGAAGCCCTCGGCGCGCGCCCGAAGCTCGAGACCGCGCGCCGGCGCCGCGATTTCGACCGGTTGGACAGCGGCTGCGACCATCTGCTGGTGCTTGATCACAGCCGTGGCTGCGGGTCCGGGACCGTGGTCGGCACCTATCGCTTGATCCGCCGGCAGGCCGCGGCGCGGCTGGGCGGCTTTTATTCGGCCGCCGAATACGACATTGCCCGGCTGGTCGCCTATCCGGGCGAAATCCTCGAGCTTGGCCGCTCCTGCGTCGATGCCGCCTATCGGCAGCGGCCGGCCATGCAGCTGTTATGGAGCGGGATCGCGGCCTATGTCTTTCATTATGACATCGCCCTGATGTTCGGTTGCGCGAGCCTGCCCGGCACTGATCCCGACGTGCTGGCGAGGCCGCTCTCCTATCTCTACCACTACCATCTCGCACCGCCGCCGCTGCGCGTGCGGGCCCTCTGCGACCGCTATCTCGACATGTGCCGGCGGCCGCGCGGCGCCGTCGACCCGACGCGCGCGCTGACGAGCCTGCCGCCGCTGATCAAGGGATATCTGCGCCTCGGCGGGTTTGTCGGCGACGGCGCCGTGATCGACCGCGAGTTCAACACGATCGACGTCTGCATCGTCGTCAAGACCGAGCTCGTCAGCGCCAAATACTCGCGCCATTACGTGCGGCGGGCAAAGGACCTCAGGGACGCATTGAGCAGGGATGGATGGGCGTCGTGACGGCAAGGGCATCTTGACGGCATGGGCTCGGCGACGCTGAGGATTTCGCGTCTCGCGCTCTATCTCGTCTGGACCCTGAGCCTGATGCCGGTGCAGGGCTTGGGTCTGGCTTTGCGTCGGCCTTGGTCGCGCACGCTTCCGGCGTTCTATCACCGCGGCTGCTGCCGGATTCTGGGGTTTCGCCTGCGCACGATCGGGACGCCAACCGCGACGCGCCCGGTGCTGTTTGCCTCGAACCATGTTTCCTATACCGACATCACCGTGCTGGGTTCGCTGATCATCGGCTCTTTTATCGCCAAGGCGGAGGTGGCCGGCTGGCCGTTGTTTGGCTGGCTGGCGAAATTGCAGCGCTCGGTCTTTATCGACCGCCGCGCGGGCAGCGCCCGATTGCAGCGGGACGCGATGACCCGGCGGCTGGCGGCGGGCGACGCGCTGATCCTGTTTCCCGAAGGCACCAGCGGCGACGGCAACCGGGTGCTGCCGTTCAAAAGCGCGCTGTTCGGCGCGGCCGAGGCGGTGCCGGCGACCGGTCCAATCGCCGTCCAGCCGGTTTCGATCGCCTATACGAGGCTCGACGGCATGCCGCTCGGCCGCCTGCTTCGCCCGTTTTTGGCCTGGTATGGAACCGCCGCGCTGGCGCCTCATCTGTGGAGCATGCTGGGGCTCGGCACGGTCGAAGTGGTGGTCGAGTTTCATCCGCCGACGTTTCTTGCCGATTGCGGGTCACGCAAGGCGCTGGCCCGCTATTGTCACGGGCGGATCGCCGGCGGCATGGCGGCGGCACTGGCCGGGCGGCCGCAGCCGGTGCCCGCGCCGCCCTCCATCGGCCCATCGCCGTCGATCGGCGCGCCGCTGGTGCAGGAGATATCGAGATGATCGGGTTGGATGTTCCGCAGGGAGGGCAGGTGATGTGACCAAGCGCGTGTTTATCGCGACTTATGGCTGCCAGATGAACGTCTATGATTCGGCGCGGATGGCCGAGCTGTTGGCGCCGCTCGGGTTTCTGCCGGCGGCCGCGGCCGAGGACGCCGACCTGGTCATCCTCAACACCTGCCATATCCGCGAAAAAGCGGCCGAAAAGGTCTTTTCCGAGCTTGGCACGCTGCGCGCGTTAAAGCTGCGCAAGGCGCGCAGCGGAGGTGCGATGCTGATCGCGGTCGCCGGCTGCGTCGCCCAGGCCGAAGGCGCCGAGATCCGCCGCCGGGCGCCCTATGTCGATCTCGTCTTCGGCCCGCAGGCGTACCACCGGCTGCCCGAGCTGGTCGCGCGCGCGCTCTGCTCCGGCGGCGCCGGGGTGGTCGACACCAGCTTTCCCGACGAGCCCAAATTCGACCATCTGCCGCGGGTGCGGCCGGGTCAGGGGCCGACCGCCTTTTTGACCGTGCAGGAGGGCTGCGACAAGTTCTGCACGTTTTGCGTCGTGCCCTATACCCGGGGCGCTGAGTATTCGCGGCCGGCCGCGGCAGATTCTCGACGAAGCGGGCGGGCTGGTGGCGACCGGGGCGCGCGAAATCACCCTGTTGGGCCAGAACGTCAACGCCTATCACGGCGCGGCGCCCGACGGCGGCGAGTGGGGGCTCGGCGATCTGGTGCGGGCGCTGGCCGAATTGCCGGGGCTCGAGCGCATCCGCTACACCACCTCGCATCCGCGCGATGTCGATGATCGGCTGATCGCCGCCCATCGCGAGGTCTCGCAGCTGATGCCGTTTCTGCATCTGCCGGTGCAGAGCGGCTCGGACTGTGTATTGGCGGCGATGAACCGGCGCCACACCACGGCCGATTACCGGCGAACGGTCGAGCGCCTGCGCGCCGCACGGCCCGATCTGGCGCTGTCGAGCGACTTGATTGTCGGCTTTCCCGGCGAGAGCGACCAGGATTTTCGCGCCACCCTCGACCTCGTCGGCGAGATCGGCTTTGCCCAGGCGTTTTCGTTCAAATATTCGCCGCGGCCCGGCACCCCGGCGGCAGCTTTGCCCGACCAGGTGCCCGACCCGGTCAAGAGCGAGCGGCTTGCTGCGCTGCAGGCGGTTCTGGCGCGGCAGCAGCGCGATTTCAACGCGGCCTGCGTCGGCCAGGTGCTGCCGGTGCTGCTGGAAAAGCCGGGCCGCCACCCGGGACAGCTGGTCGGGCGCAGCCCTTATTTGCAAAGCGTGCATCTCGCAACCGGCCCGCATCGGGTGGGCGAGATCGTCCCGGTGCAGATTTCTGGCGCCGGTCAAAACAGCCTTTCGGGGATGGTTGCGGCATGACCGCGCTCCGCCCCGAGATCGTCGGCGGCGCGCCGGCCGAGGGGCGCACCCAGATTGAATTCGACGACAATCTGCTGCTCCCGCTCGCTCTATGGCGAACGCGACCAGCATCTCGACCGGATCGAACGGCAGCTCGGCGTCTCGCTCGTCAGCCGCGGCAACCGGCTGGCGATCTCCGGCCCGCCCTCGGCGACCGAGGCGGCCCATCTGGCCCTGTCGCGGCTTTACGAGCGGCTGAAGCGCGGCCAGGAGATCGATCTGCCGGCGGTCGAAGCGGCGATCCGCCTCGCCGAGGCCGAGATCGCCGACAAGAGCCTGAGCCTGTGGCACGAGGACGCCGCGTTCCGCACCCGCAAGCGGCGCATCGCCGCGCGCTCGCCGGGGCAGGCCGCCTATATCAAGGCGTTGCGCGACAGCGGGCTGGTCTTTGGGCTCGGCCCGGCCGGCACCGGCAAAACCTATCTCGCGGTTGCCGCGGCGGTCGATCTGTTGATGACCGGGCAGGTCGAGCGCATCATCCTGTCGCGCCCGGCGGTCGAGGCCGGCGAGCGGCTCGGATTTTTGCCGGGCGATCTGCGCGACAAGGTCGACCCCTATCTGCGCCCGATCTTCGACGCGCTCAATGACATGCTGCCGGCCGATCAGCTCGCCCGACGGCTCGGCACCGGCGAGATCGAGGTGGCGCCGCTCGCGTTTATGCGCGGGCGCACCCTGTCGCGCGCCTTTGTCATCCTTGACGAAGCGCAGAACACGACACCGGTGCAGATGAAGATGTTTCTGACCCGGCTCGGCGAAGGCTCGCGCATGGTGGTGACCGGCGACCCGACCCAGGTCGATTTGCCGCCGGGCACGCGCTCCGGCCTCGCCGAGGCGCTCGCAACCTTGGCAAGCGTCGAGGGCGTGGCGATTGTCCGCTTGACCGATCGCGATGTGGTGCGGCACGAGCTGGTCGCCCGCATCGTGCGCGCCTATGAGGCGCGCGAACGCGCCGCCGAGCCGCCGCCGGACCGGCCGTGACCGGACGGGCCGCCACCCAATCGACTGCGACCGAAGCGGCTGTTTCGGGGCCGGCTGCGACAGTCGTTATCGCCGCGCCATGCCCCGGCTGGGCCCTGGCTTGCCCGGCGGTGCAAGAGCGTGCCCGGACCGCCGCGGGCGCTGCCTTGGTGCAGGGAATGGTGCGGTGCGGCCCGCCGGCGCAAGCTGAAATCGAGATCGGGATCAGCCTCGCCGACGATGCGGCGCAGCAGCGGCTCAACCGCGACTGGCGCGGGATCGACCGGCCGACCAATGTGCTGGCTTTCCCCTCCTGGGAGCCCGGCGCACCGATCGCGGCCGAAGCGCCGCTGCTGCTCGGCGATGTCGCGCTGGCCTTTGAGACCGTCGCGCGCGAGGCCGCGGCGCAGGGCAAGCCGTTGGCCGATCACCTTTCGCATCTGGTTGTGCACGGCGTTTTGCATCTGCTCGGCTATGATCACGCGACCGAGGCGGAGGCGGTCGCGATGGAAGCGCTGGAAACGACGATATTGGCGAGCCTGGGGGTGCCAGACCCGTATCGCGGCACCATCTGACCAGCAGCAGCCGAGCCCCGTTCTCGATGACCGACCGCGAGCCGCCCGAAAGCAGCGGCCACCCCGAACATGATCGGGGCTTTGCGCGTTTGCGCGCGCTGATGCGGCTGATCCGAAGGCCGCGCAACGGCGAAAGCCTGCGCGACACGATCGACGAAATGATCGAGGAGCCGCCGGCCGACGACCCCGACCCGCTAGACGCCCATGAGCGGGCCCTGATCGGCAACATTTTGAAAGGCCACAACGAGACCGCCGCCGATGTCATGGTGCCGCGCGTCGACATCGTGGCGCTCGATGTCGAAACGCCGTTCCCCGATGTCGTCAAATGCATGGTTGAGCAGGGCCATTCACGGGTGCCGGTGTATCGCGAAACGCCCGGACGACGTGCTCGGCTTTGTCCACGTCAAGGATGTTCTGGCCCCGGTCGCCGAGCGGCGCGAAACCAAGCTGGCGCCGCTGCTGCGCAAGCTGCTGTTTGTCGCACCATCGGTCCCGATCCTTGACCTCCTGGTGCAGATGCGCCAGGCGCGCACCCATATCGCGATGGTGGTTGACGAGTTCGGCGGGATCGACGGGCTGGTGACGATCGAAGATTTGATCGAGGAGATCGTCGGCGAGATCGAGGACGAGCACGACGTGGCCGCGGCGCCGCATCTGGTCGAGCGCGCCGACGGCACCCTGATCGCCGACGCCCGCACCCGGATCGAGGCCTTGGAGGAGCGTCAGGGTATCCGCCTGCGCCCGGTCGGCGACCAGGAGGAGGTCGAGACCTTGGGCGGCCTGGTTTCGACCCTCGCCGGCCGCGTGCCGAAGCGCGGCGAGGTGATCGCCCATCCCTCCGGGATCGAATTCGAGGTGCTCGAAGGCGACCCGCGACGCATCAAGCGGCTGCGGGTGCGCGGCCTGCTGGTGACGCGCGCGGCAAAGCGCGGCGGCGATGCCTGAGGCGTCGCTGTTTCGCGCCCGCCCCGGCTCGCGGGTCGACACTCCGCTGTGCCGGCTCGCCGCCGACGTCGCGGCGCTGCGCGGCTGGCGGCGCTATGGGCTCGCCTTTGTGCTCGGGGTCGCCGCCGTCGGGGCCCTGCCGCCGGTCGATCTGACCCCGGTGCTGGCGGCCGTGTTCCCGCTGTTTTTGTGGCTCGACGAGGGCAGCGAAGGGCCGGGCGCATCGTTCCGCCTCGGCTGGGTCTTCGGCTTCGGGTTTTTTCTCGCCGGCCTCTACTGGATCGCGGCGGCGCTGTTTGTCGATATCGACCGGTTCTGGTGGCTGGTGCCGTTTGCCGCGGCCGGGCTGCCGGCCGGCTTTGCCCTCTATATCGGGCTGGCGCTGTTGGCCACCCGGCTCGCCGTCCGCTCCCTCCATTTGCCGCCGACAGCGCGGGTCTGCGCCTTTGCCATCGCCTGGAGCGTTGCCGAATGGGTGCGCGGCCACGCCCTGACCGGGCTGCCGTGGAACCTCATCGGCTATGCCTGGTCGGGCGGTTTTCCGGGGGCGCTCGCGATGTTGCAGAGCACCGCCTGGGTCGGCATCTACGGGCTCAGCTTTGTGACCGTGCTGGCGGCCTCGCTGCCGGCGCTGTTGGGCGCGCCGTCGCTCGCGCCGATCTCGGCCGCGCGGCGCTGGGCCCCGGCGATCGCGGCCGGGCTCCTGATCCTGGTCCCCGGCATCGCCGGCGCGATCCGGCTGCAAGCGATGCCGACCGTGCTGACCGGCACCTGGGTTCGCCTGGTGCAGCCGTCGATCCCGCAGACCCTGAAGTGGCAGCCGTGGGCGGCCGCAGTCGAATTTCCGCCGGCTGATCGATTTGAGCGCGGCGCCGTCCGCGCATCCGCTCGCCGCGGTGCTGTGGCCCGAGGCGGCAGCGCCGTTTCTGCTCGGCCGCGATGCCGCGGCGCGCCAGGCGATCGCGGCGATTGTCCCGCATGGCGGCTATCTGATCACCGGCGCGCTGCGGGCGAACCCGCCGCCGGCCCCGATCGAAGAAGTGTGGAACAGCATCGAGGCGCTCGACGGCCGCGGCGACATCGTCGCGCATTACGACAAGGCACATCTGGTGCCGTTTGGCGAATACGTGCCGCTGCGCCGCTGGCTGCCGTTCAAAAAGATCACCGCCGGGACGATGGATTTGAGCGCCGGCCCGGGGCCGCGGACCATTGCCTTGCCCGGGCTTCCGCCGTTTGCCCCGCTGATCTGCTACGAGGCGATCTTTCCCGGCGCGATTGTCGAGGAGAGCGACCGGCCGGCCTGGATGCTGAACGCCACCAACGACGCCTGGTACGGCCGCACCTCCGGGCCGTTTCAGCACTTTGCCATCGCCCGCACCCGCGCCGTCGAGGAAGGCCTGCCGCTGGTTCGCGTCGCCAACAACGGCATCAGCGCGGTCGTCGATGCGACGGGGCGGGTGCTCGCCCGCACCCGCCTCGATGCGGTCGGCTATGTCGATGTGGCGCTGCCCGCCGCTGCTTCGCCCACCCCTTACGACCGAGGCGGCGACTGGATCTTTTTGGCGTTGCTGGCGCTCGGTGCGGCGCCGGTGGCGCTGCGGCTGGGGTGAGCCGGCAAATACCGCCTGTGGTTGCGGTGGATTATTCCAGGTTGAAGCTTCGTCTTGACCCGCAGCCTCGCGGCAATCTAAAATACGTCAAATTGTTCGAGAAAGCGGTCGACCAGATGGCGATGGATCCGCAGCCCCGGCGACCCGGCCGGCAAAAGGGCGACAAGCCGAACCCGATCGACGTTCATGTCGGCTCGCGGGTCCGGCTGCGGCGCAACATGCTGGGGCTCAGCCAGGAAAAGCTGGGCGAGGCGATCGGCTTGACCTTTCAGCAGGTGCAGAAATACGAGCGCGGCGCCAATCGCATCGGGGCCAGCCGGCTGCATGATCTGAGCCGCGTGCTCGATGTCCCGGTGTCGTTCTTCTTCGACGATATGGACCCGGTGCGGGCGCCGGCGATCCCTGGCGGCTTTGCCGAGCCAGCGGCCGAAGCCTTCGACTCCGACCCGTTGCGCAAGCGCGAAACCGTCGAGCTGGTCAGCGCCTATTACCGCATCGAGGACCCGGCCGTGCGCCGCCGGCTGTTCGATCTGGCCAAGGCGCTGGCTGCGGGGGGCGAGCGCCCAGCCGAAAAATAGCGTCAGCCGTCGAGCGCTGGGCCCACTGCTGGCGCGGCGCGGCACGACCCTTGGGGCTTGACCCGCGCCCGCCGAGGCGGCATCAACCCGCACTTGGCGCTGTTCTACCGGTGCGATGTTTCAGGAGGGGCAACTTTTGGCCAAGCGCGATTTCGTCTTTACCAGCGAGTCGGTATCGGAAGGCCATCCCGACAAGATCTGCGACCGCATCTCGGATGCGATCGTCGACACCTACTTGGCGGAAGAGCCGCAGGCGCGTTGCGGCGTCGAGACGTTGACTACGACCAATCGCGTGGTGCTGGCGGGCGAGGTGCGCGGCCCCGCCTCGATCACCGCCGACCGGCTGATCGAGGTCGCGCGCCAGGCGATCCGCGAGATCGGCTATGAGCAGGACAATTTTCACTGGCAGAAGGCGGACATTGCCTGTCATATCCACAGCCAGTCGGCCAATATTGCGCTCGGTGTCGACGCCTCGGGAAACAAAGACGAGGGCGCCGGCGATCAGGGCATGATGTTCGGCTATGCCTGCACCGAGACGCCCGAATTGATGCCGGCGCCGATCTTTTATGCCCATGCCATGCTGCGCGCGCTGTCCGAGGCGCGGCATGCCGGCAAGACGCCGCTGCTCGGCCCCGATTCGAAAAGCCAGGTCACCCTGCAATACGAAGATGGCAAGCCGGTCTGCGCCACCAAGGTGGTGGTCTCGATCCAGCACTCGGACCGCATCGACCAGCACGAGGTGCGCGAGATGATCCGCCCCTATGTCGAGGCGACCTTGCCCCCCGGGTGGATGTGCGACGAGGAGAATTTTCTGGTCAACCCGACCGGGCTGTTTGTGATCGGCGGACCAGACGGCGATGCCGGGGTGACCGGACGCAAGATCATCGTCGACACCTATGGCGGGGCCGCGCCGCATGGCGGCGGGGCGTTTTCCGGCAAGGACCCGACCAAAGTCGACCGCTCGGCCGCTTATGCAGCCCGCTATTTGGCCAAGAATGTAGTCGGCGCCGGGTTGGCCCGTTGCTGCACGATCCAGGTCGCCTATGCGATCGGGGTGGCTAAGCCGCTGTCGTTCTACGTCGATACCGAGGGGGCGATGGACGATCAACGGCTGGCCCGCGCGCTGCAGGAGCTGATGGATCTGTCGCCGCGCGGCATCCGCACCCATCTCAGCCTGAACCGGCCAATTTATACGCGCACCTCGGCCTATGGCCATTTCGGCCGCGCCCCTGACCCCGATGGCGGCTTTTCCTGGGAACGGCTCGACCTCGTGGACGAGCTGCGCCGCGCCTTCTGACCCTTCGAGCCTCCAGCCCTTTGAGCTTCTGGTGGCGGCCCCGCCGAGGCAGCAGAGGATGCTCTATGGGCGCCGTCGCGGCCGGCCGCTCCACCCGAGCCAGCAGATTGCGATCAACGAGACGCTGCCGCGCCTCGCTTTTGGTCTGCCGGCGGCGGGCGAGCTCGATCCCCGATCCCTGTTCGCGCGGCCGCCCGGGGCCGTTTGGCTGGAGATCGGCTTTGGCGGCGGCGAGCATCTGGCGGTGCTGGCCGAACGGCACCGCGATATCGGCTTTATCGGCTGCGACGTGTTCGAAAACGGCATCGCCAAGCTGCTCGCTGAGGTGGAACGGCGCCACTTGGGAAACGTGCGCCTGTTGATCGACGACGCGCGTCTGCTGGTCGCCGCGCTGCCGGCATCGTCGATCGCTCGCGTCTTCATCCTGTTTCCCGATCCGTGGCCAAAGGAGCGCCACAAAAAGCGCCGCATCGTCTCGCTCGAAACCCTCGATGCCTTGGCCCGGGTCATGACCGACGGGGCCGAATTGCGGCTGGCAACCGACGATCCCGATTATTTTGCGGTGATGCTTGAACGGGTGACCGGCCATCACGCCTTCGAATGGCTGGCCCGGCGCCCGGCTGATTGGCGCGAGCGCCCGCCGGACTGGCCCGCCACCCGCTATGAGGAAAAGGCGCGCGCCGCGGGCCGCGCCCCGGGCTTCCTCTTGGCCCGCCGCCGCGTCTCGGCCTAGGGTCGCGCGCGGACGCGCTTCGCTGCGGGCGCCGCGACGGCGGCGGGAGCGCTGCGCTGCACCGGGCGGCAGCGTTCGGCGAGCGCCTTGATTTCGAACGGGGTCGCGGCGCGGCCGCCGAGTTCGCCCATAAAAAAATCGAGGTACTCCTCGATCCGCCGCAAAAACGCCCGCAGATCGGCCTCGCTGCGTACATAGGGCGTGTTTCCGGGAGCCAGCGAGGGGCTGTGATAGGTGAAGCTGAACACGCGATGGCCCTTGCGCAACAGCGCCAAGGTCAAACGCCGCTGCTCGGCGAACGAGATCCCTTCCGGGGTCAAGGTAATCCGCTCGATCAGGCCGAGGCGCGCCAGAATTCCCGGCACGTGCAGCGCCTTCAACCGCTCGTTCATGGTCAGCAGGTAAGCCATCGATTCGCCGGGCACCAAGAGGCCCGTGTAACCGATCGACAGCGGGATCTCGAGCAGCGCCGGGTCGGTGCCGAACCAGTAGGGGCGAGCCTCGCAATGCGAAAAATCGGGACCAAACTCGCGCCGCAGATCGGTGCCGGGAACGACGCTCACATCAATCTCATAGTCGAGTTCGGCCAGAATTTGCGCGGTTGCAGGGCCGACGCCGTATCGCCCGGCCTTGTAGATGCGCGGCTGGACCCCGAGATTGTCGGCGATCACGCGGGTCAATTGGGCGAGCTTCTCGCGCTCGAGAGCAACTGGAAGGTTGCCCGGATATGAGTTTTCGTCCGTTGTTTGCTCGACAAAGGGCGGGTTGTCCCAAGGCTGCAAATGGGCGCCAATCTCGCAGGCTCCCGAGCGGTGCAGGTCGCGAATAAACTCATATCCTTCGGGCGTGCTGCTGACCGGGTAATCGAGCACGAAGGTCGGGCGCACCCGATATCGCTCGAATATCGGAACGGTCTGCAGCTGACGCTTGACCGAGCTCACCCCCCTGGCCCGACGCGGCTTTTGCCGGGCCCAGTCGAATTCGGCTTC
The DNA here is from genome assembly GCA_963738185.1 of uncultured Alphaproteobacteria bacterium. Classification (GTDB taxonomy): domain Bacteria; phylum Pseudomonadota; class Alphaproteobacteria; order ATCC43930; family CGMCC-115725; genus AP-15. The sequence goes on along the minus strand of CAVTVA010000002.1, from coordinate 215,594 downwards.
GGTGTCGACGACGACGACGAGCATCGGCGGATGGTCCGCCGATAGGTTGATGGGTCTCCAGGTGCTAGGGTCGAGCATGCCTCAGCAACAGCGGTTCGAGCCCGCGGCCCTCGGCGCCGTTCGCCGTTGCCGGCTTCGGCCCGTTTCGGGCGAGGGGTGACATGGCGATAATCGTTTGATCGACGAAGCTCGGCCGCCTCCGCGAATCATCGGCATTGTAACGTATGGTAACATAACGGCGGCGATGTGAGCGAGGAGGAACTTGTGCGCTCGCGAAACTTCGTCGAGCATAGGCCGAATATGTGCAGATTTCCTAAACCGAGCGGGCTCGTACGTCGCCGCCCCGCGGCCTCCCGCGGCTGACGATGGCCTCGGCTGCTTCGCCACCCGCAACACCGGTTGCAGACGCCGCTGCGGTGGCTGCCGCGAGCAGCCGGCGCCGGCATCTGCTCCATGTGTTCGCAAGCTTCGGCATCGGTGGGGTGCCGCTGCGGATGGCGCGCGTCATCAACCATTTTGGCACGCGGTTGCGCCACACGATCATCGCCCTCGACCAAAATTTCGAGGCGGCTCGAGAACTTGCCGATGATCTCGAGGTCGCTTTGCTGCCGCCCGAGGCGGGTCGGGCCGGGATCATGCGAGGTTTGGGCGCGGCAATCTCGGGATTGCGGCGGCTGCGGCCAGATCTGCTGATCACCTATAATTGGGGGGCGATCGAATGGGCGATGGCCAATCGGCTGTTTGGGGTCGCCCGCCAGCTCCATTTCGAGGCCGGCTTCGGCAAGGAGGAGGCGACCACCCAGCTGCGCCGCCGCGTGCTGTTTCGCCGCTGGGCGCTGGCCCGCGCCGCTGGCGTGGTGGTGCCCTCGCACCGGCTCGAGGAGCTGGCCCGCCGGGTCTGGAAGCTGCCGCCCGGGCGGGTGGTCTATGTTCCGAACGGCGTCGATGTCGCGCGGTTTGCCGATCCGCCGCGCGATCGGGTGCCGGGGTTCGCCCGGCGACCGGGCGAGCTGGTGGTCGGCACCGTGGCGCCATTGCGGCCGGAGAAGAACATCGGCCGGCTGCTGCGCGCCTTCGCTGCGCTCGAGGGTCGGCCGGCCGCGCGCCTGATCGTCGCCGGCGACGGCAGCGAGCGGCCGGCTTTGGCGCGGCTCGCCGCCGAGCTCGGCCTTGGCGACCGCGCGGTGTTCACCGGGCAGGTGGCGGCGGAAGCGGTGCTCGGGACCTTTGATGTGTTCGCGCTGTCGTCCGATACCGAGCAGATGCCGAACGCGCTGCTCGAGGCGATGGCGGCCGGCCGTGCCGTCGCTGCAGTCGATGTCGGCGATGTACGGGAAATGGTGTGCGAGGCCAATCGCGATTTGATCGTGCCGTGCGATGAGGGGGCGGGCTTGGCGGAGGCGATCTCTCGATTGCTGCGCGATCCGGCAGCGCGGGCCGAGCTGGGGCAGGGCAACCGCCGGCGCGCGGTCGAGATGTTTTCGCAGCAGCGAATGTTCACCGCTTATTCGCACATCTTCGGCTTAGATGACGTCGTATGAACGTGCCCGAGTGAGCGTCTCCGGCTGCTGCGGTGTCGCGGCTCTCAAGCGTAAGGGCATGGGACCGGCTGGGTTGCCTCGACCGGGGTGAAAGCGGCTAAGCACAACCCGCCCGAATTCGCTCGTTGGAATCTGCGCTGTGCTGCTCCGGTGCGCGTGTTAGGGTTGAAAACTAAGGAGGCCGCGAGGGAGCCATGTGCGGGATTGCCGGCATCTTCGACTGCCGCGGACGCGGTGAGACCGACCGGCGGCTGTTGCGCCGCATGACCGATGTGCTCGACCATCGCGGCCCCGATGGCGCGGGGTTTTACCATGCTCCGGGCGTCGGGCTCGGGCATCGCCGGCTCGCCATCATCGACCTTGCCGGCGGCGCGCAGCCGATCTTCAACGAGGACCGCACGGTTTGTGTCGTTTTCGGCGGCGAAATCTACAATTTTCAAGAGCTGGTGACCGAGCTGTCGTCGCTCGGCCACGTGTTCCAAAGCCGTTGCGACACCGAGGTGATCGTCCATGCTTGGGAGGAATGGGGCGAGCGTTGCCTTGATCGCTTCAACGGCATGTTCGCCTTCGCCTTGTTCGACGAGCGGCGTGAGACCTTGTTTCTGGCGCGCGACCGGTTTGGCGAAAAACCGCTCTATTACGCGCTGCTCGACGACGGCCGGTTGCTGTTTGCCTCGGAGCTGAAGTCTCTGTTGTGCAGCCCCCGGCTCGACCGCCGTCTCGATCCTCAGGCAATCGAGGAATTCTTCGCCTTTGGCTATGTCCCCGACCCGCGCTCGATTTACTGCGGCGTCAAAAAGCTGGCGCCGGCGCATTGCCTCACCGTTCGCCGCGGCGAAGAGGTGCCGCAGCCGCGCGCCTATTGGGACCTGCGGTTTGTCGATGGTGCTTCGATCGGGCGCGAAGAGGCCGAGGAAGAATTGATCGCTCGCCTGCGCCAGTCGGTGCGCCTGCGGATGATCGCCGATGTTCCGCTCGGCGCCTTTCTGTCGGGGGGAGTCGATTCGAGCGCCGTGGTGGCGATGATGGCGGGGCTCTCTCCTCAGCCGGTCAGCACCTTTTCGATCGCGTTCGGGACCAAGGGATTTGATGAATCCGCCCACGCCGCGACGATCGCCCGGCGTTATCGCACCGATCACCATGTGAGGCAGGTAGACCCCGAACAGTTTGATCTGCTCGACCGTTTGGCGACGATCTATGACGAGCCGTTCGGCGACAGCTCGGCGCTGCCGACATTGCGGGTGTGCGCCACGGCGCGGGAGAGCGTCACTGTCGCGTTGTCGGGCGATGGCGGGGATGAGGTGTTTGCGGGCTACCGGCGCTATCGCTGGCATTGCGCCGAAGAGCGGGTGCGCCGGTTTGTGCCGCTGCGGTTGCGCGGGCCGCTGTTTGGGGTGCTCGGCGCGATCTATCCGAAGCTCGATTGGGCGCCGCGACCGCTGCGCGCCAAAGCGACCTTGCTGGAGTTGGCCCGGAGCACCAGCGACGCGTATTTAGCCTCGGTTTCGGTTTGCGGAGCCGATCTGCGGCGCCGCTTGTTCAGTCCCGGCTTCTCGCGCAATCTCCAGGGCTACGAGGCCGCGGAGGTGTTGACGCGGCACATGGCCCAAAGCGGCAGCGAGGATCCGCTGTCGAAGGTCCAATACGCCGATTTCAAAACCTACCTTCCGGGTGATATCCTGACCAAGGTCGATCGGGCAAGCATGGCGTCATCACTGGAGGTGCGGGTTCCGCTTCTCGATCATACGCTCGCCGAGTGGGCCGGGCGGCTACCGCCGAATCTGAAATTACGTGGCCGCGAGGGTAAATGGATTTTCAAATCAGCGCTCGAACCTCATATTCCCAGCGAGATCCTGTACCGGCCCAAGCAAGGATTCGCCGTACCGCTCGCCGCATGGTTTCGCGGACCGTTGCGAGAACGGGTCGGTCGTCGCCTTAATGGGCCGGTTCTGAGACAGTCGGGCTTGTTCGACATGGCGATGATTGCAAGGCTGCTCGAGCAACACCAGTCGGGCACCCGCGACCATAGCGCCCCGCTGTGGTTGCTGTCGATGTTCGAGGCCTTTCTGCGACAGGTGCATCGGGGTACCGCCGGGGACGAGTTGCAACCAGCCTTTGCCGATCCGGCTATTTGACCCTCCCGTCCGGCGGCGTTGCTGTTGCCGCGGCGGGTGGCGTCGAGCCATCCTCGCCGCTTGGCGGCCGCGGTTCGAAAAGCGAGTGTTCTCGCCGTTTGCGCGGTCGAGGGATCGCGGATTTGACGGGCTGCAAGCGCCGCTGGCAGTGGGACGGCGTTCGATCATGCCGACCCGATGGTCTCGTCTCGGAAGCAAGCCGGGCGGCCCCGAGCCTGGCGGGCATGACGACAGGGCCTTTGCGCAGCGCAGAGAATGACGGCGGATGAGCGCGCTCGGCGGCGCTAACCACCCGGACGGCCCGGCATCGGTGACTGCGAAGGATAGCATTCGTGCCGACGCCGTCCGCGGCGCCGCGTGGATGACGGCGCTGCAGTGGGCGGTCAGAGGGCTTGGCATAGCCAGCACGGCGATCCTGGCCCGGCTGCTGACGCCGGCGGATTTTGGCGTCATGGCGATGGCCGCGCTGAGCATGGCGGTCGTCGCCATGTTTGGAGTCAGCGGCCAGGATTTGGCCTTGATCAGAATGGGGCGGCCGAGCCGCGATTATTTCGACTCCGCTTGGACGGTCGAGGTCATCGTTGGCGTCGTCCTGTTCGGGTTGGCGATAGCTTCCGCCCCTCTTGCCGGTATTTACTTTCACTCGTCGAAAGTCGAGCTGGTTATTTTTTTGTTGTCGTTGCGCCCACTGCTTGATGGTTTCACCAATATCGGCGTGGTATATTTTCGGATCGATCTTGATTTTTCTAGAGAATTTAAATATTTAATTTATCGAAAATTGTGCGGCGTGGTGCTTGGGGTCGGCTGTGTCTTGATCATGCGTAATTACTGGGGCCTGGCGATCGCGCTCGTGTTGGCAAAAGCCGCGGACGTGATGTTGAGCTATGCAATGCATCCGTTCCGCCCGCGGTTTCGGCTCGATCGGGCGCGCGAAATCTGGTCGTATTCGTCTTGGATGCTGATTATCGCGCATGGGCGGCACTTTTCCGCAAGAGCCGACGAGTACGTCGTCGGTGCTATCAGCAGCGCCGGGGTGATGGGCGCCTATAATGTCGGCGCCGACATCGCCGTGACCCCGACGGTCGATCTGGTCCAGCCGGTGATGCGAGCGCTGTTTCCGGTCTATTCCCGGTTGTTGAGCGACCCGGCGCGCTTGCGCGCGGCGGCGCTTTTGGTGATTGCCGCGACCGCGACGGTTTGTCTGGCGACCGGTCCGGGGGTGGCCGGGATTGCCCGCGAGCTCACTCTGGTGCTGCTCGGCCCGCAATGGAAAGAAGCGACATCTCTGGTTTTCTGGTTCGGGATTGGCGCGATACCCGTGGGGATCAGGTTCGCGATCTACTCGATCTTGGAGGTCACCAATCACCTCCGCCTGACGTCGGTCGCGGTGTGGCTCCGGGTGGCGCTGCTGATCCCGACGCTGTTTCTCGCCGGGGAGTGGGGCGGCGCCCCGGCGATTGCCGCCACCCAGGCGATGCTAGGCATGCTCGCTCTGGCCGGCGATTTCGCGCTGCTGCACCGCGCCGTCAGGGTGAGTTTCGCCGACATTATGCGGTGCCTTTATCGCCCCACCGCAGCGGCGCTGCCGATGATATGCGTGCTCTATGCTCTCGATCGCTCGCCGCAGCTGCCGCTTGCGGCAAGCCTCGCCGTCAAAATTGGCGCCGGCGCCGCGGCCTATCTTGGCACCCTGGCGCTCGTCTGGATGCTCGCCCGCAAACCGGACGGGTTTGAGGCCGTCGCAGTTGCGACCGCGAGAAAGACCATCTCGCGTTGCCTCGCTCGGTCGCGTTGATCGACCTGGCGTTGCCGAAGAGACCGCGGTGGCAAGCGTGTGGTTTGGGACCGCCGGGCAGGCCCGTCAGCGGCTTGAACCGGCTCTGCCAACTTTGCTTTGCCGGGCTACAAAGGAATAAGTCGATAGGTATTCGGAAGCAATCTTGAGAAGGTCGAATTTCTGCTCAACCCGGACTCGCGCTGCGTTGCCGATCGACTGTCGCAGATCGGGATCTGCGGCGAGCCGCTCGACGCTCGTGCAATACTCGTCGGCGTTCGAAAACAAGAACCCTGTATCGCCGGGGCTGATGATGTAATCCGTCACGCCCGGCAGGAGACGGGACACGACCGGCAGCCGATGCGCCATCGCTTCGATGATCACATTGCCGAAGCCTTCCTGACGCGAGGCAAAAACAAAGATGTCGCAGACGCGAAAATAGCGGCCGGGATTATCCGTATAGCCCATCAGACGCACGCAGTCGTTCAAGTCGAGCTCGGCGATCCGAGCGCCGATTCGCGCGCCATATTCTTCCTCGAGTATCGGGCCGACCACGACGAGCTTGAGGCGCGGGATTGCCCGGCGCAGGCGAGGCATCGCTTCCAGCAAAAACAACACGTTCTTGCGGTGGGTGACGGCGCCCACGAACAGAAGCAGCACGTCATCGGCGGCAAAGCCGAGCTCGACGCGAGCCGCCTCGCGGCTCTCCGTGGCGGCGGGCGGTAGAGCGACGCCCTGCGGGATGAAGCGTACCCGATCGCGAGGCAGCACGATCGGCCGGGAATTGAGCATTCGCGGCGAGATTACGATAAAGAGATTAACGACGCGCAGTAGTATCGCAACCACGGACCGAAATGGACGGCTGTAGCTCGCAACGATCTCAGAAGGACTGTCGTCGAGTGTACAAGATTGCACGATCCTGCAACCAAGCAGCCGTAAGGCGATCTTCCCCAAAAAATACCGATCGACATGGCTGTGGAAATGCGCGACCCGATATTCTCGGGCGTGACGAATCGCCCACTTAAGCAGAGTAGTGGATATCGAAAGCGCGCCGACCTCCGCTTTGGCCAGATATTCAACCGGTGCACCGGAGACGCTATCGGTGGCGCGATTTTTTTGTTTGTCGACCGTCGCCAAAACTAACACAGAATTGACGATCCCACCTCGCGACAGCAAGGGAGCGATTTTTTCAAAGTACAAGCCTTCGCCAGTGAAGTCCGGGCGAAAATAACTGAAGACGTGCAACACCGGCAGTTTTGCGCCCGGTCGCTCGCGGGTTTGGCGCGATCGCTGTCGTAAGCCTTCCGCTGTCATCAGGAACGCGCCCCAGTCGCGCAGGGTCCAGCAAATCTCGCCCGAGGCCCGAGGCATCGCCTCGCTGCGCACAGTGCCGACCTGTGCGACGCCAACGAGCCGTTATCAGCGCCGGTCGACGATCTCACCCGTGAATTTCCCAGCGCGCAAAAGGCAATCCGCAGCCTATCGGAAACCGCAACCGGCAATCAACCGAAAGATCATCTGAACCGCGAACGTGAAATGCGCATCTCTTGGCTCAACTCGCATCAAATTGCCGGCAGGGCGCCCAAATCGGACGCATTCAATTTGTGCCGCGTAATGCGAACCGGATCAGCCCCGGCGCGATCCCCAGACCGAGCCGGGCTGCCCGATAGCGCCACTTCGGCCGGTATGCGCAGGCCCGTCGCAACGCAGCCCGCGCCAGCGCAAATTCACCAGCGTGGATGTGATCCAGCGCATGCCCGACGTCGAGGTGAAACTGCAGTTGGGAACGGGTGCTTGCGATCGCCGACTGTGCTGCGGCATCGAGGCGTGCCTCGCCACGCCATTTGTCCAGCACCTGCAAAGCCGCGGAATGCGCCCGCGTCCTGTGGGCCGAGACGCTGGCGGCGTGCCGTCGATAACGGACCAAAACCCGCGGGATGGGTTCGATGCGGCATCCGGCGTAGAGAACGCGCAACCACAAATCAAAATCCTCGGCGGCCCGCAGCCTTTCGTCGAATCTGCCGACACAATCGAAGACCTCGCGCCTTATTATTGCGTCAAGGCAGATGTGAGACAGGCATCCCGCCACCCTAGTAAAGGTGATTGGCGGGCTCGGCGGGTATACTTGCTGAAATGTTTTGCCGGCAAACTGGGTTTCGCCGAAAAACAACGAGTTGCAGAAAGCGACTGATACATTGGGATGGCTTTCGAGAAAGCCGACCATGGTGTGCAGACAATCGCGTTCCCACAAATCGTCGCTGTCGAGCAAAGCAATGAACTTTCCTCGGGCGATCGACAGCCCGCGATTGCGTGCGGCGGCGGCGCCGGCGTTCGGCTGCGTCAGAACCGTCACTCCACGGGCGCGGTAACGCTCGGCAATCGCGCGAGTATCGTCCGTCGAGCCATCATCGACGACGATGATTTCGAAGGACTGAAAGGTCTGATCGAGCGCCAATTCGAGGGTCTCGGCAAGATAAGCCCGGGCATTGTAGGCCGGGATCACGATGCTCACGGCGGGGCGGGAACTGCTCGACACGGTGGCGGCGCCGCGTTGGAAAACGGGGCGGGCGTTTAGCGCGCCATCAGCACCGGCAGGTTCGATTCCATGATGATGTGGCGGGTGGCGCCGCCAAAGATCATCTGGCGGATGCGGCTTTGCGTGTAGGCGCCCTTGAGCAGCAAATCGGCGCCAGCCGCGACCGCCTCCTTCAAAAACGATTCGCCCTGCGGCTTTTGCCGGCCATAGGCGCTGCGCAGGCTGACATCGATCCCGTGCCGTTCGAGCGTGCGGGCGAGCTCGTCGCCCTCCGGCCCCGGCTCGGGCATGTGCTGCGCGCCGACCGCGACAATCGCGACGTGCCGCGCCTGCTTCAGAAACGGCATGCCCAGCGCGACCGTCAGCGCGGTCTCGGTGCTGCCGTTCCAGGCGATGGCGATGACCTCGCCCAGCACCGAGGGAGCGCGCTGCGGCACCATCAGCACCGGGCGCCCGCTCTCGAACAGCGCATCCTCGAGGGTGGCCTCGGCAATCGAGGCGAGCTTTTCCGGCTGCTCGACGACGATCATGTCAAACACCCGCCCGATCAGCCCGACGATGGCGTTCTGCCGGCCGTCCTCCTCGCGCCAAGAGGCGCTCGGCCCGGTGTGGCCGGGCGGCACCGGGCCGATCGGCACGCCGCGCGCGGCCATAAACTCGCGAAACAGCCGACGCGCCTGATCGCGCCGGTCGTGACCCTCGCGCTCGAGCGTGCGGTCCACCTCCGACGAGATCGAAAACCCCATTTCACCGCCAAACACCACCGCGTATTCGGTGGTCAGGCTGTGCAGCCCGACGATGTGGCTGTCAAAGCGACGCGCCGCCAGCATGGCGGTTTCGAGGACTGGCGTCGCCCGGCCATCCCCGACCACGGTCAGTAGGTTCCTCATCTTCCCGGTCCCTGTAACCCGTTGACCCTTTGCCGACGGGTCCGCCTTTGCATTATTACACGATTGCGCGAGCGGCCGCGAGACACAGCAACAAAGGTTGAGCCGGCGCGTAAAACGCCGCATCATCGCCATAGGCTGGCAGCGGCTCGCGTCGCGGCGAGCAGAGCCGAGTGCTGCTGCCTGCGGTGGGGGAACAGCTGATGTCGAGGGGATCGAGGGCGAATCCTGCGCGCGCGCGCTTGCTGCCGGTCGCAGCGGTGGCGGCGGTGGTGTTAGCGGCGGCGGCGCCCGCGCTCGAGGCGCAGACGACCGGCGGCGACCAGCTGCCGCGATTCGCCAGCCTGCGCGCCGACGAGATCAATCTGCGGGTCGGGCCGGGCGAGAACTATCCGATCGAGTGGGTCTACCAGCGCAAGGGTCTGCCGGTCAAAATCATCGAAGGCTTCCAGAACTGGCGACGGATCGAGGATTGGCAGGGCGCCAAGGGCTGGGTTCTTGACCGCATGCTGAGCGACAAGCGCGAGGTCATTGTCGAGGGCGCGGTCGAGCCGCTCCATGGGCGGCCCGATGCTGCGTCGCCGATCGTCGCGCGTGCCGAGCCCGGCGTTGTTGCCCGGCTGCTCGCATGCGGCGGAGCCTGGTGCCATATCGACGCCGGCGGCTACAGCGGCTGGGTTCAGCGCGGCGAGATTTGGGGCGTCCTGCCCGGCGAGACCGTGCAATAGCCGGGCGGCGCAATTGTCACGAGGCGGGATACCGGCTGCCGCAGGCCCCCGGCGAGCGCCCCGATACCCCGGCCGGGGCATGCCGGTCGATGGGATTTATAGGAGTGAGCCTGAAATGCTGTTCAAATGCCTGCCCCCCGGGGCCGAAATCCCGGGCCGGTTTCCGGGCCCCGCCCATGCTCGCGGCAAATGGTTCACGGTCGATATCCATTGCCATGTGCTGACGCCCAAAGCCGCGGAGATGGTCGCCGGCCACGAGGCCGCCACCCGGCACCCGCGCGAGATCTACGCCAACGAACGCACCCGCGAGGTCAACCGCCAGCAGGCCGAACGCAACCGCGTCCAATTCACCTCGGTCGATAAGCGCCTCGCCGACATGGACCGGATGGGGATCGACATCCAGGCGATCTCGCCCTCGCCGAACCAAACCTATTACGGCGCCGACCCCGATCTCGGTATCGCTACGGCGCGGGTCGTCAACGACAACCTCGCCGAGATTGCCGGCCGGCATCCCGACCGGTTCGCGCCGCTCGGCACGGTGCCGTTCCAGGCGCCGGACCTCGCCGTCGCCGAGCTCGACCGGCTGCACCGGTCGCTGGGTTTTCGCGGCATCGAGATCGCGACCAACGTCGGCGGCGAGGATCTGTCGGCCGCGCGGTTTCGCAAAATCTTCGCGCGGATCGAGGAGCTGGGCCTGTTGGTGTTCATGCACCCGACCGGGTTTCCCGAGGCGCGCCGGTTCGCCGACCATTATCTGGTCAATGTGATCGGCAACCCGCTCGACACGACGGTCGCGGTGCATCACCTGATCTTTGGCGGGGTGCTCGACGACCACCCGAACCTGAAGCTGGTGCTGTCGCATGGCGGCGGCTATCTGCCGGCCTATTCGGGCCGGATCGACCACGCCGCCTCGGCGCGGCCCGATGCCTGCGAGCAGATCCACCGCATGCCGACCGAGTATTTGAAGCGGCTTTATTTCGACACGATCGTCTACACCCATCACCAGCTCGAATATCTTGTGCAGCAATATGGCGCCGACCATGTGCTGATGGGCACCGACTATCCGGCCGATATGGGCGAGATCGACCCGATCGGCTTTGTCGAGAGCGCCCGTGGGCTCGACGACCCCGAGCGCCGCGCGATCCTCGGCCGCAACGCCGCGCGCCTCTTGGGCCTCGAAGTTCCCACTCCATTAAATTGAGAAACTTATCGCTACGCAGCTTCGTCATCCCGGCGGAGGCCGGGACCCATGGTGGATGTGGGCACCGGCCCCCTGTTCGCCGCCAGGGGCAGGCTTCGCCGGTGTGACGGAAAAGGGAGAAACTGGAAGATGCTGTTCAAATGCCTGCCGCAGGGGGCGCCGATCCCGGGCCATTTTCCCGGGCCCGCACATGCCCGCGGCAAATGGTTCACGCTCGACATTCACTGCCATGTCAGAAGCGCGGCGGCAACGCGGATGGTCGAGGGCCGCACCGAGGTCTCGCGCTGGTATGCCGAGACCCAGGCCAGCCCGCAGAGCCAGGCGATCAACCGCGCCAATGGCGAGCGCACCAACGAGCAGAGCGTGTCGCCCGAGCAGCGCATCGCCGACATGGACCGGATGGGGATCGACATCCAGGCGATCTCGCCGGCGCCGCGCCAGACCTATTACGGCGCCGATCCCGATCTCGGGCTCGCGACGTCGCGCGCGATCAACGATTTCATCGCCGAGATCTGCGGCAAATACCCCGATCGCTTTGTCGGGCTCGGCACCGTGCCGTTCCAGGCGCCGGAGCTGGCGGTCGCCGAGCTCGACCGGCTGCACAAATCATTGGGCTTTCGCGGCATCGAGATCATGACCCATGTCGCCGGCGAGGATTTGTCGGCCGCGCGCTTTCGCCGGATCTTCGCGCGCTGCGAGGAACTGGGGCTCTTGGTCTTTATGCACTCCGACGGGTTCACCGAGGCCGGGCGCTTTGCCGAGCACTATTTCACCAACGTGATCGGCAACCCGCTCGACACGACAGTAGCATTGCATCACCTGATCTTTGGTGGGGTGTTGCAGGATTATCCCAATCTGAAGCTGGTCGCCTCGCATGGCGGCGGCTATTTGCCGGCCTATTCGGGTCGCATCGACCATGCCGCCGCGGCGCGGCCCGACGCCTGCGAAGTGATCCACCGGATGCCGACCACCTATCTGAAGCGGCTCTATTTCGACGCGCTGGTCTACACCCATCACCAGCTCGAATATCTGGTCGAGGAATACGGCGCCGACCACATTCTGATGGGCACCGACTATCCGGCCGATATGGGCGAGATCGACCCGGTCGGCATGATCGAAAGCTGCGCCGGCCTCGACGATGCCGAGCGCCGCGCGATCTTTGGCGGCAACGCGGCGCGGCTCCTCAACCTCGCCGTGCCGACTGAGCGGCGGTCCGGTTGAGCAGATCCGGTCGGACGTACGCAACCCTATTCGCCCTGAGATCGCTTTGGCCGGGCTTGGCCCGGCCATCCACGCCTTCCTTGGCGAAGCCATCGCGTCCAAGACGTGGATGCCCAGATCAAGTCCGGGCAATGCGTTCTCTAAGTTGTTCAATTAATCACGATGCTCGATCTCACGCTGTCGCAATCGCTGAACCGAACAGCCGCTGGCGAAGTGGGAGCCAAAGCGAAAGTGCCCGCGCTGCGAACCCGAAAAGCGGCATTTCACATGGGCTGGGCGTCCCGGCGTGTCGGCCGGCGGGCCGGGTCGCAGCGCCACCGTGGCGATGGCGCTGCGACGGCTCGATCGGGTTCAGTGCACGGTGCAGGGCTGGGCCGGGTAGAAGGGGCTGTTTGGGCAGGCGTCGGACAGCGACCACACGAAATCGCGCCGGATCCACGCCACCGAGGGCAGCGGCTTCGGCTTGCCGACCGGGTTCGAGGTTAAGAGCGTGATCCCGTCGGTGCCGTTGCTCTTGACCGAGGAGACGGCGTGGCAGGTGATGCACGACGACTGGGTCAGCGGCACGCCGGCATTTTCCCCCTCGATGATCGAATTGCCGAGCAGCTTGGGCCGGAAAAAGCCGACCTGCACGCCGTCGAGCCGGTAATTGAACCATTCCCAGGGCAAATTCGCCGCGTACATCAACGCCTTCAGCCGGTTGGTCAGCGCTGTGTTGGCGCCATGCGTGACCACCGGGTTCGACCCGAATACGTCGGTGCAGCCCAACACCTTGCATCGGTTAGGGTTGGTTGTCGGGTTCTGCGGTTCGAAGGTGGCCCATATCCACTGGTTCAACAGCTTTGAGATCAGGTGCATTCCAGCCAGGCCAAAACAGTTGCCGTTGATCACCTCGACATGGATCGAGCCGGCAAATCCAGGCGGCAGATTTTTACAATTCAGGCCGATGCTCGACAGCTCGACCCAGTCCGCCTTGATTTCGACCGCCGGCTGCGGAAATTCGATCTTCTCGCGGTACAGTGCGGTCTGCGCCTGGCCGGTCCGGTTCCAGAGGTCGTTGCCGGCGATATAATCCTCGGTCAGTCCGTTGAGCCGCACCTCCTCGCAGATCACCAGGTTCGGCTGGCCCATTGGCGGAGTGTTGGCCTTGTTGCAGCTCTCGTCGGCCCCGCCGAGCAGTCCGGGCACCTTTGACAGAAGGTTACGGTTTTTGACCAGCGCCAGCGGGCTGCCGTGCAGCATGCGGCTGGCCGGCCCCTGGGCGGCGGCGGCGTTTGGCACGACCAGCCCGTTCTTGGGCGTGGTCGGGTACATCTGCGCCTGCTCGATCCAGTTTTCCCAGACGACGTAGGGATATTTAGTGCGGTTGACCGGGCAGGTGGCAGCAACCCACAACTGCCAGGCGGTCTGCTCAATCGTCGGGCTGATCTGCGAGGGCGGCGCGCACGGATTTTGCGCGGCATCGTCGGCCCGTGCGGCCGACACCCCGAATGGCAGCGCTGTTCCGCCGCCAAACCCGGCGCCAAAGGTCAAAAACATCGCGGCGGCAAATCCGGCAAGAAGTCGTCTCATTGATCTTCCCCTGCTCCTCTGATCGATCCTGGCGGAACGTGACGGTTGAGAAGCTACACGCACGCTTGTCAATAAATCGTCAGCTTTTTGGGGACGGCGCAGCGGCCGCGGCGGGGTGCGATTGACAGCCGTGCGGGCGGAGGCTTTGATCCGAGCGCAGTTGCGGCGCGGAGCGGGCCGGGGGCGGCGCCGCGCGCGAGACTACCGGGAACCAGGGAGGTGGCGATGCAAAGACGCAAGCTCGGCCGCACCGGGATCGAGGTTTCGGTGCTGGGCTTTGGCTGTGGTGCCGTGGGCGGGCTGATGGTGCGCGGCAGCCCCACCGATCAGGAGCGTGCCGTGGCCCGCGCCCTCGAGCTCGGCGTCACCTATTTTGATACCGCGGCGATGTACGGCAACGGCGAATCCGAGCGCAATCTCGGCCGCGTGCTGCGCAACTTGAATCCTGCGCTGACCCTCGGCACCAAGGTGCGGGTCCCGGCCGCCGAGCGTCGCCAGATCGGCGCCGCCGTCACCGCCTCCTTGGAGGCGAGCCTGCAGCGGCTGCAGCGCGAGCAGGTCGATCTGTTTCAGCTGCACAACCACATCATGCTCGACGGCGGCGAGGCCGACCTCTCGCCGCAGATCGTGCTCGGCGAGGTCGTGCCGGCCTTCGAGCGGCTGCGCGAGCAGGGCAAGATCCGGTTTTTCGGCATCACCGCGGTCGGCGACACCGCCGCGCTGCACCAGGTGGTCGATGCCCGCGCCTTTGATACCGCGCAGGTCAGCTACAATCTACTCAACCCGAGCGCCGGGGCCGCAGTAGCCTCGGGCTTTCCGGCGCATGATTTCGGCAATCTTCTGGCGCACACGAAAGCCGCCGACATGGGGGTCATCGCCATCCGCGTGCTCGCCGCCGGCGCGTTGAGCGGAGTCGAGAGCCGCCACCCGTTGGGCTCGCCCAGTGTCGAGCCGATCGGCTCGGGCCGCGATTACCGGGTCGATGTCGAGCGCGCGAGGCGGCTCGAGCCGCTGGTGCGCGAGGGGTTCGCCGACAGCCTCGTCGAGGCGGCGATCCGGTTCGTCATCGCCGACGACGCGGTCTCGACCGCGCTCGTCGGCTACTCGACCTTGGAGCAGCTCGAACAGGCCGCCGCCGCGGTCGAGAAAGGCCCGCTGCCGCCGGTGGCACTCGATCGAGCAAAGGCATTGCAGAACAGCTTTGTCGGCGAGGCCCGGTAAGCCCGGCGCGGGACGCGCCCTGCAGCCGATGCACGAGACGGCCGGTGAGGGGCGTCGTCGCGCGGCACAATCGCGATCCCGGAACCCGAGCCGCCCGCCGGTGTTTTCCGGCATCGGGGTTGCGAGGGCTGCCAATGAACAGCGTCGAACATCGGCTGAGGGCGATCGGCTTCCAATCGAACCGGTCGCTAACGGAATGCTGGCGGGTCGAGCGCGCCGGGCTGGCCGGCCGGCGTGCGGCCATTTCCCGGTCCGCGCCGGCGTGCAGCCTCGCCCTGTCGGTCTGGCTTGAGCGGCTCAGCGACCGGCGCAGGCCGGCGGTCTATCGGATCCGCCCGATCGCCGAGGCCGACTGAGGCAAATCGCCGCGAAGCCCGGCGGGCGCGCGCGACAGCGGGCCGAGCAGGCCGCGGCGCTGCAGACCGGCGAGCACGCGGGCGAAATGGCCGGCCGCCGAGCGGCCGAGGCCTTCGAGCCAGTTCTGGTCGAGAAACGAGGCGAGCGCCGGCTGACCGAGTGCCGCTTCCCAAAGGATGCCCAGCAGCGAGGCCGCTGCCTCATCGTCCTCGCGCGCCAATGGCGACAGGGTAGCCGCGCGCTCGGCGCGAGCGCGGGCGATCGTATCGGGACCCGGGCCGAGGCCAAAATCGACAAGGCGGCGCCGCTCCGGCGGGGCCAGCACAAAATGGGCGGCCTCGTGCAGGATGACATAGGCCTCGGTCGCCCCGTTCAGCGCCGCGCCGTCCCAATTGAACTCGCAGCGCACCCCCGGCGGATGCACCGCCATGCCAAAGCCGCGGGCGAGCACCAATGCCGCGCGGCGATGCTGCTCCGCCTGCGGCCCGATGGCGCGGTCGGGCGAAGTCGCGCGAATATGCCCGAATGTGCGGCGCGACAGCGCGTCATCAAGGTCGGCGGCAAAGCGATCGAGCGCTTCGGCCAGGTCGCGGCACGGGATCGGCGTCAAGATCATTCGATCGGAGCGGCGATTGCTGTTTGCGGCGATTGAGACGCTTAGATAAGTGGCTTGGGCCGGCCCGTCACTAGCCGGACCCAAGCAGACCGTTGCGACTGGTCTAGCGAGTGGCCGCCGCCGGCGTAATCGTGCCGAACAGGCCGTCGGTCTCGCCGTTAGGGCCAGCCGTGAAATAAAGGGTGTCGGAGCTGGAGTTCCGGCCGCCGCCCAATGTCAAGGTCCACAACCCGTCGATCGCGATCGGCTTGCCGTGCGCATTGTCAAGCGTCCCGAGAAAGTGCCCGTCGGGGTCGAATGCGTTGATCCGCCCGTCGCCGAAATTGCCGACCAGGATCGCCCCGCTGAACCGGCCAAAGGCGAACGACGCCCGCGCCACGCCCCACGGCGAATTCAACACCCCGCGGGAGGCCAGACGGCGGAGCAGGTTTCCGTCGGTGTCGAACACATCGACAAAGCCGTTGCCGCGCCCGGCAACATCATCGTGCTTTGCCGCATTCTGCTTGGCGTAGGTCACGAACAGGTCGCCGTTGATGTTCTGGATGCCAAACGGCGCAAAGCCCGCGGGTATCTTCGGATCGGCAAAGCCTCCCTTGGTGGCGACCGTCTTATAGGTGTGATCGAACACATCGACCGTTCCGGCGCGGAAGTTGGTTGCAAACAGAAAAACGCCCTTGGCGTTGACGCCAAAGACCAGGCCCTTGTAGACGGCACCCGGCCCGAGCTTCGAATTGTCTACGGCGAGAACCGCTTGGTTCGGTGGGGTCAGGCCGCCGGTCCAGGCCGAGATGGTTCCGTCTTCGGTATCCCAGATGAAGCTCGCCGGCAGGCTTGTCCCTGGGACCAGAAAGCCTGTGGCTGGGCTGGTCGTCGGGTTCCATACCATCCCGGTGGGCGCCGCAGGGGTAACCGTTGGCGGATGTTTCGGATCCAAATGCACGCAGGCACTGGCCGGTATCACCCCGCCGGGCAGTGGGATCTTGACCTGCAACGGTACAATCATCCCTTGGCCGTCATAGAGCGTCGAGCAGCCCGTCGCATTATCGGCGATCCAGAACGGGCTGGCGGCCGGGGTAAACGCCACACCCCAGGAGTTCTGCAAAATCGGATCGGTGGTCGGCGCAACGCCCTTGAGATACCGAGGTCAATTTCGTGACCTGGTAGCGGTTGGCCTGATCCGCGCCGTCCGCGGCTTTCGCGGCAGACGCGGTGATCAGCCCAGCCGCCATAAGCGCGGCAGAAAATAGGCCTCCTGCAACGTGTCTCATGCGGTTCGTCCTCCGGTGATGGCATTGATGCAATAATTGTCGCGCGCGCAAGCGCACTGTCGCCGCGACGTAGATCGGCGCCGGCTAGAAAACCATTGCTGACGGCCATTCCGACTCGCCTGCAGCAGCTTTATTCCGCATCATTCAGCACCGAGTTGGACCAGAACCGCCCCCTTTTGCCAAACGCTCGGATAATGGCGGTCGGCATCGGATCACAATGTCGTGAGCCAAACGGCATGCGGCCAATGGGCTCGGTGACGGCGTTTCAATCACATCATCGTGAGCTGCTGTGCCTCAGTCGGGCTGCTCGTCCGATGCTGTTGGCTCGGTAGCTGATCCGCTGCGGTGTTTGGGCTCTTTTCTGGGGCTGAGCGCGGTCTGGCTGGCAGCGGAATAAAGCATATTGCGCCGAGTTGTTCTGCGCGAAGCCAATCGGCATCGGAACTTATTGTCTCGACGCCGAGCTGGATTCGCCATTGACCCAATCTCACGCAGGAACAAAGACTGATGCCGAACCAGACAGAGGGCTGCGGCGGCGCCTTATCCCGGCGTTTGCTGCTGCAGGGCACGGTGGGCGCGCTCAGCGCCGTGGCCGCGGCTGTGGCGCAAACCGAACGTGCCTCGGCGGTCATCAAAATTTCGCAGGCCGCCGTGGCCTACCAGGATCATCCCGAGGGCGACAAACATTGCGCCAAGTGTATGCAGTTTCTGCCGCCAGCCGGCTGCAAAATGGTCGCGGGCCCGATTAGCCCGCAGGGGTTTTGTCGCATTTTCGCGCCGATCCGACAGGCGGAGCGGCCGCTGCGGGCAGCACCGGCGATCGGGTAATCGGCCTCAGCGTCACGGCATGACCGCAGTCGCTGAGCTCGCAGATCACCCGCCTGCTGCGGACCACGCCCAGTAGATCGATGGCCGCGATTAAATAGCCAGGGCGCTCCATTCACGGGCGGCGACAACGCCGGCTCGAACGGGGAATTTTTCAATGAACCAAAAACGCCGCTGGTCTGCGCGGCTCGCAGCGTTTTGTTGCGCAGCGATTTTCGACCGTGTGATCGGCATCCTGTGTCTGTCGGCCCTGATTGGCGGGCCGTTGGCGCCGCAGGCTGCATTGGCGCTGCCGTTATATGCGCGCCAGACCGGGCAGCCCTGCGCCACCTGCCACACGGCGTTTCTCGAGCTGACCCCGTTTGGCCGGCGCTTTAAGCTCGGCGGCTACACCCTGAGCGGCGGCGATTGGAAAGGGCCGCCATTTGCGGTGATGCTGCAGCCGACGTTCACCCATACCCAGAAGGGCCAGCCGGGCGGCGCCGCCCCCGGGTTTGGCGCCAACAACGATTTTGCCATGCAGCAGGTGAGCCTCTTTACCGGCGGCAGGATTACCGACAATTTGGGGGCGTTCATCCAAGGCACCTATGACGGCATTGGCCACCGCTTTGGCTGGGACAACACCGATATCCGCTATGCCCGGTCGGTCACTGTCGGCAATCACACTCTGTTGTGGGGGATCACCGCCAACAACAACCCGACCGTTCAGGATGTCTGGAACACGGTTCCCGCCTGGAGCTTTCCCTATATCAGCCCCGCCCTGGCGCCGTCACCGACGGCCGCCACCTTTATCGAGCAGGTCTATGCGCAACATGTCGCCGGGCTCAGCACCTATGGCTTTCTCGACGACACCTTTTATTTTGAGCTGGGCGGCTACCGCCCGTTATCGACCAACACTCAGCTCGCATTCGGAGTTCGATACGACCGGGCAAAGCCCGATCAGCGGCGTTGCCCCCTATTGGCGGCTGGCCGTTGAGAAGAATTTCGGCGATCATTCCTTTGAGGTCGGGACCTTTGGCCTTGCTTCTCGGGTGGTGCCGCTGGGCTTGTCCCAGGCTGGGACCGACGCCTTTACCGATATCGGCATAGACACTCAATATCAATATCTCGGCGATCCTCACGAGATAACCTTTCGCGCCGCCTGGATCCACGAGAACCACAACACCAGTGCCAGTCAGGCCCTGGGGCTCGCCGACAATTCCCACAACCAGCTGCAATCTTTGAACGCCTCGGTCTCTTACATCTATGACAAGACGTGGAGCCTGAGCGCCGGACGGGTCGCGCTCGGCGGCACCAGCGACCCAACGCTTTACGGCACGGCGAGTGGAAGCCCGAACAGCGCCGGCTGGGTTTTCGAGCTTGCCTATCTGCCGTTCAGCCATGGCGGCCCGGCATTCTGGCCATGGCTGAATTTTCGCATCGGTCTGCAATACACGCGCTGGACCAAGTTTGACGGCGCCACCACCAATATCGACGGCATGGGAAGAAACGCGAACGCCAACAATACGCTCCTCGCCTATGTCTGGACGATGTTCTGATGTCTGCAAACTGGGGAACGGCTTAGCTCGGCTTGCCAGGCAGCGGCGGCAGCTTGGGCTTGCCGCTCTGGGCGCCGATCTGCTGGTAGACGGTCTCGGCCGCTTTCAGCAGCAGGTTGCGATCGGCGGTGCCGGCGATCGCATAGCCGAAGCCTTCCTCGGACCAATAAAATGTGCCGATGCCGCCGTTCCGCCGATAGCGGAATTCGGCGCCGCCGGCAAAGCCGACCGGCTGAAAATACGCGGTCAGCCTCGAACCCTTGGCGCCCTCGTACATCAGCTGGGCCGCGGGCCCGTTTTCGGACGGAAGCAGGCGGCCCCCCATCAGCTGGAAGCCGAGCCCGGACAGGTCTGGCACGACCAGGGAATGGCCCAAGCGCTTGGACAGCCATTGCACCAGGTGCGCTTCGTGCCCGGCATCGACCTCGACAGGATGACGAACCTCGACCGCAAAGACCCGGTGCGCGGCAATCGCGTCAGAGGTAAAGGCGCGTGCGGCGGCGCCCGGCGCGCCGCCCTGCGTCAATGAGGCGAGCCTTGTCTCGGCGTCGCGCGCGGTCCAGCCGCCGGCTCCGCCGAGCGCGATGAGCGCCACCGCCGCGGCCGCTGCGGCGAGCCGCCAAGATCGGCGGCGGCGCCGAGCGGCGGCGAGCCGGGCCACGCGCAGGCCGGCCGGGATCGGCCCGGCGCTTTGGGCGGCAATCGCTGCCCGCAGGATTTGCTGCTGCTGCGCGTATTCCCGCAAGCGCGCCTCTGTCTCCGGATGCCTCGCCAGGTAGGCGGCAACCGTCGCCGCGCGATCGGGCGGCAGCTGCCGGTCGAGATGAGCGTTCAGCTCATCCTCTTCGACCGCGTCAGCGAATGCGCTCATTTGCGCGTCTGGGCGCTCTGCCTTGCGCCTCGGCATCGCTGCTCATCAGCTGGCGCAGGCGCTCACGGCCGCGCGACAGCCGCGACATCACCGTGCCGATCGGCACCCCGAGCACCCGTGCCGCCTCGTCGTAAGACAAATCCTCGACCCCGATCAGCGCCAGCACCGATCGCTGCTCTTGCGGCAGCACGGCAAAGGCGCGCAACAGATCGCGGTGCTCGAGCGCATCGTCCTGCCCGCCCTTGACCACCAAGAGCTCGGATTTTGTCGCTTCGGTCAATTCGTCATGCACCCCGCGTCGCTGTTGACGATGCTGTTCGGTCAGGAACCGGTTGTAAAGGATGGTGTAGAGCCACCCGCGCGGATCCCCCTCGGCGCGCCGCAGGTGCCACCGCGACAGCGCCCGTTCGAGACAATCCTGAACCAGATCGTCGGCGCGTTCCCGATCGCCGCGCAACAGCGCGCAGGCAAAGCGCCGCAGGCCCGGGATATGCGCCTCGATCAGCCCGGCCTCTATTGGCATCGTCTCCCCTGCGGACGAACGGTTGCCATTCGTCAGACCAATGCCCGCGCGCCTGCCGGCAGCGGCTCCGTCTCGCACGCCGGGCCGGGCGCGGACCGAGCCCCGATTATCGGCGCAGCGGCGGAGATCGGGTGATCACATTCTCGTTAACCGTGCGCTGCGCTGCATCGATTGGCGAACGCCGCGACAACGGCACCTCTAAAGCCTTGAATACCATGGAACGAGACCGGAACCTGGCCATGCATGACCGCGTTGGGATGAGAAGAGGCAGAAACCGCTGCCGATACGACAGCCCGCTTTGTCTGCCGGAATTTGTGGGTCCATGGCAATGACTTTCTTCAACTGCTACGCGCAAATAAAACGGTTGCTGCTGTTCTCGGCGACGGCGCTGCCGCTCGCCGCCTGCGCCGTTGCCGGGCCGCCGCCGGGCGGTGTCGCCTACGCTCCGGCCCCGGCTTCCTACTATGCCCCCGCCTACAGCTATGGGTACGGAGCACCGGGCTACGCTTACGATTTCTACGAACCGGATTTCTATGGCTATCCGGCCTATGATTACGCGCCCGGCTATTTCGGTGTCGGCTTTGGCTTCGGCGGGTTTCATCACCGTCATTTCGCCCGCGGCTTTGACCACCGCGGCTTTACCACCGCGCTTTCATGACGGCCATTTTGCCCAGGGCTTCGACCAACATGGCTTCCACGGCGGCCATTTCGCGCACGGCTTTGGCCATGGGTTCGCGCCTGGCGGCGGCCATGGCGGGTTTGGCCACGGCTTCGCCCACGAAGGCGGGCATGGCGGCTTTGGTCATGGCGGGGGCGGCGGGCATGGCGGGGGCCACGGCCACGGCTGAGGCCCGCATCTGGCGGTTGCCAGCTTACAAGCCGACGAGACGCGCGCTTTCCTCCCACAGGCGCCGGGCGACGTCCGCGTCGAGCGCCACCGGGTCGGGCGCCGCCAGCGCCTTGCCGACGACATAGCCGCCGTTGAACGGGGCGGGGTCGGGCGTCGTCGCCAAAAACAGCGAGGTCTCGGCGCCCTTTTCGGGACTGATCATAAACGGCTTCATCAGCCGCCAGCCGAACTCGACCACGCCGCCGCGCTGGGCGAGCCTGGTCGCGACCACGCCGGGGTGGAGGCAGGTGGCGACCACTCCCGAGCCGTCGAGCCGCCGCGCCAGCTCGCGGGTGAACAGGATGTTGCACAGCTTGGAGCGGCCATAGGCCTTAAGCATCGACCAGTCGCGCGGGCCGGCGATGGTCGTGAGGTCGATGCGGTTGCCGTGATGCGCGCGCGAGGCGACGGTCACGATCCGCGCCGGGGCAGAAGCCCGCAATCGGTCGAGCAGCAGATTGGTCAGCAGGAACGGGGCCAGATGGTTGACCGCGAAGGTCATCTCGTAGCCATCCGCCGAGCGGGTGAATTTCGGCGCGAACAGCCCGGCGTTGTTGACCAACAGGTCGATCCGGTCGTGCCGGCCGAGGATGTCGCCGGCCAAACGCCGCACCTCGGCCAATGAGGCGAAATCGGCAAGTGCCGTCTCGATCTGCGCCCCGCTCGCGCGCTCGGTCACAAAGCGGCGCGCCGCCTCGGTGCGGGCAGCGTCGCGCCCGGTCATGATCACCCGCATGCCGGTGCGGGCAAGGCCCAGCGCCGTATGGAGGCCGATCCCGGCGCTCGCCCCGGTGACGATCCCGATCCGCTCGGTTGTGCTGTTCGCCAAATTCTCGCCGATCAAGCCTTCATGCCCTCACCCCGACCCTCTCCCGCACCGCGGGAGAGGGGGAACCGCCGCGCAGCGGTGGTGGGTGAGGGCTTGCAAGCGATCACCCTAGACGGCGTCGATCCCGAACGCCCAGCGCCGCGCCAGCTGATGGCCGATCGCCAATGGGGGCGGCAGCGTCGCCAGCCCCGCGATCGGCTCGTCGGAGCGCGAGCGCTCGACCATGGCGCGGACCTCGGCGCGCTCAAACCAGCGCGCCTCGGCAAGCTCCTCGGTGTCGACGGTGATCTCCTCGCTCAGCGCCTCGGCCAGGAGCCCCATCATCAAGGTAGATGGAAACGGCCAGGGCTGCGAGGCGAGGTAGCGCACCTGCCCAACCTTGACCCCGGATTCCTCGAGCACCTCGCGCCGCACCGCCTCCTCGATCGTCTCGCCCGGCTCCATGTACCCGGCGAGGCAGGAAAACCGCGCGCCGACCCGCCGCCGGCCGCGGCCCAACAGGCAGCGCTCGCCCCGGACCGCGAGCATGATCACCACCGGATCGACCCGCGGATAATGATGTGCGCGGCAATTCGGGCAGCGCCGCCCCCATCCCGCCGCATCGATCGCGCTGGCCGTCCCGCACTGCGCGCAAAAGCCGTGGCGCGCATGCCAGTCGAGCAGCGAGCGCGCTTCGGCCAGGATCGCGGCCTCGCCGCCGGGGATCGAGGCGGCCAGGGTGCGGACATCGACGGTGTCGGCGCTGGCGGCGGCCGGCGCGGCGCTGGCGTCGAGCGCGAAAAGGGCCCGGCCGTCGCCGATCCCGAGCAGGATCAGGGGTGCGCCTTCTCCGATCGCCTCGCGCCAGGGTGCGACCGGCTGCCAGTCGAGCGCCGCGGCGGCTCCGTCGCGGACCAAGGGCTTCAGTTCGCGCAATGGCAGCAGCCGGGTTTGCGGATCCTCGAGCAATTCGGCGACCCAGCCGGCATCCTGCCGGCGCTGGCTCACGCGGTCGAGCGGGTTGCCAGCAAAGGTATAGATTTCTTCCATCGCCGCAGCCGATCCCTCGCGTCGTTGCCAAAGCACTCTGGGTCGTAGCATAACTTCGCCCGCGGCCGAAGCGTTTGCGGTCAATGCGAGCGAGATGCGTGCTATCATCTCGCCTATGACAAACGCACCGTATACAAACTCAGCGTATACAAACGCACCCTATATTGCCGAGATCGCGGCATTGGCCGGCGATCCGGCGCGCGCCAACATCCTCTCGGCGCTGATGAATGGCGGCAGGAGCAGCGCCGGCGAGCTGGCCTTTGCCGCCCACGTAACCCCGCAGACCGCCAGCGCGCATCTGGCAAAGCTGGTCGCGGCCGGGCTCCTCGCCGCCGAAAGAGACGGGCGCAACCGCTATTTCCGGCTCGCCTCGCCGGCGGTCGCACGCATGCTCGAAGAGATCATGGCGGTCGCAGTGGCGCGGGCGCCGCGCTACCGGCCGGCGTGGATGCGCGACGAGCGGCTGCGTTCGGCGCGGACCTGCTACGACCATCTCGCTGGCCGGCTCGGCGTTGCCCTCGCCGACAGCCTGGCCGGCCGCGGCCATGTCGTGCTCGACGAGGATGGCGGCGAGGTCACCGAAACCGGCGCCCGGCTGTTTGCCGAGGTCGGCGTCGATCTGGCCGGCGCCACCGGCAAGCGCCGCCGCTTTTGCCGCCCGTGCCTCGACTGGAGCGAGCGGCGCCCGCATCTGGGCGGCGCGGTCGGCGCGGCCTTGGCCCAGCGCTGCTTCGCCCTCGGCTGGATCGAGCGGCTCCGGGACAGCCGCGCGCTCGCGATCACGCCCCGCGGCCGCGACGGCTTTCGCGCAGCGTTCGGGATCGAATTCCCCTTTGCCGCGATCGACTAGGCCTTCGGCGTGGGGCCGGCCCGGACGACTTCAGCCCCAGCAATTTTAATCTGTTGCTGTCCGCAGTCGGCGGGCATTGGGTTCGAGGTGCTGCATTGACCAAAGAGAAACCCGGGCCGCTCGCCGGGATCAGGGTGGTCGATCTGACGGCGGTGGTGCTGGGGCCGCTGGCGACGCAGATTTTGGGCGATCTCGGCGCCGAGGTGATCAAGGTCGAGCCTCCCGAGGGCGACATCATGCGCTATGCCGGCCCGGCGCGGCACCGCGAGATGGGCCACGTTTTTTTGAACCTTAACCGCAACAAACGCTCGCTGGCGCTCGATCTGAAGCGGCCCGAAGGGGCGGCGGCGCTGTTGGCGCTGGTTCGGCGCAGCGACGTATTTATGCACAACATGCGGCCGCAGGCGATGGCCCGGCTCGGCTTTGCCTATCAGCGGCTGCGCGAGGCGAACCCGCGCCTCGTCTACTGCTCGGCGCACGGCTATGGCCAGGACGGCCCGCTCGCCGACGATCCGGCCTTTGACGACATCATCCAGGGGGCGAGCGGGTTCGTGGCGCTCGAACAGGCGACCGGCGGCGAGGCGCGGTTTGTCCCGACCCTGGTCGGCGATAAGACCGTCGGGCTGACCATGGTCTACGCGGTGATGGCGGCGTTATTGCAGCGGGCGCGCACCGGCGAGGGCCAGGCGGTCGAGGTGCCGATGCTCGAAACCATGACCGCGTTTGTGATGGCCGAGCATCTGGGCGGGCTGACCTTTGACCCGCCGCTGGGCCCGCCCGGCTATGCGCGGATGCTGGCGCCCGACCGCCGCCCGCACCGCACCGCCGACGGCCATATCTGCATCCTCCCCTATACCGACCGGCAATGGCGGGATTTCTTTCGCATTGCCGGCCGGCCCGAGCTCGCCGACGACCCGCGCCTCGCCGATGCGCAGACCCGCAGCCGCCATATCGCCGAGCTCTATGCGCTGGTCGCCGAATGCGTGCGCGAGGAGACGACCGCCGCCTGGCTTGCCAAGCTCAAAGCCGCGGACATCCCATGCGGGCCGGTCAACCAGCTCGCCGAATTGCCGCAGGACGAGCACCTCGCGGCCGTCGATTTCTTCCCGGTGACCGACCATCCCTCGGAAGGCCGCATTCGCAGCGTGCGGCCGCCGCTGCGGTTTGGCGCGGCTGATTGCGGGTTGCGCCATCCGGCCCCGTTGCTGGGCCAGCATTCGCGCGAAATTCTGCGCGAGGCCGGGCTCGGCGAGCCCGAAATCGAGGATCTGATCGCCCGCAAGATCGCTATCGCAATTGAGCTGGACGAGCGCAAATAATGTGGCTGATGTACACGGGTTGAGCGCAAGCAAAACCCACTACTTTTCGCCGAATGCGCGCGCCTCGTCACTGGGGATCGCCGGCTCATTCCTCGGAATGGTCGGCGACTTGTGCACAATAGGCTCGCCCGCGGCTTGACGAAAGAAGCCTCGCGCCGGTCAGCGCAAGTTGCCACCGCGCAGTTGCGGCGAGCGCGTAGCCGGTTAGTTAGCGCCCAGCCGTGCTGAGAGCTTGGTCGAGGTCGCGGATCAGGTCGGCGGCGGCTTCGAGGCCGATCGACAGGCGCACGACGTCGGGGCCGGCGCCGGCGGCTTCGCGCTGCTCGTCGGAGAGCTGGCGGTGGGTGGTCGAGGCCGGGTGCAGGATCAGGCTGCGAGTGTCGCCGATATTGGCGAGGTGTGAGAACAGCTGCACGTTTTCGACGAGGCGGGTCCCGGCCTCATAGCCGCCCTTGACGCCAAAGGTGAATACCGCCCCCGCCCCTCTCGGCAGGTATTTCGCCGCGAGCTCGTGATATGGGCTGTCTTTCAGCCCGGCATAGGAGACCCAGGCGACGCGCGGGTGGACCGCCAGAAACTCGGCAACCTTTCGGGCATTCTCGACGTGGCGGTCCATGCGGACATGCAGGGTCTCGATGCCGGTTATCGTCAAAAACGCGTTCATCGGCGACAAGGTCGGGCCGAAATCGCGCAACGCCACCGCCCGCGCCTTGGTGGTAAAGGCGAAATCGCCGAAATTCTCAAAAAATTTGAGGCCGTGATAGGCGGGCTCCGGATCGGTCAAGGACGGAAAGCGGTTGCCCTCGGCCCAGTCAAAGCGGCCCGATTCGACGACGATGCCGCCGAGCGCATGGCCGTGCCCGGACAGGAACTTGGTCGTCGAGTGGCAGACGATGTCCGCACCCCATTCGAACGGCCGGCACAGATAGGGGGTGGCGAGGGTGTTGTCGACGATCAGCGGGATGCCGGCCTCGTGTGCGACCGCCGCCACCTTTTCCAGATCGACGACGATGCCGCCGGGGTTGGCCAGGTTCTCGACAAAGATCGCCTTGGTGCGCGGGGTCAGGGCGCGGCGGAAATTCTCCGGATCGAGCGGATCGACAAACGCGCATTTCCAGCCGAGCTTTTTGAACGACAGCCCGAACTGGGTCAGCGAGCCGCCATAGAGATTGCGCGAGGCGAGAAATTCGTCGCCGGGTTCGAGCAACGTAAAAAAGATCAGGAATTGCGCGGCATGGCCGGAGGCGGCGGCGAGTGCGGCGCGGCCCCCTTCGAGGCTCGCCACCCGCTCTTCGAGCACTGAGACGGTCGGGTTGTTCAGCCGAGAGTAGATGTAGCCGAAATTGTGCAGGTTGAAGAGCCCCGCGGCGTGATCGACATCGTCGAACACATAGGCCGCGGTCTGGTAGATCGGGGTCGAGCGCGCCCCGGTCGTCGGGTCGGGGGCGGCGCCCGCATGCACCGCCCGCGTCTCAAAGCCGTGGCCCCCACCTTGCCCCTCCCCGGCATGCGGGGGAGGGAGGGCGGGGGGCGCCGGCTGCCCCTTGGCGCGGCGGGCGAGCGGCGGCTCGGGCGGGCGGTTCCGGATGATGCCGCTGTTGACGCCGCTCCACGACAATTCGCCGCCGAGCCGGCCGAACTCGATCTTCGGGCAGCGGTTCATCACGACTTCGATGCCGGCCGCCTCGGCGGTGGCCGCCGCCGCGTCGTTGCGGATGCCGAGCTGCATCCACACCACTTTGGCGCCGATCGCGATCGCGTCCTCGACCACCGCCGGCGCCTCGCGCGCGGCGCGGAACATGTCCACCATATCAACGGGCTCGGGGATGTCGCGCAGCCTGGCGTAGGCCTTTTCGCCGAGCAGGGTCTCCCCGGCGATGCCGGGGTTGACCGGGATCACCCGATAGCCCTTGTTCTGCAGATACTTCATGACGAAGTAGCTGGGCCGGTTCCAGTTCGACGAGGCGCCGACCATCGCGATCGTGCGCACGCGCTCGAGGATCGCGCGCAATTGCGCGTCGGAATAAGGGATGGGTTCGAGACCGCTCACGTCGCACTCCCTCGCTTGGTCGCCAACGGGTCACCAATTCAGCGCCGTGCCTTTGAGCCCGACCCCGCCGTTTCGCTCGATGACCCCGAACAGCCGCAGCCGGCACGGCCATTCCGGCGCACAGCCCTGGGATCCGTGATCGGGTGCGGTGGCCAGCCCCGGATTATTGTCGGGCGGCGTCCTAAAATCGACCGGCGGCACTTGCAAGCGCAGCGGCCGCGTCGGCTGAGCCCTTCCGGGCAGCGCCCCGGCGACGACTGCCAGCGCCCCGGCAGCAGCCGCCGCCCAGGCCCGCCCCATCCCAGTTCACAGCGCCTTCAGCATCGCCTCGGCGCTGGAGACCTCGAATTGCCCCGGCTGCTCGACATTGAGCGCCTTGACCACCCCGTCATCGACCAGCATCGAATAGCGCTGCGTGCGCACGCCCATGCCTTCCTTGACGCGGTCGAGCTCGAGCCCGATCGCCTTGGCGAAATCGCCGCTGCCGTCGCCGAGCATCACGATCTTGCCGGCCGCCCCGTGCTCCTTGCCCCAGGCGTCCATGACAAACTGGTCGTTGACCGCGATGCAGGCGATCGTGCCGACGCCCCTCGCCTTCAGCGCGTCGGCATTGGTGACGTAGCTCGGCAGGTGCCGCTGCGAGCAGGTTCGGGTAAACGCGCCGGGAACCCCGAACAGCGCCACCTTTTTGCCGCGAAAGAAATCGTCGGTCGAGACCGCCTGGACCCCGTCCGGCCCGACATAGCGCAATGTCGTCGTCGGCACCTTGTCGCCCACCTTGATCGTCATCGATCGTCCTCCCGATTGTCGATGCCCCATCCCAGCACAGCGGCGCCCCGGCTTCAACCGATGATCCGGCCGCCGCGCGATCGTACGCTCAGGCGAGCCGCGGCAGCACGCGTTCGGTCAGCAGCATAAAGCTTTCGTGGCTGAGCGGCGCGCACAGCAGATAGTCGAGGCCGATCTCATCGCGCAGACGCAGGATCTGCTCGGTCACTGCTTCGGGCGTGCCGTGCAGGATCACCTCGTCGAGATAGCGCTGCACCGGATCGACGCCCTCGGGCGAAAAGTTGCCCTGCATCACCGGGCGGTGCTGCGCGCCGAGATAGGAATTGACGATCCATTCGGCGCCGTTGCGCGCGACCTCCGCCGCACGTCGCGTATCGCCGGCGAGCGCCACCAGCCGCGCCACCGGGATATCGCGGCCACTTTCGGAAAAGCCCGCCCCCGCCAGGCGCTCGGCATAGAGCCGGCGCTTGCGGCCGATCTCGGCCGCCGAGGAATGCGGGTCCATCAAGATCGAGAACCCGCGCCCGGCGGCCCATTCGATTGCGCCCTCGGAGCTCGCCGCGAGCCATACCGGCGGGTGCGGGCGCTGCGCCGGCTTGGGCAGCACCTCGATGTTGTCAAATTGGAAATGCTCGCCGGCAAAGCTCAGCCGCTCCTCGGTCCAGGCCTTCAGCACGATCTCGACGGTCTCACGAAACCGCGCCGTGCTCTCGTTGGGCGGCACGCCGAAGGCTTCGAACTCGACGCGGGCAAAGCCGCGCCCGGCGCCCCAATTGACCCGGCCGCCGGACAGCAGGTCTAAGAGGGCCACCTCCTCGGCGAGCCGCAGCGGATGGTAGAACGGCGCCAAGGACACCCCGGTGCCGATGCGCAGCCGATGGGTGCGCGCCGCGGCCAGCATACCGACCATGTGCACCGACGGGCACACGCTGAAGCTCGAAAAATGGTGCTCGGCGAGCCACACCGCATCATAGGCGCTGCGGTCCATGATCTCGATGCGCTCGAGCGCGCGGGCATAGACCGTCGCCAGATCGACCCGCCGCTCCGGCCAGCTGAAAAACTGCAAGACCCCGAACTTCATGCGATTGACGATAACGGCGGCGGCAGGCCCGGTCCAGCGGCCGCCGGTCGGCCCATCGTGGGGCTCGCGATCGGCTTCGCTTCGTGCGGCTGGTTGCAGGCCCGGGCGTGCGCTCGGCCGCGTCTGGACCAGCCCTCGCCCGCCGCCACGCCGATGCCGCGTCCCGCACCCGCAGGTCGGGTCGAATCGTTCGAAGATCAACCGCGAGCGTCGTTCGCCAACAAGGCGCCCGTCTCGTGCAGCATCGAGCCGTGGCGACCCCGCCCTTGGCCTCATTTAGACGCGGTGCGATCGACGTAGCTCTGCCCGGCGAGCTTGTGGCCCGGCCACAACCCGATATCCTTTGACCCGGTCGGGTCGTATGCGCGCGTGAGAAATTGTCGGCGGCGACGAGCACGGTGCCGACCACCGCGGGACCGATACCCTTATGGCAGCGCAGCACGAGCGGCATCAGAACACCCGACGTCGCTGCCGGTATCGCGCCCTATGTCCGATCATTCGCCATAGTCCGTCATGGTGGTGCGCTGAGGTATCGGCTTTTGCAAGCAATAATCGGCTCCTCGTCTCTAAAGAATAGCCTAGGGTGACCATTGATGGTATAATTAGCTATTCGAAAGGGAGGGGGCATGGCAATCGCGCGGATCACATGCTTGGCGCTGCTTGTGGCTCTCGGTGTGGGGTCGTTCGCCGAGGCGCAGGGCAGCCAGCGCTTATTTATCGCCGCCGACATGGTGCAGGGGCCTGGGGGAAGCGGTCCGCTCTGCGCCCTTCGCAGCCAATTCATGAGGAAGGAGCGGGTTGCCTGGCGGATCCGCGTGCAGGACGCGACCGGCAAGCAACTCGACGACAAGGGCCTCAAGAGCGTCGTCGTCGAATTGTCCGACGGGCAGAAATTTCCGGCACATTTCGGCGGCCACCCCCCGAATGCACCCACCGACCACCTTTGGTCGGCTGGATGGTCGATCCCCGAGGACTACCCGACCGGAACCTTCAATTACAAGGTGGTCGCCACCGCCTTGGACGGCACGACCCAGACCTGGGAGCCGATCAACAACAAACTATCATGGCTGACAGTGATCCCAGGCACCTTCGAACCCAGCAAGTGAGCACCCGATGATCGGGGGCTGGGGCGCTGCGGTGCGCGGTGTTCTCGCCGCAGTCGCCGTGCTGGCGCCGGCTACCGCAAGCGCGCAGTTTGGCCGCGAGGCACCCCTCGCCACGCCGCACGGCTTTGTCGGGCGAATGGCTGTGTCGCCCGAGCATGGCCCGCCGGGAACGCCGGTCCGGGTCACGGCAGAGGGGCTCCCGGCCGACACGGATTTCCAGCTCGTTTGGCGCACGGTTAAGGGCCGTTGGAAGGTCGCGCAAGCGGAATATCACGGTCGCGAATACACGCCTGCCTCCTTCGAGATCGCCAAGGTCCGGACCGATGCGGCGGGCAAGCTCGCGACAATGTTCACCGTGCCCGAGGATTTCGGCTTCGAGCACGATGTCGTGCTGCAACGCGCGGATCGCCTTTTCATCCAGGCCGGCTTTTCCGTCGATATGTCGGTGACCCTGTCCCCGACAACGGGTGCGGTGGGCACGCCGATCATGGTCGAGGTCAAGGGTATCGGCTGGCGACCGCTCGAGAACAGCTGGATGCTGCTCTACGACAACAATTTCACGGGCTGGATATCGGCGGTGACGACGGCAGGGGCGGCGAAGTTCACCATTCCAGCCAGCGGTGGATCCGGCGTGCACGTCATCGAGGTACTGCATGGTGAATTCACCTTTCCCTACCGTAATATGCAGCAGAGTCCCGAATCCAACCGCCCGCATTTCGCGTTGCGCTTCAACCTTATGCCGGGTGCGCCGGTACTGCCGCCGCCGGCCTCGGAGCAGGCGCAGCAGAGCATACGTCGGTTGCCGGTGCCGGGCACGCTGGCGGCGGCGCCCCCTTTCGCCGGAGTCGGCCAGCCGGTAACGGTCAGCGGGGCCGGTTTCACACCAGGCCAGCGCTACACCCTCCTGTGGACCACCACCATCGGCAACCGCGTCGGCGGCCATGGCTGGAATGAAGCATCGAGACCCGTTGCCGAAACCATCGCGGACCCCGCAGGCCGCGTCGGGTTCCATTTTGCTGTTCCCGACGACCTCGGCGGCCCCCACAAGCTCTCTGTCGAGAACAGCGGCGCGAAGCAGACAGGAAGCTTCTGGATCAAACCCATCGCGCTTCCGCTCGATGTCGAGCGCGGCCCCCCGGGCACGCCCTTTACCGTGCATTTGAAAGGTGTGGGCTGGACCGAGACCGCAAACATTTACACGATCGTCTACGACAACAGCTATATCGGCTATGCCTGCGCCTTCAACAGCCAAGGCGATGTCGAGTCCCCGCTGCGAGCGACGGGCTCACCCGGCCGGCATTTCGTCGACCTTTATCCTGCTATCTACCGCGGCGAAGAACAACGCCCGCGCAATTTTCTGATCCCTCAGCTCACCTACCAAGCCGATCATCCCGGCGAGGACCTGCCGCACTTCCGCTTTGCGTTCGAGGTGACCGGAGCAGCGGAGGCGGATCTGCCGCGCCCTCCGGCAGAAAATGATCAACACACCCGGCCGGCCACAGCCGAGGCGACGCAGCGTTCGAGGGGAGCGAGGCTCGGGCGGTAGCCGTACCCGCCGATGATGTTGACGAGCTTGGCCGAATTGGTCATCAGCCGGGTCCAGCCGTTGGCCTCGGCCATCTCGCGCGCGTAGCTCTGATAAAAGCAGATGCCTTGCGCGACGACCGCCCCGGCGGCCTCGATGCGCCCGGTCAGCCCCATGCGGTCGGCGGCGTGCTTGATCTCGGGCGAGGTCGTGACCAGCAGCGTGGTGTCAGGATGCAGCCGGCGGCCATCCAATGCGTCGGCCACCGCGGCGATCTCGAACAGCGACAGTTGCGGTGCGCCGAACACGACGACGTCGAGCTTGTCGCCGGCGGCGGCATAGCGCGCGAGGAAGGCGTCGATCTCAGCCCGGCCAATGATCGCCGCATCTGCCGGCGGCCCGGCAAATGCAACGTCTTCGGCGGTGATCCCTGGCATGTGAAACAGCGGCACCGAGCCGTAGCTCGCCAATGCCGTGCCAAAATGCTTCAGCGCGTCGGAGCCGGGCACCGGCTCGACCCCCTCGACCACCGGGACCTGCCAATACGAGCCGCAGGCCTCGCCGACGATGCCGCCCACCGCACCCCATTCGCTCAGATCGCCCGGCGCCGCGGTCAGCCGGAACCGCCTGGTGCCGCGGCGGCATTGGTCGAGGTGACAGCCGTAGCGCGGGGTGCGGCCGCTCAATGCCGCGGCCAACGCCGAAGGGCCGCCCTCGAAGTTGCTGCGGGCGCCGAGCACGCTGTTGGCGTAGATCACGACCCCGGTATCGCCATAGGCGACATGCTCGCCGCGCACCGGCGCCATGATCGTCTGGTAGTTGATGCAGGTGTCGGTCATCAGCACGCCGAAGGCGCGCAACGCGTCGATCGCCCGCCGCTCGAGCGCCGCCATCCATTCGCTCTGCCCGAGCCGGCGATAGACGGCGAAATCGACGCCGCGCGGATCGGTGATCGTCGGCACCTTGACCCGCCGCTCGGTTTCCGGCATCGCGGCGAGGCCTTCGAGAAACCGCACCCCGGCCTCGCCCAGCGATTCTGTGTCGGCCATGATATGCGCTTGGCTCACCGGCACAAAATCGGCGGCGTCGAAAAACTCGCCGACCGCGATCTGGTGCGCCAGCGCCCAGCGCCGCGGCGCGCCCAGCTCTCCGGCCAGCATCGCCCGCTCCTCGTCGGTCAGGCGCATTTCCACCGCCGTTACTCGGGTGCAATCGCGTTCTTGCACGCGATCGGGTCGTCCGCCTTGCTTCTGCCAATCCGAGGTTGGCGCCGGTCCTTC
The DNA here is from genome assembly GCA_963738185.1 of uncultured Alphaproteobacteria bacterium. Taxonomy (GTDB): domain Bacteria; phylum Pseudomonadota; class Alphaproteobacteria; order ATCC43930; family CGMCC-115725; genus AP-15. Next base: position 182,033 of record CAVTVA010000002.1, on the reverse strand, counting down.
ATGATGCGGTCAGTGACCCTTTTGCTGATCTATTCGTGCGCTATATTCTGCGCACCCGTGCAGCGGACAACATGGACCTTGTCCGCCACTCTGTAAATGGATATAGCGGATCCCCTGCTCCTCCTATTTCATCGTATATAAATTATGTCCATTATCTGAATGGGCAGAGGGACCACGCTGCTGCAAACGCGCGGTGGCTAGGCTCACGCAGCGGGCCGACAAATGCTCCTAAGCCTGCGCCGATCTATACCTTCGGCGGTGAATTCCCGCCCGGGCACCCGCATGACAGGCTGTGTGAAAACCGTGCCGGCCATCCAAATCGTCGTCCCCGCGAAAGCGGAGACCCAGGGCAACAGGCTGAAATCCCGATTCCCGCTTGCGCGGGAATGACGGGAAAGGGGTCCGAGGAAGGCGGACATGCAGTTTTCACACGGCCGATGAGCGGGTGCGGCTGGTCCCGGCGGCAATCGATCTGGAACCCGAGGAGTTGACCGACCCGCTCGGCGGCTGGGGCGGCCCAGCGGTGCGCCGCTTTGTCCCGCCATTATCGCCGAATTACGCAAAGCACATCATCTACGCACGCCCGCCCGGTGCTCTACGCACCTAGTCCGGGTCCGGGCAACGCACCGGTCCAGGCCGAAGCCCTTGCGGCTAGCCGCCCGGCAGCCATTTCTCGCCGGACCGCACTAGCGGCGCCACCTCGCGCGCAAACTCGTCATCGACCGAGTATTCGTAGCAGCGGATCTGGTCAGCCTCGGGATAAGCCACGGTGATCGCGGCCAGCGCCTCGGCCAAGGTGTCGAAATCGCCGGTGTATTGCAGGCGGCTGTTCCACACCCCGCGCAACGCCCGGCTCAACCGCCCGATCGTCGCCTCGTTGGTCTCGGGCATGCGATCGATGTAAGCGGTAATCTCGATGCCGACCGGTGCTGAGTTGCGCGTCTCGTCGCGGGTAATCTCGACCCGAAAAACTTGGTACGCCATCGCCCGAGCTTATGTCGTCCGAGGGCAATGTGAAACCGTCGGCGGCCCTCGGTCGGCAGCGCGCTGGGGAGCGGCTGCGCGCGCAGATCGAGATTGCATTAAAGCACCGGCCCGGGGATGGCGAGGGCGTTCTCGGTCAGGCCCTTGGTGATGATGTCGTAGGCATCGTCCAGTGAATTGGTGCGGTGGAAAATGTCGAGGTCCCGAGCGCTGATCGTGCCGTATTTGACGAGGGCGTCGAAGTTGATCACGTCGTCCCAATATTTGGTGCCGAACAGCACGATCGGCATTTGCTTGCGCGTCTTGCGGGTCTGCACCAAGGTCAGGATCTCGAACATTTCGTCGAGCGTGCCAAAGCCGCCCGGGAACAGCACGACCGCCTTGGCCAGATAGACAAACCAGAATTTGCGCATAAAGAAATAATGAAAATAGAAGTGGAGTTCGCGGGTCACATAGGGGTTGTCGAATTCTTCGTCCGGGATCGAGATCGTCAGCCCGACATTGAGCCCGTTTTCTTCGGAAGCGCCGCGATTGGCGGCCTCCATGATGCCGGGGCCGCCGCCGGTGCAGACGACAAAGCGTTGCTGGTCCTGGCCGAGCTTTTTCGACCAGGCGGTCAGCCGCTGGGCGAGTTCCCGCGCGGCCTCGTAATAGACCGACAGCGAGAGCGCTGTTTGCGCCATCTCGACGCCCTCTCCGGCCCGCTCCGCCTCGGCCAGCGCCGCCCGTGCCGCCTCCTCCGAGAGGAGCCGCGCCGACCCCATGAAGACGATCGTGTCCTGGACGTTATGGCGCTGGAAGCGATAGAGCGGCTCCAAATATTCGGCGAGGATGCGCAGCGCGCGCGCATCCTTGCTCCGCAAAAAGCGGGTGTCCTCATAGGCCTTGAATTGGCGGCGGCCACGCCTGCCGGTCTTGTCCAAATCGCACCTCGGTTTATCGGGTTCTCTGTTGTCAGCCTTTTTTCTCTGCTGTCAGCCTTTTGCAGCTGGTCATCGCAAAGCCGTCTTCTACAGCAAGGTCCAAGGCATGCTTAGGGTGCGGATGGTTGGCTCTCGGTCAGGGCGTGCGCACTTTCACCTCGCTCAAGGTATTGGCGACTGCCGCGAAGCGCTGGTCGAAGCTGACGAAGGCTTCGCATCCCGCCGCCTTTGCGAGGTGCAACGCATCGGCGAAATCCAGCCCGCTCCGCATCCATTCCAATGCTTTCGCGGCCAAAGCAGCGTCCTCCAGAGTGACGCGCGGAAGTCCCGCGAAGGCGGTCAGGGCAGCACTGATCTGATCGCGGCTGAACCGGTAGCCACGGCGCAACACCCACTCTGTTTCGAGCAGAACGGTCGAGCAGACGTACACATCCTCGCCCTGGATCAGCGCACTCGCTTTAGCGAACTGCTCCGGGTGGTCGGCGGTCAAATAGCGGACGATAATGTTAGTATCGACCGCGAGCACGGCGCCGCCTCACTTCCGCAGTTATGGCCGCATCCATATCTTCGATTGTTTTTGGCCCCCCGCGAAAAGCGAGCATCCCGGCCACCTCCTCCGGCTGCGTCGGCGCAAAACCCGGCGCCGGCTTTAGCAGCACCCCATCGAGAGTGTCCTCGACCACCAAACGGGTGCCGGGCTCCCAACGCCTGCGCTGCCGAATTGCCTTGGGCAGAATGACCTGCCCCTTGGTCGACACCGTGGTCGTCAGTGTTTCATCGGCTGCCATGGTCGGCTCTGGATGCGGCTGGTAAGACCGAGGTAAGATCGTTATGGCCGCACCAACATGCAAGCCCTATATCTCCCTTCGGCTCTCGACACTTTCTCCATCGTAATCAAAAAATTAGGAAGCGAGGCGCGGCTAGCACGCGTAGAGCCGAAAAGCGGCGGCGTCTTCCGCCGGCCGCGGCGCGCGCTTTTGGTTTGCGGGGCCGCATCGGTTTGCGGGCCGTGTTCCCGAAGGATAATGGGCGAGGGTAGTTTGGCGCCGAGGAAGTGCCGAGAGGCGAAGTGTCGAGAGGCAACGCCGGCCGAGCGGCGGAATGCGCTGCGCTGTTCCGCCCTACGCTTGCTCGGTCGAAAACCGCTGCGGTCAATCGACCCGGTTGCCCCAGGCCAGCACGACATAGCCTTGCGGCAGCGACGGTCCGACGCGCACGATCGCGGTGCGGGTGACCCGGGCGTTCCCCGGCCCGAGCGCCGCCGCGATGATCCGCACCGTCAGCACATCCGCAGGCTCCACGTTGACCGGCGAAGCGCCTTGGTCCTGTTGCGAAATCTGGGCGAGGGCGGCGGCGACCACCGGGTCGGCGGCGGTCGGGTCGGGCTCGGCCGGCCCAAACAAGGTCAAATGCGGCCGCAGCTTAGCCAATAGCGCCGGGGTCATGCCGAGCACCCGGCCAAGCTCGCCCAAGGTTTCGAGCGGCGACCCCGGCGGCCCGTAATCAAGCCCCGCCGCCTGATATTCCGCCAGCAGGGCCGCCTGCGGCCGCGAATTCTCGGCAGTGCCGACCCAATCGGCGATCGCCGCTGTGAGACGGCGCGCGGCATCGGGGTCAGTGCCGACGGCCCGCAGCAGCGCCTCCAGCAAAATCGGCGAGGCGAGGTTCGGGTTGATCCGCGCCGCCTCGTTTTCGAGGCGCACGAGGACCCGGCTGTCGCCGATGGTCAAGAGGTGAGCGGCGCCGTCGAGCGGCCAACGCTGGTCGGGCTGCGGGCTCGACAGGTTGAAGATGGCCTCCGCGATCGCCCCGTCGGCGGCTGCCCCGGTAACGGCGTTGTCGACCAGATTGTCGGCGATGCGGATCTCGGTTCGCCCGCTCGCCGTCATGTGGAGGATGACAAAGGCGATCAGCACCAGGGTCCACAGCACGATGATGAGCGCGAACCCGCCGCTGCGGCGCCACGATATTTGCGGCGGCTCCCGCCGCCCCGGTTTCATAAGCCGTTGGGATTAGCCGAGCCCGTGGCGCCCTGGCGCTCGACCTGCTGCGGGACCAGACCGGCGTTGATCAGCTGGCTGCGCAGATCCTCGGTCAGCGCGCGCGCGTCGCGCTGGTCGCGCACCACGTGCGGTGTGATCAGCACCAACAGCTCGGTTCGCATCCGCGAGTTGGCCTGGGTCGAAAACAGCGTGCTGAGAACCGGGATGTCCTTGAGAAACGGCAGGCCGGTGTTGCCCTGCGAGACGTTGTCACGGATCAACCCGGCCATGCCGATCGTCTGACCGTCCTGAACCGCCACCCGGGTGCGAAACACCTGGTCGTCGAAGGTCGGCGATCCCATGACCGTGTTGGTCGCCGCCGCGGCCACGTCGCTGACTTCCTGGGCGATGTCGAGGGTGACGAGGCCGCCGGTGTTGACCCGCGGGGTCACCTGCATAATCACCCCGGTCTCATGGTAATCGACGCTGTTGACGACCGGGGCGCCGGCCGCCAGCGTGCTGGTCGCGGTTCCGGTCAAAACCGGCACCTGCTGGCCGACCTGCAAGCGTGCCGCCTGGTTGTCGAGGACCATGACCTCGGGCGCTGACAGCACCTTGACCTTGGTCACCTGGGATAGCGCCGCCAGCGCGAAATTTGGCCCCTTGCTCAGGATGAAATATGGCGAGGCCGACGGAAAGGTGAGCCCACTGATCCCCGGGATCGTCGGCAGGCTCGAACTTATGTTGGACACTCCCAAGGTCTCGGCTATGTGGTCGGTCTTGAAAAAGAACTGGGTCCCGTATTGCAGCTGGTCGTTGAGATCGACCTCGGCGATCGTGGCCTCGATCAGCACCTGCAGCGGAATGATGTCGATCTTGTGCAGCATGCCCTCGATGACCGAATACTCGTTCGCCGTCGCGTAGATCAGCAACGCATTGTTGGTCCGGTTGGCGATGATGCGGATCCGGTTCTCGGCGCCGGCCCCGGCGGCGCCCCCGGTCTCGGCCGACAGCGGCTCGGTCGCCGGGGTCTCCGCTGTCGCGGTCCCGGTCGGCATCGCCGGGATGTTTGAACCGAGGCCGCCCGAGGTGCCGCCGCCAGTCTGCCCGGTCGTCCCCGGGAGCCCACCAGAGGCGCCGGTCGAGGTGATGCCGCCCGCCGCACCGCCGACTCCGGGTGTGCCGCCAGGGGCATTGCCGAAGCCCAGCGCCGCCGGGGTCGCGCCGGGAGCGGTGCTGCCGGGAGCCGCCGGGGTCGGCGACACGTGGCCGGGGGTAAACGCCCGCTGCAGCAGGTTCTCCAAATCCGAGCTCTGGCCATTCTGCACGTAATAGACGTGCCAGGTCCGCGCGGTGGCGTCCTCGACCCGCGCCGCCAGCTTGAAAAAGCGATCGGCGTCATCGATGTAGCGCGGCTGCGAGGAAACCACCAGAACCGCATCGACCCGCTCCATCGGCAGCACTTGAACGATGCTGCCGAGCGGACCCTCGGCCTGCGCCTGCATCACTTTTTCAAGCTCGCCCGCGATCTTGGCCGGGTCGCCGTCGCCGACCGGGAACAGCGCGTAGGATCGGCCGGAGAGAATATCGATGTCGAAGGCGCGGATCAGGCCGACCAGGGTCTCGCGCACCGCCGCATCGCCGGTCACCAGCAGCGCATTGCGCCCAGGGTCGGCGGCGATCTTGCCGCCCTCGCCGACATAAGGCTCAAGCAGCTTGGCCAAATCCTTGGCCGCGGCATAGCGCAGCGGCACCACCTGGGCGCCGGCGCCGACGGCACCCGCCGCCGCGGCCTGGTTGGTCAGCGCGCCGACCGCGACCGGCACGACCGCATAGAGCCCGCCCCGCTGCACCAGGGTCGCGCCGTTCTGGTTGAGCATGGTTTCGAGTGCCGGCAGCAGCGCCGAGCGCGCCAGCGGCGTCGCGGTCTCGATTGATCCGGTGCCGTGCACGGCGGGATCGATGGTGAAATCGAGCTTGAGCGTCGTGCCGAGGATCGTGCGGGCGATCTCGCGAATGTCGGTATCGACAAAATTGAGGGTCACATCGCCGTTCTGAGTAGTGACGACACCGGGCGGCGGCGGCGGCTCCGCCGCGGCGCCCGCGATCCTCGGGGCGCGCCGATCCTCAAACGCGCGTTCGTAGGGACGATTGGCTGGGATCGGGCCGCTGATGCGCGGCGCCGCCGGCTGCAAGACCATCGGCTGCTCGAGCGGAGTGAGCCCCGGCGCTGGCGGTGGCTTGCACGAAGCGAGGACGACCAGCGCCAGTCCCAAAATCGGCAGCGCCGCCGATCGCCAGCCGTGCTTCACCGGCGTCCTCGCAACTGGCCCGGGCGCGGCGGCGCGCGGTTGAAGACCGGCGGCAGCACGCCCGGCCGCACCGCCGCGGGGAACGGTGACACGCCCGGCGCCGCCGGCCTATCGACGACGCTGGGCGGTCCGGACGCCGGAACCAGGTTCGGGTCGAATTTCGGCTGCAAGGTCCTGGTTCCGTCCGGCCCGCTCAACGAGACTTCGAGCGGGGTAATGTTCTCGATCCGCCAGCCGCCGACGGTTTGACCTTCGCTGACCGTCAGGGCCTTGGCGCCGGCCGGGGCGAAGATCGCGATCCGGCGGCCGGGTTCGGTCACGATCCCGGCAAGCCGTGTATCGGCCAGCCCCGCATCGGCGGCATCGTCACCGCCGCCCCGCTGCGGCGGACGCCGGGTGGTGCTGAACAATGGCCGCGCCAATGTCGTCGCCAGCAAAGCGTCGTACCGGCTCTCGTCGTCGCGGGGGATCGGGGCGCTCGTGGCATCCGGCGCGGGCGGAACGGCGATCGCGATCTTTGACGTCGGCGGCGCCGGCTCGATTTCGGCCACAACAATCGCCGCGAACAGGGCGCAGCCAGCGAACAGCAACGGAAGCATCAAGCGCTCGATCATGGCTTGCCGGCCACCGGCTTGTCGTCGTTGCGGAAACCGTAAACATCGAACCCGGCATCGAGATCGGGCTCGGCCTCGCCGCCCGACGGCAACCCCGGCCGCCGCAGCACGCCATGAATTTGCAGATTGTCGACGATCAGCGGGGGTGTCGCCTCCTCGAGCTTGGCGAGCAGCTTGACCACGGTCTCGTACGGCCCGCTCAGCGCAAACCGCAGGCCGATGCGGCGGTAGCCGTCGCTCGTCTCGGGCGGAAGGCTCTCGGTGCTGCCGATGGTCGCGCCAATCGACGTGGCAAAGCCGTCGATGCGGCTCTGCAGGTTGGCCGAGGCGATCGCGTCGCTGGCGCCGTCGAGGGTCACCTTGCGGGTGCGCGCCTCCGCCCGCAGCCCGGCGACCCGCGCGCGCAATTCCGGCAGCGTGGCGGCGGCGGCCTGCAGCCGTGGCAACAGCATGCGACCGTCCTCCAGCCGCTCCTGTCGTTGCGCGTAGAGATCGAGCAACGGAGCCACGGCGATCACATAAAGGCCGCCCAGCACGACCAGCGCCAAACCCAACGCCACAAGCCGGCCCGGCCGGCCGGTCGGCATGGTTGCGAGCGAAATTACGGCGCGACCTCCGTGATGATGGTGAAGATTTCCTGGTGGAGCGCCTCGATCCGGGTGACCGGCGCGGCAAAGGCCGGGTTGCGGAACTCCCGATTGGCGGCAAAGGCTCCGATCAGGCGGGCGGCAGCAGCCGAGCGGCCGCTCAAGGTCAGCTTGCGCTGGCGCAGCTCCATCTCGGTCGCATAGCTGTCGTCGGGCATGACGCGGGTGGCCGCGGCGAGCACCGCCAGCGGCTGGCCGACTCGGTCGCGCTCCTTCTGCACCAGGTCGGCACTGCCCGACAACCGCCGGATCTCCCGGCGCAGCCCTGCGGCTTCGGCGGCGGCGCTGCGCCCGACGGCGAGCTGGCGATCGAGCGCCGCCATGGTTATCGACTGGCGCACGAACGGGATCAGGATCGCGGCCAGCGCGAGCGCCGCGCAACAGGCCGCGGCCGGCTTAATCAGCCGGCTGGCGCCACGGTGGGCGGGGCGGTCGTCGCCGTCGAGCGGCAGCCAACAACCGGCATCGGGCCCCTCGGCAATCTCCGCCCGAACCGGGGCGAGCCCAGTCTGGCGCAAAAACGCCAGCAGCGGGGCGAGCGTGGCCTTGGGGATCAACAGCAGACGCACCGACAGGCGACCGCTCTGCCGGTCGGCCGCGGTGATCCGGTGGTTCCAATAGAGCTGCTCGGCCTTGAATGGGGTTTCCCGGTCCATTTCAAAGGCCAAGGCCTGATCAAGCTCGCGTTCGGCGGCAAGCGGCAGGCTGAGCGTCTTGCCCAGCACCTCGGCCTCGCCGAGGCGCAATACCACCGGCTTGCCGGACGAGCGCGGCAATTCGGGGAGTGCCGCAGCGCCGACGGCAAAGCGGCCGATGACCGCTTCCTTGCCGCCCCGGCGCAGGCCGACCGAGATTTCGGCGACACTCCCGTCCTGCGCGATCAGCGGCGTGATCACCGTCGCATCCGCGGCCGTCGGATCAGAGCGGCGCAACGATGGGGGTAGCAGGTCTGCCAGCTGTCCGAACCACCAGCTAAGGAAGTCGCGCACCATGACCTGGAACCGAGCCGAGCCAAATCCGCCAGAAGCCGCGCCGCCATGCTACAGAGCGTAGGGCGCGCGGCAAAGGCAGACCGGACGCCAATCTTGCCTCAACTAAAAAGCGGCCCGAATGTGGCCCGATCAAGGCGTTTGCAGCACCAGACGGGGGTCAACTATCCGCCATCGAGCCTTAATTTCCCGTATCGAGGGTTGCAGCATCAGTCTCTTCGCACGAGACACGAACCCTCGCCCCGCCCCCGGGGCACGGCCAATCCGCCGTCCCGACGAATCGCCGGGCTCAAAGCTCCGGGGCGACGATCAGATCCGGCCAGCGCCGCCGGTCGCCCTTCTCGAACACCAGATGAACGCGGATCAGCGCCGGAGCCGCAGCACCGGTCCACTGCGACTGCCAGGCCGCGGGCTGGTCGGGGGCAGTGGCGCCCCAATAAGAGAAGCCGAGACGGGCGACGCCTCGGATCAGCTCGGTCTCGATCGGCGGCGTTGGCGGCGCCACCACGAGCTCATGCAGATGCGGCGTCCAGCTCAGCACCAGGCGATGCCCGCGCAGCGCGATCGTGATGTCGGCGCGCCGCGTGGTGCCGAGGCCGGTCGGCAGGTCGCCGACAAAATTCAGCTGATCGCTCTCCCCCTTGATCGCCTCGACAGCGGCTCCGGCCGAGCCGTCCGACGGCGCCGCGGCAATGCCGGTCAACAGCGTGCGCAGCAGGCGTGCCGAGGCGTCGAGCTCTGCGGTGTCGCCGAGGCGGCGCTGCTGCGCGCTCCACATTGCAAGACCGGCGCGCACGCCCTGGGTGAGCCCGACCATGAGCAGGCCGAGCACGACCACGACGACCAGCATCTCGAGCAACGTGAACCCGCTCTGCCGGCCGGTCGCGCCGTTCTCGGCCACCCGCCGATCAATCCCCGCCATGCCCGCCGCTCGCCTCCAACGCTCGCGCTCAGCCGGAAGCGCCGCCGGCGCCGAGCCGCAAGGTCCGCAGCACGACCGCCCGTTTGTGGCCCTGCTGCCGCCAGGAAATGGCGACCTCGACATCGAACAGGGTCGTCGTCTGCGCGGTGACCCCGTCGGCAGCCACCCCCGGCCGCTGCATCAGCGGCTTGATGCGCAGCTGCCAGCGGTAGCCGCCGCCGTCATCGCCGCTCGTGTCCCCCTCGATCAGGGCCGCGTTGCGGCCGACCGCGGCCAAGTGCGACTGGGCCCGCTGCAGCGCCTCCTCGGCGCGCGCTGCGGTGTCGACCGCGAACAACCCCCCGCTGCCGGCCTGAAACAGCGCGACCAGCGCCAGCGATGCAATCGCCAGCGCCACCACCACCTCGAGCAGGGTAAAGCCGGCATCAGCCGACGCGCGCTCAGCGCCCATCGGCGACCGTGACCCGCCCGGTCAGCCAGTCGACCCCGACCGCGACCCGCTGCGTCCCGTCGGCGAGCGTGATGCGGCCGCCGGTGGAGCTGCCGTCCGGGTTGAAGCGGATGTCGCCGGTCGTGGCGCCGAGCTTCTCGCCATTGACCGTCAACATACCGACCGACAGCTTGGCCGGCAGCAGGCGCGGCGGGGCGGCGCCGACCCGGTAGCGATGGGTGGCCAGATCCAACCTTAGGGCGACCGGGCGATTGTCGGCGATCGCCTGCGAGCGCGCCAGGCGCAAATCCGAAGCCAGCTCGGCAGCGGTCCCGTCGAGCCCGAGCGTGCGGCTCCACGGCGCCTTGTAGCCGACGATCAGCACCAGCGCGAACCCCATTACCGCGAGCACGACCAGGAGCTCGATCAGGCTGAAGCCGCGATCCCGAGCGGCGGCCGATGTGCCGCGGCGTATCGGCATCGCCGCCCCGGCCTCAATGGGCCAAGTCGTTAAGGCTCAGCATCGCGGTCAACAACGCGCTGATGATGCCGGCCACCGCGAGACCCATCGTGATCGTGATCAGCGGCACCGCCAGAGCCACCAGCCGCTGCATTTTCAATCGCGCTTCCTCATCGTGGATGTCGGCGGCCTTCAGCGACATCTGGGCAAGCTGCGCCGCCTCCTCGCCGAGCTGCAACAGGTGGATCGTGCGCGCCGGAAACACTCGCGAGGCGGCCAGCGGGCGGGCGAGGCCAGCGCCGCCCTTGGCCTCGAGCGAGGCGGCTTCGACCGCGGCCGCGGCGGCGAGATTGCCCAGCGCCTCCTTGGCGATGCCGAGCGCGGCGATCAGCGGCACGCCATTTTCCAACAGGCTGCCGAGCGTGCGCGTCAGGCGCGCGGCCAGCGTCTCGCGGATCAGGCTGCCGGCAATCGGGAGGCGCAGCAGCAATCGGTCGAACGGCAGCCGATAGGCGGGCTGCGCCAAGAGCTGGCGGATGACCACGCCGGCGACCACCGCCGCCGCCAGCAGCCACGGCGTGGCGGCTCCGACCACGGTGCCGAGCGTCATCAGCACCCGGGTCGCGGTCGGCAATTGGGCGCCGGCCTGCTCGAAGATCGGGGTGAACTGCGGCAGCACGTAGTCGAGCAGCAGCACGATCGAGCCGATCGCCGCGACCACCAGCAGGGCGGGATAGATCAGCGCCGCGCGCATGCTCGCGGTCAGGCTGCGCTCGCGCTCGAGGAGAGCAGCGAGGCGCTCGAGCGTCGCCGGCAAGGTGCCGCCCGCTTCGCCGGCGCGGACCAGGCCGACATAGAGCTTGGCAAAGCTGCGCGGCTCGCCAGCCAGCGCCGCCGCCAGCGAGCTGCCCGAGCGGACCTTGTCGCGCACCCGGCCGAGGATCGCGCGGGCGCGGGCGTTGCGGGTGTTGTCCACGACAAAGCGCAGTGCCCGGTCGAGATCCTGCCCCGCCGCCAGCATGATCGCGAGCTCGCGGGTGGCTTCGCTCAGCGCATTCTTGTCGAGCCCGCGCGCCCCGCCGATTTCGAGCTGCAAGAACTCGCCAAGCCCGCGCCGCCCGGTGGCCGGGTCGGCGCGCAGCACCGTCTGCCCCTGGCGCTGCAGCCGCTCGACCACGGTGGTGCGGTCGGGCGCGTCCATAACGCCGCGAACCACCTCGCCGCCGCCATTGATCGCCGACCAGCTGAACGACGGCATCTCAATGCTCCGGCTGCGGTGTCATGCGTGTCGCCGAAGGATAAGAGGAAATGCGGGACCGGCCCCGTCGCCACCGACCCTAGGCATCCTGCGCGCACCCAGTCAATTCACGCCCGAGCACGTAGGCTCGGCAGCTCGGCCCTTAGGCATCGACCAGATCGAGACGGCGCTTGATCAGCTGCACATCCTCGACGACCCGATCGAGGCGGTGTGACAGCGTTGCGTAAAGGGCGTAATGGCCGGCCACCTGGCCCTCTATCAGGCCGAGCCGCTCCCTAAACTCGCGCATGTCCGCCTTGATATCGGCAATGTCGCCGCGTATCGCACGCGGGAGTTCGAGCACCAAGTTCTCAGTTTCGCCGGCCATGTCGTCGCCTTTGAGCAACCGATAGACTACTTTGTCACGGGCCGCGCATTTTGGCGAGCCGCACCGCCGAGATCAGGGTTCGAGGCCGACCAGGCTGCGGGCGTAGGCGCGGGCTTCGAACGGCCGCAGATCCCTCGGCGGTTTCGCCGACGCCGAGGGCGTGGATCGGGATGCCGTATTTCTCGGCCAGGGACACCAGGACGCCGCCCCGCGCGGTGCCGTCGAGCATGGTCATGACAATGCCGGTGACCCCGACCATCCGGCGGGCTATCTCGAGCTTAATGAATTCGGCGAGCGCCGGGGCCGAGCGCAAGGCGTGGAAGGAGGAGGCGCGCGCGCGTATCGAGATCGAGGGGCTGCTGGCGATCTACGACATCCCGCGGGTCACCCAGGCGGTTCAGCTGCACGCCCACGCGCGACACCGAGCTGCTGCTCGGAATGTCGACGCTCGTCACCTTCGCTCCCATGCCGGCCATCGCAAAGACGACCTGGTTGTCGCCGCTGCCCAGGTGCGAGCTCTTGCTGGCGACATCGCGAAGCCATGAAGTTCGGCCGAATGCAGGGCGAGCGAAGGATCGCGGTGACACTTCCTCGTCGATGCCGCGTGTATGGCGCTGATGCGCATCAAGAAGCGGCGCGGCATCCCAACGACGACTTCACCTCCATGAATAAGTCGGCCGTTCTGACGCTCATTTCGTAGCCTTCGTCGCAGTGGGGTGCCTTCATACTATAGGTCGATGCCGACCAATCTTCCAGGATGCATCGTTTGCGACAGGCGGCGGGTTTCTGTCGGGTGCGCGACGGCACAAGCTGTTGATTAGCTCACATCCTGTTGCGCCGTGCCAATATCTTCGCGGTTGTTGGGCCTCCGTTGAGCGGTATGTTGCCAACGAGGGATCTGAGGATGATCTCCCGGAGGAAGATCGGTATCGGCAAATTCACCTCGTCCAATCAGTGTTATCGTACTTTTCCTTATCGAAGTCGGGGTCTGTAGTACCTTCAACTTCTTTCACCCATCAACGCATGAGCTTTAGATTGATGGTGAACGTCATCAGCGCATCGTCCATTTGGTACGATCCTTATTATCGTCAGCAATGATTCGAAATATCTGATGTACAATGTCGTTACGTAGCATATATATGCGTTCGATACCGTTTAATTCCTCCTCGGTGATGGCTCCCAACTCATGAAACCAATGGACGGCTGCACGGAATTCCTTGTTGCGATGTTGTCTCGGCAGGTTGTCACCTTTATCTTTTATCAACATTTCGAATTTTTCACGGAACATATTTAAGTTCGTGGTCTATTATATCGAGGCGATTAGCGAAGAAGCCGTCGACCTGCCCAACCATGTACTTCTTGAACCGCTCGAAGATGGTCAGGAGCAATCCTGCGAATATGAATTGCTCGCGGATTTCCGAGCCGTCGCCGTCGTAAATTGCCTTCAAGCGTCTGAATTCGTATGCTTCAGCCATTCAGCTTTTACGCTTTCCCCAAAATGATGTGTGGCAGGGGCAACCCGGTTTTCCAGAGCAGCTGTGCCCTAGAGTTTGACCGCTTTCCGTTTTGTGTGAAGTTGTTCGTCGGCATCCGTAGAGGGACTGCTCCTGCCTGCTAGCATATCGAGGCTTCCCGACATCGCGATTAATACCCCCTCGGCCAAAGCCAGTTTACATCGAATGTCTTCAAGCTCATCGATCATTAACTGCCGACCGACTTCACTGAAAATTGCGTAATTATGCTCCGAAAAAAGTGATGCATCAGATAGTTTCGTCTCTCTAACCCTTCATCTATGATGCGCACTATGATTTCGTCACAGTCCCCTGTGCCTTTTCTCGGTGGCCATGCCAAATGCGGCATAAACGTCATACTGGTCTGAGGGGATCCCGTATCGTATTGCATCACCCACCCATTGTTCATAATTCAAGATTTTCGACAAAAAAGTTGTCTCTTGCCGGTCAGTGAGTTGGAGTTACCGTGACATATGACCGAAACTCACTGCGAGAGCAGCCGCAAATCTTCGCGTGTGCACAGCGGCATCGCCAGGGCCGTTACGGGAGCCGTTGCAGCCGGGCAATGGCCTCGTCAGGCGTGATCGCCTGGTTCCATAAATCGATGATCACGGCGCGGTTGAGTTCGATCCAGCGACTGACGAGCGCTATATCGGCGGCCGGCAGGCTGCCGGGCACGATCTCCCGCGGCAGCGGTCGCACCGCCATCGATACCGCCGCCCGCCATGACCCACGGCCGCCGTGAAAAGTGCTCACCTTGACCCGCACATCGTGCGGATAGCCGTCGTTTTCGGTGATCCACACCGCCGCCATCGGCAGCCCGGTCTGATGCGGAAGGCGCTTCACGCTCGCCCAATCTTCGGTGAGTTCGTCAAGGCCGATTTCGCTCATCCTGTCGCTCCACCGCTCGCCACTGTTCCTAGCCGAATACCGCCGGACCCAGATCAACGTCCCGGATCAAGGCCGACCAGGCTGCGGGCGTAGGCGCGGGCTTCGAACGGGCGCAGATCCTCGGCGGTTTCGCCGACGCCGAGGGCGTGGATCGGGATGCCGTATTTCTCGGCCAGGGACACCAGGACGCCGCCCCGCGCGGTGCCGTCGAGCTTGGTCATGACAATGCCGGTGACGCCAACCATCTCGCGAAAGATCTCGGCCTGGGCATGGGCGTTCTGGCCGGTGGTGGCGTCGAGCACCAGCAGCACCGAATGCGGCGCCTGGGGATCAACCTTTTTCAGCACCCGGACGATCTTCTGCAATTCGCCCATCAAATCGGCCTTGTTGTGCAGCCGCCCGGCGGTGTCGATCAAGAGGATGTCGGCGCCCTCGTCGCGCGCCTCGACGAGCGCATCATAGGCGAGCCCGGCGGCGTCCGAGCCGGCCGGCCGCGTCACCACCGGGGCGCCGATCCGCTCGCCCCAGATCTGCAATTGCTCGACCGCTGCGGCGCGGAACGTGTCGCCGGCGGCGAGCACCACGCCGAGCCCCTGGTCGCGGTATTGCTTGGCGAGCTTGGCGATCGTTGTCGTTTTGCCGCTGCCGTTGACGCCGATCACCAGGATCACAAACGGCCGGCGGGCGCGGTCGATGCGAAGCGGCTTCATGACCGGCTCGACCAGCCGGATCACCTGTTCGGCGAGCGCCGCGCGGACCTCTTCGGGCGCCACCATCTGGTTGAACCGGGCGCGCCGCAGGCTTTCGGTCACCTCGCCGGCGACGCCGATCCCCATATCGCTGGCGATCAGCAATTCTTCGAGCTCGGCCAGCGCCTCGTCATCGAGCCGGCGGCGCAGAAAGATCTGATTGATGCCGTCGTTGAGCCGCGCCGAACTGCGCGACAAGCCCGCCCGAAGCCGGCCGAGCCAGCCCCGCCGCTCCGCGCTTTCGAGCGGCATGGCGCCGGCGTCGGCTACCCCCAGCTCCAGCGGCGGCTCTGCCGTCGGTTCGACCGGGTAGTCCGGTCGCCGATCCTCGGCCTCCTCGACCGGCGCCTCCGGCGCCGGCAGCTCACCCGGTTCGGACGAGCTGTCCGGTCGGCGAAGCTCGACGGCCCCCTCGGCCCGGTGCTCCGATTCCGGCCGTTCGTCGATCTCCTCGACATCCGGCTCGGGGCTTTCCTCGACGTCCGGCGTCGGCTCGGCCGGAACATTGCGTCGCCAGAACCTCATGCGACCGGCACTCCGACAAGGCTTTGGGCATTGCTGTCGACCAGCCGCATGCGCCGCACCGATCCGGTCGCGGCGCAATCCGCAAAGCCGATTTCGGCATAGAATGCAGCTCGCCCGCGGCCCGGGGCCTCGATCAGCACATCGGTCTCGCCGCCAACCCGCGATTTCAGCTCGGCCGCGAGCGCGGCAGCGCCCGCTTCGCGCAGCCGCGCCGCGCGCTCCTTGACGACCGCGCCATCGACCGCGGGCATGCGCGCCGCCGGGGTGCCGGGGCGCGCGCTATAGGGAAACACGTGGACAAAGGCGAGCCCGCATTCGGCGACTAGATCGAGGCTGCGGCGAAAGGCGTCCTCGGTCTCGGTCGGGAATCCGGCGATCAGGTCGGCGCCGAGCGCCAGCTCCGGGCGTAGCGTGCGGGCGCGGCGGGCGACCGTGATCGCTTGCGCGCGCGAATGCCGGCGCTTCATGCGCTTCAGGATCAGATCGTCGCCGGCCTGCAAGGAGAGGTGCAGATGCGGCATCAGCCGGCTCTCGGTGGCCACCAGCCGCCACAGCTCCTCGTCGATCTCGACCGGGTCGAGCGAGGAGAGACGCAGGCGCTCGAGCTCGGGCACCGCGGCCAGCAACCGCCGCACCATCTGGCCGAAGCTCGGCGCGCCCGGCAGATCGGCGCCATAGGCGGTCAGATCGACCCCGGTCAAGACGATCTCGCGATAACCGGCGGCAACCAGGCGGCGCGCCTGCTCGGCGATGGCGCCGATCGGCACCGAGCAGCTCGGCCCGCGCGCGTAGGGAATGATGCAAAAGGTGCAGCGATGGTCGCAGCCCTGCTGAACCTGCAGAAAGGCGCGGACCCTGCCCTCGAAACCGTCGACCAGATGCGCGGCGCTCTCGCCGAGATCCGGCGCCGGCGGCTTGGTCGAGACATAGCTATGCGCGGAGAGCTTGGCGCGGTTGCCGAGCACCCGGTCAACCTCGGGCATCGCCGCATAGCGCTGCGGCGCTATCTCGGCGGCGCAGCCGGTGACGATGATCCGGGCTTCGGGATGCTGCCTGCGGGCGCGGCGGATCGCCTGGCGCGCCTGCCGCTCGGCTTCGGCGGTGACGGCGCAGGTGTTGACGATGACGGCGCCCTCAAGCCCAGCCTCGGCGGCGGCCCGCCGGATCACCTCGGATTCGAACGCGTTCAGCCGGCAGCCAAAGGTGACAATCTGGTTCCCTTGCATGGCCCGGCTCAAGGTCCGCTCAGCAAGGCCGCGTCAAAGCTGCCCTCGAAGCTCAGCGCCGCCGGGCCGGTCATGATCACGTGCCCATCCTCGCGCCAGCAGATATCGAGAGTGCCGCCGTCGAGCGCCACGGCCGCGCCACGGCCGGTGAGACCGCGCCGGTGCGCAGCGACCAGCGCCGCGCAGGCGCCGCTGCCGCAGGCGCGGGTAATCCCGGCGCCGCGTTCCCAGACCCGCAGCCGGATACTGCCGTGGTCGCGCACCGTGGCGACGCCGATATTGGCGCGCTGCGGAAACAGCGGGTGCTGCTCGAGGGCCGGGCCCAGCGCCGCCAGATCGATGGTTTCGGCATCATCGACGAAAAAGGTCGCATGCGGGTTGCCGATATTGGTGCAGACCGGGGCCGAGAGCGGCCCCAGCGCCAAAGCGGCGCGATCGGTGTCCATCGCGCGGGCGAGCGGGATCTCCTGCCAAAGGGTGCGCGCCGGCCCCATGTCGACCGCGACCTGCCCATCCGGCATGGTCTCGCTGTCGAGCAACCCCGCTACGGTTTCGATCCGGACCCGCGGATCGCCGGTCTCGCGGGCGACCAGCCAGGCGACGCAGCGGGTGGCGTTGCCGCAGGCTTCGGCCTCGCCGCCATCGGAGTTGCGGATACGCATCAGCAGCGCCGCGGCCGGATGACGCGGCGGTTCAAGCACGATCAGCTGATCGCAGCCGATCCCGGTGTGCCGGTCGGCCAGGGCTTGCGCGCCGGCCACGCCGACGAAGATCGCTTCGCGGCGCGCATCGAGCACGACAAAATCGTTGCCGAGCCCGTGCATCTTTAGAAACGGCACCTTCCCCATGGCGCCGCTTATATGGCGACCCAGCCCCTTCTGTCCAACGCCGGCTGCCCCGAGCGGCCGGCGCTTTGGCTCACCCCCTGCGGGCGGCGGATCTCGCGGCGGCGTGCCGGGTGCTCGCCCGGCCGCGTTTTGCCGCCGCAGTCCTCGCCGTCGCAGCGGTGGCCCGCGCGCTTCGCGTCGCCCGCGCCATCCCGCTACGCGAGGCCGATCTGCGCTTGCCCGCTGCGGGGCGGCCGGAGGTGTAGCTCGCGCGGCGCTTTGATGCCGAGCTTACGGCGGCATGATGCGAATTTGGGCGGGCGGCGGCGAACCGGGCGTGGCTCCGCGATTGCGCCTGCGCCCCACGCGCCGGCGCTGCGGCAACAAGCGGCGGACCCGCCGTCTGGTTGTAGGCGGTCCCGATCGGCGACTGGCCCGGGCTGCCCGGCGGCACGGCGAGGTTTTCGTTGGTCAAATACGCGGGCGCGTCGCTGCCAGGAACAAAGTTCTTGGTGCCGATGTCCGGCATGCCGGCAGCGAGCGCCGGCGAGCCGGCACTGGCCAGCACCGCGGCGAACCAGATTTGTGCGAGCTTGCTCGGCATCGGATCCCCCCTTTGTGCCGTTTGAGCCAAAACCCAGCCGGCGAATTCTGCCGCGAGCAGCACCCCTCAGGCACGGCCGCCATCACTCCGCCCTGCAAGCTCAAGCCGTGCCGCGATATTTTGCTCTGGGCTCGACACGATGCGCCCCTGGCGCGGCGGCCGGCGGCGAATCCGTCGAGACCTGGATCGCGCCAGCAGCGACCCTCGCCGGTGAACGGGGATAAGCAGGCCAGCAGGCTTGGTTAACCGGGCGACACCTTGCGAGCCAGCGCGCGCAGGCAGATCGCCTCGAACTGCCGGGCGACCTGCGCCCAGGAAAATCGCTCCTCCAGCCGAGCGCGCGCCGCACCGGCCAAGGTCTGGCAAAGTCCCGCGTCGCCCAATAGCCGCAGAATCGCGCCGGCAAACTCACCCGGATCATCGGCGGCGAGAAAGTGCCGACCGGGCGCGATATCCAGACCCTCGACCCCAACCCGGGTCGAAACCACCGGGCGACCCATGGCCATCGCCTCAAACGCCTTGATTCGGGTGCCGCTGCCGATCCGCAGCGGGATCACTGCGATGTGCGCCGCCGCCACATAGGGCCGGATGTCATCGACCAGGCCAGTAAAGCGCCATGCCAGACCGCGCTCGCGCGCCGCGGCGACCAGCGAGGCCGGCGGCCTTCGCCCGACGATCACGGCGCGGCTGTCAGGGCGCGCGCGGGCGACGATCGGCCAGATTTCATTCATCAGAAAGCTGACGCCGTCGATGTTCGCCGGCGAATCCATCGCCCCGGTGAACACGATCGTGCCACCGTCCAACCTGGCGGCAGGCGATGCAAAGCGAAAGAACTCTAGGTCCACCCCGGTGTCGATCTGCTCCACCGCCGAGAGGCGGTAGCGTCGCGCGAGTGCCGTGGCGTCACGCGACGAGACGGCGATCACAGCGTCAAACCGGCGCAACGACGCCTGCTCAAAGGCGTGCATTTTCCGCGCCTGATTGCGCCACACCATGCGCCAAGCACCCGCCGTCAGCGTCGCATGGCGCTCAAAGATCTCGGCTTCGACATTGTGGGTAAAGATCACCGAAGCGCAGCCGATGCTTTTGGGCAGCAGCGCCGTGGTATGCGGAAAATCAACGACGACAACGTCCGGCGCCTCGGCGAGCGCCTGGGCGACCGCGGTGCGCCCGGCTTTGGAGCGGTCGGTCACGACACTGACCGGAACTGGCGCCGCCAGCGCCAACAGGCGCCGGAGCCGCGACGGGGCATGGCTCGGCCATGACCGGAAGCTGTCGCAGACCGCCGCGAGATCCCGCGCGAACGCGGATGCGTCGGCCGGCGCCGGAGAGGCCAGCACCAGCTCGAACGCACCGCCCTTCATGTGGCGCAGGATGTTTGAGGTGCGGATTTTTCCGCCCTCGTTCGCCGGGAACAAAAAACGCGGGCTGATGAGGAGCAGCCGCGGTCGCCGGTTCACCAGCACGCGCCGCGATAGCTGATCCCCGGCCAGGTCTCTAATTGCTTGATCCCGGCCAGGTCGAGCACCGTCTGGTCGCTCAGCGCAGCCAACAGCGCCGGCTGATCTTCGGCGCCGAGATGGCCGACCACCACCAGGCGGCTGCCCTCCAGCGCGGCGGCGACATCGGGCACCATCAGCCGCTCGATATGCGGGATCTCGCGGTCGATATAGGTCCGGTTGCTGCCGACCAGACGCGCCAGCTGCACCGAGCGGTCAAAGATTCGCAGGTCAAACCCCTTGCCCAGCAATTTCTCGGCAAGCAGCACGAACGGAGACTCGCGCAAATCGTCCGTGCCCGCCTTGAATGCGAGGCCGAGCAGCGACACGCGCTGCCGCCCGTGCCGCAGGATCGCCTCGTAAGCACGCTCGATGATGTTCTGATTGCTGGGCAGCACCTGGCTCAACAGCGGCGTCGCGATGTGCTTTTCACTGGCGAGCGCCAAAAAGCTGCGCAAATCCTTGGGCAGGCACGATCCGCCAAAGGCAAAGCCCGGGCGCAGATAGGCGGGCGAGATGTTCAGCAGCGTGTCTTCTCGGAACAGGCGGAAGGCTTCGCGTGCGTCGGCGCCGTGCGCCGCCAGGATTTGCCCGGCTTCATTGGCAAAGGCGAGCTTGACCGCGTGATAAAGGTTCGAGAGGTACTTGACGCTTTCGGCCACACGATACGGCGCCACATGAACCGGCGCCGCGATCGCGGCGTAGAGGTCTCGCAGCACTGCGGCATCGTCACCCGGCGCGGCGCCGACCAGGGTGAACGGCGGGGCATGAAAATCGCGCACTGAGCTGCCCTCGCGCAGGAATTCGGGGTTGCTGTAATAGGCAAGGCCAGCGCCCTGCCGCAGGCCGGATTCGCGTTCGAGCTTTGGGATCACCCGGTCCTCGGCGGTGCCGGGCGGCACCGTCGAGCGCATCACCACGGTATGCGGCGTCGCCTTGCCGGCGAGCGCGCGGCCGATGCTGGCGGCGACCTCGTCGACCGCGTCCAGCGCGACGCCGCCGCTGGGCAAGCTTGGGGTTCCAACCGAAATAAACGAGATATCGGTGCGGGCGACTGCCTCGGCGGCATTGTCGGTCGCGGTCAGCCGGCCGTCACGCACCGCGGCGGCGATCAGCTCGTTGGTTTGGTCCTCGACGATCGGCGACTGGCCGCGGTTCAGCATCGCCACCTTTTCCGGCGCCACATCGACAGCGATCACCTGGTGGCCGAGCGCCGCCAAGCAACCGCTCGAGACAACACCGACATAACCGGCGCCAAACACCGAGATTCTCATTGGAGCGAGCAATCCTTGCCAGTGGAACAGTTCTGAGAAACGATCCCCAGGAACCATTACGCCCGATGCAATCTCGATGACCCTCTCGTCCCGGCGCCAGCAAGATGCGCCCGACAACGTTAAATTTCTGTGACGGCGGCTGAACCGTTGGCCCTATTCAGGGGGCCGGGCGCTCCGGCCGGTTCAGCTTCCGCGCAGGCTGGCGACAAAATCGGCGAGGCCCGGCTGGCGGGTACGGCGCAGGCGTTCGGCGGTAACGATGGCCCGGGCTTGGGCGACGGTGTTCTCCACCACGTCGTTGACGATGACGTAATTACAATCCGGCCAATGGCTCAGCTCCTCGGCCGATTTCGCCATTCGCGCGTCGACCACCGACGCGCTGTCCTGGGCGCGGGCGCGCAGCCGCGCCCTGAGCGCGGCAAAGCTCGGCGGCAGCAAGAAGATTGAGACCAGATCATCCCGCACCTTTAGAGCGAGCTGCCGAGTGCCTTGCCAATCCACATCGCCGACCATGTCGCGCCCAGCGGCCAGCGCTTCCTCAATCGGCCGACGCGGCGTTCCATAGCAATGGCCGAACACCAACGCATGCTCCAGCAATTCGCCCTGCGCCACCATCGCGTCGAAGCGCGGCCGATCAATGAACCGGTAGTCGCGGCCATCGACCTCGCCCGGCCGCCGCGGCCGGGTCGTCACCGAGACCGAATGCGCCAGTGTCGGATCTTCCTCGACAAGTCGCCGCGCGACGGTCGTTTTGCCGACCCCTGAAGGCGAGCACAGGACGAGGAGAAGCCCGCGTCGCCGGATCGCTGGTGCGCTCATTCGATGTTCTGCACCTGCTCGCGGAACTGCTCGATCACCGCTTTCAGCGCGAGCCCGGCGCGGGTCAGCGCTATGTCGGCCGATTTCGAGCACAGGGTGTTGGCCTCGCGGTTCAGCTCTTGGCACAGGAAATCGAGGCGCCGGCCGACCGCCTCGCCCTGCTGCAATAATTCGCCCGCCTGCTCGAGATGGGCGCGCAGCCGCTCGATCTCCTCGCGGACGTCCGAGCGAGCGGCCAGCATTGCCACCTCCTGAGCGACCCGCTCCTCGGGCATCGTCGGCGCCAGATCGGCGAGCCCCGCCAAGGTCATGCGCAGCCGCTCGAAGATCGCCGCCGGCTGAGCCGCGGCGCAGCTTTCGGCGGCGGCAACGAGCGTTGCCATCTCGTCGAGCTGGGCCCCGAGCAATGCTGCGATGCGCGCCCCCTCTTCGGCGCGGACCGCCATCAGCTGGTCCAGAGCCGCCGTCCAGCCGGCGAGCACGTCGCGGCGGCGCGCCTCGACCACCGCCTCCTCCTCGTCCTCGACGGTCTCGACGACGCCGCGCAGCGCCAGCAGCCCGTCGAGCCGCGGTGGCGCCGCCTCGATCTCGCCGGTCAGCTCGTTGATCAGCCCGACCAGCTGGGCCAGCGCCTCGCGGTTGATCCGCAGCGCCGCCGGCGCGGTGCGGGTCACCGACAGATTGGCCGAGAAATTGCCGCGGCGAAAGCGCTGCGCCATCAGCGCGCGCAATTCCGGCTCGATCGCGTCGAAGCCGGGGCCGAGCCGCAGCCGCAGATCGAGCGAGCGGCCGTTGACGCTCTTGACCTCCCACGCCCAGGAGACCCCTTGCGCCTCGCCCTGCGCCCGCGCGAACCCGGTCATGCTGGCCGCGCCCACGCTTTGCTTTTCCCCGCTCGGCGCGCCGCCAGGGGTCATGGCGCTAATTGGGCTCGGGGTCGGCGCTGCCGCGGAGCCATCAGCTCGCCGACATCAGCGACCAATACCAGGTAAAAAACTCTCGATCGAGCTCGCTCGATCCAATCGCCGCATTGCCCTCGCCGGCCTGTCGCAGCCCCTCCGCGAGACGATCGGCGCCGTCAACAGCGGTCGGCCGGCGAGGCACGCCGCACGGCGCCATGCGGATCAGCTGGATGTCAGTCCGCTCGGCGGATTTCGGGATGACGCGCAGCAATGCGGCCTGTTGCGGCTGAGTCATCATCAGGCTGAGTGGGCCGAACGCGATGGGGGCGCCGTCGTCGGGCTCGTCGAATACCAGATGAGGCGACGATTTCAGCAGCTGCAGCACGAACTTCCAGTTGCGCTCGGTGGTGTAGCGGGTCCGCTCGAAGATTTCGGCCTCGGCAAGCCATTCCGGAACCGGCGCCGCCGCGACCGGCGCGGGCGTTTGGTCGTCGGCTCCGGCGGTGCCCGACAGATCGACAAAAATCAGGCCGTCGCGAACGCAGATCGGATAACTCGCCAGACGCAGCCGCGCCGGGTCGATGCGGGCCGACAGATCCGGCTCGACGAGGCGGCCCTCGAGGGTGAATTCCCAGCCGTGATAGGGGCAGATCAGCCGCTCGACCGCGCCCTCCTCCGCCTCGCACACCGGATAGCCGGCGTGAATGCACACATTGCGCAGCGCGTGCAGCCGGCCGTCGGCGGCGCGGGTGACCAGGATCGAGCGGGTCGCGGCGTCAAACCGGAAATAGCGCTCGACCGCGTCGAGCCGGCTCGCATGATCGACCGCCATCCACGGCCGCATAAACAGCCGGTCGCGCTCGCTGGCGAACACATCGGCGCCGGTCAGCAAATGTCGGTCGGGCATGATCGCGCCGCCGCCGTCGAGCTGCTCGCCGATCGCGGCGACACTGTCGGGTAGGTCCATCGAGGGGTCCGCTTCGGTATCGGTTTCTTGCCGCCGCACACTGAACCCGCCGCGGCAGCAAGGTCAAAAGCTTTGTGCCGCCCGGCAATCCTGTCCCGACGATCACCTCAGCAGGCCGCCAGGCAATGGCGCCGCAGGTGGCTGGGCCTCGCTGGCGAGCTGCGCTTGCGTGGCGGCAAGCTCGCGCGCGAGCGCCTCGTTGCGCCGGCGGCAGCGCCGCACCTCGCGCCGGCAGCGTCCGCCGCGAACCCACGCGGCCGCGGCGCCGACGATGAGGCCGCCCAGCAGGGCGATGAAGACGGCGAGGTAAAGCGGCACATCGGCCAGATAGGGCAACGGCCACAGGCCCAAGGACACCGGCTCGCGATTGGAGGCGGCAAAGAGGCTCAAGACCGCGGCGATCACCAGGATCGGGAGCCAGTAGAGCACTCGCATCCGGCGGGCTCCGTCGGCAGGCGTCCCGCTTCAGGCCGCCGGCGCACTCTGGTTCAGCCGGTCGCGCAACTGCTTGCCGGTCTTGAAAAACGGGATGTGCTTTTCCGCGACCGGCACGCTGTCCCCGGTGCGCGGGTTGCGGCCGACGCGGGCATCGCGCCGTTTGACCGAAAACGCGCCAAACCCGCGCAGCTCGACCCGATCGCCGCGCGCCAGCGCGGCGGCGATCTCGTCAAAGATCGCGGTGACGATGATCTCGACGTCGCGCTGATACAAATGCGGGTTGGTTTCAGACAGCTTTTGCACGAGCTCCGATTTCGTCATCGCTACCGCTGCTCCCGCGCATCATGACCCGCCCTCAGGCTGCCAAACCCGTCGCCAAGCGTCAAGCCGAGGGTGCTGTGGCTCTCGAGCACTGATACCCGGCCCCTACACGCGTTCAAAATCGGTGCGCTCGGTGACGGGGAGGCCTTGGAGGTGGCGGCGCAGGCAGTCGAGGCCGAGCTCGACGGCGCCGAGGCGCACCCAGTCGCGTCCGCCATAGATGCGCGCGCGACGCGATTCGACGCCGTCGGGGGCGGCGATCGCGAGATGGATGCTGCCGCCGAAATCGATGCGGTCGGGGCCGTCATCAACCTCGATCAGCACCGAGAGCGCATGGGAGGCACCGGTCTCCTGGCGCGCCGCCTCAGCGACCGCTTCGGCCGTTTCGCGGCTGGCCTCGCCGGCAAAGAGGCCGCTGTCGAGGCCGAGGGCGGCGGCGATCTCCGCGGGCTCACGGGCGACGACGCCGCGGCGGAAGACCTTTTCCGCGCCCGGCAGATGGGCGAGGCGGGCGGCGATCTGCCCGCCGGTAAAGGTCTCGACCACGGCGAGCGATCCGCCCTGCGCAGCCAGCGCCGCCAGCACCACTCCTTCCAGGGTCCCTTCGTCCTCGGCCAGGATGAAATTGCCGAGCCGCCGGCGCACCTCGGCCTGCACCGGCCCCAGCTGGCGCTCGATGTCGTCCTGATCGATGCCGCGCAGGGTCAGCTTGGTTTCGATCTGCGGATAGTGGCTGCGAAAGCCGAGCTTGACCGCACCGCCCGGCACCAAATCCTCGACCCCGGCCAGCAGCTGGTCCACATGCGACTCGCCCAGCCCATAGGAATGAAACCGCTTCAGCCGGATCACCCCCGGCGTCCCGGCGCGGGCCAGGAGGCGCGGGATCACCTGCTCCTCGAGCATCCGGAACAGCTCGCGCGGCACTCCGGGGGTGAAAAAGAACCGGGCCTGGCCGATGTTCACCGCGAAGCCGCAGGCGGTGCCGACCGGGTTGTCCAGGATTTCGGCGCCGACCGGCAGCATCGCCTGCTTTCTATTGTTGACCGACATGACGCGGTTGCGGCGGCGAAAGAACCCCTCCATGCGCAGCAGCCACTCCTCATTCAACACCAGATCGACGCCGGCGGCGCGCGCCGCGACCTCCTGCGACAGATCGTCGATCGTGGGGCCGAGCCCGCCATTGACGATGACCGCGTCGGCCCGCTCGCCGGCCATGCGAAACGCCGCCAGCAATTCCTCGCGATCGTCGCCGACGATCGTCCCCCACGCCACCGACAGCCCGAAATCCTCGAGCTTCTGGCTCATATAGCTGAAATTGGTGTTGACGATCTTGCCGGTCAGCACCTCGTCGCCGGTGCAAATGATCTCGATCCGCATGGTGGCCCCTGTCGGTCCGGGTGTTCCGATTACGGATACGGTTCCAGCCCGGCAAGCGAAAGCCCTTTTGCGACCATGCCGCGATTTCGTGGGAGAAAACCGGCGGGCGCGGCATGGCTCGCCGCCGCGAACATCGGTTGACAGCGGCAATGCGATCCAATGAAGGTTTGCCGACCGCATTTGGAGATCAAGCGATGGCCCTCGACCTGATAATTAAGAACGGCACCGTGGTGGATGGATCGGGGCTGCCGCGCTACCGCGCCGATGTCGGCGTCAAGGGCGGGCGGATCGTCGAGATCGGCCGCATCCGTGCTGCGGCCGAGCGGGCGATCGACGCCGACGGGCTGATCGTGGCGCCGGGCTTTATCGACGGCCACACCCATATGGACGCACAGGTCGCTTGGGACCCGCTCGGCAGCTGCTCGTGCTGGCACGGCGTCACCAGCGTGGTGATGGGCAATTGCGGGTTTGCGCTGGCGCCGTGCAAGCCCGCGGACCGCGAGTGGTATGCGCGCTGCCTGACTGCGGTCGAGGACATCCCGACCGAGGCGATGCTGGCCGGCATCGAGTGGAACTGGGAGACTTTTCCCGAATACCTCGCCAATGTCGAGCGCCTGCCGAAGGGCATCAATTACGGCATGTATATCGGCCACTCGGCGCTGCGCATGTATGCGATGGGCCGACGCGCGCTCGACCAGACCGCGAGCGAGGACGACCTGCGGCGCATGGAGCACGCGGTCGGCGAGGCGATCCGGGCCGGCGCGATGGGGCTCTCGACCTCGCGCGCGACGACCCATGTGACCCCGGACGACACCCCGGTCGCCAGCCGCATCGCCGATTGGCGGGAGATCGATCGGCTGGTCGGCGCCATGGGCGCGCTCGACGCCGGCATCTTCCAGGTCGGCCCTGACATCTCCGGCGGCGAGGCGCAGCGCGCCTGTCTCGACCAGCTGCGCCGGATCGCGCTCGACAGCGGCCGGCCGATCATGTTCGGCATGCTCGCGACCAAGCAGGGGATCGACCCCAATCCCAGAGACTACCAGACCCGCTTTATGGACGAGACTGTGGCATTGGGCGGGCGCATGTACGGCCAGGCGACGACGCGCTCGATCAACGCGGTGTTCTCGCTGAAATCCTATCTGCCGTTCGATGTCTTGCCCGGCTGGAAGGCGATCCGCGCCTTGCCATTGGCCGAGCAGAAGCAGCGCCTCGCAGATCCGGAAACGCGCAGCCGGCTGATCGCCGAGGAAGCGGCGATGAAGCCGCGCGACCGCACCTTGCAGGGCGGCGGGGCGGCGACCACCGATCCGCGCAAGCCCGATTACGACAACCTCTTTCCGATGCTCGACGTCAACTGGGACGATCCGAGCGTCGGCGAATTGTCGCGCCGCCACAACAAGCACCCGGTCGAGATGATCCTCGACCTGGCGCTCGAAAACGACAACCGGGTCTTTGTCCAGCCGATCGTCAA
Source organism: uncultured Alphaproteobacteria bacterium (assembly GCA_963738185.1). GTDB lineage: Bacteria > Pseudomonadota > Alphaproteobacteria > ATCC43930 > CGMCC-115725 > AP-15. Next base: position 154,744 of record CAVTVA010000002.1, on the reverse strand, counting down.
CGAAGAGCCGGCCGATGTGCTGGCGCTGCTCAAGCATCCGCGCACCTTGGCGACCTTTTCCGATTCGGGCGCGCATGTCTGCCAGGAAATGGGCTCGTCGTTGCAGACCCATCTGTTGGGCTACTGGGTGCGCAACAAGCAGCAATTCACCCTCGAGGAAGGGGTGCGCATGCTGACCTTCGACAACGCCTCGGCCTGGGAGTTGCCGGACCGCGGACTCATCCGCACCGGCTACGCCGCCGATCTCGTCGTGTTCGACGAAGCGCGCATCAAGCCACAGCTGCCGACGGTCGAGCAGGATTTGCCGGGCGGTGCGCGCCGGCTGGTGCAAAAGGCCGACGGCATCGCCGCGACCATCGTCAACGGCACGATTGCCATCGAAAACGGCGAGGCCACCGGCCAATCCGCCGGCACCGTGCTGAAGGGGCGGCTGGCCGCCTAGCGGCCTGCTGAAAAGCGAAGGATTTGGAGGCAGCGCGGCGTCGCAGTGTTGGCCGATCGCCAGCGCCAGGGCTCGATCACCGATGCTGAGCGCGAGACCAGGTGCGGCTAAACCGAGTTCGCGCCGAGCTATCCCTGCGGGGGCACCCTCGAGGGCGGTCGGTACAAACCATTTACGATCGCATCCTTCGCCGATGTGACGAGAAGATTGTGGCATGTCGGAAGTGGTCCGCACGGCCATCCTAGTCGATGTAACGGATCATCTTTAAGCTGCCGTCGGGCGGCGGAAGACGCGGAAGCCGTGCCCCGCCTTTGCATCAAAATGGCCCGGGCGCAGGCAGCCGCGGCGCCACGGCAGATCGCGATGCGACCGCGGGCGGTTCGCCACGCGTCCGCGGCAGCCTCATTTTCGCTCGTTTGTCGGCGCATCGTCGCGGCAATGTGCAGTCTCAGATCAGGACGCTGCCGAACAGCGCCCGGGGAGCCGCTCTATGGGGCCATTGCTGCCGCTCGTCAAACCTTCGCGTCGCACGGTGTTGTCGGCGGCGACGGCAGGCGTGGTGGCGCCGCGCGCCGCGCTCGCGCAGGAGAGGGCGGCCGTGCCGCAGCGTCGAACGGTCGAAGACGCGCTGCGCCAGCTGCAGCGATTGGCCGAGGACGCCCGCCAGCGCACCGGCATCCCCGGCCTGGCGATCGCCGTCGTTTACAAGGATGAGGTCATCTATCTCGAGGGCTTCGGGCTGCGCGAGGCCGGCAAGACCGCGGCGGTCGATCCGGACACGGTCTTTCAGCTCGCCTCGGTGTCCAAGCCGATCGCCACGACGGTGGTGGCGGCGCTGGTCGGGCAAAGGATCGTCGGCTGGGACGACCCGATCGTCCGCCATGATCCCGGGTTTCAGATGTACGACCCGTGGGTGACGCGCCAGATCACCCTACGCGACATGTTTGTCCATCGCAGCGGGTTGCCGGACCATGCCGGCGACGCTTTGGAGGACATTGGCTACGGCCGCGCCGAGATCCTCTATCGCCTGCGTTACCAGAAGCCCGACAGCAGCTTTCGCTCGCACTACGCCTACACCAATTTCGGCTTTACCGAGGCGGCGGTGGCGGCGGCGATGGCCAGCGGAAATTCGTGGGAGGAAGCGTCGGCCGAACTCGTCTACCGCCCGCTCGGCATGAGGCACACCAGCTCGCGCTTCGCCGAGTTCTCCGCCTCAGCCAATCGGGCATTGAGCCATGTGCGGCTCGACGGCAAGTGGGTCGCCAAATACACCCGCAATCCCGATCCCCAATCGCCGGCCGGCGGGGTGTGCTCCACGGCGCGTGACATGGCGCTGTGGCTGCGCCTGCAATTGGGCGGCGGCAAGCTCGGCGGCAAGGAAATCGTCGCGGCCGCGCCGTTCGCCGAGACCCACCGCCCGCAGATCGTGCGCATGCCGCCAAAAGACCCGGCGGTCGATCATGTCGGGTTTTACGGGCTCGGATGGAACATCGGCTACGATGCCGAGGGCCGCGTCCGGTGGAGCCATTCCGGCGGGTTCGCCCTGGGGGCCGCGACCAGCGTCTCGGTGCTGCCGGCCCAAGAGCTCGGCATCATCGTGCTGACCAATGCACAGCCGATCGGCGTGCCCGAAGCATTGAGCCGCAGCTTTTTCGATGTCGTTCTGACCGGCAAGGTCGAACAGGATTGGCTGCCGCTTTATGCGCAATCCATGGCGGCGACGCCCCCCTCCGAATACGGCACGGCGATCGATTATTCGAAGCCGCCGGTGCCGCCCTCCTCCGCCTTGCCCGCCGCGGCTTATGCCGGCACCTACCAAAACGATCTCTACGGCCCGATCGCGATCGCCGCGACCGATGCCGGGCTCGCGGTGGAGCTGGGGCCCGGCCGGCAGCCTTTCGCGATGCAGCATTTCGACCGCGATGTGTTCACCTATCAGCCATCGGGCGAAAACGCCGCCGGCGTGAGCGCCATCACCTTTACAATCGCTGCCGATCGACAGGCGAACACGGTGACCATCGAGAACCTCGACGTTTACGGCCAGGGCACCTTCGCGCGGGTGGCCGCCGGCAGGTGAGCCCGTTAGACCGGTAGCACCTCGAGCGCAACGTTCTTCAGATGACCTGTTTTCAGATCGCCTCTTTTCATATAACCAGCCATCCCGGCGCAGGGCGGGACCCATGTCTGCCATAGGCACCGGCCCCCTGTTCGCCGCCAGGGGCAGGCTTCGCCGGTGTGGCAAGGTAGCTTAGGAATCAATTTCAAAACTGCTCGCCTACGACGGCGCGATCGTGGTGCCGCCGTCGACGACGATGGTCTGCCCGGTGATATAAGAGCCGGCGCGCGCCGCCAGCATCAGGGCGACGCCGGCGATGTCGTCGGGCTCGGCCAGACGCTTCAGCAAGGTCCCGGCCTCGCGGGCGGCGCGGCGCTCGGGGTCTTCGTAAAGCACGCGGGCGAATTGGGTGGTGACGACGCTCGGCGCTATGCAGTTGACCCGCACATTGTCGGGGCCCCACTCGGCGGCGAGGTTGCGGCACAGCGCGTAGTCGGCGGATTTGGTCACGCCGTACATGCCGAGCATCGTGCTGGCGCGCAATGCCGCGGTCGAGATGATAAAGATGATCGCCCCGTCGCGCCGCTCGCGCATCTCGGGCGCCACCATGCGCGACAGCCAAAGATTGCTCAAGACGTTGTTTACCATCATTCGCTCGAAGACCTCGTCGGTCAGCTGTTCGAGCGAGCCGTAATGCGGGTTGACCGCGGCGTTGCAGACCAAAATATCGATGCGGCCCCAAGCCTCGCGGGTCTTGGCCACCAGGTTTTCGAGCTGCGCCTTGTCGGAGATGCGCGCCGGCGCCACGATCGCCTCGCCGCCCTTCGCCCGGATCGCCGCCGCCGCCTCCTCGCAGGGTGCGGCATTGCGCGCCGAGATCACCACCCGGCCGCCGGCCTCGGCAAACGCCTCGGCGATCGCCCGGCCGATGCCGCGGCTGGAGCCGGTCACGATCGCGACTTTGCCGGACAGGTCGAACAATTTCATGGAAATGCTCCGAACGCGCCGCTCACACGAGGAAATACCCGAGCAAGGCAAGGGTGATCACGACCGCGGCCGTCACGTAGCGCATCAGCCGGGTAAAGTCTTTCCAGGTCTGATAATGCCGCTGAAGCTCGGGGTCCATCGTGGTCAATGCCATGCCGTCCTCATCCGCTGCGAAAACCTCGGCCACGTATAGCCTAATCGCGTTTCAAGACAAGCGGTTCGGGCGGCGGCTCCGCCGGGTTCAGCGCCATCAGCGCCGGCGCTTGCCAGCCGTAGATCTCGACCCTGGTGCCGACGATCCTGACGCGGCCTTCGGCAATGAGCCGCACGGCGCTCGGGTAGAGACGGTGCTCGGCCGCGAGGATGCGCGCCGAGAGGCTCGCCTCGTCGTCGCCCGGCTGCACCGGCACGACGGCCTGGCCGATAATCGGCCCGGTATCGGTTTCGGGGCGCACGAAATGCACCGTGCAGCCGGCAAAGCGCACCCCGGCCGCGAGCGCCTGGCGCTGCGCGTGCAGCCCCGGAAAGGCCGGCAGCAGCGAGGGGTGGATATTGATCATGCGGTCGCGCCAAGCTTCGACAAAGCCGCGGTCGAGCAGCCGCATAAAGCCGGCGAGACAGACGAGGTCGACTTGGTGCGCGCGCAGCAGCGCGTCGGCTTCGGCGGCAAACCGGGCGCGGTCGCGCGCGGCGACGAGCGCGCTGGCGATGCCGGCCGCCGCCGCATGCTCGAGCCCCCCTGCCTCGGCCCGGTTGCTGACGACGAGCGCGATGTCGGCCGGATAGAGGCGGTTGGCGCAGGCCGCGATCAGCGCTTGCAAATTCGAGCCGCGGCCCGAGATCATCACCCCCAATCGCATCGGCTCCTCGAGGCTGCCGGGGCCGCTGGGCGTCGGCGCTTCAGGGCCCGCCCGGTGGGCCTGGCTGCCGATGGCTTCGCCCGCGAAACTGCGCTATGACCGACGGCTGTCGGGCACGTCAAAATATGGGATCGGAGTGAGTTTGCAATGAACTCGCCGCTGGGGTCCGCGACCGCCGGAGGCCTGGCCTGCCGCCGCGCCGCCGCAGCCGGGTTGCTGCTGCTCGTCATGGCGCTGAGCCTTTCGCCAACCGCGGTCCCGTCGGCGTTGGCCGACCAGCCGGCCGATCCCTACTCGGCCACCGTCAAGGTCGACGCCACGGCCGACAATGCGGCGGCGGCGCGGACCATCGCGCGCACCAACGGCGAGCGCGCCGCGCTGATGAAAGTGATCGATGGCCTGACCGGCTCGACCGACGAATCCAAGCTGCCCAAGCTCGACGACCAAACGATTACCGACATGGTCGACAGCTTCGAGGTCGCGCATGAAAAAATGTCGCCGGTTCGCTACCTGGCCGACTATACCTTTCACTTTCGACGGTCAAAGGTTCGTCAGCTGCTGCGCCACGCCGGCATCGCCTTTTCCGACCACCCGGAAAAGCCGGTGGTTGTCGTCCCGGTCTATGTCGATGGCGACAAGACGGCGCTGTGGGACGATCCCAACCCGTGGCGCGAGGCCTGGGGGCAGATCCCGGCCCAATCCGGGCCGACCCGGCTCAGCCTGCCCTTCGGCGGCATCGCCGACCTGACCGCGATCGATGCCGAGCAGGCCCGCTCCGGCGACGCCCAGGCGCTGAGCGACATTACCCAGCGCAATGGCGGCGACGAGGCGCTGGTCGCCGTCGCCACTATGCGCCACAACAGCGATCAGCTCGCCGGCGTCGATCTCAGCCTCAAGCGATACCGGCAGGGCCAGCTGATCGACAGCCGCAGCGACAGCCTCGACGCCAAGCCCGGCGAGGGCGAGGCGGAACTGCTCAAGCAGGCAGTCGCGGCCGCCGTCGCCGACATCGAGCACGGGCCGCCGCCGAGCAGTCGGAACAGCGCCACCGTGGCGAGCCTTGACGCCGTCGTCCCGATCGCCAGCCTTGGCGACTGGATTGAGATGCGCCAGCGCCTCGCCGCCGTTCCAGCGATCCGCAACATCGATCTGTTGTCGCTGAGCCGCGAGCAGGCAAAGATCGCAATCCGCTATATGGGTAGCCCCCATCAGCTGAAATCGGACCTCGCCGCGGCCGATATCGAGCTCGACGGGGCCGACCCCGACTGGCGATTGCAGCCGGCGAGCGCGGCCCCGTCAAGCGCGGCGGGCCCGCAATAGCGGTGCTTACCGAAGCAATAGCGGTGCTTACTGAAAATGCCGCAACCCGGTCCCGGTCCCTTCGATGACCCGGCTGGGCCTCAACCTTCCCAACTTGATCTCGCTGGGCCGGCTGCTGTTGGTGCCGCTGGCGATTTGGCTGATCCTCGGCGGGCGCTACGGCGCCGCGTTCTGGGTGTTTGTCAGCGCCGGGGTTTCCGACGCGCTCGACGGGTTCATCGCCAAGCGCTTCAACCGGCGCACGCGCATCGGCGCGCTGCTCGATCCGATTGCCGACAAGACCCTGCTGGTCAGCGTCTATGTGACGCTCGGGCTCGCCCACCAGCTGTGGACCTCGGTCGTGATCCTCGTCGTCTTTCGCGATGCGATGATTGTCGGCGGCTTTCTGCTGATCCAGGCGTTTGCCGTGCCAAAGCAATATGATCCCTTGTACATCAGCAAGATCAACACCGGGATGCAGATCACCCTGGTTGCCTTTGTATTGGCGCGGCTTGGCCTCGGCGCCGACACCGGGATGCTGGGGGTTGCGCTGAGCCTCGCAGTGATTGCGACGACGGTGCTCTCGGGGCTCTCCTACCTGGTGCGTTGGGCGCGCATTGTCGCGCGCTCGGAGCAGGCATGGTGAGCCTTCGCCTCGCGCGAGCACTTTTTATTCTCGCTGAGAGCCTTTGCTCTCCGGCCGGCGCCGCTTTGGCGAATGGCCCAGCTGATCTTTGACCTCGGCCGCGCCACGGCATTCGGCCGCGCGGATTTTTTTGTCTCGGCCAGCAATGCCGCGGCGGCGCGCTGGATCGACCAATGGCCGGCGTGGCCGTCCTCGACCTTGCTGCTGCACGGTCCGCGTGGTTGCGGTAAGACCCACCTCGCCCATTTGTGGTGCGCGCGCGCGCCGGCGACCCTCGTTCCCGGAGCGATCTTGGACGAAGCCCGGCTGCGCCAGCTGCTCGAAAGCGGCGAACGCCGCATCGCGGTCGATGACGCCGAGCGCGCCGGCGAGGCCGTCCTGCTGCACCTGATCAATGTGTGCCGCGAGGACGGCGGCGGCGTGCTGCTGACCGCAGGGCTTGGTCCCGCAGAATGGCCGACAACGCTCGCCGATTTCGGTTCGCGCCTGCGTGCGGCGCTCTCGGTTGGCATCGAGCTGCCCGACGATGCGCTGCTCGATGCCGTGCTCGCCAAACACTTCGCCGACCGACAGGTGCTGGTGGCGCCCGAGGTCATCGCCTATCTCGGCCGCCGCATGGACCGGTCGCTGGCTGAAGCAGCAGCGATTGTCGCGGCGCTCGACGCGGCGGCCCTGCGCGCCGGCGCTCCGGTCACCGTGCCGCTGGCGCGCTCTTTGCTGAGGCAGCGGGCCGATCAGCCGTCGCCCGACGGCAGCGACCCGACGGTGACGTAGTCGACGAGCGCGTGCCGCGAGCCGGCCAGCCCCGCCCAGTGCGTCGAAATCAATAAGCTGGCGCGCGCCGCAGTCGGGAACTTGCCCGATGCCAAGCCCCGAGCGAGCGGAGTATCGGGCTTGGCCAAGGCGACGGCAAGCTCGTGCAGCCCCGGGTTATGGCCGATCAGCAGCACGCTGCCGTCCTCTTCACCCAAGCGCTGCAAGCGTTCCAGCAGCTTGTCGCAGCCAGCGAGATAGAGCCCGTCTTCGATCAGGCAGCGCGGCCGTCGGGCAAACCCGGCGAGTGCTAGGTCGAGGGTTTCGCGGGTGCGCGCGGCGCTCGAGCACAGCACCAGATCGACGCCGCCGGCGAGCGTCGGCAGGTGCCGGGCCACGCGCTGCGCCGCCTCGCGGCCGCGCCGGTTCAATGGCCGGTGATGATCTTCGACACCATCCTTCCAGCTTGATTTGGCGTGCCGCAGCAGGTGCAGCATGTGCATTCTCGGCCTCCTCCCGGCGGGCCTGATCCCGGTTGTATTGCCGCGAAGGCATGACACGCCCACATCGGCGCTATAAGATCGGCGTTCTATTTAGTGTCGTTTGGGCCGCACGGGGAGATCGGCGTGAGTATCAGCGCGCAACCAGTCGAGGTCCAACCGGTCGATACCCCGTCCGAGACCCGTTTTATCAATCGAGAGCTGTCCTGGCTGGCCTTCAACGAGCGCGTGCTGGCCGAAGCCGACAATCTGCGCCATCCGCTCTTAGAGCGGCTGCGCTTTCTGTCGATCTCGGCGAACAACCTCGACGAGTTCTTTATGGTTCGGGTCGCCGGCCTCAAAGGCCAGTTTCTCGCCGGCGTCAAAACTCCGAGCCAGGATGGGCTGACCCCGGCGCAGCAGCTCGAGGCGATCCGCCAGCGCACCGGAAGGCTGATGGCCGACCAGCAGGTCACCTGGCTGGAGCTGCGGCGCCTGCTCGAGGAAGCCGGGATGGCGGTTATCGACCCGGTCGATCTGGAGCCCGGCGACCGCGCCTGGCTCGAAGACCGGTTTATGGCGGACGTCTTTCCGGTGCTGACGCCGCTGGCGATCGACCCGGCGCACCCGTTCCCGTTTATTGCTAATCGCGGCTTTGGCCTCGCGCTCGAGCTCGAGCGGGTCAGCGACGGCGAGCGGTTGCAGGCGCTGACCCTGATCCCGTCTTCGGTCCCCCGCTTCATCCGCCTGCCGGGAAACCGCATCCGCTTTCTGCCGATCGAGCAGATGATCGCGCTGTTCCTCGACCACCTGTTTCCGGGCTTCGCGGTGGTCGCCCAAGGGGCATTCCGGGTGCTGCGCGACAGCGAGGTCGAGGTCGAGGAAGAGGCCGAGGATCTGGTGCGCCATTACGAGACGGCGCTGAAGCGCCGCCGCCGCGGCCACGCCATCCTGCTCGCGCTCGATGCGACGATGCCGGCCGAAATGCCGGCCGATCTGCGGCGTTTCCTGATGGAAAAGCTCGACGTCGCCGGGGCGGATGTGTTCGCCAGCGATGGGCTTCTTGGTCTCAACGACACCGAGCAGCTGATCATCGACGAGCGCCCCGATCTGGTGTTTACCCCGTACAACGCGCGTTTCCCCGAGCGGATCCGCGATTTTGGCGGGGATTGCTTTGCCGCGATCCGGCAAAAGGACATCATCGTCCATCACCCCTATGAAAGCTTCGACGTCGTCGTGCAGTTTTTGCGGCAGGCGGCGCGCGACCCGGCGGTGGCGGCGATCAAGCAGACGCTTTACCGCACCAGCGAGGACAGCCCGATCGTGAAGGCGCTCGCCGAAGCGGCCGATGCCGGCAAATCGGTCACGGCAATGATCGAGCTCAAGGCGCGCTTCGACGAGGAGGCCAACATCCGCTGGGCCCGCGACCTGGAGCGCGCCGGGGTGCAGGTGGTGTACGGGTTTCTGCAGCTGAAGACCCACGCTAAGGTTTCGCTGGTGATCCGCCGCGAAGCCGGTCAGCTATGCTCCTACGTCCATTTCGGGACCGGCAACTATCATCCCTATACCGCCAAGGTTTACACCGATTTGTCGTTCTTCACCTGCGACCCGGCGCTGTGCCGCGACGCCGCCCGCCTGTTCAATTTCATGACCGGGTATGCGACCCCGGCCAGCCTCGAAAAGATTTCGATCGCGCCGATCAATCTGCGCGCCCGGCTATTCGAGCTGATCGAGGCCGAGATCGCCAATGCAAAATCTGGTAAGCCGGCCCAGGTCTGGGCCAAGATGAACGCGCTGGTCGACCCGGCGATCATCGATCTCCTCTATCGGGCCTCGCAGGCCGGGGTCGGCATCGATCTGGTGGTGCGCGGCATCTGCTGCCTGCGCCCTGGGGTGCCGGGCCTGTCCGAAAACATTCGAGTGAAGAGCATCATCGGCCGCTTTCTCGAGCACGGCCGCATCGTCTGTTTTGGCAACGCCAGCAAGCTGCCCTCGGAACGGGCCAAGGTATTCATCAGCTCGGCCGATTGGATGCCGCGCAATTTCGACGGGCGGGTCGAAGCCCTCGTCCCGATCGAAAACCCGACCGTGCATCGTCAGGTGCTGGACGAGATCATGGTCGCCAATCTGCGCGACACGTTGCAGAGCTGGACCCTCGCGCCGGACGGAACCTATCACCGGGTTTCAGCCGAGCAGGAGCCGTTTTCGGCGCATACCTATTTCATGACCAATCCGAGCCTCTCCGGGCGCGGCAAGGCGCTGCGGCGGGGCCAACCCAAGCTTGTCGTTCGCTGAGCCGATGCCCGACCGCAACGCCGCCGCCGAAACCGGCCGCATCGGCATCATCGATCTGGGCTCGAACTCGCTGCGTCTGGCGGTGTTCGAGCGCCAGGGCGCGGCATTGTTTCCGCTGCTCAACGAAAAGGTCATGTGCGGGCTGGCCCGCGGCCTGTCGGCGAGCGGCCGGCTGAACCGCGAGGGCATGGCGCAGGCGCTGATCAACCTGCGGCGGTTTGTGGCGCTGGCCCGGGCGATCGGCGTCGATCACCTGGCGGTGCTGGCGACCGCGGCGGTGCGCGACGCCAGCGACGGGCAAGCCTTTGCCGACGAGGTCGCGCGCGTGTGCCGCGTGCCGGTCACGATCGTCGACGGCGCCGAGGAGGCGCGGCTGTCCGCCGCCGGTGTCTTGGCCGGCATCCCGGAGGCGCAAGGGATCGTCGGTGACCTCGGCGGCGGCAGCGTCGAGCTGGTCCGCGTCGGGCCCGCGGTCTCCGGCGCCAGCGAGACGGCGCGGATCGGTCGGGGCATCACCCTGCCGCTCGGGCCGCTGCGTCTGGCCGAGCTCGGCGACAGCGCACGCGCCGTATCCGATGCCGTCGAGCGCGCGCTGGCCGCCGCACCGGTCGCGCGCGCTGGGGCCGGTCAGACCTTGTACCTGGTCGGCGGCGCCTCGCGGGCGATCGCGCGGCTGCATATGGAGCACACCCGCTACCCGCTGCACATCGTTCACTACTACACGCTCGCCCGCGGCGAGGCCGAAGCCTTCTTCGACATTATCGGCCGGCTGTCGCGAAAATCGCTCGACCGGATCACGACGATCTCGAAAAAACGTCTCGAGATGGTGCCGCTCGCCGCCTTGATCCTGCGCCGGCTGATCGCTGTCGCCGGCCCGCGCCAGGTGACGTTCTCCGCCTTTGGGCTGCGCGAAGGCTATGCCCATGGCCTGATCCCGCAGGCGGAGCGAAGCTCGGACCCGCTGATCGCCGCCGCTATTGCCATCGCCCGCACCGAGAGCCGGTTTGCCCCGGATGGGGACCGGCTGCAGGAGTGGACCTCGCGGCTCTTTCCCGACCTGCCCGAGCGCTCGCGACGGCTGCACCGGGCCGCCTGCTGGCTCGCCGACATCGGCTGGATCGAGCATCCCGACTACCGCGCCGAGCAAGCCTTTGCCCGCAGCCTGCGAATGCCGTTCGCCGCGATCAGCCATCGCGACCGGGTGTTTGTCGCGGCGGTGCTGCACACCCGTTACGGCGGGTCTGCCGACGATCCGGTGCGCGACGCGACGCGCCCGCTGCTCGACGCGCCGGCTGCGGCCGAGGTGCGCACCTTGGGCCTGGCGCTGCGCCTCGCCTATACGATGTGCGGCGGGGTGATCGAGCTCCTGTCCGACACCTGGCTCGGGCGCGAGGGCGACACCTTGATCCTGGAAATTCCGCCGGCGGATACGCTGTTCGGCGGCGAGGCGGTGCGGCGCCGGCTCGATGCGATTGCCCGCTCGCTCGGCCTCGGCGCGGATTTGCGCCGGCGCGGGCCGAGCCGGATGGCCGGCGACTAGCCGGGCCGGCAGTCACGGGTTACTGGCCGAACTGCGTCGTGATATGAAGAGACGAGCGAGGGGCAGTCCAAGAGAATGAGCAGCGGCGGCGTCGATATCGGGGCGGTCTATCAGCTCCTCACCGAGGTCGCGCATACGGTTGCCGGTCACGACCGCAAGCTCGACGACATCATCGACCGGCTCGACAGTCACGACCACAAGCTCGACTCCCATGACCGCAAGCTCAACGCCCAAGACCGCAAGCTCAACGAAGTCATCGTTGTCGTCAACGAGCACACCGCTAAGCTCGACGAGCTTGCTGTCATCGTCAACAGGCACGATCGCAAGCTCGATGAGCTTACGACCGACATTGCCGGGCTGCGGGAGACGTTGACACACTACCACGCCACCGTGCTCGGCCACGGCATTCTCTATAGCGAGCTTGATGAGCGGGTGCGCCGCATCGAGCGCCATTTGAAACTCGATCCGGCCACCGGCTGAAGCCGCCCAAGCCGGCTAAGGTGTCGGCTCGACCAGCGCGATGCGGTTGTCGCGAACTGTCAAGGCGAGCCGGCCGTGCTTCAAGGCGATCGCGTCCCTGCCGAAGATTTCGTGACGCCAGCCCGACAGGGCCGGCACCGGCGCGTGATCGTCGGCGGCAATCGCCTCGAGGTCTTCGGCCGAGGCGACCAGCTTTTGCGCCACCTGGTGGGCCTCGCAGCGATGCTTCAGCAGCACCCGCAGCAATTCGACGAGCGGCCCGAGACCGGGCGGCGTCTCGGCCCGCATTGGCGGCAGCTCGATCGTATCGGAAGCAGCGAGCCCGCGCCGGACCGCGTCGAGGATCTCGCCGCCGAGCCGGCCCTCGGCCACCCCCTTGCCGAGGCTGCGGGTGCGCGACAGCGCCTCGATGGTCCTTGGCAGGTGGGCGGCGATTTCGAGCACCGCTTCGTCCCTGACGATCCGGCCGCGCGGCAGGTTGCGCTGCTGCGCCGCCGCCTCCCGCCAGGCCGCCACCTCGCGCAGCACGCCGAACAGGCGCGGATCGATCCGGCCGCGCAGGCGAAAGCGGCGCCAGGCCTCGAACGGTTCGGCGCGATAGGTCGCGGGGTCGCACAGCACCGCCATTTCCTCGGCAAACCACAGCTGCTCGGCCGTTTGACGCCAACAGCTGCCCCAGCTTGTCGTAGACCGTGCGCAGATGGATGACGTCAGCCAACGCATAGCGAACCTGCCGCTCCGTCAGCGGCCGATGCGACCAGTCGGTGAAGCGTGAGGATTTGTCGAGTGGGGTGCGCGCCAGCTTGCCGACCAAGGTTTCATAGCTGACCGCGTCGCCGAAACCGCAGACCATTGCGGCGATCTGGGTGTCGAACAGCGGCGCCGGCACCGCGCCGGAGAGATTGTAGAAAATTTCGATGTCCTGGCGCGCGGCGTGAAACACCTTCGAGCGTGCGCTCGTCCGCCATCAGCGCCAATAGCGGCGCCAGATCGATCCCCGGGGCCAGCGCGTCGATCGCCGCGGCCTCAGTCGGCCCGGCGACCTGCACCAGGCACAAGATCGGCCAATAGGTCCGCTCGCGCATAAACTCGGTGTCGACCGCGACAAAATCCGCGCCCTGCTGACGTGCGCAGAACGCCGCCAGCGCCTCAGTGTCGGTGATAATCGTCATCGGCGGTGCTATACCGCGAAAATCGCACGGCCGAAACCGTTGGCGCTATGCAGCGGGACCCATGACGGTGAATTGACAGGGTTGGCCGCCATCCCCATACTCCGCCGCTTTCCTGCTCCATGGCGGCTGTCGGCGTCGGCGCTGCCGCGACGAGGAGAGTGAGATGATGCGCGATCCCGGCGAGCTGCGCCGGCGCTGGGGGCGGGTCCGCCGGCCCGGCCCGGCAGAGTTTGGGCGACGACGATAGCTCTCCCGTCCCCGCTTCGCCGTTTCCAGCTTTGTCGCGCAGGAGAAATTCCGTGATTACACCCGTTATGCCGACTTATGGCCGGTGGGACGTTGCCGTCGATCATGGCGAGGGCTGCTGGCTCTACGCCACCGACGGCCGCAAATTCCTCGATTTTACCAGCGGGATCGCGGTGACCGGGCTCGGCCACTGCCACCCGCATCTGATCGACGCCGTTACCGAGCAGGCCAAGCGCCTGTGGCATGTCTCCAATCTGTTTCGCATTCCGGGGCAGGAGCAGCTGGCCCAGCGGCTGGTTGACAACACCTTTGCCGACACCGTGTTTTTTGGCAATTCGGGGGCCGAGGCGTGCGAGTTGGCGCTGAAGGTCGTCCGCAAATACCAGCATGAGACCGGCCATCCCGAGCGCTATCGGATCATCGGCTGCGAGGGGTCGTTCCATGGCCGCACCTTCGCCACCCTCGCCGCTGCCGGCAATGAGAGATATTTGGAGGGCTTTGGACCGCCGATGGAGGGGTTCGACCATGTCGCCTTTGGCAATCTGAACGAGATGCGCGCCGCGGTCGGCAACGAGACCGCCGCGATCATCGTCGAGCCGGTGCAGGGCGAGGGCGGCGTGCGCCCCGGATCGGACGAGTATCTGCGCGGCCTGCGGGCGATCGCCGACGAGTTTGGCCTGCTCTTGGTGTTTGACGAGGTGCAATCCGGGATGGGGCGGACCGGCAAGCTGTTCGCCTATGAATGGTCGGGGGTCACCCCCGATGTGATGGCGATCGCCAAGGCGCTGGGCGGCGGTTTCCCAATCGGCGCCTGCCTCGCGACCGAGCGCGCCGCGGTCGGCATGGTCCCCGGCACGCACGGCTCGACCTTTGGCGGCAACCCGCTGGCGGTGGCGGCCGGCAACGCGGTGCTCGACGTGATGCTGGAGCCAGGCTTTTTCGACCAGGTCGAGGCCAGCGCCCGCCTGTTGCACGACCGGTTGGACGAGTTGGTCAAATCCTATCCCAAGCTGTTCGCAGAGCTGCGCGGCGCGGGGCTCTTGCTCGGCATTCGCTGCGTGGTGCCGGCCGGCGACGTCGTCACCCGGCTGCGCCAGAACGGCCTGCTGGCGTTGACCGCCGGCGACAACGTGCTGCGCCTGTTGCCGCCGCTGATCGTCAGCGAAAACGAAATCGGCCAGGCGATGGACATCCTGCACAAGGTGGCGCGGGAATGGTCGGCGTAAGGCGGGCCGCCGGCGGGCCGGCGCTGGTTGACGGGCGGCTGGCGCCGCCCGAGCCGCCGCGCCATTTCCTCGACATCCACCAGCTCGACATCTCCGAGCTGCGCGGCATCCTCGATACCGGGAACGCCTACAAGAACGGCCGGCGCGACCGGCCGCTGGCCGGCAAGACCTTGGCGATGATCTTTGAAAAGCCATCGACCCGGACCCGCGTCTCGTTCGAGGTGGCGATGCGCCAGCTCGGTGGCGGCACGATCTTTCTGAACACGGCCGACAGCCAGCTCGGCCGCGGCGAGACCGTGGCCGACACGGCCCGCGTGCTGTCGCGCTATGTCGACGCGATCATGATCCGCACCCATCGGCCGCAAAAGCTCGACGAGCTCGCCCGCCATGCGACCGTCCCGGTAATCAATGGGCTGACCGACGCCTCGCACCCGTGCCAGATCATGGCCGATGTGATGACCTTGCAGGAGAAAAAGGGCCCGCTCGCCGGCCGCACCGTGGCTTGGAGCGGCGACGGCAACAACGTCGCGGCGAGCTGGATTCACGCCGCCGTCCGCTTCGACTTCGCGCTGCGGCTGGCCTGCCCCGACGCGCTTCGCCCGCCGCAGCTGTTGCTCGACTGGGCGCGGCGCGAGGGCGGCCGGGTCAGCCTGACCAATGAGCCGGGCGAGGCCGTCGCCGGCGCCGATTGCGTCGTCACCGACACCTGGGTCTCGATGGGCGCGGAAGCGAGCGTCAACCGCCACAACCTGCTCGCCCCCTACCGGGTCGATGCGGCATTGATGGCCCAGGCCAAGCCCGACGCCATGTTCATGCACTGCCTGCCGGTCAAGCGCGGCGAGGAGGTCACCGCCGAAGTCGTGGACGGCCCGCAATCGGTGGTGTGGGACGAGGCCGAAAACCGGCTGCACGCACAAAAAGGCATCCTTGCCTGGTGCCTTGGTTGAATTGCCCCGGGGTCGAGGCCCCTATCGCCGCCATCTGTCCACCGCCGCGCCGGAGTGCCGGAGCTTGAGCTCACCCCCCAGCTTCGTGCCGGACGATCTGGTCCAGCCGTTTCAGATCGACCCGTTCGCCTTGCGCGGCCGGCTGGTGCGGCTTGGCCCGGCGATCGATCACATCCTGTCGCAGCACGCCTATCCGTAGCCGGTCGCGGCGATGCTGGGCGAGGCGATCACGCTTGCCGTGCTGCTCGCCGGCGCGCTCAAATACGATGGCGTCTTCACCTTGCAGACCAAAGGCGACGGGCCGATCCGGCTGATGGTCGCCGATGTTTCGACCGATGGCGCGGTGCGCGGCTATGCCCAATACGACGCGGCAAAGCTCCAGGCCGCGAGCGGTGAGCCTGCCTTGTCCAGCCTCTCGGTGCCGCGGCTGCTCGGCGCCGGGTACATCGCCTTTACCGTCGACCAGGGCGAGGACACCGACCGCTATCAAGGCATCGTCGAGCTGCTCGGGGCGACCCTGGCCGATTGCGCCCAGCACTATTTCCGCCAATCGGAGCAGATCCAGGCCGGGATCAAGCTGGCGGTCGGCCGCACCGGGGCCGACCCCACCGGGCCGGACGGCGCCTGGCGCGCCGGCGGGCTGATGCTGCAGCGGGTGCCGCCGGAGGGCGGCTATGGCGTCATCGCCGACGATGTCGAGGATGGCTGGCGGCGCACCATGGTGCTGATGAGCTCGGCCACCGCCGGCGAGCTGGTCGATCCCGCGCTGTCGCCGCACCGGCTGCTGTTTCGCCTGTTCCACGAGGATGGCGTGCGCGTCTACGACACGCATCCATTGGCGGCGCGCTGCCGCTGCTCGCGCGAGCGGATCGAAACCATTCTGCGCGCCTTCCCGGCCGACGAGCTCGACGATATGCAGAAGGATCGGGTCACCACCGTCACCTGCGAATTCTGCAGCACCCGCTACACATTCGACGCCGACGAGATCGGCCGCCTCGCTCCGGCCTGACCCGCGGGCAGTCTGCTGAGACCCCTCCGTACCCCGTGCCCGGACTTGATCCGGGCATCCATGTCTTGGGGATGGCTGAGCCAATGCAGAACATGACCGCAAAATATCAGGCAGAATGGCAGGCCCGGTTTGGCGACGAGGTTGCGCCCCAGGACGGGGCTCCGGACCTTCCGTGGCTGCGCCAGGTGCTGTTGCGGCGCACCCATCGCCGTTATGCGCCGCGAGCCGTCGAGGAGGAGCTGCTGCGGCTGCTGCTCGGCGCCGCGTTCTCGGCTTCCTCGAAATCGGATTTTCAGCAGGCCTCGGTCATCCGGGTCGCCGAGCGCGCCCGGCGCGAGCGGCTGGCGGCGTTGGTCCCCGATATGCCGTGGATCGGCGCGGCGCCGGTCTTTCTGGTGTTTTGCGGCGATGCGCGCCGGCTCGAGCGATTGGGCGAATTGCGCGGCCACCCGCAGCAGAACGGCCGGCTCGAAGGGTTTTTCAACGCCGCGATCGATGCCGCCCTGGTGATGCAGAGCTTTATCCTGGCGGCCGAAACCGCCGGCCTCGGCTGCTGCCCGATCAGCGTGATCCGCAACCATGCCGCTGCCGTCGGCGAAATCCTCGAATTGCCCGACAAGGTCTTTCCCGCGGCCGGCCTGTGCGTCGGCTATCCGGCCGGCGAAGGCCATATCAGCATGCGCTTGCCGCTCAGGGTCACGGTGCACACCGACCATTACGATGATCGCCGTCTTGCCGCGGATATCGACGACTACGACCGCCGCCGCGCTGCCCGCCATATGACCCCGCGCGAGCAGCAGCGCGCACCCGATCTCTTCGGCTACGCCGATTTCTACGGCTGGTCGGAAGACAAAGCGCGGCAAGCCGCCGCCCAGCCGGAAGGCCAAACCTTCGCGCCCTGTCTGCGCGCCCGCGGCTTCACCTTCGACTAGCAGCCTCCGCTCCGAGGAGACCCGTCATGAGCGTACAGGTAAATCCCCAGGGCGGGGCAAATTCTTCGGCGCGGGCCAGGCGGCGCGGGACCGGCGACCTCGCCAAGGGCGGCCCGCCGATCGTCGGGCTGACCGCCTACACCGCGCCGATCGCCCGCCTCCTTGACCCCCATGTCGATTTTCTGCTGGTCGGGGATTCGCTCGGCATGGTGGTCTACGGTTTCGACAGCACCCTGCCGGTCACTTTGGAGATGATGATCGCACATGGGGCGGCGGTGATGCGCGCCACCGCGCAGGCGCTGGTTGTGGTCGATCTGCCGTTTGGCGCTTATCAGGCCTCGCCCGAGCAGGCGTTCCACAGCGCCGCCCGGATCATGGCCGAGACCGGCTGCGCCGCGGTCAAGCTCGAAGGCGGCGCCGAGATGGCCGAGACCGTGCGTTTTTTGACCCGGCGCGGGGTGCCGGTGATGGGCCATGTCGGGCTGATGCCGCAATCGGTCAACGCTGCCGGCGGGTTCAAGGTGCAGGGCCGCGGCGAAGAGCAGGCCGGGCGGGTCGCGACCGACGCCGCCGCGATCGCCGAAGCCGGCGCCTTCTCGATCGTGATCGAGGGGACCATCGAAAAGGTCGCGCGCGCCATCACCGAGCGGGTGCCGGTGCCGACGATCGGCATCGGCGCCTCACCCGCCTGCGACGGCCAAATCCTGGTCACCGACGATGTGCTCGGCGTCTTCACCGAGTTCACGCCGCGCTTTGTCAAGCGCTACGCCGAGCTGGCGCCGCTGATCTCGGCCGCCGCGGAAAGCTACGCCGCCGACGTCCGCGCCCGCCGCTTCCCTGGCCCGGAACACTGCTTCGGCGCGAAACGCGGCTAGTTGGTTGCCTTGCGTGCGCGAGAGCTGTGCGGAAAGGCGCCGAACCAGCAGCGGTAAACCGCCATGGGAGACCCTCCGACGGATAGCGAAACGGCTGCCGCATGCGCTCGGGGTCTGCGTGCTGCTGCTGGTTGTGCTGCCGGTGGGGCTCTTTGCTCGCGGCGCGGCGCCGGCGGGCAGCTGGACCGCGACCGACCCGCCGATCGACCTCGCCCATATCGACACCGGCAAGATCAACCGTCACGGCGAGGCGGTCGGCTATCATCACCGCCCGAACGGCGTCGACCCGCCTGGTGCGCGGGTGCTGCGGATCGTCCAGCCGCCCGATGCCAACGGCGTCTACCGCGCGCGGGTGGCGCTGCGCGACCCGGCAAGTGGGGAATGGATTGACAAGCGCGCGGCCTCGACCTTTTTCCCGGATGCGATGTCCGACGATGCGGTGATCGCGGCGGTGCTCGCCGCCTTCTATGACGGTCGCCGGCGCGGCGACGGCCGGTTTGTCGGCGATTTCGGGCCGCGGCTTCGCGATCGAGGGCTGGTTTCATGCCGGGCGGATTGTCGCCGCCTACCCGCTGCGCGGCCCTTAATGCGACAGCGCCGCATCGCGCTAAACGGTAAGGCAAACGCCGGACTGATCAGCGCTCGGCGGCACCCGGCGGGACACCTCGAAGCGCGCGCCACTCGCGGCAGCGGCCGGCGCGGCGCGGTGCTGGCGGGCTTTCTGCAAAGCGACGTGCAGGGCGACTTGGCCGCGGCGCGCGCGATGCTTGCCGAGATCGGTGCGGCCGAACGCGGCGAAGCGCCGCAGCCGCCGGCGCTCGGCAACGCCTATGCGGTGTCGATTTCGCCCGATCGGGTGACGATCGCCAATGCAGTCATCGAAGATTCGCGTCCCGAACATTACGATTTTGCCGAAATCCGGCTGGCGCTCGGCACCTGGATCGCCGCGATCGAGCGCGCCCGCCGCAACCCTGCCTGACCGCATTCTCTGGAGCGGCGGCCGCCCGATCGCGCATAGTGGGGGGATGAACGACACCCTCGATCAGGAATTCCGGGCGCCGGCGCGCGCGCGCCAGCCGGTGGTGCGCCCGCGCGACGCCGCCTCGCTGATCCTGCTGCGCGGCCAGCGCGATGGGCTCGAGGTGCTGGTCGGCCGCCGTCCGCTGTCGGCGCGGTTTATGCCCGGCGTCTATGTCTTTCCGGGCGGCGCGATCGATCCGCCGGACCGAGTCGCGTGGAGCATCGAGAGTGGCGCCGAGAGCCTCTCCGCCGCGGCTCGGGCGCGCCGCCCGCGCCGCGATCCGCGAGACCTGGGAGGAAGTGGGCGTGCTGATCGGCCGGCCGGCCGCAACGCCGATAAACGGGTCGGCGAAGCTCCCGATCGAGCGCGCCTTTCGCGAGCGCGGCTTGGTCGCGGCGATTGACCGGCTGACCTATGTCGGCCGGGCGATCACCCCGTCGCACTCGATGCGCCGCTTCAACACGCGGTTTTTTCTCGGCGATGCCGGCAGCGTCGTCGGCGAGCCGGTGCCGAGCGTCGAGCTCGAGGACGCCGGCTGGCGCCGGATCGACCAGGCCATGCTCGATGGCTTTCGCGACGTCACCCGGTTCATGCTGGCGCGCGCGGTGGCGCTGCGCGAGGGCACCGCCGCGGCCGAGCCGCCGCTCTTCTATTGGGGCAAGAACGCGCGCCGCATTGGCATCTGCCGCGAAGCTAACCGCTGAAGCCGGCTCAACGCACGGCCTGCGCCGGCCGCGACGCCGCTGTCTCGCCTTCGAGGTCGAGCGCCATCGCCCGGCCATGCGTCTCGTGCGCCAGGAACAGGAACGCGAGCCCGACCACCAGCATGCAGCCGGCCAGGAACAGAAACGCCGGAAATACCGCGGCCGCCGTCGCCCGCGGGCGCAGCACGTTCTTGGTGCCGGCGATCACGGCGAGGCTGAGCGGCCCGAGGATCTTGCCGATGCCCGCCGCGGCGTGGCCGAGGCCCGAGGCGCGCGCCCCGAGCCGGACCCCATACTGCTCGATCGTATAGGGTGTGATGTTGCTCAACCCGCCATCAACAAAGAATGCGGAGGCCGCGACCAGGACCACGAACATCGGCCACCCGCCGACGATGACCCCGTTAAAGTATCCGGCCAGACCGAGAAAGACCGCCGCCGCGAACGCAGCCGCGATGCCGAGCCTCCGCCGGCCGAGCTTTTGGGCGATTAGTGCTGCGAGCAGCCGGCCGACGATCGCGCAGATCGAGACGTAGATGAAATATTTGGCGGCTAGCGACACCGAGCTGTGCAGGGCAAGGGCGATGATGGTCGGCCCCCACAGCAGATAGCCAAAGGCCGCGGTCGTCGAGCCGACCCAGATCAATATCGTCTGCCAGAACAGCCGCGGATCGGCATATAGCTCGACGAGGCTGGCGCGCGGCTCCTTTGCCGGGCGCGCCGCCGGCAGCGGCAAGCGGCCGGGCGCCATCCCCAAATGTTTCGCGACCGCCGCGCGGGCCTCGTTTGGCCGGCCCCTGGCCGCGAGCCACCGCGCCGATTCCGGCACGAAAACCCACACCGCCACCCCGATCAGGATCGGCAGTAGGCCGAACATCGCGATGCCGCGCCAGCCGAGCGCTCGCAGCAATGCGTGCGAGGTCAGGGAGGCGCTGAGCGGGCCGAGGCTGGCGGCGGCGACAAACAAGCTGGTCAGCCCGCTGCGCCAGCGCGTCGGGGTCAATTCGACGATGATGGTCAGCGCCGGGGTGATCGCGGCGGCCAGGCCAAACCCGACAAAAAAGCGCAAAATTGCCAGCAGGACAAAGGCGCCGTTTGGCAGGAACCCGATCAGCCCGCCGGCGACCCCGCAGATCATGGTGCCGGTGACGGTCTGAAGCTTGCGCCCGAACACGTCGCTCAGCGAGCCCCAGACGAGCGCGCCGACAATGGCGCCGACCCCGCTGCCATAGAGGATCAGCGCCGCCTGGCCATAGGTCAGGTGCCAGCTTGGCCCGATCACCGCCAGGATAAAGGCGATCAGAAAGAAATCGAAGAAATCGAGGATATAGACGCCGGCGAGCAGACCAAAGCTGGTCCAGTAGCGGGCATTGAGCGGCCCGTGGTCAAAAACCGATAGAAGATCTTGCGACGTCGGCGCCGCCATCGGCACATCCCTCGACTATGCCCGCAGCGGCGAAGCGCGCCGGCGAAAAGCGCCGCTCACCGACGGGCGGCCCGATGGCTGGCCGCGCGTCGGTCTGGGGCGCAGAATTTTCGCTCAGTGGGCGCCGGTTTTCGCCGCCGATGACCGCGGCTGCCGCTGCGCGCCCTCCTGGGCGCCGACCAGCAGCGCTTTCCCGTGCGTCTCGACGCCGAGGATCAGAAACGACAAGCCGACCAGCAGCATGCAGAACGCCAGGAACAAGAAGGCCGGAAACACCGCCGTCCTCGGTCGCGCTCGGCGAGACGAGGTTGCTGGTGCCGGCGATCAGCGCCAAGCTCAGCGGCCCCAGGATCTTGCCGACGCCGTTCGCGGTCTGCCCCAGCCCCGAGGAGCGCGCGCCCATCGCCACCCCGTAGCTCTCGACCGTATAGGGCGCGAGGTTCGAAAAGCCGCCCTCGATGCAGAAGGTCGAGCACATCAAGCAGGATGATCAGCAGCGGCAGCCCGTTGACCAGCACGCCGTGATAATACCCGGCAGCCGCCAGCGCCACCGCGCCGCCAAAGCCCCATAATACGCCGAGGAGGCGGCGGCCCAGCAGCGGCGCGATCACGGTCACGACGATCTTGCCGGACACTCCGGCGGCCGCGACGAAGACAAAAAATTTGGCGGCCTCCGGCACCGAGACCTTAAGCAGCAGGGCGACGATCGTCGGCCCCCACAGATAGACGCCGTAGCCGGCGGTCGACGAGCCGCCCCAGATCAGGATGGTTTCCCAGAACATTCGCGGCTGCGACAGCAGGTCGAGCAGATTGCCGCGCGGCACCGTGGCCGGCGGGACCGTCGGCAGCGGCACCTGCTGCAGCGGCATCCCCAAATGTGTCGCCACCTCGGCGCGGGCCTCGGCAAAGCGGCCTTTAGCGGCGAGCCAGCGCACCGATTCGGGGGTGAACAGCCAGACCAGCACGGCGATGATCGCCGGGATGATGCCGATCAGCGCGACGCCGCGCCAGCCGAGCGGCCCGAGCAGCGCGGTGGCGATGACCGGCGCCAGGAAGCCGCCGGCCGAAGCCCACACCACGTAGAAGCTGGTCGCGATCGTGCGGTGCCGGGTCGGGGTCAGCTCAACGACCATGGTCAAGGACGGGGTGACCGCGGCGGTCAGGCCGACGCCGACAAAAAAGCGCAGGATCGCGAACTCCCACCACCCCCGGTCCGGGATGAGGTAGATCAACCCCGACGCGATCGCGCAGATAAAGCCGCCGATGATGATCTGCTTCTTGCGCCCCCAGGCATCAGAAAAGGCGCCGAATACGAGGGCGCCGACGATCGCCCCGACGCCACCAGCGTAGAGGATCAGCGCGCCCTGGCCATAGGTCAGGTGCCACTCCCCCCGGACCGCCGCCAACAGGTAGCCGACCACCAGGAAATCGAAAAAGTCGAACACGAACACCGCCGACATCAGGATGAAGGTCACCCAATAGCGGCGGTTGAGCGGCGCGCTGTCGAACAGCGCTAAGAGGTCGTCCGAGGTCCGTCCGAGCATATCCTCCCCCTCTTGGGCGGCGAGTCCGGCCTGTGGCTCCCCGTCCGTAATCGCGAGGTTTAGGCCGCCGGCTTCCGCGCCGTCAACTCCGGCTCGCTCGTTCGGGTTATTCGATCGCTGCGGCCGGGCGCCGCAGCGCTAACCATGGCCGGCTGCGAGTAGCGGCTGCCGCGTAACTGGGGCCGGACGGTCAGCCGGGGTGGGAGCCGGCCTCGCGGCGCACCGCCCGCTGCAGGTAGCCGACGGCCGCGTCGAGCTGAGCGTCCTTTGCCGTGCCGATGATCAGTGGCTTGATCGGGTGCTCGGCCATCTCGCTGCCGATCTTCGACGCGGCGGCCGATGCCGCGGCCTGGCTGGCGTTGAGCCCCCCGGCATTCTTCAGCGCGCCATAGAGATCGCTTTCATGGCTGAGGACGGCGTTCGCCACCTGCTCGGATTTTGGCAAGGTCGCGACGATGTCGGGGGTGATCCCCTGGTCCTGGATCGAGCGGCCCGACGGCGTGTAGTAGAGCGCCGTGGTCAGCCGCAGCGCGCCGTGCCCCTCGACCGGGATGATCGTCTGCACCGAGCCCTTGCCAAAGCTGCGGGTGCCCATGATCGTGGCCCGGTGGTCGTCCTGCAACGCCCCGGCGACGATCTCGGCGGCCGAAGCGGTGGCGCTGTTGATCAAGACGACGATCGGCACCCCGGCGATCAGGTCGCCCGCGACCGGCGCGCGATAGACGCGGTCGTCGTCGGGGTTGCGGCCCCGGGTCGTGACCACCACGCCGCCATCGACGAATTCGCCGGTCACATCGACCGCGGCGTCGAGCAGCCCGCCTGGATCGTTGCGCAGATCGAGGACAAAGCCGTTCAGCCGGCCATGCGCCTCTTGCTTCAGCTGGGCGATGGCGCTGGCGAGCTCGGCGGCGGTGTTCTCGCTGAAGGTGGTGATCCGGGCGTAGCCGATCCGGTCGGGCTGGAGCGCCGATTTGACCGAGACGACGTGGATGATGTTGCGCGTCAGGGTCACGTCAAAGGGCGCCCGCTGGGTGCGCGCGATCTGGAGGGTCACCCTCGAGCCCGGCGAACCTCGCAGCAGCTTGACCACGCGCTCGACATCCATGCCGGTGGTCGGTTGACCATCGATTTTGACGATCCGGTCGCCCGGCTCGATGCCGGCATTGGCGGCCGGCGTGCCGTCGATCGGGGCGATGACCTCGGGCACCTTGCCTTCGAGGGTCAGCTCGATGCCGATGCCGCCGAACTGGCCGCGGGTCATCGCGGTCATCTCCTGATACTGCTCGGGGTCCATGTAGTCGGAATGCGGATCAAGCCGGGTCAGCATCCCCTTTAGAGCGTCCTCGGTCAGCTCCTTGCCGGTGACCGGCGACACGTAATTCGTCTGCACCTGCCGGGCGACATCCTGCAGCAGGGCGAAATCGGGCGGATCGCCCGATGACCTGGCGGCGCCGGCCCCGGCGCTGTCGCAGCCGTAAAGGGCGAGCGCCAAGAGGGCGGCGGCGGTGGCCCTGGCGGCCGAACGGTGCAGGCGTGCAAGCGTGATCATCGAGGCCTTCGCGGCAGCAGGCCCGCGAGTGGCAGGCCGGAAAGGGGTTCGGATGATCCTGAGGCGCCACGTCCGCAGGTGGTGGCCGAGCCGCTCTCCAGATCGCGGCACAATGTAGTCTTTCGCTCGCGGCCGTCCAGGGCTCTTCTTTTCTTGTGATCTGGGCACCGTTGACGCGGGCGCCGACAGGGTTTCGATCGAGATTGGCTCTCGCGGCGCCGCGATCGAAGCTGTATATCCGCCCGCTTGGGCCTTGAGCGCGGGAAGGCACAGAGAAGGCCCAACGCCTCCCGGAAAGGATCGCGATGACGAGTGGTCAAACCGGCGCCGGTCGCCTCCGCGTGCAAGGGATCGAGCTCGAAACGCTGCGCCGCGGCGCCGGGCGCCCGGTGCTGCTGCTGCATGGCTTTGATACCGTCGATGCCGAAGCGCCGTTTCTCGATCTGCTCGGGCGCCACGCCGAGATCGTGGCACCCTCGGCGCCCGGTTTTGGGCATTCGCCGCGGCCCAAGGATTTCGACACGGTCTACGATCTGGTCCATCTCTACCTCGCCGCGCTCGAGGCGCTGCCCGGCGACAAGCTAACCCTGCTCGGCCTGTCCTTCGGCGGTTGGCTCGCGGCCGAGGTGGCGGCGGCGTGCAGCCATCGCCTCGACCGGCTGATCCTGGTCGATCCGGTCGGGATCAAGATCAGCGATCGTGAGACGCCCGACATTCTCGACATCTTCAACCGGTCGCCCGACGAGGTCCGCCGGCGCAGCTGGCACGACCCCGACCGGTTCGCGCCCGATTACAACGCGATGTCGGACGAGGCCCTGGTGGTCCATGCGCGCAACCGCGAGGCGCTGTGCCTCTATGCCTGGCACCCCTATATGTACAACCCGCAACTGCCGCGCTGGCTCGGCCGGATCGCGGTGCCGACCCTGGTGCTGTGGGGCGACAGCGACCGGGTGGTCAGCCCCGATTACGGCCGCGCCTACGCCGGCATGATCCCCGACGCCCGCTTCGAGCTGATCCCGCACGCCGGCCATCATCCCGAAATCGAGCAGCCCCAGGCTTTTGCCGAGCATGTCGCCCGCTTCCTCGCCCGGTAAGCACGCTCGCCGGCGACATCGTCAGCAGTGGTGGGCTGCGTAATCGGCCAAAAGCAATGCATTCGCCGCTCCTGGCGTATGGCGCAGCTTTCCCAGGAGCCGCGCATCCGCGGTAATGAGCTTAGCTTGCCGCGCCTCGGCGAGCGCCACATAGAGGCAGTCGTAAACCGGATGGTCGAGCTCGGCGGCAAGGGCAACAGCGCGCGGCGCTAAGGCTGCGGCGCTGACCAGCAGGTCGAAGAAGCGCGGTAGAATGATTGCGATCTCCTTCACCTGATCCTGACCGATGCGGCCTAGTCGAGCGGACCGCCATGCGCCGTTGCACACTTCGGCAATCAGAATGTCCGGTGCGATCAGAGCGGACCCGTCCGCAACGATGGCAAGCGCTGTCGCGGCGTCGGGCTCGTCGGGCAGAAACCATTTCAGCGCGACGCTGGCGTCGACGATGAAGGTCAACGCGTATCCCGGTCTTCGCGAACCAGCTGTTCAGCCGTGGGATAGTCCGCATCGGGTTTGGGGTGAGCCATCGTCCGGATGCGTTCGAGTTCGGCGAGGAGTTCCGCGCGATCCGGTTTTGCCGCTTCGGTCAACAGCTCGCGCAAGGACTGTTCGAGAGATTTGCGCTGCGTCGCTGCGCGCGCCCTCAACCGCTCGAGGA
The DNA here is from genome assembly GCA_963738185.1 of uncultured Alphaproteobacteria bacterium. Lineage (GTDB taxonomy): Bacteria > Pseudomonadota > Alphaproteobacteria > ATCC43930 > CGMCC-115725 > AP-15. Next base: position 128,507 of record CAVTVA010000002.1, on the reverse strand, counting down.
CCCGATCATCGATGTTGCGAATCACCACTTGTCCCATGGCTACCTGTCTTGTGTCGGTCAAATGATGGCACACTGATATCATCATATTCGACCGCGGGCGATGCAATTTACTTTTCGCGGCCCGATTTCGCCGACCGCCGGATCGCGGTTGCCGGGCGCCGCCTCGGCGAGGTTAAATCGTCGGGACGGAAGGATCAGGAGAGAGGCCATGAGCGACGCGACACCCTGGGTCGATCCCGAGCTGACGGCGGCCGGGCAGCTGCTGCAGAGCCGCGGCCTGGTCGCCCCCGACCGCACCAAGGCGCCACTGTCTGAGGTGCGCGCCGCGCAGGACCGCATCGGCGCGTTTTTGGGCGAGGGCTCGGCGCCGCTGAAGGAGGAGCGCGATCTGTCGCTGCCGGGTCCGCACGGGCAGGTGCCGTGCCGCCTCTATCTGCCGGACGACGCCGCGCGCCCGCCCTTGCTGGTCTATGCGCATGGCGGCGGCTTTATGCAGGGCAGCCTCGCTTCTTGGGACGCGATGCTGCGCGAGCTGGTGCGCCAGTCTGGGGTGGCGGCGCTGTCGGTCGATTACAAGCTGTCGCCCGAGCACCGCTTTCCCAAGGCCTTCGAGGAGATGGTCGCGGTCGCCCGCCTCGCCGCGCGCGAGGGCGCGGGGCTCGGCATCGATCCCGCGCGGCTGGCGGTCGGCGGCGATTCGGCCGGCGCCAACCTGGCGCTCGCCGCCGCTCTCGCGCTGCGCGACGAGGGGGTCCGCGCGCTGCGCTTCATGCTATTGATCTATGGCGTCTATTCGGCGGACAGCGAGAGCCCGTCATGGCAGCGCTTCGGCCAGGGCGCCGGGCTGTCGCAGACCCAGATGCGCTGGATCTGGGAGACCTACCTCGAACGCGCGGAACAGCAGCAGGATTGGCGCGCTGTCCCCATTCTGGGCCAACTCGGCCAATTGCCGCCGGCCCGTCTGATCGTCGGCGGCCTCGACCCGTTGCAGGACGACAGCCGGCGTTTGGCCGCCGCCCTCAAAGAGGCGGGCGTGCCCTGCGAGCTCGAGGTCTATGACGGGATCAATCACGGCTTCATCCGCTACGGCCGGCTGATCGCCACTGCTCGTCGCGCGCTCGGCGATTGTGCCGCGGCGCTGCGCCGCGCGCTGGTCACGGCGGCGGCGCCGGCGGCCTAGCTGCCGCGGGCTTGCCCTGCTCCCCGGGCGGCTGGCTGGATTTGCCGTCGCGCGAGGCGCGCTGCTCGGCCGGGCCCTCGCTGCGCGTCAGATTAAAAGCGGTGTTGACCAGCGCCACATGCGAGAACGCCTGCGGGAAATTGCCGAGCTGGCGTTTCGCCCTGGGGTCGTACTCCTCGGCCAACAACCCGACATCGTTGGCCAGCCCGAGCAGGCGCTCGAACAGCTGGCGCGCCTCGGCGATGCGGCCTTGCAGGATGTAGTTGTCGGCGAGCCAGAAGCTGCAGGCGAGAAAGGCGCCCTCGCCGGGTGGCAAACCGTCGATGCCCTCGCCGGTGTCGTAGCGCAAGACCAGCCCTTCGGCGACGAGGTGCTGCTCGACGGCCTTGACCGTGCCGATCATCCGCGGGTCGGTCGCCGGCAGAAACCCGACCAGCGGCAGCAGCAGCAGGCTCGCATCGTGCACCTTTGACCCGTAAGCCTGGACAAAGCTGTTCTGCGTGGGATCGAACGCCTTCTCGCAAACATCGGCATGGATCTGGTCGCGCAGCCGCCGCCACCGCGCGACCCGGTCGCCGGCGCCGAGCCGTTCGGCGATCTTGATCGCCCGGTCGAAGGCGACCCAGGCCATCGCCTTCGAATGGGTGAAATGCTGCGGCGGCCCGCGCACCTCCCAGATCCCCTCGTCGGGCTGATCCCAGATCCCGGAGAGGTGGCCGAGGATGGCCTGGCCGATCGGGGCGGCGCGCTTGGCCGCAGCCAAGCCGCTCAGAGACGTGTGGTAAAACGCATCGACGAGTTCGCCGAAGATGTCGAGCTGGGTCTGCCTGGCGGCATCGTTGCCGATGCGCACCGGGCGTGAGTTTTCGTAGCCCGGGCAGCCACGGCACCTCCCACTCGGTCAGCCGGCGCTCGCCGCCGAGCCCATACATGATCTGGATCTGTTCGGGGCTGCCGGCGACCGCGCGGAACAGCCAGTCGCGCCAGGCTCGCGCCTCGTCGGAATACCCGGCATTCATCAGCGCCAGCAGGGTAAAGGTCGCGTCGCGCAGCCAGCAATAGCGATAGTCCCAGTTGCGCTCGCCGCCGATCCGTTCCGGCAATGAGGTGGTCGGCGCGGCGACGATCCCGCCGGTCGGGGCAAAGGTCAGCCCTTTCAGCACGACCAGCGAACGTTTGACCGTATCGGTCCACGGCCCCGCCGGCGCGCATTGGTCGGACCATCGCCGCCATCCCGCGAGCGCGCTGTGCAATGCCCGTTCGGGATCGATGTGTCGTGGCGGCGGCTGGTGCGAGGGGCCATAGGTCAGCACGAACGGGATGGTCTCGCCGGCGCCGACCGTGAATTCGCCGACCGTCTTCAAATCCTCGCCGCGCAACGGCACCGGGGTTCGCAGCACCACCCGCTCCGGCCCGCCGATCGCCGAGATGCCGCCCTCCGGCAGCTGCTCGACCCAGGGGACAAGCGCGCCATAGTCGAAGCGCAGCACAAACTCGACGCACATCGCCACCCGCCCGCGCAGGCCGCGCACCAGCCGCACCAGATCGAGCGGCCCGTGCCGCGGCCGGAAGAAGTCGGTCAGCTCGACGGCGCCCTCGTCGGTCTCAAAGGTCGTCGCCAGCACCAGCGAGCCGTCGAGATAGCGCCGCGTGACGCGGGGCGCGGGGTCGGCCGGTGCTATCAGCCAGCGGCCGTGCTCCGGCTCGCCGAGGAGTGCCGCAAAGCAGGCCGGCGAATCAAAGCGCGGCAGGCACAGCCAATCGATCGAGCCGTTGCGCCCGACCAGCGCCGCCGTCGCGCAATCGCCGATCAGCGCGTAATCCTCGATCCGCTGGTTTGAGGGCATCCGCCGCGTCGCCTCCGCCGTTAGCTGCGGGCGCCAATAAAGCATTACCGCGGCGGCCGGGCCAACAGGCAACCGCGGGTCGCAGTCAGTGCGCGGCGGGCAGCGAAGGGTCGGAGCCGGCGCCGCGTGGCGGTTTCTTGAAAAAAAAGACCAGCGGCAGGGCGAGCAAGGTCAGGATCATCAACAGCTTGAAATCGTCGATATAGGCGATGACCTGCGCCTGCGTCGTAATCGTGGCGTCGAGCGCCGCTCGCCCGGCCGCGGTGAACGGACTCCAGAAATGCGCGATCGCCGGGTTGGCAAACAGCCGGTTGACCGCGGTGACGTATCGGCCGATCTCGGCATGGTTGACCTGGGTGTTGCTGACCAGCAAGGCCGAGACGATCGAGGTCCCCATGCTTTGGCCGACGTTGCGGGCAAGGTTGTAGAAGCCAGCGCCCTCGGTGCGCCGCTCCGGCAGCAACGTCGCCAAGGTGGTGACGCTGAGCGGCACAAACAAAAAGCCCATCCCGGCGCCCTGGATGACGCCGTTGATGCCGACCGTCCACAAGGAGACGCTCGGAGTCCAATTGCTCATGTCCCACATGGCCCAGGCGCACAGCCCGAGGCCAATCGCCAGCAGCACCCGGGTGTCGACCCGCCCGACCAGCCGGCCCACCACCATCATCGCCAGCAAGGTGCCGAACCCCCGCGGCGCCAAGGCGAAACCTGCGGTCAGGATCGGATAGCCCATCAGATCCTGCAAGTAGAGCGGCAAGAGGGCCAGCGGGGCAAAATAGGTGATGCCGATAATAAAGACAAAAATCATCCCGGCGGTAAAGTTGCGGTCGCGGAACAGGCGCGGGTCCACGAACGGCCGCGCGGCCGAGAAGGTGTGCACCAGGAACAGCCAGAACGCGCCGCCGCTCAGCACGGCCAGGCCGAGGATTTCCTTGGAGCTGAACCAATCGAGCTCCTCGCCGCGGTCGAGCAGAATCTGCAATGCGCCGATCGCTACGCTCAGCGCGGCAAAACCGAACCAGTCGAGCTTGGCATCGGTCTTTTTGGTATCGGGCAGAAAGAGGCTGATGCCGACCAGCGCCAAGACGCCGATCGGCACGTTGATGTAAAAATCCCAGCGCCAGCTGTAGTGCTCGGTCAGCCAACCGCCGAGGACCGGCCCGGCGATCGGGCCGATCATGATCGCCATGCCCCAATAGGCCATCGCCGAGCCTTGGCGCTCCGGCGGGTAGGTGTTCATCAGCACCGCCTGCGACAGCGGCACCAAGGCCGCGCCAAACCCGCCCTGGATCAGCCGGAAAACCACGATTTCGCCAATCGAGCTGGCCATGCCGCACAGCATCGAGCCAGCCGTAAAGCCAATGATCGAGGTCATGAACAGGCGCTTCAGGCCAAACTTTTCGGTCAGATAGCCGGTCGGCGGCGTCATGATCGCCGCGGCGACGATGTACGAGGTCAGCACCCACTCGACCTCGTCCTGGTTCGCCGCCAGGCTGCCCTGGATGTAGGGCAGCGAGACATTGGCGATCGTCGTGTCGAGCGCCTGCATGATCGTCGCTAGCCCGACCACTACGGTGACCGCGAGGCGGTTGACGGCGCCCGCCCCCGCCGCCGCAGGATTGCCCGAGGCCGCCATCAGCCGCTCTGCGACCCGCCGAACAGCCAGGCGAACATCTTGGGGACCCCGTGGACATGGCCGGTATCGACCTTGATCTCGGCGCTCATGCCCGAGCGCAGCGGCGGCATGTGCCCAGGATTGGTGTTGACCTCTACCCGCAGCGGGATGCGCTGGACCACCTTGACCCAGTTGCCGCTGGTGTTCTCGGCCGGCAATAGCGAGAACTGCGATTGTGCCGCGGGCGCGATGCTCTCGACCGTGCCCTGCCATTTGCGGCTAGGATAGGTGTCGACCGTGACCGTGACCGGCTGGCCCGGCCGCACATAGGTCAGCTTGGTCTCCTTGGGCTGCGCCTCGACCCATACCCGCGGCGTGCGCACCAGGTAGAAACCGGTGGTCGAGGCCGGCAAATACATGCCGGGCTGCAGCGAGGGGACGTTGGTGACGTACCCGGCGTAGGGTGCGCGGACCACCGTATCGCGCAGCTCGCGGGCGGCCTCGTCGCGCTGCGCCAGGGCTTGCCGGTATTGGGAATACTGTTCGGGCGGCAAGTTGGGATTGCCGTCAAGCTGTGCCGCGGTCGCCGCCAGCTGCGCCTGCAGCGACGCCACGCTCTGCTGCGCGGTCCGCAGGTTCATCCAGGCCTGGTCCAGCGCCGTCTGCGGCGCGAACTTTTCGCGCGCCAGCGTCGCCTGGCGGTCGTACTGCCGCTGATCAAAGGCCACCTGATCCCGCGCCTTGACGATCTGGGCCTGCAGATTTTGGTAATTCGCCTTCAGCGCGTCGATGTTGTCGCGGACCACGCCGAGCTGCGCTTGCGCCTGGTCGAGCTTGAGCTGGAACGGCTGCGGATCGAGGTTGAACAGGGGCTGGCCGGCGACGACGTGCTGGTTTTCGCGGACATCGATCTTTTTCACCAGCCCCGACACATCGGTCGACAGGCCGACCTGATCGGCCTCGACATAGGCATCGTCGGTCGAGACGTAGCGGCTGCTGGCCATGTAGAAATACAAGCCGACGATCAGCACGATCGGCAGCAGCAGAAACAACGCCCAGCGCAACCAGTGCTTGCGCCACCCGGTAGTTTGTGGCGGCTCTGTCGCCGGCTGCACCCGATCTGGCCGGCGCTCCTTGACTGGCGGCTCGGCGGTGCGCGCCTCGGGAATGCGCGGCTCGGGGGTGCGCGCCTCGGGCCGCAGGCCGGTCGATCCGCCGTCAGCCGCCATCGCTGCACCGGCTGTGGTCGCCCAGGCCGGATCTCATCGGAAATCTCCCATCGCGAGCGCACCGGGCGTTGACCCGGCGAGGCGCGCTTGATATATGAGGATCACCTCACAAATAGCGCATATGAGGATGCCCTCGCAAAATTCAACGCCGGCTGGCCTCGCCAGCGGCCGCATGCCGCAGCGCCATCGCGGCAGGATGCGCGTTGCCGCCTTGATGCAGGCGGCGGCGACCGTGTTTGCCGAGAAGGGGTTTGACGCGGCGACGATGACCGAAATCGCCGCGCTGGCCGGGGCGCCGATCGGTTCGCTCTATCAATTCTTCGCGAACAAGGAGGCCTTGGCCGACGCGTTGCTCGAACAGTACGGCCAGCTGATCGAGAGCGGGCTGGCAGAGATTGAACATCGCGCCGCGGAACTCTCGGCTATGGCGCTGGCCGACGCGCTGCTCGGTCTCATCGCCGGCCCGCGCGAGGAGACCGGCGCCGTCTTCGCGCTGCTCGATGCCCGCTCCGACTGGTCGGCCCGGCGCGCCGAGCTGCGCCACATGACACGCCGGCTGATCGCCCGGATTCTGACCAAACGGGCGCCGCAGCTGGCGCCGCAGGCCGTCGAGAACATGGCAGTCGTGCTGCTGCACAACATCAGGGCAATGGCGGCGTTGATCGCGGACGGCGATCAGGCTCAACCGGGCGCGCTCGCCGAGCTGCGCGATATGACGGGTCTCTATGTGGCGAGCCGGCTCGGCTGCGGCACCAATCCGAAGCTGCCGATTCCGGCCGACGGCAGCAACGAAACGCCGGAGCGCTAGGGTTGCCGCAGATGAGACACATCGCTCGGCTGTCCAGAATAAGAATATCGAGCACCGGAAAAGAAAGCAGGAGCACCAAAGCTCGCTGTTGGCTGAATACGGTAGGTGGCATCTCGGTGATAGGATCCCTGAGAACCCGCAGTTGCCGCGGCGGCATTCAGCAGGCCAACTCCGAACGCTGTCGTTGGCGCAATCCTCAGCATGGCGGGATATCCAATCTTTGGCCGCTCGCCCGTTCTCTTTTAACAGGGGGAAAAACCGGATGGTTCACCCCGGCTCCGCCCTTGATTAGCGCCGCCCCGATTCGCGGCGACATGGCGCGTGCCGGCTCGGTGCCGCGGTCTATCGCGCGGCACGCGGCGAACTTCCACGCGCCGGTTGACCACGCCCGGCCTCCGGTCGGATATGATCGGCGGTGCTCCAAGATATTGTCGTGGCGCAACCGCACATCATGGCGGGTCGATCGCCCGCGGGTCGGGAGGTTGTCGCAGCCGATGCGCCCCCCTACTTGCTGCCGATAAAGAGCTCGCAGAGAAAAGTCGAGACAGGAGATCAACCGATGACCAACCCGACGAGAAGCGCCGGGGCGGGCCGGATCGCAGCGGCGGCGCTGGCGGCGGCGCTGATCGGCAGCACCCTCGCGGTGCGCGCCGGTGCGGTTCCCGCGAGCCCGCAGGACAGCGTGCGCAGCTTTTACAATGTCCTGCTCGCGACCATGAAGAACGGGCGAGCCCTCGGGCAGAGCGGGCGCTACGCGGCGCTGGCGCCGGCGGTGAGCGGCGTCTTCGACGTGCCGCTGATGGCGCGGCTCGCCGTCGGCCCCGCCTGGGCGGGTTTGACCGCGGCCCAGCAGCAACAGATCGTCGCCGCGTTCGGGCGCTATGTCTCGGCCACCTACGCCGACCGCTTTGACAGCTATTCGGGCCAGCAGCTGCAGGTCACCGGCGCCGAGCCTTATGCCGCCGGGGTCATCGTCGAGACCAGGATTGTCGATCCCGGAGCCGACCCGGTCAGCATCAATTATCTGATGCGCCGCAACGGCGGCGCCTGGCAGATCGCCGACGTCTACCTCGACGGCACGATCAGCCAGCTGGCGACGCAGCGCTCGGAATTCCAGTCGATCCTCGCCCGGCAAGGGGTCGACGGGCTGATCATGGCGTTGAACCGCAAGGTCGATCTTCTGACCAGCGACGCCGGTAAGTCGCCATAGCGGGGTGCGCGACGGCCGCTCTTGACAGCAAGCGGGCGGCGGAGGACGACATCCGGCGCGGGCAAAACCGAGAATGGTTTGAGGAGGGGGCGATGAAGGCGGTGCTGCTGACGGCGCATGGCGGGCCGCAGATGCTGCGGCTCGGCGAGGTGCGCGACCCGGTTGCCGGGCCGGGCGAGGTCGTTGTCGATGTGCGCGCGGCCAGCATCAACGCGGCCGATTACAAGGTGCGGCTCGGCGGCGGCGGTCATGGCAATCTGAAGCTGCCGCATATTCTGGGGCGCGACTTTTCCGGGGTGGTGGCGGCGCTCGGGCCGGGGGTGGCCGATTTCAAGATCGGTGACGCGGTGTTTGGGGTGACCGATCAGGGGGTCGAGGGCTGCTATGCCGAAAAGCTCGCGATCAAGGCCGCGATCATCGCCAAAAAGCCCGACCGGCTCGGCGATGCCGAAGCGGCGGCGCTGGGGCTGACCAGCCTGACCGCGTTATGGGCGGTCGAGGACACCGCCAAGCTCAAGCGCGGCGAGACCATCCTGATCCAAGGGGGTGCGGGTGGTGTCGCCGGGTTTGCCATCCAGCTCGCCAAGCATCTCGGCGCGACCGTGATCACCACCGCCAGCGCCCGCAACCACGATTACGTCAAGAGCCTCGGCGCCGACCGGGCGATCGATTACAACACGCAGGATTTTACCAAGGAGGTCGCCGATTGCGACGTGGTGTTCGACACCGTCGGCGGCGAAGTCCAGGTGCGCTCCTACGAGGTGCTGAAGCCGGGCGGGCGCCTCGTTTGGATCGCGGCCGCACCTGCCGGGTTTCAGCCGAGCCGCAAGGATGTCCAGGTGCTGCGGCCGAATGTGACCCGCGACCGCGCCCATCTCGAGCGGATGCTGAAGCTGTACGACGTGGGTGCGGTCTGGCCGCCCAAGATCACCCGCTATAAGCTCGCCGACGCGGCCGAAGCGCACCGGGTCAGCGAGAGCCGCCACCTGCAAGGCAAGCTCGTGCTCGAAATGCACTGACCGCCACCAACCAACACTTCGCGATGGAGAAGACACAGATGGCAGGCAACGGACAGCAAGTCATCGAGCTCGACAAGGAGCGCATGGAGGCGATGGCGAAAAAGGATATCGCCAAGCTGAACGCGCTGATCTCGGACGATCTCGTCTATACCCATTCGACCGCGCGGCTCGACACCAAGGCGAGCCTGATCGGCAACATGGAATCCGGCGGCACGGTCTACACCTCGGTGGTGCCGTCCGACGTCAAGGCGCAGGATCTGGGCGACAGCGTGGTGCTGACCGGGTCGTGCCGCATCAGCGTCATGTCGCAGGGCCGCCCGAACAGCTTTGGCGTGCGCTTTACCGATGTCTGGGCCAACCATGGCGGAAGCTGGCGGATGGTCGCCTGGCAATCGACCCGCACCCCGGATTAACGGCGCACATCACCTGGAGCGCAGCGCTGCGATCTCGGCCGGGCCGTAGCCGAGCGCGGCCAAGACCACCTCAGTGTGCTCGCCGAGCGCGGCGGCGAAGGGTTGCGCTGCAGCCCGCGCGGCCGACATGCGGAACGGCGGGTTCAGCGCCAGAAAGGCGCCGCCGGCGTCGGCGATTTTGGCAAAGGCGTTGCGGTGGGCGAGCTGCGGGTCGGCCATCGCCTCCTTGACCGTGCGATAGGGCGAGGACGGCACGCCGTGCCGCTCGAAGGTCGCTCTGGACTTCGGCGGTGGTCAGCGTTTTCGACCACAATTCCAGCTCGTCCACGAGCTCGCCCCAATGCCGCCGCCGGTCGGTGTATTCGGCAAAGCGAGGGTCGGTGATCCAACCGGGGTTGCCGCTGGCGATGGCGGTGTTCTGAAACGTGCGCTCGCTGGCCACCGCCAGCATGATATAGCCGTCCTTGGTCGCGATCGGGCCAAAGATCGGCCGCCCCGGCGGGGCGACCGCGAACTGGGCCGCCTGAATCTCGCTCAAGGTCAGGCTCAACATGCTTTCGAGCATCGACACGTCGATCATCTGGCCTTCGCCGGTCAGCTGGCGCCGGTAGAGCGCGGCCATGATCGCGCCAAAGGCATAGGTGCCGGTCAGCACATCGGCGATAAAAATCCCGCAATAATCCGGCCGCCGCGCCTCTTCCTGATGGGCCAGCTGGGCCAGATCGTAACCGGAGGCGGCGTGGATCACCGGCGCATAGGCGGGCAGTGCCGCCGACGGCCCGGTCTGGCCGTAGCCGGAGATCGCGCAATATATCAGATCGGGCTTGACCTCCTTCAGCGCCGCGTAATCGAGGCCAAAGCGCCGCATCACGCCAGGGCGGAAATTCTCGACCACGACATCGCTGGCGGCTACGAGGCGGCGCGCCGCTTCGACCCCCCGCGGCGATTTCAGATCGAGCACGACGCTTTTCTTGCCGGCGTTCAATTGGCCGAAGCTGGTGCTGGCGCCGTCGCGCAACGGCGGCCGGGTGCGCATCATGTCGCCCTCGGGCGCCTCGATCTTGATCACCTCGGCGCCCAGATCAGCCAGCATCCGCCCGCAATGCGGCCCGGCAATCGTCGTCGTAAAATCAAGCACGCGCAAATGACCGAGGTCGCTTGTCATGGGTTCTCTCGCCATTGGGCCGGCATCAGATCGGATTTCCGCACTAACGGCTGAAGTACAACGCATTCAGCCCTTGAGAAATAGCAGCGAAATAGAGATCCTCGTCAGCTGTAAGCAGGACCTGGGACTCGTCAAGCAGATCAAGAAGCACGGCGTCCGCGAGGCCCAGCTGCAAGAATTCATCTCGATCTGCCGCGCGGCCGCTTTCGCGATAGCGCTCTCGCGCTGTTTTCGCCACCACCCGAAACAGTTCGCCGATATGCGAGCGCGCCGGCTCTGCTATGTAGCGTGCAAGGTTTGATGTTTCCGTAAGAGTGTTCGGGGTCACCACGATCTCTGGTGCTGACGAAATCAGGTCCACTAGAAACGAGAAGTCGGCCTCCGAGTAATCCTGCAGCCGCCGATGTTTCTGTATGTAAGCGCGATCGGCGGTTCCAACGATCAGGAGAAGCAAGAGCTGTGAATCAAGGATGACGGCGTTAGGGGTCACGCGCCGGCTCACGGCTTTTCACGGACAGCAGCCGTCCAGTTTTGTCACAGATGCGTATAATTTTATAGTCCCTGGGTGGGCGCATTTGTCGGGCCAAGGCGGCAATTGCGTTTTGCGGCATCTCCCATTGTCTGGAAAATCCTAGAGTGACGGACCAGACACCATTTGCCTCGTCAAATTCGATTTCTTCGAGACCTAGATTGGTGATGCTCTCTTGGCCAAAGAGGCTCTGGACATGCTTTTTTGCTTCTCCGACTGCCTGATTGGCCTCCATTTTGGACCTCTCTGCCGTGCCGACAACGACCGTGCGTCGACAGGAGGCGCGACGCACGGGAAACGAAACTAGCACGGTCCGATCCGTGCGGAAATGTCAAGCCGGCACCACCCCGTGGCCCGGACACGCGCGGCTTGCGTTTGGGCTGCTTCGATGCCAAGAGAGCGCCGGCTTCTGGAGGGAGGATCGACATGGCGTTTCGCAATATCCAAGCCGGGATGGCGCATTATCGCGGCCATAGCGGCGACCGCGGCGAGGCCTATTACGCGCACCCGGCCAATGACGGGCCGCATCCGGGCGTGGTCGTGATCCATCACATGCCCGGCTGGGACGAGTGGACCTGTGAGGTCGCCCGCAAATTCGCCCATCACGGCTATGCCGCGGTGGCGCCGAGCCTCTATTTCCGGGTCGGCGACGGCGCCCAGGAGGCGGTCGTCAACAAGGTGCGCGAGAGCGGCGGCGTGCCCGACGAGCAGATGCTCGGCGACGTGACCGGGGCCATCGATTTTCTGCGCTCGCAGCCGCATGCCAGCGGCAAGGTCGGGGTGATCGGCTTCTGCTCAGGCGGCCGGCAGACCTATCTGGTCGCGGCCAAGCTGTCGCATTTGATCCAGGGTGCGGTCGATTGCTGGGGCGGCAATGTCATCGTCGATGACAAGTCGCGGCTGACCAAGGCGCAGCCGACGGCGCCGATCGAGTTTACCAACGGCATCAACTGCCCGCTGCTCGGCCTCTTTGGCAACGAGGACCCTAACCCGTCGGCCGATCAGGTCAACCGCACCGAGGCCGAGCTCAAAAAGCACGGCAAGAACTACGAGTTCCACCGCTATGACGGCGCCGGGCATGCGTTTTTTGCGCATTACCGCCCGAACTACCGGCCGGAGCAGGCGGTCGACGGCTGGCACAAGGTCTTTGCCTTTTTTCACAAAAACTTGGGCGCGCCGCGCAGCTAGGGTTGGAGCCAGGCGGTATCGGCTTCTGTTTCCTCGTCGCCCCCGCGGAAGCGGGGGCCCAGGCCGTTGGCGCGGTGCTGGACGATCTGGGTGCCCGCTTTCGCGGGCATGACGAAAAAGAAGCGGGTCTTAAACGCTAAATTGAGGGGCGCAGCGTGCCGGAGGGCCAGGCGATGGAAATCGGCGCGGCAATCTTTTTCACCGAATATTCGATCGCGCCGACCGAGCTCGCGCCGGCGCTGGAACAGCGCGGCTTTGACTTGTTGTGGGTGGCCGAGCACTCGCACATCCCGGTCGCCCGCCGGTTCAGCCTGCCGGGCGGGATGGAGCTGTCGCGCCAGTATTATGACGTGATGGACCCGTTCGTCACGTTGAGCGCGGCGGCGGCGGTCACCACCCGGCTAAAGCTCGCCACCGGGGTCTGCCTGGTGATCCAGCGCGACACGATCCAGACCGCGAAGGCCGTCGCCTCGCTCGACCAGGTGTCGAACGGCCGCTTTCTGTTTGGCATCGGCTGCGGCTGGAATGCCGAGGAGATGGAGGACCACGGCACCGTCTACGAGACCAGAGCCTTGAAGATGCGCGAGCAGATCGAGGCGATGAAGCAGATCTGGACCGAGGACCAGCCGGAATACCACGGCCGGATCGTCGATTTCCCGCCGATGACGACTTGGCCGAAGCCGGTGCAAAAGCCGCATCCGCCGGTCATTGTCGGCGGCGCTTTCCGCCTCGCCGCGCGCCGCGCGATCCGCTATGGCGACGGGCTGATCCCACAGGCGCCGAGCGCCGGCTCCGGCAGCCCCGAGGAATTCATGCCGCGCCTGCGCCAACTGGCCGAAGAGGCCGGCCGCGACCCGCGCTCCTTGTCGGTGACCTTGGGCGGCGCCGCCGAGGACCTGGACTTGCTGAAGCGCAACCGCGACCTCGGCATCGACCGCATGACAGTGCGCCTGCCGCCGGCCAAGGGCGACCAGATCCTGCCGCTACTCGACCGCTGGGCGAGCCTGATCCGCCGGCTCGGCGCGTGATTCGCCCTCTTGACGGTCGCCTGAACGAAAGCCTACACAGCGCCATCTGCGCTTGTTAGAAGCGCAGGCACTTCGGGAGATGACAGATGGCTCGCATCAGGCATATCGCGCTCGTCACAGACGAACCGGCGAAGACCGCAGAATTTTACAAGCAGCATTTCGGCCTGACCGAGTTGTATCGCCGGCCCGGGGATACTGGCGAGAAGGGCGTTTGGCTCAGCGACGGTTATATTTACTTCGCGATCCTGAAGTATGGCGAGCCCGGGGCGCCAAAGCTCGGGCCGGGGCAGAAATCTGATCTGCGCGGAATTCACCACATCGGCTTCTACGTGGACGACGAGGAGGCGACGGCGAAAGAGCTGGAAGCTGCGAATTTTTCGCCGGTGCCGATGGGCAAATCCGAGATGGACCCCGAGGCAAGGCGGATGTCCGTGATGGGCGACGCGCAGAACTTGAAATATCTGGGCCCCGACGCGGTGCAGCTCGACATCCGCAGCCGCGGCTGGAACGAAGCGATCGAGTTTGCAATGCAGCGCTACGAGCTGACCCCGGTCGCAGAGGAAGAACGCAAATAACCATACAACTATTGGCGCACTCTGAATAGAGCATAACACCCGCCCACCTCGTCACCCCCGCGCAGGAGCGTGTGAAGAAATCGTTCTTCGTAAGAAAGTCATTCCGGGGCGGTCCGAAGGGCCGAGCCCGGAACCCAAGAACACCGCATTTCCAATATGTTCGCCGCCCGGTGTGCATGGGTTCCGGGCTCGCGGGTTGCGCCCGCGCCCCGGAATGACGGCGTTTTGGGATTTTTTCACGCGCTCGCGGGCGGCGGTCCAGGCCGGCCAGCTAGCTTGAACAGGGGGCCGCACACGCCGAATTCGCGGTTCCCTGTTCGGGCCAGGGGCAAGCACTGGATACCCGTTTCTGCAGATCGCAAGCGGCCATTTTTTCGTTCTATGTCACGGTGAGCCAGCCGGGCCGGGCGCACAACCCTAATGGTTCGGCAGTTGGCCCAGGATTTCGCGGGCATGGGCGGCGTCCTTGGCGATCTGCGCCTTCAGCGCATCGAGCCCCGAGAATTTCTGCTCGGGGCGGATGAAGTCGATCAGCGCCACCCGCAGGTGGCGGCCGTACAGATCGGCGTCGGTGTCGAACAAATGCGCTTCGAGCCGCGGCTCGTGGCCGCCGACCGTCGGGCGCAGACCGAGATTGGCAACGCCGTCGATGGTGCGGCCGTCGAGCGGATCGTCCGGGCCGTCGCCGCTGACCCGCACCGCATAGACGCCAAAGGCCGGCCGCAGATAGTCCTCAAGACCGAGATTGGCGGTTGGAAAGCCGATCGTGCGCCCGCGCCGGTCGCCGACCGCGACCCGCCCGTCGATCTCCCAAAAGCGGCCGAGCAGCGCCGCCGCCTCGCGCGGCTTACCAACCTTCAACAGCTCGCGAATCGAGGTCGAGGAATAAACCGTCTGGTCGGCGTCGCGAATGGGCTCGATCACGGTCACGCCAAAGCCGTGCGCCGGTCCGGCCGCGCGCAGGAAATCGGGCGTCCCGCGCCGGCTCTTGCCAAAGGTGCAGTCCCAGCCGACGACGACATGCGAGGCGCCGATCGCCGCGACGATGATCTCGGCGAGGAAATCTTCGGCGCTCTTGGCGGCAAAGCCGAGGTCGAAATGCTGCACAAACAACAGATCGACCCCGAGACGCGCCAATTCGCGCTCCTTGACCCGGAACGGGGTCAGCCGAAACGGCTCGGCATCGGGCACAAAGACGCTGCGCGGATGCGGCTCGAAGGTCAGAACCGCGGTCGGCCGGTTGTGCTGTCGCGCCAGATCGCGCGCGCGCCCGATCAACAGCGCATGGCCGCGATGCAGGCCGTCGAAATTGCCCATCGCCAAGACCGCGCCACGCGGGTGGTGCGACCTGGGACCGGGATGTCGGATGACGCGGATCACGGCAGGGCGGCGAGGTGAAGCTTCCGGATTAGCCAGCTGCCGCGAAAATAGCCGGTGCCGCGGCCGGAGGATAGCAGCTCGCGCCGGCGGCGGCGCGCAGGCTCTGAATGAGCAGAGATTGCCGATGCCGGATGCTCGCTTTCGCCGCAATCCTCTATAGTTTGTCGGAACGGCCGGCGGGAGGATTGATGGGCGAGGAGCGGGCGGCGCGCGAGCAGATGGAATACGATGTGGTGGTGGTCGGCGCCGGCCCGTCCGGGCTCGCCGCCGCGATCCGCCTGAAGCAGCTCGCCGCCACGGCCCGGCGCGAGATCGCCGTCTGCGTCGTCGAGAAGGGCTCGGAGGTCGGCGCCCACATCCTGTCGGGCGCGGTGTTCGAGCCGCGCGCGCTCAATGAGCTGTTCCCGGACTGGCGCGAGCGCGGCGCCCCGCTGGTCACCGCCGCGACCGAGGACCGCTTTTTATTGCTGACGCGAAGGCGTGCCTGGCGCCTGCCGACCCCGCCGCAGATGCGCAACCACGGCAACTACATCATCAGCCTCGGCAATCTCTGCCGCTGGCTGGCCAGGGAGGCCGAGGCGCTGGGGATCGAAATCTATCCGGGGTTTGCCGCAGCCGAGGTGCTGTACGACGAAGCGGGGCGGGTGCGCGGGGTGGCGACTGGCGATCTGGGGATCGGCAAGGACGGCCGGCCGACCGAACGCTATCAGCCCGGGGTCGACCTCGTCGCCAAGGAGACCCTGTTCGCCGAGGGCTGCCGCGGCTCCTTGACCAAGACCTTGGTCGAGCGCTTTCAACTGCGCGATGGCGTCGATCCGCAGACTTATGCGATCGGTCTCAAGGAGTTGTGGGAGGTGATGCCTGCGCGGCACCAGCCGGGGCTCGTCATCCATAGCGTCGGCTGGCCGCTCGACAGCGCCACCTATGGCGGCTCGTTCCTCTATCATCTCGAGGACCGGCAGGTGGCGGTCGGGTTTGTCATCGGGCTCGACTACAAGAACCCTTTTCTGAACCCGTTCCAAGAATTTCAGCGCTTTAAGACCCATCCGTCGATCCAGCCGTTTTTCGAAGGCGGGCGGCGCATTTCGTATGGCGCTCGGGCATTGAACGAGGGCGGCTGGCAATCGGTCCCACGGCTCGATTTTCCCGGCGGGGCGCTGATCGGCTGCGCCGCCGGCTTTCTCAACGTGCCCAAGATCAAGGGCAATCATACCGCGATGAAATCGGGGATGGTGGCGGCCGAGACCGTGTTCCGCCGGCTCTCGGGCGACAGCGCCGCCACTGTTGGAGAGGCGCTGCGGGCGAGCTGGGTGTGGGCAGGAATTGCGCCGGGTGCGCAACATCCGGCCGAGCTTTCGCTGGGGCCTCTATGCCGGGCTCGCCTATTCGGCCCTCGACACCTACCTGCTGCGCGGCGCCGCCCCGTGGACGTTTCACCACCACCCCGACTACGCCCAGCTGACGCCGGCGAACCGGGCGCGGCCGATCGGCTATCCCAAACCCGATGGGGCGATCAGCTTTGACCGGCTCTCCTCGGTGTTCATCTCGAACACCAACCATGAGGAGGACCAGCCGGCGCATCTGCGGCTGCGCGATCCGACAAAGGCGATCGCCGTCAACTATCGGCTCTACGATTCGCCCGAACAGCGGTATTGTCCGGCCGGCGTCTATGAGATCGTCCGGCCCTCGGAAGCGGCCGCCCCTTATCTGCAAATCAACGCGCAGAATTGCGTGCACTGCAAGACGTGCGACATCAAGGATCCGGAGCAGAACATCGATTGGGTCGTGCCGGAGGGTGGCGGCGGCCCGAACTACCCGAACATGTGACCCCACGGACGGGGAGAGAAATGGGGACAGCGGTGATCGAGATTGCGCGGATCGGGCGCCTCGCAGGCTTTCTGCTGGCGTCGGCCCTGGCCAGCACGGCGAGCCTCGCGGCGACGAGCACGCAGCTTCCGGCAAATGCGGCGGGCTCGCCCTATGGCGCTTACCTGGCTGGCCGGCACGCGCAGGAAGAGCGCGACTATAGGGCAGCGGCGCTATGGTACGAGGAGGCGCTGCGGGCCGATCCGCAATCGCCCGAGCTGATCAGCCGGACGTTTTCGATGCAGGCCGATGACGGCAATTTCGCCGCGGCACGGCCGCTCGCCGAGCAGGAGCTGAAGCTCGACCCGTCCGATGCGGTCGCCGATCTGGTGCTGATGGTCGATCGGCTCAACGCCGGCGACCCGGCGGGTGCGCTCGCCAGCGCCCAGGCGCTGCCGGATGACGGGCTGCACCGCTATGTCGGCCCGCTGGCCCGCGCCTGGACCGAGATCGGCATGGGCAACCTCGCCGCCGCTGATGCAGCGTTGCAGGAGCTCGACAAGTTCGACGGGTTTGCCCCACTCAAATATTTCCAGCTCGGTCTGCTTTACGATTTTGCCGGAAATGCCGCCAAGGCTGAGGAATACTACAAGAAGACACTCGATGCGACCGGCCAGCTGAATTGGCGCCTGACCGACGCGATGGCCAATTTTTACCGCCGGCATGGCCGTCCCGACCAGGCGCAAGCCATTTATCGGCGGTTTATCAAGGAGAACCCGGGCAGCGAGCTGGCCGAAACGGTGCAGGCGATGAAACCGGCCGGCACCCCGCCGCCGCTGATCGGCTCGGCCAAGGACGGCCTCGCCGAGGCGCTGTTCGATCTGGCCAGCGTGGTCAACCGGCCCGAGACACTCGATCTGGCGCTGCTCTACAATCGCTGCGCGCTGGCGCTGCGCCCGCATCTGGCGGTCGCCGAGCTGCTGCTGGCCGACATCCTGAGCGCCGAGGACGAGCCGCAGCAGAGCCTGGCAATCCTCGCCGGCATTCCGGCGAATTCGCCCTATGCGTGGTCGGCGCAGCTGCGGCGGGCGGCCAATCTGGAGAGCGTCGGCCGCAACGATGAGGCGGTGGCCCTGCTGCGGGCGATGGCCGCGAAGGCGCCGGATCGGGCTTCGGCCGAGATCCAGCTGGGCGATCTGTTGCGCGGGCAAAAGCGGTTCGCCGAGGCCGCCACCGCCTATAGCGAGGCGATCCGGCGCCTGAAGGCGGCCGGCACGGCGCCCAGCTGGTCGCTCTATTACAGCCGCGGCATCGCCTATGAGCGCTCGGGCCAATGGAATCTCGCCGAGGCCGATCTCGAGCATGCCCTCGAGCTCAAGCCCGATCAGCCGCTGGTGCTCAATTATCTCGGCTATTCCTGGATCGACCGCGGTGAAAAGCTGAAGCGCGGGTTGAAGATGATCGAGCAGGCGGTGTCGCTGCGCCCCGAGGACGGCTACATCGTGGACAGCCTGGGCTGGGCGCATTACCGGCTCGGCGATTACGCGCAGGCCGTCGAATATCTCGAAAAGGCGGTGGAGCTGGTGCCCGAGGACCCGACCATCAACGACCATCTGGGCGATGCCTATTGGAAGACGGGCCGGCTGGTCGAGGCGCGCTATCAATGGCGCCAGGCGCTGCAATTCAAGCCCGACAAGGAGGACGTAAAGCCGATCGAGGCCAAGCTCGACAGCGGGTTGCCGACCGCCGCCAAGCGGGCCGGCGGCGGCTGAGCCTCGCCAAGCGCGCCGATGGCGGTGGCCCGCGCGTTTGCTCCGGCAAAAATCAACCTCTATTTGCATGTGCTCGGCCGCCGGGCGGACGGCTATCACCTGATCGACAGCCTGATTGCGTTTGCCGATATCGGCGACCATCTGACCGCCCGGCCGGCCGCCGCGCTGTCGCTCGAGCTGGGTGGGCCGGAGGCCGCGGCTCTCGCCGGGTTGGGCCCGGACAATCTGGTGCTGCGCGCCGCTCGGCTCTTGGCCGACCACGCGGGCATCAGCCCCGGTGCCGCGCTCCACCTGTGCAAAAACCTGCCGGTCGCCGCCGGCATCGGCGGCGGGTCGAGCGACGCGGCGGCGGCGTTGCGGGCATTGTGCCGGCAGTGGGGCATCGCGGTCGACGAGGCTGCCCTGTCCCGACTCGGCGCGCGGCTCGGCGCCGATGTCCCGGTCTGTCTCATGGCCCGGGCCGCCTGGGTCGGCGGCGTCGGCGAGGTGGTCGAGCCCGCGCCGGCGCTGCCGATGGCCGGGATCCTGCTCGCCAACCCGCGAACCCCGCTGCCGACCGCCGCCGTGTTCGCCGCCCGGCGCGGCCGGTTTGGCGATGCCGGCCGGTTCGCCCCGATGCCGCAGGATGCCGCCGGCCTCGCCGCGGTGCTGCAATCCCGCGGCAATCAGCTGACCGAAGCGGCGATCGGCCGCGTCCCGCAGATCGGCCGGGTGCTGGAGGCGCTGGCCCGATTGCCCGGCGCGCTCCTGGCGCGGATGAGCGGCAGCGGCGCCACCTGCTTTGCCCTCTTTGCCGATCGCACCCTGGCCGAAGCGGCGCGCGCCAGGCTCACCAAGGCCGAGCCTCTATGGTGGTGCGCCGCCGGCGCGCTTGTTGCCGGGCACGAGCTTTGCCGATAATTTGCCGCGCTCACGCGATGGGGCGTAGCCAAGTGGTAAGGCAGCGGATTTTGATTCCGCGATACGGAGGTTCGAATCCTCCCGCCCCAGCCAGAGATTTCAGTAGCTTAGTCTGGCATAGACTGAAACGCGTCCGCCGCATGTCGGCACCAAGTCGGCACCGGAGCAAAAACCGGGTGCGTAGTGGGTCGCGTATGCCGGTTGATCATGCGGGCATCGGCTCGATGACCAGCGCCACGCTCGGGGCCGCGGCGTGCCCGGCGCGAGAACTTCAACGCCCTTCCCCTTACGCGCGCTAGTGAAACGGGCTGGCGAGCGCTGAGTGCAAGACAGCTGACCAGTCCAAGGCACAGGCAACAGGAGGCTCCCACATAGCCGATCGCCGTCAGCCGCCCCCCGCACGTCACGGGGATACCGGCGCCAACTTCGACGAGATCGCCGCCACCTTCGGAATTTTGCCGGATACGGTCGGCACCGCAGACATAGAGCGGCTGAATTCCGTGCTGGCCGAGATGTTCGCTGTTCTACGTCAAGCTGCCGACCTGCGGCGGAGCGATGAGCGCGCCGCGGTGATACGAGCACTCACAGCGGCTTCTTTCTTTATTATGCGGTTCCAGACCGGTCTTCGCGAGAACTTACACGCGCCGCTGATGAGCCGGTCGAGCGCATTGGTGGCGCTCAATAACAATAAGGTCGAGCCGCTGCTGAACCCGACGCCGACACCCGCCGGTGGCCGAGCGCCGGACAGTCCGGCACGACAAGGGTTGATTGGTCTCGCCGCCGGCGCAGTCGAACGGCTGGGATGGACCGGGTTGAAGCGACCCGCCGCACAACAGGCCGTTGCCGACCGCTTGCACAAGGCCGGCATCAAGCCAGGCCGAGGCTCCAGCCGGGTAACGGCACGCACGGTGCGGGAGTGGTGCGAGCGGGTTGCTGCCGATATCGGTGGGCACTCGGTCGCTGCGATGCAGATGAACGCGATGACACCCCCCGAATGGCAAACGAAGATTAAGGCGCTGTCGCCACAGGACGGGCGTAAATTCATCCTCGCTGCGCTGGCGCTCAATGTCCTCGACCTGAACCCCGACGGCGCTAAGCCGCAAAAGCCAGCTAACCCCCCCTCTTAGCTGCGCGAGGGTTGCACGACCTTTGCGCCACCGGCCGCCGCTTCCCGGCGCCGGGCGCAAGGATCGGAATGGACCTGCTTACCAAACTCAGACCGCCGAGCTGACCCGACTCTC
Source organism: uncultured Alphaproteobacteria bacterium (assembly GCA_963738185.1). GTDB lineage: Bacteria > Pseudomonadota > Alphaproteobacteria > ATCC43930 > CGMCC-115725 > AP-15. The sequence continues at coordinate 107,602 of CAVTVA010000002.1, read as the reverse complement.
CGGGCGCACTTTGGAGAGGCACCGGCTGGCCGGGACGGGGCCCAAATTCGTGCGTCTCGGGCGGCGGGTGTTCTATCGCCGGGACGATATCGAGGCATGGGTCGCCGACTGCACCTGCCGGTTTGGAGCCGCCGGTTGATGGCTGAACAAGATCGAGCCACCCCGGGCAGCGGCCCGTCCTCGGGGCTGTTGCGGTGAGCCGCCACGCAAAGACCTAGGCGGTGATCGCAGCCGCAGCCGCAATCCTGGCCCAGCACCACCCAATGACGTTGCGCCAATGCTTTTATCGCCTCGTGGCGCAACAAGTCATCCAGAACAGCCGCGCCGCCTACCAGTCGTGTTCAAAAGCTCTGGTTGCCGCCCGTCGCGAGGGGCTGATCCCGTGGGATCATCTCGAGGATCGGCTGCGTCAGCCTCGCATGGTGCCGATGTGGACGGGGCTGCCGGAGTTCGCGACCACCGCGGCCGCTGCCTATCGCCGCGATGTCTGGGCCGAGCAACCGGTGGTTTTGGGGACTTGGCTCGAAAAGGATGCGCTGTCCGGGATCGTTGCCGATGTGCTCGAACCTTATGGCGTGACCCTGAACATCGGGCGCGGCTTCGACGGTTGGTCGTCAATCTACAATGCCGCTAGCCGGCTCGGCCCGGGCGACACGATCCTGTATTTCGGCGATTTCGACCCGTCCGGTGAGGACATGGTTCGATCGTTGCGCGAGCGGCTAGCCTCGCTCGGCTCGCGACCGAAGATCATCAAATGCGCCCTGACCTTTGAGGACGTACATCAGTACCAGCTGCCCCTGTACCCTTCAGCGTGTCCATAAGGCCGGTCTGAACCGTAGACTGGCGGGACCGGGCCAGCCTGTCGAGAGCCACCCATTGCCCCCTGTGTTTCGAGCACCTGGGGGGGGACGCGTGCCTCGGCGGGTTGGCCGCGAAGCACGTCCGGTGGGGAGTCGCGCCGAGAGCGCCAGTACAGGGATCGACGCGCGGCGCGGTGGCCCGGCAGCGGAAAGGAGAGAGGCATTTGATGAGCGACGATGCCCGATGGTTCGCCGGCATCGACTGGGCAAGCCGGACGCACCAAGCCTGCCTGATTGATGCCGGCGGCAAGATCCTTGGGGAGCGCGCCTTTGCACATGGCGGTGACGGCCTTGCCGAATTGTGCGCCTGGCTGTTGGCGACGACCGGAGCCGAGCCGGCGGTGATCGCCGCCGCGATCGAGGTGCCGCACGGCCCGATCGTCGAGGCGCTGCTTGAACGCGGTTTTCAGGTCTATGCGGTCAACCCGAAGCAGGACGAACGATGAGCCTCGTTGTTGACGCCTCTGTCGCCCTGAGAAGCCAAAAAACCGTTACCGGGGGCGAAATTTGTGACAGACTTCGCGGAGCGCCGCGGGCGGAGCGCGGCGGTGCCGCAGACGGAGAAACTCCATGCAATTAATGTATTTTACCGAGCAGCCGATGTCGGCTTATTTCGCCGAGGAGGGCCTCAAATTCGGGGCCACCGCGCTGATGTTCTCCAACAAGCATTTCGATCCAGTCGCCGGCAGCCGGCTCTACAACGAATACCTTGAGCATTACATCTATGCCGAGGAGATGGGCATCGAAGGCTTTATGCTGAACGAGCACCACAACGCGCCGTTCTGCATGCAGGCCAAATGCAACATCTTTGCTTCGATCCTCGCCGCGGTCACCAAGAAGGCGAAGATCATCCTGCTCGGCAACCCATTGCCTTTGGCCGACAACCCGGTGCGGCTCGCCGAGGAATTGTCGATGATCGACATGATCTCGCAAGGGCGGCTCGTTTCCGGGTTTGTCCGCGGCGGCGGCCAGGAGCAGCTCGCCGCCGGGGTCAGCCCGGCCTACAACCGCGAGCGGTTTCAGGAGGCGCACGACCTGATCGTCGCTGCCTGGACCCGCCAGGGCCCGTTCCGCTGGGAGGGCACGCATTACCAGCACCGCGTCGTCAACCCATGGGCCGTGCCATTGCAGAAGCCGCACCCGCGGGTATGGATCCCGGGGGTCATCAGCAAGGAGACGATCCTGTGGGCGGCGGCGCGCGGCTATCCGTACATCGCGCTCAACACCCCGATCGACCGCACCAAGCAGATCTGGCAGATCTACGACAGTGCCGCGGCCGAGGCCGGCTTTACCCCCGGCCCCGATTATCACGGCCTCTTAAAGCAAATCCATGTCGCCGAAACCGAGGAAAAGGCGATCCAGAACGCGCGCCAATTCATGTGGATGCAGGGCGAGTTCACCGGCTTGGCGCATCCGGTGTGGAGCACGCCATCCGGCTATTCGAGCCCGGACAATCGCCGCGCCTTTGTCGAATTCGCCACCGGCCGGTCGAAAAACCCGCGCTACCGGCCGGCCTTGGAAAAGCAGCTCGAAGAATTGATGATCATCGCCGGCACGCCAAAGCAAGTCATCGCCAAATTGCGCATCCTGTTGCAGGAAACCCGGCCCGGCATCCTCGGCGTCTGGGGCAATGACGGCACGGTCAGCAGCGAGGACGCCAAGACCTGCATCCGCCTCCTCGGGCAGGAGGTGTTCCCGGCGGTGCGCGAGATGGCCAAGGAATTCGATCTGAAGAGCCCGTTCGAGACCAACCAGCCGGTCAGCGTCGATTACATGACTGGTCTGCAGCCGCCGGTGCGCGCCGCCGCCGAATAGCCGTCCCTCCCCTTGCCGCAGGCTCCTCCCTCTCCCCGCGCGCGGGGAGAGGGTCGGGGTCAGGGGCGTCGCGAGCCCGCCTCAGGGCGAGGCGTGGCCCATAAAGATCGCCGGGATCGGCTGACCCCACGGGCCGCTGCCACCGGCGCCGCGCTCCAGGAGATTGGGCGGAGTGCTGGCGTTCAAGACGTCGGTATCGGCCCAATGCTCGTGCACCCGGCCCCACGGATCGGCCCAGTAATCGAACAGCTGGCTGCCGATCAGGTGGCGGCCGATGCCCCACATGTGCTGATAGCCCTTCTTTTCGAGATGCTCGTGGCCGGCCATCACATCGTCGATGTCGGCCGCCTCATAGGACAGGTGATTGAGCCCGCTCTTGTCGCCGCGGATGCAGAAGAACGCGTGGTGATCGACGTAATCGTCGCCGCGGTCGAGCCGGTTGAACGAGCCGACGATGTTGCCCTTATCGCCAGCGTAGAACTCGTCGGAGCAGCGGAAGCCGAGCGTCTCGCGATACCAGCCGAGCGTCTTTTCGAAATTCTTGCTCATCACGACGAAATGGCCGAGCCGCTTGATGTGCGACGGGCCGGGCTCGACGCGGAACAACTCGCCCTTGCGACGGTATTTGTCGTCGCCGGAATTGACCTTCGGCCGCTTCAACGGGATCGGGTCGAGCATCTCCATGCCATAGACGATCTCGACCTGGTAGCCGTCGGGGTCGGTCAGCCGCACCCGCTGACCGCCGCCGGGCTCGTCGATGTCCTCGATCCTCGAGGCGCCAGGGGCCCGCGACGCCCGCTCCAGGTCGTCCATGCCGGCGGCATGCACCGCAATCCCGACATAGCGCGGCTCGCCCAACTCGGTCACATGCAGGTGGTGCGGCGCGTCGGTGCCGCGCATATAGAGCGCATTCTTGGTGCGGTCGGCGCGGACCATGCCGAAATCGGTCAGAAACTCTTCCTGGCGATCGAGATCGGGCGAGCGCAGCCGCCCGTAAGCGAGATCGAATGCTTTGATCACAGGCATGATGTCATCCTCCCAGGACGCAGTGTCGAAACGCGGTGTCGAAGCATTCTAAATTATTTTGCCGGCGGGTGCGACCCTTGTCGGCGCGGCACGAGGTTGGGCAGCCGCGGTCGGCGGGGCTCGACATGCCGTCGAGCGCGATGCTATCCCCCCGCAAATGGCTTGGGTCTTCATCCTCTCCGCCGATGTGTTCGAAATCGCCTGGCCGTTTCTGCTGAAATGGTCGGCGCCGCTGTCCAGATGGGCGCCGCTGCTGGTGGTGCTGGTTTGCGCCATCCCGGCAAACTATCTGCTGGCCGAGGCGGTGAAACGCCTGCCGGCGGCCACAGTCTACGCAACTTTTGTCGGCATCGGCACCGCCGGGACGGCGATCGTCGGCATGGCGTTTTTCCGCGAGAGCACAAATCTCGCTCGGGTCTGCTCGCTGCTTTTGATCGCCGCCGGCCTGATCGGCCTGCGCGTCTTTTCCGGGGCGGAGTGATGTTGAGTTTTGATAATTTCGCGGTCGGTCCATGAGCCCACTCGACGGCGAGGCGCTCGCCACCCTCTTCACGGAGGCGCGCACTTTCACCCATTGGCAGCAGCGCCCGGTCCCCGACGGGGTCGTCGAACGGGCGGTGGCGCTGGCCCAGCTCGGCCCGACCAGCGGCAATTGTGGGCCGATGCGGCTGGTGCTGGTGAAAAGCGCGGCGGGCAAGGGGCGCCTCTTGGCCTGCGTCTCCTCCGGCAATTTCGAAAAGGTGCGGACCGCGCCCTTGACCGCGATCGTCGCCTATGACCGCGAATTCTACGAATACCTGCCGCGTCTCTACCCGCATGCCGATGCGCGCGGCTGGTTCACCAGCAACGCGTCGCTGGCGCAGGAGACCGCGTTCCGCAACAGCTCGTTGCAGGGCGCCTATTTGATCCTGGCATTGCGCGCGCAGGGGCTCGATTGCGGACCGATGTCGGGCTTTGACAACGCCAAGGTCGATGCCGAGTTTTTCCCGAATGGCCGCTGGCGCAGCAATTTCCTCCTAAACATCGGCTATGGCGCGCGTCCGCACCCGTATCCGCGCCCACCGCGCCTCGGTTTTGCCGAAATCGCCGAATGGGCGTAAAAATCGGAGTCGGGCACGGTCGCGCGACAAGGCGATGGCAGCGAGCGGCGGCAAGCGGGTCGGGGTCATCGGCGCGGGCATGGTCGGCCTGTGCGCGGCAAGCTATCTGCAACGCGACGGGCACACCGTTTTCATCGTCGAGGCCGGCGAGCCGGGGCACGGCGCCTCCTTTGGCAATGCAGGTGCATTCAACGCCTCATCGGTGACCCCGGTGTCAATGCCCGGGGTGATGTGGAACGTGCCGCGCTGGCTCTTCGACCCGCTCGGGCCATTGTCGCTGCGCTGGCGCTATCTGCCGACGATCGCACCGTGGCTCATTCGCTTTATCCGCGCCGGCACGCCGGAACAGGTGCACGCGCAGGCCCGCGCCTTGCGCCCATTGGTCGGCGCAACCTTGGACGCGCTGATGCCGCTGGTGCGCGAGGCCGGCGCCGAGGATCTGGTGCACCGCTTTGGCCACCTCTACGTCTACCGTTCGGCGCAGAGCTTGGCAAAGGACCGGCTCGCCTGGGAATTGCGCCGTGAGAACGGGGTCGAGACCGACGAGTTCGACGCCGACGAATTGCGCCAGCTCGAACCCGCATTGTCGCGCGATTACGTGCGCGGCCTCTTGGTGCGTGAAAACGGGCATACCTCGAACCCGCTGGGGCTGGTGCAGCGCCTGCTCGAGCATTTCCGGCGCTCGGGCGGCGAGCTGACCTGCGCGCGGGCGCTTGGGTTTCGCCTTGACGGCAGGCGGCTCGCCGCGATCCGCACCGACCGCGGCGATTTGCCGGCCGACGCCGCGATCGTCTGCGCCGGCGCCTGGTCGAAGCCGCTCGCTGCCGCGCTCGACGACCGCGTCCCGCTCGAAACCGAGCGCGGCTATCATTTGATGATCCGCGATCCGGAAGTCATGCCGCGCATCCCGACCGCCGACGCCGACGGCAAGTTTGTCGCGACGCCGATGGATGGCGGGCTGCGCTTCGCCGGCACCGTCGAGCTCGCCGGGCTCGCCGCGCCGCCCGATTGGCGCCGCGCCCGAATCCTGCTGGAGCAAGGGCGCCGGATGCTGCCGGGGCTTGCCGCCGAGCATCCTGAGGACCGGGTCTCGATGTGGATGGGGCACCGGCCAAGCCTGCCCGAACTCGCTGCCGGTGCTGGGGCCGTCGCGCGCGGCCCCGGATGTAATCTACGCCTTTGGCCACGGCCATATCGGCATGACCGCGGCGCCGATGACCGGCAAAATCGTCGCCGACCTGGTCGCCGGCCGGCCGCCCGCGATCGACATCGCACCATTCGCCGCGGCGCGCTTCAGGTAGTTGCCGAGGCGTGAATGGTCACGTCGTCCATCGCGTGTTGTAGACTTCAAACCCATCTCTCAAAGCAACATACCATATCCAATCCTGTCGCTCGCTTTCATACAAAGCGCGAGAACGGGAACCGCTCAGTCTTTACGCGCGTTCGGTGATGAGGGCCGCGATCCAAACTCTGTGGATGAGCGGTGAAGACCGAAACCAAAGGAGCGTGACTATGGCAGATCGCGATCAATCCCACATGAACCAGCGAGTGGGCCAGAGTCATCAGGAGCCGCCGACCGGTTCGACCGGCGACCGCCCCGACATCGGCAAGCCGGGCGGCACAGTCGGCCGCGACGTGCCCGAGCACAGCAAGGAGAAGGATACCGAGGTCGCGGTCGAGGCCGGACGAAAAGGCGCCAAATCTGGCGAGGGCGAGCCCGGCCGCGGCGAGCATAGCCGCGATCGCCGGTAAGGCCCAAAGCCCCGGCAGCTAGAGGACACTCCTCTCACGGACCTTTCTCTCAACCCTCCCCCGCGCGGGGGAGGGTTAGGGTGGGGCTGGCTCCGCCGTCTCCACGAGCCGTGCAAAGCAATCCCCCGATCGATTTCCTCCGCGATCCGCCGTACTCTGCGCGCTGACGGTGCGAGGCCGTCGGCGCTGTTGGCCGTCGCCGTATGAATGGAGTGTCCGACCGGGGGCTGTCGAATGATCGATTTCGTTAGGGCAGGCAAATACATCGACGGGTGCTGGGGCGACGAGATCGTTCCAGCCCTGGTCGAATACGTCAGGATCCCGAACAAATCGCCGGCCTTTGACCCGGATTGGGCGGCGCATGGCTATATGGAAGACGCGGTCGCCCTGTTCGAGCGCTGGGCGAGGGAACGGCTGTCGGCGCTGCCGGGGGCCAGCCTCGAGACCGTCCGGCTGCCCGGCCGCACCCCGGTCATCGTGATCGACGTGCCGGGCGAGGGCGCCGACACCGTGCTGTTGTACGGCCACCTCGACAAGCAGCCCGAAATGGTGGGCTGGGCCGAGGGCTTTGGCCCGTGGCTGCCGCGCCTCGAAGGCGACAAGCTCTATGGCCGCGGCGGCGCCGATGACGGCTATGCGATGTTTGGCGCGCTGAGCGCGCTCTTGGCGTTGCGCGAGCAGGATGTGCCGCATGCGCGCTGTGTGATCCTGATCGAGGCCTGCGAAGAATCGGGCAGCTACGACCTGCCATATTATGTCGATCACCTGGCCGCGCGCCTCGGCCGCCCGTCCCTGGTGGTGTGCCTCGATTCGGGCTGCGGCAATTACGACCAGCTGTGGCTGACAACCTCGCTGCGCGGGCTGGTCTCCGGCACGCTCAAAATCCGCGTGCTTGATGAAGGGGTGCATTCGGGCCACGCTTCGGGCGTCGTGCCGTCGAGCTTTCGCATCATGCGGCAATTGCTGTCGCGGGTCGAAGCGGAGGAGACCGGCGACGTTCGCCCGCCTGAGCTCTACGCCCAGGTCCCGCCCGAGCGGGTGGCGCAAGCGCGCCGCGCCGCGGCGGCGTTGGGCAACACCGTCTATACCGAATACCCGTTCGCGCCCGGCGTCGCGCCGATGGGCGACGATCTGGCCGAATTGGTGCTGAACCGCACCTGGCGGCCGCAACTGGCGGTGATCGGCATCGATGGGCTGCCAAAGCCGGGCGACGCCGGCAACGTGCTGCTGCCCTACACCGCGGCGCGGCTGAGCCTGCGGCTGCCGCCGACACTGGACGCCGAGGCGGCCGGCGAGCGGCTGCGCGCGCTGCTGGAAGAGGACCCGCCCTACGGCGCGCAAAGTCGCCTTCGAGCTTGGGTCGAGCGCGTCGGGGTGGAACGCGCCCGGTATTGGCGCCGTGGCTCGAACAATCCCTGGCGCGGGCGTCGCAGGCGGCGTTCGCCGCACCTCCCGCCTATATGGGTGAGGGCGGCAGCATCCCGTTTATGGCCATGCTCGGCGAAAAGTTTCCGCACGCTCAATTTGTCGTAACCGGCGTGCTCGGCCCGCATTCAAACGCGCACGGCCCGAACGAATTTCTGCACATCCCGACCGGCAAGCGCATCTCGGCCGTCATCGCCCAGGTGCTGGCCGATCATCACGCCCGGCCAGCCGACCGGACCGAGCCTCGGTGAACCCTGAGGCGTGCAGCGGCGAGGTGGTATAATCGCCGGCGATTGGGGGCTGATGTTTGGGCCGGGGAGGTGCGGATAATGCGGGCGGCATTATTGTCGATCATGGCGCTGGCGCTGTGCGCCGGCACCGCCGAGGCAAGCCAGCCGGGGGTCACAGCACTCGCCAAGTGGAAGACCATGGATGTCTGCGCCAGGCAGGCGCAAGCAGCTTTTCCCGATTTCACCCCGCAATCGAACGCCAAGCGCGACGCGCAGCTGAACGCCTGCTTGAGCGCCAACAACCTGCCGCCGCGGCAGCCGCAGTCGCAGTCGCAGTCGCAGTCGAACTCGCGCTAGCGCGCGATCCTTTTAAGCGAAAGCGCTCCGCTCCTCGCTTCCCCCGAGCTCGGACCCGGGGGTCCACGTCTTTGCCCGCCGGTCGTGAGAAAAGTCGTGGATGCCCGGATCAAGCCGGGCAAGGGCGGAGATGAAAGCCGGTTACATTTTAACGGACCAAGCTTTAGGGGGCGCCCGCGCCGAGCCGCGGCTCAGCCGGCGTGGCCCTCGCCCCATCCCTCGGCCATCCGCGGCAGGGAGGGCGGCAGCGGCAACCCGTCGTCGTCCGCGAGCAAGCCGGCGCGTTCCAGCAGCGCCAGCTGGGCATCGATGCCGATCTCGATGCTGGACATGGTCTCGACCCGCACATCCTCAAAGACGTTGGTGCGCCGCCGCCGGCGCCAGGCCATCATTGTTTCGTCGCGCGCCCGCAGCAGCGCCGCGATCTGCGGGCGGAACAGCGCGACCAGCGCGACAAGCCATTGGTTGAGGACCGGCGATTGCCCGGCCTCGTCGATCGCAAAGCGGTCGAGCATGCGCACCACATCCTCGGCGCGGTACCAGGTCTCGCCGGTGACCCAGCGGTTGGTCGTGAACAGGCGAGCCGGCTCACCCGCAGAATTGAGCGCAATCGCGACCAGATGGCAGACCTCGTCGCGCGCCCCTTGCTTCAGCGGCGCCGCTTGCGGTGGCGGCCGCGCCGAATCGGCGATCGCGGTCTCGGGCAGCACCAATGGCGCCATCCCCGCGGGGATGCCTTCGGCGCGCAAAAAAGTATGGAAATGGCCGTGCTCGCCGGCCGAGCGCTCCGCCGCCGAATGAAGGTGATAGAAATACTGGGCGTGGCTGTGCGGATCGTAGACCTCGCCGGCCGGATAATGCCGCCATTCGGCCAGCGGCGCGCCGCCCGCGGCGATCTCGCCGAGCACGCCCGCCGGGCTCGCCGCGAACCAGCGGCGGCATTCGACGACGACCGTTGCCGCGGCGCGCATCCGCGCGAGTTCCGCCGGGCTCGCCCGCCACTCGGCCATCCAGTCCGCAACCGCCACTCAACCACCCCCGCGAACAAAACGTGTCCAGATTAGCTAGCCGCGCCGCGCAGATAAAGCGGGATCGGCGAGGGTCCACAACACAATCTCGCGCATCACCGCGTCCGCCGCCGAATTGATTGCGGCGACCGCGTTCGGAATGGTGTTCGCCGCGGCCGCAACCCGGCGTTCGAACGCGGTCTGCGCGACGATCCTGCGCCGCGACATCGCCACCAGCCGGGCGATCATCGCAACCCAAGCGGTTGGTGGGGCGGCACTTTGGCCATATACCGCCTCGAAATGGCGAATTTGCGTTTCGAGGACAAAATCCGGCCGCAGCCCGGTCGATTCGCGATCGACCGCGGTGATCGCCCCGGTGTTTTCAAAGGACGCGAGCAGCGCCGTCTGCAACAAAGCCGGGACGCGGTCGGTCCATTCGGAATCGGCAAAATAGTCGAGCGAGAGCGGCGATCGGCTCAGCGCGATGCGGCTCGTGTCGATGCCGGCCGGGGCTTGCGGAAGATCGATCAGAAGTTGCGCTCTCAGCCGCGGCAGATTTGCCGGATAGGCGTCGGCGGCGGTCAACCGGTAGAGGTGTCCGGGCGGCGCAACGCCAAGCAAGCTCGCGCATCCCGCCAGCGCCAGCACCGCTCCGCCAGCCAGCGAGCGCCGGGTGATGCGCCCAGGCGAGCCGGTCATCGCGGCTGATAACCCTGCCGCCGGTCGCCGAACAGCAATCGCGTCGGATCCCGCTGCAGCTGCAGCGCCAGCCGGTTCAGATTGGTCGCCAGCTGCTGTGTGTCGCTGACCAGATCGTCGATCGCCGGCAATGTCTGTTGGGTGAAGCCGCGGACTCCGGGCCGGTTCTCGGCGATCGTCAGCTGGAGCAGATGGCTGGTGTCGACCAGGTTGGCGGCCACCCGGTCGAAATCCTTGAGCGTCTGCGACACCTGGTCTTTCAGGCCGCCGCGCCGGGCATAGCTCTGATCGACATGGTGGAGCAGCGTCTTCAGCGCGATGACCGAATCGTCGGCGTTGCCGAGAATCGCGCCTGAGATCCTCGCTGTGGCCGGCGAGCGCGCCGGTAAGCGTGCGGATATTCTGCAGGCTGTCGGCCACTGCCTGGCGGTTGCGCGCATCGAGCAGGGCATTCAGATTGCCGGCTGCGGTTTTAAGCTCCCCAGTCAGCTCGGGCAGCGAGGCCTTCACTTCTTCGATCTCCGATCGTCCGGGTTTGATGATCGGATAGCGGTGGCCGGGTTTCGGCTCCAGAATCTGGGCTTGCTGCGTGCCGCCGCGGATCTGCACCGTGGCGATGCCGCTCAAGAGATTGCTGTCGAGGAATGCGCGGGCGTCCGACTTGATCGAGACTAGCTTGGTATCGATCTCGACCGTCACCTGGATCTGCGAGATGTTGTCGGGATCCACCCGGACGTCGATCACTCGGCCGACTGGGATCCCATTGTATTGGACTGCCGAACCTTTGCTGAGGCCGGCGACCGATCCTTTGAAAAAGATGTAGTAGAGCTTGTGGACCTGGGAAAATTCAATGTGGCCGAACCAAATCACCACGCCGAACGCGGCGACGACGACCGCCAGCACAAACGCTCCGACCGCGACATGATTTGCTCGCGTCTCCATTCCTCGATCTCCGCGACGCGCTGCGGTTCAGGCCGAAGCCGAAGCGGGTATTCGAGCCTCGGTTCGGGGCGGCGGAAGCGCTTGGGCTTGTTGCGCCGCGCGCCCGCGCGGGCCGTGGAAATACGAGCGGATCCATGGGTGATCGTCGTGCAGCATTTCTTCGAGCGTCCCGACCCGGAGCTTTTTGTCGACCAGCACCGCGACGCGGTCGCAGACCGCAAACAGGCTGTCGAGGTCGTGGGTCACCATGAACACAGTCAGGCCGAGGCTCCCCTTCAAATCGCCGATCAGACGGTCGAACTCGCCGGCGGCGATCGGATCGAGGCCGGCGGTGGGCTCGTCGAGGAAGACGATTTCCGGATCGAGCGCCAGGGCGCGGGCGAGCCCGGCCCGCTTGCGCATGCCTCCGGACAGCTGCGCCGGGTATTTTGCCGCCGCCTCCTCGGGCAAGCCGACCATGCCGATCTTGAAGCAGGCAATCTGGTCCATCAGCGGCAGCGGCATTTGGTAGAATTCTCTGAGCGGCACCTCGATGTTCTGGGCAACGGTCAGTGAGCTGAACAGCGCGCCATCCTGAAACAGGACCCCCCAGCGTTTTTCGATCTCTCGCCGCTCGGGCTCACCCGATCCCAAAACATCGGTCGCCAACACCTCGACCCCGCCTTTGACCGGTCGGTTGAGCCCGATGATGGTGCGCAGCAGGACCGATTTGCCGCTCCCCGACCCGCCGACCACGCCGAGGACCTCGCCGCGGAACACGTCGAGATCAAGGCCGTCGTGAACCGTTTCGGCGCCAAACCGGTTGACCAGGCCGCGAATTTGGATGATCGCCTCTTCCGGAAGACGGGACACGCTCAAATTCTCAACACCGAGAAGAAAACCGAAAAGATGGCGTCGGCGACGATGACCAGAAAGATCGACTCGACCACCGAGAGGGTGGTCTGGCGGCCGACGCTCTCGGCGCTGCGCGAAACCTGAAACCCTTCATAGCAGCCGACCGTGGCGATGATCCCCGCAAAAAATGGCGCCTTGAACACGCCAATCCAGAAGGTCCTCGGGCCGACCGCGAGCTGCAATTCGTGAATAAATTGCGGGATTGAAATTCCTAGCACACCCCATGCCATCAAGCAGCCGCCGAGAAGCCCCATCAAATTGGCGTAGATGGTCAGCATCGGCAAGCTCAGCACCAATCCGAACAGGCGCGGGATCACCAGCACCTCGATCGGGTCGAGGCCGATCGTGCTGAGGGCGTCGATCTCTTCGTTGACCCGCATCGTGCCGATCTGCGCGGTGAACGCGCTGCCCGAGCGCCCGGCGACGATGATCGCGGTCATCAGCACGCCCAGCTCGCGCAGCACGCTGACGCCCAACAGGTCGACCGTGTAGATCTGTGCACCAAAGTGACGCAGCTGGTCGGCACCCTGATAGGCAATGACCACCCCGACCAGAAACGACAGCATGCCGACGATGGCCAGCGCATCGACCCCGGTCTGCTCGATCTGCGCCACCACCGCCGTCAGCCGCAGCCGGCCGGGCCGGCGCAACAGGCGCAGCTCCGTCTCAAAGACGAGGCCGACAAAACCAACGATGCGGTAGGCGCGATCGACCAGCCCGACCGAGATTTCGCCGATCCGGGCGACAAAGCCGACCAGCGAGTGATGCGCCGGCCGCGGGTGGGGGATCGGCGCGCGCATTCCGCCGGCGCGGACCTGATCGAGCAGAGGTGCCAGGCTCGGCCGCAAGTTGCGCAGCTCCACAGTGTCGCCGCGCGCCGACAAGTCGCGTTCGGTGCGCAGCAGCAGCCAGGCTCCGGCGGTGTCGATCCGATCGACCGCGGCCAGGTCGATGCTCACCCGCCTCCCCGCCGGTATCTGCAACTCTCGCAGGCGGCGATCAAGCGCTGCGGCCGAGCCGACCAGCCAGTCGCCGGCTGCCGCCAGCACCACCGCTCCGTCGGCCTCTGTTTGCACGAGCGTAGCGGCGGCAGACGCCATCGGACCGACCGAATCCGCGCGCCGCGGGCGAGACCTTTTCAACTCCGGCAAAAGCAGCTATGCCGCGCGCGGGCCGATGACCCTCTGCGGCCGATCGTCGAGGATAGCTGTCATGGACCTCAAGCAGCACATTCGCTCGATCCCTGATTTTCCCAAGCCCGGGATCCTCTTCTACGACATCTCGACCTTGCTGGCGCATCCGCTCGCCTGGCGGACGACGATCGAGCGCCTGGCCGAGGCGCTTCGTCCGCATCGGCCCGATCTGCTGATCGGCATCGAGTTGCGCGGTTTTCTCGTCGCCGCCCCGGTCGCCTACGAGCTGTGCCGCGGCTTTGCCATGATCCGCAAAAAGGGCAAGCTGCCCGGGCCGACCGTGCCGTTTACCTATCAGCTCGAATATGGCAGCGACACCATCGAGATGCAGGAGGACGCGGTTGCCGCCGGCCAGCGTGTGGTGGTGCTCGACGATCTGTTGGCGACCGGGGGAACCATGCAAGCCGCCATCGACCTGGTCCGGCGGCGGGGCGGCGTCGTCGTCGGCGCCGGCTGCATCATCGAGCTGTGCTTTCTTGGCGGCCGCAACCGGATCGATGTCCCGTTTACCGCGATGGTCGCATACGAAGAGTGATTATCCCGCAACAGCACGGCCTCGGTCAGTCGTCGTTGCCGGGAGGCCACGGACCGAGACTGCGGCCGATCACCGCGTAGAGCGGGCCGCCGCCGCCCGGCGGAGTGCGGTCCTGACAGCGGATGTCGGCCCAATTTCCGGCTTCGGCGAAATGGTGCGCGATCAGGCACAGATGCCCAGCGTCGTCGAGCAGGCACCAGCAGCCGATGGCGCGGGTCGGCCGGCAACGTTCCGAAAAGGTCACGACCAGCGGGGCGCCGGGCTTCAACACGCGTCCGACCTCGCGGATCACCTCGGCCGGGCGGGTCAGATGCTGGACCGAAACGCATAGCGCCGCACCGTCGAACTCGCCGGCGGCAAACGGCAGCCGCGGGTTGCGGTTCAAATCCTGCACCCGCCATTCGTCGAGAAACGGGTTCTCCGCCAGCTCACAGGCGTTGAGCCCAACCCCGACCACACGCCGATAAGTGATTTCGGGCGGCAGATGGCTGACCCAGCCTGACATTAGGTCGAGGATCGCCCCGCCGGTCGGCAGGATTTCTCGATAGAGATTGGTGATTGCGGCGAGCGCGGCGTCGTCGATGTGGCCGAACTGCGGCAGCTCGATCCCGGAGGACGGCCCGGCCGACGGATCGAAGACCTCGTCGACAGGCCATGCTGCGGTTATCGGAAGGAGCGGCGGCATTGACCCCGTCTCAAGCGTGTTTGATGTGAGATAGGGAGCGGCGCGCGGGCCGTCCATAGGGGAAAATCAAGCTCGTAAAAATCGCCGGCAGAGCAATCGAGCGCGGCGCGACATCTGGCGCGCCCGGCGAGCACCTCGCGATCGCCTTTGCCGGGCACGCCGCCCATGGGCCCCAGCCTCGGGTGATCGCCGCCGAGCCCTCGCCGGCCGCTCATCTCAGGTCAGCTCAAGCCGGTGGCGAGCGCGCCGCGCGGATTGCGCGCCAGACCCGTTCGGGCGTCGCCGGCATCTCGATGTGGCGCACCCCCAGCTCGGAGAGCGCATCGACGATCGCGTTGATGACCGCCGCCAAGGCCGGGGTCGTGCCGCCCTCGCCCCCGGACCGGACGCCGAGCCGGTTGGTCGGCGCCGGCACTTCGCTGAGCGCGGTCGCGAGCGGCGGGAAGATGTCGGCGCGCGGCATCGCATAATCCATAAAGCTCGCCGCCAGCAATTGCCCGGTCTCCCGGTCGTAATGGCTATGCTCGAGCAATGCCTGGCCGACGCCCTGGGCGATGCCGCCATGCGTCTGGCCATGCAGGATCATCGGGTTGACCGCCCGGCCGACATCATCGACCGCGGCATAGCCGACGATTTCCACCGCGCCGGTGTCGGGATCGACCTCGACCTCGCAGATTTGCGTGCCATAGGGGAAGCTCGCGACCGGCAAGCTCTCGTCGCAGACGCCGGCAAGCGGCCCTTGCAACTCGGATGGTAGATCGGTGCGGCTCATCGCGGCTGCGGCGACCTCGAAAATGCCGATGTCGCGGTCGGTGCCGGCGACCCGGTAGCGGCCGTGCGCGAACTCGATGTCGATCTCGCCGGTTTCCAGCAGGAAGCTTGCGATCTTGCGGCCTTTGTCGATGATTTCGTCGGTCGCCTTGCCGACGATCGTCGCGGCCAATTTCATCGAGCGGCCCGAATGCGAGCCGCCGCCGGCCCGGACGCGCGCCGTGTCGTGGGCCACATAGTCGATGCTGTCGAACGGCACGCCGAGCCATTCGGTGACCAGCTGTGCAAAGCTCGTCTCGTGGCCCTGGCCCGAGGCCATCGTACCCATCACCAGCTCGACCCGGCCCTCGGGCAGGACAGTGGCCTCGGCGCGTTCGCGCGGTGCGCCCGAAGTGATCTCGACGTAGTTGGCAATGCCGATGCCGCGCAGCTTGCCGCGCCGATTCGCGTCGGCGCGCCGGGTGGGAAACCCGCTCCAATCGGCGAGCTGGAGCGCCGTGTCCATCGCCTCCGCGTAACGCCCGCTGTCGTAGGTGATGCCGAGCGGGTTCGTGTAAGGCTGCGCCTCGGGCGGGATCATGTTCTGGCGGCGCAGCGCCACCGGGTCGAGGCCGAGCCGATCGGCCGCCAGATCGACCAGCCGCTCGACGACAAAGATCGCCTCGGGCCGGCCGGCGCTGCGGTAAGGCGTGGTCGGCACCGTGTCGGTGACAGCACCGCGGCCGCGAAAATAGGCGACTGGGGTGCGATAGACATTCGACATCAGCCCGAGGCCTTTTTGCAAAGGCCCAAACGCCACCGCGTGGGCGCCGAGATTGCTCAGATTGGCGCCGCGAACCGCGAGGAAATTGCCGTGCCCGTCGAGCGCCAGCTCGGCTTCGACGGTCAGATCGCGGCCCTGCCAGTCGCTGAGAAAGGATTCGGTTCGCTCGCAGGTCCATTTGACTGGCCGGCCGACCCGGCGCGCCGCCCAGGCGATGAGCGCATATTCGGGGTAGAACAGGTTGCGCGTGCCAAAATTGCCGCCCATGTCGCCGCACAAAACCCGCACTTGCTCGGCCGGCACGCCGAGCACCTGGGCAAGATCGAGCCTGACCTTGGCGACGCCGCGGCCGCTGCCGGTGTAAAGCGTGTATCGGCCGGTCGCGGGATCGTATTCGGCGATGTTGGTGCGCGGCTCCATCGGCACCCCGGTGACCCGCTGTGCCCAGGTTTCGAGCCGCACGACATGCGCGGCGCGGGCGAAGGCGGCGGCGGTCGCGGCCTCGTCGCCAAGCTCGATATCGATGCTGAGATTGCCGGGGGCGGTCTCCCATAACAGCGGTGCCGTGGGCCGCAGCGCGTCGGCGGCGCGCGTCACCGCCGGCAGCGGCTCATAGCTGAATTCGAGCAATTCGGCGGTGTCTTTGGCCGCGGCGATGGTCTCGGCGACGACAATCGCGACCGCCTCGCCGACATGACGCACCCGATCCACCGGCAACGGGAAATGGGCCGTCGCGACCGGTGCGAACCCGCGCGTCCGAGGCTGGACATCGGGAGGCGCCGAGAGGCCGGGGTTGTGCGGGATCGGCCCGAGCCCGTCCGCGGCGTAATCGGCGCCGCTCAGCACCGTGAGCACGCCGGGTGCGGCGAGTGCCGCTGTTTTATCCATCGAGGCGATGCGCGCATGCGCATGCGGCGAGCGCACGATCACGGCATGAGCGAGCCCCGGCGGGGCGATATCGTCGGTGAAACGGCCTTTGCCGGTCAGCAGGCGCCGGTCCTCTTTGCGCCGCACCGGCTGGCCGATGCCGTTGACGATGGTGCCGGTTGCGCGCATCTGCTCCTCCTCGGGTCGGCTGCGGGGCCGATGATATACCGTGCGAGCACCCCTGGGGCCTGCTTCCGGCCTACCCGTTGCGGGTGTGGCCGAGGGTGCGCTATTGAGCCCGCAGCCTCGTCGCGAAAGGATCACAGATATGGCGCAAGAGGGTCCGCTGTCCGGCATCACGATTGTCGATCTCTCGCGCATCCTGGCGGGGCCTTATTGCACTTTGCTGATGGCCGAGTTGGGGGCGCGGGTGATCAAGGTCGAGCCGCCGCTTCAGGGCGACGACGCGCGCCATTACGGTCCGTTCAAGAACGGCAAATCGGCCTATTTCGCCTCGGTCAATCGCGGCAAGGAGTTGATCGCACTCGACCTCAAATCCCCGGACGGCCGCGACATCTTCGAACGCCTGCTCGATAAGGCCGACGCGCTGGTCGAGAACTTCCGGCCCGGCACGATGGAAAAGCTCGGCTATGGCTGGGACGCGCTGCACCCGCGCTATCCGCGCCTCGTCTATGCCGCCGCCTCGGGCTTCGGTCACAGCGGCCCCTATTCGCATTATCCCGCCTACGACATGGTGGTGCAGGGGCTGGGCGGGGTCATGAGCATCACCGGGCATCCCGACGCTCCCCTAACGCGGGTCGGCACCTCGATCGGCGATCTAGGCGGCGGCCTCTTCACCGCGGTGGCGCTCAACGCCGCGCTGTTGCATCGCGAGCGCACCGGCGAGGCGCAAAAGGTCGATGTGGCACTGTTCGACTGCCAGCTGGCGCTGTTGGAGAACGCGATCGTGCGCTACACCTCGACCGGCGAGATTCCGGGGCCGATGGGTGCGCGCCACCCTTCGATCACCCCGTTCGAGGCATTCGCCACCGCCGACGGCAACATCATTATCGCTGCCGGCAACGACGGGCTGTTCATCAAGCTCACCCACGCGCTCGGCCGAGCCGATCTCGCCGACAACCCGCTGTTCAAAACCAATGCATTGCGCAACCAGCACCAGGAGGCGCTGAAGGCCGAGATCGAGGGGGTATTGCGCGAGCACGGCACCGAGCATTGGATCGCGGTGCTCGAAGCGGGCGGCGTGCCGTGCGGCCCGGTCAACAACATCGCCCAGGCGCTGGCCCACCCGCAGGCCGCGGCGCGCAACATGCTGGTCGCGTGCGAGGACCCGGTGATCGGCCCGCTCAAGCTCGCCGGCAACCCAATGAAATTGTCGGCTTTCGCAGACCCGCCGACCCGCACCCCCGCTCCCGACCTCGACGGCGACCGCGAGCGCATCCTGCGCGAGCTCGGCCTGTAAGACGCTTCGACGCCGGTGCCGGCCCTCCTCCGTTCCCTCCTCCCGCCCGCGGGGGAGGGTTAGGGCGGGGGCATGATTCGCTATCTTCTCGCCGGCCTTGCCGTGGTCATCCTTGTCGCCGCCGGCGGGGCTTATCTCTACCTGCGCTCGTCCTTGCCGCAGACCGCCGGCCGGATCGAGCTGCACGGCCCGAAATCGGTGGTCCGGATCGCTCGCGACGCCGACGGCATTCCGACGATCGTCGCACAGGACGATGACGACGCGGCCTTTGGCCTCGGCTTTGCCCATGCCCAGGACCGGCTGTTCCAGATGGAATTGCAGCGCCGCTACGCCGCCGGGCGGCTGGCTGAGATTTTCGGCGCGCCAGCGGTGCCGACCGACAAGCAGATGCGCGTGCTCGGGCTCTACCGCGCCGCCGCGGCCGAAATCCCGTATCTGTCGCCCGAGGTCAACCGTGCGTTTCGGGCCTATGCGGCCGGGGTCAACGCCTTTCTCGCCCGGCACCATGGTGCATTGCCGCCCGAATTCCTGTTGCTGCATTTTCGTCCCGAGCCGTGGCATGAAGCCGACAGCCTGGTCTGGGGCAAGCTGATGGCGTTCACGCTCGAGGGCAATTACCGCGGCGAATTGTTGCGCGCGCAGATGGCCCGCACGATCCCGGCAGCGGACATGGCGTTTCTCTATCCGGAGTACCCAAAGGACGCGCCGACCACCCTCGCCGCGATGCTGCCGATCTATCGCCAGCTGGCGCTCGGCCGGCTCTACCATATGCTGCCGCCGACGACCGGGCCGCATTACGCCTCGAACAACTGGGTGGTGGACGGCAAACACAGCGCGAGCGGCAAGCCGCTCCTCGCCAACGACCCACACCTCGCCTTTGGCGCGCCCGGCTTCTGGTATCTGGCGCGGCTGAAGACGCCCGCGCGAACGATCGCCGGCGCCACCGCGGCCGGCGTGCCGCTCGTCGTGATCGGGCACAACGATCACATCGCCTGGGGGTTTACGACGACCACCGCCGATGTCGAGGATTTGTTCGTCGAGAAGCTCGATCCCGCCGATCCCGGCCGCTACCTGACCCCCGACGGCAGCGCGCCCTTCACCACGCGACAGGAACAGATTGAGGTGCGCGGGGCGGCTCCGGTGACGCTGACGGTGCGCTCGACCCGGCACGGGCCGGTCCTGTCCGACGTGCTGCCGCCGGGTGCGGCCGATCCCGGCTATGTGCTGGCGCTGTCGGCGACTTTTCTGGTGCCCGATGATCGCAGCGCCGAGGCATTGTGGCGGGCCGACCGCGCCACCGACTGGCCGAGCTTTCGCGCCGCCTGGCGGGGCTTTGTCGGGCCGATGCAGAACACGGTATACGCCGACGACAGCGGCACGATCGGGTTTATCGCGGCCGGGCTGGTGCCGATCCGCGGCAAGGGCGAGGGCTGGATGCCGGCGCCGGGCTGGAGCGGCGAGTATGATTGGCAGGGGTTCATCCCATTCGACAAGCTGCCCCAGGCGACCAACCCGGCCTCGGGCCGTTTTGTCAGCGCCAACAACAAGATCGTACCCGCGAGCTATCCCTATTTCCTCAGCCGCGACTGGGACCTGCCAAACCGGGCCGAGCGGATCGAGGCGTTGCTGGACAAGACCCCGGTGCAGACCCCGCAATCGAGTGCTGCGATCGAAGCGGACACCTTGTCGCTGATGGCAGAGCGGCTGGTGCCGCTGATGACGCAGATCACTCCGGCCGACGCGGCCTCGCACCAGGCCATCGATCGCCTGAAGCATTGGGATTTTCACATGGACCGCGACCAGGTGGCGCCGCTGTTGTTCACCGCCTGGCTGCGCCAATTCAGCCATACGATCCTGTTCGGCCGCTTTGGCGATGCGGTCGCCGGATATTGGGATTTGAAGCCGCGGGTCATGGAGGCGGTGCTGACCCGGCGGCCGGATTGGTGCGCTGACCCGATGCGGCGTGGAGCCGAAACCTGCGCCACCCGTCTCGCCCAATCATTGCAGGCGGCGCTGACCGAGCTGCGCCAAGCCTATGGTGACGACATGGCCAAGTGGCGGTGGGGCCGGGCGCATGTCGCGGTGTTTGCCAACCCGGTCTTCAGCCGGATTCCGGTGCTGCGCGAGTGGTATGATCCCTCGATCTCGACGCCCGGCGGCTACGACACGGTCAATCGCGGCCCGAGCCTGATCCGCGACGACCGGCACCCGTTCGAGCAGGTTTTCGGCGCCGGGTTGCGCATCATCACCGACCTCGCCGCCCCGAAGGATGCGCAGATGATCGTCACCCCCGGCCAATCCGGCAACCCGCTGTCCCGCCACTTTGCCGATCTCATCCGCCGCTGGCGCGATTTCGCCTGGCTTTTCCCCGGCCGCGCCAGCCCAGTCGCCACCCTCGAATTGGTGCGCGCGCGCTGAACAGCCGGTTGGTGGCATGCGGCGCGATGGCCTAACATCAATGCGATATGCTGAATCGAGATACTTGAAACAAAGGATCCGCCATCGTGCAACGAATGCAAAAATTTGCGGTGATTCTCGAACCCGAGCAAGAGGGCGGCTTTACCGTAAGGGTACCTTCGCTTCCCGAGATCGTAACTTATGGGAAGGACGAGGCCGAGGCGCTGGCAATGGCCGAGGACGCGATTCGGCTGGTTCTCGAAGATTGTGCAGCGCGGGGCGAACCGATCCCGACCGGCGAGCCTCCGCGCATTCGCGAGGTGACGATCACCAGCGCGGCGTGACCGCGCGCCTCCCCGTCCTGAACGCCAGAGACGTCGTCCGCGCTCTGCAGCGCGCCGGTTTTTCTGTTTCTCGAATCTCGGGGAGCCACTGCCGCCTGGTTCATACCAGCGAGCCGGCGCGGAAGGTGACCGTGCCGCTCCATGGCGGTGATCTCAAACGGGGGACCTTGCGCAGCATCGTCGCCCAAGCCGGCTTGACCGTCGCCGAATTCGTGCCGCTGCTGTGATCAAACCCGCATCGCTGCAAACGTTGTGAGACCCCGAAAATGAGTGATCTGCCGGTGACGATCGCCGACATCCGCAAGGCCGCTACGGCGATCGAGGGCGCGGTGATGCGCACCCCCACCATCGCTGCGCCGGCGCTGTCCGAGATCGCCGGCTGCGAAATTCATCTGAAGCCCGAAATCCTGCACCGCACCGGCTCGTTCAAGGAGCGGGGCGCGCTGAACAAGCTCCTGACGCTGGGCCCAGCGCAGCGGCAGGCCGGGGTTGTGGCGATGTCGGCCGGCAATCATGCCCAGGGGGTGGCCTATCACGCCCGGCGGCTTGGCATCCCGGCGACGGTGGTGATGCCCGAGGGCACTCCGTTCACCAAGATCGAGCGCACCGAGGCCCTCGGCGCCACGGTCGTGCTGAAGGGCGGGAGCCTTGCCGCGGCGCGTGAAGCGGCCCAGGCGCTGGCCCAAGCAAACGGGCTTGTCTTTGTCCATCCCTATGACGACCCGGCGATCATCGCCGGCCAAGGGACAATCGCGCTCGAGCTGCTGGGCGATTGCCCCAATCTCGACGTGCTGGTCGTGCCGATCGGCGGCGGCGGATTGATTTCCGGCATCGCGGTCGCCGCCAAGGCCTTGAAGCCGGAGATCGAGATCATCGGCGTGCAATCGACGCTTTACCCGTCGATGCATCGCCTGATGCGCGGCGAAGAGCCGGGGCCGCCGGCCGAGGCGGCGACCCTGGCCGAGGGGATCGCGGTCAAGGAGCCGGGCCGGCTGACCCGCCGGATCGTCGCAGCGCTGGTTTCCGACATTCTGCTGGTCGACGAGACAATGCTCGAACACGCGGTCGAAATCATGCTCGATCGGCAAAAGCTGGTGGCCGAGGGAGCCGGGGCCGCCGGCCTCGCCGCCATCCTCGCCGCACCCGAACGGTTTGCCGGACGGCGGGTCGGCATTGTCGTCTCGGGCGGCAATATCGACGTGCGCTTGCTTGCCTCGATCCTGATGCGCGGCCTGGTGCGCGAGGGCCGCCTGGTGCGGCTACGAGCCGAGTTGCCCGATCTGCCGGGGGTGCTGTCTCGCGTCTCCGGGATCATCGGCAAGCATGCCGGCAACATCGTCGAGGTGCATCACCAGCGCCTGTTTCACGACACCTCGGTCAAGCGCGCCGAGCTCGATGTGGTCGTCGAGACCCAGAACCGGCGCCACGCCGAGACGCTGATCGCAGCGCTCAACGCCGCCGGCTTTCCGACCCGGCTGCTGTTGACCGCAAACGGCCGCGAAGGTTGAGACCTTTGTGAGCTTGACTTCGATTTTAGCCGGTGCCTTCGACCAGAATCAGCCGGCCGGTCGACGCGCGCTGCCGGATTTTCAGTGCCTGCTGATACTCGTCGCAGCGATACCAGCGCCGCGCGGTCTCGGCGTCGGGGAATTCGATGACGACGACCCGCTGCGGCTCGGGTGCGCCTTCGAGCAGCTCGGCCTCACCGCCGCGCACGATAAAATGGCCGCCGAAGCGGGCGATGCTGGCCGCGGCGAGCGGCCGGTAGGGCTCGTATGCGGCGGGATCGGTCACCTGAACATCGGCGATGACATAGGCGGGCATCGGATCCTCCTTTGGGATTGCACTCGGGAGCCTAGCATATCGGCCGGAAATGCCGGGCTTGCCGCGACGCCAACAATCCCCACATGCCGGGCCGCGATCGACAAAATTGGGGCTGCCCGTGACCGCCGGCTATGATTTTTACCCGCGCGCCTACCGCGACCCGGGGATGCCCGACCCCGCGGCCTTTCCGGAAATCTACGAGGGCGTGCTGTGGCGCCGCATCGCGGCTTATGTCGTCGATCTGTTTATCATCGGCGCGCTCGCGATTGTCGTCTGGTGCGTGTTCGCCGTGCTGTGGCTGGTGAGCTTTGGCCTGCTCGGCCCGCTATTATGGTTTCTGTTCGGCCTGCTGCCGCTCGCCTACTTCACCTTGCTGCTGAGCGGCCGGCGTTCGGCGACATTCGGAATGCGCTGGCTCGATCTCGAGCTGCGCTCGGTTTCTGGCGAGCGTCCGGGCTTTCTGCAAGCGCTGGTGCAGACCGCGCTGTTCTACATCACGGTCGGGCTGACCTGCTCGCTGATCTTGTTGTTCGCGCTGTTCAACCGGCGCCGCCGCACCCTGCACGATGTGCTGGCCGGCACGGTCGTGGTGCGCACGCTGCCCGCGACGTAGAAACAGGAGGAGGCGCGGCGCGATCAGCAGCTGGGCTTGCCAAGCGCCTCGATGTCGACCAGCTTGGCGCGGATCGAATAGTCGCCGTAATCGATCACCATATTTGTTGACACCCCGTTGTCGAGCAGGTGCATCCCAAGCTCGTAATCTGGCTCCTCAGCCTTGGCGTCGGCCGGAAAAAAGGCGAGCCGCACATTCCACCCCGGGCGTTGCAACAGCGGGCTCAGCTTTGCCGCGGCAGGGTCGGCGGTCGCCTTTGACGCGATCACCGCCGAGACCTCTACGGCGTTTTCATCGGCGGCGCCGTCGAACACTTGGCGCGAGACGAATGTCTTTCCCTCTTTGGCCAAGTCGATCAGCAGGATCGTGTGGGCGCTGGGAAACAGCACCCCTGGCGCCAGCTTTATGGTGTGCGCGTGCGGCAGCTCGAACTCGGCGGTGCCGCCCTTGCCCGGGCCGTCGAGCCGTGCGGTGCCGCGAATCTGCTGGTCGAGCGTGCCATTGCGGGTCTGGCGCTGATTAAAGCGGTAATGCAGCCCGTCTTTCGATTCCCAAGTGACAAAACTTGAAGTGAGATCGACGTCGCGGTTCTCGGCGTAGCGCATCTTGAGCCGATAGCGCTGCTCGATGGTCCAGCCGTTGCAGGTCTCGCCCCACTCGTAATCCATCGTGCCATTGGCATCGACGACGCCCGAATCATCGCGCGTCGAGCCTAGGGTCATCGTGTAAAGAGCACGATGCGGGGCGATCTCGGCGCCATCGGCAACCGGCACGCTCGCGCCGGCGAGCACAATCGCGGCGACCAGAACAACGATGCGGCGGGAAACCATAAAGCGGCTCAGGATTTCGCTCCCTTTTCCGGAGGCAGCGCCAGCCGCAGATGCAGCTCAGCCAGCCGCTCGGGCGGGATCGGCGACGGCGCCTGCATCAGCAGATCCTGCGCCTGCTGGTTCATCGGAAAGGCGACGATCTCCCGGATGTTCGGCGTGTCGGCCAACAGCATGACGATGCGGTCGATGCCGGGGGCCGAGCCGCCATGCGGCGGCGCGCCGTATCTGAAGGCGTTGAGCATGCCGGCAAAGCGCGCCTCGACCTCGGCCGCGGGATACCCCGCGATGGCAAAGGCTTTGTACATGATCTCGGGGAGATGGTTGCGGATCGCCCCCGAGGACAGCTCGACCCCGTTGCACACGATGTCATACTGATGGGCGGTGATCTCGAGCGGGTCCTGATGTTCGAGTGCCGTGAGCCCGCCCTGCGGCATTGAGAACGGATTGTGGCTGAACTCGATCTTGCCGGTCTCCTCGTCGAGCTCGTACATCGGGAAATCGACAATCCAGCAAAACTTGAACGCGCCCTGCTCGATCAGCCCGAGCTCGCTGCCGATGCGGGTGCGCGCCTGGCCGGCAAGCCGTTCCGCCGGATTTTTGCTGCCGGCGACGAAGAACACCGCATCGCCATCGCCGACCCCGGCGATGTTCTTTAAGAGCGCCAGTCGCGGCTCATCGAGAAACCGGGCGATCGGGCCGCGCGCCTGGCCTTCGGCGAACACGATATAGCCGAGCCCCGGTGTGCCCTCCTCGCGCGCCCAGTCATTGAGGCGGTCGAACCAGCTGCGAGGCTGCGTTGCGGCGCCAGGCGCCGGGATCGCGCGGATGACCTGTCCATCTGCAATCAGCCGCGCGAAGACCTTGAAATCGGAGCCGCGGAAAATGTCAGCCGCATCGGCGATGACAATCGGGTTGCGCAGATCGGGTTTGTCAGTCCCGTAGCGGAGCATCGCGTCGCGGTAGGCCATCCGTGGGAAGGGCAGCGCCGTGATCGACCGGCCGGCCCCGAACTCATCGAAGATGCCGTACAGCACCGGCTCGATCGCGGCGAAGACATCTTCCTGCGTGACAAACGACATCTCGAAATCGAGCTGGTAGAATTCTCCGGGCGATCGGTCGGCCCGACCCGCCTCGTCGCGAAAGCAGGGTGCGATCTGGAAATAGCGGTCAAACCCAGCGACCATTAGAAGCTGCTTGAACTGCTGCGGCGCCTGCGGCAGCGCATAAAACTGGCCAGGATGGAGGCGGCTCGGCACCAGATAATCGCGCGCACCCTCGGGCGAACTCGCGGTCAGGATCGGCGTTTGGAATTCGGTGAAGCCCTGCGCGATCATGCGCCGCCGGATCGAGGCGATGACCTGCGCGCGCAGCATGATGTTGGCGTGCATGCGCTCGCGCCGCAGATCGAGAAAGCGGTAGGCGAGGCGCATCTCCTCAGGGTACTCGGCCTCGGCATTGACGGGGAACGGCAGCGGCTCGGCTTCCGACTGGATTTCGATCGCGTTGATCGTCAGCTCGACCTCGCCGGTGTCGAGCTTGGGGTTGACGGTGTCGGCGGAACGGGCGGCGACCGCGCCGGTCACGGTCACAACGCTTTCCAGGCGCAGCGCGTCGGCCGCGGCGAACAGCGGCGAGGATGCATCGATCACGCATTGCGTGACGCCATAGTGGTCGCGCAGATCGATAAACAGCAGGTGGCCGTGGTCGCGCTTGCGGTGGACCCAACCCGATAGGCGGGCCGGCCGCCCGGCATCGGCGAGGCGCAGCGCGCCGCAGGTATCGGTTCGGTAGGCGTGCATTTCCAACGGGTCCGGCGCGGCGTTTGAGGCGAGCCGGTACACGGCACGGAACCGCGATGCTTGTCAAGCCGAGCCCGGAGCACGTCACCGGGCCGGGCAGCGCCGGCTGCCAAGGCCGGGTGCGATTTGCCTCCCCTTGGGCGAGCGGATATGGTAGCGGCTCTTTGCAGCTTGGGCTGGCCGGGGCGCGTGTGAGCGACATCTTCCGCGAGATCGACGAGGAGCTTCGTCGCGACAACCTGTTAAAGCTGTGGTCGCGCTACGGACGCTATATCGTGGCGGTGGTCGTGCTGGCGCTGGTGATCGCCGGCGGGTTTGTGGCCTGGCGCGACCATCAGCACACCGAGCGCCTGGCGCAATCCGCCCGCTACGCCGGTGCGGTGGCGCTGGCCCGCGCCGGCAAGACCGCGGACGCCGCGATCGTGTTCAAGTCGGTGGCGCAGGAGGGCGGCGGTTATTCCATCCTGGCCTCGTTCGAGAACGCAGCCTTGCTGGCGAAGTCGGGCGACCATAAGGGTGCAGTCGCGGCCTATGACCGAATCGCCGAATCGCGCGCGGCCGATCCTGTCTTTCGCGATCTCGCCATCCTCCATGCGGTGATGGCGAGCCCGCCCGGGGCCGACCCGAAGGCCGCAATCGCCCGCTTGGCGCCATTGACCGCGCCGGGCGACCCGTGGCGCCCGACCGCGTTGGAATTGACCGCGGCAGCGCGGCTTAAGCTCGGCGAGCAAAAATCTGCGCTCGGATTGTACAAAAAGCTTGCCGATGATCCGGCGACGCCGCGCGACCTGCGCGCTCGGGCGGCCGAAATGGTCGCGGCGCTGGCTCCCTAGCCAAGGCGCAATTCCCGCGATGCTCCGACCGGCCGTTGCAGCGCTGCTGCTCGTCGCCCTGGCGCTCGCCGGATGCAGCTGGTTCGCGAGCAAAAAGCAGCCGCTGCCCGGCGAACGGATTTCCGTGCTCAGCCTCGATCGCCAGCTCGAGCCCGACCCGCAGCTCGCCAAGATTCCGATCACCTTGCCGCGGCCGGTGGTCAACAAGGACTGGCCCGAGCCCGGCGGCTACCCGAACCATGCGATGCAGCATCTGGCGCTGCCCTACCACTTGACCCAGGCGTGGAAGACCAGCATCGGCGAGGGCTCCTCGCGCTATACTCAGGTGCTGGCGCAGCCGGTCGTGGCCAACGGCCGGATCTATGCGATGGACGGTGGGGTGCGGGTCGGCGCCTTTGACCCCGCCAATGGCAACAAGATTTGGCAGGTGAACCTGAAACCGCCGAACCAGTACGGCAATTCGTTTGGTGGCGGTGTCGCCTTTTGGAACGGCCGGCTGTTTGTCTCGACCGGCTATGCGCAGGTGTTTGCGCTCGATCCCGCCAATGGCAAGGTGATCTGGAAGACCGGGGTCGGGACCCCGGTGCAAAGCGGGCCGACGGTGGCCGACGGCCGCGTCTTTGTCGTGACCGTGGAAAACGAGCTGGTGGCGCTCGCCGCCGATGACGGCCGCCGCTTGTGGAGCCACAACGGTATCCCGGAAACCGCGACCTTGCTCGGCGGCGCCAGCCCGGCGGTGGAGGGGGAGGTGGTCGTGGTCGGCTATTCCTCGGGCGAGATTTATGCGCTGACCGTTGAGAACGGCCGGCAGCTGTGGTCAGACAATCTGGCGGCGACGCGCGCTGCCGATGCGGTGTCGGCGCTCGCCGACATTCGCGGCCGCCCGGTCATCGACCGTGGGCGGGTCTTTGCCGCCAGCCACAGCGGGCGCATGGTGGCGATCGATCTGGTCAGCGGCGAGCGCACCTGGCAGCAAGACATCGGCTCGAACTCACGGCCCGTGGGTGGCTGGCGACTATGTCTATATCCTGACCAACGACAACGAGCTGCTCTGTCTGACGCGCAACGACGGCAAGGTGCGCTGGGCACGGCAGCTGCCGAGCTACGAGGACGAAAAAACCAAGGAAGACCCGATCCAGTGGGCGGGGCCGGTGCTCGGCAGCGATCGACTGATCCTGGTCTCGTCGAACGGCTGGGCGCTTTCGGTATCCCCGTATACCGGCAAGCCGCTGGGCCGCGAGGAGATGCCGGCCGGCGCCTTTGTCGACCCGGTGATCGCCAACAACACCCTCTACATCCTGACCGACAACGCCGAGCTTTCCGCTTATCGCTGACCGGGGTTGATGGACGCGCGATGAGCCTTGCGGTCGCCATCCTCGGACGCCCCAATGTCGGCAAGTCGACCCTATTCAATCGGCTGGTCGGCAACCGGCTGGCGCTGGTCGACAACACTCCAGGCCTGACCCGCGACCGCCGCGAGGGCGAGGCCCGGATCGCCGACCTCGAATTTCGCGCGATCGACACCGCCGGGCTTGCGGAGGCGGCACCGGCTTCGCTCGCCGGCCGCATGCAAGCGCAGACCGAGCGCGCGCTCGCCGAGGCCGATGTGGCGCTCTTGGTCATCGACGCCCGCGCCGGCGTCACCGAGGACGACCGGCATTTCGCCGACTGGCTGCGGAAGAGCGGCAAGGCGGTCGTGCTGGTCGCCAACAAGACCGAGGGCCGGGCCACGCTTCCCGGCGTCGGCGAAGCCTACCGGCTCGGCCTTGGCGACCCGGTGCCGATGTCGGCCGAGCACGGCGAAGGCCTGGCGGAGCTTTACGAGCGGCTGGCGCCGTTCGCCGGCGAGCCCGCACCGCCAGATGCTGCCTCGGACGCGCCGGCAAAGCCGCTGCTGCTGGCCATTGTCGGCCGCCCCAATGTCGGCAAATCGACCTTGGTCAACCGGCTGATCGGCGAAGAGCGGCTGTTGACCGGCCCCGAGGCCGGGATCACCCGCGACGCGATTGCAGTCGATTGGAAGTGGCGGGGCCGCCCGATCCGTCTTGTCGATACCGCCGGTATGCGCCGCCGGCCGCACATCGACGGCAGGATCGAGCAGCTGTCGGTCGCCGATGCGCTGCGCGCGATCCGCTTTGCCGAAACCGTGGTGCTGGTGCTCGACGCCTTGCAGCCGCTCGAGCGGCAGGATTTGACGATTGCCCGCCTGGTTGAAGAAGAAGGGCGGGCCTTGGTGCTCGCCGCAACCAAATGGGACTTGGTCGCGGACAGCGCAGCGACCTTAAAGCGGCTCAACGAGCGGCTATCGGTTTCGCTGCCGCAGCTGCAAGGGGTTACTATCGCCCGGGTGTCGGGGCTGACCGGAAGGGGCCTCGACAGCCTGATGGAGGCGGTGTGTGCCGCCGACGAAACTTGGAACCGTCGCATTCCGACCGGCGAGCTCAACCGCTGGCTCGCGGCCACTCAACAGCGCCACCCGCCGCCGCTTGTCGGCGGGCGCCGGCTGCGCCTGCGCTACGTCACCCAAGTCAATACCCGGCCGCCGACCTTTGCGCTGTTCGCCTCCAAGCCGCATGAGCTGCCCGACACCTATCGGCGCTATCTGGTCAATGGATTGCGTCAAGCCTTCGACCTGCCCGGCACGCCGATCCGCCTGATGCTGCGCCACGGCAAAAACCCGTACGACGAACGGTGATGGATTGAGCGCAGGGCCGCGATGCTCTTAGCGGTTCAGCTGGTGAGGAGAGTTGCGATCAGATTGGCCAGCTCCTGCTGGCGGAATGGCTTAGCGAGGCGCGGCAGGCGCAGTTCCTGGGTCGGCACATCGGCGTAGCCGGTGATGATGGCGACCGGCAGACCCGGCCGATCGCGGCGGATCGCTGCCGCCAGCTGAGTGCCGCTCATCGCCGGCATCGCATAGTCGGTGATCACCAGATCAATCTCGGCGCCCGACCGCAGCACGTCGAGCGCCGCCGCGGCCGAGGAAGCCTCGATCGCGGCATGCCCGAGATCCTCGATCATCGCCGCGGTTCCGGCCGCGACGATCGGATCATCATCGACCACAAGCACCCGAAGGCAGAGGGCCTCGCCAACGGCGGCGATGGTCGGCGCCGCCGGCTGCTGCTCGGCCGCCTCCGCGGCCGGAAGCCACAGCTCGATCTCAGTGCCGCGCTGCGGCTGGCTGGTGATCCGAACGGCGCCGCCCGACTGGGCGACAAAACCTTCGACCATCGACAGCCCGAGGCCGGTGCCGCGGCCCGGCCCTTTGGTTGTAAAGAATGGCTCGGTCGCGCGGCTGAGGGTAGCCTCGTCCATGCCGCAGCCGCTATCGGCGACCGCGAGGCAAACAAAATCACCGGCGCCGAGGCCCGACACCTGGCCGGCCGCGATCCGTTCGCTTCGGGCTGTCAGGCGCAGCTGGCCGCCCTGCGGCATCGCGTCCCGCGCGTTGACCGCGAGGTTTAACAGCGCCAGCTCGAGCTGGTTGGGGTCGACGCGGGTTGGCGCGAGCTCGGTGCTGAAATCGGTGGTGATGCTGATCGCCGGCCCGAGCGAGCGCTGCAACATCTCGGTCATGCTGCCGACCAGCTCGCCGACCTGGACGATTTCGGGCCGCAGCTCCTGGCGGCGGGCAAAGGCCAGCATGCGCTTGGTCAAGGACGCGCCGCGCTCAGCGCCTTGGATCGCCCCATCAATCAGGCGCAGCAGCCGCGGATCGTCGGGCACGCGCTTGCGCACCAGCTCGAGATTGCCCAGCACCGCCATCAGCAAATTGTTGAAATCATGCGCCACCCCGCCGGTCAGCTGGCCGAGGCTTTCGAGCTTTTGCATCTCGTGCACCTGGGCGAGTGCGGCTTCGCGCTCGCGGGTGCGCTCCTCGACCCGATGCTCGAGATCTTCGTTAGCCCGCGCGAGCTCGGCGGTCCGCTCAGCGACCCGAGTTCTCGAGCCCGGCATTGAGCCTTTCGAGCTGCCGAGTCTTGCGAAAGAGCTCTGCGAACACCTTGACCTTGGCGCGCAGCAGCTCGGGGACGATCGGCACCGGCACGTAGTCCACTGCACCCAGCTGGTAGCCGCGCAGCAGATCGAGATCGGTCACCTGGATCGCTGAAACAAAGATGATCGCTGTGGTCTGGAAACGCGGATGCTCACGGATCATCGCGGCAAGCTGAAAGCCGTCGAGATCGGGCATGCACACATCAATCAGAATGATTGCGACATTGCGCTTTAAGAGCTGCTCGAGCGCATCGGCGGCGGATCCGGCCTTGATCAGGTTTTCCCCGAGCTGCTCCAGGATAATCTCGTAGCTCAACAGCTTCGCCGGCTGGTCATCGACGAGCAGAATATCGACCGGCTCGTGCGGCATGCTCACGGGCCATCGCTGTGGGCCCAGGGGCGCGCCAGACGCCCCGAGGCCGGCGATCGGCATCGTCGCTTCAGGTTGCATCGGGTGCTAACGGTGCAGCCACATCCGCAACGCCGAGAGGAGCTGCTCGGTGTTGACCGGCTTGGCCAGGTAATCGGAAGCGCCGGCATCGAGGCACTTCTCTCGGTCGCCTTTCATCGCCTTGGCGGTCAGCGCGATGATCGGCAGCCGGCGATGGGCGGGCTCGGCGCGAATCGCCTGGATCGTCTGATAGCCGTCCATCTCCGGCATCATGATGTCCATCAGCACGATCGCCAAACCCGGCGTCGATTGCACTAGAGCGATCGCTTCGTTTCCGGTGGTCGCGGTCAGAACATTCATGCCGCGACGCTCCAGAACGCTGCTCAAGGCGAAGATATTCCGGGCGTCGTCATCGACCAGCAGCGCCGTCCTGCCGATCAGATCCTGATCGGAGCCGTGCAGACGCTCGAGCATCGCCTGCTTCTCTGCCGGCAGGTCCGCGACCACCCGGTGCAGGAAAAGTGCGGTTTCGTCGAGCAGGCGCTCGGGCGACTCGACCCCCTTGACGACGACGCTGCGCGCGATCGTGTGCAGCTGGGCGTCCTCGTCCGGCGACAGCTCGCGGCCGGTGAAGACGACGATCGGCAGCTCCGACAGAGCCCGATCGCGACGTGCTTCCTCGAGCAGGTCGAAGCCCGACATGTCGGGCAGCCGCAAATCGAGCACCGCGCAATCGACCTGGTGCTGGCGCAACGCGTCGAGCGCTGCCGCCCCGGTGCCGGCGGTCACCAATTCGATATCGTCATGGCCGAGCAACTCGGAGATGCTGAGCCGTTCGGCCGCATCGTCTTCGATGACCAGCAGGCGCTTGCGGCGGGGCTTTATATATTCCTTCAGGCGTCCGAAGGCGGCTTCAAGTTCATCGGCGGTGGACGGCTTGGTCACGAACGAGAAGGCGCCGCTCGCCAGCCCATGCTGCCGGTCCTCGTCGAGCGTGACCATCTGCACCGGGATGTGCCGCGTCGCCGGGTCCCGCTTGAGCTGGCTCAGCACCGTCCAGCCCAGCAAATCGGGCAGGAACACATCGAGCGAGATGGCACTCGGCTGGTATTCGCGGGCCAGCGCCAAGGCTTCGCTGCCGCGCGTCGCGACCAGCACCTTGAACCCGGCGTCGTGAGCAAGATCGGCGAGGATGCGCGCGTAATGCGGATCGTCCTCGATCGCCAGCAGAGTGGCTTCGCCCGGCTGAATGGTCGCCCGATCGTCGGCCACGCGCTCGACCGGCAGCTCCGCCAGGCGCACCGCGGCAAACGAGGCAATGTCGGGTTGCCCGGCGGTCGGAGCCGA
Source organism: uncultured Alphaproteobacteria bacterium (assembly GCA_963738185.1). GTDB lineage: Bacteria > Pseudomonadota > Alphaproteobacteria > ATCC43930 > CGMCC-115725 > AP-15. The sequence continues at coordinate 74,827 of CAVTVA010000002.1, read as the reverse complement.
GGCGATCCCCAACCTTATCAACGGTCCGACATATCTGAGCGGCAGATAAAGCGTAAAAGTGCTGCCGACGCCGGGCGCGCTCTTCAGTTGGATCTCGCCGCCGAGCAGGTTCGACAATTCGCGGCTAATCGCCAGGCCGAGCCCGGTGCCGCCAAACCGGCGGTTGGTGCTGGCGTCGGCCTGCTGAAACGCCTCGAACACGATCTTCTGCTTTTCTGGCGGGATGCCGATGCCGGTGTCGGTGACCTCGAAAGCAACCACAGCCGGCGCGCTGTTCAGCACCAAATGATCCGGGCTCCAGCCGCTGATCGCCGAATGGATGCTGAGCTTGATCCCGCCCTGGTCAGTGAATTTGAACGCGTTCGACAACAGGTTTTTCAACACCTGCTGCAGGCGTTTGGCGTCGGTGATCATGCTGCGACCGAGCTTCGGGTCGATCAGCGCGTCGAAAGCGAGGCGGCGGCGCTCGGCTTCGTGGCGAAACGGCCGCGCCACCATGTCCAGCAAGTTGGCGAACGGCAGCTCCTCGGCGTCGACCGTGACCGTGCCCGACTCGATCTTGGAGAGGTCGAGAATGTCGCTGATCAAATTCATCAGATCGGTGCCGGCGCCGTGGATCGTGCGGGCGAACTCGACCTGCTTCGCGGTCAGGTTGCGATCGGGATTGTCGCCCAGCTGCTGGCCGAGAATCAGAATGCTGTTCAGCGGCGTGCGCAGCTCATGCGACATGTTGGCAAGGAAATCGGATTTGTATTTCGAGGCCAGCGCCAGCTCGGTGGCCTTTTCTTCGAGCGCCCGGCGCGCCTGCTCGATCTCCTGGTTCTTGCGCTCGACCTCGATATTGCGCTCCTCGAGCTGCTGCGCCTTTTGCTCGAGCTGCTCGTTGGTCTGCTGCAATTCGCGCTGCTGGGTCTGCAGCTCGGCCGCCAATTGCTGCGACTGGGTCAGCAGTCCTTCCGTCTGCATCGTCGCCTCGATGCTGTTCAAGACGATGCCGATGCTGGCGGTCAGCTGGTCGAGAAACGAGATTTGCAGCTCGGTGAAGGTCCCCAGCGAGGCCAGCTCGATGACCGCCTTGACCTGGCCCTCGAACAGCACCGGCAACACGATGATGTTTTTCGGCACCGCCTTGAACAGCCCCGAGGTGACCGGCGCTACATCGGCCGGAATATCGGTGATCAGCATGCGCCGCGGATCGGCGCCACATTGGCCGACCAGGCCCTGGCCCGGACGCAGGTAGCGCGGATGGCCGTTCGGCTCGTCATCGGCGAACGCCGATAGGAGGCGCAGCCCGGCGTCGCCCTCGGTCAGATAGATCACGCCGTTCTGGGCGTTGACCAGCGGCGCCAGCTCGCTAAGCAGCATGCGGCCGACCGTGGCCAGATCGCGCTGACCCTGCAGCATGTTGGTGAAGCGGGCGAGGTTGGTCTTGAGCCAATCCTGCTCGGTGTTGCGGTCGGTCGTCAGCCGCAGATTGTCGATCATCGTGTTGATGTTGTCTTTGAGCTCGGCCACCTCGCCGCGCGCATCGACCTGGATCGATCGGGTCAGGTCGCCCTTGGTCACGGCGGTGGCGACCTCGGCGATCGCCCTCACCTGGGTCGTCAGATTGGCGGCCAACAGGTTGACGTTGCCTGTCAGATCCTTCCATGTGCCGGCGGCGCCCGGCACGTTCGCCTGGCCGCCGAGCCGTCCTTCGACGCCGACCTCGCGCGCCACGCTGGTGACCTGATCGGCGAAGGTGGCGAGCGTGCCGGTCATGTTGTTGATGGTCTCGGCCAATGCCGCGACCTCGCCCATCGATTTGACCGTCAGGTTCTGCTGCAGATCGCCATTGGCGACGGCGGTCACCACCTTGACGATGCCGCGCACCTGCTCGGTCAGATTGGCGCCCATGACATTGACGGTGTCGGTCAAATCCTTCCAGGTGCCGGCGACGCCGGGCACTGCCGCCTGGCCGCCGAGCTTGCCCTCGGTGCCGACCTCGCGCGCGACCCGCGTCACCTCCGAGGCAAAGGCGTTCAATTGATCGACCATCGTGTTGATGGTGTTCTTCAGCTCGAGGATCTCGCCCTTCACATCGACGGTGATCTTGCGCGAGAGGTCGCCGCGCGCCACCGCGGTCGTCACCTCGGCGATGTTGCGCACCTGGGTCGTCAGGTTGGCGGCCAACAAATTGACGTTGTCGGTCAGGTCTTTCCAGGTGCCGGCCACACCCGGCACCACCGCCTGGCCGCCGAGCTTGCCCTCGGTGCCGACCTCGCGGGCGACCCGGGTCACCTCGGCCGCGAACGAGCGCAGCTGCTCGACCATCGTGTTCAGGGTTTCCTTGAGCAGCAGGATTTCGCCGCGCACATCGACGGTGATCTTTTTCGACAGGTCACCGCTGGCGATCGCGGTCGCCACCTCGGCGATGTTGCGCACCTGCCCGGTCAGGTTCGACGCCATGAAGTTCACGTTGTCGGTCAGGTCCTTCCAGGTGCCGGCCACCCCCGGCACCGCCGCTTGGCCGCCGAGCTTGCCTTCGGTGCCGACCTCGCGCGCGACGCGCGTCACCTCCGAGGCAAAGGCGTTCAACTGATCGACCATCGTGTTGATGGTGTTCTTGAGCTCGAGAATCTCGCCTTTGACATCGACAGTGATCTTGCGCCCTAGGTCGCCGCGCGCCACCGCGGTCGTCACCTCGGCGATGTTGCGCACCTGGCCGGTCAAATTGCCGGCCATCGAGTTGACGTTGTCGGTCAAATCCTTCCAAGTGCCGGCCACCCCCGGAACCTGCGCCTGGCCGCCGAGCCGGCCCTCGGTGCCGACCTCGCGCGCGACGCGGGTGACCTCGCCGGCAAAGCGGTTGAGCTGATCGACCATCGTGTTCAGGGTTTCCTTCAGCTGAAGGATTTCGCCGCGTACATCGACGGTGATCTTGCGCGACAGATCGCCGTTGGCGATTGCGGTGGCGACCTCGGCGATGTTGCGCACTTGGCCGGTCAGGTTGCCGGCCATCGAGTTGACGTTGTCGGTCAGATCCTTCCAGGTGCCGGCGACGCCGGGGACGACGGCCTGGCCGCCGAGCCGCCCTTCGGTCCCGACCTCGCGGGCGACGCGCGTCACCTCGCCGGCGAAGGCGTTGAGCTGATCGACCATCGTATTGATGGTTTCTTTGAGCTGCAGGATTTCGCCCGAGACCGTGACCGTAATCTTTTTCGACAGATCGCCCCGCGCGACGGCAGTCGCGACTTCGGCGATGTTGCGCACCTGGCCGGTCAGGTTGCCGGCCATGTAGTTGACCGAGTTGGTCAGGTCTTTCCAGGTGCCGGCGACGCCCCTGACCTGCGCCTGCCCGCCGAGCTTGCCCTCGGTGCCGACCTCGCGCGCGACCCGCGTCACCTCGCCGGCAAATGCGTTGAGCTGATCGACCATCGTGTTGATGGTGTCCTTCAGCTGCAAAATTTCGCCCGAGACGTTGACCGTGATCTTTTTCGACAGATCCCCGCTGGCGATCGCCGTGGCGACCTCGGCAATGTTGCGCACCTGGGCGGTCAGGTTGCCGGCCATCGAGTTGACGCTCTCGGTCAAATCCTTCCAGGTGCCGGCGACGCCGAGCACGTTCGCTTGGCCGCCGAGCCGCCCGTCGGTGCCGACCTCGCGGGCGACGCGGGTCACTTCGCCGACAAAGGCGTTGAGCTGATCGACCATCGTGTTGATGGTTTCTTTTAACTGCAGGATCTCGCCCGAGACGTTGACCGTGATTTTTTTCGACAGATCGCCGCGGGCGATAGCGGTCGAGACCTCGGCGATGTTGCGCACCTGAGCGGTCAGATTGCCGGCCATGAAGTTGACGCTGTCGGTCAAATCCTTCCAGGTGCCGGCAACACCGGGCACCTGCGCCTGACCGCCGAGCCGGCCTTCGGTGCCGACCTCGCGCGCCACCCGGGTCACCTCCGAGGCAAAGGCGTTCAACTGATCGACCATCGTGTTGATGGTGTCTTTGAGCTCGAGGATCTCACCGCGGACATCGACGGTGATCTTGCGCGAGAGGTCGCCGCGCGCGACCGCGGTCGTCACATTGGCGATGTTGCGCACCTGGTCGGTCAGATTGCCGCACATCGCGTTGACCGAGTTGGTCAGGTCCTTCCAGGTGCCGGCCACACCCGGAACCAGCGCCTGGCCGCCGAGCTTGCCCTCGGTGCCGACCTCGCGGGCGACGCGGGTCACTTCCGAGGCGAACGAGCGCAGCTGATCGACCATCGTGTTGATGGCCTCCTTCAAGAGCAGGATTTCGCCGCGCACATCGACCGTGATTTTTTTCGACAGATCGCCGCTGGCGACGGCAATCGTGACCTCGGCGATGTTGCGCACCTGACCGGTCAGGTTCGAGGCCATCGAATTGACGCTCTCGGTCAGATCCTTCCAGACGCCGCCGACCTCACGGACCTGCGCCTGGCCGCCGAGCTTGCCGTCAGTGCCGACCTCACGCGCCACCCGCGTCACCTCGGAGGTGAACACGCCCAATTGCTTGATCATCGTGTTGACGATGGTCGCCGAGCGCAGGAACTCGCCCTTCAGCGGCCGCCCGTCGACGTCGAGCGGCACCGTCTGCAACAAGTCGCCGCGGGCCACCGCCGCGATCGCGTGGGTAACCGCCGTGGTCGGCCATAAGAGATCGTCGATCAAGGTATTGACTGAAACTTCCATCTCGCTCCAGGCGCCGTCTGGCAGCCCCAGCCGCACACGGCTGCGGGTCCTGCCCTCGCGGCCGACGACATAGCCGACCTCTTCGAGCTGGCGAGCCATCCGCTCGTTGGCGGCGACGATGTCGTTGAAGGTGTCGGCGATCTTTCCGGTCAAACCGGTCTGATCGCCGGCGAGCCTCACCGAGAAGTCGCCGCGGCGCATAGCCTGCAAGGCATGCAACAGCGCATGCTGATCAAAGGCGCCGTCGAGATCGCCATTGGCGTGGCCGTTGGTCTCGCCGGATCGGCCGTGCGGCTCTGCCGCAGGCGGGCCGCTCGACAGGCGGTCGGGGACCGGCTCGGTGGCAGAGGTTCTCTGCGGCATGCGGCGATCCTTATTTCTAAAAACGGCTTAATAGGTCGAGCGGAAAACCGAGCCAAACGGTTGTCCTCGACAGGCGGACTGGGCGTCCAAACATGGCTCCGGCGTGCGCCGGCTGGGCCGACCGGTTTTTCCGAACCGTCCACCAGGAGCGAGAGCACACCCCATTCCCCGACGTCGCGCAAAACGGGCGCAACTCACAGCTCCCCCTGTTCCGAATCTGGAGATTCGCCAAAAAACGCCAGCGTTGTCGAAGATGATATCACGGGCGGCAAATGGTTGCGTGCTCTTATGATCCATATGTTGGTAACATTTTGTAACGGATATTATCCAACCGGCTGAGAAACCCTTCATTACCTGGGCTGCCGATCGAGCTGTCGCGCCCGATGTGCCCGACCGGCCATATCGCGTCGGCGCGGGTCGTGCGGGGTCGCTCACCGGCATATCGCGTTTCGATTGCGGCTTTGCGCCCAGATAATGTATTTCTTTACTGTTGGGGTCGCGATCCGATAAGAACTGCGGCCACCACCGGATCCGCATGCGTCTGGCAAGACGCCGGACGCTTCGGCCGAGGCAGTGCTCCGGCGTGCTGAGAACCCGTGGGGCAGGTTTTTTGAGGACGAACGAAATGTTGAGAACGATCGCAGTCTGTTCAGTCCTGCTTTTCGCCGCAGCGGCTCCGCTGCGCGCACAGCCCGCGGCGGCGCCCGCGCATTCGAGCGCCGCTGCACGCGCACATTCCCTCCAGCCCCGGTCGGCTGCGCCTTCCGCGCTCGCCGCCGACCAGTTTTCCTCGGAAGCGGCGGCCAAGGCGCATTGCCCCGGCGACACCATCGTCTGGGCCAATCTCAGCGGCTCCAAGGCCTATCACATGAGCGGCAACAAATATTTCGGCAAAACCAAGCACGGCGCTTTTATGTGCCAGAAGGAGGCGGATCGGTCCGGCTTTCATGCCGCTGGCCGCCGCGCCGCAACCAAAAGCGCCCACACCCAGAGCAGCAAATGAGATCGAGCGGCCGCGCGGCGCCGCGTTGGCCAATTCATCGCGGCGCAGCGGCATTTGCTGCGCTCTCGACGACGCGGGCTAGTCCGAAGTGTGTGCGACCGCGATCAGTTCGCCGTTGCGGGTGCATTCGGGCAGCGCCAGCGCGAGAAATTCGTCGGTGACGCTTTCGGGCGCCGGCAGCGAGGCCGGGTCCTCGCCCGGGAAGGCGCGGGCGCGCAGGCGGGTGCGCACCGTGCCGGGATCGATCAAATTGGCCCGCGCCCGCGTCCTGGCGAGTTCGGCGGCGTAGATCTGGACCAGCATCTCGAGCCCGGCTTTGCTGACCGCGTAGGGGCCCCAATAGGCGAAGACGCCGTGCGCCGCCCGGCTGGTCACAAAGATCGCGCGGCCGGCGGGTGCGGCGCGCACCAGCGGGTCCATCGCCCGGATCAGGCGCCAGTTCGCGGTCAGATTGAGATCGATGATCTCGCCCCACATGCGCGGCGGGACTTGCGCCACCGGGGTGAACATGCCCAGCTCGCCGGCATTGCCGACCAGGATGTCGAGCCGGCCATAGCGCTGGGCGAGCGCTGCTGCCAATTCGTCGATCTTGGCGAACTCGCGCAGATCGAGCGGCACCAAGGTGGCGCTGCCGCCGGCCGCGCGGATCGCGTCGTCGAGCTCTTCGAGGCCGCCGACCGTGCGCGCCGCCAGCACGACATGCGCCCCCTCCTCGGCAAAGCGCAGCGCGACCGCAGCCCCGATGCCGCGCGACGCGCCGGTGACGAGCGCCACCTTGCCGGCGAGCCGCCCGCTCATGGGCGAAGCCGGTAGCCGGCGCGGCGCTGAACCGCGACCAGCGCCACGATGCTCAAAACCGCCGTCACCATCAGATAATAGCTCGGCGACAGGCTGTCGCCGGTCTGCGCGATCAGCCAGGTGGCGACGAACGGGGCAAAACCGCCAAAGATCGTCACCGATATGCTGTAGCTGAAGGCGATGCCGACCGCGCGCGTCTCGACCGGGAACTGCTCGGCCAATAGCGAGGGCAGCACGCCGCTGTATCCCGCCTTGACCAGGTTGAGCCAGCCGACGGCCAATATTGCGGTCAGCAGCGAGGGATAGGCTACCATCAGGCGGAACGCCGGGTAGGCGGTGAGCAGAAACAAGAAACCCATCGCCAACATGATGCGCGGGCGCGGCGTCTTGTCGGACCAGTGCCCGGCAATCGGCGAGAACACGGCGAGGATGACCCCGCCAACGAGGGTCGCGGCAAACCCGGTCGAGGCCGGCAGGTGCAGCGTCTTGATGCCGTAGGTCGGGATGTAGAGCAGCAGATAGTACGAGGCGTTGGAGATGATCGAGATGCCGAGCGCCAGCAGCACCTGGATCGGCTGCCGGCGCAGCAGCTCGCCGATCGATAGGCTCGGGGGCTTGGCGGCTTCGAGAAATTCAGGCGTCTCGGGCATCCGCGAGCGGATGTAGAGCCCGACCGGGCCAACCAAGAGGCCGAAGATGTAGGGCACCCGCCACCCCCATTCGATCAGCTGCGGGTGCGTCAGCTGCGTTGTCAGCAGAACGCCGAACAATGAGACGATGACCGAGATGATCCCGGTCGAGGCCCACTGCCAGCTGGCGCTGTAGCCCTTGCGCCGGCCGCCGTGCTCGACCAGAAACGCAACGGCGCTGCCGAACTCGCCGCCGACCGAAAATCCTTGCAGCAGCCGTGCGGCGATGATCAGCGCCGGGGCCACGAGGCCGATCGCTGCGTAGCCCGGGGTGGCCGCCATCACCACCGTGCCGATCATCATCAACCCGATCGACAGGGTCAGGCCGGCCCGCCTTCCGTGGCGGTCGGTGTAAGCGCCGATCGCGATCGCGCCCAATGGCCGGGCCAGATAGGCGAGCCCAAACGTGCCAAAGGTGATCAGCAGCGAGACGGTCGGATTGTCGGTCGGGAAGAACACCTGCGCAATCGTCACCGCGAAAAAGCCGTAGACCAGAAAATCGAACCACTCGAGCACATTGCCGACCGTGGCGGCGATCACGACCCGGGTCAGCGATGGCGGCGGCTGGGGCGAAGCTCCGGTCAGCGCGGCGTCGGCAGGCATGTCGGCTCCAAATTTTGAGAGAGGGCCGAGAAGGATCGGCAGATCGCGCTCAAGCGGCTTCGGTGAGACTCGACAGGATCAAGACAAGGCGCCGCGGCGGTTCACAGAAGAAGTTATGCCGCATGCGGCTTGACCTCCGTCTCGAGCCGAGAACCCAAAGTTGCGGCGGCCGTTTCCAGCTCGTAGTCGCGCTGCATGTTGAGCCAGAATTCGGGCGTGGTCCCGAAATATCGAGCAAGGCGCAGCGCCGTATCCCCGGTGATGCCGCGCCGCTCGGCAAGGATCGCCTGCACCCGCGTCGCCGGCACGCCGATATCCTTGGCCAACCGATAAGCCGTGACGCCCAGCGGCTTCAGGAAGTCCTCGCGGAGGTGCTCTCCCGGATGGATTGGCGGTAGGTCGCGCATGGCCTCACCCCTGGTGGTAATCGACGATCTCGACCCTCTCCGCAGCGCCATCGTTCCATATAAAGCAGAGACGCCATTGGTCGTTGATCCGGATGCTGTGCTGACCGGCACGGCCGCCGCGCAGCGCCTCCAGCCGGTTGCCCGGCGGAGCGGCCAGATCCCCAGTTCCTCGGCTGCGTGGAGCTGGCGCAATCTCCGCTGCGCCGCGCGCTGAATATCCGCCGGGAGCCGACGCGCGTACCGGCCATGAAAGAGGGCCTCCGCCTCTCGGTCGGCAAATGAGCGGATCACACTGGGGCTTGTAGGCGGAAGAATCTCAGACCGTCAAGCGTTCACATTCGCTGAGTCATTGCGGGCAGCTCGCGGCCAACCGGCCGGAAAATTCAGGCGGGTTCGGAGAGCAGCGACAGCTGCACCGATACTTTGCCGCTATCCGCATCGACCAGCGGGATCGGGTAATCGCCGGTGAAGCAGGCATCGCAGAAGCGCGGCGCCCGCGGGTCGCGCCCGGCTTCGCCCATCGCCCGGTAGAGGCCGTCGAGCGACAAAAAGGCGAGGCTGTCGACGCCGATATGCTCGGTCATCTGGGCTACATCGTAGCGGGCGGCGAGCAGCTGGTCGCGCTCGGGGGTGGCGATCCCGTAATAGCAGGGGTGGCTGGTCGGCGGGCTCGAGATCCGCATATGGACTTCGCGGGCGCCGGCGCGCCGCACCATCTCGACGATCTTGATCGAGGTGGTGCCGCGCACGATCGAATCATCGACCAGGATGACGCGCTTGCCTTCGAGATTGGCGCGGCTGGCATTGTGCTTGAGCCGCACGCCGAGATGGCGGATCTGCTCGGTCGGCTCGATAAAGGTGCGCCCGACATAATGGTTGCGGATGATGCCGAGCTCGAACGGGATGCCCGATTGCTGCGAATACCCGAGCGCCGCCGGCACCCCCGAATCGGGCACCGGGACGACGATGTCGGCATCGATGTGGCTCTCGCGAGCAAGCTCGCGGCCGATGCGCTTGCGCGCCTCGTAGACGCTGGCGCCCTCGACCACACTGTCGGGGCGGGCGAAATAAATATGCTCGAAGACGCAGAACCGGCTGTCGCGGCGCCCGAACGGCAACAGGCTTCTCACCCCATTGGCGCCGATGATGACGATCTCGCCGGCGGCGACGTCGCGCACGAAATCGGCGCCGATGATGTCGAGCGCGCAGGTTTCCGAGGCCAGGATCCAGGCCTCGCCGAGTTGGCCCAGCACCAAGGGGCGCACGCCCAGCGGGTCGCGCACGCCGATCAGCTCGTCCTGCGACAACGCGGCCAGCGAATAGGCGCCCTCGATCTGGCGCAGCGCGTCGGTCAGCCGGTCGACCACCGTTTCCTTGAGGCTGGTCGCGATCAGATGGACGATGACCTCGGTGTCGCTGGTCGACTGGAACAGGCTGCCCCGCCGCACGAGGCGCCGGCGCAGCTGATACGAGTTTGTCAGATTGCCGTTGTGGCAGATGGCGAGCCCGCCGAACGCGAAATCGGCGAACAGCGGCTGAATGTTGCGCAGCGCCACCTCACCGGTCGTCGCATAGCGCACATGGCCGATCGCGGCGCGCCCGGGCAGCCGGCCGATCACTTCCTTCGAGCTGAAATTGTCGCTGACCTGGCCCATGCCGCGATGCACGCTGAACTGCCCGCCGTCATAGGCGACGATCCCGGCCGCCTCCTGTCCGCGATGCTGCAGCGCGTGCAGGCCGAGCGCGACCAGCGCCGCCGCCTCGGGATGGCCGTAGACGCCGAACACGCCGCATTCCTCATGCGGATGGTCCGCGTCCAGCAGGTCGGCGTCGTGGAAGGCGGCGTTCGCGGGACCGGTTGGGGCCATCGGCGATCCTCGTCTCGGCTTACTCGAAATGGTTACGAAATCGGCCGAATGCGAGTGGGGCCGCATGCCGCAACCCCGCTATTTGGAGTTGTCGATCAACCGGTCGAGGTCGCGTTGCTCGGCGGGCTTGTAGGCTGGCGGCGTTGCTTGCGCGGGCCCCGGCGGCAGTGGGGCTGCGGCCGGGCTCGCCAGCGCCCCCATCGCCGCTCGCGCCGCCCTGGCCTGGCTCAGCGCCTGCTGGCCATCGTCAATTGCCGACGCGGTCTTGACCTGCAACGATTGGGGCAGCAAGCCGCGCAGCATGTCGGCGCCCTGCGCGAGAAACGGCGCGCTCCTGGCGTTCTGGAGCCAGCCCGGGCGGTCGGGTTGCGGCAGGCTGATGTCGACCACCAGATAGGCGACCGAGACCAGCACCAGGCCGCGCCCCACGCCAAAGACCAGGCCCAGGGTCCGGTCGATCGGCGACAATGCGCTCGAATGGGCAAAGCGGGCGATATAGCCGGTCAGGATCGTCAGCCCGATCAGCGCGACCAGAAACAGGCCGGCGCCGGCGATCAGCTCGGCGAGCAATGGGGTCGTGACAAAATGCCCGACAACGCCCTCGGCGTAGGCGAACCCATAAATTGTGATCAGCGCCGCGCCGAGCCAGGCGACGATCGACAGCGCCTCGCGCACCAAGCCGCGGGCAAAGGCAAAAATCGCCGACAAGGCGATCACCGCCAGAACCGCGAGATCGACCGCGTTCATGTCGCCACCTCGACCCGAGCCCTGGTCCGTTCCGGGTGCAGCGCCCGGCGCTTTGGCGACAGCCGCGCGACCAGATCGCTCAGATGCGCCATCGCTGCGGTGACCTGCCCGGCTCCGGCGGCGGCCTCGCGCCGCCTGCCGCGGCGGCTCGGGATCCAGGCTTCGGCTAAAGCCGAGCTTTTGCGCCTCCTTGAGCCGGGCCTCGCTGTGCCCGACCGGGCGGATTTCGCCCGACAGCGCGATCTCGCCGAAGATGACGGTATTGGCCGGCACCGGCGTCTCGCGTCAGCGCCGAGACCAGCGCCGCGGCGACCGCCAGATCCGCCGCCGGCTCGACGATGCGCAGACCGCCGGCGATGTTCAGGTAGATGTCGTTGGCGCCGATCGTGAGGCCGCAGCGCGCCTCGAGCACCGCGGTGATCATCGCGAGCCTGGTGCCGTCCCAGCCGACCACCGCGCGCCGCGGGGTCCCGAGCAGCGCCGGGGCGACCAAGGCCTGCACCTCGACCAGCACCGGGCGCGTGCCCTCGATGCCGGCGAACACCGCCGACCCGCTGACCGGCCCAGCCTCCGACATGCCCGCTTCATCGCCCGGCGATCGCCCTCGGACCCGCCCCTTGCCGGCCGCCGAGGAACAGCGCCGAAGGGTTCGGCACCTCGACCAGGCCGCGATCGCTCATCTCGAACACGCCGATCTCGTCGGTGGCGCCAAAGCGGTTCTTGACCGCGCGCAGGATGCGGAACTGGTGGCCGCGCTCGCCTTCGAAATAAAGCACGGTGTCGACCATGTGCTCGAGCACGCGCGGCCCGGCGATGACACCTTCCTTGGTCACATGGCCGACCAGGACCAAGACGAAGCCGCGCTGCTTGGCGAGCCCGGATCAGCTCCTGCGCCGCACCGCGCACCTGGCTGACCGTGCCGGGGGCGCTGTCGAGCGTGTCGAGATACATCGTCTGGATCGAATCGATGACCACCAGGTCGGGTGCGTCGGCGCGGTCGAGCGATGCCAGAATGTCGCGCACGTTGCTCGGCGCTGCCAGCTGCACCGGGCTCGACGCGACGCCGAGCCGCTGGGCGCGCAGCCGCACCTGGTCGATCGCCTCCTCACCGGTGATATAGGCAGCGCTCGCCGGCTCGCCCGTAGCCGAGGCGATCGCCGCCGCAGCCTGCAGCAACAGGGTCGATTTGCCGATGCCTGGATCGCCGCCGACCAGGATCGCCGAACCCGAGACAAACCCGCCGCCGCACACCCGATCGAGCTCGGCGATGCCGGTCACCCGGCGCGGCGGCAGCAAGCTCGGCCCGGTCAGCCCGACAAAGCCGAGCGACCGCCCACCGGGCCCGCCCTGCCGGTCGAGCCCCTTGGGGATAGCCTCGCGCGGCAATTCCTCGATCAGGCTGTTCCAGGCGCCGCACTCGTCGCAGCGGCCGGTCCATTTCATGTGCACCGCACCGCATTGCTGGCAGGCGTAACGCGCTTGAGGCCGGGCCATCGGCTCAATCCCAGCGGATCGGGCGGCAGGCCGGGGCGGCGCTCATGCGGCGCGGACCTGCATCCGGATCGGGCCTTCGGCGCGGCCGTTGATAAACTGATCGACAAACGGGTTGCCGGAACGGTCGATCTCGGCCGCCGGCCCCTGCCAGACGATTCGCCCCTTGTGCAGCATCGCGATCCGGTCGGCGATCTTTCGCGCGCTGACCATGTCGTGGGTGATCGAGATCGCGGTGGCGCCCAACTCGCGCACGCATTTGAGGATCAGGTCGTTGATCACATCGGCCATGATCGGATCGAGCCCGGTCGTCGGCTCGTCGAAGAAGATGATTTCGGGGTCGGCGGCGATCGCGCGCGCCAACGCCACCCGCTTTTGCATGCCGCCCGACAGCTCGGCCGGGCGCAGTTCGCCGACCTCATGGCCGAGCCCGACCGCGGCCAGCTTTGCCGACCGCGATCTCTCTCGCCGCCTGCCGTTTCATGCCGCGCCCCTGGATCAGCCCGAATGCGACATTCTCCCACACCGGCAGCGAGTCGAACAGGGCGCTCCCCTGAAACAGCATGCCGAATTTCTGCATCAGCCGCTCGCGGGCAGCGCGGCGCAGGCGCACCGTCTCGACACCGTCGATGCGGATCGAGCCGGCGTCGGGGCGCAACAGGCCGAGCACGCATTTGACCAGAACCGATTTGCCGGTGCCCGAGCCGCCGATCACGACGAGGCTCTCGCCGGCGGCGAAATCGAGATCGATGCCGTCGAGCACGCGGTTGCGGCCAAATGATTTTTCGAGGCCGCGCAGGCTGATCTTGGGAGCCGCGAGCGCAGTCATGGCCATCCGCTCATCGCGCGAACAACGCCTGCGTGAGGACGTAGTCGAGCACGAGGATCAGGATCGAGGCCGAAACCACCGCATAGGTCGTCGCCTGGCCGACCCCTTGCGCGCCGCCCCGCGAATAATAGCCGTGATAGCAGCCCATCAGCGCCACGACAAAACCGAACACCGCCGCCTTGATCAAGCCGGAGACGACATCGCCGGTCTCGAGATATTGCTCGGTGCGTGCGAGATAGGCCTCGGGGTTGAAGCCGAATTTATAGGTCGCCACCAGATAGCCGCCAAAGACGCCGATAATGTCGGCGACCACGACCAGCAGCGGCAACGTCACCAGGCCGGCAATCAGCCGCGGCAGCACCAGATAGCGCAACGGGTTGACCGACAACGTCGTCAGCGCGTCGATCTGGTCGGTGACGCGCATCGTGCCGATCTCGGCGGCCATCGCCGCGCCGACCCGGCCGGCGACCATCAATCCGGCGATCACCGGCCCGAGCTCGCGAGTGACCGACAGCACCACCACCGTCGCGATGGCGCTCTCGGCGGCAAACCGGCTGAACCCGGTATAGGATTGGAGCGCCAGCACCATGCCGGTAAAGAGCGCGGTCAAGCCGACGACCGGCAGTGAGAAATAGCCGATGTCGAGCATCTGGCGCAGCATCGGGCGCGGGTAAAAGGGCGGCGACAGCGCCGTTGCCAGCGCGGTTCCGGCGAACATCACGAGCCGCCCGGTCGCGGCGAGAAAGCCGAGAAAGGCCGCGCCGACCGCGGCGAGAAACTTCATGACTGAGTAAACGGGCTCGATTCGGGCAGGGCACTCGCCGCGCCGCGGTAGATCCGGTGATAGCGCCGACCTAACGCGGTCAGGATCTCGTAGCCGATCGTGCCGGCGGCGGCGGCGGCGGCATCGACGCCATGCTCCTCGCCCAACAGCTCGATCAACGCGCCGGGCCGGGCCAGTCGTGGATCGACCGCGGACACGTCGAAAACGGCAAGATCCATCGACACCCGGCCGAGCAATGGAACACGGACCCCGCCGATGCGGCCCGACCCGCGATGGCTGAGCGAACGCAGCCACCCGTCCGCATAGCCGACCGCCACGGTCGCCAAGCGCCCCGCGCCGGGCATCACGTGCGCCGCACCGTAGCCAACCGGCTGACCCGCGTCAACCTCGCGGATTTGCGCGATTCTTGCCCCGAGACGGACAATCTGACGCATCGGGTTGGGCGCGCCGGGCCGCGGGTTGACGCCGTAGAGCGCCGCCCCCGGCCGGACAAAATCGAAATGGAACTCGCGGCCGAGAAAGATCCCCGAGGATGCGGCGAGGCTGGCCCGCACGCCATCGAGCCGGCGGCGCGTCGCCACAAAGCGCGCGCGCTGCTGCTGGTTCAGCGGGTGATCAGGCTCGTCGGCGCAGGCGAGATGGCTCAGCACGGCACGCCAGCGAATCGCGCCAGGGCGGGGCGGATCCTGCGCGATGCTTTCGAGCTCGCGCGGGCTCAGCCCGAGCCGGGCCATGCCGGTATCGACATGCAGCATTGCCGGCAGCGGGCCCCAATCCGCCGCGGCCTGTTCCCACTCGGTGATCTGGCCCGGATGGTTGAGCACCGGAACGAGCCGCTGCGCCGCGAATTCTGCCGCGGAGCCGGGCAGCGGGCCGTTGAACACCGCGATCTCGGCCGGCCCCGGCAATGCCGCGCGCAGCGCCACCCCTTCGTCGAGGGTGGCGACAAAAAATTGCGTGCAACCCGCTTTGGCCAGCGCGCTCGCAACCGGTGCAGCGCCAAGACCATAGGCATCGGCCTTGACCACCGCGGCACAGCCGGCCGGCGCGACGCGCTGCGCCAGCAAGCGCCAATTCGCGACAATGCCGGCGAGGTCGATCTCTAGAACCCCCCCGGCGCACTGGGCGCGATCGATGGCCATGTCCCCGCCCCCACACCCTCAGCAGATCATCCCCGGTCTGAGCGCCGTTGCTTTGCTGCTTCCGGCAGAGATCATGATTCGCGACAATCGGCCAGCGCCGTTGCGAGTTGCCGGCCGAAACCGATCGGCGATCGACGGAGCGGCTTTCCCAAAACCAGGCGCAGTGCGATGGTGACGGCATGGTTCCGCTCTCGGTGCTCGATCTCTCCCCGATCGTTGAAGGCAGCGATGCCGGGCAGGCATTGCGCAACTCGCTCGACCTGGCGCGCCATGTCGAGGCGCTCGGCTATCGGCGCTACTGGATGGCCGAGCACCACAATCTGCCGGGCATCGCCAGTGCGGCGACGGCGGTGGCGCTGGCCCATGTCGCGGCCGGTACCAGCAAAATTCGAATCGGCGCCGGCGGCATCATGCTGCCGAACCACGCGCCGCTCTTGATCGCCGAACAGTTCGGCACCCTCGCGGCATTGCATCCGGGGCGGGTCGAGCTCGGCCTCGGCCGTGCGCCCGGCTCGGACCAGGTCACCGCGCGCGCGGTGCGCCGCGCGCTGCTCGGTGGCGCTGAGGACTTTCCGCAGGACGTCGTCGAGCTGATGGGATACTTCCAGCCGGCCGAGCCGGGCCAGGCGGTGCAGGCGGTGCCCGGCGCCGGGCTGAACGTGCCGATCTGGATTCTGGGGTCGAGCCTCTTTGGCGCGCAGCTCGCCGCCTATCTCGGCCTGCCCTTCGCCTTTGCCTCGCATTTCGCGCCGGCGATGATGACGCAGGCAATCGCGATCTACCGCGAGCGGTTCCGCCCCTCGGCGCAGCTCGCATTGCCGCACGTCATGCTGGGGGCGGTGGTCGTCGCCGCGGAAGAGGACGAGGAGGCTCGGTTTCTGTTCTCGTCACTGCAGCAAGCGACCCTGAACAACCGGATCGGCCACCCTGGCCGCGTGCCCCCGCCGGTCGCGGATTTCGAGGCGCGGCTGGATCCCTACGCCCGCGCCATCCTCGCCGACTCGCACGCCAACGCAATTGTCGGCGCCCCCGACACGGTGCGTCGCGGCCTCGACGATTTCATCGCCCGCACCGGCGCCGACGAGCTGATGGTGACGGCGAACATCTTCGACCATGAGAAGCGCAAACGATCTTTCGAGATCGTCGCCGACTTGCATGGCGGGATGGCGAAATCGGCCTCTGCCGGCGAAATCTGACCCGGCAGCGCCGGATCAGCCCCGCGCCGCCCAGCCGTATACCCGCGCCAGGGTCTCGCCCATCAGCGCCGCACGCTCGCTGTCGGACAGGCGGTCGGTCACGCGAAATGCGTCCACCCCCTGCGCATAGGTCAATAAGCTCACCGCGCGGGTCCAGTCGGTGCCCCACATGCAGCGATCGAAGCCAAAGGCGTCGAAGATGCGGCCGAGCGGGTCCCAGATGTCGTTGTAGGGGAAGGGCTGATGCGAGAGCGTGCAGGCGCCGCTGATCTTGACCGCGACGTTGTGATGGCCGGCCAGCGCCAGCAGCTTTGGCAGATCGGCAAACGGCTCGGGAGGGGCCGGCGGCTGCTGAGGCTGCGGCAGGCCAAGGTGATCGATCACCAGCCGTGTGTCGGGGTTGCGCGCTGCCAGCTGCCGGGCCTGGTCGAGCCGCCCGGTGCACGCCAGATTGACCGGCAGCGAGTGCCGCGCCGCCACCGCCAAAACCCGGTTGAGGGCGGGGTCGGCGGGATCGGGCGAAACCTCGTCTCTAAGAAAGATGCGGATGCCGACCGTGCCGCGGGTCGCCGCCCAATCGGCAATCGTTTCGGCAACCGCCGGATCGCGCGGATCGACCGGCTTGACCAGCCTGAAGCGGCTCGGATGCGCCGCGTAGACCTCGAGCGCGTAGCTGGCGTCGTAGCGGTACATGCTGAAGGGCGAGACCAGCACCGCGCCATCGACGCCGACTGCATCCATTGCCGCCGTCATCTGATCGCCGCTGACCTCGGCCGGGCCTTGCAATGTGCCGACCCAGGGCCGGCCGGGATGGTTGCGCTCATAAGCATGAACCTGGGCATCCAATATCGGCATGGCTTCCGCGCTCCAGACATTCGCAAACGCATCTGGCGCTTACCGTGCAAATGAGTCAAACCGGCCTGCAAACCGCCGGGCAGGTCGCGCCAATCGAAGCCCGCCATTGCCTCGCGGTGGCGGTGGGTTACGCTGCGCTAACCCACCCTACGTCAGTGACGGGCTACGTGGGTAACTGGCGGCGACTTTTTCGACAGGATACACGATGAAGGATCACCCTGTGGCGCCGGACAAATGGGATGTCGCGGCCGATGTCGTCGTGGTCGGGTTCGGCGCGGCGGGTGTGGCCGCTGCGGTCACCGCCCACGAGCTCGGCGCCAAGGTCGTGATCCTGGAAAAAGCCCCCGAGGGCGAGGAGGGCGGCAACACACGCGTCGCCGGCCAGGGCTATCTGAACACGTCGTCGGCCGAAGATGCCGCTGCCTATCTGAAAGCGCTCTGTGGCCCCTACACGGTGCCGGAGGCCATGGTCCAGGCGTGGGCGCAGGAGATGTGCCGCAACAACGCGTGGCTCGAAAGCCTTGGCGGCGATCCGCAAGAGCACCAGCATCCGCCGGTCGGCATCGAGTTCCCGGACCTGCCGGGCTCGGCATGCGTCCACAAATTCCACGATGGGCCGACCTATGGCTATTCCTACACCTGGAAGCTGTTCGAGCGCCTGGTCAAGGAGCGCCCGATCCCGGTGCTGTACGAAACGCCGGCCAGGGAGCTGATCCAGCACGACATTACCAAGGAGATCCTCGGCGTGCGCGCCTGGCGCGGTGAGAAACCGATCGCGGTCAAGGCGCGCAAGGGCGTGGTGCTGACTTGCGGCGGCTTTGAAAACAATCAGCAAATGATCCGCGATTACCTGCCCGGCGTCCCTTATTGCTACACCTCGGGCAGCCCTTACAACGAAGGCGACGGCATTACGATGGCGATGTCGGTCGGCGCCGATCTGTGGCACATGAACAACTACGCCGGCCCGTCGATGGCGCTCAAAGTGCCTGAATTCCGCACCAGCTTTTCGATGCAGGCCTTGCATTACAGCAAGGAAACCCCGGGCGGCATGATTGTGGTCGGCCCGGACGCCCGGCGCTTCTGCGACGAAAAGTTCAAGACCCGCCACGGCAAGATCCCGAAAAACGGGTGCTGGCTGCCGCTCGCGACGCCGTGCCCGATGTTCCTGATCTTCGACCACACCCTCTTCTCCGCCGGCCCGCTCTACGACAAGCACCCGAGCCACGGCTGGACCCAGATTATCGAGCGCTACGAGTGGAGCGCCGACAACCGCGCCGAACTGGCCAGGGGCTGGATTAAAGCCGCCGACAGCCTCGCCGCCCTCGCAACGCTGTTGGGGCTCGACCCCGAGACGCTCGCCGATACCGTCCGCCGCTGGAACCGGGGCTGCGACGCACGACACGACGCGGAGTTCGGCCGCACCCTGATGCTGGCGCCGCTTGCCGACGGCCCCTTCTACGCGGTCGAGCTCTCGCCCTCGATGCTGAACACCCAAGGCGGCCCCAGGCGCAACGATCGGGGCCAGATCGTCCGCCCTGACGGCACCCCGATCCCCCGGCTCTACAGCGCCGGCGAATTGGGCTCGATCTACAGCTATCTCTACCAGGGCACCGGCAACATCGGCGAATGCCTCGCCTTCGGCCGCATTTCCGGACGCAACGCCGCCGCCGAGATGCCGTGGGAATAGGACCGGCCGGCGCAACGGCGGGCAGGCATCAGTGGCCGAACACGGGCCTATGAAGCGGCCGTTGCTCGTGGTTGATGGCGATTCGTTCGCGCATCGCGCCTATCATGCGCTGCCCAAATCGATCCGGCGGCGGGGCGACAAGGGTGATGCGGACAAGGGCGGTGGGGCGGTGGTCGGCTTTGCCAATTTCCTGCTGCGGTTCTACGCCGAGGAGCAGCCGCGCGCGGTGCTGGTCGGCTGGGACACGCTCGATGCGCCGACCTACCGGCACCGGGCGCTGGCAGGCTATCAGGGTGGGCGGGTGTTCGATGCCGAACTGGTCGAGCAGCTCGAAACCTTGCCGCAATTCGTTGCCGCTTGCGGGTTCGCCTATGCCAAGGCGCCGGGCTACGAGGCCGACGATTTTTTGGCCGCCGCGGTCGCCGCGGAGGAAAGGCACGGCGGGACTGCGCTGGTGGCGAGCGGCGACCGCGATGCGTTTCAACTTGCTTCGGCTGCAACCACGATCCTGCAGCCGGTGCGCGCCGGCGAGGTCGCCCGGATCGGCCCGGCCGAGGTGCGCGAGCGCTATGGCGTAGAGCCGGCGCAGGTGCCCGATTTCATCGCCTTGCGCGGCGACCCATCGGACAAGATCCCGGGAGCAAAGGGGGTTGGGCCGAAATCGGCAGCAGCCCTGCTGAGCCGTTACGGGTCGCTCGAAAACGCGCTGGCCGACGGGCGGTTCACGGCCGACGCCGACAAGCTGCGGCTCTACCGCTCGATCGCGACGATGAATGCCGCGGCGCCGCTGCCTGCATTGCCGGACCAGGCGCCGAGCTGGGGCGAAGCGGCGGCTTTGGCCCGCGATTGGGGGCTGAACCGTCTAGCCGATCGCCTGGCCGAGCTGGGTGACGCTTGAACCAGGCGCGCGGGGTGCTGACCGAGCCGCGCGACGGTGTATTCGGTTCGGGCGGCGATGTAAGCTGCTGGCAAGATCGGTTTCGGGCAGAGGGAGGAACGGGCGATGGATCTTCGCTTCTCGGCCGACGAAGCGGCGTTTCGCGACGAGCTGCGCGGCTTTATCCGCGATCATCTGCCCGACGACATCCGCGAGCGCATGCGGCTCGGCTACGCGCCGCGCAAAGAGGACACGGTCCGGTGGCAGCGCATCCTGAACGAGCGCCACTGGGCCGCCTTTAACTGGCCCAAGGAATACGGCGGCCCCGGCTGGACGCCGGTCGAGCGCATGATCTTTCTCGAGGAAAACCAGCTGGCCCCGGCGCCCGAGGTGTCGTCGTTCAACATCACGATGATCGGCCCGGTGCTGATCCAGTTTGGCACCGACGAGCAAAAGCGCCGGTTTCTGCCGCGCGCCGCCAATATCGACGATTGGTGGTGCCAAGGCTTTTCCGAGCCGGGGGCCGGCTCGGACCTCGCCTCGCTGAAAACCGCGGCCAAACGCGACGGCGACCATTATGTCGTCAACGGCCAAAAGATCTGGACCTCGACCGCGCATCACGCCGATTGGTGCTTTTGCCTGGTGCGCACCGACCCCGCGGCGAAAAAGCGTCAGGAGGGCATCTCGTTCCTGCTGGTCGATATGAAGACCCCCGGCATCACCGTGCGGCCGATTATCTCGATCGACGGCAGCCATCACCTGAACGAGGTGTTTTTCGATGACGTGCGGGTGCCGATCGAGAATTTGGTCGGTGTGGAAAACCGCGGCTGGGACATCGCCAAATACCTGCTCGGCCACGAGCGCACCGGCATCGCCCGGCTCGGCAAATCGAAGGAGCGGGTCAAATTCGCCAAGGAGATGGCGCACGAGATGCGCGCCCACGGCGGCAAGCTGATCGACGACCCGGCGTTCCGCCAGCGCGTGGCGCAGCTCGAAGTCGACCTGAAGGCGCTGGAGATCACGCAGCTCCGCGTTGTCTCGGCGTATGCGAAAAGCGAGGGCGGCAAGCCCGACCCGTTATCCTCGGCGCTGAAGATCAAGGGCACCGAGCTGTTGCAGGCGACGACCGAGCTGGCGATGGATGTCGGCGGCCCGTTGGCGATGCCCGACTGGGCGCAGGAATTGGCGGCGCTCAGCAACGAGCCCGAGCTCGGCCCGGCCTGGGCGAGCGAGGCGACGACGAGCTACCTGTTCTTGCGCGCCGCCTCGATCTATGGCGGCACCAACGAGATCCAGAAAAATATCCTGACCAAAGCCGTGCTGGGGCTGTGATGGATTTCGAGCCGAGCGAAGAGCAGCGTTTGCTGCGCGACAGCGTCGACCGGCTGCTCGCCGACCATTACGGGTTTGCCGCGCGGCGCGGCTATCTCGCCGAGCCCGAGGGTTTCAGTACGGCGATGTGGCGGCGCTACGCCGAGCTCGGCCTGTTGGGCCTGCCCTTTGCCGAGGAATACGGCGGCTTTGGCGGCGGCGCCGTCGAGACCATGCTGGTCATGGAGGCGTTCGGCCGGGCGCTAGCGCTCGAACCCTATCTGGCGACGGTGGTGTTGGGCGGCAGCGCCTTGCGCCTCGCCGGCAGCGCCGCACAGCAGGCCGCGATCCTGCCGCAAATCGCCGAAGGCCAGCTGACCCTGGCCTTTGCCCATGGCGAGCGGCAGGCGCGCTATGATTTGAGCGACGTGCTGACCACCGCCCGGCCCGGAGGCGGCGGCTGGGTGCTCGACGGCGCGAAGAGCGTTGTCGTCCATGGCGACAACGCCGATCGGCTGATCCTCAGCGCGCGCAGCTCGGGCGAGCGCGACGACCCTGACGGCATCAGCCTCTTTCTCGTCGATCCGGCGGCGAACGGGGTGGCGCGCCGCGCCTATCCGATGCGCGACGGGACCAGGGCGGCGGAAATTTCGCTGAGCGGGGTCGAGGTCGCGGCCGACGCCCTCCTCGGCGAGCCAGGCAACGCGCTGCCGGTCATCGAGCGCGTGGTCGAGGCCGGGATAGCCGCGGTCGCGGCCGAGGCAGTCGGCGCCATGGAGGCGATGCACGCGATGACCCTCGAATACCTGAAGACCCGCCAGCAATTCGGCAAGCCGATCGGGCAGAACCAGGCATTGCAGCACCGTTCGGCCGAGATGCTGATCGCATTGGAGCAGGGTCGCAGCATGGCGATGTTGGCGGCGATGATGGTCGAGGAAGCCGACCCCGAGGAACGGGCCCGCAATATTTCAATGGCCAAGGTCGGCGTCGGCCAGGCGGCTCGGTTTGTGTCGCAAAGCGCGGTCCAGCTGCATGGCGGCATCGGCATGACCGAGGAATACGCGGTCGGGCACTACTTCCGCCGCTGCATGGTCATCGAGCATTTGTTCGGCGACACCGCCCACCACCTGTCGCGGATCGCCAGCCAGGTGCGCTGAACGCCGCCCGCAACCATTGCCGGGCCGTGTGCCGGGTTGTTGCCGCCGAGTGCCGGATGCTAAGATTTCACAACAAAAAAGTCCGATAGCCGGGCAGTATACGATCCGGTTGCACTCGGATCGCGTCATCTCGCGCCAGACGCTGAGCACGAACCCGCCCGAAAAATCTTCAGGGTGAGGCGAAACACCATATCTCCAGCATGCCCATCCCGACGCAGGTCGGGACCCATTTCGGGCATGGGCACCGCCCTTCGCCGGTATGGGAAGAGAGAAGGTGCGCGGCTAAACGGACCAGGCTTTAGGCGATGGTCGGCTGGCGCGGCAACGGGCGGCCGTCGAGGCTGTTGGCGGCGAGGCCGAGATGGCGCAGCACCGTCGGCGCGATGTCGATCAAGGACGAGCGGTCGCCATAGATCCCCGGCGCGAAGCCGCCGCCGTGGATAAACAGGAATGGCTGCTGCTCGTTGCGGCCGAGGCCCCCATGCTGCCCAAACCCGGTCACCTCCTTGGGCTCCAACGAATCGCGGACGATATGGCTGTGGCCGGCCACGCCATAGGGGTTGGCGCGGCTGTCCGCTTTCAAAGTGATCGCGATCTGCGCCGGCGAGCCCGTCGGCAGACCGATTTCGTCGAGCGCCTCGCCGGCAAAGACTCGGCCGACCCAGGGCTCGTTTTCGAGAAACCGCGCGGTGTCGCCGACCAGCGGACCTTCGGGCACGGCGAAATAGAGGAGTGCCGCGGTGCCGTTGGGGGCGACAACGACCTCCGACGAATGCGGCGCACGCTTCAGCCCTTTCGCGACCAGCAACGCATCGAGATCGATGGTCCGGTCCACGCTCTCCATGCCGTGATCGGAGCCGACGACGAACAAAGTCTCTGTGCCGCGCGGATCGAGGCTGGCGACGGTCTCGGCGACCCGGCGGACGTTGCGGTCGGCGCTGGCGATCGCCGCGCGGTGCTCGGGCGAGCCCAACGGCGTGTGATGGCCGGTGTAATCGGGCTCGGAGAGCCACAGCAGCGCCAATGCCGGGGCGCGCTCACGCAGGATTTCGGCGCAGAAACGTTCGGTTGCTGCGGTGTCGCCGGCCTCGCCCTTCTGCACCGCCAGCCCGTCCGCGGCCGCCAGCGGGCGTCGGCCGGGGCCAAAGCTGCCGGCCGGATTGTAAACCCACCCGTAACCGTCGGGGTCGAGAAAATAGGCAGCGCCGGGCGAGACGTTGGAAAACGCGATTGCGTCCGCGCCGGCGCCGGCCAGCCGCTCGGCCAGGGTCGGCACGTGCAGGGTGCGGCCGGTGGCGCGGGCGAGCCGGTCGCGAAAATCGGGCTTGCCGACCGACAGGCAGACGAGCCCGTCGCCCTCATCGAGCGCCATCGTGTTACCGAGGAGCCCATGGCGCGCCGGCCAGCAGCCGGTGGCGATCGAGGCGGCGCTGGTCCGCGTCGTCGACGGGAACACGCCCCGGTGGTTCACAAACTGCGCCGAGCGCCGCCCGAGCTCGGTCAGGAACGGCGCATCCTCGGGGCTGATCAGGTCGCGGCGCAGGCTGTCGCAGATGACGATCACGGCGCGGCTCATCGCGAGGCTCCTTGTTGGTCGCCGGCGTCGCCAGCAGCGTCGCGCGCGGCGGGGTCGCGGGCCAGCATAGCGCGTCGCAGCCCGGGCGGCAGCGGGGTCTTTTCCCCGGTCGCGTTAACCATCAGCACCAGCACCGCGCGGCCTTGCGCACACAGCCCGCGGCGCCAGACCGCATATTCCATCTCGAAGCTGGTATGCCCGAGGCGGAGCGTGCGGGCGCTGACCAGAATTTCGTCGCCATAGGCAAGCGGCCGGTGATAGCGGATCGAGGTTTCGGCAATGACCGGCCCCGGCGTCGCCGCCGACAGCGCAGGAAGCCAACGGCTTCGAGATAGCGGTTCCTCGCTTCCTCGAACCACTCGAAATAAGCCCGGTGGCTGGCATGCCCGAACGGGTCACACTCGCTCCACCGCACCCGGTGGCGGATCGCGAACGACCACCCCGCCTCGATCCCGAACCTGGCGGCTTCGGCCGCATCCGCCCCGATCATCGCTTCTACCGCGCCAGGTAGACCGATTGGCAAGCGCGACACGACGCCGATCGCGCGCGACCGGCGTCGATGCCCTTGCGGCTCCCAGACGCTCTCTCTTTTCGAGAGGATTGCGCGCAATGTAACGGAGCCATGCAAAAATGTCCTAGATTATTTTCGGGCGTTCGTCTCGTGTGGGGGCTGCTACTGCTTTTAGTGCGGCGCGTGCGCTTATATCGGCGCGTGGGCCTGGGCATCGGTAATTTCGAGGGCGGCGAGCGTGCCCAAGGTGATCGGCTTGTACGGAGCCCGAGGGCGAAAGGTGCCGATTTCGGCAATCGGCTTTCCCAAGGCGTCGGCAATGACCGCTGCGGCGACCGGCCCGCAAACCCGACCTTGACAGGGCCCCATCCCGCACCGGGTAAAGGCCTTCAGCTGGTTTGGGCCGGAAACGCCGAGACGCGCAGCCTCGCGGATGCGGCCAACCGAAACTTGTTCGCAGCGGCAGGCGATGACCGAGGGATCGGCCGGGGCCAGAACCGAGCGCGCCGGGCGGTAGAGGCGATCGAGAAACGGGCGCAGCGCACAGTGGCGCTCGAATGCGGTGCGGATCGGATTGGCGCGGCGGTCGCGCTCGGCTTCGCCGATGTGACCGAGGAGCATCGCGGCGTCGAGGGCTGCGAGCTGCCCCGACAGGGCCGCCGCCTCGGCGCCGGCGATCCCGCCGCCGTCTCCGGCAACGGCAACGCAGGGCAGGCTGGTTTGCCCCCAAGCATCGAGCGCCGGCCGCCAGCTGAGCTGCCCGTCATCCCAGTCGTGGCGCAGCCCCATGGCAAGGCTGATCTGCACGTTTGGGATCACCCCCTCGTGCAGCAGCAGCTGATCGGCGGCGATCTCGCCGGCATTCCACGCGACCCGCTCCAACCCGGTCTGGCCGATCGCCCGCAGCTCGCGCACGCCGCGCCGTACCGGGATGCCGGCGCGTCGCACCGCTGCCAGCAGCCGCAACCCCCTCGTCAGCAGCGGGCGGCCCGGCCAGCCCTGCCATAAGAGCCGGGCGGCTGCGCGGTAATTCTCGATTGATGTCGTCTCGAGGATCGCGGCGGGGGGCGCCCCGGCGCCGGCCAGCTGGGCGGCGAGCAGATAGAGCAGCGGCCCCTGCCCGGCCAGCACCGTCCGCCCTGCCGGAACGAGGTCGGCCGTCTTCAGCAGAACCTGTGCCGCCCCCGCCGTCATGACCCCGGGCAAGGTCCAGCCCGGGATCGGCGCCGGGCGTTCGATGGCGCCGGTAGCGAGCAGCACTCGGCGCGCCGAGATTATTTCGGTCGAGCCGGAGGTCGCGAGGTAGAGCGTGCCGTCGGGCTCGATATGCCACACCGTGGCGCCGGCCCGATAATCGACCCGGCTGGCACGCAGCGCCGCGGCGAGCGAGCGGCCGGCACGATCGTCGGCGCCGATCGGACTCCCCGGCGCGGCCCGTTCGACGGCGCGATAGACCTGACCGCCCGGCGTCCCCTGCTCATCGACGAGCATGGTGTCGAGGCCAAGCTCCGCGGCGAGGACCGCGGCAGCCATGCCGGCCGGACCGGCGCCGATTACCGCGAGCTCGATTGATCTCATGCGGAGGGATCGACCCGCCGCGCCCGCAATTGGCGGCGGATGCGCATCCCCTGGCGTACCTCCACCAAGCAGCTCTGCCGGTTCGGCGCGCCATCGATTTCAGCGAGACATTCGAAACAGACCCCGATCATGCAATAGGGCGCCCGCCCCTCCCCGCCCATCGGGTGCTCGCGGATGCTGCGGAACCCGGCTGCAAGCACCGCCGCCGCGGCCGATGCACCGGCCGGAACATGGACCGAGCGGCCTTCGACAAGCACCGCGACGGTTGCCGCCGCGGCCCGGTCAAGCCGCGGCCGGAACATCGAACCGCCGGGCCGAGAACAGATCGAGCACCGGGTCGAGTGCTCCGCCCGCGATCATCGGCGCGAGGGCGTTGGCATGCGCCGCCGCCAAGGTCACGCCGCTATGGCAGTTGGCGGTAAAGGCGCCGGCAAACCGCTCGGATTCGTCATAGATCGGCAGGCCGTCGGGCGGCATTACCCGCAAGCACGCCCAGGCGCGGACGATCTGCAGATCGCGCGAGCCACGGCAACGAGAGCACCGCGCGGCGCGCGATGGTTTGCATGACTGCCGGCGTTTGGCTGGTGTCGAAGCCGACATCTTCCTGGCTGTCGCCGAGCATGATCCCGCCTTCGACGGTCTGGCGGATTGTCGTGGTCGGCGTCGGCAACAGCCGTTGCGTCCTCTCGGTCACCAGGATCTGGCCTCTTTGCGGTCGGACCGGGGCGCTCAGCGCGAACATCGGCGCCAGACCGGCATTTCCGAGCCCGGCGGCGAGGACCACTTTGGGCGCGCCGATCTCGTCGCCGACGGCATGGATACGAAAGTCGCCCGAGGCCACCTGGGCCGCGGTGATCGTAACGTTGGGGATGTAATGCCCGCCACCGCCGACAAACCCGGCGTGCAGCGCGTGCAGCAGGTTGAGCGGGTTCGCGTGGCCGTCATAAGGCGTATAGGATGCGCCGGTGACCGCCGGCCCGACCCCCGGCAGCAGCTCGGCGACTTCGCGGCGGTCGAGCATGCGGTAGTCAAACCCGAAATTGCCGCTCTGCCGCCGCATCCGCTCCATGCGCCGGCGGCGTTCGTCAAGCTCGGCCTCGCCGAGACAGAGGTGCAGGCCGCCAGGCCGTTCGTGCCCGACCGCGATCCTGGTCTTTGACAACAGTTCGGCGGCAAGCCCCGGCCACTCGTCGGCCGAGCGCCGCGTCCAGCGCTGATAATGCGGCGCCCGGTCGCCTTTGCTCTGCACCCAGACCAGCCCGAAATTGCCGCGCGAAGCCCGGAACGCGATGTCGCCTTGATCGACTAAAGCCGCCCGCAGCCCGGCGCGGGTCAGCCCATAGGCGATCGCCGAGCCGACCAGACCGCCGCCGATCACGATCGCGTCATAACGCGTCACCTCGCCTCTCCTTCTTCGTGCAGGCTTGCGTTCCGGGTGTCGAACAGTAGCATGGATTGGTATTTGGAGAACCGGCGGAGCGGCGCGGCGGCGCGCCCAAATGGGTCCGGACAGCGGTTTAGGTGGCGGATGAGCTTTCTCGGTCGCATTGTCGCGAGCACGCGCGAGCTGTCCTTCGGCGATCCGATCGGGGCGTTGCTCGAACGCGCCGCGCGCCACATTCCGCACTGGCATGGTCACGGGCATGGCGACGGCGAGCGAGCGGACGCCGATCCACGCCGCCGCGTCGCCTTTACGATCGCGGTCATCGCCCTCGGCGCCAAGATGGCGAGGGCCGACGGCGCTGTAACTCGCGACGAGGTGGCCGCCTTCAGCGAGGTCTTTCAAATCCCTCCGGGCGAGGAGGAGCATGTCCGGCTGGTGTTCGACCTGGCGCGCCGGAGCACTCACGGGTTCGAGAGCTATGCGCGCCAGGTCGCGCGGCTGTTCGCCGCCGATCGGGCGGTATTGGAGGACCTCCTCGGCGGATTGTTTCACATTGCCCTCGCTGACGGCCGCCTGTGCGCCGCCGAGGACGAATATTTGCGCGAGGTGGCGCACCATTTTGGTTTCGCGGCCGGCGACTATAGCCGCATCCGCGCGCACTATGCCGGCAGCGAGGAGGCGCCCGCCGAAGACCCCCACGCCATCCTCGGGGTCGAACCCGGCGCATCGTCGGAGGCGCTGCGGATCGCCTATCATCGCCTGGTGCGCGAAAGCCACCCCGACCTGGTCATCGCGCAGGGCCTGCCGCCCGAATGCATCGCGCTGGCGACTGCAAGAGCCGCGCGCATCAACGCCGCCTACCAGCGATTGTCGAGGGGCCGCGCTGCGTTGGTCGCTCCCGGATGATCGCGCCCGCGACCCGCGAACGGCCCTCGCCCAACCATGACCGGCGCGGCGAGCCGGCGCGGCATCGATATGCTGGTCCTCCATTATACCGGCATGCCGAGCGCCGAGGCGGCGCTCGATCGGTTGTGCGATCCGACGGCGCGGGTCAGCGCGCACTATGTCGTCGATGAAGCCGGCGTCGTCTGGCGGCTCGTGCCGGAAGCGCGGCGCGCGTTTCACGCCGGCGTGTCGTGCTGGCAGGGCGAGCGCGACCTCAATTTGCGCTCGATCGGGATCGAGATCGTCAACCCCGGGCACGAATGGGGCTACCGCCCATTTCCCGAAGCCCAGATGGCGGCGGTCGAAGGCCTTTGCCGCGATATTTTATCCCGGCACCCGATCCCGCCGTGTCGCATCGTTGGCCATTCCGACATTGCCCCAGACCGCAAGGCCGACCCCGGCGAGCTGTTCGATTGGCCGCGCCTGGCCCGCGCCGGCATCGGGATCTGGCCGGAACCGGGGCAGCGCGAACCGAATGGCGCGGTCGACCGCTCGCGGACTGCGGCGCAGCTGGCGGCGATCGGCTATTGCACGGCAGAGGCCGGCGAGACGCTGGCGGTCGCTGCGTTCCAGCGGCGCTTTCGCCCGGCCCGGGTCGACGGCGTGGTCGACAGCGAAACCGCGGCGCGCGTCGCCGAGGTGCGAGCAGCTTACGAACGCTCTCGGGCAGCGTAGCGATTAGGGCAGCGTAGCTGGCCCCCCAGGTACCCGCCGCGTTGGCGATGCGCAAACGAGCCGCGAAGGCGCTCAATTCAGTCGCGACGAGCGACGCCGTTCGGCCGGCCGGCGGACGATCTGCCCGGCCTGGTGATGAGCCAGCCGCCACACCCCACCTTCGCGCACGAACAGGTTGCTCGCCGCGAGGCTGCCGCCGTCCAACTCCTCCTCGCACAGCACCAACGCGGTATCGCCGTAAAGTAGGACGCGCTCATCAAAGCAGGCGATGCGCGGCGCATCCGGGTTCGACAGGATCCCGGACCAACTGGACATGATGACCTCGCGGTCGGTCAGCGCCGTCCATCCCGGATGAAGGCAGGCGACCGGCACGCTGCGCGCCCACAGCGCGTCCATGGCGGCGACATCGCGCACCGTGAACGCTCGGTAAAATTCAAGATTGGCGGCCAACACCGCATCATGATCGGTCATCGTCGATCCTTGTGCGCTGGTTCACGGATACTGCACAGCATAACGCCTCAATGACCCGAAACGCCACGCGGCGGACCGGCAGCACCGGCCGTAGACGGAGCAAGATCGAGCATCCGATTACCCAGCCAGCCGGCGGGCGGGGCGCGTGATCTAGCTTGGCCCCAATCCCGCCCCGCTGCGTCGCAGTTGGGACTTGGCGCCAATCAACGGTCGATGCCGCCCATGCACAGGTATTTGACCTCGAGGTACTCCTCGATGCCGTATTTTGAGCCTTCGCGGCCGATGCCGCTTTCCTTCATGCCGCCAAAGGGGGCGATCTCGGTCGAGATGATGCCTTCGTTGATGCCGACGATGCCATATTCGAGCGCCTCGGCGACGCGCCAGATGCGGCCGATGTCGCGGCTGTAGAAATAGGCGGCGAGCCCGAACTCGGTGTCGTTGGCCATCTTGATTGCCTCCGCCTCGGTCTTGAAGCGGTAGAGCGGCGCCACCGGGCCAAAGGTTTCCTCGCGGGTGATCATCATGTCGGTGGTGACGCCGGTCAGGACGGTCGGCTCGTAAAAGCTGCCGCCGAGCGCGCTGCGCTTGCCGCCGATCACCACCTTGGCGCCTTTGTTCAGCGCGTCGGCGACATGGGCCTCGACCTTCTCGATCGCCTTCATGTCGATCAATGGCCCGATCACCGCACCGGGCTCGAACCCGCCGGCGACCTTCATCGCCCCAGCCGCCTCGGCCAAGCGCTTGGTAAAGGCGTCGTAGACCGCATCCTGCACCAGGATGCGGTTGGCGCACACGCAGGTCTGCCCGGCATTCCTATATTTGGAGGCAATGGCGCCCTTGACCGCCATCTCGATGTCGGCGTCGTCGAATACGATGAACGGCGCGTTGCCGCCCAATTCGAGCGACATCTTTTTGACCGTGCCGGCGCACTGCTCCATCAATAATTTGCCGATCTCGGTCGAGCCGGTGAAGGAGAGCTTGCGCACGATCGGGTTTGAGGTCAATTCACCGCCGATCTCCTTGGCACCGCCGGTCACGCACGAAAACACGCCCTTGGGCACCCCGGCGCGCTCGGCCAGCTCGCACAGCGCCAGCGCCGAATAGGGGGTGGCGGTCGCCGGCTTCACCACCATCGTGCAGCCCGCGGCAAGCGCCGGGCCGGATTTGCGGGTGATCATCGCCGCCGGGAAATTCCAAGGCGTGATCGCCGCGGTGACACCGATCGGCTCCTTGGTGACGACGATTCGCTTGTCGGCCATGTGCGCCGGGATCGTGTCGCCATAGATGCGCTTCCCCTCCTCGCCGAACCATTCGATGAAGGCCGCGGCATAGGCGATCTCGCCCTTTGACTCGGCCAGGGGCTTGCCTTGCTCGGCGGTCATCAGCGCCGCCAGGTCCTCCTGGTTCGCCATCATCAAATCGTACCAGCGGCGCAGGATGTGGGCGCGCTCCTTAGCGGTCTTGGCGCGCCAGCCCGGCAAGGCCTTGTCGGCCGCCTCGATCGCCCGGCGGGTCTCCTCGGCGCCCATCCGCGGCACCGTGCCGAGGGTCTCGCCGGTCGCCGGATCAGTGACCGGGATCGTGCCGCGGTTCAGCGCATCGACCCACTCGCCGTCGATATAGCATTGCTGCCGGAACAGCTTCTGATCCTTTAGCTGCATCGCACCCACCTCCCGTTGGATCTACCATAGGTACGAAGCGGCTCGGAGCTTGGCAAGGCTCGCAGCGGGTCCGGTCACCGGCAGCTCATGTGATGCCGGGAGGCCGGACCCCCGGTCGCCGCCAATCCGCGGTTTCTTACAACTGACATAAAATCGTGATATTCGCGAAACGGCGGGCCGCGGCCGATCAAGCCAGGCCCGCGGCGATCGGGGGCGACGATGAGCTTGATCAGGCGAAGCCGCCGCAGCTTTCTGAAGTCGGTCGCGGCGACCGGCGGCGCGGCGTTTTTGGCCGCGCGTGTTCCGGCGCCGGTGCGGGCGGCGAGCCCGGCCGGGCCGGACCTCCAGGGGCTGCGCGACAAGATCGACCATATCATCGTGATCTATCAGGAGAACCGCAGCTTCGATCATTACTTTGGCGCCTATCAGCCGCCGGGCAGCGGCATCGTGGCGAATCTGCTGGACCGCGACGGGCGGATCGACGCGCGCTTTACCGGATTGCAAAAAAATCCGGCGGGCGTCCCCTATGGCTGTCTGCCGGTGCCTTATCAGGTGCCCGGCTTCGCCGGGGCGCTGCTCGAAAACCGGCCGTTTCACTTGGCCCCGTACATCCGCCCCGACGGCAACGTGCTGTGGGACCCTTCGCATCATTTCTTTCGCATGTCGGCGCAAATCGACCGCGGCAGGATGGACCGCTTCGTGGCGTTGGCGCTCGCCGGCAAGCATGCATTCCTCGACAAGGCGCCGCGGAACGACCCGGTCGCGATGATGCTCGCCCAGTCGACACCGTCGGGCGCGGTGCTCGGCTTTTACACGCGACAGGATCTGCCTTTTTATCACCACCTGGCAGACGAATACGTGCTGCTCGACCATTTCTTTCAGGCGATGACGGGCGGCTCGACCGGCAATGCACTATATCTGGCGGCGGCGCGCTCGGCGCAGTGGTCAAAGCCGCCGGCGGGCGGGATCGGCAGCCTCGAACCGCCGATTTTCGACAAGCCCTATGACAGAAACGGCATCCTGATCAATGACGTGGCGCCGGTAAACGGCCCGACCGAAACCTATATGGGATCGCTCGATCTGGCACCGCCGCCGGAAGAACAGACCTATCCCAACATCGGCGATCGGCTCGACGCCGCCTCGCTAAGCTGGGCCTGGTACAATGAGGGCTGGAACGCGGTCAAGCCCTGGGCATTAAAGACCGCGTTCGGCGCCGGCGACGGCTCGATCGTCGTCGACACGCCGACCCTTTACGTGTCGCACCACAACCCGTTCCAGTATTACCCTAGCTGGTTCGCCAATGTCAGAGCCGGTCATATCAGGGACAGCGCCGATTTCTTCGAGGATCTGAACACCGGCCTGCTGCCGCGGGTCTCGTTTGTGAAGGCCACCGGCGGGCGCGACGAGCATCCGGCGGATTCGGCGCCGCGCTGGGGCGAGGAATGGGTCGCGAGACTGTTGACGGCGCTCGGGCACAGCCGGCTGTGGGAAAAGACCGCGGTGGTCGTCGCCTATGACGAGGGCGGCGGGTTCTGGGACCATGTGGCGCCGCCGACCCCCGACCCTTATGGCTGCGGCACCCGCGTGCCGGCCCTCCTGATCAGCCCGTGGGCGCGGCGCGGCTATATCGACCATCGCACCGCCGACACGAGTTCGGTGCTGGCGATGATCGAGGCGCGGTTCGGGCTGAAGCCGCTGCAGCAGCGCGACGCGAACGCCTACAACCTGCTCGACGGCTTTGATTTCACCCAGCCGCCGCGCGCCCCCACCTTTGGTTGAACGAGCCGGGCCGCACCAATCGTTAGCGTTAGGGAGCTGCCGGTTGACCCGCGACCGGCGGCGCGCGGCGGCCGCCGCGATCGCTCTCGCGCCCGGTTGTAGCGAACGCCATAATAGGCTGGGCGACGGTATTTGGAGGGCTTGAGGTGCTGCAAGATCGGCGCATCCTGTTGATCATCTCGGGCGGGATCGCGGCCTATAAGAGCCTCGACCTGATCCGCCGGCTGCGCGAGCGCGGGGCGGCGGTGCGTGCGGTCATGACCGCCGCCGCAGAGCATTTCGTCACCCCGCTGTCGGTCGCCTCGCTGTGCGGGGACAAGCTCTATACCGATCTCTGGTCGCTGACCGACGAGAGCGAGATGGGCCATATCCGCCTGTCGCGTGAGGCCGACCTCGTCGTCGTGGCACCGGCCACCGCCGATCTGATCGCGCGCATGGCGGCCGGGCTCGCCGACGATTTGGCGACCGCGGCATTGCTTGCATCGGACAAGAGGGTGCTGATCGCGCCGACGATGAATTTGATGATGTGGGCGCATCCGGCGACGCAGGCCAATCTCGCCACCTTGGCGGCGCGCGGGGTGATGCGGGTCGGGCCGGGCTCGGGCGAGCTTGCAGACGGCGAAGTCGGACCGGGCCGGATGGCCGAGCCGCTGGAGATCGTCGCCGCAATCGAAGCGATGCTGACCAAGGGCGCCCGGCTCGCCGGCCGGCGAGCGCTGGTCACCAGCGGGCCGACGCGCGAGCCGATCGACCCGGTGCGCTACCTCTCGAACCATTCCTCGGGCAAGCAGGGCCATGCGATTGCTGCCGCCCTCGTCGCACTCGGCGCCGAGACCGTGCTGGTGTCGGGGCCGACGCAGGAGGCGGCGCCGGCCGGAGTGAAGCTGGTGGCGATCGAGACTGCGGCGGAAATGCTGGCCGCCTGCGAGGCGGCATTGCCGGCCGATGTCGCGGTGATGGCCGCGGCGGTCGCCGACTGGCGGGTCGAGAGCGTCGCCGGGCACAAGCTCAAAAAGGATGGCGGCGGGCCGCCGTTGCTGCGCCTCGCCGAGAATCCCGACATCCTCGCCCATATCGCCCAACGCGCCAACGACCGGCCGACACTGGTCATCGGCTTTGCCGCCGAGACCGACGACATCGTCGCCAACGCCCGCGCCAAGCGCGCGCGCAAGCGCTGCGACTGGATCCTCGCCAACAACGTGGCACCCGGCACCGGCACCTTTGGCGGCGAGAGCAACACGATCCACCTGGTCGATGCCGAGGGTGTCGAGGACTGGCCGGCAATGACCAAGCGCGAGGTCGCCACGCGCCTCGCCGACCGGATCGCGCAACATCTGCGGCCCCAATCCTAGTGAAAATCGAGCTGCAGATCCTCGACGCGAGGCTCCCCGGCTGGGGATTTCCGTCGTGGGGGTCGAGCCTGGCCGCCGGGCTCGACCTGCACGCCTGCATCGAGCAGCCGCTCGTCCTCGCGCCGCAAGCGCCGGCCGCGTTGATCTCCGCCGGGATCGCCTTTCGCATCGGCGAGCCGGAATTGTGCGCGCTGATCCTGCCGCGCTCCGGGCTCGGTCACCGCGAGGGGCTGGTGCTCGGCAACGCGGTCGGGGTTGTTGATGCCGATTACGAGGGCGAGTGCCTGATCTCCGCCTGGAACCGCAATCCGCCGCTGAGCGGGGCGTCGATCACGATCCGCCCCGGCGACCGGATTGCCCAGCTGGTCTTCACCCGCATCGTGCGGCCGGAATTCGCCGTGGTGGCGCAGTTTTCGGCGAGTGGAAGCCGCGCCGCTGGCGGGTTCGGCTCGACCGGCGTCGAGGCCGCTTGTCCGCAGCGCCGGTTGCGGCGACACTCACCCCCGGAGACCCCGTGAACCTTCGGCGGCGGGCCGCATGACATGGTTCGGCTGACCAAAAAGCTCCTGTTCGCGATCGAGGCGGTGCTCGACATCGCCTATAATGGCGGGCCGGTGCCGGTGCGTTCGGCCGAGATCACCGAGCGTCAGGGCATCCCGCGCCGCTACCTGGAGCCGGTGCTGCAGGAGCTGGTGCGGCATGGCATTCTGCTCGGCATCCGCGGGCCGAGCGGCGGCTATCGCCTGGCGCGCGAGCGCCGGCTGGTCAGCCTCGGCGATATTGTGCGCACTGTGCGCGGGCTCGAGACGGCCGAGGACCCGATCAGCGATCCGGCAGGGAGCGCGCTCGGCCACCAAGTGGTGCGCCCGCTGTGGCTCGAATTGCAGGAGGAGATGATGCAGCGGCTTGATTCCCTGACGCTCGACGATCTGTGCGGCCGCGCGCGTGATGCCGGGATCGCCGGCCGGACAAGTGAATTCAGCGATTTTGCGATCTGACCCGATCCGAGGGCTCGTTGCAGCGCCGGGCCGCCGACCTTACATAAATTACGATTGCCCGACGGGGAGGAAGTCTAATGCACACCGCCAGCACGACCAATTCGAAAACCACGGAGTTTCGCGGCCGCGTTTATGACAGCATCACCGAAACCATCGGGGCGACGCCGCTGGTCCGCATCCATCGCATGGCGCAGCAGGCCGGGGTCAAGGCCGATATCCTCGCCAAATGCGAATTCTTCAACCCGCTTGCCTCGGTCAAGGACCGCATCGGCGTGGCGATGGTCGACGCCGGCGAAGCCGCCGGACGGATCAAGCCCGGAACCGTGCTGGTTGAGCCGACCTCGGGTAATACCGGGATCGCGCTTGCGTTCGTCTGCGCGTCCAGGGGCTACCGCCTGATCCTGACGATGCCCGACAGCATGTCGATGGAGCGCCGCCGGATGCTGCTGCTGCTCGGCGCCGAGCTCGAGCTGACCCCGGCGGCGCAAGGCATGAAGGGCGCCATCGCCAAGGCCGAGGAGATCGCCGGCTCGCTGCCCGACGCGTTCATCCCACAGCAATTCCAGAACCCGGCCAACCCCGAGATTCATCGCCGCACCACCGCCGAAGAAATCTGGAAGGATACCGGCGGGGCGGTCGATGTGGTGGTCAGCGGCATCGGCACCGGCGGCACCTTGACCGGCGTCGGCTCGGTGCTGAAGCCGCGCAAGCCTGGGCTCAAGATGATCGCAGTCGAGCCTGAGGACAGCGCCGTGCTGTCGGGCGGGACCCCGGGCTCGCACCGCATCCAGGGGCTCGGCGCGGGCTTTATCCCGGACGTTCTCGACACCAAGCTGATCGACGAGGTCGTCCGCGTCGGGAACGACACCGCCTTTCGCACGGCGCGCGAGGCCGCGAAGCTGGAGGCCTTGACCGTCGGCATCTCGTCGGGGGCGGCGCTCGCGGCGGCGCTCGAAGTCGGCAAGCGCCCCGAGATGGCCGGCAAGATGATCGTCACGGTGCTGCCCGACTTTGCCGAGCGTTATCTCTCGACGGCACTGTTCGAGGGGCTTTGAGAGGAATTTCGGGAGAGGAACGCGGGTGGAGCTCAGCGAAGAGCAGTTTCAGCGCTACGCCCGGCATCTGATCCTCGATGAGGTCGGCGAGGAGGGTCAAGCGCGGCTGTTAGAGTCGCGCGTGCTGGTGCTCGGTGCCGGCGGGCTGGGCTCGCCGCTGCTGCTGTATCTGGCCGCCGCCGGGGTCGGAACCATCGGGGTCGTCGACGCCGACCGGGTTGACCTGACCAATTTGCAGCGTCAGATCGTCCACGCGACGCCGAGCGTCGGGGACCTGAAGGTCGACAGCGCCCGCCGGACCCTGGCCGGCCTCAACCCCGGAATCCGGGTCGAGGCGCACCCGGTTCGGCTCGAAGCGGACAACGCCGAAGCGCTGATCGCTAAATACGACCTCGTCGCCGATGGCAGCGATAATTTCGCAACCCGCTATCTGCTGACCGATCTGTGCTGCCGCCTGGAAAAGCCGCTGGTTGCCGCGGCCTTGTCGCCATTCGAGGGCCAGATCTCGACCTTCCGGCCTTATCTCGGCGCCGGGCACCCTTGCTATCGCTGCCTGTTCCGCGAGCCGCCGCCGCCCGATCTGGTGCCGCGTTGCGAAACCGCCGGCATCCTTGGCGCCGTTGCCGGCGTGCTCGGCACCTTGCAAGGGGTCGAAGTGCTCAAGGAGCTGCTGGGGCTTGGCGAAAGCCTCGACGGCACCCTCCTCCTCTATGATGCAATGCGCGCCCGCTTTCACGCGATCCGGATCGCCAAGGATCCGGAATGCCCGACTTGCGGGCAGCCCGTGCGCGCCCTCGCGGGCGGCGGCTGAGCCACCTTTCCTCGCCTGCGCTAAGGTTCACGCGCTCAGAACTGGTCCTGATCGAACGCCAGCACCTTGGCGCCGCTGAGGATCGCGGGCAGACGGCCCGGGGCCAGGGCCAGGAAGTGCTCGGCAAAAAACCGCGAGGTCGAGACCTTGGCGCGTAGAAAGGCGGGATCGCCGCTTCCGGCCGCCAATAGCCGTTCGGCGGCAAGCGCTTGGCGCGCCATCAGCCAGCCGGCGCAGACGGTGCCAAAGAGATCGAGATAAGGCGCGGCACCCGCCGCCGCGGCTGCCGCATCGCGGTCGAGGAGGCTCGCGGTCGCGGTTTCGAGCGCCGTTAGCCCCGCGCGCAGCGCGCCGGCGATCGGCATGAAATCGGCTTTGCCGTGCTGGTCGAGCGGCGCCGCTGTCGTGCCGATTTCGGCACACAACAAGGCCGCCGCCTCGCCATGATCGCGGGCGAGTTTGCGGCCGACTAGGTCGTTCGCCTGAATCCCGTTAGTGCCCTCGTAGATCGGCGCGATCCGGGCGTCGCGCCAATGCTGCGCAGCGCCCGTTTCCTCGATATAGCCCATGCCGCCGTGGATTTGGATGCCGGTCGAGGCGACGGCGACGCCGGTGTCGGTGCACCACGCCTTGACCACCGGAATCAACAGGTCGGCGCGGCGTTGCGCGGCCGACCGCGCGGCCGGATCGGGATCGCGGCGGGCGCGGTCGATCAGCGCCGCGGCATAATAGGCGAGCGCGCGCATCGCCTCGGTCGCCGCGCGCATCCACAGCAGCATCCGACGCACGTCGGGATGGTGAATAATCGGCAACGCGCTGTCATCGGCGGTGGCGCTAAGCGGGCGGCC
The DNA here is from genome assembly GCA_963738185.1 of uncultured Alphaproteobacteria bacterium. Taxonomy (GTDB): domain Bacteria; phylum Pseudomonadota; class Alphaproteobacteria; order ATCC43930; family CGMCC-115725; genus AP-15. The sequence continues at coordinate 36,684 of CAVTVA010000002.1, read as the reverse complement.
CTGCACCCGCGCGCGGGCAAAGTCGCGGGCCTGCTGATAGGCGCGCTCGGCGATCGCCACACCCTGCACGCCGACCGCGAGGCGGGCGTTGTTCATCATCGTGAACATATATTCGAGACCACGATTTTCCTGGCCGATCCGCCAGCCGATCGCATCTTCGTAGGCGAGCACGCAGGTCGGCGAGGCATGGATGCCGAGCTTTTCTTCAAGGCGCAGGGTGCGGACCGCGTTGCGTTGCCCTGGCCCGCCCTCCGCATCGGGCAGAAATTTTGGCACAAGGAACAGCGAGAGGCCCTTCGATCCGGAGGGAGCGCCAGGGGTGCGCGCCAGCACCGCGTGCACGATGTTGGGTGTAAGATCATGGTCGCCGTAGCTGATAAAGATTTTCTGACCGGTAACGCGGTAATAGTCGCCCCGGCTTTGGTCATATGCCGGCAGCGCGCAGGTGGTCAGCGCGCCGAGGTCCGACCCGGCCTGCGGCTCGGTCAAATTCATCGTGCCGGCCCATTCGCCGCGGACGAGCCTACCCAGATAGAGCCGCTTCTGTTCCGGCGACCCGTAGCTCTCCAACAGTGCGATCGTTGCTTGGTTGAGCAACGGGCACAACGCAAAGCTCATGCAGGCTGCGTCCAGCATTTCGGCGATCGGGGTGGCGAGCGCCAGCGGCAAACCCTGGCCGCCAAATTCCGGGTCGGCGGCGAACCCGTTCCACCCGCCCTCGACATAGCGCGCATAGGCTTGGCGAAACCCCGAGGGCGTGCGCACGACGCCGTTTTCGAGGATGCTGCCGACGCGATCGGCCGGTTGGTTCAGCGGCGCCAACTCGCTCTCGGCGAACCTCGCAGCCGCGCCGAGGACCGCCCCGATGAGCTCCGGGTCGGCCGCCTCAAAGCCGGGCAGCGACGCGACTTCGCCGATGCCGGCCACCTCGTTCAGTACAAAGCGCATCTCGGCAATTGGGGCGGCATAGTACATAGGAGCGTCTCCAGGTGATGGTCGCGGCGCTGCCAGCGACCTGGCGCGCTCGCCCCCAGCCAGTTATCGAAATCCCGCACGTCTCCTGGCCTGCCGTTTCCCGATGCGACTGCTTACCAAAGCAAGCTTGCGTACCAAGCTGGCGGCGATGCGGGCTGATGTAACGCTCGTCGAGCATCGCTTTTAGCCCGGATCGATCCCTGCCTTACCAATGAACCACAAGTTCGATCGTGTCGCCGACGATCTTGGCCACGGTCTCGACGATCGCCGTCCGCAAGATGTGCTTGCGCGTCTTGGCGCGCGCTGGGGTGAGACCACAGCGCCTCGAGGTCAGTGCCCAGCGCTAGCAGCCAGGGTGCGCTCCTCAGCCGTCGGCCTCGTCACCTTAGCCGTCCCAACACCGCGAGCTGTTCCTCGGTGCGGTGGGCTTCGTCGGGAAGGCGACCTCATGGCGACATCCTTCCCACGCTCCTTCGCCGGGATGACGACAACGGGAGGCCACGGTCGTAAACGGCCGGTTTCTACAGTTCGGTGCACGTGCTAATCAGCTTGTGCAGGCGGAGTCTCGGCCGCGCCATTTTCGCTCGGGGCGCATCTCCTTGCGGTGGTGTATCATCCGATCGTAAAGGATTACCGTGAAGCTTGTTGATGAGTTTGTAGCCCAGGAAGTTCATCCCCGCGAGGTCCTAAGCAGGTCCCTGAGTTGCTGTTCCTCGACATCGCTTAACGGGGCACATCGATCAATCTGACCTCCGCTTTGGATACACGCGGGACACCTGTTTAATATTCCCCGCGCGCGTCAATGATGAATGGTTAGCGAGGACAAATTTTTGGAGTCTCAAGCAGCCGAAATGCGGTTGGCGCCGCTAGCTATGCCAGATGAGGGTCATTAGAGATGCGCCGCATCGGGATCGATGTCGGCGGGACCAATACTGATGCCGTGCTGCTCGCCGATGGCGAGGTCGTACGTGCGGTCAAGACGCCGACCACCGAAGATGTGACGGGCGGCGTCGTCAATGCGCTGGCAGAGCTGTCGGCGCATCGTGATGTCGCGAGCGGCGCGATTGACGCTGTGGTGATCGGCACGACGCATTTCGTCAACGCCGTGGTGCAGCGGCAGGGGCTCGGCCGGGTCGCGGCGGTGCGCCTCGGATTGCCGGCCGCCGCCTCGTTGCCGCCGTTCTGCGACTGGCCGGCGGACCTCGCCGAGCTCGCTCGCGGCGCGGTGTTCATGCTCGAAGGCGGCCACGATTACGACGGCCGCCCGATCGTCCCGTTCGACGAGAGCGGGATGCGACGAGCGGCGCGGCGGATCCGCGAAAGCGGCATCCGCTCGGTCGCGGTGGCCGCGATCTTTTCGCCGCTCGACCCTTCCTGCGAAGAGCGGGCTGCCGAGATTCTGCGCGAGGAGTGCCCCGAGGCCGCCGTCACCCTGTCGCGCGACCTCGGCCGGATCGGCCTGCTCGAACGCGAGAACGCGGCGCTGCTCAACGCCGCGCTGATCGATTTGGCGCGCTCGACGCTCGCTGGCTTTGCCGCAGCGATCGCGGCGAGCGGGATCGTCGCACCACTCTACCTGACCCAGAACGACGGGACGGTGATGGCGGCCAACACCGCCGCGGCGCTGCCGGTGATGAGCTTTGCCTCGGGGGCGACCAATTCGATGCGAGGTGCGGCCTTTCTGTCCGGCCTTGCCGACGCGCTGGTGGTCGATGTCGGCGGCACCTCGACCGATATCGGCCAGCTGCGCCGGGGTTTTCCGCGCGAGGCCAACTCGGTCGTCGAGGTCGGCGGCGTGCGCACCCTGTTCCGCATGCCCGACCTTTTTTCGATCGGGCTCGGCGGCGGCAGCATCGTCGAACGCGAGCCGCTGACGGTCGGGCCGCGCAGCGTCGGCTATCGGCTCACCCGCGACGCGCTGGTGTTTGGCGGCGACACCTTGACCGCAACCGATGCGGCCGTTGCCGCCGGCATAGTGCGGATCGGCAACCCTGCCGCGGTGGCGCGGCTGCCGCGCGCTCTCGTGCAATCGGTGCTAGTCTCGGCGCACCAAAAAATCGAAGAGGCGGTTGACCGGGTCAAGATTGCCGCCGGCGACCAGCCGCTGATCGCGGTCGGCGGCGGCGCGTTTCTGGTGCCCGACCGGCTCGCCGGGGTCTCGCGGGTGATCCGGGTGCCGCATGGCGACTGCGCCAATGCGGTGGGCGCGGCAATCGCGCAGGTCAGCGGCGAGACCGACCAGATTTATCGCGACCTCGACCGCAAAGAGGCGATCGCCGCAGCCGAGGCCCAGGCCAGGGAGCGTGCCGTCGCCGCCGGCGCCGATCGCGCCAGCCTCGAGACCGTTGATATCGAGGATATGCCGCTCGCCTATCTGCCGGGCAACGCGCTCAGGGTGCGGGCGCGTGTCGCCGGCGAGATGCGCGCGCGCCCAGCTTCCGGCGAGGGCAGATGAGCCTGCGCGCCGAGATCGTCCGTCTGGGGACTCGCTGGCTCTTGAAGGGAAAGGGCGTCGGCGCCGGCATCGCCGAGCGGCGGCAGCGCGCCGCGGCGACTGGTCGTCTCGTCCCGCACCCGCCGCCGACCATCCGAACCGCCAAGGTTGAGGCGGGCGGGGTTGCGGCGGAATGGGTCGCCGCCGCCGCGCACGACGATCGCCATATCCTTTACCTACATGGCGGCGGGTTTGCGATCGGCTCACCGGCGCTCTATCGCCATGTGACCTGGCGGCTCGCCGCCGCGGCGCGGGCGCGCCTGTTGGCGATCGACTATCGGCTGGCGCCGGAGCACCCGTTCCCCGCGGCGCTCGACGATGCGCTCGCGGCCTATCGCTGGCTGCTCGACCAAGGCGCCGACCCGCGGCGGATCGCGGTGATCGGCGATTCGGCCGGCGGCGGGCTGGTCTTTTCGCTGCTGCTCAGATGCCGGGACGAGGGCCGATTGCCGTTGCCGGCATGCGCGGTGGCGCTGTCGCCCTGGACCGATCTGGCGCTGAGCGGAGCCTCGCTGCGGGTCAATGCCCGCGCCGATCCGTTTATCGACGGGTCGGACATGCCGCTGCTCGCCGGCTGGTATCTGGACGGCGCAGACCCGTGCAACCCCTATGCCTCGCCGCTCTACGGCGATCCGAGCGGGCTGCCGCCGTCCCTGATTCAGGTCGGCAGCGACGAGGTTCTGCGCGACGATGCAACCCGCATGGCCGAGCGGCTGCGCGCGGCCGGATGCGAGGTGGCGCTCGAAATATGGCCGCGCATGCCGCATGTCTGGCAGCTGTTCGCCGAGGTAATGCCGGAGGCACGGCGCGCCATCGCCGGGATCGGCGCGTTTGTGCGCCAGCGCACCGAGATCACGACGGGCTAGCCGTCATCCGCCTCGCGCCGCCGATGATCACGGCGCCCGCCGGCAGCCGGCGCAACGCGGCGGTGGTCGTCCAGCTCAGCAGCACCGTGCACGCGAACACGGAAGCAGCCTTGACCACCGCCGGCAGGTCCACCGGCAAAAAGGCATATTGCAGCCAGACGACAAAGAGGTAGTGCACCAGGTACATGCCATAGGCATTGCGGCTGAGGCTGCCGAGCCAGGCGCCCTGCTTGGCGGCAAACCGCAGGACCAGCGCCAGCACGCAAAAGCAGCTGCCAAAGCAGGCCAGCATATAGCTCAGATCGTCGAGCGCCCGCACGCCCAAGGGTGCCGCACCCTTGGCCCGGACGACCAGCGCGGTCAGCCCGAGCCAGAGCATGAACGAGCCGAGGGCGATCGCGAGCCAGATCGGCCAGCGTTTGACCAGCGCGCCCTCCGGGCCAAACAGGCCGCGCTCGATGCCATAGGCGCCGATCCCGGCGCCGGCGAAGAAATAGACGGCGTAGAGCAGCGGGCGGCTCTCTTGAAATGCGAACGGGCCGAATTGGAGCCACGGCTCGGGGCCGAAGGCGAGGGCCAGCGGCACATAGGCGAGTGCGGAGAGGGCCAGCAGGCCGGCGAAATAAGCGAGCGGCCTCGCAGCGGCCACGCCCGACAACCGGCCGAGCCATTCGCCCCAGCGCGGCGCTATCCGGTGAACGCCGGCAGCGGCGAGGTCGGCGGCCAACAGCAGCCACAAAAACCACATCGGCCCGCTCGGCCAGAACGGCAGGGCGAGAAAGTGCCGCCAATAGGCGCCAATGCCCGGATCGACCGCAGTCTGCAGATAGGTCGGGTAATCAGCGACCGGCATCAGCAAGGCCACGACGATGGCGAACGGCACTCCGAGGCGCAGGATGCGGCCGCTCAAAAATTGCGGCACCCCCTTGCGCCGCAGGCTCGGCCACACGAACAGGCCGGACAGGAAGAAAAACAAGGTCATCAGGAACACGTCCTGCCAGGCGCAGAACAGGTCGAGCCCCAGCCACCGGTGGCTATCGACGATCGGAAAGGCGCGCCAGGAAAAAGGCGGGCTGTCGAAGGCAAAAGGCTCGTGCGGCAGAAAGCTCAGATAGGCGAGGCAGGAATGGAACGCCAGCACCAGCAGGATCACATAGGCGCGCAGATTGTCGAGCGCCAGGCTGGCGCGTCCGAGCCGCGGGCGGGCGCTCGCCACGCTGCTCATTGCTGCAGCTCGGACTCGGCCGGCTCTTTGACCCGGTGGCCGGCGCGGTCCGGCACCGTGGCCGTCGGGGCTGGCGCCGTGGCGGACAGCGCACGGCTTGGCGGCGGGGCAAAGACCGGCGCCGGCCGACGCCGCGGCGGCCCCATCAATGCCGGCTGGAACAGCACCGCCGCGCACATCGTGCACAACAATGCGAGCGCCATCAGCTCACCCATGCTGGAGGTGCCGGGGTCGCTCGACATCCACAGGCTGCCAAAGGCGGTGGCCGTGGTCATCGCGCTGAAGATGACGGCGCGGGTCAAGGTCGATTGCACCAGCGCGGTCTTGCCGCTGCGCCAAGCCATGATGTAGTAGATCTTGAACGCGACGCCGACGCCGAGCAGCAACGGCAGCGCGATCACATTGGCAAAGTTCAGCGGCAGACCGAGAACGACGGTCAGCTCCAGGGTGACGACCCCGGCGACGAGCAGCGGCACTAGCGTCATGAGAACGTCGGCGGGCCGGCGCAGGGTGATCCACAACAGCAAGGTGATCGCCGCCAGCGCGAAGATCCCGGCCTCGATAAAGGCGCGCACGACGGTGTTGCCGGCTTCGTAGAGCAGCACCGCGGGGCCCGTGGCGCTGGGCGCCGCCGCCAGCACCGCGGTCACAAAGCCGCGCAGCACCGCGGTGTTGTCCGGATCGCCCTTGGGCAGCACCTGGACCCGGGCCCGGCCGTCGGCAGTGACCCATGCCCGCTTCAGGCCGGCGGGGATCGTGTCGGGGGTAATGCGTTGCGGCTGCAGAGCTTGCCGCAAATCCGCAAGCGACGTGCGCAGCGGCCGGGCGATCGCGGCGGCGGCACGCTCGCGCGCCGCGGGGGTGGCTTTGGCCAATTTGACCAGCAGCCCGGAGAGCCGCCGGGCCGCGTCGGCGCCAGAACCGTGGTGGTTTCCGGCGGCCTGGGTCAGGGCGGCGGCAGTCGAGGATAAGGTGTGGATGATCTGCGGGTCGCTCGGCGCCGGTTTGATCTGCTTGGGGTGAAGCAAGGGAGCGATCGTTGCGGCGGCCTTATGGATCAGCGCCAGCTTTTGGTCCTGATCGGCTGGCACCAGGCTGTCGAGTGTCGCGGTGCCGGCGACTTGCGGCAGCGCCGACAGCCGCCGCGCCAGCGCATTCGCGGCATCGAGGCTGGGGGTCATGGCCTCGATCGCATTTGCTCCGATCTGCGGGTTGCGGCGCAATTCAAGAAAGGTCGCGACCGAGGGCGCTTTCGGGTCGCGCAGGTGCAGCGGGTTGAAGTCGAAGCGCAGATGGAGCAGCAGAGGCGAGGCGGCCAGCACCGCGACGGCGGTGACCGCCAGCACCGGAACGCGATGCCGCGCCAAAAAGCGGTCGATTGGGGCCAATGCGGCAAACCCCATCGGGCGCTGCTCGGCGGGTGGCTTCAGCACCGCCAGCAGCGCCGGCAGCAGGGTGATGCTGGCCAGAAAGGCGACACCCATGCCGATCCCAGCGATCTCGCCGAGCTCCGAAAGGCCGCGATAATCGGTCGGCACAAACGAGGCAAACCCGGCCGCGGTCGCCGCCCCGGCCAATGCGAGCGGCACGCCGGCCTTTCTTGCTGCGCTGAGCAGAGCCCAGCGCAAGTCGCCCAATTCGTGCCTCTCCTCCCGGTAGCGCACGCTGAACTGGATGCTGAAATCGATGCCGAGCCCGATAAACAGCACAAAGAACGCGACCGAGATCAGATTGAGGGCGCCGACCAGCATGAGCCCGAGCGCCGCGGACACCGCGAGGCCGGCGGCGATGCTGACGACGACGGAGAGGATGATCCGTCCGGAGCGCAGCGCCAGCCACAGGATCAAAAAGACGGCGCAGAGCGACACCGCGGCGTTGAGGCCGGCATGCTTGGTCAAGGTGGCAAAGCCGTCGTCGTTGATCGGCACCAGCCCGGTTTGCCGCACGCGGGCCTGGTAATCCTGCCCGAGCTTCAAATTGCGGGCGGTCTGGGCGATCGCGTCGGTCGCGGCGCGGCCCGGTTCGAGCGCGTGATAGTCGAGGACCGGCTCGACCTCGATAAAGCGTCGCAGCTCGGCCGGGCTGGGAGCGCGGCCGCTGGCCAGGGCGCGCCACGAAAAGCTGGCCGGCCGGTTGGCCAGCGCTGCTTGCGCAACGCCGGCGGCCATGTCGAGGGGCCGGGTCAGAGCGTCGAGCGGGATGACCCCGCCCTCGACGCCGGCAAGGCCCATCGAGAGGGCATCGAGCGCGCCGCGCAGGCTCGGATCGGCGCTCAAACTGCCGAGCAGCGGGCCGGCCTGGGCCAGGCCGGCAGTCAACCGCGCCACCTTGCCGGTCGGCAAGTACAGCAGGCCATTATGCTCGAAAAAGCTGCCGCTTTGCGGTTGGCGTACAGCGCGGATCTGGTCTTTCTGCCCGGCGAGAGCGGCGGCGAGCTTGGTGGTTGCCGCTTCGGCGCTCTCGGGTGTCGGCGCATCGACGACAACAATGATGCCGGGCTGCGGAAACGCGCGCATATAGTTGAAGGCACGCTGCGCCCAAGGCAGGTTCGGCGGGAACAGTGCCTTGGTATCGGTCATCACCGCGAAATGCTGCGCCGCGTAGACCGTGCATAACGCAGCCAGTATCGCCGCAGCCACGATGACCAGCCATGCCCGGCGGGTACAGAGATCGACGACGCGGAGAATAGCTGATCTAAGCATGTCGTCGCCCGGTAGCGGACTGATTTCTCTCATGCAAGCATGCAGCAAGAGCCGGCGAACCCGTCCCCTGTGCTGGTGTCAGATTGAAAACCGTCGGATGTGCCCGCCCGTTCCCGATGGGCCCGCCTCGCCGCGCAAGCAACAAAACTCAACACGAAAATGCCCGAATCCTCGCCGGTGATGCGGCGGGCAAAACAGGAGGCCGGAGTGCGGCCGGCAATTTGCGTGGCTTTGGCAGTGCTGATGTTGCCGATCGCGGCAATGGCGCGCGACGCAGTGGCGCGCGACATCAGCGAAACGCTTAATTTTGCGATATTGCGGAACGGCGATCGGATCGGGACCAATACTATTTCCATCCGCTGCGAGGGCCCGGACACGCGGGTGGGAATTTCTACGTCGATTGCCGTAAAGATTGGGTTTCTGACCCTCTATCGCTTTGATCAGACCGAAAGCGAGCACTGGGTCGATGGCCGCTTTGCCTCGATGGTTTCGACCACCGACGACGACGGCACGGTGCATCACGTCAGCGCCGATGCGAGCGGCCGAGCGTTGTCGGTCACGGCGGACGGCAAGACCGAGCGGATGCCGGGAAATCTGCTGCCGTCAAGCCTGTGGAACATCGCGCTGGCGCGCCAGACATCGGCGCTCAGCACCGTCGACGGCCGGCAGATGCGGATCACGGTCACCGACCGGGGCGCCCAAGACCTGCCGGCGCGGGGGCGCAAAATCGTCGCCCACCACTATTCGCTGCGCGGCCTCTATTCCCAGGATGTCTGGTATGACAGCCGGGGCGATCTGGTCAGGCTGCAGCTGCGCGGCAGCGACGGCTCGACGATCCTCTACCAGCCGATCTCGCCGTAGCAGCGAGACCGCCAAGGCGCGGCCTGCTATCGCGGCTCGCCGATCGGCGGCATAATCAGCACCGCCGAAGCGTCAAACACGGCTTCGATGCGCTGCAGCAGCGGCGCCGCCGCCTCGATTGCGCGCCCGAGAGAGCTCACACCCGCGCCGTTGTCCTCGCGCCCTTGACCGGTGAGGCGCCGGTAGATCAATTCGGCCGGGCCTTCCTTGGCCGGAAAGACCTTGAGCTCGATCGGCGCGCCGGACGCCAACCCAGCCGCCTTCCTGGCCAGCCGCAACGCCACTTGGTAGCCGCCGAGCGCGTCGACGAGGCCGCGCGCCTTGGCTTCCTCGCCGGTCCACACCCGGCCCTGGGCGACCGCCTCGACCTGATCGTCGGTCATGTGCCGGCCGGCGGCGACGTGCTGCTTGAAACCCCGATAGCTGGCGTCGAGAAAGGCCTCCAGGCGCGAGCGCGCGAATGGCGAGAATGGCGAGGTGGCGCTCGGCATCGCCGCATTGGCGCCGAACGCGGCCGAATTGGTCGAGATCCCGATCTTTTTGAGCAGGCCGGCGAGGACCAGCTTGCCGCCGAGCACCCCGATCGAGCCGGTCAAGGTCGCCGGCTCGGCAACGATTTTGTCGGCCGGCGCGGCAACGTAATACCCGCCCGAGCCGGCGACATCACCCATTGATACGATGACCGGCTTGCCGCGTTCGCGGGCAAAGACGACATCGCGCCAAATCGTCTCCGAAGCGACGACCGAGCCGCCGGGGCTGTCGATGCGGAACAGGATCGCGCGCACCTTTGGGTCACGGGCGGCGTCGCGAAAGGCCCGCGTCAGCCGGGACGCGGTCATCTCGTCCGGCGCGGCCAGCAGACCGGTCGACCCGCCGCCTCGCACGATCAGCCCCGAACCGTAAATCAGCGCAATCCTCGCACCCTGGCGATCTGGGCGTGGCGCGCGGTCGAGATAGCTTGAGAGGCTGACGATCTGGGCATCCGATCCGGCGCGCTTGTGGGCCGCGGCGATGACCTCGTCGCGATAGCCGAGCCGATCGACGAGCTTTGCCTGCAGCGCTTCGCCGGCGAGCAGCGGCCCGCGGTCGATCAGGGCTCGCACCGCCTGCGGCGGCAGCCCGCGGCCCGCGGCGATGCCGCTGACGACCTGGCCGCCGAGCGAGGACAGCAGATCCTCGACCTGCTCGCGGCCGGGCGGCGTCATTTGGGTTTTGGTCAGAGTGTTGGCGGCGGTCTTATAGCGTCCGCGATGGTCGAATTCGGCGACGATCCCCAACAGGTCGAGCGTGCCCTTGGCGAAAGGCGCCTCGGTATAGAGACCGGTCAGCCCGACGCTGCCCATCGGCTGCAGCCAGATCTGGTCAAACGCGGTCGCCAGGTAATAAGGGCGGGTGCCGCCGCCAAACTCGCCAAAGCTGTCGGCAAAGGCGATCGCGAACTTGCCCTTGGCGCGAAAGGCGGCGATCGCGTCGCGCACCTGTTGCACCGTGGCGAGGCCGAGCTCATCGTCGCCGACGCGGGCGATCACGCCCTTGACCCGCGGATCGGCCCCCGCGGCCTCAAGCGCATCGAGAAAATCGCGCAGGCTGGGCTTGCCGCCGGCCACCAGCCTGAGCAAGCCCGCTTCGCCCGCTCCTTCGGCGAGGCCCTGCGTCAGATCGACCGAGAGAATGATCTTGCCCGGTAGCGGCGGCGTGCTCGGCCGCAAGCGCACGACCAACACAACGACGGCGATCACGAACAGGACCGCCAGCACCCCGATCGTGGCAAAAAAACCGACCAGCAGACGGCGCATATGTCAGACGGCGGCGCCGAGCGCGCGATGGCGCAGCACGTGATCGGCGAGCACGCAGGCGACCATCGCCTCGCCGACCGGGACGGCGCGGATGCCGACGCAGGGGTCGTGGCGGCCGTGGGTCGCGATCTCGACCTCGTTGCCGTCCACATCGACGCTGCGCATCGGGGTCAGGATCGAGCTGGTCGGCTTCACTGCGAAGCGGGCGACGATGTCCTGCCCGGTCGAGATGCCGCCGAGGATGCCGCCAGCATTGTTGGACAAAAACACCACCCGGCCATCCTGCATGCGCATCTCGTCGGCGTTGTCCTCGCCCTTCAGTGCTGCGGCGCCAAACCCGGCGCCGATCTCGACGCCTTTGACCGCGTTGATCGTCATCAGCGCGCGGGCGAGATCGCCGTCGAGCTTGTCGTAGACGGGCTCGCCGAGCCCGGCCGGCACGCCGCTTGCCACGATCTCGATGACCGCACCGGCCGAAGAGCCGGCCTTGCGCACGCCGTCGAGGTAGTCGGCCCAATCGAGCGCCATCGCCGCGTCGGGGCACCAGAACGGATTCTCCTCAACCGCCCGCCAATCCCAAGCCGTGCGATCGATCCGATGCGGTCCGAGCTGCACCAGCGCGCCGCGGATCGCCACTTGGGGCCCGAGGATTTGGCGCGCAACGGCGCCGGCGGCGACCCGTGAGGCGGTCTCGCGCGCCGAGGCCCGGCCGCCGCCGCGGTAATCGCGCACGCCATATTTCTTCCAGTATGTGTAGTCGGCATGGCCGGGGCGGAACCGGTCGGCGATGTTGCGATAGTCCTTCGAGCGCTGGTCGGTGTTCTCGATCAGCAGCTGGATCGGGGTCCCGGTCGTCACCCCGTCGAACACGCCGCTCATGATCCGCACGAGGTCTTCCTCGCGGCGCTGCGTGGTAAACCGCGACTGGCCGGGCTTGCGCTTGTCGAGCCAGCGCTGGATGTCGGGCTCGGCCAATGGCAGTCGCGGCGGCACGCCATCGACGACGACGCCGATCGCCGGCCCATGGCTCTCGCCCCAAGTCGTAAAGCGGAACAAGGTGCCGAATGAGTTGCCCGCCATAGGCTCAGGTCCACGCTGCAGACCCCTCTCCGCCCCCGGGGGCGGAGAGGGAGAAATCGGCGCCGGTAATTATGTGCATGATCGGTCGGTCAATCGCGACATCGCTCACACCACCGAGATGTCGGGGGCGTCGACGGCCTTCATGCCGACGACGTGGTAGCCGCAATCGACGTGGTGGACCTCGCCGCTGACCCCGGCCGACAGGTCGCTCAACAAGTAGACCCCGGCGCCGCCGACATCCTCGATCGTGACGTTGCGCTTTAGTGGCGAGTTGTACTGGTTCCATTTAAGGATATAGCGAAAATCCCCGATCCCCGAAGCGGCGAGCGTCCTGATCGGGCCGGCCGAAATCGCGTTGACGCGGATGTCCTGGCCGCCGAGGTCGACCGCGAGATAACGTACGCTGGCCTCGAGCGCGGCCTTGGCGACGCCCATGATGTTGTAGTTCGGCATGACCCGCTCGGCGCCGTAATAGGTCAACGTCAACAGGCTACCGCCATTGGTCATCAACGGCGCCGCGCGTCGGCATATGTCGGTAAACGAAAAGCAGGAAATATCGAGTGTGCGGGCAAAATTCTGCCGCGTCGTATCGACGTACCGTCCCCGCAGCGCGGTCGGGTCGGTGCTGCCGATCGCATGAACCACGAAATCGAGCCGGCCCCAGCGCTCGGCGACCGCGGCGAACGCCGCGTCGAGGCTATGCGCGTCGGCGACGTCGCATTCCATGACAAAGTCGCTGCCGGCGCTGTCGGCGAGCGGCCGCACCCGCCTGCCGAGCGCCTCTCCCTGATAGGTGAAGGCGAGCGCCGCGCCATGGCGGTAGAGCGCCCTGGCAATGCCCCAGGCGATCGAGCGCTCGTTGGCGACCCCCATGATCAGACCCTGCTTGCCAGCCATCAGCGGCATGGTGATCCCCATCTCTCACAAAGGCGCCGATCCTACACGAGCGAGCCGATCCTGCACGAGCGAGCCGATCCTACACGAGCCCGGGGGCAAGAGCCATTGCCGCGCCCTATTCCCGCTCGGTGCTGGCGCAACCGCGGCAGGCAACGGATAATTGCCGGATCGGCGTGTGTTGACCAGATGGACGCTGCGAGGGTTGCGGGATGACGCCGCTGACAGAAGAGAGCCGGGCGAGGAGGGGCGGCAAGGTGCGCCGGACCGCGGCGCGCGCCGGCAGCTTCGTCCTCTATTCGCTGCGCCGGTTCAACGCCGACGGCTGTTTTGCCGCCTCCGGCGCGCTGAGCTATACAGCGCTGGTCTCGCTGGTGCCGCTCGCCGCCATCGCGCTGGGCTCGCTGTCGGTGTTTCCGATCTTCGGACAAGTGCACAACGAGTTGTTGGCGCTGATCTTCAAAAATTTTGTGCCGTCGATCGGCGAGCAGGCGGCTTGGTGGTTCCGAGCCTTTACCAACTCGGCGGCGCAGACGACCGCGATCGGCGTCATCGGCATCGCCGCCACCGGAGTTTTGCTGCTGGTCACGGTCGAAGACCAGCTCAACGTGATTTGGCGGGTCACCTCGCCGCGCCCGTGGGGGCAGCGCGTCCTCGCCTATTGGGCCTTGATCACCCTCGGCCCATTGCTGGTCGGCCTCAGCTTCTCGCTGTCGACCTATTTCGAGATCGCCGCGCGTCATGCCGGGTTTGGCCAGCAGGCGTTTCAGTGGTTCGAGAGCGGCTGGCTGCATGGGCTGGCGCGAGCGGTGCCGGCGCTGCTCGAATTCATCGCCCTGACCTTGCTCTATTGGCTGATCCCCAACTGCGCCGTGCGCTGGCGCGACGCCGCTCTCGGCGCGCTGATCGCGACCGTGGCGATCGAAATCCTGAAGGTCGGATTTACGATCTATGTCGGCGCCATGTCGTATTACCAGACCGTCTACGGCGCGCTCGCGACGATCCCGATCTTCCTGTTGTGGATGTATATTTCGTGGATGGCGGTGCTGCTCGGCGCGGAAACCGCCGCGGCCTTGCCGCATTGGCGCATCGATCGGCGGATCGGCGAAATCTCGTCGGGCGGGGTCAAGCTCGGCCTCAGCCTGGCCGTGATTGCCGCGCTGGCGCGCGCGCAACGCTCTGGTGCGGTGCTGACCACCGCGGCGCTCGCCGCCGAGCTCGGGGTGGCGACAACTGTTGTCGACGAGCATCTGAAGCCGCTGACCGCGGCCGGCTTTGCCGCGCACACGCAGGGCGGAAGCTGGGTGCTGGCCTGGAACCCCGAAACCGCCACCTTGCGCAATCTTTACGAAGCATTGAGCCTGCCGTTTGCCGGCAGCTGGCTCAATCACATTTCGGCGCCGTGGCAGCAGCAGGTCGCCGCGGCGATGGACCGGGTGATCCGGGCCGAGGCGACGGCGATGCAGCTGACGATCGCCTCGCTGATCGACGACACCCCGGATGCCAACATCCCGGATGATGGCCCGAAACCGCGCGGCCGCTTGCGCTCGGCCGAGGCGATCAGGGCAGAAATTGGGTCGAAATAGCGGGCGAGAGGACGAATCATGGAAGAAATCGTCGATGCCGAGCCGCTGCCGGTGTTCGCGCGCTGGCTCGCCGAGGCGATAGACCGCGAGTCCGACGCCAATGCGATGACGCTTGCCACCGCGACCCGCGACGGGCGGCCGTCGGTGCGCGCGGTGCTGCTAAAGGGATTCGACGCTCGCGGGTTTGTCTTCTACACAAATTTGGAGAGCCGCAAATCGGCCGAGCTGTTCGGCAACCCGCAGGCCGCATTGTGCTTTTTATGGAAAGTGCTGCGCCGGCAGGTGCGGATCGAGGGCGGCGTTTCGCGAGTGTCCGAGGCCGAGGCGGATGATTATTTCGCCAGCCGCGCCCGCGACAGCCGGATCGGCGCCTGGGCCTCGGACCAGTCGCAGCCGCTGGCCAGCCGCGCCGTGCTCGAGCGCCGGGTCGAGGAGTTCGCACGCCGCTTTGGCGAGAGCGAGGTGCCGCGCCCACCCTCCTGGTCGGGGTTTCGCGTGACGCCGCAGCGGATCGAATTCTGGCAGGAACGGCCCTCACGCTTGCACGACCGCTGGCTGTTTACCCGCGAGGGCGACGGCTGGCGGCGGGAACGGCTGTTCCCGTGATCGGCAAACCGGCGGCAGACCGGGCCCGCCGGCGGAGCCTCGGTGGGCCATGAACAGCGAACGCAAGGTCTTGCTGCTGACCGGCGCCAGCCGCGGGATCGGGCATGCGACGGTCAAGCGTTTCAGCGATGCCGGATGGCGGGTCATCACTTGCTCGCGCGACGCGGTGCCCGCCGAGTGCCGGCGCGACCCGAACTGGACCCACCATATCACCGCCGATCTCGGCGACCCGGCCGATCTCGATCGTTTCGTGGCCGAGGCGGGGGCATATCTCGATGGTCCGCTGCATGCGCTGGTCAACAACGCCGGGGTCTCGCCCAAGACGCCGACCAAAGAGCGGCTCGGCTGCCTGAACGGCGACATCGAGGAATGGCGGGCGGTCTTTCAGCTAAACTTCTTTGTGCCGCTGATCCTGTCCCGGGCCTTTGCCGCGGCATTGGCGCGCGGCAAGGGGGCGATCGTCAACGTCACCTCGATCGCCGGCCACGCGGTCCATCCGTTTGCCGGATCGGCTTATTCGACCTCCAAGGCCGCGCTGTCAACCCTGACGCGCGAGATGGCGGTCGAGTTCGCGCAGCTCGGCGTGCGCGTCAACGCGGTGGCGCCCGGCGAGATCGTGACCGCGATGCTGTCGCCCGAGACCGCGGTGCTGCTGCCGCGAATCCCGCTCAACCGGCTCGGCGTTCCCGACGACGTCGCCGCGACCATCTTCTTCCTGTGCGGCGACGACGCGGCCTATGTCACCGGCACTGAAATCTTCGTCACCGGCGGCCAGCACGTCTACTGACCGAAACCACCCTCGCGTCGGGCACGCAGCTGTCCGGGACCGGTTTTTCCGCGACGAATTGGGATCGGCTCCTCAATTCAATGCCCGAACTTGTCGGGGTCGGGCTTGCGGCGCTCGGCGAAGGCGCGACCCAACTCGTGCGACTCGTCGGTTTCGAGATAGCCGCGCAGCAGCAAATCATGGGCCATGCGCGAGAGACCGCCGGCGCCGCCGTGGCGGGCGCTGAACGCGCTCTTGATCGCGGCTAAGGCAAAGGCGCCGCGCTCGGCGATCTCGAGCGCCATCGCCCGGGTCGCGGCCGAGAGTTCGGCGTCCGGCACGACCTGGTTGATCATGCCGAGCTCGAGCGCCTCCTTGGCCGAGAGCCGCGGGTTGCGGAACCAGATCTCCTTGGCTTTTTTCTTGCCGACCAGATCCTCGAGATACCAGGTGCCATAACCGGCGTCGAAGCTGCCCATCATCGGCCCGACCTGGCGGAAGACGGCACTCTCCTTGGCGATCGTGATGTCGCACATGACCTGCAGCACATTGCCGCCGCCGACCGCGTACCCGTTGACCGAGGCGATGACCGGCTTTTGCAGCCGCTCGATCGCGTCATACATGTCGAGCACGGGCAGCACCCCCGGATAAAGAAGCGTGTCGTCGAGCCCCTCCTTGCGCCCGCCGATGCAGAAGAACTTGTCGCCGGCCCCGGTGATGACCAGCACCCGGGTGCGCGTCTCGCGCCGCACGAGGTTGATGCAATCGCGGATTTCCTGGCACATGATCGGGGTGAACATGTTGCCGTCCTCGGGGCGGTTCAGGGTCAAGGTGCCGATCGGGCCGTCCTCGGCATAGAGGATTGTCTGGTAGCTCATGAGAGGGTGCCTCGCGGGTCAGGGTCTCGTCGGAACCAAATGGAGGTGGAGCGATGCTACAGGATTTGCTGCCGCAGGCCGAACGGATCGCGGCCAAGCTCAAGGCGCGCAACGAGACGATCTCGATCGCCGAATCCTCGACCGCCGGGATGATCTCGGCGGCCTTGCTGGCGATCGCCGGCGCGTCTGCGTATTTCATCGGCGGCGGGGTCGTCTATACCCGTCAGTCGCGCACCGCGTTGCTCGAGGTGACCGAGCAGGACATGGCCGGGATCACGCCATCGACCGAGCCCTATGCGCTGCTGTTCGCCCGCAAGGTCCGCGGCAAGCTCGCCACCAGCTGGGCGGTCGGCGAGACCGGCACCGCCGGCCCGACCGGCAGCCGTTATGGTCATGCCGCCGGCCATTCCTGCATCGCCGTGATCGGCCCCAATGGCGAGCGCTCCATCACTGTCGAGACCGGCAAGGCCGACCGCGTCGACAACATGCGCGCGTTTTCGATGGCGGCGCTCGACCTGCTGGAAAAGGCGCTCGGCTGAGGCATGACCGGAACTTCAACAAAAACGCATGGAGCAGCACGGTGCTCACGAGCCTCTCCGACCAGCAGCGCCAGTTCGTGCAGACCGTCCGCGACCTGGCTCAGAACGAGTTCCGCGCCCGCGCGCAGGGCTACATGGACGGCACCTTCCCGTGGGCGAATATGCGGCGGCTGGCCGAATTGGGCGTGCTCGGCATGGCAGTGCCGGAGGGGTATGGCGGGCTCGGGCTGCCGGTCTTCGATACCGCGCTGGTGCTCGAGGAGATTGCCAAGACCTGCTACGTGACGGCGATGGCGGTGTTGGGCGAGGTCGGGGTGCAGACGCGGGTGATCGCGACATATGCGCCGGAATCGATCAAATCGCGCATCCTGCCGGCGGTGGTCAGCGGCGAGTGCCTGCTGGCGATCTGCATGACCGAGCCCGACGCCGGCACCGATGTCGCCAATTACCGGACCAATGTCGATCGGGTCGGCAACCGGCTCAAGCTCAACGGGGTCAAAACTCTGATCAGCCGCGCCGAGGAGGCCGGCATGTTCGTCGTCTTCACCCGCATCGACAAAAAGCCGGGGCGCGAGGGGATCGGCTGCGTGCTGGTCGAAAAGGGCGCGCCGGGGTTCTCGGTCACCGGCACCTATCACACGATGGGCGGCGAGAATTTGCACGAGATCCGCTTTGAGGATTGCGAATTGCCGCCGGAAAACCTGGTGCTGGAGGACGGGTTTCGCAAATTGCTGTCGGCGTTCAACACCCAGCGCTGCCTGAACCCGAGCATCTCGTTGGGCCTCGCCGAGGGGGCGCTCGAAGAGGCGGTCAAATACGTCAAGGAGCGGCGCGCGTTCGGCCGCGCCATCGGCGATTTCCAGGGCATGCGCTGGAAGATCGCCGAGATGTATCGCGAGGTCGAAGCGGCGCGCAGCGTGCTCTATCGCGCTTGCGCCAGCGCCGACCCGTTCCCCGACCCGCTATTGGCCGCGGTCGCTAAGGTCACCTGCAACGAGATGGCGCTGAAGGTGACCAGCGAGGCGATCCAGGTGCATGGCGGCTATGGATTTACCGACGAGTTCCCGGTGTCGCGCCTTTACCGCGGCGCGCGCTACGGCACCTTGGGCGGCGGCACCAGCGAGACCCTGCGCGACCTGATCGGCAAGCGCGTGCTGGCCGGCCTCGACCCAACCGACGGCATCCTCGGCCTCGGCATGTTCTGAACCCGCCAACATCAGCGCGCTCGAGGCGGCGATGGGGCGCCGATCGACCCGACCCGCGCCGATCCCTGATTTCGACGGCGCGCCGGCCCGAAGCGAGCTCGACTGGATCGGCGCCGAGCCCCCGGCTGCGCGTTGTCTCGCCGATCACCCGGTGTGCCGCAACCCAGGTCAACCCGGTCACCGCCGAACGCGATCTACGCCGAAGTGCTCGCCGGCGGCGCGATCGCCATCGGTGACGCACTGCAGCGCTGATACTAGCCCAGCAGGCGTAGGGCGGATGCAATCCGCCATCTGGGCCATTGTTGATGAATGCGCCGGTTCATCGGGGAAACGGCGTTAGCAGCGGTTTCATCTATAGGGTTTGACGGCGATCTCGCCTTCCCGCTGCCGCATCGCGTAGGCGTCGCGCCTTGCCTGCATGTTCAACAGCGTTTCCATTTTCATGCCGAACGCCTTCTCAATCCGCAGCGCCATTTCCGCCGACAACGCAGCGCTGCCGTTGATCAAGTCGGAGAGGGTGGCGCGCCGCACGTCTAACGCCTTCAGCCTCGCTCACCGACAAGCCGGGCTCGTCGAGGATTTCCTCGCGGATGAACGCGCCGGGGTACGGCGGAGCCATTCCTATTCTGGCAGGGGCGAGGCTCATTAGCGCGTAGCGCGCAGGATGGGTTGAGCGTCCGCGAATTCCATCGTCCTTTGCGTGCTGGTGAAGGGCCTGCCACGTCGTACCCGCCGATTTATTCGCGGGGAGCGCGCCATCGACTACTCCATCGCAGGCCGCCAAGTCGGAAGGGCGAAGCTGATAAGCCCCGATGGGTTTCGCAATGCTCAACCCATCCTACCGGCGAAAGTTTTCGAGCTTACGCCGGGCCAGCTTCCCTCCACCAGTGGGTGTTTGCGCAGGAAGTTGAAGTCGCAGCCCTTGTCGGCTTGCAGGATTTCGCGACGGTAGAGCCGGGCGTAGCCGCGCTCGGGGACGGGCGGCGGGGTGGTCGGGCGGCGGACCAGTTCGTCGGGCGGGACCAGCAGGTCAATCAGGCGCTCCTTGACCGAGAGGCGGATATGGTCGCCGTTCCGCACCTTAGCCAACGGGCCGCCCGAGGCCGCGTCCGGGGTTACGTGCAAGACGATCGACCCGTAGGCGGTGCCGCTCATCCGCGCGTCGGAAATCCGCACCATGTCCTTGACCCCGGCGCGCGCCAGCTTCTGCGGGATCGGCAGATAGCCGGCCTCCGGCATGCCCGAGGCCGACAGCGGCCCGGCGTTCTGCAGCACCAGGAAATCGTCGGGCGTCACGTCGAGGGCCGGATCGTCGATCCGGGCCGACAAATCCTCGAGCGAGGTGAAGACGACCGCCCTGCCCTCCTTCTCGAACAGCCTCGGGTCGGCAGCGGAACGCTTGAAGATCGCCCCCTGCGGCGCCAGCGAACCGAACAACGCGACCAGCCCGCCCACGCTTTGCAGCGGCTCGGCGAGCGGTTTGACAACAGAGCGATCGACCGGGCCGGCGGGTGCGGCAAGGCGTTCGCCCAGGGTCTCGCCCGATACGGTCGGGCAGTCGAGATGGAGCAGCGGCTCTAATTCGCGCAGCACCGCGCCGATGCCGCCGGCGGCGAACAGATCCTCCATGTAATGCGGCCCGGTCGGCTTCAGATCGACCAGCACCGGGGTCTCGTCGCTGACCGCGTTGAGCCGCTTGAGGTCGAGGTCGATCCCGGCGCGGCCGGCGATCGCGGTCAGGTGCAAGACCGCGTTGGTCGAGCCGCCGATCGCCATCAGCACGCGCAGCGCGTTCTCGACCGATTGCGGTGTCACGATCCGATCAGGGGTCAGCCCGCGGCGCGCGAGCTCCATCGCCGCGCGGCCGGTCGCCTCGGCGGCGCGCAGCCGGTCGGCATGCACCGCCGGGATCGCCGCGGTGCCGGGCAGGATCATGCCCAGCGCCTCGGCGATCGAGGCCATCGTGCTCGCCGTCCCCATCACCGCGCAGGTGCCGGCGGTGGTCGCGAGGTTGCCCTCGACCTCGTGGATCTCCTCGGCGGACACCTCGCCGGCGCGGTAGCGCGCCCAAAAGCGGCGGCAGTCGGTGCAGGCGCCGAGCCGCTCGCCGTGCCAGCGCGAGGTCATCATCGGCCCGGCGACGAGCCCGATCGCCGGCCGGTTCGCGCTGATCGCACCCATCAGCTGGGCCGGCACGGTCTTGTCGCAGCCGCCGACCAAGACCACCGCATCCATCGGCTGGGCGCGGATCATCTCCTCGGTGTCGATCGCCATCAGATTGCGGAACATCAGGCTGGTCGGGCTCAGAAACACCTCGCCCAGCGAGATCGTCGGAAAGGTCAACGGCAGCCCACCCGCCGCCAACACGCCGCGCTTGACCGCCGCGATCAGCTCGGGGAAATGGCGATGGCAGTTGTTGTAGCCCGAATAGGTGTCGGCAATGCCGATCACCGGCCGCGCCAGCATGTCCGTGGAATAGCCCATCGAGCGAGCGAACGAGCGCCGCAGATAAAGCGCGAAATCCGGATCGCCGTAATTGGTGAGCCCGCGGGCGAGGCCCGCACCGGGGCCGGAGGGTTCCGCCATGATATCCTCTCCAACGACGATAGGTGCCAGCTTGCCGCCGCGCCGCCGCCGCTGGCAAGCGCGATGTCGCGCGCCCGGCCGTCGCCCACTCACTGGGCAGGGTGGCTGTCTCGGCGGAATTATCCCGCTGCAAGCGGCTCGCGAGCTAGTAGTGCGAACCTAACAAATGACCCCGATCGCCTCCTACCCGCCGCCCCGCGCAGGCGAGGGTCCAGGGCAAGCGCTCGGTGCCCGCCGCCCTGGGTTCCCGCTTTCGCGGGAATGACGAAGAGGTAAGGGATGGGTGCTAAATGTCAGAACGGATCTACTCGTGGAGCAATTCAGACAGATGCTGCCCAGATAGATCTTCACACCGGCGAAGCAGGCCGTGTGAGAACTCGCATGTGGCGAGGCTGCAGCCGGGTGAGCATGGTGGCGAGCGGATCATGCGGCTGCGGCTCGCAGCGCGCCCAGCAGGGCGGGAATGCCGCGCACGGCGATGGCCCGCTTGAGATTGAAGCCCAGCACAACGAGCGCCAGTTCGGCGCTGGCCTTGTGCAGCTCCCGGACCAGGAAGCGGGGGCGGCCCATCATCCACTTGATGACGCCGAAGGGATGTTCGGCCAACGCTCGCCGGCGCCGCATCCACTGCGGATCATCGAGGGCGCGCTGATGCATCGCCTGGCGTGCGTCCTCGTAGCGGTCGCGGGTGATCACCCGGCCGACCGATTTGGTGCATCGCGGCTTCAGGGCGCAGTCGGCGCAAGCCTTGGTCGCGTATTGCCTGATCGGCACCGTGGCCGAGCGGGTGCGGCAGACAAGGCGATGCCCGGCCGGACAGGTCCAACTGTCGCTCTTGGCGTCATAGGCAAACGCATCGCGGTTGAAAAACCCGTCATCCTGGGGATTGGCCGTGCGCGGGCGCGGCACCACGGCGGTGATGCCTGCCGCGGCACAGGCTTGACCCTGTTCGCCGTTGGCATAGCCGCTGTCGGCCACCACGGTCAGGTGCTCGGCGAGCAAGGCTTCCTTCCCCTGAACCGCCATTGGCAACAGCAGTTGATGATCATTGCCGTTGTTGGTCAGCGCGAAGGCGGCGATCAGCCCGTGCTTGGCATCGACCGCGGTCTGCGCATTGTAGGCGACGTGATGGCCGTGGCCGGCGGCACGCATCAGCCGGCTTCGGGCTCGCCGACCACGCGCTGCGCCAGACCGTCGGCGGCCAACGTCTTGGCCTGGTCCTGCAACGCTTGGCGTTTGGCCCGCAGGGCAGTCAGCGCCGCGGCCACAGCGCCGGGCTCGGCTGGCAGCACCTCGGCGCGATCGGCGGCGTCCATTGCCGCCAGATATTCGGCGATCTTGGCGTCGAGGGTGCGCAGCTTCTGATCCAGGCTTTTCGGTGTGATCACCTTTTTACGGCTGGCGACAGCGGCGATCTTGGTCCCGTCGATCGCCAGCAGCTCGCCACCATACAGCGATTGCGCGCGGCAAAACTGCACGAAGGCGCGGCACACCCCCACGATCGCCGCGGGGTGATCGCGGCGGAAGTCAGCGATGGTCTTGAACGACGGCGACAGCCGCCGGATCAGCCACAGCACTTCCAGATTGCGCACCGCCTCCCGCTCCAGCCGCCGGCTGGAGCGCAGCTGGTTCAGGTAGCCGTAGACATAGAGCTTCAACAAATCGCCCGGCCGATAAGGTGGCCGCCCGGTCGCTTCCGTCGTCACCTTCGAAAAGCCAAGCTCGGCCAAATCCAAGCTGTCGACAAACGCATCGATCACTCGAACGGGGTGTGCGGCGCCGACCTGCTCGTCCAGGCTCGGCGCAAACAGCAGCCGTTGGTGACGGCATTCCCCCTCAATATGAGCCACCATCCCCTCCATGCTGGCCCACATATTAAATCTCGCCCGCCGCGATTTGGAAACCCCAAATCGGCACCAAGACGCAGTTTTCACACGGCCTGGGACGCCGGTGCCTATGGCTGACATGGGTCCCGGCCTACGCCGGGATGCCGAGAACAGGGAGGCGACGGCAACAAGTGTCAGGTTTGTACCACTAGCAGGCTGCTGAAAAAGGGCTTGCCGATCTGGCGCGCTGTGCTCCCTTTGAGCAGGGATGGGGGGTAGCGATGCGCGGCGACGACGAGATTTGCGGCAGCCTTTTCAGCTATGTAGACCTTGAAGAGCGGGTTCGGGCGGAGCATCCGCTGCGGCTGATTTGGGAGATTGCCAACGCGGCGCTGAAGGCGCTGGGCGGTGAGTTTGCGGCCTTGTATTCGCCGATCGGCCGCGGCTCGATCCCGCCGGAGCGGCTGATGCGGGCGCTGCTGCTGCAGGCGTTTTATTCGATCCGCTCGGAGCGGCAGTTGGTCGAGCGGATCGAATACGATCTGTTGTTCCGCTGGTTTGTCGGGCTGGGCATCGACGACCCGGTGTGGGACGCTACCAGCTTCACCAAAAACCGCGACCGGCTCTTGGGCCGGCGAGGTGGCGCAGAAGTTTCTCGCCGCCGTCTTGTCGCAGCCGAAGATCAAGCGGCTGTTGTCGAGCGAGCATTTCTCGGTGGACGGGACGCTGTTGGAGGCCTGGGCGAGCGTCAAGAGCTTTTCGGCCGCGGGACGGCTCGGGCGGCCCACCCGGCCCAGGGCGCGACGGCGAGCGTGATTTTCACGGCGAGCGACGCAAGAACGACACGCATGCCTCGGCCACCGATGCCGATGCCCGGCTGTTTCGCAAGAGCCTGCCCCTGCGAAAGCAGGGGGGCCGGGCAAGGAGGCGCGGCTCGCCTTCATGGGCCATGCGCTGATGGAGAACCGCAACGGGCTGGTGGTCGGCGCGGTGGCGACCCGCGCCTCGGGCCATGCCGAACGACTGGCGGCACTGGCGCTGATCGAGCCGCATGCCGAGCGGCCGCGGCCGGTGACGCTCGGCGCCGACAAGGGCTACGACAGCGGCGATTTTGTCATGGAATTGCGCGAGCAGATGGTCACCCCGCACCTGGCGCAGAACCAGAGCGGGCGGCGCTCGGCGATCGACGGCCGCACCACCCGGCACCCCGGCTATGCGATCTCCTTGCGCATCCGCAAACGCATCGAAGAGGTCTTCGGGTGGGCCAAAACGGTGGCCGGGCTGCGCAAGATGCACCATCGCGGGCTGCCCAAGGTCGATTGGCAATTCACCCTGGCAATGGCCGCCTACGATCTGGTCCGATTGCCCAAATTGCTGGCCGAAGCGGCACCATGACCACCCGCTCGACACGCACCGTGCGCATGTCGCAAATCTGTACCCGCAACACTGGTTACGGATCGGGTGCCAACTCTCCTCTGTAACCCACATAGGTCCCGCCAGACCCCCAACCAACACGCAAATCATCCGTTTTTCAGCAGCCTGCTAGAACGTTGCGCTGCCGAAAGGAAAACACCACGAATGCAAAGCCGCTGGATTAGCCTAGTCGCGATCGCTCAGTCCGGAGTCTTGCCCGGCCGCGAGCTCATCATAAAGTGCGGCGATCTCGTTCAACCGATCGATGACCTTCTTGTCGATCATCGCCGCCGCATAGCGCCGAGCCCTTTCCGCTTCCTCTCGGAAGAGCGCCCCATCCGTCAAATTCGTGGTGTTCGGCAGTGTCTCATCCATATCGAATCTAACGCTCGGTCTGCGCGGTACAATCCATCCATTCCGAAGGCGGGCCTCGCCGACACTGAAAAACTGGTTCGATGAGGTCACGAGTTTCAGATGATGCGCCTGATTTCGTCGATCTCGGCACCGTAGCGCTCCGCGACCTGGCGAACCGTCATGGCGTACTCGACCACGAGCGGATGCGGGGCAAATGCGACCGCAGGATCTTGCGCGCGCCATCTTCGCTGAGGAAGCGATCGAGCTTTCGGCCACCGCCGGTTTAAGGTGCGAACAACGCCTCAGCTTTGCGGCGCGCTCTGGGCTCGCGCTCATCTGGGGTGCGAGCGGCAGCATGGCGGCCGTAGACGGGCCGGCGTGGCGAGTGATTTTCGACCATATCTTCTGCGCAGCTAAGCCATTGATCGAGCATGCGTTAGCCGCGCGCTCACAAGTTTTCACTAAGACGGTTACAGGAGAGCGGTCCGGTATCGGAATATTTCAAGTACGAATTGCAAGCCCCCACTGATCAACCGACATCGAACCCGCATGCGTTGGGGATAATTCCGGCCGGGTAGCCGAAATCGTCCGCAGCTATGTCGCCAAAAACAGCATCCCAGTCGATCCCGAGGCGCTGCGGGCCGCGCATCTCGGGTTCAACCAGGTGATTGCCGCGGCGATGTCTGCCTCGGCAATCCGCCGCGCCGGCGTCGTGGTGCCGCTGCGGAACACGGCGGTGATCGCCGACAACCCTGCGACAGATTGCGAGCGCAAGGTCGCCAGGCCCGGCACCCCAATCACCGCATCCTCGATCGGCGTCGTCACCAGAGGCTCGACATGATGACGATGCCGGTGCGCTCGATCGCGGCCTGGCTCAGAACCGTCGCGTCGGACGCGGCATTGCCGATGACTGCCAACACGGCGCTGACCGCCGCCGACGGTAGCAGAAGGCGCCGGGCAGCATCCATGACCGCATGCATACGATGACGGCTAAGCTCTGTCCGCGCCGCGGACGGCGAGAGTTGCCCCTCGAGAAAGGCAAGCTTCGCTATGCCTTGCAGTTCAGGTCTCCGCCGCGGGACATACGGCGCCGCTGACCACAGACCGCCGCCCGCCTGGGGCGATTATGAAGCGGTAGCGCGCCGGGTCCCAGGCTCGCGTCGTCAAGGGCATTGAACCCCACTGACCTCGCGGGGCCTCAATAGCGTAACATAAAGGGCGTTATGTTTCTGTAAAAAGCTCCCAGCGCTTTTGAAACCGGAAAATATCCCGTCTTATCAAATGAAGTTGGGCATGGACCGAAGAAATCCGGCCTCACTCCGCCGCGGCGGAGGGGGGATGGAAATAAGAGGCAAAAGGATAGAGGAGAGGGATGGGGAAATGAGGCGAGGGTGAAACCGCCGATCGAGATCATGAATACGGGTTTGATGCCGAACCGGGTGGCAAGCCAGCCCGCCAGCGGCATCGTGATCGCGGCGGTCACGATATACGAGGTCAGCACCCAGGCGATCTGGTCTTGCGAAGCCGACAGGCTGCCCTGCATGTGCGGCAGCGCGACGTTGGCGATCGAGTTGTCGACCCCTTGCATGATGACCGCGAGGATGATCGCAGAGGTCAGCGCTGGGCGATTGAGAGCCGGGGCGCCGAAGAGGCCTGGCGCGGCGCCCCCTGCGCGCTCCGCGGTGCTGTCGTCAGGGTGTCTTCGGATCAGCATCGGTTCTCTTGCAACTGGCCCTCCGGGCCCTGTCGAAACCTCCGCGCCACCTGCCTTGCCAACGCGGCCGCCTATGACCGCCCAAGAGTGCGAGCGGGCGTCTCTTCCAGCGCCGACTATTTTTGCCGACCGTCACCGAGCCGGCAATTCCCGTCGCGGCATCGCGCCGCTCGAACCTCTGCTGCTTAGCCATATCTTTAACGCCGAGCCCGACGGCGAAGGCTTGTATTCTAGGCGGCGAAGGTCCGGCCGACACGATCCGGCTCGACCGCGCTCCGCTCGAGGCGGCGTTCGCTCACTCAGATTAAGCGGCCCAGCCCGTGTCGCGGAGCAGGAAGCCAATCAACGCGGCCGCCACTCTGCGCGACGGTGGCTCGGCCTGCGCGATCTCAGTGGGATCAAACCTTACAACCGGCCTCGCGGGTGATGCTGTCGAGGCTGGTCTCGCGATAGCCGGCCGTCAGAAAGTGCCGCTGCGCGATCTCGAGGAGCCGCGTCATCCGGTCCTCGGCTTCCTGCCGCGTCGGCCGCCCCTGATCTCAGCCCACGCTCGACAAGCAGCTGCAGCAGCGCGAAGGATTTCGCCCGCAACGGGCGCTCCACACCCTCGGCAAGCAGCACCCCGCGCTGAAGGTCCAGGACAAATCGGTCGAACCGGTACGCCGAATGTGCTGCGGACTTCATTCGATTGTTCTGCGGCAATAATTTCAGGAAAATTTCAACATAATTTCAGGTAGGCGTCAAGACAGATCGAGCGGGATGCGGTCTAATTGCTCGTAACAACAAAACGAACAAGCCGAGATGATCTTAGAACCGGGAGAAAACAAATGCTTGGGCGTCACACGCTCGAAGTGCAGTCTGGCGAAACTGCCCCGGTAGGACCAAAGCTGTTCATGGCGTGGCGGGTCGATCCGCCAACCGCCAAGCCGGTGTTGCGCTCGGCAATCGAGCGGCCAGAACCTGGGGCGGATTTCGTGATGCCCTTGGCCGCGTAGGCAAACCGTCCAGGAACGGGCGGCGCGATATGTTGCCACCCACAGCCCAGGACGATTCCATACCGCCCGAATTGCACGCTGCGGCGACAATGCTACCAGTTGAGCGGCGCCAGACAGCAGTGCTGTCCGGATCGGCGCGCCGCCTTGTCCCTGCCGGCAGCCGCCGAAGCAGAGCAAGCATCTCGTAATCATGAAAAAGTCATCTAAAATTTTCGATAACTACGGTCAGGAAGTTGCTCTTCTGGCAACTTGTTTGACCGGATTTAGTTTATTTCTCAATCTATATTTTACGCAAATGATCCTGCTGCCGATTGCCGAAGTTTTTGGGACGACTGTATTGGAAGCGCGTTACACGATGGTGGCGGCCACCGCAGGCGTCGTTTTCGCCCCTTTGTTCGCGGACCGATTGCGGCAGGGAAAAGCAATCCAGGTCGCAGCGTTGGCGGCCATGACCCTTAGCGCCGGCCTCGCGGCTGCCGCGCCCGGCCTGTGGACCCTGGTCGGAATACGCTTTTGCCAAGGCATGCTCGTCGGCGTTCTTTTTATCCAGTCGATGGCGCGCATCGCCACGGTCCACCGCCCGCGCTTCGGGGCGCTGAGCAACTGCCTCTTCGTTTCGTCGACGACGTTGGGTGGCTTCACCAGCCGCTTCCTGCCGGCGTATCTCGTCGATGACCTGGGGGTCAAAGCGACGTTCCTGGTTCTGGCAGCGATGATGCTGATGATCTGCGCTGCGGTCCACGTTTCGCCGGTGGCCGAGCCGGATGCGGACACCTGCCGCGAACCCGAAGCCTCCGCTGGATCGACCTCCGAGCAACGGCGGGCTTTCATCGCAGAATATCTCCTGGGGTTCTGCGTGCTCTTCTCACAGGCATCGATCTACACCTACCTCCCCGTGCGTCTTGCTCATGCGCCCTTTTTCCTGGGTAACCGGCAAATCGCGTTTATGGCGCTCGTGTTCCTGCTGGGTGCCGCCAGCGCCCCGCTGACCGTGCGCGTTACGCGGGATGACCTGTCCAAGGCAGCGATTTCCCTGTTCTTCGGTTGCGTGGCGGTCGGGGCTCTGATGACCGGAATTTCGAGCCTCTATCCCGTCGCCGCGGGCCTGGCTCTGTTCTCGGTCGGTGCGTTCGCGCTGCAAGCCATGCTGTCTCGTCGTCTCACGGCCCGAGCGGGCGCAGCCACGCCCCGGATCTTCGCCATGTACATGGCCGTCTATTACCTGGGCGGGTCGGCCGGATCGTATTTCTCCGGAACCGTGTGGGCGGCGAGTGGCTTCTCGGGCGTCGTCCTTGTCGTTATGGGTGCGGCGGCATTGGGTGGCGCAGCCCTCTACGTGCAAGCGGCTTGCCGTCCGGCCGTCGCGTGGCGGGCCACGATGGCCGGTCGGCCGCTGTTCATTTCCGATCCACGTAAACACAGGAGCGCGCGATGAACATCGTCGAACGAGACTATGATCGGGACATCGTCACAATTGCCGGGACGGTCGACTTGTCCCGGGACATTTTGAACGTGATGGCCGTGACCCGCCACCTCTTGCCTGGTCTTAAGACCAGCGCGGACCTGGTGCCGTTCGGCGAGCAAAGCGGTCGGGCCGACGTGTACCGCGCCGAACTCTACGAGAAGGCGCCACGCGTCGCCAGGCTCGCCTGCGATGTTTCACACCGCTTCGAGAGCGGGACCATGGCCGCTGTCGTGCCGTCTCTCGGCCTCGAAGACCAGCCTCTCGAACGGCAGCGCTATGTCCTGTTCGCGCTCGGCAATCTCCTAGGCGCCCCGACCGCGACCGAACCGCGCGACCGGCGTGTCTTATGGGACGTCAAGGTGCGCACCGCGACCAGCGGCCAGTTCGCCACGTTCTCCGAAACTGACGACGAAGCCGAGTTCCACACCGATTCCGCGTTCCAGTCCGATCCCGAGCCGATCTTCTTCCTATACGTCGTCCAAGCTGCGCGTTGTGACGGTGGGATGAGCTATTTCGCCAACGGCCGGCGCGTTCGCGACAGGCTGATGCAGACGTCGAGCGGTCGCGACGCTTTCCACATACTGTGCCGGGCGAAGGTGCCCTTCCGTATTCCCCCGGCGTTCAGCCGCGATCCGGACGTTGCTGAATACAGCGCCGGGACCGTCTTCGGAGACCGTCCGCTGATCCGTTTTCGCCGCGACGTGATCCTTCGCGCGCTCGACGCCAACCCAGCGCCCGGGAACGACGAGATCCGCGATGCGGTCAATCTGGTGGCCGACGCCGCGTTCTCCGTCAAGACGACCGACTGCAAGTTGCCGACGGGCAGCATTGCGTTCGTCGACAATCATAATGCGTTGCATGGCCGGTCGCGTTTCAGCGATGCGGAGCGACATCTGATCCGCGTGCGCGTTGCGGGCTGATCGTGTGTTCCAACCAATGTTCAGGCGGCGGTCCGGGCCGGCCGCGGCGACGGTGACGATTACGGTGACACGATTACGGTGACACGATTACGGTGACGACCGTAAGCGGAGCTTGAACCCCACCTTGCGTCGGGTGGCGGCGATGGGGTGAACCTGCCCGGTCTGATCGAGGCAGGGGATCGTGTGCCAAGTAATTTGCCAATTGATGGGCACAGTTTCCGTCGCGTGGAAGTGCTGACGGGGACACCACGACGGCGGCGCTGGAGCGAGGCCGAGAAGGCAGCGATTGTCGCCGAGAGCCAGGCGCCGGGTGCGCAGGCGAGCGAGATCGCCCTGTCGCTATGGGCTGCATCGCAACCAACTCTATGGCTGGCGGCGGGAGTTTGGAGCAGCGGTCGACGCGATGGCCGAGGCAGGCTCGCCAGGGCCCGATCTGGCCGTCCTCGGCAAGGTGCTGCGCCTGTTGAAGGCGATCAGATGATCCCCGTCCTTTCCGGCGCCCCGCCGGCGGGGGTGCGGGTGCTGATCGCGACGCGTCCGGTCGACTTCCGCCGCGGCGCCGATGGCCGGCGATCAGCGACGGCGTGATGCCGCTGTCGGCGGCGCAATTGGCGGCATTGTTCGAGGTGCTGGATTGGAGGCGGGTGTACGCCCCAGGAGCGTTGTTCCAGTCATTGTCCAACGCGAGCCCGAGGTCTCAGGAGCGGCGTTTCCGGCCATCAGGTGCGGACAGGTCCGTGTGCGGTCGGGATCGGTCGCATGTCTAGGGATTTGATGAACCGACGAGCGCTCGCGGCGGCGGCCGGCAGGAGGCGCGCTCGTGAGGCAGTAAAAGAACAGCCCCGTGAAAAAAGAACAGCCCCGTGAATGGGAATTCTGGATCAAGAGTTTGCACTGTTGAGCTTGCGCAATTTCCGCCCGATTGTTGCGTCGTGCGGTGCATCGGGACCCCGATACTTGACGTGCTCGATGAACGCGCGCAGCTTCGGCAAGACTTGGCGTCTGTCAGGATAGTATAGAAAAACCCCCGGTGTTGTGATGGCGAAGGGTGCCAAGAGCGCTTGCAATCGGCCGTCAGCAATTGGGGCTTTGGCGAGCGGGCCGGGCATCTGTGCAAGTCCCACACCCTGGATCGCCGCTCCGAGGAGTGTGGGGTAGTCGTGCGCGATCAGCGGTCCCGACACGATTGCCTCGATAGGCTTGTTGCCGTCGATAAAGGGCCAGGGCGCGATCGACCCGTTCGAGCGGCGCATGCGCAGGCAGGCGTGACTACGCAAATCGTCGATGCGCTCTGGCGGCCTTCGCCCGCGTAGATAATCAGGGCTGCCAACCACCACGAACGGGAACGGCGGCGTCAGCCGGACGGCCATCATATCGGGCGCGATGAACTGGCCAAGACGAATACCGGCGTCGAAGCCTTCGGCGGCGAGGTCCACCAGCTCCGCGCTCGCGGCGATCTCCACCTCGATTGCGGGATAGGCCTGGTAGAAAGAGGCGATCATTGGCTCGAGGATCAGCGGGACGACCGCTCGGGGAACCGAGAGGCGCAAGAGCCCAGTGGGACATTGCCCAAGGTCACGCGCGACTTCGCTGGCGGCGACGAGCTCCTCGAAAGCGGGCTTTGCCCGCAAAAAGAAGCGCTCGCCGGCTTCGGTCAGGCCGACACTGCGCGTTGTGCGTATGAAGAGCGCTGCGCCGATGCGCGCCTCAAGCGCGCGTACCGCCTGGCTCATCGCTGATGGCGTGACGCCGAGTTCCGCGGCCGCTCGGCGAAAGCTGCGGTGCTGTGCAACGCTCAGAAACGCCTCGACGCCGTCGAGCGCGCCTTGCCGTACTGTGAAGTTCCGCTTCATAGCCTATCGACATTATCGCGGATAGTCGTTCGCGGGAAGCGGTCGTATGTCTGCGGCGAGGTTCTGAAGCCTTAAGAGGAACGCCGCAATGACCGATGCTCTTGATGGCCTGCGCGACCACTATCGCGCAACCGATCTGACCGAGCGGCCGAGGACGGCGCTCACTGCCCTTGGGCCGGAACATCAGCAACTCACGCCGCAGCAGCTGGGTGCCCTGGAGCAGTTTCACACCCGCGGGCTTGCTGCGACCGCCGAACTCGCAAAGCTGGCTGGGCTCACCGCCGACATGTCGGTTCTGGACGTCGGCTCGGGCGTCGGCGGGCCGGCGCGCTTTCTAGCTGCGACATATGGCGGTCCGGTTACGGGCATCGACCTCAGCGAGCCATTCCTCGATGCCGCGCACTATCTGACGGAGCGGACAGGACAGAGCGAGCTTGTGTCGTTTGAGACCGACAGCGCGATGGAGCTTCCGTTCGAGGACGGCCATTTCGACGTCGTGTTGCTGCAGCATGTGGCAATGAACATCTCCGACCGGGCGCGGCTCTATCGCGAGATCCGGCGCGTGCTGAAGTTACGCGGCGGGTTTGCGATCTACGACGTCGTGTTGAACAGCGGCGACCCGCATTATCCCGCCCCCTGGGCACGAACGCCGGCCACCAGCTTTCTTCTGACCGCCGCCGCGGCGCGCGAGATGATCGAACCGGCCGGTTTCCGCACGCTGGCATGGCAAGACGACACCGAGGCTGCCAACGCCTGGTTCGCCCAGCTGCGCGCGTCGGGGCCGCCGCCCTTGCCCAATCTCGGCGTGGTGATGGGGCCGGACTTCGTGCAGCTTTCCCGCCAACTTGGGACGAAATCTCATGGAGGCCGGCTCGGTATTCTCACCGCGGTGTTCGAGGCAGCTTCCACGAAGATCCGGATTCACGCGGAGAACCGCTGATGACCGCCGCCGCTGTTCCCGCTGATACCGTGCCGACGCCTCGCGCTTGGCGCAGCCTGCTTTGGGTCGTCCCGGTCACGGTGCTGTGGATCGTGTTGATCTACTGGCAGCCGGCGATTTCCGCCAGCGGCGTTCCGACCACGGCCGTCCGGCTGATGACTTATGGGCTCATCGGGGTCGGTTTGTGGCTCGGCCTTGAACGCACCGACCTGACGCCGGGCCAACGCCGCGCGACCTGGCTGGCGGTCATGATCCCATACACGCTTTGGATGGCCGTCGCCTGGAGCGGGGCGGTCAATGGCGTCTTCCGCACGGGCACGCGCTTACCGGCGCTGCCGCTGGCGATCTTCCTGCCGGTGATCATCGGCGCGCCGCTGTTGCTGTTGTCGAAGCGGGTGGGACAGGTGCTCGATGCGACGCCGGCGAGTTGGCTCGTCGCTCTTCAGCTTTACCGCGTATTCGGCAGCTGGGCTCTCGCTGCCGGGCTGCGTGGGGCGCTGCCCGCCGTGTTCGGCGTGCCGGCGGGAATTGGCGATACGCTGACCGGCCTGTTCGCCGTGCCGGCGGCGATCGCCGTGGCAACAGGCACGGCTCAGGGACGGAGGGCGGCGATCGCCTGGAGCATTCTCGGCCTCGTCGATTTCGCCGTCGCGATCACTCTCGGCGCAATCACCTCGCCCGGCCCGTTCCAGTTGATCGTTCCGGATGTGCCGAGCATCGGCGCCAGCGCTTATCCGGGTGTGCTGACCCCTGCTTTCGTGGTGCCAAGCTCGATCCTGCTGCACGTGCTGTCGCTGCGCCAGCTGATCCGACGACGCGCCGGCTGATTTCCTTCCTATCCTTCGACGTGCCCAAGCACGGCAGCGGGCGGATGGAGGGCGGGTCCAATGCGCGCTGACGACCGCAACCGTGCCTGGATCGTGGTGGTGCTGCTCTTCATTCTGATGGTGATCAATTTCGCCGACAAAGCGGTGGTCGTGATCGCCGCTGTCCCAATCATGCAGCAGCTGGAGCTCGGCCCGCGCCAGTTCGGCTTGGTCGGTTCCAGTTTCTTCTTGCTCTTTGCGGCCTCGTCGGTCGCGACCGGCTTTCTCGGCCGTCCGATAAAGAAATTGACCCTTGACCTTGGGCTGAGGCGCGGGCGACGGTGCAGAAACGCAACGGTATCGTTTCCCAGCCCGCGCGATTGTCAAGGGGGGACGACATGGCGCACCCAACTCTGGCCCATCCCGGTCGTCTTGTTGATCGGGACGAAATCACGGCGGCAGTGTGGCCCGGGTTGTTCGTCACCGACGACAGCATCGCCCAATGCGTGCGGGACATCCGCCGCGCCCTCGGCGACAGCGGGCTGCAATTGCTGCGCACGATGAAACGGCGCGGCTATCTGCTGACGGCACACGTGAAGCCGGAGACGGACCCGGCCACGCCGGCGGCCCCGGCCGAGATCACAGGCACCCGCGAGGTTGTTGCCGGCTTGCGGCCGCCGCCCGACAAGCCGTCAATTGCGGTATTGCCGTTCCAGAACATGAGCGGCGATCCGGGACAAGAATACTTCGTCGACGGCATGGTCGAAGAAATCATCACTGCGCTGTCGCGCATCGGCTGGCTCTCTGTCCTCGCGCGCAATTCGAGCTTTTCATACAAGGGCCAATCGCCCGACATCAGACAGGTCGGCCGCGAGCTCGGGGTGCGTTACGTGCTCGAAGGCTCGGTGCGCAAAGGCGGCGATCGCGTCCGGATCACCGGCCAGCTGATCGACGCCAACACTGGTGCGCATCTTTGGGCGGATCGGTTCGACGGCTCGATCGAGGAGATTTTCGAGCTTCAGGACAAAGTTGCTTCCAGCGTCGCCGGCGTCATCGAACCCGCGTTGCAAGACGCCGAGGCGGCGCGCTCGGTCGGTCGTGCCACCGCCGATCTGACCGCCTACGATCTGTATTTGCGCTCCTACGCGATGGTGTGGGCGTCGGCCCGGCAAGCGCCCGAGGCGCTGCGCCTGGCCGAGCAGGCGGTCGCGCTCGATCCGCACTACGGGACGGCGCTCTCCTGGGCCGCGTTCTGCTGTCAGCGGCTGCTGTTTGACGGCCGTAGCCAAGACCGGGAAGGCGACCGGCGCAAGGGGATCGATTTTGCACGACGCGCCCTCGAAGTGGGCGGCAACCACCCGGTCATCCTGGCGGAGTCCGCCCATGCGCTCGCCTATTTCGGCGACGACATCGGCGCCATGATGGCGCTGGTCGATCGCGCCCTGGCGCTCAACCCGAACTATGCCCGCGGCTGGCACACCAGCGGCGTGCTCCGATTATGGGCGGGCCAGCCCGACCTCGCCATCGAGCACATCAAGACCGCGATGCGTCTCAGCCCGCGCGCCCGCGTCGGCGCCTCGCTCATAACGATGAGCGGCGCCCATTTTTTCAGCCGGCATTTCAGTGAGGCAATTCCGACGCTGATGCTGCTGATGCAGGAAGACCCGAGCTATTCGCCCTCTTACCGCTACCTCGCCGCCTGCTACGCCCATATGGGTCAGTTCGACGATGCGCGTGCGGCCGTGGGCCGGCTACGGGCAATCAGCCCTGTGCTGATCCCGGACCTCAGCTATCTGCGGAATACCGAACATCGCGAGCTTTTGCGCTCGGGTCTCCGTTTGGCGGCAGGCGAGGAAGACTGACCAACTGTCGCGCGCTGGATGGCCGATAAACGGCGCATTCTCGTCGTTGCCGCGCGCTCGGGCGAAGGTCCGTTCAGCAAACTGAATTGCCGACCTTAGCCCTCGCTCGCCAGCCATTTTGGGGTCAGGGCTGAGCGTGATCGCCGCGGGGCCGGTGATCTCCCGTGTCACAGGCCGTCAGCTCGGGTGTTTGCCAAACATGATCCAGCCGCCGCTGCTTGGCGTGGTGAAGGCCGCCAGCGCCGTCTCGGCCCGCACCTTGACCTGGCGGGCGCCAGCCGTGCCGCGGAGCTGCTCGATGCTGTCGGTGTACATGGCGCTACGGAGGCGCCCGGTCCCCAGATTGCCGCCGCTCGAGCAGAACGGGTGCGGTCCCTCGATCCGGATATCGCCGGCATAGAACGCAAAGGCATCGCCGCGCTTGACGCCGTGCCACTGGAATCCCTCCAGGAAGAACTGCGCCATTGGTGCATAGCCGTCATAAGGATTGAATACATCGACGTCCTCCGGCCCAAGCCCGGCGCCCTCGTACATTCGCCGGGCGGCCCGGTCGGTCCAGTCCTCGATCTCGTCCAAATCTTCCTGTGTGCTGCGCTTCCTGAAATTGTGCTGCGAGTGATTGAGCACATAGACCGGCGTCTGGCGCATGTCGCGGGCGCGCTCGGCCGTCGTGAACAGATACGCCGTTGAGGCATTGACCGGCCGGTCACAGTCCCACAGCCTCAGCGGGTTCAGGATGTAGCGCGAATTGACGTAATCCTCGATCGTCAGCTGCGGCAAATTGTGGCTGGCATTGTACCCCCACGGCGTCAAGAGCCCGTTCCTGTGCTGGTTGACGACAAAGGGGGCCAGGTCGTCGTGCTTGCCGCCGTATTTCAGGCAGTACTGATTGTGCGGGAAGATGTTGATGAAATCGTTGCCGCCGTGATTGCCCCAGGGTGCGGTCCATTGGCGCGCACCGCGGGCGTAGTCGTCGGCGTTCTCGCCACCGCGACGATAGCGGCCTTCGAGATTGCCGGTCGGGTAGATGACGAGACAGGTGTGGCAAACTCCGTCACCGACGGCCTGGGCCGCCATGCCCACCATTTCGCTGATGGTCGGCACGCCTGTCGGCGCGAATTTGACGTTGGGCAGGCGCAGCTGCGCTATCAGCCACTGCGCGTTGACCAGAGTGAGCCCCCACTCCGAATCGTAGGGTGGGGCGAAGTAGGGCCGCGGCGCCCACTGCGACGCGGAGCCGCCGCTGCCGCCGGCAATATGACTGTCGCAGCAGATGACGCCCTCGATCTGATCCGGCGCGACACCTGCCTCGTCCATCGCCTTTTGGCAGGCCAGGATCGAGTAGGCGCCCAGCGTCTGGTCCATCGTCACACCATCCCAGCGACGGTCGACCGGCGAATGCCCGACCCCAGCCACCGCGACCTTGCCACGATGCTCCCATACTCCGAGCCCGTCCTTGTCTCGCCGCCACTGATAC
>CAVTVA010000001.1:0-1050811 GCA_963738185.1 uncultured Alphaproteobacteria bacterium | reverse complement strand
CCGGCTGATGCGGCCATGGTTCCCCCTCTCCTCTATGCTCCGGAGGTTAAGGTATGCTCCGTAAATGGATGAGCGATCGGCTTGACCACGAAACGGTCATCGATACCGTTTGCTCAAATTCTCCCAGAACTTAGGGTTTTCGATAGTCCAGTGATACACAGCTTTTTCGTTACAAGGGTGCTCATTTAGTTCAACGGTCTCCCTTGCCCTATCGATGATTAGTGTCTCGGACGTCGAAGTTTGCCAACCCTTGGCAAAAACGGCATTGGGTGGCTTGCCGCATGGGGAATCGAAATCAGCGATAATACGATCTTTCTCCCAAACCCGTGTCGTAAAGATTTGAGGCAGACCCAACGAAAATATTTGCCGTCCTTGAGTTCCAACGAAGACCATATCGCATTCTTGGCGCTCCTGGTAGCAGGTGAGCGCTGTAGTATTTCTAGGGTATCCCACGCCATCACCCGAGAGCGTTCCTTCGACGTGCACGATATGACCGAGATCAGTGAAGACTTTCATCGGAAATACAAGAGTGTCTTCATCAGCCATTGCGGCTACCGGGGCTGTAAGACAGAGAGTGATGACAGCGATCCGAACGAGCATCGCGATCTCCCGACCACAGGCAGCATCGAATCTGTTTAGCCGATCCGGCCGCTCGGCTGGATGAAGGTCGCGCGAACAGCCACAACCTGCTCGAACAGATCACCGGCAGCCGCCTGGACGATTACCCCGGCGCGGCGCCAGATGATGCCCTGGTCGGTCAACGTCGGCATCAACATCGGGCCGCCGCTCACACCGCCGATGTCGTAACCCTGCGGAGGCAACCCGCTACCGCTGAAATCGATCATCTTATCGCGTTCGAAACGGCACGCGATTTGCCGATCAGTAACTCGGGTGATTGGTGGCATGGCAAAATAGGGGACTGCCGCGAACATGCTGCCGGTTGGCGTCATGCCGCGACTTTGGGCCGGGAACCCTGCAAAGAACGCGAACTCCTTTTCCATCGGGTTCAACGGTGCCCAATTCGGAGCGTCGGCAGGCACAATTGGCTTGTCGATCTGCCCGACCATCTCCGGGCCGATTCTGAACGACGCAATGTCAAGATCATCATTGCAGTCAATCAGGCAAGCCCTCGGGGTCGAACAGCGCATTTCCAAGCTGGCAGACGGCTGCCCGCGCCTGCCGTTTGTTGTCGCAATACTCGCCGAAAACATGAGCGGCTGTGACGGCGATGACGCCCTGCCCAAGCTCAATGAGAAAGGCACTGCCATTCCGCAAGCCGAATGCGTCTGTCGTGTCCTGATATACCCACCAGATTGGTATCGCGAACCGGAGGCCGTCGTGCAGGACCTCTTGACCTACGCCACTTTCCAGCACTGCCTTCTTTTCATCCTCTGTAAGAGAATTGAAATATGAAGTTGGAGCAAATTCTGCGTTCATACCAAGCCCTCAGAACGCTGATGGCCGACCGCCGCAGAGTGCCACCGCGAATTTCGGATTCGGCACACTACGCGACGACCCGCCACTCGTGGATGAGCTGGCCTGGGGCCACCTCCTCGAAGGTCACCGCGACGGCGGCGCCCACCGGCGCCTGGTAGGGCGGGGTGCCCGGGAGGTTGGAATAGAAATTGACCCGCGGGTCCGCGTCCAAGGTCACCATTGCCAAATTATAGGGCTGATCGAGCATGCGCCGGTTGAGGCGGCCGTCCTCGATCACGATGTAGGTCGCGATATGGCCTCTGCCCTCGACCTCTTGCCACGTTAGGCCGGCGGCCGAGCTGCAGAATTGGCAGGCCTGTTGCGGCGGGTATTGCAGCCGGTCGCAGTGAGCGCAGTGCTGCAGGACGAGCCGCCTTTGATTGACGGCGTCCCAGAAGGGCTTGCTCAACGAGTCGGCGACGGGGATCAGCTTCGGCATCGTTTCCTCAGAGCCTGACCGGAAATGAGTTACCGGTTTCAACAGCTTACATCGCCTTGCGGGAACAGTAGGTGCTCCTCTTTACAGGATCCCTGCGAAGGCAGGGATCCATCGTACAACCACCCGAGCGCTGGCGAAATGGGTCCCTGCCTGCGCAGGAACCCCGGATTGCCCCGCATGGCACCGACGGGGATCAGCTTCGGCATCGTTTCATACCCTCAAGCGTGATGTTTATCGGGTTCCTGCGAAGGCAGGGACCCATCGGGCAGCCACTCGAGCGCTGGCGAGATGGGTCCCTGCCTGCGCAGGGACCCGGCACCTCACAAATTTTAGCAACTCCTAACGCTTTGCCGCAACGGCACTTCGCTTTATCGAGTCCCTGCCCACGGGTCCGGCCTACGGCCGGCCCGAGGATAAACTCCGGCAGGGATCTATCGTGCAACCACTCGATCGCCGGCGAAATGGGTTCCTGCCTGCAGGCAGCAACCCCGGATTGCCCCGCATGGCACCGACGGGGATCAGCTTCGGCATCGTTTCATACCCTCAAGCGTGATGTTTATCGGGTTCCTGCGAAGGCAGGGACCCATCGGGCAACCGCTCGAGCGCTGGCGAAATGGGTCCCTGCCTGCGCAGGGAGCCGGCACTTCCCTTTTAGCAACTCTCAACGCTTTGCCGCAACGGCACTCCGCTTTATCGGGTCCCCGCAGGCAAGGACCCATGCCGTCCGCCGCATTACGGCGACAGGGATGGGTAAAGATCGGCCCAATGCGGGTTTTCGCGTTCAACCAGATTGATTTTCCAGTCACGCTTCCACTTCTTGATTTGCCGTTCCCGGACCAATGCTGTCTCAAGGCTTTCATGGGTTTCGAACCACACGAGACGGTCCACGCCGTATTTGGCGGTAAAGCCGGGGATCGCGCGTGTTTTGTGCTGCCAAACGCGGCGCGCGAGCTCGAAGGTCGAACCGACGTAGAGAGTCCCATACGGTTTAGCGGCGAGGAGATAGACGAACGGCATCGCGTGGACCGGAACATGGGTCCTTGCCGGAGTTTATCCTCGGGCCGCCCCCCCTAGGCCGGACCCGTGGGCAGAGACCCGAGGTTTGCGGCAAGCCTGGATCACAAAGGCCGGCTCATAAACTCGCTGGTATTCGCCGGATCCCTGCGAAGGCAGGGACCCATCGTGCAACCACTCGATCGCAGGCGAGATGGGTTCCTGCCTGCGCAGGAACCCCGAGTTGTCCTCTGCATCCTGTCACCCCTCCCCGCGTCCCACCCACTGGCCGTAGACCGGGTACTGGCAGCAGATGAACTCGATATAGGCCGGGCGACCCGACGCATTGACCTCGAGCGCCCGCCGCAGGGCCGGGACGATTTCGGCCGGCTCGCTGACCCGCTCGGTGTGGAAGCCGAGGGCGCCGATCACCTTTGACATATCCACCTCGTCGGGCCCCAGCACCCGGTGGGTGAAGGGATCGTGCCCCGGC
The DNA here is from genome assembly GCA_963738185.1 of uncultured Alphaproteobacteria bacterium. Classification (GTDB taxonomy): domain Bacteria; phylum Pseudomonadota; class Alphaproteobacteria; order ATCC43930; family CGMCC-115725; genus AP-15. The sequence goes on along the minus strand of CAVTVA010000001.1, from coordinate 1,047,410 downwards.
CCCCAGAAGCCGGGCCCATAGCCGGCAAAGCCGCCATTCGAAATGTGCACGACCGTGACCCCGAGCTTCTCGCGCAGCAGAACCTCGAGGTTGCCGAGCATGTAGCCGAGGCCCGCTTCGCCGGTGACCGCCACTGATGCCCTCTCCGGAAACGCCTTCTTGGCGGCAATGGCGGCCGCCAGGCTGAAGCCCAAGGTCGAGACATTGCCCCAGCCGAGAAAGCCGCGCGGGATCAGCGTGTCGAAGACGGTCGATAGCTGGTCGCGCGTGTTGCCGCTTTCGTGCGTCACAAACGAATTCTTCAGATCCAGCACCTCCATCAGATCGCCGTACACCCGATAGGGGTTGATCGGCGTCTCGTCGGAGTTCATGACCTGCCGGTATCTGGCGAGCCCCTGGTCGCGAGCGGCCCTTACTTCCGCCGCTACATTACCTGCCGCCCGCCCGGCGCCAGCCGTGCGGTCGGACACTTCCTGGCGCAGCGACTGCAACGTCAAACGCGCATCGCCGATCACCGCATGCGCGGTCGGATACATCTTGTTGATGTGCAGCTCGTCGACGTTGCAGTGGATGATGGTCTTTTTCGCCGGATCGGGAATGGCGTGGCTGAAGCGGCCCGGCGACAGGCTCGAGCCGATGGCGAGGATCAGGTCGCTCTTGTCCAGGTAGTGCGCCACCTGATCGCCGCGCACGCCGACAAACAGCGGATGGTCCTCGGGGAACGCCCCTTTGGCCTTGAGGGTCGTGATCACCGGCGCATTCACCAGCTCCGCCAGCGCTTTCAGCTCGTCCGAGGCGCCAGCGTAGATGACCCCCTCGCCGGCGTAGATCAGCGGGTTGCGGGCTTGGAGGAGCAGGTCGACGGCGGCGCGCACATCGGCCGGGTCGGGTGCGGATTTCCAGCCCTTGACGGGAAGGTAGGGGTCGGCGGTCTCGTCGTATGTGGCTGTGGCATTGGGAATAGCCAGGATCACCGGGCCCGGCCGGCCGCTGCGCAGCATCGTGAAGGCGCGGCGCATCAGCTCGGGCGTGCGCTCGGGCTTGTCGAGATAGCCGAACCACTTCGACACGGTCTTCATCGCCGATGCGACATCGTACTGGCTGTTGCCCGAGCTGCCGGCCGGCACGCCGTCGGTGATGCACAGAACCGGCGAGCCATCCTCAAAGGCCTGCGCCATCCCGGCATAGGCGTACTGCATGCCGGCGGCGTTGACACCGCCTTGGAAGGTGCACACCCCGATGCGTGAGCCCCCCTGGGAGCCCCCCTGGGAGCCGGCGCTGATGCGCGAGAACGCGTCGGCGACCGCGACGGCGTAGCGGTCGTCGCGCATCATCAGCATCGGCACCCCTTCGCGCCCCAGCGCGTTGTTCACCCGGCAGACCGGGAAGGTCGAAACCCAACCCACACCCTCTTGCTTGAGAATGCGGACAATGCCGGTCGCGACATCGATCGTCATGGATGTGGCCTCCTTTGCCTGGAGCCGAGCCGTCAGCCTCCGTGGGTGCCCTGAAGCATACCAGCATAGAATGATCAGCCGCGAGCCGTTTCCCAACCGCCGCAGCGTGTGATCGGCCTCGCAATCGCAGGCAATCCGGAAAATGACCAGCGCTACTCCCCGCCGGCGACCTCGTGGCCGGACCCGGCCTCGGCCACGCGGCGGTTTAGGCGGGTGGGGTGATGCCGTCGGCGGCGCGCTCGAGCGCGGCGATGTCGAGACGCTTCATTTGCATCATCGCCTCGAAGGCCCGTCTTGCGCGGGTGCGATCGGCATCGCCGATCAGCCTGATAAACTGGCGGGGAACGATCTGCCACGACACGCCGAACCGGTCTTTCACCCAGCCGCATTGCTCAGCCTCGGGGACCGCCGAGAGCGCGTTGGCGAAGCGATCGGCCTCGGCCTGGGTCTCCACCGGTATCTGGAACGAGACCGCTTCATTGCACTGGAATTGCGGTCCGCCATTCAGGCCGGTGAACGGCTGACCCATCAGTCTGAACTCGACCATCAGCACGTCGCCTGCCTTGCCCGAGGGGTAGTCACTCGGTGCGCGATGGACCGCATCAACATGGCTGTTGGGGAACAGCGAGGCATAGAACTCGGCGGCCTCTTCGGCGTTGCCATTAAACCACAGGCACGGGGTAATGCCAGACATGGAGATTTCCCTCCTGGACCCGATGTCCGCTGAGTGAATCACTCAGCGGGCATCGGGTCTAGGTGCGAGAACTCGAATATCGCCCTGATCGTTTATGGGTTTGTCTACCCTGGGCGGTGCAGGCGCGGCGGCACCCGGTCGACGAAGTCGGGACATGGGCCGGCCCAGCGAAGAAATTGCCCTGATGGCGCCCGCAGCCTAGGATCGCGCGTTCGGCGGCGAGGAGTTCGATTTGACGGGCACCGGCAGTTCGGCAATTTCCTTGGTTCCGCTCGACACTCTGGCGGTCGATGTGATTACCGACGATGTCAGCGACAATTACGTCAGCAAGACGTTGTTCGCGGTTTCCGAGTTCGCCAATGTCGTGCGGGCCGGGGCCACGGCGCTGTCGGGCGAAGCCTTGCTGTGCGCCAATCTGGGGTTTGGCTGCCGGCTGGTCTCGGACGTGGGCGGGGTGCGCCACACGCTGCTGTTCGACACCGGGCCGGAAGGGGCGATCTTTATCCGCAATTGCGCCAATCTCGGCATCCCTTTGGGCGAGGTCGAGGCGATCGCGGTCAGCCACGGCCATTGGGACCACATGGCCGCATTGCCCGCGACATTGCAGGCAATCGGTCGGGCCGGCGGCAAAGCAGCGGTCCACGTCAACCCCGGCATGTTCAACGAGCGCGCGGTCCGATTGGCGAGCGGCACGGTGGTTCCGGCCGCGAACGTGCCATCCCCGGCCGAGATGGCGGCGCTCGGCGCCACGATTGTCAACGACCCGGCCGCGCGGCTATTGCTCGACCGGCATTTCTATTTGAGCGGCGAGATCCCGCGGCTCAGCGCCTTTGAAAAAGGCCGGGTCGATCATTTGAGCCGCACCTGCCCCGAGGCGCCCTGGCAGCCCGACCCGCTGCTGCTCGACGAGCGCATGCTGGTCGCGCATGTGCGGCAATTGGGCCTCGTCGTGTTGAGCTCGTGCTCGCATGCCGGCATCGTCAATGTCTGCACCGAGGTGCGCCGATTGTTCCCGGATATTCCGATCCATTGCGTGATCGGCGGCCTGCATCTGGGCGGGGTCATGGAGGCGATCATCCCGCAGACGGTCGAAGGGCTGCGGCCGTTCGCGATCAGCCACATCATCACCGGCCACTGCACCGGCTGGCGCGCCTTGCACGCGCTGGCCAATGCTTTCGGCGAGGCGGTCAGCCAATCGGCGGTCGGCACCACCTACACCTTCGCCGCCTGAAATGTCGCCGGCGGAAGGCGAGGCGCGGCTGCCGGTGGCGATCGTCACCGGCTTTCTCGGCAGCGGCAAGACCACCTTGGTCAACCATATCCTGGCCCAGCCGCATGGGCTCAAGATCGCGGTCATGGTCAACGAGATCGGCGACATCGCGATCGACAGCGAATTGATCATCGGCGCCGGCGACGACATGGTCGAGCTCGCCAATGGCTGCATCTGCTGCTCGATCAACAACGATCTGGTGGATGCGATCTTTCGGGTACTGCAGCGCCGAGCCGCGGGTCGAGCACTTGATCGTCGAAACCAGCGGGCTCGCCGACCCGTTGCCGATCGTGTTGACATTTCTGCGCACCGAATTCCGCGACCGGGTGCGCGTTGATGCGGTTGTCGCGGTCGTCGATGCGCTAAACTTCAGCCCCGACCGGTTCGACGGCAAAGCCGCGATCAATCAATTGCGCTATGCCGATGTGATCCTGCTCAACAAATGCGACCTGGTCGGCGACGACACGGCGCGGTCGGTCGAAGAAAAGATCGCGGAGATCGGCGGCGGCAGGATTGTGCGCACCGCCCGAGCCGAAATTCCGCCGCCGCTGATCCTCGGCGCCGGGGCGTTCCAGTCCGACCGCTATGCGGCCGAGCAGGGTCACGGTCATCTGGCCGCCGACGGGTACGAAGCGGTTTCGTTCGCCAGCGACCGGCCGTTTGCAGCCGACAAATTCCAGTCCTTTCTCGAAGAGCTGCCCGGAAATGTGTTCCGCGCCAAGGGCGTGCTCTCGATCGACGGCAGCGGATCGCGGCACATCTTTCACCTGGTCGGGAAGCGGTTCACCCTGGACCCCGCGCCGCCGGGAACGGCGCATGGCAGCCGACTGGTGCTGATCGGCAAAAATCTCGACGCCGACGGCTTGCGGGCGCAGCTCACCGCCTGCCTCGCCGCTCCCCTTACTGCGGCGGCTCGGGAATAGCCGCCGACCACAGCAGCAGCGCGCCGGCGAGGCCGACCGGGACCCAGTCCACCGTCGAGCCGATCCGCACATAAAGGGCGCCGGCGAGGGCGGCGCCGCCGACCATGCCGAGCCACGGGACCGCCTGCTCGACCCAGACCCACCCCTGGGGACGGCCGACCAACAGATCGCCGAGGCCTTGGCCGAACCTGACCAGGGTGCCGGTGACAAAAGTCAGGTTGACCCTGACGTTACCGGCGCTGTGCATGGCGGCGTTCAGCGCGCCCATCGCCAGCACCAGCGGCTTTGGAGCGGTGCCGAGGGAAGCCGACGCCGCCAGCAGTGCTGTCACAATGGCCAATACCGCGGTCAGATGCCGCCGGCCGGTCAGATGGGCGAGGATCTGGCCGCCGGCCGCGCCCGCGACAAACAGCCCGATCAGCACCAGGATCGAGCCGGCCTCGTCGAGGCGCAGCCGCCCGGCGGCGAGCGCCATCTGCGTGGTGTTGCCGCTCATATACGAGACGAACAGATGGCCAAGGCGCATAAACCCGATGCCATCGACCATTCCGGCGAGCCCGGCCAGCAGCGCCGCCAGTAGCAGCCCGCGAGCCCGATGTTCGGCGCAGATCCGATCCGCGGCCGGCGGGTTACGCCCCCGGCGGGTTGGCGGGCTCATAGCGCAGATAGCGCGGCGCCCACACCTTGGCGCGGATCGCGGCCTCGATCTGGTCGGTCTCGATGCCCTGGCTCAGCCCTTCCCGGTGCGCCGCGACCGCGGTCGCCAACGCCACCGCAAAGGCGACCTCGCGCAATGCCGTGACCGGCGGCAAGAGATTGCTCTCCGGGTTGTCGGCAGCCGGCGAGGCCGCGGCCAGGGCCTTGGCGGCGGCGACAAACATCGCGTCGCTGATGTGCCGGGCCTTGACCGCCACGGCGGCGAGCCCGACGCCGGGGAAGATGTAGGAATTGTTGGTCTGGTCGATCTTGAAGCGGACGCCGTTGCGGGTCAAAGGCGGGAACGGGCTGCCGGCGCCGATTACCGCCCGCCCCTCGGTCCATGTCTCGATGTCCTCGGGTGTGGCCTCGGCGCGCGAGGTCGGGTTCGACAGTGGAAAGATCACCGGCCGCCGATTGTGTTCGGCCATCGCCCGCACCACCGCCTCGGAAAAGGCCCCAGGCTGGCCCGAGACGCCGATCAGCACGGTCGGCTTGGCGTTCTGCACGACATCCAACAGCGAAACTTTATCGGGATGGTCAAAGGCCCAGCCCGCGATTGCGGCTCGCTGCTGCACAAACGGCCTCTGGAACGGCGTGATGTCGTTCATGGCATCGACCAGGAGCCCGTCGCGATCGACCATCCAGAACCGCGCGGCGGCGACGTTCTCCGGCAACCCGGCTTCGACCATCATCTTTAAGATCAGGCTGGCAATGCCACAGCCGGCCGAGCCCGCGCCCAACACGGCGATCCGCTGCTCGGTCAATTCGACGCCGGTGACGTTGATCGCCGACAGCAACGTGCCGGCCGCCACCGCCGCGGTGCCCTGAATGTCGTCATTGAAGGTGCACAGCCGGCCGCGATAGCGCTCGAGCAGGCGCGAGGCGTTGTTTTTGGCGAAATCCTCCCATTGCAGCAGCACATGCGGCCAGCGCAGGGCGATGGCAGTAACGACCGCCTCGACAAAATCGTCATATTGCTGTCCGCGCACCCGCTCGTGGCGCCAGCCGAGGTAGAGCGGGTCGGCGAGCCGCTCCTGATTGTCGGTGCCGACATCGAGCATGATCGGCAGGGTGGTGGCCGGATGGAGGCCGCCGCAGGCGGTGTAGAGCGCCAATTTCCCGATCGGGATGCCCATGCCGCCCGCACCCTGGTCGCCGAGGCCGAGGATGCGCTCGCCATCGGTCAGGACGATCGCCTCGACCCGGTCGAAGCGCGGGTTGGCCAGGATTTGCTTCAGCCGGTGCTGGTGCGGCAGGCTCAGAAACAGGCCGCGCGGCTTACGGAACAGCTGGCTGAATTGCTGGCAGCCGGCGCCGACCGTCGGCGTATAGACGAGCGGCAGCAATTCCTCGATATTTTGTTCCAGGAGCGCAAAGAACAGCGTCTCGTTGTTGTCGTGCAACTCGCGCAGAAACGCGTAGCGCTCGAGGTCGCTGGCAAACCGCCGCAGCACCATGAGCCGGCGCGAGGCCTGCTCCTCGAGGGTGCCGATATGCGGCGGCAAGAGCCCATGCAGGCCAAACGCGTCGCGCTCGGCCTCGGTAAAGGCGGTGCCCTTGTTGAGCAGCGGATCGGCGAGCAATTCCCAGCCGGCGCGTGGCGTGAAGAGGGTGCCCGTATCGGCCATGGCGGGCGGCCTCGCTGAATGGGGCATGTGGGTGTGCTCAGCCGAGCCGCCGCCGGTAGAGCGCGATCAGCCGCTCCCAATGCCGCTCGGCCGCCGGCTTGTCGTAGCACCAGCGCTCGGGAAACGCGAAACCGTGATGGACGCCGGGGTAGAGCTCGATCTCACCCGTGGCGCCGGCGCGGCCGAACAGCCCGCGCAATTCCTCGACCATCGGCAATGGCGCCAATTCGTCATGCTCGGCGCAGGCGATGTAGAGCTCGCCCTTGACCCGGCCCATCGACAGATGCGGGCTCTCCGCGGCGTCGCTGACCAGCCAGGTGCCATAAAACGACGCGGCGGCGGCGACGTGCTCGGGGTAGCGCGCTGCGGCGGCGAGCGCATAGGGGCCGCTCATGCAATAGCCATGCGCGCCGACCGGCCCCTTCTTCACCTCGCTCTGGCGCTCCAGGAAGGCCAGCATCGCGCCAATGTCCTCCATGACCGGGGGGATCGTCATTTTGGTGCGCACCGCGCGCATGCGCTCGCGCTCGGGACTGCCCTGCTCCAGCACGTCCGGCCCAAAGACCGTGTCGCGCCCGGCGCGGTAATAAAGATTGGGCAACAGCACGTAATACCCGGTCGTGGCGAGGCGGCGGGCCATGTCGCGCAACTCCTCGCGAATGCCGGGCGCATCCATCAACAGCAGGATCGCGGCAAACGGGCCGCCGCGCTCGGGCCGGGTGATAAACGTCTCCATCGCCCCATCCTTGGTGGCGATGTCCAGGGTTTGCTCGATCATCGGATGGTCTCCCAAACAGGGACGGCGCGACGCGGGCGGCGGCAGGGTGCCGGCGCACGCCGTTGCAGCTGCGAGGAGTGTCCGACCCGGCTCCCCCTTTTGCCGCGCTCGATGACAACGGATAGCCGGCGCCGCTACAGCTTTAAGATGCGCTTGGCGTTGCCGCTCAGCAGCTTTTCCTTGTCTTCGGCGCATAATGGCAAGGTTTCGGTCCATTTCGTGCCGGGCGGATTTTCGACAAACGGGTAGTCGACCGAGAACATGATGCGATTGATCCCCATCTCCATCACGCAGCATAAGAGCGCCGGGTCGGAGAAGAAGCCGCTGGTCGTAATGTAGAAGTGCTCGCAGAAAACATCGCGAAAGCCCCTGCCCCCCTTGCCATCGCGGGCGAACCCCATGTTGATCCGCCACAGATAAAACGGCAGGCCCTCGCCGAGATGCCCGATGATGATCCGCAGGCCCGGATATTTGTCGAACACCCCGCTCAGCACCAACCGCACCCCCTGCGTCGCGGTCTCGACCGTGAAACCCCAGGCGGCGCGAAGCAATGACGGGTATTGCTGCACGTAATCTTTGTAATAAGCCTCGACCACGGCTGGATGCGGGATCGAGGGGTGCATGTAGAGCGGCACGTCGAGGGCTGCCGCCCGCTCGAAGATCGGCCAGAACCGCTGGTCGTCGAGAAAGAGGCCATTGGTCAGCCCGTTGACCAGCGCACCCTTGAAGCCGAGCCGGGTGACCGTGCGCTCGAGCTCGTCAGCCGCGGCCTTTGGATCGGGGGTCGGGATCGCGGCAAAGGCGGCAAAACGGTCGGGATGGGCGCGGACGGTCTCATGCAGCCGGTCGTTGGCGCCGCGCGCCAGCCGCACCGCGGTCTCGGCATCGATCTTCTGCAGGCCGGGATTGGCGTGCGAGAGCACCTGCAGGTCGATGCCCGCCTCGTCCATTTCCTTCAGCCGCAGCGCGCCGACATCGTCGAGCCGCTCGACCAGCCGCGGCGCGTTCGACGCGTCGATCCCGGTAAAATGCTTTTTGACTTCGGCGTCGTAATAATGCTCTTCCAGCGCGATGATGTAGGGCTTGGCCATCTCTCGCCTCCGCTGACGCAGGATCGGGTCCGCGCTTTCTAACAGGCCGCGGCGGAACTGTCATCGGCGGCCGCCGCCCTCCCGCCGCGCGAAACCGATCACCCGAGCTTCAGCCATAAGAGCGCCAGCCCGCCCGCGAGCCAGCAGTAATAAGCGAACGGATCGAGCGCGGCGTGCTCCTCGCGATGGCGGAAATAGCGCATCAGAAAGGCGGTGCTGGCATAGGCGGTGACGCCGGCGACGATGCCGGCGGCCCACAGCGCCGCGGCGCTCAACCCTGCTGCGCCGGCGCCGTCATGGGCGTGCAGCAGCTTCGGAATCTCGAGCACCGCGGCGCCGGCGATGATCGGCGTCGCCAGCAGAAACGAAAAACGCGCGGCATCCTCGTGCCGCAAGCCGACCAATAATCCACCGACGATCGTGGCGCCCGAGCGCGAAATGCCCGGAAAAAACGCCGCCGCCTGGCACAGGCCGACAAAGATCGCGTCAAACCAGCCGGCCCGCGCCATCTCGCGCCGGTCCGCCGCGGCATTGGCGCGCCGGCGCAGCCGCTCGCCGGCAAACAGCACGACGCCGTTGACGATCAGAAAGCATGCGGCGGCCACCGGCGACCCGAACAGATGGCGCAACGGCTTTTCAAACACAAAGCCCAGCACCACCGCCGGCAACGTGCCGAGCACGAGAAGTGCGATCAGATGACGGTTTTCCTGGATCGTCCGGCCGGTGGCGCCGCCGCGCCCGAGCGCGGCCAGAGCCAGGCTCAGCCATTCCCGCCAGAAATAGACCAAGAGGGCCGTCGCGGTGCCGACATGCAGCACCACCAGAAACGGCAGGAATCGCGGCGAATCCTGGTCGATGTGCCAGCCCAGCACCGCCGGCAGAATGACCGCGTGACCAAGGCTGCTGACCGGGAACAGCTCGGTGACGCCTTGGAACACCGCAAAGACGATCGCCTGCAGGAATGTCATGTCCGATTACGTTCTGGTGTGGCGAACGAGAACTTCATTAGTGAACGACGCATCCATTACCGTCACACCGGCGACGGCCGGTGCCTATGGCTGACATGGGTCCCGGCCTGCGCCGGGATGACGAATAAGAATGGACGGGAGTGACTTGGGGATTTCGTGATCAAGATACTTGCGGTGCGGATCAGACCCTCGATAACGGGTGGCGGCAATCGAGATTGCTTCGCTTTGCTCGCAATGACACGTCAAAGGCTTTGTCATTGCGAGGAACGGAGCGACGAAGCAATTTCGATTCAGCCGTCTATGACTGGGAATCATCGCGTTTGGTTCCAACAACTAGGTTCGGCCGTAGCTGTCCTCGAAGCGAACGATGTCGTCTTCGCCCAGATAGCTGCCGGATTGCACCTCGATCAGGTGCAGCGGGATTTTGCCGGGGTTTTCCAGCCGGTGCGCGGTGCCGAGCGGGATGTAGGTCGATTGGTCCTCGGTCAGCATCATCTCTTGGTCGCCGCGGCGGATTTTGGCGGTGCCCTCGACGACGATCCAATGCTCGGCGCGGTGGTGGTGCATCTGCAGCGACAGGCGCCCGCCGGGCTTGACCATGATGTGCTTGACCTGCACCCGATGCCCGTTATGCAGCGAGCGGTAGGTGCCCCACGGGCGATGCACGGTCGGCAACGCCTCGGCCTCCTCGCGCCCCTCGCGGACGAGCCGCGCCACCAATTGCCGGACCTCCTGAGTGCGGTTGCGCGGCGCCAGCATGACCGCGTCGGCGGTCGCGACCACGACCAGATCCTCGATCCCGACGGCGGCGACCAGCCCGGCCTCGGAGCGCAGATAGCAGTTGCTGGCGTCTTCGGCGACGACGTTGCCGGCGATCACATTGCCGTGCTGATCCTTGGCGCCCATCTCCCACAGCGCGTCCCAGGAGCCGATGTCGCTCCACCCCATGCTGACCGGCACGACCGCGGCGAGCCCGGTGCGCTCCATCACCGCATAGTCGATCGAATCGGCCTCGCAGGCGCTAAACGCCTCGGCTCCGAGCCGGATGAAATCGGCGTCGCGGCTGGCCTCGGCCAAGGCGCGTCGGCAGGCGCCGACGATGGCCGGCCGCAGCCGCTCGAGCTCGTCGAGATAGGCCTCCGCGGCAAACAGAAACAGCCCGCCGTTCCAGAAATGCTCGCCCGAGGCAAGGTAGGCCTGGGCCTCGTCGGCGCCGGGCTTCTCGACAAACTCGGCAACCCGAAAGACGCCGTCGAGCTGGCCAAAAGCGGCGCCGCGCCGGATATAGCCATAGCCGGTCTCGGCGCGCTCGGGGGCAATGCCAAAGGTCACCAGCGCGCCCTCGTGGGCCGCCGACGCCGCGCGGTCGATCGCCGCCGCAAAGGCCGCCTCGTCGGCAATCATGTGGTCCGAGGGCATCACCAGCATCAAGGCGCCGGGGTCGCTCTCGGCCACCGCCAATGCCGCGACGCAGGCGGCGGGTGCCGTATTGCGGCCGACCGGCTCGAGCACCAAGGCTTGCGGCGCCGTCGCGATCTCGCGCAGCTGCTCGGCAATGATAAAGCGGTGCTCCTCGTTGGCGATCACCAGTGGCGCCGCGAATCGGCCGCGGTCGCCGACGCGCTGCACGGTCTGCTGCAAGAGGCTCTCACGACCGAGCAGGCGCAGCAGCTGCTTGGGATAGAGCGCCCGCGACATCGGCCACAGCCGGGTGCCGGAGCCGCCGGACAGAACGATCGGGTGGATCATGCCAGGCCCCTCTGTGTGCGCCCGCAACATCACCGGCAACCGGGCGCCGAACGGAGATACACGGTTCCGTCGCCGGCGCAAATCGACTCGATGCTGCATACCCGGCGTCCAGAAAATGTCACGCCGGCGGAGCAGCCGCACGATCCCGGCGTTAACGAAAACAAATCGACAAGGAGGGTCCAATGGCAGAAGCCAGAAGCGCGGGGCGCGGCGCCGGCGAGAAGGCCGAGGATGCCGTTCCGAATTTCGCGACGACGACGGCCGAGGCCGTCAGCAGCACCGGCGAGGCGGTGCGCCAGCAGACCGAGCAGTTGGCCGCGCAGGCGCAGGAAGGGGTCCGCCAGGCGGGGGCGGCGACCACCGCCGGCGCCGACGCGGCGCTGCGCTCGGGCTCGGCGATCACCCAGGGCGTGCAGGACATCGCCAGCGCCTGGGCGCATTATGGCGAAGAGGTCATGCGCCAGACCGCGGATGCGAGCCGCGCGCTGATGAATTGCCGCAGCCTGCCCGAGATGATCGAAATCCAGGCGCGGCTGCTGCGCGGCAATCTGCAGGCGTTTCTCGACCAGAGCACCAAGATCGCCGAGATCGCCGGGCGCATCAGTTCGCGCCCGTTCGAGGCGGTCAAGCAGGCCGGCGCCGACCCGCCTCGGGGCTAAGCGCGAGAATCGCCGGATCGGGTGAGGCTCGAATCCGAGCCGGCGTGCCCGGTCGCGGCATCCAGCGTCAGCCGCTCGCCGGCGGGCGCTGTTCGCGTCGCTCGATCGGCGCGACCGGGCGCTCGCGGGCGCCCTGATAGAGCTGGCGCGGGCGGAAGATCCGGGTTTCGGGATCGGCGATCATCTCGTTCCAATGGGCGAGCCAGCCGACTGTGCGCGCCACCGCGAAAACTGGCGTGAACATCGCCGGCGGCAACCCCAGGGCGCGAAAGATGATGCCAGAATAGAAATCGACGTTGGGGTAGAGCCTGCGGCTGACAAAATAATCGTCTTCGAGCGCCACCCGCTCCAATTCCATCGCCAGCTCGAGCAGGGGGTCATCGCGCTGGCCGAGCGCCGCGACGATCTCGCGGCACAGCGGGCGCAATACCTTGGCACGCGGGTCGTAGCTTTTGTAGACGCGATGGCCAAAGCCCATCAGCCGGTAGGGATCGTTCTTGTCCTTGGCGCGGGCCAGCATCTCTGGGATGCGCGCGACGGCGCCGATCTCCTCAAGCGTGCGCAGCACGCCCTCATTCGCCCCGCCATGCAGCGGCCCCCACAGGGCCGCCACCGCGGCGGCGGTGCAGGCGTAGGGGTTGGCGCGGGTCGAGCCGACCAGCCGCATCGCCGAGGTCGAGGCGTTCTGCTCGTGATCGGCCTGGACGATCAGCAACGCGTCGAGCGCGCGCGCCGCCGCCCCGTCCGGGCGATAGGGCTCGCCTGGCGCCGCGAACAGCTGGTGCAGAAAATTCTCCGCATAGCCGAGCCCGCCCGGCGGCGATGCGCTGGCCTGGCCGAGGCCGTGCCGATAAGCCGCCGCGGCGATGACCGGCATCAGCGCGATCAGCCGGTGCGTCGCCAGCCGGCGCTGCTCGGCATCGAAAATATCAAAGCCGTCGCGGCACTCGCCGGCGAGCCCGCCGAGCATCGCGCAGATCATCGCCATCGGATGCGCGCGGCGGCTGAAGCCCCGGCAGATCGCCGAAACCTCCGCCGGCAGTTCGGCCAGGCGCGCGAGATCGGCGGTAAATCCGTTGAGTTGCGCCGCCCCCGGTAATTCGCCGTTCAGCAGCAGCCAGCAGATTTCGAGATAGCCGCAGCGCTCGACCAAGGCGTCGATCGGGTAGCCGCGGTAGAGCAGGACGCCGTTGTCGCCATCGACATAGGTGATCGCCGAGCGGCAGATCGCGGTCTCGCCAAGGGCTGGATCATAGGCGTAAAGGCCGGCATCTCGATAAAGCCCGCGGATGTCGACCACCGGCGGGCCGATCGTCGGCCGCAGCAGCGGCAGTTCGGCCGGCACATTGCCTTGGGTGATTGTGACACTCTGTGCGACTGCGGCCATGATATCCTCCAACACCATTGATGTTGACCGACGAGTTGACTCACATATTGCGACGCACAATGTCAATCTTGATTCTATGATCAATGCATAATGGCGATCTGCTGACGGCTCGCGCGGCCGCGGCACGGCTGGGCGTCAAGCTCGAAACGCTCTATGCCTATGTCAGCCGCGGGCGGCTGCGTTCGGTTGCGGTGCCGGGCAGCCGGGAGCGCCACTACCGGGTGGACGACATCGATGCCGTTCGCGCGACGCGCGGCGGAGGCAAGACGGCCGGCGCATCCGCGGCGGAGCCGTCGATGCCGGTCATTGATTCGTCAATCTCGCTGATCGAGGCGGGCCGACTCTATTATCGCGGGCACGATGTCCTGCGGCTGTCCGACAGCGCGACGCTCGAGGAGGTCGCGGCGTTGCTGTGGGGTGAGCCCGCCATCGATACACCGGCCTCGCGCGCGCCGGCTTTGCGGGGCTCCTCTGCCCCCGGCTCACGGGCAAAGGCTAGTGGCAAGGGGCCGCCGTCTCATTTGATCGAGCGCTGTCAAAGGAGGCTCGCCGAGATGGCGGCGGCGGACCAGCAGGAGCTTGATCTGACGCGAGCGGGCGTGGCCGGCGCCGGCCGCAGCATCCTCTCGGAGCTGACCGCGTCGGTCGGCGGCGGACCCGGTCCGGCGCCGGCGCATCGCCGGCTCGCCGATGGCTGGGGGCTCGATGCGGCCGGCGCAGACATCGTGCGCCGCTGCCTCGTACTGCTGGCCGACCATGAGCTGAACGCCTCGACTTTTGTCGCGCGATGCGTCGCCTCGACCGGCGCTTCGCCCTATGCCGCGGTCTCGGCGGCGCTCGGCGCGTTGTCGGGCGAGCGCCATGGCGGCGCGGCGGTGCGGGTGGCCCGGCTGTTGCAGCAGCTCGCCCGCGGCAGCGACCCGATGATCGCCGCGGCGGACCGGCTGGCGCATGGCGAAGCCGTGCCGGGGCTTGGCCACCCGCTTTACCCCGAGGGCGATCCGCGGGCCGTCGCCATTCTCTACGCGGTCTCGGCGATGGCGCCGCAGGCGCGCCGGCTGGTCGGCTGGCGCCCCAATGTCGATTTCGCGCTCGCCGTGGCGACGACCGCGCTCGGATTGCCGCCCGATGCCGCACTCGCCCTGTTTGTGGTCGGCCGCAGCGTCGGCTGGATCGCGCATGCGATCGAGCAATACGAGAGCGGCCTCCCGATCCGCCCGCGCGCCCGCTACACTGGACCGCGCCCGGAACAGACGCCGCAGGGTTAGGCGATCGGGGCGACGAAGAGGTCGAGCCGCCGCTCGATCCGGTCAAGGCGCGTCTCAATGCGGTCGATGCGCAACGACATGGCCGCCATATCGGCGCGAATGCTTGCCATTCCGGATTGCAGCCCTGCGACTTGGCTTTCCAGCGAGCTGACGCGGTGCTTCGGGCGCAGGGGGAACAAATTTAAGCGCTGCAGCGATCATGCGAAGCCCGCTGTGGTCAAAGTAAATGAGGCGGCCGCCGCGCGATGGGTTTGTGCCAAAATCGGCTGCCGCCGCGCCGTCAGCGTCGAGCAGCCTGGGTCTCCGCCAAGCTCACGGCGCCTCTCGCGTCCGCCCGCCCAGAAATGCCTTTCGCGCCCGCTCGGCCTCGCGGGCCACGATCGCCCGCAGCAAGGCGTCCATGACGCGGGAAAGCGCCAATGCCTCGCCGGGGGTGATGACCCCGTCGGCCGCCGCAGTAGCGAGCGCCGCCATCGCGCCGGCGACGTCCTTCAGGCTGTCGAGCGGCGGCAAGTCGAACTGCACCGCCGGCGCGCGGCGAGGCGCGGCGATCCGGCTGAGGCAGAACCGCAACACCGCCACATCGCCGCCCAATGCCAGTTCGACGGCTTTGCTGGCCAGCGCCTCGGCTTGCCCTTCCAGCAATGATTGTGCGGCGAGAGAGGCCCGGTTCTTCGATCCCGCGCCGCCGCCCCGCCGGGTTGCCGGACCGCCCTTGGACAAACCGCCCGTCCGCCGCTCGTTGCCCTGCTTCCCCTGCATTCTGCAGGGAATCTGCAGGCCCGACCCGATCCTCCATGCACGCCGCCACACCTCTCGAGCACCCGATCGGCCGGAACATGCCATGCGATTATGGCAATTTAGCGCTGTTCAACGCCGCCGCCCCTGGCGGAGGGAGGCCAATCCCGCGGACTTCATCAGGGCCGGCGTCCACGGGCGCCGCGCAGACGGGCCGGGCGATGACCGCACCCGGCCCAACGCCGCCCAATCGCTGCCTTTCCCGTGCATCGCCGGGGCCGCCCACAGACGGCATTCCGGGTCTTAGGATGACGAGACCATCGCGTCGGCGATCTTTTCGGCGGTCATCAGGGTCGGGAAATTAGTGTTGGCGCAGGGCACCGCCGGGAACAGCGAAGCATCGACGACGCGCAAGCCGGCGACGCCGCGCACCCGCCCGTGATTGTCGGTCACCGCCATCGGGTCGTCCTCGGCGCCCATGCGGCAGGTGCAGGTGGCGTGCCACACCCCGATCGCGGCCTTGCGGATGAAGTCCTCAAGCGCCTCGTCATCCTGCATCAGCTGGTCGAAGCGATAGCCCTCGACGATCACCTTCTCGATGACCATGCGGCGCAGCCAGGCGGGGCCGTCGAGCAATTTGGCGACGACATTGGTGATCCGCTTGTTCTTGGCGTTGACGACGCCGATCTTGCGCACCCGCTCGGTATAGCTCGCCGGGAACGGGTTGCTGGTGGCCTGCTGCAAGGCCGCGCCGATCTGCATCGCCCCCAGCCGGCGGAACGCGTCCATCAGCCGTTCGAGGTCGCGCCGGTCGGAGAGCAGGTTGAACTCGACGATCGGCTCGGCGCGCCAGTCGCGCGAGGCGAGCTTGACCTGGCCGGTCTCGGAAAAAGTCTTGTAGACCGCGGCCAGCAGCGAGCCGATCTGCTCGCCGACCGCGTGCCACGCCGATTTGCTGACCCCGGCGACAAACATGTCGCCCGCCGGCGCGCCGCCGATGCCCGACGAATAGCGCAGCGCCAGCAGGATGTGGCGCCGGGTGACACCATTGAGCCGCGCCTCAGGCTTGATGAACGAGGAGACCGAGATCGACGGGTGATCCATCAGCCGCTGGCCGACCCCCGGCACATTGGCGACCACATCGATGCCAAGATCCTTGAGATCGCCGGCCGGGCCGATCCCGGCGCGCAGCAGATGCGCCGGCGAATGGATGGCGCCGGACGAGACCACGACCTCGCCGCGCTCTGCGCCGACGCGGAACTCGGTCTCCTTGTCGCCGACCAGCGCCTTGACCCCAACACAGCGGGTGCCTTCAAACAGCAGCCCCTTGACCTGAGTTTCGGCCGAGATCGTTAGGTTGTCGCGCAGCCGCGTCCCCGGATCGAGATAGCCGATTGCCGCCGACACCCGGCGGTCGTAGAGGTTCGAAATCGTGATCGGGAAATAGCCATCCTTGAATTCGCCGTTCTGGTCTTGGATATAAGGAAACCCGGCATCGTCGAAGGCCTTGGCGATCGCCTTTGCATGGCCGGTCCACAAATCGGGGAAGATGCGGCGGACCGGGATGCGGCCGTCCTTGCCGTGCCACGGCCCGTCGAAATCCATGTCGCGCTCGACCTTTTTGAAATAAGGCAGCACGTCCTTCCAGCCCCATCCGGCAGCCCCCCGCGCTTCCCACTCGTCGTAGTCGGTGGGCGCGCCGCGGTTGGCGAGCTGGCCATTGATCGACGAGCCGCCGCCCAGCACCCGCGCCTGCTCGTATTTGCGCAATGGCGGGCGGTTTTCTTGTGGCCGGTTGTGCGAGATGACTTGCGTGTGGACCTTGAGCTCGGTCCAATGAAAACGCGGGTCGAAATAGGCGGTGCCGGGATAGCTGTCGAGGATCTCGGGCGGCACCTTGCCGTGCGGTGTGTCCTGCCCCGCCTCGCACAGCAGCACCCGGTTCGCGCTCTTGGCCGACAGCCGGTTGGCCATGACCGAGCCGGCCGAGCCGCCGCCGACGATGATGTAATCGTAAGTCATCTCCTCCCTCTCGGGCGCTCTTGCGTCATGCGCCAGGTGCGCCCTTGGGCTACCCGGCAGCCACGACTTTTCCGCAGCGATGATGTAATGCAATCGCCGACGGCCGGGTCAAGCCCGGCCTTGGCGTGACTGGGAGGTGCTGTTGCCGCCCGCCGATTTCGCGACCCCGATCAACGACCGCTGGTTCGAGGATTACGTGCCTGGCGCCGCTTACGAATATGGCGAGGTCGCGGTCACCGAGGCCGCGATCCTCGACTTCGCCCGCCGCTATGACCCGCAGTCGATGCATGTCGATCCGCAGGCCGCCGCACGGGGCAATTTCGGCGGGCTGATCGCCAGCGGCTGGCATACCGCCGGGATCATGATGCGGCTGTTTGTCGAGCATTTCCTGTCGCACGTCGCGAGCCTCGCCTCGCCCGGAATAGACGAGTTGCGCTGGACCCGCCCGGTGCGCCCCGGCGACGCGCTGCGCATCCGGGTCACCGTGCTGGAAGCGACCCGCTCGCGCTCGCGGCCGGACCGCGGCATGGTGCGCACCCTGGTCGAGGTGCTGAACCAGAACGGCGAGATCGTCATGAGCCTGAAGCCGATGAACCTCTTGCGCTGCCGCCACCCGCTCGCTGCCTCGCCCGGGGAGGGCCGCCTCGCCTTCCCTCCCCCGCGCGCGGGGGAGGGCCAGGGTGGGGGCTGACGCGTGAAGATCGGCATTGTCTCGGATCTCCATTGCAACTATCAGGGTCTGCTGCAGGCTTTGGAAATCGTCGGCGATGTCGACGAATTGATCTGCCTTGGCGACAGCATCTACGAGTACCGTTTCTCGAACGAGGTCGTGCAGCTGCTCAAAGACCGCGGTGCGCTGACAATCCTTGGCAACCATGAGGAGGGCTTTCTTGGGCCACAGGGCGCCCGCGCCCGCCAGCCGGAGTGGATCGATCGCGGGCTGCTCGACTGGCTCGCCGACCGGCCACACCGGCTCGAGCTCTCGGTCGCCGGCAAAAAGCTGCTCGCGGTCCACTCGACGCCATGGGAGCCGCGCGGCGCCTATGTCTATCCGCACAGCTCTCTGCTGGAGCGGTTTGCCGAGGCCGATGCCGATTTCGTGCTCTATGGCCACACCCACCATCAGCTGGTGCGCCGCGTCGGCCGGGTGCTAGTGGTCAACCCAGGCTCGGCCGGCGAGGCCCGCGACCAAGGCAACGGCCGGCAACTCTCTTGCGCCGTGCTCGACACCGCCGCCGAGGAAATCGTCGTGACCGATTTTCCCGATATTCGCAACTAGTCCGCGGCTCCCTTGCGGCTCAGAAAATCCTTGAAGCCGTCGCGCGGATGGCCGGCGGCGAGCGAGCTGGCGCGGGCATCCTCCTCGTTGCCATAGCGCTCGCGCCAGCCCATGCCGATCTGCTCGTGCAAGAGGCGCTTGATCCCCTGGACCATGCGGGCGTCGTTCTTGGCGATCATCTGCGCGGTTTCGACCGCGGTCTCGACCAAGCGCGTCGCCGGCACGACCTGGTTCAATAGGCCGATCCGCTCGGCTTCCTCGGCGCCGACCGCCCGGCCGGTGTAGAGCAATTCCTTCGCCTTGGGCAGACCGACCAGCAATGGCAGCGACCAGGTCGAGTTGACCCGGCCATAGCTCGCGGCCAGAAAGCGGAACTGGCTGCGCTCGCAGCCGATGCGCAGATCGAGGGTCGAGGACAGCAATGCCGCGCCGCCATAGGCGAGCCCGTTGATCGCCCCGATCAGCGGCTTCGAAAAAGTCGCGATATGCCAGGTGGCCTCCCCGCGAAACGCCTGCCGCGCCGCCAATTCCTCGCTGGTCAGCCCGGCCATTTCGTGGATGTCGGCCCCGGCCGAAAAGGCGCGCTCGCCGGCGCCGGTCAGGATCACCGACTTGACCGCGTCATCCTTCTCGTACTCGCTCAGCGCTTCGTCGAGCTCCCGCACCAGGCCAAAGCTCAGCGCGTTGAGCTTGTCCGGCCGGTTCAAGGTGATCAGGGCAGCGCCGTCCAGGCGCTCGGTCAGGATGAATTCGGTCATCGCTCGCTCTCCTGCGCGACTGTGGTTGGTTTGACACTACGCGGGGTGGGGTGTTAGCTCAACTTGCGATATGAGCGCGCGGCGCGGCACAAGGATGAGGAGGCGGCGATGGGCGGGGCTCTCGACGGGATCAGGGTGCTCGAGCTGGCGCGCTATCAGGCCGGGCCGCGCGGCGGCATGATCCTTTCCGACCTCGGCGCCGAGGTCATCAAGATCGAAAAACTGGGCGGCGAGGAAACCCGCCAGTCGCCGCCGCTGGTGCGCGGCCAGAGCGTCTATTTCTCGGTCTACAACCGCGGCAAAAAAAGCCTGTGTCTCGATCTGCGCACGTCGCGCGGCAAGGAGATTTTCGCGGCATTGGTCAAGACTGCCGACATCGTGCTGCAGAATTTTCGCCCTGGCGTCATGGACAAGATGGGCTTCGGCTACGACCGGCTGTGCCAATTGAAGCCGGACATCATCTTGGGCTCGGTGTCGGGATTTGGCCAATACGGGCCCTACCGCGACCGACCGGCCTTCGATCCGTTGGGCCAAGCGATGAGCGGGCTGATGCACCTGACCGGGATGCCGGTCGGCCGGCCGCTCGGCGCCGCCTCCTCAATCGTCGATCGCTACACCTCGCTGCATGCGACTATCGGCATGCTGGCGGCACTGCATCACCGCGACCGCACCGGCGAGGGCCAGGTGGTCGATGTCTGCCTGTTGGATTCGGCGCTGACCATGGTCGAGATCCCGACCTCGTATTATCTCGCGACCGGCGAGGAGGGCGGCGAAGCCGGCCGCCCGCCGTACGCGGCAAAGGACGGCCATGTGGTGATCTCGGCCTCGGGGCGCGAGATGGGCTCGCGGCTGATGCAGATCGCCACCGGCGACCCTGGAGCGGGCGCCGAGGTCGGCCGCTTTTCGAGCCGTTCCGGTCCGAACGATCCGCGCCGCCAGGCGGTCGCGGCCTGGTGCGCCGAGCACACGGTGGAGGAGATCGTCAGCGCCTTGGTCGAGGCCGACATCCCGGTCGCCCCGGTCAAGACCATCCCGCAGGTGGCGGAGGATCCGCATCTGTGGGAGCGCGAGATGCTGGTCAAGATGGACGACCCGGTCGCCGGCGAGATGTACCTGCCCGGCGCCACGATCAAGATGTCGAAAACCCCCGGCCGCGTCGGCCCGGTCCCAACCCCGGGCCAGCACACCGACGAGGTGCTGTTGCAAATCCTCGGCTACGACCGCGCCACCCTGGACGAACTGCGGCAAGCAAAGGTCATCGCTTGAGGCTGTCACCTCAGGCGGCGAGCAACACTGCAAGGTTGTCACACCGGCGGAAAGCCGGCGCCTACGGTGCCTACGGCCGACATGGGTCCCGGCCTGCGCCCGGCGGAAGCCGGGATGACGAAAACGGTCAGGCTACGGTCATCGGCATGAGGTTGGAGCTGCTGGCGGTTCCACCGTCTCAATGACCTCGAAGCCCTCGAACTCGGGGTGGCCGAGGTAGAGCGGGCGGTTTTGTCCAGCGTCGCGGTGCGCGGCGCGGAACGCTTCGGACCGGGTCCACGCTTCGAAGTCGGCGCGGCTGCGCCATAGCGTGTGCGAGGAATAGAGCACGTGGTCCTCCCGCCCCGGCCCGCGCAGCAGGTGGAACGCGACAAAGCCCGGCACCTTGCGGAGTTGCGTGTCGCGCGTCCTCCACACCCGCTCGAACTCCGCCTGCGATCCGGGCGCGACCTTGAAGCGGTTCATCGCGATAAACATGCTAATCTCCCAGGATCGTGAGACCCAGAGCCACGGCGGCGGCGCGCAAATCACGGTCAAGAGATGCGAGCGGCAGATCGTGACGCTGAGCGAGTTCGAGATAAGCGGCGTCGTAGCTCGATAGCCGGAAGCGTTCGGCGAAATCGGCGGTGATGGTCCATGCTTGACCCGCCATTTCATCGTCGATCTTGATTGGCAACGCGCGCAGGAATCCGGCCAAAGCACGTCGCTTGTCGGCATCGAGGCGACCGCGCCGCTCTGCGACGAGCAGCCCGTTCAACGCCTCGAGCGGCCAGAGCGCGGGCGCCACCGCGCCCGATTCGCCCAACTGCTCCAAGAGTGCCGTGGTCGCAGGCGTCCGCTCGTCCTCAAAGCACCAGGTCAGAGCCACCGAATTGTCGAGGACGAAGCTCACGACCGGCCTTCTTCGATCAGGTCGCGGATTTTGAGGCCGCCGAGCGTGACACCCCGGCTCGCTTCGAGCAAACCGGCAACGGCGCGCCGGGCTTTTGCCCGATCGAAACTCGGCCCGATCGGCACGAGCTTGGCCACCGGCCTGCCGCGCCGGGTGATGACGATCTCCTCACCGCGCTCGACCCGATCAAGCAATGTGCCAAGGCGGTTTTTTGCTTCGAACGCTCCGACGTCGCTCATGGCTGGCTCCAACAAGCTAGGCGGCAGTCTAGCAGGTATTCAAGAAGTCGTCGATCCCTGCCCTGCGCCGCCGAGGCTTCCCGTCGGGCGTCGCCTCCACTACGATCCCATCGGCCAAAGGGATGCAGCGGGAGCGGAGATGAGCGACAGCACCGACAGCATCATCGTCGATACGGCGACCCGCATCTTTCAGGATCTGTGCGAGCCAGCCACCGTCAACGATGCCGAAAAAGGCATTTGGCCGAAGGCGCTGTGGGGCGCAATCGAAGAGTCGGGACTGGCCTCCGCCTGGGTCCCGGAGGAATTCGGCGGCGCCGGTGCGGCAATGGCGGACGGTTTTGCGGTATTGCGTGCGGCCGGCCGCTTCGCCGTGCCGGCGCCGCTCGCCGAAACGCTGATGGCCGGCTGGTTGCTCGCGCGTGCCGGGATCGCGGTGCCCGCCGGGCCGATGACGATCGCCCCGGTGCATGCCGACGGCCATATCGCGCTCGGCGGCGATGGCCGGCTTGCGGGGCGGGCGCGCCGGGTCCCGTTTGCCCGCAACGCGGCTCACATTGCCGTCCTTGTTCACCGCGGCGGCGAGCGGGCGGTGGCGCTGGTCGCGGCGACCGGCTTGCCGATCGCCCATGACCAAAGCCTCGCTGGCGAGCCGCGCGACACCGTGTCGTTCGACGGCGCGGTTCCCGAAGCGGTCAAACCGGCTGACATTGACGAGGACATATTGCAGCGGCTTGGCGCCGCGGTGCGGCTCCAGCAGATGGCCGGCGCGCTCGAAAAGACCCTCGACCAATCGGTGCAGTGGGCGCTCGACCGCTCGCAGTTCGGCCGCCCGATCGCCAAGTTCCAGGCGGTCCAGCACAACCTCGCCACCTTGGCGGGTGAGGTCGCGGCCGCCGGTGCCGCCGCCGATCTTGCCGCCGAGGCCTGCGCCGCCGCCGATTTGGGCGATGCCGAAATCGCGATCGCCAAGGTGCGCGGCGGCGAGGCCGCCGGCGCCGGGGCGGCGATCGCCCACCAAGTCCATGGTGCGATGGGCTTCACCTACGAGCATTCGCTGCATCATGCGACGCGCCGGCTATGGGCGTGGCGCGAGGAGTTCGGCAACGAGGCGGTGTGGGCGAGGCGCCTCGGCCGAATGGTCGCGCAACGCGGCGCCGACCAGCTGTGGCCGTTCATCACCGAGAAGTCATGAGGCATCGATGACCACGAGCTTTCGTTTCGATCCGGTCGAGCTGCCGCCCGAGGCCGAGGAATTGCGGCGAGAGGTCCGTGCCTTTCTCGCCCAGGAGGCCGAGGCCGGCACCTTTTCTGCGGATGGCGGCAAGGGCTCGTTCTCGCGCGAATTCAGCCGCAAGGTCGGGGCCAAGGGTTGGATCGGCATGACCTGGCCCAAGAAATACGGCGGCCACGAACGCTCGCAGCTCGAACGCTATGTCGTGACCGAGGAGCTGCTGGCGGCGCACGCGCCGACCCGCGCCCATTCGACCGCCGACCGGCAATCGGGCCCGGTCATTCTGCGCTACGGCCAGGAGGAGATCCGGCAGCGGATCCTGCCGCGCATCGCGTCGGGCGAATTGTGCTTCTGCATCGGCCTCTCCGAGCCCAATTCCGGGTCGGACGTGTTTGCCGCCTCGACCCGCGCCACCAAGACCGATGGCGGCTGGCTGGTCAACGGGCGCAAGATCTGGACCAGCAACGCGCACCAGGCCGACTACATGATCGCCCTGTTGCGCACCTCGCCATCGACCAAGGAAAACCGCCGGCACGGGCTGACCCAATTCCTGGTCGAGATGAAGACGCCCGGCATCACGCACGCGGCCGATCATCAACCTGACCGGCGGCCATGATTTCAACGAGGTCGTGTTCGACGACGCCTTCCTGCCCGATTCGCACCTGATCGGCGAGGTCGACATGGCATGGAAGCAGGCGACCGACGAACTCGCCTATGAGAGGAGCGGCCCCGACCGCTGGATCGAAACCCTCTCGGCACTGACCGAGCTGGTCCGGGTCGCCGGCGAGGAGCCGAGCGACCATCTTGCCGAAGGCATCGGCCGGCAGATCGCCCATCTCGCGACCTTGCGGCGCATGTCGCTGTCGGTCGCCGGCATGCTGCAAGCGGGCAAGACGCCGGCGGTCGAATCCGCGGTGGTCAAGGACCTCGGCACCAATTTCGAGCAGGCGCTGCCCGACAAGGTGCGCCTCCTGGCGCCGCCGCCGAGCGACGCGCAGCCCGACGCCAACGACGACCGGTTCGAAGAGGCCTTGCGCTACACCACCCTGATCGCCCCCAAGCTGACCATCCAGGGCGGCACCCGCGAAGTGTTGCGCGGCATCATCGCCCGCGGCCTCGGCCTGCGCTGAGCAAAGCCGTTAGATGACCACGAAATCCTCTGAGGGTCGCAGCGCGGCCCCCTCTCCGCCCGCTTGCGGGGGGAGAGGGCTGGGGTGAGGTGGGTCTCGATGCCACGCGCCGGAGCCGCCCACCTCACCCTCCCCGCCGCTGCGCGACGGGTCCCCTCCCTCTCCCCCCAGAACGGGCGGAGAGGGCATTTCAGGCCGTGTGCAGAATGCCTGATCTTCGCCCGCTGTTCGCGCCCGAGAGCATCGCGATCGTCGGCGCCTCGGCCGATCCGCATACGCTTGCGCGGCCGGCTGACCCATGCGCTGATCGGGCACGGCTACGACGGGCCGAGTCTATCCGGTGACCCGCAGCCAAGGCGAGGTGCTGGGCCTGCGCGCCTACCCATCGCTCGCCGACCTGCCCGAGCCCGCCGATCTCGCGGTGATCCTGGTCCCCGCGGCGCTGGTGCCGCAGACCTTGGACGAATGCGGCCGAGGCGGCATCCGCGCCGCGGTCGTGATCAGCTCGGGCTTTGCCGAGGAGAAGGGCGAGGCCGCCCATGCCCGCGATCTGGAATTGCGCCGCGTCGCAGGGCAGCACGGTCTGCTGATCTGCGGGCCCAATTCCGAGGGCCTCGTCAACCCGCTGCAGCGTGTCGTCGCGACTTTCAGCCCGGTCTTTCACGACCCCGAGCGCGCCCTGTTGCCGGCGACGCCGCATGGCCGGCCGATCGCGGTCAGCTGCCAAAGCGGGGCGTTGACGTTTGCCTTTCTGAACCGCGGCCGAGACCGGCAATTGCGCTTTACGTATCAGGTCAGCGCCGGCAACCAGACGATCCTCGAAGCGCACGACTACATCGACTGGATGCTCGACCATGGCGGCGCCGACATCTTTCTCGTCTACCTCGAAGGCATCCGCGACCCCGCTCGGTTCCGCGCCGTCGCCGATAAGGCCGCCGAAGCCAGCAAGCCGCTGATCGTCGCCAAGGTCGGCCGCTCCGACGCCGGGCGCCGCGCCGCAGCCTCGCACACCGGGTCGCTGGCGCATGCCGGTGTGATCGACGATGCGATCTTTCGCCATCACGGCATCATCCGCGGCGATGACCTCGACCATATGCTCGACGTCGCCGCGGCTTTCTCGTTTTGCCCGGTGCCGCGCGGCAACCGTGTCGCGATAATCACCGGCTCGGGCGGGAGTGCCGTATGGATGGCCGACATCCTCGCGGCGCATGGGCTCGAGGTGCCCGCACTCGAAGACGACATCCAGGAGCGCATCCTCGCATTGCTGCCGTCCTATGCCTCGGCGCGGAACCCGGTCGATGCCACCGCGCAGGCGATCCACGAGGTCGGCTATGCGCGGATCATCGAGATTCTGCGCCAGTCGCAGCATATCGACACGATCCTCTTGATCGGCTCGCTCGCCAACGAGGCGACGGCGGCGGGGCATGCCGCACAGCTGGCGAAGCTTAGCGGGCCGAACGACAAGCCGATCCTCTTATGCGCCTACACCAGCGCCTCGCCGGCGGCGATGGCTGCCTTCGCCGAAGCCGGCATCCCCTGCTACACCTCAATGCCGAGCTGCGCCCGCGCGATCAAGGCGCTGGTCGATTACGGCCGGTTTCAGGAGCGGCGGCGCCGATCGCCAATGCCGGCGACCGCGCCCTCTGTGGGCGAGGAAGCCGCCCGCGCGCTCGCCACCGCCGGCCCGGTGTTGACCGAGCACGCGGCCAAGGCATTGCTCGCCGGTTACGGAATATCGCGTCCGCCCGAGGCGCTGGCGACCTCCGCCGAGATGGCAGCCGCGGCGGCGGCGCGGATCGGCGGACCGGTTGCGCTGAAGGTGCAGTCGCCCGACATCGCCCACAAGACCGAGGCCGGAGCAGTGGCGCTGAATGTCACCGGGCGAGGCGGCGGTGCGCGCGGCCTATGCGCGGGTGCTGGCCAATGCCGCCGCGGCGCATCCGGGTGCGGCGATCGAGGGCGTGCTGGTGCAGCAGATGGCGCCGCCCGGCTGTGAGATCATTCTCGGGGTCAGCCGCGACCCGGATTTCGGCCCGATGCTGATGGTCGGGCTCGGCGGCATTCATGTCGAGGTGCTGCGCGACGTTGTTTTTGCGCCGGCGCCGATCGGGGTGGGTGAGGCGCTCACTTTGCTCGGCGAACTCAAAGGCGCAGCGCTGCTCGACGGCGTGCGCGGCGCCCCGCCCGCCGACCGTGCCGCGCTGGCCGAATTGATAGCGGCCTTGTCGCGTTTCGCCGCCGACCACGCCGACCAGATAGACGAGATTGACCTCAACCCAGTCATCGTCCACAGCCAAGGTCTGACCGTCGTCGATGCGCTGATCGTCAAGCGCCGCAAATAATGGCAACGCCGCTTCGCCCTCACCCGCCTCGCTGCGCTCGGCACCCTCTCCCGCAATGCGGGAGAGGGGGGACCCGGTGCACGGCGCGGGTGGGTGAGGGCTTTTGAGGAGACACTTAATGCCAGATTCCCCTGTGTACCGCGAGATCGGCGTCAGCCATGACGGCCATGTCGCCACGGTCGAGATGCGCCGGCCGCCGCATAATTTCTTTGACAGCGCGCTGGTCGCCGAAATCGGCGAGGCGTTTGAGCGGCTCGACGCCGATCCCGATTGCCGTGCGATCGTCTTTGCCGCCGAAGGCCGCTCGTTCTGCGCCGGCGCCGATTTCGCGAAGCGGATGGACACTGGCACCGTCGCCGAGGGCGCCCGCAACGCCGCTGGCCGGCATCTCTACAAGGAGGCGATCCGCCTTTTCCGCACCAGAAAGCCGATTGTCGCCGCAGTGCAGGGTGCGGCGGTCGGCGGCGGCCTCGGCCTCGCCCTCGTCGCCGATTTCCGCGTGACCTGCGAGGAGGCGCGGTTCAGCGCGAATTTCAACCGCCTCGGTTTTCATCCGGGCTTCGGCCTGACCGCGACCCTGCCGCGGCTGGTCGGCGCGCAGCAGGCGGCGCTGCTCTTTTACACTGGGCGGCGCATTCACGGCGACGAAGCGGTGCGGATCGGCCTCGCCGACCTGTTGGTGCCGCAGGCCGAAGTGCGCGCCGCCGCGCAGCAGCTCGCCCTCGAAATCGCCCAATCGGCGCCGCTCGCCGTGATGGCGACGCGCGAGACCTTGCGCCGCGGGCTGGTCGATGCGATCGAGGCGGCGACCGAGCGCGAGCTGGTCGAGCAGGACTGGCTGCGCCGCACCGAAGATTTCGCTGAGGGCGTCAAGGCGATGGCCGACCGCCGCCTCCCCGATTTCCGCGGCCGCTGAATGTAGGATGGATTGAGCCTCGCGAAACCCATAGTGCTCGGTGCCCTTGCCGCGACGGCGATGGGTTTCACTGCGTTCAACCCACCCCTACGAACTTCCGCGGGCGCTGATCGCAGTCAGAACCGGCCGCGCAGCGCCGCGGCGGCGAGCCGCCAGCTCTGCAACGGGTCGGGACGCGCCAGCGCCGGCGCGAACGGGTCGTATCCGGCCCTCCTCAGGCGCTGCAGCGAGTGTTGCGCGATGACCGCCGGCAGCAGCGCCGGCAGCGCCTGCCGGGGGGCGGCATGGCGCATCGCTCGCGCCATCAGCAGATGGCCCCGAGCCGCGGCAGCGATCTCGGCGGCAGCGGCCGACAATGCCGGCGTGCCCCGCCGCGCCGCGATATCTCCCCGGCTGAGGCCGGCACGCGCGGCGGTATCCGCCGGGATGATCGACCGTCCCAGGATCGACAGCAGCGGCAGCGCCCTGAGCAGCCCGGCCAGCGCATAGGCGATGCCGACATGACGCCCTGGCTCGGCAGCGGCAGGCTCGGACACGCCGAGCGCCTCGAGCCCGAGAAGGGTCAGGGTCGACGAGGTTCGATCGGCATAATCTTCGAGGGCGTCCAGAGTGGCCGGCGGCTCCGCATCGAAATCGGCCTCGCGCGCATCGATCAGCCGGTCGAAATGCGCCCGCGTCAGTCCCCGCTCGCTGATCGTCAGCGCCAGCGCCGCGGCCACCGGATGACGCCGCACCGGCCCGCCGCCATAGCAGGCCGCGATGTTTTCGCGCCACCATTCGAGCCGGATCCGGCCCAAGACCGGCTGGGTGACGGTCTCGCGCACCCTTGCAATCTCGTAGTTGAAAGCGTAAAGCGCAAACAGCGCCTCGCGGCGCGCGGCTGGGGCAAACAGCGCCGTCTGGTACCGGTCGCGGTCATGATGCCGCACCAGCGCCGCGGTCGGCGACGACGGTTCCGCCCTTGCGGCGGAACGTTGGCCCGAGACCGGCGTTTTTTCACGCACTCCGTTCACACAGATCTGGGATGGTCGTCATGGCTTTTGAATTGCCGCCCCTGCCCTATCCGAAAAATGCGCTTGAGCCGCACATGTCGGAGCGCACCTTGGATTTCCACCATGGCAGGCACCATCAGGCTTATGTCACGAACCTGAACAACCTGGTCAAGGGCTCGCCGATGGAGAGCCAGTCGCTCGAGGAGATCATCAAGGCGACCTACAAGGACAGCTCGAAGACCGGCATCTTCAACAACGCCGCGCAGGTGTGGAATCACACCTTTTTCTGGAATTCGATGAAGCCGCAGGGCGGCGGCGCGCCGAGCGGCAACCTCGCCGCGGCGATCACCCGCGATTGCGGCGGCATCGACAAGTTCAAGGAGGCGTTCAAGACCGCCGCCGCGGGCCAGTTCGGCAGCGGCTGGGGCTGGCTCGTCGCCGAGCGCGGCCAATTGAAGATCGTGGCCACCCCGAACGCGGTCAACCCGCTGGCCGAAGGCCAAACCGCGCTCCTGACCTGCGATGTGTGGGAGCACGCCTATTATCTCGATTACCAGAACCGGCGACCCGATTTCATCCAGACCTTTCTCGATCACTTGGTGAACTGGGACTTTGCCGCCCAAAACCTGGCCCAGGCCGGCTGAAGCCTAGGCAAAAAGACACGAAGCCCCGCTCCGGCGGGGCTTTTTTTGTTACTTCTGGGGCCATTGCCGCTCAAAGATGCACGCCGCGGTCGAGCAGCACCGAGGTGTATTGGCGATAGCTGATGCCGAGCGCTTCCGCGCGGGCGAGGCGGGCGAGCACGACCTCGCGTGGCGGCAGCTTCCACGCCTGCGCCGCAGCCTTTCTCCAGCAAAATCCTCGCCAGCCGGCGCCGGGATCGAGCGCTGGCCCGCGATTATGCCCGATGCCGGCGGACGCAAACAAATCGCGATGCCCAGCCATTGTTGCGCTCCAGGGTCATCCCGCCGGGCTTTGTGCAAGAACCGCGCCGTCTCGCCCTGACGATCGCGGCCCAGCCTGGAAGGCGAACCGCGGCAAATTCAGCCCGGCCGCGGGGCGGCGGCGCGGCGCAGGCGGTCGTTGATGGCGCGCCCGAGGCCATGCTCGGGGATCGGCATGACCGCGATGCCGGCGAAGTCGGGCCGGTCGAGCCGGCGCAGCAGCGCGAACAGATTGGCCGCGGCCTCGGCGAGGTCGCCCGAGCGGCTGAGCCACAGGGTCTCGGAAAATCCAGGCAGTGCGCTGGGGCCGAAGGCGAGCAGCGCCTCGCCGGGGCGGGCGTCGCGCGCGTCGAGACGCAATGGCAATACCGGCGCGTAATGGCTCGCCAGCAAGCCGGGCGAGCGCGGCGGGCCGGCGGCTCGCGTCGAGATCGGGCCGAGCAGTGCGGTCAGCTGCTCTAGGGTGACGCCGCCGGGGCGCAACAGAGTGGGGATGTCGCCCGACAAGTCGAGCACCGTCGATTCGACCCCGACCGGGCATCGTCCGCCATCGAGGATCAGCGCGACGCGGTCGCTGAGCTCGGCGGCGACGTGCGCCGCCTCGGTCGGGCTGACCCGGCCCGAACGGTTGGCCGAGGGTGCGGCGATCGGGCGCCCGACGGCGGCGAGCAACGCTTGCGCCACCGGATGGGCCGGGGCGCGGAGCGCCACCGTGTCGAGCCCGGCGCTGGCCAGCAGCGACAGCCCGCTATCGGCCCGGCGAGGCAATACGAGCGAGAGTGGGCCCGGCCAGAAACGCGCGGCGATGTCGCGCGCCGGCGGGTCGAAGACGGCGAGCCCATCGGCTTCGGCGAGGCCCGCGATGTGGACGATCAGCGGGTTGAAGCTGGGCCGGCCCTTGGCGGCGAATATCTCGGCCACCGCGCGTTCATTGGTCGCATCGGCGCCGAGCCCGTAGACGGTCTCGGTCGGGAAGGCGACGAGGCGTCCCTCGCGCAGCAGCCGCGCAGCGCGCGCGATCGCCGAGGGTTCGGCAACGAGGATTTCAGCTGACACGGGCTGCACTTTGGCTCGCGGCGGCCGGCTTCCGCAAGCTCACTTCGATCCAATCCGGCACTGGAGCGCGAGCATTGACATTGCTGCGGGCAACGCTCAAATTGGAATCATTCTAAGAATGAGTCTAATGTGACCAGGCACGGAGAGCAGGAATGGAGTCGAAGCCCAAGCTGACCACCGCCGCCGGCATCCCGGTCGGCGACAACCAGAACAGCCTGACCGCCGGGCCGCGCGGGCCGCTCTTGGTGCAGGATTGGCAGCTGTTCGAAAAGCACGCCCATTTCAACCGCGAGCGGATCCCGGAGCGGGTGGTGCACGCCAAGGGCTCCGGCGCCTACGGCACCCTGACGGTCACCGGCGACATCACCCGCTGGACCAAGGCCAAATTGTTCAGCCAGGTCGGCAAACAGACGCCGTGCTTCTGGCGGTTTTCGACGGTCGCCGGCGAGCGCGGCGCGGCCGATGCCGAGCGCGACGTGCGGGGTTTTGCCATGAAATTCTACACCGAGGACGGCAATTGGGACCTGGTCGGCAACAACACCCCGGTGTTCTTCGTCCGCGACCCGTACAAATTCCCCGATTTCATCCATACGCAAAAGCGCGACCCGAAGACTAATTTGCGCAACCCGACCGCGATGTGGGATTTCTGGTCATTGAGCCCGGAGAGCCTGCACCAGGTCACGATCCTGTTCTCCGATCGCGGCCTGCCGAAGAGCCTCCGCCATATGCACGGCTTTGGCAGCCACACCTTCAGCCTGATCAACGCGAACAACGAGCGCTCTTGGGTCAAGTTTCACCTAAAGACGATGCAGGGCATCGCCAACCTAACCAACGCCGAGGCTACCCAGCTTGTCGGCCACGACCGTGAGAGCCACCAGCGCGATTTGTTCGAGGCGATCGAGCGCGGCGACTATCCGAAATGGCGGCTCTATGTGCAGACCATGCCCGAGGCCGATGCCGACAAGCTCGCCTACAACCCGTTCGACCTGACCAAGGTGTGGCCGCACAAGGACTACCCGCTGATCGAGGTCGGCGTTGTCGAGTTGAACCGCAATCCAGAGAATTATTTCGCCGAAGTCGAGCAGGCGTCGTTCTCGCCAGCCAATGTCGTGCCCGGGATCAGCCACAGCCCGGACAAGATGCTGCAATTCCGCATCTTTGCCTATGGCGACGCGCACCGCTATCGGCTCGGCGCCAATTTCGAGAGCCTGCCGGTCAACCGGCCGCTTGTGCCGGTCAACGACTACCAGCGCGACGGGGCGATGCGTTTTGATGGCAATGGCGGCGGCTCGGTCAATTACGAGCCGAACAGCTTTGGCGGCCCGGTCGAGGACCCGGCGTTCAAGGAGCCGCCATTGCCGATCTCCGGCGCCGCCGACCGTTACGACCACCGCGCCGGCAATGACGATTACCAGCCAGCCCGGCGCGCTGTTTCGGCTGATGTCGCCGGACCAGCAGCGCCAGCTGTTCGACAATATCGCCGCAGCGATGCAGGGCGTGCCGGAGGCGATTCAGCGCCGCCAGATCGCCCATTTCACCAAGGCGGACCCGGCCTATGGGCGGGGTGTCGCCGAGCGGCTCGGCCTGACGGCGAAGCTGCAGGCGGCAGATTAGCAGAGCGATGGCGGGCCAGACCTCTTTTAGAAAACTGGAACTTCGCCACACCGGCGAAGCAGGCTGTGTGAAAACCGTGCCGGCCATCCAGAATTCGTCGTCCCCGCGAAAGCGGAGACCCAGGGCAACAGGCTGAAATCCCTGGATTCCCGCTTGCGCGGGAATGACGGGAAAGGGGTCCGAGGAAGGCGGACATGCAGTTTTCACACGGCCTGGAAGGCCGGTGCCTATGGCTGACATGGGTCCCGGCCTGCGCCGGGATGGCGAGAAGGGAGGTGGTTGCGGGGGAGCCGGCGCGAAGGTTGGCGACTCAGGCGTGGCCCCATAGGATTTTGGTAGCGCGCCGCGCGCCCTCGGCCAGGGCGGCGAGCTTGGCCCAGCAGATCGAGGGGTGGCCGACCCGCGTGCCGAGCCCGCAATCGGTGCCGGCCAGCACATTTTCGCGGCCGACCAGCCGGGCATAGCGGACGAGCCGCTCGGCCACCAGGTCCGGGTGCTCGATAAAATCGGTGCAATGGCCGACGACGCCGGGGATCAGGGTGGCGCCGTCGGGTAATTTCACGTCTTCGAACACGCGCCATTCGTGCTCGTGGCACGGGTTCGAGGCTTCGATCGAAAAGCTCCCGGCGTTGACCCGGAAGATCAGGTCGATGATCTCGGCGAGCGGGATGTCGTCGTGATGCGGGCCGTGATGACTGCCCCAGCAGACATGCAGCCGGACCATCTCCCTGGGGATGCCGGCGAGCGCGTGGTTCAAGGCGTCGACCCGCAGTGCTGCGTATTTGCGGTATTCGGGCAGAGTGATGTCGGGCAGGCAGTTCCAGCCGTCGGGCAGGTCCGGGTCGTCGATCTGCAACAGAAAACCGGCATCGACGATCGCCCGGTATTCCTCGCGCATGATTTCGGCGATGGCGAAGACGAATTCTTCGTCGCTCTTATAATATTCGTTCAGCATCCAATGCTCGATCGTGCCCGGCGTGTTGGCGGGCAGAAACGCGGCGGCGACGTTGGTGCCGGCTAGCGCCGCGCGGAAATTGTCGAGATCGCGGGCGAGCTCGGTTTGGCCCGTGTAGCGCAGCTTCTCGATGCAGACCGGCATGGTCGGCGGGCCGACCGGCCGGGCGCGCGGGTTGGCGGCGAAATAGTCGGCGAATTTGGTCTCGTCGCGCGCCGTAATGCTGAGCCGCCGCGGACCGGACGAGGGCCGCTCCTGGTAGCCGGCAATCCGCCAGCGCACGTAATCGGTGAAGTTGGCTTTCGACAGCTCGCCGTCATTGACGCAATCGACGCCGCTTTCGACCTGGCGGCGCACCACCTCGGCCACAGCCGATTTCAACCTCTGATCGAGGGCTGCGGCGTCGTAGGGCGCGCCGCTCGCCTTAGTGACGACCATGTCGCGGAGGTCCGGCGGACGCGGCAATGAGCCGGCATGCGTCGTCAGAATGCGATCGGTGCTGTAGAGCATCGGCTTTCTCCCGCTCAGCGCCATAGTTGTTTGCTGGCAAGGGCGGCGCCTTGCGCCAGCGCGTCGAGCTTGGCCCAGGCGATCTGCGGATGGACGCGGCCGCCAAGGCCGCAATCGGAGGACGCGATGACCCGCTCGCGGCCGACCAAGTTGGCAAAGCGCTCGATGCGGTCCGCCACGAGTTCGGGATGCTCGACGACATTGGTCGCATGGCTGACGACGCCGGGCAGGATCAGCCTGTCGTCGGGCAATTTGACGTCCTGCCAGATTTTCCATTCGTGCTCGTGGCGGACGTTGCCGGCCTCGAACGAATAGGCCCCGGCATTGACGGCCAGCATAATTTCGACGATGTCGCGCATTGCGATGTCTGTGGTATGCGGGCCATGCCAGCTGCCCCAGCACAGATGATAGCGGATGCGGTCTCGCGGCAGGCCGCGCAGCGCGTGGTTCAGCGCCTCGATCCGGACCATCGCGAATTTCTTGTAGTCTTCGAGGGCCGGCTCGGGATTGATCATGTCCCAGCCGGTCGCGGTCGAGGGATCGTCGAGCTGCAAGACCAGCCCGGCATCGATGATCGCCCGGTATTCCTCGCGCATCGCCTCGGCGCAGTCGTAGAGGAATTCGGTGTCGTCCTGGTAATAGCTGTTGCCAAAGCGGTAGGCGGTGCCGGGGGCGACCGCGCTCATAAAGCCTTCGCTGATCCCGGCCGCGGCGAGCGCAGCCTTGAAATTGGCGATGTCGGCGGCGACCGCCTCCTGGCCGATATAGCGCAGCTTGCCGGTGCAGACCGGGCCGGTCGAGGGCCGCGGCCCCATCGACACGCCGGATTCAGGGTCGGCGTAAGCGGCGGCGAAACGCTGGCGGTCGCGGCGATCGTCCTGGCTGGTCAGCACAATCTCGCCCGGGCGCGAGCGCCGCGGCGTGCGGCCATAGGGGCCGGGCGCGCCGAATTCGACCCCGCCGAGCCGGCCGAACGCATAGCTCCACCACGCGCCGTAATTGACAGGGTGGCCCATCGACTTGCCGAACTCACCGTCGCCCGGAACATCGATCCCGGCATCCTTCTGAGCGCGCACGACATCAGCGACGGCGGCGCGCAGCAGCTGCTGAAAGGCGGCCGCGTCCTGCGCCTCGCCTGCTTCGCGCGAACGGTTCACCGCGATCAGCTCGTCCGGGCGCGGCAGGCTGCCAACGTGGGTGGTCAGGATATGGTCGGTGCTGGTTCTCATGATCTAACCCGTTCGTGCAGACCCGTCCTCGGGGTCGAGACCGACCGGATTATGCATCCGCGGCTGGCTGCGCGCGAGCAGCCGACAGCCGGCCTGATGTTCGCGTCCCTCGCCACTCATTTCACCGGCCGGTGTGATCTCGATCACATACAGGCTCCCCTGTTGCCGCTAAGACTTCTCAGAACAGTTATTTATTAAGACTCAATTCAAGAAGCAGGCCACCGTGTCCTGCTGATAGGAGAGCACCATGCACGCCGTCTTGACTTCCCTGTACGATTGGGGCAATCGCGCCGCCTGGGTGGCCGCTGCGCTGAGCATACCGTTTTGGCTCTACTTTGCCTATGCAGCCCCCAAGGCACAGCTCCTGGCGCTACAGCACAGACAAGACACCGCAGCCAGCGAAAGCCGTGCTTTTTGCGAGAAATATGGAATGGCGTCTGGCACGAGCAGAAATCACCTGTGCGCAGACGACCTGATCGACTTCCGGGCCAAGCAAGGACAGCGCATCGCTGGGGAACTCAACGGCAATTTCTGACCTCGTTGAAGGCGCCTAAAGAGCGGGGTCAGCGCCATAGCTGTTTGCTGGCCAAGGCGGCGCCCTCGGCCAGCGCTTCGAGCTTGGCCC
This sequence comes from uncultured Alphaproteobacteria bacterium, assembly GCA_963738185.1. Taxonomy (GTDB): domain Bacteria; phylum Pseudomonadota; class Alphaproteobacteria; order ATCC43930; family CGMCC-115725; genus AP-15. The sequence goes on along the minus strand of CAVTVA010000001.1, from coordinate 1,012,101 downwards.
AGGCGATATCCGGATGAACCCGGCCGCCGAGACCGCAATCGGTCGAGGCGATGACCCGCTCGCGGCCGACCAGGTTGGCAAAGCGCAGGATACGCTCGGCGACGAGCTCGGGGTGCTCGACGACATTGGTGGCGTGGCTGACGACACCAGGCAGGATCAGCTTGCCGTCGGGCAGTTTGACCTCTTGCCACACCTTCCATTCGTGCTCGTGGCGGACATTGCCGGCCTCGAACGAATAGGCGCCGACATTCGCCCTTAGCATGACCTCGGCGATGTCGCGCATCGGGATGTCGGTCGTGTGCGGCCCGTGCCAGCTGCCCCAGCACAGATGAAACCGGAGCCGATCTTGGGGCAAGCCCGCGATCGCGTGGTTCAGCGCCTCGATCCAAATTGTCGCGAGCTTGCAGTAGTCCTCGACCGTCGGCTCGGGGTTGACCTGGTCCCAGCCCTCGGCGACGCAAGGATCGTCGAACTGCAGCACGAGCCCGGCATCGACGATCGCCCGGTATTCCTCGCGCATCGCGTCGGCGCAGGCGTAGAGGAATTCCTCGTCGCTCTTGTAGTAGCTGTTGGCGATCCGCGCGCAGCTGGCTGGCGCCACCGCCGTCATAAAGCCTTCCTCGACCCCGGAAGCGGCCAGGCCCGCCTTAAAGCGGGCGATATCGGCCGCGATCGCGTCGTGGCCGGTATAGGTCAACGGGGCGACGCAGACCGGCGCTGGTGGCCGCGGTCCGGTGGTGATGCCGGAATCGGGGTCGTTGTAGGCGGAGGCGAACCGGGTGCGGTCGCGGCGGTCGCCAAAGCTCGTCAACAGGATATGGCCGGGGCTGGAGCGCCGCGGCTGCATGTCGTAGAGCGAATTCTCTCCCGGCTCGATGCCGCCGAGGCGCTGCCACGAATAGCGCCACCACGACCCGTAATTGACCCGCTGCCCCATCGGCTTGCCGAACTCGCCGTCGCCGGGGATGTCGATGCCGATTTCGCGTTGCCGAGCCACCACACCAGCCACGGCGCTACGCAGCGTTTCCTCGAGCCGCTGCTGATCCTCCGCCCCACCGGCTTCGCGTGCGCGGTGCGCCGCGATCAGACTGTCCGGGCGTGGCAGGCTGCCGGCATGGCTGGTCAGGATGTGATCGCGGCTGGCTCTCATGATTTCCTCCCCTCGTGCAACGTTCGCGGGCGCGTTCGCCGGCGGCTTTTTCGCACCATAGCACCGCTTCAGATCCGATCGCACCCGATCAGCGCGGACCGGACCACCGGAACTTGTCGAATTGCCCACTTCGCTGCCCACTTCCTTAGTGGGCGAGATTGTGGTTGACCCATCTTCACGGCCCGACGCATTCTGGCGCGCAAGGACGGGAGGATCGGCCGATGAGCGAGGCGCTGTTGCGCGACATCGCCGACTATTGCCGCCGCGCGAAGATCGCGGAATCGACGTTTGGGCGGCGGGCCGTCAACGACGGCAAGCTGGTGAGCCGGCTGCGGCTGGGAGGCCGCGTCACCACCGAAACGGTCGAGAAAGTGCGCGGCTTCATCGCCAGCGAGCCGCAGCTGCAAGCCCGCAGTGAGCAGCGAGCCGCGAACGGGGTGCCGGTCTTGGCGCCGCTGCCCACCGCGGCACCCATCGCCGGCGCTACGCAGAATTTCCGATTTTACGATAACCGCCAGAAATATTTGTTGTTTGTCACGACCTGCAGCGAAAAATGGGTCATTGCCCAACGCGTGGGCATGGAGTTGGGCAACATCCACCCACGCCCGCCGGCGCTGCGCGTGTTCGACGCCGGCACCGGCGACGGCACGGTGCTGACGCGCACGATGCGGGCGATGCACCACCGGTTTCCGACCATGCCATTCTACATCGTCGCCAAGGAGATCAGCCTCGAAGACGTGCGGCTGGTCCTGGAGAAGATGCCGGACCGGCTGTTCGAACACCCGGCGACGGTGCTGGTCATCACCAACATGTATTACTCGGAGGCGCCGTGGCTGACGCCGAACTCGGTCACCTCGGCGACCAGCCTTGTGTGGCACGAGCTGGCGCTCACCGGCAACACCGCGCATGATTTCGAGGCGCAGATCACCGATTTGCGCGACCTCCTCGCCGAGCACTGGCGCGCGCTGGTCAGCCGGACGAGCGGCAACCCGGTCTACGAAAAGCCGGTCGTGCTGGTCATCTATCGCGAGGACCACAAGTTCCTCCTCGATCAGGTGCGGCCGCGGCGCGGGCTCGGCCGCGCCGATTATGATCTGGTGATCGCCTCGCAGCCCTACCGCGCCCGCGCCCCGGTCGAGTTCAAGGCGCGCCGGGTCATCGCACCCCTGGCCCGCAGCCTGGCGCCGGGCGGGCGCCTGATCGCGATCCACTCGCATGGCGATGATCCGGGGCTCGAGATCATCCAGCGGATCTGGCCCGACGAGGCCCCGTTCAGCACCGACCGGCACGCGCTGCTGCGCGCCGCCAAAATCGAGCTCGGCAGCACCGGGCGCGACCTCAATTTCGGCGCCTATGCCGACGCGCGCTCGCTGTTCCGTTACGACATGCATACCTTGCCCAGCGAGATCAGCGTCACGATCGGCACCTCGACCCTGTTCGCCGCCTGGAATGCCGCGGTCTATGTCGCGCAGATCGAGGACCAGCGGCTGTCGGCGGCGATCAGCAGCGGCGCCTATCTCGAAGCCACCCGCGAGGTCCTGCACCGGTACGGCGGGCTGTGGTTCTGGGACGAATCCTACGTGATTTCGCGCAAGCGGGATTCAGCCTGATGGCCGGCATTATTACAGAACGCGCGGCCGTGGCGGAGCTGCCGCCGCGCGAGCGGGCGGCGGCGCTGATCGCGGCGTGCTCGATCGAATTGTCGCCGCGCGAGGTTCTGGCCGAGAACGCGCTGCGCGAACAGCTCGATCCGGGGGCCACCGTGTTCGTCAGCCATCCGGCCAGCGTCACCCACCACGACATCGTCGCCGCCTGCGTCAAGCTGCGGCGCGCCGGCTTTGTCGCGGTGCCGCATGTCGCCGCGCGGCGCCTCGCCAGCTTCACGCAGGCGCGCGACTTTCTGCAGCGCGCGCGGGCCGACGCGCAAATCGCCAGCGCGCTCGTCGTCGGCGGCGACCCCGACCGGCCGATGGGCCCGTTCGCCGACGGCCTCGACCTGCTGGCGACCGGCGTGGTCGAGGAGAGCGGGCTCGCCGAGGTGATCCTCCCGGGGTACCCGGAGGGGCATCCCCGGATCGATCGCCGCACCCTCGCACGGGCGCTGCGGGCAAAGCTGGCGCTGGCGCGCGCCCGGGGGCTGCACACATCGCTGGTCAGCCAGTTCGCCTTCGAGGCGGCGCCGATCCGGCGCTGGCTCGCGGCCCTGCGGGCAGAGGACATTCTCTGCCCGGTTCGCATCGGCGTCGCCGGGCCCGCGAGCATCGCCACGTTGGCCAAATTCGCGGTCCGCTGCGGCATCGGCGCATCGCTCAGGGCGCTTGGGCGCGGCCACACCGCCTTTGCCCGGATCATGGTCGAGGCCGGCCCCGACCGGCTGATCGAGGCGCTGGCCGCCGCCGAAGACCCGACAGCGCCGGTCGAAAGCCTGCATCTCTTCGCCTTTGGCGGGCTGCGGCGCACCGCCGACTGGATCCGGGCCAAAGCCGCGAGCCACACCGGCTGAACCCTCGGCCCGCTGGACAAGCCCGCGCTGCCTGAGTCACTCTCGACCGATGGAGCGACAAGCGTTCAGCGTGCGCGCGATCCTGGCCGGGCAGGCGCCGCAGGAGGCGCCGGTTACCATCAAAGGCTGGGTGCGCACCAGGCGCGACTCGAAGGCCGGCATCTCGTTTGTGCACATCTCGGACGGGTCGTCGTTCCACCCGGTGCAGGTGGTGGCGCCCAACACGTTGCCCAATTACGCGCAAGAGGTGCTGCGGCTGACCGCCGGCTGCGCGGTCGAGGCGACCGGGAGGGTCGTGCCGTCGCCGGCCAAGGGGCAGCCCTTTGAGATGCAGGCGAGCGCCATCGAGGTGATCGGCTGGGTCGACGACCCGGAGACCTATCCGATCCAGCCCAAGCCGCACACCCTCGAATTTCTGCGCGAGGTGGCGCATCTGCGGCCGCGGACCAATGTGATCGGCGCGGCGACCCGGGTGCGGCACACCTTGGCCAAGGCGATCCACCGCTTTTTTGACGAGCACGGCTTTTTCTGGGTCAACACGCCGATCATCACCGCCTCCGACGCCGAGGGGGCTGGGGCGTTGTTCCGGGTGTCGACCTTGGACCTCGCCAATTTGCCGCGCACAGCAGAGGGCGCGGTCGATTTCGCGCAGGATTTTTTTGGCCGCGAGGCGTTCCTGACGGTCTCGGGGCAGCTCGCTGTCGAGGCCTACTGCCTGGCATTGACCAAGGTTTACACGTTTGGGCCGACCTTCCGCGCCGAGAACTCGAACACCAGCCGCCACCTCGCCGAGTTCTGGATGATCGAGCCGGAGATCGCCTTCGCCGACCTCTCAGACAATGCCAACCTCGCCGAAGCGCTGCTCAAACATACGTTCGCGGCGTTGCTGAACGAACGCCAGGAAGACCTGGCCTTTTTCGACCAGCGCATCGAGAAGGGGCTGGTGGCGAAGCTTGAGGGCATCGTCGGCTCGGAATTTGTGCATATGGATTACGGCGAGGCGATCCAGGTGCTGGAGCGGGCCAAGGGGCAGAAATTCGAGTTCCCGGTCGCCTGGGGCATCGATTTGCAATCCGAGCACGAGCGCTACCTGACCGAGCGCCACGCCAAAAAGCCGGTCGTCGTGGTGAATTACCCAAAGGACCATCAAGGCCTTCTACATGCGGGCGAACGACGACGGCCGCACCGTCGCGGCGATGGACGTGCTGGCGCCGGGGATCGGCGAGATCATCGGCGGCAGCCAGCGCGAGGAGCGGCTGGAGGTGTTGGATGCGCGCATGGCCGAGTGCGGCATCGACCGCGAGCACTACGCCTGGTACCGCGACCTGCGCCGCTACGGCACGGTGCCGCATGCCGGGTTTGGCCTCGGCTTTGAGCGCACCCTCGCCTATGTGACCGGCCTCGCCAACGTGCGCGACGCGATCCCCTTCCCCCGCACCCCCGGCAACGCCCGGTATTGACACCAGTAGCGCCCTAGCGGCACGCCACCGGCTCACGACGGACCGCGATCTTGCTTTTTGCGCAACGCCGCCTTGCGCGCCTGCTTCGGCCGATTGTCTCCACAAGACGCCGCGCCAATGCCGGCGCCGCTCGACATGCGCCGCGTCCAAGGTGCGGGTAAAGCTTTCGACCATCTGCGACAGCGCCACCGCCTCCTCCGGGGTGACCAGGCCCTCGGCCGCCGCCGCGGCAATCGCGGCCATCGCCGCGGCGAGGTCGGCGACTTTGGCGATCGGCGGCAGGGCGACCTCGACCGGCCGGCCGCGGCGCACCCCGACGATGCGCTCGAGACAGAGCCGCAATGCGGTCGGGTCGCCGGCCATCGCCATTTCCACCGCCTTCCTGGTCAGCGCCTCGGCCTCGCCGTCGAGCAGCACCAGCGCCGCCCGCGTCGCCGAATTCTCGGAGCCGCGCGGCCGCCCCTTCGGGTTGCCCGACCGCCCCTTGCAAAACCGCCCATCGCGCCCCGCGCCCCCCTCCTGTTCCACCTGTTTTTTTCAGGTCCATATCAGGCATGCCCAACTCCTCCAGCCCGCCGCACCCACCGCGCGGGACACCTCGATCGGCACATGATCGCATGCGATTACGGCAATTCTACCGTCGCTGTTCGCAATGGCCACGTCGCCGCGCCCTTTCTCACCCCCGGCTGGCCACGGAGAGGGACGGATCAGGGCGCCGCAGAGGACAGAATCCAGGCGCCCTTCTTGCGCAGCACAAAGGCCGCCTTGCCGGTGACGGATCAGGGCGCCGCAGAGGACAGAATCCAGGCGCCCTCAAGCTGCCCCCCGCAAACGGAGGCGAGGGGAAAGAAAAAGCGCCTGCAATACATTTGCGGATTTGCACCGCTACGGTACGGCGGCGCATGGCCGCTTCGGGCCTCGCCTTCGAGGGCACCTTCGCCTCGTCACCAGCCTACCAGTTCGCGATGCGATCCCGTTCCCGCGAACGCCGGGAAACAAGGTATTGACGCGTACTGCATCTGCGCTCGCGCGTCCATTGATTCCTTGCACAACCGGCAGCCGGTTCGCGCCGCGGAAGCTCGTCTCATCGGACGAGAGGACGTCACGATACATCGGTCCCCTTCTGCCGTTATCAAAGCTCAACCGCAGCTTGAACACCCGGACGCCCTCGGTGTACCCTCCTCGCTTCAGCGGCTCCGGCGCAAGATGGCAGGAGGAAAAAAATGGGCTTCTTGGGGAGACTATTCGGCGTCGCGAAATCGGCCCCGCCATCGGACCAAACAATAATCAACGCGGCGAGAAGCGGCGATGCGACTGCGGTACGGAGGCTGCTCGCCTTGGGGGCCGACATCAATGCCAAAGAAACCTATGGCACGACCGTGCTGATGTGGGCCTCTTTGCGAGGGCATCTCGAAGTGGTGAAAGTGCTGCTCGAAAAAGGAGCTGATATAAACGCAAAGGATAGCGGCGGCAAAAACGCGCTAATGAAGGCATCCCAGTACTGCCATCCGAAGGTGGTGCGGGCGCTGCTCGAAAAAGGCGCCGACGTCAATGCGAACGCGAAAGACGGCACGACTGCGCTGGATTGTGCGACACCGGGAGGACATGCTGAGGCCTTTGGCTTAGCCGAGGTTAGAGCCTTGTTGTTACAGGCGGGAGCCAAAAAAGCCGAAACATCGCGAGAGGCTTCCGCCGCACAGCCACCTCTTCCGTCAAAGCCTGCGGACGACTCGGCAGAGGACCTGACCGTAACAGTTCGACGGTGCCAAAAGTGCGGAGCCACTTTCACCCACCCACCTAATGGATCGAATCTAACGCTTGGTACCCACGTCTGACAGCAGCGATGATCTTATCGGGGTCAGCGGTCCAGACAAAGGGACTCGGTAGATCGTTGGCCTCGCGGAGGAAGCGGTTGATCGCGGCCTGGAGTTCGACGATCGAGCGGAAGGTGCCGCGTTTGAGCCGACGTCGGGTCAGCTTTGCGAAGAAGCCCTCCACGGCGTTGAGCCAGGAGGCCGAGGTCGGGGTGAAGTGGAAGACAAACCGCGGATGCCGTCCGAGCCAGGCGCGAACTTTGGGATGCTTGTGGGTGGCGTAGTTGTCGAGGATGACGTGGACGATCTTGCCGGCAGGAATGTCGGCCTCGATGGCGTTGAGGAAGCGGATGAACTCCTGGTGGCGGTGGCGCTGCATGCAGCGGCCGATGATCTTGCCTTCCAGGATGTTGAGGGCGGCGAACAGGGTCGTGGTGCCGTGGCGCTTGTAGTCGTGGGTCATCGTGCCACATCGGCCGGGCTTGAGGGGGAGCCCGGGCTGGGTACGATCAAGCGCCTGGATTTGCGATTTCTCATCGAGCGACAACACCACCGCATGCGCCGGCGGATCGACGTAGAGGCCGACGATGTCGTTGAGCTTGGCAGCGAACTGCAGATCGCGCGACAGCTTGAACTGTCGCACCCGATGCGGCTGCAGCCCGTAGGCGCGCCAGATCCGCTGCACCGAACTGACGCTGACACCGGCCGCCTTGGCCATCATCGCGGCCGTCCAATGGGTGGCCTCCCCCGGCGGATCGGCCAGCGTCAAGGCCACCGTATGCTCGCGCATCGCGGGCGGCAGCGGCGCAATGCGCGACGGTCGGGTCTTGTCGCGCAGCAGCCCAGCCACGCCTTCGGTTTGATAACGCTCAGGCCAGCGCTTGACGGCGTTCTTGCCCTTGCCGCTCTGGCGCATGATCGCCGCCGTCCCCAGCCCCTCGGCCGACAGCAGCACGATCCGCGCCCGCCAGACGTGCTTTTGCGGACTGTTGCGATCCGCCACCACCGCTTCCAAGCGGCCTCGATCGCCGGCACTCAGCGTGATCCCCTGGCGCATTGCTGGTCCCCCATACCCCACGCCAGGATAATCGAAGATACGCCCTATCCGTTAGAGTTAATCCACTAACTACAACTGTCCCTTGTGCGGCAGCGATGCGGAACTAGACGGACACACGTTGCCGTCGAACACTGAGGTAGGCGTAGACGCTCAGCCAACCGTGCTGAGTATTGCAGATACTTCAGGTATGGAGTTTCAGCGGGTCAGTGATGCTCTATCACGGCTCCGAAACGAAACCGAAGCCGCAGCGCGACTTCAACAGGTGAAGATTTTGGAGACAATGGGTGGTAAATCGCTCGCGCCTTTGCTCCGAGAGGCATTCGCTGAACATGGTGATCCGAATAGCCAAATTATAAACGTCGTTAAGATACGGTTGGCTGTCTGGTGCGGATGTGCTCTACATCCACGGGAATTTTCACAATATTACCGTACCCAATACAAAGAGGGAGGGTCGCCCGATCTCGATGCTATGCGGGCCATTAACATGAAAGACGGTATGAGTGGCCAAACGCTGATTTACAGGTTGTTAACTGTACGCCAGGCCACGGGGGAATTTTTTGCGAAATATGGGACGTCCTGGGATCACCCCACTTGGTTGCGATTCCTCTACGGGCTAAGAGCAACCATACGCGAAGCCCAATTTTCGGACGCAGAACTCCGTCAAATCTTGGAGGCCGAGGCGGCGCAGGAACGCAACCGCCGGGGAGCCGGACGAACACACTCGGCATCGAAGACCATACCTGAAGCAAGCCGTTCGGATACCCACGATTCTTGGCCTCCGGCCAGGACGCCCTCGCCCGTTCCGACTTTCGCCGATACCGGATATCGCGTGGGTGGTGCGCAAGAATTTCCGCGGCCTTCCGCGCCAGCTCCGGTATCGGACGTGAGCCTCGGGAAGCTGCCGCCTCTGTGCAGGAACGCGGCGCACAGGTGGGACGGCTGTATCTGCTCCGCGTGCGGCAAGAAGCGGGCTAAGGGCCGGCAACGGCTGGGTGAACGAGGTTGGGACGGGTGCACAGGGCACGACTGGTCGCGCGGGTACAAATGGTGCGTAAAATGCGGTGAATTGGGCTATAACGTATGCGTGGAGGCTATTAATAGAACCCGCCTCAAGGATCCCGCCGAATTCGTCGACCTGGAGGACGAGAGAATCCTGCGGGCCGATCCCAGAAGGTATTTCAAAATCGTAGACACTTTCCTAAAGCTCGGCATGGACCCAAGACAAAGCTATTGGACCGACGGATACGTTAACACGTCAGGGTTATATTCCGGGGCCGGCAAAGGTGAGGGTCCAGACGAGGATCGACCACTCATACAGGCCATAAGCTACGATAATCTTGAAGTTATAATGATGATGGAAGTCTACGGCGTTTCCTCAAAATCGTCTTGTGCTGGAAAGAGCCTTCTTCAGCTTGCAGAGTACTATGGCTCAGAAAAGGTTAAGGCCTACCTGTACAAGGGGTTGAGAACTTAACTCTCGACCGAGCCGCAGAAATGCACTTTACTGGATTACGGTGACGGTATGCGCCGCGTCTTTGCCGGTCAGAATCTCGCCTGCGATGCGGGCGAGGAGCTGGCCGGCGGACACGATATGGGTCGGGCCATAGGAGGGCTGCGGAAAGTCGCGTCTGTTGCCGGTGACGATGAATTCGGCCTGGGCGTCGTGGGCGCAGCGCAGAAACTTGGTGTCCGACGGGTCGGGGGACGCGGCGGGCGAGTCTGCGGCCGCGAACAGCTCGCCACTATGCCGTAGCATCGCGATCAGTGCAGCGATCTCGTCTGCCGGGAACGAAAACTTCGGCCGGGCAAGCGCGGCCGCGTACTCCTCCAATATCTCTGTCGAGAAACAGGGCCGGACCAAGCCCTGATGGATCGCGAGAAGGATTAGCGCTTCATTTCCCGATGGGCGCAGCAGGCCGGAGACGAGCACGTTGGTGTCGATTACGGCCCGGATCACCTCTGCCCATCACCATTGGCGGTGTCTCGTTCGCGGCGGTAAGCCGCAATCTCGGCATCGACTTCGCTTTGTGTCAGCGCCTCCAGCCGGCGGCTTTTCGCGCCCGACCACGCCTTTTGCAGCCAATCGGGCGGTGGTGCCGCGGTGCGGACGAAATCGTGCACGCTCATAATAACGATTGCGGGCTCGCCGCGCCGATCGACGATGAACCGCTCGTTGTTCTTCACGGCCAAGTCCATGATCTGGCCGAATTGGGTGCGGGCGAGGTGGGCATCGATGCGGCGTTCCATGGCGTCTCCGTGGCGTGAATGAATTGATGCATGCATCATATCGGGCTCTTCCGGGGCTGTCGCTACCCAGGCGATCACGGCCGCGGCCGCAGCCCCCACGCTTCCCTCCCCCGCCGGGGGGAAGGGTCAGTGAGGGGGCGGCTCATGGACTGAGAAGATTGCAAGGCCGGGGCGAAGCGCCGGGGCGAGGTGGCGGTTGCCACCCTGCCGGAGGTGGCCCATCATGGCGGGGTTCGAGCGGGTGGAGGGGCGCGATGAGCCTTTCGATGCAGGGGGTGTCGGCGAATTTGCCGCCCGATCAGCAGCGCGAGATGCTGCGGGCGATGGTGACGATCCGGCGGTTTGAGGAGCGCGCCTCGGCCGATTACCGGGCCGGCAAGATTTATGGGGTGGTGCACTCGTATATCGGCGAGGAGGCGGTGGCGGTGGGCGTGTGCACCGCGCTCGGGCAGGGCGACCGGATCATCTCGACGCATCGCGGCCACGGGCATTGCATCGCCAAGGGCGCCGATTTGAACCGGATGATGGCCGAGCTTTATGGCCGGCAAGGGGGCTATTGCAAGGGCAAGGGCGGCTCGATGCACATCGCCGATTTCGCGATCGGCATGCTCGGCGCGAACGGCATCGTCGCGGGCGGGATTTCGATTATCACCGGCGCCGGGCTGGCGGCGCAGATGGAAGGGAAAGGCGGGGTCGCGGTGTCGTTTTTTGGCGACGGCGCGTCCAATGCCGGGCCGTTTCACGAATGCCTGAACATCGCGGCGACCTGGAAGTTGCCGATGCTCTATGTGTGCGAGAACAACATGTATGCGGCGAACACCGCGGCCGCGGCGACCCATGCGCTGGGCGACGTGGCGGCGCGCGCGGCCGGCTATGGCATACCGGGGGTCGTGGTCGACGGCAACGACGTGTTCGCGGTCTATCAGGCGGCCAACCGGGCGGTCGAGCGGGCGCGCGCCGGCGAGGGGCCGAGCCTGATCGAATGCAAGACCTATCGCTGGCGCGCCCATACCGAGCGCCAGGGCCAGCCCGACCGCCGCGATGGGGCGGAGCTCGAGGCGTGGCAAAGGCGGGACCCGATCGCGCTCCTAGAGCGGCGGCTGCGCGAGCAGGGCGACCTCGACGACGCGGGGATGGACGCGATCGGGCGCCAGGTGGCGGCGGCGATCGAGGCGGCCATTTCCTTTGCCGAGGCGAGCCCGTTCCCGCTGCCCGAGCAGGCGAGCGAGGATGTGTTCGCAGCGTGATGCGGAGTGCCTCAGCGACCCGGGGATGGCCGACGCGCCCTGCCCGAAACCACGAACCGCTTTCCCGGCGGAAGCCGGGACCCACCGGCCCGGTGCTCGTCGGTTTGCAAGATGGGCCCCGGGTCTGCGCCGGGGAAGCGAGCGGTGGCGTAGCTGAGGTCGGGGCGTCTTGCTTTTTGCGAGGGGAGGGACGATGCGAGAGCTGACGTATGCCGAGGCCGCGCTTGAGGCGATTGCCGAGGAGATGCGGCGCGACCCCAAGATTTTTTACATGTCGACTGACGCGCTGCCGCCGCTCTTGAACGAGTTTGGCGCCGAGCGGGTCAAGGCGACGCCGATCACCGAGGCGGCGCTGACCGGGATGGCGATCGGTGCGGCCGGCTGCGGGTTTCGCCCGATTGTCGATTGGCGGCAGGTCACGTTCTCGTTTGTCGCGATGGACCAGATCGTCAACCAGGCGGCCAAAATCCACTATATGTTCGGCGGCCAGGCGACCTTCCCGATCCTGTTTCGCGCGTCGGTCGGCGGCGGCGGCCAGGTCGCGGCGCAGCACTCGCAGTCGCCCTATGCGATGTTTATGAATGTCGCCGGGCTGAAGATGTTCCTGCCGTCGACGCCGCACGACATCAAGGGCCTGATCAAGGCCGCGATCCGCGACAACAACCCGGTCGTCTCGTTCGAGTCGAGCCGATTGATGGCGCGCCGCGGGCCGGTGCCGGAGGAGGATTACACGGTCCCGCTGGGAGAGGCCGAAGTGAAGCGCGAGGGCACTGACGTGACCGTGGTAGCGCTCGCCTGGCTAGTGCACGAGGCATTGGCCGCGGCCGAGGCGCTGGCCGCCGAGGGGGTCTCGGTCGAGATCGTCGATCCGCGCACCCTGGTGCCGCTGGACAAGGAGACGATCCGTCGCTCGGTGCGGAAAACCGGGCGGCTCGTGATCGCCGACGAGGCCGGGCCGACCGCCGGCTTTGCCGCCGAAATCGCCGCGATCGCCACCGAGGACGCGGCGACCTTTGCCCGGCTCCAGGCCCCGGTGCAGCGGGTCTGCGCATTGCAGGTGCCGATCCCCTACAGCCCGGTCCTCGAAAACCACGTCTTCCCCGACCGCAACCGGATCACCACCGCGATCCGCGCGGTGCTGCAAACGCGGGGGCCTGCCGCGGCGGCTTGACGGCGGCGACGGCAGCGGGGGTCAGGCGGCGATGCCGCCGATCTCCGAGCCGCAGTGCTTGCATTTCCTCGCCGCCGGGGGCAGGTCGTCGGACAGGCACGCCGGGCAGGTCTTGGTCAGCGGCGGCTCGCCGAACACCGTATGGCCCCGCCGGGCCATGATCATCTTGTAGGGCAGGATTATCAGGAAGTACACGACCGCCATGAAGATGATGAAGTAGATAATCGCCGAAATGAACGCGCCGAGGTTGAGGTAGGTGCCGTCGCCGCCGCCATTGACCAATTGCCAGCCGAGCCCGGGGCCCTTGACGCCGCCTTGGGCCGAGGCGATCAGCGGGTTGATGATGTTGTCGGTGAACGCCTTGACGAGGTTGCTGAACGCCAACGCCACGACCAGTCCGACGGCGACGACGATGACGTCGCCGCGCATCAGGAAGTTCTTGAAGCCCTTCAGCATCTCCATTCCTCCTGATCCAGGGGAGCGAACTCCGAGCACGATGCTCGCGAGGTATGATGCTAAGAGAATTCCTCCCCGACCGCGAGGGCCATCGAGCCCGTTGTTGCTGGGCGCTCGGTTCGGCATGATGCCGGGCAGCCTCACCACGCGCGAGACGCATCGATGAATGCTGCGATCGTCATCGCCGACAGCATCACCCGGGTCGGGCCGGAGGCGGCCGGCGCCGTTGTCGTCAACGCCTCGCATGGCGGCGTCTATGCCGCCTATCTCGCAGCCAAGCTCCACGCCGCGGCGGCCATCTTCAACGATGCCGGCATCGGCCGCGACCGCGCCGGGATCGGCGGCCTCGATTACATGCAGGAATTCGGCGTCGCCGCGGCGGCCGTCGGTCACGACACGGCGCGGATCGGCGACGGCGCCGACATGATGGCGCACGGCATCGTCACTCATGCGAACGGGCTCGCCATATCGCTCGGGGTCGTCTCCGGCCAATCGTGCCGCGCCGCCGCCGCCCGGCTGCAGCAGGCGCGGCCGACCGATCAGTCGCCGCCGGAAGCGCTGCGAGGCGGCGTTTCTGCTGATCTCCGAAGCACCGCAGGTCTGGGCGCTCGACTCCGCTTCGCTGGTGCTTGCCCGATCACCGCGAGGCGATCGTCGTCACCGGCTCGCATGGCGGGCTGCTCGGCGGCAAGCCGGAGACCGCGCTCAAATATGACGTGCGCGGCGCCCTCTACAACGACGCCGGGATCGGCAAGGACGAGGCTGGCGTCTCGCGCCTGCCGGCGCTCGACCGGCGCGGCATCGCCGCGGCGACCGTCGCGGCGGCCAGCGCCCGGATCGGCGACGCGCGCTCGACCTACCAGGACGGGATCGTCAGCCGGGTCAACGCAAGGGCCGCGGCGCTCGGCCTTGGCGAAGGCATCAGCGCCTGCGAATTCGTCGCGGGGTTACGCCGGGCGCTGTCCCGGTAATTGCTGTCATTGCGAGCCCCCGGGTTGGCGCGATGCGCCGCCCCAGGATAGGCTCCGCGACGCAATCTTGATCCGCCTTGGCCGCCTTGGCCCTCATTGGCACGAGATTGCCGCGTCGCCCACGCGGGTCAAGCCCGCGGGCTTCGGCTAACGTCGCGCTCCTCGCAATGACAGGCCAATGAGAGGAGAGACAACATGAACACAACGGGGCAAAATCGCCCGTCGGGCACGATGAATGGCGGGCGCGCGCTCGCCGAGATGCTGCGTTTGTCGGGCGCCGGGCCGATGTTCGGCATGGGCGGGTTCCAATTGCTGCCGTTCTATGACGCGATCGGCCTGGTCGGCTTGGACCATCATCTGATCAACGACGAGCGCTGCGGCGCCTTTGCCGCCGACGCCTATGCCCGGGTCACCAACCGCCCCGGCATTTGCGACGGCACGCTCGGCCCCGGCGCCACCAACCTCGTGACCGGGCTCGTCGAGTCGCTGAACGGCGGCATCCCGATCGTCGCGATCGCCGGCGACACCAACCGCGCCCATTCCTGGAAGAACATGACCCAGGAATGCCGCCAGGCCGAAATCCTCAAGCCCGCGGTCAAGGAGCTGATCCGGGTCGAGATGACGAGCCGCATCCCCGAGCTGGTGCGGCGCGCGTTCGCGGTGGCGACCTCGGGGCGGCCGGGGCCGGTGCTGCTCGACGTGCCCGAGGACGTCTGCCACGGCGCCCACGATTTTGCGCCCGAGGATTTCGTCATCGATGAAGCGACGCTGCAGGCGCCGGCCCGGCGCATCCGCCCCGACCGCGCCGACATCGAGCGCGCCGCCCGGCTGATCGCCAAAGCCAAACGGCCATTGCTGCTGACCGGCGGCGGGGTGCACCTCTCCGAAGCCTGGAGCGCCTTGACCCATTTCGCCGAGGCGCAGTCGATCCCGGTCGCCCACACGATGAGCGGCAAGGGCGGCATCGCCTGCACGAACCCGCTCAATGCCGGCCTGTTCGGCCGCTATTCGCGCATCGCCAACGAATTGATCGAGGCGTCGGATTGCCTGATCGTCGTCGGCTGCAAATTGGGCGAGATCGCGACCAAGCGTTTCGCGCTGCCGCCGGCCCACATCCCGGTCATTCATCTCGACATCGTCGCCGAGGAGATCGGGCGCTGCATCCCCGCCGAGATCGCGCTGTGGGGCGATGCGCGCGCCGGGCTCGAAGACCTGGCCGACGCGCTGTCGGATACGGGTGCTGCCGCGCGCGCGGCGCGGGCCGACTATATCGGCGAACTCGCCCCACGGATGCGGGCTTGGGAAGAGGATGCCGCACCGCGGCTCAATTCGCGCGACCGGCCGGTGCATATGGCGCGGCTGTGCCGCGAGCTGAACCAGACCCTGCCGGCGGACGCGATCCTGGTCGCCGATGGCGGGTTCGCCGGGCATTGGACCGGGCTGCTCTACGACACCAAGAGCCCGGGGCGGCATTTCATCCCGGATCGCGGCTTTGCTTCGATCGGCTATGGGCTGCCGGGCGGGATCGGCGCCGCCCTCGCCGCCCCCGACCGGCCGGTGGTCGCGATCAGCGGCGACGGCGGGTTCAACATGATGCTCGGCGAGCTCGAGACCGCGCGCCGCACCGGCTGCGGCCTGACCGTGATCGTCGTCAACAACGCCGCTTCCGGCTATGTCAAGGCATTGCAGCACGCGATGATGGGCGGGCGTTACCAGTCGGCCGATTTGAACGAGATGGATTACGCGGCGATCGCCCGCGCGATGGGCTGCGGCGGGATTCGCGTCGAGGACCCCGAAACGTTGTCACCGGCGCTGCGGCAGGGCATGGCGGAGAGCGATCGCCCGACCGTCATCGACGTCGTCGTCACCCGCGACCCCGCCCAAATGCTTCCCGCAGTCGACAACCGCACGGTGGAGATCAGGCAAGGCGATCGCGTGGCTTAATGCGCTGAACCAGAAATTTGTCTGACTTGAACGATGCCATCCGTTGACCGGGCACACCGGCCCCATGGCTGGCATGGGTCCCGGCCTGCGCCGGGATGACGAGAGGAGAGGACGCGAGGGTTCCGGCGAACTTCGCGAGCGGCACGGTGGCGTTGCCGACCGCCCCCGAAGCTTCGCGAGGTTTTCGGGTCTGATGAGATCCCTGGTACGATAGCGGCGACCGCACCAGGCGAGAGGGGCCGCGCGAATGGACATCTCCGGCAAGACCGCCATCGTTACCGGTGCTGCTTCGGGCATCGGCCTCGGCATTGCGACGGCTTTGGCCGAAGCCGGCGCGAACGTGGTCATGGCCGACATCCAGAAGGATGCGGTCGAAGCGGCGGCGCACGGCCTTTCCGGCACCAACAAGCGCGTCATGCCGGTCAAGATCGATGTGACCCTTGAGCAATCGGTGCTCGATGCGCTCGCCGAAGCCGAGCGCAATTTCGGCAAGCTTCACATCGCCTGCAACAATGCCGGCGTGCCGATGCACGGCACCAGGATGGTCGATGTGCCGCCCGGCGACTGGGAATTCGTGCTCGGCGTCAATGTGTGGGGGATCATCCACGGCATCCGCCACTTTGTCCCGGCGATCCTGAAGCACGGCGAAGAAGGGCACATCGTCAACACCGCTTCGGTCGCCGGCTTTCAGAACCGCCGCGGCACCAACCAGGGGCCGTATTCGATGAGCAAATACGCGGCCCTCTCGCTCTCCGAGGCATTGGAGCACGAGCTCGATGGCACCAATGTCGGCGTCTCGGTGCTGTGCCCCGGCCCGATCAACACGAACATCGCGCGCGGCGCCCGCAATCGCCCGGACCACATGGGCGGCCCGCAAATCCGCGCCACCGACGAGGCCGTGCTGGCCGAGCGCCTTGCCGCCACGGGCCTTGACCCGAAGACTGTCGGCGAGCGGGTGGTGGACGCGATCCGCACCAAGACGTTCTATGCGTTTGTCGGCGCTGTCCCGGCCGATGTGATCAGGGCCCGCCACCGCCGCATCGAGGATGCCCTGAACGGCAAATGGGTCACCCATTACTGAACCGATTGCTGCGTGACTACTCTCCCACGGCTCGATCAAGGAGGTGCTGCATGGCCCTGACCCAAGCCGAGAAGGCAAAAGAGTTCCGCGCGCTGCACGAGGCGCCGGGCGCGTTCGTGATCCCCAATGTGTGGGACGGCGGCTCGGCCCGGATGATGGCCAGTCTCGGGTTTGCCGCACTGGCGACCTCGAGCGGGGCATCGGCCGGCGTGCTCGGCCGGCGTGACGGCACCGTCGCGCGCGAGGAGGCGATGGCCCAGGCGCGAGCGATCTGCGACGCCGTCGAGCTGCCGGTCTCCGCTGACCTCGAAAAAGGTTTTGGCGACGCGCCCGAGGTGGTCGCGCAGACCATCAGGCTCGCGGCCGAGGCGGGGCTGGTCGGCTGCCTGATCGAGGACGCGAGCGGCAACCCCGACTCGCCGATCTTCGAGCTGGGCTATGCAACCGAGCGGATCGCGGCGGCCGTCGCCGCGGCGCGGGCATTGCCGTTCCCATTCACCCTGACCGGGCGGACCGAGAATTTCCTGCGCGGGCATCCCGACCTCGACGATACGATCAAGCGGCTCAAAGCCTATGAGGCAGCGGGAGTGGACGCGCTGATGGCGCCGGGGCTGCCGGACCTCGAGTCGGTGCGGGCGGTGTGCGCGGCGACGCAGAAGCCGTTCAACTTCATGGCCGGGATCAAGGGCAAATCGTTCACCGTCGCGGCGCTGACGGCGGCCGGGGTCAAGCGCATCAGCCTGGCGACCTCGCTCTATCGCGCGGCGATGACCGGGCTGTTGAACGCCGCGAAAGAGGTGCGCGAGCACGGCACCTTCGGCTATATCGACACTTCGCTCGCCACCCCCGACATGAACGCATTCCTGCGCGGCTAGCCCAGCAGCTGCTGTCGTTCGGGCGTCGCTGGGCGGGCGCCGCCCGCGGACGCGCGAGGGGCGGCTGGTCATTTGATCAGGTCGATGATCTTGCGCAGCCGCGGGTCTTCGGCCGTGCCGAGCCATTCGAAGACGACCATCTCGGTAGTCACCACCTCGGCGCCGTTGCGCTCCATGCGCCGGAGCGCGGTCTCCTTGCTTTCGGCGCGCCGCGAGCCCATGGCGTCGCGCACCGCATAGACGCGGCGGCCGGCGCCGAGCAGGCCCAGCACCGTCTGCAGCACGCAAACATGGGTTTCGCATCCGGCGACGATCAGGTCGGGCCGGTCGGGCAGCGCGTCGAGAAAGCCCGGCATACGGCAGGCGTCGAACGTCATCTTGTGGATCAGGCGCGCAGCATCGGACCGCAGCTCGGGCACCGTGCCGCCGAGACCGCCGGCGTTCTGCTCGGTCAAGACGACCGGCACACGAAGCATCTCGGCCGCATCGACCAGGCGCCGCGCGTTGAGGGTCACCAGTTCGCCGTCCTCGATTGCGGGCATCAGCCGCGATTGAAAATCGATGATCAGCAAGGTCGAGGTTTCGCGATTGATCGCCGGCATGGCTTGGGGGTCCTTCTCAATAAAGTCGGTATATATTTAGGCAGGAGGGGCCGTGCCGCCGATGCCCCGCGGCATCCAAGGCCGCGTGGGCTCTCACTGCCCAGAGGCCACTGATTGGAGAGGGAGGAGTGCCGTGCCGGCAAAACGCAGCTATGGCATGGACCAGGATTTCTATCCCTGGTCGCCGATCGTCGCGCGACCGGTTTTGCGATGGCCGGACAACGCCCGCGTCGCCCTTGCCGTGATCGTCAACCTCGAGCATTGGGACTGGGAGGCGCCGGCCGGCACGCCGCTGGCGGTGAGCCCATTGGGCGGCCCCGAGGGCCTGTGGACCGGCAACCAGCCGCAATTCCCCGATATCGGCGGCTGGGGCAACCATGAATACGGCAACCGGGTCGGAGTGTTTCGGGTCCTCGCGGCACTCGACAAATACGGCATCAAGCCGACCCTGGCGCTCGACAAGGCGGTCGCCGACCACTACCCGTTCCTGGTCAATGAAGGGCGCAAGCGCGGCGCGGAATTCATCGCGCACGGCTTGTCGCGCCGACGCATCATCCATACCGGCATGTCGGAGGAGGACGAGCGGCAGTATATCCGCGCCTCGATCGCGGCGGTCGAGCAGGCCACCGGCAAATGCCCGGTCGGCTGGTCCGGCCCCGATTTCCAGGAAACGCCAAACACCCCCAACCTCTTGGCGGCCGAGGGCATTCGCTATGTCTGCGACTGGGGCAACGACGAGCAGCCTTACAAGATGACGCCGAAGACCGGCGAGCTCTATTCGCTCGGCGTCAACGCGTATCTCGACGACAACTATATCCACCTGCACGGCCGCCGCACCATCAACGAGGTCAGCCTGTTGTGGCGGGAGTGGTTTGACGGGCTCTATGCCGACGGTGCGACCACCGGCCGGCTGATGGTATTGCATCTGCACCCGTGGATTATGGGCCAGCCCTGGCGCATCCGGCATCTCGACGAGGTGCTGGGCCACATCTGCGCCCATGCGGGCGTGTGGAAGGCGACCGGCGGCGAGATCATCGACTGGTTTAAGGCGCAATCGCCAGAAGTGCCTGGGCCGAAGCCGACTTGGTCGGAACCAAATCTTTAAGTGTCCCGTCCAAAAAGGGCGATATTTAATACGCGGAGGAAGCGTCCGCTGCGACTGACTGGAATATCCCATGCAGCCCAGGATCGACACCAATCTCGGTATCCAAGGTGAACCCGATGCCTGGGTTCATTCGGCCTGCATCCTGTGCTCCAACGGCTGCGGCCTCGACATCGCGGTGAAGGACGGCCGGATCGCGGGTGTGCGCGGGACGGCCGATCACCCGGTCAATTTCGGCCACCTCGGTCCGAAAGGCGAGCACGGCTGGGTTGCCAACAATTCGCCGCGCCGCGGCACGACCCCGCTGATCCGGCGGACGAAAGGGGCGCCGCTGCAAAGGGTGAGCTGGGCGGAAGCGATGGATTTCTTCACAGAGACATTCAAAGCCGCCTGGGCTCAGGGGCACGAGAACCTGGCCTGCTACAATTCCGGGCAACTGACGATCGAAGAGTTCTACACGTTGGGCAAGCTGTGGCGGGGCGGGCTGCAATCATCCAACATCGACGGCAATACCCGCTTGTGCACCGCCACCTCCGCCACCGGCCTGATGGCCAATTTCGGCGTGGACGGCCCCGTCGCCTCCTATGTCGATGTGGATCAGGCCGACCTCTTGTGCCTCTAGGGCCACAATGTCGCCGAGGCGCAAACCGTCCTATGGGAGCGCATGCTGGCGGCGAAAGCGAAGAACGGCGGACGGATCATCGTCGCCGACCCGCGCCGGACGCCGACCGTGCGGCAGGGCGCCGACCTGCACCTCCAGCTGCGCGCCGGTACGAATGTCGCGCTGATGAACGGGATCATTTACCTGCTGATTGCGAGGGGGTGGGTGAACCGCGACTTTGTCGCAAACTGCACGGTCGGATTCGATGCAGCTCGACAGGGTGACCCGCGAGTATCCGCCCGAGCGCGTTGCCGAAATCTGCGGCGTTTCCCGGCACGACCTCGAAACCGCGGCCGAGTGGATCGGCACCACGCCGCGTATGGTGTCGACCGTGCTGCAAGGGTTCTACCAGAGCGTCGAGGCCACGGCCTCGTCCTCGCTGGTGAACACGGTGCACTTGCTTACCGGGGCGATCGGCAAGCCCGGCGCCGGCCCCTTGCTGATGGCGGGCCAGCCGGCGGCGATGTGCAACCGGGAGGCGGGTGCGGGCGGCTCCTATCCCGGCTACCGCAACCCCCACAGCGAAGCGCAGATGCGCGAGCTGTGCGCGCACTGGAACCTCGACTTCGACAAATTTCATCCCGAGGTGCCGAAAGACATCCTCATGATGATGGAAACCGCCGAGCGCGGCGAGATCGAGTTCATGTGGGTGATCGGGACGAACCCGCTGGTCAGCCTGCCCGATCAGAACCGCAGCGAGCGGATCCTGCGTCGTCTCTTCCTGGTGGTGCAGGACCCGTTCCTTGATGCCGAGACGGTGGATTTGGCGGACATCTATTTCCCAGCGGCGATGTGGGGCGAGAAGACGGGCTGCGTGACCAACGCCGATCGCAGCGTCAATCTGCTGCTGAAGGCCGTCGATCCGCCGGGGGAAGCGCGCTGCGACTTCGACATCTTCGTAGAGGTCGCGGGCAGGCTGGGGTTCAAGGACCGCGATGGCGCGCCGCTGATCCCGTTCAAGGAGCCCAAGGACGCGTTCGAGGAATGGCGCAAGGTGTCGCAAGGCCGGCCGTGCGACTATTCCGGCATGACCTATGACTTGATCCTAGCAAATGGGCGCCGTCCGCTGGCCTTGCAACGCGCAGCACCCACGCGGCGTCGAGCGCCTCTATGAGGACCTAAAATTCTGGACCGGTATCGACGAGTGCGAAACCTACGGCGCCGATTTCCTGACCGGCAACAAGAATACACGCAGCGACTACGAACGGATCGACCCCAAAGGCAAGGCGTTCGTGAAGCCGGTGCATTGGCGGCGGCAGCCGAACCCGACCTCGCGACGATTACCCGTTCGTGCTGATCACCGGGCGCGTGGTCTATCATTTTCACACTCGCACCAAGACCGGCCGGTCCGCGGCGCTGAACGAGCGCGCGCCGCACCCCTATGTCGAGATTCACCCCGCCGATGCCGCCCGCCTCGAGATCGGGCTCGGCGACCTGGTTGAGATCACCTCGCCGAACGGCCGGTGGGAAGGGGTGGCGATGGTGGTCGATACGGTTCGGCCCGGGGAGGTGTTCGTGCCGTTCCATTACGGCCACGGCGCGCAGTCAGCCAACCAGCACACCTGGTACGCGCGCGATCCGATCAGCCATCAGCCGCAGCTCAAATCCTCGCCCGTTGCGGTGCGGCGGCTCAGCTTCGGCGCAGCCCGAGCCGTGGCTGCTTGGCGCGGCTCGCGGAACTGAATGGGGAATCCATCGGTGCCGTTCGCCGCCCGAGAATTCGGCGGCACCGTCAACCGCGCAGTTCAATCATGATACCCAAAGCCTCTTTGAGGAAAACTCATCGAGCTGTCATTGCGAGCCCACGGGTCGGCGCAGCGCGCCGCCCGAGGACAGGCTCCGCGAAGCAATCTCGTGCCGGGTGCGACATTTCATCGAGATCGCTTCGTCGCCGTGCTCCTCGCAATGACGTAGCAGCCGAATGAAGCAGCCGAACGGAGAATTGCAATGGCAAAGATATTCGAAGTCGGCGATCAGGTAACCTGGAATTCCGAAGCTGGCTGGGTCAGCGGCCGGATCGTGCGGGTGCATACGAGCGATGTGAATTACAAAGGGTACGTGCATCATGCGAGCGAAAGCGAGCCGCAGTACGAAATCAAAAGCGACAAGACGGATCACATTGCGCTACACAAGGGTGGAGCATTGCGGCTGCTTCGTCGCTGACGGCCGAACACGGCGCGATCTTCGGCAACAGGCGATTTTTCGCGCCGCATCCCCGTCGTTGCCGCGACGGCCCCTTCCCTTTTCCGCTGGAGGGCGCAGAGGGCATCGATGCACCGCACAGGCGAACGGAGACGACCAGATGACTCTTCCGCCCGGCCGCTTCGACTATGCGCCGATTACCGAACGGCCCGTCATCAGGTGGCCCGGCAACGCGCGCGTCGCGTTCTGGGTGGCACCCAATATGGAGTTCTTCGAGTACCTGCCGCAGAGCCGGCCGACCCAGCCCGATGTTCCGCTTTACTCGCGGATGGATTACGGCAACCGGGTCGGCTTTTGGCGCATGCTCGATGTGCTGAACAAGAACAAGGTGCGGGCGTGCTGCTGTCTCAATCTCGAGCTTCTGGACCATTTCCCCGAGATCAAGGACGCGATGGTCGCCGCCGATTGGGACTACATGGCGCACGGCCTCTATAACAGCCGGCCGATCTACGACTATACCGAGGAGCAGGAGCGCGCCTATTGGCAGGACTTCGTCACCCACCTGAAAGAGATGACCGGCAAGCGCCTGAAAGGACGGCTCGGCGGCGGTGCCGGCTACACGGTGCGGACCGACGATTTGATGGCCGAGGCCGGGTGCCTTTACCACACCTCATGGATCATCGACGACCAGCCCTGGCCGATCAAGGTGCGCGGCGGCCAGAAGTTCATCTATGTCCCCTATACCGGCCAGACCAACGATGCGGGGATGCTGGCCTGGAACCGCGAGGCGGATTACTTCCTGCAGATGATCAAGGACCAGTTCGACACGCTCTACCGGGAAGGTGCGGAGAACGGGCGCGTCATGTGCCTGTCGCTGCACCCGCACAATATCGGGCGCCCGAACGCCGCCAAGCACCTCGACGAGGCGCTGCGCTACATCCTCGGCCATGACGGCGTGTGGAACACCACCGCCGACGACATCGCCGAATACTATCTCGCCAACTGCTACGACCAGGTGAAGTCCTGGATCGCCGAACGCAACGCGCCCCCACCCTCCCCTCCCCCGCGAGCGGGGGAGGGTTAGGGTGGGGGAAGTGGAGAAGCCGATGCTGATCGCCGACGCACAGATCCATCTCTGGGAAAAGGGCACGCCGTCCGCGCACCATCGTCAGACAGCCCTATTCGGCCGAGCAGGCGATTGCCGGCATGGACGAGGCCGGCGTCGACCGGGCGCTGATCCACCCGGTGCTGTGGGACCCGGACTTCGAACGAGCTGGCTCTCGCAGCGGTGCGCAAATACCCCGACCGTTTTGCGATCATGGGCTGGTTCTATCTCGACGACCCGAACGGCCGCGACCTTGTCGCGCACTGGAAGGAGCGGCCGGGCAGGCTCGGCCTGCGCTTTTATACCAATGAGCGGCACCCGCAATCCTGGTTCACCGACGGCACGCTCGACTGGCTGTGGCCGGCCGCCGAGCGCGCGGGCGTGCCGATCGCCCTTGGTGCTGCGATGTTCCTGCCGACGGTCGGCCGGATCGCCGAGCGCCACCCCGGCCTGAAGCTGATCGTCGATCACATGGGCGTGCCCCGCGCCAGCACGGGCGAGGCGGCCTACCGGTTCCAGCCGGAATTGCTGGCTTTGGCCAAATACCCGAACGTCGCG
The DNA here is from genome assembly GCA_963738185.1 of uncultured Alphaproteobacteria bacterium. Lineage (GTDB taxonomy): Bacteria > Pseudomonadota > Alphaproteobacteria > ATCC43930 > CGMCC-115725 > AP-15. The sequence goes on along the minus strand of CAVTVA010000001.1, from coordinate 987,955 downwards.
GTCAAGGCGACCGGGCAGGCCGGCTACGCCGAGGACGAATACCCGTTCCGCAGCCTGCATCCGCACCTGCACCGCTGCTTCGACGCCTTCGGCCCCGAGCGGATGTTCTGGGGCACCGACATCACCCGGATGCCGTGCTCGTGGCGGCAATGCGTGACCTTGTTCACCGAGGAATTGCCGTGGCTCAAAGGCCGCGACCTCGACCTCGTCATGGGCGAGGCCCTGTGCAACTGGATCGGCTGGCCCCTCCCCGGCTGATCGCGATCATCGGCAGGGGACGCAACTACGAAGATTTTTGCACAGCCCCGCTGCGCGCAGGGTAGATGATTCCTCTTGTCGCCGCCGGCCGGTAGTCGGTTCAGCGCCGAAAGCGGACATTGGCAATACGCCGAGAAGCGGACGGTGACCCCGCTCGCAACGGAGTGCGCCATCCATCGCATTGAGGCTTCAACAACTGAACTACCGCGACGTTGCCCGCCGGCTTCTGGCCTTCTCCCTCGCCGTCCGCGGCGGACCCTCCGGCGAGCCTGTGGAGAAAGCCGAGGGGCGACCAATCAAGCGCCTGCTTCGCCTTCCTCCTCGTCTGGGTAGCCGGGATGGTTGCTCCAATCGCAGGCCCTGCACCTTTCATAGTAGGCGCCGTCGGATTCAATCGCCGCGTCGTAGTATGACCGAACGTCTCTGGAGGAGCACCGCGGGCACACCTCGGCGAGGTCCACGCGATCGCGGATGACGAGCTGAATGAAGTGACCGATCTGAATCGAAACCGCTTCATGCGCGATGATCGCCTCGGTCTTGTTGGCGTCGCGGTCATGCGTCAACCAGTTAACGAGCTGCCAAGTGCGATCGGCCGTCGCTTTCAGGTACTGGCGCAGAACCTTGTTGGGCTCGCCGGGGCAGAAGTGGTTGATGAGAACCTCATTCCACCCCGGCACGTCGGCGTCCTTGGGAAACTCCCCGCCAGCAGGTAGTTCGACCCGGCGCCGTACAGCGCCGACAAGCGAAATCAAGCACTCGCGCAGCCGCATGGCGGCCGACTGAAACTCCTCCGCCTCGATCGCCTCGACGATCAGGTCAGCGACTTCATCGCGCCGACGGTACACCTCGTCGAAAGGGTCGGGCTCGCGACCACCGCGCTCGCGCTCCTGGCGGCTCTGCATCCGGTGCATCAGCCCAATGTGGAAGGACAGAGTGTAGTCGAGGCTCGGGAATTGGGCCTGCGCATAGAGGTTCGTCAGGTTGGTGAACACCCACCAGCGCTGCTTGTCGGTGTGAACATCCCAGGCGTCGAAGCGTTGTCCGCTGACGTACTCGGTCTTGATCCGCTCCACGTATTGAACGGTCTCGTCGCCGCGACACTGCCCGTTCACGTAATCGGCGATCTCCGCCTCGTCGTGGACGTCATGGCCGAGCGTGTACGTCCCGAGCGCGTCGGGCGGGAGCGGCTGATCAGGCGGGAAGGTGTGCTCGCCCTCCGGCGTCTTTTCGTCCTTTGTCATTATGCAGCGTGTCCAGTTGCGGGTGAGGCGGGTAGCATAGGTCCGCTGGCCGCGTGGCCGCCTTGAAGACGGTGGCTTCGGCTGTTCCGATGGCCGCAGGTTACGAAGCGATCTCGCGCTACCGGCACGCACGAGGAACAATTGCTACCCTCCGAGCATGAGCTCCCGCAACCCCGAAGGCTACTCTGAACGGCCGACTGGCACACGCACCCTCGCTGAAGCGCCACAATCAGGCCGACCGCCTTCAAAAGGCGAAGTGGCTCAGGCTCGAGGTGCGCGCAGCGGAGGTGAAGGCGACCGATCTACACGATGATCTCGACGCACTCAGCAAGCTTGTGGTGCCGCCAGAGGCTGCCGAAACCATGCCAAGGTTCCGCGCAAGCATCATCCGACTGCCTAGCAACCGAAAAGCAGATGCGCCCAATGTCCGAGGTGGGGCAAACTGCGACATAGCCGTGGGGTGGAAATGAAGCCTTATGTGATCTGCCACATGAACGCGAGCGTCGATGGCCGCATTCTCGGCAGTCGGTGGCGGCCCGCCGAGAACCGCATGGCGGGGCTGTTCGAGCGGCTGCACGAAGAGCTCGGCGGCGGCTCCTGGCTGATCGGCCGGGTGACCGGCAGCGAGTACGCGAAGGCGCCGTCCTACCCCGATCGCACCGACCGGACCTATCCGCGGGAACCTTGGTTTGCCAGCGGCTCGCCCCATCCGGACCGAGGGCGGGCGATGCCGCTTCCTTCGGCATCGTGCTCGATGCGCAGGGCAAGATCGCCTGGGGACGATCCGACATCGGCGGCGACCCGATCGTCGTCATCCTGACGGAGCGGGTCTCCGACGCGCATTTGGCGGGTCTTCGCCAGGATGGCGTCTCCTATATTTTCGCCGGCGAGCAGCAGCTCGATCTGGGATTGGCGCTGGAGATTCTGAACCGCGAGCTGGGGCTCGAACGCCTGCTGCTCGAAGGCGGCGGCGGCTCGAACGGGGCCTTTCTGCGGGCCGGCCTGATCGACGAGATCAGCCTGGCGATCTGCCCCGCGATCGACGGAGCAACGGGCGCGCCGAGCATCTTCGACTCTGGCGACAGCGATGCCGGGGTCGCGCCGCCGATTGCCGCGATGACCTTGGCGAGCACCGAGGTGCTGGAGGGCGGCGCCGTTTGGCTCCGTTATCGACTCCAGAACCGCTGATACGCCGCAGCGTGGGGCGCTAGCGCAAGCTCCTCTCGAGTTGAGGCACAGCTCGACGCTTCGCAAAATCCCCTCTCCGCCCTTCGGGGAGAGGGAGGGGCCCATCGCCAAGCGATGGGAGGGTGAGGTGGGTCTCTCGACCGACGTAGTTGTCGGGTGCTCTGGAATCCCACACCTCACCCCAACCCTCTCCGCCCCTGGGGCGGAGAGGGAGGCATTGTTCGATCCGCAATAATTCAGGCCGGCATGCGATAAACGGCGACCACCTTGTTGCCGTCGGGATCGCGCAAATAAGCGAGATACATCTGACCGGCGGCCCCTTGGCGCACGCCGGGCGGGTCCTCGATCGACGTGCCGCCATTCGCGACCCCGGCTTTGTGCCAGGCGTCAACCTGCTCGCGACTGCTCATCGAGAAGCCGATCGTGCCGCCATTGGCAGGGGCGGCCGGCTTCCCGTCGATCGGCTTGGACACCATGAAGCGCCCGCCATTATGCGCGTAAGCCAGCCGCCCTCTGGCGTCTGGAGTAGCGGGGCTGCCGCCCATCGCGGTGAACAGGGCATCGTAGAATTTCTTCGACCGGGCGGTATCGTTGCTCCCGACCATGACATGGCTGAACATCTCGTTCTCTCCTCGTCAGCATCACATGCGCCCGCCTGCAGGACACGGTTTACGGGCTGACAACACTATGACCGGGCATCGAGCGGCGAGAGAGAAAAATTTACCTGCCGATCGAGGCGACGGCGCCGACCGGGTGCCGGCCATCCCCATGCCGGGCCGTGCCGCTAGGGCGGCGCCGGAATGCCGCCGGCCCAGATCGGCGGGCGGGGGCTTTCGCACCGTTAGGAGGCCGCCGGGCGGCTTGTGCGGCAGCGGGCGAGCGGCGAGAATGCGTGTCCCGGCCAAATTCAGGGCCGCCAGTCAACCTCGCGAGGCGATCATGCCGCTCTCCAATTCTCCCGATCCCGCGGCGCGCGAAGCCGTCGTGCAGCAGGATCTCGGCAACGTGCTGCACCCGATGGTTCAGCACCGGGCGTTGGAAGCCAAGCAGATGGTCGTCGCCGGCGGCGAGGGCTCGACGGTCGTCGATGCCGACGGCACCAGCTATCTCGACGCCATGGCCGGGCTGTGGTGCGTCAATATCGGCTATGGCCGCACCGAGCTGGCGCAAGTCGCCGCCGACCAGATGCGGCAATTGTCCTATTTCCCGCACACGGCGATGAATGTGCCGGCCGCGGGGTTGGCCGAGAAGATCAACGGGCTGATGGGCGGCGGCTATCACACCTACTTTGTCAACTCCGGCTCCGAGGCGAACGAAGCCGGCTTTAAGATCGCCCGGCAATACATGAAGCACGAATCGCCAGGGGAATACCGCTTCAAGACCGTCAGCCGCTATTTCTCGTATCACGGCACCACGCTCAGCACGTTGGATGCCGGCGGCATGGGCGAGCGCAAAGCGAAGTTCGAGCCGTTTTCCGGGGACTTTGTGCATGTCGCCCCGCCCTATTGCTATCGCTGCCCGTTCGGGCTCAGCTACCCGAGCTGCGGGCTTGCCTGCGTCAAGAACATGGAGCATGCGATCCTCGGCGAAGGCCCCGACACGGTGGCCGAGGTGATCATCGAGCCGATCATGAGCGGCGTCGGCGTCGCGGTGCCGCCCGACGAATATCTGCCCGAAGTCGAAAGCCTGTGCCGCAAATACGGCATCCTCCTGCACGTGGACGAGGTCATCAACGGCTTTGGCCGCACCGGCAAGATGTTCGCGCATCAGCATTACGGGGTGTCGCCCGACATCGTCGCAATCGCCAAGGGCATCTCCAGCGCCTATCTGCCGATCGCCGCGACCGTGGTGAAAAACAGCGTGTTTAAGAGCTTTTATGGGGATCCGGCGGAGAACCGGCAGGTGGCCCAGGTCAATACCTACGGCGGCCACCCAGTGGCGGCGGCAGTCGCCCTGCGCAACATCGAGATCATGGAAGAGGAACGGCTCGCCGAGCGTGCGGCGGAGACCGGGGCCTATCTGCTCGACGGGCTGCGTGGGCTGATGAGCCACCAGGTCGTCGGCGATGTGCGGGGCAAGGGGCTCTTGATCGGGGTCGAGCTGGTCCGGGACCGCACCACGAAGGAGCCGGTCGAGGCGGCGCAGATCACCCGCATCGTCGACTTTTGCCGGGATCACGGGGTGATCGTCGGCCGCTCCGGCGGCGGCCGCCGCTATGGCAACACCATCACCCTGTGCCCGCCGCTGGTGATCACCCGCGCCGAGTGCGACCGCATCGTCGACACCCTCGGCCGAGCGCTGGGAACCCTCGACCTCGGCTAGACCACGTGTCCGCCTAGGGACGGGGCGACCCGTCTCGCAGTATGCGGGTAGCGAGGGTTGCGCCGGAATGGCCGGTGCAGAGCCTCACGCATAGGAGACGGGTCATGGCGGATCGTATCCACCAATTCGCTTGCCTGCTACTTGGAGAGGCGGTCATGAGAGTGGTCCGATCGAAACGCTCGCTTCCCAAGCGCTTCGTAAATCGGCCCACATTCGCTGGTGGTGCATCAGCCAACGGATCGGAACGATCCGTTAGCATCGCACCACCAGCTAGCGGGCTCGGCGCGATAGTGAACAGTACGCTGTCACAGGATCACCCCGCCCGGACGGCGCGGTATTCGCGTCGGACGATCTCCAGGAGCTCCTCGGCCGAGGTCGAGGCGGCGCGGCTTTCGAAGGTCACTTCGCCGTGCTGCATCAGGATCACCCGGTCGCAGATCTCCAGGGTTTGCGCGTAATTGTGGGCAATCATCACGATGGCGATATCGCCGCGCGAGCGCAAACGCTCGATCAGATCGATGATCAGCCGCGCCTCGCGCGCCCCCATCGCCGCCAACGGCTCGTCGAGCAACAGGATGCGGGCCTGCGAATAAACCGCGCGGGCGACGGCGATCGCCTGGCGCTGGCCGCCTGACAGCGCGCCGACCTCGAGCTCGACCGAGGGTATGTCGACGCCAATCTCGGCCAGGGCTTCGGCCGCGCGCCGGCGCATCGCGCGATGGTCCAACAGCCTGAGCGGGCCGCCCCACAATAATTCGCGGTTCAAGAACATGTTGTGGTAGATGCTGAGCCCGTTGACCAAGGCCAGATCCTGATAGACGCATTCGATGCCGAGGGCGCGCGCGTCATCGACCGAGGCGAGCGCCACCGGCCGGCCATCGACGAACACCTGACCCGAATCCGGCTGGTGATAGCCGGTCAGTATCTTGATCAAGGTCGATTTGCCCGCACCATTGTCGCCGAGGATGCCGAGCGTCTCGCCGCGCGCGACCCGCAGCGATACGCCGGCCAGTGCCGTGACCTTGCCGAACACCTTGACCACGTTTTCGGCGCGGATCGCGCTCGGCTGAAACCGCGCTCATTCGCGAAACCCGCCGCGCAGCCGCGCCAGATGGATGTTGGCCACCATCGCGATCAGGATCGCGGCGCCGATGATCGTGTCGAAGGTGAAGGCGTTGATGCCCTGCAACGTGAACCCGTCCTGCAAGACGCCGAGCATGATGCCGCCGACCAGCCCGCCGACGATCGTGCCGGTGCCGCCGGCGATCGCGGTGCCGCCGATCACCCCCGAGGCGACGCCGAGGAACATGATGTTGCTGCCGCCGGCCAACGGGTCGGTCGAGCCGACGCGAAACGCCTCCAACAACCCGCTAAGCCCGCCCAGGGTGCTGGTCAGCATGAAATTGCCGATCTTGATGCGGTTGATCGCAATGCCGGCCTCGGCCGCGGCGACGATGTTGCCGCCGATCGCGATCGTGTGCAGCCCCCAGCGGGTGTGGCGCAGCACGACGTGCATAATGGCGACGATGACCACCGCCCAGACGATCTCCGAATAGCCCCATGCGCCCATGACGCCGTTCAGGAGCGGGCCGCCCGGCGTGTTGGCCGGAAAGCCGCGCGAGATCGTCAAGGTGATCCCGGTGATCAGGAACAGCATGCCGAGCGTGGTGATAAAGGACGGCACCTTGAGCCCGATCGTGATCAGCCCGATGACCAGCCCGATCAGCGCGCAGATGGCGAGTGCGGCGACGATCGCCGCGACCACCGGCAGCCCCACCGCCTGGGCATGCTCCATCAGGAACGGGGCCAGCGCGAACACCTGGCCGACCGAGAGATCGATCTCGCGGCAGATCAAGCAGCATGATCTCGCCGCAGGCGATGATCACCGGCGCCGCAACGAACTGCGACACGGTCTGCAGATTGTCGTTGGTCAGAAAATTGGCGTTGGCCAGCTCGAAATAGATGACCAGCGCCGCCGATACGACGATGACGCTGGCCTCCGGCCGCAACACAAAATCATAGGCCCGCGCGGCCACGCCGCGGCGCGGTGGAGCGGCCCGGCCCGCCCGGCGCGGCGTGATCCTCACCCGCCGATCGGCCCGCTGCGCGGCACGATCTGCGCGGTCGCGGCGCTGCCTTCGTAGCGCGTCTTGGTGTCGAGATAAGGCTGGCACATTGTTCTTGGTGACGAATTTGAGGCCGGTGTTGATGTCGGCCGGGCCGACCAGCCCGCCCGAGACCTTGAAGGCGAACATCTCCATGACCGTGTAAAAGCCTTGCAGATAAGGCTGCTGGTCGATCACGAAATCGAGGAACCCGTCATGCACCGCCGCGAGCGAGCGCGGCAACAGGTCGAAGCCGCCGGCATGCACGCCCTTTTTGACCAGATCGTATTGCCGCATGATCAGCCCGGTGTTCTGGGTGTCGCCGCCGCCGGTGCCGAACATGCCGCGCACCTTTGGATGGCCCAAATAATAGGCGCGGATCTTCGACAGCGAGGCGTTGACCGTCGGGTCGGTGGCGATCATCGTCGCCGTGATCTTGGCTCCGGACTTCTTGATCGCATCGATGGCACCATCGACCCGCGGCTGCAGGTTGAGCTGCCCCGGCGTGGCGATGAACAGCGCCACCTCGCCCTCACCCACCAATTTGACGATGCGCGCGCCCATCATCTGCCCGGACAGGAACAGGTCCTGGCCGATATAGGCGAGCCGCCGGTTGTCGCTGCCGCGCGGCGCATCGGCGTTGTAGCTGAACACCGGGATGCCGGCGTCGAGCGCGCGCCCGATCGGCCGGTCGAAGCCTTTGGGATCGACGATGCAGACGGCGATCGCGTCGGCCTTGCCGGCGATTGCGGTGTTCATCGCGTTGACCATCTGCGCCACATCCGAGGTTTCCGAGCCGGTCCATTGATAGTCGCAGCCGAGGAGCGCGCAGGCGTCGTGGATGCCGTATTGGCACGGCACAAAAAAGGCGTTGGTCGTGACATGATTGACGAACACGAATTTCCACCGCGGATGCGCCGGAAACGGCCCCTCGTCCGCCGCCGCTGCGCCGCCGGCAGCAGCGGTCAGCGCCGCCGCCAGCGGCCCCGCCGCGACGCCGCGCATCACCGCGCGCCGCGGCAACCCCGCCGCCAGCCTCTCTGCGATCTCGCGCGAGCGTCCCCTCATGTCCTCCTCCCCCGTTGGTTGTCTTGCGACGTGTCCCACGCGCCGAGCAAAGCCCGCCGAACATAGCCGGCCCGGCGCCCTTGGTCACGAGCAGACCATCGCAGCATCGACCCTCGGCTGTCCCAGCACAGCGACATTGCCCGCATCGACCGCCCGGCGCGCTGCATGCGCCACGATCCCCGGCTCCGCGGTTTCAAGGAGGCATCACCGGCTCTGCGGAAAACCCGCCGTTTGGCGCGTGACGGCGTTCCGGAATTGATCGCGCTTTATTGCGCCGCTTGGCCCAGACAGTGAGCGGGAACAAACTTGCCATTCGCGTAGCCGTCAGAAACCCACGGCACTCCCGCCGGGCACGCATACCGCTGACCCCCACTTGTGGTCGGCGCGCACCCCGCCATCGTGGCAATCGCCGCGACGCCGATAAGGCCGGCGAACATCACGGCAAGAGAACGCATGTCCACGATCCTTCCTCCCGCGGATGCATCCAGTACCCCGCGGCGCGCGTGGCGCGGCGAATGGTGGGTATACCCACGTTATAGGCCGGGTTTGGTTGAATGGACATGACTAAACGGGTGTGCTCCCGGCAGCGCCCGCCGACAAAAAGACAGCGCATAAGATGGATTCTGGAACAACAGCGCGCCCAAGCCGGTCAACCATGCAATTCGTCCAGCTTGGCGAGCAATGCTACAGCAGTTGATGATTGCGATTCACGAATATTGGTATCATCAGGAAATGATTCCGCGGTGGCAGCTATTTGCCGATATATCTCTCTAGCCTTTTCTAAATTTCCCCCAAAAGCGTATTCTGCACTGAGGATGCTTGCCACGCGTACTTTGTGGGCCTGTATTTCGGCATCGTTCGGGTAAGGAGTGCTCAGTTCGTAGGCATCGCGGGAAATGGCTTCAAGCTTGGGTAGATCGTCACTGTTGACGGAATAATCGACGGCGAGATTGAAGGCCACTTGCAGCACAGCGTTGAGCAGTCGTCGATCATTTGGATGTCGGGCTAGGTGGCCTTTCACATTGTCATATATACCACGCGCTTTATCGGCTTGGCCCGCGTCACCTAGATACGCGGACAGCATGCCCGCCATTTCCCCCATCATGGCGCGTAAGTCCTCCATGTCTGGATGCTGCTCGACTAAGCGCGAGGTTTCTTCATAGATAACTTCTGCCTCGCTCAATCGCTCATTGTTCACGTAAAGCGAAAGCAGATGTAGCGATGCATGAACTTTATGATGAAGCAGCCTTTCGTTTTCAGGCTGCTTGGCTAACAGGTCTGAAATATCCTTGTATAGTGCTTCTGCGGTCTCTAAAGGTGGCGGCTCGTCGGACATGCGGCTCGCCCCTTGCTTAATGGATATATTCCGAAGTTCCAGCGGGGATGGTTGTCTCGTAACTTTTTGGAAATAGGCGATGATCTCTGCCAGGATTTTGGGCTGTGCGCGCACGTACTGACCGGTACTCCTTTGCCCATCGCGATGGCTGGGCAGGTCTGCCGAGATCATCTCGATGTCGGTCAAGAATCTTGGGGACTGCAATAGGCCCATGGATGTGAATTATTCCGATAGGGTGCTTTTTCTTGAGGGCATCTCGTACAATGATTCCGGCGCGGGCACGCTCGTATTCGGCACGTGCCGCAGCTTGTTTTGATAATTGATGCATGCGGATGAGTTCTCGTGCACCGACAATTCCGAGAAGAATTGTCAAGCACCACGTTATGTATGTGACAGCTTGCAGTACGTTTTCGGCCATTTTGATTCCACCCATCACCCGGAGCTATCAGCGGAAACTTGAAGCGCCTTCTGGATCAAGCAAAACACGACAGCAAGCACTGCTAAACCTAAATTGGCATTGAACACAAAGGCGATTCCTAGTGAGTCCGCCTTGGCAATCACAGTCGTAATGTGAATGATCATTCCCAAAAGGCAGATACCGAAGGGAACCAGTATATTACAAATCAGTCCAATGGACGGGCTCTGAAAGCGAAACCGCGACAGATAGTGGTCTACAAGTACGGCGATGGTGATTGTTATCGCGAAAATGACTATGCCGCCGCTTTTTAGAAACTCAATCTTGGAAAATGGGATATCGTGATCGACTAGGGGCATCAGGATACTTATCCATAAAAGGGACTAATCCGAAAATGACAGTGCAAGCTCCCCAGCCCAGTGATCTCCCAATCGCAGTCCAAGGTGACATCGTGCTCGCTGCAAATCCTACTAGGGTAACGCCTAAAGTGAGGTTGTACCCTCGTCCGCACAATCGCCGCAACCGCTTCTGAAACTGCCGTAGATGCGGGGGCGGGCCAAATCACCCGACAAATGCGGGCTACGGCGCATCGGGCCCGGCGAACGGCTACGATGGCGACCGGAATACTCGTTCTGACCGCTCGGCCGCTCGCGGTAAAATTACCGCAATCGCATCGTATGGTGCGGTCCGACTTGCTCCGCCGGCGGTGCACTCACGCAGAATGGGAAAGGTCGATGCCATCGGATCGGGGCGGGGCGCCTGTAAATCTCCTGCAAAAAACAGGCGGAACAGGAGCGGGGGAACGCGTCACGAAGGGCGGAGCGGGCGATCCGGCGGCCCGGACACCTTGATCGACGATTTCGACCGGCTCCTGGCCGAGATCCGCGCCTGCCGGGTGTGCGCGGCGCAGCTGCCGCTCGGACCCCGGCCGATTGTGCGCGGCCGGCCATCGGCGCGGCTCCTGATCGTCAGCCAGGCGCCGGGAACGCGGGTGCACCAGACCGGGCTGTCGTTCGACGACAAGAGCGGCGACCGGCTGCGCTCGTGGCTCGGGCTCGACCGCGAAACTTTCTACGACGAGAGCCGGGTGGCGATCATGCCGATCGGCTTCTGCTATCCCGGGCGGAGCAAAGGCGGCGACCGGCCGCCGCGCCCCGAATGCGCCCCCTTATGGCATGCGCGACTGCGGGCTCTGTTGCCGGCGGTCGGCTTGACCGTGCTGGCCGGCGGTCACGCGATCCGCCATTACCTGCCGCCGACCCGAGCCGGCTCGATGACCGACGCAATCGCACGCTGGCGCGAGTTTCTGCCAGCAATGTTTGTGTTGCCGCACCCGAGCTGGCGCGCGGCGCTGTGGCTGCGCCGCAACCCGTGGTTCGAGGCCGAGCTGCTCCCGGAGCTGCGCGCGCGGGTCGGCGAAGCGCTCAGCCCGACGCCTCGATACGCGCCATGTCGGCGTCGCTGAAGCCGAAATGATGGCCGATCTCGTGGATCAGCACATGGCGCACCAGGTGGGCCAGGTCCTCGCCGGTCTCGCAGCAGTATGCGAGCATCGGCCGGCGATAGAGGAAAATCATGTCCATATGCGGGGTCGGGTCGGTGACGCTCTTGTACGGCAGGGCGACGCCGCGATAGAGGCCGAGAAGGTCGAACGGGCTGTCTAGGCGCATCGCCCGCCGGGTGGGCTCGTCCGGGAAATCCTCGACCCGGATCGTCACCCCGCCGAGTTGGCGCCGGAATGGGCGCGGGATCGCGGCGAGCGCCTTGTTCGCCAGCCACTCGATATCGGCGATGGATGGGGCCGCGAGCGATGGCGCGATCCTCCCGCTCATGCTGCCGCCGCGCGCTTGATTTCCCGTGTCCGATCGCGCATGTCCCTCGTGAACGACGAGGATGGGAGAGCGACATGGTCGAAAAGCTGGTCGGAGCGGCGCGGCATGCCGCACTCCACGAGCTGCATGGCTGGGCCGAGGTGGCCGACCGCGATGCGATCCGCAAGAGCTATCATTTCGGCAGTTTCTCGGAGGCGTGGGGCTTTATCTCGCGAATAGCACTGTTGGCCGAAAAGATGGATCACCACCCCGAGCTGTTCAATGTCTACAACCGGGTCGAGATCGTGCTGGCGACCCATGATGTGGACGGGGTCAGCGAGCGCGACATCGCCCTCGCCCGCGGGATCGACGAGCTTGCCCCCGAACGCGACCGCCGCCCGCCCCTGCCCTGATCGCCACGGTCGTATCCTCACAAGCCCCTGATTGCCAGGGGCGCCGTCACGGGGCCTGCTGCGCGCTTGTCAGCGACCAGCGCAACGGGACAGTGAAGACGACGTTCACCATTTCCTCGCCGGGGTTCTCCTTGCCGATCCCGGCGTTCGACACGTGATAAAAGCCGATGCCGACCCGGCGCTGGTCGGCGAAGCGGTAGTCGAGCTCGGCGCCGGTGCGAAACTCCCACCATGCGCCGAGGTCGAGGCCGTGGCCGCTCTCGAAATACCCGGCGGCGGCGCTCGGGGTGAGAACCAGATTATACGGGAAATTGATGTCGAAGCCGAAGCCGAAATAGCCGTAAAAGGCGCCTTGGACTGTTCCCATGACGCCGACAAAGGGCGAGAAAATCCATAAGAGATCGCCGAATTGGTATTCGCTACCCACCATCAGCACTCGCTCGGCATCCGGTTTTTTGGTGTCGGGCAGGACGTCGAAGACCCCGCCGCCAAGGGCCACGCGCGGGGGGTCGCCGGGCGACCCAAAAGTGACCGTCTGCGCGGCGACAGGCCGCGCCGCCAACAGGCCGAGCGGCACCGCTGCGACCAGCCCGGCGCGCCTGACGGCTCCCCCGATATTCACATTGCTCTCCTGCAGCTTGCGCGCGGATTGCGGCGGCCTATTCTAACCGCAATCGCGAGGCCAGGCGCTACCAGCGCGCCCGCCGCAGCATGCGCTCGGTCGCCAGCACCAGCTGCTCGCGGATGCCCGGCTCCATCGCCGAATGGCCGGCTTCGGAAACGATCCGGTATTCCGCCTCGGGCCAGGCGCGGGCGAGCGCGTCGGCGCTGCCGATCGGGCATACCATGTCGTAGCGCCCCTGGACGATAACGCCTGGCAGGTGGCGGATCTGCCCGATCCGGGCAATTAGGTCACGGGCGCCCTCGAACAGGTGGCGGCGGAAGAAATGCGCTTCGATCCGCGCCAGGCCGAGGGCGAGCCGCTCCTCGCCGAAGACGGACAGCGTCTCGGGGTTTGGCAGCAAGGTCGAGCAGGCGCCTTCGTACGTGCTCCAGGCGCGCGCCGCCGGCATGTGGACCGCCGGGTCGGGGTCGAGCAGGCGGCGGTGATAGCCGGCGAGAATGTCGGCGCGCTCGGCCTCGGGGAGAAACCCGGCGAAGGCGCGCCACGCCTCGGGAAAAATTCGGCGCACGCCATAGAGAAACCAGTCGACCTCCTCGGCCCGGCACAGGAAAATCCCGCGCAGCACCAGCCCGGCGCAGTGCTCGGGATAGGTTTCGGCGTAATCGAGCGCCAAGGTCGATCCCCACGAGCCGCCAAACACCAGCCAGCGCTCGACGCCGAGCTCGCGGCGCAAGCGCTCGATGTCGGCGACAAGGTGTGCTGGCGAATTGCCCTCGGTCTCGCCGAGCGGGATTGAACGGCCGGCGCCGCGCTGATCGAAAATCGCGATCCGCCAGCAATCCGGGTCGAAAAACCGGCGATGCACCGCGGTTGCCCCGGCCCCCGGACCGCCATGCAGAAACACCACCGGCGCGCCGCGCGGGTTGCCCGATTCCTCCCAATACATCGTGTGTGTGCGATCGAGCCGGAGGGTCCCGGTGCGATACGGCTCGATCGGTGGAAAGAGATCGCGGCGGCTGGTCATCGCGCCGAGTTTAGGAGGCTGTGCGGAGAATCCATAGGCCCTAAAACGCCGCCGCGCGGGCATCTGCCCGACCACCGTGGCAGAGTCCTCGTCCGGGATCGGTCGCGGAGGGCGAGCCGCGATCGTCAGCGCAGTGCCGCGGTCTGCGTGCCTTCCCGGCCGCCGGCGATGTCGATCTCCTTTTTCAGCTTGTTGGCCATCGCATCGGCGAAGGATTTGAAATTCTTGACCACGAGCAAAAACGAGTTGGGACCGCCGATCACGTTCTGCCGATAGTAGTTGGGCAGACCGCCAGGCGGATGGGTGTGGGCCGAATAGCCCGCATCCGCCTCCTCGTTGATGATCGCCAGCCCGTTGATGGTGATGCCGGCGGCCACCGCCTGATCGCGCGCATCGGCGAGCGGGCGGCCGGAATTGCTGGTGCCGTCGCCCGAGATGTCGATGATGCGGCGTGAGCCCGGCCATCTCGCCTTGGCGAAATACGCCTTGGCGAAATCGATCGCGGCGCTAATCGAGGTCCGGCCGGTGAAGGAGCGCGGCGCCTTGAGGATCGTAGCCGCGGCGGCGCCGCCGTCCTCTGCATTGCGGATCTCGGTCCAGCCGAGCACAACCTGCTGGTCCTCCTCGCCCGACCATTCGACAAAGCACACCGCGATCGCGCCGATCTTGTTTCCCCGGATCGCCTTGAGCACGCTCGGGTCGGTCAGCGCCGCGGCATAGCCCTTGCGCTGCAATTCGAATTCTCCGTCGTCGATGCTGCGCGAGACATCAGCCGCGAGCACGACTTCAAGGCCGACACCGGGGGCGTGCGGCCCAGCGGCTGGTTGCGGGGCGGCGCACTCTGCCCCGATCGGCGACAGCGCGACCAGGGCGGCGACGGCGGCGAGCGCGGCTCTCATGGGCTGGCTCCTCGTTCGAGGATTGCCGAGGATAAGGCGAAACCCGCCGGCGCGTAAGGGCTCCCGAAACCCGGGCGCTTCGCGCTTACCGGTTTTGCCATCAGGCACAGTATGATGCGTGCAATCCTGCCGTATTTGCTCGCCAAAAAATTCGCGGAGGCTGCTTGTGCTCGATCCCGCCGCATCCCTTTCGATCGTCAGCCTGTTCCACCATGCCGACATCGTCGTCAAATGCGTGCTGCTGCTGCTGCTCGCGGCCTCGGTGTGGAGTTGGGCGGTGATCATCGACAAGGTGTGGCGGCTCGGCGTCGTGCGCCGCTCGCTCCAGGCGCATGAGCGGCGCCTGGCCGCCGCGCATTCGGCCGCGGAGCTGACCGCGTCCTCCGGCCGGCGCGACGATGCCGACCCGGCCGGTCTGGTTCTGGCCGCCGGCTGGGCCGAGAGCACGGCCGCGGCGTGGCCGGCCCCCGAGACCGCGCCTGAGAGCGCGCCTGAGACCGCGGGCGAGCGGCGCGAGCGGCGCGAGCGGATCGAGCGGGCGATGCGGCTGGTGCTGAATGCCGAGCTGCGCCGCCTCGAAGCGCGCCTGCCGTTTCTCGCCACCCTCGGCTCGGCTGCTCCGTTCATCGGGCTGTTCGGCACGGTCTGGGGGATCATGCGCAGCTTTGCCGGCATCGCCGCGGCCAACAACACCAGCCTCGCGGTGGTGGCGCCGGGGATTGCCGAAGCGCTGTTCGCGACCGCGATGGGGCTGGTCGCGGCGATCCCAGCGGTCGTCGCCTACAACAAGTTCGCGGTCGATCTGGGGCGGCTCGCCGGGCGCATGCAAGGGCTGATCGGGCGCTCGCTGCGCCTCTTCGAGCGGATTTCGCCGGAGGGTTGAGCGATGGCCATGTCGCGACCCCCTTCGGACGACGCCAACGACGACCGCTATGCGCCGCTGGCCGAGATCAATGTGACGCCGATGGTCGACGTCATGCTGGTGCTGCTGGTGATCTTCATGGTCGCGGCTCCGCTCTTGGTGGTCGGCGTGCCGCTCAATCTGCCAAAGACGCGCGCCGCTGCGATTGTCGCGCCAAAGGAGCCGATCATCGTCAGCCTCAACCGCCAGGGCGAAACGTTCATCGGCAACACCCCGGTCCCGTCGGCCGATCTGGAGGCGAGGCTGACGGCGCTCGCCGCCGCGGATCCGGACCGGCTCGTCTATGTCCGCGGCGACCAAACGATCACCTATGCGCGGCTGATGGACGTCTTGAGCGAGGTCAACCGCGCCGGGTTCGCCAAGGTTACGCTGGTCGCCGCGGCAGCCGGGACGAAGTGACCGGCTTCAAGGTTTCGCTGGCGCTGTCGCTGGCGGCGCACGCCATTGTGCTGGCCTTGCTGCTGCTGCTGCCGGCGCCGCCGCCGCCGGTAGTGCCGCCGCCCGCCAAGGGGATCGAGGTCGCGCTCGCGCCGTCACTGCCGCAACCGGCCAAGCCGCCCGCCCCGCCGCCGCCAGCACCCCCGCCACCTCCGGCCGCCACGCCACCTCCGCCACCTCCGCCGCCTCCGGCTGTTGCGATCAAGCCGCCGCCACCCGCGCCGCAGGCGCCGGCGATCGCGATAGAACCGCCGCCTCCGCCGCCACCCCCGCCCAAGCCCCCGGTTCCGCCGTTGCCCGAGCGCGTTCCGCGGCGGGTCGAACGCGGGTCGAGCCGCGGATGGAGCCGCGCCAGCCTTATCTGCCATACACCCCGCCAGCGACCCCGGAGCCGCGCGCACCCCTGGCGCCGACCCGCCCCCCCGCTCCCTCAACCGCGATCAGCCCCGGCTATCGCGCGCTGTTGAGCCAATGGCTCGAAGCGCACAAGCGCTACCCCGAAACCGCTCGCGAACGGGGCGAGGAGGGGCGCGCGGTGCTGCATTTCGTGGTCGAGCGCGACGGCCGGGTGGCGCAATTCGCCATTGTCAGGAGCACCGGCTACCCCGACCTCGACGCCGCTATCGATGACATGATGCGCGGCGCCACCTTGCCGCCCTTCCCGCCCGGCATGGACGAGGCGAGCATCGCGGTTTCGGTGGCGATCCGGTTCAGCCTCGGGCAGTGAGCGCGCCCGTCTTTGAGGCCAGTCTTACAAATTCGCGTCGATGGTCGTGCCTGGGGCGACATAGGCCCGATCCCAGGGCGACCATTGCCCGGCGACCGGCTGGTTGGGGTCGCGATCGCGCCGCCAGCAGATTTCGGCGCCGGGCGGGACGTCGATGAACCTGGTGGCGTCGCTCGGCAGCAGAAACTCCAGGGTCGAGACGTAGCCGGGGCCGCGCGCGGCGCAATCCGGATTGGCGGTGATCACCGCCTCGACATTGGTCGGGCCGAAATGCGGGTTGCTCAGCAGCAGAATCCCCGGACGCACCGGCTGCGGGGCGCACGCGGCAGCGCAAAAAAGCACGATTGCCAGCAGGGTCGGTCGCACGGAATTGCTCTTTCGGTCGCGGGATCGGAGGCTCGGGAGCGCAAGGCGGAGGGATCGTCAAAGAACATAGGCACGCGCGGCACAACCCTCGCCCGCCTTCCCCCGGAATTTGTTCCGGAGACCGGCATCTTCTACCCAAACGCAAGCAGCAGCACAATTCCGCCCGGATGATCAGCCGATCAATCCGTTGGGCCGAGCCGCGCTAAACGCCGCCCAGATAGTCCCTGGTCCAGCGCTGATAATCGTCGGCGCGGGTGACCCGCCGCATCAGCTCGGGCGCGGCGATGCCGGCGAGATCGCCGGGCTTGGCGCCGTCGCGCAGCGCCTTCAGCGTGTTGTAGACCGCCTGCACCGCCGCCGAGAACGGCGCGTGGGTCTGCAACGCCACCCGGACCCGATGCGCACCGAGCCAGCCGAGGTCGCCGAGCTGGCCGCTGCCGCCGCCGAGGATCAGCGGGATGCGGATCGCCGACGACACCGCTTCGACCGCCTCGACGGTGACCCCGCCGGCGAGAAACACCGCATCGACCCCGGCCGCCTCATAGGCCTTGGCCCGCTTGACTGCCTCGTCGACATTGGCGATCGCCAAGGCGCTGGTGCGCCCGGCGATGACCAGATTCTTGTCCTGGCGCGCCGACAGCGCCGCTTTCATCTTGCCGACGCCCTCCTCGACCGAGCTCAGGCTCGGCTTGCCGTCGGTGCCGTAGGGCCGCGGCAATACGGTGTCCTCGATCGACATGGCGCAGATGCCGGCGGTTTCCAGCTCCTCGACGGTGCGGCGCACATTGAGCGCGTTGCCGTAGCCGTGGTCGGCATCGACCAAGAGCGCCAAGTTGCCGGCCCGGCAGATGCGGTTGGCCTGGGCGGCAAATTCGCTCAGGGTCAGGACCACCAGATCGGGCGCGCCGAGCACCGCCATCGAGCCGATCGAGCCCGAGAACATGCCCACCTCGAAGCCGAGATCCTCGGCGATGCGCGCGGAGATCGCGTCATACACCGAGCCCGGATGCACGCAGCGGTTTCCGGAAAGGAGCGCGCGAAAGCGCTCGCGCCGTTCGGTCCAGTTCATCTTGGCAGCGTCCTCGAAGGTTTACCGGATGGTTTCTCTCGGGGGTCAGCTTATCATGCGCCGACGCGACTCAAAGGCTTTGTCGTCATTGCGAGGAGCGGAGCGACGCAGCAATCCGATGTGACGCGCCCGATTGGCCGAGATTGCCTCCCCGCGGGTCGAGCCCGCGGGTCGCAATGACAGTTCGGAGAGGAGGAGATCATGGACAGACGGATTGCGGTGATCGGCGCGGGCGCGATCGGCGGCTACACCGGCGGACAGCTCGCGCATAACGGGTTCGACGTCACCCTGATCGATCCCTGGCCCGAGCATATCGAGGCGATCCGCAACAACGGGCTGGCGATCGAAGGGGTGACGCAGGAAGAGTTCGTCTGCGCCCGGCCGAAGACGATGCACCTGACCGAACTGCAGCATCTGGCCAAGGAAAAGCCGATCGACATCGCGATGATCGCCGTCAAATCCTATGACACCCTATGGGCGGCAGCATTGATCGGGCAGTATTTGGCGCCCGACGGCTATGTGGTCTCATTGCAGAACTGCATGAACGAGGAGCGGATCGCCGGAGTTGTCGGCTGGGACAAGACGGTTGGTGCCATCCCGGCGTTGCTCGCGGCCGAGCTCTATGCGCCCGGCCGGGTGCGCCGCACCGTGGCCAAGGGCGCCTCGCACCACGAGGTCTATCGCGTCGGCGAGGTCCATGGCCGCATCACCAAGCGGCTCGAAGAATTGGCGGCGATGATCGCCACAATCGATACCGTCAAACCGACGCGCAATCTATGGGGCGAGCGCTGGTCGAAATTGTGCGTCAACGGCATGAGGAACGGCATCGGCGCCTCGACCGGGCTTTCCGGCAACGGCATGGACCGGCACGACCGGATTCGCCGGCTCAGCATCCGCCTCGGCGGCGAAGCAGTGCGGGTCGGCCAGGCGCTCGGCTACCAGCTCGAGCATATCCGCATGCACGATCCCGAAACCCTGGCGCGCGCCGGCGAGGGCGACGAGAAGGCGCTCGACGAGATCGAATTGCAGATTCTGGCCGAGGCCGGCTCGAACACGCGCAGCGATTTGCAGCGCCCCTCGATGGGCCAGGACATGATCAAGGGAAGGCGCACCGAGATCGATTTCATCAACGGGCTGATCGCCGAAAAGGGCGCCGAGATCGGCCGCCCCGCTCCGACCCATCTCAAGCTGATCGCCGCCGTCAAAGAAGTCGAGCACGGCCGGATGCCGGCCGCGCCGGAAAATCTGTACGCGATCTGAGGGCAGTAGCGCCGCATCGCACCATGTAAAGCCGGATAAAGCGGGCGCTCCGAGCAGCGCGCTTGTCGATCGTATTGAACCGTCGTTTCCGCTTTCGAACGTGTGAATGAGTACCAAAACGCTGTCATTCCGGGTCGCGGGCACCGCCCGCGAGCCCGGAACCTATGAACACGGGACTGCGAACAATTGAAAATATGGGTGTTCTTGGGTTCCGGGCTCGGCCCTTCGGACCGCCCCGGAATGACCTTTGTTCGGAAGCATAACTTTTTCACATGCTCCTTCCTGCGGGCGACACAGAAACGGTTGACGTGATCGGATCGTGGCCTGGTCAATCATCGTCGTCCCCGGCCAGCGCCTCCCGCCCTTCGCGGACCAAAAACCAGACGATCGCCAGCGACGCCAGCGCATCGATCCACCACGCGGCGAATATGAGCTGGGCGATGAAGCCGACGACCACGACCAGGGACAGCCACAGGCAGGCGACCCCCTCGGCGGCGTCGGCCCGTAACGCCCGGCTGCCGAGCCGTTCGGCCAATTCGCGCTTGCGCCGCACCAGCCACAGCATGACCGGCGTCGCCAACAGCGCGATCGCGAGCCCCGGCCAGGAGAAGGCCTGCCCGTGGCCGCGCCACAGGCTCCAGCCGGCGGCCGCGACGACATAAACTGAGAGCGCCAGGAGCAGGACGCCGGCGATCCGGCGGGCCGTCTGCTCGATGTTTTCCGAGATTTCGCGGCCGAGCCGCAGCTCGCCCATCAGGCGCCAGATCAGCACCCCGGCGGAGGCGAGCTCGATCACGCTGTCGAGGCCGAACGCGGTCAGGCTGAGGCTGTGCGCCATCACCCCCGACCAAACCGCGACCACGGCCTCGATCGCCATCCAGCCGAGTGTCAGCCATTCGAGCCGGAACGCCTGCCGGATCAGCCGCTCGCGCTGTCGCTCATCCCCCGCCAAAGGCCCGAGCTACCAGGTGATCGTCAGCTTGCCGTCGCGCATCTCGTAGCTCCGCAGTCGGCCAAGAAAGCTCATGCCCAGCAATGATACATCGAGATGCTCGATGACGGCGGCGCGGACCTCGCCGAGCGACAGCTGGCCGACGCGAATCTCGCGCAAGGTCACCAGCGCCATGCGCACGACGCCATTGGCGGTGCTGGCGCGGCGGTCGAACACGAGCTCGCCGGAGTCGATGCCGGCGGCGCGCGCGTCCGCCGGGGTCAGGGTGACGAGGCTGGCCCCGGTATCGACCAGCATGCGCATCGGCGCGCCGTTGACAACCGCACCGATGATCACGTGGCCCGCCCGATCGGCGGGATAGACGAGGGTGTCGAAAGCCGGGCTCGGCTGCGCCTCGGCAGCGGTTGCCGCGTGCGGGACGATCTCGGATCTCGCCGCGCCGCTCGGCGGCAGCCACGTGTCACGGTCGACCACGGCGACGCAAACGACGGCAGCGCCGCACCACATCAACACCCAGCGCAGCGCCCAGCCGATCATGCCGCCGCCCGAAGATCACCCGCGGATTGTCGTTGATGGTTAAGCGCCATGAACCGAGAAGCTACTGGTACGACTTCGACAGTTGGTACCCTCCTCATTTCTCGTCATGCCCGCGAAAGCGGCACCCAGGGGCGCCAACACCGCGCCTCCGGCCCCTGTTCACGCCAGGGGCAGGCTCTGGACCCCCGCTGCGCGGGCGGCAAAGTTGAACATCTCTAATGGTACCGCGGCCTGCGGCGCGTCGGGGTAGCTGTCGGCGCGCCAGCGCCGCGGCCCCAGCAGGTGCCGATCCGATTCGGCGCCCCAACGGTCCCAGCCGGGGCGTGAGGCGCGGGCGAACAGTTCGAGATAGGGCCCCTCGCATAGCGCCTCGATGCGCTGATACGCCGCCTCGGGCTTGCGGCTGTGCTCGCGGCGCGGCGAGACGATCAGCTTTTTGACGTCGGCGCGGCGGCGATGCGGATGGCCGCGGGTCGCCAGCAGGCACAGTTCCGGGTTGGCCCGGGTCCAGAAGCCCAGCCCGGTGAAAAAGCCGGCGTCGTTGTAAACCGTGGGGTCAGCCGATTTGTTGAGCTTCGCCCAATAAAAGCCGACGGTCTTGTAGGTGAATCCCCAGGCGCGGATCACCTCGAAAGCGGTCTGCAGCAACGGGTCGGTGATCCACAGCAGCAGCACGCAATCGTCGGCCGCCCAGTCGGCCACCGGCAGCGCCTTGATGTCGGCGAGCGACATGCAGTCGTAATAGGCTTCGGCACTGCGCCCCTTGCCCTTGCGCGAATAGGTCGAAAAGGTCCAGGGCGGGTCGGCGTAGATGACCCGGTAATGGCGGGGTTGCGGTGACGCGGTCATTGGCCCCCCAGGCGCTGATGCGGACCGATGCTCGGGGCCGCCGCCGGGCGCGTCAATCGCGGTCCTCTCCGGGCTCAGCGCTCCTCGTCGCTGTCGTCGGCGGGCTCGTCGGTCGGGATCGAGTAATTTCCTTTAAGCCAGCGGCCGAGATCGATCTGGGCGCAGCGCGCCGAGCAGAACGGGCGATGTCGCGGGCTCGCCGGCTTGCCGCAGATCGGGCAAGGGCGCGGCATTGGAATCGGCGAATTGGCGGTCATGGCACAGCCGATATGGTCATGTCGGGATGATTTGAAAATGCGCGCGGCCGAATTGCGGATCGGCGGCGACCCCGATCTCGCGCCCCAGCTTTTCCTCAAGCCCGCGGCGTGCTGTTGCGGCATCGCCGGCCAATGCCGCCGCCACTTCGGGCGCGACGGTCAGCCGCCAGCGTCGGCCCGGTTGAGATCGGTCTTCGCGACGCAGAGCGCGCAGGGCTTCGAGCGCCACGGTGAGGGCGCTCTTGACGAGCGGCCCTCCGGGAGCGGGTTCGAGCAAAGCTTCGGCGAGGGGGCGGGTGCGGCGCGGGCGCACCAGCTCGAAATGGCCGAGCCGGGTCCAGCCGAGCAGCTGCGGCCGCGCCGGGTCGGCGGCCAACGCGCGGGCCAGGGCGGCATGCACCTGCGCACGCGCGCGGCGGTCGTCAAGGCCGACAAAATCGATGACGATGCCGCCGCCGAGATTGCGTAGGCGGAGCTGCCCGGCGATCGGAAGGGCGGCGGCGAGATTGACGGCGAGCGCCGAATGCTCGGGCGACCCGGTTTCGGGCGTGCCGCTGTCGACATCGATCATGGTTGCGGCCCGCGTCGCCTCGATGTGCACCGAGCCGCCGCCCGGCAGCGCCAGGCTCGGCGACAGCGCTTCGTCGAACAGCGCGTCAAGATCGATGAGCCATCGGGCTGCCGGCTCGTGAGCGACGCCCGCATCGGGAAACGCCGAGCGGAGCTCCGGAATGGCAGCCGGGTCATCGACCAAAACTCCGCTGGGCGCCGGCAGCGCACTGGCCAATGCCGCAGCGAAGGTCAGAGCCGGGTAAAGGCGAGCCGGCGGATCGAGGCGAGCTGCGCGCCCAGCAGCAGCCTCTATGGAGTTGCCGGGCGCTTTGATGTCGGTGGTCAGCCGCGCCGCCTTGCCGCCCTGCGCCTCGCGGCGGATCTGCACCAAAACCCGCTCGCCCTCGTCGAGTCGCCGACCGCGCGGCAGGATCTGGCTCTGCGGCAGAAAATCGGGGCGGTCCCCGCCGATATCGACCAGCGCCGCGCCGAGCGCCGGCAGCAGGCGCACGACGCGGCCGAGATGGACGCTGCCGGCCTCGGCGCCGTCGCCGCGCTCGACCCGCAGCTCGACCGCTGCCCGATCCTCCAACAGCGCCGCGCGCCACTCACCGGGGCCGGCGGCGATCAGGAGCTTGCGGCGCATCGCGGGCGATAGCCGCGGCCGGCGAGCAGCTGCGCGGTCTCGAACAACGGCAGGCCGACGACATTCGAATAGGAGCCGGAGACAAAGCGGATCAGCGCCGCGGCGTGGCCCTGGATCGCATAGCCGCCGGCCTTGCCACGCCACTCGCCGCTCGCCAGGTAAGCGGCGATCTCGTCCGTGCTCAAACGCTTGAAGCCGACCCGGCTCGAGACTCGGCGCAGCGCCACCCGCCCGTCCGGGCTGGCCAGCGCGATGCCGGAATGGACCCGGTGGCGGCGCCCGGACAACAGCTCGAGGCCGCGCCGGGCGGCGGCCTGGTCCTCCGGCTTCAGCAGGATGCGCCGGCCGCACGCCACGACGGTGTCGGCGGCCAGAATGTAGGCGTCGGGGTGGTGCGGCAGCACCGCCCGCAGCTTTTCCTCGGCGAGACGCAGCGCATATGCCGCGGGCTCCTCGTCGCGGTGGGGGCTCTCGTCGATGGCCGCCGCATCGATCCGGTCGGGAACGATCCCGATCTGACGCAGCAATTCGAGCCGGCGCGGCGAGGCCGAGGCCAACACCAGCAGCGACGGCATCACGGCTCGCCCCTTACCCGCGCAAATGCAGCACGCAAATCAGCGTGAACAGGCGCCGCGCGGTCGGGTGGTCGATCGCGACCTTGTCGGCAAGCCGCTCGATCAGCAGCGCCGAACCCTCGTCGTGCAACGACCGCCGCCCCATGTCGATCGCCTCGACCTGCATCAGCCGCGAGCCGCGGACCGCCTCGTAATAGCTCTCGCAGATCATGAAGTAATCTTTGACGATGCCGCGGAACGGGGCGAGCGGCAGCACGATGGTTTCGCCCGACCCGTCCCTTTGCGAACGGATGTCGAGGTTCAGCCGGTTCTCCTCGATCGCCAGATGAACCTCGAACGGCCCGGCGCGCCCGGAGACCGGAGCAAACGCGTTCTCCTCGAGCAGATCGGCGATCGCGGTCGCCCGCTCGTGCTCGATATCGGCGCTGCGGCGCACCACGGTGTGCTCGTCGAGCGTGATGCGGGCAATGCGGCAGCCGGCCTCGCCTTCGCCTTCGGGCCCGTCATTCATTTCCATTGCCGTGCTGCCCGCGCGCCTGTTTCGAGCCGGATCGACAGCGAGGAGGCATGCGCTTCGAGCCCCTCGGCCTCTGCGAGCCGGATCGCCGCGGGCGCAAGTGCGCCGAAGCTTGCGGCATCACAGCGCACCAGCGAGGTCCGTTTCATAAAGTCGAGAACCCCTAAGCCCGAGGCGAAGCGCGCGCTGCGCGCGGTCGGCAGCACATGGTTGGGCCCGGCAATGTAGTCGCCGATCGCCTCCGGCGTCCACCGCCCGAGAAAAATCGCGCCGGCATGGCGAACCTGATCGGCCAGCCAATCGGCCTGGTCGAGCGCCAGCTCGAGGTGCTCGGGGGCGATCCGGTCGATCAGCGCCGGCGCCTGGCTCCAGTCGGCGACGAGCAGGACGGCGCCATTCGCCTGCCAGCTCGCCCGCGCGACCTCGGCCCGCGGCAGCAGCGCCAGCCGGCGCTCGATCGCCGCCTCGACCGCCGCCGCAAAGCCGCTGTCGTCGGTCACCAGGATCGCCTGCGCAGCGCTGTCGTGCTCGGCCTGCGACATCAGGTCGGCGGCGATCCATTCGGGGTCGTTGCCGGCATCGGCGACGACCAGGATTTCCGATGGCCCGGCAATCATGTCGATGCCGACGCGGCCAAAGACGCGCCGCTTCGCGGCGGCGACATAGGCGTTGCCCGGCCCGACGATCTTGTCAACCGGGCGGATCGTCGCCGTGCCGTAGGCCAGCGCCGCCACCGCCTGCGCCCCGCCGACCCGGTAGATCTCGTCGATGCCAACGAGCTCGGCGGCAGCCAGCACCAGCGGGTTCAGCACCCCGCCCGGCGCCGGCACCGTCATGACCAGGCGCTCGACCCCGGCGACCTTGGCCGGGATCGCGTTCATCAGCACCGAGGACGGATAGGAAGCGGTGCCGCCCGGCACGTAGAGCCCGGCGGCGTCGACCGGGCGCCAGCGGGCGGCGAGCCGCACGCCCAGCCCGTCGATATAGTCGAGCGCCGGCGGCACTTGGCGGCGGTGAAAGCTCTCGATGCGCCTGGCCGCGCAGCGCAACGCCATCACGGTTTCGGCCGGCGCCGCGGCGGCGCCCTCGGCGATCTCGCGAGGCGACAGCCGCAAGCCCTCGGCGGTCAGATCGATCCCGTCAAAACGGCGCGTCCATTCGCAGACCGCAATGTCGCCGCGGCGGGCGACATCCTCGATGATCGCGGCGACCGCGGCATCGACATCGGCCGCGACCTCGCGCTTGGCCTCGACGAGCCGCGCAAAGGCCGCGTCAAAGCCGGGATCGCGCGTCGAGAGCCTGACCGGCATCAGCGCTCTCCCTCACCCACCCAGCCCCCGGAACAGGTCCGGGGCAGGCTCTGCGGGCCGGGTCCCCCCTCTCCCGCATTGCGGGAGAGGGTGCTGAGCGGAGCGAAGCGGGTGAGGGTGCCGCACGCTCATTTCGATCCTGAGGGAAACCGCCCCCCGCCGACCGCGGCGCGCAGGCGTTCGATCCAGCCGCCGACCTCTTCGGGGCGCGTCTTCAGCGCCGGGCGGTTGACGATCAGCCGCGAGCTGACCTCGGCGATGCGCTCGATCTCGACGAGGCCGTTCGCCTTCAAGGTGGCGCCGGTCTGGACCAGATCGACGATGTGCCGACACAGGCCGAGCCGCGGCGCCAGTTCGATCGCGCCATTGAGCTTGATGCATTCGGCTTGGACGCCCTGTGCTGCGAAATGGCGGCGGGTGATTTCCGGGTATTTGGTCGCCACCCGGATGTGGCTGGCGCGCCGCCCATCCTCGCGCGCCACCCAGTCGGCGGTCGCCGCCACCGCGATCCGGCAATGCCCGATTTCCAGGTCGAGCGGGGCGTAGACCTCGGAATAGTCAAATTCCATCAGCACGTCGTTGCCGGCGACCCCGAGCTGCGCCGCGCCAAAAGCGACAAAGGTGGCAACGTCGAAGCTGCGCACCCGGATCAGGTCGAGCCGCGCATCGTTGGTGGCAAAGCGCAACCGGCGCGAGGCCGCATCCTCAAAGGCCGGCTCCGGCTCGACCCCAATCTGGCGCAACAGCGGCATCACCTCGGCAAGAATCCGCCCGTTGGGCAGCGCCAGGATCAGCCGATCATCGACCGCCGTCGTCACCCGCGCTGCTCCTCGTCGTGGCGCGGATGCCAAGGGGTCGGCCACGGGTCGCCCAGATCCTTGGCCCGACAGCGGACGCACGCGACGTCGAGGCGAATCGCCGCGCCGCCGGAAAAGTCGAGGTGAACCGCCGCGCCAACCGCTTGCACGCGCCCAGCCCGGATCGCCAGCAGGGCCAAAATCCGGTCTTCGTCGGTGCGGCGGAAGCCGCGATACGACACGCCGACGACGGCGGCAAACGAGACCGCGCACAGCACGCGCTCGCGCTCGCCCGGCGCTGGCTGCACCCCGCGCTCCCAGCGGAAACGGTTCGCCACAAAGACAAAAATCTGCTGGTCGGGAACATAGGCGAGGTCGCGCACCGGGACCAGCGCGTCCTGCAGACACGCCGAGAGCACCATCAGATCATCGGCATCCTCGGCGCGCAGCTTGAGCGCGCCAGTGCCGGCGTCAGGCGCCATCGCCGACCCTCTCGATCCGCGCGCCGCAGGCCGCGAGCTTCGCCTCAAGCCGCTCATAGCCGCGGTCGAGGTGGTAGACGCGGCTGATCACGGTCTCGCCCTCGGCCGCCAGCCCGGCGACCACCAGCGACACCGACGCGCGCAGATCGGTCGCCATCACCGGCGCGCCCATCAGCCGCTTCACGCCGCGCACCCGCGCCACCGCACCCTGCACCGCGATCTCCGCTCCCATCCGCGCCAATTCGGGGACATGCATGAACCGGTTCTCGAAAATCGTCTCGGTAATCGCCGAGCCGCCTTCGGCGACCGCCATCAGCGCCATCACCTGGGCCTGCAAATCGGTGGGAAACCCGGGATAGGGCGCGGTGGCGATGTCGATGCCGGCGACGATGCCGTCGCGCCGTCGCACCTTGAGCCCGTCCGGCGTCGACGACACCGCGACGCCGGCGCCATCGAGAATGTCGGCAAGCGCCGCGACGAGATCAAGCCGGGTCCCGGTCAACCGCACCTCTCCCGCAGTCGCTGCCGCGGCGATCATGTAGGTCCCGGTTTCGATCCGGTCGGGCAGGATGCGATGCTCGGCGCCATGCAGCCGGCCCACTCCAACGATCCTCAGACAATCGCTGCCGATCCCCTCGATATGGGCACCCATCGCCTGGAGGCAGGCGGCGAGATCGCCGATCTCGGGTTCGCGGGCAGCATTCGCCAACAGTGTTTCGCCCTCCGCCAGCACCGCCGCCATCAGCAGATTTTCGGTGGCCCCGACCGACACCGACGGGAACACGATCTCGGCGCCGCGCAGACCCTTGGGCGCGCGCGCATCGACATAACCTTCGCGCAGCTCGATCTGCGCGCCAAGCTGCCGCAGCCCCTTGATGTGCAGATCGACCGGCCGCACACCGATATCGCAGCCGCCGGGGAGAGACACGCGCGCCCGCCCGCAGCGCGCCAGCAGCGGCCCGAGCACCAGGAATGAGGCGCGCATCTTGCGGACGATATCGTAGGGGGCGGTGGTCGAGGTGATGTGCGCCGCCGACAGCTCAAGCCGGCGCCCGCCGGTCGGCCCGCTCGCCGCCATGCCGATCCCGGCGCCGTGCTGAACCAAAAG
Organism: uncultured Alphaproteobacteria bacterium; assembly: GCA_963738185.1. Lineage (GTDB taxonomy): Bacteria > Pseudomonadota > Alphaproteobacteria > ATCC43930 > CGMCC-115725 > AP-15. Next base: position 959,886 of record CAVTVA010000001.1, on the reverse strand, counting down.
GTTCGCCATCGTCGCGATGTCAGCGAGGTCGGGAACGTTGTCGAGGCCGAGGGTTTCGGCGGTCAGGAGGCTCGCCGCCATCAGCGGCAGTGCCGCGTTCTTGGCTCCGCCGATCGCTATCGCCCCGTTAAGCGGCACGCCGCCCCTGATGCGGATTTTGTCCATCGCCCCGGCTCTGCGCGCCGCCGGCCGGCCGGGCCGGTCCCGACCCGCGGCAGCGGGCTCTTCAATCGGCGGTCGTCCCGCCGTGGCGATTGCTTTTAGTTGAGTCCGGGCCGCCGCTCAAGCCGCCGGCGTCATTTGTGCTCGAGACGTCGCCAGCAGTGGCGCGAGCGTCACGCGCGCGCATCTGGTCCTTACGCCGGCGCAGGTTGTCGCGCAAAGCGACCGACAGACGCTGGTCGCGTGCCGCGCGTTCCGCCCGCTTTTTCGCAGAGGGATCGGGGCCTTTGCTCATTCACCAAAAGAACGGTCACGGCGCTGCGCTGTCAAGCGCCGCTAGGCGTAGCTCTGCTCAGGCATCAGCTCTTAGCTCAGGCATCCGCCCTCAGATTGACATGCACCGAGAGGATCACCGCGACCGCGCGTTTGGCCGCGTATTCGGGGGCCTGCTCGGGGTGCGCCAACCGCCATGCCGCGACCCCCGCGCGATAGCACTCGACCGACGGCCGCCCCTCCGCCCGCGCCGCCTCGAATGCCCTCAGCACCGCTTGAACTGTCGCTTTGTTGCTTGGGTCGGCGATGGACGGAGCCCTCATGATGTTGCGTCCTTTTTTGCGAGCACCGGGTCGCGGCCATCTCCGATTCGTTAACCCCGTTTGCGGCGAGGCGGTTCCGCCGCTGCCTTGCCAACCGCCACCACCTTGTGTATTTCTTGCTGCCCGCGCGGAACGGGTTTCGCGCGGTGCGCTGCCGTAGCTCAGTGGTAGAGCACCCCCTTGGTAAGGGGGAGGTCGTAAGTTCAATCCTTACCGGCAGCACCAGCATTTCCGTCAGTTTTTGCGCAATTTACGCGTTCTACCGAGCCTCCCAAGGGCCGCCAATAAACCAACGAAGCGCGAACAGGCCTCGTTGGCACGCGGCTGACACGGCGGTTCGCGGCCGGTTCCGAAACGCGACCGGCTTATACGGTTTGCGCGGGCGCTGTTCGCGCGGAGCCGCGCCCGCAGGGAAGACAGAGCAACAACTCCTCGCTCGCCCGTTTATATTGCGGGATTGCGGGAGGGGCGGGCGTTCCTGTTGCGTCAATCGTAGCGTTAATGCAACATGGCTGACGCCAACCCAAAGGCGCGAAACTTGGAAGGGGATCATCGAATGCGCCGCGCAGCTTATACGCTTTGCGCGGGCTTTGCGCCGCCGGTGTCGCCAGCGCGGCCCACGCCCACCCGACCACCTTCGCCTTCGCCGTCAGCTCCGAGGTGGCGCCCAACAATGGCGGAGCAGCAGCCCCGCCCCTCTCGCTGACCTTCACTGTCGACGGGGCGGTATCGTTCGATGCCAATAGCGGGTTTGCCAGCGACAGCCACGGCATCCCGCCGGTCGTGCAGGTCGCCTACCCGTTTCCGGCGGCGCTGACCTCGTTTGACCTGAACGCCGGCGGCACGAGCGTAACCCTGGCCGATTTTGTCTCGCCCGGGGAATTCGGCATCCCGGTGTGGACCTTTGACCTGACAGCTGATCCGGCCAGCGGCGCGGCCAGCCTGTCGCTGTTTTTTCTCAACAACACCGACATGTTCGAGTTCTATGGGCCGCCATCCGGCAGCAGCAACCCGGCCGCGCTGGGCACCGCCGCGCCTGGCACGATCGATTTCGGGACCGATTACTACGAGACGCATCTCCCCGCTCAATACACCGGAATGCTGGTTGCGAGCCCCGCGGATGCGCCGGAGCCGGCGAGCCTGTGGCTCTTGGTTGCGGGGCTCGGCTTGTTCGGGCTGATTTGCACGCCGCGTTCCGCTTATTGCAGCGGCCGCGTCGCCTCGCGCGGGGCGCGGTTCTGATAGCGTGTGGCGCCGCCGCCCGAGGGCGCCCGGCGCTGCGCGAATTGATCCCCGGCTTGCCGGTCCGCAGATCGTCTGCGGCGTTCTGAAGGCGCGTTGAACGCGATTATGGCGACGGCTACTGCACGCTGTCGGCAAAATTGGCCGGTATTTTCTCCCTCCGTTAATAAAGTTAATGATTTCCGCTCCCGACCTGCGGTTTTATCGATGCGTTAACGAACCTTGAGGGGGCGCGCAGCCGGGGGGCCGTTCGGGGGAACGGGCGGCGCGCCATTACCAGCCGGGGGGCAAATCAATGCGAGCGAAAATCGCCTGGGGCCTCGTATGGGGCTCCGTTCCGATGATGTTTGTGTCTCTGTGCGCGCGCCCGGCGGCGGCCGGCAATTGCGCGCTTTATGTCCGCGCGCAGACCGGGGTCGATCTTTACGGCGCTGCCGGCGGCTGGTGGGACGAGGCGGGCGCCCGCTATTGGCGCGGGCACATTCCCCAACTGGGCGCGATTCTGGTGTTCAAGCGGACCAGCGCCATTCCCGCCGGTCACGTCGCCTTGGTCGCGCGGGTGGTCGGCCCGCGCGAGATCGTGGTCGATCAAGCCAACTGGTATCACGGGATGGTCACTCCCAATGTCCCGGTCATCGACGAATTGCCCGATAACGACTGGACCACGGTCGCGGTCATGAATGTGGGATCGGGGAATTTTGGCCGCGATTACCCGAGCTATGGCTTTGTCTACCCGCAAACCGGCCCGCGCGAGCTTGTCGCCGACGCGAGTTCGGACCGCTTCAATCCGTACATCGCGGCCACGCCGGCTGCCTATGATCCCGATACACGGCTCGGCGCGGTTCCTGCCGTCGTGGTCGCCGATAACGATAATCGGCGCAGAAATCCGCGGCAGCGGGCCGCACGCGGGTGGCGCCGCAGCAAGGCGCCGGCGCACGTGCCGCACCTCGCCGCCGCGGCCCATGCTTACCGGCGCGCCGCTATCCACGCCCATGCCGTCCGCACCGCCACGCCCCGCGTCGCTTCGCGGGCACGTGCAGAGCCCGCCCGCTGATGCGCCTATGTCCCGAGCAGTGAGGCACCAAGTTCAAGCCGCCGCATTCCAGAGCAAGCCGGCACGGCGGGGTGTCCGCAGCACCCTTCCGGCCGGTTGACAGCGGCGGTGACGGGGGGCCTATGCTGGCGTGCCGCCGCTCGCGAGGGTGCCATGCCGTCAGCCAACGCCGATCCGGGTTTTTTGCCGGCCAATGTCCTATCCGCCGAGATCGGCAGCGGCCGGTTGTCGCCGGTCGAGCTGGTCGAGGCGCTGCTGGCGCGGATCCGTGCCCAGGACCAAAAGCTGCACGCCTTCGTCGAAGTCTATGCCGACGAGGCGCGGCTTGCCGCCGAGGCCGCCGAGAAGGCGATCCGCTCGGGCCATCGCATCGGGCCGCTGCACGGCATCCCGGTGGCGCTGAAGGACCTGATCGAGATCGAGGGGCGGGTGACGACCGGCGGCTCGCAGGTGTGGCACGACCGGCGCTCGGCCTACACGGCGACGATTGCCAAACGCCTGATCGCCGCCGGCATGATCGTGATCGGCAAGACCCACACGGTCGAGTTCGCGATGGGCGGCTGGGGCACCAATCAGCATCGCGGCACGCCGTGGAACCCATGGGACCCGGCACAGGCGCGCACCCCCGGCGGGTCGAGCAGCGGCACCGGGGTGGCAGTGGCGGCCGGCATGGCGCCGTGGGGGATCGGCACCGACACCGGCGGCTCGGTGCGGCTGCCGGCGTCGTGGTGCGGGTTCAGCGGGCTCAAGACCACGATCGGCCGGGTCAGCACCTATGGCATTCTGCCGTTGAGCCCCTCGCTCGACACGCCGGGGCCGATGGCCCGCTCGGTCGAGGACGCGGCCCTGCTCTACCAGGCGATCGAAGGGCCGGACCCGCTCGACCCGCGAACCCTGGGGCGGGCGCCCGCCGCGGATTTGGCGCTGATGCGGCGCGGCGTGCGTGGGTTGCGGCTGGCGCGCATGCCGCAGCAGGAACGCGATGGCGTCGCCGCCGAGGTCCTCGCCGCCTACGACGCGGCGCTCGACGAATTGGCCCGGCTCGGCGCCGAGATCGTCGCGGTCAAGCTGCCGCGCCGCTTTTCGGACTACACCCAGCTGGTCGGCCGCATCATCGGCGCCGAATCCTATTTCCTGGTCGGCGATCTGGTGGACGACATCAGGCTGCCGATCGACGATGCGGTGCGGCCGCGCATCGCTACCGGCCGGGGCATCTCGGCGCGCGAGTATCTGGGCGCGCTGCGCGAACGCGACCAAGCAAAAGCCGAGTTCGCCGCGGCGCTCGGCGATGCCGATGCGCTCTTGACCCCGACCACGACGACCGCGGCGATCCCGCTCGACGCCGTCGACCAGGGCTCGACGCCGGCGCATTTCACCCGCTTTGTCAACGCGCTCGAACTGTGCGCGCTGGCGCTGCCCGACGGCTTTACCGCGAGCGGGCTGCCGCTGTCGCTGCAGATCGTCTGCCGCGGCTACGACGAGGCCACAGCCCTGCGCATCGGCTGGGCCTATCAGCAGGCGACCCAATGGCACCTGCGCCACCCGCCCGGCGTTTAGGCCCCAATCGTGTCGCGGTGTCAGAGAGGAGAACTCCGGATGCGCTATACGGTCGTGTTGGAGCAGGAACCCGACGGTGGCTATGTCGCCAGCGTCCCGGCCTTGCCGGGCTGCGTCAGCCAAGGCGATACGCGTCCCGAAACACTGGCCAACATACGGGAAGCCATGCAGCTGTACCTGGACGACTGCCGTGATGCCGGTGACCCAATCCCGACCGAGGACGGCAGAGAGTTTGTGGAAATCGAAGCCGCGTGAGCAACCGGATGCCAGCTTGATTCTCAATGGCGAGCAAGCTTCCCACGGACCTGTCGGGACGTCAGGTCAGGTCCGCTCTGGAGCGCGCCGGCTTCGTGTTTCGCCGTCAAACGGGTAGCCACATGGTTCTGCGTCGCGACCAGCCCTACAGCCGCGCGGTTGTTCCAGACCATAAGCAGATCCGCCAAGGCGCGCTCCGCCGGATCATCACGGATGCCGGCCTTAGCGTTGAGGAATTTCTGCTGCTGCTGGAACGATAAACAAAGCTCTCATTTCCGTTACGCCCCGAGGCCGAAGCGGCGGCCGAGAAAATCAAGCACGTCGGCGGCGCAGCGGTCGGGGAAGGCGTCGCAGATGTTGTGCGGCGCGCCGTCATAGACCCGCATCTCGACATCGGGGACGAGGCGGCGGAACGGCTCGTAATTCGTGGTCGAGCCGATCGGCTCGGCGCCGGGCACCACGACCATCGTCGGGCAAGTGATATGGCCGAGCTCCTCGCTCCAATCATAGCTCGCCATCAGCAGCACGAACTTCGCGATATAGGCCGGATCGTTATTGGCCGCCTCGTCGAGAAACCATTCGACGAGCCCCGGATCGACCTCGCCCAGCGGCAGGCGGTCGGCGATGGTCTCGGCCAGGAACGCGCGCAGCCCCTTCGCCTCGATCTGCGGGATCCAGCTCGGCGCCTGGCTCTGCTTGAGCCCGGGGGTCGAGCCGAACAGCATCAGGCTGCGCACCCGATGGCCCTGGTGCATCGCCAATTGCTGGCCCAGATAGCCGCCGGCCGAATTGCCGACGATATGCGCGCTGCCGAGCCCCAGATGGTCCATCAGCTCGGCCACATCGGCGACAACGCGGTCGAGGGTCAGCGGCCGGTCGGCCGGGGGAACCTGCGAGTTTCCGTGCCCGCGCAAATCGAGCCGCACCACGCGGCAATGCCGCGCCAGCGCCGGGACCCAGGCGTAGTACCGCTTGGCGCTGCCCATCGCCGCATGCAGCAGCAACAGCGCCGGGGCCTGCTGCCACGGCGGGGTGAAATCGTCGATGTAATAGGCGAGCCGCAAACTGTCGCTCGCGGTAAAGCTCTGCATAAGGCCCTCCTGGTCGCGCCGCTGTGGTTGCCCAGCCCTTAATCCGAGATCCGCGACGACGCCAAGCCCAGCACATTCAGCAGCGGCGTCAATGTCGCCTCGCGCCGAATCGGCGCCGGGGTCCCCGGTGGGGCGGGCAGGCCGATCCGATCATGCCAATAGGCGGCAAGGCCCACTCGGCTGGTCCCGAACAGGTCGTATGGCGAGCCGGCGACGAACAGGCAGCGCTCGGGGGCGACCCCGAGAGCGTCGAGCGCGAGCCGGTAGGGGCGCGGATGCGGCTTGTAGAACCCGGCGCGTTCGGCGGTGACGACAACGGCAAACTCCGCGCCGGTCCGGGCGGCGGCGATCCGCCCCAATGCTTCCGAGCAATTGGTCACGATCCCCAATGGAATGGACGCGCCGAGCCTGTCCAGCACATCGCGAACCTCCGGCCAGGGCTGCAGCGCGGCATAGCTCGCCGCCAGGTCGTCGGCGAGGCGTCGCGGCAGACCGACCTCCTCGGCCGCTTCCGCGACCAGCACCTCATAGGCGCGATAGCCTCCGGTGCGATAAGTGTTGCGCAGATAAGCTGCGCGCCAACGCCTGCCGTCCGCAAAATTGCCGGCGACCCGGTTCCACAATGCCCAGGAGTCGAGCAATCCGGTCAGCAAATCGAACAGCACGGCATCATAGCGGCGGCCCATCGATGCGTTCCTTTATCGGGGATTGGCGTGTGCGGCATCGTCATCCGCCGAAGGCAGCTTGCTGCTTCTGCAGCAAATCAGCAGCAAAAATTCCGCAGCCGCTCCCGGCGCGGCCGACACCCCTGGCTGGCGCAATACCGAACCCTGCCCCCGGAGCTTGCGACGGGCGTCCGCTCCTCCCGTTTTGCAAGCATCTGCTGCGGACGTTGTTGCTCGCGAGCCCTGTGTCGCCCTCCGAACGCTCGAGCACCGAAGATGCGAGACTACATGGCGAATATGGCAATTCGGCGGGTCTCGTTACCGCCTGCTGAATGCGGTCGCGATCAAATGATCATCCGATACCTGCTCTCTATCGCTAACGCCTCTGTCGCTGGCGTTCCAGCTTTTTTAAGAACCGACCAAGGTGCGGATCACTACGGTGAAGCGGTGCTTCTGCGAAGGCGAACCAGCGGATGTCATGAAATTCGTTCTCATCGAATTTAATCGGCTGCGCGCGGCCCGCATGAACAACATACCAGAGCGAAACATCGATATGTCCGGGAGTAAGTCCTACCGTCGTGGTGCACGTAACCATCAGTGGCGCATCGCTAGTATGGGCGACGGCGATACCCAGCTCTTCTTTGAGTTCGCGTGAGACGGTCGTTCTTGGATGCTCACCTGGTTCGACATGGCCGCCCGAAGGCAACCATAGCTGGGCGTTCTTGTGATCGACTAAAAGAAGCTGTTCGGCATCGACCACGGCGAAATAGGACACCAAGTGTTTTGGCGGGACAGCCGGCCTTGCAACGCGGAATAACTCTGCTCCCAAATCAACCCATGCCAGGGCATCCGCGAGATGTTCGCGCTCGGCCGTATCCAGCGGCACAATCGCCGCGAGTTCATCTCGTACCTGGGCGCGCATGTCCCGTCCATCGGGTCGTGTCCGGTGCATCTTCTCGATAATCTATATCTCGTAGGCTCGGCAGTCACGCCGAGGAACCCAAGTCACGCCCCGGGCCGCTCTGCGATGGAGGATGCGATGAAGATCGGGATTTTTTTGACCGGCCAGCACCCGCCGGGCAGCGACATCGTCGCCGAGCTCGAAGGCCAGTACGCGATGACCCGGCTCGCGCGCGACCGCGGCTGGGACGCCGTCGCCAGCGGCCAGCATTATCTGAGCGAGGGCGTGCGCCAGCTGCAATTGATCCCGTTTCTGGCGCGGCTCGCGGCCGAAGCCGGCGAGATGACCGGCATCGCCGGCGTATTGCTGGCCGGGCTGCACAACCCGGTCGAGGTCGCCGAATGCATCGCCTCGCTCGACGCGATCTGGCGCGGCAATTTTATCTTTGGCGTCGGCCTCGGCTACCGCCAGACCGAGTTCGACGCGTTCGGCGTGCCGAAGGGCCAGCGCGTGCGCCGCTTCGAGCAATGCCTGGAGGTGGTGCGTCGGCTGTGGACCGAGGAAAATGTCAGCTTCGAAAACGACATCTGCAAACTGGCCAACGTCACGGCAACGTGCCGACCGGTGCAAAAGCCGGGCCCGCCGATCTGGATCGCCGCCAACAGCGACGCCGCGGTGCGCCGCGCCGCCCGCCTCGGCGACAGCCTCTTTATCAACCCGCACGCGACGATGGCCGTCGATCGCCGGGCAGATGGCGCTGTACCGCGCCGAGCTCGCCCGCCACGGCAAGGCGTTTCCCAAGGTATTGCCCTATCTGCGCGAGATCTTCTGCGCCAAGGACAAGGCGGAGGCGCTCGACATGGCCGGCCCCTATCTCGCCGAGAAATACCGCACCTATGCGCAGTGGGGCCAGGACCAGGTCTTGCCCGGCCACAACTCGTTCCGCCAGTCGCTCGACGCCTTGCTGCGCGACCGCTTCGTCCTCGGCAGTCCCGAGGAATGCTTCGAGCAGTTGCGGTCGTGCTGGGAACAGGCCGGCGCCAACTTTCTGATTTTCCGCACCCACTGGAGCGGCATGCCGGTCGGCCACGCCCTCTCCAGCATGCGCCTGATCAGCGATGAATTGCTGCCGGCGCTGCGTCGGGTCGCGTCAGCGAAGCCGACGAGCTAAACCCGGCGGCGCTGCCGCGCTCCCCTCTGCCGCCGGCAAGGAGGGTGCCTATGGGGAAGTGGTGTTCACGCCTCACACGACAAGGAGAGGATAACGTTGTCATGGACGATAATGAAATGATGGCGCAGCTCTATCGTCGTTTTCATTCTTCGTCGCCAGAACCATTCTCCGCGCGCATTATGGCTTTACGGACCAGCGATCTGCCGTTCACGGACGCTGAGGGCAATCCGTTCGGCAATATCAAGCACCTCGTTCGCGGCGATGACAAAAGCGGTGCTTCATTCGACATCTACCGGCTCGGCTGGTTCGCGGGAAGGATTTGGGAACTTGTCATTATCGACGGCGCCTATCTGCCGCATGCCCATCAGAAAATAGATAGCGAGTTTTTTATAATCAGCGGTCATGGCCATCTTTCGCGCGACCATGAATGGAGCGCCTACCAGCAGCAAACCAGAGTCTCGGTCGGCATGACGGTGGCCCACGGTTTTATCACCGACCCGGAATTTGGCCCGACAGTTTTTCTCTCCGTGCAAAGTAATCCAATCAGACAGATTACAATAGACCCGGATTCGCAGACTGAAAAGTTTGTGGATGATTTTGTTTATGTTGATCAGAATTTCCCGCTTCCTGCCGATCTTGTGGAGGCACGAAACCGGAAGCTGGCAAAGCTCAAGCGTGTTTGATGTACGCGAGGCGCATTCGGCATTAATCCTGCTCAGCAAGCGTAGGGCGGAACAGCGGAGAGGCTGGGCAAGAATTCCTCTCGCCGCCCCTATTCACTCGCCCACCCCGGCGAAGGCCGGGGCCTACGCGCCCACGGCACAAGTGGATAATAGCTAACATGACATTGCCACTGCTTGAAATTTCGGGGCGGCGGAGGAATGGGTCCCCGGCCGCAGCCTGTCCTCGGGCGGCGCATCGCGCCGACCCGTGGGCCGGGAAGTCGATAGTAGAATTTGTCGATTTTCCGTTGCGATATGAGAATCGTTGCCCAGCCTCGGAGCGCCTTCCGCCGGTCCCCGAGACCGGGTATCTCCTCTCTTGCCGCGAAGGCGATGCCGATTTTCCTAGTCGCTGGCGCTCGATCAAAATCGCGTTCGTGAAATCTTTGCCCATTGTGAACCGCGATCAGCCGTCATGACGCGCCGCGGCGAACGCGGCATCTGGCAGCGGCGGTACTGGGAGCACACGATCCGCGACGACCGGGACTTCGCCGTTCATTTTCGACTGCATTCATTTCAACCCGGTCAAGCACGGCCTCGTCAAACATCCGGCGGATTGGCCATATTCGTCCTTCCGCCGATGCGTCGCCAACGGGCTGTACCGGCCGGCTGGACCGTGGCAGCGATGAACCGCCAGCAGCAGGCGAGCGGCAATGAGATCAAGACAGCAGGCACACGCAACGCACCCGGGGGCGCCCAAGGCGGAATGCGCTGCGCTGTTCCGCCCTACGCGTGCTGGCTGGCAATTCAGAAATTCTTGCACCGCCAGGAAATCGCTCTGAAAAAACCGTCGCTTTCGAGAGACGGAGGGTGTTCACTTTCTCCCTGCCTGCAGATCAGGCTGACTTTAGGCATTATGTGACTGACTACAGCGTAAGCGTCGAGCGGCGACTGCGGTCGCAGTGCTTGACGACTGCGGATCAAGCGGCCGCGGCGGCGCGGGGAGAAGCGGCGTCGAAGCTCCAGGGCAGCAATTCGGCGATACGACGGATCGGATGGTCTGCGATGCGGCCGAGGACGTCGCGCAGATAGGCCTCGGGGTCGAGGCCATTGAGTTTGGCGGTCTCGATCAGCGTGTACATCGCGGCGGCGCGCTCGCCGCCACTGTCCGAGCCGGCGAAGAGCCAATTTTTTCTGCCCAAAGTCAGGGGTCGGATTGCTCGCTCCGCTGCGTTGTTCGAGATCTCCAGGCGGCCATCCGTGAGATAACGGGTCAGCGCCTGCCAGCGTGAGCGGGCATAGCGGATCGCGCCGGCGAGTTCGCTCTTGCCGGACAGCTTCGGCAGGGTCGCGTCGAGGAACGCGGCAAGCTCCTCGACCAGCGGCACCGCGCGGGATTGCCGGATGCGCTGCCGCATCTCCGGCGGCAGCCCATTGGCGGCGCGCTCGATGTCGAACAGCCTACCGATGCGGTCGAGCGTCTCCTTGGCGAGCGGCGATCCGGCGAGGTGAAGGTCGTGGAATTTGCGCCGCACATGCGCCCAACAAAAGACCTCGGCGACATTGGCGGCCTTGCCGCCCTCGGCTTGGTAGAGCGGGCCGAAGCCGGCATAGCCATCGGCATGCAGGAAGCCGCGGAATTGGGCCAAGTGCCGGCGCGGGTGCTCGCCCTTGCGATCGGACGAATAGCGGTAGATCACCGCTGGCGGCGCGCGGCCGGCGTGCGGTCGCTCGTCACGCAGGTAGACCCATAATCGGCCGGTCTTGGTCCTGCCGGCGCCCGGCGCCAGCACCGGAACCGGGGTGTCGTCGCCGTGCAGCGCCGCCGCCGCCATCACGTGATCGCCGATCGCCGCGACGAGCGGTGCGGCAATCCACACCGCTTTGCCGACCCAGTTGGCCATCACCGCGCGGTCGAGATCGACCCCGTCGCGGGCGTAGATGCCGGCCTGGCGGTACAGCGGAAGGTGATCGCAATACTTGGAAACGAGGATGTGCGCGAGCAGCCCAGGGCTTGGCCGGCCGCGCTCGACCGGCAATGACGGCATCGGCTTCTGCACCATGCGGTCGCAGCGCCGACAGGAATAGGTCGGACGTATGTGCCGGATGACCTCGAAGCGGCCGGGGATGTAGTCCAGCAGCTCGCTGACATCCTCGCCGACCTTGCGCATCGTGCCGCCGCAGGCGGGGCAGGTGCAGTCCGGGGTATGGACGATCTCGCGGCGTGGCAGATGTTCGGGCAGCGGGCGCCGGCCGGGCGACTTCCTGTGCGCGGCCGTGCTCTCCCCCTCGTCATTCGCGGCGGAGGGTTCGGCCGGTCCGCTGGCGGCTTCGGTCTCCAGCTCGTCGAGCATCAGCTCCAGCTGCTCGATGATGCGGCCGATCTTCTCCGAGGAGCGCCCGAACTGCTGTCGGCGCAACCGCGCGATCTGGATCTTCAGCTTCTCGATCTCGAGTGTCTTGCTGACCAGGCCGGCTTTCGCCGCGGCAAGTTCCGCCTCGCGCGCCGCACGCGCTTCACGCTCGGCGATCACCATCCGCCGCAGCGTGTCGACATCCTCGGGTAGTTGATCCCCCTGGGTCGGCATGACCGGATTGGAGCAGAGCCGCGGCGTCTTGGCTCGCCAAAACCTTCGGTTAGTCAATTGGTCGCACCCCCGACCACAGCCGACGCCGCGTCAGCCGGCGGCCTCGGGGCGCCAGGTTCGGATCGGCATCCTCCAGTCGATCCCCTCCAGCAGCATCGACAGCTGTGCTGCCGTCAGCCGCACCACCCCGTCGGCCGGCGACGGCCAGATGAACCGGCCGCGCTCCAGTCGCTTGGCGAACAGGCACATGCCCTGCGTGTCCCAATAAAGCGCTTTGAGCAAATCGCCGCGGCGACCCCTGAAACAGAAGACATAGCCCGAAAACGGATCCTCCCGGAGCACCGCCTGAACCTGCATCGCCAGACCATCCATGCCCTTGCGCATGTCGGTCCGGCCGCAGGCCAGAAACACCTTCACCCCCGGCGGCAGCCCGATCACAATGCCGACCCGAGAACCGTCAGAACCCGGCGCAACGCCTCTGCGTCGACATGGCGATCGACCCGAACCCGGCGCTCGCCCGGCAGCTCGATCACCATCTCGCCGACACCGCCAGCCGCCTCGCGTTCGGCCGGCGCCGGCACTACGATCTCCACCGGCATGAATTCCACCGCCACTGCCGGCACCAGCGCCAGGGCGCCGTCCCGCGCCAATCGGCGCCACGTGTACAGCAGACCCGTCGAAATCCCGTAGCGCCGCGCGATCTGCGTCGGCGACGCCCCGGGCCGCAGCATCTCCGCCACCAACGCCAGCTTCTGTTCGCTGGTCCAGCGCCGCCGCCGTTCGGGCTGCGTCAAGATCTCCGATACGGCCTCTACGGTCATCGTAAGCGCGCTCGTAAGCTGCTCTCAGACGGGCCTGCAGCCCGAAACCACGACCTACAGCCCCAGCCCCAACTCCCGCAAGGCAGCCCTCATTTGACGCTTACACTACAGCAGAGTCTAACAGCGCAGAAACACAACGTATGAAGATGCGCGTCCCCATCAAATCCTTTCAACCATTGCGTGCTGAAAACGGTCCGCCAAAACAATGAGGAGGTTAGCTGTAAATTCTACATGATCTGCGATATCGAATGCGGACAGGTCTGGCGGATCGCCATGCGCAACGCTATGTCGCCAGCCGACCACTTCCTTGTCTAGTCGAATTCGAAACCGTTGCATGGACGAGAGGTCCATATTGAGAACGGCAAAATTTTCCGCGAGGCGTTCAAAGCTAAGGTTTGATCGTGCCTCTACGATAGTGTCGTCAAACAAGTCGAAGCCGCACTCTAGTCGCGCTTGAAGATCTTCTACGAATTGCCGTCTAGCGGCGTACGAATGGCTCCTTGCCTTCAGGGACTCGAAATCCGCACGGAAGGCGCCTAGGAGCAACATCCAGTCGGTATCGCGAATTTTGCCACCCCGATCTCGCAGAAAGCGAATATAGGCGCGCACGCAATCGTTATAAAAACCCTCCCAGTTTGCATAAGCCAAAACGACCGTGGCCTTTGAGTTCACCCCGGCAGGATCAGCCACCCTGTCGGTGCTGAATCTTCTCTTGATCTCTGACAGCTCTCTAGCTCTTCGAATGCGGGCGGCATCGATCTCGTCAAAATACTGATCGAGATCAGGCATTAGGATTGAACCACCGCGATCCAAATGCCACACTGCGCTGGAGCCTGACGCTGCCCCTCAGTCCCGGTGAACTCATCTCCGCAACTTCAGGCTGGCGCCAGAAACTCTCAACCTTTCGCCTTACGAATCCATCCGGTATTCTATCGCCAGTATCGCGTCTTTGTGCCGCGCTACTCCGACACAAATGCCCTCGAGCGCTCTTAATGAAAAGCGTGGTGCGATGCCGGCTGGTCGATCTTTCGGCGGGATCAACGCCCTGTCTCCGAAGAGACGGTGTAGAGTCTCTACCGTCCATCCAACCTGCCCCAGGACCTCATCGCGCTCGTGCTCGCTCATCACTTTCAAGATGGCTTGGTCGAGGAACTCCTGGACATCTCTTCCTCGCGGGAATTCTTCGTAAGTATGGACCGCTAGCCGCACCGCGTATTCGAGGTCTTGTTGATTCTGCCTCTGATCCGCCGATATGCGGAATATTTTCTGAAAGTCCTCGCGTTGTACGAATTTGCGTAAAGCATTAGTGAAATCCACGTCCGCAAGAACCATGGAGCAAGTGCGGACCTCCTGCTCGTTAGCATAGGCACCTCCCCGGTTGAGGCGCTGAAACAGGTCGAACTTCGTCTTAGGATCACTAGGATGCTTCAAAATCTGAAAATCGATACGATGCCGCCTGAAAAACAACTGAAGTGCTTTATCGAGCGTCTCCTCTCCCTCCTCTTTTGCCTGCCAGACCATGCCATCCAACGACGGCAGGTATTTCGTGGCAAGGAGCTTTGAGCGTCTCATTTTACCACTGTCTGGATCCTTGAGGACTCCCATAAATTCAAGAACCGTTGATATTCTCTGGAGGCCGTCTATTAGCTCCCATGTCCCATTTTCGTTTTCATAGACGAATGCCGGAGGAATCGGGAATCCTATTAAAATTGACTCCACGAAATTGGATTTCCGATCGTCTGACCATCTAAACAGCCGTTGGAAGTCGGGAAGTATGTTTAATTCGGCAGTCGCATACATCGTAGCGACTTCCCCAATGGTGATCTGTACGGTGTCTGTGCTTACAGTACGCTTGGCCTCGTCGATCTCATCCTTGAGCATGCGTTTGATCCCAACCCAATGGTAGCCGCAAATTTGGCAGATCAGGGATTAGGCGTCGCGCGAGTCGGGCTCGGAATCATCGCCGACACGTTGTAGTAACCAAGAATTTCGGCAATTTTGGCTCCTCTTCAGATCGAGAGGTGACGGCTGCCCTAAAGGTATAACCGAAACACCGCCTTCCCCAGATGCGGTCGCCCGCAAAATGCGGGCGGCCGGAGCGAGGGAGACGGAGGCGATGCTCCGCTAAACGCCCGGCGGGTAGAACACCAGCATGCGGACTTCGAGGCTTTCGCGCGGCGGGGCGTCGGGGGGTGAGGTCGGGTCGTCGAAGCCGGTATGCGCCGAGAAGCGCGCGGCGCCCTCGCGCGCTGAGTCGAAGCAGCGGATCAGCACCGCCTCGTCGGCCTGCATCTTTGGGAAGTAATAGTAGCGCTGGCTCGGGTTGTAGGTGATCGAATAGGTCTCGCCGGTGCGGTCGGGGTATTTGAGGTCGCTGGCGATCAGGTTCCCGTCCTCCAGACTCTGCGCGTCGCACAGGGTCAGCGGCGATTTCGAGCACCGGGCCGCGGATCGGCCGCCACAGATTGTTGATCGCAAAGCGGTGCTTCAGGAGCTCCTCGGCCTCCTCGCCCATCAGGTCGCGGACCCGCTGCGGCGACGACCATGCGGTGTAGTCGTTGTGCACCCGCTTTGCCGGGATCTTGATCGTCTTGTCCTTGGCCGACATCGCCGCGTTGCGCACGATATGGTCGAAGGCGACGACGCGCACCGCCCCGGTCGCCTGCTGCATGACCCGCTCGCATTCGGGGTAGTAGATCTTTTTGATCTGCTCCTCATCGTAGAAATCGGTTACCGCCGTCTGGTGGTGCAGCAGCACAAACCCCTCTCGATCGAGCGACAATTGGCCGATCAGCGGCCGCGCGTCGCGGATCGGCACCTGGTGCTCGACATTGCGGCCGGTGCGCTGCGGCGTCCCCGGCGGCGGCTCGTAATTGTAGGCGACCGGCTTCTCCGCCATCGGCGCCAAAAAATACAATGGCGCCACGATGCTGTTGAGCCCCGCCGATGTCATGCCGTCCATGATGCCCTCCGCGTATCGATTGATCATTGAAGCCCGTTGGTGCAACCCTAGGACAGCGCGCGAAGGCCGTCAAACAGGCCGTTGGAGACCATATCGCGCGGGGCCGGCAACTGGTTTAAGCATCAGTAACGGCGGGTTGGCCTCGACCCGCAGGGGTTCGATGTTGCGCGCATGGTCGCGCTCTGCGACAATTTGGCCGTCTCAATCGCCGAGCCGGAACAAACCGGGAGGATTTCCAGTGACTGAAAACCGAGGCTACCACGCCCACGTCTATTACAACGCCGAGACCAAGCCCGCCGCGGCGCGGCTGCGCGAGACGATCATCGGCAAGTTCGCGGTCGAGCCGGGCGGCTTCAGCGACGAGCCGAGGGGGCCGCACCCGATCTCGCAATTCAACGTGATCTTCAAGAACGAGGAATTCCAGAACCTCGTGCCGTGGCTGATGCTGAACCGCGAGGGGCTCGACGTCCTGGTGCACCCGCTGACCGAAAGCTCCTATGACGACCACAGCAAGAACGCGCTGTGGCTGGGGACGCCGGTGCCGATGAAGCTCGACATCCTGCGCCCGACCTATCGTGCCGAGCTGCTGCCCGAAAGCCAGCGCCACACCGCCTGACGCGCGCCGTCAACCGGTTTCGCAGAGCGGCTCAGCCGGGGCGCCCCTCTGATGATCGCCGTGCGAAATCGGGAGTTTCCCGGCGAATGACAATATCCGTCAGCGCGGGTGATCCCGCGGCGAGGCGGTGAGCGTGGCCGCCGCCGCCTGCTTCTCTGGAGGCGCGATGGTTTCGACCGTGAGCGGCGCGTAAAGCTTCAGGATCCCCGCGGCAAAGGCTGCGTCTTCATCGTCGGCCACCTGCACGAACACCGCGGTCTCGCCGTTGTGGATCAGGGGGGCAAAGGTGTCCCGCGCGTCGCCGAGGACCATCGGGTCGATCTGCAGCGCCTGCAGCTCGGGTTGCAGCACATCCGGCGCCGGCCCGATCTCCTTGATGACATGGTGCGCGAGCCGGTTTGCCGGAACGCCTTCGGTGCGCAACCGGTGATAGGCGTCGAGCGCGATGCCGCTCGATTGGTATAGGCCGACCACAAACCCCGCCATCCTCGAAATCTCCTGCTGTTCCCGACACAACGGAAAAACATTCCGCAGCGGCGAGAGTTTCGCCTGCGGCGGCGGCCATGTCACGCGCTCCGCCGCGGCTGGGTGGATGTGCCTTGTGTGCCCCGGCCGGGAGGGTGGATGATCGGATTGGCGGTCGGATCGCCGGGACGACGAACATTGCGATAAGATGGGAATATTTCGACAGAGGGGGAAGATGCGCCCGACCTTACGCCAAAGCCTGCTTCAGCTCGCCGCTCTTATCCTGCCGATCGCCGTCATGGCGGCGCCGGCAGTTGGCGCAGGGCGAGTGGAAGTTTGCCGCGCCGATGCCCCAGCCGATGGCGGAGGTTGTCGCCGCCTCGGTCGGCGGCAAAATCTATGTGCTGGGCGGATTGAACGACAAGACCTTTGACGCCTACGGCGTCGTGTGGGCATACGATCCGGCGAGCAACAGCTGGGCGGTCAAGAAGCCGATGCCGGCGCCCGCCCACCACCTCGCGGCGACCGCTTATCAAGGCAATATCTATGTCTTCGGCGGCTTTACGCGGCCAAAGGATGTGAAGGCGTGGCAGCCGACCAACGCTGCCTGGGAATACGATCCGGCGGCCGATCAGTGGAAGCAGCTGGCGCCGATGCCGACGCCGCGCGGCTCCGCCCAGGCGGCCGAGGCCGGCGGCAAGATCTACGTGATCGGCGGCGCCCGCTCGAACGTTGCTGGGCATTGGGATGCGCCGCTGCTGCCGCCCACCGCACAGCTCGTCGTCGGCACCACCGAGGCTTACGACCCGGCCACCAACACATGGCAGGAGCGCGAGCCGATGCCGACGGCGCGCAATCATTTTCTGGCGGCGGCGGTCAACGGCAAGATCTATGCGATCGACGGCCGCATCGGCACGGTATTCGTAACCAGGTCGGATGTGATCGATCTGGTCGAGGAATACGACCCGGCCAAGAACCATTGGGTATATAAGACGCGCAGCCCGACCAACCGCGGCGACATCTCCGGCGGCGTCTACCAGGGCAAAATCTATCTGACCGGCGGCGAATATCAGGACACCAAGCGCAAGATGGTGTTCTGGGCAGTCGAGACCTACGATCCGGCAACCGACAGCTGGGGCATCCTGCCGCACATCCAGGACGGCCGGCACGGCTTTGCCGCGGCCTTTGTTGGCAACGCATTCCATGTCATGGGCGGCAGCATCCAGTCCGACGGCATGCCGGGAGTCGACACTCCGACCGCCTCGCACGAGGTGCTTCAAATTCAATAGCCTGGGCGCGGCCTGCTCGACTGGGTTGGCGGGCAAACGGTGCGAGCATTCGCCCGCTGGCTGGTGCACAGTCACGCTGTCCGTCGTCGATAGGAGAGTGAGATGCGATTTATGCTGCGTGCGGCCTTGGCGATCACGCCGCTCTTTCTGGTCGCCGGCGCCGCCGCAGCGCAGACGGGCGTGGTCCAGCAGAACAGCACGTCATCGCAGCCGGGCGTGGTCCAGCAGAACAGCGTCAGCGTCAATGGCGAGGGCAGCAGCGTGACCATCAGCGGCCATTCGATCTCGGTCGATACCGCGGCGACCGGCCGCGGCCGGGTCGTCGGCGACGGGCAGCCGGCCTCGCAGGAGCGGCCGATCGGCCCGGTCACCGCGATCCACAGCGACGGCGCCTTTGCGCTCTCCATCGCCAACGGGCCAGCGCCCAAGCTCACGATCGAAACCGACAAGAACCTGCTGCCGATCATCAAGACGACGGTGTCGGACGGCCGCCTCGACATCTATTCCGACCAGTCCTATTCGGTCGATGGGCGGATCAAGATCACGGTTGCCTCGCCGGGCATCACCGAAATCTCGGCCTCCGGCAGTAACCGGATCGAGGCCCAGGGCTTTGCCGGCGGCCCGCTGACGGTCGCGCTGAACGGCTCCAACACCGCCACCCTGGCGGGCCGGGCGACGGCGCTGACCTGCGTCTTGAGCGGCGCCAACCATCTCGCCGCACAAGGGCTCGCGGCCGATGCGACAAAGATCACACTGAACGGGTCGGGCGATGCGGCGGTCGATGCCCGCCAGGCGATCACAGCACAGATCAACGGCGCCGGCTCGGTCACCGTCTACGGCAATCCCCAGGCGCGCAGCACCCAGGTCAACGGCGCCGGCAGGATTTCTTTTGCTCAGTGAGTTGTTGGACGGGGCTGATCGGCGATGCCGGACTACCAGATTTTCGAGGCGGGCGACGTGGCCCTGCAATCGGGGCTGACCTATCGCGGGGCGCGGCTCGCCTACAAGACCTATGGCGCGCTTGACCCGGCCAAATCGAACGCCATCGTCTACCCGACCTCGTATGGCGCGCAGCATTACGACCTCGAATGGGCGATCGCCCCCGGCAAGGCGCTCGATCCGACCAAATGCTTCATCGTCATTATGAACAAGTTCGGCAACGGGCTGTCATCGTCGCCGAGCAACACTCCGCCGCCGTTCGATCGCGCGCGGTGGCCGCATTTCACGATGACCGACAATGTGCGGGTCCAGCAGCGCCTACTGCACGAGGTGTTCGGCATCGAGCGGCTGCGGCTCGTTTACGGGTTTTCGATGGGCGCGCAGCAGGCGTTTCACTGGGGCGCGCTGTTCCCCGACCGGGTCGAGCGCATCGCCGCGATCTGCGGCTCGGCCAAGACCTCGCCGCATAATTTGGTATTTCTCGAAGGGGTCAGGGCGGCGCTGACCGCCGACCCCGCCTGGCAGGATGGCTGGTTCGCGACCCCGCCCACCCGCGGCTTTCAGGCGATGGGCCGGGTCTATGCCGGCTGGGGGTTGAGCCAGGCGTTCTACCGCGAGGAGGAATGGAGGAAGCTCGGGTTTTCCTCGCTCGAGGATTTTCTGGTCGGCAGCTGGGAGGCCGGGTTTCGCCGGCGCGACGCCAACGACCTCTTAGCGATGCTGTGGACCTGGCAGCACGCCGACATCAGCGCCAACGAGCTCTATGGCGGCGATCTCGGCCGGGCATTGGCGGCGATCACCGCCGATGCGTTGGTCATGCCCTGCGAAACCGACCTCTATTTCACGGTCGAGGACAACCGCCGCGAGGTGGCGCAGATGCCGCGCGCCGAATTGCGCCCGATCCCATCCATCTGGGGCCACCGCGCCGGCAACCCCGCGCAAAACCCCGCCGACGCCAAATTCCTCGACGACGCGGTGCGCGAATTGCTGGCCCGCTAGGCCCGGCCGCCCGACCGCGAGGCCGAATCCAGCCAAGCGTTCGGCGGCCGGCACAGGCTCAGCGGTCGCGGCGGCCGTAGCCCTGCACATCGGCGCAGACAAAGCTCGCCGCGTCGGTCGTCGCGCCGACGCCGCGGTACTTCGCCACCTGCGGATAGGGGCACAGCGGACGGGTAAAGGCGACCCCTTGCGACTGCACATTGTTGTTGTAGTGGGTGGCGATGATCTGGTCGGGCGCCGTCCCTTGCTCGACCCAATTGTCGAGCGCCGTCAATGTGTCGAACGAGTTCGCCCCCGGGCCGCCGGCGCAGTGAAACATGCCGGGCACCATGAACAAGCGGTACGATTGCTGCGTCTGCCGCAATGCGGCGCGCGGACTGGAGTGGGGATAGAGCCTGTCGACGACGCTCTCGTAATATTGCGGGCTTTCGCCGGGCGCGATCGTGCCGTCGGCCCAGCCGTGATACTGGATCAGCTTGCCGTGGCTCAGAAACGGCCGCAGATCGGGATCGGTCGCCTCGGTCACCCCGTTGTCGAGATGCTTGGCCAAGGCTACGTCGCGGCCGAAATTGAGGCTCGTCTGCACATTGAAGCTCGGGTCGTCGAACACCCAATACTGCATATAGCTGACCGCGATCGCGAACAGGCTGTTGGCTTCGCCGGCCCAGTCGGTTTCGCTGCCGCGGGCGAAGCCCGGAAACACCTGCTGCCAAGTCCGCGGGTTGTGCGCGCCGGCATAAATCTGATCGACCACCCGCACCTGCGCCGCGCTCAGGCAGGTTGTCGGGTCCTGGTTGGGCTTGCACTGCAAGACCCTGGGATTGAAGTTGCAAGTCGGCGGATCGCTGATGAAGAGGTCGGAGGCAACGCCGCCGTCGTGGCCGGCGCATTGATGCAGAACGGCATTGTTGACCAGCGGATAGAGGCTTGTCGGCAATACCGGCGTCGGGCTCGAATCCGGATGGTTGACCAGATAGGGCCACAGCTGGCCGAAATTGAGCTCGACCCAGTAATTGGCCGGGTCGCCGGCGATGATCCCGTCGAAATCGTCGGGAAACATCTGTGCTTCCTTCAGCGCCTGCCGGCCGCCGGTTGAGCAGCCGTTGAAATAATCGTATTGCGGCGCGCCGGCATAGGCGGTGACGATCGCCTTGGCGTTGACCGTCGTCTCGTGGATCGCGCGATAGCCGAAATCGACGACCTTTTCCGGATGGCCCAGCGCCCAGCTGCCGTCGGAGCTGCTGCCCGTGTGCCCGGTATCGGTCGAGGCGGTGGCATAGCCGCGATTGAGCGCGGTCGCCATTGATGAAAACGAAATCGTGCCGGCAAAGCCGCCGCCGCCGACCACTTCGAGCTTGCTATTCCAGGTGCTGTACGGGATCCACACCTCGAATTTGATGTCCGAATCGCTCGATGGCGTCGAGTAGCCGGCCACTCGGCAAAACTCGGGAAGGGTGAAGGATTGGCCGTTGGCCGCGGTGAACGAGCCGGCGGGCACCAGCTGCGCCGCGGTGATCGTCGTGTTCGGCAGGGTAAGGCTCGCCAGATTGCCACAGTTCGTCGCGGCCGATGCCGCCGTCGGCAGCGCCAAGGCTCGCCAGCGAGAGAGCCGTCGTCCAGGCATAAATGCGCTTGTTCTTCACAGGCCCCTCCAGATTATCGTTGTCGTTTCGAACGCCCCACGTAAACGAGCGCCGGTCACGCGCGCTCAGGCCCCGGACTTTGGACCGGCGAGCGTCCTTGCCCGCCGATACGTCCGTCCCAATTCGCGCATGACGCGGAATAGGCTACGCGCATCGCCAGTTTCCGGCTATCGTAAAAATCGCGTTACTTAACCAATCCGTCCGCGATGTTCAGGCATTCCCGGCCAGCGCCGCCGCGGTGTCGGGCGGCAGGGGGGCGCGCTCGATGTGATGGCGGTGCCACAGCGCGTAGAATAAGAGGTTCCAGGCGCGGCCCGCGCGCCGTTGCCCGGCGGCAGCACTGCCAGCGAGCGCGACGACCGGGCCGATGGCTTCGACACGACCCGCAATCCAGCGCGCCACCGGCGGGTGGCGCGGCGATGTCACCGGTCTTCTTCCCGCCTCGACAGGTGACGCGCGATATCCATGCTGTCGTGAAGGATGCGGAGGATCTCGATCGTGGTCTCGTCGGTCACGCGATAGAGCAGCAGGTGCCGGGCGGCCGCCGGCTTCGCCCGATGTGCAGTGACCATACTCCGGCACCGACGTCTTCACGCAGTCTGGCGCTCGGAATGGCCGGGCTGTTTCGAAGCGCCCGAATTCCATCTTCGAGCGCCTCGCGATATTGGCGGGCTTGCCGCGGGCCAAACCGCTCTCCTGTCCATTCGAGAATGGACGCAAAATCGCGTTCGGCCGCGGCGCTGAGGCGCGCCCGCCGGTTCGGTGCGGAGATCAAGAGCCTTTACGCGCTCTCGTCAGCGCCCGCTCGGACAAGTCGCGCAAATAGTCGGCGAGGTCATCAACGCTCTGGAATTCTTCGTAGCGACCCTCCTCGAGATCGGCGAAGCCGACGCGGGCCGCCTCCTGCAAGGCCTCCAGCTTCGCGGATTCGCGCGCCTCTCGGGCTTCCACCAAGCGCAGCCCTTCGCGCAGCACCTCGCTCGCGTTCTGGTAGCGTCCGGACTTGACGAGCCCTTCGATCAAGCTTTCGTGGTGCGCCGTCAGCACTACATTGCGGGTCGGCATGCTGGCCTCAAATCGATCGTGCTATGGAAAACATAGACAATTATGGCATAATCTGCCAAGGCCGGTTTCACGCCGAGTCCGCCTAGGGAAGCATGCGGAGCGTCTAGCTTGCCAGCGCCGCTGCGGTGTCGGGCGGCAGGGGGGCGCGCTCGATGTGATGGCGGTGCCACAGCGCGTAGAATAAGAGGTTCCAGGCGGCGCGGCCGGCGCGCCGTTGCCCGGCGGCGGTAAACAGGCTCTCGACCGCGTCCGGGCGGCAGAGCTCGCGCACCGCCGGCGAACGGGCGACGAGCGGCCCGATGACTGCGGCGCGATCGGCGAGCCAGCGCCCCACCGGCACGGTGAAGCCGCGCTTGCGGGCGAGCGGCTGCGCCTGCGGCAATTGCCCGGCGAGCCAGCGCCGCAAAATCCACTTGCCGAGGCCGCGCCGAATCTTCAGATCGTCAGGCAGCCGAAACGCCAGCGCCGCCATTTCGGGGTCGAGAAACGGCGTGCGGCCCTCGGCGCCGTGCGCCATCAGGCAGCGGTCGAGCTTGATCAAGAGATCGTTCGGCAGCCAGTCGGCGCAATCGACCGCCTGCGCCGCCTGCAACGAGGTGCGGCCGTGCCCGCCGCCATGCACCTCGGCCGCCGCGATCCCGTCGCGCCAGCCGGCGATCTCGCCGCGCAGCACGCCCAGATCGTCGAGCATGCCGCGGGCGCGCGGCCGGCGCCCGCCGGCCCACCACGGGCGCATCACGCTGCGATAGCGGCCGTAGCCGCCAAACAGCTCGTCGCCGCCCTCGCCCGACAAAATCACCTTGAGCCCGGCCTCGCGCGCCGCCGCGGGCCAATGCCCAGGTCGGCAGGATCGCGTAATCGGCGGCGGGGTCGTCGATCGCGCAGACGATTTCGGGCAGCAGCGTCCAGAAATCGGCCTTGGTGAAAACGACCTCGACATGCTCGGCGCCAACGGCCTGCGCGGCAGCGCGCGCCGCCGGGCGCTCGTCGGCGGTATCGCCGTCGCCAAAGCCGATGGTGAACGCCTTGACCGGGCGCTCGGCCAGCCGGGCCATCATCGCCAACACCGCCGTCGAATCGATGCCGCCCGACAGAAACATGCCGAACGGCACATCCGAACGCTGGTGCAGGCGCACGCTGTCGGCAAAGGCAGCATCGAGCCGGCTCAGCGCCTCATCTTCGCCGGCCGCAACCGGGCCGAAATCGGGCAAGGCCGGGCGGCGGCGGCGCTCGACGATGCGCCCGCGCCGAACCACCACCGTCTCGCCCGGCAATACCCGGTTGATCCCGGCAAAGATCGTCTCGCGGCCGGTGGTGAATTGCATCTGTAGGAGCTCGTTGCGAGCCCTGCGCATCAGCGCCGCGGCGACGAGGCCCGCTTCGAGCAGCGCGCTCGGCTGCGAGGCAAAGGCGAAGCCGCGCGCTGTCTCGGCGTAATAGAGCGGCTTGATCCCGAACGGGTCGCGGGCGAGGACCAGCCGACCGCTGCCCGGATCGTGCAAGGCCACCGCGTACATGCCGCGCAGATAGAGCGTAAAGTCGAGCCCGTGGCGGCGGTAGAGGTGCAGCGGCAGCTCGCAATCCGACTGCGTCGAGAACGCGATCGGCCGCGCGCCATGCAGCTCCTCGCGCAGCTCGAGGTAGTTGTAGATTTCGCCATTGGCGATCAATGCCGCGCCGCCCGGCTCGAACAGCGGCTGGTCGCCAGTCGCCAGGTCGATGATCGCCAGCCGGGTCTGCACCATGCCGACATCGCCCGACCGGTAGCGGCCGTCGCCGTCCGGCCCGCGATGACGCAGGGCCGCGCCCATCTGCGCCAACGGTGCGGCGGGCGGCGGCGCGCCGTCGAGGGTCATCAGCCCGGCGATGCCGCACATCCGGGCACCAGTCGGTCGAAATAGCGGCGATAATGGGCGACGACCGCCGCCTCGGTATATTCGGCCTCGTAGGCGCGGCGGCCGGCTTGACCGAGCCGGGCGCGCAACGCGGGATCGCAAGCGAGGCGCTCGATCGCCGCGGCCAATGCCCGCGGCCCGCCGCCCGGCTGACCCGGCAGCGGCACCAGGAGCCCACTCACTTCGTCCTCGATCAACCCGGCCGGGCCGTCGCTGGCGGCGGCCACCACCGGCAAGCCCGCCGACCAAGCCTCGATCACCACATTGCCGAGCGGCTCGAAAACCGACGGGCAGACGAGAAAATCGGCCCCGGCCAACAGCTCCGGCACATCCTCGCGCCAGCCGAGAAAGCTGACCCGCTCGGCGATCCCGAGATCGGCCGCGAGCCGCGCGAGCGAGCCGCGCAACGGCCCGTCGCCGGCGATCGCCAACCGAACTTCTCGGGTCTCGGCCACCGCCGCGAGCAGCAGGTCGAACCCCTTGTTCGGGTGCAGCCGACCCAGCGCCAGCGCCAGCGGCATATCGCGGGACCTGGCCGCCGGCGAGCGCCGGAGCGGCGGCGTCGCCCGCGCATCGGGCACAAAATTCGGCAAATAATCGACGCGCTCGCGCGGCCAGCCGGCGGCCACGGCATAATCGACGATCGCCCGCGTATTGCCGATCAGCTGGTCGCAGCGCCGGTAATATTTCACATCGTAATACCCCCCGAGCCGGGCAACATGCACGAAATCGCCGCGCGGGCATAGCCGCGTCGCCCGGCTCATCCAAGTCAGCACGATATCGGGGCGCCAGCGGGCGACCTCGCGGCGAAAGTTTACTCGGGTCGGCAGATCGAGCGGGCCGCCAAAACCCAGCTCGGCGACCGCGATCCCCGCCTCGCTCAGGCTTCGCGAGCGCGCGACATCGCGGCGGATCAGAACCCGCTGCGTCTCGCCGGCGCGCTGCAGCGCCGTCGCCAGCCGCACAAAAAATGTCTCGGCCCCGCCGTGGCGGGCACCCGCGATCGCCTGCAGCAGCCGGCGGGTCATCCGCCGCGCGACCGGATCAGCGCCTCGAATCGAGCGGCGACCGCATCCCAGCTCAACCCGCGCTGCTGCTCCAGCGCCGCCAGATGCCAGCGCCGCCACAGGCCGTCGTCGCGCAACAGCGCGATCGAGGCGGCGACAAACGCGTTGTCATTCGCCGCCACCCGGCCGCTGACGCCATCCAGAACCCGCTCGCCGACCGCGCCCGACGCGGTCACCACCGCGGGCACGCCCATCGCCTGCGCCTCGGCCAATGCCAGGCAGAAGGTCTCGCCGGGATCGCCGCGATAGAGCATGGCCCGCGCATGGCGCAAGACCGCCGCCAGGTCGTCATGCGCGACCGGCGCGAACCGGCGCACCCCGGCGGAGGCGAGCCGATCGGCGCGCGCCAGGATCGCCGCCATCTGCCGGGCCTTTGGCGCGGCGGCGCGGTACACCGAGGGACCGGCATAAATGTGCAATTCGGCTCCGGACACCGCCGGCGCGATGCGCGCGACCCACAGATCGAGCAGCCAGTCGAGCCCGCGCAGCGGGTTCGAGGTGAAGATCGCCCGCGGCGGCGGCGGCTCGCGCGGCTCGGCGGCGCGGAAGCGTTCGAGCACGCCATAGGGAATGATCCGCCGCCCGGCGCAGGGTAGCCAGCGTGGGATCGTCGCCGCGTGATAGGCGCCGGTCGCCACCAGCACCGGCCGATACCAGCCGAGCGCGCCACAGATTGCGCGGCTTTTGCAGGTATCGGGCCGGGTTGTGCAGCCAGAACAGCCGGCGCCCGGCCCGGCGCACCAGCCCGATCACGCGATGGCCGCGGCTGCCGATATAGAGATCGCACGCCTCGGGGACGCCCCCCGACAGCGGCGCCCAGCGCACGCCATTGTGGGTCAGCGGGGCGCGCAATGGTTGCGCACCTCGACCTGGTGGCCGCGCGCGGCCAGCGCCTCGGCCAGCGCGACAAAGGCGGTCTCGGCCCCGCCCAACGGCGCCGTCTCGGCCATCCTCCCGTCAAACGCGATGCCGTCATCGGCCATCACCACGCGAGCCATCAGCCTGCGCCGGGCGGCAGCACGTGCTCGGCCGTCTGCCCCTCACCCTGACCCTCTCCCCGCGAGCGGGGAGAGGGAGGGACCCGCGCAGCGGGAGGGTGAGGAGCAGCCGCCGGATCGGCCGGCGTCTCGAGCCGGGCCTTCAGATAGGAGAGGATCGGGTAGAGCGCCGCGCATAATGCGATCAGAAAGCCCCATGGCCCTTCGCGATAGCCTTTGCGGCCGACATAGCATTTCCAGAAGCGCGACGGGATGCGGCGCAGGTTGCGCCCATAGCCGCCGATGTCGCCGCTGTCGCGCAGATCCTGCGCCCGCGCGCTCGAATAGCGGTCGAGGCGGCGCAGCATGTCGGAGATGTCGCGGTCGACGTAATGCCGGATTGGCGCGGACAGCGTCGGCCCCTGCTTGCCCGACAGCGAAAGGGCGGGGTGAACCCGCTCGCCGCCCCATTTCTTGGCGCCCTTGCGGTAGAGGGCGGCGTGCGCCGAGCGCCCGAACGCCGCACCCCAGCCCCAGCGCACCAGGCGCTCGCCGATGAAATTATCGACTGGGACGAGGTGCCACGCCGCGTTAGAGGTCGCGACGACCCGCCGGATTTCCTCGGCGAGCTGCGGCGGCACCCGCTCGTCGGCATCGATTTCGAGGATCCAGCCGCCGCGGCAGGCCTCGATCCCGGCATGGCGGCGCGGCCCCTCGCGCTCCCATGCGCCTTCGACCAGCCGCGCGCCATAGCGCTCGGCGATCTCGCGCGAGCGGTCATGGCAGCGATCGAGCACGACGACGATCTCGTCGGCAAAGCCGAGGCAGGCGAGGCATTGAGCGAGCTGGCGCTCCTCGTCATGGGCGACCACCAGCGCCGAGAGCCGCACCGGGCTCACGCCGCGGCACTCGCCAGCCGGGCCCATAATTGGCCGGCCGCGCGCTCGGCGGCATCGACCGACAGCCCGTCCATCAAGGTGTCCGTCGTGCGGTGATCGAAGCCGGGGCCAAACATCGACTGGCGCGGCTCGGCCGATGAGACAAAGGCCGCACGGGACCCCCAGGGCGCGAATTGCCCGCTTGGGCTCGGGCCGAACAGACCCAATGTCGGCGTCCCGGCGGCAGCGGCGATGTGCATCAGCCCGGTGTCGTTGCCGATGAACAGCGCGCAGCGCCGCAGCACCGCCGCCGCGGTCAGCAAATCGGTCCGGCCCACGAGGTCAATGCGGCGACCGTCTGGGATCGCGTCGAGCAACGGCCGGGCCTGCCCGCCCTCGTGGCCGGCGGCCAGCACCGCGACGCGTGCCCCCGGCAGCAGCCCGGCGCTCGCGGTCAGCCGAAGCGCCAGCTCGGCGAAGCGCTCGGCGCGCCATTGCTTGCCGCGCCAGTTCGCGGCCGGGCCGATCGCCAGCACCGGGCCGCCGGGGGCGATCAGCGCGGCGGCAGCCCGCTCGTGCTGCGGCCCGGTCCACAGCCGCGGGGCGGGCGGCGGATCGAGCGCGAACAGCCGGGCAAGCTGGCGCACCCGGTGCTCGCTCGAATCGCCCTTGGCCATGACCCGGCGCCGGCCGGCGCGCAGCAGCCAGGCGAGCGCCGAGCCGCGCAAATCAACGACCAGGCCCCAGCGCCGCACCGCCACCGCGGCATAGAGCGGCAGCCAATGCAATGACCAGCGCCGCTTGTGCACGATAACGAGCCGCTCGAGCCCCGGCACACAGGCGAACAGCGGTGCGGCGACCGGCCCCGCCGCGATCGTCAGCCGCGCGCCCGGATAACGCTCGACCAGATCGGACAAGAGGCCGGTCGACAGCACGGCGTCGCCGATGCGCGTCGCGGTAACAAACAGAATGTCCATCTCGCCGATCCGGGAGGGCTTATATCCCGCACCCCGCGCCTTGCCAAGCTGGCGCCCCTCGCCTAACTCTAACCGGCCGCAACGATTGTGCCGAGCCATGCCCGATGCTTGTTTTGTGCTGCTCGACGACCGCGGCGTCCTCGCCGTCGGCGGACCCGATCGCCGCGCCTTTCTGCAAGGGCTCGTCTCCAACGACGTCGACAAGATCGGCCCTGAACAGGCGCGTTACGCGGCATTCTTGACCGCGCAGGGTAAATACCTGCACGACTTCATGATGGCCGAGATCGGTGCAGCGGCCGACGCAACCATCCTGCTCGATGCCGAAGCCGGGCGGCTGGCCGACCTTAAGCGGCGGCTGTCGATGTATCGGCTGCGAGCCAAGGCGACGCTCGACGAGCGGCCGGACCTTGCGGTGGCGGCAGTCTTTGGCGACGACGCCCTCGCCGCGCTCGGCCTTCCGGACGAGCCGGGCCATGCCCGCGCCTTTGCCTCGGGCGTCGCGTTTGTCGATCCACGGCTCGCGGCGCTCGGCGCTCGGTGCATCCTGCCGCGCGCGGGCGCGCGCTCCGCGCTAACCCAGGCCGGGCTGCGCGAAGCGGGGTTCGAGGCTTGGGACCGTCTGCGCCTCGGCCTCGGAATCGCCGATGGCAGCCGCGACCTGGAGCTCGAAAAATCGATCCTGCTCGAAGCCGGGTTTGACGAATTGAACGGGGTCGATTGGCAAAAGGGCTGCTATATCGGCCAGGAATTGACCGCCCGCACCAAATATCGCGGCCTCGTCAAACGGCGGCTGGTGCCGGTCGTGATCGACGGCCCGGCTCCGGCGCCGGGGACGATCGTCACCGCCGCTGGCCGCGAGGTTGGCGAGATGCGATCGAGCCGCGACGGGCAGGGCCTGGCCGTGCTGCGGATCGACGCGGTGCTCGGCGAACAGCCGCTGATGGCCGGGGACACGGCGATCGTCCCGACCAGACCGAGTTGGATGCGCATTTCCGGTAGCGGTAGGGACGGGTAGCCCCTACAGCCGCGCCTAGCCGACGAGCACCGCCTTGCCGATGACCGCACGGTCGATCAGCGCCTGCACCGCGTCGCCGGCCTGCGCCAGCGGGAAGCGGCGCCAGACTCGCGGCTTGAGCTTACCCTCGGCGGCGAGCTCGAACAGCGTGCGGGCGTTCTCGGCGGCAAGCTCGGGACGGCTCTCGTTGAGCCCGCCGATGCGCACGCCGATCGCCTCGACCCCCTTGATCAGCAGATAGTTGGTGCGGGCCAGCGCCGGCGCGCCGCCGAGAAAGCCGAGGATCAGGATGCGCCCGCTCCAAGCGAGGCAGCGCAGCGATTCCTCAAAGGTCGGGCCGTTGACCGGGTCGTAGATGATGTCGACGCCGCGGCCCTGGGTCAGCTCCATGACCCGGTCGCGGAACCCGCCCTGATAAGGGATCGCATGGTCGGCGCCCTCTTCGAGGCAGACCCGGCGCTTTTCCTCGGTGCTGGCGGTGGCGATGACCGTGGCGCCGTAGAGCTTGGCGAGCTGGATCGCCGGCAGGCCGATGCCGCCGGCCGCACCATGGACCAGCACTCGGTCGCCCTCTTTGAGCCGGCCGCGCTGCAAGAGCGCATGATAGGCGGTGGCATAGGCGCTGCGGAACACCGACGCCTGATCGAGGCTGAGCCCCGCCGGCACCGGGTCGCAGTTCTCGGCGGCGGTGTTGGCCAACTGGGCGAAGGCGCCGAGCCGATGCCGGCTCATCACCGTGTCGCCGCTCTTAAACCGGGTCACATCCGGGCCGACCGCGACCACCTCGCCGGCGCCCTCATTGCCGGGAATGAAAGGCGGCTCCGGTCGAAACTGATACTTCCCGGCCAGCATCAGCACGTCGACATACTGGACGCCCCGCGCTCGGATCCGCACCTGGACCTCGCCGCCAGCGGGCAGCGGCGGGTCCGGCAATTCGCGCAACGCCAACACCTCGGGCCCGCCGAACGCCTCGCACACCACCGCCTGCATCGCCCCGCTCCCCAGCCTGAACCAAAGCGAAAGCTTGCCCCGATTCGGCGGCGGCGCGCCAGCGGGTTTCCCAGACGGCCGCCAATTGAGGCATGCTGTGCCGCAATCGGGCGGAGGGGGACGCGCATGATCGACGGGACAGGCGCCGCTGCCGCGCCGCGGCAAGCGCCGGGGCTAGCGCTGCGATCCGGGCGGCTGCCACTGGCGGGCCAGATCGCGGTGTCGCTCCTATGGTTCGCGCTGTTCGCCAACTGGCTGACCGTGGTTCCGGTCATCGTGCCGGATCAGGTGGCGGCGATCCTCGGCCCCGATGCGGCGGCAAAGGAAGGCATCAGCGGCTCGATTCTCGCGATCGGGGCGGCAATGGCGCTGGTCATGGCGCCGCTGGCGGGGGCGCTCTCCGATCGGGTGCGCCGTGCGAAAGGCCGCCGCCGGCCGTTTCTGATCAGCGGCATGGTCGGAACCTGCGTTGGCCTCGCGCTGCTGATCCCGGCCGGGGCCGGCGGCAACATCCTGGTCTATGCGCTCGCCATCGTGAACCTGCAATTCTGGTGGAACTGGGCGTGCGGCCCCTATGCCGGGCTGATCCCCGATGTCGTGCCGCCGGGCGATCAGGCGAGGGCCAGCGCCTGGATGAACATCATGAGCATTCTGGGCACCTTCACCGGCAACGGGATCGCGGTCGGGCTTTATGTGCACGGCCGCCCGGCCGCTTCGATTACCGCACTGATCGCGGTCAATTTAGTCTGCCTGGGGCTGACCCTGAAAGGCGTGCGCGAGCCGCCGGCGCCGGGCGTGGGCCGGCGCTTTGAGCTCGGGGCCTTCGTGCGCTCGTTCTGGCTCAGCCCTGGCGCGCACCGCAACTTCTACCGGGTGCTGGTGACCCGGTTGTTCGCCAATCTCGGGGTGTGGTCGGTGTTGACCTTTCTGCTGTTCTATCTGCGCGACGTGATCGGGGTCGCCGAGCCGGGCAAGGTTTTGCCGATGCTGCTCGGGCTCGGCGCGCTGCTCGGCATCCCGGCGAGCCTGGTCGCCGCCCGGCTGGCCGAGAGCCGGGGCATCGTCGCGGTCGTCAAGGCCACCAGCTGGATGATGGCCGCGGCCGCATGCGCCTATGTGCTGATCGCGTTTTATCCCAGCATCGCCCTGACTGTGCCGGTGTTTCTGGTCTACTTCGCCGGCTGGGGCGCCTATCAGGCGGTCGATTGGGCCTTGGCGCTGAAAGTGCTGCCGCAGAGCGAGACCGCCGGCAAGGACATGGGCATCTGGCATGTGGCGCTGGTGTTGCCGCAGATCCTGGGGCCGGCGGTGACCGGCTGGATCATCACCGGCGCCAAGCTGGCGGTCTCGGCGCGGTTCGCCTATGCGCTGGCCTTCGCGATCGCGGCGCTGTGGTTCAGCCTGTCGGCAGTGCTGGTCGCGCGCGTCAGGCTGCCGGCGACCGACTGACCATCGCGCGGCAATGTTTGGCAAAGGCGGATTGCGCTGCGCTGATCCGCCCTACATGCTACCGACCAGGGCGTCCAAAATTTGGGCGAGGCGGGCGAGGTCGGCGGCGGTCGAGAGCCGGTGGTCGCCATCCTTGACCAGGGTGACGGCCACGTCGGCGCTGGTCAGGCGCTCGGCCAGATTGAGGCTGGTCTGCCACGGCACCGAGGCGTCGCGCATGCCGTGCAGCAGCCGCACCGGGCAATCGAGCGCGATCGGCGCGCGCATCACCAGATGCCGCCTGCCCTCCTCGATCAGGCTGCGGCGATAGGTATAGCCGGCCGGATCGTATTCGGACGGCAATGTCACCGAGCCCGTCGTCAGCAGCTCGTGGCGCTGCGCCATATCGAGGCGGGGCCATAAGAGGTCCTCGGTCGCATCGGGCGCCGGCGCGATCCCGACCAACGCGTGAATCCGCTGCGGCCGGGCGAGTGCCGCCAGCAGCATGATCCAGCCGCCGATGCTGGAGCCGACCAGGATCTGCGGCCCTTGGGTCAGCTCGTCGAGGACCGCGATCGCGTCCTCGGCCCAGCGGCCGACCGCGCCGTCGGCAAAATCGCCGCTCGACCGGCCGTGGCCGAAATAATCGAACCGCACATAGGCCCGCCCCTGGCGCCGGCAGTATTGATCGAGATAAAGCGCCTTGTTGCCGGTCATGTCCGAGCGCAGGCCGGCGAGAAAGACGATCCCCGGCGCCGCGCCAGGCACGCGATGATA
The DNA here is from genome assembly GCA_963738185.1 of uncultured Alphaproteobacteria bacterium. Lineage (GTDB taxonomy): Bacteria > Pseudomonadota > Alphaproteobacteria > ATCC43930 > CGMCC-115725 > AP-15. Next base: position 927,139 of record CAVTVA010000001.1, on the reverse strand, counting down.
AGCGATCGTGTGGCCGTCGTGACGCGCCAAGGTTTCGGGGGCCAAGGTTTCGGGGGCCAAGGTTTCGGGGGCCAAGGTTTCGGGGGCCAAGGTTTCGGGCGAGGTCATCGCAGGCTTGCGGCTGGCCGAGAGGGCGGCGACGATAGCATCATGCCTGCCGCGCCAGAAGACCGGGCATCGGACGGCCGCCCGCCGGCGGTGCTGCAGATTGTGCCGAGCCTCGTATCGGGCGGGGCCGAGCGCGGCACGGTCGAATTGGCGGCGGCGCTCGGCGCGGCCGGGTGGAGCGCCTATGTCGCCTCTTCGGGCGGGCCGCTCGAACGGGATCTGGCCCGCGCAGGCGCCACCCACCTGACCCTGCCGCTCGCCTCAAAGAACCCGCTGGTCATGCGCCGCAACGCCGCGGCCTTAGGGCGCGCGATCCGCCAGCTTGGCATCGACATCGTCCATGCCAGGAGCCGCGCCCCGGCCTGGTCGGCATGGTCGGCGGCGAATGCCACCGGCCGGCATTTCGTCACCACCTTTCACAACGCCTATGGCGCCGGCTCGGCATTGAAGCGCCGGTACAACTCGGTCATGGCGCGCGGCGAGCGGGTCATCGCCATCTCCGATTTTGTCGCCGAGCATGCGGCGAGCGTCTATGGCGTCGGCGCCGACCGCCTGCGCACGATCCCGCGCGGCGTCGATCTCGACCTGTTCGACCCGGTGCGGGTCGGCGGCGAGCGCATCGCCAGCCTCGCCCGGCAATGGCGGCTGCCCGAGGGGGCGCCGGTGGTGATGCTGCCGGGCCGGCTGACCCGGTGGAAGGGCGGGCTCGACCTGATCGCGGCGATCGCCGTGCTGGGCCGCCGCGACATCTGCGCGGTGCTGGTCGGCGCCGAGCAGCGGCGCGGTTTTCGCCGCGAGCTCGAGGCCGCGGCCCGGCGCCACCGGCTCGATGGCCTCGTCCGCATCGTCGAGCACTGCGCCGACATGCCGGCCGCCTATCTGCTGGCCGATGTCGTGGTCTCGGCGTCGCGCGATCCCGAGGGGTTTGGGCGGATCGTCGTCGAGGCGCAGGCGATGGGGCGCCCGGTCGTCGCCACCGACCACGGCGGCGCCCGCGAGACGATCGTGCCCGGGGAGACGGGCTTGCTCGCGCCGCCACGCGATCCCGCGGCGCTGGCCGACGCGATCGGCGCCGCCCTCATGCTCGGAGCCGGCGAGCGCGCGCTCTTGGCGCAGCGCGCCCGGACCCACATCGCCGCCCGGTTCACCAAGGAGGCGATGTGCGCCCGCACCATCGCCGTCTACGAGGAGCTGCTGTTCCCCGAGCACGGCGAACCCATCCCAGAGAGCGCGCCGGCGGCCGTGCGGGCATAAGCGCAAAGCGATGGGTTTCGCTCGCGCTCTAACCCATCCTACGGCGCGGCTCGCAACTCCTCAGGCTTCTCCGTAATGGACGCGGCGGAATTGCCGGGTCGGGATCAGATCGTCGATATGGATGTCCCACAAGGTCGCGCCGTCGCGCTCTTGGTGCTCGCCGAACAGGCGCCCGAAGCGGCCCATCTCGGTGACGGTGGCGCCGTTGAGGCCAAACCCGCGAGCGGTGGCGGCGAGATCGCCGCGGCCGTGGATCGCATGGCTGGGGTCGCCGCCATGAGCGCGGAATTTGTGCGATTCGGCGCCATAGCCGCCGTCGTTCAAAACGCAGATCAGCAGCTTGAGACCGTGGCGGCGCACCGTCTCCAGTTCCTGGATGTGCTGATAGAGGCTGCCGTCGCCGTCGATCAGCAAAATCTTGTCGCTGCCGCGCGCCGCGGCGACGCCGATCGCCGCCGACAGCCCCGAGCCGATCGCGCCGAAATCGAGCGGCGTGTGGTATTTGCCGGCCGCCCGCCCCTTCAGCTGGGTCATGCCAAAGCCGAAGCAGTGGCCGCCGGCGACGACGATGTCCCAATCTTTCGGGATAGTCGCGTCGAGCTCGCGCACCACCGGGCGCGGGTCGAGCGTGCCCGGCGTCACCTGGAATTCCTTGGCGTCCGGCACATCGGCGGCGATCTTGGCGGCATTGGCGTTGCTGCGCCAGCCTGGCCGGCGGATGCCGCGCTCCTGGAGCCGGCGAGCGATCGCCTCGGCCGTGGCGCGGGCATCGGCCCGGACATGCAGGTCGGCGGTCTTGAGCCCCTGCCACAGCCCGCGCGGGTTGACGTCGATCTGCACCACCTTGGCGTTCGGATAGAGATAGCCGCCCTCGGTCGTGTAATGGCCGAGCCCGGCCCCGGCGGCGATCACCAGGTCGCTCTCGGCGAAGAATTCGCGGGCGAGATCGCTCGAAAACGTGCCGGCGATGTCGAGCGCGAACGGGTTGCCGTCGAAAAGCCCCTTGGCCAAGAGCGTCGTCGCCAGCAGCGCGCCGCTCTGCTCGGCCAAGGCCTCGAGCGCCTCCCGGGCGCCCGACCACACCGCGCCGCGCCCGCCGATCACCACCGGCCGCTCGGCCTCGGCGATCATCGCCGCGACCTCGTCGACCAATGCCGGGTCGGGCATCGCCACTTGCCGGCGCGGCACCAGATCGGTCGAGGGCGTATAGTCGGGCAGGTACGGAAACGCCTCCTTCTGCAGGTCGAGCGGCACGCTCAGCACCACCGGGCGGCGCTCGGCGCGGGCCACGTAAAACGCCTCGCGGACATTGTCGAGCGCCCGGTCGATCGTGCGGATCGGCACAAAATGCGCGCCGGTCGCCCGCGCCAGCGGCGCCTGGTCGATCTCCTGCATGTACCAGGACGCGCCGATCGGCGCGTCGCCGGAAAAGACCACGACAGGCGCATTGCCGCGCGCGGCCATCGTCAGCGCGGTCATGATCTGGGTAAAGCCGGGGCCGCAGGTGACCGCACCGACGCCGACCTTGCCGCTGGCGCGGGCATAGGCGTCGGCCATCGCCACCGCGCAATGCTCGTGGCGGGCGTGGATCAGGCGCACGCCCTCGTTGTCGGCCATCGCCGCCGACCAGTACATGTTGGCGTCGCCCATCAGGGTGAACAATGTGTCCACCCCCTCGGCGGCAAACGCCTTGGCCAATACGTCGCAAACCTCGTCGCTCATCATGCTTTTCCTTTGGGTGCTTTGCCTTTGGCAGAAAAGAGTTGCCGCAGCCAGCCGAGAAACGCCCGCCACAGCAGCGCCCCGCCATGCAGCTCGGCGGCAACCGGAAGCGTGTTTCCCACGGGCGAGCCGCCCGGTTCGCTCCCTCGCCCCGCCTCGCGGGGAGAGGGCTGGGGTGAGGGGCTTTCCGGCTCGGGCTCGGGGTTCAGCGCCGCCCGCTCGGCGGCAAGGCGCGCCATGTTGCCGGCGAATTCCGCCAAGAAGGCGCGGGCGAGGTGCACCCCGCCGGCATTGGCAAAAGTCTCGAGCGGGCCGGTGACGTTGAATTTGCCCTCGCATTTTATCGTCGTCGCCCTACCCGCCCTGGCCGCGCTGGCCGTGACCACGCCCGAGGCCGACGCCCGCGAGGCGCCGCGCCCGTCGATGCCGCGCCCCTCGATCGTGCAGCGTCGCTCCTCGTCGTCGTACGCGAGCCTGGCTTCGCCGCGAAAGATCGCCACCGTCGGCCCGAACTTGACCCGGATCGTGCCGCGATAGGCGCCGTCCTCGCCCGAAGCGGTCAGCGCCGCGCCGGGAATGCACGCGGCGACCAGCGCCGGGTCGCGCAGCAGCGGCCACACGGTTGCGGGCGACGCGGCGATCGCGACCTCTTCGCTGAGCGAGATCATCGGGCAAGGCTAATCGCTATCGGCAGCCCTTGTCGATCGGGCTGACAGAACGAACCCATTTCGGGTCCGCGAAAATCGACCGCAATGGGTCTCGCCTCGCCGCACTTTCGGCCAATACCGCGGAAGGCTAAAGTCAGCCCTTGCAAGCGAGGAGCCGAGCCCATGAGTGAGATCGTCCGCGCCACCAGCCCCGAAGTGCCCGAGCCGCCCGCCGGCACCTGGTCGAATTGCCTGGTCGCAGGCGGCATCGCCTATATCGCCGGGATGACCGCACGCGGCAGCGGCGCCGCTGACGAATACGCCCAGGCGAAGGTGATCTTCGCCAAGATCCGCCACCTGGTCGAGGCCGCCGGCGGCGCCATGGCCGATGTCGTCAAAGTCACGATCTTCGTCACCGACATCAGCCAGCGCGAAAAGGTGTGGCAGGCGCGGCGCGAGGCGTTTACCGGAAACTTCCCGGTCTCGACCCTGGTGCAGGCCGCGGCCCTGGCCGACCCCTCGCTCAAGGTCGAGATCGAAGCGGTCGCCCATATCGGCGCCAGCCGGCGCTGAGCTTCGGCGGAACAGGAGCGAGATTGGCGCCCGCGCGACCCCCAGCGACCAGAGGAGAGCGATAGCCGTGCGGATCAATCGGGCGATCGAGCTGTTGGCGCAGGGCCAGGCGATTTATTATGTCGGCGGTCATAGCGGGCATGTATTGACCCGCGCGCAAGGCCGCGAGGATGCCGCCACCTGGGCCGATTACATCAATGTCGGGATGGAGCATGGCGCGTTCGACATGGGCGGGCTCGCCGAATACATGGCGGGCCTCGCCGAGGCCGGGCCGACCCGTTCGGGGCACCGCACGCCGGCGGTCATCGTCGAGGCCCCGGTCAACGGCACCGACGCCGCCAATGTCCGTTTCAATGCCTGGCAGTTCCGCCAGATCCTCGGGCGCGGCGTGCATGGCGTGCTGCTGTGCCAGGCCGAAACGGAGGGCGCGGTGCGGGCCTTTGTCGAAGCCTGCCGCTATCCGCACCATCAGCGCGGGGTCGATCCGTCGCTGCCCTCGGCGGTCGAGCGCATGCGCGGGCGCTGTGGGCGAGGCCAGAGCCGGGCTCGGCATCGGCACCCGCGGCCGCGGCTCGGAGGCGAGTGCGGCACCGATCTGGGGGATTTCGCCCGAGGAGTATATCGCGCGCTGCGAACCCTGGCCGCTCGACCCGAACGGCGAATTATTGCTCGGGGTCAAGCTCGAATCGCCGGAAGGCATCGCGCATTGCGACGAGATCCTGGCCGTGCCGGGGCTCGGCTTTGCGGAGTTGGGTCCGGGCGATCTCGGCCTCTCGCTAGGCCATGTCGCGGTGCCGCGCGAGCCCTATCCGCCGCGAGATGCAAGAGGCGCGCCGCCGCGTCTTCGCCGCCTGCCGCAAGCACAACGTCGCCTTTCTCGAAACCTGCACCCCCGAAACCATCGCCAAGAAGCTCGACGAGGGCGTGCGCGTCATCGCCGGCCACCGCGAGGCCACCGCCAAAATCGGCCGCGCCCACCAGCACCGCACCATGCCGGTGTAGCAGGCTCCCCCGGCTGACGGGTTCAACCCAACTCGGCGCCTAACTTACTCAAGCTCGAGGATCCGGCGCAGACCTTGCTCGACGGCACGTAGATCAATCGCCGAAAGCCGCCCTTCGCTGCGGGTCAGACGGCGCCTGTCGACGGCGCGGAGTTGATCGCAAACCGCCACCGAGCTTGCTCCGGCGGAAGGCGTGGCGACGACGAGCGGCGGCCGCGGCTGAGGGCCGGTGGACAGCGGCACGACAACGACGGTTCGCCGCACACGATTGAGCGCATCGGACGTGACGATGACTGCCGGCCGGGTTTTCCTGATCTCACCCCCTTGCGACGGGTCGAAATCGACCCACCAGATCTCTCCGCGATGCACCGATGCAGCCGAAGCCCGCCGGGCATCACTCACCGCGCCGTCCGTTTGGGTGGGTCGGCGGCGAGGCCGTCGTCAATCGTCGCCGCTTCCCATTCGGACATCTCCGCCGCGAGAGCTTCGTCCTGCTCGACCGCGAGAGCCGCCCGATAAAGCGGATCGCTGTCGCTGACTTCGTCCGGCGGCAGAGCCTGATCGAGAAGCCGCGCGATGAATTGGCTCCGTTGGCGAGGGGCAACGGATCGCTTGAACCGTCTGACCAGCTCTTCGGGCAGCCGCACCAGCAATTGCTCAGTCATGGTGTCCACGCCCAAGCTATCAATATCGATAGCTTACCACATAACGCGCGATCGTCGCCGCTGCAAGCGGGCTCCGGAACCCGGTGATGTACGGAGAATTGTGTCAGGCCGGTGAGAGGGGGTACTCGGCGGATTGCTGAGGTCCGCAAAGGGAGCACCCCCAATGCCACAGGCTGTGACGATCGCGAGTTTACCGAGGGCCTTCGAGCTGGTGAAGGGCATGCAGGCGCAAGGGCTGGAATGGGGCGAGGGCTATCGAGCTCTCGGGCGGGATGCGATTGCTGCAATTCTACAGACGCAGATGGGGCAGGCGATCGACGAGCACCTTGATCGAATGGCGGCGCTCGACCAGGCCGACCGACGCAACGGCTCGTACCGACGCCATCTGTTGACCGAGCTGGGCGCGATCGAGCTCTTGGTGCCGCGCACCCGGCGGTTCGCGCCGATCACGGTTCTGCGGGCTTACGCGCGCCGGCCCGAACAGGTCGACCGGATGATCCTGTCGTGCTTTGTCCTCGGGCTGTCGGTGCGCAAAGTCAGCGAGGCCCTGCTGCCAATTCTCGGGCGGCCGATCAGCCCGGCAACGGTGAGCACCGTGGCCAAGCAGCTCGATGCGGTGGTCGCCGCCTTTCACGCCCGGCCGCTCACGGATTGCTATCGGGTGCTGATGCTGGATGGCGTCGTCTTGGCCCGCAGGACCGGGGCCGGCGCCATCCGACGCCCAGTCTTGGTCGCGCTCGGCCTGCGCTCCGACGGCAAGAAGGAGGTCATCGACTTCCGCTTGGCCCAGAGCGAGAGCGCGGCCGAGTGGGAGCGCTTTCTCGGCGACCTGATCCGCCGCGGGCTCAGCGGCGACCGCCTCGAGATGGTCTGCACCGACGGCGGCTCGGGTCTCTTGGCCGCATTGCCGACCGCCTATCCTGGCGTCCCGGTGCAGCGCTGCTGGGCGCACAAAATCCGCAACGTCCTCGGCAAGGTGCGGGTCGCCGACCAGCCGGCGGTCAAAGCCGATCTGCACGCGGTGATGAACGCCACGACCTTGCCGCGGGCGCGTTCGGCCGCCCGCCGCTTCGCCGACCGCTGGCAGGATGATTACCCCAAAGCCGTCCGCTGCCTGCGCGACGATCTCGACGAGCTGCTGACCTGCTGGCAATATAAATCGCTCGCCGAGCGCAAACAGGTCAGAACAACCAATGCTATCGAACGGCGCTTTCGCGAAGTCCGCCGGCGAACCCGGCCGATGGGCGTCTTCTCCGACCGAACCTCGATGGACCGCATCCTCTTCGCGGTCTTCAACCACGAAAACCAAAACCAGGGCGTCAGCACCCCTCTCTTACTGACACAAACCTTTTGACGTCACTGATCGGCGTAGGGCAGCACCGTGTTGTCGACCCCGCCAGGGCCCGACCCACGAGTGCTACCTGCGTGACTCCACGCGCGCGCATGGCAGGCCGACCCGGCGAAAGCCGGAAACCCATCATCGCTTGCAGGCGCACTTCGCTAACGAACTACTGCCGCAACTTCGTCGCTGGAGGCTCCCTGTTGTTTCCATCCTGAACTTGGCCGAGCGACGCCGGCGGCTAATCACCGACCCCCAATCTCCGTGCTCACGGCACGGTGAGGGGCAGCGTGCTCTCACGCACCACGTCGGCGGCGTAATGCACCGCCTCGCGGATGTCCTCGCGTTCGAGAGCCGGATAGGCGGCGAGGATCTCTTCCTCGGCCATGCCGTCCGCGACCATCCCGACCACCGTCGCGACCGGGATGCGCAGCCCGCGGATGCACGGGACCCCGCCCATCTGCCCCGGATCGACGGTAATCCGCGTGAACCTCATCAGCGTCTCCTCTTTGCACCGCCGACGATATCTTACCGCCTTTCCCCACAGCACCGCAGGATGGGTTGACCGAAGGGAAACCCATCTTCGGCGCACGAAAACTCGATCGCGATGGGTTTCGCCCGCTCAACCCATCCTACGCGCTACGGACTATCTGGCAGCATCGTCCTCTAATAGCCGGGCGTGATTCCGGTCCTGCGAGGCTTCGGTACGAATTACGTCGCTGTCCGTTCTGCGTATCCAATTCAGTCCGCATCCTGGAGCTAATCGGATATTGACCGTGGTAGTCCAACATAAGCTGAAGAACGTCCTGTTGCCAGAAAGACTCTTCCAGCCACGACGTTAAGCCAGCTAACGTTCTTGAATCCCCACCGCATAATACCCTTCAGCGAGTGGCCCAGGCGGTTCTGGCCCCTCCGTTAGCTCTTTGGAACAATTTCGATCATTTCGTGTCGTAAGAGGCCTTCGGTTTTCATTTATACGACTGGCTCTATAATCGCTAGTTTTTCGGACCTCCGTATTATAGATTTAAGACGATCGGCCATTTTGGTCTGTAGCGATGAAAACTCGGACATCCTAGCCGAGGCGGTACGCGACATGATGGTCCATGTGCTGTACATCAAATGGAAACCTTCCGGTCCTTTCGTCAGAAAGTCTAAATATCTCCCTTCGCTGGACAGACGCGTAGGCCGATGTTCAACCAGACATTAGAATTATCGATGGTCGATGTCCGCAAGGCGTACCGAGGCCCTTCGAATGCCAGTTGCTGTATTTCTGCAATCGGCATGCTCACGGCGTGATCATTATCGCACATCTATATGGCTCCAAACCTGCTTCGCGAATAGCTGATTCGAATAATATCCTTGTATCGCTTGTCGAACCGTCCACCTTTGTCACAACTGGTTGAGATGATGGAACAAGTTGCCAGAATTCTTGCTCACTTCTATCAAATTGTGTTACGAACACCCGCTGGTGGCGCCGCAGGTGTCGCATTTTAGGCAGGTGCCGTTGCGGATCAGGGTGAAGTTGCCGCATTCGGCGCAGCTGTCGCCTTCGTAGCCGCGGATGCGGGCGGCGCGGATGCGTTCCAGGCGCAGGGCTCCCCCTTCCGCCAAGGGCTGGTCGGTGTCGTCCGTCGGGCGCGGGGGGCGGGTCGGCGAGGGCGAGGGCGATGGGGCCGCCGCGGCCGGCGCCGCCGTGAAGAAGGGTCAGCTTGTTGCGGACAAAGCCGTTCGACACGTCGCGCGGCATCAGGCTGCGCTCCTCGGCCGGTAATGGAGCGGGCTCGGGGTAATCGTCTGCATCGGGGCTGCGCAGGGTCGATTGGGCTTCGCCTTTGCCGACCGTGTCGGGCAATAAATCGCCGGGCTCGGCGTGGGCGAGGTCGCCGCGGCCGAGATAGGAGATCGCCAATTCGCGGAAGATGTAGTCGAGGATCGAAGTCGCCATCTTGATCGCGTCGTTGCCCTCGACGATCCCCGACGGCTCGAACCGGCTGAAGGTGAAACTCTCGACAAACTCTTCGAGCGGCACCCCGTATTGCAGGCCCATCGAGATCGCGATCGCGAAATTGTGCATCAAGGAGCGGAAGGCCGAGCCCTCCTTGTGCATGTCGATAAAGACTTCGGCGAGGCGGCCGTCCTCGTGCTCGCCGGTGCGCAGATAGACCTTGTGGCCGCCGACCGTGGCCTTTTGCGTGTAGCCCTTGCGCCGGTTCGGCAGACGGCGGCGCTCGCCGCGCTGCACGACTTTTTCGACCACCCGCTCGACGATCCGTTCGACGATGCGCTCGGCGACCAGCGGCGCGCGCTGCGCCGGCGACTGCTCGTAGAGCTCGATGGCGCGGTCCTCGGCCTCCTCGTCGTCGCCGAACAGGGTCGCGGCCAGGGGCTGCGACAGTTTCGAGCCGTCGCGGTAGAGCGCGGTCGCCTTGAGGCCGAGCCGCCAGGACAACAGGTAAGCGTCCTTGCAATCCTCGATCGTCGCCGCGTTCGGCATGTTGATCGTCTTTGAGATCGCACCCGAGATAAAGGGCTGCGCCGCCGCCATCATGCGGATATGGCTTTCGGCGGATAACGCACGGGTGCCGGTGCGGCCGCACGGGCTGGCACAGTCGAACACCGGCAGATGCGCGGGCTTCAGGTGCGGCGCGCCTTCGAGGGTCATCGCCCCGCAGCACCAGGTGTTGGCGGCCTCGATCTCGGCCCGGCTGAAGCCGATCGCGGCCAAGAGGTCAAAGCCCGGCGCGTCGAGCGCCGTCGGCGCGATGCCGAGCTCTCCGGTGCAGAACTCCTCGCCCAGGGTCCATTTGTTAAAGGCGAATTTGATGTCGAAGGCGGTGGCGAGCGCCGCTTCGGCGGCGGCCAATGCCCGGTCGTCGAGCCCCTTGGCGCGCAGGCTCTCGTGATTGATCGCCGGGGCGCCCTTGAGCGTGCCATGGCCCAGCGCATAGCGCTCGATCGCCGCGATCTCGGGCTCGGCATAGCCGAGGGCGGCGAGCGCCTGCGGCACCGCCCGGTTGATGATCTTGAAATAGCCGCCGCCGGCGAGCTTCTTGAATTTGACCAGCGCGAAATCGGGCTCGATCCCGGTCGTGTCGCAATCCATGACCAGGCCGATCGTGCCGGTGGGGGCGATGACCGTCGCCTGGGCGTTGCGAAAACCGTGCTGCTCGCCCTGCGCGAGCGCGGTGTCCCAGGCCCGGCGCGCCGCTGCGACCAGAAGCGGGGCGGGGCAATTGGCGGCGTCGAGCGGCACCGGCGGGATCGACAGCCCCTCATATTCCCCACTTTCGCCATAGGCGGCGCGGCGGTGGTTGCGGATCACGCGCAGCATCGCGGCGCGGTTCGGCGCGTAGCCGGGAAAGGCGCCGCGCGGGACGAGGCCAGGGTCGCCGGCCATCTCGGCCGAGGCGGCGTAGCTGGCGCCGGTCAGGAGCGCGGTGACCGCGGCGGCGAAGGCCCGGCCGGCGGCGCTGTCATAGGCTATGCCCATCGCCATCAGCAGGCCGCCGAGATTGGCGTAGCCGAGGCCCAAGGTGCGGAACTCGAACGAGCGGCGGGCGATCTCGGGCGACGGGAACTGCGCCATCATCACCGAGATTTCGAGCACCAGGGTCCACAGCCGCACCGCGTGGGCGAAAGCGTCGGCATCGAAGCTGCCCCCCGCTTCCGCGGGGGCACGCGTCTCGCGCCGGAACGCCATCAGGTTGAGCGAGGCGAGGTTGCACGCGGTGTCGTCGAGAAAATTATATTCGGAGCACGGGTTCGAGGCGTTGATCCGGCCGCTTACGGGGCAGGTGTGCCAGTCGTTGATCGTCGTGTCGAATTGCAGCCCCGGATCGGCCGAGGCCCAGGCGGCGTGGCCGATGCGGTCCCACAAGGCCCGCGCCGGCAAGGTCTTGGCGACCATGCCGTCGGTGCGCCGGGTCAATTGCCACGGGCCGCCGGCCGCGACCCGTTCGAGAAAATCGTTCGAGACCCGCACCGAATTGTTCGCATTCTGCCCGGCGACGCTCAGATAGGCCTCGGAATCCCAGTCGGTGTCGTAGATATGAAAATCGATCGCGGGAAAGCCCTGGCGGGCCGACTGGAGCGCCCGCTGGATGCAGTTTTCCGGGATCATCGCGCGCCGTGCTGCGCGGATCTCGCGCTTCAATGCCGGGTTGCGCGCCGGGTCACAGGAATCCGCCAGGTCCGCCGATACGTCATGGCAGGCGGCGATCACCCGGTTCAGGTGGCGGGCGGCGAGCTTTGAGCCGGCGACCAGTGCCGCGACCTTTTGCTCCTCGACCACCTTCCAGTCGATAAACGCCTCGATGTCGGGGTGGTCGATATCGACGATCACCATCTTGGCCGCGCGCCTGGTGGTGCCGCCCGATTTGATCGCCCCGGCGGCGCGGTCGCCGATGCGCAAAAAGCTCATCAGCCCCGACGAGCGCCCGCCCCCCGACAGCCGCTCGCCGTCGCCGCGCAATTTCGAGAAATTCGAGCCTGAGCCGGACCCGTATTTGAAGATGCGCGCCTCGCGCACCCACAAATCCATGATCCCGCCCTCGTTGACCAGATCGTCGGCGACCGACTGGATAAAGCAGGCATGCGGCTGCGGGTGCTCGTAGGCGCTGGCCGAGGCCTCGAGCTCGCCGCTGCGGTAATCGACGAAGTAGTGACCCTGCGCCGGGCCGTCGATGCCATAGGCCCAGTAGAGCCCGGTGTTGAACCATTGCGGCGAGTTGGGCGCCCCCATCTGCCGCGCCAGCATCAGCCGGATCTCGTCGTAAAAGGCGCGGGCGTCTTCTTCGGTATCGAAATAGCCGCCCTTCCAGCCCCAATAGGCCCAGGTCCCAGCCATCCGGTCGAACACCTGCCGGGCGTTGGCCTCGGCGCCATGGCGCTGGCTCTCGGGCAGTGCCGACAGAGCGGCGGCGTCGGCCACCCGCCGCCACAGCCACGGCGGGACCTCGTCCTCGGCGACCGCGGCCAGGCGGGCCGGCACCCCGGCCTTGCGGAAATACTTTTGGGCGAGGATGTCGCAGGCGACCTGGCTCCATTCGGCCGGAACCTCGATTCCCTCGGCGCGGAACACGACCGAGCCGTCGGGGTTGCGAATCTCGCTGGCGGCAGTGCGAAACGGAACCGCCGCGTACGGATCTTGGCCTGCCGTGGTAAAGCGTCGCGTGATCTGCATTCCTATCCCCCAACCCACATTTTACATCCGCCGTTCGAGCTTGCGGTATTTAGGAGCCGAACTCGGTTTGGCACCTATATGTAGCGTTGCGCTACATCGGGGGCAAAGGTTTTGTGGCTGAGGTATGAAAAAGCACCATATGTTGCGCCGCGGCAACGCCAGCGCCGGGGCTTGCCGCCGCGACGCGGGCGGTGCGATAACCGAGCGCCGCAGGGGACGGCCGGCAGCGGCGGCCGCGATGACGGATGGAGCGATGACCCTTGGCACGCGTTTGTTGACCTGGCTGCGCGGCGAGTATGTCGGCACCGACAGCCTCGGCAATCGCTATTACCGCGAGAGGGGCCGGCGCGCCTTGCCCCGCGGCGGCGGTCGGGCCAGCCGCGAAAAGCGCTGGGTCATCTATGCGGGCGAGCCGGAGGGCTCCAAGGTCCCACCCGAATGGCACGCTTGGCTGCACCACACCTGGGATGAGGCGCCGCGGCCCGAGGCGCGCCCCCGCTTTCCGTGGGAAAAGGAGCATCTGCCGAACATGACCGGCACAGCCCTGGCCTATCGGCCGCCGGGCTCGATCCTGCGTGGCGCGCGACGGGCGCCCTCGACCGGCGATTACGAGCCGTGGACGCCCGAATAGGGCGGTCGATCGCAAGCATGAGCGGGGACCGGGAGCGATGCGCGGCAACGTGATCGAGACGGTGATGGGCGCCGTCGTCATCGTGGTCGCCGCGCTGTTTTTGTTTTTCGCCTATGCCACCAGCGAGGGGCGGGCGGTCGACGGCTATCCGGTGACGGCGCAGTTCGAGCGCATCGACGGCATCCGCGACGGCAGCGACGTGCGCGTCGCCGGGGTCAAGGTCGGCTCGGTCGTCGCCGAGAGGCTCGACCCGAAGACTTATCTTGCGACCGTGACGATGCGCATCAACCCGGAATACAAGCTGCCCGACGACACCGTTGCCGAGATCATCTCGTCGAGCCTGCTCGGCGACAAGTACATGGCGCTGGTGCCGGGCGGGTCGGACAAGGACATCCCGGCCGGCGGGCAGATCAAATACACGCAGGCGCCGGTCAGCCTGGAAAACCTGATCGGCCAAATGATCTTTTCGCAGCCGGGCGGGCAGAAGAAGCCGGGCGAGGGTGGCGGCGCGCCGGCGGCTGGGGCCCCGGGGGGCGGAGCGCCGACAGCCGGAGGGCCGGGGGGCGAACTTAAATAGAAGAGGTCACAGCAATGGCCGAATCGATCGAATTTCCGGTCTGGCGAACGCCGCAGGGCGAGCCGGTCGCGTGCGTCGAAAAGATCAAGGTGCTGAACGAGAACCTCGCCGAATTGCGCGAGCTGGCGCAGGAGGCGCTCGAGGATGCGGTGCTGATGGGCTGCGACGAGCGCCAGCTGCGCCGGGTGCTGGCCGAGATCGTCGAGGGTCTGGTCAACCCCTACGCGAAGTGATCCGCGCCTGCGGGCGGCCGTCGCCGGTCGTGTGTGCCGGCGCGGCGAAGAGCGACGCCGCGGCAAAACCGAGCGCCACAAAGGTCAGCACCGCGTTGACCGCATGGGACAGCTCCCATTGCCGGCGCAGCATTCGCCAATCGGCCGGGATCATCGTCCAATTGTCGGTCGCCTGATTGGCGGGATCGGTCCAGACGAAAAAGACCAGCAGGGTGCAGGCGATCAGCAGGCTGGCGACAAGCGACGGCCAGGGCCGCTGGCGGCGATGCCAAAGCAGGATGGCGGCGGAGAGGTTGGCGATGATCGCGGCGATCAGCACGATCCCAAACCATGCCCAGCCGCGATAGAGCTGCTGCACGGTGAAATATTGCTGCTGGGTCAGCCCGATCTTGTTCCACATCTCGAAAAAATGCGCGCCGGTCGGCGCCAGCTCGAGCCCGATCAACATCACCGCGACCAGCTGCAGCGCGCGCATGCCAGAGGGCGGCGCTCAGCTGCGCGCCAGCGGCGGTTTTGTCACCGCGAAGCTCTGGCGCGTTTCCATGCGCCCAATCCAGTCCTTCAGCTTGGGGTGCCCGGCGAGCGGGGCGCGGCCGTCGGGGATGTTGGCGAAATAGTAGAGCAGCGGGATCACCAGCAGATCGGCCAAGCTGACAAAATCGCCGGCGACAAACGGGTGATCCTCCATCAGCCGGTCGATCTCGGCGAGGCACAGGGCCGCGCGCGGCAACGCGCCGGCGATCGCCGCCTCGTCCGGGGCGCCGCCGAGCCGCGGCACCAGCATCCGGTTATAGAGGATCGCGCCGGCGATGCTGGGCCAGGCATAGGCATCGACGATGCCGATGATCTGGTTCATCCGCGACCATTGATGCACGTCCTCGGGCTGCAATGGCGCTCCTGGAAAGCGCTCGTCGACATAGCGCATGATCGCCTGCGTCTCGTAGAGCGCGAACCCGTCATGCTCGAAGGCGGGAACCTTGGCGAACGGCTGACGCGACAAATGCGGCTCTTCGCGGTGAGCGCCGAACGGCATCTCGATGAGCTCGTGGGTGACGCCCTTTTCAGCGAGCGTCAGGCGCGCGCTCCACACATAGGTGCTGCCCGCCGGGCCATAGACGATCGGATGGGCCATCGGTATTCTCCCGTTCGGATTGGCTCCGTTTGCGCGACGATCTGGTCACGCTCGGTATCCCGTGCTGTCCCGGCTTGTGTCGCGGGCCGGGCGTCTTCCGGTGCCCTTTCGCCACGGCCGGAGAGCCCGAGCGGCGGCGTCGCGCGGTCAGACTAGCGTAAGGGCGCGGTGCAATCCAGCCGGCGCGCCGTTCAAAATGTCTCATATATAGCCGATGGAACATTTGGTTCAGCCGACGCTCGCCTTCATCGCCGCGCATGCGGGCTGGGCGTTTGCGGTCATGTTCGTCGTTTCGTTCGGCGAGTCCTTTGCCTTTCTGAGCCTGCTGTTTCCGGGAAGCTCGCTGCTGATTGCCGCCGGCGCGCTGCTGGCGACCGGCTCATTGCCGTATCTGCCGGTGCTGGCCGGGGCGATTCTCGGCGCGGTGCTCGGCGATTCGATCTCGTTTTGGATCGGGCGCCGGTTCGGCCACGCGATCGCGCGGGTCTGGCCGTTCACCCGCCACCCCGATCTGTTGCCGGGCGGCATCCGGTTCTTCGCCAAATATGGCGGCCTGAGCGTGTTCATCGGCCGCTTCTTTGGCCCGATCCGCGCGGTCATTCCGCTCGCCGCCGGGGTCATGCGGATGCCGCCCGGCCGCTTCTGGTTCGCCAATGTCGCCTCGGCGCTGGTGTGGGCGCCGATGCTGCTCGTGTTTGGCGATGTCGTCGGAAGAATTGGCCAGCGCCTGATCGGCTCGGCCAACCTCGTGGTCCTGGTCCTCGGCGCCTTTATCCTGTTCGGGATCGGCGGCGCCCTCTGGGCGGTGATGCGCGCGCGGCGCCAGCGACGCTGACAGTGCTCCTCGAGCCGGCCTCTTACGCAAGCCCTGGCGGCTGCCCAGATTGACAGGGTCGGCCGATCCTGCGAGCAGCCTACCGCAATGTCCTCGTTCTTTTCTCCCTACCGGCATCAATTCGTCCGCGTCGGCGCCTGCGTGCCGCTGGTTTCGGTCGCCGAGCCGCGGCGCAACGCCAAAGAGGTCGAGGCTCTGCTCGCCGCCGGCGACGCGGCGCGCATCGGGCTGATGGTGTTCCCCGAGCTTTGCCTGTCGGCCTATGCGATCGACGATTTGTTGTTCCAGGAGGCGGTGCTCGATGCGGTCGAGGCAGTGCTCGGCCGGCTCGTCTGTGCCAGCCGCGAGTTCTTTCCGGTGTTTGTCGTCGGCGCGCCGCTGCGCTCGCAGGGCCATCTCTTCAATTGCGGCGCGGTTATCTATCGAGGGCGATTGCTCGGGGTCGTGCCCAAGGTGTTCCTGCCGAACTATCGCGAGTTTTACGAACGCCGTCATTTCACCTCGGGCGAAGGGGTCGCCGGCCGGTCGATCAGGGTGGCGGGGCACGAGGCGCCGTTCGGCAGCGATCTCTTGTTTGCCGCCGACGGCCGGGCCGGGTTCACCTTTCACGTCGAAATCTGCGAGGATTTGTGGGTGCCGCAGCCGCCGAGCACCGCGGCGGCATTGGCCGGGGCCGAAATCCTGCTCAATCTGTCGGCCAGCAACATCACGATCGGCAAGGCGCAGATGCGGCGCCTCTTATGCGCGTCGCAATCGGCGCGCTGCATTGCCGCCTACGCGTACTCGGCCGCGGGTGCGGGCGAATCGACAACCGATCTCGCCTGGGACGGCCAGGCCGGCATCTTCGAGTTGGGCGACGGGCTGGCCGAGACCGAGCGCTTTTCTGCGACCGCCGAAATGGCCGTCGCGGATGTCGATCTTGGCCGCATCCGGCAGGAGCGAATGCGCATCAACACCTTCGGCGATTGCGTGCGCGCCGCCGCAGGCGCCGGCCCGGCGTTTCGCACGGTCGCCTTTGATTTCGCCGAGCCCGGCGAGCGGCTCGCCCTGCGTCGTGATATCGAGCGGTTTCCCTACGTGCCGTCCGATGCGGCGATGCTGCGCGAGAATTGCTACGAGGCCTACAACATCCAGGTGCAAGGGCTCGCCCGCCGGCTCGACGCGACCGGCCTCAAAAAGCTGGTGATCGGCGTCTCGGGCGGGCTCGAATTCGACCCAGGCGCTAATCGTCGCGGCGCGGGCGATGGACCGGCTGGGGCTGCCGCGCACCAACATCCTGGCCTATACCCTGCCCGGCTTTGCCACCGGCGAGGCGACCAAGGCCAACGCCTGGAAGCTGATGCGGGCGCTGGGCGTCAGCGCCGCGGAGATCGACATTCGCCCGGCGGCACGGCAGATGCTGGAGGACATCGGCCACGCCTCGGCCAAGGGCGAGGCGCATTACGACGTGACCTATGAAAACGTCCAGGCCGGGCTGCGCACCGACTATCTGTTCCGGCTCGCCAACCACAATGGCGGGCTGGTGGTCGGCACCGGCGATCTGTCCGAATTGGGGCTCGGCTGGTGCACCTATGGGGTCGGCGACCAGATGTCGCATTACAACCCCAACGCCTCGGTCGCCAAGACCTTGATCCAGCACCTGATCCGGTTTGTCGCGGCGTCGGGCGACCTGGGTGCCGATTCGGCGCCGATCCTCTACGACATCCTGGCGACCGAGATCTCGCCGGAATTGGTGCCGCCCGGCGCCGACGGCCTGATCCAATCGACCGAAAGCATCGTTGGCCCATACGCATTGCAGGATTTCAACCTTTATTACGCGACGCGCTGGGGGTTCAGCCCGTCAAAGATCGCCTATCTGTCGTGGAACGCGTGGGCCGATACGGAACGCGGGGCCTGGCCGGCCAACACGCCGCTGACGGCGCGGCGCGGCTACAGCCTCGCCGAGATCAAGCGCTGGATGCGGGTGTTTCTGCTGCGCTTTTACCAGCTGAGCCAGTTCAAGCGCTCGGCCCTGCCCAACGGCCCGAAAATCTCGTCGGGCGGGTCGCTGTCGCCGCGCGCCGATTGGCGCGCCCCCTCCGACGCCAGCGCCGCAATCTGGCTCGACGAGCTTGCAGCGGGCGTGCCCGACGCAGAATAGGCATAACGCCCAGGCCGAGCCCGGTCGGGCGCTCACGGACCCCGAGACAAGCCGCTCCCCAGTGCGGTTTTCCGCGACTGAGGGGACCGCCTCGCGCCTGCCTGGCTTGTGAAATCCGGTTAGGAAATCCGCGCGACGGGGGAGTAGAGTTGGTGCCGCACCACGCTTGGTCAACGATGAGCGGAGAAAACCACATGCAATACCGCAGGATTTCGGCCGATTGCCATCTCGACATGCCGTGGATGCCGCCCGACCTGTTCGTCTCCGAGGCGCCGCGCGAATTGAAAGACCGCATGCCCTATGTCGCGGACGGGCCGCAGGGGCCGCAATGGACCGCCAAGAACGGCGCCACCTTTGGGCTGAAGAACGGTGTCGGGCCAGGCGGCGCGCCGTTTGTCCCCGGGCAGAACCACCGGGTCGACATCATGGCCCAGACCGGGATGTACGAGGACGGCAAAAAGGACATCCGCCGCTGCAGCGACCCGCATCTGCGGATCAAGGATATGGACCGCGACGGGGTCGATGCCGAGGTGATCTATGGGATTCTTGGGGCGGCCTCGCGGCTCAACGACACCGAAGCCTCGAACGAGATGCTGCGCATCTACAATGACTGGCTGAAAGAGTTCTGCAGCCACTATCCCGAGCGCGAGATCGGCCTCGCCTGCCTGCCCTATGGCGACATCGACAAAGCGGTCGCCGAGATCCGCCGGGTCGCCAAGATGGGGATCAAGGGGCTCGAGCTCTCCTGCTCGTGGGACATGGAGCCGATGTGGCACCCGGTCTGGGAGCCGCTGTGGAACGCGGTCGAGGATGTGCAATTGCCATTGCATTTCCACACCTTCCCGACGACTTCGCCCAGGGCGCGCGAGGGTGTGTCCGGCCAGGTGCGGCGCGCGGCGATGTTCACCGGCGTGTCCTCGTTCCAGATGGGCCTCATTCACATCATCGCGGCGCTGATCGGCGCCGGCGTATTGGAGCGTCACCCGCGGCTCAGGGTCTCGTTTGGCGAGAGCGGCATCGGCTGGCTGCCCTATGCCCTCGACCGCATGGATTTCGAATATGAGGACCGCTTCCGCGACCTGATCAAGCTGAAGCCCAGCGAATACTGGCGCCGCCAGTGCAAGGCGACCTTCCAGTTCGACCCGATCGGCACCAAGCTCTACGAGGATATCGGCGTAGAGACCCTGATGTGGGGCTCCGACTACCCGCACACCGACGGGGTGTGGCCCGAATCCTCAAAATACATCAAGGAGCAGTTCGCCGGCCTGCCGGCCGACGTGGTGCACAAGATCACCTGCGAGAACGCCGGCAAATTCTACGGCTTGATCAACTAGCTCGGCGGACATCCTGCCATGCAGCGCGGGCGCCGGAGACGGCGCCCGTCGCGTTTCGGCGTCGCGGCTGCGGCAAAGCGTTCGCGATTTTTGTGGAACCGGAGAATTGCCGAGACTGTTACTTTCGACACAACATCTGAGGGTTCAATGCAACACTGCGGCTCCCGGACGGCGACACCCGCCCCTGAAGGCAGGCCGCCTGCCTACGCTCGGCCTATGACCCGTCAGCCGGCAGCGCTTTGGCCCGCCGACTGACCCAGAGGTTTGCGATGGCGGCGCCTCCGGTGGAGCGACGGCTGGTGGCCATCCTTGCCGCGGACGTCGAGGGCTACAGCCGCCTGATGCACGGCGACGAGGACGCCACCTTGGCGACATTGTCGGCCCATCGCGCCATTGTCGACGAATTGATCGACCGGCATCGTGGCCGCATCGCCAATACCGCCGGCGACAGCGTTCTCGCCGAATTCGCCAGCGTTCTCGACGCGGTCGACTGTGCGGTGGCGATCCAGGCCGCACTGGCCGCAACCAATGCCAGCGAGCCGGAAGACCGCCGGATGCAGTTCCGGATCGGCATCAATGCCGGCGACGTGATGATCAAAAACGGCGATGTCTTCGGCGACGGGGTCAATGTCGCCGCCCGCCTGGAGGGGCTGGTCCGGGGCGGCGAGATCTGCGTCTCACGGGGCGTGCGCGACTATTTGCGGCATCGCGCCAAGCTGGTTTTTGACGATCTTGGCGAACAGCTGGTCAAGAACATCGCCCATCCGATCCGAGCGTTCCGCCTCCGCGTCGGCGAGCCAGGGTCCGAGCCCGAGCTTGCGGCTGCGGGCGAACTGCTCGAGCCGCCTCTAAATGTAGCCGGGCTGGCGCCTTCTGGCGGCGAGCCGTCGGCCGACAGCGAGGTCGCGCTGGAGCTCGCTTTTTGGGACAGCGTCAAGGATGCCGGCGCGAGGGATCTCGAAAACTATCTGGAAAGATATCCCGAGGGAAATTTCGCCGCGCTGGCGCGGACCCGCATCGAGGCTGCCGCGCTGTCAACCTCAAAGGCTGAAGAGCCGGCGCCCGCCGCGGCCGTTCCCGACACGCTTGACCTGACATTTTGGAACTCGGTCAAGGACAGCGGCCGGCGCGAAGAGCTCGAAGCCTACTTGGAGCAGCATCCAGACGGCCATTTCGCCGCCCTCGCCCGAGCGCGCCTGGCGGCGCCCGACCCCACCTAGCCGCTACGACCCTGGGGCTCCTGATCGCGAACATTCGTCAGATCTTCTCGTGTTTATTCCTATTGCTCATCCCGGCGAAGGGCCGGGACCCATTTCGGCTATGGGCACCGGCCTGCGCCAGTGTGACAAGCAATGGACGCGTCGCTCAAGATCGAACGAATTGCGGGTTCACCGCACTAGATTTTATGGTCACGGGCCTTGGCCGGCGGAGCTGCCCTTTTGGGACGGCTTGGCGACCCGTGCCGGCGCTTCCCCTGTGCTGTCGGGGATCTCGGCGATCAGGGTTGTCGTGTCTTGAGCATTGAATTCGATATGAACGCGATAGGTGCCGTTCGGGTCACGACCGCGGTACTCCCACACGACCGGGCCTGGCTCATCCGCATCGTCGGAAAAGGTCGTCCGCCATGGCTGGCCGAGCAACGCCTCGACCTGGGCTTTGGTGCTGTGCCCCGGGATCACTTTGGCGAGGGTTGCGGCGGTGAAGTCGCGAGCCTGCCCGGGATCCGCAGCGACACTCGCGCTGTAGGCGGCCGGCGCCGTAAGCCAGCACAGCGCGAATGCTGTCCTCGGCAACCAGCGACTCCAGAACCTCATCGGGCCGGCTTCCTCCGATCTACTGTCGCTGGCGAGAACCCGATCGGTCGCTTGCCAGACCCGTAAGGTTTCTCATTGCGGCAGCGCTGCGGTGCCCGCCCGGAACCCGCGCAAACCCGCGAAGAGCAGGTCGGCGCGAGTTCCGCACAGATGCGAGGACCCCTACTCGTTCAGCGCCCGGGCGTCCGGCGCGGCTGCGTCATCGCGGCATTCTGACCGGGGGTGCGGTCACCGCGTCCAAGGCGGCTCCGGTCAGCTTTAGGACGGTCATGCCGGAGCCGGCCCGGTCGAGATTGTAGATATAGCCGCGATCATCGACCTCGCCCAAATCGGAAAAGATCGCGTTCCGACAGTAATTCGTATTTCCTTGGTACGTCCCGCAGCTGGCCTGGGTGTTGCGGTTCGGCGCCTGGATGAAATAGGCGACGCGCCTCGGGTTGTATGGGTCGCGAATATCAAACACCTGCAAGCCGGCGTTGAACATGGCAACCACGATAATCTTCCCATAGTACGGGGCATAAATTTCTCGATTGAGCTCGTGGGTGCCAAAGCGGGCGCCCTTGGCGCAGAAATTTCCGGGGAACTGGCCGACCGTCATCGAGGAAATCGGCCAGATCGCCAGATCGTTGGTGATGTCCAAGAGCTGCGCGTTTTTCCACGGCTGCCCAAGGCAATCGTTGGTCGTGTCCTCGGACGTCACCGCCAAGAGGTCGTATTTCTGGGGTGTGCCGTCGAGAAAGTTTTGCTGGGCCTGCGGGATCGGCACACCAAAGATCGGGATGCTGGTGTGCCCTCCCTGGTTGGGATTTGTCGTGGTGTAGCTGATTTGCGGATAGAGCAGGTCGGCCTGGCTCGGGCTGTTCGCGCAACTCGACGAAGCACTCGCGACCTTGCACCCGTTCAGCAGTTTCTGCCGGTCGACGATCTGAAACACGCCGGTGCTGCTGACACCGTAGGGAAGGTATACCCGATTTATTGCCGTCCCTGCCGAGTACACCTGGTGAACCATTTCAGGGTTTCCCGGCCCGGCGGGGTTGGTCACGCCTTCGTAGCACGGGCCATTGACCCCGGTAGGATCGTTATAACAGCTTTGCGCCGTTGCCGACGCACCGGGCTGCTGACCAACCAACCCCCACTGACGGATGAAAACCGGCTTATAGGGATTGCTGATGTCATAGATGTAGACGTGCTGCCCCGAATGCCAGCCATCGGAGGCGCTGCCGGCGATCAGATAGGCAATCCCGGTGTCGCATTCCCACCAATCGTGGTGCGTGGCGTTGAGCCCGCTGAGGATGACTTCGAGTTCGAACCGGGTTCTTTGGATCGGTGACGTCCCAAATCTCCTGATTGATCGACCCGTCATGCCGCAGCATGTACCAGTGGTTCTTCGTCCCATGCGGCAAGGTGTTTCCGCCGCACACCGCGACATGCGACGCGCTGCCGGTGGTCGAGGCGATATGATGCAGGAAAACCGGATGGCGAGGGTTGGTCACGTCGATCAGCGAGGTGCCGTTTGGCTCCACTTTTCCGGTCAGCGGATTGTAGGCGCTGCCGCCGCTGTCGGTCATGTAAAGGATGTAGCGGCCGTTTTGGTTTTCAATCCAACCGTCATCCGAGCTGGGGCGGCCCTGATTGTCGTTGAACCCCACCACCTTCATGTTCCAGATCGACTGCTGGTTCCAGCCATTGGGTGGAGGCACCGGCAGCGGCGGCAAGCCGGCAGCACCCTGTTGGCTTTCATTCAATGTAATGAGTGGGACGTTCGGCCCATCCGGTATGTAATTTTGCGCCAAGGCTGCGCCGCTCAATCCGAAGACTAGAACTGAAAAACCAACAAGAGCCGAGAGCCCAAAGGTTCGTGATCTTCCGCGCAAATGACTCATCTCGAATCCTCCTAGGTTTTTCCCCATTTTCCACGGCTCTGGATCCACCGTGGCCTTGCATCTTTATCGGCGCTGCGCCGGTTGGGCTAAGCTACCGCGCGTGTTTGGATTGACGTAAGCTACTTTCCCGATGCTCCCACCGGTCGGTCGGGCTTGTCAACAAGCGAACGGGTGCGCGGATCGGATGGAGGGCGGTGTGCAGCCCCGCGCAAATCGCCGAGCTAATCTAGGTTGACCGGCGTCAGAACTGGACGCGCTGGGTGAGCGCGCCGTCGATGATCAAATTGGTGCCGGTGATAAAGCTGGCGCGCGGGCTGGCGAGAAAGACGACGGCGTTGGCCACTTCGTTGGGCGTCCCCATGCGGCCCATCGGGTTGCGCCCGACCATCGTGCGAAACAGCTCCGGGTTGCTCTCCTCCAGCACGTTCCACACACCGCCTTTGAAATAGACGTTGCCGGGCGAGACCATGTTGGCGCGCACCCCCTTTGGCGCCAGATTGCGAGCCAGCGCCTTGACATAGGGGACCAGCGCCGCCTTGACCGAGGCGTAGGGGCGCGGCGCGCCGGCGATTTCGATCGCCCCGGTGGTGCCGATCACGACGATCGAACCGGCCGAGGATTGCTCGAGGAACGGGGTCGCCGCCTCGACCCCGGCGACGGTGCCCAGCACATCGATATCGAGGCTGCGCCGCCAGGAATCTTCGTCCATCGCCTGGGCCAGCGCGCTGACATTGGCGACAAAGATGTCGAGCCCGCCGAGCTTTTCGGCCGCCTCGGCGACCCAGCCGCGCAGAGCTTTCGTGTCGGCGACATCGACGATGCCGCCATGCGCCTTCACGCCCATGCCGGCGAGCGCCGTCACCGCCTCTTCAACGCCCGCTTCACCGCGCGCGCACAGCGCCACGTCGCAGCCCTCTTCGGCCAGCAGCGCGCAGATCGCCCGGCCGATGCCGCGGCTGCCGCCGGTGACGATCGCCTTCTTCCCCCGCAGGCCGAGATCCACCGTCCCCTCCTTTCAGTGCGCGTGGCGACTCAATGCGGCAGCCGGGCGCGCGGATGCGCACTGTCGTAGACGGCGAGCAGCCGTTCGCTCTCGACCGAGGTGTAGCGCTGCGTCGTCGACAGGCTGGCATGGCCCAAGAGCTCCTGGATCGCGCGCAGATCGCCGCCGGCGCCCAAGAGATGCGTCGCAAAGCTGTGGCGCAGCGCATGCGGCGTCGCGGTGTCCGGCAGCTGCAGATATCTGCGCAGCGCTTCCATCTGCCGCTGCACCAGGCGGGGATGCAACGGACCGCCGCGCGCGCCGACGAACAGCGGGCCCTGCGCCGAGAGCGCATAAGGGCAGGCGGCGAGATAGTCGGCGGTCGCGGTGCGCACCGCTGGCAACACCGGCAGCTGGCGCTGCTTGCGGCCTTTGCCGATGATCGTCAGCGCCTCGCCCAACGGGGCTTCGGCGCGGGTCAGGCCCAGCGCCTCCGACAGCCGCAGCCCGCAGCCATAGATCAGCGCCAACAGCGCGGTGTCGCGCTTGCCCTGCCAAACCTCTCGGGTGAGGTCGCCGGCGGCGTCGATCGCGGCGATCGCGTCCTCGACGGAAAGCGGCTTGGGCACGCCGGGCGGCAATTTGGGCCCGCGCAAGGCCGCAAGGGCGGTGGTCGAGGCGAGCTCTCGCCGCTGCAGAAACCGCACAAAGCCGCGCAGCACCGACAAGCCTCGCGCCAACGAGCTGCGCTCGATGCCCTCGCCGGCGCGCTGCGCCAGATAGGCGCGGAAATCGGCCGGGCGCAACTGGTCGATCGCTGCGAGGCTCGGCACGGCCGCCAGATGCCCGGTCAGAAAATCGAGAAAAAACGCGAGGTCGCTTCCATAGGCGGCGATGGTATGCGCCGAGGCGCGGCGCTCGCCTGCCAGCCACGCCATCCACAACCCGATCGCCGCGCGCAGCTCGTCGGCAGCCGAAAACCGCACCAACGGGATGGGTTCCGGCAATGCCGGGAACATCCGTTTCTGTCCGGCACCGGCAGCTGCCTCGCTGTCGGAGAGCGCAGGGTCGGCCCCCTCCCTAGCCCTCCCCCGCGTGCGGGGGAGGGAATGGGTGGGGGCTGGTTGGGTCAGGGCCGCACTCGTCGTCACGGAAGCCCCGGCGCGCTTGGCGGGCTTCTTTTCCCCGCGAATCACCGGCCGCGTTCGAGCCACTGGGCGATCGTGATCTCGACGGCGCGGGCGAGAAAGCTTAATAATTCGGTGCCGAGGCCGGGGCAGAACGTATCGGCCTTGCGGGTGCCGATGCACATCAGCCCGCCCGGCCCCGAGCGGCCAAAAGACAGGCGCAGCAGCGCCTGCGAGCGCACCAGCCCGGCGGCCCCGCCGAACAATGCCGGGTCGCCCTTGATGTCGGTGCATAAGAACGCGTCGCGGTCGGGGCCGAGCAGCTGGTCGACCATGCCCGCGCGCAGCAGGTGGACCCCGGGAACCGGCAGGCGGGTGGTGCGCGCCGCGGTGCTCTCGACCCCGAGGGTGACGACATCGACATCGATCAAGACGGCGAGGTCGGTGGTGACGACCTGCAGCAAATGCTCAAAGCTCAGCGCCTTCAGCATCGCCAAGATCGCCTTGTGCACACGGCATTGGCCGGCGAGGTTGCCGCGGCTCAGCGCGATCAGGCTCTGCTGCTCGTCGCGCAATCGGCCCAGGTCATGGCGCAGGCGTTCGAGCATGAAGTGCTGAAAATCGACCACCCCGTCACCGCTGCCGCGGCTCGGCGCGCGCAGCAGATGCAGCGCGTCGGGATGGCGTTCGAGGAAATCGGGATGTTCGCGCAGGTAGGCGATGACATCGCCGGCGCGGATAACGGCCGCCTGCCCCGGCGCCGGAGCGGCGCCGAGCGGCTTTGGCTGGTCCTGCGGGCGGTCGGCCACTCTTAGCTCCACCTCGTTGCGCCGCGGCGCAGGCAGTCGAAGAAGAAGACGGCAGCTGAAAACGCGATCATCCCAAAGCCACCTGACACCGACCCCACCTGACACCGACCCCATGCGCGGCGCCCGGCCCGCCTTGCGCACCGCGCAAGAGCGCTTGGCGAAGAACGCTTGCTGCGCGCCATTTGCCGGGCGAGTTTAGCCGATGCCCGATCGCCATGCCAGTTCCGCGGCTGCCGCCCCGGGTTGCGAGCGCGACGAAACCATCGAGCACACCCTCCCGGGCGATACCGTGGAACGGGTTCGCGTGCTGTTGCCATTGCCGCTGCCGGAGCCGCTCGACTACCTGATCCCCCACGGGACAGCACCGCCGCAGCCCGGCTCATTTGTCCGTGTCCCGCTCGGCGGGCGCAGTCTCGTCGGCGTTGCCTGGGACGGGGCGGGAGGCAAGCTTTCGGCAGAGCGGCTGAAACCGATCCTCGAAACCCTGCCGGTCCGCGCGCTCTCGCCCGACCTGCGCCGCTTTGTCGAGCGCGTCGCCGCCTACACGATGGCGCCGCCGGGAGCCGTGCTGCGCATGGCGATGAGCATCCCCGAGGCGTTGCAGCCGCCGCGACCTCGGCGGCTGTGCAGCGCGTCCGCGGCCGGGCTCGTGGCACTGGCCGGCCCCGAGACTTCCGCGCGCCTGACGCCCGCGCGCCGCCGCGTGCTCGAGCTGTTGCGCGATGCGGCGCCGCTCCCCGCTGCCGAGGCGGCGCGGCTTGCCGGCTGCGGCGCCGGCGTCGTGCGCGATCTCGCCGCCGGCGGGCTGATCGTAGAGCGCCTGGTCGCGGCCGAACCCGCTGCGGTGGCGGCGCCGGACTGGCGTCGGCCCGCTCCGGCGCTGTCCCCCGACCAGGCGGTGGCCGCGCAACGGCTCGTCGGCCGGGTCGATTCGGGTGGGTTTGGCGTGACCCTGCTCGACGGGGTCACCGGCTCGGGCAAGACCGAAACGTATTTCGCCGCGATCGCCGCCGCAATTGCCGCCGGCTGTCAGGTGCTGGTGCTGCTGCCGGAGATCGCGCTCGGCGCGCAGTGGCTGGCGCGCTTTCGCGAGCGGTTTGGCGCGCCGCCGGCGCAGTGGCATTCCGAGATCGGACGGACCGAGCGCCGCGACGCTTGGCGCGCCGTCGCCGCCGGCCGGGCGCCAGTCGTGGTCGGCGCCCGCTCGGCGCTGTTCCTGCCGTTCGCCAAGCTCGGGCTGATCGTCGTCGATGAGGAGCACGACCCCTCCTACAAGCAGGAGGACGGGGTCTGCTACCAGGCCCGCGACATGGCGGTGCTGCGTGCCTCGCTCTCCGGCATCCCGATCGTGCTGGCCTCGGCGACCCCGTCGCTCGAGACCGTGGTCAATGTTGCGCGCGGCCGTTACCAACGGGTCGTCCTGCCGCATCGCCACGCAGCCGCCGAGCTGCCCGCGATCCGCCTCGTCGATCTGCGCCGCGAACGAATGGAACGCGGGCGTTTCCTGTCGCCGCCGCTGGTTAGCGAGATTGCGGCGACGCTGGCGGCCGGCGAGCAGTCGCTGTTGTTCCTGAACCGCCGCGGCTATGCGCCCTTGACCCTGTGCCGCGCCTGCGGCCACCGCTTCCAGTGCCCGAGCTGCACCGCCTGGCTGGTCGAGCATCGCTTTACCGGCCGCCTCCTGTGCCATCATTGCGGCCATGCCGAGAAGGTGCCGCCTTTGTGCCCGGAATGCCTGACCGCCGGGACGCTCGCCGCGTGCGGGCCGGGGGTCGAGCGCCTCGCCGAAGAGGTGGCGACGCGGTTTCCCGCGGCGCGCACCGCGCTGATGGTCAGCGACCTGTTGCCCGGGCCGCGGGCCGCGGCCGAGCTGGCGCAGGCGATGGCCGAGCGGCGCTACGATGTGCTGATCGGGACCCAGATCGTCGCCAAGGGCCACCATTTTCCGATGCTGACCCTGGTCGGCGTGGTCGACGCGGATCTCGGGCTCAGCGGCGGCGACCTGCGCGCGGCCGAACGCACCTTTCAGCTGTTGCACCAGGTCGGCGGCCGGGCCGGCCGGGCCGAACGCAAGGGGCGGGTGCTGATCCAGACCTTTATGCCCGACAGCCCGGTGATGAAGGCGCTGGCGGCCGGCGACCGCGACCGCTTTATCGAAGCCGAGGCGGCGGCGCGGCGCGACGCTGGGCTGCCACCCTTTGGCCGGCTCGCCGCGCTGATCGTCAGCGCCGCCGACGCCGAATCGGTCGATTTCGCCGCCCAAGCCTTGTCCCGCGCCGCCCCCCAGCTGCCCGGTGTCAGTGTGCTCGGCCCGGCGCCGGCTCCGCTCGCGGTCTTGCGCGGCCGGCACCGCCGCCGCTTTCTGGTCAAGGCCGAGCGCAGGGTGAATTTACAGGCGCTGCTGCGCGATTGGCTCGCGCGAGTGCGGCTCGGCGGCTCGGTCCGGCTGCAACTCGACATCGACCCCTACAGCTTTCTTTAAATCGCCGGGCACTCTTGCGCCTATTGGCCGGCCGGTGTGACCGATACGAGGCGGGTGCCGAGGAATTTTCCGCTGGCGTCGAAGTCGAAGGCGTAGCGGACCCGGCCGATGATCGCGCAAGCGTGGCACAGGTTGCGCAGCAGATAGCCGACGACAAATTCTCGCCCGTTCTGCGCGACCTCTGGCCCCGCGGGGCCGCGGTCGCCCTGCCAAAAGGTGACGTTGCGGTGGTTATGATAGATCTGAAGGTAAGCTGCGGACGAGCGCATCCGGGAAAGGTCCAGGTTTCGCCAATTGTCGACGTTGATCAGCGCCGGGCTGCCGTTGACCAGAAACCAGGCGCGGTTCTCGTTCGCGGCGAACGGAAAGAACACGTGGGCCACGGCAATCGGGCCGCCGGCGGCGTCCAGGGCCTGGAGGTACGCGTCGTTGTCGAGCCGCCGGGTAAAGGCGAGCGCCTCGGGCGATGCCCCGGCTTTGGCCATCGAGGCGGCAAAGCAATCGTCGAACGCGGTGCCGGCGTGGCCGTCGCAACGCTTGTGGAAGCGTGCATTGAACCCGTCCGGCGGGCGCCACACCGCGGCGGCCGTGACCCGGTCCGCTGCCTTCGCGATGGTTGCAGCAAGGGCGGTCGCGAGGAGCGCCACCGCAAACTTCGCTAGGAGGCCTGCTGTGCTTACCCTCTCCACCCCGAGGGGGGAGAGGGAGGGGCCCGCGCCAAAGGCGTGGGAGGGTGAGGTGGGCCCCCGCAGCGATCGAGCGCGTGAGGCGGGCGGGGTGCCCATATTGCTTGGCCCCCCTCACCCTGCCCTCTCCCCCCGGCGGCGGGGGGAGAGGGGAAGACTGCGGGTCACAGTCTGAGAAATGGGCGCTCGAACACCAAGGTGTGCCGATTTAGTTTGGGGTCCAGGCAAGCGCGCGGATCTCGGTGAACTCGCGCGGCAGCTTGCGCCACGAATCGCCGGCATTCTGGCTGGCGTAGAGCTCGCCGTAGTGGCTGCAAGCGAGGATCAGGCCGGGATCCGCGGCATGCGTCGCAAACGCCCAGATCGGCGAGTTCGGCTTGACCGGCAACGGCAGCTCTTCCCAGCTGTTGCCGCCGTCTTTCGAGCGCTGGATCGCACCGGTGCTGCCGGCGGCGCCATCGCCGGTGGCAACGAATAGGGTGCTCGGGTCGTCGGTTTTCAGCGCCAGGCTGCGGCAGTACGGCAGGCCAAACTGCTTGCCGACGCCGAGCCCCTGCCAACTCTCGCCCTTGTCGCCGCTGGCAAAGATCTCGCGCGGCGTGCTGGTCAGCACGGTCTTGGCGTTGCCGGCGCCGCGCACCGCGACATCGTGGATGTCGGGGTCGCTGAGGCCGCCGCCGATCCGCGTCCAGGTTTCGCCGCCGTCGAGGCTGCGGCGCACGCCATCGACCTCGACCCCGGCCCAAACGATATTACGGTCGGACGGATCGACGGTCAGCGCGGTCACCCGCGGCACGCCGACATTGGGGCACTCCTCGACCATGTCGACGCCCAGCTGTTTCCAGCCGCGCCCGCCATCCTTTGAGCGGAACAGCGCCGCCGGCCGGGTCCCGGCATAGATCGTGTCTGGGTCGGCGGGATCGAACGCGATCTTCCACACGTCCATTTTGTTCATCGGCGAGTTGAGGCGCTCGAATTTCTGCCCGCCGTCGCGGCTCTGGTAGATGCCGTCATCGGCGCCGGCAAAAACCGTGCGCGACTCGCGCGGGTGTACGGCGAGCCCGTAGACTCGGCTTTCGCCCCACAAACCGCTGCGCACCCGCTGCCAGCTTTCGCCGCCGTCGGGGCTGGTCCAGGCGCCGCTGCCGACGGTGCCGACGCAGAGCGTGAAGTTGCCGGTCATGTCCCGTTGTCCCAGCCGGTGTGCGAGATATCGACCACAACGCCGTCGGGGCCGGCCCATTTCATCTCGAAATTGCGGTGGCTGCCGGCCGCCATTTCCATGTCGAGACCGTCTTTCGCGGTCAGCTGCCGGCCCTCAGCCTGTTCCAATTTTGCCGCCGCCTCGTCGAGATCCTCGACCTCGAAGCCGAAATGATGGATGCCGCTGAAATTGCCGCCATGGGCGCCGACATCGGGATCCTTCTCGGTCTTGAAATTGAGGATCGCGAGGTTGATGTAGCCGTCGGTCAGAAACACCGCGCCGCGCGGGTTGCGGCGGATCTCGCGCATCCCGAACGCCTCCTTGTAAAACGCCGCGGTCTTTGCCGGATCTTCGGTCGTCAATGCGATGTGCTTGATTCTAGGCATGTCTTCCTCCTCGATGTTAGAGGACTTAGCCTCTCTTCGGCTGACCGGCAGAATAGTATAGAGAAGCTGGCCGTGCAATCGGCCGGAAATCCCGCCCCGGCGATGCGGCATTGAAACTCTATGTGAATGGCGTGCCGTCCTAGTTAAAATCGCGGCCGAACCCCAAGCCATCGGCCCCTGCTGCCGAACCGGCAGGGAAAACGACTGGGGAAACCGCGATGCTCGCCTGGTTCAGGGAATTGACGGCGCGCGAACGCCGCACGATGGGCGCCTGCTTTGGCGGCTGGGCGCTCGATGCGTTCGACGTTCAGATGTACAGCTTTGTGATCCCGACAGTTATTGCGCTGTGGGGTCTATCGCGCGGCGAGGCCGGGCTGATCGGCACCGTCACTCTGCTGATCTCGTCCCTGGGCGGATGGTTTTCGGGCACCTTGGCCGACCGGTTCGGCCGGGTGCGCATGCTGCAGATCACGGTCCTGTGGTACTCCGTATTCACCTTTCTGTGCGCCTTTGCCCAGAATTTCGAGCAGCTCTTTATCCTGCGCGCGATGCACGGGTTTGGCTTCGGCGGCGAATGGGCGGCAGGCGCGGTGCTGATGGGCGAGGTGGTCCGCGACAAGTACCGCGGCCGTGCGGTCGGCCTGGTGCAGACCGGGTGGGCCGTCGGCTGGGGTGCCTCGGCGCTGGTCTATACGGCACTCTACGCCTTTCTGCCGGAAGCGATCGCCTGGCGCGCGCTGTTTGCGATCGGCCTCGTCCCCGGGCTGTTCGTCATTTGGATCCGCCGGCACATCGACGAGTCGGACGTCTTCCAGCAACGCCGCCGCGAACATCCGGCGGTCGGCGCGGCGCATTTGTTCGCCGCCTTTCGCCGCCCCCATCTGTGGACCACGGTCAAGGTCACCGCGATGGTGGCCGGCGCGCAGGGCGGCGGCTATGCGATCGGCATCTGGATGCCGACCTATTTGCGCATGGTTCGGCACCTGTCGGCGACCAGCACTGGCGGGTTTCTGCTGATCCAGATCCTCGGCGCGCTGTGCGGTTTTCTGATCGGCACTTATTTGAGCGACGCCATCGGCCGCAAATGGACGTTCCTGATATCGGCGATCGGCTCCTTTATCATGGTGCTGATCTTTATGCTGGTGCCGATGAGCAACGAGGCGCTGTTTTTCCTGGGAATCCCGCTCAACGTCATTCTGTTGATAAAATTTCCGCCGATGGGGCCGTTTATGACCGAGCTCTTCCCGACCGCGGTGCGCGGGACGGCGCAGGGCTTTTGCTACAACGCCAGTCGGGCGATCGGCTCGTTCCTGCCGACCACGGTCGGGTTTTTGAGCCAGGTGCTGCCGCTCGGCGCCTCGATCGCGGTGCTGCAGCGCCTTTGCGTTCGGCGTCATGATCTTCATGCTGATGCTGTTGCCCGAAACCCGCGGCCGCAGCCTTGCCAGCCTCGAGGCGGCGCCGGCGCGGATGCCGGGGGCGGCGCAATGAAGGGCGTCGGCGGCTGGTTCGGCGCCTATTTGGACGCCTAGGCAACATCTGCTCGCAACCGCGCGAGTGCCAGATACAGGACTGCCCGGCCTCGGTATAATCCGCCTTGGGAAGCGCGGGCGGGGATCGCGATGGGCAAGGTTTGGTGATGAAGCGGCTGCTGCTCGCGCTGGTGCTGGGCCTGGTGGCGCCGCAGGTGCTCGGGGCCGCGGCGCAGCCGGCGACGGGCGCGCCGCCGGCGGTTGGGGTGGTGCGCGTCGGGCGCCAGGACATCACCGAGACCAACGAGTTTATCGGGCGCATCCAGGCGGTCGGGCGAGTGAATGTGGTCGCGCGGGTCACCGCATTTCTCGAAAAACGTCATTTTGTCGAGGGCGCCGAGGTCAAGGAGGGCACTCTGCTCTACCAACTCGAGCAGGCCCCGTTTCAGGCGCAGGTCGATTACAACAAGGCCAATGTCGCGCAGCTGCAGGCGCAGCACACGAATGCCGAGCTGACCCTGCAACGCGCGCAATACCTGCTGCACACGCCGGCCGGCCAGCAATCGAACTATGACACGGCGCTCGCTTCGGAGCGCTCGCTCGCGGCCCAGATCGCCGCCGCCCAGGCGCAGCTGGAACAGGCCCAGATCAATCTCGGCTACACCCAGATCTGGGCGCCGATTGACGGCAAGATCAGCAGCACCGCGGTGACCGAAGGCAATGTCGTCTCGCCGACCAGCGGCACCCTGGCGACCCTGGTCAGCCAGGACCCGATGTATGTGATCTTCTCGATAGCACTACGCACCGGGCTCGAGCTGCGCAACCGCTACGCCCCAAAAGGCGGGTTCAGCGCCGTCGTGATCAAGCTGCGGCTGCCGACCGGAAAGATCTACGCCCAGTCCGGCAGGCTCGACTATGTGTCGCCGACCGTGGCCGAGACCACCGACACGGTCACCTTGCGCGGCGTCGTCCCGAACCCGGTGCTGCCCGGGATGAAGCCCGGCGATCCAGGCTCGCGCGAATTGACCGACGGCGAGTTCGTCACCGTGCTGCTCCAGGGGGTGCAGCCAGTCTCGGTTCTGGCCGTTCCGCGCGCCGCGGTCCTGTCCGATCAGCAGGGCGATTATGTTTATATCGTCAATGCGCAGGACAAGGCGCAAGTCCGGCGCGTCCATCTCGGCCAATCCACCCCGTCCACAGCCGTTATCGCCAAAGGACTAAAGGAAGGCGAGATGGTGATCTCCGAGGGGTTGCAGCGAGTGAGGCCCGGCGCGGTGGTGTCGCCCGGCCCTGCGACCCCGCCGCCGGCGATCCCTCCCGAGGTGGAACAGGGCGGTACCGCAGCCAGCACCGCGCCAGGCCGGGCGGGGCAAGAATAAGCCGATGATCTCGGCGATCTTTGTCGATCGGCCGCGGCTGGCGGTCGTCATCGCCTTTGTCATCACGATTGCCGGGCTCTTGGCGCTGACCCGCATCCCGGTTGCCCAGTTCCCGGACATCGTGCCGCCGCAGGTGCAGGTCTCGGCCACCTACCCCGGCGCCTCCGCTGCGGTCGTCGAAGCGAGCGTCGCGCAGCCGATCGAGGCCCAGGTCGTCGGTGTCGATCAGATGCTCTACATGAAATCGACGAGCGGCAACGACGGCAGCTACAGCTTGACGGTCAGCTTTGCCCTCGGCAGCGATCCCGACATCGACACCGTCAATGTCAACAACCGGGTGCAGACGGCACTGGCTCAGCTGCCGGCCGAAGTGCAGCTGGAGGGGCTGTCGGTCGAGAAGAAGTCGTCCGCGGTCCTGCAATTTATCATGCTCTACAGCAAGAGCGGCAAGCAGGACCCGCTGTTCATCACCAATTACGCGATCATCAATGTGCTCGACGTCTTGTCGCGCACGCCCGGGGTCGGGCAGGCGCGGATCTTCGGTGCGCTCAATTATTCGATGCGCATCTGGTTTGACACCAAGCGGCTCGACAATTTGGGGCTGACCCCGGCCGATGTGATCGCGGCGATCCAGGCGCAGAACCTGCAGGCCCCGGTCGGCCGGATCGGCGCCCGCCCGATCGGCCACAGCCAGCAATTCCAGATGAACGTCGAGACGCAGGGCCGCCTGACGACGCCTCAACAATTCGGCGACATCGTGCTGCGCGCCAACCCCGACGGATCCTTGCTGCGGGTGCGCGATGTCGCCCGGGTCGATCTCGGCGCCCAGAACGAGGACATCGAAGGCCGCCTCAACGGCCGGCCGGCGGTCGCGATCGGCATCTATCTTTCCCCCGGCGCCAATGCCGTTCAAACCGCGGCTGCGGTCAAGGCGAATTTGCAGCGGCTCAGCCAGCGCTTTCCGCCGGGCCTCAAATACCTGGTCAATTACGACACGACCACTTTTGTCCGAGCCACGATCCACGACGTGCTGATCACTCTGGCGATCGCCTTTGGCCTTGTCGTGATCGTGGTCTTTCTGTTCCTCGGCAGCTTGCGCGCGACCGTCATTCCCGCCGTCGCCGTTCCGGTCAGTCTGATCGGCAGCTTCGCGGTGCTGCTGATTATGGGCTATTCGGCCAACACGATATCCTTGCTCGCCATGGTGCTGGCGATCGGCATCCTGGTCGATGACGCGATCGTCGTGGTCGAGAATGTCGAGCGCGTCATGGAAGAGGAGCCCGAATTGTCGCCCGCTGCGGCGACCAAGAAGGCGATGGCCGAGATTACCGCGCCGATTATCGCGATCACTTTGGTGCTGTTTTCGGTGTTTGTGCCGATCGCGTTTATCCCGGGCGTTTCGGGAACATTGTTTCGCCAGTTCGCGGTGACGATCAGCGTCGCGATGGCGATTTCGGCGGTGAACGCGCTGACCCTGTCGCCGGCGCTGTGCGCGGTGTTTTTGCGCCCGACCGGCCCGAAACGCGGCCCGATGGGCTGGGTGTTGCGGCGCATCGACAATGTGCGCGACGGCTATGCCGCGATCGTTCGCCGCCTGGTCCGGGTCGCCGCCTTTGGCATCCTGGCGATCCTGGCGAGCGCGGCGGCGATCTATTTCCTGTCGTTGCGCACCCCGACCGGGTTTTTGCCCGAGGAGGACCAGGGCGCCTTTTTCATCTCGGTGCAATTGCCGGCGGGGGCGTCGGTCTCTCGCACCAGCACCGCGGTTCGGCGCATCGAGACCGTGCTGCGATCGCTGCCACAGGTTGAGAACATATTTTCGATTATCGGCTTTTCGATCATCGACGGGGTCAGCGAGCCGAACGCGGCCTTTATGGTGCCAACCTTAAAGCCGTTCGCCGACCGCATCGGCGCCGCCAATTCGGTGCAGGCGCTGATCGCGCGGGTCTTTACCGAGGGGCAACAGATCCGCCAGGCGACGGTGATCCCGTTCAACCTGCCGCCGATCATCGGGCTGTCCACGACCGGCGGGTTCGAGTACGAGCTCGAAGGCCTCCAAGGCCAGGACCCGGCGGCGATGAACAGCGTCATGCACGGGCTGCTCGCCGCCGCCAACCAGGACCCGCGCCTGACCCGCGTGTTTTCGACCTTCACCGCCAGCAACCCGTCGCTCTATCTCGATATCGACCGCGAGAAGGCACAGGCGCTGGGCCTCGGCATGAACGATGTGTTCGGCGCGCTGCAGGCCACCTTGGGCGGTGTCTACATCAACAACTTCAACCTCTTTGGCCGCGTCTGGCAGGTCAACATCGAGGGCGAGCCGGCCGACCGGCGCGACGTCTCCTCGCTGTGGCAGATCTATATCCGCAACAAATACGGCAAATCCGTCCCGCTGCGCTCGATCGCCAATGTCCGCATCGTGGTCGGGCCGCAGGTGATCACCCGCTACAACAATTACCGGGCGATCCCGATTCAGGGCGGGCCCGCGCCTGGCGCCTCATCCGGGGCAGCGCTCGCTGCGATGGCGCAGGTCTCGGCCAAGACGCTGCCGGCGGGCTATGGCTACGAATGGACCGGGACCGCTTACCAGGAGGTGGCGGCGGCGGGGCAAAC
The DNA here is from genome assembly GCA_963738185.1 of uncultured Alphaproteobacteria bacterium. GTDB lineage: Bacteria > Pseudomonadota > Alphaproteobacteria > ATCC43930 > CGMCC-115725 > AP-15. The sequence continues at coordinate 890,929 of CAVTVA010000001.1, read as the reverse complement.
GGGCGCCATCCTCGGCCTCGCCGTGCTGTTCGCATTTTTGTTTCTGGTGGCGCTTTACGAGAGCTGGATGATCCCGATCCCGGTGTTGCTGTCGGTGCCGATCGGGGTGCTTGGCGCGTTTATCGGCATTTTGGTGTGGCGCCTCGCGCTCGACCTTTATGCCGAGATCGGTCTCGTCGTGCTGATCGCGATGGCCGCCAAGAACGGCATCCTGATCGTCGAGTTCGCCAAGGACCAGCGCGAGCAAGGCAAGGACATCCGCGAAGCCGCGGTGCTCGGCGCGCGGACGCGGTTTCGCGCGGTGTTGATGACCTCTTTCGCCTTTATCCTCGGGGTCTACCCGCTGGTCTCCGCCCAGGGTGCGGCCGAAATCAGCCGGCACGATGTCGGCACCCCGGTCTTTGCCGGGATGATCGCGGCCACCGGGATCGGACTGTTTGTGATCCCGATGCTCTATGTCAGCTTTCAGACGCTGCGCGAGCGCAGCGTCACCTGGTTTCGGCGCCTGCGGCCCAGCCGCGGCGAGACCGATTGAAGCGGCCGAGGCTGGGGGGCGCGAGCCGGGCCGAACCCTAAGCCGGGCGGTGCCGTGCCGCGTCGGTCGGCGCTGCCGCCATCGCCGCTGCGACCTTGGCGGGGTTGGTAAAGGCGAGGTATTCGGCCGCGTATTCGGGCGGCAGGATTTCGACCATCGACTGGTTCTCGATCCACACCTCGATCACATGGAACGGGCCGCGATTGCAGTTGAAGCATTGCCAGCCTTCACGCCCGGCGATCGCCTCGACGGCATCGGCTTGCGTCTTGACGCTGAGCGCGAAATGGGTGGGCCCGAAGCCGCGCGCCTCTTTCTTGACAAAGCCGCCGCCGTCATGCCCGCCCGGATGGAGCTCGGTCCCCGCCGGATAGACCTCGACGCCCGAGCCGTGCTCGTCGAGCTGCAGTGCAAAGAAGCTGCCCGGGTTGGGCGGAAACGGCACCGCCTTGCCGCCCATGAGCTCGGCCAGAACTCCGGCGACGTGCTTGGGGTCGCGCGCGGCGATCGACAGATGATGGATCATGGCTTCCTCTCGAATTTTCCCGAATAAGAAATAGCACGCCGGGGCCGCCGGCGCGACGCCAGCCTGCGGTGGAAGCCCATCCGATCGTGACGCACCGCTCCTCGCCGGACTCAGCCCGGCAGCTGCGACGCATTGAAGCCCGGCTCGGGGACGAACAGCTCCTGCGGTTGGGCGACCCCGCGCAGCGCGTAGCGGCCGACCGAAACCAGGTGCTGGCGCAGCCGTGGGCCGAGCACGTCGGCGAACCCCGCCGACAGCAGCACGTTCTGCTCGACCGACCGGCTCATCGCCAGGATCCGGCTGACCTCGTTGACCGCCGGGCCGACCACGGTGAAATCGAGCCGGTCCTTGCTGCCGACGTTGCCGTAAAAAACGTCACCGACATGCAGCGCCAGATAGACCTCGGCGACCGGCTGCCCGGCCTCGGCCCGGCTGCGGTTGAGCTTGGCCGCGTTGTCGCGGACCCGCGCCGCCGCGGCAAGTGCGGCGAGGCAAGCCCGCCCGCGATCCTCGCCGGTGAAGATGGCGAGGGTCCCGTCGCCGATCAGCTTTAGGACGTCGCCGCCATGACCGTGCACCGCCGAGACGACGACGTCGGCATAGTCGTTCAGCAGCGGGATGATCTGCTCCGGCGGCGCGCTGTCGCTAATCTGGGTGTAGCCGTGCAGATCGCTCATCCACAACACCGCGTTGATCTTCTCGGCGACCCCGCGGGCGATGCGGCCGCTCATCACCCGCCGCCCAGGATCGCGGCCGAGATAGGTTTCGGCGAGCGTCGCGGCCATGCGCGCCAGCGCCGCCGATTTGACCGCGAGCTTGAGGAACGGGGCGAGCCGTTGCAGCGCCGCGACCGCGCTGTCGGCAAAACCGGCTGCGGCGTCGGTCGCCCAGGCCGAGTAGACGCAATCCATCTCGCCGATCACACCCTCGGCGGCAAAGCGATGGACCAGCGCCAGGTAGTCGGTCATGCCCTCGTCGCGCGCCTGCGCAACGGTCGGGAAATCTGCGGGATCGCCGCCGATCAAGCGGCGCCGCAGTGCCTCTTCGCCCGAATTGACCAATGCAAAGAAGGGGCTGCGCTGCCAGCTTTCCGCCGCCTCGCCCACATTGGTGCGGCCGTAATCGACCGCCTCGACCGAATCCGGTGCATCGGCGCGCCAGCGGAAGGCGCGGCCCTCGTAGATCGGGTGCAGGGTGTCGAGAATGACCGTCGCCCGCGCCAACGGGATTCCCGCCTCGCTGGCCCGCCGGCAGAACCCAGCCATCAGCTCGCTTTCGCTGCGGCCGATCAGCCCGGCCTGCGTCACCCACCCGGCCAACTCGTCGATCGCGGTCTCGACCATCCCCTAACTCCCGCGCCGCATCAGCCGCCGTCAAACGGGCTCGGGTGCGCGGCGTTGTCTTCCGCGCGGGCGGCGATCGCGGCGCGGTCCTGGGCCGGCAGGTCGATGCCGAAATCGCGGGCGAGGACTTCGCCGAACTCGACCACACCTTGCAAAACCCGGCGCTCGCTGGCGCCGTCGCGGCGGCGAAGGGTGAGCCGGTTGTTGAAGAGCGCGTAGCGCCGATCTTTGCCGGCGCGGCTGGCGATCAGGTGGCGGACAAATAGCGATTGCGGGTGGGTCGAGGTGAACCAGTTGGCAACCTGGTAATCCACCGGCAGCTGCGGCTGGAGCGAGAAGCGGTAGAGGCTGCTCCACGCGGCGCCGAGCCGGACCTCGAGGCCGAACTCGCCGCCGTGCTCGACCAGGCGATAGGGCTCGTGCGGGGTCGCCTGGTCCCCCCTGGCCTCGAGCGCCAAGGGTGCGGTCGGGGTCAGCCCGCCAAACCCGACATCGGCGACAAAAGCGCCCTCCGCCAGATCGACGCGCAGCAGCATATGGGTGCGCGGCCCGACGACACCTGGCGGCCGGCCCCATTGCACCCGCGCCGCGAGGCCCTCGGCGCGAAAGCCAAAGGCGGTCAAAACCTCGAGCAGCAGCAGATTGTGCTCAAAGCAATAGCCGCCGCGCCGCCGGCGCACGAGCTTCTGATAGAGTGCCGGCAGATCGAGGTGGATCTCGCGTTTCAGCAGGACATCAAGATTTTCGAACGGGATCGCCGCCGTATGCGCGGCGACGATCGCCCGCAGCACCGCGAGGCTCGGCTCGCGCCGGCCGGCATAGCCGATCCGCGCGCAATAGGCGTCGATATCGGCGCGCTGGGTGATCATCGACACACGTTCGCTTCCGGCCACGGCGGCCTCAGCGCAGTCGCTCGGCAAACCGGGCGGCATCGATGACGATCCGGGAGTGTGACCCGACGCCGATCTCCTTTTCGCCCTCGGCGGCGCGCACCGCGAACTCGACCTTGCGACCGTCGGTCCCGGTGACCCGCGCCTCGCCGGTGACTCGGCGCCCGACTGGGGTGGCGGCGAGATGGCGGATATCGACCGCGGTGCCGACGGCACTCTCGCCCGGGTCGAGATAGGCGCGGATCGCGTTCAGCGCGGCATTCTCCATGACCATGATCATGACCGGGGTCGCCAGCACCGGCGGCAGGGTTGCGTCCTTAAACCGGTTCGCCAGATGCTCGGGCTGAACCAGCAGGGTAAACGAGCCGGCGGCTCCGAGCGGTATCGGTCTCATGCGATGTCTCCCGGCGATGTCTCCCGGCGATGTCTCCCGGCCCCCGACCGGCGCAGCTTATTCTCGCTGGAGAGCCTCCGCCAGGCTGCGCCGCTCGACTGCCCCGGCATCGCCCTTCAGCACCTCGAAGCGGGTGTCCGCTCCCTCGCGCCAGAAGCGCACATCAAACACCCGCTTGCCGAGCCGCAGGTCGCTCAAGGTCAGCTCGGGCAGCCAATCGGGCAGAGCCGGGTCGAGATAGAGCTTCCCGCTCGGCGCGTCCGGGTCAAAGCCTATGAGCGCCTGCAGCATCGCAAACACCGAGCCCGCGGCCCAGGCCTGCGGCACGTTGGCATCGGGGTACTGCACCGGAAAATTGACCCGATCGCGCTCGATCCCGGCATAGAGCTCGGGCATCTGGCACAGCGCAAAAAAGCTGCCGGCCTCGGTGACCGCGCGCGCCACCTGCGCCGCCTCTTCCACAAAGCCGTATTGCCGAAAGCCGATCGCGATGATGCCGTTGTCGTGCGGCCACACCGAGCCGTTTTGATAGGACAAGGGATTGTAGGCCGGATGGTCGCCGGACAGTGTCCGAATGCCCCAGCCGCTCCACATGTCGGGTTGCAGCAGGCGGCGGGCGACGCGCCGCGCGCGGTCTTTTGGCACAATCCGGCTCCACAGGCAGTGACCGGGGTTTGAGGCCACGGTCAGCACCGGCTTTTTGTCGCCGTCGAGGCAATAGGCGTAAAATCCGCCCTCCTCGTCCCAGAACACCTCGTTGAAGCGGGCGAACAAGGTGCCGGCCTTGTCGCGCAACTCCCGAGCGCGCTCGCCGCGGCCCAGCGCATCGTAGATTTCGGCCATCCGGTTCCAGGCGTCATAGACATAGCCTTGCAGCTCGCACATTGCCTTTGGCCCTTTGACCCGGCTGCCGTCGGGATAGAGCACGGCATCGCCAGCATCCTTCCAGCCCTGGTTTTCGTAGCCCGCCGACGAGCGCGTCTGGTACTCCTGAAACCCGTCGCCATCGCGGTCGCCGTAACGGTCGATCCAGTCGAGGCAGCGCTCGGCGGTCCCCAGATGGCGCTCGACCAGCTCGCGGTCGCCGGTGCAGCGCCAGGCGGTATGCAGTGCGATCAGGTAGAGCGGGGTCGCGTCGGCGGTGCCGTAATAAGGGGTGTGCGGGATCAGCTTGAAGTGAGCCAGCTCGCCGCTGCGCAATTCGTGCATGATCTTGCCGGGCTCGGCGTCGCGCTCGTCGTCGCGCTCGCTCGCCTGGTAGCGGCCCAAGACATCGAGCGCGCCGCGCACGAAATCGGGATAGACCTGGGCATTTTGCAGCGCTGCGATCAGGCTGTCGCGCCCAAACAGCGCAATAAACCAGGGAATGCCGGCAGCCAGGGTGAATTCGAGGTGATGGCTGTTGTTGTCGACCGGCAGCCGCAGCGCCGCCATGTCCTGCACTGCCTGGCGGTACAAATTATCGAAATCCTCGTTGCCCGAATGCAGCTTCAGTACCGTCTTGCGCCAGTTTTCGAGCGGCTTGGCGAGCGGCGAATCAAGCGCGTCGGCGATGCACGCCTGCGGCGCCGGGCAACGCTCGTCGCCAGCGGCGACCGAATATTCGAGGCAGGTATGCCAGGTGCGGCCCGGCTCGATCGCAACCTCAAAGCTGATCCGGCCATTGGAGTAAACGCAAGGCGATTGGTTGCGCCGCCGCGCCACGACCAGCTCGCGCAGAAAGTCGCGATCGCGGTATCGGGTGGTCAAGACCGCCCGGTCGTCGGACCATTCGGTGGTGATATGGCCGCGCCGCACCAGATGGCCGCTCTTGACCTCGAGGATATCGGCAAAATCGCAGCGGAGGGCGATTTCGAGATTGAACTTGACGGTTCGGCCGCCGTGATTGGCGATGTCGATATCCTCGTGGATGCCGCCCTCGCCGATCGAGCGGCCGAGCTGGAGCAGCAGGGTCCGCTCTTCGATCGCGCCGTCCTGTGTCACCAGGCCGGGATTGGTCAAAAACGCCTGCGCCGCGAAATAGGTGATCGCACCCGAATTCAGGAGCTGCCACTCCTCCCCATCGGCATAGATCGACCAGGCGCTGAGCAACCTGGTGTCGCGGACGAAAAAACCGCATTTGCTCGGCCACGCGATCTGGCCATCGAGCGCGGTCAGCAACAGGCTGTAGCCCTGGTTGATCGACAGCAGCGGCGGACCAACCCTCAACTTGAGCGACATGACGAGACTCCCAGAGCGCGCCGCCGCATCACCGCGCCGACCCCGCTTGGGGTAAACGGCGCAAAAGCCTGTTCGGCTGCGTCGCCGGCACCCGGAGTAGATCGCCGGTTCACCGGTTCATGGATGGGCCGGCCCGGTGGCGCCGCGGATTTCAAAATGCGCATGCGTCGGGCGCAGTGCGGCACCGTTGACCGGCACCAGGTCCTGCGGGCAGGCGGAAAAGGCGACCACGCAATCGATCTCGGCCCGCAGCGCGACAAAGCTGCCGGGCGTGCTGACTGGTGGCCGCACCTCGACCCGGTTGCCGTCGATGACCGGGATATTCATAAACAGGTTGAGCGGTGCCGGGGTTTGCGGCGATGCGAGCCCGAGCTCGGCCAATGCCGCCGCCAGGTTGTCGGTGCAGTTGTCGTGATATTCGGCGCATCCAAGCAATTCGTAGCGCCAGCGGTCGCAGGCCGCGAACAAGGTGTCGTGAATGCCGCCGGAGGTGTCTTCGACCAAGGTCAGGATCGGCCGCCGCCGGTTGGTGACCAGCGCGTCGCCGACCGCCGGGATGATATGCCCGATCGCCACCCGGCTGTGCTCCATCGACATGAATTCGCGCAAATCCTCGGCGTGGAATGCCCAGGTATCGACCACCTGCTGGCCCCGGGTGTTGACGATCTTGACGATCTCGCCATGCCGCAGCCGGGCCGCCTTGCCGCGGCGTGCCGGGATTTCGATCATCTCGCGCCTCCGTCCGCTCGTGTTCGGCGAGTGTAGCAGCCAGATCGTCCGGTTCGACTATTTGCCGCCGGAGGGGATCGCGATCGGCGCGCAATTGGTCCGCCCGGACATCAGGCAATCCTCGAGCTGCGATTCCTCGCGCAGCGCATGAACCAGGTAGACCGCGGCAACCACCAGAACCAGCACGACCAGCAAGCCGATCACCGCCCCGAACCGCGAGCGGCCGCCCCGGTGCTCGTCGGATGGTTGGCCCATAATGCCTCCGGTGAGAATTGCCTGGCCGTTAGCGACCGCCAAGCCGGTTGTTATACGCGGCCAGGGCGCCGGTCAGCTCCGTCCGCCGCGTCTTGCCAGACGCTCCCCTTCGGGCGACAGTGGCCGCGCCGCCGCCGACCGCCAAGCCGTCGCGGTGACCGCCGACGGGACCGACTGCTGCCGGGCGGCCCCCCCCGCTGCGATGCAGGAGAGGAGACTCCCGTGACCGATCCGCGTTCGCTGACCGCCCGCGAGGCTGCCCGGCAGATCGCCGAGGGCAAGCTCACCGCGGCGGCGCTCGCCGCCGCCTATCTCGACCGGATCGCGGCGCGCGAGAGCATAGTCGGCGCCTGGCAATATCTCGACCGCGAGCAGGCGCTGACCGAGGCGCGGCAACGCGACCGCGAGCCGTCGCGCGGCCCGCTGCATGGGGTCCCGATCGCGGTCAAGGATTTGATCGACACCGCGGATATGCCGACCGCCTACGGTTCGCCGATCTATCGCGGCCACCGGCCGGCCGCCGACGCTGCCTGCGTGGCGCTGGCCCGCGCCGCCGGAGCGGTGGTGCTCGGCAAGACCGTCACCACCGAATTCGCCACCTTCACGCCCGGCAAGACGGCGAACCCGAAGAACCCGGCGCACACCCCGGGCGGCTCGTCGAGCGGGTCGGCCGCGGCGGTCGCCGACGGCATGGCGCCGCTCGCCTTTGGCACCCAGACCGCCGGGTCGGTGATCCGCCCGGCGGCGTTCTGCGGCGTCGTCGGCTACAAGCCGAGCTTCGGAATGATCAGCCGCGCTGGGGTCAAGCCGCTCGCCGATAGTCTCGACACGGTCGGCGTCCTCGCCCGCACTGTCGAGGATGCTGCGTTCTTTGCCGGAATCGTCGCCGAGCGGCCGGCATTGCGCCATCTGACGCCGCTCGCGCATATGCCGCGCTTTGGCCTCTATCGCACCCCGATGTGGGACGAGGCCGAGCCGGCGACGGCCGCCGCTCTCGACCGGGCGCGCGCCGCGCTCGAAGGCGCCGGGGCGCGGGTCGACGAAATCGCGATCGCCCCCGAGCATCACGGGTTGAGCGAAGCGCAGGACAAGATCATGGGGTTCGAGACCGCGCGCGCGCTCGCCGACGAGCGCCTCCGGCACAGCGCCGAATTGTCGCCGCGGCTGGCCCAAATGCTCGACGCCGGGCTGGCGGTCGGGGCCGACGAGTACGATGCGGCGCGCGCCTCGGGCGAACGGGCGCGGGCCGGCCTCGCCGGTTTTTTTGGCGGCTGCGAGGCGATGCTGGTGCCGGCGGCGCCGGGTGCCGCGCCAACGGGCCTCGACTATACCGGCAACCCGGTGTTCAACCGCATGTGGACCCTGCTCGGGGTGCCGTGCGCCACCGTGCCGGCGCAGTGGGGCGCCGATGGCTTGCCGGTTGGGGTGCAGCTCGTCGGCATGATCGGGGAGGATGCACGGCTCTTGGCTTGCGCGCTGTTTCTCGAACGCGCCCTCGCCGCTGCGGCATGAGAGCGGCGCCCGCTCTCCTCAGGCTGCTGGTCATCGCGGGAACAGGGCTCGCCGGCTGCTCGGCATTTGACCCCTACCCCACTGCCCCCCAGCCCGCCGCACCGGGGGTGGCGGAATCCGGGCCGCGGGTGGCGATCTGCTACGACGCGGTGATCAGCTCGCGCGCCGCAGTGCGGCAGGCGGCGCAGCAGCAATGCGCGCCAAACACACGCGCGGCGCGCGTCGATACCGACCGGAGGCTCGACTTTTGCCCGCTGCTGCTCCCGGCGCGGGCGACCTTCGTCTGCGCCCCCAAAAAATAGCGAATTCGTCGAAAACAGCCGCGATATGTCGTCAGCTGGGGGTTCAGAAGCAAATTGCACCGCGTCCCCTCCCCCAACCCACCCCATCAAGCGGGAGGGCCTTTATCAGCGCTCCTATTTGTGCTCCCGCACCTCGATGGGGCGGGTCGGGGGTGGGGATGGTGCGTGCCGAGTGCGTCGACTGGGTCGAAAACCGCTCTAGCAGCCTGTCGGATTCGGGTCTTGGGTGTGGAAGGCGTCCAGGCGCCTTCGATCAGCACCCGCCGCGCCAGCACGTTGCCGCCCCCCTGTTCGCCGCCAGGGGCAGGCTTGGTGACAGCGTGGACTCTAGGCAGCGTGGAACTCTTGCCGCTCGGGTTTTCTTTCGCGGCGAGCGCTGCCGATATCAAGCACCGCGGCGGCTCATTCGCCCAAACGTTAAAGAAAAACCTGCGGGTCGCCGATCTCGGCTGCGCCGATCCCGTTTCAGCCCGGCCGCAAGCGGCGTTAGGCGCCCGCTGCCAGCTCCGCCGGCCGCCGCCGGCCGAGGGGGTGCTGCGATGTCGCTGAAATGCTTGGTTACGCGGCCCAGCGGCGACGATCCGCCCCGAGGCTCCTGGCGACTGACGGAAAATTTTACACCCCAAATTGTGACAAAAGCGTCGGAGAATCTTACATCAAGCTGAACTCGTGCGCGTCGAGCTTTTCTTTATCCTGTTGATCCACCGGGGTTCCCAAAAGTTAAGCTGACTTTTTAACCATTATTGGGAGGATCGTGACGCCTCCAACACCTGACGGCGAGCGTCGGTGAAATTGACATTTTTTTGCCGCCAGATCGGCGGGTCCTCCGTATCCCTTTGAAAGCACTCGATTAACGTCTTTGGCCCGGCACTTGCATATCTGTGGCAGATAACCGCAATGGGCGCCTGCACGATGATCATTTCCGTCCGGAACGCGTCGGACCGCCCGCGGCCTGACGCAGATCGGCATTTTCGACCATCGCTTCGGGGCGACGTCACCGCCCGCTCTTTACGATTTTCGGCGGCGCCGGTCACTGACGATTTCCTGACCCCGCAACGGGTGCGCCGCGCTGATGCGCGAGGATAAATGGCAGGGGGGCTTCGATGAGCAGCCGGACGGTCATGCAATTCGAGGGCGCGATGCGCCGCTGGGGCCAATCGTCGGCCAGTTTGGCGCCAGCAAGCTTGGCGCCAGCAAGCTTGGCGCCAGCCAGTTTGGCGCCGGCCAGCGCCGGGCCGGCGGACGCGGCGCTGGAGGCCAGCGCGGACGCGGGCGAAGCGGTGCCCGGCTCGCCGCCGCTGTTCATGATCGGCAACAGCCCGGTCATGCTCGAGGTGTTCGACCAGGTGCGCCGTTTCGCGACCTACGACGTGCCGGTGCTGGTGACCGGCGAGAGCGGCACCGGCAAGGAGCTGGTCGCCCGCGCGATCCACGAGCGCTCGGCGCGGGCCCGCGGCCCCTATGTGGCGCTCAATTGCGCGGCGGTGCCGGCGACCCTGATCGCCTCCGAGCTGTTCGGCTATGAAAAAGGGGCGTTCACCGGGGCCACTGCGCGCAAGCAGGGGCACATCGAGCACGCCCATCGCGGGACCCTCTTTCTCGACGAGATCGGCGATATGCCGATCGACCTGCAAGGGCTCTTGCTGCGCTTTTTGCAGGAGGGCGAGATTTTGCGGGTCGGCGGGCGCCAGCCGATCAAGGTCGATGTCCGGGTCGTCGCCGCCACCAATGTGCGGCTGCGCGAGGCGATCGCCGCCGGCCGGTTGCGCGAAGACTTATATTACCGGCTCAATGTCCTGAGCTTGCAGCTGCCGGCGCTGCGCGAGCGCGACGGCGACGTCGAGGTGCTGGCCACCTATTTTCTGCGCCAGATCGCGCAGGAGCTCGGGCGCGAGTTTAGCGGCTTCGCACCGGCGGCGCTGGCCGCGATCGTCGCCTATCCGTGGCCCGGCAATGTGCGCGAGCTGATCGCCACCTTGCGCCGCGCGGCGGTGCTGGCCAACGGCCCGCTGATCGAGCTGCGCGACCTGCGCCTCGAGGCGCAGCCGGCGCCAAGCGCGCGGCCGAGCGCTGCGCCGCGCGCCGTGCGGCCGCGTGGCGCGGTGCGGCCAAAGCCGGGCAGCGAGGGCGAGCGCGATGCGATCCTGCAGGCGCTGCAGGACGGCCGGTTCAACATCACCCGTGCGGCGCAGCTGTTGGGGGTGGCCCGCGCCACCCTCTACCGCATGCTGCAGCGCAATGGGATCGAGCTGGCGCAGCATTATCTGGTGCAGCCGACCGAGCCCGAGCCTGACTCCGAGTCGGAGCCGTCGGCGCCGGACGCGGGGGTGCCGCGGTGAGCCCGCGTCGGCATGGCAGCGGCTCCCGGCGCGCTTCGGCCGCCGCACTCGGCGCGCCGCATAGTGCGACACGACAGCTGTCTCAGTGCGATACGTCGCAACTGTCTCAGTGGAACACGATACCGCGCAACGAATTAACAATTCGTTGCCAAGCCGCTGAATTCGATTGGATTTCGCCAGTTTCTCGAGCTGCCGAAAGTTGGCATGTCGATTGCTGGTTAGGAGGGGTCGGCGTGTGAAGGGGCAGGGGCGGTTTCGGCGGCAGTGCCGCCGGCGGAAACCTCAACCGAAGCAGGCAGGCGTTTTATGGCTTCCGCCGCAGGGGCGGGGAAAACGAAGAGGAAAGACGTTATGCGGAATCTTTTGCTAGCAACTTGCGCGGTCCTCGCCCTGGGCGCTGGCGCAGCGTACAGCCCGGCTGCCCAGGCCGCGAACCATCAGACGACCAGCAGCAGCAGCACCGGCAACGCGGCTCAGGGCAACAAGGGCGGCAACAGCGCCAACCAGGGCACCGTCGGCGGCACCGGCTTGACGGGTGGCCAAGCTTCCGGCAACGGAACCAACGCCAACGCGTCCGCCACGGCGCAGAAGGGCAACAACGGCTCCCAGAACGCAGCCGGCGCCAGCCCCATCACCAATACCAAGACCAAGACCACGACGGTCACAAAGACCCCGACGGCCACCTCGAGCGGCACCAGCAGCGCCGCCTCCAACAATGGCGGCACCTCGGTCAGCAAGCTCAATGGCAACACCAAGACCACCACGGTCAGCAAGACCAACACCGCGACCAACAACGGCGCCGCGGCCACCGGCAAAAAGAACACCGCGATTCAGGCCAACGGCAACACGCTGAACGCCAACAAGACCAAGACCACAACGGTCACCAAGACCTCCGGCAACACCACCTCCGGCGCCGCTAGCCCCGCCGCCAACAACGGCAGCAAGGCGGTCAGCGCCGACAACGGCAACACCAAGACCACGACGGTCACCAAGACCAGCACGCCGACAGCCACCTCGAGCGGCACCGGCAGCTCGGCCGCCAACAACGGCAGCACTTCGGTCAGCAAGGGCAACGGCAACAGCAAGACGACGACGGTTACCAAGACCAGCACGCCGACCAACACCGCGAGCGGCGCGAACAGCTCAGCCGCCAATAATGGCAGCACCTCGGTCAGCAAGGGCAACGGCAACACCAAGACCACCTCGGTCAGCAAGACCAACACCAACACGCCGACCGCGAGCGGCGTCAACAGCGCTGCCGCGGACAATGGCGGGGCGTCCAACACTGGCGCAGCCGCCAACGGCAAGAAGAGCACCGCGGTTCAGGCGAACGGCAATAGCCTGCTCTCCGGCAACACCAAGACCACCACCAAAACCAACACGGTGAGCTCGGCCGGCAACAGCGCAGCCGCCAATAACGGCAGCACCTCGGTCAGCAAGGGCAACGGCAACACCAAGACCAACACCAGCACCAGCAGCACTGCCGGTACCGGCAGCCCATCCGCCAACAATGGCGGCGTCGCTGTCAACAAGGACTCCGGCAACACCAAGACCGTGTCGGTCAGCAAGACCAGCACCAAGACCACCGCTACATCGTCGACCGGCGCCGACAGCCCGGTTGCCAATAACGGTGGCAAGAACATCAACTCCGGCAACACCAAGACCGTGTCGGTCAGCAAGACCAGCACCAAGACCAACACCAACACCAACAGCGGTACCGGCGCGGCGGCCCAGAATGGCAGCAAGGCGACCAATATCAGCGGCAACACGCACACCGACAGCCATGCGGCCTCCTCGTCGGGCAGCATGGGCGGCACCGCGGCCGCGACCAATGGCGGCAAGGCGATCAACAACAACAACAGCAAGAGCTTCACGGACAGCAGCACCAACAACAAGACCGAAAACAACGTCAAGGGTCTGCTGGCTGATTCAGTGGTCGGCAGTGGCTCGCTGGCCAACACCACGACGCACACCCAGACGATCAGCAACTCCTTCACCGGCTCGGCGTACAATCAGGCGTCGGTCAAGGACAACAAGTACATCTCGAAGGGTGCGGGCGGGTACAGCGGCGATGTGTCGATGACCTACTCGATGGGCGGCCAGGGCATCCTGCAGGCCAACCAGAACACCGGCGCCGGCTCGGTGCAGCAGAACTCGGTGGCTCTGACCTCGACGGTCACCGGCAGCAGCGCCAGCGGCGGGTTGGCAGGGTTCACCAACACCAGCACGGCCCACTAACCGCAGCTTCGACTAGAGCGGTCCGCATCGCCGGAAAACCGGCGGTGCGGGCCGTCGCTTTCGCCAATGCCCGCTTGCCAAGACGATCGACAGGGATTGAACAGATGAAACCATCCGCGATCTGGGCTGCCGCCGCGCTCTTCGCTGCGGTCGCCGGCGGCTCCGGCTCCTGCCTGGCGGCCGGGGGTGCGGCGCCGACGCAATCGGCGGCGGTGCTGCACATTTTGGCGGGAACCGCGGTGCCCACGGCCGAGCTCGGCCGCGAGCGGGCGCGCGGCATTGCCGTCAACGTCAACGGCTCGGCGCTGAACAACGGCAGCTCGGCCGGCAACGCCGTTCTGGCCAGCCCGATTACCGGCATGATCAGCAACGACCATTCGATCGACAACAATGTCGGCATCACCTCGGTGCTGCAGAATTTTGGCAACAACTCGGTCATGCAGACCAGCACGACAATTAATATTAGTGTTCATTGACCGCGGCGCCGGCGCGTTCTAAGGTTGGTCATGAGGATTGGACAGTGGGCAATGCGGCGGCCGATCGCTTCGGCATTATGGCCCGGCGCCCTACTGCTGGCCGGGGCGCTCAGCCCGGCGCAGGCCGGATCGATGTATCTGGTCAATATCGGTATCGGCGGCGGCGCTGCGGTATCGCTCAATCTGCAGAGCTTTCAGGAGCAGAAATACCAGGCGACGATCGCCCAGGAACACGATTTTTCCTGCGGCTCGGCGGCACTGGCGACGTTGCTGACCTACAATTATGGGATGCCGGTCAGCGAAGCCGCCGTGTTCAACGACATGATCGTCAACGGCAACAAAAAGGTGATCAGCGAATCCGGGTTCTCGCTGCTCGACATCAAGAACTATCTGACCCGGCATGGGCTCGATTCGAACGGCTACCGGGCGCCCTTGAGCAAGCTCGAAGAGGTGCGGCTGCCGGCGATCGTGCTCTTGAATGTGCGCGGCTACCTGCATTTTGTCGTGCTCGAGGGGGTCGAGAACGGGCGGGTGCTGCTGGCGGATCCGGCCAACGGGATGCGCAGCGAGCCGGTCGGCGTGTTCCAGTCGCAGTGGAGCGGCATCTTCTTTCTGATCTTGAGCCATGTCGAGCGCGGCCAGCACAGCTTCAACAGCGATCAGAAATGGGCCTCGGCGCCGGCGCCGCCATGGGCGCTGACGCGCTACGCGCTCGATCTCGCCACCTTGTCGCAACCAGGCCTGCTCAATCTGTTTCGGTTTTAGAGCCCGCCCCGGGTTTAACGGTTCGCGTTTTAGCGGTTCCGGTTTTAGGGCCTGCTCCGGTTTTAGGAAATGTGTCCCACGGGAGGGCGACGTGACCTGCCTGCCAGCGCTGCTCACGGCTTGCGTCGTGATTGCGGCAAGCCTGCTCGGGGGATGCTCGGAGATTGCCATCGTCGCCGGCGGGGATGCCCCAACGCCGCCGCCCGCCGCGCAGCAGGTAGCGCCGCCGCTGCCGACAGGGCCGCCGCTGCCGACAGGGCCGCAGCTGGGCCAGCAACAATTGGGGGACCGGCTGGCCAGCGCCGCGCTCGACAACCAGGACCTCAGTCAAGTTCGCGGCGGGTTCGAGGCCAGCTCCGGGGTGGTGCTGAACTTCGCCTTTCAGCAGGCGACCTTTGTCGACCACAACCTCGCCCAAACCGTGGTGGTGCCGACCCTGACGATCTCGCCGGGCAAGGGAATGGTTTCGGTGGCCGGCGCCTCGCCGGGGCTGGGCACATTGCCGCCGAACGTCAATGTCAGCTCGCTGACCGGTCTGGGAGTGTCGGCGCAGAGCCAATCCGCGATCAGCGGAGCCACGGTCCTGGCGAACGGCACGGTGCAGACGCAGGTCAGCGTCGCCGCCCCGATAATCCAGGCGCTGGTCAACAGCGGAATGACATCGATCGTCAGCAGCCTCGGCAATGGCGGGCTGACCAGCGTCATCAGCAACACGGCCAACAACCGGGTGGTCCAGCAGCTGACGACGATCGATATCGGAGTCACCGGGCTGTCGAGCTTGATGCGGGAGAGTATTCCGACGTCGGTGCTGAACCGGCTCAACGGTTCGAACGTGTTCCGATGAAGGCGTTCCGGACAAGGCTGCGGTGGACCGGCACGGAGCCGTGCGATGAACTTGGCCGGGCCGCCTGCGTTTGCCGGCTTGGGGGTGTGATGCTAAGCGGAATGGGGCTGGGGGATTGGCGATGAGCGCAGAAGCCGGACGAAGCTGCCGCAGGGCCTGGAAATTGCCGGTGATCGGTTGGGCCTTGAGCTTGGCCCTTGCGGTTGCCGGGCTGTCGACGGGCTGTCGCGCAGGGGAAGCGCCAGGCCCGAAACAGCCGGCCGGGGTCCCCGAGATGCTGGCCAGCGTCACCATTCTTTCCGACGCCGCGATGGCCAACGAAAAAGGGGCCGGGCTGCAGCTGCCGGCCATCCTCAACGATCCGACCGGCCGCCAGCGGGTCCTGTTGTGGGACGAGCTCAGAGCCCCGCCGCAGCAGCTGGCGCCGGCGACCGAGCCCAACGTCAGCGGAAAGTAAAGTCCGCCGGTCGCTTCCGGCCAGAACGAGCCGCAACCCTAGTGGTACAAACCTAACACTTGGTACCGTGGCCTCCCCTGTTCTCGTCATCCCGGCGCAGGCCGGGACCCATGCGAGCCATAGGCACCGGCCTTCCAGGCCGTGTGAAAACCGTGCCGGCCATCCAAAATCGTCGTCCCCGCGAAAGCGGAGACCCAGGGCAACAGGCTGAAATCCCTGGATTCCCGCTTGCGCGGGAATGACGGGAAAGGGGTCCGAGGAAGGCGGACATGCAGTTTTCACACGGCCTGCTTCGCCGGTGTGACGGCCGATCTGGGACCATCTGTCTGAATTGCTTCACTAGCTGCGGCGCGCTATCGGCGACCGATCGCCAAAACAAGCAGTCGGCACCGCGCCTTCGTGGCGCGCCAGGACCGGCGCGAGCAGCGCCTCCGGCTCAGAGCGAGAAGCGGTAGGGCACCTCGAGCAGGACTTTGGCCACCGGGGCATTCTGCCCGGCGCCGATCCCGACGCTGAGGTTCACCCTGGTCGATTGCGAGATCTGATAGCCAAGGCCAAAATTGAAGGTGCCGAACGAGTAGGGCGACCCGGCGATCGCCTGATGGTTCTCAAACGCCGTAAACACGTGCTCCTGCTGATAGCTGAAGGTCAGCGCCGCGCGGTCGTTGAGGGCAAAGCCGATGCCAAAGGTAATCGCCGGATTTTCGCCCGGCTGCAAAAAGGCAGCGGTGGGCGGGCCGCCCTGAACGCTTTGAATGTGGACGGTGCGCCCGATATTGTGGACATCCTGGATATTGGCAAAGAGCACGCCCGGCGCGGTCGGCACCAGCACCGTCAGGCTTGGCTCGGCCGCGAAAAACCCGGTCCCGGTCGCCAGCTTTTTCGGCTGCCCTTCCAGAAACTCGCCGTTCGGGTCGTTGACGGTGACGATCGGGACGTCGAACGGGCTGATCCCGGTGGCGGTCTTGAACAAGAGGTTGCCGACCAGGATCGGCCAGCCATTCTCGCCGGAATTAAACTGGTAGCTGGTGCCAAACTGCATGTCGCCGATGCCCATGCCGGTGGCATTGACATTGAGCAGCTGGGCGCTGGTCCCCTCCGGGATCAGGCTGATCGTGTTGCCGGTATTGTAGACGTAGGGGATTTTGACGTTGATCTCCAACCGGTCGGTGATGCCGTAGCGGGCGGTCAAGGCCGCGGTGGTGATGTTCTGCTCGACGCGGTTGGCGAAGATGTTGCCAAAGGTGATCCCGGGAATGATCTGGAAGCCGTTGACCCCAAGCTGGTTCTGCGACCAATAGTCGTACTCGACCGAGGGGTCGATGATGATTTGGCCTTTCGGGGTCAGGACGCCGCCCGAATTTGACAGGCTGGGCGCGGTCTCGACCACCTGCCTGGCCTGCTGCTGAGCCGCCGACGGGCCGGCGATCGGCGCCGACTGGCCATTTGTGGACGCCGCCGCCGCCGCGGCCGCTCCCCCGCCTTGGGGTGCTGCCGGCGCGGCCGCGGGCGCCGATCCGGCTGGGTTTGTTGTCTGTGATGCCGGCGTCTGCGCGACCTCGAGACCGGAACCCGAGGTCGGGGGCGCCGAGGCAGCGACATTGGAGGGGACCGGGCTGACGGTTTCGAGCCCGGTTGCGCGGATCTCGCGCAGCTGGCGGTCGAGCAGTTGGTTTTTGCGATCGAGGATCTGGCTCTTGCGGTCGAGCTCGAGCACCTGCTTATGAAGTTTGGCCTCTTGTTTTTTGAGGGTGGCGATTTCCTTTTGCACGCTTGCGCGCAGCTGGTTGAGATCGTCAGCCGCCGAATCCGCCAGGGCGCTGCCCGGCAGTGCTACCAGCGAGGCCCCGCCAAGCAACAACGCCGGGACCGCGATCCGCACGGTTGCGGGCAGGCGCCGCCGACCGCACCGGGACGGCTCGCCGGCAGTCGAGCGCCGCCGGCCTGCGCGCTCGATCAAAGACATGGCCGCCACATGTTGCGCCATCCGATATTGGTTCGGGCGTTTCAGCTGCCGCTGAGGTTTCCAAGAATAGCGCGTTTGCGCGGACCCGGCGACAATAATTCGACCTTGGCGCACCCTCCTTCGGGGTTAGTTGTCCATCGGGTGGCTCGCGCGGTCCGCGGCACCTCAATGCAGCTGCGGCTGCACCTTTTCGCAGATCAGTTGCAGCGAGCGCATGACCCGTTCGTGCGGCACCAGCCCGCCGTAATTCAGCTCGCCAAGGATGCCGGCGAGGCCCAACTGCTGCTGTAGGGTCAGCAGACGGTCGGCAACGACCTCCGGCGTGCCGATGATGGCCCGGCCTTGCAGCACCTCGTCGTAGGTCAGCGTCTGCAGCCGCTGCGCGCCCTCGATGCGGCGCGCGCTGTCGATAACCCCGGCGCTGTGGGCCGACTCCTGGAGCCGCGCGCCCAACCAGCGGTAGGTGTTCATCAGGCTCTCTTCCGGGTCCCGGCGCGCCTGCTCCATCGTGTCGCCGACATAGACTGGTGCCCGCAGATATACCTCGCCGGTGCCGGGGTGACCGGCTGCCTTCCAGGCTTCACGATAGATCTCGAGACTAGGCAGCACCTCGTCGATCGTGCCACGGCGCGCGCCGACAAAGATCGCATAACCTTGCCGGCCGGCCGAAATGAAGGTGTCTTCCCGATTGGCGGCGATCCGGATCGGTGGGTGCGGCCGGTGGTACGGCTTTGGCACGATGCTTACGTTTTCGTAATTGTAGTATTTACCGGCGAAGGAGAATTTTTCCTCGGTCCAGGCGCGTCTGACGACCTCGAGCACTTCGGCGAAGCGTTCCGGGCTCTCGCCATAGGAAATGCCGTAGGCTTCGTAGGCGCGCGGAAAGCCGCTGCGGCCAACGCCAAACAGCAGCCGTCCGCGGCTGATGTGATCGACGGTCGCCGCGTCTTCGGCAAGCCGCAGCGGCTGGCACAATGGCAACACCTGGACACCGGTGCCGATTTTGATGTTGCGGGTGCGGGCGGCAATCGCGCTGGCGATGGTCATCGGCACCGCACACACCGAGCGGTCGGGCGCCATGTGGATTTCCGGCAGCCAGATCGCATCGAGCCCCCAGCGCTCGGCGGCATCGACCTGCTCGAACGCGGTCGTGAATGCCTCGGCCTCGCTCTGCCCCGGACGCCGCTGAAACTCGTGAAACACGCCGAATTCGAAAGCCATCGGTGCCACTCCTTCTGGTCTGCTACTTGCCGGCAAGCGCCAGCGCCGCGGGCTGGTCGGCAAAGACCGGCATGATCTCGCGGGCAAAGCGCCGGATGTTCTCGCGCGAGCCGCCGAAATTGATGATCACATACTCAACCCCACCGGCGCGCAGCCTTTCGAGCTTGCCGATGATCTCATCTGGGCTGCCGTAGAGCGCGCTCTCGGCGCTCACACGGCGCGCCTCCGTTTCGTCGTCGAGGATGTAGCGGGCGCGGGTTTCGCCGTCGCGCCGTCGCGCCAGCGCATTGACCCGCATATGGCCTTGGTAGCGGCGTTCGATCGCCGCTTCCTTGTCGGCGGCGTTCTTGGCGAAGTGGACGGCACGCGCCACTGCCACCTCCAGCGGATCGAAACGGCGGCCGCGCGCCTCGACCTCCTGCTTGAATTGGGCCACCTGGTCGAGGATCTCGGTGGCGAGCGAATGCTGGCCGAGCAGCATGTTGTAGCCGCGCTCGGCGACCTGGCGGACCGAGTTCGGGCTGCCCGCCCCCATCCAGAATGGCGGATGCGGCTTTTGCGCGGTCGGCGGCTCGACCACGATGTCGTCGAACTGCCAATACTTGCCGCGATGCGAAAACGGCGTCTCGCTGACAAAGGCCTTGGTCATCACCTCGAGCGACTCCTCGAAGCGCTCGTCGGCCTCCTCCATCGGTGTGCAGAAGCCGGCAAACTCGTTCCAGCGATAGCCTTTGCCGACGCCGAAATCGAGCCGTCCGCCGGAGAGGAGATCGAGGGTCGCCGCCTGCTCGGCCAGCAGCACCGGGTTGTGCCACGGCAATACCAGCACCGCCGTCCCGAGCCGCAGATGCCGGGTGCGAGCGCCGAGCCAGGTCAACAGGTTGAGGCTCGCCGAGACCTGGCCAAAGCCGGTGAAATGGTGCTCGACCAGAAAAGTGCTGTAATAGCCGAGCGCCTCGGCTTCGACATTGTTGTCGATGAAGTCGCGAAAGCCCTGGCTGCTGTCGGTGTCGGGGCCGGCGCGTCGCGCCTGGGCGCTGCCGAACAATCCAAATTTCATCAAGTTTTCTCCTGATGCTCTTGGTCTCTCCCTCGCCCCGTTTGCGGGGAAAGGGCCGGGGCGGGGTGCACTCGCGGCATCGCAGCACGTGGTCGGGCCAGGCCCTTCTCCCTCAATGCAGACGCGGCATGACCTTTTCGCACAATAGCTGCAACGAGCGGGTCATCGCCTCTGCGGGGATCAGTGCGCCGAAATTCAATTCGGCGAGAATGCCGTCCAGCCCCAATTCCTCGTGCAATTGCAAGAGGCGGTCGGCGACGCGCTCGGGGCTGCCGATGATCACCTTGTCGCGCTGCACTTCCTCGTAGGAGATCGTGCGCACGGTTTCGGCTTCGGCGGCTCGCCGCCGGTTCGGCGAATTTTCGAGCCGCGTGCTCAAGGTCCGGTAGCCGCGCATGATGCTTTCCTCGGCCTGGTCGAACGCCTGGCGGTCGGTGTCGGCGATGTGCAGGGTCAGCCGCAGATAAACTTCGCCCTCGCCCGGATGCCCCGCCGCCCTGTGAGCCTCGCGGTAGGCGGCGAGATCCGGCGCGAGACCCGACAGTGAGCCGCTGCGCACCGCGACAAAGATCGGGTAGCCGGCTTCGCCCAATGACGGGAACGTCTCCTCGCTGGCGGCGGCGACGCGGATCGGCGGCAGCGGCTTTTGGTACGGCTGCGGCACGGCACTGGCGTTGTCGAAATGCCAATACTTGCCGTCATAGGAAAAACGCTCTTGGGTCCAAGCGCGCTTGACGATTTCGAGGGTTTCGAGAAACCGCTCGCGGCTTTCCGAATAGGGCACGCCATAGGCCATGTAGCTGCGCGGGTTGCCGCTGCGCCCGACGCCAAAGATCAGCCGGCCATTCGAAATCTGGTCGACCGTCGCGGTCTCCTCGGCGAGCCGCAGCGGATGGCACAAC
This sequence comes from uncultured Alphaproteobacteria bacterium, assembly GCA_963738185.1. Classification (GTDB taxonomy): domain Bacteria; phylum Pseudomonadota; class Alphaproteobacteria; order ATCC43930; family CGMCC-115725; genus AP-15. Next base: position 869,958 of record CAVTVA010000001.1, on the reverse strand, counting down.
GGCAGCACCTGGACGCCGGTGCCGATCTTGATCCGCTTGGTCCTCGCGGCGATGGCGCTGGCCACGGTCATCGGCGCGCTCATTACCGAGCGGCGCGCCTGCTGATGGATTTCGGCGAGCCAGATCGCATCGAGCCCCCAGCGGTCGGCGGCCTCGATCTGATCCAATGCCTCCGCGAACGCCGCTGCCTGGGTCTGGTCCGGCCGGCAGTGGAATTCATGGTAGACGCCGACTTCCATGAGGCGATCTCCTTCATTCTGCTGGAGACGCTAAATTCGATCGCTCTATCAAGCAAATACCGATTTCCGATCATGCTCATGCCGCCTTGGCATGGAGAGGCCCGGAAATTTCGATTGACCATCAGCGCAGCCGGTGGGCGGAATCGCCGCGGCCATGGAGCTGCGCAGCCTATTCTACTTTGTCCGCATCGCCGAATTGGGCAGCATCACCCGCGCCTCGGCGCATCTGCAGATCGCCCAACCGGCCTTGACCCGGCATATCCAGCGGCTCGAGGACGAGCTCGACGCGCCCCTGTTCACCCGCGCCAACCGCGGCGTGCGGCTGACCGAGGCCGGCCACAAGCTCCTCGACAGCGCGCAGCGGATTCTGCGCGACGTCGAGCGCGCCGGCGACGAGATCCGCGCCCACAAGGCGCATCCCTCCGGCAAGATCATCCTCGGCGTGACCCCGACCTTGTGCCCGGTCGTGGTGCCCGAGCTGTTCGCCCGGATGCGGCGCCACTACCCGATGATCGAGCTCAAGGTGGTCCATGCCGGTATGGTCCGGCTCGAGGAATTTCTGATCGATGGCCGGGTTGATCTGGCGTTGCTGTCGGAAATTTCAAAAAGCCGCCTCGTGCTGTCGACCCGGCTCGCCGCGGAGGAGATGGTGCTGATCACCCGGCCCGGCGCACGGCCGCATGGCGTCGTCTCGGCCGAGGAGCTGAACCGCACGCCCTTAATCCTCGGCGACGGGCTGCGCGCGGCGCTCGATGTGCTGCTCGCCGGCCACGGCATCGCCTTGCAGGTTGACACCGAGCTGAACGACCACGAGACGATCCGGCTGATGGTGCAGCAAGGCGTCGGCGCGTCGATCCTGCCGTATTCCTCGGTCCATCGCGAATGCGCGCGCCGGCTGGTCGAGGCGCATCGGATCACACCCGGCGGCATCTTCCGGACATTGGCGCTCGGCACCGCGTCGAGCCGCGTCGCGTCGGCGGCGCGCCAGGTCGTGGCCGAGATCGTGACCGAGGTGCTCGCCGACATCGCGGCCGATGGCAAGCTGCGCCCGTTGCTCGTCGAGCCGGTCGCCGATGCGGCGCCCCGTCCACTCGGCCGCCAAAAGGCTCGGACGATGCTGGGTGCGACATGAGCGAAATCACCGAAGCGCCGTTTGAAATGGCCAATTTGCCGCCGCGGCTGACCGGCCTGCCGATGGTGGTATGGGTCTCGGAGCGCGGCAACGCCTCGCACGATGCGCGGGTCAAAGTCTGCCGCGTGCACGGCGAGCGCATGCAATGGAATAACACCGCGAGCGTCGCCGTGCGGCCCCAGCCGCGCCTTGCCGCCGGGCAATTGCCGCCGGCCGACCTTGCTGTTGTCTGCGATTGGATCCGCCTCAACGAGGCCGTGCTGGTCGATTATTGGGAAGAGCGGATCTTCACTGACGACCTACTGTCGCGGCTGCGAAAGCTGCCTTGAGCGAGAAGGTCGCGCACGCGGACATGTGGCCTAGAAGGTTAATCCGAGAGGAGGAACTATGCAGATCGTCGATTCACAGATCCATCTGTGGGAAAACGCGCGGATGTCGCCGCAGCACCGGCAGATCCCGACCTACAATGTCGATGATGCGCTGAAGGAGATGGCCGAGGCCGGGGTCGATGCGGCGGTGATCCATCCGCCCAGCACCCTGGGCGAGGGGCCGAACGTGCAGGCGGTCGAGGCGGTCAAGGCGCACCCGGACAAGTTCTGCATCCTCGGCAATTTCGACCTGCAAGCCCCAAACCGCGAGGAGATCGTGCGCAACTGGCGGCAGCGGCCGGGCATGCTGGGCTTCCGGTTCACGTTCAACCAGCCGCACCAGCAGAGCTGGTGGTCGGACGGCTCGCTCGACTGGTTCTGGGCGGCCTGCGAGCGCGAAAAGCTGCCGGTCGGGTTGATGGCCGGCGGACATTTGGCCGAGCTCGGCCGGATCGCCGAGCGCCGCCCCGGCCTCAAACTGCACATCGACCATCACGGCCGCGGCGGCGGCGCCGGGTCGGGCAAGGACGATGCCGCCTTCGCCAATCTCGGCGACATGCTGGCGCTCGCCAAATACCCGAATGTCGCGGTCAAATTGTCGGGCGCGCCGAGCTATTCGAGCGAGCCCTACCCGTACCGCAACATCCACAAATACATCCGCCAGATCGTCGACGCGTTTGGCGCGCAGCGCTGCTTCTGGGGCACCGACATCACCCGCATGCCGTGCTCGTACCGGGAATGCGTGACCATGTTCACCGAGGAATTGCCGTGGCTGCAGGGCCGCGACAAGGAGCTCGTCATGGGCGACGCGATCTGCCAATGGCTCGGTTGGAAACGCCCCGTCTGAAGCGCCCGGCCTGAGCGGAGATCTTCAGCCGCCCTGGGGAACGGGGCCGTAGGGCTGGGTGACCAACTCCATCAGATGGCCGTTCGGGTCGTCGAAATAGACCCCGCGACCGCCATAGAGGTGGTTGATCTCGCCGGGCCGCTCGCGGCGGAAATTGGCATAATGCGCGACCCCGGCGGCGCGGATGCGGGCAAGCGCGGCGTCAAACTCTGGCTCGCTGACCAGGAACGCATAGTGCTGCGGCCGGAAGCCCTCGGTGTCGGAAAAGTCGAGGGTGACCCCGTTGCCGGTTTTGACCGGGACGAAATGACCCCATTGCGGTCCCGCTTCGAGGTTCAGAATGTCGGCGAGGAACTTCGCCGATGCCCATTTGTCCTTCGCCGGGATGATCGTGTGGTTCAGCTCGACGCTCATCTCGTTTCCTCCTGTGCCCGTCCGATATCATATAGGTGGCCGTCCCGCGCGTCGCGAAGTCCCGCGAGGCGTCTTTAGGTCAAATTGACCCGTACTCTATCGAGCTCAGGCTAACGTTTCTCAATGCCGGGCGGGACGTAAGTGTTGTCCTCGACCGATCCCTGCGGACCGTAGACGCGGAGCATGATGTTGAATGCGCCGCGCGGTATCGGCAGCCAATTGGCCATCGGCACGCCCGCCGGCAGCTGCCGGGCCATGTAAACCGAGAGCGAACCGTCCTTGTTGAATTGCAAGCGTGGCGTGTAGCGGGCGACCGCGTATTTATGGGCAGGGTTAGGGACGAGTTCTATCGCCTCCGGCGTATACGCGGTCAGGGACCAGAAGCGCGTTGCCTTGGGAGTTTGCCCCGGCGGAAACGTCAAGACATAGCCCCGCGGGTTGCTCCCGTCGAGCGGGTTGCCGTTGGCATCCTTGAATACGTGATAATACGCTGCCGCCTTGATGCCGTTGGCGTACTGGATGAATTCGGTGATCGACGACCGTTCGACGACCTGGTTGCCCCAGATACCGATATTGGTGAAATGGATCCAGCTTGTCGGGGTAGTTGTCCAGTCCGTATGCGTAAGATAGCTGTCCAAGATCAACTTATGGGCTGCCTGAGCGCCGGCACTAAACTCCGACCTGCTCACATTCCGGTTGGCGAACAAGCTGTCGAACCGGTTTGATAGCGCCTCCTCATAGGGAGACAATGTCGGAGTATGGTCGGATGCCACTGCCCTTTGCAGCTGCCTGAGAAATGCGATCGGGTCATGCGCGATCAGGTCGTCGGCCGTCGTCTTGAAGGACACGGAGAAGAGGATCTCCGGCACGATCTTGGTCGCGCCCGCGCGGGGATGTTTGAGATAGTCGCTGAGGGTCTGGCTCTTGAGCGCCCGGCGGAACGCGTCGGCTTGCTTGATCTGGTTCACGTTAGTTGAAGAGAATTTGTCTGCCCTGAAGAGCAAAGCCGAAAAGTTGACAGGCAACATGATGGGCGTGACGCCTTGTGGGAAGCGTGCCGGTAAATCCTCCTGGTCCGGTCAGGGCATAGCTTCCCGGCGCCTTCGGGATGCTCGCGCTCGCGGGGAGGAGATCGCCGTACGGGTCAAGCATCAGTATCGAGTACGAGGTGAACGGGAACGGGGGCGTGTTCGCGGGGATGGTCAGAACAACCGGCTCCGCGGAAAGATCGAGGAAGGTGCTGGCGTAGACCGTATCAACGTTGATGGCCACCACATAGTGGTAGATCGGAGAAACTCGGTTAGGTGCGACTAGCTGGTTGGCGCTGCGACCTAGCCGTGTCTGATAATATGTGAACCATAAGGGGTAGAATTGGGCGACATAGGCGACCGTCGTGTTAAACGGGCTTAGCTGAGAGACGGCTTGTGAGTTCCCGGCGATTGCGTCAGGATCAACAACCGCTTGCGCCGCGCCTCCGGAGACGCCAGTGGTCATTGCTAGCCCGGCGGTCAGCGCGGACGCTAAGCAAAATCGGCGCAGATAGCCGTAAACTCCGATTTCTTTGCTCTTCATGGCAAGTCTCCCTCGAGCTGTTGGCTGTTCTCGGACTGCCTAGGCAGCAATCCTTACATGGCCTTGGTCGGACGCGACTACGGGAACGAAATCGGCCCGGAGACCGGGTGATCGGCACAGAAGGCCCGGTCGCCCTGACCGGCCTGCGTCAAAAACGAAGTATGCGGCGGAACGGGAGTGCCCGCCAGCGACTCTCCGATCGGGCAGTGACAGGTCACGACCGGCACATTATTGATGTAAGTCTGCGAGTCGCAGCTGAAGCTGAAGCAGTTGACCAATTGACTCCCGAGATTGCGTCTCTTCGGGCAGAACAGCGGCGGTGCTGCGGCCTGTGGCAGGCTCGGGACCCAATTGGTGATCTCCTGCGGAATGTTCGGCCTGGGCTGATAAGTCGACCAGATTTGGCCTGGTCTCGGCACGCAAGAACCGTGCATGTTGCCTCCGGCCAAGTTGGCAATCGACGGGCCGAGAATGACCGGGCACTTGCAATCCGCCTCCGGGAATATCGCAGTGCCGCCGGTTGCGGTTCTGACCGTGATCTGCCCGCCGGTCGGCTTGCAGGTCGAGGCGGCGCAGAGCGCGAAATATCCGTGGCAAATCTGGAAGTCGTAGCTCTCTGCAGCTGCGCCGGGTCGCGCCGTCGGCGGCGCAAATGCGAGGAGCATCACGCCCACGCCGAATGCCATCCTTGAGAGCGGGTTGCTAAGCGCCACTCGTGAAGATGAGCCCATTTCCTCCCTCCGTTAGCAAGGAAAGGCATTGCCAAATCTTTGCTTCTTTTGAAAAAGAGTATCCCAACTTGCTGGTTTCCGGCAAGCGCCGCGGAGTATGGCATGCCGGATCGCTATGCCGATGATCATCAGACGGCATTTTGCGCATCGCCGCGGCTGGGCTAGCTTCACGATCAGGCAAAAGAGGATGCCATCATGAATTCGGCTTGTTTGGCAGTGCTGCGGCAAGGCGAGGCGGACCCGAGTTCGACAGCGCGGAGGGGTTCCGCGACTTTATCGACTACAACATCGAGGCCGAGGCGCTCGGCTTTCACAGCACCTTTGTCGTCGAGCATCATTTCACCGGCTATGGCCAGGTCTCGGCGACGATCAACCTCTTGACCTGGCTCGGCGCCCGCACCCGCCATCTGCGGCTCGGCACCGCGGTCATGGTGTTGCCGTGGCACAACCCGGTATTGCTGGCCGAGCAGGCGGCGACCCTCGACCTCTTGTCCGGCGGACGGCTCGATTTCGGCGTCGGCAAGGGCTATCGCTACAACGAGTTCGCCGGCTTTTGCGTGCCGATGGAGGAAGCCGACGCGCGCTATGACGAATGTCTCGCGGTCATTCTAAAGGCTTGGACCGCCGACGAGCCGTTCTCGCATCGCGGCAAATATTGGCGCTTCGACAACATCGCGGTCGAGCCGCCGACCGCGCAACAGCCGCACCCGCCGATCTGGATGGGGGCCGGCAGCGAGCGCTCGATCCGGCGGGTCGCGGCGCAGGGCTACAATCTGCTGCTCGGGCAATACGCCTCGCCGGCCGATGTCGCGGCCAATATCGGGTCTACAAATCCGAGGTCGAGGCGCAGGGGCGCCGTTTCGACCCGATGCAGGTGGCGGTGACCCGCGCCTTTTTTGTCTGCGACAGCGCCGCCGAGCGCGAGGCGGCGATGGAGCGCCGGCTCGCCAACCGGCTGCGCCAACTAAAGCTCGCGACCACGCCCGACGGCACCGTCCATGGCGGGCCCGACCGCGCCACCGGCGACCCGCAGGCGGTCAACGAGGCGAGCGCCATGTACGGCCATCCCGATCACATTGCCGAACGGCTCGACGAGTTGCGCGCCGCCGGCGCCGGCTATGTGCTGGTCAATGGCGGTGGCTCGGGCGGTGGCACGCGCGGCCGCACCAGCCTGCGCCGCTTCGCCCGCGAAATCATGCCGCATTTCGCCGATGCCTCGCCGCAGCGCGCCGCCGAGTAGCCGGCGCCGCGCGGCGCGCGGAGCAGCCTCAAGGAGGATCAGATGAGCGCCGGTGCTGCGGGCGACGGCGAACGGTTCGAGGTAGCCTATTTGGTGCTCAGCGGCACGACGACGGCGGCACGCTGCCCTGAGCTTTTGGGAGAGCTGGTGCGGCTCGGCTTTTCGAGCGTCATTGCGATCCCGACGCCGAACGCTTCGCGCGTGATTGCCCGGCGCGACCTCGCCGACGTCACGGGCGCCCAGGTTGTCGAATTATATTTCGATCTGGCGATCCGCCCCCGACCGCCGCGAGGAGTGGTGCTGTTTGCGCCGTGCAGCTTCAACTCGCTCAACAAGCTCGCCCACGGGATCGCCGACAACCTTGCGCTGTCGGTGGTCGCAGAGGCGATCGGGCGGGGCACGCCGGTGATCGTCGGCCCGTCGCTGAACGCGCCGCTGCTGGCCCACCCGGAGGCGCGCGCCTCGCTCGGCAAGCTGCCGCGCTGGGGCGTGATCATCGTGCCGCCGGTCGATGACGGGGCCGGGCCGCGGCTTGCCCCGTCGGCGGCGCTGATCGAGGCGGTTCGCCCATTTGTCCGCCGCGGCTGACACCGCTCGCCGGAAGCGGCAGAGGATCGGCGCCGTAATCTATTGTCCCACGCCGAAAGTTCGTTTCACAATTACCAGGGCTTGTCATTGCGAAGAGCCCGCAGGGTGACGAAGCAATCCCGGAGCTATCAATACCGCCCGAACGAGATTGCTTCTCTGTGCTCGCAATGACATCTCTTTACTTATGTACACATGTCTTGTGCATTTCCAGCTCGGGAGGCTAGTGGTTCGAATTTATCGCTTAGTACCCATTTCATTTTTCGTCATGCCCGCGAAAGCGGGCACCCAGAGCTTGCCCCTGGCTTGAACAGGGGGCACCCGGCACCATGCCTGCGGCCCCCTGTTCAAGCCAGGGGCAGGCTCTGGACCCCCGCTTTCGCGGGGGCGACGAGAAAGAAAGCGCGGGTACCATCTGTCTGGTTCGCACCACTAGCTCACGCCACCCGCTGCCATTCGGCCGGGACGGGTTGCGCGCGCTGATCGGCCACCAGCTTGCGGCGGCGGGCCTGCTCCTCGGGGCTGATCGAGGCCGGGTCCTCGCGGAACTCGGGACCCATCGCCATCGCCTTCTTGACGGCCGGGCGCTCGCCAATTTCCGCAAGCCAGCGCTTGACGTTGGGAAATTCGTCGATCTCGATCTTCCGAGTGGCCCAGCTCGACGCCCAAGGGTAGCAGATCATGTCGGCGATCGTGTATTGCCCGGCGGCGAGATAGCGCTTGTTGAACAGGCCCAAATTCATCACGCCATAGATGCGATGGGCTTCATTGTCAAAGCGGCGGATCGCATAGGCGAGATCGCCATTGCTGCCGGCCTCGAGAGCCCGCCGGAAATGGCCTTGCTCGCCAAGCTTGGGGCCCTGGTTGGCCAATTGCCAGCTGACCCACTGGGCGACGTCGTACCGGCCGCGCGGGTCGGACGGCATAAACCGCCCGGTCTTCTCGGCCAAATACGTCATGATCGCCCCGGATTCGAAGATCGACATTGGGGCGCCGCCGCCCAAGGGCTCGTCATCGACGATCGCCGGCATCCGGCCGTTTGGCGAAATCTTCAAAAACTCGGGGGTCAGCTGGTCGCCGCGCCCGATATTGATCGGCTTGATCCGATAGGGCAGACCCAGCTCCTCGAGCAGGATGACAGTCTTTTTGCCGTTTCCGGTCGGCCAGAAATAGAGGTCGATCATTTGGGTTTTCTCCGGTGTGAGATCGCGCGCGATGATGCACGAAATGCGGCTTCGGCGCGCCTAGGCTCAGCCGATCATCCGACAACCGGCGGCACCCGTCCAGACCGGCAAAGGCGGCTGCGCGACAAATCAGGCAAATGGCCAGACTATTAACGATGCCTTGCCGACCCAACCGAATCCGCGTCCGATCGCCGCAGATTATGACCGCACAGCGCCGCTTGACAGCGGCCGGCGGCTCCAACCATATGGCCCAGCGAAAACAATAAAGCTCGAACAGGAATGGGAGGCCGAGGGATGTTCCGCCGTCATATTCTGGCGCTCGGTTGCGCCGGCATGGTGCTGATGCCCGTGGCGGCGTTGGCCGCGGGGCCGATCAAGATCGGTTTCCCGATCCCGCTGTCGGGCCCGACAGCGGTCTATGGCGAGCCGGTTCTGCAAGGCGCGCAGATGGCGGTGGCTCAGATCAACGCCAAAGGGGGCGTCCTCGGCCGCAAGCTCGAACTGTTGCCGCGCGACAGCAAGGCCAACGCCGACGAGGCGGTGCGCGTCTCGCGCGAATTGATCATCAAGGACAATGTCGATTTTCTGGTCGGCACCTTGACCTCGGCCGAAGCGCCGGCGGTATCGACGGTGGCCAAGGAAAACAAGATCGTCTTTATCGCGCCGACCTCGAAAAGCACGATCCTGACCGACCCGGCGCACATCAATCCCTACATTTTCCGGATTTCCTCCAACACCGATGTCGAAGGATTGGCGGGCGCGACTTTGATGGCGCGGTGGAAGAACGTCAAAACCGTCGCCACGATCGCCCCCGATTACGCCTATGGCCACGACTCGATCGCGGCTTTTGCCCGCAGCCTCAAGAAACTGCGGCCTGACATCAAGATTGTCGACGAAGAGTGGCCGAAGCTCGGCCAGCCCGACTTCACCCCGTTCATCACCGCGCAGATGAGCAAAAAGCCGGACGCGATCTATTGCTCGCTGTTCGCCGGCGATTTTGTGACCTTCAGCAAAGAGGCGACGCCGCTCGGCTATTTCAAGGCGGTCGACAACCGGATGATCGACGGCGCCGAGGTCGGCACCACCGACGAGGCGCAGGCGCTCGGCAGCGACTATCCCTTTGGCATCATATCGGATTCCTATGACCCGGTGATCTGGGGCGGGCCAAACGAGCCGCCGGCGCACAAGAAATTCATCGCCGCCCTGAAGGCTTTCACGCATCAGAAATACGGCTCGGGCTGGGCGATCGTCGGCTACCAGTCGATCGACGCGCTCGCTGACGGCATCAAAAAAGCCGACAGCACCGACAGCGACAAGGTTGCCAAGGCTTTGCTCGGGCTGACGTTCGACACGCCGGTCGGAAAACGGACCTTGAGCGCCAAATCGCATGAAACGTTTGCGCCGGAATACTGGGGGGTGATGGTCAAGGAGGCGGCCTATCCGTTTGCCGTGATGAAGAACCCGGAATTGCTGCCGCCGCAGACCGAAACCAACTGACCCGCGCGGCATTGGCAAGGCGCGACGTCCGCGATCTAGGCGCGCACGCGGGCGTCGCAGCGTTCTCGATAGGATTGATCGGCGGTGGCGGCGTCGTTCCTGTTCAACCAGTTTATGGGCGGCCTGACGACGGCGATGTTCCTGTTCCTGATCGCCTCGGGACTGTCGCTCGTCTTTGGCGTCATGCGCATCATCAATTTCGCGCATGGCTCGTTCTACATGGTCGGGGCCTATCTCGCCTGGCAGTGGATGCAATGGCTGCAGCCGGCGGCGGGGGCGTTCTGGCCGGCGGCCCTGCTCGCGGCGCTCGGCGTCGCGCTCCTCGGAGGCATCCTCGAACGGCTGCTGCTGCGCTACCTATATGGGGTCGATGAGCTCTACCAGCTGCTGTTCACCTATGCCCTGGTGCTGATCCTCGGCGATGCCGCCAAATTCACCTGGGGCACCGGCCAGCTCTCGGTCTCCACCCCCGCGGCGCTCGCCGGCAGCATCGAGATTTTCGGGACGCGCCAGCCGCTCTACAGCCTGTTCATCATCGCGCTCGGCCCGCTGATCGCGTTTGGCGCCTGGCTCGGCGTGAACCGCACCGGCGTCGGACGGATGGTGCGGGCGGCGTCCTACGACCGCGAGATGCTGGATGCGCTCGGGGCCAATGTCGGCTCGATCTATACCGGCATGTTTGTGTTCAGCTCGTTTCTCGCCGGGCTCGCCGGCGCGCTGGTGACGCCGATCCAGAGCATCGTGCCGGGCATGGACGTGCTGATCATCGTCCAGGCCTTCATCGTCGTCGTGATCGGCGGCATGGGCTCGTTCTGGGGCACGTTTTGGGGCTCGGTCATCTATGGCCAGGTGCTTTCGTTCGGCATCCTGGTGTTTCCGAGCTTTTCGCTGTTTGCGGTTTACGCGCTGATGGCGGTGATCCTGATCGTGCGCCCGTGGGGCCTCTTTGGCCGGCCGCTGTGATGACCGGCCGCAAGGCGACGCTCGCCGGGCGTATCCCATGGACCTTGATCGTATTTTTGGCGGCGTGCACGGTGCCGTGGCTTGGCTCGCGCTACGACACCTTTCTCGCCGCGCAGATCGTCATCGACGCGCTGTTTGCGGTCAGCCTTAACCTGCTGCTCGGCACCACCGGCCTCGTCTCGTTCGGCCATGTCGCCTATTTCGGGGTCGGCGCCTATGTCTGCGGCATCCTGATGAAGACCTACGGCATGCCGTTCGCTATCGCTTTCCCGGCGGCCGGGATCGGCGCCGCCGTTTTCGCGCTGGTCTCCGGCTTCTTTTGCGTCCGGCTGACCAAGCTCTACTTTGCGATGCTGACCCTCGCCTTTTCGCAGATCGCTTGGGCCGTTGCCTACAAGTGGAACTCGGTGACCGGCGGCGACCAGGGTCTGCCCGAGATCCCGTATCCCAATCTCGATTGGATGTCCGCGATCCCCGGCCTGGGCGATCTCTCCGTCGGCGCCCGCTTTTATCTGCTCACCCTGGTGCTGGTGGCGGTCTCGTTCGCGGTGATGCGGCAGATCATCCGTTCGCCGTTTGGCCGCATGCTGACCACGATCCGCGACAATCCCGAACGCGCCGCCTTTATCGGCCTCAATGTGCGTGCCTACCAGCTCGCCTCCTTTGTGGTCGCCGGCGCCTTCGCCGGGCTCGCCGGCGCGCTCTACGGCATTTTCAGCCGCGGCGTTTTCGCCGATTACGTGTTCTGGTCGAAATCGGCCGAGGTCATCATCATGGCGATCCTCGGCGGCATGAACTTTTTCTGGGGGCCGCCGGTCGGCGCTCTGGCGCTGGTTTGGCTCAACCAGGAAATCACCGACTACACCCAGTATTGGCCATTTGTGCTCGGCTGCCTGTTGTTGGTGCTGCTGTTCATTTTTCCTGGCGGCATCGTCGGCGGGCTCGTCGCCGGATGGCGCCTGGTGCGGCGCCGGCTGGTCGGCCGCGATGCTTGAAGTTCACGAATTGCGCAAATCCTTCGCCGGCTTTGTCGCGGTCGGCGGCGTCAGCCTGACCGTGGCGACCCGCCAGATCGCCGCGGTGATCGGCCCAAACGGCGCCGGCAAATCGACATTTTTCAACCTGATCACCGGCCATATCCGTCCGGATGCCGGGCGGATCATGCTCGACGGCCGCGACATCACCGGGGCATCGCCGCACCGCATTTGCCGGATGGGCGTCGGCCGTTCGTTTCAGCGCGCGAACATCTTTGCCCGGCTGTCGGTGTTCGAGAATTTGCAGGCTTCGTTTCTGGCGCATCGCGGCCGCGGCCGCAACTTCTGGTCGCGCTCCGAGAATTTCTATCGCGACGAGACCGAGGCGCTGCTCGCCGCGATCGGCCTCGACGGCCAAGCCGATGCGGTCGCCGGCACCCTCAGCTACGGCAACCAGAAGCAGCTCGAGCTCGGCATCGCCTTGGCCAGCGAGCCGGCCCTCCTGCTGCTCGACGAGCCGACCGCCGGCATGTCGGCGAGCGAAACCCACGAGACCATGCAGCTGTTGCGGCGCATCGCCGAAGAGCGCGGGCTGACCCTGATCTTTACCGAGCACGACATGGAGGTGGTGTTTTCGATCGCCGAGAAGATCGCCGTCCTACATCAGGGCCGGCTGCTCGCGGAAGGAACCCCGGCCGAGGTGCGCCGCGATCCCGAGGTGCGCCGAGTCTATCTCGGCGAGCAGCGGTGATGGCGCTGCTGGCGCTCGAAGGTGTCGATGCGGCCTATGGCTTGAGCCGGGTGCTGTTTGGCGTCTCGCTCGAAATCGAGGCCGGCGAATGCGTCTGCCTGCTCGGCCGCAACGGCGTCGGCAAGACGACGACGATGCGCGCGGTGATGGGGCTGACCCCGCCCGGCGCCGGCCGCGTCGTATGGCAGGGCCGCGACATTGCCGGCTGGGCGCCGCACCGGGTGGCTCGCGCCGGCATCGGCTTTGTCCCCGAGGACCGCCGCATCTTCGCCGAGCTCACGGTGCGCGAGAACCTCGAGGTCGGCGCCCGCGCGGCGCGGCGGCCGGGCCGCTGGACGATCGAGGCGGTCGGCGAGCTGTTCCCGATCCTGCGCGAGCGGCGCGACCAGCGCGGCGGGTTTCTGTCGGGCGGCGAGCAGCAGATGCTGACCATCGCCCGCACCCTGATGGGCAACCCCGAGCTGTTGCTGCTCGACGAGCCGTCCGAGGGCTTGGCTCCGTTGGTGGTGGACCAGCTGCGCGACAAGATCAGCGAGCTGAAGGATCAGGGAATGACGATCCTCTTAGCCGAGCAGCGCGTCGATTTTGCGCTGGCGCTCGCCGACCGCGTTTATGTGCTCGAGCGCGGCTCGGTCCGCTACTCCGGCGCCGCCGCCGATTTGCGCGCCGACCCCGCCCTCGTCGACCGCCTGGTGTCGCTGTAGCAGCAGGGCCGGGGTCAGACGATCCGCGCGCGGCACTCGCCAAAGCCGATCGGGGCGTAGCCGGGGCGGCGGCAATGGGCGCGGAAGATCACCTCGTCGCCATTCTCGACAAAGGTGCGGGTCTCGCCCGAGGCCAAAGTCGTTGCCCTGGTGCCGTCGGCGCTCACTTCCATCAGGCTGCCATAGCCCTCGCGGGTCGGGCCGGAGATCGTGCCGGTGCCGAACAAATCGCCGGCGCCGAGATTGCAGCCGCCGCTGGTATGGTGCGCCACCAATTGCGCCAGGGTCCAATAGAGGTCGGTCGTGTTGCTGCCGGACATGCGGTGCGGCGGCAGACCTTTGGCCCGCAGCCCTTCGGTCAGCAGAAAGGCTTCGAGCGCGATGTCAAAGGCGCCCTCGCGCTGGTCGGCCTCGTCCAACAGATATGGCAATGGCCGCGGGTCGCCCGCGGGCCGCGCCGGCTGGGCCGCCCGGAACGGCGCCAGCGCCTCGGCGGTGACGATCCAGGGCGAGACGGTCGAGCCGAAATTCTTGCCGAGGAACGGCCCCAAGGGCTGCGACTCCCAGCCCTGCACGTCGCGCGCCGACCAGTCGTTGACGAGCCCGAGCCCGAAAATGTGGTCACCAGCCTGGGCGATCGGGATCGGTTCGCCCTGGGTGTTGCCGGGGCCGATCCACACCGCGAGCTCGAGCTCGTAATCGAGCTTTTGGCATGGGCCGAAGCTGGGGGCAGCCTCGTCCGGCGCCTTGCGCTGGCCATTGGGGCGGCGGATCGGCACATTCGACGGCCGCACCGAGGAAGCGCGGCTGTGATAGGCGACCGGCACGTATTTGTAGTTGGGGTTGAGCGGGTTGTTCGGGTCGCGCCGGCGCCCGCCATTGGTGGCGTGATGAATGCCGGCAAAGAAATCGGTGAACTCGCCAATTTTGGCCGGCAGGTGCAAGGCGCACTGCGCGGCCGGGTGCAGCAGCCGCGCGGCTATCGCCTCGATTTTGGCCCGCTCGGCGCCGTCTGCGGCGAGCAGCGCCGACACCCGCCGCCGCAATGCCGCACGCGGCCCGGGCCCCTGCGCCATCAGCGGGTTCAGGGCCGGGCCCGCAGCGGCTTCTGCCGCCTCGGCCGCCTCGCCGGAGAACAGCCCGGCCTCGATCGCCGCCCCGAGGTCGAAGATCATGTCGCCGATCGCCATCCCGCCGCGCGCCGGCCCGCCAGCCGCTGGGCTAAACACGCCGAGCGGCAGGTTCTGGATCGGGAACTCGCTGTGGCCGTTGGCCGAAACGACCCAGCTTTGCCGGTTCAGATCATGGGTTTCGTCGATCCCGCTCATCGCCCTCACCCCTTGCTCGCGAGCCCGTCTCGCGCCGATCATCCTCCGATTCCACCGCCAAAAGCGAGCCGCAAATGACTTTATCAGGCGCACGCGCGACCGCCCGGCTGGCGCCGAGCCGAGGCTGAATGCTGCGCTTTCTCATGGCGCTGTGGCATGTCGTCGGGGCTGCTGCTCGCTCGCCGTGCTGCTCACCGAATTTGGCGTCGAGGGGTGGCGGCGCCTCGGCCGCTGGCTGCGCTGGCGGCGCACAACCCGGCCCGATCGCTCGGCCGCGGCCGACGCCTATGCCGGCGCCCCTTGGTCGGCCGCCTATTTCGACGAGTTCCGCCGCGCCGTCCGGGTCGATTGGAAAGCCTATGTCGGCTGGTGGCAGCGCCCGTTTCGCGGCCAATATGTGACGATCGACGCGCGCGGGCTGCGGCCGACCCCGGGCGAGAGCGATCCGCCGGAGGGGGCGATCCGCATCCTATGCTTTGGCGGCTCGACGATGATGGGCATGGGGGCGCGTGATGCGCACACAATCCCGGCCGTGCTCGCCCGCCGCCTCGGCGAGCTCGGGCACCGGGTCGCGATCACCAATTACGGCCAGCTCGGGCACAACAACACCCAGGAAGCGATCACCCTTCAGCAGCTGCTGAAGGCCGGCGAGCGCTTCGACATCGCGATCTTCTACGACGGCATCAACGAGATGGCCTGCGCCGAGCAGACCGGGCGCGCCGACGGCCTGTTCAACGAGAGCCGGCGCCGCGCCGAATTCAATCTGCTGCATCCCGACCGGCGGCGCGACCTGATGACGGCCGCACTGATGACGGCAGCGCCCCGCACCTTGCGCCGGCTGCGCCAATTGACCGGGCTCTCGTTGCGCGGCCCAATGCCGGCGGCCGAGGCAGATTTGTCGCCAGTCGATGTCGCCGGGCTCGCCGCGCAGGTCATCGCTGATTATGCCGCCAATCTGCGGCTCGTCCGGCTGCTGGCGCGGGAATATCGGTTTCGCCCGATATTTTTCTGGCAGCCGGTGCTGACGACCAAGCGGAATTTGACCCTCGACGAGCAGCGCTGGGACAAAGACTATACTCGGGACCCAGAGGCGCGCCGTCGGCTCTATGCCGCGATGGTGGCAGCCCGTCGCGCCTGCCGCGACGTCGTCGAGGCCGCCGACACAGTCGATCTGTCGGCGCTGTTTGACGATTGGACCGACCCGGTCTACATCGACCTCTACCATCTGTCCGAAGCGGGCAATGCCGCTGTCGCCGCAGCGATGCTGCCCGCCCTCACCGCGGCAATCCGCCAACGAGGCTAGTGCCATGGAGCTATGGATCGTGCTGGGCCTGGTGCTGGCCGCCTGTGGTGTCGGCGCGGCGACACGGCTGAGGCGATCGCGGCGCGGGCGACCCACCAACGAGACCAAGAATATTTATCCCCTTTGGTAGCCGCCGAGCCGAGCCGGCCGCTCCGGGCAGCCGGCAATTCAGGCTGCGGACGGCACGTGGCGGAAGCCGTCGCCCCAGCGCTGGACATGGCCGACCGAGGGCGACGGGAAATGCATCGTGCAGCACAGGGTCGGGGTGTCGCAGTAGCGCTCGAGGAAGCCGCGGCGGGTGGCAGAGGCTTGCTTCGGGTCGTAATCGACGCGCATCGTCAGTTCGGGATAGCGCGCCTGCAACGGCGAGTGGATCAGATCGCCGGTCAGCACCGCCATATCGCCGCCGCGCCCGAGGCAGACGGCGAAATGGTCGGGCGTGTGGCCGGGCGTCGGCATCAGCCGCACGTGGTCGTCGAGCGCGTGCTCGCTCGTCACCAGATCCGCGCGCTTTGCTTCGACGATCGGCAAGACACTATCGGCGATCGCATCGATCGGCGTCTTGGCGTGCTCGGCGGCCCAATAGCCGTATTCCTTTTGCGAAAAAAGATAGCGAGCGTTGGGAAAGGTCGGGACCCAGCGGCCATTGTCGAGCCGCGTGTTCCAGCCGACGTGATCGGCGTGCAGATGGGTGCACATGACAAAGTCGATGTCCTCTACCGACGCGCCCGCCGCCGCCAATGCGCGCATAAAGTGATCGTCGGTCTTATGGTTCCAAGCTTCCCGCGTCGGCCGGTCCTTGTCGTTGCCGATGCAGCTGTCGACCAGGATCGTGTGGTGCGGGGTTTTGACCAGATAGGATTGAAAGCACAGCACCAGCTTGTCGGTTGCAGGGTCGAGCGCCGCCGGCTCGAGCCACGACCGGTTCTCGTCCAGCAATTCCGTACTCAGCCCCGGCAGGAATTCGAGGGCCGGGGTGAACCCGGCCTCCTGCTCGACCAGCCGATGGATCGTCATGTCGCCGACCGTAAAACTCGTGCGCATCGCGATCTTTCCTTGTCGTAGAGGGATATCGGCGATCGTAGCCGCCGCCGCGGACGCTGGCAATCCGGCGCCGGCGCTGTTTCGCCCATCCTGCGCCCCTCGGCGCTTGCCGCCGCACCGAGCGCTGTGCCACTGTCGCGGGCATGAGAGCGCACAATTACTATGCCGCACCGGGCTTTGAGCGGGCCGGGCTGCGCCGCCGCGACGGCGCCTGGATAGTCGAACGCCTGGCCGATCCGGCGAGCCTCTTTGTCCCGGTCTGGCGCAACCAGAACCTGGTCGTCGAAATCGAGGGCGGCGAGCCGCGTGCGGCGGTGCTGGGCTGGGAGGGGATCGTCCCGCTGATCGGCGAGGGCGGCGCTGCCGAGGAGCGGCTCGGTCGTGGCGAAGTGGTGTTTATCGGGATCATCGAGGAGCGCGCGCATTTCGCGCTCGACCTGTCGCCGGTCGAGGCCCCGCTCGACATGCTGCAGTCGCCGGCCCAGGCGGCAAGCGGGATCGAAGCAGCTGCATTGAAGTTTGCCGATCTGCGCCAATTGGGAGGGCGACTCGAGCGCCGAGAGGCGGCTTTGCTGGCGCTGGCCCGAGCGATGCTCTATTGGCACGCCCGCCACCGCTTTTGCGGCTTGTGCGGCAGCCCGACCCGCAGCGAGGAGGCGGGCCATATGCGCCGCTGCACCGACCCCGCCTGCAACACGATGCACTTCCCGCGCACCGACCCGGCGGTGATCATGCTGGTGAGCGAGGGCGAGCGCGCGCTGATGGGCCGTTCGCGGCATTTCCCGCCCGGCATGTATTCGACCCTCGCCGGATTTGTCGAGCCGGGCGAGAGCCTGGAAGAGGCGGTGGCCCGGGAGGTGCGCGAGGAGACTGGGATCGATGTGGGTGCAGTCGATTATCATTCCTCGCAGCCCTGGCCGTTCCCCGCCAACATCATGCTGGGCTTTCACGCCCACGCGCTGACCACCGAGATCACCGTCGATTTGGGCGAGCTCGAAGACGCGCGCTGGGTCGAGCGCGGCTGGCTGTTGGCACATCAGGACGATGACAGCTTCAGGCTGCCGCGACGCGACTCGATTGCTCGGCGGCTGGTCGAGGACTGGCTGCACGAGCGCTGAGCCGCGGCCGCGCAGATCAGTGCCGGTCGGCGATAAACAGCGAGCGCGGGCGCCGGACCAGCGGCATCAGCATCAGACCGAAGACAAAGAACCCGCCGATCAGCAACAGCAGATCGTTGTAGGTCAAAACCAGCGCCTCGCGGTGGACCATGTTGCCAAGCAGCGTGGTGGCAGCCTGATGCGGGTCGCCCGGGATCAGCGAGCCGAGCCGGCCGGTCTGGCTGTCGATGAATTGCTGCACCGCCAGGCGCGCCGGGTTGATGTCCTCGATCAGCCGGTTCCAGTGGAAATCGAGCCGCCAATTCATCAGGGTCCCGACTGTCGCCAGCGCGATCGCGCCGCCGAGATCGCGCGTCAGACCATAGAGGCCGGAAGCGTTTTTCATCTTGTCGGTCGGGATCGAGCCGAGCGCGATCATGTTGGCCGGCAGATAGCAGAACATCAGCGCCACGCCTCGCACCGCTTGCGGCACGAGGAGCTCGCCAAAGCTCGTCTGGTTGGTGAGGTTGGCCGTCAGGTACATCGCGTAGGCGAACAGCGCCAAGCCGATCGCCAGCATAATGCGCAAGTCGAGCCGCTTGGCAATCTGCGTCGTGAATGGCGACATCGCCATCTGTGCGATCCCGGCGACAAACACCGTCTCGCCGATCTGGAGCGCGTCGAACCCGCGCACTTGAGCCAGAAAAAGCGGGATCAGATAGGTCGTGCTGTACATGCCGGTGCCGACCAGGAAGGTATAGAATGAGCCCATCGCAAAATTGCGGTTGGCGAACGCCCGCAGGTCGACGATCGGCTGCCGGTAGGTCAGCACGCGCCAAAAGAACAACGACGCGCCCACCCCGGAAACGAGTACAGCGGCGCGGATCGTGCTGTCGTCGAGCCAATCCCATCGCGGCCCTTCTTCGAGCGCGTATTCGAGACAGGCGAGGAACGCCGCCATCAAGGCGAGGCCGATGACATCGAAATTGCGCAGCAGCGAAAAGTCGGGGCGGTCGATGTCGATGCACAGCCAAACGATTGTGGCAACAGCGATACCGGGAATAATATTGACGAGAAACAACCAGTGCCAGGAGAGCGTGTCGGTCAAGTAGCCGCCGATCGTCGGCCCGAGGGTCGAGGACAGGTTCAGGATGACCGAGATCATGACCATAAGCCGCGTCAGGTTTTCCCCGCGGAACCGGGTATAGACGACCGGAAAGACGCTCGGCGTGATCGCCCCGCCGCAGAACCCCTGCATCGCGCGATAAAGGATCATCTGGTTGAGGTTGGTCGCGGTGGCGCACAACACGCTCGCCGTCGTGAAGCCGAGCGTCGCGATGACGAACAGGTTGCGGGTCGACACTATCCGCGCCAGCATCCCCGACAGCGGCACCATCACGACATCGGCGATCAGGTACGCGGTCTGCACCCAGGCAATCTCATCGACGCTGGCCGACAGCCCGCCCTGGATCTGGGTCAGCGAGCTGGTGACGATCTGGACGTCCATGATCGCCATGAACAGGCCGACCGCCATCGCCAGCACGCCGACCCAGTCGCGCAGGCTCGGCTCTTGCCGGGCGGCACCCGGGGGGACCGCTGCCGGGGCTGGTCGCGCCGGGGTTGGTCGCGTACGGGGCGCTGGTGCCGGGCGCGCCCACCCGACCCGCCGCAGGACCCCGCCCGGCGCCCAGCTCATCGCGCCGGCGCCTGCGCCGGCGCGGGCTCGGCCTCGGCGGCGCCGACGATGCCGCCAGCCGCCGTCGCCTCGCCCAGGTCACGGGTGTCGACACTGACCGTCACCGACAGCCCGGGGCGCAGCAGGCGGGCCAGCGGGTCGTCGCGAGGCAAGGCGATGCGCACCGGCACGCGCTGCACGATCTTGGTGAAGTTGCCGGTGGCGTTGTCGGGCGGCAACAGGCTGAACTCGGCGCCGCTCGCCGGGGCAAAGCTGTCGATACGGCCCTTCAGCGGATGGGCGGGATAAGCATCGACCGAAACCTCGGCGGTCTGCCCCGGCCGCATTCGGGTCAGCTGCGTCTCCTTGAAATTGGCGGTGACGTAGACCCGCGGCAACGGCACCAGCGAAACGAGCTCGGTGCCGGGCTTGACGTACTGCCCGATCTGGCCGGCGCGGTTGCCGACGACGCCCGACACCGGCGCCCTGATGCGGGTGTTATCGAGATCGTTCTGCGCCAACTGTAGATTGGCGCGAGCCTGCTGCAGCCGGGCGATCTCCTCCTGGCGCTGCGACTCGAGGACGCCAAGCTGGCTCTGCGACGCGACGAGCGCGGCATGGCTCTTGGCCGTGTCCGCCTGCGCCTTGCGCAGATCGGCTTGGGCCTGCTGAAAGCGCTGCCGGCTGGCGAAGTCGCTGGCCATCAGCGCGCTGTAGCGCTGGTAATCCTGCTGAGTGCGGACGAGGTCGGCCTCGGCCGACTGCACCGTCGCCTGCGCCTGGGCGATCATCGCCCGCTGCAGCGCGAGGCGGCTGGCATAGGTTGCAACCGCCGCTTCCTCGGTCGCCACCGCCGCCTGCGCCTGGGCCACCTTGGCGGCGAAATCGGCGTCGTCGATCACGAACAGGACGGCGCCTTTCTTGACCGCCTGGTTCTCGCGGACCCGCACCTCCTTGATGTAGCCCTCGATCTTCGGGCTGATCACCGACACGTCGCTGGCGATATAGGCGTCGTCGGTGGACTCGACAAAGCGCAATGTCGTCCACCAGTACCGGCCGCCATAGCCGACCAGCGCCAGCAGCAGCATCGCGCCGACAATCACGATCTTCTTGCGCATTTGTCTGAACTAAACCGTTCAGTTCATTGTTGCGCCGAACCTAAGGCTTCTATAGGGTTTGTCAAGCCCGCGCGCCGGCTGGCCATCGGTCGGCTGCGATGGGCCGGGGATGGCGACGGGGCGATGCATACGAGCGAGCGCGGCGAAGCGCCGCCGGCGAGCAAGGCCGAGTGCATTCTCGCCGCGGCCAAGCAAGAGTTTCTGGCGAGCGGCTTTGGCGCGGTCAGCATGGATACGATCGCGCGCGAGGCCGGCGTGTCGAAGGCGACGGTCTACGCCCATTTCGCCGGCAAGGAGGAGTTGTTCGGCGCGGTCATCGGGCGCGAGTGCGAGCGCCGCTTTGCCGGCCTCCAGGTCGGCGAGCTCGACCCTGCCGATGTTCGTGGCTCGCTGACGATATTGGCGCGACGCTTTCTCGACCTCCTGCTGTCCCCCGAGGCGATCGCGCTGCATCGCATCATCTTGGCCGAGGTCACGCGCTTTCCGGCGCTGGGCGAGGTGTTCTGGCATGCCGGACCCGAACGCAACCTCTCCCAGATCGAAGCGCTTTCTGACGAGCGCCGCTGCCGCCGGGGCCTTGGCGCTGCCTGACACCAGGCTCGCCGCCGAGCAATTTGTCGGGCTGGTGCGCGGCGAAACCCAATTGCGCCACCTGCTGCGCCTCGACGCCGCTGCCGGTCCTCCCGGCACCGGCGCGGTCGTCGCCGCTGCGGTCGACACCTTCGTCCGCGCCTTCGGCCGCCGCCGCCCCGAATAAGCAGCGTCGGATAAGCAGCGTCGGATAAGCAGCCCGGGTCCGACACGATGTCCGGGTCCGGTGCGCGCCGCGCCGCCGGTCTCGACTTCCGGCCCGGTCCGCCGTAGCATCGAGCGCTTTCCGGAGGAGTGCCATGCCCGACACCCATGCCCATCCGCATGACCATGCGAGCGGCTCGGAATTGTCCGAGATGGAGGTGCGAGTGCGCGCGCTCGAGACCATCCTGACCGAGAAGGGCTATGTCGATCCTGCGGCCCTGGACCAGATCGTCGAGGCGTTCGAGACCAAAATCGGGCCGCGCAACGGCGCACAGATTGTCGCCCGCGCCTGGGCCGACCCCGAATTCAAGCGCCGGCTCTTGGCCGACGCGACCGAGGCGGTCAATGCGGCCGGCCATTTCAGCCGCGTCGGTAGCCATCTGATCGCGGTCGAGAACACGCCGCAGACCCATAACCTCGTCGTCTGCACCTTGTGCTCGTGCTATCCGTGGGAGGTGCTGGGGCTGCCCCCGACCTGGTACAAATCGGCGCCCTACCGCTCGCGCGCGGTCATCGACCCCAAGGGCGTGCTCGCCGAGTTTGGCGTGAGCCTGCCGCCAGAGACCCAGATCCGCATCTGGGATTCGACCGCCGAGACCCGGTTCCTGGTGGTGCCGATGCGGCCCGCCGGGACTGACGGGTGGAGCGAGGAGCGGCTGGCCGGGCTCGTCACCCGCGACAGCATGATCGGCGCCGGCCTCGCCAAGGCGCCGCACGAGGTGGCTGCTTCATGACCAACTCGTTGCACGACATGGGCGGCATGCACGGCATGGGCCGGGTCGAGCCCGAACCCGACGAGCCGCCGTTTCACCAGCGCTGGGAGGGGCGTGTCCTGGCGATGCAGCGCGCGATGGGCTTTACCGGGCTGTGGACGATCGATGCCGGCCGCGCGGCGCTCGAAGCGCTGCCGCCGCTCGACTATCTGGGCTCGTCCTATTACCGGCGCTGGTTTCTCGGCCTGCAGAACCGGGTGCTCCAGCGCGGCCTGGTCGGCGCCGACGAGATCGCCGCCGGCCATTCGCTGCGGCCGGGCGCCGCGTTGCCGCGCACCCTGACCCAGGCCGATGTCGCCAAGACGCAGACGCGCGGCGAGTTTGCCCGCCCAACCAACGCGCCGGCGCGCTTCAAGGAGGGCGACCGGGTGCGCACCAGGAACCTCAACCCGCCGACCCACACCCGGCTGCCGCGCTATGCCCGCGGCAAGACCGGCACGGTCGAGGCGGTGCGTGGCTGCCATGTGTTTCCCGACACCGCGGCGCTCGGCCAGGGCGACCACCCGCAATGGCTGTACACGGTGGTGTTTTCGGCGCCCGAATTGTGGGGCGAGGACGCCGACCCGACAATCAAGGTGTCGATCGAAGCCTTCGAGCCCTATCTCGTCGCGGCATGAGCGCCGTCGAGCGGGTCGCCGATGCGGTTCCGGGCATTCCGCGCGGCCCCGAAGGCCCGGTGTTTCAGGCGCCATGGGAGGCGCACGCCTTTGCTATGGCCTTGGCATTGCACGAGCGCGGGCTGTTCAGCTGGGGCGAATGGGCCGCCGCCTTGGCCGACGAGATCAGGCGCGCCCAGGCCGCGGGCGATCCCGATGCCGGCGACACCTATTACCGGCATTGGCTTGCCGCCCTCGAACGCCTCGTCGTCGAAAAGGCGGCCGCTGACCCAGCCGCCCTCGCCATGACGCGCGCCGCTTGGCAGAGCGCCGCCCGGCGCACCCCGCACGGCGCCCCGATCGAGCTTGTGCCAGAGGATTTCACACCGCGCTAGGCGGGGGCTCCGCTCAGCTGCGGCCGGGTGGGGCGGCGCGGATCGCCCGCCACAGCTTTTCGGCGGTGGCCGGCGGCTCGACCGGCGGCGCGCCGATCTGCGCCAGCGCATCGTTGACCGCGTTCATCGCTGCCGGGATCGCGCCCAAGGTGCCGGCCTCGCCGACCCCCTTGACGCCGAGCGGGTTATGCCCGGTCAGGGTCGGATTGTTGGCGAGCCGGAAGCTGCACAGATCGTCGGCGCGCGGCATAGAGTAATCCTGGAACGACCCGGTCAACAGCTGTCCGCTTTCCGGGTCGTAGACCACCGCTTCCATCAGCGCCTGGCCGATCCCTTGGACCACGCCGCCGTGGATCTGGCCCTCGCACAGGAGCGGGTTCAGGACGCGCCCGACATCATCGACCGCGGTATAGCGGGTCAGCTCGACAGCGCCGGTCTCCTCATCGATCTCGACCTCGCAGATATGCGCGCCGCTGGGGAACGTTGCCGACCCGGCCGGGCCGAAATTCGCCCGCTCGGTAAAGCCGGCATCGAGATCGTTAGGCAGCCAGTTCGAATCGAAGGACTGCCTGGCCACCTCGGCGAGGGTCACCCCGCGGTCGGTGCCGGCGATGGCGAAGCGGCCACCTTGGAACACGACATCATCGGCCGCCGCCTCCATCATCTGGCCGGCAATCCGGCGCCCCTTGTCGATCAGCCTGTCGGCCGCGACGACGATCGCCGAGCCGGCGAGCTGGGCCGAGCGTGAGCCAAAGGTGCCGATCCCCATCGTCACCAAATCGCTGTCGCCATAGCGGTAGCGGATCAAATCGGCGTCGATGCCGAGCTTTTCCGACAGGACCTGCTTGAAGGTCGTGCCGTGCCCCTGGCCGTGATCCATGCTGCCAGTCATCAGCACCACCCCGCCCGACGGGTCGAAGCGGATTTCGGCATGCTCGTAATCGCGCCCGCCGGTGGCGGCGACCGTGGTCGCGACCCCGATGCCGAGCAGCCGGCCTCGCGCTTTGGCCGCGGCGCGGCGCTCGGCGACCCCGTCATAGCCGGCGAGAGCGAGGCCATCCTCGAGATTCTTGACGAAATCCCCGGAATCATAGGTCTGCCGCAGCGCCGTTGTGAACGGCATGGCGCTCGATGGGATGGTGTTGCGCCGGCGCAATTCCGCCGGCTCGATGCCGAGCTGGCGCGCCGCCCGGTCGATGATCGTCTCGACGACATAAAGCGGCTCGGGCCGGCTGCCGCCGCGATAGGGCGCGGTCGTCATCGTGTTGGTCAGCACGGCTGTGACCTGTGCATGAATGGCCGGAATGCCGTAGGTGTTGACGAGGCAGCCGAGCCCGATCGTCAGCGGAATCGTTGGCCGGTCGGTCGAGAAATAGGCGCCGATCGCCGAGAGCCAGCGCGCCCGCAACGCCAGAAAGTTGCCGTCCTTGTCGAGCGCCAGCTCGGCGTGAACGGTGCTGCCGCGGCCCTGCTCGTCGCTCGCCAGCCCCTCGCTGCGCTCGGCGATCCACCGCACCCGCCGCGCCGTTTTTTCGGCGGCCCACAGCGCCAGCGCGTATTCGGGATAGCAGCCGCCCTTCATGCCAAAGCCGCCGCCCATGCTGTCGCAGACGACGCGGAACTGGTGCTGCGGCAATTTGAAGATGCGGTCGGCGAGCGCGGCGCGGGTGGCGTGCACCGACTGGATCGTGCAGCGGATCGTGTAGCGGTCCTCTGCGGGGTCGTATTCGGCGATGCAGCCGCGCGGCTCCATCGAGTTCGCGGTGACCCGGCTGGTGCGAAGCTCATCGCGCACGACATAGGCGGCGCGGGCGAAGGCCGCATCGACCGCCGCCTTGTCGCCGATCTCGTGGAAAAACGCTTCATTGCCGGGATTCTCGTCCCACACCGCCGGCGCTCCGGGGGCGAGCGCTGCCTCGGCGGTGACCGTGGCCGGCAACGGCTGGTAATCGACCTCGATCAGCTCCGCTGCGTCCCTAGCCTGATCCAGGGTGTCGGCGACGACGAACGCGACCGGGTCGCCGACATAGCGCACCCGCCCCTGCGCCAACAGCGGCTGCGGGCAGACAAAGGCCGGGCTGCCGTCGCGCTGCCGGCGGCGCACGCCCGGCGTCAACGTGCCGAGCCCGCGGCGGCGCAAGATCTTCGCCGGTCAGCACCGCGAGCACGCCGGGCGCGGCTCCTTGCCCTCCGACATCGATCGCGCGAATGCGCGCATGCGCGTGCGGCGAGCGCAGCACATAGCCGCGCGCATCGCCGGCCCGGCCGGCGTCGTCGACATAGCGGCCGCGGCCACGCAATAGCCGCAGATCCTCCTCACGCCGCACCGGTTCGCCAATTGCCTGCACACTCATGGCCTCGTTCCCCTCCCCGCAAGCTCGTTGTGATCAGCGGCTCGCCCGAGTCGGGTCGGCGGCGAGGCGGACCAATAACTTGCCGAAGTTGCGGCCTTGCAAGAGGCCGATAAAGGCTTCGGGAGCGTGGTCGAGGCCGTCGACGATGTCCTCGCGATATTTGAGCGCGCCGCTCTTGACCAGCGGGGCGGCCATCGCCCGGTATTCGCCCCAGCGCTGCCATTGGTCGCTGACGATGAAGCCCTGGATTTTGAGCCGCTTGCGCACCGCCGCCATCAGATTGGGGCCGGGGCGCGGCTCGATGTCGTTGTATTCCGAGACCATGCCGCACATGACCATGCGGCCGAAATCGTTGAGCCGCGCAAACACCGCCTGCTGCACCGCACCGCCGACATTCTCCCAATAAACATCGATGCCGTTCGGGCAGGCTCGGTCGAGGGCCGCGCCGAGATCGCCCGCGCGATGGTCGATCGCGGCGTCGAAGCCGAGCTCGCTCTCGACAAAGCGGCATTTGTCGGGCCCGCCGGCGATGCCGACCGCGCGCGCCCCGGCGCGCTTTGCCAGCTGGCCGACGACCGCCCCGACCGCCCCCGACGCCGCCGACACGACCACGGTTTCGCCCTGCTTCGGGCGGCCGATCTCGCTCAGCCCGACATAAGCAGTCAGCCCCGGCATGCCGAGTACGCCGAGTGCGGTTGACAGCGGCGCCTGCTGCGGGTCGAGCTTCAGCAGGCCCTTGCCGGGGACCGCGCTGTAGTGCTGCCAGCCATAGCCGCCAAACACATAGTCGCCCTCGCGGAACGCCGGATCGCGCGAGCGCGCCACTTGGCCGACGACCCGGCCCTCCATGACCGCGCCGATTTCGACCGGCTTGGCGTAGGAGCGCGCGGCGCTGATCCGGCCGCGCATATAGGGGTCGAGCGACAGATAGATGCCGCGCACCAGCACCTCGCCTTCGGCCGGCTCGGGCAGCGGCGCATCGGTGATGGCGAAATCCGCAGTGCTCGGGGCGCCGTTCGGCCGCTGTTTCAGCACCACCTGGCGGTTCTGGTTGTCCATGGCCGGCTTTCTCCTCCCTGCGCTCGGAGAAACAACTACCGCATCGCCGCGGCGAACCGAAGCGCGTTGGAGCGGATGACGCCGGCACACGCCGCGGTTAGGATCGCATGCTCACATAGCGGAGGAGAAACAGGATGGCGCCGACCCTCAAGAACGCGGCCCGCGACCGGCTCGATGCCGGGGAATTGGCGCTTGGCGTCGGCATTCGCCAGGGCCGCACCGTCGATACCGCCGCAATCATGAAGGCCTGCGGCTACGACTGGCTGTTTCTCGACCTCGAGCACAATTCGATGGATCTCGACACCGCGGTGCAGATCTCGGTCGCCGCCCTCGGCGCCGGCATCGCGCCGATCGCGCGGGTCCCGGCCGGGCAGCATTGGCTGGCGACCCGCATTCTCGATGGCGGCGGGCTCGGCATCGTCATGCCGCATGTCGACACCGTCGAGGAGGCGCGCGAGATCGCCGACCGGCTGCGCTATCCGCCGCGCGGCCACCGCTCGATCGCCGGCGGGCTGCCGCATTTCGGCTACGCCCCGGTCTCGACCGCCGACGCCACGGCGGCGATCGACGCCGCGACCCTGGTCGTCGTCATGCTCGAAACCCCAAAGGCGATCGAGAACGCCGCGGCGATCGCGGCCGTGCCCGGCATCGAACTCGTTGCTGATCGGCACCAGCGATTTGTCGATCGAAATGGGCATCCCCGGCCAGTTCGAGGATCAGCGCATCGTCGCGGCCTATCGCTCGGTCGTCGAGGCCTGCAAGGCGCACGGCAAATTCGCCGGCATTGGCGGCATTTACGACGACGCGCTGCTGCGCCGCTATATCGGGATGGGTGTGCGGCTGGTGATCGGCGGCAACGATCTCGGCTTTATGATGAGCGCCGCCACCGTCCGTGCGGGGATGCTGCGCGACTGTCTCTAGCCCCCAAACGGAGGCGCAGGGTTGGTCCTGTTGTCCTGTTTTTTACAGGAAATCTACAGGCGTTCCTAAACCGACGCCTCGCCGGCAAGCCCCGCCGCGGCGCGGGCATAGGCGGCGGCGAGCTGGCTGTCTTGCAAGAGCTCGGCGGGGTGACACTCGTAGAGCTCGCAGAGGGCTGAGAGGTCGGCGAAATGGATGCGGCGGGCGCCGGTCTCGATGCGATGATAGGTCAGCCGCTTCATGCCGAGAACGGCCGCGGCCTGTTGCTGGGTCAGCCCCAGCGCGCGGCGCCGCCGGCGCAGCGCGGAGCGGATGCAGGCCTGGAAATCCTGGGCGGGGCGCATCGATCTCTCCGCAATTCGAGGATTGAACAGAGCGGCGGCAAACCCGGTGCCGGCACGTGCCGATTTTGAGCGGGCGCCCGCAGCGTGCGCCGTGGTGAAGCGTGTCATCGACGCAGCTTCGCACGGCGTGCGGTAATTGTCAATATAATAATTGCGAGAACGGATGCCGGCGCCGGCTTGACGGGATGCGGCCGAATCTCCGACCATGCTGCGACGGCCGTGACGGCCGGCAATCCCGGAGCTGCCGATGGATTTTTCGCTGTCCGACGACCTGGTCGAGCTGAAGGAGCGGACCGAGCGGCTGGTGCGCGAACGGATCATTCCCTACGAGGGCGATCGGCGCCAGACGCCGCATGGGCCGAGCCCGGAATTGCGGCGCGAGCTGGTGGCGCTCGGCCGCGGCGCCGGGCTCTTGTCGCCGCATGTCGGGCGCGAATGGGGCGGGCTCGGGCTCGATCATCGCGGCCGCGCGGTGGTTTTCGAGGAGGCCGGCTATTCGCCCTTGGGGCCGGTTGCGCTCAACTGCTTTGCCCCGGACGAGGGCAACATGCATCTGCTCGAACAGGTAGCCTTGCCGGATCAGAAGGAGCGCTGGCTGCGGCCCTTGGCGGCCGGCGAGATCCGCTCCTGCTTTATGATGACCGAACCGGCCCCGGGCGCCGGCTCCGATCCCTCGATGCTGAACACCACCGCGCGCCGCGACGGCCGCACTTTTGTGATCAGCGGCCAGAAATGGCTGATCACCGGCGCCGTCGGTGCGGAATACGCAATCATCATGGCAAAGACCGACAATGACGAGGCCGGCCCGGCCGGGGCGACGATGTTTTTGGCGCCGATGAATGCGCCGGGGATCGTCGTCGAGCGGGTGCTCGACACGTTGGACCAGTACATGTCGGGCGGCCACGCGGTGATCCGGCTCGACGGGCTGCGAGTGCCGGAAAGCGACGTGTTGGGCCGGGTCGGCGAGGGCTTTCGCTATGCCCAGGTGCGGCTGGCGCCGGCGCGGCTGACGCATTGCATGCGCTGGCTGGGTGCAGCCCGCCGCGCGCACGACATCGCGACGGAGCATGCCCGCCGCCGCACCGCTTTTGGCAAGCCATTGGGCGAGCATGAGGGGGTGGGCTTTATGCTCGCCGACAACGAGATGGACCTGCATACCAGCCGCCTGGTGATCTGGCACACCGCTTGGGTGCTCGACCAGGGCCGCCGCGGAACCCATGAGTCGAGCATGGCCAAGGTGATCTGCTCCGAGGCGATCGGGCGGATCATCGACCGCAGCATGCAAATTCTGGGCGGGCTCGGCATCACCGACGACACGATCGTCGCCCGTCTCTGGCGCGAGGTCCGCCCGTTCCGCATCTATGACGGCCCCTCCGAAGTCCACCGCTGGTCGATCGCCCGCCGCCTCTTGCGCGGCGGCGCTGGCTGAGTGATGGCCGCACAATGTAAGGAAAGCGGCCGGACCGGGGCACCCGATCGACGCTGTTGGCGGCGAGGCTGAGGGCGGCGAGCAAGCCGCGGCAACTCAATGCGCCAACATTCCGGCGCGCAGCAATCCATCGTGAAACCCTTCTCGGGCCGCGACCGCAGCTGGGTTGTCATTGGGATTGGTCTGCTCGCTGGCGATGACGCGGGCGACGCTGAAATTTGGAAAGGCCGCGTCGAAGTCGCGCAGTGCCGCGATCGCCGCCTCGCGGTCCCCGACGAGCGCATGACTGCTAACTAGGTACAAACGATTGTACCAAAGATTCGGGCGGCCCTCGACCGAGCGCCGCAGCCACGGGATCGCATCGCCATATTTGCCGGCATAGAAATAGGCGCGCCCCATGTACCAGCAAAACATCGGCCGTGTCGGACTGTCGGGTCGGCTGATCCGCAACGCGGTCTCGATCAGCGGCACCGCTTCCAGCGGGCGTCCGGTATAGATCAGCTCGGCTCCCTGCTGGGCATGCGCGAGGGGAAATTCGGGATTGAGCTCGACGGCCCGAGCAAAGGCGGCAAGAGCCGCTTCGTGCCGCCCTCGGGCGCGATGAACGAGCCCGCTCGCGTAATGCGCGCCGGCCAGGTCGGGATTGATTTCGAGCGCCTGCCGCGTCGCCTCCTCGGCACGGGTCAGTTCGCCCGGCCCGGCGTCGTTCCAGCTGTTCAGATAGTCGCACATCAGGAGTTCGGCGAGCAGGCTGCTCGTTTCGGCCATTTCCGAGGGCGCCAAGGCCGCCGGCTGCGCCAATGTCTGCTGCAGCAATTCGCGGATCTGCAGCGAGTTCTCCGGGGTGCGCAGCTGGCGATGCAGCACTCGCGCACGCGAAAGGAGTTCGCCAGGATGATCTGGTTGATTGGCCATTACCGCCTCTGGCGTCATGCGTGGGAAAAGATGAAAGTGCAGAGGCGAGCCTCAGAAAACGCGCCTCAGACCGCTTGATGGCTGGGCGGGCCATGTCCATCGGCACCGCGCCTGCTGCTTCTAGGGAGAGAGGGCAGAAGATGCGACCTGTTGCAACCAATTGTAAAAGAGCGTGCGTGCCGCGAACACCGATGGAGGATCACTCGCCGCATTGGGCGGGGTCTGGGACGCGGCGAGCTGCTGTAGCATGTTTTTGAACTCGTTATTAAAATCGTTCAGGGTGCTTTGGGACTGGCTGGTTTGCCCTGCGGTGGCTTGCGCGCACGCCAAGTAAAGGCGATTGTACCAGACCGTCGGTAGTTCTGAAACCGACGTATTCAAGCAATTGATTGCCTGCGTCCAATCCGGGGTACCACCGGAATCCTTCAGCAAAGCCGCCTCTTGAAAAAAGGCCCGACCCTCACCCCAGTCAAAATAACCGCGGGCCGGATGATGCGGGTTACGATCTCTCGCATCACTAAAATGCGGGTGAGAAGATTTCTCTTGTCCGAGAAGGACAAGTTGGTTGCCGAGTTGGGCGTGGGCGCGGGCAAAACCATCATCGTAGCTCACGGCTTTCTTAAAAGCCTCCAACGCTAATTGCTGAGACTGTGGGGTTCGTTGCGACCGATAGAATAAACCTTGAGCATGGGACGCCAGCGCCACCACCGGATCGGGAGCAGGAGGAAGTGGTTGCGTCAAAACGTCATTCAAATAACCTTCAACCTTCCTCAAATCGACCGGATCGCTCACGTTCCACCCGTTGAGAACATCGTTCATCAGTACATTGGCCAGCAACGCTTTTGCTTCACTCACCCAGGTAGGCTGCCCGCTGACGCTGCCGAGCGCTGTTTGCAGGATTTGACGAATAAAGAGGCTCGCCTCCGGGCGCACCACCGCATTCGACAGCGGATCGTTGGTGTCCGGGAGCGGATTTGCGGTTTCTTGGGCCATATGCTGTCCTCCCTCGTCTGCGCGCCGCGCGCCGATCCGTCACCGGGGCGGCATGCCGGCAAGTTGCAGCCCGTCGCGCAATTTCTGGCGCGCCGCAACGACGACAGAATTGTCGTCCGGATTGGTTTTTTCGCTGGCGTTCACCCGCGCGATTGTGTACCCGGCAAATCGAGGATTGTGGTTGAATTCTTGCAATGCCGCGCGGGCCTCGTCCCGCTGCTGATCAAGGGCGTAGGCGCTGACCAGATAAGCCTGATTGAACCAGTCGTTCGGTCGCAGCGCCACCGCGCGCCGCAGCCAAAGGATGGCCTCGCGGTAATCTCCTGAGTAGAAGTGGGCGCGTCCGATGATCCAGTAAAATCCGCCGAGCGACGGGTCTCGCGGGCTCAGCCTGATCGCCTGCTCGACCAACGGCGGCGCCTCGGCCGGCCGGCCAAGCAGCGTCAGTTCGTTGGCCTTCTCGGCCAAGGCGCGCGGCAGGTTCGGATTGAGCTCGAGCGCCCGGCTGAACGCCTCCAGCGCGCCGTTATGCTGCCCTCTGGCGCGCCGCAGCAGACCTTCCGCATAATAGGCCTGGGCATTATTGGGATCGATTGCAACCGCCTTGCCGATTGCTTGATCAGCCAGCTCCAGATCTGCTTTCCCAACCTGCCAATGGTGCAAGTATTCGGTCATTACAATTTCGCCGAGCCACGACCACGCCTCGGCGGAGTTTGGGTCGAGTCGTACTGATTGCTCAAGGTGCGCGCGTGCTTCCTTGAGGTGCTCCGGCGTCACCCCGCTGATGTAGAGTGCCATTGCTTGCAGACGCAGCTCGACCGCATCGGGATCCGACGCGCGCTGTTGCATTGCACGTTCCCCTTCTGCCTTGGTCAACTGAATGTCGAGCGAGGCCGCGATCCGCCCGGTCACCGCTACCTGAAGCGCAAACAGGTCGGTGATGTCGCTTTCAAAGCGATCGGCCCACAGATGAAGCCCGGTTTGCGCGTCGATCAGCTGGACATTGGTCTCGACCTTGGTACCGACGCGGATGATGCTGCCTTCCAGCAGGTAGCGAACCCCGCATTCCCTGCCGACTTCGCGCGCGTCGACCCGCCGACCCTTAAAGGTGAAAGCGGTGCCGCGCGCGATCACAAAAATGCCCCTCAGGCGCGCCAGATCGGTCGTCACGTCATCGGTGATCGCGTCGGCGAAATAGCCCTGCTGGGGGTCGGCGCTGAAATTGTTGAATGGCATGACCACGATCGAGTTTGGCGGCGGCACCACCATCGTCGCGAACCAGCTATGCGGCACCGCTATCCCGAGAGCCGCGATTGCCGCGAGCAAAACGCCGGCGATCAGCGAAGTCGAGCGTCGGTTGAGCGAGCGGATCGGGCGCAGCGGAGCGAAGAGGCGCTGCCATGCCGATTTGGCTCGCGGCGCCGCGTCATACCCGACCCGGAACACGCGGATCGGGCGATCGATATTTTTGACCCGACGTTCCCCTTTATCCTCAAACGAAATGTCGGGGTAACCGCGCAACTGGTCGCGAACGCCGCGCGTGACGTAGATTTGCCCCGGCTCGGCCAGCCCTTCGAGGCGAGCGGCAATATTGATGCTGTTGCCATAAATGTCGCGTTCGTCGACGATCACGTCGCCGGTGTTGATGCCGATGCGCAGTTGTATTCGCCGCTCATTGTTCTGAGGCTTGTGCGCGGCCAGACCGCGCTGGATGTCGATGCCGCAGCGCACCGCATCGACGGCGCTGTCGAACTCGACCAGCATGCCGTCGCCCATGCTGCGCACCAGCCGGCCGCGATGCGCAGCGACCGCAGGCTCGATCAAAATTTTTACGTGGTCGGCCAGGCGAAGATGCGTGCCCTCCTCATCGGCGCTCATCAGACGGCTGTAGCCGACCACATCCGCCAGCAGAACGGCGGTCAACCTGCGTCTCAGGCGGACATCGTCGTCCATCTCGAACGTCCAAATTTCTTAACAACGTTAAGTATAACACATTTTGATGATCCTGTCACCTGCCGTCCCGATGGAAACAAAGGCGACCGGCGTCAGGAAACGGGCGACGCGTGGCTCGGGCCGGCCGCGCCGCAAGCGACGCCTTTTTACTCGCGGTCCGCCCAGCGACCCTCTCGGGTCAGGCGCCGAGCGCCGCTCGCAAGGCGCGCCATTCGCCGAGCTTGGCGGCGAAGTCGAGGCGGGCGTGGGCCGGGCTGGTCGATGGCAGGGCGAGATAGGCGAGGCCCGGGCGCCGCGGAAAATGACGGTCGTGCAGCCGCCGCGCGCCGCTGCCGTTAAAGGCGATGGCGCCGATCAGCGGGTGCTGTGTCGAGCAGGCGGTCGATCGTGTTGGGGACTTCGCGGCGGATCGTTGCGTCGGCGCTGGCTTCGCGCTCGCCGGCCGCGCATACATCCCACAACGCCACCCGCCGGGCCAGGGCGAAGCCCAGCCGCCCCACGTAATCGGGGCTCGGCGCGGCCTCGAACAGCGCGAACAGGATCGGCCAGAACAGGTTGCGCGGATGGGCATAGTATTCCTGCCGGCGCAGCGATTCCTCGCCCGGCAGGGTGCCGAGCACCAGCACGCGCGCGCGCTCGTCAACGACCGGCGCGAAGCTGCGCTTGACCGGGGCGGCGGCGAGGCCGGGCGCGGCGCTCACGCGACAAAGCGGCCGAGGCGGACCGCGGTGTGCCCTTTGGCGAGCCGGCGCGACGGCATGATCAGCACGCAATCGTCATAGGGGGTGCGCACCTCGCGCCCATCGTCGCGGCCGATCAGGGTGCCCTTTGGCGACAGCACCTCGAGCCCGCGGAAATCGTCGGCGAATTCGAAATTGTCGCCCTCGATGGTGACCGCCTCGGTGACCTCGATGACCCGCTGCCGCGGTTGTGCGGCGAAATCCGGCCCGGCGATCGGCGCCGCATCGTCCCGGCTCAAGCTGCCGAGCGCGATCAAAAAGCGCAGCATCACATCGGTCGCGACCTCGGCGGCGCGGTTCTGCCAATGCTGGCCGGCTTCGATCAGCAGCGCCGTCTTCGCCGAGGCGGGATCGCCAAAGGGGCCGTAATCACGCATCCGCTTGCCGGCGGCGTGGCCGACATCGCACATGATCAATTCGGGAATGCCGACCCGGCGGGCCAGCGCCACCGAGCGGTCGAGCGTGCCGGCCAGCATCAGGGGCGCGGTCGCATATTGCATCGAGTGGATGTCGAGCAGGAAATCGGCGGCATCGACAAACGGCCGCAGCGTGCGGGCGCGCGCCAATTCGACCGACTGGCGCGGGCCGTCGAGGGTCCCTTCATCCCACAGCCGGTTGAAATCCTCATCGACAAAGCGCGAGGCCACCGGATAGCGCCGGTCAAAGCTGCGATAGGCGGCGATGTTGTCAAAAGCCAGGGTCAGCCGCCCCTGGCGCGGCCGCAACCCGGCGCGTAACAGCCGGTCGAGCGCGATGGCGCCGCAGATCTCGTTGCCGTGGGTCAGCGCCGTGACCAATACGTGCGGCCCAGCCTTGCCGCTGTCGAAGGTCGTGACGTATTCGACCCCGGTGTTGCCGGCCCGATAGGGCTCGATGTCGGGCGGGGTCAGCTCGACGGCGTAGTTGGGCTCGGGCACGCGGGGGCTCCCTCAGGCGATAAGGCTGTCAGGCGACAAGGCTGTCGAAAATTCGGCCGATAAAGCGCTCGCACAGCGCGATCTGCTCGAGATCGATAAATTCGTCGGGCTTGTGCGCCTGCTCGATCGAGCCGGGGCCGCAGACGACGGTCGGGATGCCGGCCTCTTGGAACAGCCCGCCTTCGGTGCCAAAGCTGACCTTGCCGGTGCCGTTGGCGCCGGTCATCCCGGCAACCAGGCGGGTGATCTCGGCGTCGTCCTTGGTGGCGAGGCCGGGAAAGGCGCTCAGCTCCTCGAACTCGATCGCGGCCTCCGGGCGAATGGCGCGCATTTCCGGCAGCAGCCGGTTCTCGGCAAAGTCGCGCAGCTCGCCGATCCCGGCCTCGGGGTCGTCGCCCGGCAACAGCCGGAACTCAAAATCGAAGCTGCAGTCCCTCGGCACGATGTTGAGCGCGGTGCCGCCGTGGATCACGCCGGTTTGGATCGTCGTATAAGCGGGCGTGTAGTCGGGGTCGAACGGGCCCGTATCGCGCCGGCGCCGCGCCATCGCCTTGAGCAAGGCCACCATCTCGGCCGCGGCCTCGATCGCGTTGACGCCGAGATGCGCCAGCGCCGAGTGGGCTTCAAACCCGCGGACCCGGCAGCGAAAGCTGCGCTTGCCTTTGTGCCCAGTCACCGGCTGCATCAGGGTCGGCTCGCCGACGATGCACAGCCGCGGCCGGTCCGGACGCTCGGCGATCGCCGCGATCAGGCGGCGGGCGCCGCGGCAGCCGACCTCCTCGTCATACGAAAAGGCGAGGTGGAGCGGCGTGCGCAACGGTCGTGCTGCGAGCCTCGGCAGCAAGGCCAGCACCACCGCGACAAAGCTCTTCATGTCGGCGGTGCCGCGGCCGAACAGCCGCCCGTCCTTGGCCAGCACGGCAAACGGGTCGCTGTGCCAGTCCTGGCCGTCCACCGGGACGACGTCGGTGTGGCCCGACAGCATGATCCCGCCGATCCCCTCGGGCCCGAGCTTCGCGTAGAGGTTGGCCTTCTCGCCGCTTTCGTCAAAGACCAGCTCGCTCTCGATTCCGAGCTCGTCGAGATAGCTGCGCACGAAGGCGATCAGCTCAAGGTTGGAGGCGCGGCTGGTGGTGTCGAAGGCGACCAGCCGGCGCACCATCTCGATACTGTCGGTTGCCGGTGCATTCATCGCGCCAGGGTAAGCCTAACCGCGGCGCAGCACCAGAGCCGCCGCAAGCGCCGCGTTGCGGCTTGCCCCGCGGCCGTGCCGACCGTACATTCGTGCGAGTGAGGCAGCCCGGATGAGGCGCTCCGCGCTCGCCTATGGTGGCTTTGCCCGTTGGTGCAGGATGCCTGACGAAATCGCAAATCTTGTCCTCGAGCATCTTCGCGTGATGCGGGCGAAGCTGGACGACATCGCGGCTGACGTCGCCGAGCTCAAGCAGCGGATGGGACTACTCGAAGGCCAAGTCGCGCACCTCTTTGGCCAGTATGCGATCCTGTCCAACCGGGTGGACCGGATCGACGCCCGCCTGGAGCGGATCGAGCGGCGATTGGACCTGGTGGATGCATGAGCGCACGACCCGTTGCGGACCGCGGGCCTGACCGGATGAGCTTCGAAATCCCCGGCGTGCTGTGGCGCCGCGACCCCGAGGTGGCGGAAGCCCCTCTGGTGTTCGACTCGCCGCATAGCGGGTCGCAATATCCCGAGGATTTTCGTTTCAGCTGCGCGCTCGAAAACTTGCGCCGCTCCGAGGACGGATATGTCGACGAGCTCTACGCCGCCGCTCCGGCGAATGGCGCGACCCTGATCGGCGCGCTGTTTCCGCGCAGCTATCTCGACGCCAACCGTGCGGTCGACGACATCGACGAGGCGCTGATCGACGGAAAATGGCCGTCGCTGCTGCGCCCGTCGCATTCGACGCGGGCGGGCCTCGGCCTGATCCGCCGGGTCGCCCGGCCGAGCATGCCGATTTATGACCGCAAGCTCCCACCGGCCGAAATCCTGGCCCGGATCGAGCGCTGCCACACGCCCTATCATCGCGTGCTCGACGAGGCGTGCAGCCGGCTTCATCATAAGTTCGGCGCGGTGTGGCACATCAACTGCCATTCGATGCCGTCAAAGCGCAGCGCGCGCGATATCGGGCGCCCGGCTGATTTTGTGCTCGGCGACCGCGACGGCACGACCTGCGCCAAGGAATTCACCGACTTCGTCGCCGGCGTGCTGCGCGGGCTCGGCTATGACGTGCGGGTCAACGAAATCTACAAGGGCGTCGAGATCGTCAAGCGGCAGGGCCATCCGCAAGCGGGGCGCCACAGCCTGCAGATCGAGGTCGACCGGGCATTGTACATGGACCAGAAGACATTCGAAAAAAGCTCGGGCTTCGCGCGCATCCAGGCCGACGTCACCCGGCTGATCAAGGCTCTCGGCGAGTTCGCCAGAGAGAACACTGAGACGTGCCAGAGAAATCGGACAATCCGATGAAGTTGGTTGTGCTCACCGTGCAGGGTAACCTGGGCCCGTAATCGGGCTGCCCTTTTCAACCGGAGTTCTGCAATGGCGAAAATTCCGAAAATCTTGCAGGCGCATATCGACACCGCGTTTCCGGCGAATGTCTGCCTGGTCGGCAGCGTCTTGCCGAGCGGGTTTGCCCAGATCACCCCGCGCGGCGGGACGATGGTGTTTGACGACACCCATATCGCGCTGTGGGAGCGCGGCCGGGGCTCGACCAACGCCAACCTCAGCCGACGGCACGGCGCTGACGGTCTATTTCAGAAAGCCGCAACTGCGCGAGGAGGGCATCCTGCCGAAAGGCGGCATCGCCCGGTTTTATGGCCGCGCCCAGATCCACAAATCGGGCCCAGTCTATGACGAGGTGTGGCGGCGGCTGGTGCAGCCGGAAAAGGACCGCGATCCGCAAAAGGCCGGCTATGCGGTGTTGATCGAGATCGAGCGCGCCGAGGACCTCGATGGCCAGCCGCTGAACCTGGACTGAACTGGGGCGGTCCCGGTCCGGGCGGGCCGGCCGCCGCCGTTCCGGCGCGTCGATACTGGCGGGGCGGGATTGCATGGCGGGGGGCGATGAGCTGGCTTAGCAATTACGTCCTTCCCAAGATTCGCGCGGTCGTCAGCAAAAAGGACGTGCCTGACAATCTGTGGACGAAATGCCCGGGCTGCGGACAGATGCGGTTTCGCCGCGAGCTCGAGGCCAACCTCGAGGTCTGTCAGAATTGCGGTCACCACCTGCGGATCGGGGCCGCACGGCGCCTGCAAATCCTGTTCGACGACGGGACTGGGACCGGCATCGAGCTGCCAAGGACGCCGGTCGACCCGCTGCGCTTCCGCGACCGCCGGCGATACACTGACCGGCTGAAGGAGGCGCAGGGAGCGCATGGATCCAGCAGTGATGCGGTGGTCGTCGCCCATGGGCGGATCGGCGGCCATCCGGCGGTGGTCGCCGCCTTTGAGTTCGGCTTTATGGGCGGCTCGATGGGGGTGGCGGCCGGCGAGGCGCTGGTGGCGGCCGCCAAGCTTGCTCTGCTGCAGGAGGCGGCGCTGATCGTCGTGCCAGCCTCGGGCGGGGCGCGCATGCAGGAGGGCGTGCTGTCGCTGATGCAGCTGCCGCGCACGATTATTGCCGCCGATATGGTCAAGGAGGCCGGCCTCCCCTATCTCGTGCTATTGACCGATCCGACGACGGGCGGCGTCTCGGCGTCGTTCGCGATGGTTGGCGACATCACCTTGGCCGAGCCCGGCGCCACCATCGGCTTTGCCGGGGCGCGGGTCATCGAGGAAACCATCCACGAGAAATTGCCGGACGGGTTTCAGCGCGCCGAATACCTGCTCGACCACGGCATGGTCGATCTGGTGGTTCCGCGGGCCGAGCTGCGGGCGACGATCGGTCGACTGCTCGGGCTGCTGCGTGAACCGCATACCGCCGAGGCGCCGGCGCCGATCGCCCCGGAGGCGGTATGACCGCCGCCTCCAGCGACATCGTCCTGGCGCGGCTGACCCAGCTGCACCCCAAGCTGATCGACCTGTCGCTGGGGCGCATCGAGGGGTTGTTGGCCGCCCTCGGCAACCCGCAGGAAAAGCTGCCGCCGGTTGTGCATGTCGCCGGCACCAACGGCAAGGGCTCGGCGATCGCGACGATGCGCGCCTGCCTCGAAGCCGGCGGGTACCGGGTGCACGCCTATATCTCGCCGCACCTCGTGCGCTTTCACGAGCGCATTCGCCTCGCCGGCGAGCTGATCGGCGAGGACCGGCTGATCGAACTGCTCGAGGAATGCGAGCGCGTCAACCAAGGCCAGCCGATCACCTATTTCGAGATCACCACCGCCGCGGCGTTTCTGGCCTTCGCCCGCACCCCGGCCGACATCGCGCTCATAGAAACCGGGCTCGGCGGCCGGCTCGACGCGACCAATGTGATCCGCCACCCGGCGGCGACCGCGATCACCCCGATCTCGCTCGACCACCAGGCGTTTCTTGGCGACACGATCGCCGCGATCGCCGGCGAAAAAGCCGGCATCCTGAAGACCGGATCGCCGGCGATCATCGGCCCGCAGCCGGCGGACGCGGCTGCCGTGCTCGAGGCGCGTGCCAGGCAGGCCGACGCGCCGCTCTACCGCTTTGGTCGCGAATGGCGGTGCGCGGCACAGGGTGGCGGCATGCGCTACGAGGGCCCGCGCTGGCGTCTCGATCTGCCATTGCCATCGTTGCCGGGCGCGCACCAGGTCGCCAATTCCGGCGCCGCGATCGCCTGTCTGGAGCAGCTGTCCGGCTTGCCGTTGTCGCGCGATGCGATCTCCCAAGGGTTATGCCGGATCGAGTGGCCGGCGCGGCTGCAGCGCCTGAGCCGCGGGCCGCTCATCGAGATGCTGCCCGAGGGCTGGGAGCTGTGGCTCGACGGCGGCCACAATCCCGGCGCCGGCGAGGTGCTGGCGGCGGCGGCCGCGAATTGGCGCGACCGCCCGCTCTATCTCGTCGTCGGCATGCTCAACACCAAGGACGCCGCCGGCTTTCTCGCCCCGCTGGCGGCGCATGCCCGTGCGCTGTGGGCGGTCACGATCCCCGGCGAGGACAACCCGCTCCCCGCCGCCGCGATCGCCGCCGCGGCCCATTCTGTCGGGCTGCCCGCCGAGGAATCGTCCTCGGTCGGCGCCGCCCTGCGCGACATCGCCGCGCTCGGCGGCAGCGCCCGCATTTTGATCTGCGGCTCGCTCCACCTTGCAGGCCGCGTGCTGGCCGACAATCGCTGAATGACGCAGACTTGCTGCCGTGGGGTTCTCGGCCCGTGGGGTTCTCGGCCCGTGGGGTTCTCGGCCCGTGGGGTTCTCGGCCGACCCGTCGCGGCGGAGCCGCTCACCGACGCCGGCGGCGGGGTCGGCAATCCCCTCGCCGATGGACCGACGGGCGCCGGCGCAGCGATCGGTTGCAGGCTTGCGCCGGGTCCGCCAAACGCCCGAATCCGCCACACGCCCGGATGCGCCAAACGCCCGAATCCGCCACACGCCCGGATGCGCCAAACGTCCGAATCCGACACACGCGTGGATCCGCCACACGCGTGCATCCGCCAAACGCCGCGATCCGCCAAACGTAGTGTCAATTTCTCGCCCGAGGCCGAGCGGCTCTCGATCGCCCAGGCGGTGGCCGGGCGGCGAAAACGAGCCAATTGCTGCACGAAAAGCCCCACACCAGGATTATCGGAATGGACGCCAGCTTTGCCGCCGCCGACGGCAGCCGCGCGGACAAGGCCCATACCAGCAGGGTCGAAAGGGCGAGCGAAATAAGATTAACGACGAGAAATCGCCAGAATTGATGACGCGGTCCATGCCGATAAACGATATTTCTGAAAGTGAATTGTCGGTTAAGGATAAAAGAAAGCATGATGCCCCCGCTATATGAAACAACGTTTGCCAAGGCTGGGGGGAACCCGATGGCCGCCGTAAGGAAAATAAAGATGCCATAATCAAAAGATGTGTTGACGATCCCGACCGCCGCGTAGCGCAACGACCGGGTCGCTGAGATCAGCCACGGGTGGGGTCCAGCCGATGATTGCCATTTCGCGATCAGACCCGCGAGCGAGAGCGACATCGCCAGACAAGATCAGAGGGAGACGACGACGCGGCGGTCGCCCAATTGCTCGCCATCATCCGTCTTCTCCGCTCGGTCGGGACCGGTATAGACGGATTCGACAATGAAAAGCGGCCGTTGCTTCGATTGCATGTAAAGGCGGCCGAGATATTCGCCGAATACACCGAGGACAAGAAGTTGCACGCTGCTGACGAGCAATATGATGGTTGACAAGCTCGTCCAACCTTCGACGGCCCGGCCAAGCAGCCAACTGCCGAGAGTGTAACCGAGCATGATCATGCTCACCACCGCCATCGTCAGCCCGAGAATCGAGGCGATGCGCAGCGGGACCATCGAAAATCCGGTGATGGCGTCGATGGCGAACCGCACCATCTTGAGCAGCGGATAGCTGGTGGCGCCGGCAAACCGCGCCTCCCGATCATAAAGCAGCGGCACTTGTCTGAGCCCGATCCAGCTGACCATCCCGCGGATGAAGCGATGCTGTTCCGGCATCGCGTTCAACACGTCGAGCGCGCGCCGGGTCATCAGGCGGAAATCGCCGGCATCGGTCGGAATGTCGATATCGGTCAGTCGTCTCAGCAGCCGGTAGAACAGCGTCGCGGTGATTTTTTTGAAGCGTGTTTCACCATCGCGCTGACGACGCTGCCCGTAGACGACGTCGGCATGATCGAGCAGCGCCATCATCTGCGGGAGAAGCTCGGGCGGGTCCTGCAGATCCGCGTCGATGATCAAGATCCGCTGGCCGCGGGCAAACGAAAGGCCGGCGGTCAACGCCAGCTGATGGCCATGATTGCGCGACAGGTTGATGGCGACGAGCCGGGGGTCATGCTCGGCCAGCTGCTGCATCACCGGCCAGGTCTCGTCTAGCGAACCGTCGTTGACCAGAACGATCTCGAAATCCGTGCCGGCAGCCTCGAGGCACGAGGCCGTCAGCCGGCGATGCAACTCCGGCAATCCGGTCGCCTCGTTGTAGCAGGGGGCGACGACGGACAGCGCCGGCGCCCGCGCCTGGGCCGGGCGGCCGTCCGCAGAGGAGGCGCCCGGTGCGGCGCCGAGGCCGCTCGAACCATCCGAATTGCGATGGGTATCTGCTTCGTATTCGGTCATGCAGCCGCCGCTGGTCAATCGCCCTGGCCTGGCCTAGGGGCGCGGTTCTCGTGGTCGTTGGGGGTATCGCGGCGCGAGGGCGCCGGGCGGACTTCCCACGCTTTCAGCCCGCCGATCGTGCCCAATGCCACGACCACATAGTGGCTGTAGAAGTAATTGCTCAGCGCTTGCTTTGTCAGTCCCTGCAACGAGAGATCAAACCATGGTGCGTTCCAGTTGGTCGGGTCGAGAATGTCGAATACGACAACCTTCCCGCCATGCTGCCAGGTTTGGGTGAACGATTTGTTAACCGCAGCAAAAAATGCGGCCGGGTCGCCAGCCCGACGATACATCTGGTCGAGCTTGATTTGATGAAGCCCGGGCAGGTTAAAGTCTCCGAGATAGGCGGTTCCCGGAGACGCAGCGAATGTAACCAGCAGATCCGCCGCTCCGTACCGGGCGCGGATTTCGCGTTCGGCGGCATGCGACGGAAATGTCGCCGTCGGAATGCCGACCTCCGCCAGATTGAGCGATGCGGTGCCGATAGCCCAAAGGACGATCAGGATACGCGTGAGCCGGGCCGGGAATTCGGTCAGGAACAGCAGAACGGTCGGGACCAGCAGGGCAATCCAATGCTCGGGATCGTTGAGATTGTAGTAGATCGCCCAGGCGTTTGCACCGCAGAGAAACGCCAGCAGGACAATGCCGGTCGCGCCGGCCGCGATCCGCCATGCCGACCGCAGGTAGATCGTCGCGATCATCACCAAGGTTGCGAACCAAGGTACGAATTGAACCGCAAGGGTTTTTTCGTAAGGCCCGAGCGACGGCAGCAGCCCCGCGATCCAGGCGCGCATCACCGAGCCGATCGCCGGCGCCGAGATGAAGTTGTTGGCGGTGCTGAAGACCAGTCGCCCGACGCTGTCGGATACCGACACGATGGCCTCGCGCAGTTCTTCCTTCTGCGTCACCGAAGCCAGCAGGTTGGGGACCGTTGGCGCCCGCCTCGCGAATTCGACATAGCCGAACGCGACCAAGCACAAAAACGCGCCGCCGCAGATCGCCGCAAACACGATCGAGCGGCGCAGCCCGGCGCGCCAGCCGACGCCGATGCGCAGCGATATCAGCAGGATGGCGCCGGCGGCAAAGGGTGCTGCGGCCAGACAACTGGCGTGAAACGTGGCGGCGAACGCGAGCAGCAACGCCGCCTGCCAGACACGGCGATCCGACGCCGCGGCGCCGCGCGTGGAGCCCGCGCCGAGCGTTGATCCCGCGCCGTGCGTCGATTCCACCTCCCACAGGGTCAATTGGAAGATGCTCCCATTGAGAAATGGGAACATCAACATCTTCATATGCCCCGAGGGAGCAAGCGTCATCACTCCAAAGGCGGCTGCGACCAGGACGGTTCCACCCACCCTCTGCAATCGCGGAACGCCCAGCCGGAGCATCAGCAGATAGAACACCGCAAGGCCGGCGGCGGTCGCGAACGTGTTGATATGCTTCTGGCTGGAGATGGCCGTTTCGCCAAAGCCGAGATAGCGGTGCCACAGCAAGGTGACAGGCTGCAAAAAGATATGACCGATATCCCAGACGAAGCGGCCGCTGTTGATCTGGGCGGCAAACCGGAAGACGTCGTGATATGGCAATTGGCCGTAGAGGCTCACGTAAAAGCAGCCGGTCGCCAGGAAGACGATCAGCACCTCGATCGCCGTTGCCGCCGCGTTCGGCTGTGCGGATCGCCGCTCAGCCAATGCACTCTCAAGTGAATCTGTAGAAGATTTTGCCAGCATCGATCTTGCTATGGATGGGGTGCTTGACCTGCGCTCGGCAGCAAATCCTGTCAAGCGGCAGGCGATATGCGCTAGCTAGGGCCGATCGTCGCCAGGGCCGCGCGCGGCGGGCGAGTGCGTGAGCGCCGGCCAGGATCGCCACTGTCGCCAAGCGCACGGCAAGGCCGACGGCTTTGTCACGGCACGATCCAGCAAAATTCTCGAACGCGGCCGAACTGAGGTGAGGGACGACATTGGATTTCGTCGCGACCGCGCCGCAGCCGGAGCGAACACTGCGCTCGCCGATCCGCAACCCGGCGGTGTTGGTTTACTCAGAGCCAGCCTCGGATCGGTGGCGTCGGGTGCAGGCTGGCTGCGATGTCATTTGGGTTTCCGCACGTCGAGAGCGCCGCCCGTGGGCGCGGGTAGAGTCGCACTGCGATGCGAGCTCGGGGCAGCCGGTTCGCGCTGACGGATGGCGAGCAACGGTGCGGC
This sequence comes from uncultured Alphaproteobacteria bacterium, assembly GCA_963738185.1. Classification (GTDB taxonomy): domain Bacteria; phylum Pseudomonadota; class Alphaproteobacteria; order ATCC43930; family CGMCC-115725; genus AP-15. The sequence goes on along the minus strand of CAVTVA010000001.1, from coordinate 825,564 downwards.
GGCGCCGATCGCGCCGGCCAGGCACGGACCGGCGCCCGCGCCAGGCCGGGGCGCGGGCGCCCAGTCCGCGCGGCGCTACGCGATCGGAACCGACCGCCGCGGCGCCCCCGGTCCAAGGATCTTCCGCCCGGAAGGGCGGTGCACAAACGATCTCGACCGATCGGTCTGGAACCGACCTCGGCGCGGATGCACGACGCGCTCCACCTCGAGGGAGCTTGGCCGATCACGCCTGCTTGAAGAAGCGATCGGCGTTGCCGGAGAGCAGCTTTTTCTTGGTGTCGCCGTTCAGGCTTTGCCAGGCGAGGATGTTGTCGACCGAATTGGGGAACTGGCATTCCGAATGCGGATAGTCGGAGGCATACATCAGCACGCCGTCGCCAAGGAATTGCGTGACATGGTTGAACATGTCCTCGCCTTCATGGTGCTCGATGCTGCAGAAAAACCGGCCACTCTGCATGTATTCGCTGGGTTTCTTCTGCAACGGCGCGGTGCCGCCGACATAGACGGCCTGCTCGTCAAGGCGCCTGGCCCAGAACGGCAGCCAGCCAAAGCCGCCTTCGAGCACGCCCATGCGCAGGGTCGGGAACCGGTCGTAAAGCCCGCCGCCGATAAACGACGCGACAAACCGCATCGCTCCCCAGGGGTGAGCGGCGGCGCGGCCGATAAAGATGTTTTCCCACAAATCGAGGTAGCCCGGATAATAGGGCGGGTTCCAGGTGAAGCTGTGGTTGGCGATCGGCAGATCGTGATCGGCGGCGGCCTGCCAGACCGGGTAGAGGTCGGGATGATCGGCCGGCATGTCCTTGGCGAGCAGCGGCAGCACCGCCACCGCCCATCTCGACTTGCCCCATTCGCGGATCTCGCGCACCGCTTCGGGCACATTGCGCGACGAGGCCACGATCAGGCTCTTCAACCGGTCGGGATGGTCGGCGGTGAAATCGGCCATGTGGCGATGATAGGCGCGGATCATGCCGATCTCGAGCGCCGGGTCGTCGAGCCCGACGACGCTGAGCCATGAGGTCGGGATCAGGAAATGCGTGTCCACACCCTCGTCGTTCATATCGGCGACGCGGTTGGCGGGCTGGTCGTCCTGGATGCCCGGCCGCGGCATTTTGGTGCCCCGCCACAGCGTCTCGCGCCCGGTGAAGGTATCGGCCGGCGCCTTCTCGCCCAGCACCCGGCGGTAATATTTGGTCCCGACGCGATATTGATGCATCGGGCTTGCGCCTTCGACCGATTGGCCGCTCGGCACACGATACGGCTCCAGTTCCGGCAGGCGCGCGCGAAAGCTCGGGTCGACATAGCGGTCGAGCACTTCGGCGGCCGGATTGACGTGCGTGTCGGAATCGTAAGCGCGGTAGCCGTTTCTCATCCTGGCCTCTCCTCCTCTGCCGCGCGCCGGCGCGGTTTTTTGCCGCCGTCATCATAGGATCGCCGGCCAGCCTTGTCGATTCCTCGCCGAGCGCACGCCTGAGCGGCACCTCACCGCGGGGTGTGGCCGCCTGCCAGCCGGATCGATTTCGGGGCGGCGCCATTGGCGGCGAGGTAGACCGCCTTGTTGGTCTCGACGTTATAGGCGAGCAGGCGGCGGCGCGGGTCGTATTGCGGCCGGGCGGGGATGCGCGAGGCCAGCTCCAGGTGGTTGCCAATGTCGAAGTACTCAATCAAATCCTGATGGTACCGGCCGAATTGCAGAAACGTGTGGGTGCGCGAGGCGATCACCCGGCAGCCGAGCTCGAGCGCCTGCGAGATCGGGCCGGACGCGGATTGGCCGACTTCGAGATAAGGGAAGACCACAGCGTCGCAAACCGCCATCCCGGACAGGAATTCGGCGTCGCCGGCGGCCCCCAAAAAGTGAATTCGCTGCGACAAGTCCTTGGGATGATCGACCAGGAGGTCGCGCATCGAGCCGTCTACCGCAACCGAAACCGAGGGGGTGCTGCGCGCCGGCCCGGCGCGCATCCGCTCGGCGATGTTGGTATCGACATAACCGGCATCGAACAATGAAGACACCACCGGATCGATCGGCTGATGCGGCTTGATCTCGTTCGGATGAACCCCGCCGAAAATCAGCAGGTGATAGTTCTTGGGCAGGTGGTGCAGCGCGCGAATGACCGTGTCGAAACCTTTGTAGCGCCCGAGGAAGCCGAACACTCCGATAAGCTTGGCCTCCTTGGGGACCTCGTCCAGCAGCGGGAATTGGGCGCGCGACGCCCCGCGGCGGATTTCGCCCGCTTGCTGCTCGCTCAGAAACGCCAGCGGATGATCGTAGACATGGCGCAAGCCGTGGACATACCGCATGTGCCACAGCTCGCGGCGGGTATGGACGATGACCGCGACCGGCTTCAAACGCTGGGCGCGGCGCAGATGGGTGGCGACCCCGGCCGACAGCAGGTGGGCGCGATTATATTGCGAGCGCAGGCTGATCGCCTTGCCGAGGTTGAGGCTGAGGAGCTCCCGGAAAAACCGTTTGAAATCGAATTCGTCGGCTTCGAAGACAGTGTGAAAGGTCACCGACAGCCGGGGTGCGGCGCGGGCGATCCAGGTGAACCGGCGGAAGATGTCGCGGTAGTTGCGGCCGAGAGTGCCGTGCTCCAACTGCAGGTTGACCGCGTCGAATTCCCTGATTTCCCGGCAAATTTCCTGGATGTGGCGATCGGCGAACCGGCGCACCCGGGTATGGGTGGCGCGCAGCAGAAACTGGTTGAGGTCGAACACCGTGACATCGAACGCATCGGCCAGCTGTTGCTCGAGGCTTTTCGAATAGGCGGCAATCCCGCACAGATCGCTGTAGGTCGAGACCAGGGCGAGCCGCGGGCGGGCCCCGCGCCGCGCCGCCGCAAACGCCGGCGCGCTCAGCGCCGCGCCGGGCTGAGCCGGAAACAGCAACGGCCGGGAGGCTTCGAACTCGACGCTCGCCATAATGGGTGCTCCTATCGGCTGTCGCCGCGGCTGCCGCTTACACCAAGTGATCCCGCACCGATCGAATGGTCAGCCCGCCGATCGCCCAAACAGCGAAGGCGATCAGAAACACGACGCCAAGCGCATGCAGGCGGCGCGGATAGAGCGCCTCCTCGGGCAGGCTCGGCCGAACAAAATCGGCGACGTAGATTTGCTGACGCTCGGCCTCGATGCGCGCCCGGTCGAGCCCCTCGAGGGCATGCTGGTAGGCGTTTGCAGCAAAGCGCCGCTGATCTTCGAGCTCCTCGTAGGAGCCCATCATCGCCGAGAGCGCCTGGGTGCGCGTCGTCTCGGTGTCGGTGACTTCGCTGTCGACCGATTGCTGCTGCGCCTCGAGCGAGCGGATCTGGGCTTCCAGGATCTGGACGGCCGGCGCATCGCCGCGGACGAACGCCTTCAATGTGGCCAGCTGGGTGTTGGCGCGGACCAGCTCGTCGCGCAGCCGGCCGGCGAGGGCGGCGCTCGCATCCGCCGTCTTGCGCGGGTCGATCAGACCCTTCTTGTCGCGATACTCGCGCAGCCGCGCATCGGCCCCGCTGACCCGCCGCTCGGCCGCGCGCACTTCTCGTTCGGAATTGCGCACCGCGTCGTGCTGGGCGCGCGCCGACAGCTGATTGACCAGCCGCTCCGAGGCGGCGAGAATGCCTTGCGCCAGAGCGAGCGCGTCCTGCGGGGCGAAAGCCCGGGCGCGGACCACGATCGTGCCATTGGTCGGGTCGAAAAACGCGTCGACCTGGCCGCGCCAATACCGCACCAGCTCCTCGATCGGCACCGGCAGTTGCAGCCGGGCCAGCCAATCGGCCGAGGGCCTCGAAAACATCCGCCGCAAATCGAGGTTTTTGTCGAGGTCGTCGACGATTGCGCGGCTGCCGATGTACTGCGCGACGACATAGGAATCGAGCCCGATTTGCAGCGTCGAGATGCCCGGCTGCAGCAGCCCGCCGGGTGCCGCGCGAGCCGGCTCGGCAGAGCGCAGGCCAAAGCGAAATTCGGCGACATACTGGTCGGCAGCGATGCAGAAGTAATAGGTCGCAGCGACTGCTACGGGCAGCAACACGACCAGCACGAACGAAAGCCAGCCATAGGGAACCCGGCGCTGGCCAGCGGCCTGGCGCCATCCCGAGCGGTGCTCGCGAAACAGCGCGACCTCGCCCGCGGGCTCGCCGCGGGGACGGCCAAAAACCCGTGCTAAGGCAAAGGGCGCCGCGGCCGGCTCGGTTGTTTCCGGCGCGATTGTTTCTGGCCCGATGGGTTCCGGCGCGATGGGTTCTGGGCTCATCGCGGCCGGGCTCACCGTTGCCACGCCCGCGGCGGCATCGCGCGTCGCCAACGCCGTCTGCGGCATCAGATCGCCTCCTGGAGCATGCGGTGATAGCGGGTCAGCGCCGCGCCGACATCGTCGTAGAGCAAGAGGGCGCCGTTCGAGAGGATTGCGCCGCGATCGCAATATTGTCGGATCGTCTGCGGGTTGTGGGTTACGAGGATGATGTCGGAACGCGCCATGCGCGCCCGGAACGCCTCGGCGCATTTGCGGCGAAAGCGTTGATCGCCGATCTCGGTCACCTCATCGATCAGGTAGACGTCAAAATCGATCGCCAGGCAGGCGGCAAAGGCGAGCCGCGCCCGCATCCCGGCGGAATAGGTGTTGACCGGCATGTCAAAATATTCGCCAAGCTCGGCGAATTCTTCGACATAGCCGATCGTCGGGCGCATCGCGGCGCCGTAGATGCGAGCGAGGAACGCCGCGTTTTCGCGCCCGGAAAGGGCGCCGTGAAAGGTGCTGCCGAAGCCGAGTGGAAATGAGACGCGGGCCCAGCGCCGCACCAACCCGCGGTCGGGCAGCTCGGAGCCGGCGAGCAGGCGGATCAATGTCGACTTCCCGGCGCCATTGACCCCGAGGACGCCAAAATTGTGACCTGATGCGAAAATCGCATTTGCATCGTCGAGGACGACGCGGCGCCCGCCGCGGGTGCGATAGGCCTTGGAGACGCGTTCGAGCCGGATCATTGCGGTTCGTAGAGCTGCCGCCGCAGGCTGCGCTCGAGCCCCAAGCCCACCAGCAAGGTCAGCCCGGCGGCGGTCACGAGATAAGTGCGATCGAGCCAATGCGGCTCGTAGCCGATGAAAAAGCTCGACCGAAACCAGTCGATCGCATGCAGCACCGGGTTCCAGGAGAGAATGTTGCGGACCCAATCCGGCATGTTTCCCGGGACGTAAAAGATCCCAGAGCAGAAGTACAGCAGCCGGGTCACCTGGCTCCAAATCTTGTCCCAAGACTTGAAGAAGCCGGTGATCGCTGCGTTGATAAAGCCGCAGCCGCAGGCGAATACCCAGACCGCGACGAGCGAGGCTGACACACCGGTGAAATTGTCGGGCATGGTGCCGAGCCCGAGTGCGCCAAAGCCGGCCAGCAGGATGACGGCCACCGTTAGATCTGTCGCCAGCTCGAGCAAGGCCCGCGCGAGGATCACATCGAACGTGTTGACCAGCGGCAATTGCAGCAGCGAGCCGTTGCTGGTGACGGCAAAGGTCAGGCTACTGCTGGTATGGACGAACACGTGATAGGGGATGAGCCCGGTGTAATAGAAGATGAAAAACTGGGTGCCGATTGGCGGCCGGCCATGCATCAAGACTGCGAAAAACAGCGACAAGGTCAGGATATGCAGGATCGGCTCGAGCAATGCCCAGCCATAACCGAGAGTCGAGTCGCCGAACCGGGTGCGGGTCTCGCGCACAATCAGGGCGTGAACGACGCGCCATTGGGTGCGCAATGCCGCCCAGCCGCTGGGCGGCGGCCGGTGCTGCCGTTCCGGCTGCGGGGGGCGCTCGCCAAAAACGATATAGTCGCCCTCGATGATTTCGAGCCGCCGGTTCAGCACGTGCAGCACGGCGCGCGCGTATTCTTCATTGTCAGGGGCGGTGCGGATCAGTTCGCCGCCGACGGCGAGCGCCTCGCGAAACCGGCCGCTGTCGCAATAGACGCTGAGCTGCGAGCGCCTGGCCGCCGGGTTTTCCGGGTCGAGCGACGCCGCTTGGTCGAGCGCCGCCGCCGCCTCGTCGAACCGGCCGAGCCGGTACAAAAGGTTGCCGCGATGCACATGATATTCGGCCGTTTCCGGGGCCAAAGCCAGCGCGCGGTCGATCGCCTCGATCGCCTCCTCGACTCGTCCGCGCAGCATCTGCGCCGCCGACAGCAGCCGAAAGGCGGTGCCGTCCTCGCCGGCGAGCGCCAGGTTGGCCGCGGCGATCGCGGCCGCCTCGTCAACCCGATCGGAGCGCAACAGCAATTCGGCGGCATGGAGCGCATAATCGCGCTCACTCGGCGCCAGCGCATAAGCTTGCAATGCCCAATCGATTGCCGCTGTGCGGTCGTCAAGGGCGAAGGCCGCCTTTGAGAGAGAGCACAGCACCGCGGGGTTGTCGGGCTCGATCGCTGCGGCGCGCGACAAATACCCGATTGCGTCGCGGTATAGGCCGGTGCTCGCCAACAGGCATCCGGCGTGGTTGGCGAATTCAAAGGAGTGCGGCTCGATCTCGCTTGCCCTGGCGCCGTGCTGGATGGCGCGATCGAGATCGCCGGCCGCGGCAAAAGAGCCGCTGGCGTGGCGGTGCCCGGCGGCCCAGCCGGGGCGCCGCTCCAACAGCCGTTCATAGGCCGCCGCGGCTTCCTGATGGCGCGCGCAATTGCTGAACAGCCAGGCGCAAAAATCGGCGACCGGCTCTTCTGGGGGCTGCAGGTCGAAGGCGGCGCGCGCGCACTCGACCGCCGCCTCCCGGTCCCCGTCATAGAACAGCCGCTCCGCCAACCGGCAATAGAGCGCCGCGCGTCGATCATCGGGCACCGCGCGGTCGTCGAGCTCCCGTCGGAAGGTTACGAGGTCGCCCTCGGTCAGCGCGCGCAGCAACGCTGTGTCGCCGGTCGCGTGGGTCGGTAATTCGAGGGCGTCGCTCAATGATGCGGTACTCTCGATCGGACGGTCGGGCCACAAGCCCTTCGCGCAGCTCGAGAGCCCACCCACGCGGAGCCGACGCTCGCGCGTGCCGAGGCCAAGACCCGGCGCAGCGCGAGTATCGTGTGGATTCGTCACAACATCGTCGGCAACCGCGTCACCACAGCGTCAAAACTCGTGTGCTTCGCGTGATCTCCGTGGTCGAAGGGTTCGGCATGATTGGAAGGCGGGCTAATGGGGGAAGCCGAACAGCTGCTGGGCGTTGTGGTGCAGGATCCGGTCGAGCGTCGCTTGGGGCAAGCCCAGCCGCGAGATGTAGGCGAAGGTTTCCTTGTATTCCTCGTAATCCTGCAGCACCGGGTAGTCGCTGCCGGTCACCAGATGGTCGGCGCCAAAGGCTTCGAGGGCGCAGGTGAAGGCCGCCTTTGAGCCGTAGCACACCGTGTCGTACCAGAACTTCTTGGCGGTGACGCTCGGCGCCTCGGCGAGGTTGGGATGGCCGCTCGCGCTCTGGCCCTGCTTGTCGAGCCGGTTCAACAGCATCGGGATCGGACCGCCGAGGTGCGGCACGATGAATTTGATGTTCGGGTAACGGTGCGGGATTTGCCGGGCGATCATGTGCAACACAAAAGTCGCATCCTCGAGCGAGGTCCCGACCGACCCGGTGTAGCGGTAGCCGGTGATGAAGGGCGAGCAGATGCCGGTGCCGGCGGGATGCACAAACAGGACGGCGCCCCGCCGGTTCATCTCCTGATAGATCGGCTCGAACTCGGTCTCGGCCACCGACCGGTTGAGGCAGATGATGTTCATGTTGACGCCCACACAGCCCAATTGGTCGAAGCCGCGCTCCATCTCGCGCAGTGCGGCGTCGATATGCGGCAACGGCAGCATCACATAGGAGGCGATGCGCTGCGGGTAGCGGTGCGCCAGGTCGGCATAGCCGTCGTTCAGCATCTGCACCGCTTTGACGCATTCCGCCTCATCGGGCAGATAGGGCGGATGGTTCGGCGACAGCACCTGCTTTTCGACCCCGGCGGCATCCATCAATTCGAGCCGGCCGCTGATGTCCTCCGGCGAATCCGAGAACGGGTGGCGCGCCATTCCGCGCTTGACCGGCAGGTGCACCGGCGAGGCAAACCGGTCGCCCATAAACTCGCTGAAATTCTTCGGCGTGTAGTGCGCATGCACATCGACGATCATGGCGGGTCCCCTTCTCGTGGCAAATTGCCGAGGCTTAGAGGCTGCTCGGCAGCTGCAACGGATATAGCACCAGTTCGAGCCGGTAGGCGAAGACGGATCGCCGCTCGCCGTCAAATGCGCCTCATCGTCGGACAGCGTTTCCGATGGAACGGCGAGCGCGTGGCGCCGTTCGGAATGGGGAGCCTCGGGAGCCGCCGATGAAGTCGAAGCTTGTCGCGCACAGCGCCGGTGAGCGTATTTTTGTGCTGGTCCTAGACCCAGAAGATGAAGCGTTTTCGACGATCACGGGCTTTGCCGCAAGCGAAGCGCTGAGCGCCGCCTCGTTGACCGCCCTCGGCGCCTTTTCGCGGGCGACGGTCGGCTGGTTCGATCGCCAACGCAAGACCTACCGCGAGATCCCGGTCGAGCAGCAATGCGAGGTGCTGAGCGCGATCGGCGACATCGCCATCGGCGACGACGGCAGGCCCAGCGCGCACATCCACGTCGTGCTCGGGCTCAGTGACGGCTCGACCCGCGGCGGCCATCTGCTCAACGGCGTGGTGCAGCCGACGCTGGAGGTGACCCTGGTTGAAACGCCGGCCCATCTGCGGCGCACGAAGCGCCCGGAGCTAGGGCTGGCGCTGATCGATCTCGGCGCGTCGCACTAGCAGGCTGCTGAAAAACGGATGATTTGCGTGTTGGTTGGGGGTCTGGCGGGACCTATGTGGGTTACAGAGGAGAGTTGGCACCCGATCCGTAACCAGTGTTGCGGGTACAGAGTTGCGACATGCGCACGGTGCGTGTCGAGCGGGTGGTCATGGTGCCGCTTCGGCCAGCAATTTGGGCAATCGGACCAGATCGTAGGCGGCCATTGCCAGGGTGAATTGCCAATCGACCTTGGGCAGCCCGCGATGGTGCATCTTGCGCAGCCCGGCCACCGTTTTGACCCACCCGAAGACCTCTTCGATGCGTTTGCGGATGCGCAAGGAGATCGCATAGCCGGGGTGCCGGGTGGTGCGGCCGTCGATCGCCGAGCGCCGCCCGCTCTGGTTCTGCGCCAGGTGCGGGGTGACCATCTGCTCGCGCAATTCCATGACAAAATCGCCGCTGTCGTAGCCCTTGTCGGCGCCGAGCGTCACCGGCCGCGGCCGCTCGGCATGCGGCTCGATCAGCGCCAGTGCCGCCAGTCGTTCGGCATGGCCCGAGGCGCGGGTCGCCACCGCGCCGACCACCAGCCCGTTGCGGTTCTCCATCAGCGCATGGCCCATGAAGGCGAGCCGCGCCTCCTTGCCCGGCCCCCCTGCTTTCGCAGGGGCAGGCTCTTGCGAAACAGCCGGGCATCGGCATCGGTGGCCGAGGCATGCGTGTCGTTCTTGCGTCGCTCGCCGTGAAAATCACGCTCGCCGTCGCGCCCTGGGCCGGGTGGGCCGCCCGAGCCGTCCCGCGGCCGAAAGCTCTTGACGCTCGCCCAGGCCTCCAACAGCGTCCCGTCCACCGAGAAATGCTCGCTCGACAACAGCCGCTTGATCTTCGGCTGCGACAAGACGGCGGCGAGAAACTTCTGCGCCACCTCGCCGGCCCAAGAGCCGGTCGCGGTTTTTGGTGAAGCTGGTAGCGTCCCACACCGGGTCGTCGATGCCCAGCCCGACAAACCAGCGGAACAACAGATCGTATTCGATCCGCTCGACCAACTGCCGCTCCGAGCGGATCGAATAAAACGCCTGCAGCAGCAGCGCCCGCATCAGCCGCTCCGGCGGGATCGAGCCGCGGCCGATCGGCGAATACAAGGCCGCAAACTCACCGCCCAGCGCCTTCAGCGCCGCGTTGGCAATCTCCCGAATCAGCCGCAGCGGATGCTCCGCCCGAACCCGCTCTTCAAGGTCTACATAGCTGAAAAGGCTGCCGCAAATCTCGTCGTCGCCGCGCATCGCTACCCCCCATCCCTGCTCAAAGGGAGCACAGCGCGCCAGATCGGCAAGCCCTTTTTCAGCAGCCTGCTAGACCATCGTGGTCTGCAACCCCTGCCCCGGAGTCGCCATCTTGCGATTGATAACGTCCGGTATCCCGTGCAGGTGGATTTATTCTGTTTTTTATAGGAAACGAATCCGACACTATGGCGACGGCCCTCACCGCCGGCGTAAACCAATTCTTTAGTCTGGATCACACGGCGGTAGGTGCTAAGCTTTTGCCGTGATACCGGAGATCGACGTCTGGCGCGCCGCCGGCCTGAGTGGTTTGCAAATAACCGCAATCGCGGCACCCGCCGCACCTACGAGAACGCGATCGGCGATTTCATGCGGTTCACCGGTATCGCCCGGCCGGAAGAATTCCGCACCGTGAATCGGGCGCATGTCATCGCCTGGCGCGACGACCTCGCACAGCGCGAAGACATTCAGAGCGGCGCCACGGTCCGACGCCGCCTCGCGGCGCTGTCCTCGCTGTTCGAGCATCTCTGCGAAAAAAACGCTGTCACTCATAATCCGGTCAAAGGCGTCAAGCGCCCGCGGGCGGAGGCGGCGAAGGCAAGACGCCGGCGCTCTGCGACCACCAGGCTGGCGATCTGCTCGCGGCGCCCGGGAAGGACACCGCGGCCGGCACGGAAACAGTGAAGGAAAGGCGCGATCGCGGCATCCTATCGACCCTACTATTTCATGCGCTGCGACGCGAGGGGCTGTGCAAGCTGAAGGTCAAGGACTTCAGGAACACGCGGCGGGGCGTCCCGCACCTCAAGGTCGCCGGCAAGGGAGAGAAAACCCGCTGTCTGCCGCGGCATCCGGGGACGAACGAATTGATCCACGATTATCTCGACGCCGCCGGGCACGGCGACGACGAGAACGGCGCGCTGTTCCGCCCGCTCAAGAACAACCGCACCGGCCGCCTCGAGGAGGCGCTGACGCCCGACGGTGTCTACAAACTCGTGCGGGGGTATTCAGCGGCGCTGGGGTTCGAGATCGGGGCCCATGCGCTGCGGGCAACGGGCGCCACCAATGCGCTCGACCATCAGGCCGATATCGCCAAGGTCCAGGAATGGCTCGGCCACGCCAACATCGCCGTCACCCGCATCTACGATCACCGCAAGACGCGCCCGGAGGACAGTCCGACGTTCAAAGTGGCCTATTGATGAGCACAGGATGGTAGCTACCACCAAGTCACCGAATATGAACCGCTCCGGGATTTTCGGAGGCTCCGATCCTTGAGAGGATGGAGCGATGGAGAAGCAGAATCATCGGTTCGGCATTGCGAAGTGGCATTGTTTCGATCCGCGCCCCCGTGAGGGGGCGACCCGGGTCGTCGGCAGTCGTGCATCGCGACGGCAACGAGTTTCGATCCGCGCCCCCGTGAGGGGGCGACGGATCGACGCCGGCGCTCGGTCCGTCGACGCGTGCGGTTTCGATCCGCGCCCCCGTGAGGGGGCGACCGGCACGCCGGCGCATCAGCGCCGACGCCGTCGGCAGTTTCGATCCGCGCCCCCGTGAGGGGGCGACTCAGCGCTCGACGGCGATCGCGCGTCGACGGATCGCGTTTCGATCCGCGCCCCCGTGAGGGGGCGACCAGCGTGTCGACTGGCGCCGCGCCATCGACGCATCGAGTTTCGATCCGCGCCCCCGTGAGGGGGCGACCACCGGCTCGAGCGCACGAGCGATCGCGCAGCTGCAGTTTCGATCCGCGCCCCCGTGAGGGGGCGACTGCGCGCCAGGTCGGCGCCGACAGCCGGCCATAGGTTTCGATCCGCGCCCCCGTGAGGGGGCGACCGCGGCGTGCGATCGATGCCATCGTGCCATGCTGCGTTTCGATCCGCGCCCCCGTGAGGGGGCGACGCCCGGATCGCGCGACTGCGCGCCGGTGATCCGAGAGTTTCGATCCGCGCCCCCGTGAGGGGGCGACCTCGGCGCGACCCGGCGGTACGTGCCGCAGCTCGCCGTTTCGATCCGCGCCCCCGTGAGGGGGCGACGCGGCAGCGTCGCCTAGCGGCATCCGCGATCGCCAAGTTTCGATCCGCGCCCCCGTGAGGGGGCGACCCGGCGCGCCAGCCGAGCCGCGGCAGTCGCTGCAGGTTTCGATCCGCGCCCCCGTGAGGGGGCGACCGTGCCAGCCGCTGCATGCCGTCGCATGGCGTCCGATGTTTCGATCCGCGCCCCCGTGAGGGGGCGACCTGGCGCGGCCGCACAGACCGCGCGCGATGCGAAGTTTCGATCCGCGCCCCCGTGAGGGGGCGACCTGACGATCGCTCGCGACGATCGCGTGCCAGCGACGCTGGTTTCGATCCGCGCCCCCGTGAGGGGGCGACGCTGGCGCGCGACGATCAGCGCAGCGCGATCGTTTCGATCCGCGCCCCCGTGAGGGGGCGACGTCTGCGATCGCGCGCGGCTGCGCGATCGCTCGGTTTCGATCCGCGCCCCCGTGAGGGGGCGACCGCGATCGGCGCAGCCGATCGCGCCGACGCCATGCGTGTTTCGATCCGCGCCCCCGTGAGGGGGCGACCGCGCGCGTCGCCGCATCGGCGCGGCGCGCATCGGTGTTTCGATCCGCGCCCCCGTGAGGGGGCGACCCGAGCGTCGCCGCGATCGCTGCTGATCGCTGTCGATGTTTCGATCCGCGCCCCCGTGAGGGGGCGACCAGCTCGCGCGGCATCGTCGGCCAGCCGACTACATAGTTTCGATCCGCGCCCCCGTGAGGGGGCGACCGGCGCTGATGCGCTCGCGCCGGCGTAGCGCCGATGGTTTCGATCCGCGCCCCCGTGAGGGGGCGACAGCTAGCGATGCTGCGACTCGCGCAGCGGCACTTCGGCGTTTCGATCCGCGCCCCCGTGAGGGGGCGACCGTCGGCACTGGCATGCCGAGCTCGCGCGATCGGCGTTTCGATCCGCGCCCCCGTGAGGGGGCGACCAGTAGCCGCGGCTCCGACGGCGTGCGTCATGTTTCGATCCGCGCCCCCGTGAGGGGGCGACCCGGCAGCCGACCCGCCGGCGCATCTGAGCGTGTTTCGATCCGCGCCCCCGTGAGGGGGCGACCGTCGATGCCGAGCGCCGTGCCGCGGTCGCACGCGGTTTCGATCCGCGCCCCCGTGAGGGGGCGACCTGCGGGCCGATCTGCTGCAGTGCCGGCGCTCGACGTTTCGATCCGCGCCCCCGTGAGGGGGCGACGTCGGCGGCACGGGCGCCGTGCGCTGCTGATGCATCGGTTTCGATCCGCGCCCCCGTGAGGGGGCGACCGACCGCCGACTGTCGCGTCCGGCACGGCGTGCAGCGTTTCGATCCGCGCCCCCGTGAGGGGGCGACGTGCGGCTGGTCGCCGCATGGCGTCGACTCGATGTTTCGATCCGCGCCCCCGTGAGGGGGCGACCGCGGGCCAGACTGCCGAGCGACAGCAGCACGCGGTTTCGATCCGCGCCCCCGTGAGGGGGCGACATCGAGTCGCCGCGTCGTGCGACCGCATGCCGCGATGTTTCGATCCGCGCCCCCGTGAGGGGGCGACCGGCATCGGCGGATCGCCCGGCAGTGCACGGACTGTTTCGATCCGCGCCCCCGTGAGGGGGCGACCGCACCAGTTCTAATACGAGGGCTGACAAAGACCAATTATGGTCGATGTGCGAACTGGCCGGCGTTCGGCTGCGCACGACGCAATGGGTTGAGAGTTTTGGGTCTATACGGCTGATAATGTTATGCGTTTGGATCGCGCGATCCCGCTTGGAAAGTGCTGCGAGCTGGCGGTTCGCGCGCCTTCGCGGATGTTTCAAAAAAGCAGCGGCCCGTCGAGATCGAGGGCCGGCTTGGCCCCGACATGCTCCACCCGGCGTCGGCCCTCTGCGCCGAGCCGGTAGAAGCGCAAACTGTCGGCCGCGGGGTCGATCTCGCCGACCAGGCGGGCGCGCAGCGCCGCCCATTGCGCCGGGTCCACCTCGCACTCGAAAACCGACTTCTGGACGCGCTGGCCGAAATCGAGGCAGGCGCGCGCCACGCGCCGCAACCGCCGGCGGCCAGCCGGCGTCTCGGTGCTGACATCGTAGGCGACGAGCATCAGCACGCCAGCAGTTCACTTCCACACAAAGGCGGGATAACCGTCGAGATCACCGCGCAGATGGCGGGCGAGCAATTGGGCCTGGATGTGCGCGACGAGGCCGAGCGTTACGGTTTCGCCAAGGAATGGATGCCGAAGCTCGTCGCGCTTACGCTCCTGCCAGCCGACCAGCACACGCTTTCGAGCCGCGTCGGTCAGCCGCACGCCGCCCGCCTCCTCGACGACGAAATCGCCGGCCACAAGCTGGCGGCGATTGATCATGCTGAGCGCCAGACGGTCTGCAAGCACAGGCCGCAGCTCTTCCATCAAATCGAGGGCGAGACCGGCGCGGCCCGGCCGGTCGGCGTGGAGAAAGCCGACCTGCGGGTCGAGCCCGTGGGCCTCGAGGGCGGAGCGGCAATCATGGCCGAGCATCGCATAGAGAAAGGACAGCAGGGCGTTCAACCGGTCGAGCGGGGGCCGACGCGAGCGTCCGCGAAAACGGAATTCCGGACCGTCGACGCGCACGAGATGATCGAACACGCTGAAATAGACCAGGGCCGATTCCCCTTCGATGCCGCGCAAGCCGTCCACTTCGGTTGTAATGATGGTACGGCGGGCTGCATCGGTCAGCCGGCGCTCGGCCAGCACCAGCGCGTCGCGAGCCGGCGCCGGCATCGTTTCCCCGTGGTCGCGCAGGGCGCGGCGCACGACGGCGCGCTGATTGGCGGCTTTGGCGGCGACGATGCCCCGTACGATGACGGCCTTGCGTGCGGCATCATCGGCGATGCGAAACTGCGTCCGGCGCAGCAGCACGTTTCCGGTGCGCGCACCCTCGACCCGCGCGAGGAAGCGGCCATTGGGATCGAGGTGCGACACGGTCACGCCGGCTTCGGCGCAAGCGGCCAGCAGCGCCGGCGATGCGCCCGCCCGGGCAAAGCTGACGACGCCGTCGAGCAGGTGCAGCGGTGCGCGGCCGCGTTCGGCGCCATCGACCTCGACCACCAGATTGGCGCCGTCCTTGCGCAGCCACGCACCCTCGCTGGTGACATAGATCGTGTTCAGCATGCGTCGCACCAGAGCCCTCCTCAATCGGCGATCTGCGCCGCGAGCCAGCGGGCGATATGCGGTGGCTTTTCCAGCCGAGCGGGCTGGCACAGGACTTCGAGCGAGCAGCGGCGGCAAGCGGGCATGCGCACCGGCGGCGGTGTGCGGGCGGCGGCGATGCTCGCCCGTGCCGCGGCGGCGGTTGCGGCGGTCAGCCCGCGCAAGGCGGCATCGAAGGCGATGGTCTGGCGCCGTCGGGTCATTCCGTAGAACAGGGCGCCTTCGGGTATCTCGCCGCCGAACATCTCCTCCAGGCAGATCGCCTGGGCGCAGAGCTGCACCTCGTCGGCCTGGTGCGCCTTGGGCTTGCCGCGTTTGTATTCGACCGGGAAGGGTCGCGGCGGCCGGCCCGAGAATTCGACGACGTCGGCGATACCCGAGACGCCGAGCGCCAGCGAGCGCAGCGCCAGGCCACGCACGATCCGCACGCCCGGCCGGCGCTCGGGCCGGCCCGCATCCACCCGCTCATGCAGGATGCGGCCTTCGGCGGTGGCGCCGTCCTCCGCCCACAAGCCCTCGACATGGATCAAAGCGCATTGCCGCGGGCAGAACAGCTGATGCTGCAACGCCGACAGCGGGATCAGCGCATCCTCGACCTCCGGGCTCGCAAGCGGCACGGACATCGTGGCCTCATCGTTCGGTCACTTCGACCCCTTCAGGGACAGCATCGCTGTCGACGGTGATGGCGTAGTCCGAGAAGGCGCGGGCGGACGGCCAATTATCTGTGGCTTCGTCGCCGATCTCATGACGCGAACCCTTGTAAACCCGCCAGGTCTTTACCCGCTCGAACAGCTGGTGCGCCGGAGCATTGCCGAGTGCCGAGTTATGCCGAAATACCACGAGCTTGCGGGTCGCCATTTCGCCCCGAGCGGCGGAGCGGTCATGGTCGAACATGTTGGTCAGCGCCTCGAACAAGAGCTCGAGATCGTCGTCGGAAAAGCCTGTGCCCTTGACCGGGTGTGAGGCCAATGGCGCGGAGACGAACCCATGCGCGCGATAAAGCCCGTAAGGCACAATGTGTTTGCGGCCCATTGTGCGGTTATCGCCGCGCTTCTCGTCGTCACTGCCCTCGGTGCGTTCCTTTTTCTCTCTCTCGTTGGTCGCCGCCATCCGGGTGATCGATATTTCAAGCGGCAGGATCGGCTCCACCGAGCGCCCAAAGGCGAGCTGCACCGGGCCGCGAACCTGGCCGGCGTTGACCCCGGTCGAGAGCACGCCGCCGAAAGCACGGATGTCGAAGAAATTGTCGCACATGAATTGCCTGATCCGCTGCGCCTCCCCATCCGATTTTGGGGTCAATCTCCTGGCAGTTTTTACTTCCGGATCGTCCGGCCGCTCGCGAAGATATGCTTCCCGATGCTTCTCGTTTAGGATCGAGCCTTCGGTAACGTAGATCTGATGCCGAACTTCATCCCCTCTGGTCATCTCGACGAAGTTGCGGATCTTGCGCTTCAGGCAAACGTCGCTGACCAGGCCGTGCCCGGTCTCCGGGTCCATGCGCGGCATATTGCCGGCGTCCGGGTCGCCGTTCGGGTTGCCGTTGGCGACGTCGAAATACAGAACGAACTCGTGCCGTCGTGCGACCGCGTTCGGGTTTGTCACTGGCTCGCCTCCTCCTCGCTCGGATCAGTTTCGTGCGTTCGCAAACGTCGGGAGGCGCGCTCGTGATAGTAGCCGATGGCAAAGCGCCCCTGATCCTCCAGGCGCAGCGTGCGCGGAAGCTCGGGCTGCAGCTTAGCCATGATTTCGCCGACCTTCCCGTCGATCCAGCCGCCGCGCCCTTGCTTCAGAGCGTCGGCGACGTGATGGCGCAGCCCGCGCAGCAGCGGGCCGAATACACGCGCCGGCGTCGCCGAAGCCGATCCGTAATAGCGAGCGCTTATCGGAGCATTCACCCGGCCGAGCGCGGCATATTGGGCGGATTCAAGCACTGCGAAAAGGCGACCCAACTGATAAGCAGCGCTGGGGTTATCCGGTTCGAGCGCCATGGGCACGTTCTCCTCTTCCGAACGATTGATGCAGGCTTTGATCGCGGCGGCATGCCAGCCGGTCCAAGGGTCGTCTCCGGCGCGGAGGCGGATGATAGTCGCGGTCAGCAAGGTGCGCGGATAGCGGGTCCCGCTCAGCACCGCGCGCATCACCTCGCCGGCCAGCAGCGGCGGGATGTTGTCGAATTTCTCCTGGAGTGCGGTGGTCTTTACCAACAACCGCTGGACCGATGGCGGTTTCGCGCCCCAGGGCGGTGGGTCGATGGCGAGGTCGCGATAATGTTCGGCGAGGCGGCGCGCGAACGCGTCGAAGCTGTCGTCCAGCCAATACCGCACCGACAATCTTGCGGCATTGGGTGCGAGGCCCAGCACGTGAAAGCGCGTTCCCGGCACCAGCCCGAGACCCAGGTCCTGGACGGGGCGGCCGTCGGCGAGCTTGTCGAGCGCATCGCGCAGCTTGGCGGCTTCTGACAAGTCGTTGTCGGCGGCGCCGTCCTGCGCCGCGGGATCCATGCCAGCGGCGAAGAACCCCTCCGCCGCCATCGCAGCGTTCTCATCGACGGCAGCGGATGTGTCGGCCCAAAAGATCACGCTCGTGTCGCCGATCGGGCGGGCGACTCGGTTCCGACTGCCGCGATCGAGCATACGATTGAGCGCCGCGCCATAGCGGAACGCCGCCCCTTCCGATGTGGGTGCATTTGCCCCCTGCTCCTTGCCGTAGGAGCTAAAGGCGTCGAGGTTGAACGACACCAGCGACGCACCCGACGACTGCGCGCCGCCCACGCCCTTGATGGACGGGTGAAGCCGGCGTAGCGGCGATTCGACTCCGGTGACCAGGCAGAAGCCGGTTGGGCCGTCGCCGCCAGCCCGCGCTTCAATCAGGCGCCTGGCCGCCTCCCGTTGATGGATGAAGCGGAGTTCGCCGCCGAGGCGGAAGACGACATTGGCGTCGAGCATCTCCGCTATGAACGGAGCCGCGTCGAAGCGCGCCGGCGACCACGCTTCCAGGAAGCGCCGCAACGCGACGAGCCCTTTGTCGTTCGCGCCGTCGAGCATCGCGAGGTTTGCCGCCTTGAACGCAGCGTGCTCCTCAGTGGTCCGCCTGGCTTCGCCCGCGGTTCGCCCCAATGCGTATGAGGTCTTATCCCACAACAAGTTCGGCAAAATACCGGCAGTGCGCTTTACCGCCACCGGCACTTCTAGGAGGCGCGGGACCATGCGTTTACCGGCAGGCTCGCGCAGATCTAGCTTCTCGATCGGCTCACCGTCGTCCGACAGCACAATGGCAAACCCGATCTTCTCGCGCGAGTAGCCCGGCGCATCCGCCTCGTTCCGCGCCGCCATGCGGTCGTAATAGCGGTCGAGGGCCTGGAGGATGGTCATGTGGCGGTGCCCTCGGCCAGGCAGCGCTCGATGTCCAGCACGCCGTCGACGAGTCGTGCCCGAAGAAGCGCGACGTTGCGTTGCCGTCAGGCGCAAAGTCGATGTCGTGCAGCATCCAGCCGAGGTCGCGGTCGCGCTGGCCGGGCGGCAGCTCGCACTCCGGCAGCGGCGCGCCCTCGGCGATCAGCGTGAAATCGGCCGCGAACTCGCGGGTGCCGAGGCACGGCCGGTGAAAGCATTGGCCCCTCGCGGCACGGCGGTTGAACATGCTGAGATGCTTGGCCGGGGTGTCGTCCGCCAGCGCCTTGGCCGTCAGCTCGAAATGCGCCTCGATGACGTAGGCGACGCAAACCAGAAGCGTCGCGGCGCGCTGCTGGCGGTTGTCCTCGATCACCAGACCCAGCCCGGCGGTCGATCCCGCCCGCATCGCGCGTTCGGCGGTGACGCTGCTGATCTTGGCGCCGACCTCGTTGCGGCGGAATGACTGGAAGCGGATCGGCTTCAACACGTGGATACGGTCCACCACCCAGCGGATCGCCGGCTTCCAATGCACCGCCTCGAGGATGCCGCGCGCGGCCGAGGGGGTCATCACGTCATAGGAGACGCGCTCGACCTTCATTTCCGGCCGCGTAAAACAGGCGCGCTCCCCCCATACGTGCAGCCGCACGCCGTAGGCCATTACATACTCCCAGCAGCCTCAACCATGCCTAGAACATAAGAGGCAAGTTTACGGAAGATCGGTTAATGAGGGCTCTACGCGATGATGTTCGCCTCCGGCGACCGCAAGTCCGGATCGAGTTGCACGCCGGTCATCGGGTCATAATGCGCGAGGTCTTCGAAGCGCAGCAGGGCGTCGCCGAGCGCGGGGTGGACGCACCGCAGCACGCCGGCGGCGAGCCACGCGTCGCGCGCTCTTGGCGGGATCGGGACCGTGTATTGCTGCAGCTGGCGCAGGTCGCGCGCGAGCGGGCGATCCATCGCGGCGATCCGGTTCAGCACCGTCTTGGCGTCACCGTCGTCGGTGTCGGATCGCCAGGGGACGATCACCGGCTCCATGATGTCATCGATCATGCGAAAAGCGGCAGCAATGGCCGCGAACGGAAAGCGGGCGTCCGGCGCCCGTTCGGCGATCGCGGGGAGAATGCCCGGGCGGCCATCGATGCGGGCCGTGTCAAATGCGGCATCGCCCTTCTGCCAGTAAAGTTCTCGAAAATAATGCTGTACAGCATCGAGCGTCAGCGGATCGTCATAACGGCGCAGCACCGGACGGGCCGCCTGCCAGAATGCCGTCAGCTCATTCGGCGGCTTGGCTTCGGCGGGCTCGAACACCACGGTGCGGCCGGGCATCGGCCGGCCTTCGCGATTGCAGCGGCCCGCGGCTTGGGCGATCGAATCCAGCCCGGCAGCCGCGCGCCAAACCTCGGGAAAATCGATGTCGATGCCGGCTTCGATCAGCGAGGTCGAGACCAGCCGCACCGGCTCTTCCCGTTTCAGGCGCTCGCGCAGTTTGGCCAATACGATGCGGCGGTGGCGCGGGCACATCAGCGTCGTCAGGTGGGCGGCGCCGGGCAATTCGCGGATCGCCTCGAACAGCGCGCGGGCATGGGCGCGGCTGTTGACGATGCACAGCATCTGCGGCTGCTCGGCGAAGCGCGCGGCGATGGTCTCGTTCGTGGTCGGATCGGTCAGCTGCTCGACCTTTACCCGCTTGAGGCGCGCGTACAGTCGCTTCGGTTCCGGTGCTAGCTCGCGCGTGTCGTCGATCGGAAAACCGTGCTCAAACCCGTCCTGCTGCCGCAAGGCCGGCTGCGTGGCGGTGCACAGCACGACGCTCGCGTTGTAGTTGGCGGTCAGCTCCCGAAGCGCGGCCATGCACGGGCGCAGCAGCGGGATCGGCAGGGTCTGCGCCTCGTCGAGCACGATGACGCTGCCGGCCAAATTGTGCAGCTTGCGGCAGCGCGAGGGGCGCGCGGCGAACAGGCTCTCGAAAAACTGCACCGCGGTGGTGACGACGATCGGCACGTCCCAGTTCTCCGCCGCGCGGCGCAATTTTGCCAAGCCGTCGGGCCCCTCGCCATCGTCCCGCCGCGCCTCGGCCGCGCGCTCCCAATCGAAGCTGGCGTGGTGCTCCAGAACATCGTCGGTGGTATTCAGCGCCTCTCGGAACACCTGCGCGGTCTGCTCGATGATCGAGGTGAACGGGATCACGTGAACGACCCGCCGCAGCCCGTGTCGAACCGCATGCTCGAGCGCGAACGAGAGCGACGCCAGGGTCTTGCCGCCGCCGGTCGGCACGGTCAGCGTGAAGAGGCCCGGCGACAACGCGGCGCGCTCGACAGCCTTGTCCAAAACCTCGGCTCGGAGCGCGTTGACCGGGCTCGGGTCGGCCTCAGCACGCAATCGAGCCATGTAGGCGCGTAATCTCTCGCGAAGTGTGGCGAGGTCGAGATGGTCGCCCCGGTCGACGAGGGCGTCCTCCGCTTCGGCATAAAAGCGCTCGGTTTCGAGAAAGTCGGCGTCGACCAGGCAGGAGAATAGCATCCGCGTCAGGAACGCCTGACTGAACCCCGTGTCGGGGGCCCGCTCCAACGGACGCGTTGGAACGAGCGACCGCACATTCGGCAGCGGCTCGGTTTGGTCCTGCCATCCCGGCGCGTTTACTGGCTGGGCTTGCAAGCGCTCGTCGAGGGCCAATCCGTCGGCGAGTCCGGCATGGTGCCCGGCGATGACGAAAGCAAGCATGCGGCCGACAAAGCGGGTGACGCCGGAATAGGCTTCGAGCGCAACCTGGGCACCGGCACTCGAGTGGTCGCCGCCGCGCTCGCGCTCGCCGCGGATATAGGCCTGGAAGGCCGCGGAGCATTTGCCGATGTCGTGCAGCCGGCCTGCAACCCGAGCAGCTTCTTTCCAGCCGAAGGCTGCCGCGAACTCCGCAGCGCGATTGCCGACGGCGGTGAGATGATGCGACAGCGGCTCCCAATCCTCAGTCGGTCGGTCTCGTAGCGAGTGGGCGAAAATTGTCGAAACCGGTGGGCCTGTTTCAGAAGAATCCATGAGGAGCATTTCTGTGCGTGGAAAACAGAGACCTGCCCGTTCCAGTATTTGCCGCTGGTCAGATATCGCAAGCCGGCCGACCGCCGAGGATCCTGTGCGAAATACCTCTGCGGCGGCGCTTTTCCTACGAGAGCACGGAACCCGGCGTTAGCACCCCGATCCCGTTGCGGGCGAAGTCGCCGGCGTCGAAGGTCAGGAGCCGGCGCACGCGGTGCACGTTCATCGCGGCGACCAGGCGGGCGCCATGGACCTTCACGCCCTGCACGCGGTGACTGCACCACCAGGCGCTTCCACTCGGCGTGCATAGCCGGGCTGTCCGGCAGCAGCTCCATGGCGCGCTCGATCTTCTCCACCTCGACGAGCGCCATTGTTCCGCCGCACGAACTCGCCATCGGTTGCTAAGCCCCTGCGCTTTCTTGATACGCTAGTGCTTGTCGCCAAATGGGTCCCGGCTTTCGCCGGGAAAGCGACCTGTAATTTGCTTGCTGACGAAGCTCCCCGCGATTTTTTCACATGCTCGAAGCGCGGAGCCAAGCCGCGGGATACCCCCTGCACCGGCTCTTGACGGCGCGCGGCCGCTGGGAATTTCATCAAGAACAAATAACGAACTTAGGATCGGTGACGTCCTGCAAACCCGTCTGCCGAAGCCCCTCCGCCCTCTTGCTCTCGGGGGCCGCGTTCGCTACGCGGCGCTAAGGCGCCGCGCCAGGTCGTCGGGGATAACGCACGACGATTTCCGTGTAGGCGTCGGCGTGTGGGTCCGAGACGCCACCGTCGTCCATAGTCGTTCCTATCACGCTGCCGCGGCACGGTCAAAAGACACGATCATGCATCGGCATCAGGCCGAGCGCGGGGGCAAAGGTAGAGCATTTCTGGATTCACGTTCCACAATCACCGTCACCCCCGCGAAAGCAAGGGGCCAGAGCCTGCCCCCCTGTTCGGGCCAGGGGCAGGCTCTGGCTTGAACAGGGGCAACCGTGAGCGCGCTCGCCCCTGGACCCTCGCTTTTGCGACGCTTGCGCGGGGGCGACGAGAATGGCTTATCGGCCGCAAGTTTTGGCAGGCTGGAACCGGAGCGCGGCAAAATGCAGTTCGGCTATTTCACGCTCAGCGACAATCATTACGAAAATAACCCGCGCACCGCCAACCAGTTGGTCGCCGACATCCTCGACGAGGCGGTCTACGCCGAGACCGTCGGGCTCGATTCGGCGTGGATCGGCGAGCATCATTTCAGCACGTTGGGCGTGCTGTCGTGCCCCGACCTGGCGCTGGCTCATGTCGCGGCGCGCACCCGGCAGATCCGGCTCGCCCCGGCGGTGACGGTATTGCCGTTGAATCATCCGATCCGCGTCGCCGAGCAATGGGCGAGCCTCGACCTCTTGAGCGGCGGGCGGGTCGATTTCGCCGCCGGGCGCGGCTACGACCGGCGCGAATACCAGCCGTTCAAGGTCTCGTTCGAAGAGAATCAACAGATCTTCGAGGAGGGAATGGAGGTGGTCCGCCGCCTGTGGTCGAGCGCGGACCCGATTTCGCATCATGGCAAATATTACCAGTTCGACAATGTGGCGATCACGCCGCAGCCGGTGCAATGCCCGATCCCGACCTACGTCGCCTCGTTCTCGCAACCCTCGATCGAGCTTGCCGCCCGGCTCGGCTGCAACTTGATCGTGGCCCCGTTCGCCGCAGCGATGACCTATGGCGGGTTGCGCCAGGTGGGCTCCCTCTACAGCGAGATCTGCGCCCGGCACGGCAAGCCGCGGGGGCGGCTCGCGTGCAGCTATTTCATCCATTTTGCCGATGATGCGCGGGAGCAGCAGGCGGCCCGCGCCCGCCAACTACGCTATTACCGCGAATGCGTGATCGCCGCCTTTCCGGGTGACCCGAAGACCGCGCCCCCCTCCTACCGCTATTTCGTCGAGATGGTCGAGCGGCTGCGCAATGTCGGACCCGCCGATCTGACCGAGAATTCGGTGCTCCTCGGCACCCCGGCGCAGATCATCGACAGCCTGAAAAACGTCGAGGCCACCGGGTTCGACGAGGTCATCCTTTATTTCAATGTCGGCTTGAAGCCGCACGCCCAGGTCAAGGACGAGATGGCCCGCTTTATGGCCGAAGTGGCTCCGGCGTTCGTTTAGGCGGCAGCTGGACCGCGGCTGCGGAGCTGCGTCGGGCTTTTTGCGACCGCCGATCAGGCCAAGAGATGGAACCCGGCGGCAGGCTCGCGCTGCGCGGAACGCGGTGGCGGCGCGCTTGCCACCCGCAACGCACCCCGCTATCGGGAGGGCGTGAGAGCCGTTCCGATCCTCGCCGCGCTGATCGGCCTCGCCGGGATCGCGGCGCTCGTCGCCGTGTTCGGTGCTGGCGCGGTGGCGCGCTCGCTGCTCGCCATCGGCTGGGAGGGGTTTGCCGCAATCTGCGCCATTCACCTTGGACTGATCGCGGTGATGGGGATCGCGTGGCGGGGCTTGGCGCCCGGGGCGCCCCGCTGCGTGTTTTTGTGGGCCCGCCTCCTGCGCGAGGCCGGTTCGGAGGTCCTGCCGCTGTCGCCGGTCGGCGGCTGCGTGATCGGCGCGCGAGCATTGTCGCTCGCCGGCCTGCCGGGCTCGATTGCTGCAGCCAGCACGATTGTCGATCTGACACTCGAGTTTTTCGCCAAGCTCGCCTACACGACGCTTGCCCTCGTCTTGCTCGTCAGCTTGCGGCCGGGCTCGGAAATGACCTTGCCCCTGACCCTCGGCCTGGCCGCTGCGAGTTTGGCAGCCGCCGGCTTTGTCGCGGCGCAGCAGCGCGGCCTCGGCCTCTTCGATCGCCTCGCCCGGCGTCTCGGGCGCGGCTGGGCCGAGCGAAGTTCGGCGGGTGCGGCGGCGCTGCATGCGGCTTTGCGCCAGACCTACGCGCTGAAAGCACGGCTGTGGGCCGGGTTTTTTCTGCACTTCGCCTGCTGGATCGCCGGCGGCCTCGAAGCCTGGCTGGCGTTGCGCCTGGCGGGCGCCCCGCTGCCGTTCAAGACGGTGCTGGTGATCGAGGGGCTGCTCTACGCGATCCGCACCTTTGCCTTCGCCATCCCCAACGCGGTCGGCGTGCAGGAGGGCGCTTACGTGCTGATCGGCGCCAGCTTTGGCCTGACGCCCGAGATGGCGCTGGCGTTGTCGCTGTTGAAGCGGGCCCGCGATTTGACGATCGGGCTGCCGGCGCTCGGCGCTTGGCAAATCGTCGAAGGCCGGCGGCTATGGCGCAGACCCAGGCGGCCCGGCATCAGGGCCGGCAAGCCCGATACTGCCGGCGGCATCCTCAATCGGAGAGAACCATGACCGAACCGCTTCCGCTGGTCTATCTCGCGCGCCACGGCGAAACTGCCTGGAGCCTTTCGGGCCAGCACACCGGCCGCACCGACCTGCCGCTGACCCCGCACGGCGAGGATCAGGCGCGGGCTCTTGCCGGGCGGCTGCGCGGGCTCTCTTTCGCCAAGGTGTTGACCAGCCCCTCGCAGCGCGCGCTGCGAACTTGCGAGCTGGCCGGGTTTGGCGCGGCGGCCGAGGTCGAGCCCGATCTCGCCGAATGGGATTACGGCGATTATGAAGGGCGCCGCACCGCCGAGATTCTGAGCGCGCGGCCGGATTGGCAATTGTTTCGCGACGGCGCACCCGGAGGAGAAGCGGCGGACCAGGTCGGCCTGCGCGCCGACCGCGTCATCGCCCGCATCCGGGCCCTCCATGGCGACGCGCTGGTCGTCTCGAGCGCCCATATCTCGCGCGTGGTCGCCGCCCGCTGGCTCGGACTGAGGCCATCAAGCGGGCGTTATTTTGTGTTGGGCACGGCGAGCCTCAGCATTCTCGGCTACGAGCACAATTTGGCCGAGCCGGCGATCCGGCTGTGGAACGATACCAGCCATCTCGCCGGTTGATCCGATAGTAACGATTCTAAGCTAATAAGCGCCGGCAAGACGTCGGACATGGGAGGCATGCAGTTGGCCGAAAATTCGCCGCCGGCGCAGACGGCGGAACAGCGGCGTCTCGACCAGGCGCATCAGCAAGGTGTTGCTTGGCGGCGATGGGGGCCATACCTCAGCGAGCGCCAATGGGGCACCGTGCGCGAGGATTGCAGTGCCAATGGGGACGCCTGGAATTCGTTCCCGCATGACCAGGCCCGCTCGCGCGCCTATCGCTGGGGCGAGGACGGACTTGCCGGCATCAGCGACGATCAGCAGCTGTTATGTTTTGCCCTGGCGCTGTGGAACCGGCGCGATCCGATCCTCAAGGAGCGGGCCTTCGGGCTGACCAACCACGAGGGCAATCACGGCGAGGATGTCAAGGAATATTACTTTTACCTCGACAACACCCCGACCCACTCGTACATGAAGTATCTCTACAAATACCCGCAGAATGCGTATCCCTATGGCGATTTAGTCGAAACCAACCGTCGGCGCGGCGGCAGCGATCTGGAATACGAGCTGCTGGATACCGGCATTTTCGATGAAAGCCGATACTTTGACATTCAAGTCGAATATGCCAAGGCAGCGCCGAGCGAAATCCTGATTAAAGTCGAAGTCAGCAACCGCGGGCCGGATACCGCGGAGATCGACGTGCTGCCGACGCTCTGGTTCCGCAATACCTGGGCTTGGTGGCCATACTCGCCGCGACCATTGCTGCGGCAGGTCGAGAGCGCCTCGGGTACCCGCGCCGTCTTTGCCTTGCATGCCACGCTTGGCGGCTACTTCCTCTATTGTGAAGGCGCGCCCGATCTGCTGTTCACCGAAAACGACACCAACAGCGAGCGGCTCTTCGCCACGCCCAACCCGTCGCCCTATGTCAAGGACAGCATCAACGATTATGTGGTGGCGGGCCGGCGCGAGGCGGTCAACCCCGCCCGGTCGGGGACCAAGGCGGCGGCGCATTATCGTTTGACCGTGGCCGCCGGAGGAACCTGCGCGATCCGGCTGGTGCTGAGCGAAACCGCGGCGGACGACCCGTTCGGCAGCCGGTTCGCAGAGGCATTCGCCGCGCGGCGGCGCGAAGCCGACGAGTTCTATCGCTCGATCACTCCGGGGCGGGTTGGCCCGGATGCGGCCATGGTGATGCGCCAGGCACTCGCCGGCATGCTGTGGAGCAAGCAGTACTTCGCGTTCAACGTCCACCAGTGGCTGACCGAGCACGGCGCCGATCCGCTGCGGCCGGCAAGCCACCGGCTGCGCAACCGCGAGTGGTTCCACATGGCCGGCGAGCATGTCATCTCAATGCCGGACAAGTGGGAATACCCGTGGTTCGCCGCCTGGGACCTCGCCTTTCACTCGCTGGCGCTGGGGAGCGTCGACATCGACTTCGCCAAGCAGCAGCTCGCCCTGCTGCTCGACCAGGCTTACCTGCACCCGACCGGGCAGATCCCGGCCTATGAATGGAATTTCAGCGACGTCAACCCGCCGGTCCAGGCCTGGGCCACGATCTTTCTCTACCGCATGGAGCGGGCGCAGCGCGGCGCGGGCGACCTCGATTTTCTAAAATTGATGTTCGGCAAGCTGTCGATGAATTTTGGCTGGTGGGTCAACCGCAAAGACCGCTTTGGCAGCAATCTGTTCGAGGGCGGGTTTCTCGGGCTCGACAATGTCGGGGTCTTCGACCGCAGCGCGCCGCTGCCGACCGGCGGCTATCTGGAGCAGGCCGACGGCACCGCGTGGGTGGCGCTGTTTTGCCAGAACATGATCGAGATCGCGGTCGAGCTGGCTGCGCACGACCCGAGCTACGAGGCGTTGGCGGCAAATTACGCGATCGAGTTCCTGCTGATCGCCCGCGCCGTCAACGGCATCGGCGCCGACGGCCTGTGGGACGAAGAAGACGGGTTTTATTACGATGTCTTGCGTCTGCCCGACGGTCGCGCGACCCGCCTCAAGGTCCGTTCGATGGTCGGTCTGCTGCCGCTGTGCGCGGTTACCGCGATCGATCCGCTACAGCGCGAGCGCGTGCCCAGGCTGGCGGCGCAGATGCAGCAGCGGCTGCAGCAGATGCCGGAGCTGCGCCAATCGATCCACGCGACCGGGCCGGGGCATCTCGGCGCCGAGGGGCGCGGCATCATCGGCCTGGTGAGCGAGGACCGGCTGCGCCGCATCCTGTCCCGGATGCTCGATGAAAACGAGTTTCTGAGCCGTTATGGGATCCGCTCGCTGTCGCGCGCCCACGCCGAGCATCCCTACGTGTTTACGGTCGAGGACCGCGAATACCGGGTCGGCTATCTGCCGGCCGAGTCGGACAGCAACATGTTCGGCGGCAACTCCAATTGGCGCGGCCCGGTCTGGATGCCGGTCAACGCGCTGATCATTCGCGCGTTGATGCATTACTACTCATATTACGGCGACTCCTTCACGATCGAATGCCCGACCGGCTCCGGCAAATTGCTGAACCTGTTCGAGGTGGCGCAGGAGATCGCCGGCCGGCTGGCCCGCATCTTTCTTCGCGACGAAACCGGTCGGCGCCCGGTATTTGGCGGGATAAAAACCTTTCAGCAGGATCCGGACTGGCGCGATCATCTGCTGTTTTATGAATATTTCCATGGCGACAACGGCGCCGGTATCGGCGCCAGCCATCAGACGGGCTGGACCGGCCTGGTCGCCGGGCTGATCGAAATGTTCGGCAAGCTCGACGCACACACCTCTCTAGTCGGCGGCCGAGAGGTGTCCTTTAGCCACGGCACGGAGCGGCAGGCTTCGGACGGGCGCTGATCGCGGATCGTTCGATGTTGCCCTACCCCGCGCGCCCTCCCGGTCGGGACGAAAGGCGCGCATAAGAGAACACCATTCGTTTGTGTCTCGTTCATAGACTCCGTTGGCCCCTGAGCGGGATTGGGCAAGATTTCGGCAGGTGATCACCCTTTTTCGGAACCGACCTCTCGTCGGCGCTGTTCGGCCTTTTGAACGACGGAACGGAGGTCGACGATGGATACGGTTGTTGGAGCGGACCCCACGGTCCGCGAGACTGCCCGGCTGATCGGCAGCGACAAGGTCGAAGGCACCAATGTGCGCAACAGCCACGGCGACAAGATCGGCAGCATTGAGCGGATCATGATCGACAAGCGGACCGGCAAGGCCGCTTATGCGGTGATGAGCTTTGGCGGGTTTCTCGGGATGGGCCAGGACTACGTGGCCTTGCCGTGGCATGTGCTGCGCTACAACGAGAATTTGGATGCCTACGAGATGAACATCACCGAGGATCAGTTGCGCGGGGCTCCGGCGGTCGGCGGCGGATGGGACACCGGCTCGGTCAACCGCGATTGGGAGCGCAACATCCACAACTACTATGGGGTCGACCCGTATTGGTGAGCAGAACCGCCGGACTGGCGGGTTGAGCCATTGGGCAACGAGCGGAGCGGCTTCGGCCGCTCCGTTTCGTTTGTGCGCCGGCAATTTGCGCCGGGCCGATTTTCGCGCTGGGAATTGCTGCCGCGGGAAGTCAGGATCGGGCTCGGCGAGCGCCGAGCTTCCGGCGAAGCTCCGCCGGGACAAGGGGGGATTGCGTGTCAGCGGAAGAGGCTCTGCCGCCAACCGAGCGTTTGACAGCACTATGGGACCATTTGGGCATCGGTGCAGCCCATGTCGCGACCCCGATGCCGGGCGATGTCGCGCAGCTGGCAGCGCGTCACCCGGAGCGCATCGCCGGTCTCGTGCTGTGCGTGCCGAGCCGTCTCGACCCGGCACCCTTCGCCGATGCCGATCTCGCCGACCGCATGCTGATGATCGCGGCCGAGCGCGGGCCTTCGGCGACGGCCGTCGAGCGCGCTGCTGCCAGGCTGCCCGCGGCCGAACGTGTCGTGCTCGCCGGATACGAGGCTCCCGGCAGCTGGGCCGATGCGGTCGCGGACCGCAGCGACGCGATAGCCCGCAGCATGATCGCGTTTCTCGGCCGGCTCGGGGCCGCCGGTCATGCGGCCGACAGCCCGCGCCGGACCGAGGTCGAAGGCGCGCATGCCGGCATCACCTATCGGCTTGCCGGCTCCGGCCCGGCGCTGATCCTGCTGCCCTTCTTTCTGGCGCCGTCGCAATGGGAGCCGGCGGTAGAGCGGCTCTCGCGCGAGTTCACCGTGATCATCCTCGGCGGCCCGCATCTCGGTGGCGTTGCTTCGCTCGAGGACCGGGCTCGCATGCGCAGCTACCAGGCGATGTTCCACGCCCTGATCGACCGCATCGCACCGCGTCCCGGCGAGGCTGTCCTCGAGGTCGGCTGCGGCGCCGGATCGCTGGTCCGTCTGCTGGCCCGGCGGCTCGGGGGCGCCAACGCGATCACCGCGGCCGACGTCAACCCGTTCCTGTTGCGCGAAGCGGCGGCA
Organism: uncultured Alphaproteobacteria bacterium; assembly: GCA_963738185.1. GTDB lineage: Bacteria > Pseudomonadota > Alphaproteobacteria > ATCC43930 > CGMCC-115725 > AP-15. Next base: position 795,636 of record CAVTVA010000001.1, on the reverse strand, counting down.
TTGGCAGCGGCCGACGGGCTCGCCGGGGCGATCCATTTCACCCACGCCAACGCCGAGGCGCTGCCGTTCCCAGACCATTCCTATGACTGCGTCTATTCGGTCACAGTGCTCGAGGAATGCGACGCCGACCGCGCCATCGCCGAGATCGGGCGCGTGTTGCGGCCGCGCGGCCGGGCCGGGATCGCGGTGCGCGCCCTCGATATGCAGCAATGGTGGAATTTAGAGCTGCCCGAGACGATCCGCGCCAAAGTCCAGATCCCGCCCTATTCGGTCGGCCCCGCCGGCGTCGCCGACCGCAGCCTCTATCGCCGCATGCGGCAGGCGGGCTTTGCAGATCTCGCCTGCTTCCCGGCGCTGGTAACGCTCGACCGCCCCGGCGGGCCGATCTGGCGCAATCGCGAGGACCACATTCTGTCGCTGCTCTCCGCCGAGGAGCGAATGTTGTGGCAGGCCGAGCGCGACCGGGCCGCGGCGGACGGTCTATTGTTGATGGCCCACCCGCTGCATTGCGCGGTCGGCACCAAGCCGCCACAAGGTCGAGCCGGCTGAGCCGGGCCGAATCCTAGTCAGGCGCCGGGCTTGGAGCCGGGGCACCGGCGGCCTGCTCCGGTCTCGGCGCCGCGGTGATCGCCGGCGGCCTGTCTGCGATCGGCGATTGGAGCAGCGGCTCGAGCTGCGGCCGGATCGCCTTCAGCAGGTGCACCGCGAGCGCGCTGGTGAAATCATATCTGCTGGCGATGGCGCCCGGAACGTAAGCGGTGATTGTCCCGAAAAACCGGTCGCCGAGAAAGAACACAAAGGTCGCGGTGCGATCGACCACCCGCTGCGACACCAGACGGCCGCCTCTGCCAAAACGGTCGAGCCGGTTGTCACCGGTGCCGGTCTTGCCGCCGACCGGCAGCGAATAGACGCCGCGCACCGCCGTCGCGGTGCCGTGCGCGACAACCGACAGCAATGCCCGCCGCACCGTCTCGGCCACCGCCGGATCAAGCACCCGCTGCGGCTGCGGCGCCATCGTCATGTCGGTCTCGTAGGGGGTGCCGACTGCGAAATTGAGCCGCTGCAGATCGACGGTCGGCCGTCGCACTCCGTCATTGACCACAATTCCGATCAAGGTGGCGAGCGCGTCGGGGCGGTCGCCCGAGCTGCCGAGCACGGTGCCCAGCGAGGGCACGAGACGGGCGAACGGATAGCCCTGACGCCGCCAATCCAGCAGAATCTGGTCAAACGCACTCTGCTCGAGCAGGGTGCGGATGCGCAGGGTCTGCAGGTGCGCGCTGCGCGGTTGGAACAGCCAGGCGTAGACCTCTTGGCGCGTCGGCTCGCTCGCCCGGAGCATCTCTGCACGCGACGCGTCGGGATGCTGTTGCAGATAAGCGACCAGCCACAATTCGAGCGGATGAACGCCGGCGATGAAGCCGCGGTCCCGCAGCGACACCTCGCGCGGGCTCGACTGGCGATAGAGATCCCAAAGCTGGTCGTCGTCGATCGCGGTGTGCGGCAGGGCCCGCATCAGAAAAGCGGCGAGGTCCTCCTTGGTCGCGTCCGGACGCACGCTACGGAAAACGGCGGCCAGCCGTCTTGGCGCCGGAATAGTGCGGCTCGCCAGCAGATCCAGCGCCTGTTGCGGGGTTCGGCCATGATAGTCGCGCCAGAAGCGATCGAGATACTGCTGCCCCTCCTTGTCGGCAAAGCGCCATAAGTAGATCATCCGTTCGGGATCGTCGGGATCGGTCAGCAGCTGGGTCGTGTCCGGCCCGCCGGCCGCGATGTAGTAATTGACGATGTCGCGCAGCAACCGGACAAAAGCGAGGTTGATCGAATTGGCGAACGCGTCGGCGATGGTCGGCCTTTCGTGGTTCTCCCATTTGGCGAAATTGGCAAACCCCTGCATGCCGCCGCCGGTGAAAAACGCGGCGGGGCTCGCCGAATAGGTGCGCCCCATCGCAGCGTCGAGCATCGGCGGCAGGCTGCGATCCTTGGCGTCGGCCAGATAGAGGGCCGCCCATCGGGTGATCGGGTCGTCCTTGGCGGCGGCCGCCGCGTCGAGCAGCCGAGTGTGCGGCCACAACGCCATCTTGCGGTGCAGCCCGTCCACGATGTCGAGATAGGTGATCAAGGTGCGCAGCTTGGCGGTCGAGCCGAGCTGAAGCTTGGCCCCGGAATTGATGTCGAACGGTTCGTTCAAGCTGTCGGCGCGAATGCGCAGATAGTTGCAGTTGCCGGCGCGTTCGTAGAGGACGACGCTCCAGGCCAGCCGCGACGGATCCGCGCGGCCGAGCAGCTGGCGGCCGACAAGCCCCAAGTCACGGTCGTGGGCTGGGTCGTCGAGCCGCGAGAGCACATCGCTGACGCGCTGCTGCGCGGCCGTGTCGATGCTGGCCCAGCCGCTCAGGTCGAGCCGGTCGAGAGCGTACAGGTTCGGCAGATGGAGGCGTGAGACGAGCTCGTCGCGAAGCTGGTCGGTCGCCTGGTCCGCGACAAAGGACCGCGCCGCCGATGCCGGCGGCTCGGTGCGAAAGTCGAGCGGTGCAGCGGCGAGGGCCGCGTCGCGCAGCGCCGGGTCGATGACCCCGCCCTCGCTCAGCAGACGCAGGTACCGGTCGGTCAGCGCGTCGAGCGCCATCGCATGGTTGGCGTTCAGGTAATAGGACGGGCGCCGGCCGGCCAGCAAAAGGCTAAGCACCTGCCGGTAGATTACGCCCTTGCGTGCGAGCTGGGCCGGGGTCGCGGCCGGGCTGGTCAGCACCCGGTCGGCCTCGGCCAGATCGGTGCCGTACCATTGCCACATTGCTTCCGGCAGTCCGATGATCTCGCCATAGCCGGCGCGCGAGCCCAGCGGCTCGGCATCGAGATAGGTGGTCGCGATATGGCGCCGCGCGGCCATCGTGTCGGGGCCGTCGAGATAGGCGCGCATCGAGGCGGTCACCATCTGGCGCAGCTTTTCCGAGACATCGGGCGTGCGCCCATCAGGCGAATGCAGAAATTTCTCGGTCTGGGTGGCGAGCGTGCTGGCGCCGCCGGCGCGAAACCGTCGATCGACCACACCGGCGACCCGCCCGGCGGCGGCGAGCATGAACCGGTCCCAATCGACCGCCGGATTGCGCCGCGGATCGCGCGGCGCCAGAAGGTCGCGATCTTCGATATAGGACAGGCTGGCGACGACCAGCGGCGGGATCGAGGCGAAATCCCGATAGCTCCGCTCCGGATAGCGGGCGCGGTAGAGCGGCGCGCCATCGCGGTCGAAGAGCTGCAGACCGGCGCGGGTCTTCTCGCGGTAGATCGCGTAGCCGCCATCCTCGACAAAGCGTTCGAGCGCGGGCGACCAGCGGGCTTGGCTGGCGACGGTGAAATGGTCTTGGCCGAGCGCGCGGATGAACCCCGGCAGCTCAACATAGCCCAGGCGCCGGTCATAAGGGCCGTCGGTGGGAAAGAGGACCGTATTGCTCGGGCCCGGACCGACCAAAAACGTCATCTTCCGCGCCAAATGCGAGAAGATCCGGGATTGCAGGAACGAGGTGCGGGCCTCGGCGGCGATGCCCCAGCCGAGCAGCGCCAGCAGCGAGATTACTGTCGCCGCTCGCAGCAGCATAACGACGCGGATAAACAGCCTCCCGCGCCCGCCGCGACGGCGATTGCGGCGTCTGCCTTGCCGCAAATGTTCCCAGACCGCTGCGACCATCGGAGCTGCCCCGGCCTCTTAAGATGGCGGGTGGCAAACGCCCGACAATGGCATCCGATCCGTTACTTTCGCCAAATACGCGGGACCGAGGCCCGGCGGATGGCGAAAGCGGCAGATACCGGCAGGCGCGGGGAGCGGCGAGGTCAGCCGCCGCCGATCTTTGGGATCAGGTAGATTTCGCTGTCGGCGGCGAGCGGGGCGAGATAGGCGTCCTGATAGATTTCGCCGTCGATCGCCACCGCCATCCCCTCCTCGACCTGATGGCCAAGGCCGGGAAAGCGGCGATCAAGCTCGAGGATCAGCCGACGGAAGGTATTGGCCTCCACCTCGAACTCGGAGAGCCCGCCGGTGAGCCGGCGGGCGGCCTGACCCGAGATCACGACATGCGGCATGGGCGGACCCGCTTCCTCCGCCGCCCTACTTCGCCGCCCTACTCCGCCGCCTTGAGCATCGGCGGCTCCGCGTCGAGCGCCGCGCGCAGCCGCGGGGGCGACATCGGCAGGTCGCGCATGCGGATGCCGGTGGCGTCGGCGATCGCATTGGCGACCGCGGCCATCGGCGGCACGATCGGCACCTCGCCGACACCGCGCGCGCCAAATGGATGGCGTGGGTTGGGCACCTCGACGATCACCGCGTCGATCATCGGCAGGTCGGACGTGACCGGCACGCGGTAGTCGAGAAAGCCGGCGTTTTCGAGCTTCCCGTCCTTGTCGTAGATGTACTCCTCGTTCAATGCCCAGCCGATGCCCTGGGCCACCCCGCCTTGGATCTGCCCCTCGACATAGGAGGGGTGGATCGCGCGGCCGCAATCCTGGATCGCGGTGTAGCGCAGGATTTTGACCGCGCCGGTCTCCTTGTCGACCTCGACGTCGCAGATATGGGTGGCAAAGCCGGGCCCGGCACCCTGCGCGTTGAGCGACACCTCGGCGGTGATCGGGCCGCCGGTGCGCCCCGACTTGACCGCGATCTCGGCCAAGGGCAGCGGCTCGAAGCTGCCGGCGTTGGCGCCGGCCGGATAGGCGCAGCCGTCCTTCCATTCGACCGCGTCCGGGCTGATGTCCCAGATCATCGCCGCCCGCTGCTTCAGCTGCTCGACGACCTTTTCGGCGGCTTGCGCGGTGGCCATGCCGGTCGCGAACGTGACGCGGCTGCCGCCGGTCAGGAACGAAAAGCCGATCGAGCTGGTGTCGGCCACTATCGGGCGCACCCGCTCGACCGGGATGCCGAGCACCTCGGCCGCCATCATCGCCATCGACGCGCGCGAGCCGCCGATATCAGGGGTGCCGACCGCCACGACCGCGGTGCCGTCCTCGTTGATGTGGACAGCCGCGCTCGAACTCGCCGCCGATGTTGAACCAAAAGCCCGAGGCGATGCCGCGGCCCTGGTTGGGGCCGAGCTTTTCCAATAGATGCGGGTGGCTCTTGGCCGCGTCCACGGTCTCGGCGTAGCCGATATTGACATAGGTCGGCCCGTGCGTCGCCTTGGTGCCGTCCTTGGCCGCGTTTATTTCGCGCAGCCGCAGGGGGTCGATGCCGAGCTCGGCCGCCAGCTCGTCGAGGCAGCTTTCGACGCCAAAGGACGAGATTGGCGCGCCCGGGGCGCGGTAGGCCGCCACTTTGGGCCGGTTGGAGACGACATCGTAGCCGACGATGTTGGCGTTCGGGATGTCGTACATAGCAAAGCCGCACATGCAGCCCGGCCCGACCGGCGACCCCGGAAAGGCGCCGGCCTGATATTTCAGCACCAGATCGGCGGCAACGATCCGCCCGTCCCGCTTGGCCCCGACCTTCACTTCGATGACCCCGCCAGAGGTCGGGCCGGTGCCGCGGAACACCTCTTCGCGGTTCATCACCATCTTGACTGGCCGGCCCGATTTCTTGGCCATCGCCAAGGCCAACGGCTCGAGATAGACGAGCGTCTTGCCGCCAAACCCGCCGCCGATCTCGGCCGGGATCGCGCGAATGTCGGAAATGTCGAGGCCGAGCAATTTGGCGCAATAGGCCCGCACCATGAACTGGCCCTGGCTCGAGCTCCAGATCGTGCACTGCCCGTCGCTGGCGTACGAGACGACGCAGGCATGTGGCTCGATATAGGCCTGGTGCACCGGCTTTGTTGTGTAGCGCCGCTCAATGATGACGTCGGCCTCGCGGAAGCCGGCCTCGGCGTCGCCCTTAACAAAAGTGACCCGCTTGGCGATGTTCGAGGGGCTGGTCGGCTTGGGGTCTACGCCTTGGGTGTAGAGATCGTCGTGCAGCAGGGGTGCCTCGGGCTTCATGGCCTCTTCGACGTCGATGACGTGCGGCAACACCTGGTACTCGACCTCGATCAGCTCGCAGGCCTCTTCGGCGATGGCCGGCGAGATCGCGGCAACCGCCGCCACGGCGTGCCCGTCATAGAGCGCCTTCTCGCGCGCCATGCAGTTGCTTGACAGGTCGCGGAAGTTCATCGGCCCCTCGCCGACAAAGGCTTCCTCTGAAGCGATCGCCGGGAAGTCTTCCCAGGTGATCACCGCCTTGACCCCGGGCAATGCCTTGGCCTTTTCGGTGTCGATCGACAGGATGCGGGCATGCGCGTGCGGGCTGCGCTTGACCTTGCCCCACAGCATGCCCGGCATTACCATGTCGGCGCCAAAATTGGCCCGGCCGGTGACCTTGTCCACCCCGTCGGGGCGGATTGGCCGGGTGCCGACGACCTTCTGAAATTCCTTCGCGATAAACGTCATGAGGACCTCATTTCCGCTATCCAGTCATCCCGGCGAACGTCGATGCCGGAGGAATATTTCCATTGTCGCTGCGAGCACACTGGTCATTGCGAGCGCAGCGAAGCAATCTAGTGCCGACTGTTCGAGGTCCGGTCGAGATTGCTTCGTCGCGTCGCTCCTCGCAATGACAAGGGCTGTCTACTCCGCCGCTTGACGCAGCGGCTCGGCCTGGTCAAGCGCCGCCAAGAGCCGCGGCGGCGACATCGGCAGATCGCGCAACCGCGTCCCGATCGCATCGGCGATGGCGTTGGCGACCGCCGCCATCGGCGGCACGATCGGCACCTCGCCGACGCCGCGGGCGCCAAACGGATGGCGCGGGTTCGGCACCTCGACCATGACCGTGTCGATCATCGGCATGTCGGAAGCGACCGGCACGCGGTAATCGAGGAAGCCGGGGTTTTCGAGCCGCCCATCCTTGTCATATATGTATTCTTCGTTCAGCGCCCAGCCCACGCCCTGCGCCACCCCGCCCTGCATCTGCCCTTCGACATAGGAGGGATGGATCGCGCGGCCGACATCCTGGATCGCGGTGTAGCGCAGGATTTTGACGTGGCCGGTCTCGCGGTCGACCTCGACATCGCAGATATGAGTGGCAAAGCCCGGCCCCTGGCCTTGCGCGTTGATCTGCACCTCGGCGCTGATCGGGCCGCCGGTGCGCGCCGCTTTGGCGGCGAGTTCCGACAGCGGCAACGGCTCAAAGCCGCCGGCATTGGCGCCGGCCGGGACCGCCTTTCCGTCCTTCCAATCGACCGCCTCGGGGCTGATGTCCCAGGTCACCGCGGCCCGGCGCTTCAGCTCTTCGACGACTTTTTGCGTCGCCTGGGTCACCGCCATGCCGCCGGCAAAGGTGACCCGGCTGCCGCCGGTCGAGGCGCTGAAGCCGATCGCCGTCGTATCGCCGACCACCGGGCGGACACTCTCGAACGGGACGCCCAGCACTTCCGCGACCATCATCGCCATCGAGGCGCGCGAGCCGCCGATGTCGGGATGGCCTTCGGTCACGGTGACCGAGCCGTCCTCGTTGACATGCACCGCGGCGCTCGATTCACCGCCGGCATTGTGCCAAAAGCCGCAGGCGACGCCGCGCCCCTGATTGGGCCCAAGCGGCACGTTCAGCTGCGCATGCGCCTTTGCCGCCTCAACGGTTTGGGCATAGCCGATCGTGTTCCAGGTCGGCCCGTGCGCGGATTTGGTCCCGTCGCGCGCGGCATTCTTTTCGCGCAGCGCCAGCGGATCGATCCCCAGCTCGCGCGCCAATTCGTCGATGCAGCTCTCGACCCCGAACGAGGCGATCGGCGCGCCCGGCGCGCGGTAGGCGGCGACCTTGGGCCGGTTGCTGAGCACGTCGTAGCCGATGACATCGACATTCGGCAGGTCGTACGGCGCGAACCCGCAAATGCAGCCCTGCTGGACCGGCGAACCCGCAAACGCCCCCGACTGGTACTTGAGCACCGCCTGGGCGGCGACGATCCGCCCATCCCGTTTGGCGCCGAGCTTGACTTCGATGACGGCGCCGGAGGTCGGCCCGGTCGCCCGGAACACCTCTTCGCGGCTCATCACGATCTTGACCGGACGGCCCGATTTTTTTGACAGCATATAGGCGACCGGCTCGAGATAGACGATCGTCTTGCCGCCAAACCCGCCGCCGATCTCGGCCGGGATTGCACGAACATTGGCGAGGTCGGCGCCGACGATGCGCGCGGTGTAGCCGCGGACCATGAACTGGCCCTGGCTCGAGCTCCAAATCGTGGTTTGCCCATCGGCCCCGACCGCGACGACGCAGGCGTGCGGCTCGATATAGCCCTGGTGCACCGGCTTGGTCGTGTAGCGCCGCTCGACGATCACGTCGGCTTCGGCGAACCCGGCCGCGACATCGCCTTTGGTGAAACGCACCTGCTTGGCGATGTTGGACGGCTTGGTCGGCTTTGGATCGACGCCCGCGGTGAAGATGTCGTCGTGCAGCACCGGCGCGTCCGGCGCCATCGCCGCCTCGACATCCATGACGTGCGGCAACACCTCGTATTCGACCTCGATCAGGTCGAGCGCCTGCTCGGCGATGGCCGGCGAGGTGGCCGCGACGGCGGCGACCGCATGCCCCTCGTAAAGCGCTTTGCCCTTGGCCATGCAATTGCGCGACTGGTCGCGCAGATTGGCCGGGGCGGCGCCGATAAACGCCTTGTCGGGCGTGATGTCGGGAAAGTCGGCGCGGGTGGTCACGGCCCGGACGCCCGGCAACGCCATCGCCTTGTCGGTGTTGACCGAAAGGATGCGCGCATGCGCGTGCGGGCTGCGCTTGATCTTGCCCCACAGCATCCCCGGCATCACCATGTCGGCGCCGAAATTGGCGCGGCCGGTGACCTTGTCGACGCCGTCGGGGCGGATCGGGCGGGTGCCGACGACCTTGAGCAAATCCTTGTCGAGATACGACATTATGCGGCCTCTCCTCGCATCACCGCGGCGGCGTCGAGCACTGCGCGGACGATCTTGTCATAGCCGGTGCAGCGGCACAGATTGCCGGCCAGCCAATAGCGGGTTTCCTCTTCGGTCGGGTTCGGGTTCTCGTCGAGCAATGCCTTGGCCGCGACGATAAAGCCGGGCGTGCAGAAACCGCATTGCAATGCCGCGTGCTCGAGGAATTTCTGCTGCACCGGGTGCAGGTGATCGCCTTGGGCGATGCCCTCGACGGTCTGGATCTTGCGGCCCTCGGCTTCGGCGCCGAGCATCAGGCAAGAGCAGGCGATCCGGCCGTCGACAATGACGGTGCACGCGCCGCAATCGCCCGAGCTGCAGCCTTCCTTGCTGCCGGTCAGGTTCAGCTCGTCGCGCAATACGTCGAGCAGGGTCTGCTGCGGCTCGCACAGATATTCGACAGGCTCGCCGTTGATGATGGTCGATACGTGGTGTTTGGCCATTAGCGTGCTCCAGCGCGTTCAAAGGCAATGGCGGCCGCGCGGCGTGCCAGGACGCCCGCGACCTTGGTGCGGTATTCGATGGTGCCGCGCTTGTCGTCGATCGGCTTGCAGGCGCGCCGCGCCGCGGCATCGAGCGCCGCCAGGGTCGGCTCGTCGAGCCGATGCCCGACCAGCGCTTTGGCCGCCTCTTCGACAATGACCTGGGTCGGCGCCACCGCGCCCAGGACGACGCGCGCATCGGTGCACACGCCGTTGTTGTCGAGCGTGACATTGACCCCGCAGCCGACCACGGCGATGTCCATCTCGGTGCGCGGGATAAAGCGCAGATAGGCATCGGACTGGTGCGGCTTTGGCTTCGGCACGTGAAACTCGACGATAAACTCGCCCTTTTCAAGCGAGGTCCGCCCGGGCCCGGTGACGATCGCCTCGACCGGGGCTTCGCGCTTGCCGTTTGGCCCGGCGATCACGCAAGTTGCGCGCGCGCAGATCATCGCCGGGACGCTGTCGGCCGCCGGCGAGGCGTTGCACAGATTGCCGGCGAGCGAGGCCCGCCCCTGGATCTGCTCCGAGCCGATCAGATCGGCGCCCTCGACGATCCCCGGCCAGGCGCGGGTCAACGCCTCGTTTTCATAAAGGACGGCGCCAGGCGTGGACGCGCCGATGACAAACGCGCCGTTCTCCTCGCGAACGCCGATCAGCCCCGGAATGCGTTTGATGTCGACGATCATTTCGGGCCGGGTCCGACCCGAGCGCAGTTGCACCAAGAGATCGGTTCCGCCGGCCAGCACCTTGGCCATGCCGGAGGCCCCGGCCAGGATCTTTACGGCGTCATCGACGCTCGTCGGTGCGGAAAAGCTCAAACTGGGCATGCTCGCTCCTGATTGACCCGGGCGCGCGACCGCCTTGGTCCGGCCCGCCATAAAACCGCAGATGCGGCGCGGCCATAGCGCGCCATAGCGCCAAAAGCACCGCCTCATCCTCGATTACACCACCATGCTATGCGGCGTGAAGCGCTATGTTCAAATCTTCCCGTCGGGTCTGCCCTGCACCGCACCATGATCCCAATCATAGGCCATATCGTGCTCGATGACAGCCGGATCGAGGAAAGCTTTCATCCGCGCCTCGGGTCCGGGCGGCCAAAACGTCAACAAGGTCGCCAGCGCGGTGCAGCTGCGCCTCGATCTCGCCGCTGTGGCGGGCCTGCCGGCCGATGCGCGCCAGCGGCTCGACCATTTGGCTGGCAGGCGCCTGACCCAGGACGGCGTCCTGGTCATCACCGCCCGCCGCTTCCGCACCCAGGAGCGCAACCGCCAGGACGCGCTCGACCGCCTGGTAGCACTGCTCCGCCGCGCCGCCCTGCCGCCGAACCCGCGCCGTCCGACCCGGCCCAGCGCCGCCGCCAAACGTCGCCGCCTCGCCGCCAAAGCCCACCGCGCCGCCCTCAAACAGCAGCGCCGCCCCGGAGGCGACGAGGATGTCAGCGAGTGAGCGTTCGCGCCCGCATCAGTAACCGGCTCTGCTTCCCGCCCGCGGAGAGAGGGAGAGGGCTGTCGCGCCGAGAACGCAATGTATGGTGATAGAGCTATAGCGCTATATATAATATCGTGGGCGATGTGAGATGCGTGCTCGACACCAACGTCGTGGTCGCGGCGATGCGCAGTCCGACCGGGGCTTCAGCCGAGCTGCTCCGCGTTGCGCGCCGGTCGGAGCTAACGTTGCTCGCCAACGTTGCGCTGGCGCTCGAATACGAGGCGATATGCCAGCTGGCCGAGCACCGCCTCGCCGCCGAGCTCGATCTGCATCAGGTTGGCGTTTTCATAGACGCCCTGCTGGCGATGGCGGAGCCGGTCGAGACGCATTTCATGTGGCGCCCGCAATTGCGCGATCCGGCCGACGAACTCGTCCTCGAGGCCGCGGTGAACGGCCGGGCGGCGGTGATCGTCACCTTCAACCGGCGGGATTTCGGCGCGGCGCCGGCGCGGTTCGGCATTGACGTGCTGACGCCCGCCGAAACGATCCGGAGGATCAGGACATGAAAAGCACGAGCACCTATCCTTTGCGCCTGCCGCGTTCGGTCAAAGCGGAAGTCGAGCGCCGAGCGAAGGCAGACGGCATCAGCATCAACCAATTCGTCGCAACAGCGGTGGCCGAAAAACTCGCCGCGATGAACACGGCGATGTTCTTCGCCGAGCGCCGTGAGCGCGCCGATATGGCTGTATTCGATCAGTTGATGCGCCGTCAAGGCGGCGAGCCGCCGGGGACTGACGACGAGCTCGAATGAGCACCGCGGTCGGGGCCGCGACGTTCGGATATTGCCCTTCGACAGGGCGGCGCGACCGGGGTAGGGTTTAGCGAAATCCGGGGTTGATCCGGAATGATCTGGCCGAGGGAGGAAGCGATGCAGGTAACTCGTCGCAATTTGGCTGTCGCGGGTGGGCTCGCGTTAGGCGCGGCGAGCCTGCTGCGCGGTTCCGCTGCGCTGGCCGAGGCTTCCGACGAGGCGGCGGTCAAGGAAAACGTCGAGGCATTGCGCAAGGCTCTGCTGGGCAAGGACAAGGCCCAGCTGGAAAAATTGACGGCCAGCGAGCTTAGCTACGGCCATTCGAGCGGCAAGATCCAGTCGAAGGCCGAGTTCGTCGATGGGGTCATGAGCCGCAAGGCGGTGGTCAAGTCGCTGACCTTTCCCGAGCTCACCGTCGCGGTCGCCGGTGATGCCGCGATCGCCCGCCACCTTTACGTCTCGGACTCCGAGACGGACGGCAAGCCCAGCCATATCAGGATCGGCGTGCTCGCCGTCTGGCAGAAGGAGGGCGGCAGCTGGAAGCTGCTGGCGCGCCAAGCCTATAAGCTGACCTAATGGTACGACTTCGACAGCAGGTACCCTCCTCTTTTCTCGTCATGCCCAGGAAAGCGGGCACCCAGGGGCGGCCAACACCACGCCTCCGGCCCCTGTTCACGCCAGGGGCAGGCTCTGGACCCCCGCTTCCGCGGGGGCGACGATAAGCAGCAGATGGGAATCAGCTGTCTGAGCCGCACCACTAGGTAGTCGAGCAGTTCTGACGAACTCTCCCAAGAATCCTGCCACACCGGCGAAGCAGGCCGTGTGAAAACTGCATGTCCGCCTTCCTCGGACCCCTTTCCCGTCATTCCCGCGCAAGCGGGAATCCAGGGATTTCAGCCTGTTGCCCTGGGTCTCCGCTTTCGCGGGGACGACGATTTTGGATGGCCGGCACGGTTTTCACACGGCCTGGAAGGCTGGTGCCTATGGCTGGCATGGGTCCCGGCCTGCGCCGGGATGACGAGAACGGGGAGCTATTACCACAAGCGTCAGGTTTGTACCCCTGCCAATCGGGCGGGCACTGCGGGCGAGGCTCGGCCGCACCGTCGAGCAAAATCTTTGAGGAGGACATCAAAATGCCCAACAACCAGATCAACAGACCGGAAACCGCTGCCGCAGCGGCGCCCGCGCCGCCGCCTGCTATCGCCCCTTCCCTCCCGCCGCTGCACAGCGTCGATCTGATGACCGCGGCCGGCTCCGCAGCGTTTGGCGCCGAATGGCGGACGATGGAGGCGAAGATCGTCGAGGTTCCAGCAATCCCGGACGCGATGCCCGAGTTCAAGACCACCTACGACATCGAGCCGCATGCCGGCGAGCAGCGGCTTTGACGATAGCGCGTGGCCGACGATCGCCGCCACCGATCTCGGCGCCAAACGCGGCGGCGGCCGGGTGTCGTTCATCTGGTACCGCGCGATCCTGACGATCCCGCCCGAAGTGGTCGGGTTCGATCCGTCGGGGGCAAAAGCGGTGCTGACCTTGAACATCGACGATTACGCGGAAATCTGGGTCAACGGGCAGATGCCGCGCGCCGCCGGCCGGCCGAGCCCGGCGACGATCCAAGGCTTCAACATGCCCAACCGCCTGGTATTGAGCGACGCGGTCAGCGCCGGCGACAAATTCGAGATCGCGGTGTTCGGCATCAACGGGCCAATTTCCGCGGCACCGCCCAACACCGTCTGGTTCCGCGAGGCGAAAGTCGAATTCTACCGCTGAAGGCGCAGTGGTCCGGTCAGGTTTGTCCCGGCCGCAGGTGGCAAATCGCGAAACCATGGCGATGCATGAGGATCTCGGCGATGCGGCGGCGGTGGCAGACCTGCCAATCGGCTTCGTAGCAGAGCAGGCAGCTCGGCGCCGCCACGGCGATGTCGGCGGCCCGCTCTAGGTCGAGCTCGGCCTCGGGGCGGGCGAGCTTTTCCTCGACGATGGCCCAGAACCGGCCCCATTCGCGCCGGCGGCCGGCGAGCCGGCCCTCGGGCGGAGTGCCGAGCGCCGCCAGATGCACGTAGCGCATCCCGGCTTCCTCGACCGCCGCTGTGAGCTGGCGTTTCGAAAAGCCGGGCCGCCGCGAGATCGGCCGGTCGCGGACGTCGAGCAACGTCGTCACCCCGGCCGCAGCGAGGGCGGTGACAACCTCGCCCGGCAGCGCCTTCTCGTAGCCGATCGTGTAGAGAACCCGGCCGGTCATGCCGTGCGGTAGCGCGCGACCGCAGCCGGGTCGAGCTCGATGCCGAGACCGGGCCGGTCGGACAGCCGGATCATGCCGTCATTGTCGATCGCGATCGGCTCCTTCAGCAATTCGTCGCGCAATCCGTTTGGGTTCTGGTCGAATTCGAGAAGCAGCGCGTTCGGGGTCGCGGCGGCGAAATGCAGCGAGGCGGCGAGCAGCACCGCGCCGGCGAAGGCGTGCGGCGCCACCATCAAGTGATGCGCCTGGGCGAGGGCGGCGATGCGCCGGCACTCGGAGAAACCGCCCGACCAAGCGAGGTCGGGCTGGACGATATCGACGGCGCCGCGCGCGATCAGCTCGCGAAAGCCGTAAAGGCCGATCTCGGTCTCGTAGCCGGCGATCGGCGTCGCCAGCGCGTCCGCGACCCGCACGCTGCCATCGATGTCGTCGGTCGCGACCGGCTCCTCGAGCCAATAAAGCCGGTAGGGCTCGAGCGCCCGGCCCATCTCGATCGCCATCGCCGGGCTCCAGGCGCAGTTGACGTCGGCCATCAGCTTGGCGTTCGGCCCGAGCGCCCGGCGCACCGCCGCGACCCGGGCGATGTCCTCCTCGGGCTCGACCTCGCAGCGGCGCGCGTGGGCGGCCAGGTGGCGCAGATGGGTCTGCGTCGACGGGTTGCGCCCGATCTTCATCTTCATGCCGCGAAAGCCGCGGGCGCGGTAGCCCTCGGCCTCGCCGGCGAGATCATCGACCGATTTCCCCTCCTGGTAAAAGCCGCCGCTGGCATAAGCCTCGACCCGGTCGCGGCAGCCGCCGAGGAGCCGGTAGAGCGGCAGCTTGGCGACCTTGCCGGCGATATCCCACAGCGCGATGTCGATGCCGCTGATCGCGTTCATGACGATGCCGCGCCGGCCGAACTGGCGGGTGCGCGCGAACATCCTTTGCCACAGCCCTTCGATCAACAACGGGTCCTCGCCGAGCAGCATCGGCCGCAATTGCTGCTCGATCACATGCCGCGCGCTGCCACCGCCGACCCCGGCCTCGCCGATGCCGGTGACGCCACCATCGGTCTCGACCTCGACCAACAGCGCGCCGCGCGCCGCTTGCATGCCGCCGGCGCTGCCATAGGGCGGGTCGCAGCGATACGACAACGGGATCGCGCGGATATCGACGATCTTCATCGGCTCAGCCCTCGCCGAGCACGGCCAAAAGGTCGCATTGCACCTGCATCGGCGCCGCCAAATCGGTCGAGGTCGCGGTGTGGCGCGCCGGCCGCGAGTTGGCGTCGGGAAACATCTCGACCCAATGCTTGTTGAGGATCGGGCGCAGCGCGCGGTCGGTGATCCACACCGTCATCTTGACGATGTCGTCGGGAGTGCCGCCGGCCGCCTCGATCACGCGCCGCACATTGGCGAACATGAGGCGGCATTGCGCGTCGAGGTCGTCAGGCACTTTGCCGGTTTGCGGATCGGTCCCGGAGATCGCACCCGAGACGACAAACGGCCCGCGCCGCGAAGCGCTCGGGATCGGGTTCGCGTGGCTCGCTCCGGCCACGTTGACGCTGCGCCGTTTTTCCATGATCGCCCTCCGCGAGATAGTCGATCGAAAGACGATAGGCAGCCGGCCTGTGATGTTGCAACATCGCTCATGCTGTCGGAGCAGCAGCAGCGCTTTTTGACGAGCCGCCGGGTCGGCCATCTCGCGACCGCCGACGCGGGCGGCGCGCCGCACGTCGTGCCGGTGTGTTTTGCGGTGGGCGACGGCACGCTCTACATCACGATCGATCAGAAGCCCAAGGGCGATCCGCGGGCCTTGAAGCGCCTGCGCAACATTCTGGACAACCCAGCTGCCGCCTTTGTCGCCGACCGCTACGACGACGACTGGACCCGGCTCGGCTGGGTGCTGCTGCGCGGGCCGGCCGAAATCCTCGAACATGGCGACGAGCACGACGCCGCGCAGGAATTGCTGCGCTCGCGCTATCCGCAGTACCGGGCAATGCAGCTCGCCCCGCTGCCGGTCATCGCCATCCGCATCGAGCGGGTGGCGAGCTGGGGCGACCTGTCGCCCGACCGCTAGGCTAGGGCGCCGCCTCGGTGGAATGCGGGTAGCGAAAGCCGATCGCCAGGCGGTTCCACAGATTGATCATGCCGATCAGGATCGTCAGATCGGCCAGCTCCTTGTCGTCGAAGTGGCGCCGGACTTCGGCGTAATCGGCGTCGGGCGCATGGGTCTGGGCGATCAGGGTCAGCGCGTCGGTCCACGCCAGCGCCGCCCGCTCGCGCGCGGTGAAGGCCGGCGATTCATGCCAGGCGCTCAGAACATAAAGCCGCTGCTCGCTCTCGCCCAGGCGGCGCAGCTCCTTGCTGTGCATGTCGAGGCAATAGGCGCAGCCGTTGATCTGCGAGGCGCGCATCTTGACCAGCTCGATCAGGCGCCGGTCGAGACCGCATTGGCGCAGATAGGCCTCGACCTGCTGCAGCATTTTTGTCGCAGCGGGTGCGATTTCGTACGCATTCAGTCGTCCGGCCTGCATCAAATCCTCCTGCGTCATCGCTTGCCGACAGCTGTGTCCGCGACGGGTGCGTCGCGGTGCAGCCTCAGCGTCGTTTAAAGTCAGATCAGATGATTTTCGCGGCGCGCAGCTTCTCGATCTCACTTTCGGTCAGGCCGAGCCGGCCGAAAATCTCCCGATTGTGCTCGCCGAGCTTGGGGGCGACGCGGCGCACATGCACGGCCTCGCCGATCTTGACCGGGATGCGGATATGCGCCACCTCGCCGATCTCCGGATCGCTCGCGTATTGCACGAGCCCGCGATGCCGCACCTGCGGGTCGGCGAACATCTGCGCGTAATCGTAGACCGGGCCGCAGGGCACGCCGGCGGCGTCGAGCACGGCGACCCAATGTTCGGTCGCGCCGGCCGCGAGAACGTCCTCCATCACCGCCTCGAGCGCGGCCCGGTTGGCCATGCGCTGCCGGTTGGTGGCAAAGCGCGGATCGTCGCACCACTCGGGATGCCCCAGCGCCTCGGCGCAGCGCTGCCAAATCGCTTCCCCGGCGGCGCCGATCATCAGATAGCCGTCCTTGGTCCGCATGCGCTGATAGGGCGCGTTCTGGCGATGGCGCGAGCCTTGGCGGGTCGGCTCCTCACCGTCGGCAAGCCATTGCGCGCTGGTCCAAGAGCTGAAGCCGATCGCCGTCTCCAACAGCGAACACTCGACGAGCCGGCCCCGGCCGGTATGCCCACGCTCGTAGAGGGCGGCGAGAATGCCCTGCACGGCCCACATGCCGGTGCCGAGATCGCAGATCGGCAATCCGACCGAAGTGGGCGGGCCGTCGGGCTCGCCGGTCACATGCATGATGCCGCCCATCCCCTGCGCGATCAGGTCAAACCCGCCGCGCCCGGCATAGGGGCCGTCATAGCCGAGCCCGGAAAGCTGGGCATAGATCAGCCGCGGGTTGACCTGCTGCAGATCGGCAAAGCCGAGCCCGGCGCGCGGCATCACATTGGGCCGGTAGTTCTCGACCAATACGTCCATGTCCGCGACCAGCCGCAAGAACAGCTCTTTGCCCTCGGGCTTTTTGTAATCGAGGGTGATCCCCTTCTTGTTGCGGTTGATATAGCGGAAATAAGGGTTGCGCTCGCTGCCGTCGCCCCAGGCGCGCACCGAATCCCCGCGGCCCGGCCGTTCGAGCTTGACGATTTCAGCCCCCATATCGCCAAGGATCATCGTGCAGAACGGCCCAGCCATATGCTCGGTCAGGTCCAACACCTTGAGCCCGGCGAGCGGGCCGTCGTTCGACTCGGTCAATTTAGCTTACTCAGCGCTTCGCCGCATCGAGCGCATCGAGCGTCGGCAGGCGGTAGCGGTCCTGCGGGTCGTCCCAGCCCTTGAAATTGGGCCGGCGCTTTTCGGCGAAGGCGGCGCGCGACTCGATCAGGTCGCTCTTGGCGCCGTGCTCGTGTAGCGCGGCCGCCAAACGCTGCTGCTCCGGCCCCGGCATCGGGCGCATCTGGCGCATCATGTGGACGGTGTTGACCCGCGAGGCCGGCGGCAGGGTCAACAGATGCTCGGCCATGGCGATCGCGCTCGGCATCAGCTGGTCGGCCTCGACCAAGCGGTTCAGAAAGCCGATCTGATAGAAACGCTCGGCGGTAAAGCGAAAGCCCAGCGCCATCTCCATCGCGATCGGATAGGGCAGGTTGGCGACGTGGCCGTGATTGTAGCCGCCCAACAGCCAGCGCTTGGCTTCCGAGACCTCGAAGATCGCCTCGCGCGCGGCCACCCGCAGATCGGTGCGCTCGACCAGCATAAAGCCGCCGCCCATCGCATAGCCGTTGACCGCGGCGATGACCGGCTTTTCCAGCGCGCCGGTCATAAACGGGTCCTCGAGATCCGGCCGGCTGCCGCCCGGCCGGCCGGCGGCGAGCGATTCCCTCATATCCTCGCCGGCACAAAAGCCTCGTCCGGTCCCGGTGAAGATCGCGACCTCGAGCTCGTCGCTGAGGCGGAATTCGGTCCAGGTCTCGGCGAGCCGGGTGCGCATTTCATGGTTGAGCGCGTTCAGCCGTTCGGGCCGGTTCATCCGCACCACCAGGATCTGCCCCAAACGCTCGGTCTCGACGACAGCCATGGCTCATCTCTCCGCGATGTTCGGGTGCTAAGCTACCATCCGCGGCCGTTCGACCGCGAGGGGTTAACGCCTGAGAACTTAACGACCGACTGCGGCTAATAAAGATGGCAGGCGACGGTATGCCCGGGGGCCACATCCTTGGCCACCGGCGCCTCGGTCGCGCAGCGCGCCATCGCATGCGGGCAGCGCGGATGAAAGCGGCAGCCGCTCGGCGGGTCGAGCGCGCTCGGCACCTCGCCGGCAATCGCCAGCTTTTCGTGGCGGTCGTCGGGGTTCGCCGGCAAGGCCGCGGTGAACAGCGCTTGGGTATAAGGATGGAGCGGCTTGGTCGAGAGCTCGATGCTGTCGGCCAGCTCGACGATCTTCCCCAGATACATGACGGCGATACGGTGGCTGATATGGGCGACCGTCGCCAGATCGTGGCCGATAAAGAGATAGCTGACCCCGAGCGTCTGCTGCAATTCCTCCAGCTGGTTCATGATCTGGGCGCGGATCGACACGTCGAGGGCGGAGACCGCCTCGTCGAGCACGATCAGCCGCGTATGGGTGGCGAGCGCGCGGGCGATCGCGACGCGCTGGCGCTGCCCGCCGCTGAACTCGTGCGGGAACAGCCGCGCCGCCTCCGGCTGAAGCCCGACCAGGTCGAGCACCTCGGCGACGCGCGCCGCCAATTCCGCTCGGGAAAATTTGGTGTGGATTTCCAGCGGCTCGGCGATGATGTCGCCGACCCGCATGCGCGGGCTGAGCGAGCTGTAGGGGTCCTGAAAGACCACCTGAACCTCGCGCCGGTAGCGCATCAGCCCGTCCTTGCGCAGGGTGGCGATGTCCTCGCCGTCAAAGCGGATGGCGCCGCAGCTCGGCTTCTCTTGCAGGAGGATCAGCTTTGAGGTGGTAGTTTTGCCGCAGCCGGACTCGCCGATCAGCCCCAGGGTCTCGCCGGCGCCGATGGCAAAATCGACGCCGTCGACCGCCTTGACCCAACCGGTGCTGCGCCAGAGCGGATTTCCCTGGCGGACCGGGAAGTGCTTCTCGACCCCGTCGAGCTCAAGCAATGGCGCGGACATAATCTTCCTTTGCCGGTTGATCGAGCAGCCAGCAGCGCGCCGTCCAATCGCTGGCGACGGACCGCTCGGCCGGCTCGCGCTCGGCGCATTGCGGCATCGCCTGCGGGCAGCGCGGATGAAACGCGCACCCGCCCGGCAATTGCGCCAGGTTTGGCGGCTGGCCCGGGATCGCGAGCAGCGGCTCCTTGCTGCCGAGCTTTGGCATCGCGCCGAGCAATGCCCGCGTATAAGGGTGCCGCGCCGCCCGGAACAGGTCGCGCACCGCACCCTGCTCGACGATCTTGCCGGCATACATGACAGCCATCCGGTCGCACATCTTGGCGACGATGCCGAGATTGTGGGTGACGAAGATCAGCGCCACCCCGGTGCGCTGTTGGATGTCCTTCAGCACATCAAGGTATTGCGCCTGGATCGTCACGTCGAGGTTGGTCGTCGGCTCGTCGGCGATGATCAGCTTGGGGCCGCCCGCCATGGCGATCGCGCCGACCACGCGCTGGCGCATCCCGCCGCTCATCTGATGCGGGTATTCGCGCATTCGCTGCGCGGGCGACGGGATCCGCACCGCCTGCAACAGCTCGCGCACGCGCTGCCGCAGCGGTCTGCCGCGCAAGCGGCGATGGTGATAGGCCGGCTCGGCCACCTGCCAAAAGATGCTGAACAGCGGGTTCAACGAGACCATCGGGTCTTGCAGGATCATCGCGATTTCGCGCCCGCGGATTTGGCGCAGCTGGCGCTGCGATTTTCGCGTCAGGTCGTCGCCGGCGAACTCGACCGCGCCGCCGACGATCTGCGCCCCGGCCGGCAGCAGGCCGACGAGCGACAGGCAGGCTGTGGTCTTGCCGCATCCGGATTCGCCGACGAGACCGATCGTCTCGCCTTCGCGCAGAGTGAAGCTGATGCCGTCCACGGCCTTGACGACGCGCGACCCGCCAAACGAGGTGTAATGGGTTTGCAGATCGCGGACCTGCAGCAAGGGCGCCAATACGCGTGCTCCTGCGTCTAAAGGTTGCGCAGCTGCGGGTCGAGCCGGACTCGGAGCCAATCGCCCAACAGCTGGGTGGCGAGGACCACCAGCATGATCCCGATCCCGGGAAAGACGGTCAGCCACCAGTTGCCGACCAGCAGCATCGCCCGCCCGTCAGACATCATCGAGCCCCAGGAGGGTTGCGGCGGCGGCACCCCGACCCCGAGAAAGCTCAAGGACGCCTCGGCGATGATCACGACGCCGATGGTCAGGCTCGCCAGCACCATCACCGTGTTCATCACATTGGGCAGGATGTGGTGCCAGATCACCCGGGTGCGGCTGGCGCCGGCGATCTCGGCGAGCTTGACAAACTCGCGTTCGCGCAGGCTCAGGACCTCGCCGCGGATCACGCGCGTGTAACGGGTCCAATAGACGCAGCCCAGGATGATCACGATGTTCCACATGCTGGGGCCGACCATCGCCGCCAGGAACAGCGCAAAGACCAGGCCCGGCAACGCCAGCCAGGCATCGGTGATGCGCATGACCACCTGGTCGACCCAGCCGCCGAAATAACCGGAAACCACACCCAGGAAGGTTCCGATCGAGCCGGCGACAAGGGTCCCGGTAACCCCGACGATCAGCGACACGCGCGCGCCGAAAATCAGTCGGCTCAAAATATCGCGGGACTGAAAATCGGTGCCGAGCAGCCAATGGGTGCTGCCGCCCGCCATCCAGAACGGCGGCGCGAAGATTTTGGCGCCGGGGATCGGCTCGGTCGGGTCATAGGGTGCGATCAGCGGGGCGAACAGCGCGATCACCACAAACGGGACCAGGACGGCGAGCGGCAGGACCGGGACATTACCGGCCAGCCGCCGCCAGCGGCTCTCTCTGCGCCGAAATTCGCGCGGGATGACCGCGACCGCGGCAACATTCGTCCCGTCCATCGTGGAAACCATGGCGCACCTATTTGATCAGGCGGATGCGGGGGTCGATATAGGCATAGAGGATGTCGATCAGCAGATTGACGCCGACGATCATCATCCCCGCCTCCATGACGATCCCCTGCACCAGCGGGAAATCGCGGTTGAAGATGCCCTCGTACAAGAGCCGGCCGATGCCCGGCCAGGCAAAGATGACCTCGATGATCACGGCGATGTTGATCATGATCACGAGGTTGACCCCGGCCAGGGTCAGCACCGGGATCAGCGCGTTCTTGAACGCGTGGACGATCAGCACCGCATAGGAAGGCAAGCCTTTCAGACGCGCGAATTTGACGTATTCGCTGCGCAGCACCTCAAGCATGCTGGAGCGGGTCAGGCGCAATAGCGAGGCGGCAAAATACCAGCCGAGCGCCAGAGCCGGCATCACCAGGTGACGCCACCCGCCTTGCCCGCTGGTCGGCAGCCATTGCAGCCACACGGCAAAGACCAGGATCAGCACCAGCCCCAGCCAGAACCCGGGCACTGACAGCCCGAACAGTGCTATGACCTTGCCGCAATTGTCCCACCAGCTGTTGAGCCGCACCGCCGAGATGATGCCGGCCGGGATGCCGATCACAAACGAGACCAAGGAGGCGGCGAAGGCCAGCTCGAGCGAGTTGGGCAGACGCTGGAAATAGAGGGTGCTGACCGGCATCTCGTAATTGAACGAAATGCCCATCTGCCCGGTCACGACGTTCTTGACAAAATCGAAGTATTGCACTGGCAACGGTTGGGTCAGCCCCCATTCGACGCGGATTCGCGCCAAATCCTCGGGGCGCGCCCCCGGCTGGGCCAGCAAGGTCGTCGGATCGCCGGTCAGCCTGACAAAGATAAAGATGGTCAGGCTGAGGATGAACAAGGTGACGATCGCGTACACTGTCCGGCGGATGATGAACTGCGTCATGTGCCGCGCCCTGCTGCCAAAGCTCGATTCTTGCCGCCGCCCTTTGGTTCAGCTGGCGGTTTCCTTCAGCTCGAGGTCCTCCCACGGATAGGCATAGCCGCTGGTGGCATAGCTCGGGAACACGTCCTGCCATTTCTTGGCTTTGATGCGCGGCCCAATGGCGTTGACAAAAGCGTGGCGGAACACCGGGACGAAATAGTAGTTCTCGACGATCTCGCGCTGGATCTCATAGGCCAACTTCTTGCGCTCGTCGCGATCGGTCGAGGTCAGGTACTTGTCGAATTTTGCGTCGAGCGCGGGCACGCAGTTGCGGTCGCGCCCATTAAAGCCGCCGCAGCGCATAAACGAATCGTACCAGTTCGACCAGGTGCCGCCGACCCGCGCGGCATTAAAGATGATCTGCACGCCAGGCCATTCCTTGAGCCCGCCTTGCAGCCGCTTTAGAAAGACGCCGCGCTCCATGGTCTGCATCCGGGCGCGGATGCCGATCGCCTGCAATTGCGAGACGATCCGCTCGCCGCGCGAAAAATAATCCGGCACCGGGGTCACCCAATCGACGTTGAACCCGTTCGGATGCCCGGCCTGCGCCATCAGCTCCTTTGCTTTGGCGATGTCGTGCGGCCATTTCGGCCACGGCATGCCGTATTCGACATCGTCGTTGATCCAGTTGCCGTCGACTGTCCCCATCCCGTCGCATTCGGCCTGGTTCATCGCGTCGCGGTCGACGGCGAGGCTGATCGCCTGGCGCACCCGCTTGTCGTGAAACGGGCTTTTTGGGTCCTGAAAGCCGGGGAACTCGAGCCACCAATTGCCCGAGACGACCGGCGCCAGCATCATCTTGGGGTTGCTCTTGACCCGGTCGATCAATTCGCCCGGCACAAAATACATAATGTCGGCTTCGCCGCGCTCGAGCATCGCGACGCGGGTGGCCGCCTCGGGCACGCTCAGCATCGTCAGCTCTTTGATGTGCACCGGGCGGTAATAGTCGTCAAAGGCCGCGAAATCGAGCCGCACCCCCGGCTCCTGCGAGACCAGCTTGTAGGGCCCGGCGCCGATCGGCTTTTGCAGAAATCCGGGGCCGCCGACCTTCTCGTAATACTTCGCCGGGACCGCCCACCCGGCGCCGCAGATATTGCCGGTGCCGAGCAAGATCGGGAAATCGAGAAATGGAGTATTGAAATGAAAGCGAACCGTGTGATCGTCGACGATCTCGACCCCTTGGGTCTTCTTGTGGAGCACCTCGCCCCAGGCGCCGCGATAATGCTCAAAGCTCCATTTGACATCGGCGGTGGTAACGGCCGAGCCGTCGTGAAATTTGGTGCCCGGCCGCAGGTGAAAGGTGGCGCTTTTGGCGTCCTCGGCAAATTCGTAGTCTTTGGCCAAGGCCGGGTGGTCGTAATGCACCTCGCGGAAGTTCTTGATCAGGGCGTCGTGCAGCGCAAAGATAAAATTGTCCGGCGAGGCGGTGCCGTCGTGCTGTTGCGGGTCGAGCCAGCGCGCCGCAATGTTGGTGTGCCAAGCCAGCACCATCTTGCCCTTGGGGACGATCAGCGGTGCCGCGCGGACGCGGCGCACCATCGGTGCGTAGAGCGCCCCGGTCGCCAGCGCCGCCCGCAACACCGTGCGCCGGGAGGGCGCCGACAATGTGCTCTTCATTCTTGTTTTCCTCCATTGCAAGGACAAATCGCGTAGCACCGACCGCTCATCCTCACGCTGGCTCGAGCGCTGCGTTTGGCTTGAGCTCGATGTCTTCCCAGGGATAGGCGTAGCCGGTCGTAGAGTAGCTCGGAAACACGTCCTGCCATTTCTTCGCGGCGATGCGCGGGCCAATGCCGTTCATAAACGCATGGCGCCAGACCGGGACGAAATAGTAATTGTCGAGAATCTCCGTTTGGATTTCGTAGGCGAGCTTCTTGCGCTGGTCGCGGTTGTCGGAGGCGATGTATTGCGCGTATTTGGCATCGAGCGCCGGCACGCAGAACGCATCGGCCGACAAAAAGCCGCCGCATTTGAAGTCCGACTCATACCAGTTCGCCCAGGTGGCGCCGATGCGGGCGCCGGCCATGATGATGTTGACCCCGGGCCAGCCCTTGGTGCCCTCCATGCGCCGCTTGGCATAGACCGCGCGCTCCAATGTCTGCATCTTGGCGCGGATGCCGATCGACAAAAGCTGCGAGACGATGCGCTCGCCTTCGGTAAAATAGGGCGGGGCCGGGGTCAGCCAGTCGATCTGAAAGCCGTTCGGGTGGCCGGCCTGCGCCATCAGCTTTTTGGCCTTGGCGACATCGTGCGGCCATTTTGGCCACGGCATGCCATAGAGCACGTCGTCATTGATCCAGTTGCCGTCCACCACCCCCTTGCCGTCCGACTCGTCGTTGTTGATCGCGACGCGGTCGAGCGCGAGGCTGACTGCTTCGCGCACCCGCTTGTCGTGAAACGGGTTCTTGGGGTCCTGAAACCCCGGGAATTCGAGCCAGAAGTTGCCGGAGACGACCGGCGCCAGCATCAGTTTTGGATTGTTCTTGATCCGCGCCACCAGCTCGCCCGGAATGTCGTAAATGATGTCGGCCTCGCCGCGCTCCAGCATCGCCACCCGCGTCGCCGCGTCCTCGACGCTGATCATCTCGAAATTCTTGATGTGCACCGGGCGGTAATAGTCGTCAAACGCCTCGAAATTGAGCTGGCTGCCCGGCACCTGGCTGGTTAGCTTATAGGGCCCGGCGCCGATCGGCTTGTTGGCGTAACCGTCCTTGCCGACCTTTTGGTAATACTTCGCCGGAACGACCCAGGCCGCGCCGCAGACATTGGATGTCCCCATTAGGCGCGGGAAGTCGAGGAATGGCGACTTGAACGTAAACCGCACGGTCCGATGGTCGTTGAGAATGTCGACACTTTTGACTTTCTTGTGGAGAACATCGGCCCATGCGCCGGGGTAGTTCTCAAAGCTCCACACGAAATCGCTCGCCTCGACCGGGGTGCCGTCATGAAATTTGGCGCCCGCCCGCATGCGAAACGTGGCGCTCAGCGCATCCTCGGCAAAATTGTCTTGGTCGGCGAGCGCCAAATGGTTGAATTTTTCCGAGCGAAAATTCTTGATCACCGCATCTTGCAGAGCGTTTAGGAAGTTGTCGGGAGTGGCGCCGCCGTCATGCTGCTGCGGATCGAGCCAGCGCGGCGCGATGTTGGTGTGCCAGCCGAGGACAAACTTGCCGCGCGGCACCACCTGCGTCGCGGCATAGCCGCGCCGGATCATCGGCGCCGCCAATGCCGTCGTCGCCAGCGCCGCCGCTCCCAGCACGGTGCGCCGGGTCAGCGTCCCATTTTCCATCGCCATCCTCCCATCGTGAATACGCGCCGCGCGCCCACTGGCGTTTGCGGCAGCCGCGCGCGCCGGTGCAGCCGGCGCGTCGAAACGGCGCGTCGAGCCTTGCCAAGGACCAGCGCTCCGCCGGCCGAAGATCGGCTGGACGTGAGCAGCTGCGCGTTCACCCTGGGCGTCATCGCCCTCCATGCTCCGAAAGGCTCTCTATGCCGGAGCCTTGCAGGAACTATAGCCGGGCCATGCAGAAATGTCAGGCGTCGATTAAGGGAAATGTCATCCGGAGGAAATAACCGTGGCCGCTCAACAGGGTGAGCCCGCCAGCATCCCCAGCCGCTGGCCTCATCCCGCGGACCCGACCGGTGGTCCAGCAAGATCGAGAAGTCGGCCGCGAACCGCCATGCGCCGCGGCCGCGCGTCCACCGATGATCAGGCGGCGCCGCGTTCCGGATATCCAGCGCTCTTGAGCGCCTCCGCAATGCCAGCGAGAACGGCGGGGTCGTCGATCGTCGCCGGCATCGGGTAGTCCTCGCCGTCGGCGATCTTGCGCATTGTGCCGCGCAGGATCTTCCCCGACCGCGTCTTCGGCAATCCGGCGACGACCAGCGCCGTCCTAAAGCTGGCGACCGGGCCGATGCGCTCGCGCACCAATGCGACGGCCTCGCGCTCGATTTCCGCGCAGGGCCGGGCGGCGCCGGCTTTCAGCACCAGCAGGCCGAGCGGAACCTGGCCCTTCAGCGGGTCGGCGACGCCGATCACCGCGCATTCGGCGACCTCCGGATGAGCCGCCAGCACCTCCTCGATGCCGCCGGTCGAGAGGCGATGGCCGGCGACGTTGATGATGTCGTCGGTGCGGGTCATCACGTGGATATAGCCGTCCTGGTCGATGACCCCGGCGTCGGCGGTCTGATAGTAGCCGGGAAAGGCCGACAGGTAGGTGCGCACAAAATGGTCGTCGGCCTGCCACAGGGTCGGCAACGCGCCGGGCGGCAATGGCAGCTTGACCGCGAGCGCGCCGATCTCGCCCGCCGCCATTTCGCGCGACTCACCCTCGGTCTCGGCGTCAAGCACGCGCACGTCCCAGCCGGGGACCGCTCGGGTGCACGAGCCGTGCTTGACCGGCAGCGGCTCGATGCCGAGGCAGTTGGCGCCGATCGGCCAGCCGGTCTCGGTCTGCCACCAATGGTCGATGACCGCGACCTTCAGATGCTGTTCGGCCCAGGCGACGGTCGGCGGGTCGGCGCGCTCGCCGGCGAGGAAGAGGGCGCGGAATTGCCCAAGATCGTGCTTGCGGATCAGGCGACCGTCGGGGTCCTCGCGCTTGATCGCGCGGAATGCGGTGGGTGCAGTAAAAAAGACGCGAACCCCGTGCTCGGCGATGACCCGCCAGAACGCGCTGGCGTCGGGCGTGCCGACCGGCTTGCCCTCGTACATGAGCGTGGTGCAGCCCAACAGCAGCGGCGCGTACACGATGTAGGAATGGCCAACGACCCAGCCGACATCGGAGGCGGTCCAGAACACCTCGTCGGGCTGCACCCCATAGATGTTGCGCATCGACCAATGCAGCGCCACCGCGTGGCCGCCATTATCGCGCATCACACCCTTCGGGATGCCGGTCGTGCCCGAGGTGTAAAGAATATAGAGCGGGTCGGTCGCCATCACCGGGATACAATCAGCCGGCGCCGCAGCAGCGGTGAGCTCGTCCCAATCATGGTCGCGGCCGGGAACGAGATCGGCCCGGCACATTGGCCGCTGCAGCACGACGCAATGCGCGGGCTTCGAGCTGGCCTCGGCGACGGCGGCGTCGAGCAGCGGCTTGTACGGGACGATGCGCTCGCCCTCGATGCCGCACGACGCCGACAGGATCACCCGCGGCCGGGCGGCGTCGATCCGGGTCGCCAGCTCGTGCGCGGCAAAGCCGCCGAACACCACCGAATGAATGGCGCCGATGCGCGCGCAGGCCAGCATCGCCATCGCCGCCTGCGGCACCATCGGCATGTAGATCAAGACGCGATCGCCCTTGACGACGCCGAGGCCGGCCAGAACGCCGGCCAGCCGCGCCACCGCGTCACGCAGCTGGCGATAGGTGAAATGCGCGACCTGGCCGCTGACCGGGCTGTCCCAGATCAGCGCTGCGCGCTCGCCGCGACCCGCCGCGACATGGCGGTCGAGAGCATTCCAGCAGGTGTTGAGCCGGGCACCCGGAAACCAGCGGGCAAAGGGCGGCCGGCTCGCATCGAGCACCCGGTCCCAGCGGCGTTCCCAATCGATCGCCTCGGCCGCCTCGGCCCAGAACTCCTCGGGCCGCTCCAGCGACCGGCGATAGGTCTCGAGGTATCCTCCCATGTCCGCCCTCCCGTGCGTGGCGCCGCCGAGGCGCCTACCTTTGCGGCGTTCGCGGCGGAGCGGGTTCGGGCTCGCCCGCGCCGTTGACACCGTGCTCGTCCCGGAGCATAGCCGATCTCAGCGGCTTGGTGGGGCGGCAAAGGCGAACCGGCCGACATGGACCCAGGCGAAATTGGCCCCGAGCTGATCGAAGCCTGGGCGCTTGCTTATCTCGGGCGGTATGCGAGTTCGGCCGAGAATTTGCGGCGGGTGCTGCTGAGGCGCGCGCGGCGCCGTGCGCCGGCGGGGGCCGCCACGGCACCAGCAGCCGCACCTTTGATTGACGCTCTCGTCGAGCGTTACCGCGGGTCGGGCCTCATCGATGATGCGGCCTATGCCGCGGCCCGAGTTCGCTCGTTGCACCGGCGCGGCGAGTTCTTGACCAAGATTCGCGCCCGCCTCGCGGCCAAGGGCGTTGGCAGCACGGTCGCGGCGCAGGCGGTCAGAGACCTGCGCGACGAACTCGCCGATCCCGACCTCGCCGCGGCTTGCGCCTTCGCCCGCCGCCGCAGGCTCGGCCCTTACCGCCGCTCCGCGGCGGACCGGGCGCGCGAGCTCGGCGCCTTTGCCCGCGCCGGGTTCGACCGCCGCGTCGCCGAGCGGGTCCTCGCCTGCCCCGATGCCGATGCCGTCGAGGCGCTCATCCGCGCAGAGCCCGACTGAGGCCGCATCACGGATGGGCATGCAGCAGGATCTGCGTCGCGGCCCAGATGACGCCGGTAAGCGCCCCGGTGATGGCCACAAAAGCCGCTATCCCAACTCCTATAACCCACTTGATCAGCCGAGCTTCAAGTGTTGCGATCTCGAAGCGGACTTTCTCGATTTCGAGCCTGACATCGGCAATGTCGGCCTTGGTGGCGAGGTTCGAAACATCGAAATCTTGCGCCAGCCGCACCGCGCGGGTGACGGCCTCGGCCTGCGCGTCGGTAAACCCTGACGCCTTCAGGTCCTTGACGAGCTCATGCGTGTCGAGCGTGCCGATCATCGGGGGCGCAGTGTAGCGAACGCCGCGGCCTCAGCCCAGCCGGACGCCCATTTGGGTAGGGTCGGCATGGCGGCCGAACCTGCGGTCAGGCGCGCCGGCGCTGTTCGCCGGCCACACCCGTCGAGTTGAAGTCGCTGCTCGCGGCGGGCGGCGCCATCATCAGCACTGGCGCCGGGTCGCGCGAAGCGATGCCATGCCGGTTGAAGGCGATCTTGACCAGGCGGTTGAACGCGCGGCCGACGACAAGCTGCTTCGACGGCAAGGTGCGGATGCGGACCAGCAGCACGACCGAAAATTCGTCGAGCGCATCGACCCCCTGATAGTCGAACGGGTCGAGGATCAGCCCGCGCACCGCTTCGTCCTCCATCAGCTCGGCGCTGGCCTCGCGCAGGATTTCGACCACGCGATCGATGTCTTCGCCATAAGAGATCGTGATCCGGGCGACCGCATAGGCGAATTCGCGGGTCATGTTCTTGACCGTGGCGACCTCGCTGAACGGGACCGTGTGGACAGTGCCGGCCTGGTCGCGCAACCGGATCGTGCGCACCGTGATCGCCTCGACCACGCCCTTGTGGTCCTTGCCGACATCGACGATGTCGCCGACCGCGAGCTGATCCTCCGCCAGCATAAAGAGGCCAGTGATGACATCCTTGACCAATGCCTGGCTGCCAAAGCCGATCGCCACCCCGACGACGCCGGCGCCGGCCAACAAGGGCGCGATGTCAATGCCGATATGAGAGAGGATGATCAGCCCGCTCAGCACCGCCAGCACCGACAACATCGTCGTGCGCAGCAATGGCAGAAGGGTGCGGATGCGGGTGCGCCGCGGCGGCTGGCTAGCGTCGATGCGGCTTAGATAGCGATCGATCGCGGAAGCGAAAACCTCCCAGACGGCAACCGCCGCCAGCACCACCAGGCCGATCGTCGCCAGTTGCTCGCCGAACCGACGCGCGAGGTCGGAATCAAGCCAGGCGAACGCCCGCACGTCCCAGGCCTGCAACACCGTCAGCCCGGCCACCAGAAACACCACCGCGCCGGTGAGCCCGGTCAGCACCGGGATATAGCGGTTGGCGCGCTGCTCCAATGTCGGAAACTGCGCCTTGAGCTGCGGCGAGACGGCAAAGCCGCGCCGGCTCAAGCTGCGGATCGAGTGGACCATCACCCGCGCCGCAACGATGACCACGACGCTCAAAACGGTGGCGCGCAGCACATAAACAAAGCCGCCCTCGATGTGCAACGCATAGATCGCGTAGACGCCAATGATGTAGAAGATCGCCAGCAGCGGCCAGACCTCGCTAAGTGTGCGGCGGACCCGGCTCCAGCCCGAGGCCGATATCCCGTCGCCGGCGATCCAGCCGGCGATCGCCCGCCGGTTCTGCAACAGAAAGACCACAGCAAGCAGCGCCAGCACCAGCCCCGCCAATTTGAGCAGCAAGGTATAGAGCGCGCCCGGAATCCCGAGCCACCACGCGGCTTCGGGCACGGCGTACCCGTAAATGCCCCAGAAGGTAAATCGCTTCGCCCAGATGTAGAGGTAGTTGCGCGTCTCCGCGTCGATCGGCAGCGGCAACGCGGCGGGATCGGCGGGCAGCAGCAGCGCTCTGGCCAGGCATAGGATCAGGCGCGCTTCGACGGTCGCATCGACCAGCACCGAAAGGGTAATGCGGGTCGGGGTAAAGGGCGCCAGCGCCGTCGCCACCGCGCCATAGGCGAGAGCGGCGAACACCAGCAGCGGCACCAGGTCGAGCACAAAGGCCAGCAACGCAAACGATGCGCGCACAGCACGAGTGTCGCGCCGCCGCACCGGCAATTTCGGCCGCGCCCGCGCCAGCAACCAGCGCAACGCCCATTCAGCTGCGCCGGCGACGCCGAACACCAGGGCAAAGGCATAGGCGGCATTGATCCAGCGTTGCCGCGCCACCGCATTGAAGATTTGCGCGCGCGACCAGCCGACCAGCCGCGGCGCATCGACGACCATCGCGGCGCCGGCCAGAATCTCGCCGGTCAACGCGTCGATCCGCTGCGACAGCCTGCCGAGGAGCGCCGCGCCTTCGGGTTTTTGCACTGGGATTTGACGCTGGGCGGCGATCAGCGCGCGCAATTCGCCGACGAGCTTGGCACGCGCCGCCCCATCTTGAAGCGTGTCGACAAGCCGCTGCAGCTCATCGACCGAGCCCGGCGCCGGCGCTGCCACGAGGGTCGCCATGGCCGCCTGAGCCGGCGCGGAGCCCGCCGCCGCGGCCAGCGGGAACGCGAGGGCCAGCAGGCAGAGCAGCATCAGCCGCGGCCCCGTCTTGCGCCGGGCGGGTTGACGGTGGGCCGCCCCGCGGGCCTTCCGCGGTCGTCTCGGCTCTGCCGCGCTCTCCCAAGCCAACATGCGCGCTGTGCGCTCCGTCATGTGATTAGGCGGCGGCATAAATCCACTATTTCCACCGCCCGCGCCGATCGAGGCGTCGGCGGCTCGCCCGAGCCCGACAACGGCGAGCACCGCTGCAAATGCCCTTCTTCGGCTACCCGGGCACGTCCCAGATGTCGCGAGCATATTCGCCGATCGTGCGATCGGAGGAGAACCAGGCCATTCCGGCAATGTTCGAGATGGCGGCCTCGCCCCAGCCGCAGGCCGAGCGCCACAGTGCCTCGATCCGCTGCTGGGCTGCGCAGTAATCCGCGAAATCCGCCGCCACCATATAGCGATCGCCATAGCGCAGGCGCTCGGTCAGGCGCTCGAAAAGGTGCTGATCGTCGGGAGAAAATACTCCCGCCTCGACCGCCTCGATCGCGCGGGCGAGCTCGGGCGATGCGGCGATCGCATCGCTCGCGTCAAGCCCAGCGCGGCACCGCTCCGCCACCTCCTCGGCGCGCAGGCCGAAGATCATAATGTTGTCCCGGCCGACCCGGTCGCAGATCTCGATGTTGGCCCCATCGAAGGTGCCGATCGTCAACGCGCCATTGAGCGCCAGCTTCATGTTGCCGGTGCCGGAGGCTTCGAGCCCGGCGGTCGAAATCTGCTCGGACAGATCGGCGGCCGGGATGATCACTTCGGCCAGACTGACATTATAGTTCGGCAAAAAGACGAGCTTCAGCCGGTCACCGACCACCGGGTCGGCATTGACCACCCGAGCCAGGTCGTTGGCGAGCTTGATGATCAGCTTTGCCTGCACATAGCTGGGAGCTGCTTTGCCGGCCAGGATTTTGACCCGCGGGACCCAGTCCCGGCCGGGATCGGCGCGGATCGCCTGGTAGCGGGCGATGGTCTCCACGAGGTTCAGCAATTGCCGCTTATATTCGTGGATTTGCTTGATCTGCACATCGAACAGCGCCGCGGGGTCGAGGCGCAAGCCGAGGCGGTCGCGAACGATCTGGGCGAGCGCCCGCTTGTTGGCGTGCTTTACTGCTGCCAGGCGCTGCCGCAGGGCCGGATCGCCCGCGTGATCGGCGAGGCGGCCGAGGACCGACGGATCGTCGCGGATTTCGGCGCCGCAGACCTCGCACAGCAATTGCGTCAAACCTGGGTTCGCCTGGTGCAGCCAGCGGCGGAAGGTGATGCCGTTGGTCTTGTCGACGATGCGGTCCGGATAGAGCCGGTGAAACTCGCGGAATACGGTGGCGCGCATCAACTCGGTGTGCAGCACCGAGACGCCGTTGACCCGGTGCGAGCCGAGGAACGCCAGAGACCCCATGCGCACCCGACCGCCCTCGGCGTCATCGATCAGCGAAACTTCGCTCAGACGAGCCGAATTGCCGGGGTCCTGCCGCCGCACCGCGTCGAGATGGTCGCGATTGAGCGTGTAGATAATTTCGAGGTGGCGCGGCAACAGGGTTTCGAACAGCCGCACCGGCCAGGTCTCGAGCGCCTCAGGCAACAGCGAGTGGTTGGTGTAGGAACAGGTCGCCTGGGTGACCCGCCATGCCTCGTCCCAGGGGAGATGGTAAAGATCGACGAGCACACGCATCAGCTCGGCGATCGCAATGCTCGGATGCGTGTCGTTGAGCTGGATCGCCGCTCGCTCGGGCAAGGTGACGACTGCGCCATAACTGTGAACGTGGCGATGGACGATGTCCTGGATCGAGGCCGAGACGAAAAAATACTCCTGCCGCAGCCGCAGCTCACGCCCCGATGCCGAATTGTCGCTCGGATAGAGGATTTTCGAGATCGCCTCGGCCCGGGACTGCTGCGACAATGCGGCGATGTGATCGCCCTCGTTGAACATGTCGAGACGCAACGGATCGGCCGCGCGCGCCGACCACAACCGCAGCAGGTTGACGTGCCGCCCGCGCCAGCCGACGATCGGGGTGTCGTAGGCGAGCGCCTGGACGGTTTCCGCGGGGCGCCAGACCGCGCGCGACCGCCCAGCGGGCGAGGCGACCTGCTCGACCGAGCCGCCGTATGGAACGTCATAGACCACTTCGGGCCGCTCGAACTCCCAAGGGTTGCCGAACGACAGCCACTGCTCGGGGTATTCGTGCTGCCAGCCATCCTTGATGACCTGGCGAAACAGGCCGTGATCATAGCGGATGCCATAGCCGCAGGCCGGGATGGCAAGGGCCGTCATGCTGTCCATAAAGCAGGCCGCGAGCCGGCCAAGACCGCCATTGCCGAGGGCCGCATCGGGCTCGGCGGCGCGCATCCGCTCGAGGTCCACCCCGAGATCGCCGAGCGCCAGCCGGACGGTTTCGGTCAGCCGCAGATTTTCAACGACGTCGCTGAGCAGCCGCCCGATCAGAAATTCCAGGGACAGATAGTAGACGCGCTTGGCGCCCTTCGCCTTGCTCGCGCGGTCGGCGGCCAGCCAGCGGTGGATAATGCGGTCGCGCAGGGCGAGCGCGGTCGCGACAAACCAGTCCCGATCGGTCGCCGCCGCCGCGTCCTTGCCGACGGAGAGGGTCAGCTTGGCAAGAACCGCGGCCTCAAACTCGCTAACCTGCGCCTCGGTAGCCGGCAGGTCGGCGATCGTCGGCGGCATGCCCGCCGCCGCCAGGCTCTGTTCCTTAATGTTCGTCGCCATCGAGATGCAACCTCGGGGTCGGTGCG
Organism: uncultured Alphaproteobacteria bacterium; assembly: GCA_963738185.1. Taxonomy (GTDB): domain Bacteria; phylum Pseudomonadota; class Alphaproteobacteria; order ATCC43930; family CGMCC-115725; genus AP-15. The sequence goes on along the minus strand of CAVTVA010000001.1, from coordinate 761,510 downwards.
CGTGACAAAGATGACCGTGCCGGCCATGCTGTCGACGCGGCAGCAGAGTTACGCCGGCAACGCCGGCGCGTGCAACCGCGCCGCCGAGATCGGCCGGTCGGCGGCCAAAACCTGCGGCAGCATGGCTTTCCGCGGCAATGCAGGCTAAAATCACCGCTGTGACAATTGTCGCCTGTTGAGGTGAAGAAAACACTAAAGCAAGGCAACGAACGGTTGGCTGGCTTGCCGCCCAGATGAATCCTGGCGGTGAACTCCCTCGCCCCGCGTGCGGGGAGAGGGTCGGGGTGAGGGGCCGAGGCCAGGCAGGAGAACGCATTTGGATACGCTACGGGTGGTTTGCGCACATGATTGCCCCGACATGTGCTCGCTGTTGGCCAGGGTCGAGGGTGGCCGGGTCATGCGCATCGACGGCGACCCGGATCACCCGTTCACCGCCGGCTTTGCCTGCGCCAAGGTCAATCGCGACGCCGAACTGGTGCATTCGCCGGAGCGGCTGGCGACGCCGCTGCGCCGGGTCGGTCCTAAGGGCGAGGGCAAATTCGCACCAGTCGGCTGGGACGAAGCGCTCGACGAGATCGTCGCGCGCTGGCGGGCGATCATCGCCCAATCGGGGCCGCTCGCCCTGCTCGGCTACGCCTACAGCGCGCATCAGGGGCAGCTCAATCGCGGGCTCGTCAACGGCCTGTTTCATGCGCTTGGCGCCAGCCGACTGCGCGCCGGCACGGTGTGCGACACCTGCTGCGAGACCGCCTGGGACATGACCGTCGGCCCGGTCGGCGGCGCGGACCCGGAAAGCGTCGCCCATTCCGACCTGGTGGTCTCGTGGGGCGCCGACCTCGTTGCCACCAACGTGCATTTCTGGGCCAAGGTCGAGATGGCGCGCAAGCGCGGCGTCACGCTGGTCGTGATCGACCCGCGCCGCAGCCGCACTGCCCGCCGCGCCGATTGGCACTTGCCGATCAATATCGGCACCGACGCGGCGCTGGCGTTGGGGGTCATGCGCATTCTGGCGCGCGACGGGTTGTGCGACCGCGACTACATCGCGCGGCACACGCTCGGTTTCGACCGGCTGGAGCGCGAGGTCCTGCCGCGCTTCCCACCCGAGCGCGTTGCCGCGATCACCGGGCTGACAGCGGAAGACATCGAGCGCTTCGCCGCCCTCTATGGCCGGGCAAAGGCGCCCTTTATCCGCCTCGGCGAAGGCATGACCCGGCTCGCGCATGGCGGCCAGGCGTTGCGCGCGGTGGCGTTGCTGCCGGGCGTGACCGGCGCCTATGGCCGCAAGGGCGGCGGCGCCCTATTGATGACCGCGGCTTCGTGCGAGCTCGACTATGATTTTGTGCGCAAGCCGTCTGGGCCGGCCGAAACCCGGATGGTCAACCATCTGCGGCTCGGCGAGGCGTTGCTCGAGCTCTCGGACCCGCCGATCCGCGGGCTCTTGATCGCCGCCAACAACCCGGCGGTGACCTGCCCCGATGCCGGCAAGGTCCGCCGCGGGTTGATGCGCGACGATCTGTTCACCGTGGTCCACGACCCTTTCCTGTCGTTGACCGCGCGCTACGCCGACATCGTTTTGCCGGCCGCGACGTATCTCGAAACCGAGGACCTCTATCGCGCTTACGGCACTTATTACCTGCAATACGCGCCGGCGGCGGTGGCGCCGCAGGGCGAGGCCTGGTCGAATTTCCGCCTGGCGCAGACCCTGGCGCGGCGGCTGGGGCTGAGCGACCCGGTATTCGGCATGGCGCCGCGCGAAATCGCCGAGAAGATGTTGCACGGCGCACGCGGTCCGGCAGCGGCGCACGACCCGGCGGGTATCGCCACGGCCGGGCCGATACATATGGCGCCGAGCGACGCGCAGGTGTTCCGCACTCCTTCGGGCAAGCTCGAATTCTATTCGGATGAGCTGGCGGCGCAGGGTTTGCCGCCGCTGCCCGACTGGCAGCCCGACCCTGACGAAGAGCGTCAGGCGGCGCGCTGGCCGCTGCGCCTGCTGACCGCGCCCGGCTATTTCCAGAGCCACACCGCATTCTCGGGGGTCGAGTTCCTGCGCCGGCGCGAGGGGCCGCCCATCTGCATCCTGCACCCCGGCGACGCGGCCGCCCGCCGGCTCAGCGACGGCCAGCGCGTGCGCCTCTACAACGAGCGCGGCTCGGTCGAGCTGACCTTGCGCATCGCCGACGAGGTTCGGCCCGGCGTCGTCCTGGTCCCCGGCCAGCGCGCCGACGGCGAGACCGGATCCGGCACGATCAACATGTTGTGCTCCGACCGCTTTACCGATCTCGGCGACGGCGCCACCTACCAGAGCACCTGGCTCGACGTCGCCGCCCTCCCCCACTAAAGCGGTTTCCGATCAAGTCGCGCCATTTGTCGTCGCCCCCGCGAAAGCGACGCGAAAGCGGGCATGACGAGAAAAGAAATGGGCACAGAGCGTTAAATTCGGACCACTAGCTTCAGGGCTTCGCGCCGGCCGGGCGGCGCTGCGAGGAGATTGATCGATGAGCTGGAAGGACCTGCTGGTGGCGCTCGACCCGGCGCCGGACACGCCGGGGCGCGTCGAGCTTGCCGCAGCGCTGGCCGAGCGGTTTGCCGGGCATCTGGTGGCTCTCTACCCGGTCCCGAGCGCCGAGCTGCCGCGGCACGCAGCATATCCCGATCTGGCGATGCTCGAGCCGGTCTATCATCAATGGCGGGAGCAGGCGCTGGAGCAGGCCGAGGCGGCGCGCCAGGCCTTCGAGCACGCGGCCCAGCGGCACGGGCTGTCGCATGAGTGGCGCGCGGCGGCCGAGGGAACGGCGGCCGACCCGGCCGTGCACGCGCGCTGCGCCGACCTGGCGATCCTCGGCCAGCGCGATCCCGACAATGACCAGATGGCGATGTTTCGCCCGAGCCCGGAGCGGGTGAGCTTGGCCACCGGCCGCCCGATCCTGGTGGTGCCCTATGCCGGTCATTTCGCCACTGTCGGCGAGCGCGTGCTGATCGCCTGGAACGGCGGGCGCGAGTCAGCCCGCGCCGTCGCCGACGCAATGCCGCTGCTGACCATGGCCGCTCGCGTCGATGTGCTGATGGTCGACGTATCGCCGGAGGCGGACGGGCATGGCGAGGCGCCGGGCGCCGATCTCGTGCGGCACTTAGCGCGGCACGGGGTCGAGGCGCGGATCGAGCGCGTCCCATCGGTCGGGCTCCCGGTCGGCGAGCTGATCCTGTCGCGCGCCGCCGATCTTGGCGCCGATCTCTTGGTGATGGGCGCCTACGGCCACTCGCGCGCCCGCGAATTGCTGCTCGGCGGCGCCACCCGCTCGATCCTCGCCAGCATGACGATCCCGGTGCTGATGTCGCATTGACGGTGGGCTGCGGGCGAGAACCTGATGCGGGGGACAGCCCCTCAGGTCTGTAACTTCGGCCGAGCGATACCAGATGGTTCGGGTGCAGGCTCAAGAGACCCGTCGAAGAGAATCGTACTTTTCAGGGTGCCGGAAGGGCCAGCGAGGGAAACATGTCGAATGCCACCTACACCGTGCGCGCTCGCTGGGACGAAGCGTCGAAGAGCTGGTGGACAGATGGCGAGGATATTCCCGGGCTCTGTTGTCAGGCTGACAGCTTCGACGAGCTGGTCGAGCTGATCCTGGCGCTGGCGCCGGAGCTGCTGCGCGACAACGGGGCCAGCATTCCTCGCCAGTCGGTGGACATTGCGGTAACCGCTGAGCGGCGCGGGACCGCAAGTCTTGCCGCTTGAATGGCCAATCTTTACCGCGGCTTGGCGACACTGTTGCGCGACGCGGGCTGCCAATTCGAACGCCAAGGAAAGGGCAGCCACGAAATTTGGTTCAGCCGGATCACAAGCCGGTACGTTTACTGTGCCGTCGAACATCAGCAACCCGCTTTTGGCAAACGCGATCCTCAAGCAGGCGGGGCTGCCGAAGGCCTTTTGAGAGCGCACGGCTCTCCCGTGCGCCGCTTACCAAATTCATTTCGTGGATGTCCCCCGGTTTCGCCGCGCCATGCCGCTACAATTCGCGGGTGCGGCGGGCCATCGCGTCATGCCACAGGTCGCCGCGGTCGTCGTCGAAGATCAGCTTTGGGTCGCCGCTGGCGATGAACCAGTCGTGCCGCGCGATCTCGCCCTCGAGCTGACCCGCTGCCCAACCCGCATAGCCAAAGGCGATCAGGCTCTTCTTTGGCCCCATGTGGTGGCCGATCGCGCGCAGCACCTCTTTGTCCGCGGTCACCGCCAGGCCGGGGCCGACCGTGAGGGTGTCGGCATCGTGGTAGTCGGCGCTGTGCACCACAAAGCCGAGTTCGGGCTGCACTGGGCCGCCCTCAAACACCATCAGGCTGCCCTCGACCCCGGCGGCCCGATCGCCGGCCGCTTCCAAAAGGCTTTTGATCGAGCGCTTTTCGAGCGGGCGATTGATGACGATGCCAAAGGCGCCGCTCTTGTCCTGACGCACCACCAGGATCACCGCGTGATCGAAGCGCGGGTCGCCCATGGTCGGCGCCGCGACCAAGAGCTGCCCGACGAGCGAGCCCCCGACGGGCGAGCCGGTGTCGGCCGGCTGAGGCGCCGCCGCGCCGAGCAAGGTGGCTGCGATCAGCACACCTGCAGCGGCGATCGGCAGCGAGCGCGGTTGCGAGAGCCGGGCGAATGCCATGCCAGAGAGCTTACATCCGTCCTCGCCGGCCGGGGAAGCGGTGCTAAGATCGCGGCCATGACAAAGGGGAAGCGGCATATGGCGAGCGAGGCCTGGACCATCTCGACCGCGGTCGGCACCGGCGAGCGCGGCTTTGCCGGCGATGGCGGGCCGGCGGCGCGGGCGCTGCTCAACGGGCCGTTCGACATCGACTTCGATGCGAGCGGCAATCTTTACTTTTCCGATACGTTCAACCACCGCATCCGGCGCGTCGACAGGCGCACCGGGCTGATCGGCACGATCGCCGGCAACGGCGAGGCGGGCTATCGCGGCGATGGCGGGCCGGCCACCCAAGCCGCGTTCAACGAGCCCTACGGCATCGCGGTCGATCGCGCCGGCAACATCTATGTCGCCGACCGCCACAATCATTGCGTGCGCCGGATCGACGGCGCCTCGGGCATCGTCACCACCTTTGCCGGCAACGGCGGCGCGGGCTATTCCGGCGACGGCGGTGCGGCGGCGCGCGCCAGCCTGGTCGAGCCCAACGGGCTGGCCTTCGACCAGGCCGAGCGGCGGCTCTTTATCGCCGATGTCGCCGACAACCGGGTGCGCGTCGTCGATCTCGCGGCGGGCACGATCGCGACCTTTGCCGGCACCGGCGAGGCCGCGCATAGCGGCGACGGCGGCCCCGCGCCTCAGGCCGGCGTCTGGGGCGCCCGCGCGGTCAAGGTCGCGGCCGACGGCCGGGTGTACATCCTCGAGCGCCAGGGCAGCAGCCTGCGCGCGGTCGATCCCGCGACCGGCGTCATCGCCACTGTGGCCGGGACCGGCGCGCGAGGCTATTCCGGCGATGGCGGGCCGGCGCTGGCCGCGGTGTTCGACGCGCCCAAGGAGATGACGATCGAGCCCGACGGCGATCTGTTGATCGTCGATACCGAGAACCACGCGATCCGCCGCATCGATCGGACGAGCGGCATTGTCGAGACCATCGCCGGCGGGCGCAAGGGTGCCGGCGGCGATGGCGGCCCGGCTACTGCCGCCGGGCTCGGCCGCCCGCACGGCGTCGCCGTCGGCCCCGACGGTGCGATTTATATCGGCGATACCGAAAACCACCGTATCCGCAAGCTGACGCCGTCGCCGGGTCGCGGCTGACCGCGGGCCAGGACCAGGCTGGACCGACAGGCCCATGGCCGCTCCGGCTGACGCGAACACGAACTATCGATGCCCGGGCTGCGGGCGCACTTGGGCCGCCGACCGGCCGCGCTGGCGATGCGATTGCGGCAGCCCCATCGACTTGATGCCCGGGCCCGGCCTGCGGCGCGGCGATATCGCGGCGCGCGACGCGTCGCTATGGCGGTATGCCGGAGCGTTAGCGCTACGCCGGGCGCCCAAGGTGTCGCTCGGCGAGGGGTGGACCGCGCTGGTGCGCCGCGACTGGCAGGGCGCGCCGGTCTGGTTCAAGCTCGAATCGCAGATGCCGACCGGATCGTTCAAGGACCGCGGCACCGCGGTCATGATCAATCATCTTTTAGAGGTCGGGGTTGGGCCGATCCATGAGGATTCTTCGGGCAATGCCGGCTCCTCGATTGCCACCTATGCGGCGGCGGCCGGCATTCCCTGCCGGATCTTTGTCCCGGCGACAGCCCCCCGCGCCAAGCTGGTGCAGATCGCCGCCGCCGGCGCCGAATTGCGCGCGATCCCCGGCACGCGGCAGGCCGTGACCGAGGCGGCGCTCGCCGCTGCCGGCGAGAGCTTTTACGCCAGCCACAATTGGCACCCCTATTTTATCGAGGGCACCAAGACCCTGGCCTATCGAATTGTGGGAGCAGCTCGGCTTTCGCCTGCCCGACAACATCCTGGTGCCGACCGGCTACGGCAGCAACATCCTCGGCCTGGAGCGCGGTTTCGACGAGCTCGAAACGACCGGCGAGATCAGAGGGCGCCCGCGGCTTTTCGCGGTGCAGGCAGCGAATTGCGCGGCGCTGGCCGCGGCCTGGGAAGCGGGCGCCGACGATTTCGTGCCGTTCGCCGCCACTTCGACCATCGCCGACGGCATCGCCACGTTGCGCCCGGTGCGCACCGCGCAGGTGCTGCGCGCCCTGCGCCGCTCGCAGGGTGGGGTCGTCGCCGTCGCCGAGGCGGAAATCGCGCCGGCGCTCGCGGCACTCGGCCGGCTCGGCCTGTTTGTCGAGCCCACCGCCGCGACCGCCGGCGCCGCGCTGACCCGGCTCTTGCGCGACGGCACGATCACCTCCGCCGAGACGACCGTCGCGGTGCTGACCGGCTCCGGCCTCAAGGCCGCCGAGCGCATCGGCGAATTGCTCGGGATCGGCGGCGACCGATGATCGAGATCCGGTCGGCGCTGGCGGCGGACGCGGCCGCGGTGGCCTGCCTGCTCGGCCAATTGGTGGGCTATGAGATCGCCGCGGAGGAGGTCGATGGACGGCTGCGCCGGCTCGCGGCGACCGGCGCGGACCCGGTCTTTCTCGCTTGCGAAGACCGCGTCGCGATCGGCCTGATGGCGCTGCACTTCGCCCAGATTTTGCATTACGCGCGGCCCGCCTTGCGCATCACTGAGCTGGTCGTTGATCAACGGCACCGCCGCCGCGGCATCGGCCGGACGCTTGTCGCGCATGCCGAGCGCGAGGCGGCGGCCGCTGGCTGCGAAATCATCGAGCTGACCTCGGCGCTCGATCGCACCGAGGCGCACGCTTTCTATCGCAGCCTCGGCTTCGAGGCGAATTCGCTGCGCTTCCGCAAGCTGCCAGCGGGCTGATCGCGAAACCGCCACGCCCGGCAGTGGGCCCTTCCGATCAGCTGAACCGTCATTCCCGCGAAAGCATCGCGAAAGCGGTAACCCAAGGGCAAGCAGGAAGCGACTTCGCGGCTGGCCTGGAGCCCCGCTTGCGAGCGTGTGAAGAAATCGTTCTCCCAAGAAAGTCATTCCGGGGCGGTCCGAAGGGCCGCGCCCGGAACCCAAGAACACCGCATTCCCAATATATTCGCCGTCCGGAGTTCATGGGTTCCGGGTTCGCGGGCTGCGCCCGCGCCCCGGAATGACAATGTTCTGGGATTTTTTTACACACTCTTGCACGGGGCGACGGGGAATGATGCGACTTGATTGGAAAATGGGTTAGTAGCGCAGGATCGCCGCGGCGAGGCCCGGAGGGGGCAGCGCTGGAGGCTCGACCAGCATGACCCGGCCGCCCTGCCGCAAGGTCATCAGCGCGGCGTAATCGAGCAGGTCGATGTCGCCGGGGGCGGCGCTCTGATGGGCGACGATCCGGTCGGCCGTCTCGTCGAACTCGCCCCACAAATGCTGGTCGCCGCATAGGAAGAGGGTGTCGATCCGGGCGTAGCGCGCGGCACGCACGATGTCATCGGGCTTGGTCGTCGCCTGAGCGCTGCCGAGCCTCGTGTTGAGACGGTCGAGCGCCGCATCGCGGGCCGCCGACTGCTTCCGCTCGATCAGCGCGTAGGCGCTGGTGTGCAGCTCTTCCTCGCGCAATGCATCGGGGTTTTCATCGACGCCGTCGCCGAGGATTTCCTTCCACCCGGCGATCTCGCGGAAATGCCCGCGGATTTCGGGGTTGGCGGCTACAATGACCGGCGCCGGCCGGCGCTTGATCTCGGGCTCGACCGCAGCCGCGATCCGATGCAAGAGCTCGATCAATTCGGTCTTGCGGATTTCGTCGGGGGCCTGGCCGAGGGACTGCGCCTTGGCCAGCCCGCCATGCCGGCCGGTCGGCCCGGCCCTATGGCCTTCCTCGTATTCGGTCTGGCCTCTGATCTCGGCGATGCCGCGCGGCAGGTCGAGCCCGGCCAATTCGGCAAAGCTCCAACGCGATCCTTGATAAAGCCGGGTATGCCGGGCGGTGATCGTCAGCACCCAGAAGGGCCCCGCCTCCTCGATCAGCGGCAGCAGCGGCTTGATGTGCGGATAGCGACCGACCACCAGCTCCTCGGCCACCGCGATCGGCAGCTTGTGAATGCGCGCGAAACCCGGCGCCTGGAAGATCGCCAGCCCCAGCTGCTGGTGCTGCCAAAACGCGTCATCATCGATCAGGGCTTGGGCCGGTTCCAGCAATTTTTCGATTTCGGGACCGCGATGGGCGGCGCCCAGCTGCTCGGCGGCGGCGGCCAGCAGGTTTTTGAGGCGGATCGGATCCTGCCGGATCTCCCGACCGGCCATATGGGTCGGCAGATAGATCGACACGGCGGGCCGGGCTTCGACCGCCACCAGTTCATCCAAATCGCTGCTGCTGAACATGATTGGCCTCGGTTGCGAAGGTTCTCTTTTCCCAACCTCCAAACCGGCGCCGCCGTTCCTCGCAAAGCGAGCGCGCTCACAGCCCCTTGGCATCCGGCGCATGCGGCGCCCGGCCTTTGTGCGGCGGCCCTATTCGGGCTTCTCGCCCGGATGGCCACCGCCGTGGGCGGCCGGCGCCGGATGCACTGCCGGCGGATGCGGCGCCGGCGCGGGACGTGGTGCTGGCGCCGGATGCGGCGCCGGGGCGGGATGCGGCGCCGGGGCGGGATGCGGCGGCACCGCCGGACGGGCCGCGGGCGCCGGATGGGCTACCGGCGCCGGACGGACTGGCGCCGCGCGGGTCGCTGGCGGCGGCGGGCGAACGGCTTGCGCATGGACCGGCGGCTGTGGATGCGGCTGCGCTGGCGGCCGCGGCGGCGCCGCAGGGCGCGCGCCGACGGGAGCGGGGCGGTGCTCCGGCGCGAGTGCTGGCCGCGGCGCTTCCCGGCGCACGCCGGCGGCAGCGGGCGGATGCGCTAGCGCCGGGGCGCCGGGTCGGGCTTCGTGCGCGGGCGGCCGCTCCACTCCGCGAGGTGGCGGCAGTGCCGCGGTGTGCGGCGGAGCCGCGCCAGGCGGATGCGGGCCGCCCAGCTCGGGCGGTCCCGGCGCGCGGCCCGGCTCTCGCCCGGCCGCCGGGCCAGCAGCGGGATGCGGCCCGCGCTCGTTGGCGTTAGCCGCGCCAGGATGCGGCGGGATCGCTGCGGTGTTCGCCGGGACCCCCGGGTGGCCCGGCCCGTGGCCGTGCTCCGGCGGGGTCCCCGGCGGATGCGCCTGTCTCTCCGCCGGAGTCGCCACCGTTCCTGGATGACCCGGCGGCGGTGTGCCCGGCCCCCGCGGCACCGGGCGAGTGGTCGCCGGCCCCCGCGATGCCACGGCCGCCGGCTTGGCGGCCGGCTTGAGCGCGGGCGGATGCAGCACGACCGGCGCCTTCGCCAGCGCCGCCGGCGCCACATGCATCGCGTGCGGCGCCACCGGGTCGGCATTGGCGAACACCCGCTGCGGCACGACGGTGGCAAAGCGGCGGTTGGCGAAATTTGCGTTCGCGACCTGCGGCGGCGGCGCGCCGTTCGAGCGGGTCACGACCGTGTTGATGTCGCGCACATTCGCGCGATTGACATTGCGGATGTAGTTTTCGTTATGGGTGTAGCTCGGCCAATAGGGCTCATCGGGAGCGAGCGGGAACCACCCGACCGCCGGTCCGGCCGCTTCCGACAGTGCCAGCCCACCCGCCGCCGCGCCGACAAAGGCGACCAGCGCCGGCGCGTAGACCGGCTGCGGCACGTCTTGGCCGGGAACCCAGCCCCAGCGATCACCGATATGGGCCCAGCGGCCGTAATGAAACGGCGCGAAGCCCCACGGCTGCTGGCCGACCCAGGTCCAGCCCCACGGCTCGACCCAGACCCAGCGGCCGTCGCGATAGGGCGCCCAATCGGCCGGAACCTGGCTCGGATACCAGACTTCGCCGTATTGCGGGCTCGGCTGCCAGTTGCCGTACTGGTCGAGATCGGCATAGCCGGTCATCTGCGGCGAAACATAGCGGGTCGCCGCCGCAACCTGACTTGGCTGATAGTCGCGTGAGCGGCACCATTCGACAAAAGCGTCGGGTGCGGCGCGCTGAAATTGCGCGGTGACCGGGTTCGAGCCGCTGAGCAGCGCCATGTCGCCGGGGTTGATGCCGATATCGGCGCCGCCGCCGACAAAGCGAGCGCTGCCGTCGAACACCGCAACGCGCGCCGGCTGATCCGCGGTCCCGGCGTCGATGTCGTAAGCCCCGGGCTGCAAGAGCCAGACCGCACCCTGCGGCAGGTCGATCTCAAAGCTCTGCCCGGCGTTGAGCTGGCGCAGATGCAGGTAGAGCCGCCCTTGCGGAACCCCGATCTGCGCCACCTCCTCGTTCAGCTCGGTCACATCGATCTCGGTCCCCCCGGCCATGTCGATCGTGCTCGGGCCGATCTGGAGCTCGGCGCGGCTCTGCGGATCGGTCCAGAACGATCCTCCGGTCGCGACCGGATAATTGACCCCGGCCGCCGACCATTGCGTCTCCCCGGCGGTGTGAAACGCGATATTGCCCGAGACATAAGTGACCGCCCCGACCCGCGCCGGCGGCTCCTGCTGCTGTTGCGCCAGCGCCGGCTGGGCGACGGCGATGCCAAGGAGCGCGAAAATCCACCGGATCGACATTGAAGGGCACCGTTGCTGAGGCGTCGATAGCGCTAACGGGCGGATTGTGGCGGGTTTGCGGCAAGGCTTTCGGCGAGGGGCGCTCTAATCTCGCAAGATCAAGCTGCGGCCGATGATCTGGCGGTGGATCTGGTTGGTGCCTTCCCAGATCTGGGTGATCTTGGCGTCGCGCATCAGCCGCTCGGCCAGGCAGCCCCTGATATAGCCGTAGCCGCCATGGAGCTGCACCGCCTCGGTCGCCATCCGCATCGCCAGGTCGGAGGCGCGCAATTTCAGCATCGAGGCCTCGGCGGCGAAGTCGGCGGCACCTGCATCGATCAGGCGGGCGACGTGCCACAGCCAGGTCTCGCACAGCGCCAACTCGGCGGCCAAGTCGGCGAGCAGGAACTGGATGCCCTGGAATTCGACGATGCGCCGGCCGGATTGGCGCCGCTCGTTGACATAGGCGACGGCATCCTCGAAGGCAGCGCGGGCGATGCCGAGCGCATGCGCGGCCACGCTCGGCCGCGACTTGTTCAGCGAGGCTAGCAGCAACGGCAAGCCGGCGCCGGGGCCGGCCAGCAGATTGGCACGCGGCACGAGGCAATCCTCAAACGCCAGCGCCGCGGTCGACGAGGCGCGGTGGCCCATCTTGTCCTCCAGGCGCAGCACCTTGAAGCCGGGCGTGCCCTTTTCGAGGATCAGCGCCGAGATCGCCTCGCGCGCATTGCCGACGCCGGCCCATTTCCCGAACACCAGAAGCAGATCGGCGACATCGCCGTTGGTGATGAAAGTCTTGCTGCCCGAAACGACGATGCCGTCGCCGTCCGGAGTGAAGCGCGTCGTCATATGGGTTGCGTCCGAGCCGGCCTCGGGCTCGGTGATCGCCAGCGCGCCGAGCGCGCCTTCAGCGACGCGCGGCAGCAGCCGGCATTTCTGCTCCTCGCTGCCAAAATCAATCAGCGGCTTTAACGCGTGAAAGTTGGTCGCCCAGATGATCCCGGTCGCCGCACAGGCCCGGCTCAGCTCGCGCACGCAGGCGAGATAGGCGGCGTAGGACAGCGCCGCCCCGCCAAAGGCTTCGGGCACGAACATTGCGTTGAGGCCGAGCGCGTTGATGTCGCGGAGATTGTCCCACGGGAACTCGCCCGAATGGTCGTAGCCCTCGGCCCGCGGCATGACCCGGTCGCGCGCCAACGCCCGCACGCTGTCGAGCAGCTGCGCTTCCTCGGCAGACAGCGCCGGCAGCGCGTCGATGCGCTCGAACAGCTTCATCGCCGGGCGCCGACTGCGAACCTAACGCGTTAGATGCTCCTGCAGCCGCGGCATCAGCTCGACGAAATTGCACGGCCGGAAGCGGTTGTCGAGCTGGTGCACCAGGATGTCCTGCCAGGCGTCGCGGCAGGCGCTGGGGGAGCCCGGCAACGCGAACAGGTAGGTGCCGCCGGCAACCCCGGCAGTGGCCCGGCTCTGGATCGTCGAGGTGCCGATCTTGGCGTAGCTGAGCCAGCGGAACAGCTCGCCAAAGCCGGCGATCTCCTTTTCGTAAAGGCTGTGGAATGCTTCGGGGGTCACATCGCGCCCGGTCATCCCGGTGCCGCCGGTTGAGATCACGACATCGACCTGCGGGTCGGCGATCCACAGGCGCAGCTGGGCGACGATGCGGTCACGCTCGTCGCGCACGATCTGCCGCGCGACGATGTGGTGCCCGGCCGCGGCGGCGAACTCGGCGAGCGTATCGCCGGAGCGGTCCTGCGCCGCATCGCGGGTGTCCGACACCGTCAACAGCGCGATGTTGACGGGCAGAAAGGGACGGGTTTCATCAAGCCGGCCGGGCATGGCGATCGCTCCCTATGACATTGCCGCAACATAAACCGGCCGAACCATGCCGGCTAGCCGGGCTCCGCGGCGGCCCGCAGCAGCTCGTCGAGACGCGCGCGCAGGGCCAACAAATCGTGCCAGGCCTCGCGCTTGCGCTCCGGGGTGCGCAGCAGAAAAGACGGGTGAAACATCGGCAAGGTCGGCACCGGCCGGTCGAGCCCAGGGATCGCGAGATCGAACCAGCGGCCGCGCAGCCGGGTGATGCCGGGGCCCGGCGGCAACAGGGCGCGCGCGGCGGTGCCGCCGGCCAGCACCAGCACCTTCGGCTGGACCAGCGCCACGTGGCGCAGCACAAACGGCAGGCAGGCGGCGATCTCCTCGGTGGTGGGCGTGCGGTTGCCAGGCGGGCGCCAATAGATCGCGTTGGTGATCAAGACACCCTGCCGGTCGAGCCCGATCGCCGCCAGCATGCGGTCGAGCAGCTGGCCGGCGCGCCCGACAAAGGGCCGCCCGATCCGGTCCTCGTCGGCGCCCGGCGCTTCGCCGATGATCATGACCGGCGCGGCCGGGTTGCCGTCGGCAATGACTGTGCTGGTCGCGGTGCGCTTCAAGGCGCAGCCCTCGAACCCGGCGATCGCCGCCTCGAGCGCGGCGATGGTGTCGGCGCCCGCCGCCAACAGCCGCGCCGATTGCGCCGCCTCGCCCGGCGCGGCGGCAAAGGCCGCGGGCGGTGCGGCGGCGATGGCGCGCGTCGCGGGCGGCGGGGCTGCCGCCGCTGGCCGCGCGGCGCGGGCCGGGGGTGGAGCCGGCGGCGCCAGCCGGTTCACCGGCTCGTCGGCGACGGCCTCGTCGGCTCCCATCTCGACATGCCAGCGCAACAGCGCCAGCACCGCTGCGGCATCGCCCGGCATCGGCCTTTCCCGCGGGGATGATGACATCGGCGTCACACTATCATCAAAGGTGCGGATCATCGAAGGTGCGGCGCGACCGCCGGCGGGCTCGTGGCAGCGCCTTCGAATGACGGCGCCGCGATGCGCGGTCGAACCGGCGCCGGGGCGCCTGCGACGTTTCGTCCGGACCGCTTTGGGCGCGTTCGCAGTAGACAGGATTTCTTAGAAGCCATAGAGTAGGTCTATCATAGACCTTGATTAACTTTGTCTCGCCTGGGGAGGCGCTCGGTATGATACGGCGGGCAATCGCCGCTGCGGCGGTCGTCATCGCGGTGGTCGCGATCATCTTGTGGCATAGCCTGGGTGGAAATGGGCCGCAGGCAACCGCGCAAGCCCCGGCGCCGGGGATCCCGGTCACCGCCGGCATCGTTCGTGCCCAGGACGTCCCGGTGCTCCTGCACGGCATCGGCACGGTTCAGGCCTACAACACCGTCGCGGTCAAGAGCCGGGTGGACGGCCAGATCGTCAAGCTCGACTTCAAGGAAGGCCAGGAAGTCAAAAAGGGCGATCTGTTGTTTCAGATCGATCCGCGCCCCTATCAGGCGGCGCTCGAATTGGCCGAGGCGGCCAAGCAAAAGGACGAGGCCCAGCTCACCGGCGCCAAGCTCGATCTGGCGCGCTATTCAAAGCTGCTCGGCAGCGGCTATCAGACCCGGCAGAGCTACGACCAGCAAACCGCGCAGGTCGGCGAGCTGCAGGCGGCGATCAAGGGCGACCAGGCGCAGATCGATAATGCCGAGCTCAACCTCAGCTATGCCGAGATCCGCTCGCCGATCGACGGGCGGCTCGGCGCCAAGTTGGTCGATGTCGGCAATCTGGTGCGGGCGACGGACAACACGGTGCTGGTGACGATTACCGAACTGAAGCCGATCTTTGTCAGCTTCACCCTGCCGCAAAACACGCTCGACGAGATCCGCCAGCACCAGCAGCAGGCCCCGCTTGCGGTTCGCGCCTATAGCGGGGATGGCAACACGCTGCTGTCGCAGGGCAAGCTGACCCTGATCGACAATTCGATCGATCAATCGACCGGCACGATCCACCTGAAGGCGCGTTTCGATAATCAGAACGAGCGCCTGTGGCCGGGCGAATTTGTCAATCTGCGCGTCGTGCTGACAGTGCGCCCGCAGGTCGCGACGGTGCCGTCGCAGACCGTGCAGGAAGGCCCCGACGGACACTACGTCTATCTGATCCGGGGGGACGACACGGTGGAGCGCCGCACCGTCGATGTCGCCTCGGTCCAAGACGGCATCGCCGTCGTCACCAAGGGGCTGACGCCAGGCGAGCGGGTCGTGGTCGACGGCCAGTATCGCTTGACCGATGGCGCGCGCGTCAAGCTCCTGGGCCCGCATTCGCCGAACGCCGCCGGCTGACCCCACTTCCCCGCCGCTGCTTCCGGCCAAAACGCCCCACCAATATCGAGACCCGAGGACGCGTCGATGAGCATTTCGGAGCCCTTTATCCGCCGGCCGATCGCGACCTCGCTGTTGATGCTGGGTGTGCTGGTGTTCGGGCTCGCCGCCTATGGGCTCCTGCCGGTGGCGGCGCTGCCCAATGTCGATTTTCCGACCATAACGGTGACCGCGAACTTTCCCGGCGCCAGCCCGGACACGATGGCCTCCTCGGTGGCGACCCCGCTCGAACAGCAATTCGCGGCAATCCCATATCTCGACCAGATGACCTCGACGAGCGGCGTCGGCACGACGATGATCACGCTGCAGTTCGACCTCTCGCGCAACATCGACGCCGCCGCG
Source organism: uncultured Alphaproteobacteria bacterium (assembly GCA_963738185.1). Lineage (GTDB taxonomy): Bacteria > Pseudomonadota > Alphaproteobacteria > ATCC43930 > CGMCC-115725 > AP-15. The sequence goes on along the minus strand of CAVTVA010000001.1, from coordinate 745,888 downwards.
CAGGACGTGCAAACGGCGATCAACGCGGCGAGCGGTCTGCTGCCAAAAGACCTGCCGAGCCCGCCGACCTATCGCAAGACCAACCCCTCCGACCGCGCGATCCTGATCTACGCGATCCATTCCGACGCGATGCCGGTCTCCAAGGTCGATGACTACGCCTATCTGATGCTGGCGCAAAAGCTGTCGAGCGTGCCGGGCGTCTCGGAAGCACGCGTCTTCGGCCATCGGCCGTTCGCCGTGCATGTGCAGATCAACCCCGGGGCGCTGGCCACCCGCGGCCTCGGCTTCGAGGATGTGCGCAACGCGCTCGCGGCGACCAGCATCGACCGGCCCAAGGGCGATCTCGAAGGGACCCACCAAACCTACACCCTCGATACCAACGACCAGCTGTTTGACGCCGCCGACTACGACAACGTCATCGTCGCCTACCGCAATGGCGCGCCGGTCCGCGTCAAGGATGTCGGCCGCGCGATCAACTCGGTGCAGAACGACCGCACCGGCGCGTGGTGGGGCGACACGCCGGCGGTGGGTCTGGCGGTGCAGCGCCAGCCGGGCGCCAACACGATCGAGCTGGTCGACCGGATCAAGGCGATGATGCCGCAGCTCGAGGCGATGATCCCGCCCTCGGTCAAGGTAGACCTGCTCTCCGACCGCGCGGTCGGGATTCACGCCGCGGTGCAGGACGTCCAGTTTACGATGCTGGTGACGATCGCGCTGGTCATCCTCGTGATCTTTTTGTTCCTGCGGACGTTTTGGGCGACGATCATCCCCAGCCTGGCGGTCCCGCTGTCGCTGTTTGCGACCTTTGCGATCATCTATGCGGGCGGCTACAGCCTCGACAACATCTCGCTGATGGCATTGACGATCTCGGTCGGCTTTATCGTCGATGACGCGATCGTCATGATCGAAAACATCGTCCGCTATATCGAGCAGGGCATGGCGCCGTTCGAAGCCGCTCTCAAGGGCGCCGGCCAGATCGGCTTTACCATTATTTCGATTACCTTTTCGCTGACCGCGGTGTTCATCCCGCTGTTTTTTATGGGCGGCATCATCGGGCGGCTGTTCCGCGAGTTCGCGATCACGGTGACCGCGGCGGTGATTTCCTCGGCAGTGATTTCGCTGACCCTGACGCCGGTCTTATGCTCGCTGTTTTTGAAAGAGCAGGGGCTACATCCGGCCAACCGCTTCAACCGGGCCGCCGAAGCCTGCTTCAATTGGATGCTCGGCGCCTACGATCGCGGTCTGCGCTTTGTCTTTCGCCACCAGTTCGCAACCTTGCTGACGACGTTGGGGCTGATCGTCCTGACCGGATATCTCTACGTCAATATTCCGAAGGGGTTTTTCCCGCAGCAGGATACCGGCTTTATCTTTGGCGAGGTCGACACCCGCGAAGATTCGTCGTTTCAGGCGACCGCGGCGATTGCCCACCGCATCGCCGCTATCGTGCGCAAGGACCCCGGGGTTCACGGCGTCATTTATTTTGCCGGCGCTTATTCCTACAATCCGACCGAAAACACCGCTCGGATGTACATCCAGCTCAAGCCGCATGACGAGCGCACCGCGTCGGCCGACCAGATCATCCGGCGGCTGCGGCCCAAGGTCGCGGCGGTCGAGGGCGCCAAGTTCTTTATGCAGGCGGGTCAGGACATCTCGATCGGCGGAAGGCTGAGCCGGACCCAGTACCAGTACACGCTGACCGACGCCAATCTCGACGAGCTCTATCACTGGTCGCCGATCCTCGAGCAGGCGATGAAGAAATTGCCCGGGCTGCAGGATGTCGCCTCCGACCAGCAGAGTGCTGCGCCGCACATCGCGATCGAGATCGACCGCGACAAGCTTTCGCGGCTCGGCATCTCGCCGTCGCTGATCGACGAGACGCTCTACGACGCGTTTGGCCAGCGCGAGGTCGCGACCATGTACACCGCGAGCAACCAGTACAAGGTCATCCTCGAGGTCGAGCCTCAGTTCCAAACGGACACGACCGCGCTGTCGAAGATCTACCTAGCGGGCCCGGGCGGCGCGCAGATCCCGTTGAGCGCAGTCGCACATTTCACGCCAAAGATCGAACCTTTGTCGGTCAACCACCAAGGCCAGTTCCCGGCGGTGACCCTGTCGTTCAATCTGGCGCCCGGGACCGCGCTCGGCCAGGCGGTGGACAAGATCCTGGCGCTCAAGGACAATCTGCGCATGCCGCCGACCGTGGTCGGCTCGTTTCAGGGCTCGGCGCAGGCCTTCCAGGCCTCGCTGTCGTCGATGCCGCTACTGGTCGCGGCGGCGATCCTCGTCGTCTACATCGTGCTCGGCGTCTTGTACGAGAGCTACATTCATCCGATCACGATCCTCTCGGCCCTCCCCTCGGCCGGCGTCGGCGCGCTGTTGGCGCTGATGCTGCTGCATTACGACCTGACCGTGATCGCGATGATCGGCGTCATCCTGCTGATCGGCATCGTCAAGAAAAACGCGATCATGATGATCGACTTCGCGCTTCAGGCGCAGCGGATCGAAGGCAAGAGCCCGCGCGAGGCGATCCATCAGGCCTGCCTGTTGCGCTTCCGGCCGATCATGATGACGACCTTTGCGGCACTGTTCGGCAGCCTGCCGATTGCCCTTGGCCACGGCGCCGGCTCGGAGCTGCGCCGCCCGCTCGGCATCGCCATCGTCGGCGGCCTCGCGGTCTCGCAATGGCTGACGCTCTATACGACGCCGGTGGTTTATCTTTATCTCGAACGCTTCGCCGGCTGGGTTGGCCGCCCGTACCGCCGCTCGCGCGTCGCCGACGCGTTGTCGGGCGAGCGCGGGCCGGGGCTGGCGCCGGATCGGCAGAGCGCGGAGTGACGGCGATGACCCGGCCATCGGTGGCGGCGCGCGCCCAAGGAGCAGGGGCCGATCGCAATTTCGGCTTTCTGGTGCACGACGTCTCGCGGCTGCTCAAGCGGCGTTTTGAGCGGCGGGCGCGGCAGACAGGGCTTTTAATCACCCGGCGCCAGGCCGCGGTGGTGTTGTACATTGCCCGCAACGAAGGGGTGAGCCAGGCGGAAGTCGCGGTATGGCTCGACATCGAGCCGATAGCACTGGTCCGCATGCTCGACAAACTGCATGAGGAAGGCCTGGTCGAGCGCCGCGCGCACCCAACCGACCGGCGGGTGCGGACCCTGTGGCTCGCCGCTGGGGCCGAGCCGGTGGTCGAGCGGATACTCGACATCAATCAGGCGATCCGCGAAGAAGCCTTTGCCGGCCTGGCGCCAGGCACCCGCGACGCGATGATCGAGGCGCTCGGCAGCATAAAGGACAATCTGGCATTGCAAGAGGAGGCGGCCGGCGAGCGCGCCGCCCACCCATCCGACCCGGTCGCCGAGCCATTGCGTGGCGGTGGGGGCGGCTAGCGCGATTTCCGACCGAGTTGGACGCGCTTGGCGCGCATCACCCCACCCCGGCCCGCCCCATCGAGGGGGCGGGAGTACAAATAGGAGTGCCGATGCAGGCCCTCCCCCATGATGGAGGAGGGTTTCGGAGGGGGTGAGCGCGGTGCAATTTGATCGGAAACCGCTCTAGCCGGGCTGATCCGCTGCCGGCCAGCAGCGCGCGAGCCCGCAACGCGTTCTGCCGGCCAGCCGCAGCCGGTCGATCACTCGACTGCGAACCGTCGGATCGCGTCCTTGTTGAATTCGAGACCGAGGCCGGGGGCGGTCGGCATCGCCAAGAGGCCGTTGCGCGGAACCGGGACCTCCTGCCACAGCTGGAACAAGCGCGGCATGTATTCGACGGTCAGCCCGTTGGGAACCGCGCCGACCAGATGCACATGGATCTCGGGGACGCCGTGGCTGACCACCGGCAGGTTGAAGGCCTCGGCCATGGCGGCGATCTTGAGCCATGGTGTCACGCCGCCCGAGCGCACCTGGTCGATCATCACGATGTCGACCGAGCGGGCTTCGACCATGTGGCGGAACGGGACGATGCCGTAGAGGTATTCGCCGCCGGCGACCGGCGTCGCCAAGGCTGCCGCGACGCGCGCCAAGCCCGCGTAGTCGTCGTGCGTGGTCACGTCTTCGAGCCAATAGAGGCCGACCCCGGCATCTTCGACCCGGCGGCCGATGTCGATCGCCTGCTCCACTCGCCAGCGCTGGTTGATGTCGCACATCAGGTCCATGTCGGGGCCGACCGCTTGGCGGATCAGCCGGGCCTGCTCGACCTCGCGCGCCGGCGAGGTGATGCCGGGCAGCCCAAGCTGCATCTTGGCCTGGCGATGGCCTTTTTCCCGGAGCCTGCCTGCTGCGGTGACCGCCTCGTCGAGCTTGAGCCCGCGGCGCAAGGCCCCGCTCGCATAGGTGGCGATATGGTCGCGCCCGCCGCCGAGCAATTTCCACAACGGCAGCCCCACCGCCTTGCCCTTAATGTCCCACAGCGCGACATCGATCGCCGACAAGGCCATCGTGAAAATCCCGGCCGGCCCGGCCGAGACCGCCGCCGCGCGCAATTTGCCCGCCACCGCCTCGACCCGCATCGGGTCCTCGCCGACCGCCAGCGCGCCGAGCTCGTCCACCGCATGCCTGAGGGTGCGGGTCAATGCACCGCCAAAATAGGTGACGCCAAGCCCCTCGACCCCCTCATCGGTGCCGAGCCGCAGCCAGACGATCGGGTTCTTCGCGTTCGGGTTCTCCGAAAACCCGGCGAGCGGCTCGTCATTAGGCAGCGCCACGATACCGGTTTCAATTCGTGTGATCTTCACTCCACCCTCCCGTTTTTACTGATGAACCGCCTCGAGCTTATAGCCGTCCGGATCGAGGACGAAGGCGGCGTAGTAGGTCGGGCTGTATTGCGGACGCGGCCCCGGCGCACCGATGTCGCGACCATCTGCCCGCAGCGCCTCCCGATGGAACGCATCGACTGCGTCGCGGCTCGGAGCCGTGAAAGCAAGATGAAAGCCCGGGCCTGGGACCCGCACCATCCCGGTTTTCGCGAAGAGAGCCAACTTATCTCCCCCGCCCTTTTCGCCAAAGCCGGCGGCATCTGGTTTTGACCACACCCGGACATATCCGAGCGGAGCCAATACCCGCTCGTAGAATTCCGCCGAGCGCGCGAGGTCATCGACGCCGAACGAGATATGCCCGAGCATCATCGCACTGCCCCGCGCCGGCTGGGTTGGCTGATCCAAGGGCACTTGCCCGCACGGTGGGCGACAGTAGCATGCTACCGAGCGAAGACGAGGACGAAGGCGATCGCGACCAAGGCCGCGGCCGCGATGTAGAGCGGCAGCACCGCGAGCCAGGCGTGCTTGGCCTGCTCGGCGGCGTGCGCGGCAATCGACTTGGCGTGCAGCACGACGCCGTCGCGCGACATGTCGCCGATCAAGGTATCGAGGCTGCGGATCAGCCGCGGCAGCCGCTCGGCGATCTCGGCGAAGGTTTCGATCTTCTGGCGCAATTGGGCTTCCGGGCCGCGGTTGTCGCGCATCCAGGCTTCGATCGGCGGCCGCGCCAAGGTCCACACGTTGATTTCGGGATCAAGGCGGCGCCCGATCCCCTCGATCAGCACCATGGTTTTTTGCAGCAGCAACAGCTGCGGCTGGGTCTCCATGCCGAACTGCTCAGTCACCTGAAACAGCTGGGACAATAGCCGGGCAACCGAAATGTCCTGCAGCGGGCGCCCCAAAATCGGCTCGCCGATCGCGCGGCACGCCTGGGTGAAGGTATCGACCGAGCGATCGGGCGGCACATAGCCGGCGGCGAAATGAATTTCGGCCACCCGCCGATAGTCGCCCGACAAAAAGCCGATCAGCATGTCGGCGAGGTAATAGCGGGTGGCGCGGTCGAGCCGCCCCATGATCCCGAAATCGACGACGACGATCGCGCCCGAGGCATCGACAAACATGTTTCCCGGGTGCAAATCGGCGTGAAAGAAGCCGTCCCGGAACACCTGGTTGAAAAACGCGACCGCGGCTTCGGCCAGCAGCCGGTCGATGCGGTGCCCGGCGGCCAGCAGCGCGGCACGATCGTCGATGCGAATGCCGGCGATCCGCTCGAGCGTCAACACACCGTGCCCGGTGCGCTGCCAATCGATCCGCGGCACGCGAAAGCCCGGATCGCCGGCGAAGTTTTCGGCGAGCTCCGATCCCGCCGCGGCCTCGAACCGCAGATCCATCTCGAAGCGGACCACCTCGGCCAGGGTTTCGACGATTTCGACCGGCTTCAGCCGCCGCGAGGGCGGGTAGAGCCGCTCGATCCATCCGGCGAGCCAGAAAAACAAGTCGAGGTCGCGGGCAAAGGCCTGCGCCACCCCCGGCCGCAGCACTTTGACCGCGACATCGTGGCCATCGGGGGTGCGCGCGAAATGCACCTGGGCGATCGAGGCGGCGGCGACCGCGGTTTCATCGAACGACACGAACAGGGTTTCGAGCGGCCGGCCGAACTCGGCCTCGATGATCGCGCGCGCCTGCGCTCCCGGAAACGGCGGCAGGCGGTCCTGGAGGCTCGCCAGATCGGCGCACAGCTCGTCGCCCAACAGATCTGCCCGGGTCGACATCAGCTGACCAAGCTTGATAAAGCTCGGCCCCATCTCGTCGAGCGCCGCGGCGAGCCGCTGGCCCGGGCGCGCCGCCGCCGGGGCACGGCGCCGGGTAAAGCGGCGGGCGAGGCGCAGGTAAAGAGCGACGACCGGGACGCCGGCAAACGCAAACAGCGCGTCATGGCGCGCCAGGATCAGCCCGATTGCGGCCAGGCGGGCGAGGTTGCGCAGGCTGCGCAGCAGCCCGAAGCCGGGCCGCAACGCCTCAGAGACGCCAGGCCGAGTGAAGCGCAGCGATGCCCCCCGTCAGGTTGCGGTATCTGACCTGCCCGAAACCGGCGGCGGTGATCATATCGGCGAGCTCCCCCTGGCGCGGGAAACCGCGAATGCTTTCGACCAGGTAGGTGTAGGCCTCGCGGTCGCCGGCGACGATCCGCCCCAGCAACGGCACCACCTGAAAGCTGTAAAGATCGTAAAACGGCTGCAGCAGCGGCGCCACCTGCGGCGTGAATTCGAGGCACATGAACCGGCCGCCTGGCCTGAGCACCCGCCGCGCCTCGGCCAGCGCCGCCCCGATATCGGTCACGTTGCGCAACCCGAAGGCGATCGTGTAGAGGTCGAAGGAGCGTGCGGCGAAGGGCAGCCGCTCGGCCTCGGCGCCGAGCCATTCGACGCCTTCGATGATGCCGCGATCGAGGGCGCGGGCCCGGCCGATCTCCAGCATGCGTGCGTTGGGATCGCACACGGCCGCGCCGCCGCCAACCCCGCCCGCAGCGTCGTCCACGAGTTCAGGCGCCAGGCGCGGTAACGCTCGCAATGCGATGTCGCCGGTGCCGCCGGCCACATCGATCAGACGCTGCCCCGGGCGCGGCCGGAGCCACGCCACCATCGCGGCCTTCCACAGCCGGTGGATGCCCCCGCTCATCAGATCGTTCATCAGATCGTAGCGGGGTGCGACCTTGTCGAAGATGCCGCGCACCAGCGGAGCCTTCTCGTCCGGCGGCACATGGCGATAGTCGCGCGCGGCGCTGCCGCTTGTCTGTTGCTCGCTCATCGGGCAGGAAGATAGCGCCATCGGGCCGCGCGCGCCACGCCGCGGGCCGAACTCGTATTGTCTCAGTTGGCCAGAAAACGCCGTCGAATGCCCGAATTGCCCGAAGTCGAGACCGTGCGCCGCGGCCTGGCGCTGAAGATCAGCGGCCGGCGGATCGTGCGCGCCGAGCTGCGCCGGGCCGATCTGCGCCGGCCGTTCCCGCCGGGATTGGCCGAGCGGCTCGACGGTGCGCAAATCGGCGCGCTCGCCCGGCGCGGCAAATACATCCTGATCGAGCTCGACGCCGATGGCCTGTTGCTGCTCCATCTCGGCATGTCGGGGCGGATCACCGCCGGCGACGCGGCGCAGCCGGAGGCGCGTCACGACCATGTGGTGCTGACCCTCGACGACGGCACCGTCGTGCGCTTCAACGACGCCCGCCGCTTTGGGACGCTCGATTACCTGCGGCGCGGCGAGGCCGGCCGTCACCCATTATTGGCGGGGCTCGGGCCGGAGCCGCTCGAGGCGGGGTTCGACGGCGCCTATCTCGCGGCCAAATTCACCGGCAAGCTGACCTCGATCAAGGCGGCCTTGCTCGACCAGCGCATCGTTGCCGGGCTCGGCAACATCTATGTCTGCGAGGCGCTTTATCGCGCCGGGCTGTCGCCGCGCCGGCTCGCCGGATCGATCGGGCGCGCCCGGCTCGGCCGGCTCGCCGCCGCGATCCGCGCGGTGCTCGAAGAGGCGATCGCCGCCGGCGGCTCGTCGTTGCGCAACTATGTCCAGGCCGATGGCGAGCTCGGCTATTTCCAGCACCGCTGGGCCGTTTACGGCCATGAGGGCGAGCCCTGCCCCGGCTGCGATTGCGCCGAAGGGGTGCGCCGCATCGCCCAAGGGGGGCGCTCGACATTCTATTGCGCCAAGAAGCAGCGTTAATTAGCCAAAGCCCCATCATTGCGAGGAGCGCGTTGCGCGACGCGGCAATCCCGTTCTGCTGTGGGTCCCCTCGCTCACGAGATTGCTTCGCTCTGCTCGCAATGACAGCCTGTCGTCCCAACTTCAGCAAGGACTCCCGATGAGCGAGCAACAGGCTTACGACAATATCCTCGCCGAGCGCCGGGGACCTGTCGGTATCGTCACCTTGAACCGGCCGCGGGCGCTGAACGCGCTGAACGCGGCGCTGATCGGCGAGTTGGGCGCCGCCCTCGACGATTTCGAAAATGACGATGCGATCGGCGCGATCCTCTTGACCGGCAGCGACAAGGCCTTCGCCGCCGGCGCCGACGTCAAGGAGATGGCCGGCAAGAGCTATCCCGAAATCTACCTGGAAGATTTCATCACCAAAGGCTGGGAGCGGGTCGGGCAATGCCGCAAGCCGGTGGTCGCGGCGGTCGCCGGGTTCGCGCTCGGCGGCGGCTGCGAGATCGCGATGATGTGCGATATCGTGGTCGCCGCCGACACCGCGCGCTTCGGCCAGCCCGAGATCACCCTCGGCACGATGCCGGGCGCCGGCGGGACCCAGCGCCTCGCCCGCTTTGTCGGCAAGGCCAAGGCGATGGATTTGTGCCTGACCGGGCGGATGATGGACGCCGCCGAGGCCGAGCGCTTGGGGCTCGTCAGCCGCATCGTCCCGGCCGTCGACCTCCTACCCGAGGCGATCAAGATCGCGGAGCGCATTTGCGAGATGTCGCGGCCGATCGCGATGATGGTCAAGGAATCGATCAACCGCGCCTATGAGACGAGCCTCGCCGAGGGGGTGCGCTTCGAGCGCCGGCTGTTCCACGCGACCTTCGCCACCGCGGACCGCAAAGAGGGCATGGAAGCCTTTATCGAAAAGCGCAAACCCGCCTTTCACCACCGATGACCCGGCCGCGGGGATCGCCGGCGACGCGGGCTTCCGCTTGCCATCGGCACGTCAACGCCGCCGAGCGGAGTTGAGAAAATTCTACCCAGGCAAAAGCCCGCCGGCCGCCTCCGCCGGCTCCTTGGAACCCCGCGGTGACCTGGCAGAACAACCCAACGCTTGGGACCGCAGCCCAGCCCTTCTCGCCTCCCCCAGCAGAGCGTGTGAAGAAATCTCTCTCAGCTCATTAGTCAGTCACCCCGGCGCAGGCCGGGACCCATCGGTCCACGGCACGGACCGGAAGTTGTCGGTTCAGGCGTCCGTAACTGCTTGAAAAGCTTGGAATGGTGGAACCATGGGTCCCGGCCTTCGCCGGGAAGGCAACTCCATGGCGATCCTTTCACACGCTCAAAGGCCGGGACCCATGTCAGCCATGGGCACCGGCCTTTGCCGGTATGGGTATGGTTTGCCGGGATTGCTCCAGGCGCTTACGGGCAAAGGCACGGCTACGGCAACTCGAACACCGTGCCCGCACCATCGCCCGAAACGGGATGAGCGCCGCCATAGGCCGTCGTACCATAGAGGTGCCCCGACGGGTCCATGATGAGCCCTCCATAAGCGTCTTCGCCATCAGCACAGGACTCTTCACTCGCAATCCGCACACAAAAGTTGTGGAGGATCGTCTCTGTCCATTGAGTCCTAGCGGCGTTGGAAGCCAGCTCGAACCCTGTGCCGCGACCATAAACGCCAAAATCGACCGTTGTGCCGTAGAGGTGACCCGCCGCGTCCATAATCAGGCCGGCGTAAGACCTCCCACCATCGGTACACAGCCCTCCGCCTCGCGCGCAAAAGCTGTACAGGACCGTCTCGGCCCATTTGGTTTTGGCGGCATTTGGGGTAACCGCGAACACTGTGCCCGATACATGGGCACCGCCACCGTACGTCGTGCCGTACAGGCGCCCCGCAGCGTCCATGATCAGATCGGCACTAGGATTCTCGCCATCGGAACCGCTAAAGCTATGCAGCAACGTCTCGGTCCACTTGGTCTTAGCTGCGTTGGGCGAAAGCTCAAATACTGTGCCCAACACATGGGTGCCCCCAGCATTTGTCGTGCCGTAGAGGCGCCCCGCCGCATCGGCGATCAGGCTGGCCTCGGGGTTAGAGCCGTCGGTGCCGGCGCCAAAGCTGTGCAGCACCGCCTCCGTCCATTTGGTCTTTGCCGCATTGTGGATCACCTCGAACACCGTACCCCCACTATAAATCCCACCAGATCTTGTCGTGCCGTAGAGGCGTCCCGCCGCGTCCGTGATAAGGCCGGCCCAGGGATACCCGCCGTCGGGACACTCGCCACCGGAGCAGCCAAAGCTATTCAGCACCGTCTCGGTCCACTTGGATTTCGCCGCGTTTGGGGTCAGCTCGAACACTATGCCTGAACCATGGACGCCGCCAGCAGCCGTTGTGCCGTAGAGGTTTCCCGCCCGATCCAGGACTAACCCGGCGAGCGGCCTTCCACCGTCGGTGCAAGTCTTCCCGCCTTTGGCGCAGAAGCTTTAGAGCACCGTTTCCGGCTCCAGACCGCCCGCGTAGGCACCGCCCATCGGCGCGAGGGTCGCTGCCGCCACCACCATGCACAACATGGACGCCCGCCCGAGCGTAAGGTTCTGCATCGCCCCAATCCCGTTTGCGGATTTTCCGGGCGGTATTAAACCGGCGATTTCCCGGCCCGTCTACCCCTTTGGTATTAACCTTTTGACCTCGCCTCGCCGGCGCCGGCACCGGCAGGTTCGGCAAATTTCGCCGGCGGCGCTGCGCGGCGGAGGCTTCAGCGGGGGGCGTCGCCCCAGACGATGTAGCGGTTGCGGCGGCGCGGCTCGAGGCCTTCCTCGACCATGCGCTGCGCCTGCGCCCCGACCAGGTCGGCGAGCGGGTCGCCCTGCACGTTTTCGAGGCCGTGCGCGCGCAGCAGCTCTTCGATCTCCTCGCGCGGGCGGCCGCCGAGGAACGGCAGGCGGTCGCCGACCGCCGCGTATTCGGGGCTGCTGCGGGCGTTCTCCTGGCAGCCCGGCTGGGCGCCAGCTTGGCGGTCGCTGCCGTCGAGCACGGCGCCGTCGATGATCGCCAGCCGCCCGCCCGGACGCAGCACCCGCAGCCATTCCTCGATCGCCGCCTCGGGGTGCGGCAGGGTCCACAGCACATGTCGGCTGATCGCGAGGTCAAAGCTCGAGGGCGAATACGGCAATTGCTCGGCGTCGCCCGCTTCGAAGCTGACCGCGAGGCCGCGCTCGGCGGCTTTGCGCTCGGCCCGCGCGATCATCGAGGGCGCAAAATCGACCCCGGTGACACGGTGCCCGCGCGCCGCCAGCTCGAGGCTCAAAAACCCGGTGCCGCAACCGAGGTCGAGCGCGTCGAGGGCGCCGGTGCCCGGCAGCACCAAGCCAAAAATGCGGTCCCAGGCGGCGCGCTCGGCCGGGGTGCGGATGCTGTGCCCAAAATCCTCGTCGAAATGCGCGGCCCGCCGGTCCCAATGGGCGGCAACCTGTTCTTTGACCGGGTCGGAAGGCAATGACGACATCGGCGATGTCCTTGTTATTGCGTCTTCAGGCGAGCCCGGCGACCGCCGCCAGCGCTTCGACCTGCTCGGCGTAGCGGGAGACCGGGTTTAGCAGCAGGTGGTTGGCGCCCATCGCCACCAGCTCGTCGAGGCGCTCGCGCACCTCTTCGGGGGTGCCGTGGATGCCGGAGGCGTCGGTCCCCTCGGGGTTGTGGTAGACCTCGGTGAACCAGCGGTTGAGCTCGGCCCGCGCCACCTGCGGGCGCTCGTCGACCGCCATAAACAGCCGCTTTGAGATCGGGAACCCCGCCGGGTCGCGCCCCGCCTTCTCCAGCGCCTCGCGCAGGATCGGCACCGACCGCCCGAAAGCGGCGATGCTCGACCCGCCCGAGCCCATCCAGCCATCGGCGAGCCGGGCGGCGCGACGCACCGCATCGGGATGGCCGACCCCCATCCAGATCGGCAGGTGCGGCTGCTGCACCGGTTTTGGCCGCATCGCGCCGCCATCAAGGCGATAAAAGCTGCCGCGATAATCGACCCGCGGCTCGCTCCACAACGCGCGGATCAGCGCCAGTTCTTCGCGGAACCGCGTCACCCGGCGCTCGGGCGGGGTCCCGAACTGTTCGTAATGGTGGTCGCGGCCGATCCCGACGCCGAGGATCGCCCGGCCGCCGCTGACATAATCGAGGCTCGCCCATTGGTGGGCGACATGGGCCGGGTGGTGCACCGGCAGCACCACGACCGATGCGCCGAGGCGGATCGTCGTGGTGACCGCGGCGGCATAAGTCAGCACCACCACCGGGTCAAAGCAGAACACATGGTCGAGCGTGTTCTCGGTCACCCACAGATCGCGGAAGCCGAGCGCCTCGGCACGCTGCGCCACCAGCCGCACCGAGGCCATGTCGATCGGCTCGCGCGACCGGTGCGGCAGCGCCATCCCGAGCGTGATCTTGTCCTTTAGAGCCATGCCCTACCCTTTAGAACCGTGCGCTGCCCTTCTCGCGCGCCGCAGGCGCCCGGATCAGCCTCAGACCTTTTCGATCAATTCCATCTGCGCGCCGTCGGGCGCCTCGATAAAGCACACCCGGCGACCATTGTTGGGGGCCAGCTCCTCGAGGATATTCACGCCGTTCTTGCGCATGCGCTCGACCGTCCCGGCGTAGTCGTCGGTGTCGACCGCGATGTGCTCGATGCCGTAATGCTGCTCGTGGCCCTGGCTGGCGATCAAGGTGGTGATGTTGAGCTGCAGCCCATGCAGGTCGAGGCGGAAGCCGCGGCCCGGGATCTCGGCCTTGAGGGTGGCGCCGAAATTATCGACATAGAACTGCATGGTCGCTTTGGGATCGCGGGTCTTCAGGTGCACATGCTGGACGCCATAGGCCATGATCGTTCTCCTTGTCGGTTGTCGCGTTGTTGTGCGGCCGCCGCCGGAGCGGCGCGCGACGATAACGCGATTGGCCGGCGGCGGCGAGCCTTTGTTCGCCGCCGGCGCCGCAAGCCGGCGCGCCATCGCGTCCTTCTCTGTTGACGCAACTGCGGCACCCTTATAGAAACCCGCCTTGTTTCAGCGGGCGTACCCAGCATGGCCACCCACAAATCAGCGGAAAAGCGCATCCGCCAAACGGCGAAGCGCACGGCAATCAACCGCTCCCGGATCAGCCGGGTGCGTACTTTTGTCAAAAAGGTCGAGACTGCGATCGCCACCGGCGACAGAGCCGAGGCGCAGTCGGCCTTTCAGGTTGCCCAGCCCGAGCTGCATCGGGCGATCACCAAGGGCGTGCTGCACAAAAACACGGTGGCGCGCAAGCTTTCCCGCCTCGCCGCCCGCATCAACGCCCTCTAGTGGTGCGATGCTACCGGATGGTTCCGATCCGTTGGCTTAATCGCGCCACCAGCGCATCGATCTGGTGGGCCCATTGACGAAACGCCTGGAAAGCAAGCGTTTCGATCCGACCACTGGCACCGGTCGCTGTCCCGCCTCGGGTTCGCGCGCTGCGGGTGCGTCGGCGGTGCCCTCCATAGGCCGCAAACCGAACCGGGCAGGCTCGCCGCGCCGGGCCGCGACCATCGCAATCGCATAAAAAATCTTTTGGCGTTCCCTTTTCGGACGGGTTGTCATCGTTTGGATGCGTAAGCTAGCATCCCTGTATCGAGCAGCCAACAACACAATGGTGTCCTGTAAATCGGGGGTACGGGCAAAACAAACGCCGTTTGCCCCGGTGCGGGGCGAATAACCGGCTAGACAGGGAAAGACATCGCCGGCACAGCGCCGACGGTCAAGGGGTCAGATATTACCGTATTGATCAGTAAAGCTTGCCGGCGTGGAACCGGGCGGTGCTGCCGTCCTGAGCGGGGGATGCGGTGGTGATAGGAACAGCTCAAGCAGAGAGTGGCGAAAACGAGACGAGCCAAAACACGACAGCCAAAAACGCGACAACCCAAATCGCGAAAATCCAAGCTACGGCGGCGATGTCGCCCACCCAGTGGGGCGCGACCACGACGTTGCAATCCGAATGGAACCGAGTCCTCGGCCAGCTCAAGCAGGAGGTCGGGGAGACCGCCTATCGCAGCTGGCTGGTCCCAATCAGCGTGCAGCGCGTCGATGGCGGGGAAGCGGTGATCGCGGCACCCGCGCGGTTTTTTCGCGATTGGGTCGCATCGCACTACGCGGATCGGATTCTGGCGCTGTGGCGGGCGGAGAACCGGCAGGTCAAGCGGGTTTCGGTCGTGGTGGCGCCCGCGCCGCAGGCGCCCGGCTCGGCCGATTGCCCCGGCGGCGAGGATCCGATGGGAAACCGCCTTCCGCCGGACCCGGCCGCGGCACTCGACATCGGCGACGACAAGGTGCCGCCCGCGGGGCTCGATCCGCGCTTCACTTTCGAGAATTTTGTCGTCGGCAAGCCCAACGAATTGGCCCACGCCGCGGCCCGGCGGGTCGCCGAAGCCTGCGCCAGCCCGGTGCGCACGGTGCCGTTCAACCCGCTGTTTTTGTATGGCGGGGTCGGTCTCGGCAAAACCCACCTGATGCACGCGGTGGCGTGGCATGTCCGCAAGCAGGCCTGCGGCCGCAAGGTCATCTATCTTTCGGCCGAGAAGTTCATGTACCAGTTCATCCGCGCCCTGCGGTTCAAATCGACGATGGACTTCAAGGAGGAGTTCCGCTCGGTCGATTTATTGATGATCGACGATGTCCAGTTTATCAGCGGCAAGGAATCGACCCAGGAAGAGTTCTTCCATACCTTCAACGCGCTGGTCGACCAGAACCGCCAGATCGTGATCTCCGCCGACAAATCGCCGTCCGACCTCGAAGGCCTCGAGGAGCGCATGCGCTCGCGCCTCGGCTGGGGGCTGGTCGCCGATCTGCACCCGACCACCTATGAGCTTCGCCTCGGCATCCTGCAGTCGAAGGCCGAGCAGAGCAATTTGCGCATCCCGCCAAAGGTCATGGAGTTCCTGGCTCACAAGATCACCTCGAATGTGCGCGAGCTTGAAGGCGCGTTGAACCGCATCATCGCGAACATGGAGTTGGTCGGGCGCGACATCACGCTCGAAAGCGCGCAGGAGGAATTGCACGACCTCTTACGCTCGCATGAGCGGCGGGTGACGATCGACGAAATCCAGCGCCGGGTCGCCGAGCATTTCAACGTCAGGCTGGCCGAGATGACTTCCGACCGGCGCGCGCGCATCGTCGCCCGGCCGCGCCAGGTCGCGATGTACCTCGCCAAGCAGCTGACCACCCGCTCGCTGCCCGAGATCGGGCGCAAATTCGGCGGTCGCGATCACACCACCGTGATCCATGCGGTGCGCAAGATCGAGGAGCTGATGCTGACCGATCCGATGCTCGCCGAAGATGTCGAGCTGCTGCGCCGGATGCTGCAAAGCTGAGCCGCGAGCGCGGCGACGGCCGCCCCGGGGCCCGCGAAACCCGCTGCTGGGGCCGTCACCCTTCTTGTGCTAGAATGCTGTCCCGCCTGCCTGCCCTTTGGGGCCGGTGCGGCGGGGGCATCGGCTGGGCCTCCGGTCAGTGCCGACCGGGGCCGCCAACCTGCGTGTAGCCAACATGAAGCTGACCATCGAACGGGGCGCTTTTCTCAAGGCGCTGGGGCATGTGCAAAGCGTTGTCGAGCGGCGCAACACGATCCCGATTCTGTCGAATGTGCTGCTGCAGGCCGATGCCGCCGGCCAGTCCGGCGACGCCGGAGCCGGAGGGCTGGCGCTCAGCGCGACCGACATGGATCTCGAGATTGCCGAACGGGTGCCGGGCCAGGTCGAGCGCGCCGGCCGCATCACCGCACCGGCGCACACGCTCTACGACATCGTCCGCAAATTGCGCGAAGGCGCCCAGATCGAGATTGAAGCGAGCGGCGAACGCAACGCGATGGTGCTGCGCTCCGGCCGCTCGACCTTCACATTGGCGTGTCTGCCGCCCGAGGATTATCCGGTGATGGCGAGCGGCGAACTGGCGCACCGCTTCACCCTGACCGCCGCCGAACTGCGCATCCTGGTCGACCGCACCCGGTTTGCGATCTCGACCGAGGAGACGCGGTACTACCTGAACGGCATCTACCTGCACGTGACCAAGAACAACGAGGTGCCGGTGATCCGCGCGGTCGCCACCGACGGGCATCGGCTCGCCCGGGTGGAAATGGTCATGCCCGAGGGCGCGGCCGGGATGCCGGGCATCATCGTGCCGCGCAAGACAATCATCGAGCTGCGCAAGCTTGTCGAGGAGAGCGAGGAGGAAATCGAGGTGGCGCTGAGCCAGACCAAGATCCGCTTTGCCCTGTGCGGATCGAGTCAGGACGGCGCCGCGGTGCTGACCTCCAAGCTGATCGACGGGACCTTTCCCGACTATGACCGGGTGATCCCTTCCAACAACGACAAGATTCTCGAGGTCAAATGCAAGGAATTCGCCGAAGCGGTGGACCGGGTTTCGACGATCTCGAGCGAGAAGAGCCGGGCGGTCAAGCTCGCGATCGTGCCCGGCGCCAATGGCGGCAGCCTCGCGGTATCGGTGACAAGCCCGGAAAACGGCACTGCGGTCGAGGAGATCGATGCGACCTATCTCGCCGACCCGCTCGAAATCGGCTTCAATTCCCGGTACCTGTTGGACATCGCCGCGCAGATCGAGGGCGAAGGCGCGCAGTTCGAGATGTCGGACTCCGCCTCGCCGACGATTGTTCGCGACCGCGCCGATTCGAGCGCCCTCTATGTGCTGATGCCGATGCGGGTTTGAGGCTGCGGGCTGGCTGCGGCCAAGCCGCGCGGGTGGATAAGGGAGGCGGCCAACCCCATATAATCACGATGGATCGCGCCTTCTTGAAGCCCGTCCCCGGCGCGGCCCTGGAGATTACCGCCCGGGAGGGTGGCACCGGCGCTGCCGCAGGCGATGTGTCGATCCGGCGTGTCGGCGCGACCCGCCTGATGCTGACCGACTTCCGCAATTATCGCAGGGCCACACTCGCCTTGACCACCGACCCGGTGGTGCTGACCGGCCCAAATGGCGCCGGCAAGACCAACCTGCTCGAGGCGGTGTCGTTTCTGGCGCCCGGCCGCGGATTGCGCCGCGCCAGGCTGACCGAGATCGACCGGCGGGCAGTTGCCGGCGAGGGTGCCGCCGAGAGATCGGGCCGAGGTTGGGCGGTGGCTGTGGATGTGGCTGTTCGCCGCGGCGTCGTGCGCGTCGGCACCGGCCGCGACCCCGCGGCGGGCGAGCGGCGGATCGTGCGCATCGACGGCGAGCCGGCGCGCGGCCAGGCGCTGCTCGGCGAGCGGGTTGGCGTCCTCTGGCTGACGCCGCCGATGGATCGGCTGTTTCTCGAGGGGCCCGGCGGGCGGCGCAGGTTTCTCGACCGCTTGGTGCTGGTCCTCGACCCGGCCCATGCCGCGCGGGTTGGCGCCTATGAGCAGGCGCTGCGCGAGCGCTCGCAGCTGCTGCGCGCCGGGGTTGCGGGGGACCGGCCGGCCAACCCTTCCTGGCTGGCGGCGCTCGAAACGGTCATGGCGGCGCAAGGTGTGGCGGTCGCCGCGGCGCGGCGCGATGCGGTGCAGCGGCTCGACCGCGCCTGTGCCGCGGCCGATGGGGCGTTTCCCCGCGCCCGCCTCGCTCTCTTCGGCACCATCGAGGATTGGCTCGACGAGATGCCGGCGCTCGCTGCCGAGGCGAAATTTGCCGAGGCGCTCGCCGCGGCGCGGCGGGGCGACGCGCTTACCGGGGGTGCGGCGCTCGGCCCGCACCGTTCCGACCTCGCCGTCAGCCTGGCAGACAGCGGAATCGCGGCGGCCGAGGCCTCAACCGGCGAGCAAAAGGCTCTCTTAATCTCGATCCTGCTCGCGCATGCCGGGCTGCAGCGGGCGTTGCGCGGCGAGCCGCCGCTGCTGCTGCTCGACGAGATTGCCGCCCATCTCGATGCACGCCGGCGCGACGCGCTGTTCGAGGCGATCGGCCGGCTCGAGAGCCAGGCCTGGCTCACCGGCACGGACGCGGCATTGTTCGCGCCGCTGCGGGCTCGAGCCCAATTCTTCTCGGTCCATAGCGGGACTTTGGCGGCAACTGTTTTCTGACCCCGAATAGGCTCGAATTACGAAAAACATGGCAAACATCCCCACACCCGATCCACATGCGTCGGCCGGCGCCGGTCCTGGGCATCCGCCGACTGCGGCCATTCCCGACACGAAAACTCCCGCGGTTCGCGCGGGCAACGGCGAGGGTCATGGCAGCGGCGTCGACGAGACTTATAACGAGCAGTCGATCGAGGTCCTGCGCGGGCTTGACGCCGTGCGCAAGCGGCCGGGCATGTATATCGGCGACACCGATGACGGCTCCGGCCTGCACCACATGGTCTACGAAGTCGTCGACAACGCGATCGACGAGGCGTTGGCCGGCTATTGCGACACGGTCGTGGTGAGCCTGAACGCCGACGGCTCGGTCACGGTGACCGACAACGGCCGCGGCATCCCGGTCGGCATCCATGATGAGGAAGGGGTCTCGGCCGCCGAAGTCATCATGACTCACCTCCATGCCGGCGGCAAATTCAACCAGAACGCTTACAAAGTGTCGGGCGGGCTGCACGGGGTCGGGGTCTCGGTGGTCAACGGGCTCTCCTCGCGCCTCGACCTGCGTGTGTTCCGCGGCGGCTCGGAATGGTTCATCCGGTTTCGCGATGGCGTGCCCGAAGCGCCGCTCGCCGAAATCGGGCCGGCCCCGGCTTGGCCTGAAGGATCGACCCGCCACGGACCGGCCACCGGCACCGAGATCACCTTTCTGCCGAGCACCGAGACCTTCACCAAAACCGAGTTCGATTTCACCACCCTCGAGCACCGGCTGCGCGAGCTGGCCTTTTTGAACAGCGGGGTGACCTTGGTGCTGAACGACGCGCGCGGGGTCGAGCCGAAGAGCGTCACGCTGCATTTCGAGGGCGGGCTCGAAGCTTTTGTCCGCTATCTCGATCGCTCCAAGCAGCCGCTGCATGCACCGCCGATCGCGGTCCGCGGCGAGCGCGATGACATCCTGCTCGAAGTCGCGATGGAGTGGACCGACACTTATCACGAGACGATGCTGTGTTTCACCAACAACATTCCGCAGCGCGATGGCGGGACCCATCTGGCTGGGTTTCGCGCGGCGTTGACCCGCAGCGTCAACGCCTATGCCAATGACAGCGGCATCGCCAAAAAGGAAAAGGTGACGCTGACCGGCGAGGACATGCGCGAAGGGCTGACCTGCGTCCTCTCGGTCAAGGTGCCCGACCCGAAATTTTCCTCGCAGACCAAGGATAAGCTGGTCTCGTCCGAGGTGAGCCCGGCGGTTGGGGGCATCGTCTCCGACAAGCTGACCCAGTGGTTTGAGGAACACCCGGCCGAGGCCAAAAAGATCGTCGCCAAGGTGGTCGAAGCGGCGGCCGCACGCGAGGCGGCGCGGAAGGCGCGCGACCTGACCCGGCGCAAGGGCGCGCTCGACGTCGCCAATCTGCCGGGCAAGCTCGCCGATTGCCAGGAGCGCGACCCGGCCAAGAGCGAGCTGTTCATCGTCGAGGGTGACAGCGCCGGCGGCTCGGCCAAACAGGGCCGCGACCGGCGGTTTCAGGCGATCCTGCCGCTCAAAGGCAAAATCCTCAATGTCGAGCGGGCCCGCTTTGACAAGATGCTGGGCTCGGCCGAGATCGGAACTTTGATCGCCGCCCTCGGCACCGGCATCGGCAGCGAGGATTTCGATCCGGAAAAGGCGCGCTACCATCGCATCATCATCATGACCGACGCCGATGTCGACGGCAGCCACATCCGCACCTTGCTGTTGACTTTTTTCTTCCGGCAGATGGCGAGCCTGATCGACAAGGGGTTTCTCTACATCGCCCAGCCGCCGCTTTACCGGCTGCAGCGTGGCAATCAGAAGGCGGTTTATCTGAAGGACGATCCGGCGCTTGAGGCCTATTGCGTCGAGGCAGCGCTGCGCGATGCGGTCTTCACCCAACATGACGGCGTCGAGCGCGCCGGCCTTGATCTGCGCGCGCTGGCGGAAGAGGCGCGGGCGCAACGCCGCTCGCTGCAGGTGTTGGCGGCCAAGGTCGGCGACATCGAGGTGGTCGAGCAGGCGGCGATCGCGGGAGCGCTGTCGCCCTCTTTGCTGGCTGACCCGAACCGTGCGATCGAAGCCGTCCATCGCACCGCCGAGCGCCTGAACCGCCTCGCCCCGGAGCACGAGCGCACCTGGGAAGGCTCGGTCATCGCCGGCGAAGGGCTGGTGCTGAGCCGCACGCGCCAAGGTGTGGCGGAGCGCCGGCTGATCGACGCGGCATTGCTGCGCAGCGCCGAGGCACGACGGCTCGATGGCGATGGCGACGCCCTGCGCCGGACCTATGCTGGCCCGGGCAGGCTCGCCGCGCGCGACAAGACCACCCCGATTGCCGGCCCGGTCAATCTTGTCGAAGCGATCATGGAATTGGGCCGCCGCGGCATCGAGGTCACCCGCTACAAGGGGTTGGGCGAGATGAACCCGGAGCAATTGTGGGAGACGACGCTCGATCCCGAGGCCCGCGCGCTGCTCCAGGTCAAGGTCAGCCACGCCGACTCGGCCGAGGAAACCTTCTCGACCCTGATGGGCGATCTGGTCGAGCCGCGCCGCGATTTTATCCAAACGAACGCGCTCTCGGTCGCCAATCTCGACGTCTGATCGCCGCCTGCATCGCGCGCGTCCGGCGGCTGGTGGTCCGATCGAAACGCTTGGTCCCCAAGCGTTACGTGAAACGGCACACCAGACTGATAAGTTGGTGGTGCGGGCCAACAGACGGGAACCATCCGTCGGCGTCTCACCACCAGCGAGAAGCGCCCAGGCCTGTTCCAGGCCTGGCAGCGGCGCCGGCTGGAGTGTTCTTACCCTTGTCCAGCCCTCTCGCGGCTTAGGCCGGGATCCTCGCGCTTCCGACCCGGCAGGAGGATTAATTTTTCCGCGGTGGGTGTGACCCAGTTCACATTTGTGTGCGTCTCGCGCGTCTAACGTGCCCCCGGCAAGACCCGGAGGTGCATCTTGACCCACACGGCGCAGGGCCGTAGCGCGACAAATTCCGGTACAATTCGGGAATATTCGCGCCTTGAGCATCCGGTTATCGCGACACCCGCTGCCTGCCCCACTGTTGCCCCACCCCTTGGAACATTTTTGCAAACGGGGTGCGGGACAATTCGGGATGAAACCTGCGTACATCTCATTGTGGCGCGGGCTCGATCCAGTGATCAATTGACCGATGGTTATCAGGGAAGGCCCGCGTTGCCGCGATTGTCCAGACTGCCCCTTTTCGTGGTGCGTCGTCCTTGAGCGCCCCCGAAACGATATGTTAACAACTTAGGATGAGGATTAACCACGACAACGCCGGCGACGGTTGCCGGCAAACCCCCCGGAGGCGATCATGCGTGTGCTTATTGTCGAGGATGACCTAGCCACGTCTGCCAGCATCAAGCTGATGCTGAAAAAGGAAAATTTCATATGCGACACGACCGATCTCGGCGAAGACGGGCTGGAAATCGGCAAACTCTATGATTACGACATCATCCTTCTCGATCTGATGCTTCCGGACATCGACGGGTATGAGGTGCTGCGCCGGTTGCGTGCGGCTCGCGTGCACACGCCGATCTTGATCCTCTCGGGTCTGGCGGCGCTCGACAACAAGCTCAAGGGCCTGGGCTTTGGCGCCGACGACTTTCTGACCAAGCCGTTCGATCGGCGCGAGCTGGTGGCGCGCATCCATGCCATCGTTCGCCGCTCAAAGGGGCATTCGGAATTGGTCGTCCGCACCGGCAAGCTCGTGGTCAATCTCGACTCCCGCATCGTCGAAGTCGAAGATCGGCCGGTGCATCTGACCGGCAAGGAATATGGCATCCTCGAGCTGCTCAGCTTGCGTAAGGGGACCACCCTGACCAAGGAGATGTTTCTCAACCATCTCTATGGCGGCATGGACGAGCCCGAGCTGAAGATCATCGACGTGTTTGTATGCAAGCTGCGCAAGAAACTGGCCCAAGCGACCGGCGGCAAGCACTACATCGAGACCGTGTGGGGTCGCGGTTACGTGTTGCGGGACACACCGGAATCTGTGGGAAACGGCAGCGCGATCGCTCCGGGGCCGGGCCAAGTCAACCTCGCGCCGAGCCACAGGACTGCCGCGGCTTAGGTCGCGCCGGTGATCGCAGACAGCCTTATTCGCCCGGGCTCGGTCGCCGCGGCGAGGCGCCAGCCGCAGGCCCGGGCCAAAAGGCCGGCAAAATAGGCGCTAACGGTGCGCGTGGTCAGCGCCGCTGCGGACGGCTCGAAGCGCAGGGCAGCGACTTGCTCGGGGGGGAGCAAGACGATTTCGCCAAACCCGTCGAGCTGGATACCGGCGCAGGTGACATCGAGAGCCAGGCGCCCACCGCGGACCAGCGCCTCAGCCCCGACCACAAGCAGGTTGCAGCCGAGCTTCTGCCGGTCGAGAGGCAGCGCGCGAACACTCTCGGCGTAATCGCAAGCAATCGGCAGCCCATCGAAAAACTTCGCGGCCAGCTCGTAGGGCGGCGGCCCGGCGGCGGCATCGCCGCCAAAGCCATAGGCAAAGCGGTAAAACTGCAGCCGGTTGACGGCGCGCCGTGCGCTGTGCGCGACCAGCGCCAAGGCCTCGCCGGCAAAATCGGCGTCGCCGTCGGCGAGCAGCTCGACACCATTGCCGACAGCGGCGATCGGTCCACTCAGCTCGTGGCACAGCCGCGCCGTCAGCAGCTCCAGCACTCGCATGTCAAGCGCGCCGTACATGGTTAATGCTGCCACGGCATCCTCGCCGCCGCAACCTCGCTGGCAGCGGCACCGCGGTGCGCCAAATTCGTTCTTGCCTGCGGCTTTATCGGCATCCCGGTGGGGACGTTGAGCCGGCGCGCTAAAGCTTCTCCACGCTCAGCCGGGAGCGGCGCCGAGCAGGCTTGCCGCGGTTTCGAGGTCCTCGGGCCGGTTGGCGTTGAAAAACGGGTCGATCGGCTGGTCGGCAAAGCTCGCGGTCACGAGCCGGTAGCGGGCGGTCCATTGGTCGACCTTGCGGATGCCTTCCTCGATCACCGCCTGACGCAAATCCTCGCGCAGCCGCACCGGCCACAACCCGAAGACCGGGTGCGAGCGGCCGCCCGAGGCGGCGCAGGCAAGATCGGCCCTGGCCTCGTCGCGCGCGGCGGCGAGCCGCGCCACCAGATCCCTCGGGCAGAAACGGCGCGTCGGTCGCGACGCTGACCACGTCGAAGCAATCCGGCTGGTGCACCGCCGCCCAGTCGAGCCCGGCCAGCACCCCCGCCAGCGGCCCGGCAAAACCGGGGACGCTGTCGGCCACCACCGGCAGGCCAAAGCGCGCAAACCGCGCCGGGTCGCCGTTGGCGTTCAGCACTAGCACGCCGACCTGCGGGCATAGCCGGGCGATGGCGCGATCCAGCAAGCTCATGCCGCCGAGCCGGCGCAACGCCTTGTCGCCGCCGCCCATGCGCCGCGATTGGCCGCCGGCGAGCAACAGCCCGACGGTTTTCACGCCGCGTCCTCGGCGAAGCTCGCCTTGCGGGCAAGCCGGGGATGCTCCTCCTCGACGGCCCGCACATCGCCATCGAAGATGATGCGCTCGTTGCCGGCCAGCGCGACAAACCGCTTGCCCTTGGCGCGGCCGATCAAGGTGAGCCCGGCTTGGCGCGCGAGATCGACGCCCCAGGCGGTGAAGCCCGAGCGCGAGATCAGGATCGGGATGCGCATCTGCACGGTCTTGATCACCATCTCCGAGGTCAGCCGCCCGGTGGTGTAGAAAATCTTGGCCGCCGGCGAAACCCCGTTCAGGTGCATGTAGCCGGCGATCTTGTCGATCGCGTTGTGGCGGCCGACATCCTCCATGTAGAGCAGCGGCCGGTCCTCTTCGCACAAGACGCAGCCATGGATCGCGCCGGCGGCCAAATAAAGGCTCGGCGCGGTGTTGATCTTGCGGCTCAAAGCATAGAGCCACGAGGTCCGCAGCACCGCCTGCGGGGCGAGGCGGACCTCCTCGAACTTTTCCATCAGGTCGCCGAACACAGTGCCCTGGGCGCAGCCTGAGGTCAGCGTCTTTTTGCGCAGCTTGTCCTCGAAATCGGTTTCGCGATCGGTGCGGACGACCACGGTCTCAAGCTCGTCGTCATAGTCGATGCCGGTGATGCGGTTATCCGGCCGCAGCATGTTCTGATTGAGCAGATAGCCGACCGCGAGATAATCGGGGTGATCGCCGACCGTCATCATCGTCACGATCTCGCGCCCGTTCAAAAACAGGGTCAGCGGCCGTTCCATGACAACGGTGGTCTCGACCGGCCGGCCTTCGTGGTCGATGCCGGTGACGGTGCGGGTCAGCCTCGGGTCGTCGGGCTGCGGGCGGACGGTAAATTCCTGCATCAGCCGATGATGGGTCGCGCGACCTCACGGCGCAAGCAGCGCAACTGGAATTTCCGGCACCGCTGCTCGGTGGTTTCGGGCGCGGGGGATATATATGTTCTGTCGCGGTTATAGGTATCCGAAACTGGAGCCGCTACATGGCCCTCTACGACGAGGATTTTCTCGCCTGGTCTCGGCAGCAGGCCGATGCGCTGCGCGCCGCAATGCGCGATGGCTCGAACCAACGCCTCGATTGGGTGAACTTGGCGGAGGAGATCGAGGATTTGGGGAAATCGGTGAGGCGTGAGCTGCAACGCCAAATTCGGCGGATCGTTCGGCATCTGCTCAAGCTCGAGCACTCGCCGGCGAAAGACCCGCGCCGTGGCTGGGAAGAATCGATAGTGGACGCCAGGGCCGAAATCGAGGATTTGCTGGAAACGAGCCCCAGTCTGAGAAGCTGGCTCGGTCGCGATGTCGAGCGGCAGACGCAGCGCGGCATCGATCTTGCGCTGAGAGACCTCGGACGCCATCAAGAAATCGGCGCTGCTATCGTCGCGGCGCTGCGAGCCACTGTCTACACGGAGGAGCAGATCCTCGGCGACTGGTTCCCCGAGGAGCGGTGATGACCGATTTGAAAAGGCTCTACGACGAGGATTTCGTCACCTGGGCGAAATTGCAGGGCGAAGCCTTGCGGGAAACTGCGCGCACCGGTTCGAACCAGGAGCTCGATTGGGAGAACATTGCCGAGGAGATCGAGGGCTTGGGCGCATCGCAACGTTCGGCCCTCGGCAGCCACATCATGCGGATCATTCAGCACCTGGTGAAGCTGGAGTACTCCCCAGCGGTCGAGCCGCGAAACGGATTGCGCCGCACGATCCGCCTCGCCCGGCTGCAGGCTCAACGGCGCCTTGACAGTCCGAGTTTGAAATCGGAGGTGGGCCGGCTGATCGGGACGGAAACCGGACGCGGCATTGAGCTTGCGATCGCCGAGCTTGAAGAGCATGGCGAGATCGACGAGGTGGAAGCCCAACGTGCTGCGGCGGGCGCGCTACTGCGACCAGCACGTGCTGGGGGACTGGTTCCCCGAGGAGCCACGGGAGCAACGCGCACCGCCATGACCGGATCGGGGGGCGACATTTCCCAGTCGTGCACCTATCTTTCATAGAGGCGAGCAGCGCCGCGAGCGAGCACAGCATGATCGACCCGTTTGGACGGACCATCACCTATCTGCGCGTATCGGTGACCGACCGGTGCGACTTCCGCTGCGTCTATTGCATGGCGGAAGAGATGAATTTTCTGCCAAAGGCCGAGCTGCTGACCCTTGAAGAGCTCGACCGGGTGTGCAGCGCCTTCGTCCGCCTTGGCGTGCGCAAGCTGCGCCTGACCGGCGGCGAGCCGCTGGTTCGGCGCAACATCATGTCGCTGTTCCGCTCGCTTGGCCGCCACATCGGCTCGGGTGCGCTCGACGAGCTGACATTGACCAGCAACGGCAGCCAGCTCGCCCGCTACGCCGGCGAACTGCACGAATATGGGGTGCGTCGGATCAACGTCTCGCTCGACACGCTCGACCCGGCGAAATTCACCGAGATCACCCGCCGCGGCCGGCTCGACGTGGTGCTCGACGGGCTCGCCGTCGCCAAGCGAGCCGGGCTCGCGGTCAAGATCAACACGGTGGCGCTGCGCGGCGTCAATGAGGACGAGCTCGACGATCTGGTCGCGTGGTGCGGCGATCAGGGGTTTGACCTGGTGTTCATCGAGGTCATGCCGATGGGCGATATCGGCGGCGAAAACCGGCTCGACCAATATCTGCCGCTGTCGGTGGTGCGCGCGCGGCTGCAGCGGCGCTGGACCCTCGATGACAGCGACTACCGCACCGGCGGCCCGGCGCGTTATGTCGCGGTTCGCGAAACCGGCCGTCGGCTCGGCTTCATCACCCCATTGACTCACAATTTCTGCGAGAGCTGCAACCGGGTGCGGCTGACCTGCACCGGCACGCTCTATATGTGCCTTGGCCAGGAGGATGCGGCCGATTTGCGCACGCCGCTGCGCCAATCGGAGGGTGATGAAGCGCTCGTCGCGGCGATCGGCGAGGCGATAAGCCGCAAGCCGCGCGGGCACGATTTCATCATCGATCGCCGCCACAATCGGCCCGCGATCTCACGCCACATGAGCGTCACCGGCGGGTGACGCCCTCCGTGCCGCCGACCGCCCCGCGGATCGCTGTCGTCGCGGCCGAGACCGAGCCCGCGCAACAGGCGCTGGCAGAGTTGTGCCGCCGTTATCCATGCGCGGCGCCCGAGCACGCCGAAATCGTCGTTTCGCTCGGCGGCGACGGCTTCATGCTGGAAACCCTGCACCGTTTTTTGCCGCAGGGGGTGCCGATCTACGGCATGCATCGCGGCAGCGTCGGGTTTCTGATGAACCCCTATCAGCCGGACCGGCTTGACGAGCGCTTGGCGGCAGCACAGCCGGTCGTGCTCCACCCGCTCGAGATGACGGCACGCGACGAACAGGGCGGTCGCCACCGCGCGCTGGCCTTTAACGAGGTCTCTCTACTGCGCGAAAGCCGGCAGGCGGCAAAGCTTCGGATCACCGTCGATGGGGTGGTGCGGATCGACGAATTGATGGCCGACGGCATCCTGCTCGCGACACCGGTCGGCAGCACCGCCTACAATCTGTCGGCGCATGGCCCGATCATCCCGCTCGGCGCCGGCGTCCTCGCGTTGACCCCGATCAGCGCGTTCCGGCCGCGGCGCTGGCGCGGCGCGCTGCTGCGCCACCAAGCCCGGGTGCGGATCGATGCGCTCGAAAACGACAAGCGACCGGTCAGCGCCGTTGCTGATTTTACCGAGGCGCGCGATGTGCTGAGCGTCGATATCCACGAAAATCGCGACATCGCGATGACCCTGCTGTTCGACCGCGAGGCGAATCTCGAAGAGCGTGTCTTCAAGGAACAATTCGCCACCTGAGCAGCGATAGCCGGGCCGAAACGGCACAACCCGCCGCGCGGAACCGAAAAAAGAGGCCGCTCGGAAACCGAGCCGCGGGGCGCCGCAGCGTGTCGGCTGAGGCTTATCGTGCTAAGCTCGTCCGCAGCACGGAGTGACTGCGATGGCCCGCCTGCCCTATCTCGACAAGTCCGATCTTCTGCCCGAGCACCAGGACCTGCTGGCGCGCAACATCAACCTCTACCGGCTCTTAGCGCATAGCCCGCGCGCCGCGCGCAGCCTGAATACCTTGGCACGCTTTATTCGCGACGGGAGTCGGCTCGATCCGCGATTGCGGCAAATGGCGATCCTTCAAGTGGGCTATATTACCCGCTCCGCTTACGAATATTCCCACCATATCAGGATCAGTCGCGAATTCGGCGTATCCGACGCCGACATTCGGGCGATCGCCGGCGAGACCGAGGGCCGCGTCACTAGCCTCGACCCGCTCGCCAAAGCCGTGCTGCGCGCCGCGCGCGAGATGACCGCGAAGCTCGAAATTTCCGACGAGACCTTTGGCGTCCTGCGGCACGCCCTTGGCGACGAATGCGTGACCGATCTGGTCCTGACAATCGCTTTCTACAACGGCCTGGTACGCCTGCTGGCGGCGCTGCAGGTCGATGTTGAGGACGGTTATCTGCCCTACCTCAAAGAGTTTCCGCTGCCGGAGCCGTCGTAAGGGGCCGGCGGTGCTGTTTGGAAACCCCGGCTGGGCCGG
This sequence comes from uncultured Alphaproteobacteria bacterium, assembly GCA_963738185.1. Lineage (GTDB taxonomy): Bacteria > Pseudomonadota > Alphaproteobacteria > ATCC43930 > CGMCC-115725 > AP-15. Next base: position 717,375 of record CAVTVA010000001.1, on the reverse strand, counting down.
CCAGCTCAGCTGCTGGCCAGGGCGCGCGCCAGCTGGCTCACCGCCTCTTGATGCTTTTCATTCCGGATCTCGGCGAAGTTGCGCGCGATCTCCAGCAGCATCCGCTGATGCGGCGTAATCTGGCGCGGCCCTTCCTGCCCGATCCCCTCGTAGAAATGACTGACCGGGGCGCTTAACGCACGGGCGATCTCAAACAGCCTGCCGGCTGAGACCCGATTGATCCCGCGCTCGTATTTGTGCGCCTGCTGGTACGTGACCCCGATCATGTCGGCGAGCTGCTGCTGGGTCAGCCCCAGCATGATCCGACGCTCGCGAATTCGCGCTCCGACATGATCATCGATAGCGGCCGTCGACCGCCCTCGCTTCGGCTTAGCCATGCCCTCACCCATCTAGCTATGCTCAAACGCCGACCGTTTTCTGTGCCACCCTATCAACACGTTGGCGGTGGTTTCATTCCAACGGCTCGATGAATAGCCGATCCGGCCAGCAACAACCGCGATCCCGAGGGCCATCAACGAGAACGGCAGTCCGAGCCTCCAATAATCTCCGAAGTGGTATCCCTGCGGCCTGATGACAAGGGTGGATCGGCCGGCGTTTGGGGATGAAAACCCCAAGCCGCGGCAAGTGCAGCCGCACTGAAAAACGGGCTAACTCCCTGGTGGCGAAAACCCCTCGATCTCGACCCCAGGAAACCGGCGCTAACGATCAGGCGGCCTATAGGCGCCCACTTCTGACCGGCTGAATGCCCGGCGGCAGGTTATCGAGGATGTCAATCAAATCGGCGACCCAGTTTTTGGATTCGCCCGCGTCGCGCGCGGCCTCCGCGGCATTAAACGCCGCCGCGATATAGCAGGCGGCGATGCCGCGGCGATGCGCCAGGCCAATCGCCCGCTGGACATCCCCCTCGCCGAGTGTCCGCATCAATTCCGGCGGGTCGGTCTGGTCCGGGCTCGGCCAATCGGAGCATCCGACCAGCGGGAGCCCTAGCCGAACGGCGCCTTCCATTTCTTTTTGCAGCCAACGCACAGTATTCGTGTCGGTCATTGCGTCGCCTTTCAGCCAGAATTTCCGAAAGCATAGCCGCTAAAACCCGCTGATGAGGAATATTCGACGTTAATTTACCACGAATATCGCAGATTTCGGAGATAGCAGTCACCCTGGCGCCGGCGCCAAGTCGGATCCTGGCGAAGCGCGCCGGCCTGATGCGAAGCGCCCGTGCCTCAGGACAGCGAGAGGCGCCTTTGTGTGGCCGCGCATTGGAGGATGACCGGGAAGCTATCGGCGCATCGCCGCGGCAGGCGGGGCCGTGACCGGCGATCGGCTCCGCTAATCCGAGCGGAGGCGTTAGCTCGGTGGTGCGTCGCCCCTGTTACGCCCCAATTGGCGGGCATATAAGACGCGTCTCGTTCGATCGTTGGACGTGCTCGCGGTCGGCTACGGCAAAGATGCTGCTTTCATTAAAACTAAATGTTTCCGATGTATCACCCGGATATTCCAGGACCGCCCAAGCGAGACACCGAGGGGCCCGAATGGTTCTTGAGCTAATCGCCAAGCCGCGAATGGCGTTGGCGCACCCGGCGAGATTCGAACTCACGACCTCTGCCTTCGGAGGGCAGCGCTCTATCCAGCTGAGCTACGGGTGCCGATGCGCGGTTTCAGCCAACGCGGAACATCTCTCGATAGCGCCGCCTGGCGGCCGATGCAAGGAAGTTGGCGTCGGCGGCGACTTGCCGCAACCGCCAAGTTGGCGCTTGGCGACAGGCTTGCGTTCGGGGATTATCCGTCGCCACTTGCCGCTCGGGGGACGCATGGAGCACCGGTCGGTCGCCACTTCCGGGTCGCACGGGTCGGGCATGCCGGCCGATTCTCCAGGATACCGATGAGCGGCCTACCGATGGGCGGCCTCCCGATCAGCGGCCTCCCGATCAGCGGCCTCCCGATGGGCGGCCGACCCATCAGCAGTCCACCGGTCAGCGGTCCACCGGTCAGCGGTCCACCGGTCAGCAGCCTACCGGTCAGCGGCGACATCGCGGACCTGCTGGAGCGCCGGTTCGGCCGGCTCCAGTCGCGCCAGCGGCTCGGCATCGAAGACGATCACGAAGCGCGGGCGGCCGGCCGGGGCGCCGGGTCCCTGCGGCCGCGGCGATGGTATCTAAGCCCGCCGGTCATCCGCAGCGCGCTGAAGCTCAGCGGATTGTATTGGCGCGGGCGCAACAACGCCGAGCGCATCGCGACCCGCCATCACGAGATCGCCCTGGCCGGGCTCCCGCCGGCGTTCGACGGGTTCACCATCCTGCAGCTGAGCGATCTGCACATCGACATGAATGAGGGGGCGATTTGCCGGCTGATCGCGCTGCTGCCGCAGCTCAGCTACGATCTTTGTGTGTTGACCGGCGATTACCGCGGCAAGACCTATGGGCCGTTCGCGGCGACGATCGAGGGCATGGGGCAGCTGCGCCGGCATCTCACCGGGCCGGTCTTTGGCGTCTTGGGCAACCACGATTCGCTGCGCATGGTCCCGGCCCTCGAGGAGATGGGGATCCGCATGCTGGTCAACGAGGCCGAGCCGCTGGTCCGGGACGGCCACAGCTTGCACCTGGCAGGCATCGACGACGCCCATTACTACCGGCTCGACAACATCGAGAAGGCAGCTGCGCAAATTTCCGACAGCGCGTTTTCGGTTCTGCTGTCGCATACGCCCGAGATTTACCGTCAGGCGGCGCATGCCGGTTTCGACCTGCTGTTGAGCGGACACACGCATGGCGGCCAGATCTGCCTGCCTGGCGCCATCCCGGTGACGCTCGATTCGGCGCTGCCGCGGCAAATGGGGTCCGGCGCCTGGCGTTACGGCCGGATGGTCGGCTACACCTCGGTCGGGGTCGGATCGTGCATTGTCCCGGTCAGGATCAACTGCCCTCCGGAGATCACGCTGCACCACCTGCGCAGGCTGTGAGCCCTGCCCAGTACAAGCCTAATAGGGGCGTTCGCGCAGGTCGAAGGCGTAGAGCAGACGCGACAGCAGCAATTCGCCGACGACAAAGACGGCGACGCCGAGCGCCACATCGGCCAGGGTCAATGGCAGCGGACCAAGACAGCCGAGCAGCGGGAACAGCGATTCCGGGACCTGGTCGAGCCCAACCGCCGGGCTGCTCGGCGATTGGCCGAGGCGGCGCTTCCAAAAGCTCGAAAACAAGTCGCCGGCCATCGCCAGCGCGCCGACCAACATACCGATTTGCCATGACAAACCGACCAGTGGCGCGCCCGCGGTGCTCACCAGGATAGCAAGGATCACCCCGCGTATGGTCTTCGACCGGCCAAAGAGCGGCCGGCCATCGATAAATTCGCGCCCGCTGTCGAGGGGACGCAAAAACCGGGTTCCCAGCAGCTTGCCGGCGACCAGCGGGGTTCCGTTGGCGAGCAGCAGCAAAAACATCAGGCGGATGATGATCGAGACGTGCATGTTCTCGGGTTGATGGATTCTCGGGCTGATGGATTCTCGGGCTGATGGATTCTCGGGGCTGATGGATTCTCGGGGCTGATCGGATTCTCGGGGCTGGCGGATTCTCGGGGTTCGTCGATCCTAGGGTCCGCCGAGCGACGCCTGGCTGGATCGGCCAAGAACTGCTACGCGCGCGCCGCGGTCCGCTCCCGACAGCAGCGGCGCCCCCGGGGTGAGCACCCAGCCGGCGACATCGGCGGTGATCAACCGGGAGTCGAGATCGCGCATCAACATGTGATAGCCGTGCCGATAATAGGCAAGGCTGCGGCGGTCTGCGCGGGTACGCGGCAGCGAGCGGACAAATCGGCGGATCGGCCGCTTTGGGATGATCTCGTCCTTGGCGCCATACATCAGCAACACGGGCGCATGCAGCCGCGGAGCGGCAGCGAGGGCGGCATCCATCAGGTTGACCAGGCCCCAAATCGTATCGACGCGGGTATCTTTGATCACCAATGGGTCCCGGGCCAATGCCCTGAGCATCGGAATGTTGTCCGAGGCCCGGATATGCAGCCCACGCCCGGTCAGAGTCAACCTTGGAGCGAGCCGAACCGCGACTGCCAGCGCGATGCGCGGGATCAGCCCCATCGTCGGCCGGCCCCACACCGCCGGCGCCGCCAGGATCACCCCGTCGACATCCGGGGCCGGAAATCCGAGTTCACCGCTCATCGCCACCACCGCGACGGCACCCCCCATGCTCTCGCCGAGCAGGTAGAGCGGCACGCCGGGGTATAAGCGGCGCAAGATGCCACAGGCCGTCGCAGCATCAATTGCGAGCGCTGCAGAGCCCGGCCATCTGCCGCGCTCGGGCGCCGCCCCAAAGCCGCGCTGATCGTAGGCATAGGTGGCGATGCCGTCCTTGGCCCAGGCCTTGCCCGGCCCGGCAAAGGCGTTGCTGTAGTCGTTGAAGCCATGCAGCGCCAGGATCACCGCCTTGGTGTTGCCGTGCGGCAGCCATTTGCGCAGCGGCAGGCGCTCGCCGTCGGTGGTAACGAACTTGCCATCGGTGAAACGCGGCGCCGGCCTTGGCGCTGGTTGGTGGGTTCGGGCCTCGGGGTGGCGCAGGCTCGCTATCGGGCTGCTCGTTGGCGCGCAGGCGGGCAGCGCCAGCAGCACGACGATCAGCCACAGGCCGCCCGCGAAGCGCTTGCTCCGCCATTGCCTGCTGCTCACGCCCGCACCGGCCCGCCGATCGTTACTCTGCGTCAATCTCGGCCCGCCGCTGCGATGAGCTCTTCACGCTTGGCTTGGAGAAGCAATGCCGCATGGGGGCTCGGCCCGGCAACGATGTCCCCCGATCGTCACCCGATCCGAGACAGCTATCAGCCGCGCCGTTCTCGCCCCACCTGCATTTTGGCGAGAAACGGCACCAGCGGATGGGCGCCCATCGCCACGATGGCGCGGGTGTCGAGCGCCAGCAGTGCCGCCCGCTGCTCCGGCGTCAGCCGGAACCGCGCGGCATAGGCGCCCGCGTCGCTCAGAAAGGCGGTGCGGCTCTTCTCGTCATGGGCGAGACCCTGCAGCGCGGCGGTCAGCTCGACCAGCTCGGGCCGGATCGACGGGTAATGCGGCTCGGGGCTGCTCGGAAGGGGGCCGAACCACCCGAGCGAGGCGTAGTTGTGGTGCCAGGAGGGCTCCAGCGCGACGATGTCGGGCTTGCGCTCGCCAAGCGCCCCGGCGGCGCAGGCCCAGCAGCGCAGCTCGACATTGCCCGCCGCGTCGAGCTCGGCCGCATCATAGCCGAGCAATGATTTGAGGTTGCCGGCGGCGAGCTGGTCGAGGGCTTTGCGGTCCCAGGCGAGGTCGGGCTCGGCATAGCGGTCGGTCCCGGGGAAATGCGACATTCCGCCGCTCGCCAGCACCGCCGTCTTCAGCCCCATCGCGCTGACGATCCGCGCCAGCGCCTGGCCAAAGGCAAAGCAGCGCTCCATGGTCGGCTGCGGCGGCAGGTAGGCGTTGACGTAGATCGGCAGCACCGGATCATCGATGCCGAGATGCGTCAGTGGGATGCCGATTGCGTAATCGATTTTGGCGGTGCTGCTGAACGCCGGGTCAAAGCCCTGCGCGTACATCTCGCGCACGATCTCGAAGCCCGTCTCGCCCGCGACCCGCCAGTGAAATTTGCGGCCGGCAAAGGCGCCCTGTGCTTCGCCGCCGACATGGATCGTGAACGGCGGCGCCGCGGTGTGAAAGAACTGCTCGGCATGGTCGTTGGCAAAGATGATCCAAAGATCGGGCATCATCGCCCGGAGCTTGGCGCCGATCTGGGCCGCGACCGCCTTGACCCGCTCGACCGCGCCGTGGTCTTCGGTCTCGGGAAGGGTGAAGAATTGCGGGGCATGGGGCAGCATCGCCCCGCCGATCACGCTCGACATCACGGCGCTTTCTCCCGACCGGTGATCGGTTGATAATATGGCAGCTCACCTTTGAGCTGCGAGCGTCAAAATGCCTACCGAGGAAACGTCCCCGATGCCGCCTGAAGCCGACGGTTCGCCGGCCGAGCGGGTGGGAACCGAGCCGCCGATCGCCCAGCCGGCCGATGCTGCCGCGAGCGTGCCGGCCCTCGACCCGGCGCAGAGCGACACCGCGCCGAGCGGCGAGCCGCTTCGCCGCCGCCGACGCCGCCGGCGCCGCCGCCCGCTCGAAGCCGGCGCCGGATCTGCGACGCCTGCGGACGGGCCGGCCGAGCCGAGCCCATCGCCCGGCGAGACGCCATCGCAGATCGGGCGGGCCGAGGCGTCGAGCGCAGGCGAATCGCACGAGCTGCGCCTGCGTCGCCGCCGGCGGCGCAGGCCGCCTCGACCCGGCGGCTCCGCCGGCCCAGGACCCGCCATGCAGCCTCCGGGTCCAGATGCGCAGCAGGCTGAGTTCGAAGGCGCCGCTCCCGCCGTGGCCGAGTTGGAACGGACCCTGCACCTGCGGACGGCGCAACCTCGAGCGAACGCGAGCGAGGCGGCAGCCGATGCGCCGGCAGCGGGCGACGACCCGTCAGTGGCCGGGGCTCTCCAGCATGCCGAGCGTGAGCAGCGGGTTGCAGGCGCGCCCGGACGCCGTCGTCGCCGGCGTCCCAAGGCGATCAGCGCGGCCGCAATCAGCGCGGGCGCGCCCGACGCGGCACCACCAGGCGGGCCGTCGCCAGGTGCCGAGCCGCGCCCCGGCCGAGCGCCGCGCCATCGCCGGCCACGCAGCGAGCGAGCGAGCGGGCAGGCGTTGCCGGGCGCCGCCGCGGGGGCGCAGCGTGAACCATCGCCGATTGACCGGCGGGAGCCTGGCTCGCGCGATCGCGGCGCCCGCCGCGCGGGGCCGTCGCGCCCCCAGGGCCGCGCCGCCGACCGCCGTCCCGGCCGCGGCCGAGATGCGCCGAACCGGCCGCTACAGAAGCTCTATACGCTCGAATTGATGGTCGATCGCGGTTTTGAAGATGTTGCCGACGAGGGCGCGGAGAATGCGACGCGGCGGGTCCATTGGACGATCGTCAAGCGCAGCGTCGCCGACCAGAACAGCGGCAAGCCGATGTCCACCGCCTATGTGCTGCAGCGCGAGGGGGCCGAAACCGAGTTCGCCAATCTCGGCGCCGCCCGCGCCGCCGCCAACAAAACCATCATCCATCCGGAAAAGCTGACGCTCTCCAAGGCCGAGCACGCCGCCGCGAAAAACAAATGATGAGCCGACTTCTAGCGGCGCGAAATTCATTGTGCGATATTTTCGTCATGCCCGCGAAAGCGGGCACCTAGGGTCCAAAGCTCCGTACCTCGGCACCCTGGACCCCGCCTTCGAGCATGTGAAGAAATCTCTCTCAGCTCGTCAATTCGTCACCCCGGCGAAAGCCGGGGCCCATCGGCCCACGGCACCGACCGGTAGTTGTTGGTTCAGGCAAATCGTAATTGCTTGAAAAGCTCGGAGTGGCGGACGCGTGGGTCCCGGCTTTCGCCGGGAAGGCGACTTGATGGCGATTTCTTCACACGCTCCTTCGCGGGGGCGACGAGGAAGGGGGTAGGAGCTATCTGTCAGGTTCCCACTGCTAAGAGCGACGACGATCGGCCATCTGCTGGTAGCGGCCGGGGTCGGCGATCTCGGCGATCGTGCCGTCGGGGGAGCGGAACTTGACGGTTCCGGCATCGGGCTTTGAGAGGATCGTGCCGCCGAACTCCTCGATCTTGGCGAGGGTCGCCTGCCGGTCTTCGACCGCGATGCCGAAATGGTGGATCGCCGGGCCGATGCCGGTGAGCTTTGCTTCCGCATCCTCCTCGCTGTCATAAACCATCAGCGCCAGATCGACATAGCCGTCGGTCAGGTGGCGCGAGGTATGCCCGCGCGAATGCCCGGTGCCGACCTGGCGGAACCCGAACACGTTCTCGTAGAATTTGGTTGCCGCCTCGAGGTCGGCCACCTTGAGCGCCACGTGATTGATCTTTGCCATCGGATTTTCCTATTCCTTGCCGCCATCATACGGGGCTATGACCGTGCCCGTGCGGTATTGGTCGGGCTCTAGGATCGCTTCGACCTTGGTGTCCTTGAACTGGGCGAGAGTATTGCTTTTGATGTTCTGCCACTGCACTTCGAGCACTCGCGGCTTAGACCATTCTCCGTCCTTTCCGAAGGTGATGTCGCCGACGATCGTCTTAAACGGATGGCTGTGCATGTAATCGGCGAGCTTGTCCTGGTCGAGGCTCTTGGTGCCCTCGATCGCCTGGGCCAGCACTTGTAAATTGGCGTAGGCAAAGGGCGGCAGATACCAGCCGAGCGGATCGACCCCTTGGCTCGGCGCCTTGGCCTGGTATTCCTTTAGAAACTCGAGGATGCCTGGAAACTGCATCGTCGGCGCCGGGATCCACCAGTCGTAATCGACGACGCCGTTAAGCTTCGGCCCGAACTGCTCCTTGAACGGGGTGTATTGCAGCCCAACCATGCCGCCGCCAAAAAAGCGGGTCTTGAGCCCGGATTCGGTTGCGGCGCGCAGCATGCCGGCCGATCCCGGCGGATAGGACGCGACAAACACCATGTCGGGGTTGGTCGCCTGGATGGCGTGCACGATCGGGGTGAAGTCGGGCGTGCCCGGCGGATAGGTCCTGTCATAGACGATCTTGATGCCGTCGCGCTTGGCGATGTCGCGCACCCCTTCCGAGGCGTTCTTGGGGAACTCGGCGTCTTCGGCCAGCAGCGCCAGCGTCTTTGGCTTGGGGTTGGCGGCCATTGCGACCTTGAAGAACGGCTCGCAAAAGGCGTGCTTCGGGTCCGGCCCGGCGGGCAGCATCGAAAAGTACTTCGGATAATGGAACTCGCTGTTGACCGCGAGCCCGAACAACCCAAGAAACAGCCGGCCGTTCGAGATCGCCACCGGCATTGCCGGCGCGATCAAATTTGTGCCGTAGCCGGATACGATAAAGTTTACCTTGTCGATATCGATCAGCTTTGTGTAAATCCCGGGCACCGTCGCCGGGTTGCTCTGGTCGTCGTAATAGACGAGCTTAACTTGCCGTCCCAAGAGCCCGCCCTTGGCGTTGGTGTCGTCCTTCCAGATCTGCATCGCCAGCAGCGCCGACTTGCCGGCGGCGGCGAGCCCGCCGGTCAACCCCATGCCAAAACCGATCGTGATCGGCTCGGCCGCACGCGTGGCGCCGGCGGCGAGAATGCCCGCGGCAAACGCGGCCGCGGCGGCAAACGCGCCGAGACGGCGGCGCAAAACTCCCCGTTCCCCCATAGCCCCCTCCCGATGATTGCCTGCGCTTTTTCCCTGCTCGTCACCAGCCGATACGAATAAAGCGATTGATGCCGTCCGCGCCTGGCACGCGGTCGAGGGCGCCTTGCGCCATCAGATAATGCAGGTGCGCCAAAGCCTCGCCAAGGGCAAACGCCATCTGGTGCCGGTCAAGCGGCCGGCGGAACAGCAGCGGCAGCAGGTCGACGCGCACTTTGCGGGGTGGCGCAGGCGGCCAGAATGTCCTCGCACCGGGCGCGGTGGTGCGCCGCGAGCGCGTCAATCCGCGCATGGAGGCCGAAAAACGGCAGGTTGTGCGACGGCAGGACCAGGGTTTCGGGCGGGACCGCCGCGCGCAGTTTGGCCAGCGAACCGAGATAGCGGGCCAATGGGTCGCCGTCGGGCTCGTGCGCCTGGACGCTGATATTGGGCGAGATCCGGGGCAGCACCTGGTCGCCCGCGATCAGCACCCCCGCTTCGGCGCAGTAAAGACAGGCAAGTTCGGGGGCGTGGCCCTCGCCGACGATCACCTGCCAGTCGCGCCCGCCGATTTCGATCTGCATGCCGTCAGCTATGCGTCGAAAACTGGCCGGCACGGCCGGAACGCCGCGGCGATAGCCTGCCCCATGCTCGGCGAACAGCGCGCTCGAGGCTGCGTCCATGCCGGCGCGGCGGGCAAATTCGCGACGCGCCGGCACGAAATCGTCGCCGCCCCGGCTCATTACTTGCGCGTGCAGCCATTCCTTCTCGGTCGTCCACAATGGCGCCCGCCAGCGCGCGCACAACCACTGGGCGAGCCCGATATGGTCGGGATGATAGTGGGTGACGATGATCCGCGTGACTGGCAGCCCGTCGAGCCGCTCGGCGAAAATCCGCTGCCACAGCGCCTTGGTCTCGGCCATGGCGAAGCCGGCATCGACAATCGTCCAGCCGGGTCCGTCCTCGATCAGCCAAAGATTGATGTGGTCGAGCGCGAAGGGCAGCGGCATGCGCAGCCACTGCACACCCGGCGCGACCGCGATGGTTTCGCCCGGCGTCGGCGGGCTCGCAACCGGAAAGCGCAGCTCGGCAAAGCTTCCATCCATTGTCGGCGTTCTTCCCGGTTGGCGAATTGACGTGCAAGGTAGGACAGTGCATGAGTTGCGGGCAAGCGATGCGCCCGCCGGCCAGGGTTGCTCCCCCGGCGGGTGATTTACACCCTGGGCCAAGGATGGGGCGATGCGCGACTTCAACATTCCGGGGCGCTCGGCGGCGATGGCGGCGAACGGGATGGCGGCAACCTCGCACCCGATGGCGACATTGGCGGCGCTCGACGTGCTGCGCGCGGGCGGCAACGCCGCCGACGCCGCGATCGCGGCGGTTGCGATGCAATGCGTGGTCGAGCCGCAAAGCACCGGGATCGGCGGCGACTGCTTTGTCCTTTATTCGCGCGCCGGGGGCTTGCCGGTGGCGCTGAACGGATCGGGGCGCGCGCCGGCCAAGGCAACCGTCGAGTGGTATGTCGAGCACGGCATCAGAGAGATCGAGGTGCCGACGCCGCACGCCGTGACCGTGCCGGGTGCGGTCGATGCTTGGTGCACCTTTAACCGCGAGCACGGGACCCGGCCGCTCGCCGAACTGCTTGAGCCGGCGGCGCGGGCCGCCGAGGGGGGATACGTCGTGACCCCGCGCATCGCCGCCGACTGGCAGCGCAACCAGGCGAAATTGCGCGACCCGGTGACCGCGGCGCTGTTTCTGCCCGGCGGGAGGCCCCCCGAGGCCGGCGACCGGATCAGCAACCCGCCGCTCGCCGCCACCCTGCGGCGGATCGGCCGCGACGGCCGCGAAGCCTTTTATGATGGCGCGGTGATGCGCGACATCGTCGGCCGGCTAAAGGTGCTCGGCGGCTTGCACGAGGAGGAGGATTTCGCAGCCCAGCGCGCGAATTGGGTCGAGCCGATCACGACATCCTATCGCGGCTACGACGTCTATGAGTGCCCGCCCAATGGCCAGGGCATGGCGGCGTTGATGATCTTGCGCACGCTTGAGGGCTACGCGCTCGGCGCCGGTGGATCGGGCGGCGACGGGTTCAGCGAGGCCGATCGGCTGCACCTCTTGGCCGAAGCAAACAAGGCGGCCTATTGGGTGCGCGACAATTTTATCTGCGACCCCGATCACGTCCCGGTCGATGTCGCAGATTACCTATCGGAAGCTCGGGCCGAGCGGACGCGACAGACGATTCGGCTCGACCGGGCATTGCCGGGGCCCCACTGGGCCGAGATCGAGCACAAGGACACGGTCTATCTGTGCGTCGTCGACCGCGACGGGAACGCCTGCTCGTTTATCAACTCACTGTTTTCCGCGTTTGGCAGCGGCATCGTGGCGCCCGAAAGCGGGGTCTTGCTGCACAACCGCGGCACCGGGTTTCGCACGATCCCCGGCCATCCGAACGCGATCGCGCCGGGCAAGCGCCCGTTCCATACGATCATCCCGGGCATGCTGGTCAAGGACGGCCGCGCGGTGATGCCGTTCGGGGTGATGGGCGGGCACTATCAGGCGATGGGCCATGCGCATTTTTTGCATCGCGTGCTCGATCGCGGCATGGACCCGCAGCAGGCTGCCGAGCAGCCGCGCATTCTGGCGCTCAACGGCGCCCTGCAGGTCGAGCGCTCCGTTCCGCAGCCGATCGTCGCGGACCTCGCCCGCCGCGGGCACGAGATCGCGGTGCAGGAGGTGCCGCTCGGCGGCTGCCAGGCGATCTGGATCGACCACCAGCGCGGGGTGCTGATCGGCGGCTCGGAGCCGCGCAAAGACGGCCTCGCCTTCGGGTTTTAACGCAACGCCGCGCAGCATTGGCGTTTCCTTGCGCATCAAGGCACCAGCTCCGAGGGAGCGGCCAGTGTGGCTCGTCGGCCGGTCGGGCGGCATTGCGAGGGTCGCATGAGCACGCGCAGAACGGCTTTGCTGGGGCTGGCGGCGCTTACCGCCGTGAGCGGCGGGGCGTCGGCCGCGCAGGCCGCGATCAACCTCTTTGGCGACTATTACCAAAATGTCGCCCGCGCCGCGGCACAGAACGACGCGGAGCTGGTCAGGCAGCTCGTCGGCAGCGGCGAGGGCAACCCCGACATGATCGACGAGAACTCGCGCACCGGGCTCCATTACGCCGCGATGAACGGCAATCTCCAGATTCTGGCGATCCTGATCAAGGCCAAGGCGAAGCTCAACGTCGAGGACAAGCTTGGCGACACGCCGCTGCATCTGGCCGCCGAGCAGGGTCAGACCGAGGCGGCAAAGCTGCTGCTCGATGTCGGCGCCGAAGTCGATCCGCAAAACAAGGACGGGATGACCCCGCTGATGATCGCGGCGAGCCGCGGCAATCTGGAGCTGGTGCGGGCGCTGCTGGCCAAAGGCGCCAGCGTCACCAAGACCGATTACACCGGGCGCGACGCGCTGGGCTGGGCGCAGGACGGCCACCGCCCCGCGGTAGTGCAGGCGATTGCCCGCGCGCAGGGCGGCAAGGGCTCCTGAACGCGTGTCCGAAGCCCTCACCCGCCTCGCTGCGCTCGGCACCCTCTCCCGCATCGCGGGAGAGGGTGGGACCCGGCCCGTCAGGGCTGGGTGGGTGAGGCTGGGGATTATTACCTGATTTCAGCCCCTACAGCACTTGCGCAGCCGGCTATCCCCGGCGGGCGCGTTCGACAGCGCGGGTGGCGGCGCTCGCCACCGCTTTGAGCGAGGCGGTGATGATGTTGGCGTCGATGCCGACGCCGTAGAGGGTCGCTTCGCCGGCGTCGCGGATCTGGACATAGGCGGTGGCCTGGGCGTCGGCGCCGGCGCCGATCGCGTGCTCGCGATAATCGGCGACGGTCAGCTCGATCCCGCATTGGCCTTGCAGCGCATCGACAAAAGCATCGATCGGGCCGTTGCCGATCCCCTCGATTTGCCGCTCGACCCCGTCGATCACGACCTTCGCGGCGAGCCGGCGCTGCTCCGGCGCCCGCGGCTCGGGAAAGATGCTGTAATCGGCGAGGATGATCCCGTCCGCGCGCAGATAGGTCTCGCGGAACAGCGACCAGATATCGGCGCTGGTCAATTCCTTGCCGGTGCGGTCGGCGACCTCCTGGACGATCCGGCTGAACTCGATCTGCAGCCCGCGCGGCAGGTCGAGCCCGTGATCGGCCTGGAGCACATAGGCGACCCCGCCCTTGCCCGATTGGCTGTTGACTCGGATCACCGCCTCATAGCTGCGCCCGAGGTCCTTTGGGTCGATCGGCAGATACGGCACCTCCCACAGATCGTCGTTGCGTTTGGCCAGCGCCTCGAACCCTTTCTTGATCGCATCCTGGTGCGACCCGGAAAACGCCGTGTATACAAGCTCGCCGGCATAGGGGTGGCGCGGATGGACCGGCAGCTGGTTGCAGTGCTCGACGGTGCGCACGATCCCGTCGATGTCGTGGATTTGGAGGCCGGGGTCGATCCCCTGGCTGAACAGGTTCAACGCCAGGGTCATCACATCGACATTGCCGGTGCGCTCGCCATTGCCGAACAAGGTGCCCTCGATGCGGTCGGCGCCGGCCATGACCCCGAGCTCTGCCGCAGCCACCGCGGTGCCGCGATCGTTGTGCGGATGCAGGCTTAAGACGATGCTGTCGCGGTCGCGGATGTTGCGGCCAAACCATTCGATCTGGTCGGCGTAGACATTGGGTGTGGCCATCTCGACGGTCGCCGGTAGGTTTAGGATTGTCTTTCTGGCCGGGGTCGGCTGCCAGACATCCATCACCGCCTCGCAGATCTCGACGGCGAAATCGAGCTCGGTCCCGGTGAAGCTCTCCGGCGAATACTGATAGAGCACCTGGGTTTGCGGCATCGCCGCGGCGAGATCACGGATCAGCCGCGCGCCGTTGACGGCGATATCGACGATGCCGCCCTTGTCGAGCCCAAAGACCACCCGGCGCTGCAATGTCGGAGGTCGAGTTGTAGAGATGCATGATCGCCCGCCGGGCGCCGCGGATCGCCTCAAAGCTGCGCTCGATCTGTTCGGGGCGCGCCTGGGTCAGCACCTGGATCGTGACGTCCTCGGGCACCAAGCCCTGCTCGATCAGTTCGCGGACAAAGGCAAAGTCGGTTTCGGAGGCGGCCGGAAAACCGACCTCGATCTCCTTAAAGCCGAGCCTGACCAACAGGTCGAACATGCGGCGCTTGCGCTCGGGCCCCATTGGCTCGACCAAGGCCTGGTTGCCGTCGCGCAGATCGACGCTGCACCAGAGCGGCGCGCGATCGACGACCCTCGCCGGCCAGCGCCGGTCGGGCAGATGGATAGGGGCGAACGGGCGGTACTTATGGATCGGCATCTCGGGCATCGTAATCTCCTGCTGCGGCATGGCCACCGCCTTGGCGACCTCGCGATCGATTGGAATTAGCGTCTTACGGCCGGCGGGGATCGGTCAGCGCCGCCGGCCGCCGCTAAGTCGCAGCCAAAAACGCTGCGGCTGACCCATCGAATGGGCGCCGCATGCGGGCAATACGCCGATCAACTTAATTGCAGACATCGCCAAGCCGAGCCGAGAGACGTTCCCAAGGCGGGAACAACACAACCCCGATGGGCGCCCGTCAGGACGCCAAGCTGGTAAGTCGAAGCTCGTCGCGCTCGGTTGTCACGCGCCTTGGCTAGCAGAACACCAGCCGCCGGTCAACCCTCGTTCGCGGCTGCCCGTGGTCGCGTTGTCTGTTGCTGACGCGGCGCAGAACCGTAAGTTTAACATTATGTCACGTTTTTGCAACTGTGGCTTTGCCGCAACGGTCGGATCGAAAAGCCACAAGCCGCTTTCGGCTTGATTGACTCGGAATCAGCACCCGATAGTATTGCCCCTAGTGGAATTTGGCCTGCGCCCTGTATCGATCGCTGATCGATAAGTAGTCGGTGAGATCGCGCCATTTCGGTTTGCTGCCTTATGGTGCGGAAACGGCGGTGCGGAGCGGTCGTGTGCGCTTGGGGTGGCGAGGCGGGGACTAGCCGCGCAAAGCGGCCGGAAAAGTGGGGGCGAAGTGGAACAAGCGGTCGAGCAGACAAATGTCGTGCGTTTTCCGCTGGCGGGGCAAGCGACCCCGGCACGAGTGGACGCCGCATCATCGCCGGTGCTCAGCCGATACGAATTCACCGAAGCCGAGTTGGCGGGGCTGTGCCGCTGGTTTTCGGCGATGAAATACGCGTTTCCGGGGACCGAAGGCGTCATGGTCGTCAGCCACCAAGAAAACTACTCGGCGGTGGGCCTTTACAACCGGGCGGGAGGCGCACCCAATTGTCTCGTCGCCAAGCACGAGGTTGGCGGAAGAGCCAGGTTCTTCTGGTCGACCGAGTTTGATCCGCCGCACCCGATCACCGATATCTCGGAGATCACCAACGCGCAGATCCGGGCGATACGCCCACCGCGCAACGAGAAGGGCTGGCTCGATCCGGTTGGCTGGATGGGCGTTTACGCCTCGCGCCTGATCGCGACGCAATTGCAGGTCGTCTAGCTGCGAACACCTGGTTTATCCGCTGGGACCCGAGCCGGCGGAGGAGTTGTAGCGGCTGCGCTCTGCTCACCAGCCCGGCCGTCTTCATGCCCGCCCCGAGCAAGTTGCCGGTTGCGCGACCGGAGCGCCGCAGGCGCTAGCGCGACAGCGCTAGCCCGGCGAGGTGGCGCGCCACCGCGGCGAGTTCGCTCGGCTCGGCGGCGAGCCGGCGGCTTTCCTCGAGCAGGATGCGCACTGTCTCGCGGATCTGGGCCTCGGTGTGCTCGGCGGTCAAAAAGAACCGCAGCCTTGCCGCCCGTTCCGGGACCGCCGGATAAAGAATCGGCTGCACGTTGACGCCGCGCTCGAACATCGCCTGCGCCAGCCGGCCGGCGCGGATCGAGCCGCCGGTGATGATCGGCACGATCGACGCGCCGATCGATCCCCCGACATCGAGGCCTCCCTCGCGCGCCAGCTGCAAAAACAGCGCCGCGCGGTCGTTGAGCCGGCGGACCCGCTCGGGCTCGCTCTCCAGCAACTCGAGCGCCGCCAGCGCCGCGGCGGCCGCCGGCGGCGCCATTCCGACCGAGAACACAAAGCCGGGTGCGGCGAGCTTCAGATAGTCGATCAGCTCGGCCGGTCCGGCAATATAGCCGCCGCACGACACCAGGCTCTTGCTGAGCGTGCCCATCCAGATGTCGACCTCGCCCGGATCGACGCCGAAGCGGTCGGCAGTGCCAAAGCCGCGCGGCCCCAGAACCCCGAGCGCATGCGCCTCGTCGACCATCAGCCACGCGCGATGGCGTCGGGCCGCGGCGATGAAGGCGGGCAGGTCGGGGACGTCGCCGTCCATGCTGTAATGGCCCTCGATGACCAGCAGCATATGCCCGTTGCGCGGCCGCGCCTCGCCGAGCGCGCGGTCCGCGGCCTGGTGGTCGAGATGCGCGAACGGCACCCGTCGCGCCCCGGAGAGCATCGCGCCCTGAACGATGCTGTTGTGGATCAGCGCGTCGTGGACGACGACGTCGTTGCGGCCGAGCAGGTGCCCGATGACCGTGACGTTGGTGGAATGGCCGCCGACCAGCACGATACTGTCCTCGGCGCGGTGCAGGCGAGCCAGCGCGCGCTCGAGCTCGCGGTGCACCGGGCGCTCGCCCGACACCGGCCGGCTCGCCGAGACCGAGGTGCCGTAACGGTCGATCGCCGCCTTGGCCGCCGCCGCGATCCGCGGGTGCCCATTCAGGCCGATATAGTTGTAGGAGGCGAAATTGACGTAGCTCGCGTTGCCGATCACGGTTTCGGCACCGGCGATGCCCTCGTGGACGCGAAAGAACGGATCGGCGATCCCGAGGAACTGTGCCGCCTCGCGGATCATGCGGATCTCGTTAAAACCTTCGAGCTGCGACACCGAGAGCCGCGGGGCCGGCGTACCGCGCAGCTCGGCTTTCCCAGGCGACAACCGGGCCGGCGCTCGCAGCGGCGCCGCCGAAGATACCCGTTCGAGCAGGCGCGCCTTGGCCTGCGCCGACAATCCGAACAAATTGCGACCGGCCGCCACAGCACTACTCCGCCGCCGCCGATTTCGGCTCCGTCATCGGCTCCTCGGCGATAGTCGCGGCCTCCTCGACGGCCTCGTGGCGCGCCGCCAAGGCCACCACCTCGGCATGTTTTGCCCCAGCTCGCAGCGCATCTGCCAGCCGTGTTGCGATCGAGGCCACGCTGGTTCCCTCGGCGAGCGACACCAGCGGCAGATCAATGCGCAACCGGCTTTCGAGAGCGAGGCGCAACTCGACCGCCATCAGCGAATCCATACCCATCTGCGAGAGTGGGCGCGTCGGATCGACGCCGCCCGCAGGCAGCCGCAGAATTCGCGCCGCCTCCTCGGCCACCGCCGTGCGCAGCAGCGCCAGCGCCGCCTCCGGATCGAGTGCGGCGAGCCGGTCGGTCAACGCCTCGTCCGCGCCCGACGGCCGCGCCTTGGCACGAATTTCGGCAAAGAGCGAGGTCGCCAGCACCGGTAGAAAGCGCTGCGCCTCGGTCCAATTGGTCTCGGCAAAGCCAACTACCGGCAGCCCGCTCGCGAGCATCGCCGGGAGACCCGCGAGAGCCACCATCGCGGGAAGCGGCTTTGCACCCAGCCGGCGCGCCAGCGC
This sequence comes from uncultured Alphaproteobacteria bacterium, assembly GCA_963738185.1. GTDB lineage: Bacteria > Pseudomonadota > Alphaproteobacteria > ATCC43930 > CGMCC-115725 > AP-15. Next base: position 699,554 of record CAVTVA010000001.1, on the reverse strand, counting down.
GTCACGCGTCTCCGGCCTCTGGGCCAGATACCCGGCATCCTCGATCGGCCCCCACGCGATCGCCAGCGCCGGCCTGCCTTCGGCGTGCCGCCGCCGCGACACGGCCTCGAGCGTCATATTGGCGGCGACATAGGCGCCCTGGCCCGGCGCGCCGAGCATCGTGGTGGCCGACGAGAACATCAAAAACAGCTCGATCGGGTCGTCGCGGGTCAGCGCATCGAGTGCCACCGCGCCGCCGAGCTTGGGTCGCAGGATCGCATCGATGCCGGCGAGCTCGATGTCGGCGGTCAGCCGGTCAGCGACGATCGAGGCGGCATGCACGATGCCGCGCAGCGGCGGCTGCGTCGCCCGGACCTGGTCGAGAACCACGCCAAGGCTCGCCGGGTCGGCGACATCGCAGCGGTAGACCCGCACCTCGGCGCCCGCCGCCTCTAGCTCCGCGACGCCGGCCCGGCAGCCCGGAGTCTCCAGCCCGCGGCGACCCAACAGGGCGATCGAGCCGGCCCCGTGCGCGACGAGCCAGCGCGCCGTTTCAAAGCCGAAGCCATCGAGACCGCCGGTGATCAGGTAAGTGCCGTCGGGGCGGGCGGCAAACGCCCGCGGCTCGCGCAGCGGCACGCCGAGGTCGGGGTCGGGGATCAACACGAGCTTGCCGATGTGGCCCGAGGACTGCATCAGCCGAAAGGCATCATCGATCTCTGAGAAACGAAACACGCGATAGGCCAGCGGCCGAATCGCGCCGTCGGCGATCAGGCGCGAGACTTCGGCCAACAGCGATCTGGCGAGAGCCGGGCGGCGCAGCGGCAACTGATCGATGTCGATCGCGAAATATGAAACGTTCTGGCGCAACGGCCGCAAGTGCAGGCGGCGGTTGAGGTAGAAGTCGCGCTTACCGAGCTCGAGAAACCGCCCGAACGGCTTGACCACCTCCAGGCTGCGCTCCATCGCCTCGCCGCTGAGCGAATTCAGCACCACGTCCACCCCGTGCCCCAGGGTGAGCTCGCGCACCGCATCGGCAAAAGCAAGATCGCGCGAATCGAGCACATAATCGGCGCCGGCCAGCCGCAGAAACGCCCGTTTGACTTCGGATCCGGCGGTGGCGATGACGATGGCACCCCGGTGCTTGGCGTATTGGATCGCCGCCAGCCCGACGCCGCCGGCGGCGGAATGGATCAGCACATGCTCGCCCGGAGCGAGCTGCGCCAGATGACCGAGGGCGTAGATGGCGGTGACAAAGGTGACCGGCAATGTCGCGGCGGCGGCGAAGCCGATGTCGGGCGGGATCGGCGCCACCGCATCGGCGATGGTGACAACCCGGGTGCTCAATGCCGCCGGCGCAAACGCGGTAACCCGGTCGCCGACCGCCAAATCGTTCACCCCCGGGCCCAGGGCACGCACAATCCCGGCACATTCGAGCCCAAAGCTCGGGCCGGCAAAGCCGTCGATCAGCGCCTCTTCGGGCAACAGCCCCATCGCCCACATCATGTCGCGGAAATTGAGCCCGGCGGCATGGACGTCGATCTCGACCTCGCCCGGCCCCAGGGCTCGCGGCTCCCGCAGCTCCCAGCCAAGCGCATCAAGCCCGCCGGCACGGCTGCTCGCCAAGGTCAATAGGTCCGACCTGGCCGCGCGCCGCGACGGCAATCCGGGGCGCAGCCGCAGCACATGGCGCCCGTGCTCTGTCCAGACGATTTCGGTCTCGCCAGCGTCTGTGCTCAGCTCGGCCGCGATCTGCCAAGCGGCTTCGACAACAGTGGCGGCGGGTGCGAGGTCCATCAGCCGAAGGCTTAGCCGTGGCAATTCGTTCATCAGCACGCGCGCGAAGCCCCACAGAGCGGCTCCGGCGAGCGCTGCACCGCTGTCGGCGCCGGTCGATAACGCCTGCTGCGCACCGCGGGTAACAACCCACAATTCCACGCGCCGTTCCGCCGCCTCGTGCGCCAGCCGCGCCAGGGCGGTCAGCTGCTGGGCCGCGGATGCACCGCCGTCCGGCTCCGCGCCCAGGAACACAACAATCTCCGGCGTCTCGCCGTCGCGCCAGGCAACCTGGTCGGCGGCCAGCGGAAACCCGCCAAAGGGCGTCGGAAGCTCGCGGTGGCCCGCCGCCGTCAGCCGATCCCGCAATGCTTGTCGCAACGGCGCCGCGCCGGCGACCAGAGCGACTGCCCGCCGCCGCGGCGCAACGGCCTCATCGCCGACCGGGCGGGGCGGCGCGCTTCCCCAGAGCACCGCGCTCGGCCACGGTGTAGAGCAGCACCGGGCGGCGCCGGTCGATGCGAAGCCCGCTGCATCCAGCTCGGCCCGCCAGCCCTCGCCATCGCGCAGCGGCGAGGCCCGGCCGAAGGAGGGGTCTCCGCCCCACCAGCCAGCCGCTCGCCCAAAGGCCACGTCCCAGAAGGTGTTTAGCTCGGGCTCCACCGCGACCAGGAGCCCGCCCGCGACGAGCAGCTCCTCTATCGAGCGGAGAGATGCCGCGTCGAGCTGCAAGAGCGTGCACGCATTGACGGCGAGAACGATGTCGAACGCCGCTTGTCCGAGGGCTTCCGTCCCATCGCCTGGCAACCACGCGCAGGCGCGGGCGCCAGCATAGGATTGCACAGTCAAGCTCAGCCGTTCGACCTGCTCGGGATCAGCGCTGGTCGCGACATAGGCGAGCGCCGCATCGCTGCGCGCCAGGCTCTCGAGCATGCGGCGCGTCGTGCCGCCGACAGCGCCGATCTCGAGTACCCGCAGCGGCCGGCCGCGCGGCCATCCCGCAGCAAATTCGTGCAGCGCATTGCCCAGCAAATCGACGCCGGCGGTGCTCGCCGGCGAAGCCGCGAGCAGTTGTTCGACCATCGGCGATAAAGACGGAGCGAGCTTCGGCCCGACCGCGAGGGTCTCTGGCAGCGCTTCAAGCGCCGCCGCGACCAGGGCGAGCTCGGCCACCAGCTCGGGCGCCTCGGCCAGCAGCAGCCGCCAGATTTCCGCTGCGTCGGGCAAATCGCTCTCTGGATCGAGCCGCCATTCCCCGGCTTCTTCGGCCGCTACACCGAGCCGTTCCAGCATCCATAGCAGCGAGCCGGCGAGCCCGCTCGACCCAGAGGCGACCCGTCCTGAATCGATCAGGTGCTCGATCCTGAAAGCCTGGCCCGGCTCGACAATTCCCCGCAACGCGTCGAGTGCCGCCGCGCCGATCAGCGCGTCGAGCAGCGGACCCTGGTCCTGCTGCTCGCACTCGGGATCCCCCGTAGCCGCCAGCCGCGCCAAAATGGCTCCGGCCCGCTCAAGCACCGGTGGAGGCCCGGACAGAGCGAGCGGCGCCGGCACCAAATCGATGCGAAACACCCGCTCGTCGACCGTGTCCCGCCGCGCCATCTCGACCCGGCGAAACCAGCAATCGGCCAGTTCGGCGATCGCGGCGCCAGCTTCGTCAAAGAGAGCGATGTCGGCCGAAACCGACCTGACCCCGACCCGCGTCAGCCGCAGCCGCGCCGTGCGTGGCACGCGCCCCGACGGCACCGCGAACCGCACCCTGCCGAAGCGCCAGGGCAGATAGCTGACGCCGGGGATCTCCTGACGGCTCGCAATGAGAACCGCCAGCAACCCCTGCAAGGCGCCGTCGAGCAAGGCGGGATGGAGCAGGTAGTCATCGGCGGAATTGTCGATGGCCGCCGAGTTGAGATTGACGATTGCGCAGTCCTCTGCGGCGATCTCGACCGATGTTACCGTCCTGAAGCGAGAGCCGTAATCGAGCCCAGCCCGCTTTGCGGCGCGGTATAGGGTGTCGCCGTCGAGGTACTGCACGCCGACGGTATCTGCCTCGGCCCAGTACAGCATCGGGCGCAGGTCCGATGCGGCGGATACCCGGCCGACCGCGTGGACCGTCACCGGCTCGCTCGACAGCCGCGCGCGGCTCGCCAGCTCCCAGTCGCCATCCTCGGACAGGAGAGTGGTGCGCAGCTCGCGCATGCGCCCCCGATCGAATGGCAGCGGACGCCGCATCTCGACGTCGAGCGCTTCCCAGGCCGGCGCGTCCGGCCAGCGCCAACGCGCTGTCGCCATGGCGGTTTCGAGGATCGCGGCGGCCGGGAAAACCGGTATCCCCTCGATTGCATGATCGCCGATCCAGGGCAGCACTCGCTCATCGAGGTGATTGAGCCAATGCGGCACTGAACCGTTCTGGCGAAACCCGAGCAATGGATGATCAAAGGGCGGGTTCTCGGGGTTGGCCGCTTCGACCGTCTGGTCGAACCAGAACCGTTCTCGCTGCCATGGGTAGAGCGGCAGGCCGCGCGGGTCGCGAGGCCCGTCAAAATCCCGAGCCTGCACGAGATCGTGCCCGGCCACGCAGCAGCGCGCCGTGATCAGCGGAAATGGGTCGCCATCGCCATCGCTGCGCGACAGGGTGGACAGGGTGCGGCCCTCGGCATCCGCGGCACGCAATCCATCGGCCAGATAGGATTGCAAAATGGCGCTTGGGCCGATTTCGAGGAAGATGCGGTAGCCCTCGCCGATCAGCACTGCCGCTGCGTCGGCAAAGCGCACCGGATGCCTGATGTTCCGCCACCAATGCTCGGCATCGAGCGCCTGCCCGTCGATCACGGTTCCGGTGACGGTGGAGACAAGCCGCGTCGGGGCCGATGCCGCGGCGACACCGGCGAGGTCGGCCAGCAGCTCGTCGCGGATCGGGTCCATCTTTTCCGAGTGGAACGCGAAATCGAGGTCGAGCTCCCGAAACCACAGGTTGCGGCGGCGCGCCTCGACGCCGAGCCGCTCGATCTCCCCGGTAGAGCCCGACAGCGTGACCGAATTTGCCGCGTTGAGCGCGGCGATTTCCGCGGGGCTCGCCAATTCGCGCAAAAAATCCCGCGCCGCATCGGCGGCGAGCGACAGCGCCGCCATTCGGCCGGCCCCCTGGGTGCGCTGCTGGCCGCGGCTGCGGGCGACCACGACGCGCCCGGCATCGGCGAGCGACAGCGCCCCGGCGCTCCAGGCGGCGGCGATCTCGCCGACGCTGTGGCCAAAATGAGCGCCCGCCGCGACACCTGCCTCGCGCAGCGCCTCGACGATGCCGACCTGGATCGCGAACAGCAATGGCTGAGCCACGTCGGTGCGCGCCAATGCTGCGGCCTCGACCCCTTCTTCGATCAGCTCGGCCACCGACCAGCCAAGGTCTCGGCGCAGCATCTCGTCAACCTGCCGTACCGCCGCCCGGAACACGGCGTTCGCACGCATCGCGCGCCGGCCCATGCCCGGGAACTGCGCGCCATTCCCGGAAAATACAAAGGCGAGCTTGCCTTCCGCGACTGCCGTGCCGGTGACGAGTTCCGGCGGCGACTGGCCTGCCAGAAACCCGTCGAGCCGGCTTGCCGTCGTCGCCCGATCCTGGCCGAGCGCGACCAGCCGATGGCGGTGGTGGTCGCGACCGCGCGCGGCCGCGCGCAGCAACGCCGGCGCGCGCTCGGCCGAGGTTTCGCCGAGCAGACGGCGCCAGTCCTCGGCCAGCTGACGCAGCGAGGCCTCGGTCGCCGCCGATACCAGCAGCGGCGGGATTTGCTCCTGGCTCTCAGGCAGCTCGGCTGCCGTGCTGCGCGGCGGCGCCGGCCCCAGCACGACATGCGCGTTGGTGCCGCCAAACCCAAACGAATTGATCCCGGCGCAGCGATCCTCGCGCGCATTCGCCAGCCCTTCGGCATTGCGGACGAGCCGCAAGTTGAGCGCCTCGAAGGCGATGTTCGGGTTCGGCGTCTCGCAATGCAGGCTTGGGGGGACGAGCCCGCGCTCGAGCGCCAGCGCCGCCTTCAGCACCCCGGCCATCCCCGAGGCCGGCTCGAGATGGCCAATGTTGGACTTGACCGACCCGATCGGCAGCGGTTCGGCACGGCGCTGGGCCAGCGCGCGACCGGCCGCGGCAGCTTCGACGGGGTCGCCGGCCGGCGTCCCGGTGCCGTGCATTTCCAAAAACGCCAGCCGATCCGGCGCGATCCCCGCCCGCGCATAGACCGAGCGCAGCAGTGCCGCCTGCGCCGCTTCGCTCGGCAACGACAAGCCGATCGTGCGGCCGTCGGCGTTCGTCCCGGTCGCCAGGATGACCGCCCGGATAGGGTCGCCGGCAGCGAGCGCGGCAGCGAGCGGCTTGAGCACAATGACCCCACCGCCTTCCGCGCGCACATAGCCGTCCGCGCGCTCGTCGAAGGCAAAGCAGCGCCCGCGCCGCGACAGCATCGAGGCGCGACAGAAGCCGAGGAACGGGTAGGGCGTCAGCAGCAGATTGACGCCGCCGACAATGGCCCCGGAGATCTGGCCGCTGCGGAGCGCTTCGCAGGCGTGATGCAGAGCCACCAGCGACGACGAGCAGGCGGTGTCGATGGTCAGGCTCGGCCCGCGCAGATCGAAGATATAGGAAACGCGGTTGGCGAGGATGCTCAGCGTATTGCCGGTCATAAAATAGGAATCGGCCCCGGCCGGGTCGCCGAGCCGCAAATCGGAATAGTCGGTCGCCGACGCCCCGACATAGACGCCGGTGGCGCTGCCGGCGAGCCGGCGAGCCGGAATGCCGGCGTCTTCGAGCGCATGCCACACCAGCTCCAGCAGCACTCGCTGCTGCGGGTCCATCTGCACCGCCTCGCGCGGCGAAATCCCAAAGAACGCCGGCTCGAACTGATCGATCCCGTCGATCAGCCCGGCCGACCAGGTGTAGCTTTTGCCGGGCTCGCTGCGCTCCGGGTGATAGAAAAAGCGCGTCGACCACCGGTCAGGACCGATTTCCGACACCGCGTCGCCGCCCGAGGCGAGCAGGCGCCAGAACATCTCCAGCCCATCAGCCCCAGGAAATCGGCACGACGCTCCGACAATCGCGATCGCTCCGTCACTCATAGCCGCCGGATCGTGGCCTCCGAGCAGCACCAACTTTGTTCATTTCCCCCTCGTCCCCCTGGAGCCGGCGCCCGCAGCAACCGGTCTTCGCTCACCAAAACTGTCTCATTTGTCCCCGGATGACGCACGCAATGTCAACCAAGACGAATGTGCCCAACTTCACAACTCGGCAGATGCAGTGCCTCCAGCGGCAGCGGCAAGCACCGGGCGTGACGAGCCACGGCCAAATTTGTCGCCTCGGCACCTCCAAAAGTCACGCGTCGCGCGCCGATTGGCCGGGTGGGCCGAGCGGGGTCAGCGTGCCGGCCGGACGCCACGGGTTGCGAGCGAGCCCGAGCTGTTCGCACAAATCCATCACCGACCAATAGAGCGGCACGGCGCGGCCCTTGACCAACGGCATGGCGGCCGGATCCAGCCCCAGCCAAGGCAAAAACGGGTTGCGGCGGCCGTACGCCCAGATCTCCATTCGAGCCGAGGGATGCGCGGAGATGCCGCGCGCATGAAAACCGGCCGTATCGGCAACCACCAGCGTGTTCGCGGGGACGGCGAACACCTCGGGCGAGCCAAAGCCGAGACGCCGCAGCATTGGCGCTGAGATGCGCAGCGAGCCGCGCGAGGCTTGAAAATCCGCGCTGTGCGCAGCGGTCAGCGACGTCCGCCGTTCCCAGGCGAGCCGCCGCCGGGTCGGCCGATGCGAGCCCGGAACATAGATGAACGGCCCCTCCTCCTCGCCGACGTCGGTCAGGAAAAACCACGCTTTTACGGTCGGATGAAAGGTGTCGGCGTGCAGCCGGGTCTGAGGATCGGGCGGCGCCGCGCGGGTCTGCGCGAAAATCGTCTGCAGGTAGAGAAAAGGCTCGAGCCTGAACGAGCCGATATAGCGGACGAGACCGAGCCATTGCGGGCTCTCGACCATCGCCCGCACCGCCGGCAAGCGGGCCAGCGCGCGGCGGTCCAACGCAATGCGCCGGGTGATGGCGTCGCCCTGGGCCTGCTGCCGCGCCGGCCCCGCAAAGGCCGACACTTGCTGCTGCAACGCCGCGAACGCCGAGGCCGGCAAAAAGTCGCGCTTGACGACAAACCCGTCACGATCAAACGCCGCCCGGTCGGCATCGGAAACCAGCGACGCCAGCTTTTGGCGACGCCTCTCAGCCATGCGATGAGCAAGGCGCATCCGCGCGACATGAAGCCCGGCGCGATTGAGGGTCGGGCTGCCGATCAGCGGGTTGTCGCGAAACGATTTCGCCCCAGTCGCCAACGCCGCAACGTGGATCGGCGCCAGCAGCCACGACAGCGGGGCCGGTCTCAGTGTCATCGCCCGCGCCTCAGCTTTTTCACACAGCGCCGTCGCTCACCCGCGGAGCGCTGCGAGCGCGTCGTAGACCAGGCGGTCGATCTCGATGCCGTCGCGCCGCAGGCGCTCGCGGCTGCGGAACGCGCGCTCGCCCGGGATGCGGATTTCGTCGACCCCCGGCTGGCGCGGCACGCTCTTGATGCGATCGACCAGCCCGCTGACCTCGCGCTTGAGCTGGTCGAGCGGCAGCAGCAGCTCTGGGCTGAACACGATAAACAGATAGCCGTCATCCTGGCCCGGGTCCATGCCCGAGCCGGCCAGCACGCCGAGCGCCTGCACAATGAAGCCAAGCCCATATCCCTTATACGCGCCAAACGGCAATAGCGCCCCCAGCCGGGCCGCTTTTGGGTCGCGCGTCGGTTGACCCTGCGAATCGATCGCGACCCCATCCGGCAACAGCTGCCCCAGCCGCTCGCGCAGCGCGAGCTCGGTGCCCATAAAGGCCGAAGTCCCGATATCGAGCACGACCGGCCCGTCCGCGGACGGCAGGCCGAAAGCGATCGGGTTGGTGCCGAGCGCCGGCCGCGCCCCGCCAAACGGGGCGACCATGCGCGACGAGCTTGCGGTGTGGATGCCGACGAGGTCGGAGTTGGCGATCATCTCGCAATAATAAGCGCTGCGACCGCTCATCCAGCTGTTGGTGACGCCGACGACCGAAAACCCGCGTGCCGCAGCCTTGGCGATCGCCGCCCGCGTCGCGTGGTGCATCGCCAGCATGCCGACATTGTTGCCGCCGTCGTACAGCACCGAAACCTCGGTCTCGCGAACGACGCTGATCGGCTGGCGCGGCTGCTTGAAGCGGCGGTGCTCGGGGATGTTCAAGATTTTCGCCAGCCCCGAATATTCGTAGCCGCACAATGCCGCGTCGAGCATGTGGTCGGCGAGGATACGGGCTTCCTCATCGTCATAGCCAATGCCGCGCAGGGCACCCTCGGCATGCTCGCGCGCCTCGGCGAGGCTCAGATGGATGCGGTCAGCGGCCATGTTGTTCTCCCCTTCAGGCATGCTCGACCCGGAACACGGCCTTGCCGGCGATCTGGCGATCGCGCAATTGCGGGCCGATCCGAGCCAGGTCGCGCCAGCTGCTCTCGACCAATGCGGGCTGCAGCGAGCCGTCGGCCACCAGCGAAGCCAGCAGCGCCAAGTCGGGGCCAAACCGCTCCTCAGGCTCGGAGGTGAAGTAAGAAAAGCTCTGGATGCGGGCGTTCGCATGCTCGGCAAAGTCGCGGAAATTGATCGGGGTCGGCTCGCCCGACGAGTTGCCGAAAATGACGATCGCGCCCCTTGCCTCGATCCGCGCGACCGCGGCGGCGAGCGAGACCCCGCCGACGGCTTCGAGGATCAGCGCGAAACGCCCTTCCGCCTGGTCGATGCCGGTGACGACTGCATCGGCGCCGCGCACATGCCGGCCGCGCTCGGCGTTGCCGACGATCGCGGTCACATGCGCCCCCGAGCGCGCGGCGATCTGCACCGCCATGTGGCCGACCCCGCCGGCCGCACCGGTGACCAGCACCCGCTTGCCAAGCAACGGCGCGCCGTGGCGCAAGGTGCGCAGCGCCGTCAGACCGGCGACCGGCAGCGCCGCCGCCGCTTCGAAGCTGACGTTGTCGGCCAACGCCGCCATGCGGTGCGACGGCGCCGCGACGCGCTGCGCCCAGCCGGCATTGTCGGTCAGTGCCACCACCCGCGCGCCAGCTGCGGGACCGCTGCCGTCGGCCGCCGCGTGCACGACGACCCCGCTGATGTCCTGGCCGGGCCGCCAGCCTGCGGGCCGGGTCTGCATCAGCCGCAATTCGCCGCGATTCAGCGAAAAGGCGCGCACCTCGACCACCGCCTCGTTCGGTGCCGGCGCCGGCTCGGGCACCTCGCGGATTTCGACCGGGGCCGGCGCACCGGGAGTGTTGACGAGAGCAAGCATCGGACTCCTCCCCACGCCGGGACCCTAGGCCGCCCTTCACCCACCCGCTGCGCGAGTCCAGCCCTCTCCCCGCGAGCGGGGAGAGGGCTGGGGTGAGGGGCTTTCCGGAGCTCGCGTCAGTTCAGCCGCAGGTCGACGATGTGCTTGGGATCGGGCTTCAGCTCGCCCTTTTCGACGCGGGCGACGATGTCGGTCAGGATCGCGTTGGTCGGGGTAGGAATGCCGACCTCTTCGCCTTTGCGCACGACAAAGCCGTTCAGAAACTGGATCTCCGTGCGCCGCCCCTTGAACATGTCCTGCCCGGTCGAGGGGCGATGCTCGCCGCCGCCGGCGCGGTTGGCCTCAGCCAGCCGGTGCTCGTCGATCTCCTTGGTCGCGGCCGCGTCGCCCTCGCCGGCGCGGGCGATCGTCTCCGGGTCCATGTGGCTGACCTCGTCAAAGGTGTAGCCGAGCGCCTGGCCGACGCGGATCGCCTCGCTGCCGAGCCGAGTCGAGAAATTCCGGATTGCGTCATTCTTGATCATGTCGCGGCTGATCAGGCCGGTGCAGGCCGACAGCCCGTTGCCCATCACGTTGGTGACAAGCTTCGACCAGCGCTCGCCCCAAAGGTTCTCGGTGACCATCGCGCTGTCGGAGTAGCTGACCAGCCGGCAGACCTCCTTTGCGCGCTCGGTAATCCGGCCATGCACCTCGCCGACCCGGAACACGGTATGGCGCGAGCCCGATTTGCCGGCCGCGCGGCGCACCTGGCCCGGCGCATGCAATTCGACAGTGATCGAGCTGGCGATCGAGCCCAAAGTCTTGCCCCAGCCGACGATCCCGGCGATGGTTTCCTCGTTCATGCAGTTCTGCAAGGACACGACATAGCCGCCGGGCGCCAAGTATTGCTTGATCAGCATCGTGGCCCAGGCGGTGTCGTAGGATTTCATGCAGACAAAGGCGATGTCGATCGGCGCCTCCTTGCTCAGCTGCTGCGCCTCGGTCAGGTGCAGCGCGCGCGGCCTGACCGTGAACGGCTCGACATCGCGGATATGGGTGATTCGGAGGCCGTCCTTGCGGATCGCCTCGACGTTTTCCGGCCACGGATCGATATAGGTGACGTCCTCGCCGGCCTGCACCATGTGCGCCCCGGCATAGCCGCCGACCGCCCCCGCGCCGACGATCGCGATCTTGTTCTTCGCCATTCCGTCTTCCTCCGCCTCAGGCTCGCGGCCCCGCGCGCCGCACGCTCCGCCACCAATCCTAATACGGCCGCGCCGGCCGCGTCATCCTATCGCTTTGGCGGGGCGGGCTTGCGCGGCCGTGGAGCGCGGGATCGCTGCGCGGTGCGCGGCGTTCTGGTCTTGCCGCGGGCTTTGGCCGAGTGTGGCGCCGCCTTGGTTGCCAGCCGCCAATCGGCGAGCATGCCGACCGGGATCGCCGCCAGCCCGAGCGCCATCAAGCTGCTGGCCACGCGGGCCAGCCAATCGATCTCGGCCACGACGACGACCAGCCCCAGGATCAGGCCGGCGCCGAAGGTCAGGAGGGCGATCTTGGTGTAGCGCATCGGTTGCGGCCGCCGGGCCGGGCTCCTAATCTGGCTCGCGAGGTGGCAACAGTGCCCCGCAGGATGCAGCGCACATGCCAGAAAGGGAGCGAGGATGATAGAGGTCGAGCGGCCGGCCGATCTCGTTCAATATATCGGCAAGGAGATCGGGGTCAGCGACTGGTTCACCGTCGATCAGGCGATCATCGACAAATTCGCCGAGGCGACCGGAGACCATCAATGGATTCATGTCGATGTCGAGCGTGCCCGGCGCGAGATGCCGGGCGGCAAGACAATCGCCCACGGCTACCTGACCCTGTCCTTGGTGCCGCGATTGGCGGCGACGCTCTACCGTGTCAAACAGCGGTCGCGGGGGCTGAACTATGGGTCGAACCGGGTGCGCTTCACCGGTCAGGTGCCGGCCGGCTCGCGCATCCGCCTGCACCAGACGATCAAATCGGTCGAGCCGGCCCCCGGCGGCGGCGTGCGCATCACCTCGGAAAGCACGATCGAGGTCGAGGGTGCCGCGCGTCCGGCGCTGGTCGCCGAAATCATCAGCATGCAGTTCGAATGACGCTATAATCGAGCCACGGGCGAGGGAGGAAGATCCGATGCAGAGCAATGGGGCGAACGGTCAAAAGTCGTATATCTATCTGGGGCTGGCGGGCGAAACCGGACGCGGGCGGGTGGTCGATTCGGGCCTCTTCCGCATGGCCGACGGCGGCGGCGAGTGGGAGGCGCTGCAGCGCGGCTTGCCCGAAATGCCGGCGGTGCGCGCGCTGGCGGTGCACCCGCAAAAGCCCGAAATCGTCTATGCCGGCACGCAATCCGGCCCGTACCGCAGCGCCGACCATGGCGAGCATTGGGAAAAGGTCAACGTCCCCGATCACGGCCTGCCGGTCTGGTCGGTGCTGTTCCACCCGCACGACCCTGACGTCATCCTGGTCGGCTATGAAAACTGCGAGATCTACCGCAGCGACGATGCCGGCGAGCGCTGGACCCGGCTGCCGGTCAATGTGCGCTTTCCAGAGATCACCACCGCACCCGGCGCCAACCCGGCCAAGCGAATCTTGATGCTGGACGCCAGCGCCAGCCAGCCCGACCACCTCTACGGCGCGATCGAGGTCGGCGGCACGATCCGCTCGACCGACGGCGGAGAGCATTGGGAGAATTTGAGCCACGGCCAATACGTCAACGACGACATGGTCGATATGCACGGCGTGCTGGCGAGCCGTTGGCGGCCCGGCATCGTCTTTGGCATCGCCCGCGCCGGCATGTTCCGCAGCGATGACGGCGGCGACCACTGGCAGCACGTGCCGTTGGAGCCGCTCAACCCCAAGGGCTACATCTACTGCCGCGACATCCGCGAGGTGCCGGGCAACCCGCGGCATCTGTGGGTAGCGGCCGGCGCCGGTTTCCAGAGCGACAAGGGGACCTTGCTGCACAGCCGCGACGGCGGCGACAGCTGGGCGCGGGTCGATATCGGCGCCCCGGTGCCGCACACGATGTTCAAGATCGCCTTTGACGAGCGCCGCCCGAGCCGGATTACGGCCGCCACCAATGGCGGCGAGGTCTACGGCAGCGACGACGGCGGCGAGAGCTGGACCGCGCTGCCGAACCCGCCCGGCGGCAGCCAAATCTACGCGCTCGCTCGCGGCTGAGCGCCGCCGGTGTATTGAGGGAAAGTGCGCTGGGTGTTCGCGCAGCGCCTCCCGGCTCGTCACACCGGCGGAGCAGGCTGTGTGAAAACCGTGCCGGCCATCCAGAATCGTCGTCCCCGCGAAAGCGGAGACCCAGGGCAACAGGCTGAAATCCCTGGATTCCCGCTTGCGCGGGAATGACGGGAAAGGGGTCCGAGGAAGGCGGACATGCAGTTTTCACACGGCCTGGGAGGCCGGTGCCCATGGATGGCTGGGTCCCGGCCTGCGCCGGGATGGCACTCCAAAAGGGCTAAGCGGAGCCAATCAACTTCGCGGTCAGGACATTATGCAATTCTAGAAGAAATCGAGAAGATGGAGAGGTTTTGGAGCGGTAGAAGGTGACGGTGTGGCCGACAGCGGCCGCGCTCGGTGCCGATGTCGAAGGCGTCGATCTGGCGCAAGAGCAGCCGCCGGCGAAGGTCGCCGCGATCAAAGAGGCGTGGTCGGATCATCTGGTGCTGCGGTTTCGCGGGCAGCATCTCGGCGACGACCGGCTGATGCACCGCTCGCAGATCAAGGGCGACCGGCTGTTCTGAGGGTCAGCCGAGCTCGTCCTCGGCGAGGATGGCGAGGCGATCGGCCGCCAGCTCGTAATCCATGATGAAGAGCGCCGTGTTCGGCGCTCTGAGCGGCGGGCTGCCGGGTGGTAGCGCGTGCCTGACCAACTGGCGGAGCATCGCGCCATGGGTGGAGACGCCGATCCGCCGATAAGGGTGCGCGATCGCGAACCGGCGCAGCGCCGCCAGCCCGCGGGCCAAGGTGGCGGGGCCGGTTTCGCCGCCGGGGAAGGCCGCGTCCTCGGCATACCAGCGCTCGGTCAGCTCTTCGCCGAAACGCGCTTTGGCCTCGGCCCAGAGCAACCCCTCGGCCTCGCCGACATTGGTCTCGCGCAACCCCGGATCGCTGGTCAGCGGCAGACCGAGCGCCTCGGCGATGATCCTGCCGGTGGTCAGCGCGCGCGCCAGATCGCTCGACACGATGGCGTCGAGGCGGTACGGCAGCAGCCGCCGCGCCAACACCTCGGCCTGGGCAAGCCCGGTCGGATTGAGCGAGGTGTCGGTGTGCCCTTGCAGCCGCCCCTCGCGGTTCCAGTCGGTCTCGCCATGCCGGAACAGGAACAAAATCCGCCGGTCTTGCCCTTCTTGCACAACGCTCCTCCCCCGCTGATCCCCGCTTACATTATTGCCGTCCCTCGGGGTTGGCCGGCAACTGCGCCGTTGGCAGCGGCTGTTCCGCCAGCGCCGCGATCGGCCGCTGCCGGGCCGCGGTTACCCCCAAGGTCCACGCTTCCTCGGTTTCGATCCGGCTGCGCTCGGCCGGGTTCAGGCCGGGGTCGCCGGCGAACAGCGCGGCCAATTCTCCCGCGCGGTCGCGTTCCGCGAGAAAACGGGCAACGGTGCGCACCTGGGCCCGGTCCTTCGGCTCGCCCGGCGAAGACGACACCGCCCACAGCGATGGATAGATTTCGGCGATGACAATCGCCACTTCGGCGGCCGGCGCGCAAAGACCGGTCTCGAACGGCCAGACTTGCGCCTGCCCGCGCCAGCGCAGGTCGTCGCGCAACGCGCGCACCACCGGGATGCCGGTCAAGGCCTGGCCGCCGACCGAGCCGGCGCCCAACAGCTTCCAGCAGGGCTGTGCGCTCGGGATGTAGAGATCGACCAAGCGGCGTTCGGCCAGCCCGTCGCTGTCGTGCCGGCGGTGATGCTTGCCGTGCAAATGGGTTCTGAACGGTGCTGCCGGGCAGCCCCAAAATGGAAACGGGCCGCCCGAGACCCTCCGGTTCAGGGATTCGGCGACGTCGAAGCGGTTGTTGCGGTTCTTCTCGTCATCTGTGACGAGGCGGGCGATCTCGTCCCACACCGCCCGCCACGCCGGCCCGTCGAGGCCGAGCCGAGCGGCGAACCCGGCCGGATAGCCGAACGGGAAATCAAAGCCCAGCAAGACCCGCTGATCGCGCGCCCGCGCCATCGTCAGCCAGTCGGCGATCAGCGCCTGCGCCGCGTGGCGGGTCGGCGGGTTGATCAGGGTTTCCTCGTTGCCGCAGCGCCGGCAGAGCCAGATGCTGTCGCGGCCCACCCGCGGCAGGTTCGCCGCGCTCCAGTCCACGATCACAAAGCTATCGAACATCGGTTATCGCGATGCCGCGGGTTCGGCGATGATGCGCCCGCCCGGTCCCCGGTTGACCCTCCGCCGGCCGCAGCCGAGAGTGGCGCCGCGATGATCCCGGCCGTCCAAGCGAACCCGCTGCTGCTGCTCGCCGCCGGGCTCGCCCTCGACGCCTGGCTCGGCGACATGCCGCTGATCTTCCGCCGCGTGCCGCACCCGGTCGTGCTTGCCGGCCGCGCCATCGCGTTTTTCGACCGCAAGCTCAACCGCGAGATCCGCAGCGAGGCCGCGCGCCGCATTCGCGGCATCGTTACGGTGGCAGCGCTGGCCGGCCTCGCCGCAGCGCTCGGCCTGGCGATCCAATGGCTGTGCCGCGGCAGCCTCGCCGGCGCCGCGGTCGAGATTGTGCTGATCGCGGTGCTGGTGGCGCAGCGCAGCCTCTACGAGCATGTCGCCGAGGTGGCGCTGGCGCTCGATCGCGGCGGGCTTGCGGCCGGGCGTGAGGCGGTGCGGCACATCGTCGGCCGCGATCCGAAGAGCCTCGATGCCTATGGCGTCGCCCGCGCGGCGATCGAAAGCCTGGCCGAGAATTTCAGCGACGGGGTGGTGGCGCCGGTGTTCTGGTATCTGGTGCTCGGGCTGCCCGGCCTCTTCGCCTACAAGATGGCGAACACGCTTGACAGCATGATCGGGCACAAGACGCCGCATTATCGCAGCTTTGGCTGGGCGGCGGCCCGCTTCGACGATCTCGCGAACCTGGTCCCGGCGCGGATCAGCGGGCTCTTGATCGCCGCTGCGGCGCTGTTCGCCGAAAAATGCCGACCCGGCCGGGCATTGGCGATCATGCTGCGCGACGGGCGCAAACACCGCTCGCCGAACGCCGGCTGGCCCGAAGGGGCGATGGCCGGGGCGCTCGGCCTCGCATTGGCCGGGCCGCGGCACTACCCAGAGGGCGTCGTCGTCGATCCCTGGGTCGGCGAGGGCACGGCGCGCGCGGCGACCTCGGACATCGCGCGCGCATTGAGCCTCTACAAGCTCGCCTGCCTGATCGAGGGCGGCCTGGTGCTGGGCGCCTGGCTCGCCGGCCATTTCAGCCTGCTGCTCTGAGCCCGGGCGGATGCGCTGCGGCGAGCAGCGCCTCGAGATCGAGATGATGTTCGAGATGGTTGGCGAGCGCGTCGAGCGTCGCCTCGATGGTGCGCCCGTAGGCGAAATCCGCGCCGGCGACAACGCCGAGCCGCGCCAGAAAGCGGCGGCGGAACCGATCGCCGGCGAAGAGCCCGTGCAGATAGCAGCCAGCAACCAGGCGATCGGCGCTGACGGCACCATCATCATGGCCGGCGAGCCGCAGCATCGGCCGCTCCAGCCCCGGCCCGGTCGTCTCGCCGAGGTGCATTTCGTAGCCCGTGACAGGCATCCCGCTCGCCAACTCGACCCCCGAAACCGATCGCAGCCGCTTCTCCGCGCCAAGCACGGTATCGACGTCGAGAAGCCCGAGCCCCGATGCCCTCGCGCTCGACCCCTCCACCCCCAGCGGGTCGGCGATGGTCCGCCCGAGCATCTGAAAGCCGCCGCACAGCCCGAGAATCTGCCCACCCTGCCGGCGATGCGCCAGGATATCGATGTCCCAACCCTCGCGGCGCAGAAATTCGAGATCGGCGAGCGTCGCCTTCGAGCCCGGCAGGATCACCAGCGCCGCGTCGCGCGGCAATGGCCGGCCAGGCCGGACCATGACCACCTCGACCCCGGGCTCAGCGCGCAACGGGTCGAGATCGTCGAAATTGGCAATACGCGGCAGCACCGGCACGGCGATCTTAAGGTGGTCCTCGGCCCCTTTCTCCCTCCCTCGCCCCGTTGGGGCAGAGGGCCGGGGTGAGGGGGTGACGCCGACGGGCGGCTGCGGGAAAGCCCCCCTCGCCCTTCCCTCTCCCCCCATTGGGGGGAGAGGGTTTCTTATGGGGGCGAGCGCGAGGGAGTCTTCCGCCGGCAACAGTTCGGCGGCCGGAAAAAACGGCACCACCCCGAACGAGCGCAGCCCGGTGCGCGCGCCGACCGCGGCAATGCCACCATCGAACAGCCGGATATCGCCGCGGAACTTGTTGACGATGTAGCCGGCGAGCAGCGCCCGCTCGCTGTCGGATAACAGCGCGCAGGTGCCGACCAGCTGGGCGATGACGCCGCCGCGCTCGATATCGCCGATCAGCACGACCGGCACCCGCGCCGCCTCGGCAAAGCCCATATTGGCGATGTCGCCCTGGCGCAGATTGACTTCGGCCGGGCTGCCGGCGCCCTCGACTAGGACGAGGTCGGCCCCCTCGCCGAGCCGGGCGAAGGCAGCGAGCACCGCCGGCAGCAGGCTCGGCGCCATGCGTCGATACTCTGCGGCCGAGGCGCTGCCCCAGACCCGGCCATCAACGATGATCTGCGCCCCGCTCTCCGATTGCGGCTTCAGCAGCACCGGGTTCATGTCGGTCGCCGGCGCGACCCCGCAAGCCCGCGCCTGCAATGCCTGCGCCCGGCCGATCTCGCCGCCGTCGGCGGTGACTGCAGCGTTGTTCGACATGTTCTGCGGCTTGAACGGCCGCACCTTCATTCCGCGCCGGGTGAAGGCGCGCGCCATGCCGGCCAGCAGCAGGGATTTGCCGACATCCGACCCGGTGCCTTGCAGCATCAGCGCCAGCGCCATCAGAATTCGATACCCGGCTGGGCTTTGACGCCGGCACGAAACGGATGCTTGACCATGGTCATCTCGGTCACCAGGTCGGCGGCGGCGACCAGCTCCGGCTTGGCGTTGCGGCCGGTGACGATGATGTGCAGATCGCGCGGTTTCGCGGCCAGCGCCACCATCACCTCGTCAAGGGGCAAGTAGTCGTAGCGCAACACGATGTTCAGCTCGTCGAGCAGCACCAGCCGGTAGGAGGGGTCGGCGATCATCGCCTTTGCCGCCTCCCACGCGGCGCGCGCGGCAGCGATGTCGCGGGCGCGGTCCTGGGTGTCCCAGGTGAAGCCTTCGCCCATCGCCCGGCAAGTCACCAGATCGCCGAAGCGCTCGAGCGCCACGCGCTCGCCGGTGCCCCACACGCCTTTGACGAATTGCACGATGCCGACCCGCATACCGTGGCCGAGGCAGCGCAGCACCATGCCGAAAGCCGCGGTCGATTTGCCCTTGCCGGAGCCGGTATGGACGATCAGGAGCCCGCGCTCCTCGGTCTTGGTCGCCAGCATCCGGTCGCGCGCCGCCTTGCGCCGGGCCATCTTTTCGTTATGGCGGCGGTTGATCTCCTCCGCTGTGTCGATGGACCCGTTCACCCCGCCACCCACTGCGTCAGCGCCTCGCGGGGGCTGTTGCGGCGCGGGCGCCACAGCCCGCGGTCGATCGCTTCGAGAAAGCGCCGGCTCGGTATCGGCCAATGCCGCCGGGTTGTTCTCGGCCATGAAAGAGCGCACGCCGTCATCGGCGAGATAGGCGTCGTACAGCGCCTCGAAATGCGCATCATCGACAACCCGCGCGGTGGCAGCAAAGGCGACCAGGTAATCGACCGTGGCGGCGATCTCGGCCGCCCCCTTGTAGCCGTGGCGCATCACCCCGGCGATCCAGCGCGGGTTTGCCGCCCGGCCGCGGATCACGCGCCCGATCTCCTCGCGCAGGGTGCGCACGCGCGGCATCTCCGGCCGCGAATGATCGTTGTGATAGACCGCCGGGGCGCGGCCCGAAAGCTGCCGGACGACAAGGCTGAGCCCGCCCTCGAACTGCCAGTAATCGGAGCTGTCGAGCAAATCGTGCTCGCGATTGTCCTGATTGTGCAGCACGGCGTCGGCGGCGGCGAGCCTCGTTTTCAGCATCGCCAGCTCCGCACAGCCGTTCGCGCCGGCGCCATAGGCATAGCCGCTCGCGTCGAGCCAAGCTTCGGCAAGATCGGTCTCGGCATCCCAGACGCCCTCGTCGACCAAAGACTGCAATCCGGCCCCATAGCCGCCGGGCCTCGATCCGAAGACGCGATAACCGGCGCGCCGCTCGGCTTCGGCCGGTGCGACCCCCTCGGCTTCGAGCGCATCGCGGTCGGCGGCGAAGCGGGCGGCGAGCGGGTTGACGCGGGCCGGCTCGTCGAGCGCGGCCACCGCGCGGGCCGCCGAGTCGACCAGGTCGATCAGCCCGGGGAAGGCGTCTCGGAAAAAGCCCGAGACGCGCAGGGTGACATCGACCCGCGGCCGGTCGAGCACCGAGGCCGGCATAATCTCGAACCCGGTCACCCGGCCGCTCGCCCGCTCCCAGACCGGCTGCACCCCCATCAGCGCCAGGGCCTGGGCGACATCGTCGCCGCCGGTGCGCATGTTCGCCGTCCCCCAGGCCGACAGCGCCACCAGCGCCGGGTAGACACCGTGCTCCTGGGCGTGGCGCTCGATCAGCAATGCCGCCGATTTCCAGCCGAGCTGCCACGCCGCCTGGGTCGGCACCGCGCGGGTATCGACCGAATAGAAATTGCGCCCGGTCGGCAGGACCTCGGGCCGGCCGCGGCTCGGCGCGCCGGAAGCGCCGGGCGGCACGAAACGCCCATCGAGGCCGGCGAGCAGCCCCGCCATCTCGGCCGCACCGCAATGCGCGACGGCCGGGCGCAACTGGCGCGCCGACCCAATCGAGCACCGCGCGGGTCCGCCACCAGTCCGGTCTCGGCCTGGCCTCGCCCGCGATCAGGCGCAGGGCCAGCGCTTCCAGCCGCTCGATCGTGTCGCCGCTGCTGCGCCACGACCCCCCCGCCCTTGAGCCCATCGCTCGCAAGGGAGGGTGAGGTGGGGCGGCGCAGAGCATCCCCTACCCACCCGGCCTCTCCGCCCCAGGGGCAGAGAGGAGAGAACAGCCGGCCGCGGGCCGCGCCACGGCTCGGCCAGGTCGAGAGCGAGCGGATCTCGCCGAGCTCGAGGTCGGCCGCCAAGGCGCGCAGCAGCGAGGCTTCTTCGGGGGCGGCGCCGCGGCCGGGGCGGGCAAACGCGACCAGCAGCGCATCGAGCGCGCGGCCCTCGGGGCTGCGGCCGAACACATGGAGCCCATCGCGTATCTGCAATTCCTTGATCTCGCACAAGAACGCGTCGAGCTTGCGCAGCGCCGTCGCCGGTATCCTCGCCGGCGGCGATGCCGCAATCGCCGTCGAGCCCGGCCGCGCGCGCCTGTTCGAGGATCGCCGTCGCCAGCACCGCGATCGCGGCGCCGATCGCCTTGGGCGGCCTCGTAATATTCGTCGATCAGCCGCTCGAGCTCGGCCATCGGGCCATAGCTGCCGGCGCGGGTCAGTGGCGGCGTCAGGTGGTCGACGATCACCGCCTGGGCGCGCCGCTTCGCCTGGGTCCCCTCGCCGGGATCGTTGACGATGAACGGGATAGAGATGCGGCAGCGGCGGCAGCACCGCCTCGGGGAAACACTCGGCCGACAGGGCCAGCGCCTTGCCGGGCAGCCATTCGACCGTGCCGTGCTTGCCGAGGTGAATCACCGCGTCGGCGCGGAAATCCTGCGCCAGCCAGGCATAGGCAGCGAGATAGGCGTGCGGCGGCGGCATTGCCGGATCGTGATAGGTCGATTTCGGATCGATGCCATAGCCGCGCGCCGGCTGGATCAGCACCGCGACATTGCCGGCGCGAAAGCCGGGGATCGCAAAACGGCCGCAATCGAGCCGGCCCTCGCGGAAAGAACGGGTCGCGCTCGGCCGGACCCCAGCGAGCGATGACAGCCTGCTGCACCGCTAACGGCAAGGTCGCGAAGAACGACGAATATTCGGCGAAGGAGAACAGTCTCCTCGGCCGGCGCCGCCGGGTTGCGCGTTGGTCGGGCCGGCGGTCAGGCGCCGGATCAGCGTCGCGGGCATCATCCGGGATGTCGGTCGACCCGGTAGCCGGCATCGGTGAGCGCGCGCAGGATCGCCAATGCCGAAGCCGGCGTGTCGAGGCCGACGCCGTTGCCGATGCGCCGTCGCGGCCGGGATAGTTGGCGAGGATCATAGCGACCCGGCGCTCGGCCGCCGGCTTGTCGCGCAGCCGCGCCCAGTTGCGCGCGAGATCGGCGACAAAGGCGATGCGGTCGGCGACCGGCCGGTAGCCGACCAGATCGACCTCGGTTTCGCGATCGCGGCCGAGCGGCGCCTTGAACGAGACCGCGCGCGACAGGATGCGGCCGTCGATCTCGGGCAACGCCACGTTCATCGCCAGATCGCGCGCGCCAAGCCCGCGGCTCCCGCTCCGCCAGCTCGCTTCGTCGCCGCCGGAGAACACCACCTGCAAGACCGGGCAATCGGCGGCCGCCAACGGATCGTCGCCGACGCCCGCTGCCCGCACCGAAAAGCCGGTCGCGTTGAGGATTGCCGCCGGCGGATGGGCGGCGAACACGGCGCCGAGCAGCGCCGCGGCCTCGCCCTCCTTCAGGCTCTGCACAAAGACCGGCAGAGGACGCAGCCGTCGCGCCGAGAGCGCGCCGACCAGTGCGTCGACCGGTGCCGTATTGCCCGACTGAACCAGCGCCCGGTAGAACACGATCGGCACGACGCCGCCCCCGGCTTTCGCCGGGGCAGGCCTGCCGCGCCACTCGGCGGCGATGTCGTCGAGGCTGGGCAGGGCGCGGCCCGGCCAATAGAGGCCGGCGCGCAGCAACGGCGCCGGCTCGCCCCAATCCGCCCGATGGCCGATCAGCGAGGCGGCATATCGCAAAAAATTGTCGGCGTTGGCCGGGCCGCCTTCGGCGAGATAGCGCCACAGCCGGCGCAAATCGCCGGGTGCCACGGTCGACAGCTCGGCGAGTTCCGGGTCGGGCTTGTCATCGCCCGGGAGCAACGCCAGCGGAATGCGGTGTTCGCGGCAGGTGGCGACCAGCCGCTCGACCCCGTAGGGCCAATAAGCGCTGCCGCCCAGCACCCGGGCGATCGCCAACCGGGCGCCCGACGCCGTCTCCATGTAAAGATCGACCGAGAAATTATGGCCGAGCCGCAGGATCGGCGCGAGCCGCAGGCTCGGCGCCGCCGGCTCCTGCGCGCGCCGCCGCGCCTGGGCCGCGGCGAGCAGCGCCAATTCGGTATCGGCGCTCGACAGCATCACGATGTCGCCCGGCGTCTGGGCGAGATCGATAGCGGCCGAGCCGTCGGCGATCACTCCCGGCAGGGTGGCGAGCAGGTGCATTCAGCCCGCCAGTTCGGCGGCGATCGCGGCGCGCTCAAGTCCCTTCTGGCCGATCACGACGAGGCGGGTCGCGCGCTCCTCGCCCTCCTGCCACGGCCGGTCGAAATAGTGCTGCACCCGATTGCCGACCGCCTGCACGACCAGCCGCCGATCGCGGCCGGGCAAATGGACAAACCCCTTGAGGCGCAGCACGCCGTGCCGGCGGATCGCTGCACACAGCCCGGCACAGAACGCCTCGCTGTCGGCCACCGCACCCAAATCCACGACAAAGCTGTCAAAATCATCGTGATCGTGCGCCGCTTCGAGATCGTGCAGCGACGGCCGCGTGGCGAGGTCGTCCTCGGCGGCGGCGGCAAGCCCGAGCGCCACTTCGGGCGGGACCCGGCCGTCCCGCGACGTGACGAGCTTGACCCCGGGTCGCAGCCGTTCGCCGATCTCGCGACCGAGTGCCGCGCAGCGGTCGGGCGCAACCAGATCGGTCTTGTTCAGGATCGCCAGATCGGCGCAGGCGAGCTGGTCGCCAAACACTTCATCGAGCGGGTTGTCATGGGCCAGCGCCGGGTCAGCCGCCCGCGCGCAGGCCACCGCCTGCGGGTCGTCGGCGAACCGGCCGGCGGCGACGGCGGCCGCGTCGATCACTGTCAGCACCCCATCAACGGTGGTGCGGGTGCGGATTTCGGGCCAGGCAAAGGCCTGCACCAGGGGTTTCGGCAGGGCCAGGCCCGAGGTCTCGATCAGGATGTGGTCGGGCGGTGCGGCGCGCTCCAGCAGCCGGGTCAACATCGGCAGGAACTCGTCGGCGACGGTGCAGCACAGGCAGCCATTGGCCAGCTCGACGATGTCGTCCTCCCCGCAGGCCGCGTCGCCGCAGCCGAGCAGCAGCTCGCGGTCGATGCCGAGCTCGCCAAATTCGTTGACGATGACGGCGAGCCGCCGCCCTTGGGTATGCGCCAGCAGGTGGCGGACCAGGCTGGTCTTGCCCGCGCCGAGAAAGCCGGTGATCACGGTCGCCGGAACGCGGCGCATATCAGCCCCCCTTCAGCACCAGCGGCAAACCGGCGGCGACAAAGACGACGCGATCGGCCAATGCCGCGACCCGTTGATTAAGATGGCCGGCGGCGTCGCGAAAGCGGCGGCCGAGCGGCGTTTCCGGGACAATTCCGAGGCCGACCTCGTTGGCGACCAGCACCACCGGTCCGGCGGCCAGCCGCAGCGCCGCACACAAATTGTCGCCCTCCTGATCGATCGGCTTGCCGGCGAGCATCAAATTGGACAGCCACATGGTCAGACAGTCGATCAGCAAGGGCCGTTCGGGCGTCGCCTCAGTGGCGATCACCGCCGCGAGCGCCAGCCGCTCCTCGAGCGTATGCCAGAATGGGCCGCGGCGCACCCGGTGCGCGGCAATGCGGGCCGCCATCTCGGCGTCACCAGCCTCGGCCGTCGCGCAATAGGTGCCGGCGGCGGCGGCGCCCTCGACCAGAGCTTCGGCATAGCGGCTCTTGCCCGACCGGGCGCCGCCCAGCACCAAGCTCAACGGGGGCAGCCCGGCGTGCGATCGGTAGGCGCTCGTCAACGGCAATGGTCCCTCATCCTCCGCCCGAGGAATCGTCCCCTTTTCGGCGCGATGCGGAGGTCTCCTGGCTCGGGGTCGTCGCCCGCGGCGCCTTCCCGGCGCTGTATCCGCACCAGTGGCCGTTGCCGCGGTCTCGCCGCTTACAGTTGCGGGGGCAGCGCCGGTATTGCACCGGACTTCCCTGTCGCATCGCGGCGATGACGCTACCACGTGCCGACGACCGAGGTCACTCTTTCGTTACCCAATCTCGATTCTCCGTACGGTCTGGGCTAGCTTCACCGCCGCGGCTATGGATGCCGCGTGGCGAACAGGAGGGGCAGATGAAGATCGAGGGCGGATGCCTGTGCGGCAAGGTGCGCTATTCGGCCGACGCCGAGCCGACATTTGTCGGCGTGTGCCACTGCAAGAACTGCCAGAAGGGCAGCGGAGCCGCATTCGCGACTGTGGTGGCGCTGCCTAAGCCGGCGGTGAGCGTGCAGGGCAGCCTCAAAACCTTCAATGACCGCGGCGACACCGGCAAGACGATGTTCCGCCGCTTTTGCCCGGAATGCGGGTCGTCGATTATGGATGAGGCCGAGATGATGCCAGATGTCGTCATGATCTTGACCGGGACGCTCGACGATCCGAGCTGGGTCAAGCCGGCGATGCAGATCTATTGCGACAGCGCGCAGCCCTGGGTCGAGCTCGGCGGCAACATCCAGCGGTTTGCGAAAATGCCGACCCCGCCGGGCTGACGCTCGACACGCCGGCAGCGGCTGCCCGCGGCAAGATGTCGGAAACTCGTCGCGGTCGAGTTCATCTTGCCGTCGCCGCGAGCAGCACCACGATCTCCGCGATCTGCTGAGCGGCGCCGAGAACATCGCCGGTGTAGCCGCCGATCAGACGATGCGCCGGCGCCGCCATGCCCGCAACGGCGGCGGCTGCGGCCGCGAAGGCAACCAGCCCGAGCAACGGCCCGAGCGCCGCTAAGGTAATGACGATCCCGATCGCCGCCGCCGCGATCAGCGGTGCCGGGCTTGGTCTTCCCGCTTCGGCCCCGAGGCCGTCGGCGCGGGCCGGCTTGAGAGCCGACATCACGGCCGGCAACAGGGCGCGCGAGGCAGCATGGGCCGCGATCAGCGCCAGACCGGCATAGATTGCTTCCCCAGTGTGCGCGAGCGCGGCGGCGCGCAGCGCCACGCTCAGCACGATCGCCAGCACGCCGTAGGTGCCGTGCCGGCTGTCGCGCATGATCGCCAGCCTCGAATCGCGGTCGCTTCCGCCGAAAAACCCGTCGGCGGTGTCGGCGAGCCCGTCCTCGTGCAACGCCCCGGTCACGCCGATGCCGGCGAGCACCGCCAGCAGCGCCGCCGGACCATCGCCGAGGCCGAGCAGCTCGGCCAGCAGAAAGACGAATCCGGCAATGGCGCCGATGCCGGCGCCGACCAGCGGAAAAGCCCAAGCCGCGGCGGCGAGCCGCCAATCCCCTTCGGCCGGCGCGCCGATCGGAACCCGAGTGAGGAATGCGACGGCCGTGGCAAAGCCGGCGGCGAAACCCGGCCGCCGGCCGGTCGAGTGCTGGGGGGCGATCATCGCGCCGACCATAGCCGAACCCGGCAAGCGAACCGAGACGGCCGATCAGGGCGTGCATTTCTGCTTGGGTTGGCAACGCGCTGAGCCGAGGATCGCGCGCGAAGGAGAGCCGCCATGCCAGAGCCGCCCGCGAATTTGCCGACCCCGAATCTGCCGACCGCGGACCTGGAGGAGATGCGGGCACTGTTGGCCCATCTGCCCGGACCCGATCGCGAAGCCGCGGCCGCCGCCGCAGAGCGCCAGACGCAGCTGACCAAGCCCGCGGGATCGCTCGGCCGGCTCGAGGAACTGGCCGTGTGGCTGGCCGCCTGGCAGGCTCGGCACCCGCCCCGCCTCGACCACCCGCGCACCATCGTCTTTGCCGGCAATCACGGTGTCGCCGCGCGCGGCGTTTCGGCCTATCCCGCTTCGGTCACCGCGCAGATGGTGCAGAACTTCATCGCCGGCGGCGCCGCGGTCAACCAGCTGTGCCGGATGGTCGATGCCGATCTGCGGGTCTACGAGATGAACCTCGACACGCCGACCGGCGACATCGTCGAGGGGCCCGCGATGAGCGAGGAGGAATGCGCGAAGGCGATGGCCTACGGCATGATGGCGGTCGAGCCCGGCATCGATGCGCTGGCGGTCGGCGAGATGGGGATCGGCAACACCACTGTCGCGGCGGCCCTGTGCGCCGGCCTGTTCGGCGGCGATGCCGGGCTGTGGACCGGTCCCGGCACCGGCGTCGCCGGGGCGGCGCTCGACGCCAAGCGCCGTGCCGTCGCTGCGGCTGTGGCGCTGCATCGGTCTCCCTCGCACGATGCGTTCGAGCTGCTGCGGCGCTTGGGCGGGCTCGAGCTCGCCGCGATCGCCGGTGCGGTGATGGCGGCTCGGCTCGGGCGGGTCCCGGTCGTGCTCGACGGCTTCACCTCGACCGCGGCGGCCGCGGTGCTGTTCGCCGCCGATCGCCGCGCGCTCGACCATTGCGTTGTCGCGCACGTCTCGGCCGAGCCCGGCCACCGCGTGCTGCTCGAGCGGCTGGGACAGCGGCCGTTGTTCGATTTCGGCATGCGGCTCGGCGAAGCCTCGGGCGCTACGCTGGCACTCGCTGTCTTAAAGGCCGCGGCGGCCTGCCACAACGGGATGGCGACATTTGGCGAAGCCGGGGTCAGCGGCCCCGCCTGACCTATCGCGGGCTGTGAGGGTCGGCCGGCACCGTGCCGCGCGCCGCCCATGCGGTCGCCGCCATCGAGCGCGGGCCGTCGGCGCCGCCCGCCAGATAGGCCCGACGCACTGCGGCGGCCAACGCCTCGAGCCGCTGCGGCGGCAAGGATTTGACATAGTCGCCGACCGGGCCCTGCGCTTGCTCGATCGGCTCCCAATAATCTGCGAAATCGCGATACTCCAAGCGGATCGTCAGCGAGCCCTCGCGCACCTCGCCAAGCCCGGCGCTGCCGAACGCGGCGGCGAGCTCGCCGGGTCCAGTGAGCGGGCTTGAATAATGGCGGGCGCGGGCATGGTCCGCGGCGGGATCGAGCGCCGCGGCGGTGTCCCAGAAGACGCGCTGATAGACGAGGCCGCCGGGAAAGTCCCAGACCGCGGCGGCGACCACCCCACCCGGACATGTGATCCGCCGCATTGCGGCGAGCGCACCGGCCGGATCGGACATGAAATTCAGCGCCAGCTGCGAGAATGCGCGGTCAAAGCTAGCCGTCGGAAAGTCGAGCGCCGCGGCGTCCGCGGTCACGAAGGTCAGTCGCGGATCGGGCGAGCGCGAGGCGGCGTAGGCGACATAGGGTGCGGCGATATCGACCCCGACGATCGCGGCCGGCTCGGACCGGGCCGCCAGCGCCAGCGCCAGGCTGCCGGTGCCGCAGCCGACATCGAGCACGCGCTCGCCGGGCGCGAGCCCGGCCCAGGCGATCAGCTCCGCCGCCAGCCTCGGGCTCCAGCGCCCCATCAAGCGCTCATAGGCATCAGGATCCGTTGCGGTGTAGCGCGACGGCATCGGACGAAATCCTCCGGTTCCGGGATCGGGCTTGGCATTGCCGCGGGCCGCGTCATTCCCCCATCTGCAACAGCGCACCGCGCTGGCGGGCGTCGCGAAATGCTAGGAAGAACAGGGCGGCGCCGGCCATCAGCCACAGGATATCGAGGGCGCCCGCGGTCACCAGATAGCCGGCGCGAAAGACATGCTGAAACAAGACCGCGCGCATCCCTTCAAAGACATAGGTCGAGGGCAAGGCCCAGGCGACGCGCTGCAGCCAATGGGGCAGGATCGACACCGGGTAATAGACCGCGCTGATCGGCGATAAGGTGAAGACGACGAGGTAGGCGAGGCTCTCGGCGCCCATGCCATGGCGCAGGATCATGCTGCAGATCGCCAGCCCCAACGACCAGCCCATGATCAAGAGCACGGCAAAAAACGCGGCGAGCGGCAGCCCGAGTGTGAAAATCGAATAATGATAGAGCACGATCGCCAGCAGCACCGCCGGGATGACCCCGATCAGCACCCGGATCAGGCTCATCGCCAGGAGCGAGGCGACCCATTCATGGGGACGCAGCGGGGTGACGAACAGGTGGCCGAGGTTGCGCGCCCACATCTCCTCGAGAAACGAGAGCGACAGGCCGAGCTGACCGCGGAACAGCACATCCCACAGCATTACCGCCGCGAGCAGGACGCCGAAAGCGCGGAACACGTAATTGCTGTTGACATAGAGGAACTGGCTCATGAACCCCCAGATCAGCATCTGCACGGTCGGCCAGTAGAACATCTCCAGGGTGCGCGGCCATGAGCTGCGCAGCAGGTAAAGATAGCGCAGCAGCATCGCCCAGACCCGTCCTGGCGAGAAACCGTCGCCGGCTCGGTCGGTCTCGCGCGCAAGACTCGATTTCACGACACCGGCTCCAGCTCGAGCGGGGATTTGCGCACGATGTGCAAAAACACCTCTTCGAGATTGGCGCGGCCATAGCGTTCGACTAGCGCTTGTGGGCTGCCGCGATCGACGATCTGCCCCTCCTTCATCATCAGCACTTGCGAGCACAGCCGCTCGACCTCGGCCATGTTGTGCGAGGCCATCAGGATCGTCGCCCCGGTGCGCGCCCGCCAACCTTCGAGATAGCCGCGCACCCAGTCGCCGGTGTCGGGGTCGAGCGAAGCCGTGGGCTCGTCGAGCAGCAACAGCTCGGGCTCGTTCAGCAAGGCCTTCGCGAGCGCCACGCGGGTCTTCTGCCCGGCCGACAGCTTGCCGGCCGGCCGGTCGAGAAAGGCGCCGATCTGCAGATCGCCGGCCAGCACCTCGATCCGCTCGCGGCGCCGCGAGAGTCCATAGAGCCGGGCATAGATCAGCAAATTTTGCCGCACGGTCAGCCGGTGCGGCAGATCGACAAAGGGCGAGGAAAAATTCATCCGCGGCAGCACCCGGTAGCGATGGCGCAGCATGTCCTCGCCGAGCACCCGCACTTCGCCGGCGGTCGGCAGCAAGAGGCCGAGCAGGATCGACAAGGTCGTGGTCTTGCCGGCGCCGTTGCCGCCGAGCAACGCCGTGGTCGTGCCGCGCGCCACGGCAAAGCTGATCCGATCGACCGCGATTGCCGTCGGATAGCGTTTGACGAGATCAAGGACTTCGACTGCGGGGGTGGGCATCGCCCCTATATGGCGCATCGGGGTGCGGTCGGCCAGCTTGGGGCTGGCGGCGGGGGCGGCGAGCCGGCAAACTGCAAACCTGGGCGCGCCAAATCTGACGGACACGGATGGACACGATCGTGACCGACACTAGCCTCCCGGCGCCGAGCGAGCCGGCCACCGGCGCCGGCCGCATCAGCCTGCGCACCCTCGTGCCGATCCGCTGGGTCGCGATCGCCGGCCAGGCATTGGCGATCCTCACCGTCCATTACGGGATGGGCTTTCACCTGCCGCTGGCGCCGGCGCTCGCCGTGGTGGCCGGCTCGGCATTGCTCAATGTCATTCTGATCGTCCACCGCCAGGTCGCGCGCCAGCTTGGCGAGCGCTATGCCGCGCTGTGCCTCGGCTACGACATTCTGCAGCTTGCCGTCCTGCTCTATTTGACCGGCGGGCTGCAGAACCCGTTTTCGATCCTGATCCTGGCGCCGGTGACGGTGGCGGCGACGATCCTCTCAAAGCGACCGGTGATCGCGCTATCGGTCTTTGCCGTGGCCGCGATCAGCGCGCTCGCGCTGTGGCACCTGCCGCTCCCTTGGCGCAGCGGGCCGGGCCCCCTGGTGTTTCCGCCGGAAATCGTCATCGGCACCTGGATCGCGCTGGTGCTGGCGACGGTGTTTATCGCCGGCTACACCTGGAGCGTGGCGCAGGACGCGCGCCGGCTGCGCGACGCGATGGCCGCGACCCAGCTGGCGCTCGCGCGCGAGCAGCGGGTTTCGGCGGTGGGGGCACTCGCCGCCGCCGCGGCGCATGAGCTCGGCAGCCCGCTTGCGACGATCGCCGTGGTGGCCCGCGAGCTGGCTCGCGACCTGCCCGCCGACAGCCCATATGCCGAGGATGCGGCGCTGTTGTTGAGCCAGTCCGAGCGCTGTCGGCGGATCCTCGCCGAACTGTCGCATCGGCCGGAGGAGGATGGCGGGTCGCCCTATGCGCGGCTGCCGGTCTCGGTTCTGGTCGAGGCCGCCGCATCGCCACACCAGGAGCGCGAGGTCAGGCTGATCTTTGCCACCGCCGGGGCGCCGGCCGAGGACGAGCCGCTGGTCCGGCGCAGCCCCGAAATTCTGCATGGGCTCAACAATCTGATCCAGAACGCGATGCAGTTCGCCCGCCGCGAGGTCACCGTCACCACCTATTGGGACCAGGCGACGGTCACGGTCGAGATCGCCGATGACGGGCCGGGATTTCTGCTCCATCTGTTGGGGCGGCTCGGCGAGCCCTATCTGTCGACCCGCGCCGGCGCCGCCGACCATATGGGGCTCGGCATCTTTATCGCGCAGACCTTGCTCGAGCGCAGCGGCGCCAAGCTCGCCTTTGATAATCTCGAAGAGGGCGGCGCCCATGTTGCGATTTCGTGGAACCGTGCCAATCTGGAGACGACAGACAAGACCCGTCCGCCCGCGGCGATGGTGCACGAGCATCGCTAGCCGGCAGTCTCTCTCGGTCTGCCTGCGTGGCGGAGCATAGGGGAGCATCAGGCGAGCATCATGAACGCGACCGACCGACCCACCCACCCGACCGCCGCCGAGGGGCCATCCGTAGCGCTGCGCGGGCTGCCCGAGGCCGAGCGGACCTTGCTGATCGTCGATGACGACGCGCCATTATGCCAGCGCCTCGCGCGGGCGATGGAGCGGCGCGGCTTTGTCGTCGTCACCGCCGACAGCGTCGCCGCCGGCACCGCCGCCGCGACCGAGCATCCGCCGGCCTTCGCGGTCGTCGATATGCGGCTCGGCGACGGTCGCGGGCTCGACGTGGTCAGCGCCTTGCGCCAGGCGCGGCCAGGCGCCCGCATCGTCATGCTGACCGGCTATGGCAACATCGCAACCGCAGTCGCCGCGGTCAAAGCCGGGGCGATCGACTATTTGCCCAAGCCTGCCGACGCCGACGCCGTCGAGCGCGCGTTGCTCGCCCAGGAAGACGGCGTCCCCGAGCCGCCCGAGGACCCGATGTCGGCCGACCGGGTGCGCTGGGAGCACATCCAGCGGGTGTTCGAGCTGTGCGAGCGCAACGTCTCGGAAACCGCCCGCCGCCTCAAAATGCACCGCCGCACCTTGCAGCGCATCCTCTCAAAGCACGCCCCGCGCAACTAACCGGGTAATCCCTCTTTCGGGCACGTGGCGGTGCGCACCGAGGCAACGCGGCGCGGTTTCTGCGGGAACGAACCCGCTGCTGACCTCCGCCCCTCACCGACCCCTCGATGCTTGCCGAAGTGACGCAGCCCGCCCCGACGCCGGTCCTCTTCACCCATTATGGGGATCCGTGGATTCGGGGCAGCGAGCAGCTGCTGCTCGACCTCTTGGCGCATCTCGATCCGGCGCAGGTGCGGCCGATCGTGTGGTGCAATCAGGTCGAGATGGCCGATGCGGCGCGAGCGCTCGGCATCACCACTTATCGCAGCGATTTCGAAATCTATTTCGATTACGAAGCTCCCCGCTTTCGCCTCCGCCGCTATCGGGCGCTGATGCGCGAGGCGCGCGGTCTGGTGCGCCGGCACCAGATCAGGGTGCTCCATTCGAACAGCGCCGGGCCGTGCCAATGGCTGGCGCCGGTCGCGCGGGCCGCACGATTGCCGCTGTTGGCGCATTTGCATACCGGCTATCTGCGGCGCAGCCGGTACGTGTTCCTGCTCCACCAGGCCTCGCTAGTGGTCGGGGTGTCGCGGCAGGTCATCGAGCCGTTTCTCAACGAGGGCATGGCCGCAGCGAAGACACAGGTGATCTACAACGGGATCGACTTCTCCCGGCTGCAGCCGAAAACCTGCGACGATCTGCGGCGGCAACTCAGCATTCCTGATGGTGCTACAATCGTCTGCGCGATCGGCTCGCTGATCCGGCGAAAAGGCCAGGATATCCTGCTCCGGGCGTTCAGCCTGCTTGGCCCGGCGCGCAACATCCACTTGCTGATCGTCGGCGACGGTCCCGAGCGCGCCAATCTCGAGCGGCTCGTGGCGGAGCTGGGGCTCCAGCCACGCGTCCAATTCCTGGGCTATTCCAACGATGTTGGGGGAATCTGCGCGGCGAGTGACATCATGGCGCTCGCCTCGCGAATGGATTCGTTCGGGCTGGTCTTGGCCGAAGCCGGCTATTTGGGGCTGCCGGTCCTCGCGACTGCGGTCGGCGGCATTCCCGAGGTCATCGAGCACGGCGCGACGGGTCTCTTAGTGCCTCCTGAGCATCCACAGGCGTTGGCGGCGGCGCTCGCGCGCCTGATTGATGATCGGGATTACCGCGAGCGGCTTGGCTGCGCCGGCAAAAAGCGGGCCAAGGCGCTGTTCAGCGTCGAGCGGATGGCAGCGGATTTCCACCAGACTTACGACCGCCTCGACCGGATGCCGCGCAACCAGCTCGGCTGGGTTGGCGCGGCGGCGGCGCTCAAACCGTATTTACGGCTGATCGACAGGCGGGGCCGGCCCGTCGCGTGATCCTCAAGACGGAAGTCTTAGCGAACTCGTCATCCGCACTCGACCGGGCAAAAAAAGTTGAACAAGTTGGTCGCCGGCCGAGCTCAAAGCTTATGGCACACCGGAACGTAATCGGCATGACGAGTACCGCTCATCGCTGTACGCAACGGTGCTTCGTCTCTCGGAAATCGAGTGCGGTCGTCGTGATCCCAGACTTGGTATTTCTCGGGGAAATCCGGTGACGTGAACAGATCGACGCGATCGAAGATCGAACGATATTTATCGAAGTAGTCCAAACCGGGAGACCTCACATGCCGATCCTCCAGCGGCATTGGAGCGCCGTATTCGACGGTCTTGTTGACAAGGATGGGTACAGGCAGAATTGCCAGTCCGCCTGGCTTCAGTACGCGGTGCACTTCCTTTATCGCCACAAGATCGTTGTCGATATGTTCAATGACGTGCGAGGCGAAGACGATATCAAAGCTCTGGCTCGGAAGGTCAAGATCTCGCATATCAAGGCGGATCGACCCTCTATGCGGGTTAATATCGGCGGTCACCAATTCACGTAGCAGGCGCCTTAATACCGGCGTGACGCCATCAGGCGCGAACTGAAGCCCGCGTTTCCCGGCCCAACTCTCGTCCCTGATGCGATCCAACGTCAGCTTCTGCAGACGGTGGCGTTCAAGGGCGCCGCAACGCGGGCACTTGGCGAGGGGACGGTCGCCGAAAGGTCTGCTCTCTGGAAGAAATCGGCCGACGCGACCGCAAATTGGGCACTCGTAACACGGCTGCGAGGACACCGCCGCCGCAAGACGGTACACGACATTTGCGGCATTACTGACTATTTGGAGCGTCAATCCGCATTCCCCATTCTGGTCAGAGTTCTACTTCTATCCCGCCTCCATCTAGCTGCCAAGCGTCTACGTACGCCAAACGGAGGATCAGAATTAGCGGCCAGACCCCCGGGTCTTCAAGCTGTATGCTGCCTCGATTGGGGCGCACCCCTCCACTCGACCGCGCATCAGCTTTGGCAGCAGGCAGCAGAATTCGTCGACAATGTTTGCGGGCCGAATTTCCCCGCGCAGCGCGTAGCTCGCTGCCGCGGCCGAGTAGCGCGCATAGGCCTCCGGATCGTCCCACAACTGGCCCAGAGCGGCCAGCCACGCGGCATGCGGCGCGTCGGCCGGTAGCAAAATGCCTCCCGGCCCCACCAATTCCGGAAGACCACCGCGACTGCTGGCGAGAACCGGGATGCCGTTCAAGTGCGCCTCAGTTACCACCCGGCCCCACGCCTCTTCCCACTGCGACGGAGCGAGCAGGAGCCGCGCCCGGGCATAGAGCGGGCGCATGTCCGGGGTCGGCGGATGCAGGGTGATGTTGCCGGCCACGGCCGCGCGCTTACTCAGCGCCTCGACCTGGTTGGGCTTTAAGACCCAGTTTAGCACGAGGTCGAACGGGATGTCGGGGCGGCTCTGCGCCAAGCGCAGAACGATCTCCAACCCCTTGCGCGGAACGGTGTTGATAAAAAGTGCGCGTTCCCGTCGAGGAGCGGTGACGACGTAATAACGCGGCTCGATTAGCGGGCGGATGATATCGGCGTCGATCCCGCACTGCTCGCGCAGCCGCGCCGCGGTAAATTGAGAGTTGGCGAGAAACGGCACGCCCTCCCGCCCGAGCGGTCCCAGGTCGTCGATGCTCTCGACCTCGTGAACATAGACGGCGCTCGGAATGCCGCGGGCGGCCAAGATACGCAGCAATGGCTCGGGATGGAGCATCTGCACGATGGCGAGGTCGGGCCGAAACCGCGCCATCACTTCGGCAGCCCCCGCATCGGTCCAATCCCAACCACGGAACACCGGATAGCCGCAGCCTCGATCGCGCGGAAAGTGCTGGCAGAGCAAAAAGCGCTTCAGCCGATTGGCGTTGGTGAGCAACGATGCATGGGCACCGAGCGAACACCATACGCCGGGCTCGATGCCCCGTGCCCGGAGGGCGAGGCACAGCTCATGTGTGTTGCGCTCGCTGCCGCCGCCACCTTGCGGAAAGTGTACGTGAGGCGTGGCAAACAGCAGCCGCCGGATCATCGATAGCACACTGCGTGCTGCGGTGCCCGCCAAGCGGCGCTATAGACAGCCAGGTGGGCGGGGGCAGACGCCCCAACCGCCTGTGCCTATCGCCCGGTAGGCCGCGGCTAGCCCTTGACCCCGCCCATGGTCAGGCCGCCGGTCATCTTTTTGCGGAACATGTAGTAGACGGCGATCGGCGGCAGCGAATAGATCACGGCCGTTGCCATCATGTAGTTCCACGGCGCCTCGTCGCTGTTGAGGAACTGGGCGAGCGCCACCGGCACCGTCATGCTCTGCTTCGACGACAGCAGCAGGAACTGGTAAAGATAGTCGTTCCAGGCCAGCAGCAGCGCATAGGTGCCGACCGCGACAAGCGCCGGCGCCATCAGCGGCAGGTAGATGCGCAGGTAGATCTGGATCGGCGAGGCGCCGTCGATGCGCGCCGACTCGTCGAGCTCCATCGGGATGCTGGCGCCGTAATTTTGAAAGATGAAGAACGCGAACGGTGTGGCGAAGGCCGTCAGCGCGGCAATCACCGACCAGATGTTGTTCATCATCCCATATTCCTGGGCGAGCCGGTAGAACGGGATCGCCAGGAAGGTCGCCGGGATCACATAGGTCATCAGCGCCGCGTTGGTTATCACCGAGCCGTGGCGCAGCCGCATGCGGCCGATCGAAAAGCTTGTCAGCGAACTGATCAGCAGGGTCAGAAACGTCACTGCCGCGCCGAGATAAACGCTGTTGCCGAATTGGTGCCAGAAATATTCAAGATACCAATAGCCTTGCGACAGCACCAGCCAATATCCGTCGAACGACGGGAATGCCGGCCAGACCCGGCTGCTGAACACGTCGTTGTGGCTCTCGAACGACACCATGACCATGTTGTAGATCGGCGTCAGCGTCCACACGATGATCACCAGACTGAGCACGGCCGCGCCGACATTCGTCAGATAGCGTCGGCGGCGGGCGACGCGCCGCATTCGCAGCGAGGCATGAACCGCCGCCTGCGAGGCGTGGACCGCCGCCCGGTTGGTGTCGAGTGCCGTCGTAGTCATAGCTCCACCGTTGAAGTCTTGAGCTTGCGCATCAGTATGATAACCAGCGGGATGACCAATGGCAGCGCGGTGATCACCGCCGCCACGCCGAGCCGCGGCTGCGAGAGGTCGAAAGCATCGCGGACGCCGAGCGTCGCCAGCACAAAGGTGGAAAACGCCGGCCCGCCGCCGGTCACAAAGTACGACGTGTTGAAATCGCCCACTGTAAAGATCGTCGAGAGCAGGGTGCACACCAGATAGAGGTTTGCGAGCAGCGGGAAGTCCACATGGACAAAGCTGCGGAAGCCGGTGGCGCCGTCGATCTTGGCCGCCTCCTTGACCTCCTGCGGGATCGCCATCCGGCCGGCGAGAAAGATCACGGTCCAGAACGGCATCCACTTCCAGATGTAGGAGGTGATCATCGAGCCCAAGGCGAGCCAGCGCGAATCGAGCCAGGCCGGGCCGTTGAGCCCGAAAAATTTATAGAGCGCGTTGTTCAGGAAGCCGTAGTCGCCGTTGAAGAACCAATGGATCGAGATAAAGGCGGGCATCGACGGCACCGCCCATGGCAGCACAAAGATCATCAACAGACCCTTGACCCACCAGCCTTTACGCATAAAAAAGCCCGAGATCATCAGCGCGCAAAACATTTTGACGTTTACTGCGATGGCAAGGTACAGCAGCGTATTGACGATCGTCATTAAGTAGACGGGGTCGTTAAACAAATCGATATACAAACTGGGCTCGCTGCCCATCCACAGGCCATAGATGACCGGGTAGACGACGAAAGCGAGGAACACGGCGACATAGGGGATGACGAACGCGATCGCCCAGGCGTAATCCGAGCCCTGCAATCCGCCGCGCCAGAACCGCCGTCGCGCCCGCAGCCCCGGGCTTGCCTGCGCGGGAAGCGCCCGGGCAGGCGGAAATGTCTGAGTATTATCGACCATCGTCCGCCCTCTCAGGCCTGTTGGATCGGATATTTGGCGAAGATCTCTTCACACCGCTTGAACGCTTTGTCGATAGCGGCGTCCTCTTTCATCCCATTGGCGACGACGTCGGACCACGCCACCTGAAACACGTGTTCGGCGTTGACCTGCGCGATTGCCGGGCTGTACGCCTCGTAGATCGGCATTGTCGGGCCGATCAGCGTTTCGTGGATGTAGGTCGTGCGGTGCGGGTCGCCGGAGTGGAGCCAGAACGGATCGCTGTTGGCGATCGACGGGTAGGGGATCGCCCAGCGGCCGAGCCCGCCCTTCAAATATTCGTTCAGATTTTTCGGCTCGATCGCGTATTTGAGAAACTCCGTGGCCGCGGCGACGTTTTTTGCGCCTTTCGGGATCACGCAGCCAAAGGTTGCAACCTGCGCCGGCACCGGCTTACCCTCGTCGTCGTTCGGAATGCCGTGGGTCAGGATGTCGTCGTATTCCACCTTGTTCTTGACCAGCGCCAGCTCGGTCGAGATCGTGCCGTCGAAATCGACAATGCAGAGCTTCGAGTGGAACGCGTTGTTGTCGTCCGCGTCGTTCCAGTTGACCACGCCCGGCGGCACGTAGCCGCCCTTGAAGTCGGAGGCCAGCCGGCCCAACGCCTTTGTCACGCCCTCTTTGACGTGGGGGTCGTTGGTGTGCAGTTGGCCGTCCTTGGTGACCAGGTCCCTGCCGCCATAGGCGATCATGAAGTTGTAGAAGGTGTTGATCGGGTCGACGCCGATGGTGCTGACCTCCCAGCCATAGGCGTAGGTGTGGCGCATGCCCTGATCCTGCAGCTTCTTCTGCATCGGCTTGAAAAAATCAAGGAACGCGGTGAACGTGTTCGGGATGTCGGACACCTTGTAGCCCGCTTTCTCGACCAGCGACTTCCAAATATGGAACGGAACCGCCGCCGACTTCCACGGCACGCCGTAGTAGTCCCGCTTCTTGGTTACGTTATTATAAAAATAATTGTTGATCAGCGCGGTCTCGTTGTAGTTTGATTTTTGCGTCTCGACGATCTCGCCGACATCGAGCAGCCGGCCACTCCAGGTTTGCAGCGGGGCAAAGTCGAAATCAGCGACTTCCATGATGTCGGGGACGACGCCGCTGGTGACCGCCGAGATCATCTTCTGCCGCAGCGGGGCAAACGGCACGATGCTGTAATCTATCTTGTTGCCGCTGGCCTTCTCGTATTCAGCGACGAGCTTGCGATAGGCCGCGTCCTCGTCCGGGATGAAGCCCTGCGCCAGCCACATCGTCGCTGTGGTCGCCGCCGCGTTGGCGATATAAGGGCGCGCCAACGCACCGGCGGCGGCCAGCCCCACCGACCCGCGGAGCACCGAGCGACGGGTCAAGCGCACCATGTTCGTCTCCTTCCCTGCTAACAGCGCAGCCACGCCGGCGCCTCTGCGGGGCGCTTCGTGCATCCTAATGGACGATAAATAGCAGTTGGGCCGGGCGAGTCAATGACTTCTGCATCACCGCTGCGTGATCGCCGGAGCCCCCTCGCCCGGCCGGTTTGTCCGCTCGGAAGAGTGGCTTTTTCGCACTAAATATCAGGGCGATAGGCGAGTTTCCCGGAGCGGGGGCGAGGCCGGCCTGGAGCATCGGGATTGCCCGGATCGCCCGGATCGCCCGGGCGCGCGGCGGGCGGCAGCGCGCCGCAGGCCCGGTCTTGGTCCCCGACCGCCGCTCAGCCTTCCTGCATCGGGTATTTGGCAAAGATCGCTTCGGCCCGCGCGAACGCCTTCGCCGCCGCGGCCTCGGGCTTCGTCCCACCGCTGACGATCTCCGAAAACGCCACGTTGAAGATGTGCTCGGTGCGGCACTGCGCATATGCCACATTGTAGCAGTAGTAGAATGGCACGGTCGGGCTGTCGAGACCCTGCTTGACGTAAGGCGCGCGGTGCGGGTCCGAGGGGTCGGTCCACCATGGGTCGTTCTTGACCAGCGCCGGGAACACCGGCAGCCAGCGGCCCAGCGCCGCCTTCAAGTACTCGTTGTTGATCTTCGGCTGGATCAGGTATTTCGTGAAATCCTTGGCGACCTCGACGTTTTTGGCGCCTTTCGGGATGATGACGTTGTTGACGCCGAACTGACTTGGCAGCTGCTTGCCTTGATCGCTAAGCGGCAGGCCATGGGTGACCATGTCGTGCAGATAGGCCTGCTTGTCGTGGTACATCGCGAGCTCGGTCGACAAGGTGCCGTCAAAATCCATGATCGCAAGCTTCGAGTGGAACGAGTTGTTATCGTCGGCGTCGTTCCAGTTGACCGACCCAGGCGGGATGTAGCCGTCCTTATATAACGAGCTCAGCTTGGTCAGCGCCTTGACCACCGCATCCTTGACCTGCGGGTCTTTGGAATTCAGCTTGCCGTCCTTGGTGACGAGATCGACGCCGCCATAGGCGATCATAAAGGCGTGGAACGTGTTGAGCGGGTCGTTGCCGGTGGTGCTGACCACAAAGCCGTTCGCGTAGGTATGGCGCATGCCCTGGGCGCGCAGCTTTTTCTGCACCGGCTGGAAGAAATCGATAAACCCGTCCCATTTGTCGGGGATGTCGGACATCTTGTATCCGGCCTTTTCGACCAGATCCCGCCAGATGTGGAACGGGACCACCGCCCCCTCGTACGGCACCCCGTAAAAGCTGCGCTTTTTCGCCACGTTGTCATAGAACTCGGCGGAAATCAGCGCGTTTGGCAGGAAGTTCGATTTTTGCGTCTCGATCACGTCGCTGACATCGACCAGCTTGCCGACCCAGGCCTGCTCCGGGACCACCTCGGGCGGGGTCGCTGAGATCAGATCGGGCACGACGCCGCTGGTGATCGCCGAGACGATTTTTTGACGCAACGGGGCAAACGGCACGATGCTCGAACTCGATCGTGTTGCCGCTCTGCTTCTCGTAATCCGCGGCGAGCTTGCGAAACGCCGCATCCTCCTCGGGGAAGAAGCCTTGCGGCCACCACACGGTCGCAGTCGTGCCCGCCGCGTGGGCGATGTAGGGGCGCGCCAATGTCCCGGCCGCGGCCAGGCCGAGCGAGCTGCGAAGCACCGAACGGCGGGTCAAACGCACCATATTCCTCTCCTTCTTGGTTGGCACCCTGCGGGTGCGGGCTTGGTTGGCACCCTGCGGGTGCGGGCTTGGTTGGCACCCTGCGGGTGCGGGCTTGGTTGGCACCCTGCGGGTGCAGGCTTGGTTGGCACCCTGCGGGTGCGGGCTTGGTTGGCACCCTGCGGGTGCAGGCTTGGCTAGCACCCCTTCGGGTGCGGACTTGGTGGGCGCCCGCTCCGGGGCGCGGGCCGGTGATCCTTACGTTTATCTAACAGCGAAGTAAATCCCGGCCGAATTGGGCAAGTCAATCCCGTCTGCCGGGCGCGCGACGCCGCCGCGGCCGACACCAGGCCACCGCAGGCTCGACGGATTTCCCTCGGATGCGGCGGGCGGGGGTGGAATGCGGCTGGTCCGAGACCGGTCAGCAACCCGCCGCCTCGCCCTTACTCGATGGCGGCCTCGCACAGCGGCAGTGCCGCGATGGGGCGGCTCAGCCTTCGGCGATCGGGTATTTGGCGAAGATCGCCTCGATCCGCTTCCACGCCTTGTCGGCCGCGTCCTGCGGCTTCATGCCGCCGGTCACGATGTCGGCCTGGGCCACCTCCCAGACATGCTCGGTCTCGACCTGGGCATAGGCCGGATTATAGACGTAGAAATAGGGGATCGTCGGGTTGACGAGGCCCTGCTCGACATAGGGCGGCCGGTGCGGATCGACCTTCGGGTCGGTCCAGAACGGGTCGTGATCGACCAGCGCCGGCATGACCGGCAGGTAGCGCCCGAGGCAACCCTTCAGATAGGCGATATTGACCTTCGGCTCGATCATGTATTTGGCGAGTTCCTTCGCGACCTCGGCGTTTTTGGCTCCTTTCGGGACCAGCAGCAGGTTGACGGGAAACACGCTCGGGACCTTTTTGCCGGCGTCGCTGAGCGGCGGGGCATAGGTGATCATGTCGTGGTAGTAGGCCTGCTTGTCGTGGATCATCGCCACCTCGGTCGACAGCGTGCCGTCGAGATCCATGACGCATTGCTTGGCATGGAACGCATTGTTGTCGTCGGCGTCGTTCCAGTTGACCGAGCCGGGCGGGATATAGCCTTCCTTGAACAGCGAGGTCAGTTTTTCGAGCGACTTGATGGCTGCTTCGCGCACCTGCGGGTCGCTCGAGTGCAATTTGCCGTCCTTGCTGACGGTGTTCTCGCCGCCATAGGCAAGCAGGAACTGATCGAAGGTGCTGACCGGATCGCCGCCGACGGTGCTGACCACGAGCCCGGTGGCATAGATGTGGCGCATGCCTTGCGCCCGCAACTTGTGCTGGATCGGCTTGAAGAAATCGATAAAGGCGTCCCACCGATCAGGGATCTCGGAACGCTTATAGCCGGCCTTTTCGACCAGATCGCCCCAGATGTGAAACGGCCGCACCGAGCATTTATACGGCACGCCGTAATAGCTGCGTTTTTTCGCGACGTTGTTGTAGCAGAGGGCACTTTCCGGCGCAGTGGGCATCATCTTTGCTTTTTGCGTGTCTACCACGTCGGTCACATCGAGCAGGTTGCCGGCCCAGGCCTGCTCGGGGGTGACCTCGGCCGGCGTCGCGTCGATCAGATCGGGGACGACGCCGCTGGTGATCGCCGACACGATCTTCTGCCGCAACGGCGCGAACGGCACGATGCTGAGCTCGATCCGGTTGCCGCTCGCCTTTTCGTAGCCGGCGACCACCTGGCGCAAGGCCGCATCCTCGTCGGGGATGAAGCCCTGAGCCCACCACGCGCTCGCAGTCGTCGCCGCGGCATTGGCGATATAGGGGCGCGCCACGGTCCCGGCCGCGGCCAGGCCCAAGGTTGCGCGCAACACCGAGCGCCGGCTCAGCTGATCCATTTTGTTCCTCCCTCCTCCGGTTACCCTATGGCGGGTGCGTGCCTGTTCTTTGTGGGCGGTCGCGTCGCGATCGCCGCGCTCAGCCCTCGACGATCGGGTATTTGGCAAAGATCGCCTCGATCCGCTTCCACGCCTTATCGGCCGCGTCCTTTGGCTTCATGCCGCCGGTCACGATGTCGGACTGGGCCACCTCCCACACATGCTCGGTCTCGACTTGGGCATAGGCCGGATTATAGACGTAGAAATGCGGTATCGTCGGGTTGACGAGGCCCTGCTCGACATAGGGCGGCCGGTGCGGGTCGACTTTGGGTCGGTCCAGAACGGGTCGTGATCGACCAGCGCCGGCATGACCGGCAGAAACCGGCCGAGGCAGCCCTTCAGATAGGCCATGTTGACCTTTGGCTCGATCAGGTATTTGGCGAACTCCTTGGCCACCGCGACGTTCTTGGCGCCCTTTGGGATGAAGGCGAGATTGGCCGCGAACACGCTGGGAACCTTCTTGCCATCGTCGCCGAGCGGCGGGGCATAGGTGATCATGTCGTGGTAATAGGCCTGCTTGTCGTGGATCATCGCGATCTCGGTCGACAGCGAGCCGTCGAGATCCATGACGACCTGCTTGGCATGAAAGGCGTTGTTGTCGTCGGCGTCGTTCCAGTTGACCGAGCCCGGCGGGATGTAGCCCCCCTTGAACAGCGAGGTCAGCTTTTCCAACGATTTGATCGCCGCCTCCTGCACCTTGGGATCTTGGGAGTGCAGTTTGCCGTCCTTGCTGACGGTGTTCTCGCCGCCATAGGCGAGCAAAAACTGGTCGAATGTCTCGACCGGATCGTCCCCGACCGTGCTGACGACAAAGCCCGTGGCGTAGATGTGGCGCATGCCCTGCGCCCGCAATTTTTGCTGGATCGGCTTGAAGAAATCAATGAAGGCGTCCCATTTGTCAGGAATGTCCGAACGCTTGTAGCCGGCTTTTTCGACCAGATCGCCCCAGATGTGAAACGGCCGCACAAAGCATTTGTATGGAACACCATAATAGCTGCGTTTCTTTTCGACATTGTTGTAGCAGAGGGCGCTGAGCAGCACGGTCGGCATCATGCGTGATTTTTGCGTGTCGACAACATCGGTGACGTCGAGCACGTTGCCGTTCCAGCTCTGCTCGGGAACGACTTCGAGCGGGGTGGCGTCGATCAGGTCGGGGACGACCCCGCTGGTGATCGCCGACACGATCTTTTGCCGCAACGGCGCAAATGGAATAATGGTGAGCTCGATCGTGTTGCCGCTGGCCTTTTCGTAGCCGGCGATCACCCGACGCAGCGCCGCATCCTCATCTGGGATGAACCCCTGAGCCCACCACGCGCTCGCCGTCGTTGCCGCGGCATTGGCGATGTAGGGCCGCACCAGTGTCCCCGCCGCCGCCGCGCCCAACGACGCGCGCAACAGCGAACGCCGGCTCAGCCTTTCCATGACATTCCTCCCTCGTTCGGGCCGCGCCCTTTGCGGGCGCGCGCTTGTCAACGCCGAGAATGCGAAACCGTCGCCAGCCTTGTTCAACAAAGCAGCGCTTTACGCGCGGCCGGCGCCGCAGCAAAACAGCTCTCGGAGAGATGGTCGCGGCGCGAGCGGGTGCGGCGCCGCGCTGAGCGGCCCGAACCCCGAGCGGGTTCAACCCACCTCGATCGGGTATTTGGTGAAAATCTGCTCGGCCCGCGCAAAGGCCTGGTCGACGGCCTCTTTGACCGTCGCCTTGCCCGTCGCGACATTGACCAGCCCCAACTGGAAGACGTGCTCGTTTTCGACATCCGCCCAGGCCGGGGTATAGGAATACCAGAACGGCAGCGTCGGCCTCTTGAAACCCTGCTCGATAATCGGCGCCAGGTGCGGAACGACCGCTGGTGGACCGCTCTTGGTCCACCACGGGTCGTTCAAGGCCTCATGCGGATAAACCGGTACGGCGCGGCCGACCCCGCCTTTCATCCATTCGTTGTTGACCGCCGGCTGCATGAAATACTTGGCGAAGTCCTTCGCCACTGCGACATTCTTCGCGCCTTTCGGGATCGCCGCGGTGCCGACACCGAAAAATCCCGGAAAGACCTTGCCCTCGTCGTCGAGCGGCAGGGCGTGAGTGATGACGTTGTGCAACTCGTCCGGCATCAACGTCAGCATCGCGATCTCGGTCGACAGCGTGCCGTCGAAATCCACGATGCATAATTTCGAGTGGAACGAGTTGTTGTCGTCGGCGTCGTTCCAGTTGAGCGAGCTCGGCGGGTTATAGCCTTCCTTGTAGATGGTGGCGAGCTTGTCCATCGCCTTGGCCGCCGCCTCGCGGACCTTGGGGTCCTTGGAGTTCAGCTTGCCGTCCGGGGTGACCGTGTCCTTCCCGCCGTAGGCGACCGTGAAGTGATCTTGGGTGTTGATCGGATCGATCCCGACCGTGCCGATCACGAAACCATAGGAATAGGTATGGCGCATGCCCTGGGCCTGCAATTTCTTCTGCATAGGCTTGAAGAAATCGATGAAGGGGTCCCACTTGTTAGGGATATCAGACGTCTTATAGCCGGCCTTCTCGACCAGGCTGCCCCAAATGTGGAACGGGGTCAGCGCCCCCGCAAACGGCAACCCGTAGTAGCTGCGTTTTTTGGTGGCGCTGTTGTAGCAATAGATGCTGGCCACCACCGCGTCGGCGAGTTCGGATTTATGCGGTTCGATAATGTCGCTGACGTCTTCGAGCTTATTGGCCCAGGACTGCTGGGGGAGGTAGGGGCCGAACGCCACCTCCGACATGTCCGGCACCACGCCGCTGGTGATCGCTGAGATGAACTTCTGGCGCAGCGGGGCGAACGGAATGATGCTGAAATCGATTGTGTTGCCGCTGGCCTTTTCGTAGTCGGCGACGAGCTTCTTGAACGCCGCATCCTCCTGCGGGGCGAAGCCCTGCACCCACCACACGGTCGCGGTCTTCGCCTGGGCATTGGCGATATAGGGCCGGGCCAATGTCCCCGCCGCCGCCAGCCCCACGGACGCGCGCAACAGC
This sequence comes from uncultured Alphaproteobacteria bacterium, assembly GCA_963738185.1. GTDB lineage: Bacteria > Pseudomonadota > Alphaproteobacteria > ATCC43930 > CGMCC-115725 > AP-15. The sequence goes on along the minus strand of CAVTVA010000001.1, from coordinate 654,707 downwards.
GAACGCCGGCTCAGCCTCTCCATCCGTTCCTCCCTCGTTCGGGCCGCACCCTTTGTCAGGCGCGTGCCATTGCGTCGGGAGTGTGAACCATTAATGGGCCTCGTTCAACGGCCCATCGCAATCCTCGGCACCGCCGCGATTTGCCGGGAAGCGCGGGCCGGCGCCGGGCGCGCTGCATCAGACCGGTGCGCGCGCCCGCGGCCGGGGAGCCCCTCTCACCCCTCCTGGATCGGGTATTTGGCGAAGATTGCCTCGATCCGCTTGAACGCCTTATCCGCCGCGGCTTCGGGCTTCATGCCGCCGGTCACGATATCGGCGAAGGCGACATTGAAGGGATGCTCGGTGCGCACCTGCGCATAGGCCGGGTTGTAGACGTAATAGAGCGGCATCGTGGGCGAGAACAGGCCCTGTCGGATATAGGGCGCTCGATGCGGGTCCTTGGGATCGAGCCACCACGGGTCGTCCTTGATCACTTCCGAAAAGATCGGCAATGTCCGGCACAGACCGCCCTTCAAATACTCGGCGCTGACCTTGGGCTGGATCAGATATTTCAGGAAGTTCTTTGCCGCGCCGGAGTTTTGTGCGCATTTCCGGATAAAGGCGACGGCGGCGGGAAACTAGCTCGGCAGCTGCCTGCCCTCGTTGCTGAGCGGCAGCCCGTGCGTGACCGTGTCGTAATAATAGGCCTCCTTGTCGTCATAAAGCGCCACCTCGATCGAGATCGAGCCGTCGCAATCCATCACGCACAGCTTCGAGCGGAACGCGTTGTTGTCGTCGGCGTCGTTCCGGTTGACCGAGCCCGGCGGCACGGGTTGCACCCGGTCCTGCACCCGTTGTTGCCATGGGTCGCAAAAGCGGGTGCGGACGAGGTCTGCCTGAGACTATCCCCTCCGATTCGCCAAAAGCGGGTTGCCGCAGCCTCTGGTATACCATATACCTAGGACATGGCTGAAGCGAGCCTGCACCCCAGCCCCACCCTCGACGTGCCGCGGCTCGACGCCGGGACGAGCGTCGCCAAAGAGGCTTATGCGGCGCTGAAGCGGGCGATCACCGCAATGGACATCTACGGCCATCCGCACGAGATCCGGCTCGACGAGCGGCGGCTGTCGGAGGGGCTGGGCGTGAGTCGCACGCCGATCCGCGAGGCGATGACCGTGCTCGAGCAGGAAGGTTTTGTCCGCACGCGCCCGCGCCGTGGCATTTATGTCGTGCGCAAGACTAAGCGAGAGATCGTCGAGATGGTCACGGTCATGGCGGCGCTCGAGGGCATGGCGGCGCGGCTCGCCGCCGAGCGCGCCTCGGCGCAGCAGATCGCCGGACTGCACGGGCTGATGGATCGGTTTCGCACCGGCACCGGCCAAGACAAGGCTGACTGGGAGCGGCTGGCCGAATATTCGGACGCGAACATCGCCTTTCATCAGGCGATTATCAGAATGAGCGGCTGCGCGCTGCTCGCCGACATGACCGAGAACCTGTTCATTCACATGCGGGCGATCCGCAAGATCACGATCCACCAGGAAAATCGGGCGGCGCGCTCGGTTATCGATCATATGCGGATCATCGAAGCGCTGGAGCGCCGCGACCCCGAGCTCGCCGAGCGGCTGGCGCGCGAGCACACTTTGGGGCTCGCCACGCATGTCGAGCAGCACGGCGATTTTCTCGACGCGCCGCACGACCACGGAAACCGTCACCCCCGCGAAAGCGGGGGCCCAGGGGAGAGCGACGGAGCCGCGGCCCTGGGCTCCCTCCCCGGACGGCCGGCCCTTGCGGGCCGTTCCGGGGATCGCGGGAATGACGCAGCAAGGTGAGGCAACGATGACCAAAGCCCTCGAAGGTGTCCGCATTCTTGACATGACCCATGTCCAGGCCGGACCGACCGGGACCCAGTTGTTGGCGTGGATGGGCGCCGATGTGATCAAGATCGAATTGCCCGGGCGCGGCGACATTACCCGCGGCCAATTGCAGGACGTGAAAGGCGCCGACAGCCTCTATTTCACGATGCTGAACTCGAACAAGCGCAGCATCACCGTCAACATGAAGACGCCCCAGGGCAAGAGGGTGCTGGAGGAGCTGGTGCGCCGCTGCGACATCGTCGTCGAAAATTTCGGCCCCGGCGTGCTCGACCGCGCCGGCTTCACGTGGGCGCGGTTCCAGGAACTGAACCCGCGCATCATCTACGCCTCGATCAAGGGGTTTGGCCCGGGCCCCTATGCCGATTGCAAGGCCTATGAGAACGTCGCGCAATGCATGGGCGGGGCGGCGAGCACGACCGGTTGGGAAGACGGCCCGCCAACGGTTGGCGGCGCCCAGATCGGCGACAGCGGCACCGGGGTGCATGCGATCGCCGGCATCCTCGCGGCCCTCTTCCAGCGCGAGCGCACCGGCAAGGGCCAGCGGGTCGAGGTGGCGATGACCGACGCGGTGCTGAACTTATGCCGGGTCAAGATGCGCGACCAGCAGCGGTTGGCGCACGGGCCGCTGCCCGAATACCCGAACAAGGAATTTGGCGACGCAGTGCCGCGCGCCGGCAACGCCTCGGGTGGCGGTCAGCCAGGCTCGGCGCTACGCTGCGCCCCGGGCGGCCCCAACGACTGGGTTTATGTGATCATCCAGCCGCCGTCATGGGCGCCGCTGATGAAGCTCGCCGGCCGCGAGGAGCTGATCGACGATCCCGGCTATGCGACACCGGCGGCGCGCCTGCCGAAGATCCCCGAATGCTTCTCGATCATCGAGAAATGGACGATGACCAAGACCAAGTTCGAGGTCATGGAAGCGTTGAACGAGGTCGATGTGCCGTGCGGCCCGATCCTGTCGATGAAGGACATCTACGAGGACAAGTCGCTTTACGAGCGCGGCTATCTGGTCGAGCTCGATCACCCGACCCGCGGCCGTTACGTCCAGCTCGGCTCGCCGATCAACCTCTCGGATTCGCCGGTCGAGGTGAAGCGCGCGCCGCTGTTGGGTGAGCACACCGACGAGATCCTCGGCTGGCTCGGCTACGACCGGGACGCGATCGCCGCGATGCACAAGGAAGGGGCGGTGTAATGGAGCGGCCCCTCACCCCAGCCCTCTCGCCGCTCGCGGGGAGAGGGAGGGACCCGCGCAGCGGGAGGGTGAGGGGCAGCACCCAGAGGTGCGGGCGTTGAACACTCAAGCCAAACACGACCGCCGCATCCACCCGGGCGCGGGGCGGCGGCGCGGGCTCGACCATCCGAAGGGTCGGCAGGTCGATCCCGCGGCTCTGGCCGAGGTGCAGGCATTGCTAGGCGACCGCGAGCGGCGCCGCGACCTGCTGATCGAGCATCTGCACTTGCTGCAGGACCATTTCGGCTGCCTGCATGCGCGCCACCTGGCGGCTCTGGCCGAGGAGATGCGGCTCGCATTGGTGGAGGTTTACGAGGTCGCCTCGTTCTACGCGCATTTCGACATCGTCATGGACGACGAGCGCGCTCCGCCGCCGCTGACGGTACGGGTCTGCGACAGCCTCAGCTGCGAGCTGGCGGGTGCGCCGGCGCTGCTGAGCGAGCTTCAGAACCGGCTCGGCGAGCGCGTTCGCGTCGTGCGGGCGCCGTGCATGGGCGGCTGCGATCGCGCCCCGGTGGTCGCGATCGGTCACGCGCTGCATGAGCATGCCGACGCGGAAAATGTGGCTGCCGCGGTCGCCGCCGGTAGCATCCACCCGTCGGTCCCGAGCTTTGTCGGCTTCCAAGCCTACCGCGCCGATGGCGGTTATCGCCTGCTGCAAGCCTGTCTCGCCGGGCAGCACCAGCCGGAAGAGATCATTGCCGCGCTCGAACATTCCGGGCTGCGCGGGCTCGGCGGCGCCGGATTTCCGACCGGGCGCAAATGGCGGCTGGTGCGCCAGGAGCCCGCGCCTCGCCTCTTCGCGGTCAATGGTGACGAGGGCGAGCCCGGCACCTTCAAGGACCGCTATTTTCTCGAAACCGACCCCCATCGTTTCCTGGAGGGGATGCTGATCGCCGCCTGGGTTGTTGATGCGGCCGAGATCTACATTTACCTGCGCGACGAATACCCGCAATGCCGGACGATCCTCGAAAGCGAGATTGCGGCGATCGGGCATGCCGGGCTCGCTCCGCATACCAAGATCCACCTGCGCCGTGGTGCGGGCGCCTATATCTGCGGCGAAGAGTCGGCGATGCTCGAAAGCATCGAAGGCAAACGCGGCCTGCCGCGGCAGCGCCCGCCGTTCCCGGCGCAGGTCGGGCTGTTTGGCCGGCCGACCCTGTGCAACAACATCGAGACGCTCTACTGGGTGCGCGACATTGCCGAGAAAGGGCCGGAGTGGTTCACCGGCCACGGCCGCAACGGGCGCAAGGGGCTGCGCAGCTTTTCGGTATCGGGGCGGGTGCGCGATCCGGGCGTCAAGCTCGCCCCGGCCGGGATCACCGCACGCCAGCTGATCGACGAGTTCTGTGGCGGCATGGCCGAGGGCCACAAATTCAAGGGCTATCTGCCGGGCGGCGCCTCGGGCGGCATCCTGCCGGCCGCCATGGCCGACATCCCGCTCGATTTCGGCGCTCTCGAAAGCGAAGGCTGCTTTACCGGCTCCGGTGCGGTTGTCGTCTTGTCCGATAAGGACGACATGCGGGCGGTGGCGCTGAACCTGCTGCGGTTTTTCGAGGATGAGAGCTGTGGCCAGTGCACGCCCTGCCGCGCCGGCACCGAAAAGGCGGTCAAGCTGATGACCGCGCCGCATTGGGACGAAGAGTTGCTGAACGAGCTGACCCGGGTGATGGGCGACGCCTCGATCTGCGGCTTGGGTCAGGCGGCGATGAACCCGGTCAAGCAGGTGCTCAAGCACTTCCGCGAGGATCTGACTGGCTGAGCGGATAACCATTATCGCTTCAACTCGTCATTCCCGCGAAGGCGGGAACCCAGGGCCGCGGGCTCCGACCGGCGCCTCTGGACCCCCGTTTTCGCGGGGGCGACGGATAGGACATTGGGAACGACCATGACCGATCCGATCCGCTTTACACTCGACGGCAAAGAAGTCGAAGCAGCACCCGGTGAGACGATCTGGCAGGTGGCCAACCGCCAGGGCACCGAAATCCCGCATCTGTGCTGGCTGCCCAAGCCCGGCTATCGCGCCGACGGCAATTGCCGCGCCTGCATGGTCGAGATCGACGGAGAACGGGTGCTCGCTGCCTCCTGCGTGCGCCAGCCGACCCCGGGCATGAAGGTGCAGACCGCGAGCGAGCGCGCCCGGTTTTCGCGCAAGATGGTGTTCGAATTGCTGGTCGGCGACCAGCCCGAGCGGGCCGCCGCGCATGACCCGAATTCAAGCTTTTGGCAATGGGCCGATCGGCTCGGCATTGCCCAAAGCCGCTTTCCTCGGCGTGCCTCGCCGGCGCCGGACCGCAGCCATCCGGCGATGGCGGTGCAGCTCGACGCGTGCATCGAATGCAATCTGTGCGTGCGAGCTTGTCGGGAGGTCCAGGTCAACGACGTGATCGGCATGGCGGCGCGCAACTGGCGCGAAAAGATCATCTTCGATTTCGACGACCCGATGGGGCAGAGCACCTGTGTCGCCTGCGGCGAATGCGTCCAGGCCTGCCCGACCGGCGCCTTAATGCCGGCGAGCCTGGTCGATACTAACGGCGTCTACGCCAATGCCCCCGACCGCGAAATCGACAGCGTGTGCCCTTATTGCGGCGTCGGCTGCCAGCTGACCTATCGCATCAAGGACGACCATATCGTTGCTGTCGACGGGCGCGACGGCCCGTCCAACCACAACCGGCTGTGCGTCAAGGGACGATTCGGATTCGACTATGTCCACCATCCCGACCGGCTGACCGAGCCGCTGATCCGTCGCGACGGTATCTCCAAGCACGACACCGACATCGACCCGGCCAATCCCTACACGCATTTTCGGAAGGCCAGCTGGGAGGAAGCGCTTAACCGCGCCGCCGCCGGGCTGCGCCAGATCCGGGACCGCGAGCCTGCCCCGGCGCAGGCCGGGGGGAAAAGAGCGCTCGCCGGCTTCGGCTCGGCCAAGGGCTCGAACGAGGAAGCCTACTTGTTCCAAAAGCTGGTGCGCACTGGGTTTGGCAGCAACAATGTCGATCACTGCACCCGGCTGTGCCACGCCTCCTCGGTCGCCGCATTGATGGAGGGGATCGGCTCGGGTGCCGTCACCGCGCCTTTTACCGCGGCGGCGGATGCCGACGTGATCATCGTGATCGGCGCGCGGCCGACCGAGAATCATCCGGTCGCGGCGACCTTTTTCAAGCAGGCGGCAAAGCGCGGCGCCACGATTTTCGTCATGGACCCGCGCGGGCATACCCTGACCCGGCATGCGACCTTGACCCTGCGCTTCAATCCAGGTCGCGACGTGGCGCTGCTGAACGCGCTCTTGCACACGATCATCGAGGAGGACCTTTACGACCGCCAATATGTCCAGGCCCATGCCGAGGATTTCGATAAATTGCGCGAGCATATCCGCGACTATTCGCCGGAAAAGATGGCGCCGCTGTGCGGCATTGACGCGGCGACGTTGCGCCATGTCGCGCGCAGCTACGCGCGCGCCGAGAAGGCGATCATTTTTTGGGGCATGGGGATTTCGCAGCATGTCCACGGCACCGACAATGCGCGCTGCCTGATAGCGCTGGCATTGGTCACCGGGCAGATCGGCCGGCCCGGCACCGGGCTCCATCCGCTGCGCGGCCAGAACAACGTCCAGGGCGCCTCCGACGCCGGGCTGATCCCGATGGTCTATCCCGATTATCAATCGGTCGTGGACCCGGCGGTTCGGGTGAAATTCGAGGCGCTGTGGCACACCCCGCTCGACGAAAAAAGCGGGCTCACCGTTGTCGAGATCATGGACGCGGTGCATCGCGGCGAGATCAGCGGCATGTACATCATGGGCGAGAACCCGGCGATGTCCGACCCCGATGTGCAGCACGCGCGCGAGGCGCTGGCCAAGCTCGAGCACCTCGTCGTCCAGGATCTGTTTCTGACTGAAACGGCGAAATACGCCGATGTCGTCTTGCCGGCCTCGGCCTGGCCGGAGAAGGACGGCACCGTCTCCAACACCAACCGCCAGGTGCAGCTCGGCCGCCGCGCCTTGCCGATGCCGGGAAACGCCCGCGAGGATTTATGGATCATCCAAGAAATCGCGCGGCGCATCGGCCTCGACTGGGATTACCCGCATCCGCGCGATGTCTTCGCCGAGATGAAGCTGGCGATGCCGTCGCTGAACGGGATCACCTGGGAGCGCCTGGAGCGCGAAAGCTCGGTCACCTATCCGTGCGACGCCGAGGACGAGCCCGGCCACGAAATCGTCTTCGGCGAGGGATTTCCGACCGCCTCGGGGCGCGGCCGGCTGGTGCCGGCGGCGATCATCCCACCGGCCGAGGAGCCCGACGCCGACTACCCGATGGTGCTGACCACCGGCCGCCAGCTTGAGCATTGGCATACCGGGGCGATGACCCGGCGGGCGAATGTGCTCGACGAGCTCGAGCCGGAGGCGGTGGCGTCGCTGGCGCCGGCTGAATTGCGCCGGCTCGGCATATCGGCCGGCGCGCCGGTGCGGGTCACCACGCGTCGCGGCGTGATCGAATTGAAGGCGCGGGCCGACAGCGCGGTGGCGCCCGGCATGGTGTTCATCCCGTTCTGCTACGCCGAGGCGGCCGCCAACATCCTGACCAACCCGCAGCTCGATCCGATCGGCAAAATCCCCGAATTCAAATTCTGCGCCGCCAAGGTCGAGCCGGTCGCGGTGCGGGAGGCGGCGGAGTAGACGAAAATCTTTAACCCCTTGGGGCCGGGCTTGCGCCGGGGTTCGGCTGGCGGCCGTCAGCTCGCCAGTGGGTGCGGGCGCGGGTTGGTGCCGTCGGTGAAGCGGCCGAGGCGGAACGGGGCCGGATCGACCAGGGTTGGATCGCCGGCGACCAGATCGGCAACCAGCCTGCCGGCGCCGGGACCAAGGCCGAAACCGTGGCCGGAACACCCGGTGGCGATCACCAGGCCGGGCAGGCTGTCGACCGGCGAGATCACTGGTATCGCATCGGGCATCACGTCAATCATCCCGCCCCAGCTTTCGGCCACGGCCAAGCCGCGGAATACCGGGAATGCCTCGGCAACAGCGGTTTTGGCGCGATCGAGAACATATTTGTCCGGTTCGGGGTCGAGCGTGCGCACAGCTTCGAATGGGGTCGCTTCGTCCAATGCCCAGCGCCGCTTGACGCGCCATTCCTCGACCCAGCGCCGGCCGACCCGGAAGCGCAATTTCTTCCAGTGCAGCCGGGCCGCCGGTAGATATTCGCGCAACAGCCGGAAATTGTCCGGCACGAGATCGATCGTGCGCACCCCGAGCGTGGCCACGGTGTAGCCGCCATCCATCCGCTTGCGAAACCCGAAAAGGCCGCCCGAGGCCGAGATTTCCGGGCCGCCCTCGATCGGCTCGGTGCGCATCACCGAGGCTAGCACCTTGAGCTGCGGCAACTCGATGCCGAGATTGCCGCAGAAGAGACGCGACCAGGCGCCGCCAGCGAGCACGACCGAGGCGCAGGCGATCCGACCTCTTTCGGTGACCACGCCCGAAATCCGGCCGCCGGCGGTTTCGATGCCGCGCACCGCGCAACGGGTCACGATCGCCGCACCCCGCCGCCGCGCCGCCTCGGCGATTGCCGGCGCTGCACGCTGCGGCTCGGCCCTGCCGTCGCTCGCGGTGTAGAGCGCACCCGCCCAATTCCCGGTCAGGCCCGGCATCAGCTCGGCCGCCTCGGGACGGGTCAGCAGCCTCGTGTCGAGCTGGTATTGCCGCGCATGATCGAGCCAGGTTTCGAGTTGCCCGAGTTCGGCTGCATTCTCGGCCAAATACATGATGCCGCATTGGCGAAACCCGGTTTCGGCTTCGACCCGCTGGTTCATGTCCTGCCATAGCCGCAGGCTCTCGATGATCAGCGGGATCTCGCGCGGGTCGCGCCCCATCTTGCGGCACCACCCCCAATTGCGGCTCGACTGCTCGCCGGCGATGTGCCCCTTTTCGCACAGCGCGACCGAGATGCCCTTCTCCGCCAGGAACAGCGCGGTGCTGACGCCGACGATGCCGCCGCCAACGACCACGACCTCGGCGCGCGCCGGCAGCGTCTCGTCGGAGCGAACCGGATCGACCCGCGGCGCCATCGCTCTACTTCACGGAGCGCGGGCGTCCCGCCCGCACGCGGGCCAGAGGCCCACGGTCCTCGATATGAGCCATCTCGGGTCAGTCGATTGCGGCGTGGACGAGGTTGGCGACCCGGTCGAGCCGCGCCGAATGGAACGGGTCGGGCGCCACGAAATTGCTGACATAGGTGAACGACACGCCGCTGGTCGGGTCGGCCCAGGAATACGAGGTCCCAGCCCCGCCATGGCCAAAGGTCTGCGGCGCGCCGATCGTGCCGAGGCCGCGGATGCGGTCGCTGTCGCCGCGCACATGCGGCCCGAGCCCGCGATGCATCGGGATCCCGGCCATCTGGTCGTCGCCGCGCTCGCCGGTGTGGTTCTTGGTGACATAGGCAACGAGCCGTGGCGAGAACATACGCAACTCGCCGAGCCGGCCGCCGCCCAGCAGCATCTGGTAGAATGCCGCCATCCCGCGCGCGGTCGCGTAGCCGCCGCCGCTCGGCATGCCCGCCGCCTTGAATTCGGGCGAGTTGTCGCGCGGCTCCGGGGCGTAGGTGTCGGCGCAGCGGCCTTGCTCGCTGGCCGGAACCCCGACGAAAATGTCATCCGCCAACCCCAAGGGCGCCAATACCTTTTCCCGGATCACGTCGCGATAATCCTGCCCGGTCACCGCCTCGATCACCATCGCTTGGGTCAGGTGGGCGGCGCGCGGGTGGTATTGCAGCCGCGTGCCCGGCGTCCAGTCGAGCGAGAAGTCGCACACCTCGGCGCGCATCCGCGCATGGTCGGTCCAGGTCGCCTGGGTCACGTCGCCGGAGGGGAACCCGCCCTGGTGGGTCATCACCTGATGCAGCGTGATCTCGCCCTTGCCGCGCTTAGCGAATTCCGGCAGGTGCTCGGCGACCTTGTCCATGAACGACAGCCGGCCCTCCTCGACGAGCGCCCACACCGCCGAGCTGGTCAGGACCTTGGTCTGGCTGAACAGCAGGAACAAGGTTTCGCCGGTTACCGGCTCCTTGCGCGGCTCGGTCCTGGCGTCTCCGTAGCTGCGGAACAATGCCAGCTTCCCCCGCCGGGCCAGTGCTATCTGCGCGCCGGGATAGCGTCCCTCCTCGATGTGCTGGCGGATCAGCCGGTCGAGATGCTGCAGCGGCTTCGTCGCGAAGCCGAGCTGTTCGGGCTCGCCCGCGGGCAGCGGGTAACGGTCGGGCATGGCGCGTTCCTCTCCGAAAGTTCTGATCCGGATGCTACATCAGGACGGCGTCGGGCGGGAGCGGAATGCGACATCGCTCGGCTTGCCCGTGAAGCCCGGAGCGCGCATCCTTGGCCCGCGTATCGCTGCGAGGGAGACCGACATGCGCGAAGCCGTCATCGTCGCGACCGCGCGGACCCCGATCGGCAAGGCCTATCGCGGCGCCTTCAACGACACCGAGGCGCAGATGCTGGCCGGCCACGTCGTTGCCGAGGCGGTGCGCCGCGCCGGCGTCGATCCGGGCGAGGTCGAGGACGTCGTGCTCGGCGCCGCGTTGCAGCAGGGCTCGTCCGGCTACAACATCGCCCGCCAGGCGGCGATCCGCGCCGGGCTGCCGGTTTCGGTCGCCGGCATGACCGTCGATCGGCAATGCGCCTCCGGGCTGATGGCGATCGCGACCGCGGCAAAGCAGATCGTGCATGACGGCATGACGATAGCGGTCGGCGGCGGCGTCGAGTTCGATCTCCTTGGTGCAGAACGACAAGCGCAACGAGTACCGCGCGCAAGATCCGTGGATCGTCGAGCACCGCCCGGACCTCTACATGACGATGATCGAGACCGCCGAGATCGTCGCCGAGCGTTATCAGGTGACCCGCGAGGCGCAAGACGCGTACGCGCTCTCCTCGCAGCAGCGCACCGCGGCGGCGCAGGTCGAGGGGCGGCTATCCGCTGAAATCGCGCCGCTGCCGTCGGTCATGCGCGCCGAAAACCGCGAAACCGGGGAGGCGATGTCGGTCCCGGTCACGCTCGACAAGGACGAAGGCAACCGCCCGTCGACGACGCTCGCCGGCCTTGCCGCGCTGAAGCCGGTGTTCCGCGACGGGCAACGGGTCAAGGAAGGCCGGTTCATCACCGCCGGCAACGCCTCGCAGCTCTCCGATGGTGCCTCCGCCTCGGTATTGATGGAAGCAAGCGAGGCCGAGCGCCGCGGGCTCCCCCCGCTCGGCGCCTATCGCGGCATCGCGGTCGCCGGCTGCGCCCCGGACGAGATGGGGATCGGACCGGTCTTTGCGGTCCCCAAGCTATTGCAGCAGCATGGCCTCACGATCGACGACATCGGCCTGTGGGAATTGAATGAGGCGTTTGCGGTTCAGGCGCTCTATTGCCGCGACCGGCTCGGCATCGACCCCGAGCGCTACAATGTCGATGGTGGTGCGATCTCGATCGGCCATCCTTATGGCATGTCGGGCGCGCGCATGGTTGGGCACGCGCTGATCGAGGGAAGGCGGCGCGGGGTGCGTTTTGTCGTGGTCACGATGTGCGTCGGCGGCGGCATGGGTGCAGCCGGGCTGTTCGAGGTGTGGTGAGCAACCCACCACGGCCGTTCGGGGTTTGTTTTCGCGGTCAAGCAACCTGCCCAGATCATCTAAGAAATTGTAAGCTGACTACTATATATTGTTTGAAATTTTGTTAACCCCTTATTGCCATAAGTATGGCCGGGCATTCTCTTGACTGTCTGCTGACGCCGGGTATGGTGCCGGTTACCAAGCCTTCACGGAACCTCGTCCGATGCCGGAACCTCGAAAATGCGCTGCTCGCGACCGGCGTTGATGATCTTGTTGTTGAGCCAGGCATTTGCCGGGCCTACCATGGCCGGCGAACGCAAGCCAGCCCACCACGCTGCCGAGGCCCCTGTCGCCAGTCCGCTCGACCGCGTTGCGTACGCTGTGGATGGCGCCGAGTTCGAGCCATGGCGCTGACGACGCAATGTGGCGCCCGGACCCCGTCGGGCCGCAGGGTCCGATGCAGGTCAGCCAGGCCGCGGCCACCGATGTCGGCGGCGGCGACCGCTTTGACTCCGCAGAGAACCGCGAGCTCGGCCGCGCCTATTTGGCGCAGCTTTATCGCCGCTACGGCAATTGGCCGGATGCGATTGCGGCCTATAATTGGGGGATCGGAAATTTCGACGCCTGGGTCAAGGCCGGGCGGCCCGCCAACGGGGTCGTGGTCGGGGTCTCGGCCTATCTGGGGCGCGTCCTGCACGACAGTGGGTTGTGCGACGGCACCGCCGCGAAACGCGCACCGCGACTGCCCGCAGCTCCGGTCAATTGCGCCGATCTCGGCGCCTGGGCAGATGACCTCAGCGATGGCCGAACCCCGCGCACCGCCGGATCCGAACGTTTCTACTCCCAGCTTGGCAAGGCCATGCGGCTCGCCACGCAACATGCTGGTGGGCGGCGGTGACCACCCACCACGCGCCCGCGCCCCCAGAGACGACGACGCTGGGGGCTACAGCGCCGCCCAGCCGCCGAGAAATAGCGCCAGCCGCAGCGTGACATTCCACATCAGCAACAACAGCGCGAGATTCGATAGGATCGCTGTTGACCAGGGCAGCTTTCGATCGGACAAGCGGACCGCCTGCGACATAAGGTTCTCTCCCCCGCACCTCTTTCGCCAATGGCCGGGCGAGATCGTCACCTCGGCCGCAGAGAAGATTACGGCAGGAATCGCCTCATTGTCGCAAGCCTGTGTTTTCCGGCACTGTTTTTGTCGAGCGAACCGCTCCGATAAAATCCGCGGACAGAATCGCTGCGTCGGCGACCCGCGACGAGCCGATCCGCCCTGAACGTCGGCGCTTGGTGCAAGCCGGCATTGGCGAGCGCCGCCACCGGTGGACAAGCCCACTGCACCCGGCCAGACGATCACCAAACTCGGCGATCGCCTTCCTGTCGCCGGTTAGGCTGTGGCGTGGCCCGCGGGCGCCGGCTCGTCCTTGTCGAAGTCGAATTCGACCTTGGCGCCGTGCGGGTCGTTGAAGAACAATTGCCAGATCCCGCCGCCGGGGAGCCGGCGCAGCTCGTACTCGATGCCCTCGCGCTTTAGGGTCGCGACGGTCGCGGGCAGGTCCTGGGCGCTGAACGCCATGTGGTCGAGCACTCCGGCGCGCTCGTGCGGCAGCGGATCGCGGTGGATCACATGCAGGATCGGCGTGTCGCCATCCTTCGCATAGAGCCACCAGCCGGGAAACTGGAATGGCGGCCGCCATCCGAACTCGGAACCCAAACAGATCGCAATAAAAACGGCGCGTCGCCTCCAAGTCGTCGCTCAACACGGTGAAGTGGTTCATCGCGGCCACGCTCATGCGGGGTCTCCTTTGCTGACACCAAAGGCCGCGCGAAATTCCGATGCCGCGGCCAGGGCTCCAGATTTGGCGAAAGCTTTGGCCGGCGTCAACCACCGGGCGCGTTCCGACGCGTGATGCAGCGCTGCGGGAATACGGGCCGTCTTCGCGCTATGCTTGGCGAACCAGCTCGCGCGCCTCTCTCCGTCGAGCCGAGATTTGTGGGAAGCGCAACACAATCCGCAGCCCGGGATCATTCTCGCCGAGCTCGACGGCGATCTGGTGCAGTGCCGCGACCGCCCCGACCAGGGTGAGGCCGAGGCCGCTACCCGGTGTAGTCCGGCTGGTTTCGAGGCGATGGAAACGGCGAAACACCCGGTCGCGCTCCTCCTCGGGAATTCCCGGCCCGGTGTCGGCGAGCACCACCTCGGCGCCGCCCGGGGCCGTGGCGGCCGTCAGGGCGATGGCCGCGCCGTGTGGCGAATGCTTCATCGCGTTCTCGATCAAGTTCGCCAGCATCTGAGCCAGCAGTTCATGGTCGCCATTGACCCGCAGCCCGGCCGCGATTTCGGCGGCAAAGCACTGCCCTCGTTCCTCGGCCATCGGCTGATAGACCTCTACCATCGTATGCAGCAGTTCGGACAGGTCGATCTCGCGGAAATGCCGAGCCGCACTGCCGCTTTCAACCTCGGCGATCCGCAGCAGCGCGCCGAAGGTCTCCAAAATCCCGTCGATATCGCCAATGCCGCGATCGATCGCAGCGCGCAACGCCTCGGCTGACCGGGTCCTGTTGCGCGCCAACTCGAGCCGCTGACGCAAGCGCATAAGCGGAGTGCGCAAATCATGCGCGATGTCGTCCGAGACATGGCGGGTCGTCTCGATCGAGGCTGCGGTGCGGTCCAGCATGGCGTTGAGGCTGGCGGTCAGGTGGTCGAACTCGTCATCGGTGCCGCGTACCGGCAGCCGCCGCGAGAAATCGCCGGCCATGATCTCGCGCGCGGTGCGGCCGATTGCCTCGACCCGGCGCAACAGCCCGCCGCTGATCACGGCACCGCCGCCAAAGGCGAGGACGAGGGTGATCGCAAAGCTCCAGCCGAACGCCCGCAGGATCAGCTCGCGCATTTCGTTGCGCATCTGCGCGTCGACGCCAACCACGAGGTAGTTGCCGTCTGCCAGCGCAACGCCGCGGGCGTGAACCTGCCGGCGCCGTCCGGCGAGCCCGGCGGCGCCAACATCGAACGTTCCCTGCTGTTGGCGCATACCCGCCAGGTTGCCGGCCAAAACTTTTCCCTCGGGATCCTGCAGCAGATAGAGCATCGGTCCGGCCGGCATCGGTCGCACCCGGTCCTCGATCGTCTGGGCGAGCATACGCATGCCGCCGACCCGCAGCGCGGTTTGCAGCTCGGTCAGGTCGCTGTCGATCGCGGCATCGAGCTCGTTCGTCATGTAGACCGCGGTCGCCCAATAGATGACCGCAAACAGGATCACCGCCGAAGCGCTGAACAGCAGCGCGTACAGGAGGGTCAGTCGGAAGCTCGAGGTGCGGACCACCCTAGTCAGGGCTGCGTACACAATACCCTGCCCCCCTGATCGTGTGGATCAGCTCCGCTCCGAAGCCCTTGTCCACTTTGCCGCGCAATCGGCTGATATGGGTCTCGACGACATTGGTGCGCGGGTCGAAATGCAAGTCCCACACCCGTTCGAGCAGCATCGTGCGGGTGACGACTTGGCCCGCATGCCGCATCAGGTATTCGAGCAGTCGGAATTCGCGCGCCTGCAGCGCGATCGGCTGACCGGCGCGGCGAACCGTCCGCGCGACCAGATCGAGCTCGAGGTCGAAGACGCGCAGCGCGGTTTCCGCCGCGGCCGTGCGCGGCCGCCGGCCGAGTGCTGCGACGCGGGCGGCGAGCTCGGAAAAGGCAAAGGGTTTGACCAGGTAGTCGTCGCCGCCGACATTCAATCCGGCAACCCGGTCCTCGACCCCGCCGAGTGCTGTCAGAAACAGCACTGGGGTTTCGTCGCCGGCGCCGCGCAAGGTTCGGACCAGCTTTAGGCCGTCGATCCCGGGCAGCATGCGGTCGACGATCAGCAGATCGAAGCCCTCGTCCATTGCGCAGGCCAGCCCGGTCCCGCCGGATGCGGCGCGCGTGACCACATGGCCATCTTCCCTGAGGCCATTGGCAATGTATTCGGCAGTCTCGCCGTCATCTTCGATCAGCAGGATCTTCACGCCAGCCGCCGCCTCGTTCGGCGATCGAGCATCCAACCGGGATGCTACACTGCGAAAAACTTCCTCATCCCGGTCAAGTTACAAATTCCCAATCTGCCGGACAGAACGGGCCAATCCGCACCACGCTAGGATGATCGGAGAACGGATGCATGCGGCCGATGATCGCGCGAAATCAGATCTCAGCTCTGAGCGCCGTGTTGCTGCTGCTCTCGGCCTGTGCCCACGACAGGGGACAGCCGCTGCCCACCAGGCCCGATCTTGCGTCCAGCCTGACCCAGCTTGACCTGACCCTGCCGCAGATCACAGCCGGCGATCCGCCGCCGATCGACGTCGCGAAGCCGCTCGGGATCGACCAGATTGGCCTGATCGCCATTCTCAATGATCCGGATCTCAAATCCGAGCGCGGCCAGATCGATGTCGCCCGCTCCAAGCTGCTGCAAGCGACCTTGCTGCCCAATCCATCGGCGAATTTTGCCTATGGCGCGCTGCTCGGCGGGCCGGGAACCGCCTCGTCCGTCAGCGCCGGGCTGTCCGAAGACGTGACCGCGATCATCCTGCGCCATGCGCGCGTCGCAGCGGCGCGGGCTGGGGCATACCAGGTCAACGCTGATCTGTTGTGGAGCGAGTGGCAAGTGGCGCAAAAGGCGCGCCAGCTGGCGCTCGACCTCTCTGCCGGCGAGCGCGCAATCGCGCTGACCCGGCGGGAGCTGCGATTGCTCGACGCGGAGATCGCCCAGATCACAGCCGCAATTTCCGCCGGCAACCTGACCTTGACGGCGGTCTCGCCGCTGCTCGCGGCCAAAGCCGTGGCAGAGCAATCGCTGGCCACGCTCCGCCTCGGCCAGCTGAAGAATTGGCAGGCGCTCGACGCGCTGCTCGGCCTGGTTCCGAATGTGCGTTTTGCCATCGCCCGGCCGGTTTTCGGGCCATTGCCGCCCAACCTCGACCGGCTCGCCGCGACGTTGCCCGAGCGCCGGCCCGACCTGGCGGCACTGCGCTTTGGCTATGGCTCGGCCGAGGCCGATGTCAGGGCGGCCATCCTCGGCCAGTTCCCGGCGTTCACGCTCGGCGGCGCCGGCGGGTCCGATACCACGGCGGTGCAGAGTGCGGGCCCGAGCTTCACCTTCGCGTTGCCGATCTTCGACCGCAACCAAGGTGTGATCGCGCAAAGCCGGGCGACCCGATTGCTGCTGCGCGAGCAATACCAGGCCCGGCTCGACGCGGCGGTCGCCAACATCCGCGCCCTGGTGGCCCAGCTCGCCACCTTGTCGGCCGATCTTGTCGCCGCGCGCCAGGCGGCCGCCGCCGCGAACGCGCTCGCGACGACCGCGCGGCGGGCCTACGCGCAGGGCAACCTCGACCAGCGCAGCCTTACAGATTACGAGACGACGGCGCTCGAGCGAACGCTTCAGGTGGTCGAGTTCGAGCGCCAAATCGGCGAGGACCGGGTCTTTCTCGCCGTCGAGCTCGGTCTCGGCCTGCCACCGACGCGGATCGCGCCGGCCGATCGGATGGCGCTGTGAAAGCCCCGCTGGTCATCGCTGCCGCCGGCTGTCTTTGCCTGGCGCTCTCCGTCGCACCGCTCGCGGCGGCGGCGGGCGACAGCGCACCCAGCGTCCTGGTGCAGCTGATCAAGCTGCGCCGCAGCAGCCTGCCGCGGATTGTGACCGCCTTCGGCCAGGTGCGGGCGGATTCGAGCGCGCGCCTGATGGTCATGGCGCCGCTCGCCGCGGTGGTCGATCGGATTTATGTTCGCCTGGGCGAGGAGGTCGCCAAAGGCGCCCCGCTGGTCGGCCTCGGACCTAGCCCGCAGACGGCGGCCGCCTTTGACCAGGCGCGGTCGGCGGTAAAGGTCGCTGACGATTTGGTGCAGCGCACCCGGACCATGCTCGGCCAGCACCTGGCGACCGGCCAAGAGCTCGCGACCGCGGAAAAATCCGCGGCGGATGCGCGGGCGGCGCTGGCGGCGCTGGTCGCGCAAGGCGCCGGCGGGGAGCAAATTCTGCGGGCGCCGTTCCATGCGATCGTCACCGCGCTGTCGACCAGCCCCGGCACCATCGTCGCCCAGGGAGCAGCACTCCTCGAGCTAGCGCAGCCAAACGCCCTCGTGCTGGACGTCGGCGTCGTTCCGGCGCAGGCAGCCGCCATCAGGCCGGGCGACACCGTGAACGTCACTCCGCTCGGCGCGCGTGACCCCTCAGCCGGAAAGGTTGTGCTGCGGGGGGCAGCCGTCGATCCGCAGACCGGCCTGCTGCCGATTGAGATCGCGCTGCCGGCCGGGTCTCTTCTGCCGGGCGAGAGGGCCTCGGCCGACATCGTCACCGCCCAATTGCCGGGCTATGTCGTGCCGCATGCGGCGATCCTGGTCAACCGCCAGGGCTCGACCTACGTCGTGCAGGCCGTCTCCGGCGCTGCCAAAAAAGTCGCGGTGCGGGTCCTTGCGGCCGATGGCGATCAGGACGTCGTAGCCGGCCTGCTTGATCCGGCGGCGCCTGTCGTCCTGGCCGGGAATTATCAGCTAGAGAACGGGATGAAGATAAGGGTCAGCGACCCGAACGGCAGCGCGGCCAAATGAGCCTGGTCGGCGCCGTCGAGCAGCACCGCCGCTCGCTGCTGTTTGTTGCCTTCGCCATGGCCCTTGCGGGGCTGATCGTCGGCCTGGCCCTGCCGGTCGGATTGTTTCCGGTCGTCGCCTTTCCGCGAATTCGGGTTGAGATCAACAGCGGCAGCATGCCGGCAAAACAAATGCTGATCGAGGTCGCCGAGCCATTGGAGGAGGCCGGCCGAGCCGTTCCCGGCGCCATCGGCGTCAGCTCGACAACCTCGCGCGGCTCGGCGCAGATCTTTATCGATTTCCCGTGGGGATCGGACATGCAGCAGGCGCTGCTCGGCGTCGATGCCGCCCTGGCGCAGGAATTGCCGAACCTGCCGAGCGGGACGCGATACGAGGCTCTGCAAATGAGCCCGAACGCGATCATGCCGTTCATCTCCTATGCCCTGATCTCGAACCAGACCTCTGCGGCCGAGCTGCGCCGGCTCGCGCAGTATCAGATCACGCCGCTGCTGACCGGGATCGCCGGTGTGCGCCGCGTCGGCGTCCTCGGCGGCCAGACCCCGGAAGTTCAAGTCACGATCGCTCCCCGGCAGCTCTCTGCTTACGGTCTGACCATCGCCGACATCGCCAGCGCCATCTCGGCGACCAACACGGTCAATGCGGTGGGCCGGCTCGAGGACAACGATCTCCTCTATCTGACGATCAGCAACAACGCGTTCGCCTCCAGAACCTCGGTCGCCGATGTCGAGCTGCGCAGCCCCAAGGGCGGCATCATTCGCCTCGGCGACATCGCCAAGGTGGCGATGGGATCTGTCCCGCAATGGCTCCTGGTCGACGACAACGGCCGGCCGGCGGTGACCTTCGACGTCTACCAGCAGGACAGCGCCAACTCGCTGAGCCTCGCCAAGGCGGTCGAAACCCAGCTCGCCGCCTTTATGCAAACCCAGCCGAAATCGATCCACCTCTACAAATGGTACGATCAGACCGAGCTGGTCCGCTCCTCGATCGGCGCGGTCGAGGAGGCGATCCTGATCGGCCTTGTCTTCGCGGGGCTGGTGATTTTCGGCTTTCTGCGCAACTGGCGCGTCAGCCTGGTGGCGATGATCGTGGTGCCGCTGTCGGTGCTGGGCACGGTGCTGCTCTTGTCGCTCTTCGGCATGACCTTCAACATCATGACCCTGGGCGGGATCGCCGCCGCGATCGGGCTGTTGATCGACGATGTGATCGTGATGATCGAGCACATCGCGCGGCGTGCTGGCGTGCCCGGCCTGGCCGATCCCGACGCCACGGTGCTCGCGGCGGCGCGCGAGTTCCTGCCGCCGCTGCTCGGCTCGAGCCTGGCCACGATCATCATTTTTCTGCCGCTCGGCTTTCTGTCCGGCGTGACCGGCGCATTCTTCAAGTTTCTGGCAGTGACGGTGGCCTCGGCCCTGATAATCTCCTGGCTGCTGAGCGCGCTCGTCGTGCCGTTGCTGGCGCGCGGCATGATCAACTTCGCGACATGGCAGGACCCGCAGCACGGGCATGACACCTGGCTGCGACGCGGGCACGGCCGCGCTTTGCGGCTGCTGCTCGCCCAGCCCTGGCTGATCGCGATCGCCGTCGCCATCCTGGTCGGCGGCGGCTATGTCGCCTACCGCCATGTCGGCTCCGGGTTCCTGCCGCGGATGGACGAAGGCGGCTTTGTCCTCGACTACCAGTCAGCCCCTGGCACCTCGCTGGCCGAGACCAATCGCGAGCTCAGCGAGGTCGATGCGATCCTCAAAGCCAACCCCTATGTCGATACCTTCTCGCGCCGCACCGGGGCAGGCCTCGGCGGCGATCTGGCCGAGAGCTACCAGGGTGATTTTTTCGTCCGCCTGATCCCGGCCGCCCGCCGCCCCGCGATCTGGCCGGTCATGGACGCGATCACTCAGACCATCACCAATCGGGTGCCGGGCATCCGCTTCGACACGCACCAGCTATTGGACGACATGATCGGCGACATGGTCGGCCGGCGCCAGCCGATCGTGATCGAGCTCTCCGCCAAGGACCCCTCGGTCCTCGGCGGGGTTGCCGAGCGGGTCGCCCAGGCGATCGCCAAGGTGCCGGGGATCGAGCCGGCTTCGGTCAACAACGGCGTCGTTCCGGCCGGCGACGCGCTCGATATTCGTGTCGACCCGGCGGCCGCGGCAATGGCGGGCATCACCCCGGCCGAGGTCGAGGCGCAGCTCTATCACTACCTGCACGGCACGGTTGTCACCAGCTATCTCGGAGCAGTCGAGCCGGTCGGCGTGCGGCTGTGGCTCGATCCGCCGCAGGACAGGATCTACCGCGACCAGCTCCCCAATTTGCTGATCCGGTCGCCGGCCGGGCATGTGTTTCCGCTCGGCACCGTCGCGCGCATCACATTCGTCGCCGGCCAGCCGCAGATCACCCGCAACAACCTCGCGCAGATTGTCGCGGTGACGGCGCAGATCGGCGGCGGGCACGATCTGGGCTCGACCGCCGCCGCGGTGCAAAAGGCGCTGAACCAGCCGGGCTTTCTGCCCGCCGGCGTCTATTACCAGGTCGGCGGCGCGTACAAGCAGCAGCAGCTCGCGGTCCACGGCATGATTAGAGTGTTCGCCGCTGCGGCCTTGGCCGAATTCATCCTGCTGCTGTTCCTCTACGAGCGGTTTATCCTGCCGGTCATCATCCTTTTGACGTCGCTGGTCTCGACCAGCGCGGTGTTCGTCGGCCTGTGGGCGACCGGGGTCGAGCTCAACATCACCGCGATGATGGGCATGGTCATGATCATCGGCATCGCTACCGAGATGGCGATCTTTCTCGCCTCCGAGTACCAGGCGCTGGCCCGCACCATGCTGCCGCGTCAGGCGCTCTACGAGGCGGCGCTCAACCGGCTGCGGCCGATCACGATGAGCACCTTGGCCATGATCCTCGCACTGCTGCCGCTCGGCGCCGCAATCAGCGGGTCCGGCGACCAGATGCTGCAGCCATTGGCGATCGCCATCATCGCCGGCATCGCCGTGCAATTGCCGCTGGTGCTGCTGGCATTGCCCGTATTGCTTTCGCTGACCCTACGTTTCGGCGGCGACACCGCGGCGAGCTCCGCGGGCGTCGGCCACACACCACCCTGACCACATCGCGGCGTGCGATACCGTTGCCATGGCGTTTCTGCGCCCACGATCAGCTGGGCTGCCTGAGACAAGAGGGACAGCCGCGGGCGGCGGCATCAGGCCGGGTGCTCGTGCGGCCGCTTTCGCCAGCCACGAGTGGCCGCTATGCTGGCATCAACTCCGCCAACAGGGATCAGCCACATGGCCTTTTACGAGCTGCGCCAATACAAGGTTTTGCCGGGCAAGATCGACGAATGGGTGAAGATCATGGAGGAGGAGATCATCCCCTTCCAGGTGTCGAAAGGCATGGTCATCACCGGCAGCTACCGCGGCGAGACCGACGGCTCCGTCTATGTCTGGATGCGCCGCTTCGAAAGCGAGGCCGAGCGCGAGAGGCTCTACAAGGCGGTCTATGACAGCGATTACTGGAAGACCAAGATCGCGCCTCGCGTGCCCGCCTGCCTCGACCGCAGCGCGATGGTCGTCACCCGCATCGTGCCGACGCCAAAATCGACGGCGCAGTAAGCGACGGATCCACCCGCCGACCGGGGGTCCCCGATCGGCGTGCGCTCAGGGATTGCTCAAGGGCTGGCGCGGCGCACCCCGATCCGGCCCTTGGCCAGCCGCTCGGAAAACGGGCGCGACGATTCGGCGGCAAGCCTGAGGCCGAGCTCGGAAAGTTTGGCCGAGCTGCCGAGCCAGTTGCCAAAGCTGGCGCGGGCAAAGCCGGCATTGACCACAAGCACGTCGGCAACGGTCTTGACCGCCAGCATCTCGACCGCGGTGCGCGCTGCCGTCTCGATGCCGCGACGCGCGAGACCGGCCACCTCCTCGCTCAATGCTTTGACCGCGTCAGCCAGCGCGCTGCGCGTCTCGGCAAACACCGCCATGGCCTCTCCGCCAAGATCGGCGGCCTGATCCAGCGGTGCGGCGAGCCTCGGCGCTGCCGCGAGGATCGGCGGCGGGACTTGCACTTCGGGCTCGTCCGCCGGCATTTGATCAACGGCCGCCGACGCGGTCGCATCCGTGAGCGCGGAGGCTCCAGCCGGCGCCGGTTCGAGCGGGATCTCGATCGATCGTTCGGCCGGCTCGGCCATCGGCGTCGGCTTCTCGATTGGCTCAGCCGTTCGCGGCTCGACCAACGGCGGCTCGGCCAACGGCGACTCGGCCAATGGCGGCTCGGCCAATGGCGGCTCGCCCAATGGCGGCTCGACTGTGCGGTAACCCCGCCTGCCCTTGGTTTCCATCCGCTGATCCCTTCGTCGAGCAGCATCTTTGCTGCGCTGCGCAGCACAATCTAAGCCGCCGGCCATGGTTGCGGCAACCAAAATTGTGCGACGCACAATGCGCCGATCGAATTGGGCCCGCGCGCATCAGCTGCGTCACCTGGTTGACGCATTTGGCGAATTTGGCAAAGGAGCCGCACGAAAACTGGACAGGGCCGCCGGTTCTTCTTACTGTCTGCGGGGAGGATTGCGCGGGGCAGCCGGCGCTGCGCAGTCCAGGGGAAGTTGGGGGGTGTCGTGACCATCGCAACGCGCTACGCACGCGGGCGCCGTGGGGGCGGTTCCTGCGCGCCAGGAATTATTACCGTCGCCATCCTAGCTGCTGGATTGATCGGGTTCGGCGGGGGGAACGCCGAGGCCGCCCGGCATGCACATCATCATCTTCGGCTGGCCGCGGTGGGGTTTGCTCCGGTTCCGGTATCGGCATCGATCGTGCTCGACGCCGATACCGGTCGGGTTCTGAGCGAAGAGAACCCCGACGCCCAGACCTACCCGGCGTCGCTGACCAAGATGATGACGCTCTATCTGACGTTCGAGGCGCTGAACACGGGTCGGCTGCGGCTCGATCAATTGCTTCCGGTCAGCGTCAACGCAGCAAGCAAGCAGCCGACCAAGCTTGGGTTGCGGGTCGGCGATTCGGTCGATGTGCAGGACCTGATCCTCGGCATCGTCACCCGGTCGGCGAACGACGCCGCGGCGGTGCTGGCGGAGGGCATCGCCGGCAGCGAGCCTGCTTTTGCCGAGCTGATGAACCGCAAGGCCCAGCAGCTCGGGATGCGCAACACTTTTTACGACAATGCCTCGGGCCTGCCCGACCCGGCGCAGCACACAACCGCGCGCGACACGGCTCAGCTGGCGCTGGCGCTCTATCACGACTATCCGCGCGAATACCGCTATTTCTCGACCCGCGAGTTTGACTTTCGCGGCACGATAATCCGTGGCCACGATCATCTGCTCGACTGGTACCCGGGCGCGGACGGCATCAAGACTGGGTTTATCGACGCCTCGGGATTCAACCTCGCGACCTCGGCGCTGCGCGACGGGCATCGGCTGGTCGGCGTCGTCCTTGGCGGGCATTCGGCGAGCGCGCGCGATCGCGAGATGGGGGCGCTGCTCGACCAGGGCTTTGCCGAAGTCGGCGTGGCGCCGATCGCCGTCGCCCGCCGCATGCCGCCGCCTGCACCGGCGCACCCCGCGCCAGCCCTGGCAGTGACGCTGCCGCTGCCGGTATCGGTCAGCGCGGCCCTCGCCGTGGCTGAGCCGCTGCACGAACCGGCGCGGCCCAAGCCAGGGCTTTTCCGCAAGGCTGCGGCGCGCCTTGCGGCGCATCTGTCTCCGGTCGGCAACGCCGAGGCGGCGGTGCTGCCGCACGCGCCGCTGACAGGCGATCGCTGGGGCATTCAGCTCGGCGCGTTTCGCGCCCGCAACGCTGCGGAAAAGACTGCTCGCATCGCCGAGAGCCTGCCGGTCGCCAAGGGCAAGCCATTGCGGATCGTTGATTCCGGCAAAGCGGCGCAAACGCGGCTTTACCGCGCCCGCCTGCTGGACTTCACGCCGCGCGAGGCCCAGACCGCCTGCGCCCAGCTGCACAAGAAAAAGCTCGAATGCTTTGTGGTGCGACCGACCATGCTCAATGTCGCCGCCCGCTAGCATTCAAAGGCCAAATTCGCTCTCTCGCCCGTCGCGTCATCGCGAGCGCCCATGGGTTTTCTATTCCGGTCATCCCGGCGCAGGCCGAGACCCATGTCAGCCATAGGCACCGGCCTTCGCCGGTGCGGCAAGGTGCGATGTCCCCTGTCTGAATTGCTTTGCCGGAATGCGGGGCGACGGCCAAGGGCCCGGGCGTTGCGGGCGCCTCGGCTCAGGCGTCGGGCAGCGCGATGCCGCTGGCCGCCAGCTGCTGTGAAAGCTCGGCCTTGAGCCGGGTGAGACCCGCGGCATTCGTCGATTCGGCGCGGGCGACGAGCACGTCCTGCGTGTTCGAGGCGCGCAGCAGCCACCAGCCGTCGGCGGTGCGCACCCGGACCCCGTCGATGTCGGACACCTCGGCCGCGCCGGCGGTGAGGCGATCGCGCACCTCGCGCACGACCGCGAACTTGCGCGCCTCAGCGCAGGGGAAGCGCAGCTCCGGGGTATTGACCACAACCGGCAGGCGATCTCTGATTTCGGCCAGGCTTTCCCCGCCGCGGCCGAGGACGCCGAGCAGCCGCACCGCGACATAGACGGCGTCGTCAAAGCCGTAATAGCCATCGGCAAAAAAGATGTGCCCGCTCATCTCGCCGGCGAGCGGCGCTCCCAATTCGGCGAGCTTGGCCTTGATCGGCGAATGCCCGGTCGCGGTCATCACCGGGCGGCCGCCCATGCGCGCGATCTCGTCAAACAGCACTTGGCTCGCCTTGACATCGGCGAGGATCGGCGCCCCCGGATGGCGTTCCAGAACCTCGCGCGCCAAGACGATCATCAGCTGATCGCCCCACCAGATGTCGCCGCGGGCATCGACGACGCCGATGCGGTCGCCGTCGCCGTCAAAGGCGATGCCGAGGTCGCAATGCTCGCGCGCTACCGCCTCGCGCAGCTGAACCAGGTTTTCGGCGACCGTCGGGTCCGGGTGATGAGCCGGGAAATTGCCGTCGATGGTCGCGTTCAACACCACGTGACGGCCCGGCAGCATTGCCGTCAGCCGCTGCACGACCTCTCCGGTGGCGCCGTTGCCCGGGTCCCAGGCAACGGTCAACGGATGCGATCCGCGATAGTCACGCGCCAGCCTGGCGATATAAGCATCGCGGATCGCGTGGTTTTCTACATGGCTGCGCGGACCCGACGCGGCATCGAGCCCGAGAGCAGCCTCGCCGAGCGCCTGGATTGCCGCGCCGTAAAACGGCTTGCCGCCGAGCACAAACTTGAACCCGTTGTAATCGGGCGGGTTGTGCGAGCCGGTGACCATGATCCCACCATCGACGCCCAGCGTCGCCGCGGCATAGTAGAGCATCGGCGTTGGACCGAGGCCGATGCGCACGACCTCCACACCCTCGCTCGCCACGCCATCGACCAGCGCCGCTTCGAGCTCGGGCGAGGTCAGCCGCCCGTCATAGCCGATGGCGACGCGGTGGCCGCCGGCAGCGGCGAGGGTCCGGGCAAAGGCGCGCCCGACCGCCCGCGCATCGGCCGCCGACAAGGTCTGCCCGACGATGCCGCGGATATCGTATTCGCGCAGGATCGTCGGCTCGAAGCGATGCGCCATCGGCGTCTCCAGTTTAGAGATACGAGGCCAGGATCCGGCGCAGCTGATCGCCCAGCTCGGGATGCTGCAGCCCCAGCGCGATGGTCGCTTCGAGAAAGCCGAGCTTGTCGCCGCAATCATACCGCCGCCCCGAAAAACGCAGCCCGTGAAAGGACTGGCCCTCCTCGATCAGGCGGGCCAGCGCGTCGGTCAGCTGGATTTCGCCGCCGCTGCCGGCTTCGGCCTGGGCGAGATGGCCAAACACCTCGGGCTGGATGATGTAGCGGCCGATGATCGTCGAGGTCGAGGGCGCCTCCAGCGGATCTGGCTTTTCGACGACGCCGCGCGCCCGCACCAGCCGGCCGTCGTCGGCGACGATGTCGAGCACCCCATAACGCCGGGTTTGCTCGCGCGGCACCTCGATCACCGCCGCCAGATTGCCGCCGATCTCCTCATAGGCCTCGACCATCTGGGTCAGGCACGGCGTGTCGCATACCATCAGATCGTCGGCCAGCAGCACGGCAAAGGGCTCGTCGCCGACCAGCCCGCGCGCACACCACACGGCATGTCCGAGGCCGAGCGGCGTCTGCTGGCGGGTGTACGCGATCTGGCCGGGCTCGGGCAGCCGTGATTCGAGCTCCTCGACCAGCGCGTGCTGGCCGCGCTCGCGCAGGGTCGCCTCGAGCTCGAAGGCCCGATCGAAATGGTCGTCGATTGCGCTCTTCGCCCGGCTGGTGACAAAAAAGAATTGCTCGATGCCCGCCGCCTTGGCCTCCTCGACCGCGTAGTGAATGAGGGGCTTATCGACGATCGGCAACATTTCCTTTGGCATTGCCTTGGTTGCCGGCAAAAAGCGGGTGCCCAAGCCGGCGACCGGAAAAACGGCTTTGCGAATGCGCTTGTGCATCAACGCCCCCGATGAATGCCCCGGCTACCTCGAGGCAAGATCAATATCACAGTTTCTCGCCCAGCGCGGATTCGGGCGGCTAGAGGTGCTAACGTTCGAGCCCGCCCGGTCATCCCCGCACATTTTACAATTCCGGCGGCAGGTCAGGCTCGGTGAGGACGGATGGAAGGCGACGCGAAGCTCGACAACCGGCTGTTCATCCTGATCCTGCAGCATCCGCGTGAGAAGAAGGAGAGTGCGGCGACGGCTGCGCTCGCGCTGTCCATGCTGCGGCGGGCGAGGT
Organism: uncultured Alphaproteobacteria bacterium; assembly: GCA_963738185.1. Lineage (GTDB taxonomy): Bacteria > Pseudomonadota > Alphaproteobacteria > ATCC43930 > CGMCC-115725 > AP-15. The sequence goes on along the minus strand of CAVTVA010000001.1, from coordinate 627,690 downwards.
TGGCGGTCGGCCTGTCTTGGCCCAACCTAGCGCGAGCGCTCGGCGGCACCGAGGGTCCATTGGCCGACCCGCGGCGCTGGGCGGTGCTGCATTTGGGTTCGGCGCGGCCGCGAGAGTTTGGCCTGGAGCGGGAGGTCGTCGCGATCGATCGGCATGGCCAGCCGGCGCCGGACCAGCCAGCGATGCTGCGCGGCCTCGACGGCGCCGTGCTGCTTGACGGCAGCTGGAGCGAAGCAAAGGCGCTGTGGTGGCGCAACCCTTGGCTCCTCAAATTGCGCCGGCTGGTGCTCGACCCGCAGCGCCCCTCGGAGTTCAACCGGGTTCGCCGCGAGCCTCGGCGCGAGGCGCTGTCGACGATCGAGGCCGCGGCCCTGCTGCTGGCGCGCATCGAGCAACATCCGGAAATCGAGGCTGCGCTGAAGAGCGCGCTCGACCGCCTGATCGCCGACGCCCGCCCGGAGCCGGGCCCGGTCATGGGCGGGTCGAGAGATAGATCAGGATGGCCGCCGAGGCGGCGACATTGAGCGATTGCACCCCGCCGGTGCCGGGAATCGTGGCGATCTCGTCGCAAGCGGCGAGGGTTGCGGCGGCAAGGCCGGTTTCTTCATTGCCAAGGATCAACGCCGGCGGCTTGACGCCTCGATCCGGCGCAAAGGGCGCACCCCGGTCGAGAGCAGCGCCAATGATCCGGTAACCCTGCCGCAGCATTTTCAAGGCGTGCGGCAGCGGCGCCTGGTAGAGGCTCAGATGCTCGAGCCCGCCCTCGGCGACACGGTAGCTCGCGTCCGAGGGGAGCGCCTGCTCGGGACGGTCGGCGAGCACGATCCGCCCAATCCCGAAGAACGCCGCGGTGCGGGCGATCGCGCCCAGATTATGCGGATTGCCGATGCCGTCGAGAATCAAGATCGGCTTGCCGTCCCGCGCCCAGCCCGGCGCGGTCGCAGCATCGAAGGCGGCGAGCGGCTGCTGGCGGGCGATCGCAACGACGCCGCCATGCAAGAGGGTGCCGGCGATGCGCGCGAGCTCAACCGCGCCGACCTCGCGATAGGGCTTGCGGGCGCGCGCCAGCGCCGCGCAGAACGGGCCGAGCTCGGCGCGTCGCTGGGTTTCGAAATAGAGCCGCTCGACCCGGCCCGGGTCGCGCTCGCACAAGGCGCCGACTGCGGAGAGCCCGCACACGCGCAACAGCGCGCGCTGATGCGGCCGAGTGGTGGCGCCAGCCCGGCGGTTGGGCAGTCCTTCGTTCGATCCCGGGGCAGCGCGACCACTTTTCGACATGGTGAGGCTCGACGACAAAACAGCAGCCAGCCCCTGTGACCGGCGGCCCTAGGAAAGCTCTCGTTGATCGATCGCCTCTTCGGCGTGGCTAGCGCGATTGAGATGCGCGCGTCGACCGTGCTTAATAATGACATCTGCGGGGGGCGGGAAGCGCTTCGCGGGCGGGAGGCCCGCGGTCCGAAATCGGAGACGATTGAAATGAAGATCACCGATGTCACCCTGACGCTGTTTGCCTGGGAGAGCATTCCGGCGACGATCTATGGCCATCACACGGCGCGTTCGACCGGCCAGAGCGATCTCGGGCTGCTGGCGGTCGTGACCGATCAGGGGATCGTCGGGCATGCCTTTCTCGGCACCTCATCCAATCCGGCAAGCCTCGACGGGCCGGGGCTGATCCGGTTTCTCAAGCCGATTCTGGTCGGCCAGGACCCGCTCGACCGCGAGCGCCTCAACCGCCTCCTTTGGGCGCGGGCGCGGGTGGCGAGCGTGCGCGCGATCGGCGCCTGCGACGTGGCGCTGTGGGACATCGCCGGCAAGGCCGCGGGGCTGCCGATCCATCGCCTGATCGGCACCTGCCGCAGCAGCATCCCCGCCTATGCGAGCTCAGAGATTCACGCGACCGCCGAGGAATACGCTGAACAGGCCCGGCATTACCAATCGACCGGCTGGGCCGCCTACAAAATTCATCCGCCGCAGCGCTGGCGCGACGACATCAAGGTGTGCGAGGCGGTCAGGGAGGCGGTTGGCGACGACTATACGTTGATGCTCGATTCAACCTGGAGCTACCGCTACGAGGAGGCGTTGCGCGTCGGCCGGGCGATCGAAGAGATGGGGTACTACTGGTATGAGGATCCGCTCGCCGAGCAGGATCTCTACAACTACGTCAAACTGAAGCAGAAGCTCGACATCCCGATCCTGGCGACCGAATACCCGATCGGTGGGCTCGATTCGTATATTCCGTGGATCACCGAGCGCGCCACCGACTTTCTGCGCGGTGACGTCGCGGTCAAGGGCGGCATCACCACCTTGGTCAAGACCGCGCATCTGGCCGAAGCCTTCCGGATGAATTTCGAGACCCATCACGGCGGCAACTCGCTGAACAATTTCGCCAATCTTCACGTGATCATGGCGATCCGGAATACCGAGTTCTTCGAAGTCCTGCTGCCCGACGCGATGCAGAAATACGGCCTTGCCCAAGACATCTCGGTCGACCGCGACGGCCTGGTCCACGCCCCGACCGCCCCTGGCCTCGGCGCCAACATCGACTTCGATTTGATCGAGAAGAAGAAAGTCGGGGTGCTGAGCTGACGGATCACCATATCGCGCCGCCAGCTGCTGATGACATTCGGAACACCTGATGCCGTCCGCAGCCGCCACAGCCTGAAGCTGGCTGCCTTATCATTGCGAAGAGCGCAGTGACGCAGCAATCTCGATTGGCCGTGCATCGATCGGAACTCATTCGTTTGGGCTCCAACCAATAGCCTCGCGTTAGGTCCTGGGGCCTGGCGCGACTTGGCTCCGCGCCGCCGCATCTCGTGCCGGCGCCGGCCGACTCACGGCGCAAAGCGTCTCGCCCAATTGCCCGGCAGGAGATAACCTCCGCAGATCGGGCGGAGGGGTGGCGTGGCGGAGATCAGTCCACAGGGTGCGGATGGCGCGGCACGGATCGGCCTTGGCGCGATCTTCGCCGCGTTTTTTCTGCTCGGCGTCACTAGCTTTGGCGGCGGCACCGCGGCGTGGCTCTACCGCGCGATGGTCCGGCGCCGGCAGTGGATCGACGACCAGGCTTTTCTATCGGGCGTGGCGCTCAGCCGGGTGATGCCCGGCTCGGCCGGGGTCAATCTGACGGTCCAAGTCGGTCAGCGGCTGCGCGGCGGCGCCGGCGCGGTGGCGGCGGTGGTGGGCCTGCTGTCAGGGCCGCTGGTGATCGTCGTGGCGCTGGCGGCAGGGTTCGCCCGGATCGCCGGCAGCGGGGTGGCGCACGCCGCGCTCGACGGGGTGGCGGCGGCGGCGATCGGCTTGACCTTTGCCACCGGGTTGGTGCTGGTGCCGCGCGGCGCGGCGCAGATCGGCCAGATCCTGGTTGTGCTCGCGACCGCGCTGACCATCGGGGTGCTGCGCTGGCCGATGCTGCCGGTGGTGGCGGGCCTGGCGCCGCTCAGCATTGGCCTCGCCGCGGTGCAGCAGCATCGGGGCGGCTGACATGCCCGAGGACTGAATGCCCGAGGATTGGCGGGCACTGCTGGCGCTGGTGCTGGTCTTTGGCCCGCTGTCGCTGTTTTCGATCGGCGGCGGCGCGTCGCTGCTGGCCGAGATCGAGCACCAGGCAGTCGCGGTGCATCACTGGACCAGCCCGCGCGAATTTGCCGACCTGTTCGCGATCTCGCGCGCCGCACCGGGTCCCGGCACGATGCTGTCGGCGCTGATCGGCTGGAAGGTCGCGGGCTGGCCGGGCGCCTTGACCGCAAGCGTGGCGCTCTACCTGCCCTCCTCGCTGCTGGTCTTTGGCGGGGCGCGGCTGTGGGGCCGATGGCGCGGCTCTGCTTGGCACGCCGCCGTCGAAAACGGGCTGGCGCCGGTTGCCGCCGGACTGGTGCTGGCGGGCGGCATCGCAGTGCTGCGCGCGATGCCGGGCGGCGCCGCGGTGTGGATCGCGGCGAGCGTGGCGACCGTGGTGCTGTTGCGCTGGCCTGGGCTCAACCCGTTGGCGCTGTTCGCGCTGAGCGGGGTGCTGTTCGCCCTCGCCGCCGTTTTCGGTCGGATTTGAGGCCGCTCTCCGGCGCGGGCCCTCGCGCCGCGATCAGCGGTGGCGGCGCCTGCTCGGGACCGGCGCCGGCCGGCTGCCGGACGCGTCCGGCGCCTGGGTCCACTCGCGCCACAGCGAGATCAGCGCCGCCATAACCACCGGCCCGAGAAAAAGCCCGAGCAGGCCGAAGGTCTCCAGCCCGGCGACGATGCCGAGCAGAACCCATAAAAACGGCAGCCGCGCCGCCCCCCCGATCAGAAACGGGCGGATAAAGTGATCGGCCACAAACACCACCAGAAAGCCAAAGCCGACGACCAAGGCCGCCGCGCCGGTGCTGCCATTGGCGGCCAGATACAAGCCCGCCAGGCAGAACGCGAGCGGCGCGCCAAACGGGATCACCGCCACGACGCCGGTCACCGCCGCCACCGCCACCCAATGCGGCAGGCCGGCGAGCGCATAGGAAAAGCCGATCACCACACCCTCGGCCAGGCCGACGAGCACCAGCCCGGTCACGGTCCCGTGCACCGCCGCGATCATGTGCCGGGCAACCCGTTCGCCGCTCGGGCCGAGCACGCGTTGGCTCAGATCCAGCAGCTGACGGCTGAGTGCAGCACCATCGCGAAACAGGAAGAACAAGGTCAATAGAGTGAAGCCGAACAGGATCAGGCGGTGAACGATTTCTCCGCCGAGCTGCCGTGCCGAGCGAACCGGAATGCGGGTGTAGATGCGGCCGAGCAGCGCCTGCATCGCCTGCGGGTCGCTGAGGTTTGTGCGCCACCATGCCGCCAGCTGATGGCCGAGCCCCGGCAGCCGCGGCAGCCAAGGGGGCATCGGCAATCCGGTGCGCCGCAATTCGCCAAGGTAGCCAAAAAAGGCGCCGCTTTCGCGCCCCAACTCGACCGCGGCGTAGAGCAGCGGCACAATGATGACGAGGCCGACCAGCAGGGTAAGCGCCAGTGGCGCCAGAACCCGCCGCTCCGGGAACGCCCGCGCCAGGCGCCAGTGGAGCGGCCACAACGCGATCGCCAGGATCGCGGCCCAGGCCAGCGCCGGCAAGAACCGGTGCAGAATCCACAGGCCGAAGAGCCCCAGCGCCGAGGCCAAGAGGATGCGCGCGACCCATTGCGAGGAGCCGGCCTGCTCGTCCCCGGTCGGTTGCAATCGTGGTGGAGGATCGCCGTCGCAGTCCATCGCGCGTCCTCCGGTTTGCCGAGCGCAGGCTGAATGCCGCACGGATGGCGAGTAGAGGGCCGGTGCGCGATCGTCAAGGACATGATGGCGGGGAATGATCGCTGGGGCATGATCGCCGGCGGTGGTCGCGCGCCGCATTGGCGCCCGTGGGCTGCCGAACCCGCTCCGGACGGGCCGGTTCGGCGGGCAATGCATTGGGCCGCGGCGGCCGGCTGTTCCCGGCCTGGGGGCCGCTTTCGACCAAGCGGCCCGCGGGCTGATCCGAATGTTAGGGCGCGCCGATCTCGCGCCGGCTGCTCTAGACGAGGCCGTGGCTCGGCTGATCGGTGGGCGGCAACGCTGCGCGGCTCGGCGATGTCGGCGCCGCCGATGAGCGACGCATGCGCCTTGCCGTCGCCGCGGCCGGCCGCAGCGCGGCGAATTCCTGGGCGTCGGCGCGCGAGCCGGGGCGGGCGGCGATCCAGGCGCGGCCTTCCGCCGTCTGGATGGTCGAGAACACCCGGACTTCGCCCGGGATCAAAAAGCGCAATGCCTTGACGGTCAGGCTGATCCAGGCGATGTCGGTGACGATCGCGACCCGTTCGCACCAGGCGGCATGCTCGAGGCCGAGATCGAGATCGTCCCACCCGGCGCCCGGGAAGCGCGAGCCGATCTCATAGTAGAGGCGGATCCGCTCGCGCCGCCGCAGCGTCCTCGCGACCGCCGGCGCCAGCACATCGCGGCAATCCTGCCGCGTCACCCGGCCCTTGACGGCGATGCCGACGACATTGGCCGGAAGCCCCTCGATCAGCTGGATCATCGGCCGGTCCTTCGGGTAGCCCGTTGCGTTCGAGACAACGGCACCTGACCCCGCGGGCCAGGTGCCCCGAATGTGCTTGTCCCCCTAGAAGGACACGCGGAACTTGGCGACGAGCACGTTCTCGCTGCCCTTGGCGTTGGAGACGACGATCCGCTTGCCGTACATGTACTGAACGCCGGTGGTGATGAACGCGACCGGGTTCCACACCAGATTGACGAGGGCGTCCCACAGCACTTTGTTGGCCGAGTTGGACTCGACGGGCCCGATCAGCTGCGAGGAGACGTATTGCTGAACCTCGCCGGCCGCGATCGTCGACCGCAGATTGTGCGTCCACCAGTGCTGGTAGCCGCCGTTGGTGCTGAACCCCATGGTCGGCTTAAAGAGTATGTTCGAGGCCGCCAGCCCGCCCTCGCAGCCCGGCCTGGGCGTCGCGCAGGCGGTCGTGACGGTGAAGTTGCTCGCCAGCTGAAAGAGGGTGTTCTCGCCGCCGCTCAGATAGTTGCCGATGCCTTGGCCCGCGATAAAGCTGAACAGGAAGTCGTCTTTGTTGTAGCCCCACCAGCGGGGATGCACGTCACCCGAGATATGCCCGCCGTAGCCGATGTAGTGCCGGCTGATGTAGGCGCCGTCCTCGACATCGGGGAAGGTCATCACGCCGGCGAAATCGACATGCCCCCAGGGCTGCGTCCAATAATTGGCAATGGTCAGATTGGGCGCCGTCTGCTTGGCCGGGTTGACCTGCGCCCCCGCCACCCCAGTGCAGACCATGCCGTTGCAGATCGCCGGGATCACCCCGGATGGCGGCGAGCCGGTCGTGCCGGTCAGACCGTCGAGGGCAAAGTCCGAGGAAACCGTGCCGCCCGGCACGATGATCGAGGTCAGCGATTGCTCGGCCGACACCGAGAAGGCGCTGCCGTAGGGTCCGGGGATCGTGTAGCGCACCTGCGGGATGCGATTGCCGCCGGTCGACCCCTCGATGCCGCCGAAATCCACCGATTCGGTGTCGGCGTCGGCGTCCGAGAAGTTCGACAGCGCCTGGCCGGCAAGCAACCCGCCCAGGGTGCCGTAGGCGTATCGCAGGCGCGGCAGCATGCTGTTGCCGCCGCTCTGCTGCAAGGCCTGGCAGCTATAGTTGTTGCAGCCCGACCAGTCGAACTCGAAAAAGGTCCGAGACTCGCCCCAGGCGGTCGGGGTGCGGGTCTCGACGTTGAGCCGCGACTGCTGCGGGCTGAACTCGAACACCCCGTTGCCCTTCGAGTGCGCTTTCGACTGCGGGACCAAGCCGCCGGAGCCGGCGACGGCCTGCGGCGGGATCGCGCCGGGGATAAAGGCTTCGCCGACCGGCATCGAATGCAGATTGCCGTTTTGCCCGGCGTTGGACGAGTTGTTGCTGCCCGGCACGTTGCCGCCGCCGGTCAGAAAATCGAGGGCGGTGATGTCGACAAAGCCGCCGACCCGGATCGAGGTGTCGGTGCCCGGGATCAGGAACGACCGCGGGAAGCTGCCGCCGGCCAGCGCCTGCCCCGGGATCGGCGCCGTGCCCATGCCGCCCGGCAGGCCCGGAAAAGCTTTCGTCTCCGGCAGCTGCTGCGCCTGGGCCTGCGCCAGCTGATCGATGCGCTGCTGCAGCAGCTGCTGGTTGGCGCGCAGATCCGCCAGCTCGTCTGCCTTGGCGGTGGAAAGCCCCGCCAGCATGACGATCGTGGCGGTCAAGCCGCCGATCGCCGCGAATTTCCCAATACCATGCCTTTTCATAGCTAGCCGCTCCCCCGATAACCGACCTCCTAAATCACAGGTTGATGTTGACCGAGCGCGGCTTCTCGGAGCCATCCATCTGACGAATAGAATCCGATTTATTGGTCCATTTTCGATGGACGTAAGTCTACGGGTTGAATGATGTTCATGGTGTACGAACTACACTATGAATCAACAGGGATCGGGCGCAAATGCAATTGATATATTTAAAATTGAAAGGAACCGGTCCCGAGATAGTTCTGATTAATGCTAACGCATGACGGAGGACTGAGGCGCCTGAGGTTTCTAACCCAGCCGCAACCCAACTCAATCCAGCCATATCGCAGCCGGCGCTAGTGGCACGCACCGGACAGATAGCCCCCTGCGGCATTGCCACACCGGCCCACGGATCCAGCGGGTGCGGCCCGCTTGAGGACGGGTTCCGGCCGGCGCCTATGGCTGAAATGGGTCCCGGCCTGCGAGTGCGTGAAGAAATCGCCATGGATTCGGCGTTCCCGGCGAAGGCCGGGACCCACGTTTCCGCCACTCCGAGCTTTTCAACGAGTTACGATTTGTCTGAACCGACAACTACCGGTCCGTGCCGTGGACCGATGGGCCCCGGCCTGCGCCGGGGTGACGAATTGATGGGCTGAGAGAGATTTCTTCACGCGCTGCTGCGTCGGGATGACGAGGGGGGTGAGTTGCGGTGACAAAAGTCCGGTTTGCACCGTTTGCCGCGCCACGGCCCACTCGAGGCGGCGCCGGTTCTCGAGCGGGCCAAGATCAGCCGGGGGCCACAACTCCCTCGTGAGGGCTCTCGCGCTGCTGCCCCTGTTGCAGGCAGGTTCGCATTTAGCAACGAGGCGACGCTCAGGCAGGAGCGCCGACCGGCCCGGCCCGCGCGCGTTGGGAGCGGAGCGTCGTGCCGCCATCTTTAAAGGAAGGTGTGACCCGGCTGATCGGTGCTCGCCGGCGCCGCGACGCTGGCGAGCGCCGGTGCCGCGGCCGCGCGCCTCAGGCGCCGTGCCGCGACCGGGCGCGGCCGCAGCGCGGCGAATTCCTGGGTGTCGGCGCGCGAGCCGGGGCGCGCGGCGATCCAGGCGCGGCCTTCCGCCGTCTGGATGGTCGAGAACACCCGGACTTCGCCCGGGATCAAAAAGCGCAAGGCCTTGACGGTCAGGCTGATCCAGGCGATGTCGGTGACGATCGCGACCCGTTCGCACCAGGCGGCATGCTCGAGGCCGAGATCGAGATCGTCCCACCCGGCCCCCGGGAAGCGCGAGCCGATCTCATAGTAGAGGCGGATCCGCTCGCGCCGCCGCAATGTCCTCGCGACCGCCGGCGCCAGCACCTCGCGGCAATCCTGCCGCGTCACCCGGCCCTTGACGGCGATGCCGACGACATTGGCCGGAAGCCCCTCGATCAGCTCGATCATCGGCCGTTCCCCAGGCGTTCTACAATGAATTGCCGCGGAAAACGGCACCTGGCGTTTTCCGCCAGGTGCCTGAATGTGCGTGCGTGTGGGTTCTGTCTCTAGAAGGCCACGCGCCACTTGCCGATCAGCACCTGCTCCTGGCCTCTGGCGCCCGACACGACGACGCGCTTGCCGTACATGTATTCGACGCCGGTGGTGATGAACGCGACCGGGTTCCACACCAGGTTGACAAAGGTGTTCCACAGCTGCTTGTTCGTCGAGTTGGCTTCGAAACGGCCCGATCAGCTGCGAGGAGACGTCCTGCTGCGACACGCCGATGGCGACCGTCGAGCGCAGGTTCGAGGTCCACCAATGCTGATAGCCGCCCTGCGCGCTGTACCCGAAGATCGGCTTAAAGATGATGTTGGACGCCGCCATCCCGCCGGTGCAGCCGGGCCTTGGCGTCGCGCAGGCGGTGGTGACGGTGAAGTTGCTCGCCAGATCGAACAGCGTGCTTTCGCCGCCGGAGAGACGGTTGCCGATATCGACGCCGGCGATGCCGCTGAACAGGAAGTCATCCTTCGTGTAGCCGAACCAGTTGCGGATGCACGTCGCCGGAGAAATGCCCGCCGTAACCGATAAAATGGCGGTTGATGTAGGTGCCGTCCTCGACATCGGGAAAGTGTCATGATCCCGGCAAAGTCGACATGCCCCCAGGGCTGCGACCAATAATTGGCAATGGTCAGATCGGGCGCAGTCTGCTTGGCCGGGTTGACCTGCGCCCCGCCGGCGCCGGTGCAAGGATGGCCGTTGCAGATCGCGGTGATCACCCCGGCCGGCGGCGAGCCGGTCGTGCCGGTCAGCCCGTCGGTGGCCGGTCCGAAGTCATGTTGCCGCCTGGCGTCGATGACCGAAGTCACCGGCTGTTCCGCCGACACCGAGAAGGCGCTGCCGTACGGGCCGGGGAGCGTGTAGCGCACCTGCGGGATACGATTACCACCGGTCGACCCTTCGGTGCCGCCGAACTCCATCGATTCGGTGTCGGCGTCGGCATCGGAGAAGTTTGACAGCGCCTGGCCGGCGAGCAAGCCCGCCCAAGGTGCCGTAGGCGTATCTCGAGCCGCGGCAGCATGCTGTTGCCGCCACCCTGCTGCAAGGCTTGGCAGCTATAATTGTTGCAGCCCGACCAGTCGAATTCGAAGAACGTCCGCGACTCGCCCCAGGCGGTCGGGGTGCGGGTCTCGACGTTGATCCGCGACTGCTGCGGGCTGAATACGAACACCCCGTTGCCCTTCGAGTGCGCCTTCGACTGCGGGACTACGCCGACGCCGGGGATAAAGGCTTCGCCGACCGGCATCGAATGCAGGTTGCCGTTTTGCCCGGAGTTGGACGAGTTGTTGCTGCCCGGCACATTGCCGCCGCCCTGCAGAAAATCGAGGGCGGTGATATCGACAAAGCCGCCGACCCGGATCGAGGTGTCGGTGCCCGGGATCAGGAACGACCGCGGGAAGCTGCCGCCGGCCAGCGCCTGCCCCGGGATTGGCGCCGTGCCCATGGCGCCCGGCAGGCCGGGATAGGCTTTCGTTTCCGGCAAAGCCTGCGCCTGAGCCTGCGCCAGCTGGTCGATGCGCTGCTGAAGCAGCTGCTGGTTGGCGCGCAGATCCGCCAGCTCGTCTGCCTTGGCGGTGGGAAACCCCGCCAGCATGACGATCGTGGCGGCCAAGCCGCCGATCGCCGCAAATGTCCCGATACCCTGCGTTCTAATCATCGTTAGCCGCTCCCCCGGTAACCGAGCTCCTAAATCACAGGTTGATGTTGACCGAGTGCGGCCTCTCGGTGCCATCCATCGTTAGATTGAGTTAAGGTGTAGGAACGAATTAGACCTTAATCCGGGACGATTTAGATCGTTCGCCATTAAAACCTTGAATTCGCTGATAGCGTGGATGGAGTTGGGAGTGCGCCCTGGATCATCGTCGGGTTCGGCGGACGAGCGCGAAACTGTCGTATACGCAACTCTGCGTCAAAAATGCCACACACCGAAAACGAGAAAGAGCCGGCCAGGACGGGTTGCGGCGCCGGGCGGCGGACGGCGGCTTTCATCAGCCGCGCACTTGATCACGCAATCCGGCGCCAACAAATCTACGTGAGCGCCACCTGGCCGTGCAGTGATGCCGGCCGCGCCGAGCACAACCCAAGCGCCGAGCACAACCCAAAAAAGCCGGGCGCAACTCAAACATGCCGGAGGAGGTCGATGGCGGCGAACCCCCGTTCACGGTCGCGATGGTGGAGCGGGCCTGCGGCCGCAGCAGTGCTGCTTACCGCGGGCTGCGCCGCGTCGCCGCCGCTGGCCCAAGCCCCGGTCCCGCCGGGGCAGGCCCGGATTTGGCTCTACCGCGCCTGGGAGCCCTCCGAGAGCCTCAACCTTGCGAATGTCGATGTGAACGGCCGCTATTTCGCCTCGGTCGCCAATGGCAGGGTGGTTTACCGTGACGTTCCGCCCGGGCGTTATCACATCGCGCCGGTCAGCTTCGCCCGCGACTTCAACCAGGACAGAAATGTCGACCTCGCCCCCGGCCAGCAGCTCTATGTCAAGATCGTCTCTCTGGTCAGCTGGGGGAGCGATAACAGCGCGTCGCGGAGCTTTCAGCGCGACGCGTTCTACGCCTGGGTGATCCCGCCGCGGGTCGCACAGGCCGAAATCGCCCGCGACCGCAGCGGCATCTGATGCTCGCAGCGCCGCCAGCGCTCACAACACTCGACCGGGGCTATCACGGCCGATCTGGCAAGAAGCCCTGGACCGTGATCAGAGGGCTCCGGCGCCGCTGCGCTGCGCTTCAGATGGCGGCCGAATCAACCCCGCACCGGGCCGGGGCTCGTGCCGCCGCAGCCATTCCGCCACTTGGCTGCGACGCTGGGCGTGAAGCTTGCCGAGCAGATTGTGCACATGCGATTTTGTCGTCGCCAGGCTAATGTTCAACTGCCGGGCGATCTCTTTGTCGCTGAGCCCGCTTCTGATCAACTCGGCGGTCTGCCGCTCGCGCTTGGTCAGCATCGGCGTCGGCAGCGCGGTCTCGTGGTTCGGGCGCCGGCTCGCGGTCAGCGCGATGCGGCGCATCAGCCCGGTGACCACCCGGCCGGAGGAGACCTGCACGCCATTGTGGATGTCCAAGATCAGGCGCACGAAATCGGCCATCGCGGCGGTTCTCGGGATGTAGCCGATGACGCCCGCTTCGGCCCAGCCGATGATTTCCTCTTCGGTCTCCCTGACCGAGCAGGCAATGATGCGCATATCGGGTGCGATGTCGAGCGCGCGTCTGACGGCGGCGGCGCCCTCGGAGATCCTCGCGTCCAGCAAGACGATATCGGCCCGCAGCCCGGTGCTGAGCGCGACGGCCTCCGAGAGCTCGGTGCATACCCTGAGGACCGAGACCAGGGGATCGCGCTCGAGCGTCTCGGCCAGCACCTCGCCGAGATAGCGCACTTCCCACACGACCACGAGACCGACCTGGCTGCCACGGCCGTGCGCGACCGCCAGACCTGGCGCGACGCTCGCCTCCACAGCAACTCCTCCCACCCGCAGAGGGGTGCAGGAGCCCGCGCCGGACCGCCTGCGCGGACGCCCGCGAAACCTGTTCCTGTCGGCAGACCGGTTCTCAACCAAAAGGCGAGGGCTCGGTCCCGCCGATAATTGCGCCTGAGCGTGCTGTTTCGCTTTTTGATGGACGTTCGCCCAGGCCCATCGCTGCTTACGACAAAACTATTATGTCCGAACGCCATCTGTCCAGAGCCCCGTTCGCGTAATTGTGATTTAACTGGGGAGGCAAACTACCGACCTCGCGAGTTCCCCGGGGCGCTTGGCGATACCCGCCGGGTCCGCCGGCCGAAGCTCCGGCTCCGGGGCCGCCGTGCAATTGACAGGCGTCCGGCCCGAGACTAGGGTGCGATGCCGTCCGCGCGAGAGCGGCGGCAATCTCCGGGCCAATCCGGTTCGCCAGTCCGCGAGTGTCGCGCACTGGCGCTCTGCGTCTAGAGAACCATCGTGCGGGAATTCGCATGTTCGACAATCTGACCGATCGCCTCGGCGAGGTCTTCGACCGGCTGCGCCGCCACGGGGCCCTGAGCGAGGACGATGTCGGGACCGCGTTGCGCGAGATCCGCGTCGCCCTGCTCGAAGCCGATGTGGCGCTGCCGGTGGTGCGCGATTTTGTCTCCGCGGTGCGTGAAAAGGCGCTCGGCCAGGAGGTGCTGCGCTCGGTCACCCCGGCGCAGATGGTGGTCAAGATCGTCCACGACCACCTGGTCGAGGTGCTAGGCGGCGAAGTCGGCGGCGCCCGCCCCGGTGAAGACAGCGGCGCAGGCGGGCTCGACCTCAACGCCCCCTCGCCGGTCGGGGTCATGCTGGTCGGGCTGCAGGGCTCGGGCAAGACCACGACCGCGGCCAAGATCGCCAACCGCCTCAAAGGCCGTGAGCGCAAAAAGGTGCTGCTCGCTTCGCTCGATGTGCAACGCCCCGCGGCACAGGAGCAATTGGCCGTGCTCGGCCGCCAGATCGGCGTCGCCAGCCTGCCGGTCGTGCCCGGGGAAAAGCCAGTGGCGATCACCCGGCGCGCGCTCGATACCGGGCGGGCCCAGGGCTATGACGTGGTCATCTTCGATACCGCCGGGCGGCTCCACGTCAATGAGGAGCTGATGCTCGAGGTCGCCGCGGTGCGTGAGGCCGCGCACCCGCACCAGACCCTCTTGGTCGCCGATGCGATGACCGGTCAGGACGCGGTCAATGTCGCCAAGGCGTTTGGCGAGCGCGCCGGGGTCACCGGGATCGTCTTGACCCGGGTCGATGGCGATGCGCGCGGCGGTGCGGCCCTGTCGATGCGCGCGATCACCGGCAAGCCGATCGTGTTCATCGGCACCGGCGAGCGGATCGGCGCGCTCGAGCCGTTTCACGCCGAGCGGATCGCCGGGCGCATCCTCGGCATGGGCGATGTCGTCACTCTGGTTGAAAAAGCCGCCGAAACCGTCGATCGCGATGAAGCCGAAAAGCTCGCTGCCAAGATTGCCAAAGGCAATTTCGACCTCGACGACCTCGCCGGCCAGCTGCGCCAGATCCGGCGCATGGGCGGAATGGGCGGCATGCTGTCGATGCTGCCGGGCATCGGCAAGCTCAAGAAGCAGCTCGACGACGCCAATATCGATGAGGGCATCGTCAAGCGCCAGGAGGCGATCATCTCGTCGATGACCAAGCGCGAGCGGCGCAACCCAATGCTGCTCAACGGCTCGCGCCGGCGGCGGATCGCGACCGGCTCAGGCACCTCGGTACAGGAGATCAACCGGCTCCTAAAGCAGTACCGGGACATGGCCGACATGATGAAAAAGATGAAGAAGCTGGGTCCCAAGGGGGTGGCGCGCCATGGCCTGGCCGGGCTGATGCCGGGCGCGTTTCGTCAGTAGAATAAAGGTGACAGCATGTCGTTGAAAATACGCCTGGCCCGCGGCGGCGCCAAAAAGCGGCCCTATTACAGCATCGTCATCGCCGATTCGCGCAGCCCGCGCGACGGCCGGTTTATCGAGCGGGTCGGCACCTACAACCCGATGGTCGATCGCTCGCACCCCGATCGGGTGACCTTGAAATCGGAGCGGGTGCAGCATTGGCTCGGGGTCGGCGCGCTGCCGACCGACCGGGTGGCGCGATTTTTGGGTGAGGCCGGGCTGATCGAGAAGCGGGCGCTGCGCGACACCCCGGTCAAATCGGCGCCGAAGTCCAAGGCGCAGGAGCGGCAGAAGGCCGCCGCTGAAGCGGCCGCAGCCGCCGCCGGCCGAGGCTGAGCGCCAACCGCTGTCATCGCATTTCAGGCTTGAGCTCCCGCGATGTTTCGCAATCGCCGAGCCTTATCGCCAGCCCCTCATCCTCCCGCTTCGCAGGCCCCTCCCTCTCCCCGCAAGCGGGGACAGGGTCGGGGTGAGGGGCATTCGCAGTGGGTCTGCGTCGGGATTGTCACCGGCCCGCAGGGGGTTGGAGGGGCAGTGCGGATCAAAAGCTTTACCGCGCGCCCCGAGGATGTCGCCGCCTATGGTCCGCTCGCCGACCAGACCGGCTGTCGGCACCTTGAATTGCGCCTGATCGGCGCCGCTAAGGGCGTGCTGATCGCGCGCTTGCCGGGGGTCGAGGACCGCAACCGCGCAGAGGAGCTGCGCGGCCTACGCCTTTATCTGCCGCGCGCGGCGCTGCCGCCGCCGGCGGAGGACGAGTATTACCACGCCGACCTGATCGGCCTCGCCGCGGTGCTGGGCGACGGGACCCCGCTCGGGCAGGTGCGTGCCGTGCACGATTTCGGCGCCGGCGACACCCTCGAAATTGCCCGCCCCGGTGCACCGCCGGCGATGGTGCCGTTCACCCGGGCGGTCGTCCCGATCGTCGATCTTGAGGCCGGCCGGCTGGTGGTCGAGCCGCCGCCAGGCCTGATCGACCCAGGCCTGATCGACCCAGGCCTGATCGACCCAGGCCTGATCGACGATGACGTCGCCGCCTCGCCGACTGTCGCCGAAGACGCATGAGCTGGCGGGCGACGGTGCTGACGATCTTCCCGGAGATGCTGCCGGGGCCGCTCGCCCACTCGCTCGCCGGCAAGGCGCTGAGCGCCGGGCTATGGCGGCTCGAGACGGTGGACATCCGCGACTTTGCGCGCGATAAGCACCGCTCGGTCGATGATGCCCCTTATGGCGGCGGGCCGGGGATGGTGATGCGTCCCGATGTGCTCGATGCGGCCGTCGCGGGTTGCGGCGGGGTCGGGCCGCTGATCGTGCTCTCGCCACGCGGGCGCAGGCTCGAGCAGCGGCGGGTGGCGGCGCTCGCGACGGGCCTTGGAGTTACCCTGATCTGCGGCCGCTTCGAGGGCGTCGACGAGCGGGTGCTTGAGGCTCGTGCGCTCGAGGAATTGAGCCTCGGCGACTTTGTGCTGTCGGGCGGCGAGCCGGCCGCGATTGCCGTGATCGACGCCTGTGTGCGGCTGTTGCCGGGGGTGGTCGGAGATGCCGCGGCGGTGGCCGAGGAGAGCTTTGCCGAGGGGCTGCTCGAATACCCGCAATACACCCGGCCGCAGCAGTGGCAGGGCCGCGCGGTGCCGCCGGTGCTGGTCTCGGGCGACCACGCGCGCATCCGCAGGTGGCGCCGCGCCGAAGCCGAGCGGCTGACCCGCGAACGCCGCCCCGATTTGTGGGAACGCTATCGCGCAGCACAGGGTCACGCCGCGACAGGCGCGGATCATAGCAATCGAGAGGGCGAGCGATGAACCTTCTGCAGCAATTGGAACACGATCAGGTCGAGAAGCTGGCGGCCGGCCGGCCGGTGCCGATCTTCGAGCCGGGCGATACGGTGCGCGTCAGCCTCAAGGTCGTCGAGGGCGAGCGCGAACGCATCCAGGCCTTTGAGGGGGTGTGCATCGCGCGCAAGAACGGCGGCGTCAACGCCAACTTCACATTGCGCAAAATCTCGTATGGCGAGGGCGTCGAGCGCGTCTTTCCGCTCCATTCGCCGCGGATCACCGCGATCGAGGTGGTGCGCCGCGGCGTGGTGCGCCGGGCCAAGCTCTATTATCTGCGCGGCCTTACCGGGCGGCGGGCCCGCATCGCCGAACGCGCGCGCGACAGCGTGCGCCCCGGAACCCCGCCGACGCCGGCCAAGACCGGCGGCAACAAGTGATCGATCGGAGGACCGCAACCATGGCTGCGCCGCGCACCTTGTTTGACAAGATCTGGGACAACCATGTCGTCGACCGCCAGGACGACGGCACCTGCCTGATTTACATCGACCTGCATCTGGTCCACGAGGTCACCAGCCCGCAGGCGTTCGAAGGCTTGAAGCTCGCCGGCCGCAAGGTCCGCCGACCGGATGCGACGATGGCGGTGGCCGATCACAACATCCCGACCACCAACCGCAGCGCCGGCGTCGCCGGCATCGACGAACCCGACTCAAAGCTCCAGGTCGATACCCTCGAGCGCAATGTGAAGGAATTCGGCGTCCCCTATTTCCCGATCACCAGCATCGACCAGGGCATCGTCCACATCATCGGGCCGGAGCAGGGGCTGAGCCAGCCGGGCATGACGATCGTGTGCGGCGACAGCCACACCGCGACCCATGGCGCGATGGGGGCGCTCGCCTTTGGCATCGGCACCTCGGAGGTCGAGCATGTGCTGGCGACCCAGACGCTGATCCAGGCTCCGGCCAAGAACATGCTGATCGAGGTCAATGGCGGGCTCGGCACCGGGGTCAGCCCAAAGGATGTGATCCTGGCGATCATCGCCAAGATCGGCACCGCCGGGGGCACCGGGCATGTCTTCGAATATGCCGGCAGCACCTTCCGCGACATGTCGATGGAAGGGCGGATGACGGTCTGCAACATGTCGATCGAAGCCGGTGCGCGCGCCGGCCTTGTCGCACCCGACGACAAGACTATCGCCTATGTCATGGGCCGGCCTTACGCGCCGAAGGGCGCCGCCTGGGAAGCGGCGGTCCGCGACTGGCGCACCCTGCCCTCCGACCCCGACGCGAAGTACAATAAGGAGGCGCATCTCGACGCGGCGGACATAGCACCGCACGTCACCTGGGGCACCAACCCCGAGCAAGCCGCACCGGTCACCGGCCGCGTCCCCGACCCGGCGCAGATCGACGACCCGTTGCGGCGAGCCGCGATCGAGCGCGCGCTGCAGTATATGCAGCTGAAGCCGAACACCCTTCTGACCGAGGTGCCGGTGCAGCGCGTCTTTATCGGCTCGTGCACCAACAGCCGGATCGAGGATCTGCGCGCTGCCGCGGCGATCGCCAAGGGCCGCAGGGTTGCCGATGGGGTGACTGCGTTGGTCGTGCCGGGCTCGGGCCACGTCAAGCACCAGGCCGAGGAGGAGGGGCTCGACCGCATTTTCCTCGAAGCCGGGTTCGAATGGCGCGACGCCGGCTGTTCGATGTGCATGTCGATGAACAACGACAAGGCGATGCATGGCGAGCGCGTGGCCACCACCTCGAACCGCAATTTCGAGGGCCGCCAGGGCAAGAACGCGAAGTCCCACCTGATGGGCCCGGCGATGGCTGCCGCCGCCGCCGTCACCGGCAAGCTGACCGATGTGCGGCAGCTCGGCTGAACCCGGTAATTTAATCATCGTCATCCCCGGACCTGTTCCGGGGATCCACTTGGATGGTCAGGACATGCCCGGCCATGACGGGGGAGCAGAGTATATGGAAAAATTCACCCAATTGAGCGGCGTTGCGGCGCCGTTGCCGATTGTCAATCTCGACACCGACAAGATCTTCCCGGCGATCTATCTGAAAACGATCAAGCGGACCGGGCTGTCGAAATGGCTGTTTCAGGAAATCCGGTTTCGCGCCGACGGCTCGGAGAACCCGGATTTCGTCCTCAACCAGCCGCCCTATCGCAATGCCAAGATCCTGATCGGCGCCGACAATTTCGGCTGCGGGTCGAGCCGCGAGCATGCCCCCTGGGCATTGCTCGATTTCGGCATTCGCTGTGTCATTGCGCCGAGCTTTGCCGACATCTTTTACAATAATTGCTTTAAGAACGGCATCCTGCCGATCGCGTTGCCGAAAGAGACCTGCGACGAGCTGATGGAGGACGCCAAGAAAGGCGCCAACGCGGTCATGACGATCGACCTCGAAACCCAGACGATCACCCGCCCGGATGGCGAGAAGGTGCATTTCGAACTCGACGCCTTTCGCAAGCATTGCCTCTTAAACGGGCTCGACGACATCGGCTTGACCGAGGAGAAGGGTGCAGGCATCGCGAGCTACGAAGAAAAGGCGCGGCTGGCGCGTCCATGGCAGTTCGGCATGACCCAGCGCGGGGCGTGAGCGGTGGCTCAGGCGAGCGGCGCCAATCGTAAAGTCCTGGTGCTGCCCGGTGACGGGATTGGCCCGGAGATCATGCGCCAAGTGTTGCGCGTCGCCGATTTCTTCGACCGGCGCCATATCGCCAGCTTCGCGATCACCGAGGGCCTGGTCGGCGGCGGCGCCTATGACACCGACGGCACCCCGCTGACCGATGCGACCCTCGCCCAGGCCTTGGCTAGCGACGCGGTGCTGTTCGGCTCGGTCGGCGGACCCAAATGGGAGAGCCTGCCGTTCGAGCTGCGCCCCGAGCGCGGCCTGTTGCGGCTGCGCAAGGAAATGGACCTGTTCGCCAATCTGCGCCCAGCGGTGGTGTTCGAGGCGCTGGCCGACGCGTCGAGCCTCAAGCGCGAGCTGGTCGCCGGCCTCGACCTGATGATCGTGCGCGAATTGACCGGCGGCATCTATTTCGGCGAGCCGCGCGGGGTCGAGAGGATGCCCGACGGCAGCCGCCGCGGGGTCAACACCGAAGTCTATACCGAGGCCGAGATCGAGCGCGTGATCCGCGTCGCCTGCGAATTGGCGCAAAAGCGCCAGGGCCGCGTGTGCGAGGTGGATAAGGCCAACGTCATGGAATCGGGCGGGCTGTGGCGCGAGGTGGCGCAGCGGGTGCGCGACGCCGATTACCCCGAGATCGAGCTGTCGTTCATGTACGCCGACAATTGCGCGATGCAGCTGGTGCGCAACCCCAAGCAGTTCGACGTGATCGTCACCAGCAACCTGTTTGGCGACCTGCTGTCGGATTGCGCGGCGATGCTGACCGGCTCGCTCGGCATGCTGCCCTCGGCTTCGCTCGGCGCCGCCGATGCCGCGGGGCGGCGGCGGGCGCTCTATGAGCCGGTGCACGGCAGCGCCCCCGACATCGCCGGCCAGGATGTGGCCAATCCCTTGGCTTCTGTCCTGTCGTTCGCGATGATGCTGCGCTACTCGTTCGATCTGGCCGAGGAGGCCGATCTGGTCGAAAACGCGGTGCGCCGCGCGCTCGCCGCCGGGGCGCGCACCAACGACATCGCTCAGCCCGGCAGCGCCCGCGTCTCGACCCGAGGGATGGGCGACACGATCCTGCGCGAGCTCGAAAAGGCGGTGTAGGCGGCCCCGGGGCGGACAGGCGAGCGCGCGAGCCCGAAAACGGCGCTTGAGCCAGCCACCGGCTGCGGCGTTGCGCCGCACATATTATTGACTTGGCGGATCGGCGCGGCGCAAGCTTCCCCAAATAAAAAGCTCAACGCGCCCGCGAACGGGTCGCGCGGCGCCAACGGGGAAGGAAACGGTCATGGCATACTTGACCCGCCGCTCGGTGCTGCGCGGCTCGCTCGGCATCGCCGCAGCCGGCACGTTGGCCCGCCCCTACATCGCCAATGCCGCGGCCACCACCGCGACCGTCTGGTGGGTCCAGGGTTTTATCCCGGAAGAGGATGTGGCGTTCCGCAAGCTCGTTGCCGATTACGAGAAAGCAGAGCGGCGACACGATCGAGCTCAGCATCGTGCCGTTCGCCCCGCTGCGCCAGAAGATCGTTTCGGCGCTGACCAGCGGCGTCGTGCCGGACGTGATCAACGCCACCCCGCCCGAGATCGTGCCCGAGAGCGCCTGGCGAGGCCAGCTGGTCGATGTGACCGACGTCGTGCGAAACCCAGAAATCGCATTACTTTCCGACCGCCTTGGCCAGCGCCTATTGCTACAGCAATGTGGAGAAGCGGCGCAGTTATTACGGGGCGCCGTTCTCTGGTGGGGCATGGCCATTCCATATCTGGGGCAGCCTGATCGAGAAGGCGGGCTATAAGACCTCCGATCTGCCGAAGACCTGGGATGCGTTCTGCGACTTCTTCAAGCCGGTGCAGCGGGGCCTGCGCGCTAAGGGCATGCGCCACACCTACGGCATGGGCTGGGTGGTCAGCACGATCGGCAACGATCCGACCAGCACGTTTCAGGCGCACATGATCGCCTATGGCGGCGAGGGCGTCGTCACCCCGGACGGCAAATTGCACGCGGACGACCCCAAGGTGCGCGAGGCCGTGGTCAAGGCGCTCGTCCGCCTCACCACCGATTACAAGGAGGGCTATGTGCCGCCGGGCTCGGTCAACTGGAACGACGCCGACGACAACAACGCCTTTCACTCGCAACTCTGCGTGATGGATTTCGACGGCTCGATCTCGACCGAGGTTGCGCTCTATCACGACAAGCAGGCTTATTACCATGATACGATCACTCACCCGCTGCCGCTCAGCAATGACGGCAAGCAACTGCCGAGCCAGTTCCTCGCCGGCATTGCCTTCATCCCGAAAGGCGCTCCAAACGTCCCGGCGGCAAAGGAATTTCTGAAATATCTTATCCAGCCCAAAGTCAGCGGCGATTATCTGAAGGGCGGACTCGGCCGCAACCTCCCGGTCTTTTTGGAGGTCGTCAAGAACGACCCGTTCTGGCTTGATCCGAAGGACCCGCACCGCGCGCCCTATGTCCGACAGGTCCTGTTCGGGCCGACCGTACCGGAATATTTTGTCTACAACCCGGCCTGGGCGCAGGTCCGCACCGAGCATCCCTTCAATGTCGCCTTCGCCGATATCGTGACCGGCGGGATGAAGCCCGAAGCGGCGGCCGACAAGGCTTTCAAGCGCATCGAGGCGATCTTCGCCAAATACCCGATCCAGGAGGGGTGATCAGGATCGGCTGCTCGCCGTGGGCCGACCGGTTTTATGCGCCGCCCGACACCGGCGAGCGGGCTACCACAAATGGCGTGGCCCGAGAGATTGCGATAAGCCGTTGAACGAGGCCCACGAAGGGTTCAGACTGCCGACCGGCACGCGCCTGGTAAAGGGCGCGGCCTGAACGAGGGAGGAACGGTATGGAGAGGCTGAGCCGGCGTTCGCTGTTGCGCGCATCCTTAGGGCTGGCGGCGGCCGGGACATTGGCGCGGCCCTATATCGCCAACG
This sequence comes from uncultured Alphaproteobacteria bacterium, assembly GCA_963738185.1. Taxonomy (GTDB): domain Bacteria; phylum Pseudomonadota; class Alphaproteobacteria; order ATCC43930; family CGMCC-115725; genus AP-15. The sequence continues at coordinate 605,708 of CAVTVA010000001.1, read as the reverse complement.
CCCAGGCGAAAACCGCGACCATGTGGTGGGTGCAGGGCTTTATCCCGCAGGAGGACGAGGCCTTTCGTAAGCTGGTCGCCGACTACGAAAAGGCCAGCGGTAACAAGATCGATTACAGCATCGTGCCGTTCGCGCCGTTGCGCCAGAAATTCATCTCGGCCATCACGAGCGGCGTGGTGCCGGATTTGGTCGACCCGGCGTTCGGGCCCTACCTCGCCCAGCAGGCGTGGAACGACAAGCTGCTCGACGTCACTGACGTGATCGACACCCAGAAGGACAATTACAGCAAATCCGCGCTGCTCACCACCAATTGCTACAACAATGTAACAAAGAAGCGCAGCTATTACGGTATTCCGTGGGCCGCGGGGGTTACCCCGTTCCACATCTGGAGGAGCCTTGTCGAAAAAGCGGGTTACAAGATCGCCGATATGCCGGACCGGTGGGACCCGTTCATCGATTTCTTCAAGCCGATGCAGAAAAAATTGCAGGCTCAGGGCATGCGCCATACCTATTCCTATGGCTTTGTGGTCGGTACGGTCGGCATCGATCCGGTCAATACTTACGACCATTTCCTGAACGCCTATGGCGGGGTCGATATCGTCACCCCCGACGGCACGCTGCATGCCAAGAACCCTGCGGTCAGGGATGCGGCGATCAAGGCGATGGACAAGCTCGGCACGTTGTATAAGGACGGTTACATCCCGCGGGGTTCGGTTAACTGGAATGACGCGGACGACAACAATTCGTTTCACTCGAAGCTGTGCGTGATGGATTTCGACGGCACCTTGTCAACCGAGTTGGCGATGCTGCAAACGCCGGAAGGCAAGGACGCGTATTATCACGACGTGATCACCCAGCCGCTGCCGCTCGACAACTCGGGCAAGCCAATACCGAGCCTGATCGGCATCAGCGTCGTGGTGATCCCGAAGGGGGCAAAGAACATCACGGTGGCAAAAGATTTTGCCAAATATTTTACCCAGCCCAAGATCAACAACGAATGGCTGAAGGGCGGCCTCGCCCGCCGGTTTCCGGTTTTCCCGGAAATCGCCAAGAACGATCCATGGTGGATGAAGTCGAGTGACCCGCACCGCGCGCCCTACATCAAGCAAGGCCTGATCGACCCGACGATACCGTATTGGTATTCTTACAATCCGGGGTGGGCGCAGGTCGAAAGCGAGCACGTCTTCAACGCGCCGATGGCCGAGGTCTTCACCGGCGCGCTGACCGCGACCCAGGCGGCTGACCAAGCGCTCGCCCGTTGCGAGACGATCTTCGCCAAATACCCGATCGAGCAAGCCTGAGACTGGGCGGACGCGAACCGTCTGCGACGGGAGCAGCGGCCCTTCTTGCGCGGCGAAAGCCGAGCGGCCCTGGCGGCTTTTGTCCGAGCCGCATGCCGCCGGCAAGCTTGCGAACTGCGGCTTCGGTGCCCCGTTGAACGACGCCCGCGAAGGGTTCACGCCGCCGAGCCGGGCGGCCAGCTTGCGGTCGATATGCCAACGGACCGGCTGCCACATGCTCTCGGCACCAGGCCGCAAATATCTGCGCGGGCCTCGCGGCACCGGTTTTCTCTATGTGCGGCACGAGACGATCGGCATGCTCGAACCGCCCTTCATCGATCTCGAAGCCGCCTCCTGGGCCGGTGGCGACAGCTGTGCCATCCGTGACGACGCGCGCCGGTTCGAAAGCTGGGAGCGGTTTGTCGCCGGCCAGATCGGGCTCGGCGTTGCCGCCGGCTATGCGCAGGGTTGGGCATCGGGGCGATCGAAACACGGGTCAAAGCGCTCGGGGCTATTGCGGCGCGAAGTCGCGACGCGGCCCGGCATCAGTGTGCACGATCTCGGTGTCGAGCAGTGTGGGATCGTCACATTTTTGAAGGAGGGCGAAGCGCCGGACGAGACGCGCGCGCGGCTCGCCGCACCGAACATCAACGTCCACGTATCGCGCTCGCCGCAGGCACCGGCACTCAATCTGCCGGCGCGCGGGCTTGGCGGCGCTCGTCCGCGCCAGCGTGCACTATTACAACGACGAAACCGAGGTGGAGCGCTTCGTCCGGGCGGTCGCGGGCTAGCCGTAGGGCAGGTGCAACCGGCCCTGCCTGCCGCCGCAACGAAGCCGGGGGCGCTGCGCTCCACCCGCCGACGAGCCGCCTCGGTCGCGTTAGCCGGCGGCGAGGTTCGGGGTTACCTCCAGCGGCAGCCCCGGGTGGCCAGTCAGCCGCTCGCCTTCCGCCTGCATCTCGCGCGCCTGTTTTTTGACCGCCGGGAGCACCGACGCGATCTTCTCCATGTCGAGATCGGCCGCGACCCCCGGATAGCCAGCCCGCTCGATCATCGCACCGAGCTTGCGGTTGTCGAGCTGCTCGAACACCCAGCCGAGCGGGTCTTCGACCAAGGTCTTGTCCCAATAGATGCGATGGTTCTTGTTGCGCGGGCCATAATGGTAATGCGGCAGCTGCCAGAAGCAGTCGAAGGCCAACAGCTCGGTCTCTTCAACATAGGGTTTGCCCGGCGTGCCGCCGATATCGGCCAGCACATGCACGGCGAGGCCGCCGTCGCCGCCCATCTGACGACGCATCTCAAGGCCGAACCGGATATTGCCGGCTTCGAAGATGTGCGTGCCGCGATTGTGCTTGACCGTATTGCGCTTGGTGGCGAACAGCTGCCTCGCGCAATTCTCTAACTCGGGCAGCACGTCGCGCACCGCGGCGAGGTCGGTCGCCGCGGCGATTTGCGGATAGCCGGCCCGCTCGAGCATCTTTGGCAGCTTGGTCCCGAGAGTCTTGACCGTCCAGCCGATCGGGTTGCCGTCGGCGATCGGGTCCATCCGATAGACCTTGACCGCGTCGGCTATCGTCTCCGATGCATAGTCCCCGGTGGTCGCTGCGGCGGCCTGCGGACCGTGGTTTTCCGGCCCGTAGAGGTAGCTCTTTTCCTGGTCGAAGCAGTTGAACCGCAACAGGGTGGTCTCCTTGCCGGCGACCTGCGCCGCAACGGCAATCGAGACGCCTTGGTCGGCATGATCATGGATGTTGCCGTCCCACAGCTCATGCCTGACGGTGAACGTCAACGGACCGGCCGTAAAATTCTGCGATGCTTGCGCCATTGTCTCGACACTCCCTTGAAAGCTGGCCCTTGAAGGCTGGGGAGAGTGTACAAAACCGTCGCGCTCATCGCACGGGTTTCTCGCTTGGCGACCCTCTTTTGCGCGATCGGCCCAGCCTAGGGCCGGTGCAACCCGCCGCGCCGCACGTTTCTCTGCCTGGTCAAGGTGCTGGTCTTACTGGCATCGCTGTCCATCACCTCATGAGGGGATCGTCAGAGCGATCAGGCGGTCGGCGGCGCGGTCGATGCGGTCGAGATGGCGGCAGGTCTCGATCAGTTCGGCGAATTGCGTCTCGCTGATGGCCAGGCCAGAGGAAATCGGGCGGATGCGCTGCACCTCTTCTTCGAAATCCCAGATGAATTCGCGCCCGGTGCCCTCCTTGGTGAAGCTGCTTCCGTCCTTCAAAAACACCGTGACGCGCGGGCCGAAGAGAGTGTGCCGCACCGTCGGGATCAACGTCACGCGCCGCATCAGATCGAGCACCGCCGGCGGGTCGCTCTCGCCCGGGCCGGGCTGGGCGCCGCGCAGCAGCGGGTAGCCGCGCTCGACCGCGCCATAGGCGGTGAAATACTGGGTGCTGCCGACCCTGGGGCTCCCGTCGCTGCCGGGGGTCGGGAACGCCGGGCTCGGATATTCGGTCTCGAACCAGTTTACCAGAGCTTCGATCCGGTCGATGTCCTGGTGACGGATATCGTGCTCCGTGCATAGCTGCGCCGTCACCTCGATATGGGCGATGTTGTAGCCGGCCGTCGAATAAATGCGATAAAGCGTTTCGAGCAAAATCCAGTCTCGGCCGAGGCCCTGCGTTATCTTGGCGAGGTCGGTGCGGTTCGCGCCGGTAAAGCTATAGCTCAGCTCGCCGCGGTTGTTGCCGGCGTAGGCGTGATAGAAGCCTGCCTCGCCCTCCAATGTTGTCTCGCCGCCGGGAACCCCGTGCTTGGCCAGGGCCACCGCGAGGAGCGCATTGCGCACGGCACCGCCCTCGCGCAAGGAACGGCCGCCACTGCGCGCCCCTTCAAGGTTGCCGGCGGCGAGATTGACGCATTGGGCGATGGCGCCGTTGATCTGGTTTTCGTCGAGGCCGCCGAGCTTGGCCGCGGCGATCGCCGCGCCAAAGATGCCGAACACCGGACCCGCGTGAAAGCCGCGCGACATGACCGTCGGGATGAACTCGGCGGCCATCCGCTCCATGACCTCATAGCCGGCGGCGACCGCAGTCAGGAACTCCGCACCCGAGGCGCCGGTGGTCTCCGCCGCGGCCAGCGCCGCCGGCAGGATCGCGGTGCCAGGGTGGGTCAGCATGCGAAAAGTGTCCCACTTACCGCCAGCAAAGACCGTCTCGGTGTTGACAAAGGCGGCCCCGGCCTTGGTCAGCTTCGCCCCGCTGCCCAGCACGGTCGCAGCCCCGCCGCCGCCCGCCTCCTCCTCCTGCATCAAGGCCAAGGCCTGCCGGCTCGCCGGCATGTCATGCGCCACCAAGGCCGAGCAGAGCGCCTCCAAGGTGACGCCCTTGGCCCGGTCGATGACCGGCGCCGGCAGGTCTGCGTATTTGAGGTTGGCGACGAACCGGGCGAACTCACGGCTCAACGACATGGCGTCCCCCTGCAAAGAATTGATTGCTGGCGCCAAGCTTACAGTGCCGGTTCTGAGACCCCAACCGGCGAACCATCCGCCGGTCGGAATTTCGATCGGGGTTCTTGACGCTCCGGCCAATGTAGCCAACAACAGACGGATGAGCGACGACAGCCGCGCACCAGCGCCGCCAATCCTGGCAGGCAAGGATTTTGTCGCCGCTTCCGTGTTCGAGCCGGCGAACCTGCTGCGCGAGGCGCGTCGTCAAAAGGGTCGGCCGAGCCTCGACGTGCCGGAGATCTGCGTTCTTGACCCCGACGGCGACATTCTGCGCCGGCTGCGCCGAGCTGGGAATGCAAACCGTTCGTCAGGCTGGGCCTGTTATCACACCAATCTCTACGAGTTCGCCCATGGCCCCGAGCGTTTTGGCATCATCGGCTGCGCGGTGGGGGCCCCGTTTGCCGTGCTGCTGGCCGAAGAGCTGTTCGTTTCCGGTTGCCGCTTTCTGATCAGCATGACGTCGGCCGGCCAGATCACACCCTGCGGCCCGCCACCCTATTTTGTGCTGATCGAGCGGGCGCTCCGCGATGAGGGCACCAGCTATCACTATCTGCCGCCAGCCGAATTCGCCGAGGCTGACCCGGTTCTGATCGAGCGCACGGCCGCAGAACTCGCGGGCTCGGCCGAGCCAGTCTATCGCGGCGCCGCCTGGACCACCGACGCGCCGTTCCGCGAGACCGCGGCGGCGATCGAGCGCTGCCGCGCCCGCGATATCCTCGCCGTCGAAATGGAGGCCGCGGCGCTCTATGCTTTCGCCCGCGCCCGCGGCAAGCCGATCCTGTGCGTCGCCCATGTGACGAACCAAATGGCGGTTAACCTGGGCGACTTCGAGAAGGGTGAAGCTGACGGCGTCTCGGCATCCTTGACCGTGATTGCCGCGGCGGCGCGCGCCTGGCGCGGCCTCGCCGAGGCGCAGCGGTGGGAGGGGACTTGAGGCGCGGCAGTCTCGCCGAGCGCTGCGCGATCGCGGTGATGGCCAAGGCGCCCCGGCTCGGCGAGGTCAAAACGCGGCTCGCTCCCCCCTTGTCCGAGCCGGAGGCAACCGCATTGAGCGGCTGTTTTATCCGCGACACGGTCGAAAACGTTATCTTGGCTGCTCAATCGGCGCCGATCGACGGCCATGTTGCCTATGCGCCACCCGGCTCCGCAGCGGCGTTTCGTGACTTGCTGCCGGATGCAATCCGACTGTTGCCGTCGCGGCACGTGGGCCTCGGTTCCAGCCTTGCCGACGCGACAGCGGACCTGCTGGCGGCCGGCTACGGATCGGTGTGTCTCGTTAACTCGGACAGCCCAACCCTGCCGAATTCGGTCCTGATCGAGGCCGTGCAGGCGCTGCGGTCGCCGGGCGAGCGGGTCGTTTTGGGTCCCGCCGAGGACGGCGGCTATTACTGTATCGGGCTTAAGAATTCGCATGCGCGGCTGTTCGAGGATATCGACTGGAGCACCGAGCGCGTGCTGGCGCAAACCCTCGACCGGGCGCAGGAGGTCGGGCTCCAAACGGTGCTGTTGCCGCGCTGGTACGACGTCGATGATCTCTCTTCGTTGCGTCGCTTGGCCGACGAGCTGCTCGGCGTCCCCCCGGCCGGCACCGGGCTCATCGGATATCACGCACCACATACCGCGGCCTTTTTGCGCGGCCTCGTCGCCGATGATGGCGGCCAAAGGATCGGGATCGCCTTGCCGGGGATGCAGACCGGCCGCGCGCGACGGTGACCGGGAACCGCTTGCCCGCGCTGCTGTCGTGCGCGGCAGCACTCCTTGGCTTGACCTTGCTTGGCCTCGCGCGCCAGCGACGCGACGACATCGACGGCTTTGTCGTCATTGCCCTGGCGCAAGCCGCGGTCTATTTGCTCTCGGTCGCGCTGATCTGGAACATCGGCAGGTCGCGACGCACGCTGACGATGATCCTCGCTGTCGCGGCATTGCTGCGCCTCCCGGTGCTGCTGGCCCCGCCCTATCTGTCGACCGACATCTACCGCTATGTCTGGGACGGGCGGGTCGAGGCCGCCGGCATCAACCCCTACCGCTACATCCCGATCGACCCGCATCTGGAAAGATTGCGCGACCCCGCGATCTTCCTGCGCATCAACCGCAACAACTACGCGCCAACGATCTACCCGCCCGCGGCCGAGGCCATCTTTTTTCTGGTGACCCGGCTCAGCCAGTCGCCGATCGCGATGAAGGCGGCGATGGTCGCCTTTGAAGCGGCCACCATATTTTTGCTGCTGCGGCTCCTCGCGGCCGCCGATGTGCCTACCCAGCGCATCCTGGTTTACGCCTGGCACCCGCTGCCGGTCTGGGAGTTTGCCGGCAGCGGCCATATCGACGCCGCGATGATCGCCTGCGTCGTGCTGGCGCTATGGGGCTATCGGCGCGGTCATCGGTGGCTGACCGGGCTGGCGCTTGCCGGCGCCACCTTGGTCAAGCTCTATCCGGCGCTGCTGCTACCGGCGCTTTACCGCCGCTGGGATTGGCGCACGCCCGTGGTTTGGGCCGGGGCCGTGATCCTCGCCTATCTGCCGTTTGTCCGCGTCGGTTGGCGCGTCCTGGGCTTTCTGCCGGGATACGCTAACGAAGAAGGCTTTACCGCGGGCGGTGCCGGCTTCTATCTGTGGAGCCTGCTCCGGATTCTGCCGGCTTTTGCCAAACTTCCGGCGCTCGCCTACGTCGCCGGCGCCGTCGCGATCCTGGTGATATTAGCGTTTGCCGTCGCCGTAGCGCGCAACGCCGCCGAGCGGGAATTCTCCGGCGCCGCGTTGCTGGCCGGCGTCTTCATGTTTCTGCTGTCGCCGCATTATCCGTGGTATTTTGCCTGGCTGATCGTCTTCGCCTGTTTTGCTCCGTGGCTGTCCCTGCTGTGGTTGACCAATGCGAGCCTTCTGCTCTACCTGGTGCCGGTGGGCTCGCATCTGGTGCGAAGCGATTACCGGCTGCTGGTCGAATCCGCGATCTACGGCCCGTTCGCCGTCCTGGCGCTGCTCGACCTGCGGCGTCGCCGGCGGCCCGCAGTCGAGGTAGAGTAAGAATGTCCGGCTCCCTGCCCACCCTGACGGGAGGCGCCCGGCGCCGCTATTTCGACCATATCACGGCGGAGCGCGGCCCGCTCGCCGACGCCGAGCCGGTCTGCCTCTATCTCGAGACGACGAACCGCTGCAATCTTTTGTGCACCACCTGTCCGCGCACCTTCGAGGCGCTGGAGCCGCCCGGCGACATGAGCTGGGAACTGTTCACTAGGATCGTCGACCAGTTTCCGCGCATCGCCCGCGTCGTGCTGCACGGGGTTGGCGAGCCGATGATGGTGCGCGCGCTGCCGCGGATGATCAGCTATCTGAAAGATCGCGGCACCTACGTATTGTTCAACAGCAACGGCACCCTGCTGACCCCGCGCAAGGGACGCGAGCTGATCGAGGCCGGGCTCGACGAATTGCGGCTGTCGCTCGACGCCGCCGAGCCGCAGGCGTTCAAGCTGGTGCGCGGCCGCGACATGTTCGGCCGCATCCTGCGCAACATCCGCGCGTTCCGCGCGCTGCAGCACGAACTCGGCGTGGCAACCCCACGCCTCTCCTTGTGGCTGACCGGCTTGAAAGAAACAATCGACCAGCTCAGCGGATTCGTCAGGCTGGCGCACGACCTTGGCATCCCCGAGGTTTATCTGCAGCGTCTCGTCTATTTCGCCGAGGGGCAGGGCTTAGCCCGGCCGCAATCGGCGCTGTTTGAGGGCGACGACGGCGGGGAGGCGCGGCGGGTCGGCGCGGCCGAGGCATTGGCGCGCGAGCTTGGGGTCAGCTTCAACGCCTCCGGAGCGACCGACCCCGCCTCCAGCCTAAAGCAGCAAGACGCCACCCAGCCTTGGTCGCTGTGCCGCCGCCCGTGGACCCTGATGTACTTCACAGCGCATGGCCGCGCCATCCCGTGCTGCGTGGCACCATTCTCGATGCGCGGCTATGACGGCTTCACGCTCGGCGACGCTACCCAGCAAAGCCTGCGCGAGATCTGGAACGGCCCGCTCTATCAGGCCTTTCGCAGCGCATTGCTGAGCGACCAGCCGTCCCCGGCCTGCGCCGGCTGTGGGCTGCGCTGGAGCCTGTAATGGGCGTGCGGCCGCGCGTGGCGCTGATCATCCCCACCCTCGACGAGGAGGCGGCGATCGGCGGGGTGATCGCTGCGGTCCCGCGCGAGGACGTCGATGAGATCATTGTCGCCGACAGCGGCAGCGCCGACCGCACCGTCGAGCGGGCCCGCGCCGCCGGCGCCCGCATCGTGGTCGAGAGCCGCCGCGGTTATGGCCGCGCCTGCCGTGCCGGCGCCGAGGCGGCGGAGGGCTGCGACATCCTCGTGTTTCTCGACGGCGACGGCAGCGACCCCCCGGAGCTGATCCCGGAGCTGCTGGCGCCGATCGTCGCCGGCGAATACGATTTCGTCATTGGCTCGCGCACCCGCGGCCGGCGCGAGCGCGGCAGCATGAGCGCGCACCAAATCCTCGCCGGCTACGCCATCGGCTGGGTGCTGCGACTTCTTTACCGCGTGCACTACACCGATATGGGTCCGTTTCGCGCGATCCGCCGCGACTCGCTGCTACGGCTCGGCATGCGCGAGATGACCTTTGGCTGGAACCTCGAGATGCAGATGCGGGCGGCCCGCGCCGGGCTGCGCACCATCGAAGTCCCGGTCGACCACCGCCGCCGTTCCGGCGGAACCTCAAAGGTTTCCGGCAGCCTGTCGGGAACCATCAAAGCGAGCCTGCGAATTGGCGCCACCTTGACCCGGATCGCCTGCGAGGCACACCAGCGATGAACCCGAACCCGGTCGCCGATGTCATCCAGTTTCTGACCGAGCCGAGCTGGACTACGGCGGTGTTTTGGCTGCTGATCATCGCCAGCATCGTCATCGCCGGATACGCGTGGCGCCGGATCCCGGCGCAGCGCACCGCGCAGAGTTTGTTCGGCTGGATCTGCCGCTTTTTCATCGGCGCGATGTGGTGGCAGCAGACTCTGTGGAAATTGCCGCCCTATTACACCCTGACCCCGGACAAGCCGTTCGGCGCGACCGGGCTCGCTTATTGGATGGGATTGATAGGCAAGCATGCCGCCATCCCATTTCAAGCCGATTTCGTCCGCCATGTGGTGTTGCCGCATTTCTATCTGTTTGCGCCGATCGTCTACTCGCTCGAAGTGCTGACCGCGGTGTCGCTGATCCTCGGGCTGTTCGTTCCGTTCTGGGGCCTGATCGGCGCGGCGCAGATCGCCAATCTGTGGCTCGGCCTCTACAGCGCTCCGGGCGAGTGGCCCTGGACTTATTTCTTTTTGATGGTGCTGATGCTGATCTTCGCCGTGCATCGCTACGGCCGCGCGCTCGGCCTCGACGCCATCATAGCGAGCCGTGCGGCGGCGCGGCCGACCGCCTCCCGCCGCGGCGGCCTGCTCCGATTCGTCACCTGAGGCGCCCCGGCAACCGGATCCTGCCGCCCCCGCATCAATCCCGGCCGAGAGTAAATGCTAACGGGCCGGCCGGACCGGACCCGTCGGCTTGCGGCATCCGGGTTTCCTTGTTACCAAGCGGCATGGGTTCGGATCTCCGGCACGGCTTTCGGCGCTTGGGCTTCGCCCGTATCGAACAGCGCAGCAAAAGGGCTGCGGACGAATGACAAGCTCTGCCGGCGTGAGCGACAGCAGGCTGCGGATGTCCCCGGCGCGGGGCAGCCCAGGCTGGTTGACGCGGCTGCGTCGTGGCGCCGTGCAGCGGCTGGCGGCGGGTCCGCTCTATCGCTACACCCTAATCGGCAGGGTTCCCACCGAACTGCGAACCAAGATCGCGCCGCCTTGGCCGGGTGACCCCAAACGCGGCGCCGCGATCGCCGCCGGCGATATCGAGCTGGCCGGCGAACTGATCCGCAACCCTTCGCCGCGCTGGTTTCCGCCCACCGCCGGAGAGGAATGGCTCGCCGCGTGGCACGGCTTCGGTTGGCTGCCTGATTTGCTCGCTGCCGGGGCCAGTGGTCGCCAGGCGGCGCGGGAGCTCATGCAGAGCTGGCTCGCCGCACGCATCCCTTGGCAGGCGGTCGCCTGGCGCTCGGACGTGCTGGCGACCCGGCTGTTCGCCTTGCTCGCCTATTTCGAGGACATCGCCGGCCGCGACAAGGACCCTATGTTTCGCCGCGCCATGCTGACCAGCCTTGCGGCTCAGCTGCGCCACCTCGCGCGCACCGCCGCATGGGAGCAGGATGGCGCCGCACGACTGCGGGCGCTGAAAGGCCTGGTCGCCGGCACCGCCGTGCTTGGCGGCTCGACACCGCGGCTGGCAAAGGTGCTGAAGGCCCTCGGGCGCGAGCTGCCGGCGCAAATTTTTGCCGATGGCGGCCACCGCTCGCGCAGCCCGTCGGCACAGCTCGAGGTTCTCCGCGACCTAATCGATGTTCGGGCCGTGCTGCGCGCGGCGCGGACTGCGCCGCCGGGTGCGCTGCAAGACGCCATCGAGCGGATGGCGCCGATGCTTCGGCTGTTTCGCCACGGCGATCGCCGCTTGGCTCTGTTCAACAATTCGCTCGAGGAGGACGGGGTCATGATCGACCTCGCCTTGACCCGGTCCGAAGCCAAGGGGCGCGCCCCGGCGCATGCGCCCGACACTGGCTTCGAGCGGCTGCAGGCCGACAAAACCCTGATCCTGGTCGATACCGGAAGATCGCCGCCGCCGGGCTTCGACGAGCACGCGCATGCCGGTGCGCTGTCGTTCGAGATGAGCCACGGGCGCGAGCGGGTCATCGTCAATTGCGGCGCCTATCGCGGCCCGCAGTCGCAACCGTGGCGGGTCGCCCGGGCGAGTGCCGCGCATTCGGTTCTGGTCGTCGCCGACACCAATTCGGTCGAGATCCGTGACGATGGGATTATTGGCCGCAGCCCAACATCGGTTACTTGCGAGCGCTCGGAGCATGATGGCCAACAATGGATCTCGGCGTCGCATGACGGCTATCGCGACCGCTTTGGCCTGACCTATACGCGCGAGCTTTTTTTGTCCGCCGACGGCGAGGATTTGCGCGGCGAAGACCGGCTGACGGGGCGGCCGGGCGCCACGTTCGCCGCGCGCTTCCACCTGCATCCATCGGTAGAAGCCTCGCTGATGGACGATGAGACCGCCGCGGTGCTGCGGTTGCCGAGCGGGGCGATTTGGCGGCTGCGCGCCGCCGGCGCCGAAATTAGTATCGGCGAGAGCGTCTATTTGGGCTCGGGCGAAGCGCGAAAGACCCAGCAAGTGGTGCTGAGCGGAACTGTCGCGCCAGGCGGAACCGGCGTGCGCTGGGCGTTGCGTCGCGAGCCGTTGAAAGCCGTGGCCTAGCTTGCCCGAAATCGCTCATCTCGACACGGTGCAATGGGTCCTGGCAGCGGCGATGCTTGGCGCGACCGGCCTTGTGTCCGGCCTTGCGACGCGGATGCTGATCCCGATCCTGCGCCGGCGCAACCTGCTTGACCACCCCAACGAGCGGTCGTCGCATGTCGTCCCCACCGCGCGCGGCGGCGGGATTGCACCGGTTGGCACCGTGCTGCTCGCCTGGGCGGCGCTCGGCTTGGCCGGACGGGCGCCGCCGGCGATCATCGCCATCGTGCTCGGAACTTTGCTGCTAGGGGTCGTCTGCTGGTGCGACGATCTGCGCGGCCTGTCTGCTGCGACGCGCCTTGCGGCCCAGGCCGGGGCAGTCGCGATCGGCCTCGCCGCCATTCCGCACAACCTGCTGCCGCACTGGTTTGGCCCGGCGGCCTCGCTCGCGGCCGTCGGCGTCCTATGGATTTGGTGGATCAATCTGTTCAATTTTATGGACGGGATCGACGGGCTCGCCGGCAGCGAAGCAGCGGCAATCGGCGGCGGGATCTTGGCCGTCGCGGCGCTGGCGGGCGGGATCGATCCCGCGGCTGCGCTGCTCGCCGCAGCGGTGCTAGGCGCGGCACTCGGCTTTCTGATTTGGAACTGGGCGCCGGCCCGGGTTTTCCTCGGCGATGTCGGCAGCGCTCCGCTCGGCTATCTGACGGGCTTTCTGCTGATCGTCGCCGCCGCCCGCGGCTGCTGGATGGTGGCGCTGATCCTGCCGCTCTATTTTCTCGCCGACGCGACTGTCACTCTGGCGCGGCGGCTGCTGCGCGGCGAGCGAATTTGGCAGGCGCACCGCCAGCATTATTATCAGCAAGCCGTTCGGGGCGGGCTCAGTCATGCCGCGGTGGTCAAGCGGGTGATCGCGGCCGACGCTCTGCTGATCGGCTGCGGCTCGGCGGCGGCCAACGGCTGGGGTGCCGCTGCCCTCGTCATCGCCGCTGCCGTTGTGGCGGGGCTGCTGGCGACGCTTGCTTTCGGCCGCTAACTTTGATCCGCGCAGGCTTGTCCCGGGCGGCGCTCGACCCTATACCCGGCCGATGAATGCTTCGCCGCAGCAGATCCGCCGCACGCTGATTTCCGTCAGCGACAAGACCGGGATCGTCGCTTTTGCCAAGACGCTGGCGGCGCGCGGGATCGTCTTGATCTCGACCGGGGGCACGGCGCGCGCATTGGCCGCGGCGGGGCTGCCGGTCATCGAGGTCGCAAGCGTCACCGGCGCCCCGGAATTTCTCGACGGCCGGGTCAAGACGCTGCATCCGGCAATCCATGGCGGCTTGTTGGCGCGGCGCGACCGCGCGGATCACCTCGCCGAGCTGGCCGCGCGGGGCATCGCCCCGATCGATCTGTTGGTCTGCAACCTCTATCCGTTTGACAAGACGGTTGCCGGCGGCGGAACCCGCGAGGAGTGCATAGAGAACATTGACATCGGCGGCGTGGCGCTGCTGCGCGCTGCCGCCAAAAACCACGACAGCGTGACCGTGGCCAGCGACCCGTCCGATTACGGTGCGGTGCTGGCCGAGCTCGCGGTCGGAGACGGCTCGGTCGGCGCTGCGCTGCGGCTGAGGCTCGCGGGCAAGGCCTACGCCGCGACCGCCGCCTATGATGCGGCAATCGCCGAATGGCTGGCGCACGAGGCGGGCGAGACATTCCCCGAGACCCTGGTTGTTGCCGGCCGGCTCGCACAGCGCCTGCGCTACGGCGAGAACCCGCATCAGGCGGGCGCCTTCTATCATGCCGGGGAACTCCGCCCCGGGGTGGCGAGCGCGCGGCAGCTTCAGGGCAAGGAATTGTCCTACAACAATTATGCCGATGCCGATGCGGCCTTTGAGCTGGTCGCCGAGTTCGCGCCGCCAGCGGTGGCAATCATCAAGCATGCCAACCCCTGCGGGGTCGCGATCGGCGCGAGCCTGGGCGAGGCGTGGGCAAAGGCGCTCGCCTGCGACCCGGTCAGCGCCTTTGGCGGCGTCGTCGCGGCCAACCGCCGGCTCGACGCGGCGACGGCGGAGGCAATCGCCCAGCTCTTTGTCGAAGTCGTCATCGCCCCAGATGTAGACGAGGATGCCACGGCGCTGCTCGCCCGCCGATCGGCGCTGCGGCTGCTGGCGGCTGGTGCGATGCCCGACTCGGCCGCGGCCGGCCTCACCTTTCGCTCGGTGGCGGGCGGGATTCTTGCGCACGAACGCGACCAGATGCGGATCGGGCGCGACCAGATGCGCGTTGTCACGCGCCGCGCGCCGGGCGAGAGCGAGGTCACCGATCTGCTGTTCGCCGACCTCGTGGCCAAGCACGTCAAGTCGAACGCGATCGTTTTCGCCCGCGATGGCGCCACGCTCGGCATTGGCGCCGGGCAGCCGAGCCGGGTCGACAGCGTCCGGATCGCCGTCCAAAAGGCGGCTGAGGCCGGACGCGCGGCGGGGCTGTCGCCACCGCCGACCCGCGGCTTGGTGCTCGCGTCGGACGCATTCTTCCCATTCGCTGACGGCCTCGAAGCGGCGATCGCGGCCGGCGCCACGGCGGTGATCCAGCCGGGCGGGTCGGTCCGCGACGCGGAAGTCATCGCCGCCGCCGACGCCGCCGGTATCGCCATGGTGTTCACCGGTATTCGCCATTTCCGGCATTGAAGGTGAAGCGCCCGAACATCTCGGTCACTCCTTGCTTACATAGTCCTTAGGAGCAGTGGCCGCACCGATTCCGCTGGCGTATGTTGCCGTTCAACGTGGCCGATGCGTTGGGTCGGGGAGTTGGGGGCGGCGCGGCATGCAGGTCGATCCGGCGCAACAGACCATACTGGTCGTCGACGACGATCCCGATGTCCGCGACTATGCGAGCGAGGTGCTGGAGGATTGCGGCTACACCGTCTTGACCGCACCCGACGGCGCGACCGCGCTCTCGATGCTGCGCGAGGGTACGCGGATCGACGTCTTGTTCACCGACATCATTATGCCGGGGCTTGACGGGATCGAGGTCGCGCGCCGCGCGCTCGAGCAGATGCCTGGGCTCAAGGTGCTGTTCACCTCGGGTTATGCCGCCGGGTTTGGCCCGGTGTCGCGCCTGCTCAAAAAACCTTATCGGGCCGGTCAGCTCGCCACCGAAATCGCCGCCACCCTCGGCGAGTAACGCCGCCAGGCACGGGCATCGAGCACAGGGAAGCGTTGGGGCCAAGCCGCCCCGCTCGTTTGCCGGCGCTCAGACGATCCGGATGTTCTTGAATTGCCAGGGGTCGGCGCGGTCGAGGTCTTCGCCGAACAATTTCTCCCGATCGTCGAGCGGCGTCCAATCGCCGTAAGCGCCGACAATCTCGCCAAGATAGGGCCGCGCGATGTCGAGAACACGCGCGAAATCCAAATCCTCGGGCTCGACAACGCCGGCACGCGGGTTCTCCAATGCCCAGACGAGGCCGCCCAGAACCGCCGCAGTTACCTGGAGCGAGGTCGCATTGTTGTGTGGCGCAAGCCGCCGCGCCTCGTCGATCGTCAGCCGCGAGCCGTACCAATAAACGCCCTTTGGCGAGCCCATCAGCAGCACCCCGAGCTCGTCGGTGCCGTGCGTGATTTCATCCATCAGCAGGCGCTTGCGCTGCTGCAAACGCCAGTTCTTGCCGGCAAGCTCGTGCAGGCTCAACACCGCGTCGTCGCAAGGATGATAGGCATAGTGGCAAGTCGGCCGATAGCGTCCCTCGCCGCCCTCCGCGAGCGTCAGAAAATCGGCGATAGAGATCGATTCGCCATGGGTGATCAGAAACCCGTGATAGGACCCTTCGAGCGGTGTCCAGCTGCACACTCTGGTGGCCGCTCCCGGTCGGGTCAGATAGATCGCGGCGCCGCCGCCGAAATCATGACGCCCGCCATCCGCTGGGAAATGGCGCTCGTGGGTGCCCCAGCCGAGCTCTGCCGGCTGCGAGCCTTCGCTGACAAAGCCGTCGATCGACCAGGTGTTGACGAACTCGCCCGGCTCTTTGGGGATGTTCGCGACCTGGGTGTCGCGCTCGGCGATATGGATGACCTTGATGCCGAGACGCTCGGCCAGGCGGGCCCAGTCGGCGCGGCTGTCCGGCACGGTGCCGGCCATGCCCAAATCGCCGGCGAGATCGATCAGCGCCTGCTTGACGAAATGCGAGACAAGGCCCGGATTGGCGCCATGCGTCACCACCGCAGTGGGTCCTTGCGGAAAGCGGTGGCGCAGCGCCAGCGCGCTCTCGCGCAGCGCATAGTTGGAGCGCGCCGAAGGCGGCAGCCTCGGGTCGGTGTAGCCGCCCGCCCATGGCTCGATGCAAGTATCGAGATAGAGCGCGCCTTGTTCTTGGCACAGCTCGATCAGAGCGGTGCTCGACACGTCGACCGACAGGTTGAGAAGGAAACCGCCCTCGGCGATCCGGGACATCAAGACACCCCGGTAATTCTCACGGGTCAGCGCGGCTTCGACGAAGCCGACGCCGTATTCGGCTGCGATCTCGCGGCCGCGCGCTTCGGCGGTGACGATTGAGATCCGAGCGGGCTCGATCTCGAGGTGGCGCAGCAGCAGCGGCAGGACCCCCTGGCCGATGCTGCCAAAGCCGACGATCACGAGCCGGCCGGGAAAAGCAGCGTGCTTTTTTTCGAACATCAGAGCCCAGCGCTGATCGGCAGGCCCGAACCCCTACGGTCGGAGCGACAGGTTGTCAAGCCGGGCGCCAGTTCGCTGATCCTCGCCGCGCCAGCGCCGGAACATCGACGACGTGGTGGTGCCGCAGCTGTCTGACCGTGTGACCGGAAAGTGAGGACGCCCGCCAGCCGAACCATTCGTATCCCTGAGTTCCCCACCACGGCTCCAACGGGTCCATCGGCATTGCATCAGCCGGTCTCGACCGCGGGGGTGAAAATGTATCCGGTGCCGCGGACCGTTTTGATCATCGACGGCCGTTGCGGATCGTCCTCGAGCTTCCGGCGAAGGCGCCCGACTTGAACATCGATTGTCCGATCGAACGGCCCGGCCTCGCGATTTCGTGCCAAATCCAACAGTCGGTCTCGGGTCAGCACCTGATTGGCGTTGTTGACAAAGGCCGCCAGCAGGTCAAATTCGCCCGTGGTCAACCGAACCTCGTTTCCAGCGGGCGAAAACAGCTCACGACTCGAAAGATCGAGGTTCCAGCCGGCAAATCGCGCCTTGGACGGCGGCGGCGGCGCCCGGTCCGCGGTCCGGCTTGAGACGCGGCGCAGCACGCTTTTGACCCGCGCCAGTAGCTCGCGCAGGTGGAACGGCTTGGGCAAATAGTCGTCAGCGCCCATTTCCAGCCCGATGATGCGATCGACGGTTTCTCCGCGCCCAGTGAGAATGATGATTCCGACATTGGACTCGTCGCGCAGGGAACGGGCGAGCGTCAGGCCGTCCTCGCCTGGCAACATCAGGTCCAAGATCACAAGATCGACCGAAGTCTGCGAGAACACGCGGCGCATTCCAGCACCGTCATGGGCGGTGGACACCCGATACCCTTCACCCGAGAGGTAGTCCTGGACCAGCTCGCAAATCTCTCGTTGATCATCGACGATCAGGATATGGCCATTGTCGCTCATTTCGGTCCGCTTGCCCCACCTGTGCACCGAGCCGGCCCCTCCGGCAAGGGCCAGAGGGTTCGCGACCGGAAGCATCATACATATGGTTACAAAATCTTACATAAAATCAGCCGCCCTGACATTATCGGCTTACACCGCCCCGATAGATTTTCGGCCTCCGGTTAGGCCTTGCTTCCGTCGGCCGCCGCCAACATCGGGAGTCTTCCGTGGCAGACACTTACCGGGAGATCGAAGCCGAAATCCCGCGACTTCGACGATACGCGCGGGCGCTGACCCGCGATATGGTTGCCGCCGATGATCTCGTCCAGGACTGCCTGACACGCGCGCTCGGCAAGCTGCATCTATGGCAGCGAGGAACGGATTTGCGGGCTTGGTTGTTTACTATTCTCCATAACCAATACGTGAATTACGTGCGCCGCTCCGTGCGAGAGGGAGCCATGGTTGGGCTGAGCGATACCGAGCCCCTGTTGACCCGGGCCCCGCAACAGGGGTCGCGGCTCGAGCTGCGAGATCTGGAGCGCGCGATAGCCAAGCTCCCCGAGGAGCAGCGCTCCGCCATTCTTCTCGTCGGCTTGGAAGGGTTGCGTTACGAGGAGGTCGCAGCGGTCCTCGACGTGCCGGTTGGCACCGTTCGTTCGCGGCTGTCGCGCGGTCGCGAGGCCCTGCGCAGGCTGATGGGATCCGATTTCGATAGCGAATCCGAAGCCACGCTCTCTAAAGGCGAAATAGGCGTCGCTACAAGCCGGTGCTTTGCGGGTGCCGCGGCGCGTTCTGAGATAGCTATCGATCGCAGGCGCCTGGCGTCGCCGATGCCAGCACGACGGCCCCCCAACTCCTCTCATGCGGCCGGTTCGGCCTCGGGTTGAACGCGAAGCTAGCGCGTCGATTGTCGGGAACCATCGACACACCGCTGCGTTGGCAAGGGAGGCGGGATGCCGGGCGCTCGCCTTACCCCGCAGCCCGGCTTGGCAAAGTCTCCCTGTCGCGGGTTTGCCACCCGCAACCTGGCCGGGGCCGGCTGACGTCGGCGCCGGCCTTTTTCCGCTCACTCAGCTCGCCGCCGAGCGGCCAGTGGCGCGCTGGTCAGACCGCGGCACGTCGCCAGCCGAACCGAGACCCGGGCGCTCGGGGCAAGGGCGACACCGGGCATAGCTCTCGTGCAAGTTCGAGCGAAGAGTAGCCGAACCCAGGTTTAATCGAGGCGCTTGCCGTCGATGTCCCGCTTAGCCTGCTCGCGTTCCCGGCGCTCACCGATCCGCAATGCTTTGGTGCGTCCGAAACGGACCCGATTCTCTGCCGCGCGCTGCTCGTCCTGCGAACGCTGGCGCTGTTTACGATGCTTATTGAGGTTGATGATCGTCATCCTTCTAAGCGTACCTCTCAGCAGCCTTTCGGTGGCACCCGTAGATATGTAACTAGCAACAATGCGGCAACGGCGAAAATTTGCCACAGTGGTCGCGCGCCTGGGTCTCTGTCTCCTCGCGGCTCCACCGGCGGCCAAATCTTCGCGGATCTCGGTCAGCCTGGAGCCAAAATATGTGCGGCGGATCGGCAGCAGTGACTGGGTCTCGCACTATTAATAGTCATAATCATCAACGTCGGGATCCTACTGTATTCGGCTACTGATAATAACATGCAACCCTGGGCAGCCAAACGAATGCCATGATTCGCGATTGCCCTGAATTGAGGTAATCTTAAATTTTGTATCGGAATTAACAGAAGTTTTATTGATCTATTGGCCTTCAATCATTTACATTACTTATAGTACAATTTTTATTACTATAGCTGCGGTGTCGGCGGCGACGGTCACAATGCCACTCGTCTGGCCATTGTTGCGCGATTATCAGAAGAGCTGAGTTTATACTTTTCGTGATCCTGACAGGGACGCGATCGACGCTGTCAATCATTTCATACAATCTAAGATTGTGTTTGCTCGGAAGGCCTGTCTGGAAGGATTCCTGCACGTCGGCACACGTCGGCGGGCTTCTCGGCGTCGAAAATTATTACCAGATTTCTGCTTTTTGTGTTTATCAACACGACGATAATGCGCCGGCCAGCGTGCACCCTTACGCTGATCTCCTTTGGCTCCACCGTGCTGTCGGGCGTGGGACGGCTTATGAGCGTAGGCGTCGATCGCGATATATGCCTCAATCGGGTAGGCAAGCCTCGGCCGAATGAATGCGCGGCCTGACCGAATTTATTTGATCGCGAGCTTGAGCGGCGCCGCCTAGGATCGGATCGGCGACACGGTCGCGGGCCAAGGAGGAGCCGATGGCGGAGAAGGATCCAGCGGAAAGCGGGCGACGCCTGCATGTAACGACGCTTTTGGTTGCCTCGCGCCGCGCGCTCGACAACGCATTGGCTGAGCTAGGCTTTGCCGAAGATGATGACCGCGTTGTCGAGCATGATCGCCGCTTGGCATTTTTGACCTGTTCCCATGAGGAGGACAGTGACGACTTGTTTGCGCTGATCACCGAGCTCTCGGCCCGCGGCGAAAGTTGGGAATTGCAATCACGCATCGATACCGAGCCAGGTCGAGCGATCTATCAATCCCTTGCACGCTATCGGCCGGTAGAGGCGATCGATGCCGCTGTCGAGGAAGAACAAGAGCCGGAAAACTCGGAAACGCCGATTTTCGACGTCGATACGGCAGATGGGCTCCAGGCCCTCAAGCGCATCCTGAAGCGGATCGAGCCGGCCGACGCATTTGCCACAATCCGCCCCGGCCGCGACGGTCGGGCCACCGCCCGGGTGCTACGCCGCGGCTCACGCCGGTTGTTGGCTTCGGCGATCGGCGCCGACGAGGCGACGCTGCGTGGCGTTATCCGCGAAATTCTGCCAAACGTCATGCTCGACGTCGCGATGAAGCCGCGCAGCTAGTCCGGTTCAGAACGGAATGACGGTATGGCGCCCGCCGCGTCTATCGGAGTTCCGATCCTGCCGAGCTTGACCGGCTTTCTTCGCGATCGGAGCCTCCGGGTCGCGGTTACCGGGCTCAGCGGCTCTGGCAAGACCGCGTTCATCACCAGCTTGGTCGAAAACTTGATCGGCGCCGTTAAGTGGCCGAACCGGCTTCCCTTCCTGAGCGCAGCTGCCGAGAGGCGGATTATCGCGGTGCAGCGGCAGCGGCCCGCTGTTCATGAAAAAATCCGCCCTTTTCCGCTAGCTGAGACAGTGACTGCGCTCGCCGCCGACCCACCGCAATGGCCGCCAAGCACCACTGATTTGCGCCGAGTCGATCTGTCGGTGCGCTTTGTTCCGGCGGGCTTGTTTGGTTTCAGCCACCCGATCGGGCGTGCCGTAGGCGGGGTTGCAGAACTCCGCCTCGAGATCCTCGATTATCCCGGCGAATGGCTGCTTGACTTGCCGTTGCTGCGAACAAGCTACCAAGATTGGTCGCGCGCGGTCCTCGGGCTGGCACAGGGTCGGGTACGAGCGCCACTCGCCCGCGAGTGGCTCGATTTTCTCGCCGGCCACCCAGGAAGCTCACGCAGCGACGCGCAGACCGCGCGACAGGCGCACATCCTCTATCGGAACTTTCTCGCCGCGGGTCGATCCCGCGAGCAGCTGAGTCTCCTGCAGCCGGGACGATTCTTGAACCCCGGGGAGCTGACGGATGACCCGATCCTCGAATTTTGCCCAATGCCGGCCACCTACGGCCTGCGGACTCGCCCAGGCAGCCTCGCCGCGGTGATGGAAGCCCGCTTCGATTCCTATAAACAAAATGTGGTGCAACCGTTCTTCTCTGATCTGGCCCGCCGTGTCGATCGGCAGATCGTGCTCGTCGATGTGCTGCGCGCGCTCAATGCCGGCGAAGAGGCGTTCGCAGACCAGTCCCAAGCACTCGAAACGATACTGCAATCGTTTCGTTTTGGGCGTCGCGGGCTGCTCGGGCGGTTGTTCGGCGCGCGCATCGATCGTGTGCTCTTTGCTGCGACCAAGGCCGACCATGTCCCGGCGCTGCAGCGCGACCACCTCGAAGCGCTGATGGCTGAGATGGTAGCGGCGCCCAGGCTGCGCGCCGAGCGCGCACATGCCCAGGTCGCTGCGACGGCACTCGCCTCTATCCGCTGCACTGAGGATGGCATTGACGCTATCGACGGTCACAAGGTTGATGTCGTGATCGGACTGCCGCGAGGCGGACAGCGGCGGATCCGGTTTTTTCCGGGCATCGTGCCGGTGGTGATGCCGCCAGCCGGCTTTTGGGGCGAGCGTTTTACGGAATTTCCGGTTTTTCAACCGCCGCGCATCGACAACGCTGCGGGCGACGGCATTCCCCACGTCAATTTGGATAAGGCGCTGAATTTCTTATTCGGGGATGTGATCTCCTGACGCCGCCGAGATCAGGTAGAAATTGCTGTACTCGTCATTAACCCACCAGTGGCCAATTTCCACTATCCTGGCGCAAAGCGAAGGAGAGCGTCATGAGCGTTGCGCGCAACATTCGAAGGAGCCTGCGGCGACGCGGCGATGCGGCGTTTGCCGCAGCCGTTTCGCTCGGACTTGCGTTGTGCGCATTCGGTTGTACACCGCTCGATGCCAGCTCCTGGGCCGTGCCCTCCTCGACCATGGGCCGGGTAAAGATGACGAGCTTTGCACCGCTCGTGCGCGAGGTCTTGCCCGCTGTCGTCAACGTCTCGGCGATCGAGAGGCCAAGCAGGGCCGCGGCCGACGAGGACTCCACGCCGGCCGGAATTGATCCGGTCAAGAGCAGGGACACAGTGTCCGAGCAGCCGCGGTCGGCTCTCGACAGGCTGCTGCGTCGTTTTTTTGACGAGCAGCACCGCAACGAGGCGCCGCAATCGCGCGGGTTGGCGTTGGGCTCGGGCTTCATTATCGATCCCGGCGGTTATATCGTCACCGATGACCATGTCGTCGAGAACGCCGCCAGCGTAACCGTAACCTTTGCCGACGCGACGCAGCGCCGGGCGCGGATCGTCGGGCGCGATGCGATGACAGATCTTGCGCTGCTCAAAGTGGATGCGCCGCACCCGCTGCCCTATCTGCGTTGGGGCGATAGCGATGCCGCCCGGGTCGGCGACTGGGTCCTGGCCATCGGCAATCCGTTCGGGCTGGACGACACGGTCAGCAGCGGGATCATTTCGGCTCGTGGCCGCGACATCCATTCCGGCCCGTATGACGACTTTCTGCAGATCGACGCGTCCATTAACCGGGGCAATTCCGGCGGACCGACATTCGACCTTGAGGGTAGAGTAATCGGCATCAACAGCGCGATCTACTCGCCCAACGGCGGCTCGGTCGGCATCGGTTTTGCCATACCGGCAAATCTTGCGCGTCCGGTCGTCGAGCAGCTGAAGGAGCACGGCCGGGTCGAGCGCGGATGGCTCGGGGTGCAGATCCAGGAGGTCACGCCCGAGATCGCCCATGGGTTCGGATTGGTTAAACCCGTGGGCGCGCTGGTCGCCGGCATCAGCAACGGGGGGCCCGCGGCGCGCGCCGGCTTTGCCCAAGGCGACGTGATCCTCTCGGTCAATGGTCACAAGATCGCGACGATGCGGGACTTGCCGCTGGTGGTCGCCGAAATGCCGATCGGCCAACCAGCCGACGTCCTAGTCTGGCGACGCAACCGAGAGATTACCCTGCAGCCGGTCACCGGTGCGATGCCGCGGAGTTCCGCAGCCGCGGATCTCGAATCGGATGAAAATCAGGCTATGCGCACAGATTCTGCCGATCTTGGCGCCGATCTAAAGCTGGCGGCGCTGACTGCGCGGCGACGCAAGCACCTGCAAATACCGGCCGATGTCAGCGGCGTTGTCGTGATCGCGATCCGGGATGACAGCCCGCTCGCCGCCGCTGATCTGGTGCCGGGCGATGTGATCGAGAGCATCGACCAGCGGCCGGTGGTGTCGCCCGAGGACGTGATAGCCGAGCTGGCCGCTGCCAAAGGCGGAGGCGACAGTACCCTGGTGATGCTGATCGATCGGCGCGGCACCAGTCATTATGTGGCGTTGCCGCTCAGCAGCGCCTCACCTGCCCGCCGGAACGGTTGAGACCCGTCTGCTCCCGCCCGCGGCGGCTATTCGGCCGCAGCAGCCGCGAGGTGGGATCGCTGAGCGTGCAGCGCGGCCACACGGGCGCGGGTGTAGAGATCGGTCCAGTTCGATAGCGCGAAATCAGTGACTTGGCGCGGGTCGTAATCGCGACGGGGAATTCGAACCTCCTTGCCGGCGATGTGGACGGCGCGAATGCGGCTGCGGTCCTGCAAAACGCCGATATCGGCGAGCGGCGAAAAATCGAGAGCGACGAAATCCGCGGCCCGACCCGGCTCGAGCACACCGATCCGATGACCCTCGGTCATGAACCGCGCATTAACCTCGGTTGCTGCACGCAATGCCGCGGCCGGGGTGAAGCCGAGATCCTCGACAAAGAGCTCGAGCTCGCGTGCGTGCCACTCGCCGTACGGGGTGACGGCGAAGCCGCTGTCGGTGCCGGTCATGATCGGCACCCCGGCGGCACGCGCCTTCTTCCAATTCGCGCAGCCGATCTCGTATTCGCGCTGGGCATGCCCGGGCCGCCCCTTTTGGTAGGCCGGCTCGTGCGGCTGAGTAAAATCGATCGTGTTGCGCGGATGCGTCAAGGTCGGGCCGATCGCACTGCCGGTTTCGAGCATTGCGACGATGCATTCGTCGTCAAGGTGGTTGGCATGAAAAATCAGATCGACGCCGCTGCGTGCCGCGTAGAGCGTCGCCTCTCGCCCGCGGGCATGCGCCACCGCCCTTTTTCCGAGTCGATGGATCTCGCGGACCATGATCTCGGTCTCTTCTTGGGTGAAGGCGGCGACGAGCTCGCCATTTTCGCGCCGTTGAATGCCGTCGAGCGCGAGCTTGACGCAATCGACACCGTCTTTGACTTGACGACGGATTTCCTCAATCGCTTCGGCGGCGGTGGTGACGAGCTTGCCGATCGATGTTTCGGGCGCGCCGATCCAGCTCGGGTACCAATCGGTCAGCCCCTGATGCGTCGTCACGTACCGCCCCGCCGCCATCACCCGAGGGCCATCAAACAGCCCCGCGCGGATCGCGTTGCGGATCGACAGGCTGATCTGCCCGGCATCACCCGGTGAGCAGATTGCGGTAAAGCCCGCCGCGGCCACTTGCTGGGCAAAGAACATGCCACGCAGAGCACGGAATTCGAGCGGGCTGTAGAGGTCGATATCCTCTTCGCTTTTGGCGTTGCCATACGCTAGATGGGTATGCACATCGATCAGACCTGGCATCACAAACGACCCGGAATAGTCGATGATCCGGTCGCCGCGTGCGCGCTGCGGCGCCGCCTTTGCGGGACCGACATAGTCAAGGTCGCCCGCCGCATCGAAGATCAAGGTCTGGTCTGCCAAGGCATCATCCGTACGCCCGGTAAACAGCAGACCGCAGCACACCAAGGTCTTCATCGCCAGAAACTCCTGTCGAAGACGACGCGCAACCGGACCGCGATCGGCGGCACCGGACCCGGCGATTTGTACCCTAAGGCGTCGCCGAACACGACCGCAATCGACCGCACCCTCGCCGTGCTATAACCTCAACCGGGTTCTAGCGACCGACGGTTTGGACCTCTCGCCCGGCTTTTCGCACGGCGGTCTCAATTGCCGGCGTGCAGCCACCTCAGATCTGGACAATCGAGCCAAAATCCCAGGTCTGGTTCGGCGGGTTCTCGCCGACCCGCACGGTCGTCTTGTCCGGAAAGTGATAGGGCGGCACCGGCAGATTATAGGGGGCGGGAACTCCCGAAAAGACCCGGCCAGCCAGATCGTATTTCGAGCCGTGGCATGGGCAGAAATAGCCGCCCAGCCAGTCTGGTGCGGGGTTCGAGGGATCGGGGTTCGGGAAAAAGTTGGGGATGCAGCCAAGATGTGTGCAAACCCCAACCAGGACCGCATATTTCGGCTCGATCGAGCGATGCCAGTTCTTGGCATAGGGTGGCTGCTGGTCTGCCGTGCAATTGGGGTCGCTGAGCCGGCCGACCAGCTTGGGGTCCTGGAGGGTCTTGAGCAGAGGCGGCGTTCGGTCGGTGATAAAGATCGGCTTGCCGCGCCATTGGATGATGATCTGCTGACCCGGCGCCACCTTGCTCAAATCGACATCGACCGGCCCGCCGGCGGCGAGGACATCGGCCGAGGGGTTCATCGAATCGATCAGCACATATGCGCTCGTGGCAACGGCGACCGCGGCGACCGCACCGCCGACCAGAACCAGGAAGTCGCGACGCGTCTGTGTCGGATCGCCTCCATGATGAGGGGGCATCGCGGTAAAATGCTGGGCTTCGTCCGTCATCGCGCTTCCTGTTTTCGCTGTCAGCTACGCCGCTGGGTCAAGTCCGATGCTAGCTGGTGCCGATGCGGCGGCCGATGCTACGATTGGCCGCAGGAGTTGGGCTCCCGGCGCATTTGCCACCGCAAGAGAGCAAGACATGAAGATCGCGCGCATCGAAAGCTTTATTCTCGGCACCGGCAGTTCCAAGGATCTGCTGTTCTGCCGCGTTGAAACCGACGACGGCCTTCATGGTTGGGGCGAAGCGTACGTCACGCACGGCAAGGAAACCGTTGTCGCCGAATGTCTGCGGGCGATGGCGCCGCATCTGATCGGGCGCAGCGCCTTCAACATCCGCCACACCGGACAGGTCATGTTCGAGGATTTCGCTATCAAGCGCAGCTCGCCCGAAGTGCTCGCGGCGTGGAGTGCGGTCGAGATTGCATCCTGGGACATCCTCGGCAAGCGCGCTGGGCTTCCGGTATACAACCTTATCGGCGGCGCCTCGCGTGAGCGGGTGCGGGTCTACGCCAATGGCTGGTCGCGAGGCTCTACCATCGAGGAGGGTGTCGAGCGCGGTTTGGAGGTCAAGGCAATGGGCTTCACCGCGGCAAAATTCGACCCATTTCCCGGCCCTTGGCGGACCTATGTCGATCGACGCGACGAGGATTTCGCGATCGCCTATGTGCGCGAGATGCGGCAGGCGCTCGGCCCGGATTTCGAGCTGCTGATCGAGGCGCACCGGCGCTTTGCCCCGGCGCATGCAATCCGCATCGGCCATCGCCTCCGTGAGTTCGACATCGACTGGTACGAGGAGCCCTGCCTTTCGGAAAACATCGACCTGGTGGCCGAGGTGCGGCGCGCGGCGCCGATCCCGATTGTTACCGGCGAGGCGCTCTATACCAAGGAAGCATTCTTCGAATGCCTCGCCAAGCGCGCTGCCGACATCCTCAACCCGGATATCTGCGTCGTCGGCGGCATCACCGCGATGCTCGACATCGCCGCGATGGCGCAGCCGCATGCGGTGGCCCTGGCGCCGCACAACTACAACAGCACCTTGATCGGCCTTGCGGCGACGGTGCATGTCTCGGCGACAATCCCAAATTTTCGCATCGCTGAATATTTCGTCAATTTTCAGGATGTGTGCCGCGATATCGCCTTGTCTTCGTTGACGGTGCAGGATGGTTGGATTGAGCTGCCGACCACTCCGGGGCTGGGCGTCGACATCGATGTCGAAACGCTGCGCGCGCACCCGCACCACGAGGCAACGGGTCGCGGTTTCCGCCAGTACTGGGAGGAATACCCCCGCAAGGGGTACTCACCGAGCCTGCGGTGAGCTGCGGCCGCAGCAATGACCCTCTCGGCACCGTTCGACCGCTACTGCGGCGAGGTTTTGCCCGAATGGATCGACTTCAACGGCCATCTGAACCTTGCCTATTACAGCGTGCTCTTTGACTACGCCACGGATATGCTGTTCGATGCGATCGGCATCGGGCAGCAGTATAAACGCACGACCGATCACGGAACATTTGTCGTCGAGGCGCACAACATTTATGAGCAAGAGCTGCTGGTCGGCGAGCGGGTGCGGGTTGTGAGTCAGATACTTGGAGCCGACGGCAAGCGCCTGCATCTGGCGCACGAGATGTTCCGTCTTCCGGACGCGCGGCGATCGGCGACCCAGGAGCTCATGTTCTTGTCGATCGATCTCTCGCGCCGTCGGGTTGTGCCGTTTCCGGAGGAGGCGCGACAGCGTGTAGCCGCCGCAGCGGCCGCGCATGCCGATCTTCCAGCACCGGATTGGGTTGGGCGGCGCATCGCGATGCCGAGCAGCGCCAGCCCAGGCGCCAACCGATCATAGCTTGGCGGCATTGCCAGGCGGCGCTGGCCGATCCTCCGCTGTCCCGTGAACAATCGGCGTTGCCGACGATCAGCGCAGCGCGTTGTGGATCAGATAATCGGCAAAATCGGCTGGCTTCAACTTGATTTCAACGCGAGCCCCGTCGCCCGCAAGCGCCCGGGTCACCAGCATGTGGTTCTCGACGCGGGATGCGGTGAGGCGGAACACCCCGGCGGCGCCCTTCAGCTTGGGGTAGAGGTCGGGATCGACCAGCTTTTCCTTTCCGGCGAGCCGAGTTAGAACCTCCGCCTCGCTCAATCCTTCCACCTCGCGCCGGCGCAAGATGGTCCAGTCGGCTTCGCCGGCCCAGCCGGCGGCAGCGAGCGCTTTCGGGTCTCTTTCCGTCACGCCGACTTTGTAGACGTGGCGGCCGAGCCCGACATCCGATGCCCACCGGCCGAGCTTTGCGCTGCGCGCGACGTAGAGAAAACCCATCGCATCCCTCCTGTCAGGAAGGCGGAATAGAGCGATCCACCGCCCGTTTTACCCACGTCCCCAGCCCGAAGCCAATGACCGGGATCCGGCTATGCTCTTTCTGATCGGCGCAGCGACCGCGGCAACCACCTTGCTGAGCATGGCGTTGGGCCAGATCGAAGCGGGTTTTGCGGCGTCCGGCGTAGTGCTCGCCGCGATCGTCCTGATGACCCTGCGTGAGGGGTGATCGGGTCCGGTCCCGACTGCGCCAGTTCGTCGCAGGACTGCCGCCGTTCAGTCTCGCAAGGAAGGCAGCGCCGTTCTGTCGCGCCGGTGCAGCGTTTACGAAGTGACACAAAGGGACATATTTCGATAAGCTCCCCACCAAAGCCTGAGCCAAGGCGAGGGGTGGGGGGTCTCAAAGAATGCGACGGTCAATTCTGGCCGGGGCGTGCGCGCTGGCCCTGGGTCTTACGATACTGGCAAGTCCTCCAACGGCGGCAATGGGGCTTGACCCCGCCTTTCATCAGGCGTTGATCGGCCCGCAGCAGGCCAGGGGAGTGGTGGTCTGGAGCCACGGGCGCTCGCTTGATGCCGAAGACTATAAATCGCCGACACCGCCATATCTGCGGGCGCTTCGCGGTTCGGGGTGGGACGTGATGCGCTTCGACCGGCTGCGGGACGATGATTCGCTCAACGGCAGCGCGCGTCGTCTGGTCGGGATTGCAGCCCAGTTGAAGCAGCGCGGCTACCGGCACATTGTCCTCGCTGGGCAATCTTTTGGCGCGTTCCTTGCGCTGATGGCAGCCGATGATTCGGACGACGTCGACGCAGTCGTCGCGACCGCACCCGCCGCGTTCGGCGATTTCGGCGATTTCTACGATACATGGCGTTTGAATGCGACCCGGCTTTATCCGGTACTGGAGCAGATCAGACGTGCACGAGTGATGCTGTATTATTTTCATGGCGACGATTTCGACCCGGGCGGGCGCGGCGAAAAGTCTCGGGCGATCCTCTCAAAGCGCGGCACCGGCTTTGCCGTCATCGATCAGCCGGCTTATCTGGTTGGGCATTGGATATCGTCAAGCGGTCTCTTCCTGCGCCGGTTTGGCGATTGCGTGCGCGACTTCATCGATGACGATGGGCAAAAGGGAGAATTCCTGTGCCAGCCGACCTGGGGGAACGAGCCAAGCGCCGAACTGCGCCTTCCCAAAGAGCTCCTTCAGTCGAGGGATAGAGCGCCGACCCTGATGGCGGCAACCGGGGCGTCGGCGCCGGGGGCGCCGGTCATGGACAGCGGCGCGAGCCTCCGAAATACATGGTATGGCTTTTATCCTAACGGGCGCGAGGTCCTGCTCGCGGTCGAGGCTGTGCACGGGCGCGATCTGACTGCGGTTTACGCGATCGGACCGGGAATCGACCGCAACGAACCGGCGCAGTGGAGCCGGCGCACCGGCCGGATTACCGGCCGCGAGATGGTGTTCGCCCAAAAGAACGAGAGCACGCTGCGCTTTCGCCCAAGTGAAGACGGCGGCCTCACGGTTACCTGGACGTCACCCGATGGCACGACCAAGATGGACGCGGGACTGCGGCGCATCGATCGGCTTGATCTCGCGTCGCGCGCGCCCTGAGGCTCAGAGCCAGCTCAGGGCCAATACCGACCGCTGCCGCCGATGGCGACGACGACTAAGCCGAGCACCAGGTTGACCGTCACCAGGATACGGATCTGCGTGAGCTGACGCCCGCCCTCGGCCCAATTTTGCCGCGCCACCGCTGCTCGGAATCGCCGCCACGGCGCAAAATAAAGGTGCAGGAACAACAGCATCATCAGGATGCCGAGCCCCATCATCAGCTGGATGTAAAGGCCGATCCCGGCAAAGCCGCCATATGGGCCAAGCACCATCCCGAACCCGCTCGCCAGCAACAGCACGATCGCTGCGAACACCCAGCCGAAAAACCGGCTGAGGACGCGCGCCCACAACATCAGCCGCGGCCCAGGTTCGAGCCCGCCGACGGCGGGCCGCAGCACCTGATGGGCAAAGAACATGCCGCCGACCCAGACGACGGCCGCCAGGATGTGAGCGATCAGCGCCACCGTCGCAGCCGCAGATGTTTCCACGATCAGCCGCCATAGGCGCGGGTCGTGCGGGCGACTCCGCCAAAGGCGCCGAGCATGCGGGTCCGCCACGCGGCAACCGGGTCGCCGACCGCAAGAAGCTCGAATTCGCTGATCGCCCGCGCCCATTGAAACGCGCCGAAGATGACGTAATCGGCATAGGCTGGCGCGTTCCCGCCGAGAAATTGCTCGCGCTCGACTGTCCGACGCAGCGGCGCCAAGCTGTCGCGAAACGCCGGCAGCCGCGCCTCGCGGCCCTTGACCATCTCCTCGAGCGTCCGGCCGAACCGATCCTCGCGCGATTGCCGAAAATAACTTTGGTCCTGCGGGGCGACATGGCGATGGATGTCGAGCACCACCAGCCCGATAATCCCGGGTTGAACCACCGTCTCGGTCCAGTTTTGCACAAAAACAGTCAGCGCCCGAGCGGCCTCGCCGCCGAACAGCGAGGGCCGATCCGGATAATGACTTTCGAGATAGGTGGCGATGGCGGAAAAGTTGTGGACCACCCGGCCGCTATCGACGATGACCGGGACCCGCCCGGCATTAGGTTGCGGCAGCTGATCTTTTTCGGTGAATCGCCACGGGATGGTTTCCACCTCGAGCCCTTTGTGAGCGAGGGCCATGCGCGTGCGCCAGCAGAACGGGCTGAAGCGGCGGTCCGGCTCGGCGCCGGCCAGATCGTAGAGAGTGATCGCCATATCTCCTCCTCCAACGAGGATTGGGTTGCAAGGCGCCACTATGGCGGCCTCCCCGCACCGCCGAAAGCCTGCTGAGCGGCGGCGACCAACGAGGCGGTCGCGGGTTGACCGCTGGCAGAAAGCCCGGCGGAAAGGTCCGCTTGGGCTCATCTGCTGTTCTCCCCGAAAATTCGCTCCGGCCAATGCCCGCCTTGCTGCAAGCCGGCCCGTGTTCTTGCCGTCCTTTGTGCACGTGCTATAACCCCGCCGACCCCCAGGGAGGACGCGGGTGTCCACCGTCTTCGTACTCAACGGCCCCAATCTAAACTTGCTCGGGGTGCGCGATCCGTCGGTCTACGGCCGCGACACGCTCGGCGATATCGAGGCGCGCTGCCTCGCGCGCGCCAATGCGCTCGGTCTGCAAATCGAATTTCGCCAGACCAATCACGAAGGTCAGCTGGTCGACTGGATCCAGGAGGCGCGCGAATTGGGCGACGGGATCGTGCTGAACGCCGGCGCGCTGACCCATACCTCGGTCGCGGTGCTCGATGCGCTTTCTGCCGCCGGCTTGCCGGTGATCGAGGTGCATCTGTCGAACATCTTCCGGCGCGAGCGCTTCCGCCATCATTCCTATGTCAGCCTTGCGGCGCGCGGCGTGATCTGCGGTTTGGGCGCGCACGGATATGAATTGGCGATCGAAGCGATCGCGAGCCTGATCGAGGACGAACCGGGCGAGGGTGCTCGGTGAGGTTCGGCGGCCGCCGCACGTCGCCGCTGTCGCCAGACCCCGACCTGATCCGCACGCTCGCTCAATTGTTGGCGGAAAACGGTCTGAGCGAGATCGAATACGCCATCGGCGATCGTCTGATCAGGGTTTCTCGCAGTATCCCCGCATCGACAACCGTGCCGGTCGATGCCGCGGCGGCCGGGGCTCCGTCCACGAGCACTGCCCCCGGCACCGCGGCGAACCAGCCCGGCGCGGTGACCTCGCCGATGGTCGGCACCGCCTACTTGGCGCCGCAGCCGGACGCCCCGGCTTTTGTCCGTCTCGGAGAAGTGGTCGAGGCGGGTCAGCCGCTGCTGATCATCGAAGCGATGAAAGTAATGAATGAAATCCGCGCGCCTCGCGCCGGCCGAATCGCGCAAATTCTAGTAGAGGATGCACAGCCAGTCGAATACGGTGCGGTGCTGATGGTCATCGAATGATCCTTTGCCTGCGATGTTCGAGAAGGTGCTGATCGCCAACCGTGGCGAGATCGCGCTCCGGATTTACCGCGCCTGCCGCGAGATGGGGATCAAGACGGTCGCGGTCCATTCCACCGCCGACGCCAGTGCGATGAACGTGCGCCTTGCCGACGAGACCGTTTGTATCGGGCCGCCAGCCGCGCGCGACAGCTATCTGAACGTCGCCGCGATCCTGTCGGCGGCGACGATCACGGGGGCCGACGCGATCCATCCGGGGCTCGGCTTTCTCGCAGAGGACGCCGATTTCGCCGCTGCCGTCGAAGAGCATGGGTTCGTCTTCATCGGCCCCGCGCCGGAGCACATTCGACTGATGGGTGACAAGATCGCAGCAAAAGCGGCAGCGGCGCGGCTCGGCATCCCTACGGTGCCGGGCTCCAGGGGCGCGATGCGCGACCTCGCGGAAGCCGAGGCGGCAGCCGAGGCGATCGGCTATCCGGTGCTGATCAAAGCCGCGGCGGGGGGCGGCGGGCGCGGTATGAAAATCGCCCGCAACCGCGCCGAATTGGCGCGGATGCTGCCGATCGCGCAGCATGAGGCAGCGGCGTTTTTTGGCCGCGGCGACGTTTATCTCGAGCGCTGGCTCGAACGGCCGCGGCACATCGAAATCCAGGTTCTCGGCGATGGCCAGGGCGGTGTCGTTCATTTGGGGGAGCGCGATTGCTCGCTGCAGCGCTCGCACCAAAAGGTGCTCGAGGAAACCCCCTCACCGGCGCTCAACCCCGACGAGCGCGACCGGCTGGGCGCCATTGCGGTCAGCGCGCTGCGCGATCTCGGCTACCGCAGCGTCGGCACCCTGGAATTCCTCTATCAAGACGGCGAATTCTTCTTCATCGAAATGAACACGCGGCTGCAGGTGGAGCACCCGATCACCGAGATGGTCAGCGGCATCGATCTCGTGCGCGAGCAGCTGCGCATCGCCGACGGCGCGCCGCTCGGCTACCGCCAGGCCGAAATTCGGCTCTCCGGACATGCGATCGAATGCCGGATCAATGCGGAAAACCCCGAAACGTTTCGACCCTCGCCGGGCAGGGTCACCGATTACCATGCACCGGGCGGCCTTGGTGTGCGTGTCGATAGCGCGCTCTATCAGCGCTACGAGGTGCCACCCTATTACGACAGCTTGATCTCCAAGCTGGTGATCCACGGCAAAACCCGCAACGAATGCTTGATGCGGCTGCGGCGGGCGCTTGAAGAATATGTCATTGGCGGCATCGAGACGACGATCCCGCTGCATCAGCGGTTGGTCGACGCCGCAGACTTTATCAATGGCGAGTACGATATCCACTGGCTCGAGCGTTTTCTCGGGCGCGCGCCCTAGCAGAGGCGGCACGGTTGATCCGCCTAACCCCCGACATCCTGCTCTCGGCTTATGCTGTCGGCGTCTTTCCAATGGCCGAATTGGCCGACGATCCCGAGCTGTTCTGGGTCGATCCGCACCATCGCGGCATCCTCCCGCTTGATGCCTTTCATGTCCCGCGCCGGCTCCGACGCGTGCTGCGACAGGATCGCTTCGAGATCCGCTGCGACGGCGACTTCGAAGCGGTTATTCGCGGCTGCGCCGAAGCGACCGAAAAACGCCCAAACACCTGGATCAACGATGAGATCGTGCGGTTGTACATGGCGCTCTTCACGCGCGGTGCAGCGCACAGCGTCGAATGCCGGCGGGCCGGCGCGCTGGTCGGCGGATTATATGGCGTCTCGATCGGCGCCGCTTTCTTCGGGGAAAGCATGTTCAGCCGCGAGACCAATGCGAGCAAGATCGCCCTGGTTCATCTGGTCGCCCGGTTGCGGCTCGGCGGCTATCGTCTGCTCGACACCCAATTCCTGACCCCGCATCTGGCGCGGTTCGGCGGGATCGAGATTTCGCGCGCCCGCTACCACCGGCTGCTGGCGTCGGCACTCACCTACTTTGCCTCTTTTCCGCTGGCGCTGCCGGAAGCTTCGGCTGGCGACCCGCTCGCCCCTTTGCAGTCGAGCAGGATCACGTCGTAGACCGGATTTTCCAGCGAGGACAGCGCGGGGCTCTGCGCGAACATCCACCCGCTGAACCAGCGGACGCTGTCTTCGCCGGGGCGCAACTCGTCAATCTGCAGAAAAGCGGCGCTTTCCGGCCGATCTTCCGGCGGGTTCTTCTCGCAATCGCGGACGGTGATCGCCAGGCCGCCAAAATGGACGGTCTTGCCGACCGGCGCCGCGATCTCGGAAACGCGCGCGGTGATCTTGTCGAGGCCTTGCAGGACCGCGATCGGCTCCGAGATCATGTCAGATTGATCGGCCGAAGCGCCGGCCGCGGGCAACACCGCCGCACCCACCGTGACGGCAACCAGGAAAGCGCGTATCGCGCCGAGCCAAAAGGTCGAGCCATCCTCGCCATGGTCATGATCGCAACGAAGCCCGGCAGCCACTTCCGCTTTGGGCGCCCGCTTTCGCCGGCACGGCGAAAAAATTGGAGAAACCAACCGAAACACTATACCAACCCTGAACCCTGACGCTGCGCTCAAGCGGAGATTTGCATTCGTGCCTCGCGCGCGGCGATCGCTTGCTCGCGTTCAATCAAGAGCCGGGCGCGTTCGACGACCGGGACGTCAATCATCCTGCCATCGACAGTGACTGCGCCGACGCCGTTGGCAAGCGCCTTGTCATAGGCGGCGACCACCCGGCGGGCGTGGCCAACCTCGTCGGGGCTCGGCCGGAACTCCTCGTTGAGGATTGGAACCTGGCTCGGATGAATTACCGAGGCGCCGACAAAGCCGAGGCGGCGCGAACGCCGGATCGTCGCTCGGAAACCATCGAGGTCGTGGAACTCGGCGATCGAGCCGATAAAGCCCAGCGGCATGATGCCGGCGGCGCGTGCCGCGAACACCGCCATCTGCTTCGGCATCGTCAGCGCCTCGGGTTCCGCCATGATGCCGGCGGAGGTAGCGAAGTCCTCGGCGCCGAGATTGAGGCCGCACAGTCGCGGATGGGCGCGCGCGATCTCGGCGATTTGGAAGAACGCCGCGGCGGTCTCGACCATCGCGATCAGCCACGTGGTGCCGGGCATCATGCCGCGCTCGGCCTCGATCTCGGCGATAATTTCGGCAAGCAGGCGCACATGCTCGGGGCTGTCGGTCTTGGGCAAGGCCAGCGCCAGCACACCGGGACCGATCGATGCCTCGATGTCGCGCACCGCCAGGCGCAATGGCCGGTTGATGCGCACGACGACGTCGGCGCCGCCGCGCGAGACGATCCCGGCGGCTTCAGGCACCAGCGTCCGTGCCCGTTCCTTTTCCGAGGCGGCGACGCTGTCTTCGAGATCGAGGATGATGGCGTCGGCTCCCCGCCTCGCCGCCCCGTCGATAAAACGCTGGGCGGTTACCGGCACAAACAGCAGCGAGCGCCACACCGGCAGCTCATTCGGCATCGCGCATCTCTCCCAGAGAGATCACCCCGTCCCGGGCGAGAGCGTCGAGGGCGGCGCGGTCGAGCCCGAGCGCACCGAGGATTTCGGCAGTGTGCTCGCCCAGACCGGGTGCCGGTCGGCGCAGCCGCCCGGGTGTAGCGGATAGGCGGGGGATCACATTGTGCATCGGCAGTCGGCTCATTGTCCCGTCGGGCATGTCCACCAGGATCTCGCGGGCCAGCACATGCGGGTCGGCCATGAACTGGTCGATGTCATAGACCGGTGCTGCGGTCACCTCGGAGTGTTCAAACACCTCCATGTTTTCGGCCAGGCTGCGCGCCGCGATGAAGGAGACGATCGGAGCCTCGC
Source organism: uncultured Alphaproteobacteria bacterium (assembly GCA_963738185.1). GTDB lineage: Bacteria > Pseudomonadota > Alphaproteobacteria > ATCC43930 > CGMCC-115725 > AP-15. The sequence goes on along the minus strand of CAVTVA010000001.1, from coordinate 569,693 downwards.
AGGCTTCGGCGTTGCGCACCCGGTCGCTGTTGGTACGAAACCTGGGGTCGGTGATCATGTCCTCGCGCCCGATCGCACGGAACAGCCGCTCGGTCATGGCCTGGATCGACGCCGAAATCCCGATGTAGCGCCCGTCCTTGGTGCGGAACACGTTGCGCGGCGAAGTGGTCTCCGAGCGGCTTCCGGTGCGCTGGCGGACTGTGCCGGTCAAGCGATGAATCGCCGCTTCGGTGGCGACGAACGAAAACAGCGGATCGAGCAGCGGCAGATCGATGACCTGACCCTTCCTGCCCTTCATTTCCACTTCGCGCATCGCCACCAGCACCGCCATTGCGCCATAAAGCCCGGCAACCATATCGGCGAGCGCCGTCGGCGGCAGAGCCGGCTCGCGGTCGGGAAAGCCGGTGCGAGCCGCGTAGCCGGACATGCTCTCGACCAAAGTGCCAAAACCCGGCCGGTCGCGATAGGGCCCGTCCTGTCCCCAGCCGGAAACCCGCACGATGATCAGCCCGCGATTGCGCCGATGCAGGTCATCGGGTGCGAGGCCCATCGCTTCCAGCGTGCCTGGCCGGAAATTTTCGATCAGCACTTGGGCGCCGGCAATCAGCTCGACGAGCAATTCTCGGCCGCGCGGCGCGCGCAGGTTCAGCGCCACGCTCTTCTTGTTGCGCGAATACACCTTCCAATGAACGCTGATGCCCTCGGTCTGCCAGGCGCGCAGCGGGTCGCCGCGCACCGGGTCCTCGATCTTGATCACCTCAGCGCCAAAATCGGCGAGCTGCAGGCTGACCATGTTGCCGGAGACGAGCCGCGACAGGTCGATGACCCGCAGCCCATCGAGCGGGCACGCCGCCCCGGGCTCAAACGATTTCTCTGGCAGGCTCGTCGATAAGGACCCGCGCTCTGCAGCCGCGCTCATCGCACACCTTTAGCTCCGGCGTACGCGGATGTATAGAGATCGACTGTTCAGCTCTCTTCTCTTCCAGCTGCCTGCTGTTTTGGCCCGTCGCCGCCTTCAGGGCGTCTCCCCTTAATTTCAATATCATCATGCCGTAGCCAATGCGCGCCAGTCGCGGCGTGCCGTCGCAGCAGCCAGCTCGTGGCCCAAATAGCGGGCGAGCGCGGCCATGCCGGAGCGCCCGGCCCGGCGTTCGGCATCGGCGTTATAGTTCGTGTTGGTGTTGATGTCGTAAGTGTAGGCGGTCCCGTCGCGGCCGTAGATGAACTCGATCCCAGCGACATCAATCCGGTTGGCGGCGAGAAACGCCTCGTAGCGGTGCTGCAGCCCGGCATCGATCGCGTCGATGATGTTGAACTTGGCGCGCGGCTGCTCCCCGGCGGGGCTATGCGCCTCGCCGACGGCGCAGGCATCGGCCGGGCACAGCTCGAACCCGTCTCTGGTATCGACCTCGACGGCGTAGAGAAAGCGGCCGCCGACGAACTCGGCCCGGGTGATCAGCGGCTGCTCTGCCTCGACGTATTGCTGGAGAAGATGGAGACCGTCGACCGGCGGCTCGTGATCGGGGCTGTCGAGGTAATCCTGCAACGCGCCGGCCGAAAGAAAGAGGCGAACGCCGAGCCCCTTGCCGCCCCGATTGGGCTTCAGGATCGCAGGCCCGCCGGCGAAATGATGGCGCATGGCGTCGGCCAGCAGCTCCTTGCCGGCGATCACGATCGTGCACGGCGTGCGGATGCCTGCCGCTTCGAGTGCGCCATACTGGCGCGCCTTGCTGATTTCGAGGTCGAGCGCCCGACTGCCGTTGACGACCCGGACGCGATATCGCTCGAGCCAGGCAAGCACCGATGCGGTCAGCTCGGCCGCGAAGCGATGGTCGCGCGTATGCGAGGACGCGCTCATTCGGTTGTAAAAGATCCCGGCCGGCGGCGGTTGCGACAGGTCGAACGCGCCCCGGTCGAGATGCCAATCGCGCCAAGGCAAGCCCTGGTCGTCCAACGCCCGCGCCAGCGGCTCGAGCCAGGCCGCGTTCTCGTGGATGACATGGATGTGGCCCATCTTTCCCGCCCGGTCGTCAGCGAACAAAGCCCGGCCAGGATTATAATTTCACGTCATGCTCCGCGCAAATGATATATATTAACAATCTAAATGCGTCTTTAGGAAGTTTGCCCTCGGACCGCACAACGGTCGCTTTCGGCCGCGCGGGACCATATGCTCGCGGCCAGCGGCTCGCCTCGAGGAGGACACCGATGAAGCCCGAAGCGGTAGGCATGTCGACGGCGCGGCTGGCGCGGCTCGACGAAGTGATGAAGCGCCGTTATGTCGACGCCGGCTATCTGCCCGGGATGCTGACCCATGTCTATCGCCAGGGTCAGCTCGTCCATACCGGGATGTGCGGCCACATGGACATCGCGCGCGGCAAGCCGATGCGCGAGGACGCGATCTTCCGCATCTACTCAATGTCGAAGCCGATCACCGCGGTCGCCCTGATGATGCTGGTCGAAGAGGGCCTGGTCGGCCTCGACGACACCGTCCACACCTACATCCCGGCCTGGGCGAACCTCGGCGTATACGCCAGCGGCATGCCGTCGCTGCTGCCCGACGCGCCGCCCAGCTTTATCACCACGCCAGCGCTGCGGCCGATGAAAATCATCGACCTTGCGACCCACACCTCGGGCCTGACCTACGGCTTTATGATGCGCACCAGCGTCGACGCCGCCTATCGCCGGGCCAAGGTGACCGACCGCGAGACCCCTGGCGGGTTGCCGGAGATGATCGATCGGCTGGCCCAGATCCCGCTCGATTTCTCGCCGGGAACGGCCTGGAATTATTCGGTCTCGATCGATGTGCTGGGCTATCTCGTCGAGAAGCTGTCCGGCGTCAGCTTTGGCGAGTTCCTGCGCAGCCGGCTTTTCGAGCCGCTCGGGATGAACGACACCGCCTTCTACGTGCCCTCGGAAAAAGTCGAGCGCTTCACCTCGTGCTATCAGCCCGAGGGCAAGGGCCCCGGGCTGAAGCTGCAGGACGACGCGCGGGAGAGCACCTACGCCAAGCCGCCGAGGCTCGAATTGGGTGGCGGCGGCCTGGTATCGACGGCGCAAGATTATCTGCGCTTCTGCCGCATGATGCTGAACGGCGGCACGCTCGATGGGGTGCGGATCCTCAGCCCGAAGACGGTCGGGCTGTTCAGCCTGAACTACCTGCCCGATGGCCGCGAGATAGCCGATATGGCGCTGCCCGGCATGTTCAGCGAGAGCGGCTATGCCGGGGTCGGCTTTTCGCTCGGCTGCGGCGTCAACGTCAACGTCGCCAAGACCCGCCTGCCCGGCACGCTCGGCGAATATTTCTGGGGTGGTGCGGCCGCGACCGCCTTCTGGATCGACCCCAGGGAAGAGCTGGCGGTGGTGTTCATGACCCAGGTGATCGGCAGCGAGGCGCGCCTGACCTTGCGCCGCGACTTGCGCACCCTGGTCTACGCGGCGATGACCGAGTTGTTCGCCTCGTCATCATGAGGACGGGATCGATGGAACGGCAACTGCACCTCAACCTGTTCATCCATGGCCGCGGCCATCACGAGGCGTCGTGGCGCCACACGGCATCCTCGCCGCTGCCCTTGACCGACATCCGCTATTACGTTGATTTGGCGCAGCGCGCCGAGGCGGCGCTGTTCGACTCGATCTTTTTTGCCGACCAATTGGCGCTGGGCGGCGATGTGGCGCAGGCGCCGCGCACCTGGCTCGAGCCGATCACGGTATTGGCCGCGCTGGCGGTGGCGACTAGCCGGATCGGGCTGATCGCGACCGCGTCCACCACCTACACCGAGCCTTTCAACCTCGCGCGCCAGTTCGCCTCGATCGACCACATCAGCAACGGTCGCGCCGCCTGGAACATCGTGACCTCGTGGCTCGCCACCGCGGCGGAAAATTACGGCGGCGCCGGGCAGGTCAGCCATGCCGATCGCTACGCCCGCGGCGAGGAGTTCATGACGGTCGTCAAGGCGCTGTGGGACAGCTGGGCCGCCGATGCCGTCGTGGACGACCGGGCCTCCGGGGCATATGCGCGCCGCGACCGGATTGGCCCGATCAACCATCGCGGTGATTTCTATCGGGTGACCGGGCCGCTCAACCTGCCGCGCTGCCCGCAGGGGCGCCCCGTGCTGGTGCAGGCGGGCTCGTCAGACACCGGCCGCCGGTTCGCCGCGCGGCATGCCGACGCCGTATTCACCGCCCATATGGCGAAGGCGACCGCGCAGGAATTCTATGCCGATCTGAAGAGGCTGGCGGCCGCCGAGGGGCGGCTGCCGCAAGAGGTGCTGATCTTGCCCGGCCTCAGCCCGATGATCGGCGGGACGGAAAGCGAAGCGCAGCGCCTGGCGCGCGAGGTCAACGAGCTCAGCGATCCGGAGGTCGGGCGCAAGCGGCTGTCGGGCCGCTTTGGTGGGCATGATTTCTCGCATCTGCCGCTCGACCGGCCGCTCTCGCCCGCCGATTTTCCCGACCCCGACTCGGTCGAGGCGGCGCGCAGCCGCACCGAGGTGATCCTTAACCTGGTACGACGCGACAAACCGACATTGCGGCAATTGCTCGGCTATCTTGCCGGGGCGCGCGGGCACCTGGTCACCGCCGGGACCCCCGAACAGATCGCCGCGCTGATCGCGGATTGGTTTGCCGATGGTGCGGCGGACGGGTTCAACATCATGCCCCCCTTGCTGCCGGCGCAGCTCGATGCGTTCAGCGCCGAGGTGATCCCGATACTGCAACGGCGCGGGCTGTTCCGGACCGAATACAGCGGGACGATGCTGCGCCAGCATTACGGTCTGCGTTGGCCGGCGAGCGTATTCGACCAACCAGGCTGGACGCCCGAGCTGCAGGAAGCGGTCGCCGGCGTATGACCGCCGCCCGAACAGCCACACGCAGGAGGAGGTTATGGATTTGAGCGGCGCGGTGGCACTGGTGACCGGCGGCAATGGCGGGCTCGGGACGCGGATTTGTCACGCGCTGGCCAAGGAGGGCGTGCAGATCGCCGTGATGTACGCGCAAAGCCGCGACCAGGCTGAGGGTGTCGCCCGCGAGCTTGCATCGCGGCACCAGGTCAGCGCCGCGGCCTTCGCCTGCGACATCACCGACGGCACGGCTGTGGATAGGGTGGTCGGCGAGGTGGCCCGGCGTTTCGGCCGGCTCGACATCCTGGTTAACGACGCCGCCTACAACAAGGCGATCCCGTTCGCCGATCTCGACAGCCTGACGATCGAGGTGTGGGACAAGATCATCGCCGTCAACCTGACCGGGCCGATGCGCCTGATCAAAGCCGCGGCGCCGGTGATGAAGGCGCAGGGCCGGGGCCGTATCGTCAACATCGCATCGGTGTCGGGGATTGGGCCGACCGGCTCGTCGATCGCCTACGCGGTGTCAAAGGCGGGCCTGATCCACCTGACGCGCTGCATGGCGGTGGCCTTGGCGCCGCAGATCTTGGTCAACTGCGTGGCGCCGGGCCTACTCGAGGGCACGCGCGCGACCGCCAATCTTCGCCGCGAGCAGATCGAGAATTCCGCGGCCAGCTCGCTCTTGAAAAGGCCGGCCGACAAGGACGACTGCGCCGACATGGTGGTCACGATGTGCCGCACCGAGACCATGACCGGGCAGACCATGGTTATCGAACTCGGGTCGCTACTTTCATTGACACGGGGTCTGCGAAAACCCGGGGCCGCAAGCGGATTCCGCTCCGGCCGCCCACGCGATAGGATCCAATGTCACACTGAGCAAGGAGAGACTGCCATGCCGTTTTACCAGAAGGGCGATGTTCGCATCCGCTACGAGGAGGCCGGCTCCGGCTTCCCGCTGTTGGTCACCCCCGGCGGCGGCCTGAACTCGCGGGTCAGCAACTGGCCGACCGCTGTCATCAATGCGATGGAAGCGTTCAAGAACGACTTCCGCTGCATTACGATGGACCAGAGAAACGCCAATGGCGGCGAATCGACCGGCCCGGTCCCGACCGAAAATGCTTGGGACGCGTTTGCCGACGACCAGCTCGGGCTGATGGATCATCTCGGCGTCCGCGAGTTTTTCTATATGGGCTACTGCATCGGCGGCTGCTTTGCCGGCAAGCTCTTGCAGCGCGCGCCACAACGCGTCGTCGCTGCGGTGTTCTGCCAAAGCGTCGGCCACCGGCCGGAAGACCCGGGCGTCATGTATCGCCACAGCACCGACAATTGGCTGGGCGATTTTAAGAAGCGCCGGCCCGAGGTGTCGCAGGACGCGACCGACAAGTATTTTCACAGCTTGTGGCGCGCGCAGCCGGATTTCCTCTACAGCGTGCCGCGCGACTTCATCAAGAACTGCCGGACGCCGATCCTCGTATTGCCTGACGACACGCCTTCTCACCCGCTGCAGACCTCGATCGATGTCGCCTCCCTGGCGCCGAACGCCGAGATTACGGTCTTCCCGTGGCGCGAGCCGGAGGAGCTGCGGCAGCGCGTGATAAACAAGGTGCGCAGCTTCCTAAAGGCGCACGTGCCGATGCGCGCCGCCGCGCAATAATCATGAATGTAGGGCGGATCAGCGAAGCGCAATCCGCCGACACTGCGGAAGTCGGCGCCATACGTGACGTCATGGCGAATGGCGCTGCGCTTTTCCGCCCTACTCATGCCAGCAATCGAACACGATTGAACACGTTAAGGAGGCACCGTCATGCCGTTCTGCGAAAGAGGCAATGTCCGCATCCATTACGAAGAGATCGGTTCCGGCTTTCCGCTGATGGTCATCCCGGGCGGCGGGCTCAATTCGACGGTCGCGGGACTTGCGAATCATCCATTCAACCCGCTCGACGAATTCAAGGGCGAGTTTCGCGTGATCGCCGCCGATCTGCGCAACGCCAAGGGCGGCGAGTCGACGGGGCCGCTCGAAGCCGACCGGCCGTGGGACGCCTATACCGACGACCAGCTCGGGCTGATGGACCATCTCGGCATCCGCCAGTTCATGGTGCTGGGCTTCTGCATCGGCGGCCCATTCATCTGGAACCTCCTAAAGCGGGCCGGTAACCGCGTCGTCGCGGCGGTGCCGGTGCAGCCGAGCGGCTATCGTCACGAGATGCCCAATCTCTCCTACACCAACAACATGAAAAGCTGGGGCCCAGAGCTGTGCGAACGCCGCACCGATATTACGATGGCGATGGTCGACAAGTTCTTGACCAACATGTACACTGGTGAACGCGCCGACTTCGTCTACACCGTGAGCCGCGATTTCGTGCGCCAATGCCAGACGCCAATCCTGATCCTGCCCGACGATGTGCCAGGGCATCCCTATGCCGTCGCGTTGGAGAGCGCCTATCTTGCACCGAATGCGCAGGTCAGCCTCTATCCGTGGAAGATGAACCCGCTCCAGATTCAGGTGGCGCTGCGGCACGTGCGCGCCTTCCTCAACACCAATCGTCCGGCCGTTGCGACGCAGCCACTGGCAGCGGCGGCCCAGTAGTGCCCGATCCGACAAAATTGGCCAGGAGAAAACCCATGCCGTTCTACGAAAAGGGCGATGTCCGCATTCATTACGAGGAGGCCGGTGCCGGCTTTCCGCTGCTGGTAATTCCCGGCGGCGGGTTGAACTCGACGGTCGCGGGCCTGGCGAACCACCCGTTCAACCCGTTGGACGAATTCAAGAACGAGCATCGCGTTATCGCCGCGGATTTGCGCAACGCAAATGGCGGCCAGTCTTCGGGGCCCGTCGAGACCCGCCGGCCGTGGGACGCCTATACCGACGACCATCTCGGGTTGATGGACCACCTCGGCATCAGCGAGTTTCAGGTGCTGGGCTTCTGCATCGGCGGCCCGTTTATCTGGAATATGCTAAAGCGCGCGCCCCGACGCATCGCTGCCGCGGTGTTGGCGCAGCCGAGCGGCTTTCGCCCGCAGATGCCCGATCTCTTCTACCAGAATAACATCAAGGGCTGGGGCCCGGCATTGTGCGAACGCCGGCCCGACATCACGATGGCGATGGTCGACACATTCCTCAACAAGATGTACCGCGCCAACGCCGATTTCGTCTTCACCGTAACCCGCGATTTTGTGCGCGACTGCCAAACCCCGATCCTGGTCCTGCCGGACGATGTCCCGGCGCATCCCTACGCCGTCGCCATGGAGAGCGCGCTTCTGGCACCCAACGCACAGGTGAGCCTCTACCCGTGGAAGGACACCCCGGACAAGATTCCGTTGGCGGTGCGTCACGTGCGCACCTTCCTGAGGGCGTATCGACCCGAAACCGCCCGGTAAGCCGGCTGCGGCGGCCGTATCACGGGCGGCGTTAGTCGGGCGGGAGGCGGCGCGAGGCCGGGCAAGAGATCCTGTCCTCGGGCGGCGCGCCGCGCCGACCCGTCGCACTGACCCCTATATGGCTGTCGTTGCGGGGAGCCCACGGATCCGCCCCTTGCGCGGCGCGAAGACAGGCTGCGCGATGAAGCAATCTCACGACCAAGAATTGACGGCGGGATCATCTGTTTCGTTATCACCGCCGCGGCAAGCTTCATCTGCCCGCATCGCTGTTCGGCAAAGAATTCGGCTCTGAAGCGGAAGTGTTCGGCGGCGTGCTCGATCCTTCGCCGCCGCCGGTACCGCCGGTCAGCGCTTCCCAGGTTTGCGCATCGAGCGATGCCGTCTGGTCCAGGCCGTTATTCTCTTGGAATTGTCCGAGGGCCCGCTTCGTCTGCGGACCGAGGAGGCCATCGAGTGATCCGTTATAGAGGCCCCTGTCTCGAAGCTCAACCTGCGCCCAGCGAACATCGTCTTTCCACATATTAGCGCTCGGCGCCGGATCATCCGCGGCTTGGGACGCAGAAGGCACACTTCCGGCATTCGCAGCGCTGTCCGGGTCGACCGCATAGTTCAGCGCGGTGCCCGCGATGCCCAACGCCAGTACCGAAGCCGTGCCGAGAAGCAATTTCCGGAGAAATCGTCTCATCTTGACACCTTTCTGAATTGGTTAGCGATAGCCAACTCCACTCCCGCAGAACACCGCAATGGCAATCGCGTTCCTTAGCATCCCGATATTTGCGTTACGGATTTACGCCGAGTTGTTTGAGACATTTTAGTGTCTTCGACGACCAAAAGATCACATGACCAAGCTAACGGGCGAAGCAGGCGTTGGCGCCGCCTGCGTCGGCCGAGATTCGTTTTGTAAACGCGCTTGTTTGGGCTTTTCTCCTTACCGTCTTAATTCCGCCAATGCGAGCGTCGAGTTGAGTCTCGGGATGTCCCGATTTGGTCCATTCGACGATTTCCCGCGCGTAATGGCGACGCGGGGTCGGCGAGCGTAAGGCGGGTGCAACCGGTCGCGCGGGCCACGTGGCGCATGACGGGTTTCGCTTGCGCTCCACCCGCCCTACGATTTGCTTTAGAACGGTTGGATACGACGGGCTAGGAACGGTGGACGTGATGAGCGCAGCGGATCTGCCAGCGGAGATGACCGACGGCTTTCACCTGGTGGTGGAGGCGCTGAAGCTGAACGGGGTCGATACGATCTTTGGGGTGGCCGGCATCCCGATCACCGATTTGCTTCGGTTGGCACAGGCGGAAGGGATCCGCTATCTCGGCTTTCGCCACGAGCAGTCGGCCGGGAACGCGGCGGCGATCGCCGGGTACCTGACCCAGAAGCCGGGCATCTGCATGACCGTCTCGGCCCCCGGCTTTTTGAACGGGATGGTGGCGCTCGCCAACGCCACGACCAATTGTTTCCCGATGATCCTGATCAGCGGGTCGAGCGACCGGGCGATCGTCGATCTCGAGCAGGGCGACTACGAGGAGATGGACCAGCTCAGCGCCGCCAGGCGCTATGCCAAGGCGGCCTACCGCGTCAACCGCCCGCAGGACATCGGCATCGGCGTGGCACGGGCAATCCGCGCCGCCGTGTCGGGGCGCCCGGGCGGCGTCTATCTCGATTTGACGGCCGAGGTGCTCGGCTCGGCGCTCGACGCGGAGACCGGCAAGAAATCGTTGATCAAAGTCGTCGATCCGGCGCCGGCACAGCCGCCGGCCCCAGCATCGGTCATGCGCGCCCTTGAATTGCTGGCGAATGCCCAGCGCCCGCTGGTAATCCTCGGCAAGGGTGCAGCCTATGCGCGGGCGGACGAGGAAATCCGCTCGTTTATCGAAACGACCGGCATCCCGTTCCTGCCGATGTCGATGGCCAAGGGCCTGTTGCCCGACGACCATCCCCAATCGGCCGCCGCCGCGCGCTCGTTTGCGATTGGCCAGGCCGATGTCGTGATGGTGGTGGGCGCGCGCCTCAATTGGCTGTTGTCGCACGGGCGGCCGCCGCTGTGGTCGCCGGCTACCCGGACTCGTGCAGGTGGACATCTCGCCGACCGAGATCGACAGCAACCGGGCGATCGCCGCCCCGGTCGTCGGCGACATCAAATCGGTGTTCGCGGCGTTCAACGCCGCGCTGAAGCCAGGGCAGATCAAGCGCCAGGCGGCGTGGATGGACGAGATGGGGAAGCGCAAGCAGCAGAACGTCGAGCGCATGGCGGCCCGCCTCAACGCCGATCCGAGCCCGATGAACTTTTCCAGCGCCCTGCGCGCGGTGCGCAACGCGCTCGCCGCCCGGCCGGACGTCTTCATCGTCAACGAAGGCGCCAACACGCTCGATTTTGGCCGCAACATCATCGACATGAGCTTGCCCCGCCACCGCCTCGACAGCGGCACCTGGGGCGTCATGGGCATCGGCATGGGCTATGCTATCGGCGCTGCCGCGGTGACCGGCAAGCCCGTTGTGGCGATCGAGGGCGACAGCGCCTTTGGCTTCAGCGCGATGGAGATCGAGACGATCTGCCGGTACCAGCTGCCGGTGACCACGGTTGTCTTCAACAACAACGGCGTCTACCGCGGCGACATGCCCGGGACCGCCTACTCGCCGACCGGTCTGTTGCGCGGCGCGCGCTACGAGAAGATCATCGAGGCATTCGGCGGGGCCGGCTGGCACGTGACCGACACACCCGGCCTGACCAAGGCGGTGAGCGAGGCGCTCGCCTCGGGCAGGCCGGCGCTGATCAATGCCGTGATCGACCCGACCGCCGGCACCGAGAGCGGCCACATCCAGAGCCTCAACCCGAGGAGCGCGGTCGCCCAGAAGAAATAAGTTCAGGCGATGGGCACTTTGAAATGAGCGCCGCGGCAACCGAGCCGGTCACGCGCCGGCGCGGGTCCGCGTTCGAGGTGCTGCGCATCTTTTTGCGGCTGGGGCTGACCTCGTTTGGCGGCCCGGTCGCGCATCTCGGCTATTTCCGGGCCGAGCTGGTGGAGCGCCGCCGGTGGCTCGACGAGCCGGCCTTCGCCGACATCGTGGCGCTATGCCAATTCCTGCCGGGGCCGGCCAGCAGCCAGACCGGGATCAGCCTCGGCATCCTGCGCGCGGGCCTGCCGGGAGGCTTCGCCGCCTGGCTCGGCTTTACCGCCCCGTCCGCGGTGGCGATGATCCTGTTCGGCTACGGGGTGACGCGGTTCGGCGACCTCGCCCATGCTCCGTGGCTGCACGGGCTCAAGATCGTCGCCGTGGCGGTGGTGGCGAACGCGGTCTGGGGCATGGCGCGCAATTTGTGCCCCGACCGGCCGCGCGCGACGATCGCCATCGGCGCCGCGATCCTGGCGCTCGGGATCCCGTCCGCCGCCGGCCAGATCGGCGCGATCGCCGCCGGCGGGCTGATCGGGTGGGCCCTGCTGCGCGGCGGGCCGGCACCGCAGCCGGGAATGCCGCTCGCGATCCACCTGCCGCGCTCCTGGTCGGTTGCCGCGGCAATCGCCTTTTTCGGATTGCTGATCGGGCTTCAGGTGCTCGCCGCCGCGGTGCCGTCGCACACGATCGCACTCGTCGATTCGTTCTATCGCTCGGGCGCGCTGGTGTTTGGCGGCGGGCATGTCGTGCTGCCGCTCTTGCAGTCCTCGGTGGTGCCGCCGGGCTGGGTCGACAACAACGCCTTTCTCGCCGGCTATGGCGCGGCGCAGGCGGTGCCTGGGCCGCTGTTCACGTTTTCCGCCTATCTCGGCACGGTCATGGGGCCGAGCCCCAATGGCTGGGTCGGCGGCCTCATTTGTCTCGCTGCCATTTTCCTGCCTTCTTTTCTGCTGCTGATTGCGGCGTTGCCGTTCTGGGACGGGTTGCGGCGGCGGTCGGCGGTGCAGTCGGCGTTGCGCGGCGTCAATGCCGCGGTCGTCGGCGTCCTGTTGGCGGCGCTCTACCGGCCGGTGTGGGTGAGCGCCATTCATGCGCCGGCGGATTTCGCGATCGCGATCGCCGCCTTCCTGGGGCTGGCGCTGTGGCGGGTGCCGCCTTGGCTGGTGGTGGCCTTGGGCGCTCTGGCGGCAGTGGTTGTTGCCTGGCTCCCGGGATCGGGGTAATCGGGATCAGGCGAGAGTTGGGGCGCGATTTGCCGATACCGGGGGGTCTGCGGCGATGGCGAGGGGATTGCTGTTTTTGTGCGTTCTGCTGGTCGGCGGGGCTGCGGCGCATGCTGCCGCCGCGTCGTCCGCCAGCCTCTATCTCGAAGAGCTGACCTGGCCCGAATTGCGCGCCGACATCGCAGCCGGCAAGACGACGATCCTCGTGCCGATCGGCGGGACCGAGCAGAACGGCCCGCAGATGGCGCTGGGCAAGCACAATGTACGGGTGCACGTGCTGGCGGCAAAGATCGCCCAGGCGCTCGGCAACGCGCTGGTGGCGCCGGTCATCGCCTATGTTCCGGAAGGCAATGTCGACCACCCCGAAGGGCATCTGAAGTTTCCCGGCACGATCACCATCCCGGTCGGCGCCTTCGAGCAGACGCTCGAATACGCGGCCAAGAGCTTTAAGCTCGCGGGCTTCCGCAACATCGTCTTTCTGGGCGACCACGGCGGCTACCAGAAGGCCGACGAGGCGGTGGCGCAGCGGCTTGATCGCGAATGGGCGGGGACGCCGGCGCGAGCCTTCGCGCTGACCGAATACTATCGGGCCAGCGAGGTCGAGTTCGGCCAATTGCTGAAAAGCAAGGGCTACAGCGAGGCCGAGATCGGGACCCATGCCGGCCTGCTCGACACCTCGCTGATGATGGCGACCGATCCGAGCCTAGTCCGCGCCGATTTGCTGGGTGAGACCAAACCCGGCGACGGCACCCACGGCGACCCGCGCCGTTCGAGCGCGGCACTCGGGCAGTTGGGCGTCGATCTGACCGTAAGGCGGACCGTCGCCGCGATCCGAGACGACATCGCCCGCCGCTGAGCTTCGGATCGATTCGGCGCCGCCGCGGCCGTTGCTTTGTCTTTCACACGATAAATCGGAGGTTTCCTGTGCAGCGGCAGATGCCTCGCTGGCTCCGCATTGCGTTCTGGGTGGTCCCGCTGATTGGTCTCGGCGCGGCAATTTGCTGGTTGCCGGTATGGCCGGCGAGCAGCGCCAGGGAGGCGTTCGCGGCATTGTGCTCGGGGGCGGCCTCGGTGCTGCGGGTAGCCCAGTCGGCCGCGGCTCCCGCACCCGCGGCTGCGACCCCCAACACCCAGACTCCCGCCCCCAGCTCTCCGCCCGCCACCATCGGGCGCGCCGCCGCTGCGGCGACCGCGATCCAGACCGTGCCGGGCATGCCGCCGGTGCTGAACCCGGACAACCTCTATAGTGCCGCCGGGGTCAATATGATGAGCCCGGCGGTGGCCAGGGAGCTGCACCGGATCTATGTGCCGAATCTGCGCTCGGATGATGTCTACGTGATCGATCCCGCGAGCCTGCAGGTGGTCGACCGCTTTCGGGTCGGCATCATCCCGCAGCATGTCGTCCCATCCTGGGACCTGCAGACCTTGTGGGTGGCGAATAACGGCCGCCGCGGCCACGAAGGCAGCCTCACCCCGATCGACCCGAAGACCGGCAAGCCCGGCCCGAGCATCGCGGTGGCCGACCCCTACAACATGTATTTCACGCCCGACGGCAAGGCGGCGATCGTCGTCGCCGAGCGCTTGAAGCAGCTCGATTTCCGCGATCCGCACACGATGCAGCTGGAACAGACGGTGCCGACCCCCGGCTGCTCCGGCGTCAACCACGCCGATTTCTCGATCGACGGGCGCTATGCGATCTTTACCTGCGAGTTCCGCGGCGGCGGTCTGGTCAAGATCGACATGGTCAACCGCAAGGTGCTCGGCTACCTGAAGCTCGACGCTCGCGGCATGCCGCAGGACATCCGCATCTCACCCGACGGCAAGCTGTTCTACATCGCCGATATGCTGGCCGACGGGGTTTTCCTGGTGGACGGCGCGAGCTTTGCCAGGGTGGGATTTATCCATACCGGGATCGGGACCCACGGGCTCTATCCGAGTCGCGACGGCAAGGAGCTCTACGTGTCGAACCGCGGCTCGCACAAGGTGCACGGGCCGCCGCACGGTCCGGGCAGCGTCAGCGTCATCGATTTCGCCACCCGCTCGGTGGTGAAAACCTGGCCGATCCCCGGCGGCGGCAGCCCCGATATGGGCAATGTCAGCGCCGACGGCAAACAGCTGTGGCTCGCTGGGCGCTACGACAACGTCGTCTACGACATCGACACGACAACGGGCAGCGTTAAAGAAATCCCGGTCGGCAAGGAGCCGCACGGGCTGACCGTCTGGCCGCAGCCCGGCCGCTACTCCCTCGGCCACACCGGCAACATGCGCTAAGCCGTCAACGGTCAATTTTATCTGCCAAGATATTGCCTATCACAACGGAACGAGTTGGCACGGGAGTTGACCACATCCGTTCTGTCGGGACAACTATCAACAAAAGGTTCACATTCGGTCATATCCCGTGATGTGCGACGCGGCGCCGAAATTCGGGCAGTGAGAGGTGTAGATTAGATGGTTGATACCCGGATACGCAAAAATGAGAAATGCGTGATAGGGTTACCGGTTTGTGATTACGTCTTTTCGTCGACTCGCAGCTGCTTTATTGCGTATGGATTCTCTACCAGTGGCCTTGAGCGCGATATTTTGAAAAGCATATTGGAAGAGCGCGGCATTGCCCCCGTCGAGGCTGGGGATCGGCTGGAACCTGCTAGGTTCGCCTTTTGCACCAAGATATGCTCTAAAATCATAATTGCTCAGTTCTGTATTGTGTTAGCTAATCACGATGTCGTCAGAGGTCGGGAAACCCCAAACGCTAATGTGAATATGGAGTATGGCCTTATGTTGGGTCATAATAAGTATATTATCCCATTTCAGAAGGACAGTCAAATACTTCCATTCAATGTATCCAGTTTGGACACTGTGAAATATAACCAGGAGAACTTCAAAACGTTAGCCGTTTCTGCGATTGATAAGGCGATAGCAGAGACCGCACAGGCACAACCAACCTCGAATGTAGACCAAATTTTGTCGGTCTTTACATTAATTAAGGATGCAGCATTTGTGAACATCGAGCAAAGCACCGACGAGCGTATGTTGTTTGAGTTAGGGCGTACGTTCGGGTTTAATTTTCTGGTGAAGTTTGACGGATTGAGCTATGTCTTCCTTGGAAATTTTACCTCTCTTTCAGGAAATGCTGTAATTTGGCGGATCACGAAATTTTTGGAGCTGATCGAAGCGCGCCTGAAAATGGTGCCGATTCGAATAGAAATGGGATTGGCTTCTCAACAAGCAAAGGCGATATTGGATATCATCATGCAACGATTGGAAATTTGGCTCATCCTCAATGGCGCCGACGAAGAGGTTGAGGTCAGGTCGTGGTTAGCGGAGAGGCAGCCTCCCTTTCCGATAGAAATATTTGACTTAGCGACCGTGACAAAAATTGTGGCCGAGCTGCCGCATTAAGGACCATGCCCTTGGCCGCACCGACCGCCAGCGCAAAAGGGTGACAACACTTCGTGGATCCACCCGGTCCGTTCCAACGCACGCAGCGGCTCGCCATTTCGATAGCAATTCTTGCAGGAGACGGTTGGGGTGCCATGCCACCTGACGGTCTATGGTCTTCAGGCGCCAATGCTGAAGGGAAAGCAACGTCGCCGTTGGTTTGCGGGTCATGTCACCCTCGCCGTAAGCGTCAAATGAGGGCTGCCTTGCGGGAGTTGGGGCTGGGGCTGTAGGTCGTGGTTTCGGGCTGCAGGCCCGTCTGAGAGCAGCTTACGAGCGCGCTTACGATGACCGTAGAGGCCGTATCGGAGAATCTTGACGCAGCCCGAACGGCGGCGGCGCTGGACCAGCGAACAGAAGCTGGCGTTGGTGGCGGAGATGCTGCGGCCCGGGGCGTCGCCGACGCAGATCGCGCGGCGCTACGGGATTTCGACGGGTCTGCTGTACACGTGGCGCCGATTGGCGCGGGACGGCGCCCTGGCGCTGGTGCCGGCAGTGGCGGTGGAATTCATGCCGGTGGAGATCGTAGTGCCGGCGCCGGCCGAACGCGAGGCGGCTGGCGGTGTCGGCGAGATGGTGATCGAGCTGCCGGGCGAGCGCCGGGTTCGGGTCGATCGCCATGTCGACGCAGAGGCGTTGCGCCGGGTTCTGACGGTTCTCGGGTCGGCATTGTGATCGGGCTGCCGCCGGGGGTGAAGGTGTTTCTGGCCTGCGGCCGGACCGACATGCGCAAGGGCATGGATGGTCTGGCGATGCAGGTTCAGGCGGTGCTCCGGGAGGATCCGTTTTCGGGCTATGTCTTCTGTTTCAGGGGTCGCCGCGGCGATTTGCTCAAAGCGCTTTATTGGGACACGCAGGGCATGTGCCTGTTCGCCAAGCGACTGGAGCGCGGCCGGTTCATCTGGCCGTCGCCGGCCGACGGGGTGGTGCGGCTGACGGCAGCACAGCTGTCGATGCTGCTGGAGGGGATCGACTGGAGGATGCCGATCCGAACCTGGCGCCCCGAGGCCGCCGGCTGACGCGGCGTCGGCTGTGGTCGGGGGTGCGACCAATTGACTCAACCGAAGGTTTTGGCGAGCCAAGACGCCGCGGCTCTGCTCCAATCCGGTCATGCCGACCCAGGGGGATCAACTACCCGAGGATGTCGACACGCTGCGGCGGATGGTGATCGCCGAGCGTGAAGCGCGTGCGGCGCGCGAGGCGGAACTTGCCGCGGCGAAAGCCGGCCTGGTCAGCAAGACACTCGAGATCGAGAAGCTGAAGATCCAGATCGCGCGGTTGCGCCGACAGCAGTTCGGGCGCTCCTCGGAGAAGATCGGCCGCATCATCGAGCAGCTGGAGCTGATGCTCGACGAGCTGGAGACCGAAGCCGCCAGCGGACCGGCCGAACCCTCCGCCGCGAATGACGAGGGGGAGAGCACGGCCGCGCACAGGAAGTCGCCCGGCCGGCGCCCGCTGCCCGAACATCTGCCACGCCGCGAGATCGTCCATACCCCGGACTGCACCTGCCCCGCCTGCGGCGGCACGATGCGCAAGGTCGGCGAGGATGTCAGCGAGCTGCTGGACTACATCCCCGGCCGCTTCGAGGTCATCCGGCACATACGTCCGACCTATTCCTGTCGGCGCTGCGACCGCATGGTGCAGAAGCCGATGCCGTCATTGCCGGTCGAGCGCGGCCGGCCAAGCCCTGGGCTGCTCGCGCACATCCTCGTTTCCAAGTATTGCGATCACCTTCCGCTGTACCGCCAGGCCGGCATCTACGCCCGCGACGGGGTCGATCTCGACCGCGCGGTGATGGCCAACTGGGTCGGCAAAGCGGTGTGGATTGCCGCACCGCTCGTCGCGGCGATCGGCGATCACGTGATGGCGGCGGCGGCGCTGCACGGCGACGACACCCCGGTTCCGGTGCTGGCGCCGGGCGCCGGCAGGACCAAGACCGGCCGATTATGGGTCTACCTGCGTGACGAGCGACCGCACGCCGGCCGCGCGCCGCCAGCGGTGATCTACCGCTATTCGTCCGATCGCAAGGGCGAGCACCCGCGCCGGCACTTGGCCCAATTCCGCGGCTTCCTGCATGCCGATGGCTATGCCGGCTTCGGCCCGCTCTACCAAGCCGAGGGCGGCAAGGCCGCCAATGTCGCCGAGGTCTTTTGTTGGGCGCATGTGCGGCGCAAATTCCACGACCTTCACCTCGCCGGATCGCCGCTCGCCAAGGAGACGCTCGACCGCATCGGTAGGCTGTTCGACATCGAGCGCGCCGCCAATGGGCTGCCGCCGGAGATGCGGCAGCGCATCCGGCAATCCCGCGCGGTGCCGCTGGTCGAGGAGCTTGCCGCGTTCCTCGACGCGACCCTGCCGAAGCTGTCCGGCAAGAGCGAACTCGCCGGCGCGATCCGCTATGCCCGCTCACGCTGGCAGGCGCTGACCCGTTATCTCACGGATGGCCGCCTGGAGATCTCGAACAACGCAGCGGAGCGAGCAATCCGACCCCTGACTTTGGGCAGAAAAAATTGGCTCTTCGCCGGCTCGGACAGTGGCGGCGAGCGCGCCGCCGCGATGTACACGCTGATCGAGACCGCCAAACTCAATGGCCTCGACCCCGAGGCCTATCTGCGCGACGTCCTCGGCCGCATCGCAGACCATCCGATCCGTCGTATCGCCGAATTGCTGCCCTGGAGCTTCGACGCCGCTTCTCCCCGCGCCGCCGCGGCCGCTTGATCCGCAGTCGTCAAGCACTGCGACCGCAGTCGCCGCTCGACGCTTACCCCTCGCCCGGTATCCAAATAGCCCAGTGTTCCATGAGTACGCGCCTGTTTGCGAAGCCCCATCACTGATAGGACGGGACCAGCGCGGCGCCGAGGGCGTGGGCAAGGACCACTCAGTCCGCGACATGCAGTAAGGCGCCCACTCGGTCCTCACAGGCCCACCTGACGGAACCTTGGGGCGTTGGCGATGACCAGGATTGAGCTCGCGCTCATGGCGGCGCTGGCGATCATCGGGTTGAGCATCAAGCGTAGGATGGGTTGAACGAAAGCGAAACCCATCGCCGCCGGCCGCGGTGGGCCGGTTTAGGCTGCGCTCAGCGCGAGCGCAGCTTCCGGCACCCGGTCGATCACGCGTAGAAGGGCGCGGCGGCGCACCTTGCGGCGCGAGCTTCTCCTGCTCCCAATCGCGCACTGTCGCGACAGATACGCCGATCCGGCGAGCGCGAACTCGGCTTGCGACAGCGGCTTCGGCGTCGTCGAAGGCCTGGCGTTCGATCTCCGCCTAGGCGGTGGCATCGACCCGAGCCCAATCCGGTCGCGGCTCGACCGGCTCCCAGGGGCCGGCGGAACGCCGCCTGGTGACGAATCCCGACGCATCGAGGCGTGCTTCAGTCCGCGCCATGCCGGTCCCTCTCCTGGCGTTTGCCTTGCGGGCGGAGATGATCCTCGCCGCCGTTTCGCGCTGCGTGCAGGCGATCACGAAGGACGGTCCCCGTCGCAGCAAAGAGGTGGTATCTGTGGGAGGCTGTGAATTATCAACTGCTCACGCCCCGTGCGCGAATTTCTCGGATGAGGATGCGTCAAGGCGGAAACGGTGCTCGGGGATTTCGGTGAAGAGATCGGCGTAGCGCCGCGGTACGGGGATGTCGGCGAGCGCGCGGACCCGTCCTGCCGCGTCGAGGCGCACGGCCACCAGAAAGCTCGCCCCCGCATTGGCGATTTCCTCGAGCGCCATGTGCATCCGAGCCTCGTCATCGCCATAATATTTCGGCCCGAACAACCGCTCTGCTGTATCCGCCCCGACCACAAACGTCGTCCCCGGAAACAAGCGCGACTTTTCGAGGAAGGTAGGCGCTCGGGTGAGCTCGACCGGCGACTTCCAGGCGAATTGGGCGAGCCGGCGTCTGACCGTCTCGCCCACGAGCGGCGGCTTGTCGACGTTGGTTACGGAGATTTCGAACGCCAAAGGCTGTTGCCTGAGCTCCGCGGCGACTCGCGCCAACAATACATGTCCCTGGTGCATCGGGTTGAATGAACCTGGGAACAGCACGAAGGGCTGCGGCGCCGATAGCGCCATTTGGCCGTCGGGCTGGACGGTGACGCGATCGAGCTCGCCCGCCAAGAGCCGATCGATCGTATCCCCGGCCGCCCCGGCCGCCATCACCGCCTCCGCATAATGTTCATCCGCCTCGATGAGGCTCCTCGGCGAGGGTGCGGCAACCCCGCAGGCGCGGGCCAGCCACAGGACGATCGCGCGCGATACGAGGTCTTCCTCGGCAGCGCGATCACGTCGGCCCTTGGCCAAGACGCAAGTGCAGTGCGCGACAATGGCGGGGTTGGTGAAGGCGATGTGAAACCGATGCTCGCCTCTGCGCGGGCGATCGCTGACCAGCGCCGCCGTGGCACCAAGGCCAACCAGATCGGTGCCCACCGGCACCAACCTGGCGGCGCGAGCCCGTGCGCTTTGCGCCATCGCAATTGCGGTGTCCGCGCTGCACGCCTGCGCCGGGGCAAAGCCGAGAAACGCCGCGAGCGCCTGTTCATCATAGGGGATTTGCGCCTCGATCAAGAGCCGAGAGCCGCCGGGAACTCGAAGCAATTCGCCGACCGCCCCGCTGCCGCCCCCGGTGATCGCGAGTGCCGCCTTGCGGCCGGACGCGTGCAATGCGGAGATCAATTGTCGCAACGGGGTGTCCGATGGACTCATGGTGCGTCCTGTGGTCCGAAGCCGAAAATACCTTGTGAACGGTGAAAGACAGCTTGGACAGAGTCGAACAGAGCGCATGGGCGTGCCGGCAACGCTGCCGCAGCCAGTGATCGGCGGCATGATCGGCAGGCGCGGGTTGGTGCACAAAACTCCGTGGTCCGCGGCCGGCGCCCAGCCTACTTCCGCGTCTGGGTTGGCCGAGTTCGGCTGTCTGCGGCCACTCGGTCGTCGGGAACTACTGCTCGTAACCGCCGGCACCGGCAAGGCACATAGTCTGGTACTCTTTTTCTAGTGCTCGCCCTGTTTTGTTTTCGTGTTGGACCGCGAAGTGCGGTCCATCGAGTTCGGTCGGGGACGCCCATCGGCCGGTTCGCCGCGGACTTCGCGAAGCGCCGTTCGATAGCATTGGTTGTTCTGACCTGTTTGCGCTCGGCGAGCGATTTATATTGCCAGCAGGTCAGCAGCTCGTCGAGATCGTCGCGCAGGCAGCGGACGGCTTTGGGGTATCATCCTGCCAGCGGTCGGCGAAGCGGCGGCGGCCGAACGCGCCCGCGGCAAGGTCGTGGCGTTCATCACCGCGTGCAGATCGGCTTTGACCGCCGGCTGGTCGGCGACCCGCACCTTGCCGAGGACGTTGCGGATTTTGTGCGCCCAGCAGCGCTGCACCGGGACGCCAGGATAGGCGGTCGGCAATGCGGCCAAGAGACCCGAGCCGCCGTCGGTGCAGACCATCTCGAGCGGTCGCCGCTGAGCCCGCGGCGGATCAGGTCGCCGAGAAAGCGCTCCCACTCGGCCGCGCTCTCGCTCTGGGCCAAGCGGAAGTCGATGACCTCCTTCTTGCCGTCGGAGCGCAGGCCGAGCGCGACCAAGACTGGGCGTCGGATGCGCCGGCCCCGGTCCTGCGGGCCAAGACGACGCCATCCAGCATCAGCACCCGATAGCAATCCGTGAGCGGCCGGGCGTGAAAGGCGGCGACCACCGCATCGAGCTGCTTGGCCACGGTGCTCACCGTTGCCGGGCTGATCGGCCGCCCGAGAATTGGCAGCAGGGCCTCGCTGACTTTGCGCACCGACAGCCCGAGGACAAAGCACACAGGATCATCCGGTCGACCTGTTCGGGCCGGCGCGCGTAAGCCCGCAGAACCGTGATCGGCGCGAACCGCCGGGTGCGCGCACCAAGAGCTCGATCGCGCCCAGCTCGGTCAACAGATGGCGTCGGTACGAGCCGTTGCGTCGGTCGGCCTGTCGAGCGCCGCCATTCGATCAAGGTGCTCGTCGATCGCCTGCCCCATCTGCGTCTGTAGAATGCAGCAATCGCATCCCGCCCGAGAGCTCGATAGCCCTCGCCCCATTCCAGCCCTTGCGCCTGCATGCCCTTCACCAGCTCGAAGGCCCTCGGTAAACTCGCGATCGTCACAGCCTGTGGCATTGGGGGTGCTCCCTTTGCGGACCTCAGCAATCCGCCGAGTACCCCCTCTCACCGGCCTGACACAATTCTCCGTACATCACCCATAGTCTTCCCTCTGGACACGAACCTGCGATGATAGCCAAACTCTCGCGACACAGAGGAGCGTCTCCAATCATGATCATCGATTCCCAAGTCCATGCCTACGAGGCGAACACGCCGAAGCGGCCCTGGCACAGCGTGCCGAACTGGCCCGCTCACGTCACGGGTGACGAGATGGTGGCAGCGATGGACAGGGTCGGCGTCGATGGTGCGATCTTCATCTCCGCTTTTTCGATGTACCAATACGACGCCAGCTACGCGGTGGAAGTGCAGCAGGCCCATCCCGGCCGCTTCGCGATCGTCAAGCCGGTCAATCCGGACGATCCGGCGGTGGCCGAAATCATCGCCGACTGGAAGAAGACGCCGGGCACGGTCGGCATCCGCATCATGCTGACGAAGGAGGCGAACCGCGCGCCCGACGACCCCGGTCTCGGCCGGATCGCGCGCGCGGCCGCCCGGCACGATTTTCCGGTCAACGTGCTGTTCTGGGGCAATGTGGCCGCCGGCGCGGTGCTGATCGACCGTTATCCCGACACACGCTTCATTATCGACCACCTCGGCATCATGCAGCCAAGAGTGCCGCCGGCGCCGCCACAGCCCTGGGCCGACCTCCCGAAAGTGCTGGAGCTCGCCAAGCGGCCGAACGCGGTGATCAAGGTCAGCGGCGCCTGCACCTTATCGCGCGAGCCCTATCCGTTCCCGGACATCTGGGACCCGCTCGCCCGCGTGTTCGATGCCTGGGGTTTCGATCGCTGCTTGTGGGGCACCGACTGGACGCGCGCCTTCGCTGTCGTCAATTACGAAGAGGCTGTCGAGCCGTTTCTCAAGACCGACCGGCTGAGCGACACCGAGCGGGCGATGCTGATGGGCGGCGCCTGCGCCAAGGCCTATGGCTGGTCGCCGAAGAAAGCTTAGTCTAGGGGGTTATGGCGAGCGATAAGGGGAGGAGGAATGCGCTGGCTGATTCTGGGAGCCGCGTTGTCGGCGTTGGCGGCGCCGGCGCTTGCCGCGGAATTCGTGCTGGCTTCGACGGAGGTGAAGAGCGGCAGCCCGATGGCGCTCGCTCAGGCTCTGACCGCCTGCAAGGGGCAAAACATCTCGCCGGCGCTTTCCTGGTCGGGCGAGCCGGCGGGAACGCAAAGCTTTGCAGTGACGATGTACGATCCCGATGCGGGGGCGGGCGCCGGCTTGTGGCATTGGACGTTGTTCAATATCCCGGCGACGGTGCATGGCTTGGCGGCTGGAGCCGGCAGCGCGGGCTCCAGGGATTTGCCCGCGGGTGCCAAGGAGGGGCGTAACGATTTCGGGGTTTCGCAATATAGCGGTCCGTGTCCGCCGGTCGGCGACCACGCGCACCACTACGAGATCACTGTCTATGCAGTCAAAATCGCACAATTGCCTCTGGGCAGCACCGCATCGGGTGCCGCGGTCAGCTCCGAGCTGCGTTCCAACACGCTGGCGACGGCCAAGATCGTCGGGCGGTACGAGCGCTCGAAGTGACGGCGGATCCAGAGTAGCGCTTTCTGTCTGAGCCGGGCGGGATCCGCGCAGCTGCACGCCCGAAGGCGCAGTCGCAGATGAATTTATTGGTGGAGGGTCAGGCAAGGTGCAAGGTTTCCGCTTGCGGGGTCACGCGGGGACCGGGACGGAGGGAGGCAGCCTATGGCAACGGATTACAGCATATGTCTTGGAACGGCCGGCTGGGGCGTGTGGCACAGCCCGGATGCCGGAAAATCGTGGACGCGGCATCGCGCCCCGTTCCCGCTCAACAGCCGGATACAGGCTTTAGTCGCCCATCCCATTGAGGCGCACACCGTTCTCGCAGGTGGCGATACCGGCTTGTTCGTGAGCCACGATGGCGGGGCGCGATGGGAGCGCATCGGCGCCGATGGCGCCCTACCGACGATCTGGTCGCTCGCCGTCGACCCGGTCGATCCCGATATTCTCTTTGCCGGCATGCGCCCGGCCGCGGTTTACCGCTCGCGCGACGGCGGACGGCGCTGGGAGAAATTGCCCGTAGACATCGCCCGCGAGTGCTCGATCGGCACACCCTTCGTGACCAGTGTCGTCGTGGACCCCGACGATCATCGCATGGTCTGGGCGGGCGTCGAAATCGACGGCGTCTTCCGCAGCCGCGACGGCGGGGACACCTGGACGCACCTCGAAGGGGGTTTGTATGACCCGGATATTCACGCCGTGACGATCGCACCGACAGAGCCCAAGCGCCTCTATGCCAGCACAGCCCGTGAAGTGTTCACCAGCGACGATCTCGGCGACACCTGGCAGCCCTTGGGCATCAAAGAGAAATGGCCATTGCCCTATGCCCGCGGCATGGCGGTAAAACCCGATGATCCTCGTGTGCTGCTCGCCGGCTGCGGCGCGACCACGACCGGCGAAAAGGGTCACGTGCTCCGCACCACGAACTTCGGCGAGACCTGGGAGATCCTGCCGCTCCCCGGCCAGCCCAACGCCACTCTATGGGGCCTCGCCACCCATCCCGCCGACCCCGACCGTATCGTCGCCTTCACCCTCTTCGGCGAGGTTTACGTCACCGACGACGCCGGCGCCTCCTGGCGCAAGCTCGCCCGCGAATTCGGCGAGATCAGAGCCGCAGCCTGGGTGCCAAACTAACTCTTAGTCGGCCCCCCCGAGACTATTGTCGGATGGACATTAACGGCAAATGTTATGGCCCTTGTTTTTTTGATGGTGACACAACCGCTCCCTGTGAACCTTGCTCTTCAGATGATGGATGCGCCTGTGGCTGCCAATAATGATGGATGGCGTAAGCACGAGCTCCAATCATCAAGCGTAGCAAGCGTAGGATGGGTTGAACCAAAGTGAAGCCCATCGTCTCCGGCCGCGGCGGGCCGCTTTAGCCTGCGCTCAACGCGAGCACGGCTTCCGGCACCCGGTCCGCTCCCAATCACCGGCGGGGCGCCCCCGGGTGACGGCTCCCGTTGCATCGAGGCGTGCTTCAGTCCGCGCCATACCGGTCCCTCACCCTGGCGTTTGCCTTGCGGGCGGAGATGATCCTTGTCGCCGTTTCACGCCAGCCTGAAACGTTCTTCGCCCTAGTCTCGCCGACCGTCACGCTCCACCCGTCTGTTCGGATCAAGGAATGCCGGCAGGATATCGGCAAACCGAACCCGCGTTCTCGCACGCAGCGATCATTTTTCCCATCATCCCACTCGAATCGGATATGGGGGGCGTCCGCCAATAGCTCAGCCTGTCTGTCGCCGGAATCCTCATGTCCTAAGCGATGGAGCCAGCCTGGCGTCGCTTCAACCAGGGGCGGCCAGCCCCGCCACGTCGAAATTGTAGACGCGGGCGGTGTTGAGGGCGGCGATCTTGGCCTGTTCATCGTCCGGCACGCCCTCCAGGATCTCCGCCAAGATTTTGCGCGATTGGGGAAAGGTCGACTCGCTGTGCGGATAGTCCGAGCCCCACATCATGTTGACGGTGCCGATGATGTCGCGCAGGCGAATGCCGACGGCGTCCTCCTGGAAGCTCAAGACGACGTTGCGGTGGAAGAAGTCGCTCGGGACCATGCCATCCTTGAACCGGTAGATCGCCTCGCCGTGGCGCTCGCGGTAGGTGTAGTCCATCGTCGCGAGCAGGTGCGGCGCCCAGGCCAGCTCGAACTCGACGATCGCCAGGGTGAGGCGGGGATGACGCTCGAAGACGCCGGAGAAGATCAGGTCGCACAGCGACGATGCCGGATAGAACGCCTTTGTCGCGCGGCTCGTGGCGTCGCGCAATGTCTTGTCGCCGGCCCCGCGGATCCTGCCCTGCCGCCGCGTCGCCGTGTGCAGGGAGAGCGGCAAGCCGAGTGCTGCGGCGGTGGCCCAGAACGGCTCGTACTCGGACCCGTCGTAGCGCCGGTCTTCGAGCGGGTACTCGGTGATCATGGCACCGGAGAGGCCGAGCCGGGCGGCGCGCTCCAGCTCTTTGATCCCGTCCTCGACGTCGTCGAGGTTGATCATCGCGATGCCCCTCAATCGGGCGGGATCGGTGCGGCAGAACTCGGCGAGCCAGTCATTGTAGGCACGAAAGATGGCGGACATCAGCTCTGTGTCCGCGATCTTGAAATAAAAGAGCCCTTGGCTCGGATAGAGGACTTCGCCCGCCACCCCGTCGAGCGCCATGTCCGCGAGGTGCCGCTCGGGGTCGTAGCCGCCGCGGCGCACGTCTTCGAAGCGGCCCTCGGCGGAGATCGTCTCGGGGGCCTCGAACCGCGCGCCGGTGCTGGAGATCAGGCCTATCCCGGAGAGGATCTGATCCCTTTCGACCACGATCTGGTCTGCGCCGGCGATCCGCTCGATCCGCGGCGCGCGATCCCGGAACGCCCGATCGATACGGGTCTGCCACAGATCGGGAGGTTCGAAAACGTGAGAGTCGGACGAAAGAACCAGGGGCAGCATCGGCATCTCCTTCTCACCAGATCGCGGGCAGCACCTTTGGCGGCCGCCCCATCGCCGTCAAGGTGAGCGCAACTCGTGATCCGTGCCGGCTGCCGTCATGGTTGGATTAGGATGCACCCGGACCGAGCCTCGTTGTCCCGCGAACGGCCGGCATCGTCGCGGAGGCGCGACCCGGCAAGATGCCGGCGATGGCCGGCCATCGACCCCGAGCGGATCTTCAGCCCGGAGCATCTCAATCAGACCAGCGGATGAGACGCCGGTCACAGGCGGGCCCGGCGTAGGCGCAGCGCGTTGGCGATGACCAGGACCGAGCTTGCGCTCATCGCGGCGCTGGCGATCATCGGGTTGAGCAGGAGGCCGAAGGCGGGGTACAGCACGCCGGCCGCGATCGGGATCGCCAGCCCGTTGAAGATGAAGGCGAAGAACAGGTTCTGGCGGATGTTGCGCATGACCGCGCGCGACAGCCGCCGAGCGCGCACGATTGCTTGCAGATCGCCTTTGACCAGGGTCAAGGCGGCGCTCTCCATGGCGATGTCGGCGCCGGTGCCCATGGCGATGCCGATATCGGCCTGAGCCAATGCCGGCGCGTCGTTGATCCCGTCGCCGGCCATTGCCACGATATGATGCCGCTGCTGCAATTCGCGCAGCACCCGCGCCTTCTCTTCGGGCAGCACTTCGGCGACAATGTCGTCGATGCCGAGCCGGCGCCCGACCGCCTGCGCGGTCATGCGGCTGTCGCCGGTCAGCATGACAATGCGCAACCCTTCGCCGCGCAATGCGGCGAGTGCGGGGGCGGCGCTGTCCTTGACCGGGTCGGCGACCGCGACGAGCCCGGCGGCGGCGCCATCGACCGCGACCAGCATGACGGTTTGGCCGTCCTGGCGCAGCTCGTTGGCGCGCGCGGTGAGATCGCCCGGATCGATGTCGAGCGCGGCAAGCACCGCCGGGTTGCCGATCGCGACATGCCGGCCATCGACCGCGCCGGTGACCCCCTTGCCGGTTTGCGAGGCGAAACCGGTCGCGGCGCCTAGCGTCAGCCCGCGCTCTTCGGCGCCTTCGACAATGGCCGCGGCCAGCGGGTGCTCGCTGCCGCGCTCGAGGCTGGCCGCCAGCCGCAGCAGCTCGTCCTCGCCGATGCCGCCGACCGCAATCACTTGCGCGAGACGCGGCTTGCCCTCGGTCAGGGTGCCGGTTTTGTCGAGGACCAGGGTGTCAGCTTTTTCCATCAGCTCAAGCGCTTCGGCATTGCGGGCGAGGACACCGGCATGGGCGCCGCGCCCGGTGCCGACCATGATCGCCATCGGCGTCGCCAGACCGAGCGCGCAGGGGCAGGCGACGATCAGCACCGCCACGGCGTTGACCAGCGCGAACCCCATCGCCGGCGCCGGCCCTACCATCGACCAGACGACAAAGGCGGTCGCCGCAACGAGGATGACACTGGGCACAAACCAGCCTGAGACGGTGTCGGCCAATGCCTGGATCGGCGCGCGCGAGCGCTGCGCTTCGGCGACCATCTGCACGATGCGGGCGAGCAGCGTGTCCTTGCCGACCCGTTCCGCGCGCATCACCAGGCTGCCGGTGCCGTTAAGGGTGGCGCCGGTCACCGTGTCGCCGGCGGTCTTTGCGACCGGCACCGGCTCGCCGGTGATCATCGATTCATCGATCGTGCTGTTGCCTTCGAGCACGACGCCGTCGACCGGGACCTTCTCGCCGGGGCGGACCCGCAGGCGGTCGCCGGACACGACCGCGTCGAGCGCGACATCGGCCTCGCTGCCGTCGTCGCGCACCAGCCGGGCGGTCTTCGGTCGCCAGGTCCAGCAGCGCGCGGATGGCGCTGCCGGTCTGCGCGCGGGCCCGCAATTCGAGCACCTGGCCCAGCAATACCAGGGTGACGATCACCGCCGCCGGCTCGAAATAGGCCGGAACCTGGCCGCCATGCGCTCGAAACGAGGTCGGAAATATCCCCGGCAGCAGCGCCGCGACGAGGCTGTAGCCATAGGCGACGCCGGTGCCGAGCGCGATTAGGGTGAACATGTTGAGCCGGCGGTTGACCAGCGAGGCCCAGCCGCGGGCGAAGAACGGGCCGCCGCACCACAGCACGACCGGGGTCGCCAGCACCAACTCGATCCAGATGGCGGCGCGCGGCGGCAGCGCCTCGACGAGATGCCCGGCCATCGCAATGACCACCAGCGGAACGGACAACGCCAACCCAACCCAGAAGCGGCGCATCATGTCGCGCAGCTCCGGATTGGCCGTCTCGCCCGCTGCGGGCGTGATCGGCTCCAGCGCCATGCCGCAAATTGGGCAGCTGCCGGGCTCGGACCGCACGATCTCGGGGTGCATCGGGCAGGTCCACTGAGCCGCTGCGCCTGCGTCCGGGCCTGGAGCAGCGCTGGCGGGAGCATCGGTAAGATAGCGAGTAGGCTCGGCGGCAAACCGCTCGCGGCACCGGTTGCTGCAAAAGTGATACGCTTGGCCCGCATGCTCGGCACGATGCGCCGAAGATCCCGGATCGACCCTCATGCCGCACACCGGGTCGCGTACGTCCTGGCACTCCCACTGCGGCTGGCTGCTGGCCTTTGACGGGGAGAGCGGTGCGGCCGTGGTCATGGCGTGCTGGTCCCTTTGTTGGGGCTGAGCATCGAACCCACCCCTTCCGGCCCGCTCTCCGCGGGGTCGAGAGACGCGCTGACGAGCGGCTCGGCGCGATCGCGAAAGTCGGTGAGGCTCCCGTTGAACCGCAAGGCCTCGATCAGTTCGGCGATTTTGGCGCTGCCGCCGCCGGCCTGGATCGCCTCGGTCACGCAGGTCTCCAGGTGATTTTGCAACAGGATCCGGTTGATCCGTTCGAGCGAGGCTTGCGCTGCGGCAACCTGCTTCATCAGGTCGGGACAATAGGCTTCGGCCTCGACCATCCGGATCACGCCGTCCAAATGGCCGCGCACCGTCTTCAAGCGCAGCAACGCGTCGCGTTTGTGTCCGGCATCCATCTTGCCACCCCTCCCCACCCCGGTGGGCTATATCTCGGTCATCGGCATCGCAAGTCAAGCGGGACCCGGAGATCGGAGAGCGAGGAGATGCCGCGCAACCGGCAGGAGCGGACCTTTTCCAACTCGCCGAGAGCGAGTAGGCTGCAGCGCCGGGCTCGGGGTTCGAGAACGAGCGCCGATGCGCCGCAACAGCATCCAGCTCCGGGAGGGAGTGACCATGCCCACCTATGAAATCACCACCGAAGATGTCGAATATCTGCGGCACGGCGACCAGAGGCTGATCGCACGGCTTTACAAGCCGAAGGGCGAAGGGCCGTTCCCGGCGGTGGTCGACCTGCACGGCGGCGCCTGGACCAGCGGCGACTTGACCGGGACCCAAGGCCTCGACGAGGCCTTAGCGAAGAACGGCTTTGTCGTCGCCTCGCTCGAGTTCCGCCACAATGCCGACGGCTATCCGACCTCGCTGATCGACATCAATTACGCGATCCGCTGGCTGAAGGCACACGCCCGCGACCTCAAGGTCGACCCAAATCGGGTCGGCAGCGGCGGCGCGTCGAGCGGCGGCCATCTGGCGATGCTGGCGGCGATGCGGCCGAATGATCAGCGCTATGCCTCGGCGCCGTTGCCGGCGGGCTCGCCTACGGTCGATGCGTCGGTCCGCGCGGTGGCGATGTCGTGGCCGGTGATCAATCCATTGTCGCGCTACCGTCACGCGCAAAAGGCGGCGAAGACCCCGAATCCGCCGGCATTCTCGATCGGCATGAAGGAAAAACACGATCGGTACTGGAAGAGCGAGGCCGCGATGACCGAGGGCAACCCGATGCTGATCCTCGAGCGCGGCGAAAAGGTGACGATGCCCTCGGCCTTGTGGGTCCAGGGCCGGCCCGACATCGTCCATGATTATCACGACGACGATTTGAGCTTCCCCGGCAACGAGCCCGAGCGATTCATCTCAAACTATCGCAACGCCGGCGGCGACATCGAGATCGTCTATATCGACTACGAGAAGCGGCAGTCGAACGCGTCCTACGATCCGATCATCGCGTTTTTCAAAAAGCACCTCGGGTAAGAGGCGCCCTGCCCTCTTGGGCTATGCGCTGCTCCCTCTCCCCGTTCGCGGGGAGAGGGCGTCCCCGGGGAACCAGTCGCTTAGTATCTGCTCCTCCGTGTAGCTCGTCACTGCGAGCTTCGCGACGGCCGCAGCGGTGGCCGCGCCGTGACGACGGAGAGCTTGGAGGGCATACCGAGCCGCCCGCGCCATCTCGGCTGATACCGCCGACGGTACGTCACCCCTGCGGCTCGGCGCGTCATCGAGCAGCAACTCGATTTCCAGCCGCTCGCGCCCGATCGTTTCCATCCAGTCCCGTCTTGGATCGATTGCGGGCGAGCATTCGAGCTTGAGCAGGTGCTCGACGATCATGGCGATACGGCTACGCAGCTCATGTCTCAGCGATCGGCCCAAGCTGTCGATCTCCTCGGCCAGGTTCTCCCAATCGAGCGGCAGGTTGGTGCCGAGCCGGGCGGCGTCGCGCAACGCGGCCGCCTGCTCTTCAGTCCAGCGGACGAAATCATCCTCGTAAAGCCGTGTAGCGTTGCCCGACATGCTGTGATCCTCGCACATTTGAAATACCGATGAAATACCAAGTCCAGCTATCCCAGGCAACCGCCGGGCAAGGCAAGATGTTGCGTAAATGTTTCTTCTTGAGTAGACGATCTGGCCAACCGCTTCCAAGAGCAGGCCTTCGAATTCCGACAAGCGCGTCATCCGTTCTGCGGGCCGTCCGAAAGAGTACCCGAAACAGAGACATTCTCGGGAAACCAGTCGCTCAATACTTGACCCTCGACGTAACTTACACCTCCTAGCTGCACAATCGCCGCTGCTGATGCCTCGCGGTGTCGCAGCAAACTTCGAGCAGCCAATCGCGCCGCTCTCGGCGCTTCCATCGAGATCATTCGGGTGATCTCGCCCCGAAGGCTGGGGTTTTGCTGAAGCAGACGTGCGACCTCAGCCCGTTCGCGATCGATCGTGTCCATCCACCCTGGACGAGGATCGCTCGCCGGCGAATTTTCCAGCTTGATCAAATGTTCCAGGATAATTGCGAGGCGACTGCCAAGTTCGTTCCTCTGTGACCGGCCCAAGCTGTCGATCTCCTCGGCAAGATTCTCCCAATCGAGCGGCAAATTCGTCGTCACGACGCTCGCGGCTTGGCGCAGCGCCTCGGCCTGCTGCTCGGTCCAGCGGACGAAATCTTCCTCATAGAGCCGCGCCGCGTTGTCGGACATACCCTTATCCTCCTCGTCACCAAACATAGCGGGCCAGGGGGCCGGATCATCGCCGGCAATCGGCGCCGCCCGTGCCCGCTCGCGGCGACGCCTCGCCACGTCTTGCTGAGGCCCCGTGGCTCGGTCAGCGCTTGAACAGCGCCTCGGCGCCGCGGCGCTGGCCGTGCCGGGCCGCGATCTCGGCCCGCGCTCGGGCAATTTCAAGTTCGAGCCCGGCAATATAGGCCTCGAGCTCGGCCACCCCCATCAGGCTCAGATCCTTGGGCGGCGCAGGCTTGCGGCGTGGCTGCTCCAGCTCGAATTCGTCCATTGGTCTCACATTCCCTTTGCCGTCTTCCCTCGCTCGGTCGGCCGATTATATAATGAGCGACGTTTTTGCGCTTGCCCGGCCGCCGCCTCGCCGCTGGCGATGCGCTATCGAAACCAGGATCTCACTATGTCTGCTCCGCTGATGCCAAAGGCGACCGCCGTTTGGCTGGTCGAAAACACCTCGCTCACCTTCGAGCAGATTGCTGATTTTTGTGCGCTTCATCCGCTCGAAATCCAGGCGATCGCCGATGGCGAAGTGGCCAACCAGATGCAGGGCCTTGATCCGGTGGCCAACGGCCAGACCACCGCCGAGGAGATCGCCCGCTGCCAAGCCGATCCCGAGGCGCGGCTCGCGCTGTCGCCGCAGGCGATGCCGCCGCAGGCGATCCGGCACAAGGGCCCGCGCTACACGCCGATCGCCAAGCGCCAGGATAAGCCCGATGCGATCGCGTTTTTGCTGAAAAGCCATCCCGAGCTGTCTGACGCCCAGATCTCAAAATTGATCGGGACGACCAAGCCCACGATCGCCGCGGTGCGCGACCGCACCCACTGGAACAGCCCCAATATCAAGCCGCGCCATCCGGTCGGGGTGGGGCTGTGCACGCTCGACGAGCTCGAGGAGGCGGTCCGCCGCGCCCGCGCCAGGCTGCCGGCGGAAGAGCGCGTGCTCGATGGCGAGGAGTTCGGCGCAGCTAGAAAGCTGAGACCGCGCCCACGGCTTCGGCAAATCCCCCGGCCGATGCGGGCAGCGCAGCGCTATGGATGAGGCTCGTCGGCGGCGAGGCCTTGCGCATGCGACGGCGGCGCGGCTTGGGGCTGCGCTCCGCTCGGCTCCCGGAAGCGCCACACCAGGATATAACGCCCGACCCGGTGTTGCGCGATCGCCTGGCCCAGCGGGGCGAGCGCCTTTCGGTAATGGTCCGGCGACTGCTTTTTGGCCGCCTGCCCGGCGCGCCCATAGACCGCCCAAAGATCGTGCCCGGGCGCCTCTCTCAGCGCCTGCGGCAGGTCCCAGGTCAAGCTCACGCCGTGGTCGGCAAGACCGGCGCGAGCCGCAAACACCGAGAGCACGGAATAGGAATAATAGCTGTCGAGCAGCACCACATCGCCCGGCCGCGCCGCCGCCGCAAGCTGCGCCGCCACCAGATCCCAGCGCGGCTTGGTCTCGTCGCCATAGTAGGGCGCCAGGTTGACCAGGCAGGCGATCGAGAGCGCCGCCGCCGCCGGCGCGAAATACCGCAACGAGAGGGACCCAACGCCGACCCCGGCGAGTATAAAGAAGGGTGCGGCACTCCATGCGAAATAGCGCGGCACCAGCACCGGCACAAACAGTGAGACCACCAGCAGGCTTGCCGGCAGCACCAGCGCGGCGCCGCCGAGCACCGCCAGCACTGCCGGCTCGCGGCGCAACCGCCATGCACCTAGCGCCGCGATGATCGCGATGACCAGGGCCAGTCCAGGAACCGCAGCCGGCATCAGGCCGAAGGTGATGAATTTCGAGATCCGCAGCAGATACACGGGCGCCAGAACCGACCAGACGGTCCCGGCACTGACCGCCGGCGCCCAGCCCGCGCCGTCGAGCACCGCGCCCTTGCTGGCGATATAGACGAAGGCGATCGACGGCAGCCAGCTCGCCAGGATCAAGAGCTGAGCCAACCCCCAATTGAGCAGAAACGCACGTCGCGCGCCGCCGGCGCGTTGGGCGATCACCAGAGCGGCGAGATTGGCGGCGATCAGCCAGGGCACCGCGACGTTCAGCACGTTGAGCGCGGCCGCCGTGCCGAGACAATAGGCGGCCCATGCGCCGCGCAAGGTGCCGCCACGGCGCCACGCGCGGGCGGCTGCGATCGGCTCTTGAGCCAGTCGCACCAGCCCGAACAACGCAGTCAGGATCAGGCAGGAAACCAAGGTGTAGGACCGCGCCTCCTGCCCGAACTGAACCGCGAATGGCGACACCGCCATCAATAGGCCGGCGATCAGGCCGCTGCGGGGACCGGCCGCCCGGCCGCCAATTGCGCAGGTCAACGACGCGCTGATTGCACCGAACACCGCAGACGGCAGCCGCAGCAGCCACTGCGACGTGCCGATTTTCGCGACCAGCCATAACAGCAGGAAATAGCTCGGGTAGTGATTGTTGCGCAGCGAGTTGGTGACAAGGTGGTGCACGCTCGACGTCGCCCGGCGCAGGCTAGCGACCTCGTCCAGCCAAAACGGCTTATCGCCCAGCCCATGGAGCCGCAGCGCCAGGGCAAGCAGGCCGATTGCCGCCGGAACAGCCCAGGGCCGGTCGCAGGTCCGGGCGCCCGTTTCGAGGCCCCGCCGCAGATACAGCTTCACCGCGGCGAGAGCGCGCATCGCCTGATCCAAGCCCCATAGCCTCGCCGCAATGGCGCAACGAGGTGTCTTAGGCGCAACATTGCCGGGTCATCCCTCCGGCGCCGCCGCACCAGCATTGCGCCATCGCGCACAAGGCCCGCGAGGCTCGACCATTCGAGGGCAGGCCATGCCCTGTAGGTCGACAAACCTCTTGGACGAGGTTCAATCGATTACGGATTGGCGGCGGCGGGGTAGGCGTGCTCGGTCGGGGGGACCGGCCGGGGTCAGCTGACCGACCGCATCGGCCAGCAGCCGATATTTGACCTGGGTGATGTTGGCATCGCGAAAGTAATGAACCAGGTCGCCCCACGGATCCTTGACCCGCCCGATCCCCGAGATAAATGCGACGACGCCGCCAAGCGCCAGCCGCCCGTTATGCACCGCCCAGCCGCCGACCAGCAGCACCGCGACGATTTGCAAGTGATTGGTAATGTTCATCAAGAAATTGGTGGTGAACTTGAGCTTGAAGATCCCCATCTCGAGCGCGAAGGCCTGCTCGATCTGCCGATCATCGGCGCGGTTGCTGGCGTCGCTCGCTCCCTGACTGCCGGAGATCATCGCTGCGCCGAGTTGGCGCAGCACCTGGATGCGGGCGCCGGTGCGCCGGTTGAGCGCGGCCTGCAGGAGCGGAACCAGGACGAGCTGGGGGATGAACAGCCCGAACGCGGCGAGCGCCATCCACACATCGACATGGATCAGATAGGCCAACACCGACAGCATGGTCCCGGCTTGCAGCAGCGGCTCGGAGATGCTCTGGCCGACAAAGCCGCCGATCGGCTCGACCTCGGCGACGATCATCGACGTCGCGATGCCCTGCGCCTCGGCCGCCGGCGAGGTCTCGGCAGGGGTCTCGACAAAGGCATGGATGCGCCGGCGCAGGTCACGCTTGGCCCGCTCGCCGACCCAGGCGCGATAAATGTTGAGCACGAGCTTGGTCCCGCCCTGGACGAAAACGACCCCGGCGTAAACGGCGCCGAGGGCCAGCACCACGGAGAACGCGCGATGCTTGACCAGATCGTCGACGATCCGGCGCTGCAGCTCGAGCGGGACAATCTCGATCAGCGCGACGATGGCGGTCAGCGCCGCTAGCAGCAGCTGATGGACAGCGCTCGTCGCCAGCACATAGCGATAGATGCTGCGCGGCAATGCACCGGTCGAGGGGGCGCTGAAGGCACGAACCAAACTGGCGACGACACTCATCGTAAAGACTATCTGGTCGTCGAGACTATCTAGCCATGTTCCCGCGGCCCGCGGGCTACATTTCCTTCATCACTTGAGCGTAGGAGATCATCGCAAACAGCGCCGTGCCGCCGGCGATGTTGCCCAGCAGCACCGGGATGGTGAAGTGGCCGATTATGTGCCACAGCCCCACTTGGCCGCTGACCACCAGCAGAAAAGCCTCGACGCTGCCGGCGACGATATGGGTGAAGCCGCAGATCGCGATCAGGTAGGTCACCATGGTCACGACATGAAATTGCGCCGCCTCGGCGCTGGGGATCA
This sequence comes from uncultured Alphaproteobacteria bacterium, assembly GCA_963738185.1. Classification (GTDB taxonomy): domain Bacteria; phylum Pseudomonadota; class Alphaproteobacteria; order ATCC43930; family CGMCC-115725; genus AP-15. Next base: position 533,846 of record CAVTVA010000001.1, on the reverse strand, counting down.
GCCACACCATCGCCGCGATCAGAAACCCGGCGCCGATTGCACGGAAAAACATCTCGGCCCAGCCGAGCCCCATCACATGTGCGCTGAGCTCGAGCATGCCGTGGCGCAGCTCCGGGGTCACCACCGGGGCAAAGGCGCAAAACAGCGCAGCCACAAAGGTGCCGGTCATGTTGGCGGCAAAAACGACCGCCCACATCCGCGCCAACCGCCGCACATTGCCAAGGCTGAATTCCGCGAAGACCGGCAGCACGACGGTCACCGTGTTTTCGGTGAACAGCTGCTGGCGGGCCAGAACGACGATCAGAAAGCCGACCGAATAGCCAAACCCGACGACGAGCGGACGCCACGACGCGTCCGGCAGGTGGATAAAAAGGGCGCCCTGGGCAAGCAGCGAAAAGCTGATCGACAGACCGGCCGCGACCCCGGACCACCACAGCGAGGTGATCGGGCGGTCCATTTCGGTCTCGCCCTCCCGGCGCACGATTTCATAGATGACCGGGGTGCGCAGCCGCGCCCGGTCCTCGATGTCCTCGACCTCGTGCTCGCTGACGCCGCGCGGCAGACCGCTATCGTCCTTGTCGCTCGCGGTGGTGTCGCGGCGGCCACAGCTCGGCACATCCACAGATCCGGTTCCTTGCATCGCGATTGCGTATCGAGATCGTTGCCGCGGATACCAACACCGGACGGAACTCTCGGTTGCCGTTGCTGTCCGGCGAAGTGCTGCAGGGTCTACGCTCTGACGCCGAAGCGAGCCTGGTCGAGGAGGAGTTGCGGGAGTTCGAGCTCGTTACTCTGGTCGATCCCGAGCTCCCGATTATCGCCCCGCCAACTACCGTTTGCTGCGCGGCCGAGGGGTCACCCGTGCGGACCACGGTCGACCTCGTCATCGGCACTTTTTGCATCGAGCGCGGCCACAGGCTGTTGCACAACGATCGGGATTTCGACCCGATGGAGCGTTTTCTCGGCCTGTAAACCGCCTGAGCGGCGGGATCATTTTGCCGGGGGCTCGAACGGTCCGGAATATCGCACGCCCGTGGGCGACGCATAGAGGAGGCCTCAGTCCGCCCTACCGACCGGGGTTGCATGTTATGATCAGCGGCAGGAGCGACTGTAGGAGAGGGTCGGCGATGAACCCGGAATTCGAGACCATTCGGGCCGAGGACCGCGGCGACGGGCTGGTGCTGCTGACCCTCAACCGGCCGGCGGTCGCCAACGCGCTCAACACCCGGATGGGGCACGATCTGCTGGCTTTTTTCGATGCCGTCAACGCCGTCCCGGCGCAGGCGCGCTGCATCGTCTTGACCGGCGCCGGCGAGCGGGCGTTTTGCGCCGGCGGCGACCTCAAGGAGCGCAACGGCATGACCGACGAGGAATGGCAGGATCAGCACCTGTTGTTCGAGCGCATGGTCCGCGCCTTTATGGGCTGCCCGGCGCCGGTGATCGGCGCGATCAACGGCGCGGCCTATGCGGGCGGGTGCGAATTGGCGCTGTGCTGCGATTTCATCTATGCCGCAGAGAGCGCGCGGTTTGCGCTGACCGAGGTCACCCTCGGCATCATGCCGGGGGCTGGCGGCACTCAGAACCTGCCACGGGCGGTCGGCGAGCGGCGCGCCAAGGAGATCATCCTGACCGGCCGCCCGTTCACCGCGCAGGAGGCCCATGACTGGGGCATGGTCAATCGCCTGTGCGCCCCCGGGCGGGTCGTCGAAGAAGCTCTCGAAACCGCCCACCGGATTGCCGACAACGCGCCGATTTCGGTGCGGCAAGCCAAGCACGCGATCCATCTTGGCCTGCAGATGGACCTCGCCAGCGGAATGATGCTCGAGATCGAGGCCTATAACCGCATGGTCCCGACCGCGGACCGCCGCGAGGGCATCGCCTCGTTCAACGAAAAGCGCAAGCCGCGCTTCCAGGGCCGCTAGCGCCGGCTAAGCCCCCAGCAGCGGCGGCCAGGGCTATTCCGCGTTGAAGCAGTAGGCGGCGAGCTTGTTGCCGTCGAGGTCGCGGACATAACCGGCATAGGCGTTCGGCTTCCAGCTGCGCGGCCCGACGGCACCCTCGTCCCTGCCGCCGGCGGCCAGCGCTGCCTTATGAAACGCCGCGACGGCGGCTCGGCTCGGTGCGGCAAAGCTGATCGTGCCGCCATTGGCATGGGTCGCCGGCTGACCGTTGGCCGGCTTCAGCACAAAAAATTCGGGCGCCGTGTCGCCCCAGATCGAGCCGTTGTCGCCGAGGTCGTTGAGCCGCTTCAAGCCGAGCGGCGCCAGTACGCTGTCGTAGAACGCGCGCGCCTTGGCCAGATCGTTGGTCCCGACCGTGACATGGGTATAGATCGCCATTCGCTCCTCCCTGGGTGGTCGCGGCCAATGGATGATCCCCGTCCACTGGCTGAGTTGCACCGCCACCGCATCATCTGGTGTGCCGATTCACAAAACGCTTGAGGAACCATGCGTTTCGATCGGCGCACTCGGCCGCTCGCTCAGCGAGCTGTGTCACTCCGCCGCATCCGGTAGGCCCGCAGTGCGCGGAACCTCGGCAATCGCTATCCCTCTATTGATAGCAGGATCGGCACGTCCCACCAAGCGCCCCCGCCCGGACCAGCGGCCGGCCGCGCAATGGGTGGTAAACGCACGCCAATTCGTTCAGTCTCCAAAGCGTAGCCGGCGGCGCGCCCAAACGGGATTGGGCGGCCAGCCAACACACCCTCGCGGGAGGCAACGCAACCGATGGCGACGATCGGCTTTACGGGAACCGCGGACGCCTCGTTGGCGCCCACCCCGGCGGAGGCGTTAACCGCGCGCCTCGACCGGCTGCCGATGACCCGCACGATGTGGACCATGGCGCTGCTGGTTTCGCTCGGCGGCTTTTTTGACGCCCTCGCCCTCGAATTGGTCGCGACGTTGGCGCCGGGCCTTTTCAAGGCCAAGATCTTCACCGCGACAACGGTGAGCTTTTTTGGCATGACCGGGCTGGCGAGCTTTATCGCCTCGCTGTTCGCCGGGATGTTCATCGGCGCGCTGGTCTTTTCCCAAATCGCCGACCGGTTCGGGCGACGCAGCATCTTTGGCTTCGCGCTCTTATGGTACGGCGTCGCCAGCTTTGTCATGGCCTTTCAGACGACCGCCGACGGGATGAATTTGTGGCGGTTCATCAGCACGATCGGGCTTGGCATCGAGCTGGTCACGGTCGATGCCTATCTGTCCGAGCTGGTGCCGAAAGCGGCGCGCGGCAAGGCGTTCGCGTTTCTGCTGGGGATCAGCGCGGTGGCCGGCCCGTTCACCTATTTCCTCGCCTGGCAATTGGTGCCGCACGCCCCGTTTGGCGTTCAAGGCTGGCGTTGGGTGGTGTTTATCAGCTCGGCCAGTGCCATCCTTGTCTGGTGGATCCGGCTCGGCCTGCCAGAGAGCCCGCGCTGGCTCGCCCAGCAGGGCCGGATCGCCGAGGCCGAGCAGGTCATGGCCCGGATCGAAGCACGGGTCGCCGCCGAATACGGCAAGCCATTGCCGCCGCCCGATCGCCCCTACCGGCAGGATGCGCGCAAGGGGAGCCTCGCCGAGATTTTCGGACCGCGCTACCGCAAGCGCACGATCATGCTGATGCTGTTCAACTTTTTCCAGACAGTCGGGTTCTATGGCTTTTTCGCCTGGATCCCGACCCTGTTGATCGCCAAGGGCATCCACATCACCCAGAGCCTCGAATACGGCTTTATCATCAAGCTTGCCGGCATGGGCTGGCCGTTTCTGCTGATCCTGTTCGCCGACCGGATCGAGCGCAAATGGCAGGTTTGCCTGTCATGCTTTTTGATCGCGGTGTTCGGCTTGATCTTTGCGCGGCAGAGCACCGCAGCCGCGCTGATCGTGATGGGCGCGCTGTTGGCGATGTCGACCGGGTGGCTCGCCTATTCGCTGCACAATTACCAGTCCGAGCTCTATCCGACCCGGATTCGCGCCCGGGCGGTCGGCTTTGTCTATTCCTGGAGCCGACTCGCCGGCATCTTGGTCGGGTTCATGGTCGCCTTCTTCCTGCGCCATTTCGGCGTCACCGGCGTGTTCGTCTTTGTCGCCTCGTGCATGGGGGTGGTGATCCTCTCGGTGGCGGCGCTCGGCCCGCGCACCAACAATTTGGAGCTCGAAGCTATCGCGCATTGACCGTAACTCCCTCTCCCCGGCAGCGCTCACCCTCTCCTTCTCGGCCTGGCGTTCGGGCGCGGCCTCGGGGTATTGATCCCCCGGCATCGCCGCGGATGGGCAGATCATGCAGCGCTTTGAGGGCACCGACAGCTATATCGCGACCTCCGACCTGCGGGTCGCGGTCAATGCGGCGATCGCGCTCGAGCGCCCGCTGCTGGTCAAAGGCGAGCCCGGCACCGGCAAGACCATCCTCGCCCACGAGATCGCCCGCGGGATCGGCAAGGAGCTGATCACCTGGCACATCAAATCGACGACTAAGGCGCAGCAGGGTCTCTATGAATACGACGCGGTCTCGCGGCTGCGCGACGGCCAGCTCGGCGACGCGCGGGTGCACGACATCGCCAACTACATCGTGCCGGGCAAGCTGTGGGAAGCTTTCGAAGCCGCGGAAGCCCCGGTGCTGCTGATCGACGAGATCGACAAGGCCGACATCGAGTTTCCGAACGACCTGCTGCTCGAGCTCGACCGCATGGAGTTCTATGTCTATGAGACGCGGCGCACGATCGAGGCTCGGCATCGCCCGATTGTCATCATCACCTCGAACAATGAAAAAGAGCTGCCCGACGCCTTTCTGCGCCGCTGCTTTTTTCACTACATCCGCTTTCCCGACCGCGAGACGATGCTGAAGATCGTCGATGTGCATTTCCCCAACCTGAAGCACGAGCTGGTGCACGAGGCGCTGACGATATTTTTCGACATCCGCCAGGCGCCCGGCCTCAAGAAGCGGCCGTCGACCTCGGAATTGCTCGACTGGATCAAATTGCTGCTGGTCGAGGACATCTCACCCGAAACTCTGCGCACGCGCGATCCGGCGAAGCTGATCCCGCCATTGCATGGCGCTCTCCTAAAAAACGAGGAGGACGTGCATCTGTTCGAGCGGCTGGCGTTTCTGCACCGGCGCGAGCGCGGTTCGGGCGCCGATACGCGCTAGGGGCGCTGGCCCCCGAGCGCGACCGACCGCGACCCGGTTGTCGCCGGGCCGGCGCTGCCGCATGATGGGCGCACGACAACAAAAAGCCGAGCCGGGGAATGAACGCCAGAAGCAAGATTTTCGCCAGCTTTGCCGAGGCGGTTGCGGACATTCCGGACGGGTCCACGATCGGCTTTGGCGGGTTCGCCGTGGTCGGCGTGCCGATCAACCTGTACGGGGCGATCGCGGGCCAGGGAGCCAAAAACCTGACTTGCGTCGCGAATTCGACGCGCGGCGGCGCCACCCTGCCGCCTGAAGCGCCCGATATGGGCCAAATGATCCAGAACGGGCAGGTCGTAAAGGTGATTTGCGCCTTTACCGCGCCGACCCGTGCCTCGCAGCGGCTGATCCTGTCGGAGTATGTCGCCAAAGGCCTGATCGAAGCCGAGCTGACGCCGCAGGGCACCTTGGCCGAGCGCATGCGCGCCGCCGGCGCCGGCATCCCGGCCTTTTACACCCCGGCCGCGGTCGGCACCGAACTCGCCGAGGGCCGCGAGACGCGAATGTTCAACGGCCGCGAATACCTGCTGGAGCATGCGCTGCCACTCGACTACGCGATGATCCGCGCCTATCAGGCCGATGCCGCGGGGAACCTGCGCTACCGGCGCTCGCAGCGCAATTTCAACCCGATCATGGCGATGGCGGCGCGAGTCACGATCGTCGAGGTCGAAGAGGACATTCTGCCGGTGGGTGCGATCGATCCCGACGACGTCCATACCCCGGGGATTTTTGTCCACCGCATCGTCAAAATCCCGCCGCCGCCCGAAGGCTGGTGGCCGCAACGGCCCGGGAGTTCAAGAAGGTAGGGTGGGTAGAGTGGAACGAAACCCACCGCCGACAGGAGTGTACGATGAGTGAACGAGCGAAGGGGCTCAGCCGGCAGCAGATGTGCGACCGGCTGGCGATGGAATTTGGCGATGGCTGGATCGTCAATCTCGGCGTTGGCATCCCCACCCTGTGCTCGAATTGCGATTTCGGCGACAGGGAGATCATCTTTCATTCCGAGAATGGGGTGATCGGCTATGGCCCGCTGGCCGCGGCCGGCGAGGAGGATCTGCATCTGGTCAATGCCGGGGGCCAGCATGTGACCCTGCGGCCTGGTGCCGCGGTCGTCCACCACGCCGACTTGTTTGCGATGATCCGCGCCGGGCGCATCGACGTGACCGTGCTCGGCGCCTATGAGGTCGCCAAGAATGGCGATCTCGCCAATTGGAAGATGGCCGGGCAGCAGGGCGGCGGCATCGGCGGTGCCATGGATCTGGCCGCCTGCGCCCGCCATGTCTTTGTCGCGATGGAGCACCAGACCCGCAACGGCAGCCCGCGGCTGGTCGAGCGCTGCACGATCCCGGCGACCGCGCGCGGCGTCGTCAACCTCGTCGTCACCAATTACGGGCTGTTCGAAATCACCAAGCAAGGGATGGCGCTAAAGGAGATCGCCCCCGGCGTTTCGGTCGATGAGGTCAAGGCCGCGACCGGCTGCAACCTGATCATCCCGCGCGAGGTGCCGCCGGTCAGACGGGCGGGATAGCGACGGTTTCATGCCCACGGTCGCGGTCGTCGATGGCATTCGCATCATGATATTCCCATTTGATCATGATCTGCCGCGCCTGCATGCGTTCGGAGCAGACTTCCGGATCAAGTTCGCGATTGCCGATGCGAGAGTTTGGAAGGGCGCGGCACAATTGACCCGGCCGTAATGCGTCGCGTTCAAAGTTGGGTGCTGAGCCGTCGCGAGCCGCTCGGCCGTATATGGGTCGATGCCGTGCGCGGCAACCCGATTGGAAAAGTCGAGGATTGAGTCGGTGCATCATATCGCAAGCATCCGTGCCCACGCCGATTTCTCGCTGGATCTGCGCTTCGACGACGGAAGGGAGGCGCGTCTCAGCCTTGCGGAGATCGTCAATTCGGCTCAGGTGGCCGCGCCGTTTCGTGATCCCGACCGTTTTGTCTCCCAGCTGAAGCTCGTCGAAGACGGGGACATTCTGCGCTGGGACGAGCAGTTCGAGCTGCACGCCGACAGCTTGCGCTATCGGGCGTTTCCGGACGAGCTGGCGCGCGATTATGGGACGCAACCCGAAGGCGTGGGCCGCCCGGCTGCTTAGTGTCCCCGCGCCTCGCGCCGCACACCGGCTCTGTCAGCAAGCGTAGGGCGGATGCAATCCGCCATCTTGGCGATGGCTGGCGCTCAACGGTTTCATCTGGGCGCGATGCGAACGAGAGCTTAGCCGTCAAACTGCACGGCGCACACCGAGAAGGCGGATTTCATCCGCCCTACGGTTGGCGGACTCAACGAGCGCCAATTCGCGTTGGCTCAGTGCGGCAAAGGAGGAAATGCGATGCATCGAGTGTTGATCACCGGCGCGGGCGGCGGGATCGGGCGGGCGCTGCGCGAGACGTTGCGCGGGGTCTACCCGGTATTGCGGCTCTCGGACCGGGTGGCGCTGGCGCCGGCGCGCGGCGGCGAGGAAATCGACCGGACCGAGATTGCCGACATGGCCGCGGTCGAGCGCATGGTCGATGGCGTCGACGGCATCATCCATCTCGGCGGCAATTCGGGCGAGGCCGAATGGGACACCATCCTGCAATCCAACATTATCGGCGTCTACAATGTGTTCGAGGCGGCGCGGCGGGCGGGGGTTCAGCGCATCGTCATGGCCACCAGCAATCACGCGGTCGGCTTTTACCCGCGGGCGCAGACCATCGACCACCGGGTCGTGCCACGGCCGGACAGCCGCTATGGGGTCAGCAAAGCGTTTTCAGAGGCGCTCGCCAGCCTCTATGCCGACAAGCACGGGATCGGCTTTTTGTGCGTGCGGATCGGCAATTTCGGCACACAGCCGATCGATAAAAGGCGGCTCTCGATCTGGGTCAGCCCGCGCGACCTGACCCAGCTGGTGCGCATCGGGCTCGACCATCCCGAGCTTCGCTACGAGATCGTCTATGGCGTCTCGGACAACCGGCGCTCGTGGTACGACAATTCGAACGCCTATCGCCTCGGCTACCGGCCGCAGGACGATTCGGAGCCGCAGGCCGCGGCGGTACTCGCGGCCGAGCCGCCCGGCGCTGATCCGATCGCGGAGCGCTACCAGGGAGGGACCTTCTGCGCCCTCGAATATACCGCGACGGCGCCGCGCGATTAGCGGCTCGGCTCAGAGCACCGAGAGCACCGCCTCGGGCGGGCGGCCGAGGGCGGCTTTGGCACCCGACACGACAATCGGCCGCTCAATGACGATCGGGTGCTCGACCATCGCCGCGATCAGCGCATCCTCCGCGAGCGCCTTTGGATCGATCCCGGCGGCGGCGGCTTCCTTTTTGCGCAGCAGCTTCTGTGCCGGGATTCCGAGCTGACCGAGGATCTGCTTCAGCTTGGGCGCCGATGGCGGCGTCTTCAGATATTCGATGATCTGCGGCTCGACCCCGCGCTCGCGCAACAGCGCCAGGGTCCGCCGCGAGGTGTTGCAGCGCGGGTTGTGATACATCGTGACCGGCATTTCAGTCCTCCCTGAGATCGAGGGTCGAGCGGCTCGGCAGGATAGCGCCGATCGGCCGCAGCCAAGCTTAAATTCGCGATTCCGGGGACGAAGTGGACGGCCGAACGTTTCTCTGCAACAACAGCGCCGCTGACAAAAGGAGATTGTCGATGCCGGACCATGTCTACAGGATCATCGAAGTCGCGGGCTCCTCGGAGCAGAGCATCGAGGCGGCGATCCAGAACGCCGTCGGCCGGGCGTCGCGCACCTTGCGGCAGGTCGGGTGGTTCGAGGTCCTCCAGACGCGAGGACATGTCGAGGACGGCAAGGTCGCGCATTACCAGGTGGTGCTCAAGGTCGGGTTCACCCTCGACGAGGAATGACCGCGGCGCGCTAGAGCCGCTGGCGCGCGCGTCCGCTGAAGCGCTCGTGCGGGCTGCCTAGCCCTGCCCACCCGGCGCTGGCCTGGCTCAGCGGCGGGCGCGCGTTGCCAGCGCCGCGATCCCGGTTAGCGCCGAAACGATGCCGGCCACCCGGAAGGTCGCGTGAAACGCGGCAAGAAAAGCGGTGCCGGCATCGTGGCCATTGGCCAGCGCGGCCGCGCTGACGGCTTGGAAACCTAGTGTCAGCAATGTCGCTCCGCTGACGATGCCGAGGGTCCGGGTCAGCATCGCCACACCGCCGGCAACGCCGCGATGGCGTCCGGGGATGGTGCCCAGCACCACATCTAGATAGGCTACCTGAAACAGGCCGACGCCAAACCCTTGCAGCACCAGGGCTGCCAGGATCGCCGGTATATGCCCGGCTCCGGCATCCCAGCCGCCGATGATGACCAGCCCGACCCCATCCAGCAACGCGCCGAGCAAGGCGATAACATTGGCCGGAATGCGCTCGATCAGCCGCCCGGCCAGCGGCGATGCGGCAATCGTCCCAGCGAAGGAGACGGCCAGCACGGCACCCGCCACCGGTAGCGAAAGCGCGGTAAACCGGACCAGATAATAGGGGACGAACAAGAGGACCGAAAAGCTTGCCAGATAGATCAGCACGCTGGCCAGGTTGACCGCCGCAAACCCGGCATTGCGGAAAAATCGAAGATCGACGATTGGCGCCGCGGCGCGGGCTTCGCGGCGAATGAACGCGCCGAGACCGGTCACCGCCACAACCAGCAGCAGGATGGCGAGCCACGCGTGGCGCGCGATCCGCGGCAGCTGATTGACAAACAGCAGCAGGCTGCTGATCGTCAGCGCCAGCAAGCAGGCGCCGGAGACATCAAGCAGATCGCGAGGGCCGGCTCGCGCGTGCGCCGGCAGGCCGCGCAGCGACAGCAGCGCCGCCAGCGCGATCGGGGCACGGAACCAAAACACCGCCGGCCACCCCCAAAGGCTGACCAGGGTGCCGCCGATCAGTGGCCCGGCGGCCGAGCCCAGCGCAAACATCATCGTGAAAGCAGCGACCGCGCGACCCCGCCGGTGCTCGGGAAACAGCCCCGTGATCAAGGCCGGAGCGACGCTGATCACCAGCCCCGCCCCGATCCCTTGCAGAAAGCGGCAGAACAAGAGCCAGCCATAGGCCGGCGCCGCGGCGCAGGCGAGAAACGCCACGATGCTCCACAATAGCCCGGCGCGGAACACCCGAGCGTGGCCAAACAGGTCGCCGACCCGGCCAAACGCCAGCATCAGGCTGGCATAGGTCAGGACGTAGCAGATCACCACCCACTGGATCATCCGGATCGGCAGGCCAAAGCTGTGGGTGATGGCCGGAAAGGCGATGTTGACCGCGGTATCGAGCGGCACGACCGAAGCGCCGAGCCCGACCAGTATCACCCGCAGCCATTCGCGTGCGGTCATCCCCGCCGAAACCAGTTTTGGGCGCCGCTAGAGGGTCAGCCGTCAATCGCGAGGCGCTGAGCGACATCGCTGGCGAGCGGCATGACAGGTCCTCGTTGCGGCGGGGTGTGGCCATTGTAATGGGCGCGGCGCGGCGGAGGCCAGCGCGATGCGCACAACCGTCGCTCGCCGGCACGGAAAAGCCCCGGTCGGGGGAGACCGGGGCTTCTTGCCGACCTGTCGGCTTGCCCTTCCGACAGGTGCGATTGCATCGTTGGGGGGACATAACGATGCCGACAACATACTGCGGTGATTCGGTCGCAGATGCAATTCATATTTGAAAATTTAACCACGAACTAGGTGCATGGCCGCGCCGAACACGGCGTTTCCGCACGTCCGCTGTCAGCCGGGCGAGCTCGGGGCCGCCGCCGCGAGCTCGGCCTCGTCCCAATAGCCGATCAGGATGCCCGATTTGAGCTGCTGGCCATGGGCGTAGGCGGCAATTTTGCGGTCCGGCGTGGTGATCCGATTGTGGTCGCGCAATGCCCATTCCAACAGCGCTTCGCGCAACCGCGCGCATTCGCCCGCAGATTGCGGCTCGGCGCCGTGATCGTGGAACTCCCGCGGGTCGCTTTCGAGATCGAACAGCATCGGGCGGAAGCCGGTCGCGTGGATATATTTCCAACGGCCGTCACACACCATGTAGAGGCGGCAGTCGCCGATCGGCTGGTTCAAGGTCAGCCGGGCCTCCAGCATCGCGTAATCGTATTCCGAAAATGCGAAACGGCGCCATTCGTCCGGCGTTTCGCCGCGCAGCAACGGCATCAGGGAGCGGCCTTCGACGATATGCGGCTGTGCCTCGCCGCCGAAATATTCGAGAAATGTCGGGACGAGATCGATCGCCTCGACCAGTGCGTCGCAGACCACGCCGCGCCCGGCGTCGGCCTCGGGCCGCGGGTCGGCGACGATCAGTGGCACCTTGACCGCGCAATCGTGAAAGAAATCCTTCTCGCCAAGCCAATGGTCGCCGAGATAGTCGCCGTGGTCGGAAGTGAAGACGATCATCGTGCTGTCGATAAGGCCGCGCTCGTCGAGAAAGCGGAACAGCACCCCGAGCTGATCGTCGATCTGCTTGATCAGGCCCATATAGGCTGGGATCACCCGCTCGCGGACCTCGTCGCGCGCGAAGCTGCGCGCTGGCCGCATCGCCATCATGGCGCGGTAGACCGGGTGCGGATCGCGGCGCTCGGCGTCGCAGCGCACCGCCGGCGCCACCTCGCCGCGATAAAGAGCGTGGTACGGCGCTGGCGCGATATAGGGCCAGTGCGGCTTGATATAGGAGAGGTGCAGGCACCATGGCCGGCCGTCATGCCGCGCGGCATCGATAAACTCGATCGCGCGGCGGGTCATGTAGGGCGTCTCCGAATGCTCGGCCGGAACCCGCGCCGGCTGGTCGGCATGTCCGAGCAGCCAGCCATTCAGCACCGTTCCGTCCGCAGCCTCAGCCGAATTCGCCCACTCCTCCCAGGGATTGCCGGCGGCAAAGCCGTGCCCAAGCAGATAGTCGTCATAGCGCGGCCGAGGGCGGCTCGACGGATGAACGCCGTCGTCGCGCTCGAACGGCTCGAAGCCGCATTGCGCGAGATTGACACCCTTCGCTGAAGCCGGATCGATGCCGAGCCGGGCCATGCCCTCGCTGTCGGCGGCCATGTGGGTCTTGCCGACCAGCACATTGCGTACGCCCAATTCGCTCAGATGGTCGCCCAGGGTCGGCTCGCCGACGCGCAGCGGATAGCCGTTCCAGTTGGCCCCGTGCGAGCGCATGTAGCGGCCGGTGTAAAAGCTCATGCGCGACGGCCCGCAGATCGGCGATTGCACATAGGCGCTGGTAAAACGCACCCCCCTCGCCGCCAGCGCATCGATGTTCGGCGTCTCGATGCGCGGATGACCGTAGCAGCCGAGATAATCGAAGCGCAGCTGGTCGCACATGATAAACAGGACGTTTCCGGGCGAAGGCATCAACTCTCCCCAAAATTTTGCGGTCGTCATGGCTGACCCGCCGCGGCCCGGATGCGTCGGCCTCGCTCGGGCTTGGCTGCGGCGGGCGGACTGGCCACATTAGACCCGCGATCTGACCCAGGGAATATGATGGCGAGCGAGAAGGCGAAGGTGGGCGAGCCGGGGGCGGCAGGGCGCGACTTTATCCGCGACATTATCGAGGCCGACCTCGCCGCCGGGCGCACCCGCCAGGTCGCGACGCGGTTTCCGCCCGAGCCCAACGGCTATCTGCATATCGGCCACGCCAAGGCGATCTGCCTCAATTTCGGGGTGGCGCAGGAATATGGCGGCCGCTGCCACCTGCGCTTTGACGACACCAACCCGACGCGCGAGGCGCAGGAATATATCGACGCGATCGAGCGCGATGTGCGCTGGCTCGGTTTCGACTGGGGCCCGCACCTCTACCACGCCTCCGATCATTTCGAGCAGCTTTATGAGTGGGCCCGGCATCTGATCCGCACCGGGAACGCCTACGTCGATGATCTCCCGGCCGACGAGATGCGGGCGATGCGCGGCAGCCTCACCGAGCCCGGCCGCGACAGCCCTTACCGCGAGCGCGATGTCGCCGAGAACCTCGATCTGTTTTCCCGGATGCGCGCCGGCGAGTTTCCGAACGGAGCGCGGGTGCTGCGCGCCAAGATCGATATGGGCGCCGGCAACATCAACCTGCGCGACCCGGTGCTGTACCGCATTCTGCACGCCGCCCATCCGCGCACCGGGACGGAATGGTGCATCTATCCGAGCTATGATTTTGCCCATGGCCAGTCGGACGCGATCGAGGGCGTCACCCATTCCTTGTGCACGCTCGAATTTGAGGACCATCGGCCGCTTTACGACTGGCTGCTGGACCATCTGCCCGTGCCGTCGCGGCCGCGGCAATACGAGTTCGCCCGGCTGAGCATCAATCACACGGTCATGTCGAAGCGGTTTCTGAGCCGGCTGGTCGCGGAGGGCCGCGTCACCGGCTGGGACGACCCGCGCATGCCGACCCTGGCCGGGCTGCGCCGGCGCGGGGTGCCGGCCGCGGCGATCCGCGAGTTTGTGCGGCGGGTCGGCGTCGCTCGCGCCAACAGCCTCGTCGATGTCGCGATGTTCGACCATGCGGTGCGCGAGCATCTGAACCAGATCGCCCCGCGGCGAATGGCGGTGCTGCGCCCTCTGAAGCTCGTGATCGCCAATTACCCCGACGGCGCCACGGAAGCTCTCGAGGCAGTCAATAACCCCGAGGAACCGGCGGCCGGCACCCGCTCGATCCCGTTTGCGCGCGAGCTTTTTGTCGAGCGCGACGACTTTATGGAAAATCCACCGAAGAATTTCTACCGCCTGGCGCCGGGCCGCGAGGTGCGGCTGCGGTACGCGTACTTCGTCACCTGCCGCGAAATCGTCAAAAACGCCGACGGCGACGTGGTCGAGCTGATCTGCACATATGACCCGGCGACGCGCGGCGGCAACGCGCCCGACGGGCGCAAGGTGCGCGCGACCCTGCATTGGGTCGCGGCGGCGCACTCGCTGCCGGCGCAAATCCGTCTTTACAACCCGCTCTTCACCCGCCCCGACCCCGGCGCGGGCGGCGATTTCTTCGCCGACCTCAACCCGGATTCGCTCGAGGTGTTGTCCCTGAGCCGGGTAGAGCCGGCGCTGGCCGAGGCGCCGGTCGGCGAGGCGGTGCAGTTCGAGCGCCAAGGCTATTTCTGCCCCGACAGCGAAGCGGCCCCAGGCCGCTTGATCTTCAACCGCACCGTCGGGCTGCGGGACAGCTGGGCCAAGGCACAGTCCGGCCGCGGGTAGACGCACTCGCGAGCGTCTACCCGGCGCGGCTGGCGGACGAGGCTGCGATCGGCTAAGCTCGCGGCGCGTCGGGCGGGGATGAGACGAGCAGGAGCGCCGGATAATTGCTCGGCTCGGCAGTTCGGCCCGATCGCGGCGACATCGAACGGCCAAGCTGGTGTTTCGTCCGGCGGGGAGGGTCATGAGGCCTGGTCGCAGAATTCTGATCGTCGACGATGACGGCGCACTGCGCCAGTCGCTCGCCGAGCAGCTCGAGCTCAACGAAGAGTTTCTGACCACCGAATGCGATACTGCCGCGGCGGCTCTCGAGGTTGCCAAGAACCAGCGGTTTGATGCGATCCTGCTCGATGTCGGCCTGCCCGATATGGATGGGCGCGAATTGTGCCGGATGCTGCGAAGCGAATCCGTGCATGTGCCGATCGTGATGCTGACCGGGTCGGACAGCGATGCCGACACGGTGCTTGGCCTCGATTCCGGGGCTGACGATTATGTCACCAAACCGTTCCGGCTGAGCGTGCTGCTCGCCCGGCTGCGCGCGCATCTGCGCCAGAGCGAGCACAGCGACGATGCCGAATTCTCGATCGGCCCTTACACCTTCCGCCCGCAGGCCAAGCTCTTGGTCGATCCCGGCGGCCGCAAGCGGGTGCGGTTGACCGAAAAAGAGACGGCGATCCTCAAATATCTCTATCGCGCCGGCGATCGGGTGATCGGGCGCGACCTGCTGCTGGGCGAAGTGTGGGGTTATAACGCCGGGGTGACGACGCACACACTGGAGACACATGTCTACCGCCTGCGCCAAAAGATCGAGCGCGACCCGGCGCGCGCCGAGATTTTGGTGACCGAGCCGGGTGGCTATCGCCTCGTCCCGTGAAGCGAACCGGGCGCCGCCGCAGCCGCGGATGACGCCGACCGCACGGCTGCTGATCGTCAGCGCCGCCGACCGCGCCTATTTCCCGCTGCTGCGCGACATGGTCTCCTCGGTGCTGGCGCAGCGCGCCGATGCGGCGATCGGCATTCTCGATGTCGGGCTAGATCCGGAGCAGCATCAATGGCTGGCCCCGCGCGTCACCCATCTCGTGCATCCGGGATGGGACATCGACTTTCCGGGCCGGGCGCGCACCGCCGAGGCGCGCAAGGCGCAGTTTGCCCGCCCATTTCTGCCGCAACACTTTCCAGGCTACGAGACCTATCTCTGGCTCGACGCCGATGCCTGGCTGCAGGATTGGAGTGCGGTCGAGCTCTATGCCGCGGCCGCCGACGACGGCAAGCTCGCGATCGCCCCGGAGATCGACCGCGCCTATAAGCGGCACTACAAGCGGCCCAAGCTGTTCGGGCGGACCTTGGCCTGGAAGAACTACCGCGAGGCGTTCGGCTGGCGCGCCGCCGACCGGCTCGGCCGCAACCCGATCGTCAATTGCGGCGTCTTCGCATTGCGCGGCGACGCCCCGCATTGGCAAGCATGGGCGCGGATCATGGTGCAGGTCGCGCAACGAACCCGGTTTTTCTTTGTCGAGCAAACAGCGCTCAACTATGTGATTTTCGCCGAGCATCTGCCGGTCGATTTTCTGCCGGCCTATTGCAATTGGATGCCCGGGGATGCGGCGCCGGCCTTTGATGCCGGCCGCGGGCTATTTGTCGAGCCCTACTCGCCACATCAGCCGATCGGCGTCATGCACCTGGCCGGGCGCGAGCAGAAAAGCCACATCTTTCGTCTGAACCGACTGGATGGGGGCACTGTCGAGACCTCCCTGCGCTACAGCGAGAGCCGCGCTTTGTGCGACTACGGTGGCGGTTGTTGAAGCAAAACGCTTGATGCGCCTGGACAACCCTCTCGCTCCACGATACTTCGTCATTCAACCGTTGGCGACGGCTTGAGCATGAGCTGGGCGTTTGCTCACATCTCGATCTCGACGCGCAGGAAGCTCGCTTCGATCCTGCTGGCGGTGTCGGTTTTTGCTCTGCTTGCGGGTTTGTCCACCCTCGCCAAGGGTCGCCCGCCCATCTTTGGCGTGTTGAACGGGATTTTTGTCGGCACCGGCGTCGGCCTGTTTGAAGAATTTTACGTGCAGAGCCTGCGCGGTCGCTGGTTTCGCAGCATTCACCCGCTGCTTTCGATTCTGATTTATACGGCAGTTGTCGTAATTTTATTTGTTGTTGCCGTAAACCTGACGCACTTGCTGCTCTATCGCTTGTATCCACCGCACGTTACCTATATCAGGCTGCTGCTCGCGATTCCCAACGTGATAATATATTCGGTGGTCGGCATCGTGGTGATGCGCGCGGCTCACTTCATCGGCATCGATACACTGTTCCATCTGATGATCGGTACCTATCATCGCCCGGTGGTCGAGCAGAAGGTTCTAGTCTTTGTCGACATCAACAATTCGACTGGGCTGGCCGAGCGGCTTGGCGCCTTAAAGATCAAGTCGCTGGTCGGCAAATTTCTGTTCGATATTTCAAAACCGATTACCGATTACGGCGGCGACATCTATGTCTATAAGGGCGATGGCCTGATCGCGCTGTGGGATTGGCGGGAGGCGGTGCGCGGTGATCGCATTTTGCGGGCGATCGATGCGATGTTTGCCGCGGCCGACCGCGAGCGCGAACGCTATCTGGCGCAATTCGGGGTGGCGCCGACCTTCCGGATCGGGGTTCATGGCGGCGATGTCGTGGTCAGCGAGCAGGGCGACACCAAGCGCTCGATCGGAATTTACGGCAGCACGATCAACATCGCCTCGCGCATCGAGGAAGCTGCCAAGGCCCACGGCGTCGCCTGCGCGATATCGGGCAGCCTCGCGCGCGAGTTGGCGGATTGCGCGATGCAGCTCCACCCGATCGGCTACGAGCGGATCGCCGGCATCGCTTCCGAGATCCCAATTTTCGAATACCGGAACGACAGCGAGGCGGCGTCGCGGTCGGTCGGCAAGCATTGGAGAGCCGGGCCGGAGCCGATCGGACGGAGGGTCGCCGCCCGGCTTAAAGCGCTTTCCGAAAAGTCAAATTGATCCGGCTGCGGCCGGTCAACGGATGCTCGGCCTCGGCCAGCGGCGCCACACCGTGGTAGACGAGGCGGGACGCACCACCCCAAACCACCACATCGCCGTTTTCGAGGCGAATCCGCCGCGGCCGGTCCTTACGGTTGAGGCCGCTCCACAGAAAAGTCGCCGGCAGGCCGAGCGAGACCGAGACGACCGGAGCGCCAAGATCGCGCTCGTCCTCGTCGCGATGCAATGACAGCCGCGCGCCCGGCTCGTAGCGGTTGATCAGGCAGGCGTCCGGGGCAAAGCCGCCAAACCCGGCGGCTGCTGCGGCGCGCTTGGCCAGGCGCGTGAACAGGGCCGGCATGCTTGGCCACGGCCGCCCAGTCAGCGGATCATCAGCGGCGTAGCGATAGCCGCCGTGGTCGGTCACCCAGCCGGCCTGCCCGCAACTGGTCATCGCCACCGACATCTGCCAGCCGCCGGGTGTGACCATGTGCCGGAATGGGGCGGCGGCGGCAATTTCCCCAACCGCCGCGGTCAGCGCCGCGGCCTCGCTGCTCGCGAAGCGGCGCAGCACGACTGCGCCAGCGGCGATCCACTCGACATCCTCGCGCGGCGGCGCGGCGTCGAGCAGATCGCCGGCAACGGGATTTGGCGCGGCGCCGGGCTCAGCCGCAGGCGACCGCGTAGACGTCGCGCACCCCCTCGGGCAGGCGATGCTCGCTCCAGCTCTGGCCGCCATCCTGGGTCCCGAACACCTGGCCAAAGCGCGACACGCCGTAGATCTGGTTGGGGTCGTGCGGGTGCACCGCCACACCCATCATCGTCGCCTCGGCCTTGATGCCGCGGTCAAAGCGCTTCCAGCTCTGCCCGACATCGTCGCTCTTATAGATCGCCCCGTCGGTGCTGCGCGCCGCCGGGCTGAGGCAGGCATACAAGACTTTCGGGTCCTGCCGCGAGACGCGAATGTCGCGGCCATAGGTCAGCGGCGAAAATCGGCCGATCTCCATGTCCTGCCAGCTCTGCCCCTTATCGTTGCTGCGGAAGAGGCCCATGCGGTTCGCAAGGAACACGGTGCCGGGGGCGGCGGCGCTGCAAGCGAGCGCATGCCCGTCGAGCATTCCCTCGATCTCGGTCTGGCTGCCGATTCGGCTCCGATATTTCGGCTGTTCGCAGAAGCGGATCAGGTCGGCGGTGCAGTCTTCCCAGCTCTCGCCGCCGTTGCGGCTGCGCATCGCGCCATTGGCTTCGAGCGTGGCGTAAACATCGTCGGGCGAATTCGGATCGACGTCGAGCCGCATGACCCGGCAGGCGAACTGCATGATGACCCTGTCGGGCAGGCCCGGATCGGCCATCTTGCGCCAGGTGTCGCCGCCATTATCGCTGCGGTAGACGCCGGGCGGGGTGGCGCCGGCATAGATGATGCGCGGGTTCTTCGGGTGGATGCAGACCGACCAGATATCGGCCTCGGCGTCGGGCAGCGCCAGCCGCTCCCAGCGCGCGCCGCGGTTGGTGCTGCGATAGGTGCCCTTGGTGGTGCCGATATAGACCGTGTCAGGGTTCTCGGGATGCACGGTGATCGCATGGACTTCGGCGCCTTCCGGCAGCCCGTTGGTCAGATGCTGCCATCCGTCCTCGCCGGCCGCCTGGCGGAAGACGCCGCCCATGGTGCCGCCCATTGACCGCGCCGCGCCGGCGTAAACATGTGTCGCCGCCATGATCTCCTCCCTCGGCTGGATTGCGGCCGCGATCATACGCTTGTATTGGAGCATGTCACAAAAGCTTTAGCGGCGCCCCGGCCCCAAGCAGCGGATCCGAGCGCGCCTCAATCGGCGGAGAGATGAATGAACGGCATGGTCGTCACACAGAAGCGGAGGCTCGGCAAAGGCGGGCCGGAGATTTCGGCGATCGGGCTCGGCTGCATGTCGCTGTCCGGGGTGTACGGCAAGAGCGACGACCAAGCGGGCATCGCGCTGATCCAGCGCGCGATCGATCTCGGCGTCGATCATTTCGACAGCTCCGACATGTATGGCTGGGGCCAGAACGAGGAATTGCTCGGCCGCGCCTTGCAGGGGCGACGCAACGGCGTCGTGTTGGCCAGCAAGTTCGGCCAGACCCGGCGGCCGGGCGGAGCCAACGGCGTCGATGGCAGCCCGGCCTATATCGCCCAGGCCTGCGAGGCGAGCCTGAAGCGGCTCGGCGTCGATGTCATCGACCTCTATTACCAGCACCGGGTCGATCTGGCGGTGCCGGTCGAGGAGACGGTGGGGGCGATGGCCCGGCTCGTCGAAGCGGGCAAGGTGCGCTATCTCGGCCTCTGCGAGGCGCACCCCGAACGCATCCGCCGGGCGCACGCGACCCATCCGATCGCCGCGGTGCAGAGCGAATTCTCGCTGCTCTACCGCCAGGAGGCGACCGAGATCCGCGATCTCACCCGCGACCTCGGCATCGCTTTTTTCGCCTATGCGCCGCTCGGCCGCGGCCTCTTGACCGGCGACATCCCCGATCTCGGCAACCTCGACCAGGGCGACACCCGCGGCCGGCACCCGCGCTTTATGGGCGACAATTTTGCCAAGAACCGGGCATTGGTCGAGCATATCGAGGCGATCGCGCGCGAGAAGGGCTGCACCCCGGCGCAGCTGGTGCTGGCCTGGCTGTTGGCGCAGGGGCCGGACGTGATCCCGATCCCCGGCACCAAGCACCTCTCGCGGCTCGAGGAGAACCTCGGCGCGCTCTCGGTCAATCTTACCCCCGCCGACACCGACCGCATCTCGGCCGCGATCCCGATCGGCGCCGCCGCCGGCACCCGCTACCCCGAAGGCGGCATGCGCGGCGTCTATATCTGAGCGCCGCGGCCCCTCTCGGGCCGGGTTCCCTTCTCACCCGACGCGGGGGAGAAAAAGGGTCAGGAAGCGAAGCCGAGTTCGGACAAGGCCTTGCGCACCTCCGGGTCGGCCAGCAGCTCCCGAAAGCGCTGCACCGCCGGGCGGTCGAGGCGCGCCTTGGGGACGACGAAATCGTAGTGCTCGTCCTGCGCCGGGACAAAGCCGAGCCCGTATTGCCGGGCGACGTTTTCGATGGCAATGCCCCAGTCGGCGCGGTTCTGGGCGACGGCGACGGCAACGGCGTTGTGCGATTTCGGCTGCGCCCAATAGCCGGGCGGCTGTGCCCCGTTGAGCAGCCGGTCGGTCAGGATGCGGGTGCCGCTGCCGGCGTTGCGGTTGACCATCAGGCAATCGGCGGCGGCGAGCGCCGCGGCGATGGCCGCTTCGAGCGAGCGGCCCTCGAAGCGCGGGTCGCCGCTGCGGAAGACGACCCCCTGCAGGCGGCGATAACCGGGCACCAGCTCCAGCTCGGGGGTCAGGAACGGCCGGTTATAGGCGCCGGTCTGCGGGTCCATCAGATGGATGCGGCGCCACATCGCATTCGCCGCGCTTGGCCGCGGCGAGGCCGCCGGTGCTGCCGATATTGAGCACCTTGACCGTGATCCCTTCGGCCTGCAGCCGGCCGATCAGCACATCGAGGCCGACGCAATGGCTGCCGATCACGACGAGGTCGGCGAGATGGGCCCGGCCGATCAGCTGCACCTCGACCGGCGTGCCGGCCGGCACGCTCTCGACATGCGGTGCAATCGCGATAAACCCGTCGGCCTGGCTGAAGGTCGTGACGGCACCCGAACCTTTGCCGGTCGGATAGGCCGCGAGCGCGGCGTCGTCGGCGCCGCGCACCAGCGACACCATCACATATTCGGTGCGGCCGCGCTCGGAGGCGAGGCGCACCGGCAACATCGCCGGCTGGCGCTCCGCCTGCTCCGCGGGTAAACCGGCAAATGCGCGGATCACCGGTGCGGCAAACTCGTGAAAGGTGAAGATCGCCGAAGTCGGGAACCCCGGCAGCACGACGACCGGCTTGCCGCCGGTCACCGCGAGGCACAGCGGCTTGCCGGGCTTCAGCGCGACGCCGTGGACGAGGATGCCCGGGTCCTTTAACGAGGCGACCGCGTGGTAGCACAAATCGCCCGCACCCTTTGAGGTGCCGCCCGACAGGATCACCATGTCGCAACCCGCCAGCCCGCGCTCGACGAGGCCAGCCAGCACGGCCTGATCGTCCGGCCCGATGCCGAGCAGCCGGGGCGCGCCGCCCGCCTCCTCGACCGCGGCGGCGAGGATCGCCGCATTCGAGTCATAGACCGCGCCCCGGCGGATCGGCTCGCCTGGTGCTACGATCTCGTCTCCGGTCGAGATGATCGCGACGCGCGGCCGGCGCCAGACCTCGACAACGGCGCAGCCGACCGCCGCCAGCATGCCGATCTCGCGCGATGTCAGGGTCTGCCCGGCGCGCAGCACGGTCTCGCCGCGCGCGAGATCGCTGCCGGCAAAGGAGATGAGCTGGCCCGCGACAGCCGGGCGATGCGCCTCGACCACCATGGCGCCATTGACCTCGCGCGTCTCGGTGTGCTCGACCATGACCACCGCATCGGCCCCGCGCGGCACCATGCCGCCGGTGGCGATCAAAGTCGCCGTTCCGGGCGTCACCGCCAGACGCGGCTCATGGCCGGGCGTCAGGATTTCCTGGTTCAGCGCCAGCGGTATCGGTGCCCGCGCGCTGGCGCCGGCGGTGTCGGACGCGCGCACCGCAAACCCGTCGACATTGGCGCGGTCGAACCCTGGCACGTCGATTTCGGCCACCACCGTGCGCGCCAGCACGCGGCCCAGCGCCTGCGCCAGCGCCACGCCCTCGCGGCCGAGCGGGCGCAATTCGAGGTGGCGATGAAACCGGGCCATCGCTTCGTCGCGGTCGATGACCTCGAGGAACTGCTCCTGTCGCGACAGGCTGCGCAGCGCGGTTGGAATATCGTTCATGGGCTCATCCTGTCTCGGCGTGGCGCCGCTCGTACAGGTGCACGATCACCGAGGCGCCTTGCGGGCAGCCCTCGCTCGCCTCGGGGATGATGGCGAAGCCGTCGCCGGCGGCCGCCGCCATCAATCCGATTTCGGCAAAGGCGGGCAGCGGCTCGACCGTGCCTGCCGCCTCGCCAAGGCGCACCGGGCAGATCTCGGTCATCCCGACCGCCGAGACGAGCTTGCGCGCGGCGATCATCGCGCGGCGCTCGAACGGCAGATCCGGGTCGCGGCCGCCGAGGCGGCGGATCGCCCGCCCGGCAAGCAGCTCATAGCTCCACAAGCAAGCCGGCGGCGCGCCGGGCAACAGCACTACCGGCATGCCCGCTTGGGTGCGGCCGAGCCCAGCCGTATCACCCGGGCGCAGCGCCAGGCCGTGCAGCGCCAGCTCGCCGGCCTCGGCCAATGCCGCCGCGGCGTGATCGTCGGGTCCGCCCCCGGTCCCGCCAATGACCAGCGCGACATCGGCAGCGGCGGCCGCGAGCGCCGCGGCCAACGCCGCCCGCGACCGCTCCGCCGCGACCGCCTCGACGGCAACCACGCCGCCGTCCCGCTCGACCGCGGCGCGGAGCATCGGCCAATTGCTGTCGGGCACGCCCGAGCGCATCGGCCCAGCCAGCACAATGGCGACGCGCGCCCGACGCACCACCGCAACCTCCCTGATCCCGGCTGCCGCCAGGAGCCCGATATGGCGCGCCGTGAGCCGCGTCCCGGCTGGGACCAGAATGGCCCCAGGCACCGCGACGGCGCCCCGTCGCTCGATATTCTCGCCCGGCGCCAACGGCTCGACCAGCAACGCCGCGCCAGAGCCTTGCGGCTCGGCCGAAGCGAGCGGCACAACTGCGTCCATCCCGGCCGGCAACGGGTGGCCGGCGGCCACCGCGACCGCCGCAAGGGCGAGCGGATTGTAGCCGCTGGCGCCGACGCTCTCGTGCGCACGCACGGCAAAGCCGTCGAGCGCGGCACGGTCTTGCTCGGGCATCGCGCCCCCGGCACGGCAATCCGCGGCCAGCACGCGCCCCATAGCATCACCGAGCCGCGCCGATTCCGCCGGCAGACAGGATGCCGCGGCGTCGATCCAGGCGACCACCTCGGCAAGCGCAGCAACAGGCCGGGCGGAAACGACAGCGACGCCGGTTTTACCTGATCGTTGCACGGGCAGCGCTCCCTCGAAGACACCATCCGCCGGCATGCGCCCCGCGGATCGGCGCGATCGGCTGGACGGTCCGCTCCCAAGAAATGCGATCATAGACCAATACCGCCAAGGCAGCCTGGCGAGACGTAACAGCCCGGCGATGCCCGCAGCGGCGGAGCCGCGCTGCGGCGCTTACATTGAGCGCCGCCCGAAACGATGGTTCCCAATCGCTATTTGGCCGGCTCGAGGCTAAGCTGCCGGCGGCGGGGAATTCAGGAGGAAAGGCGCATGTTGCAGATCGCCGGGCGCATCGGCGTCCTCGGCACCGAGACCGCTTTTGAAGTGCTGGCCCGCGCCAACGCGCTCGCCGCACAGGGCCGCTCGATCATCAATCTGGGCATCGGCCAGCCCGATTTCCCGACGCCCTCGCATATCGTCGAAGCCGGCCGCAAGGCCCTCGCCGACGGCCACCACGGCTATACTCCGGCAAACGGCATCCCGCAGCTGCGCGAGGCGGTCGCCGCCGACCTCTATCGCCGCCATCGGGTCGAGGTGTCGCCCGGGTGCGTGCTGGTGGTTCCGGGCGGCAAGGTGACGATGTTTTTTGCGATCCTGATGTTTGGCGAGCCCGGCGCCGAAATCCTCTACCCGAACCCCGGCTTCCCGATTTACGAGAGCGTGATCCGCTTTTCCGGCG
This sequence comes from uncultured Alphaproteobacteria bacterium, assembly GCA_963738185.1. Taxonomy (GTDB): domain Bacteria; phylum Pseudomonadota; class Alphaproteobacteria; order ATCC43930; family CGMCC-115725; genus AP-15. The sequence continues at coordinate 509,830 of CAVTVA010000001.1, read as the reverse complement.
CCGAGCCGGTGCCGATCCCGCTCCACGAGAGCGCCGGCTTCTCGTTCAGCGCTGCCGAGGTTCTCGACAAGATCACCCCGCGCACCCGGCTGATCATCATCAACAGCCCGGCCAACCCGACGGGCGGGGTGGTGCCGCGCCTGGAGCTCGACCGCCTGGTCGCCGGGCTCGAGCATCACCCGCAAGTCGCGATCATGAGCGACGAGATTTATGGCGAAATCCTCTATGACGGGGCCGAGCATGTCAGCCTGTTGAGCTACCCGTCGATCCGCGACCGGCTGATCCTGCTCGACGGGTGGAGCAAGACCTATGCGATGACCGGCTGGCGCATGGGCTACGGGGTGTGGCCGCAGGCGCTGTTTGCCGCGGCCGAGCGGCTGGCGATCAACTGCCATTCCTGCGTCAACGCCGCTGCGCAATTCGCGGGGCTCGCCGCGCTGACCGGGCCGCGCGAGCCGGTCGAGCGGATGGTTTCGGCCTTTGCCGAGCGCCGCCAATTCATCGTCGAGGCCCTGAATGGGGTTCCAGGATTGCGCTGCGTCCGGCCGGGCGGCGCCTTCTACGCCTTTCCGAACGTGACCGGGACCGGGCTCAACTCGCGCGCCTTGCAGGGCCGGCTGCTCGACGAGGCCGGCGTGGCGACCATTGCCGGCACCAGCTTTGGCGAATTCGGCGAGGGCTATCTGCGCGTCTCCTACGCCAATAGCCGCGAGGCGATCGCCGAGGCGATCGAGCGCGTCCGCCGGCTGCTGGGGAACCTGCCGATGCCCGACTTGTCCCGCGCGGGGGTATCGCGTTGACTGAATTTTAGGCAACCTTATGCTTGGCGCATCAGCAGTCGCAGAACCATGCGGCCGCCGGCGGTGTGCTTCCCGGTGCCAAGCATGGTTGGCATGGGTTATGCTGCGTTGCCGGCGATTGACCGTGCCCGCCCCGGGAGAGATCGAACATCGATGAAAAAGATCGAGGCAATCATCAAGCCCTTCAAGCTCGACGAGGTGAAGGAGGCGCTGCACGAGGTTGGGATCAGGGGAATCACCGTCACCGAGGCCAAGGGGTTCGGCCGTCAAAAAGGCCACACCGAGCTCTATCGCGGGGCCGAATACGTGGTCGATTTTCTGCCCAAGGTGAAGATCGAGGTGGTCATGGAAGACGCACTGGTCGAGCGCGCGGTCGAGGCGATCCAGCAGTCGGCGCGCACCGGGCGGATCGGCGACGGCAAAATCTTTGTCACCAGCCTCGACGAGGCGATCCGCATCCGCACCGGCGAGCGCGGCCCCGACGCGATCTAAGGTAAGCTGTTCGCCGCGCTTGCTTTAGGCGGGGTGGCCGAGCAGCGCCATCAACTCGCGCCACTCGCGGGCGGAAAGGCCGCTCTGCGCTTGGCTGACGGCCTCGCCGGCGAGCAGGCGGCGGATCACCGCGAGCCCTGTTGCCGAGATCGTCGCCGCGTTCAGCCGGTATTCGAGAAAAGCGGCATAGGTCATCGGGACCCAACGCTTCAAAATGTCGAGCATGATTTCGGCATAGGCGCGGATCTCGTATTGCGCATGCGGATCGGCGCGCAACGACAGAAAATGAATTAAATTGTGAAGATCGATCTTCCAGTACCACTGTGTGTAAAAACCGAGCGTCAGGTTGATGCGAGCGAGCTCGCGCGCGAGGCCTGGACGCTCCGGGTCGAGCGGCGCGCCCGAGCCATCCTCGTTCAGCAATTCGGTATACCCCGCATAAGCGCGCTCGGCATCTTCGCGCAGCAGGTCAAGGACGCGCTGCGCCGCGCCCTGATGGAATATTCCCTCACGTCCCTGGCGGTTGGCTGTCGCCTGCGCCGCCACGTGCTCGCCTTGGGGCATGTAGAATTCATTGTCTAGGACCGAATAGCGTGCCGAGTATTCATTGACGTTGGCCGTGCGGTGGCGGATCCATTGCCGGGCGACAAAGATCGGCAGTTTGACGTGAAACTTGATTTCGCACATCTCGAACGGCGTCGTGTGCCGATGCCGCATCAGGTAGTTGACGAGCCCCTGGTCTTCGCTGACCCGCCGGGTGCCGCGGCCATACGAGACCCGCGCCGCCTGCACGATTGCGGCGTCGTCGCCCATATAGTCGATGACGCGAACAAAGCCGTGGTCGAGCACCGGCAGCGGCTGATAGAGGATCTCCTCCAGCGCGGGCACGGCGGCGCGCCGGGTCGGGCGGACCTCGCCCCGCCGGCTTGCAATCTCGTCTTGTTGCTCGTTCGTCAGCGGCATCCTCGCCTCCCTGCCCAGACTAGGCGGCTGTGATACCGGCGATCAACGTTCCGCTGTTGTCGGCTTTGGCGATAATGCCGGCGGCGATCCGGTCGGCGAGCGCGTCGAGGGCACGGCTCATCGTTGCCGCGAGTGCCGCGGTGTCGGAACCAGAGGCCGGCTCGACGATCCTCGCGTTGCCGGGTGTGCCGATCACGGCCGCGTTCTTGCCCAACGTCTCCCAGCTGGCCTCGAGGATCACCCGGCCCGATTTGTCGGCGTCAAAGCGCGAGATGTCGATCGCGACCGTCGAATTCGCCGGGGCCGCCGAATCGTTCTCGATCATCGCCACCCCGGGCGGCAATCGGTCGCGCAGATCGGCCGTGAGCACCCGCCGGACCATCTCGTCGAGCGGGCCGGCCCAGCGCTCGTTCTCGGCGTAATCGAGCTGATTCGGGCCGATGCGGCGGGCGATCTGCGGGCGGTCGAGCGCCCCCGGCAATTTCACCGCGCCAATCGTGACGGTGGTCGTCCTGGCGAGGGCTTGAACTGTCGGCCGTACGGGCGGCGGCTGCGCGGTTAGGACATAGTACCGGCTCGGTGGCGAGCTGCACGCCGCGAGCAGTCCCGCCAGCGCCATCGCCAGCGGCAGCTTCACCGCGAGGCCTCGTTGGGCTTGCCGCTGATCAGCGATTCGGGATGGCGTTCGAGATAGTCGGCCAGCACCCGGATCGAGCGGGCGGCGTCCTTCAGCTCGGCCAGGGTGCGCGCCAGATCGTTGCTCGCGGCCGGATCGTTGCCGAGGATCATCAATGTAGCCCTGAGCTGCGCAGCGGCGCCGTTGAGCCGTTGCAGCAGCGGCCCGACTTGGATATCGGCAGTCCTGGTCAGTTTTGCAGTGTTGGCCAAGGTCAGGTCGAGATTGTGCAGCGAGCGCTTGACCTCGGGCCGCTCGACGAGCGAGTCGGCATGAACGACCATCAGCCGGATCTGGCCGACCAGCTGATCGAGCGGCAAAGCTGCGAGCTTAGTCATCAGCTTGTTTGCCGAGCGCGTGACCTGATCGATCCCGCTCGATTCGACGGTCGGCAGCTGTGGGTCGAGCCCGACCCCAGCCACCTTTGCCGGAGGTGCGCCGGGCACGAAGTCGAGCTCGATCGCGCGCTGTCCGGTCAACAGATTGGCGGTCACCAGCTGGGCGCGCAGCCCCTTGGCGACGAGCTGCTCGAACATCCGGTTGGTGGCGGCGACCGGGTCCTGGGACATCGTATCCAAATGCCGGGTGCCGACCTCGATCCGATGCGGCGCCACCTCGATCGTCACCGGCTCCCGGATCGTGTCCGCCGCCGGATCGTATTCGAGCCGCACCGCGGTGACCTCGCCGATCGGCAGGCCGCGCAAATCGACTGGGGTCCCGACCGTGACACCGCTTACCGAGCCAGGAAACTCCAGCTGATAAGAGACACGGACCGGCTCGGCGGCCTCGTCTGCATCCTTTTCGCTGGCGTAGAGCTGGAATTTAGAGCCGGGCGGGCTCGGCGGTCGAGAGAGCGCCTCGTCAGGCGTATCGAACACGATGCCGCCGGCGACGATGGTCAAGAGCGGCGCGGTGGCGAGCTTCACGCCCTCGGCGCCGACCGAGACATTCAATCCGGACGCGACCCAGAACCGGCTGTCGGTGTGGATCAGCGCCTGATGCGGCGCATAGATAAAGATCTGCACGGCGACCGTGCCGTCGCGGTCCGACAGCTTGTGGCCGGTAACCTCCCCGACTTGCACGCCATGGTAATAAACCGCCGATTGATCGCTGATCTCGGCCAGCTTTTTGGCGATCAGGGTGTAGCTTCGGCCGCTGACCAGGCCTTCCTTGGGCGGCGGGGTATCGAGCCCGGCAAAGCTGTCGGCACCGGGCGCGCCTTTGCCCGGCAGCATGCCGATATAGGGGCCGGAGAGGACGGTCCCGAGACCCGAGACCCCGCCCAATCCGATGCGCGGCCGGACCACCCAGAATTTGCTGTCGGAGCGCAGCAACGGCTCGGCCGCGCGGGTCATCGCCGCGGTAACCAGCGCGCGCGAACGATCGGGGGTGAGCCCGACCTTGGTGACATGGCCGAGCTCGACATCCTTGTAGCGGATCGAGGTGCGGCCGGCCTCGATCCCCTCGGCGGTGGCGAAGCTGATCGTGATGGTCGGTCCGCGCTCGGCGAGCGCGCGGTAGCCGAGCCACCCTGCGATGATCAGGGCCACGACCGGAACCGCCCACACCCAGGGCAGGCCGGCCCAGCCGCTGGGCTCGGGCGGGGGCGGCGCGTCCGGAACCGGCCCCGACGGATCCGAGCCGCTCACCCGCGCCTCCGGGCGGCTGCCGCGTCCCACATCAGCCGCGGGTCAAAGACGCGGGTGGCGGCCATCGTCACGACAACGACGGCGGCGAAGCAGGCGATGCCTGCTCCCGGCTCGATCGTCGTCAAGTTTCCGAATTGCACCAATGCCACTAGGATCGACACCACAAATACATCGATGTTCGACCATCGGCCGATAAAATTGATGAAGCGATAAAGCGCCGTGCGCGGCCGCAGCAGCCGGGCCGAGCGCGACCGGGCGGCGATCAGAAACCAGCTGAGCCCGGCGAGCTTCAGCCCCGGCACAATGATCGAGGCGACCAGGACCAGCAGCGCCAGCGGCCACAATCCTGCCGCCGCCAGCTCGCGCACACCGCCCAATATCGTGTACGGATCGCTGCGGCCAAATTGGGTGATGCTCATCACCGGCAACAGGTTGGCCGGGAGATAAAGAATATAGCCGGCCGCGGTTAGGGCGGCGGTGGCGGCGAGGCTGCCGGCCCGACGCGACGTCAGACGGGCGCCGCAACGCGGGCAATGCCGGCGCGCAATGCCGGCCGCGAAAGCCGCGGTGACGAGGTCGCATTCGAGGCAGAGGACCCATGGTTCGCCGAGTGCCGGAGCATATTGTCCGGGATCGCCGAGCGTGTCCCAGACCTGCTGGCGGCCGAGCGATTGCTCCATCAGGATCTGCGCCAGAACCAAGGCCGCCAGCGCGTACCCCCCGGCGGTAACGGCGACCCGGACGCCGGCCAATTGATCGAGCCGGGTATAGGCCACCACGGCGCCGAGCAGATAGACGTCGAGCATGCTCCACGGGCGCAGCTGGAGCACCGCGCGCCAGAGCCCGGCGATCTCGCGGCGCCGGGAGTGGACCTTGCGCGCCGCAGCGTTGAGCCGGCCGACGGTGATCGCCACCAAGCCGACGCTGAGCGCCGGGATTGCGAGCGCGATCAGCGCGACCAGGACCCCGACCGCCGCGATGTCGCTGCCGTAGCGGGTGAGCGCCACCGCACCATTGGCGATCAAGGCGCTGCGTCGGTCGCCGGTCAGGCTGATCTCAAACAGCGGAAAGGCGTTGGCCAGCACCAGCAAGATCACCGCGGTCGCGGCGACGGCGAAGAGTTCGGCGGCGCCGGCCGCGGAGCGGCGCCACAGGCGCGCGCCGCAGCGCCGGCACGATAGAGAGCGTCGCCGCAGCAGACCGGCATCGGCCCGGTGGATCTGGCCGCAGTCGCGGCAGGCGAGCAAGGTGTCGGTCATTCCCAGGGCGAGGCTCCGGTTCGCGCTCAGGCGCTAACGCTCGGTTGCCGGGATTGCGTTCCGTCGCCTGCCGCCCTATATTTGCGCCGTCGGTTCACCGACTATGGCGATACACGGCTTGCGAAATAAGCGTTGCGGACCCGGGGGCAGTACCCGGCGCCTCCACCACTCCCGCCCGATACTCCAAGGGCGCGTTCCGCGGGGGCGAAATAGGCTCGACGCGCGTGGTAAAGGTAAGATCCGTCGCCCGGCATGATACCACCGTTATCGGGTCACAACCTAGCTGCGAACGACAACTTCGCAACAGAGGCGCTCGCGGCCTAACCCCTAGCGGGGTAACAGCCTAGAGCAAATCGCGGTTCGAGGGGCACCGGGCAACAGAAGCCCCTCACTCGCCCGTTTCGCTCTGCCGCCCCGCTTCCAGCCAAGCGAGCCGCCACGATGGCCCAGGATCTCTTTCCCTACGACAAGATGGTCGAGACGGCGCTGCGCGGGGTCGCGCGTCAGGCGCTGGCGATCGCCGCCCGCGACGGTCTGCGTGGCGGTCATCATTTTTACATCGGCTTTCGCACCACTGCCGCCGGGGTCGTGCTGCCGCCGCAGCTGTTGGCAAAATATCCAGAGGAGATGACGATCGTTTTGCAGCACCAGTTCTGGGGCCTCGAGGTCGCAGACGCAGCGTTTTCGGTGAGCTTGAGCTTTAACAGCCGCTCGGAACGTTTGACCGTGCCATTTGCCGCGATCACCACCTTCGCCGATCCCTCGGTCAAGTTCGGCCTGCAATTCGAAGCCCCGGCGGCGCCGAGCCCAGCCGCAGCGCTTCCGGCCGGCGAGACCGCCGCACCGGGGCAGCAAGAGGCTGGTCAGCCAGAAGCTGGGCGGCAGGATGCTGAGATCGTCACCCTCGACCGTTTCCGCAAACGCTAGCCGGGCTTGACGCGGGCGGGCAAACGGCGATCCTGCGGCCCGGTTTCGCCTGTTTGGGGCGAGGGTTGATCTGATCGCGGAGCGACTTTTATGAGCGACACTGCCTTTCGCGAGCTGTTCCCGCTCGGCGCCGACGACGCGCCCTATCGCCGGCTGACCGGCGATTATGTGTCGCTCGGCAATTTTGAGGGCCGGCGCATTGTCAAGGTGGTGCCCGAGGCGCTGACCCTGCTCTCGGCGCAAGCCTTTGCCGACAGCGCGCACCTGATGCGCCCCGGCCATCTGGCCTCGCTGCGCGCGATCCTCGATGATCCGGAAGCGTCTTCGAACGACAAGTTTGTTGCTTTTGACCTGTTGAAAAACGCCAACATCGCCGCCGGGCGCGTGCTGCCGATGTGCCAGGACACCGGCACCGCCATCGTGATGGGCAAAAAGGGCCAGCAGGTGTGGACCGAGGGCGACGATGCGGCGGCACTCTCGGCCGGCATCCGCCGCACCTACACCGAGACCAATCTGCGCTACAGCCAGGTGGCGCCCTTGTCGATGTACGAGGAAGTCAACACCGGCGACAATCTGCCCGCCCAGATCGACCTCTACGCCGAGCCCGGCGATGCGTATAAATTCCTGTTCATCGCCAAGGGCGGCGGCTCGGCCAACAAGAGCTTTCTCTATCAGCAGTCCAAGGCGGTGCTGAACCCGAAGGCGTTGCTCAAGTTCCTCGACGACAAGGTCCGCACCCTCGGCACCGCCGCCTGCCCGCCCTACCACCTCGCCATCGTCATCGGCGGCACCTCGGCCGAGATGAATTTGAAGACCGTCAAGCTCGCCAGCTGCCGCTATCTGGACAGCCTACCGGGTGAGGGCAACCGCTGGGGCCAGGCCTACCGCGACCGTGGCTTCGAGGAGGAGGTGCTCGAATTGACCCGCGGTCTCGGCATCGGCGCCCAGTTCGGCGGCAAATACTTCTGCCACGATGTGCGGGTGATCCGGCTGCCTCGCCACGGCGCCAGCCTGCCGATCGGCATCGGAGTCTCGTGCTCGGCCGACCGCCAGATCCTGGGCAAGATCACCGCGGACGGCGTCTTTCTCGAGGAGCTTGAAACCAACCCGGCGCGCTTTCTGCCCGAGGTAGACGACGCAAAGCTCGGCGGCGAGGTGGTGCCGATCGACCTCTCCCGCCCGATGGACGAGATCCGCCGCACCCTCTCGCGATATCCGATCAAAACCCGGCTCAGCCTCAGCGGGCCGCTGATCGTCGCGCGGGACATCGCCCACGCCAAATTGCAAGAGCGGCTCGACCGCGGCGAGGGGCTGCCCGACTATGTCAAGAACCATCCGATCTATTACGCCGGCCCTGCCAAGACGCCGCAGGGCTACGCCTCAGGCTCGTTCGGCCCGACCACGGCCGGGCGGATGGACAGCTATGTCGACGCGTTTATGGCGGCGGGCGGCAGCTTTGTCACCTTGGCCAAGGGCAACCGCGGCGGCGAGGTGCGCGACGCGTGCCGGCGGCATCGCGGCTTTTATCTCGGTTCGGTCGGCGGGCCGGCGGCGCGGCTGGCGCTCGAATGCATCCGCAAGGTCGAGGTGCTCGAATATCCCGAGCTCGGCATGGAAGCGGTCTGGCGGATCGAGGTCGCCGACTTTCCGGCCTTTATTGTCATCGACGACAAGGGGAACGACTTCTTCTCGGCGCTGAGCTGAGCACGGAGCAGTTCCGGCGGGATGCGAGGGCCTCCTGGTTGGTGCAGAACGGCGACGTGCCGCCGGAGGCTTTGGTCGAGGCCCTCGCGCGCGGCGAGAAAGCGGCCTGGAAGGTTTTTGTGCGACGCTTCGCCGGGCTCGTCACCGCCGCGGTGCGCGGGGTTGCGCGCGAGCCGAACGAGATCGAGGATTTGGTGCAGGAGGTCTTTGTGCGGCTGTGCCGGAACGATTTCCGCCTGTTGCGCAGCTATGACCCGGCGCGGGCCGGGCTGTCGACCTGGATCACGATCGTCGCGCGCAGCACCGCCCGCGATGCGATGCGCCGGCGCCGGCCGGTCTCGGTGCCGATCGAGGGAGTGCCGGAAGGGCTTCTGGCGGTCGATCCGGTCCTGCCCGCCGCCAAGCTCAAGCTGCCGGACGCGCTGCTGTCGCCGCGGCAACGCGAAATCCTGACCATGCTCTATGATCGCGAGATGGAGGTCGCCGAGATCGCCGCCGCGCTCGGCATCGACCCGCAGACCGTTCGCAGCGCCCACCACAAGGCGATGATCAAGCTGCGCGCCCATTTCAAAGCCGAGGCGCTATGAGGGCCGAAGCGAGATGAAGTTTTGCACCAGCAGGTTGGGGGATGCGCGCGGTGCACCCTGCCTAGATCTGTGAAGAGAGCGGTGCGATGAGTCGAGCCGACGAGGAAATGGGCAAACCGGCGAACTTTGAATCGGACCGCGCGGTGTGGCGGTATTGCCGCGCAACGGATGCGCCGGAAGACGAGGCGGAGCGCTTTCTCGATCTTGCCGCCTTTGCCGACGGGTTGCTGGTCGAGGAGGAGCGGGACCGTGTCGCGTGCCTGCTGGCGAGCGATCCGGCGGCCTCGGCCGATGTCGCTGCTGCGCGGATGCTCTCGTCGGTCAGTGGCGCAGCGCCGGCCGGGGACGCGCCCATTATTGCCAAGATCATCGCCCGGGCCGACCCGCTCGCCAGCGATCTCGACCCCGAGCCCGGTCGCGTGCTGCCGTTCCGCGCTGAGCCGCCGCGCCCGATCCTGCACCGCTTTGCCCAGTGGGGCAGCCTCGCCGCGGCGATCGTCGTCGCCGGCTGGCTCGGTTTCGCGATGGGCAGCGGCGCCTCGCTGACCCTCACCCAGCCGCCGCAGGCCAGCCAGCCCAGCGCAGCGAGCTTTCTACCCGAGCTGCTCGACCCCGGCACTGGCTTTCTACGCGATCTGGTCGAGGGGCAGCAGACGTGACCCTCGCCCATGCCGTGGCCCAGCGCGAAACACGGCGGCATTTGTGGCGGGTGGTGCTGGCCCTGTCGCTGGCGCTCAACCTCTTTTTCGTTGTCGGCGCACTGTGGATCCGGGTTCATGCGCCGGCAGCGCCGATAACCCCCGAGCAGCGCCTCGAGCAAATGGGCACCGAGCTGGGGCTCGACGCGCAGCAGCGACGGGCCTTTGCCGATTACTCGCATACGATGCGTCAGCGCTTGCAAGCGATGCACCAGGCGATGAGACCCCTGATCTCGCAGGCGTGGTCGGAAGTGGCCAAGCCCCAGGCTGACGAGACCAAGGTCATGCAGCTGCTCGATCAGGCCGGGCAAACCCGGCGCGCCTTTGCCGGCCAGCTGACGACGACGACCCTGTCGTTTCTAGCGACCTTATCGCCCGAGCAACGCAGCAAGTTCGTCGAGCTCGCCCAGCATCGGCCGCGACCGTGGTCGCCGCCCCACCATCACGGCGACGCCCGCTGAGCGGTACTCGTCGGACCCTCTTCTTGAAGTATTCGCCGCGGGCGGGCATGCGTATGGCAGCATTGCGCCTGCTGTCCGGTGTGTTGCTCGCCTTGACGCCGATTGCGGCAGTGCGAGGCGCTGCGCCCGAGCCCGCGGGGCAGCTGCTGGTGATGTCGGATATTCATTTCAATCCGATGGCCCAGCCGCAGCTGGTCGATCGCCTGGCCGCGACCGAGCCGGAAAAATGGCGAGCGATCCTTGAGAGCGTCGGCGACCACCGCTTCGCCCAATACGGCAGCGACACCAATTGGCCGCTGCTCGCCTCCGCCCTCCAGCAGATGCGGCGGACCCTGCCGCACCCGGCGTTCGTGCTGCTGCCCGGCGATTTTTTGGCACACCAATTCCGGCAAAAATTCGATGCCGCGGCGCGCGCTCACTCACCGGCGGATTACCGCAGCTTCGTGCGCAAGACGATGCAGTTCCTGGCCCTGCAGTTCGAGCACGAGTTTCCGGGCGTCGCGGTGCTCCCGGTGGTCGGCAACAACGATGAAGATTGCGGCGATTATCGCCTGCAGGCCAACGGGCCATTCCTCGCCGACACGCTGCCGGTGGTGCGCGCGCTGCTGGGCCCCGCCGGCCGCCAACCGGCGTTCGAGCACGATTGGCTAAGCTACGGCAACGCTGCCGTGAGCGTGCACGGTCTGCGCGTGCTGCTCGCCAACACGGTTTTTTTCTCGCGCGATTACCGGAACGCCTGCGGCTCGCCCTCCGATGGCGACCCCGGCCAGGCGACCCTGGGGTGGCTCGCGGCCGAGCTTGCCGCGGCCCGCCGCTCGCATCAGCCGGTGTGGCTGGTCTATCACATCCCGCCCGGCATCGATGGCTACGCGACCTGGCGCAACGGCTCCTGCCCCGACCACATCCTGCCGATGTGGAAGGATCGCTACGCCCAGCCGTTCAGCGATCTGCTGCGCCGCTACCGCGACACGATCGCCGCCAGCTTTGCCGGGCACACCCACATGGACGATTTCCGCCTGAGCGGCGATGGCGGCAGCTATTCCGGGTTTGTCCTGATCACGCCGGCGCTGAGCCCGATCTTTGGGCAAAACCCGGCCTTTCGCACCGTGGTTTTCGACGCCGGCGGCGACATTCTCGACCAGACCACCTACGATTTGAGCAATCTCGGGGCAATCGGCGCCGACGCCGCGCCGCAATGGCAGGCCGAATATACCTTCACCCGGGAATGGCGGCTGCCGGGCCTCGGCCTGCCGAGCCTCCAACGGCTCTATGCGATGATCACGACCATGCCCGAAGACCGCAGTGGCTGGCATCGCCTTTTTCCGGTGTCGAGCCCGGTCTATTGGGCCCTGAACCGCGGCGGCGCCGACCAGGTCCGCGCCCTTGACTGCGCCACCGGGCACGTCCCGATCGCCGATTTCCGGCGATGCTGGTGCGGCGGCAAACCTTAGGGGCCAAGCGCCGCGGTTCCTGCGATCCGATCCCGACCCGCAGCAAAAACGCTTTTCTGTCCGTACGGCGGCATCGCGCGCCCTGCGGGTGCCGGCCCATCCCGCTCACCCTGGGCCCCCGCTTGCGCGGGGGCGACAGGTGCGTGCTTAAGACGGCTGGCTATCAGCGGGTCCGACAGTCAACCGGTTACGACGGCATTTGGCCCATGAAATCGCGCTTGCCGATCTCGATGCCGAGCGAGCGCAGGATGTTGTACGCCGTCGTCACATGGAAATAGAAATTCGGCATTGCCAAATGATACAGATAGACTTGGGCACGGAAATTGCGCTGCTGGCCGCCTTGGGTGATCGCCACCTGCGAATCCTCTTTGCCGTCGAGCTGATCCGGCCGCAGGCCCTTCAGAAAATCGATGGTCTTGTCGATGCGCGACTGCATCTCGGCCCAAGAGTTGTCGATCGCCGGCAGCTGGGGCACCTCGACCCCGGCGACCCGGCCGGCGCCAAAGGCGTGCTCGCTCGCCTGACGCACCTGGCGCGCCAAGGTGAACATGTCGGGGTAAAGCCGCAAATTCAGCACCGTGGCCTCGTCCCACTTCTTTTCGGTCGCGTGCTTTTGCGCCTTGTCGAGCACCCCCTTCAGGCCACCGAGCAGCTGCAGAAAGGTTGGCACCGAGGCGTGATACATGGTGATGGCCATAAACCGGTCCTCCTCGCGTTGGTAAAGGTGAAGCCAGGGCCGATCTTAACCGCGCGCGCCGCCGGCGTGAAGGTGCCTTCGGTCGCGGCGAAGCTCGGACGGCGCCGGGCTCGACGATCGGGCGGGCGCGATCTAGTCTGTCGCGATCGAGGCGAGAGGAGGTGCCGGCGTGGCCACGGAACGTCGTCTCGGGGCGCGGCAGGTCGAGGAGATCTTTCTCGCTTTTGCCGACGCCATGCGCGAATTGCCGCCCGACATCGAGGCCGGCTGGCTCGACGCGCAGGGCGATCTGCGCCTCGCCCCCGACATCGCCCGAAAATTGCGCACCGCGCGCCGGGTGCGCCAGCTGTTGCAGGATTTGCGGCAGCGCAACGGCTAGCACGCGTGCTGCCGCCACAAGGTTAGTCGCTCGCCGCCTCGACCGCCGGTGAAGAGCGCGAGCGCAGTGCGAAGAGCGAGGCGAAGGCGGCGAGGCAGAGCCCGGCGGTCAGCCACACCGCGCCGACCCCGACCCGGCCGAGCAGCAGCCCGAACAAAAACGGCGCCGCCGATTGCAGCACCCGCGCCGGCGCCGACAACAACCCGCTGCGCAGCCCGTAGGCCTGCGGCCCGAACAGCGCCAGCGGCAGGGTGCCCTTGGCGATCGTGATCATGCCGTTGCCGGCGCCATGCAGCAGCGCAAACGCGACGATCGCCGGCGCGCCGAACACCGCCAGCAGGGCGGCGCCGACCGGATGCAACACCGAAGCGATCCGCGCCGAGGAGACCGGGTGAAACGAGCGCAGCAAGCCGAACTCGACCATGCGGGCGCCGACCTGGGCCGGCCCGACCAGAGACGCGGCGGCGATCGCGGCGGTGGCCGAGGCGCCCGCCGCTTGCAACAGGCCCGGTAGATGCGCTGCCATCGCACCCTGCACAAACCAGGTGGCGGAGAAGAAAAAAGCGAGGATCGGCATCGCGCCGCGCGGCGGCTCGGCCATCGGCAGCACGGCTGCGGCTTGCGGCGCCGCGGCCGGCGCGCTGCGGCGCGGGATCACCAGCCAGTTGATGGGCACCGCCAGCAACAAGTTTAGCCCGGCCCAGAACAGGCAAGCTGCGCGCCAACCGTATTCATGCAGGAAGAAGGCGCTCAACGGCCAGCTGACCGTGCTGGCAAAGCCGGCGATCAAGGTGATCCCGGTGATGGCGCTGCGCGCCTCGCGGCCGTAGAGCCAGGTCAAGGCGGCAAAGGCCGGGTCGTAGAGGCCCATGCCGATGCCGATGCCGAGCACAAACCAGGCGATGGCGAGCCCGACGATGCCGTGCGCGACGGCGAGAATCGCGAGTCCGGCGGCGATCACCAAATTCGAGGCAGCCAGCATCAGCCGGCCGCCATGCCGGTCGATCAGCCGCCCGACCGACGGGCCAACCGCCGCCGACAGCAGCAGGGCGGCGGAGAAGAAGCCGAAGAACACATTGCCCGACAGATGCAATGCCAAGGCGATCGGCGCGCCAAGGATCGCCGGCATGTAGTAGCTCGATGCCCAGGCGACCGTCTGGGTGCTGCCGAGCGCCGCGACCACGATCGTGCGACGGCGCGTCACCACAGCTGTCCGATCGCTTCTCTCGCGGCAGCACCCGCCAAGCCCGCATCGGCTGCGGTCAAGGCTTTGCTGAACGGGCTCACTGTGCCAGCACCGTGTAGACGACCCCGTCGCGGCTGTCGCGATCCTCGAGCTCGCGGCTGGTCGGCACGATATGGCGGGCGAGCTCGCGCAGCCCGGCGTCCGGGAGATAGGCGCGGCCGGGGTCGCCGAGCAGCACCAGAGAGCCGTGGCCGGCTCGTTGGCGCAGCCAGCAGATCGCGCGCCGAGCCATGTCGCGCTCGTAGCAGACATCGCCGGCGGTAACGATGTCGCAAGGCGGAAGGTCCGTGTCGATCGGATCGGCGAGGATCACCGTCACCGCGGCGTCGTTCAGCGCGGCGTTGGCGGCGATCGCGGCGGCCGCGACATGGTCGATCTCGGCGGCCAGCACCGGGCTGGCGCCGGCTTTCGCGGCGGCGATCGCGACCAGACCAGAGCCGGCGCCGAAATCTATGACCGAGCGGCCGGCGACGATTTCCGGGCGATCGAGCAGGTAGCGGGCGAGCGCCTGGCCGCCGGCCCAGGCAAACGCCCAGAATGGCGGCGGCACGGCACCCTGCGCCAGGCTCTCCTCGCTCGCCTGCCAGATCGGGGTGATCTCGGTCGCCAGATGGAGCCGGATTTCGGGCACCAGCGGCGGTGCGGCGATCGCGGTGTTGCAGCGGACGAACAGAGCGGGATCCAAGGCCGGGCTCAGATCAGATGGCCGGCGACGATCCCGGCCAGCATCAGCCAGCCGACCGCGCGGTTCGAGCGGAACTTGGCGAGGCAATCGGCCGGCCGGTCGATATCGACGCGCGTTGCCTGCCACGAGAGCTGCAGTGTCGCGGCGGCAAGCCCGACCCAAAACAACGCGCCGAGCCCGGCGGCGAAGCCGGCCAGGCCCCACAGCAATATCGCTGCGGCGTAGAACACGAAGAGCCACGGCCGGGTGCGCTGCCCGAGCGCCAAGGCCGAGGATTTGACGCCGATCAGCGCGTCGTCCTCCTTGTCCTGATGCGCATAGATCGTGTCGTAGCCGACCGTCCAGAAAATACCGCCGAGGTAGAGCAGCAGCGCCGGCCGCCCCAGCGCGCCGGCTACCGCGGTCCAGCCGATCAGCGCCCCCCAGTTGAAGTTGAGCCCGAGGAACAGCTGCGGCCAATAAGTGACCCGCTTCATGAAGGGGTAGCTGCCGATCAGCCCGAGCACGGCGATCCCGAGCAGAATGCTGGTCCGGTTCAGGCTGAGCAGCACTGCGGCGCCGACCGCCAGCTGCAGCCCCAGGAACATTACCGCCTGCCGCACCGTCACGGCACCGCTCGGCAACGGCCGCAGCCGGGTGCGCGCGACCCGCACGTCGTAACGCCGGTCGGCGATGTCGTTGAGGGTGCAGCCGGCGCCGCGCATCACGATGGCGCCCAGCGCGAACAGCGCGAGCAGCGCCGGATCCGGCCACCGCCGCGAGGCGAGTGCGATCCCCCACCATGCCGGAAACAGCAGCAGCCAGGTGCCGATCGGCCGGTCGAGGCGGGCGAGGCGGGCGTAAGGCCGGGCGCGCGGCGGCAGCCAGCACTCGACCCAGTCGCCGCGATCGATGTCGCTCGGGTCCGGCGCCGGCACCGCCGACGGCCCCTCACCCCGACCCTCTCCCCGCAAGCGGGGAGAGGGAGGGACCCGCGCAGCGGGAGGGTGAGGGGCAATCCCGATCCCAGACTTGTTTTCCGCGGTCATCGCCTCATCTTGGCGACGCGAGCGGCGCTGCTCAAGCCGCGTGCGAATAAGTAGAGCGAGCGATGGGCGAATGCCGAGGTCCACGCCTCTATGTCGAGGCCAGCTTGATGCCCGGCGCAGCACTCGATCTGGCGTCGGGGCCGGCGCGCCATCTGCGCACCGTGCTCCGACTCGGGCCAGGCGACGCGGTGGCGGCGTTCAACGCGCACGATGGCGAATGGCTCTGCCGGATCCTCGAAAGCAGCCGCAGCCGCGTGACGATAACGGCCGAGCGTCGGCTGCGGGCGGCCGCAACCGGGGCGGATCTGTGGCTGCTGTTTGCACCGATCAAGCGGGCGCGCCTCGACTGGCTGGTCGAGAAGGCGACCGAGCTCGGCGTTTCGGCGCTGCTGCCGGTATGGACCCGGCGCACCCAGGTCGAGCGGCTCAATCTCGACCGGCTGCGCGCCCATGCGGTCGCCGCGGCCGAGCAGAGCGAGCGGCTGTCGATACCCGCGCTGCATCCGCCGCAGCCGCTCGACGGCGCGCTCGCCGCGTGGCCGGCCGAGCGCCGCCTCCTCGTCTGTGACGAGACCGGCGCCGGCGAGCCGATCGCCGGCCGCTGCGACGCGCCTCGGCACGGGGCCGACAGCGCTGCTGACCGGTCCCGAAGGCGGCTTCGCCGAGACGGAGCTTGATTATCTGGGCAAACTCTCCTTTGTTACGCGCGTCGGGCTCGGACCCAGAATCCTGCGCGCCGACACTGCGGCACTTGCGGGCCTGGCGGTGCTCCAGGCGAGCGCCGGCGATTGGCGCGATGCGCGCAGCCGGTGAGCGCGCCCGCGGCCTGGCCGCCCCGCCCGGCAGCCATTCTCTGGTATCGATGTTACGGGAGCTTTGCCGAGCATGACCACCGCGCCGAGCACGCCCGGAGAGCCGATCACCGACCGGCGGCAGCTGGTCGAATATCTTGATGCCGGATCGAAGCCGCCGGCGGCCTGGCGGGTCGGCACCGAGCACGAGAAATTCGTCTTCCGCCGCTCCGATCTGCGCCGGGTGCCGTATGACGGGCCGGACGGGATCTCCGCATTGCTGCACGGGATGACGCGCTTCGGCTGGGAGCCGGTGGTCGAGAACGGCAACACGATTGCGCTCTCAAACGATGCGCGATGTTCGATCACCCTCGAACCGGGCGGTCAGTTCGAGTTGAGCGGGGCGCCGCTCGAAACCGTGCATCAGACCTGCGACGAGGTGCACGAGCATCTGCGCCAGGTGCGCGAGGTCTGCGACGAGCTCGGGCTTGGCATGTTGGGGCTCGGTTTCGACCCGAAATGGCGCCGCGAGGACATCTCGTGGATGCCCAAAGAGCGCTACCGCATCATGCGCGACTACATGCCGAAAAAAGGCCATCTCGGCCTCGACATGATGCTGCGCACCTGCACTGTGCAGGCCAATCTCGACTACCAATCCGAAGCCGACATGGTGAAGAAGTTCCGGGTCAGCCTGGCCTTGCAACCGGTGGCGACGGCGCTGTTCGCCAACTCGCCGTTTGTCGAGGGCCGGCCGTCGGGCCTCCTGAGCCAGCGCAGCTACATCTGGACCGACACCGACCCGGACCGTTGCGGCACCCTGCCTTTTGTCTTCGAGCCGGGCTTCGGGTTCGAGCGCTATGTCGACTATATGCTCGACGTGCCGATGTATTTCGTCTACCGCCACGGCCATTACATCGACGCCAGCGGTCAGTCGTTCCGCGATTTCCTAAACGGCCGGCTGCCGGCGCTACCCGGCGAGATCCCGCGGCTCGGCGACTGGAGCGACCACCTGACCACGGCTTTTCCCGAGGTCCGCCTCAAGACGTTTCTCGAAATGCGCGGCGCCGATGGCGGCCCGTGGCGGCATCTCTGCGCGCTGCCGGCCCTGTGGGTTGGGATATTCTACGATGCGACGGCGCTCGACGCCGCCTATGACCTGATCGCCGACTGGACCGCCGTGGAGCGCGAAGCGATGCGTCGCGATGTGCCGCGGCTGGCGCTGGCGACGCCGCTGCGCAGCCGCACCTTGCGCGACGTGGCCCTCGAAATGCTTGATATCGCGCGCGAAGGCCTGCATCGCCGCGCCCGGCGCAGCCCTTGGGGCGATGACGAAACCCATTTTCTCGATCCGCTGTTCGCGACCGCCGGCTCCGGCCGCACCCCGGCCGAGGAACTGCTCGAAGATTTTCGCACCCGCTGGCACGGAGCAATCGACCCAATCTTCACCGACTACGCGTATTAGGTGTTGGAGCAGCCAAGTGCGAGCCGCTGGCCGGCCGCCAGCGCGTAGCGTCTCGGCCGACGCAACCCTGTCGCGGCGATTTGCCGGCTGGTTTCCCTACCTCCCGTAACCTAACTAACCGGCATGACCGAACTTGTTCTGCAGCACGGGCTGTCGTTCGCTGACCTTTACGACCGCGACGGGCTGGTGCGCATCGACCGCGCGTTTGTCGGCGATCTCGCCGAAGCCGATGGCGCATTGCATGACCGGCTGATGATTGCGCGGCGCGATCCGGACGCGATCGGTCATCAAGCCCAATCGGATTTGCTCGTCGAGCTGGCCCCCCATGTCGAGGATTTCCTCGGGCGCTTGTTTGGGATCGACGGCGAGGTGCGGGCCTTGCAGGCGCGCCATCACGCGCTGGCGCCGCTTTATTCGGTCAAGCGGCTGTTTGTGCAGCGCCGCGCGGTCAAGGGGGTCAAGGAAGCGGACGCAGCAGCGATCGACGGACCGGCGCTCGCCCGCGAGCTCGACCGGCTGACCGCGGTTGCGCAGGATGCAGGCGCCAAGATCCCGGAATGGGAGCGGCGTTACGCCGAGCGCGTCGCCGATTGGCTTGAGGACGAGGCCGGCAATGCCGCGGCGCTCGATTTGGCGCAGCGCTACGCCGCCTGGGCCACCTTGTCGTCCGACGGCCAAAAAAAACACCGGCGCGGCGTGCTGTTCAAGGTGCCGCGGCGGCTGGACCCGCACCACCTGGTGCCGGTCGAAACCATCGAGCGCGACGGTGTGACGATGCTGCGCCTGCCCGAAGACGAATGGCGGCGCCGCGAAGGCTTTGCCTTGACCGACCACGGCACCGATTTGACCGGCGCGCTCGACCAAGCGAATTACTGCATCTGGTGCCATAACCAAGGGAAGGACAGCTGCTCCAAGGGTCTCAAGGAAAAGGACGGCGCGTTCAAGAAGAGCGTGTTTGGCGTTACTCTCGCCGGCTGCCCGCTCGAAGAAAAGATTTCCGAGATGAATTTGGTCAAGGCGCGCGGCAACAGCCTCGGCGCCCTGGCCATCGTCGCCGTCGACAACCCGATCTGCGCCGCCACCGGGCACCGCATCTGCAATGATTGCATGAAGGCGTGCATTTATCAGCGCCAGGAGCCGGTCGATATCCCGCAGATCGAGACCCGCACCCTGAAAGACGTGCTGGGGCTGCCGTGGGGGTTCGAGATCTATTCGCTCCTGACCCGCTGGAACCCGCTCAATCTGCGCCGGCCATTGCCAAGGCCTGAGAGCGGCTACAAGGTGCTGGCGGTCGGGCTCGGACCCGCCGGGTTTACCCTTGCCCACCATTTGATCAATGACGGCCATTTCGTCGCCGCCATCGACGGGCTGAAGATCGAGCCGCTGCCGGCCGACATCTCCGGCGTCTCGTTCGACGGCAGCCGCCACCCGTTCCGCCCGATCCGCGATGTGGCGAGCCTGGTGGACGGGCTCGACGACCGGGTCATGGCCGGCTTTGGCGGGGTCGCCGAATACGGTATTACCGTGCGCTGGGACAAGAATTTCCTGAAGATCGTGCGCCTCTTGCTCGAACGCCGGACCGCTTTCGCGATGTATGGCGGGGTGCGCTTTGGCGGCACGATCACGATCGACAGCGCCTTCGCGATGGGCTTCGACCATGTGGCGCTGTGCGCCGGGGCCGGCCGCCCGACCGTGATCCCGATGCAGAACAACCTCGCCCCGGGGGTGCGCCAGGCCTCGGATTTCCTGATGGCGCTGCAGCTGACCGGCGCCGCCAAGACCGACAATATCGCCAACCTGACCGTGCGCCTGCCGGTCGTCGTGATCGGCGGCGGGTTGACCGCGATCGACACCGCAACCGAGTTGCTCGCCTATTACCCGGTCCAGGTCGAGAAGTTCCTGTCGCGGTACGAGACGCTGGTTCTCGAGCGCGGGGAGGAGGCGGTGCGCGGACACTGGAATGCAGCCGAGCGCGAAGCCGCCGCCGAGTTTATCGCCCATGGCCGCGCGATCCGGGCCGAGCGCGAGGCCGCGCGCCGCGAAGGCCGCGCGCCACGCCTGGCGGCATTGCTCGACAGCTGGGGCGGGGTAACGATCGCCTACCGCCGGCGCCTGATCGATGCGCCGAGCTACACCCTCAACCATGAGGAGGTGGCGAAGGCGATGGAGGAAGGCATCCGCTTTGCCGAGGCGCTGACCCCGGTCGCGGTCGAAATCGATGTCTTTGGCCAAGCCGCGGCCCTGCGGCTCAGCCGGCATCGCCGCGAGGAGGTCGGCGGCGGTCGGCCCGAGCCCGACCAGGGGCCGGGCGAGGAGGTCGTGCTGCCGGCGCGCACGATCCTGGTTGCGGCCGGGACCCAGCCCAACACCGTGCTCGGCCGCGAGGACCCGGACAACATCACGCTCGACGGCCGCTATTTCCGCGCGCTCGACGAGGAGGGGAACGCGGCGACCCCTGAGCGGGTGGCGAAGCCCGCGGCGGTGCGGGTGCTGACCCATCTGCGCGACGACGGCCGCGCGGTCAGCTTTTTCGGCGACCTGCATCCGAGCTTTTCCGGCAACGTGGTCAAGGCCATGGGCGGCGCCACCTTGGGCTATCCGGTGGTCAGCCGCATGCTGGCGCGGCTGCGGCCCGCGGCGCCGGCTCCGGTCGAGCTTGCCGCCCGCCTCGACGACGAATTGCGCGCCAGAGTGCACGAGATCATTCGGCTGACGCCCAAGATTATCGAGGTGGTCGTCAAGGCGCCGATGGCGGCGCGCGCCTTCCAGCCGGGGCAGTTCTATCGCCTGCAGAATTACGAGACCCTGGCAACTCGCGTAGACGGAACGACCCTGGCGATGGAGGGGCTGGCGCTGACCGGCGCCGGCGTCGATCGCGAGCACGGCCTGTTATCGACGATCGTGCTGGAAATGGGCGGCTCGTCTGATTTGTGCGCCCTCTTGAAGCCGGGCGAGCCGGTAATCCTGATGGGTCCGACCGGCACGCCGACCGAGACGCCTTCGGGCGAAACCGTGCTGCTGGTTGGCGGCGGGCTCGGCAACGCGGTCTTGTTCTCGATCGCCGCAGCGCTCCGGGCGCAGGGCTCGCGCGTGCTCTATTTCGCCGGCTACAAGGCGATCGAGGACCGCTACAAGGTCGAGGACATCGAGCGCTCCGCCGACGCCGTCGTGTGGTGCTGCGACGAGGCGCCGGGCTTCGCGCCCGGCCGGAAGCAAGATTTGGCCTTTGTCGGCAACATCGTCGAGGCGATCGCCGCCTATGGCTCGGGCGTGCTCGGGCCGGTCGCGATCCCGCTCGGCGAGGTCGACCGCATCGTCGCGATCGGCTCGGACGGCATGATGAACGCGGTCGCCGAGGCGCGCCGGGCCTCGCTCGAACGCTATTTCCGCCCGGATCATCGGGCGATCGCCTCGATCAACTCGCCGATGCAGTGCATGATGAAAGAGATCTGCGCGCAATGCCTGCAGCGCCACCGCGATCCCGTCACCGGCACCGAGACTGTCGTCTTTTCCTGCTTCAACCAGGATCAGGAGATGGACCAGGTCGATTTCGCGGCCCTGCGCCGCCGCCTGTCGCAAAACGGCGCCCAGGAAAAGCTGACCAAATTATGGATCGACCGCTGCCTGCACCACCTCGGCGAGCGCCCGGCGATGGCGGCGGAATAGCCTACTCGATTATCTGATCAGCCGAAGCCGCCGCAGATACGTCCTCGCTCCAGCGAGCCTGAAGCTCGATCATCGACCGCAGCGTCTTCGGAGCGAAGGTTTGGCCAGGATGATGAAAGGTGACCGTGACCCGCCGACCGTCCGAGTGCCGGTACAACTGATGCGAACCCGACCGGCGGTCGAGCACAAACCCGTCGCGTTGCAGTGCAGCGATGATGGTGCGGGCGGTAAGGGTTCTCAGTGCCCCGAAATCGATCGCCAACACTCAGACGGTCACGGCAACGCGTGGTTCGGCAAATACCTCTACCGACCCGGCCGGCGCTGCCTCGGCGATTGGCTCGCCATGCTCCGTCAGGCTGGCGACGACCATTTTGACGACAGCTTCCAAGTTGACGAGAGCCTCTTCGCGCGTTTCGCCCCAACTCGCGCCGCCGCGCTCGACCAATGCCGGACAATAGGCGTGCCACCGGTCGTCATCCGGCTCGAGCACGACTTTGAACGTGTAGGTGGTCACTCTGGCTCTCCGTAGCCGTTCCGCTAAACGTCGCTCAGACCCTACTACTTTGCGATGGCCCGGCGCAGCAGCATCGAGAGTGCGCCCAAGCGCCGGCGCTTGACAGGCAGCGTCTTAGCTGGCGGGATCGCGATCTTGCGTTGCAAAGGAGGATCGGATGGCGCGGGCGAACCGGGTGCGGGAATTGTGGCAGGCGGGCAAGCCCGTCATCAACAGCTGGTGCGGCATCCCATCGAGCTTTTCGGCCGAGGTCATGGCTCATGCCGGGTGGGATTCGCTGGTCGTCGACATGCAGCACGGCATGATCGACTACCAGATGATGGTGACGATGCTGCAGGGCATCTCGACCACAGAGACCGTGCCGTTGGTGCGGGTGCCGTGGAACGACCCGGCCTATATCCAAAAGGCGCTCGACGCCGGCGCCTACGGCATCATCTGCCCGATGATCAACACCCGCGCCGAAGCCGAGAGGCTGGTTGAACTCGATGCGCTATGCGCCGCTCGGCCACCGCAGCTCGGGGCCGATCCGCGCCTCCCTTTATGGCGGGGCGGATTACCACGCCAAAGCCAACGACATCGTGGTGGCTTTTGGCATGATCGAGACCGCCGAGGCGATCGCCAATCTCGACGAGATCCTGTCGGTCAAGGGGCTCGACGCGGTCTATGTCGGCCCCTCGGATTTGTCGATCTCGCACGGCTATCCGCCGGGCGGCGACAAGCCCGACGAATGGATGATGGCCGCGCTCAAAAAGGTGCTCGACGGCTGCAAAAAACACGGGGTCAAGCCCGGCATCCATTGCGGCGCGCCCGCTTACGCGAAAAAGATGATCGAGATGGGGTTTATGTTCGTCACGGTCGGGGGCGACACCCGCTTTGTGACGATGGGCGGCCAGGCGGCGGTGCAGGAAATGCACGGCGGCGCGCCGGCAAAGCCCGCAGCGGGCGGCAGCAGCCCGTACTGACCCTCGCCCCTGCGCGTCGGTTCCTCCCCTCCCCCACGGACATGGGGGAGGGTTGGGTGGGGTAGCGGTCGCGCCCGTTCCCGCCGATTTTAAGTTTGTCGCAACCTTAATGCGTCGCCGTCGAGCTAGCTGACCCGGTGTCGGACGGCGCCTGCTTTTGGGTCTTTTCCCGAGCAGCCTTGGTCGCCTCATGGTGGCCGACAACGCAGCCGCCGGCGGCGCCGAGCTTGCCATGGTGCCCGGCAACATGCCCGGCGACCGCGCCAACCGCCGCACCTTTCAGGCAGCCTGCCGCGTGCGCCGGTCCGGCAGCCCAGCCGGATCCCATGGCGAAGGCGAGGCCGGCGGCCAACAACGTGAATCTCATCCGATATCTCCTCTGTAGGCGTATGCTGGAGCGGTTCAGCTCAAGTCAACGCTGTGGCTGATTGGCGAGTTCAATATAAACTTCCGCTCGACTGTCGAATGGCACAGGCTGCTGGCCCGGAGGTTTTCGGATGAGTTTGCGAGACCGGATCGGGGTCGATGTCGGGCGGCGGCTCAAGCTCGAAGACGCCATCGAATGGGCAGGCGCGCGGCAGGTGCGTTTCATCGACATTGAGCTCGATACTGCCGCCAATCCTTTGACCGGGTTCGACAGCGCGCGCGCCGCCGAGGTCCGTGCGGCCTGCGCGCGGCACGACGTCCATCTCGGCCTGCACACATCGTCCGCGGTCAATGTCGCCGAGTTCGGCGCCTTTTGTCGGCGAAGCGGTCGAGCGCTATCTCGACGCTTATGTCGAGATCGCCCCTCGGCTCGGCGCCGAATGGATCGTCATGCATGCCGGATATCATTTCACCTCGGACAGGGCGGCGCGGATGACGGCAGGGCTCGAGCGGCTGCAGCGCGTCGTTGGCCGGGCCGAACGGACAGGTGCGCTGGTGCTGCTCGAAAACCTGAACAAGGAGCCGGCCGAGGCCGAAATTCACTACCTCGCGCATACCATCGACGAATGGCGGTATTATTTCGACGCCATCCGCTCGCCGGCGTTCGGGCTGTCGTTCACGGTCAACCACGCCCATCTGGTGCCCGAGGGCATCGCCGGTTTTGTCGAGGCGCTCGACATGGCTCGGGTCGCCGAGGTGCGCCTCGCCGATTGCTGGCGCAACGGCCATGAGGCGCATCTTCAGCCGGGAGAGGGTGACCTCGACTTCGCCGACGCCTTCGCCCGGATCGAGGCGAAGGGTTTCGCCGGCCATTACATGAACGCCTTCGGCTCGCTCGACGACATGCTGGCCGGCCGCGATGCGCTGGTGCGCCAGGCCCGCGCCGCCGGCCTCCGCGACTGAGCTGGCGCAGCCGGCCGCCTATTTGTTACAGTCGCTGGCCCGGACGACGCAGTCGCCGGCCTTGCCTTTTTGACAGTTGCTGAGCGCCGCGAGCCGTGCTGCGTCTTTGGTTTTGCGGGCGGCGGCGCCGACGAATTTGCCGCTGGCGGTGGTCGCCAGCGCCGCGCATTCTTTGGCCCCGGTGCGCATGATCACTTTGCAGCCGGTGGCGCCGCAGTCGCTGAGCGCTGCCTCAGCGGCCTGTTGTGCTGTCGCCCGGTTCCAGGTCCCGCCGTATTTGCCGCTATCCTTGTCCCAGGCGATAGCACCGTAGCCGGCGAGCGCCGGTGTCGCCGCCAGCAGGAACGAGCCCAACGCGAGCGTTGCCGCGGCGGTCGTGATCGGACGGCGCATCTACAGTTCTCCCGCGATGGTTCTGTTCGTCGAAGCCGACATCTATCGCAAAGATTGCCGCACCCGTCGAGGCTGGCGCCGCGGCCCGCGCGCTGGTTGGATCGCCGCGTCGACCGCGGCGTTAGCCGGGCGGGCCCGACGCGCACATGCGCTTCGGCGGCAGTGGCGGATCGAAGCCTCACTCGGCGTTGGCCAGGTCAAACAGTCGATGCAGCCGGTCGGAGAACCAGCCGGCGATTCGATTGGCCGGCACGGATTTATCGATGTCGGGCGAGGCGATCAGCTGGCCGGCGGCCTGTCGGCGGGCCAGCGCGCGGCACAATTCCTGCGCCACCGGCGGGCGCGCCTCGAGCACCGGCGCCAGATCCTCCTTATCGAGCTCGTAAAGGGTGATCGGGGTAAGCGCACGAAGCTTGGCTTGGGCTGGATCGCCGGTCAACAGGCCGACCTCGCCAAAATGATCGCCCGGGCCGAGCCGCATCAGCTCGATCTCGCCTTCGGAAACGATCGCCGTGATCGACACGACGCCGGCGCCGATCATGAACAGCGAGTGCAGCACCGTCCCGGGCTCGACCAGGGTTTCCCCTTCGTCATAGTGCTTGGGTCGCGTTTTCGCGGCGAGGTCGGTTCGCTCCTCGTCGGTCAAGCCGGCAAAAATGTCAAGCAGGCCGAGCACCCGCGCGGCGGCTGCCCGCTTCCGGTTCTCGATAACTGTTGATGATGGCCAATAGGGCTGGTTTTGGCTCGATGCCAGATCGATCCCGGCAGCGGCCAAATGCCGGGAAATAAAATCGAACAGCTCGTTTTGCGCGCGGACGGACTGAGCCAGATCCTCGATGAAAACGGTGATGTCGTATTGGGTGGCGTCGGCGGCAATCGATTTGACCGTAATCGAGGGCGCCGGCATCGCCAGGATCAGCCGCGAATTGAGGACCGCGTGGCCGAGTATCTCGGCGCCGGCGGCGGGCGATGCTTTGGCGTCGAGCTGAATGCTCACGGTGATCCCGTGAATTCCGGAGGGCGAGCTGGAATTGACGATCTTGGCCTTGGCGATGGCGCTGTTCGGCACAATCGCGAGATCGCGCTTGGCGGTCAGGACGTGCGTGGCGCGCCAGTTCATCTCGATCACCCGGCCATCGGTGGCGCCGTCGATGCTGATCCAGTCCCCCGGCCGGTAGGGCCGGCTGAAATTGAGGACAATGCCCGAGAACACATCGCTCAGCGTGCTTTGCAGCGCCAGCCCAAGGATGATCGCGATGGCCCCGGAGGTCGCCAGCAGACCCTTGATCGGCAGATCGAAGACATAGGCGATAATCGCGAACAGCGCGGCGAGATAAACCAGCCCGGCGAGCAGGTCCTGGACCAGCTTGCTCTCGCGCGGCCGGTGCTCGGTGACGACAAAGGCGCGCAAAAACCCGACCAGGAACCAGGCCGACCACAGCCACCACGCGATCTTCAAGGCGCCATGCACGACGTCGCGCAGCGGCGCCCCGGTCAACTGCAGCGGCTGATA
The DNA here is from genome assembly GCA_963738185.1 of uncultured Alphaproteobacteria bacterium. Taxonomy (GTDB): domain Bacteria; phylum Pseudomonadota; class Alphaproteobacteria; order ATCC43930; family CGMCC-115725; genus AP-15. Next base: position 483,498 of record CAVTVA010000001.1, on the reverse strand, counting down.
GGGAACGACCCCGGCGCGCAGCAGAACGATCGTCAGGGCGACCAGGAAGATCACCCGCACCAGCGCCCGGCGCATCGGATGCCTGCGCAGCAACAGATGCGTCAAGAGGCCGCTCAGGCAAAAGATCACGAGGGCGATGACCAGCGGGTCGCGAACCGCAGCCCCCGCTGTCGCCGGAAGATCGATCATCGCGCCGCGTCTCCGCTCGCCGGTCCGGTGCGGCAGAGATTAGCCCGAAGGTGCTGCACCGGCCATCCTGGGCCCGGCTCGCCCCTCGCCTAGCGGCTTTGCCGGGCGGCGCTCAAGGCTCCGCTGCACTGCGGCGACAACGATGCCGCGTTCGCCCGCAGGCAGGCGATCGCCCGGCCCTCGCCAAGCGGCACACCGCGGCAAAGGGTGCGATAATCCCCGCCACAGGCTTGCCGCAGCACCGCCAGCTCCTGTCGCGGCGACATCGCCGCCGCCGCGGGAGCCGGAGCAGCCGCGGGCGCGGGGCCGGTCGCTGCCGCCCTCGACGCGGCGCCGGTCGCCGCGCCGCCGGCGCTGACCGATTTGACCGCGCGCTGACAGGCTGGCGACAGGATGGCCATGTTGCGCACCAGGCAGTCGAACGACGCTTTGCCGCCGGCCGGCACGGCGGTGCAAACCCGCTGGTAATCGGCGGGGCAGGCCTGGCGGATCGCATTTCGCTGCGCCTGGGTCGCCTGTTGCGCGGCTGCCGGAACGGCAAGTGCCAAAAGCACCGCCAGCAGCGGCATGGCGGCGGCGGCTTGATCGAGAATTCGCCTTGTCACGGTTCTGATTTCTCCCCTGATATCGGCATATCTCATATCTTGCCGCGGCGCTGCCGGCTATAGGCCCAAAGCAGGGGATCGATGAGCGAGGCCAACCACAACGCCGATCTCGCGCGCCAGTTTGCGGCGGCCGATTGACCCTCGCGGCCAGCCCCCCAAGCAGCGGCTACGACAGGGTTGCACGGGCGACGCACTGGCTGCTCGCGGCGTTGGCGGTCAGTGTCGTCAGCTTCGGCTGGGCCAGCGAGGCGGCGGCCCGCAACACCGCCGCCCGCGAGGGCCTGTTGCTGCTGCACCGCTCGCTGGGCCTGGTCATCCTGGCGCTGGTGCTGTTCCGCATCCTGTGGCGCTTGGGGCGCCGTCCGCCGCCGCTGCCGCCGACCCTTGGCCGCATGCAGAGAGCGCTCGCCTACCTCACCCAATCCGGTCTCGATGCGGTGTTCATCGCGATGCCGCTCGCCGGCTACGCCAACGCCGCGGCCGCCGGCCACGCCGTCAGCCTCTTTGGCCTCGTCGCGCTCCCGCCCCTGTTGCCGCTGAACGAGCGCCTGTCGCAGCTGGCGATCGCGGTGCATCTGGTCGGGCAATACCTGGTTTACCTGCTCGTCGCATTGCACATCGCCGGCGCCCTCTACCACGCCATTATCCGCCGCGACGACGTGCTCGATCGCATGCTGCCGCGCCGCCGCTCTCCGACGGCGAAAGCCCGGCCGATGTGATGCGCCGGCACCGCCGGTCGAGGGCCAACGGCCGATCACCAGCAGGCGATTAGGCGATCGGGAAGCGGGTCGCGATCACGCAGTTTTCGAGGATGCCGCGGCCGCGGTCGGGCGGGTGGCGCTCGCGCACAAAGCGCTCGTGCACATCGGCCATCGCTTCGGCGGCGATGCCGGGCTCGGTCGGCACATATTGCACGAGGTTGTCGCGAAACCCGCGCCGGGTCACATAGATCGGTGCCAGCCCGCGCACGGCCGCCACCGCCGCCAGCGCATCCGCCATCGGCCGCACCGCCGGGTTGACCGAGAAATCGGCCCAGTTGTTGGCGAGGCAGCCGCCCGGATTGAGCGCATCGAGGCAGCGCGACCAGAACAGCTCGTTGGTTTCGGTCGGCCCGGACGAATTATAGAGATCAACGAGGATCGCGTCGAAGCGGGCGGTGGTCGCGGCGATGAATTGCTGGGCCGGCTCAATCGTCACCGCCTGGGTCAAATAGAACCAGCGGCGGGCGATCGCGACCACGCTCTCGTCAGCATCGACCAGGGTTGCGGCACAGTCGGGAATATAGGCGCGCATAAACCGCCACATTGCAGCACCGCCGACGCCGAGCAGCAACGCGCTCACCGCCTGCCGGCTCATCGCCAAAGCCAGCGACATCAGCCGCTCGTAGTGGAAGACGAGCCGCGCCGGATACATCAGATCCATGCTCGATTGCTCGGTCACCTGAATGCTGCTGCCGAACGAGCCCAAGGTGCGCAAGTGACGCGCGCCGCGGTCGAAATCGACGACAAAGATCGGCGAGCCAAAGGTCGGGGCGCGGCGTAATAGCCGCACCCGCGCGTCGCCGCCGAAATAGTCGAGAATGAGCCGGCGCTGCCGCTCTTCGCCAAACTCGGTGATCATCGGCCGATGATCAGGGCAGAGCCCGCGGCAGCGCGCGCCGAGGCCGGGGGGCGAACCTCGCCATCCGTCGCGGGCGGCAACCGGCAGCGCCAACCCGCCGCGGCCTGGGCCGAGGCAATGTGCGGGGGATCATCTTGGCCGATCACGCGCAGCAGTAACCGCGATCCCCGCGCGGATTTCAAGCGCCTCGACCCGCCCCCCGCGCGCCGCCACGACAATCCGCGATGGCCTTCAGCCTTAATGCAGCCGTTGCTGGTGGCGCAGGCGGGCGATGTCGGGTTCGGAGAGGCGCACCGAAAGGTGTGCGGCTTCGCTGTCGTCACGGCGGCCCAAGACCTCGCCGTGGCGGTACACCCAGGCCAAGGTCTTGCCGTCGCTCAATGGGATGTCGAGCCGCACCGCGCGGATCTCGCTCCCGAGCCGGCGATCGATCAGCTCCAGCAGCGCCGTGCAGCCCTCTCCGGTCGCGGCCGAGAGGGCGACGGTCTGCGAGTTGCGCAGGGCATGATTGCCGAGGCTAGAGCGGGCCGGCCGATCGAGCAGGTCGATCTTGTTCATCGCCTCGATCAGCCCGCTCTCGCCCGCCCCGTCTAACCCTGAATCCTCGAGCGCCAGCTCGGCGAGCCCGAGATCGGCTAGAACCGCCAGCACGTCCTGGCGCTGGGCGTCGCTCTCGGGATGGTTGGCGTCGCGAACATGGACGACGATGTCGGCTTCGGTCACCTCTTCGAGGGTCGCGCGAAACGCCGCGACGAGATGGGTCGGCAGATCGGAGATGAACCCGACCGTGTCCGACAGGATGGCCGAGCGGCCGGACGGCAATTCAAGCCGCCGCATCGTCGGGTCGAGGGTCGCGAACAGCATGTCGCCGGCGGTCACGCTCGATTTGGTCAGGCGGTTGAACAGGGTCGATTTGCCGGCGTTGGTGTAGCCGACCAGTGCTACGACCGGATAAGGCACGCGGCGGCGGGCCTCGCGATGCAGGGTCGCGGGTCCGCTTGATGCCGTCAAGCTCGCGCTTGAGCCGGGCGATGCGCTCGCCGATCAGCCGGCGGTCGATTTCGAGCTGGCTCTCGCCGGGGCCGCCGAGAAAACCAAACCCGCCGCGCTGCCGTTCGAGATGAGTCCAGGAGCGCACCAGCCGCGAGCGCTGATAGGAAAGCGCCGCCAATTCGACCTGCAGGCGGCCCTCATGGGTGCGCGCGCGCTCGCCGAAGATTTCGAGGATCAGGCCGGTGCGGTCGATGACCTTGGCCTGCCAGCTCTGTTCGAGATTGCGCTGCTGCACCGGCGACAAGGTGCCGTCCACGACGACCAGGCCGATCTCATTGTCGCTGATCATTTCGCGGAAATTCTCGACGGCGCCGCTGCCGAGCAGGCTCGCCGGGCGCGGTTTGGCGACACGCGCGATTTCGGCGCGCACAACGTCGAGGCGGATCGCCCGAGCGAGGCCGACCGCCTCCTCCAGGCGCGCACCAACAGACCGGGTCCCGGTCTCCGCCGCGGTTCGCCCGGGCGCCGATTTTGGCGCCGGATGGAGGACCAGCGCGCGGCCGGTCGCGGCGCCGCCGGTAACCGGCGCTCTATCTGTTGCCTGGCTCAGAGCTCGTCGCTCTCCCTGCCCGGCTCGAACAGCTGGATCGGCTGCGCCGGCATCACCGTCGAGATCGCGTGCTTGTAGACGAGCTGCGAGTGCGCATCGCGCCGCAGCAGCACGCAGAAATTATCAAACCAGGTGATGATCCCTTGCAGCTTGACACCGTTGACGAGAAAGACAGTAACCGGTGTTTTGTTTTTGCGGACGTGGTTGAGGAAAACGTCCTGAACGTTTTGCGATTTCTCCGCAGACATGGGTAACCCCCATTCGCTTTTTGGAGCTGAGCCGGCCCAGCTCGAGCCAAAACGGCAAGCGACCGCGCCAGCCGCCACCCTGCCGGTACGAACATAGGCGCTGACAGGGTAAATCACAAGCCCCGGACACAGTGAAACAGCGCCGCGGGGTCGGAAAACGCCAGGCGCGGCGCGCATCCCGACAACTCGCCCGCGGCCGGATCGCCGCCCAGCAGAACCGGCACGCAGCCGCTGTTGTGCGCGCATTCCATATCGACTCGCAGTGTCGCCGACAAACCACACCGCCTCGCCCGCCGCGATCCCGCTCGACGCGAGCGCCAGCCGGACCGGGGCGGCGTCGGGCTTGTCCACGGCCGCGTCGCCAGCCCCGACCAGCCGGCCGAAATAGCCCGACCAGCCGAGGCGGTCAGCCTCGCGGCGCAGCAACGCGCCGGTCTTGTTGCTGACGACGCCGAGAAAGATGCCGTCCGCGGCGAGCCCGTGCAGCATTCGCCGCGGCCCGGCAGGCGCGCCAGCCGGTCGAGATGGATCGCGCGAAAATGGTCGAGATAGATGTCCCGCGCCTCCTCCCAGCGCGCGCCGAAATGCACCGGGAAGCTCTCGCGCAGGCTGAGCCGCACCCGCCTCTTGGTCTCCGCGAGCGACCAAGGCGGCTTCTCCATCGCCGCCATGACCAAATTCAAGGCCTCGTGGATCGTCGCCCAGCTGTCGACCAGGGTGTTGTCCCAATCGAACAGGATGGCCCGCGGCCGCACCAATCCGGGTAGCGACACGTTCATTCCGCTGCGGCCGCGTGCGCCAGGTAGAGCGCGCGCAAGGCGCGGCTGAGCGGTCCCGGCTTGCCGTCGCCGACCGGGTCGCCGTCGATGCGCACCACCGGCAGCAGATCGACTGTGGTGCTGGTCAGGAACGCTTCGCGCGCCGCCTTGGCCTCGGCCACGGTAGAACGGCCGCTCGACCAGGCGGTAGCCCTGGCGCTCGATGATGTCGAACACGGCCAGCCGGGTGACGCCGTTGAGGATCGCACTGTCGGCCTGGCGGGTGACCGACGGCGCCGTCGGCGGTCACGATCCAGGCATTGGTCGAGGTGCCCTCGGTGACATAGCCGCCGCTGTCGACCTGCCAGGCCTCGTAGGCGCCGGCCTCTCTGGCCCGCTCTTTGCCCAGCACGTTCGCCACCAGCGCGACCGATTTGATGTCGCAGCGCCGCCAGCGGATGTCGGGGATCGTGATCACCGCGATGCCGTCATTGGCGAGGCGCGGGTCGGCCGGCTTTTTGCGGCGCGCGGTGACGACGAGAGCCGGCTTCGCCGATTTGGGAAAGCCGTGGTCGCGCGGCGCCGACGCCGCGCGTGACCTGCAGATAGACGATGCCGTCGGCGACGCCGTTGCGGCGGAGCCACCTCGCGCAGCACGATCCGCAGCGCGGCATCCGACATCGGCGCTGCAATCCGCAATTCGCCGAGCGAGCGCGTGCAGGCGCGCCAGATGCAGCCCCTCATCGAGGAGACGCCCGCCGACGCACCGCGATGCACCTCGTAGACGCCGTCGGCGAACTGATAGCCGCGATCCTCGATATGCACCGCCAGCCGACCGGTGCGGCAGGTATTGGCCGTCGACATAAGCAATCCGCGACACTTCAGGTTCCGGTTTTGAGCGGGCGGTCGTTGCCGAAGACGCCGAGCGATTTGAGCTTGCGATGCAGGGCCGAGCGCTCCATGCCGACAAAGGCGGCGGTGCGCGAGATGTTGCCGCCGAAGCGGGTCACCTGGGCCAGCAGATATTCGCGCTCGAACACCTCGCGCGCATCGCGCAGCGGCAGGGTCATGATCTCGCTGCCGCTGTCCCATTTGACGACGGTCGGCGCGATCGCGGTGATCTCGTTCGGCAGCATGTCGGCGCGCACCGGCTCGCGGGCATCGCCCGGCGCCATGATCAGAGCCAATCGATGACGTTGCGCAGCTGGCGCACATTGCCGGGCCAGGCATAAGCCTGCAGCGCCGCCATCGCGTCCTCGCCGAACTCGCGCGGCGGCGAGCCGCGCCGCTTCGGACGAGCGCGCCATGAAATGGCGGGCCAGCAGCGGGATGTCCTCGCGCCGGTCGCGCAGCGGCGGCACCTGGATCGGCACGACGTTGAGCCGGTAGAACAGATCCTCGCGAAACCGGCCGCCGCCGATCTCGCCGGCGAGCTCGCGGTTGGACGAGGCGACGACCCGGACATCGACCTCGACCCGGCTCGACCCGCCGACCCGCTCGAAGGTCTGCTCCTGCAGCACGCGCACGATCTTGCCCTGGGTCTCGAGCGGCATGTCGGCGACCTCGTCGAGGAACAGGGTGCCGCCATGGGCGCGCTCGAAGGTGCCGACCTTGCGCGGTCGCGCCGTCGCTGCCGGGCTCGCTGCCGAACAGCTCGATCTCGAGCCGCTCCGGCCGCATCGTCGCGCAGTTGACCGGCGACAAACGGCCCCTTGGCGCGGCGCGAGCGCAGATGCAGCAGGCGGCCGACCACCTCCTTGCCGGCGCCGGGCGCGCCGGTGATCAGCACGCGGCTGCCGGTCGGCGCCACCCGGTCGATCTGCTGGCGCAGCTGGTTGACCGCGGGCGAGCTGCCGACCAGGTCGATATCGCCGCCGGCGCGCAGCTTCAGCTCCTCGTTCTCGCGCCGCAGCTGCGCCGCCTCGATCGCGCGCTCGACGACCAGCAGCAGGCGATCCGATCTTGAACGGCTTTTCGATGAAATCGTAGGCGCCGATCTTGATCGCCTCGACCGCGGTCTCGATCGTGCCGTGGCCGCTGATCATGACCACCGGCACCGACGGCATCTCGGCGCGCAGCAGCTGCAGGATCTCGATCCCGTCGAGCTCGCTGCCCTGCAGCCAGATGTCGAGAATGACGAGGGTCGGCTGGCGCGCCTGGATCGCCGCCAGCGCCTGGGCGCTGTCGGCGGCCTCGCGCGTGGCGTAGCCCTCGTCCTTCAGCACGCCGCGCGATCAGCATGCGGATGTCGGCTTCGTCGTCGACGATCAGGATGTCATGCGCCATGGCCGACCGCGCTCAGCTCCACCGGCTGGTCCAAATGCTGGCCGGCGGCATCCGGCCGTTCCATCGCGCGGGCTTCGGCGGCGAACACCAGCCTGACCCGCGCGCCCGCCGGTTCGCCATCTTCCAGCACCAGCTCGCCCTGGTGATCTTCCATGATCTTCTTGACGATGGCGAGGCCCAAGCCGGTGCCCTTGGCGCGCGTCGTCACATAAGGCTCGGTCAGGCGCTCGCGCCCTTGCGCGCGGCAGGCCCTTGCCGTTGTCCTCGACGACCACTGACAGCCTGGCCCTGCGCCTCGGCCACCTGCACCCGGATCTGCCCGGGCGGGCTGGGCCCGGTCTCGGCGATTCGCGCCTCGATCGATTCGACGGCGTTCTTGACGATGTTGATCAGCGCCTGGCCGACCAGGCGGGCATCGCAGCGGACCGGCGACCGGGTGCGCCGGCAAAGCGCGTCTCGAAGGCGATCTCGGGATGCGCGGTGCGCTGCAGGAACACCGCCTGGTCGACGATCTCGGCCAGATCCTCCGGCTTCAGCACCGGCGCCGGCATCCGCGCGAACGACGAGAACTCGTCGACCATGCGGCCGATGTCGCTCGACATGGCGGATGATCGTGTCGGTGCAGATCGCGAAGGTCTCGGGATCGTTCTTGATCTCCTTCAGATAGCTGCGGCGCAGCCGCTCGGCCGAGAGCTGGATCGGGGTCAGCGGGTTCTTGATCTCGTGGGCGATGCGGCGCGCGACGTCGGCCCAGGCCGCCTTGCGCTGCGCCGACAGCAGCTCGGTGATGTCGTCGAAGGTCACGACAAAGCCGCTGATCTCGCCGTCGTCGTGCTCGGCGGCGATGCGCACCAGCAGCGTGCGCGTGCTGTTGCCGCCGACGAGCTGAACCTGGCGCCTGCGCCAGCCGGTCCGGGCGGCGCTCGGCCTCGTCGAGCAGACCGGCCATCTCGGGCACGACCTCGGCGAGATCCTCGCCGATCGACTGGTCGAGATCGACGCCGAGCAGCGCGGAGGCCGAGCGGTTCGGCAGATTGATGCGGCCGTCGCGGTCGAGCCCGATGACCCCGGCGGAGACGCCGGTCAGCACGGTCTCGGTAAACCGGCGCCGCTCGTCGAGCTGGCGGTTGGCCTCGATCAGCTCGCTCTGCTGGCTCTGGATCTGATCGGTCATGCGGTTGAAGGCGCGGCTCAGCGAGGCGAGCTCGTCGTCCCTCTCGCCCTCGGGGACGCGCGACGGCAAGATCGCCGCCGCGCACCCGTTCGGCCGCCGTCGACCAGGCGGCTGATCGGGATCGGCGAGCTGGGTCGCGAAATGGATGCCGATCGCCACCGCCGCGACCAGGAACAGCATCGCCACCAGGATGAAGATCACCGCGAAGGTGATCTGAAACCCCGAGCGCTGACCTTCCAGCTGCTCGTATTGCGCCGCGGCGCGCTGGGTCTCCTTCATGTGGTCGATCACCCGCGGCTCGATGAAGCGGCCGACATAGAGATAAAGGTCGGCCGAACTGGTCGAGGCGGACGAGCGCGCGCACCCGGTCGTCGCTGTCGTCGGTCATGATCGCCGACCTCGCCTTCGTCGGCGACGCGCAGCGCCCCTTGCTGGGACCGGCTCAAAGCCAAGCGCGAAGGACAGGCCGGTGCGCGCCAGCATCGTGGCCGTGCGCGTCGAACACCATCGCCTCGGTCAGCCCGCGCAGTCGCCGCCTGCGCCGTCAGACCACCTGCGCCAGCCGTTGCGGGTTCGAGCTGCAAGCGCGACGGCGTCGCGGTTGAGGTCGTTCGCCATCGCCAACGCATCGGCGCGGATCGCCTGCTGATGCTCGTGCAGATAGGCTTCGGCGACCGCGACGCAATTCGGAGATCGCGGTGCGCACCTTGTCGCTGAACCAGGATTCGACGCCGAAGCTGAAGAACAGGTAGGAGAAAACCGCGACGATGATCGTCGGCATCACCGCGATCAGGCTGAACAGCACGACCAGCCGGACCTGCAGCCGCGAGCCGGCGAGGCCGCGCCGCCGCTCGGCCCAGACCTGCACGCAGCCGCTTGGCGACCAGCGCGCCGAGCGCCAGCAGCAGCACGAGATCGAGGTTGAGCAGCGACAGGACGGCGTTGGGCCGCGGCCCGAACGGCGGCGCCCCGGTCAGTGCCAGATAGGTGGCGATGCCCGAGGCCAGCGCCGCCATCGCCAAGGCCAGCGCCAGCTTGCGCCGCAACCCGATCCAGCCGGCCCACATTCGAACCTGCCGCATCAGCTCATTCAAGCCCCCCGCCGGACATCGCCACTGAAAAACGCGGCGACAACTCCTGCAGCCGGCCCCGGCTCGGCCGTCGGCCGCAGACTGCCAGCGTCGGCGGGCACGGGAGCGACCCTCGACTATTTTAGGCCGCGCACCACCGGGATGTCCAATTCGCGGATTTTCTTGCGCAGCGTATTGCGGTTGAGGCCCAGCAGATGCGCCGCCTTGATCTGGTTGCCGCGGGTGGCGCCGAGGGTCAGCGACGATCAGCGGCCGCTCGATCTCGCGCAGCACCCGGTCATAGAGGCCGGCGGCCGGCAGCCCGCCCTTGTGCGCGGCGAAATAGCTCGTGATATGGCGCTCGACGGCGCCGCCGAGGCCTTCGTCCGCCGGCGCGCATCGGCGTCTCGCGCGGCGGCCGGCGCCTCGGCCGAGCTCGGCCTCGATCACCTCGACCCCGATCACCTCCTGCGAATAGAGCGCCGCCAGGCGCCGCATCAGGTTTTCCAGCTCGCGCACATTGCCCGGCCAGCGATAGCTGCGCAGCCGCTCCATCGCCGCCTGGTCGAGCCGTCTTGGGCGGCAGCCCCTCGCGCGCCGCCAGCGCCGAGAAATGGCGCACCAGCGCCGGGAATGTCCGCGCGTGCGCTCGCGCAGCGGCGGCAGCCGGATCGGCGCGACGTTGAGGCGGTAGAACAGATCCTCGCGGAACAGGCCCTGGCGGATCAGCTGGCGCAGATCGCGATGGGTCGCGGCGATGATCCGGACATCGGCGCGGATCGGCGCGCGGCCGCCGACCGCGGTGTATTCGCCCTCCTGCAGCACGCGCAGCAGCCGGGTCTGCGCCTCGAGCGGCATGTCGCCGATCTCGTCGAGAAACAGGGTGCCGCCCTGCGCCTGCTCGAAGCGGCCCATGCTGCGCGCGGTGGCGCCGGTGAAGGCGCCCTTCTCGTGGCCGAACAGCTCGCTCTCGATCAGCTCGCGCGGGATCGCCGCCATGTTGATCGCGACGAACGGGCCGTCGCGGCGCTTGCCGAAATCGTGCAGCGCGCGCGCCACCAGCTCCTTGCCGGTGCCGCTCTCGCCGATGATCATCACCGTCAGATCGGTGCCCATCAGCCGGGCGATGACGCGATAGATCTCCTGCATCGCCGGCGAGCGGCCGATCAGCGGCAGCTGCTCGTCGCTGTCCTCCTCGGGTCCGTTCGCCGGCGGGTCGAGCGGCGCGGTCAGCGCCCGCTCGACGACGCTGACCAGCTCGCGCAGATCGAACGGCTTGGGCAGATACTCGAAGGCGCCGCGCTCGGTCGCCTTGACCGCGGTCAGCAGCGTGTTCTGCGCGCTCATCACGATGATCCGCAATTCGGGGCGGATCTTCTTGATGCGCGGGATCAGGTCGAGGCCGTTCTCGTCCGGCATGATGACGTCGGTGATGACGAGATCGCCCTCGCCGTCGGCGACCCAGCGCCACAAGGTCGCGGCGTTGCCGGTCATCCGCACCTCGATGCCCGAGCCGGGCCAGCGCCTGGTTCAGCACCATGCGGATCGCGCGGTCGTCGTCGGCCACCAGAATCGTCGAGCGTCATCACCCGATACCGTCTTGCGCCGACCATCGGCGCGACGGCAGAAACACCCGGAACACGGTTCGCCGCGGCTGGCTGTCGAACTCGATGACGCCGCCGTGGTCGCCGATCACCTTGGCCACCAGTGCAAGACCGAGGCCAGTTCCGTTGCGCTTGGTCGTGACGAACGGGTCGAACAGATACGGTCGCAGATCCTCGGGGATGCCGACCGCCGTTGTCGGCCACCGCGACCATCAGCGGCAGATGCACGCGCTTCCCTGCCCGCCCGGCCCGGCCAGCCGCAGCCCATGGCGATAGGCGGTCGTCAGCGTGATCTCGCCGCCGGCGCCGGGCACCGCCTCGGCGGCGTTCTTGACGAGATTGAGGAACACCTGAACCAGCAGGTCGCGATTGCCGTGCACCGGCGGCAACGAGGGATCGTATTCCTCGACAAAGCGGACATGGCGGGCAAAGCCCGATTGCGCCAGCTTGCGCACCCGTTCCAGCACCTCGTGGATATTGACCGCCGCGCGCTCGATCGGGCGATGATCGGAAAACGACTCCATCCGATCGACCAGTGCGCACGATGCGGTCGGTCTCGTCGCAGATCAGCCGGGTCAGCTCGCGCCCGGGCCCGTCGGCGTCCTGCTCGAGCAGCTGCGCAGCGCCGCGGATGCCCGAAAGCGGGTTCTTGACCTCATGCGCCAGCATCGCCGCCATTGCGGTCATCGAGCGGGCGGCGTTGCGGTGGGTCAGCTGGCGGTCAACCTTGTCGACCATCGAACGCTCGTGCAGGGTCAGCACCAGCATCTCGCCCGCCGGCGCTGCGCCTGGATCGTGACCAAGCGGCTGCCCAGGCGCGCGCCTTCTAGCGGCATGTCGTATTCGCAGATCGTGTTGCCGCTGCGCCAGACCGCGTCGATCAGCGACAATAGCGGGCTGCGCGGGGCCAAGAGGTCGGGCAGCGCGCAACCTTGCAGGGCGGCGGCGCCGGTGCCGAACAACTGCTCGGCGGCCGGGTTGACAAGGCGGATCGCCGCATTGCGGTCGATGACAATCACCGGCGCGGCAAGCGCCGCCAACACCGCGGCGGGTTCCGGCTGTGCCGTGCCGAGCGCCCGCGAATCGCGGCCGCGCCGCCTGGAAGGCGGCTTGGTCATGCTGCCTGGCGCGCCAGCAGCGGCTCGTAGAAGGTTCGGATCAGCTCGGTGACGCGCGCCGGCTCGATCGTCCGGTTCACCGCCGCGCGAAACTCCGCCGAACCGGGCAGGCCCTTGGAATACCAGCCGATATGCTTGCGGGCGATGCGCGCGCCGACATCGGTGCCGTAATGGATCAGCATGTCCTCGTAATGCGCCAGCACGATGTCGCGCTGCGCCGCGAGCGGCGGATCGGGGATATGGCGGCGGCCGCGCAGCCAGCCGATCACCTGGCGCACGAACCACGGCCGGCCGTAGGCGCCGCGGCCGATCATTACCCCGTCGGCGCCCGATCGGGCGAGCGCGCGCTCGGCGTCGTCGAGGCTCAGGATGTCGCCGTTGACGATCACCGGAATGGCGACACTGTCCTTGACCCGACGGATGAATTCCCAGTCGGCGGCGCCGGCGTAGAACTGGCAGCGGGTGCGGCCGTGCACGGTGATCATGCGAATGCCGCAGGCTTGCGCAATCCGAGCGAGGTTTGGCGCGTTGCGGCTGGCCTCGTCCCAGCCGGTGCGCATCTTCAGGGTGACCGGAAGGTCCACCGCCTTGACCGTCGCCTCGAGAATGCGCGCCGCCTGCATCTCGTCGCGCATCAGGGCCGAGCCGGCGTGGCCGCCCACCACCTTTTTCACCGGGCAGCCGAAATTGATGTCGATGACCCGGGCGCCGCGGTCGGCGTTGAGCTTGGCCGCCTCGGCCATGATCCTGGGCTCGCAGCCGGCGAGCTGCACCGCCATCGGCTGCTCCTCGGCGCAGCTTTTGGTCATGGTCATCGATTGCCGGGTCTCGCGGATCATCGCCTCGCTGGCGATCATCTCGGACACGACGAGACCGGCGCCCAGGCGCTTGACCAGCCGCCGGAACGGCAGGTCGGTCACCCCCGACATCGGCGCCAAGATCACCGGGTCATCGATGGTCAAAGTATCGACAGAAATGCTCATAGCTTGTGCAGACAATTCGCTTGCCTACTGATTAGGCAGATAGTAGCGGCTTTCATTTTGCAGTGCAACATCAACGACAGAGAGCGCCAAGGATGGCGAAACAACGCGCCATCGGCTAGGTTTGCGTATGGACGGGGTTTATGCGCTGATCGTCGCAGCCGGCCGGGGCAGCCGGTTTGGCGGCGATCTGCCCAAGCAATACCTGCCGCTCGAAGGTGCGATGGTGCTGCGCCATGCGGCGGCGGCGTTCGCCCGGCACCCGCGGATCGCGCAGGTGATGGTGGCGATCCGGCCAGAGGATCGCGCCCGGTTCGACGACGCTGTTGCCGGGCTGCCGGTGCTGCCGCCGGTTGCCGGCGGGGCCACCCGCCAGGATTCGGCGCGGCTCGGGCTCGAGGCGCTGGCCCCGCATCATCCCCTTCACGTGCTGATCCATGACGCAGCACGGCCGTTTCCCGACCCGGCGCTGATCGACCGGGTGATCGACGCGCTCGGCCGGGCGCCGGCCGCGATCCCGGCCCTGCCCCTACGCGACACGATCAAGCGCGCCCGAGACGGGGTCGTGCGCGAGACTGTCGACCGTTCCGAATTGTGGCGCGCGCAAACGCCGCAGGGCTTTCATTTCGACGCGATCCTCGGCGCCCACCGCGTCACGGCCGGGCAGCAGCTGACCGATGATGCGGCGGTCGCCGAGGCGGCGGGGCTGGCGCCGCTGCTGGTCGCCGGCAGCGAGGACAACCTGAAGGTGACAACAGCCGAGGACCTCGCTGCCGCCGAGCGGCTGATCCTCGCCCGCCATGGCGATGTGCGCGTCGGCCAGGGGCTCGATGTTCATGCTTTCGGCCCCGGCGACAAGGTCGTGATCTGCGGGGTCGAGATCCCGCATGGCGCCGGCCTTGTCGGCCATTCCGACGCCGATGTCGGGCTGCACGCGCTGACCGACGCGGTGCTGGGGGCGATCGGCGCCGGCGACATCGGCATGCATTTCCCGCCGAGCGAGCCGCGCTGGCGGGGTGCGGCCTCCGACTGGTTTCTGCGTCACGCTTCCGATCTGGTGCGCGCCCGCGACGGCATCGTGGCCGCGGTCGATGTGACGATCGTCTGCGAGCGGCCGAGGATCGGGCCGCATCGCGCGGCGATGGTGGAGCGGATCGCCGCGATCCTCGGCATCGCGCCCGACCGGGTCAGCGTCAAGGCGACGACGACCGATGGCCTGGGCTTCACCGGCCGCGCCGAGGGCATCGCCGCACAGGCCGTCGCCACGATCCGCCTGCCCTGGTGATGGGGACGATCGGTATTTTGCTGTGCGGCAAGCGCGGCCCGTCGCGCCCGGGCCAGGCCCGAGGCAGGCTTGCCGGCTCCTCCCTTTCCCCGTTTGCGGAAGAGGGCCGGGGTGAGGGACAGCCCCGGTGATCGGGAGAGCATGCATCGCCACCCGCCTCGGCCTTCCATTCCGGCATCCGGCGGTGGTGCTCGCCACCTGGTTCGGCGCGGGCCTGCTGCCGATCACGCCTGGCAGCTGGGGCGCGCTTGCGGCACTTCCTGTCGCCTGGGCGATCCGCAGTCTCTGGGGCGTTCCCGGCCTCGCCATCGCCGCCGCGCTCGTCTTCGCGCTCGGCTGGTGGGCGGCGGCGGCTGTTGCCCGGGCGAGCGGGCTCGCCGACCCCGGGGCCATCGTCATCGACGAGGTCGCCGCCCAATGGCTGGTGCTGCTGGCCGCCCCGCGCGATCTTCCCGCCTGGGCGATCGCCTTTGTGTTGTTTCGCCTGTTCGACATCTGCAAACCATGGCCGATTGGCTGGGCCGACCGCCGGATCCATGGCGGCTTCGGCATCATGCTCGACGATCTGTTGGCGGCGGGATACGCTGCCCTTGTGCTCTCGGCCCTGCTGGCAATTGGTGGAATATCCGGTGTTCGCGGCTGAAACCTTGGCCCTGGCGCACGCGGTTGTCGATGCCTGCCGCGCCCGCGGCTGGCATGTCGGGACCGCCGAATCGTGCACCGGCGGGCTCGTCGCCGCGGCCCTGACCGCGATCGCCGGCTCGTCCGATGTGATCGAGCGCGGCTTTGTCGCCTATTCGAACGAGGCGAAAGCGGAGTTGCTCGGGGTTTCGCCGCAGCTGATCGCGGCGCATGGCGCGGTCAGCGCCGAGACGGCGGCCGCCATGGCCGAGGGTGCGCTTGCCCGTGCTCCGATCGATATGGCGATATCGGTCACCGGCGTCGCCGGCCCCGGCGGCGGCAGCGCGGAAAAGCCGGTCGGCCTGATCCATCTCGGCCTGGCGCGGCGGGGTGCCGCGCCCCGGACCGAGCGCCATCTGTTCGCCGGCGACCGCGCGGCGGTGCGCGAGGCGGCGCTGCACGCCGCCCTCATCCTGCTCGCCAGCGCCGCCGGCGGCGAATGACCGCAAGCCGCCAGCCGCCCCCGCCGCGATCGCCGCACGCCTCGCTCACCTCGCCGGGCGTCCCCAGCCGTAGCTAGCGAGCGGTCCGATCGAAACGCTTGGTTCCAGGCGTTTTGTGAATTGGCCCACCAGACTGATCAGTTCGTGGTGCGATTGAGCCAACAGATGGGAACGATCCGTTGGCGTCGCACCACTAGACGGGTGCACCGTCCGCCGTTCGCGGTAACGCGATGTCAACGATTGCGGCTGATGATCGCATCCGGTGAGGCCGGCGTCGTCGGCGAATGTTGATCCTTGCAAAGATTGGTTGGGGCTGGTACTCGGCAATGGCGTGCAAGTCTAGCCCCTGAGATTGGCGAATAGTTAATGACATCTGTTGTCGTCATCGAGGCGGGCCAGCGCGAGCGCAATTACTGGCGCGACATATGGCGCTACCGCGAGCTGTTTTACGTTCTGGCGTGGCGCGATCTCGCGGTGCGCTATAAGCAGACTGTGATCGGCGCCGCCTGGTCCCTGATCCGCCCGCTGCTGACGATGCTGATCTTTACCGTGATCTTCGGCCGCATCGCCAAATTGCCTTCCGACGGCAGCGCTCCCTATCCGCTGATGGTGCTGGCCGGGATGCTTCCCTGGACGTTTTTTTCGACCGGCCTCGGCGAAGCGTCGAATAGCCTCGTCGCCAATGCGGCCTTGATCGGCAAGGTGTACTTCCCGCGGCTGATCGTGCCGACCGCGACCCTGGTCGTAGCGTTCGCCGATCTGCTGATCGCCTTTTCGATCCTGGTCGGGATGATGGTCTGGTACCGGTTTGCGCCCGGCTGGCAGATCCTGGCATTGCCGGCTTTCATCGTGCTCGCCTTCTTCGCCAGTATCGGCCCGGCTTTGTGGGTCGCGGCGCTCAACGTCAAATACCGCGACTTTCGCGTCATCGTCCCATTCATCGTGCAGCTCGGCCTCTATGTCTCGCCGGTCGGGTTCAGCTCGGCCGTCGTGCCGGCAAAGTGGCGCCTGCTGTATTCCTTGAACCCGATGGTCGGGGTCATTGACGGCTTTCGCTGGTGCATCCTCGGCGGGCAGAGCCGGCTCTATCTGCCGGGTCTGGCGGCGAGCCTCGCCGTGACAGCATTCTTTGTGTGGTTTGGGGTTCGTCGTTTCCGCAAGACCGAAAACAGCTTTGCCGATTTGATTTGAGGTGATGATCCGCCGCCATGCCGCCCCCGGTGATCTGCGTCGAGCATCTGTCCAAGCGCTATCTGGTCGGCCATCGCGCCGAGCGGAGCCGGGACCCCGGCTACACCAATTTGCGCGAGGTCATCGGGCGCGAGCTGCGCAACAGCGCGCGCAAGGCGGCCGACATCGCCCGCGGCCGGCAGATCGTGCAGGGCGACACGGTCGAGGAATTTTGGGCATTGCGCGATGTCAGCTTTGCGGTCGAGGAAGGCGAGGTGCTCGGCATCATCGGCCGCAACGGCGCCGGCAAGAGCACCCTCTTAAAGATTTTGAGCCGCATCACCGAGCCGACCGCCGGGCGGGTCACCTTGCGCGGCCGCGTCGCCAGCCTGCTCGAAGTCGGCACCGGCTTTCACCCGGAATTGTCGGGCCGCGAGAACATCCATCTGAATGGTGCCATCCTCGGCATGTCGCGCGCCGAAATCCGCCGCAAATTCGACGAGATCGTCGCCTTCGCCGAGGTCGAGAAATTCATCGACACCCCGGTCAAGCGCTATTCCTCGGGCATGTATGTCCGTCTCGCCTTTGCCGTCGCCGCCCATCTCGAGCCCGAGATTCTGATCGTCGATGAGGTGCTCTCCGTCGGCGACGCCGAATTCCAAAAGAAATGCCTCGGCAAGATCGACGATATCTCGCGCCGCGAAGGCCGTACCGTGCTCTTTGTTAGCCATAATATGGCAGCAATCGCCGAATTGGCCAGCCGCGGCATCTTGCTGAACGCCGGAAGTGTGGTCGTCGACGGTGAAGTCTCGCACGCACTTTCCGCCTATATGTCAAAAGCTGTTACGCGGCACGTCTATATCACGCCACACCCTGAATCGCATGAACCACCCCACGTCATGAAAGCCGAGGTATTGACCTCGCATCCCGATGCGGTGCAGTATCCCAACGAGCCGTTGCATATCAAAATCTGGATCCGCCATCATCGTCCGCTTGTGCAGGGGTGTCTTGGCATTCAAATAATAAATCAATTCCACGTCTCCGCTGCCTCAGTATATGCATACCCGCCGGACCATATCTTTGGCGGTGAGCCGGGAACTACGCTGATCGAATTTCACATCCCGAAGGTCCGTCTCAACTTAGGGCAATTTAAGCTGCGCGTGTGGCTAACTGGTGCCGAGCCTTACGAGACGTTGGACGGAGTTTGCGATTTTGAGGTGATCCGGTTGGACACGGGAATTGTCCGCACTTGGCCGGCCGACGCGTGTACCTACCGCGAGGAATTCTCCCTGAAGATCACAACGCAAACCCAGCCGAGCACCGCCAAATCGGTGCAGCCGGCGATCTTTGATGAGACTGAAGGCAGGCTATTGCAGGCCAGCCCAGGAGCCTCGGCGCCCCAGCAGCAACTGGCTGAGCTATTATCCGGATCAAGCAGTTCTTGAGACTAAAATAGCTGATCATTGCGAGCCCACGGGTCCGGCCGTAAACCGGCCCGAGGACAGGCTCCGCGAAGCAATTTGATCGACAGTTCGTGCACCGCGATCGAGATTGCGGCCTCGCCGCGGGTCCCTCGCAAACGCTGTCATCTGCCGCGCGGCCGCGGTCAGCCCTTGCCGGCGGCGAGCGCGGCGGCGATGCAGTCGGCGAGCTCGGCCTGCCGGAACGGCTTTTCCAGAAACGTAAAACTGTTGCGCAGGCTGCCGGCGCGAATTCGGGTGTCGCGCGAATACCCGGAAACCAGCACAATCTTGAGATCTTGACGCAACCGCCGGGCGCCTTCGACCAAATCGAGCCCGCTGACGCCGTTTGGCATGACCAGGTCGGTCAACAGCAGATCGATGCTCTCGTCGCTGTCCAGTATTCGACGCGCTTCAATGCCATCCGACGCGGTCAGTATCCGATAGCCGAGCTCGCTCAGCGCCGCCTCGATCACCTCTCGGACATCGGGTTGATCCTCGACCACCAGGATGGTCTTGCCGGCGCCCGCCCGCGGCAAGACCGGCTCGTTCGGCGACGGCGGCTCTGCGGCCGGATCGGCCTGTGCCCGAGGCAGGTGCAAAAAAACCGTCGTCCCTTTTCCCGGCGTGCTCTCCAGCGCGACGGCGCCGCCGGACTGCCTAACAAAGCCGTAGATTTGCGCGAGGCCGAGGCCAGTGCCCTTGCCGACATCCTTGGTCGTGAAGAACGGCTCGAACGCGTGGTCGCGGATCTCGGGCGGCATGCCCGTTCCGGTGTCTGCGACGCTGACCACGACATAATCGCCCGACCGGATGTCGAGCCGCAGCGCCTCAGCAGCGTCAACGGCCGCGTTGCGCGCAACGATGGCGAGCCGGCCGCCGCCCGGCATCGCATCCTTGGCGTTGATTGCGAGGTTGAGGATCGCTGATTCGAACTGCGCCGGATCGACCAGCGACAGCCACAAATCAGGGTCGGCGCTGAACTTGACCGTGACGGTCTCGCCCACCGCGCGGCGCACGAGATCGTCGATATCGGCCATCAGGCGGCCGATGGTGACCCGTTGCGGGCTGAGCCGCTGCCGACGCGAGAACGCCAGCAGCTGGCTGGTGAGCCGCGCCCCTCGTTCCGCAGCGCGCTGGATGGCGGCGGCCCGGCGATGGATGTTGTCGTCCTTGGCGGCCGCGGCGATGCCTTCCGATTGCCCCGCGATCACAGTCAGCAGATTGTTGAAGTCGTGGGCGACACCGCCGGTCAATTGGCCGATGGCTTCCAAATGGCGCGCCTGCTGCAGCGCCGCTTCGACCTTGCGCCGCTCCGCCATTGCAGCTTCGAGCTCGCGCGTGCGCTCTGCGATCCGCCGCTCGAGCGATTCGTTGAGATCGCGCAGCTCCGCCTCGGCATGGGCGCGCTCGATCAGGTCGGCGGCCTGTCGCGCCAAAACGTCAAACAGCCGTATATCGCGCTCTGATGGCTGATGCGGCTTCGACCAATGGGTTGAGATCATGCCCAGCAAACGGCCGGTACGCGAGGTCAGAGGCGTCGACTGCATCGCCCGGATGCCCGCGTTGCGGTAAGTGTCGTACCCCGGTGTACCGAGAATGAAATCGCATGTCCGGATGTCCGGCACGACGACTCTCTGGCCGGTCCGCAGGGCCGCAGCGCAGCTGCTGTTCGAAATCGAGGCTGACCCACCGCCAAGCCGCCGCGGATTGCGGATCAAACCCTTTCCAGGCCAGGAGCCGAAGACTGTCCCGTTCCGGATCGAGCATCTGCATGCTCGCCATATCGGAATGCATGATCGCGACGGCCGCGTCGAGGATCTGATCGTAGAGAGCACCGGCGTCCCCCTCTTGGATCAGACGGGTGCTGGTTTCCTGCAACCGCTGCGCCGCGGCTAATTCCTGCGCGAGCCGCTCTTCGTTGTGGCGCAGCGCCGCCACGGCTTGCGCGCGCTCGATGGCGATCGCCGCGGTTCGCTTGACGATCTCCACCCACTCCAAATCCGACGGGGTCGGGTCGCATGGGCAGCGGTAATAATTGGCGAAGGTGCCGAGCACCCTGCCGTCTGAGCCGAAGATCGGCGCGGACCACCCGGCGCGCAAATCGTAGGGCGCCACGAACTCGACAAAGCGGGCCCATTGCGGGTCGGCGCTGAAGTCCTGCACCGCCACCGGCGCGCGGCGGGAAACCGCGCGACAGCACACGCCGATGGCCGAGCTGACCGCAATGCCTTCGACCGCGCGATTGAACTCTTCCGGCAAATTCGGGCCGATGCCGCGCTCGAAATGCGTGCCCGCTCCGTTCAGCAGCAGGATCGAGCCAAGCATGCCGTTGGCGCAATGGCCTTCGATCGTGCGAATAAGATAGCCGAGCACGTCATCGAGCGGCGCACCTTGGGCAAGCATCTGCAGCGCGTGTTTCTGGCACTCGGTCAGCGCCTCGGAGCGCTTGCGCTCGGTGATGTCCACCAGCATGTTGACCCCGCCGACGAGCCTGCCCGATAGGTCCCGCAGCGGGGTCGGATGAGGGATGAACGGGACCCGGGTGCCGTCGGGCCGCTCGGCCACCGCTTCCTCGCCCCGGACCGGCCGGTTTTCCTTTAGCGCCATTGCCATCGGGCACTCTTGACGCGGCAACGGCGTTCCGTCCGGGCGGTACAGGCGCCCGGTGATGCACCACTCGTCCCGCCCGAACTCCGGCCGGCGGCCAGCAAGATCGACGGCAGCTTCGTTGCAATAGGTGATCCGTCCGGCGGCGTCGGTCGTATAGATGGCCGCCGGCAGCGCGTCGAGCAGCTCGCGCGAGCGTTGCTCGCTGTCCTTGGCCTGGGCCTGCGCCGCACCGCATTCGATCGCCAGCGCGGTGAAATCGGCAAGGCGCGTCATCACCTGCAAATCTTCGCCGTCGAATTGACGCTCGCGATGATGTGCGACAATCCACAGCGTCCCCAGCGGACGCTTCCCAGCCCCAAACAGAGGCAGGACGAGCCCCTCCACGATCGGGATGCCGACGGCGTTGAAATAGTCGAACCGCCGCGCCGGGTCAGCGACCAGGATGGCTTCGCCCCGGTCGAGACACAGGCCGCAAGGGCTGAAATCCCTCGGGGTGGAGCCGCCTTGGTAGGGAGCCAGCTGCCCGGCCAGCGCGGTCCATCGGAAGACGGCGCCCTGCGGCGTTTCTTCGAGCAGGCTGACGCCCGCCGATCCGGCATGACAGAGATCGAGCGCGATCGCAGCCAGCCGCCCTGGCAACGCCTCCGGGCAGTCGATCAACAGCCGGGCGAGCGTGTGCAGCGCCTCGCTCTCGGCCGCGAAATCCGGCGGTCGCGCTGGTCGCCGCGCCAGTCCCGCCGCGATCAGGATATCATCGGCGGCGGCGCCACGAGCCTCTACAGCAGATGCGGTGTAATCGATCACGGCACCCTTCGCCCTCTCCCTGCCGCGCGCGGGGGCGCCGCGGGTTCAGATTGCCAAACGCTGTCGGCATGATTTTGTGGCAAGCGCCTATTTTGGGGAAGGTTTGCTGCCGCCGCCACCAGCAAAAAAATCAGCCGGGCGCAAGGCCCGGCCGATCGAAGAGAGAAGTGTCGCCGATAAGGAGAACCGGCGATCAGTCGCGGCGGGTGCCCATCAGCTGCATCAGCATCATGAACAGGTTGATAAAATCGAGGTAGAGCCGCAGCGCGCCCATCACCGCCTTTTTGCTGGCGATCTCGGCGCCGTCGCCCTCGTAGTACATCTCCTTGATCTGCTGCGTGTCCCACGCGGTCAGGCCGGTGAAGACAATGACGCCGATCACCGAGATCGCGAATTGCAGCGCGCTCGAGGCGATGAACATGTTGACCAAGGAGGCGATGATGATGCCGATCAGCCCCATGAACAGGAACGAGCCGAACTGCGACAGGTCACGCCGGGTCGTGTAGCCATAAAGGCTCATCGCCGCAAAGGTCCCGGCGGTGATGAAAAACACCCGCGCGATACTGGCCCCGGTAAAGACCAGGAAGACCATCGCCAAGGACAGCCCCATCAGCCCTGAATAGATCCAAAAGATCATCTGCAAGGTGCTGGCCTGCATCCGCTGCGCGCCAAAGCTCATTACCATGACCAGGCCGAGCGGTGCCAAGATGACCAGCCAGAGCAGCGGCGAGTGCACGATCCGCGCGTAGAAGCCCGAATAGGCCGCGACATAGGCGACGATCCCGGTCAGCGCCAGCCCCGACGCCATGTAGTTGTAGACGCGAAGCATATAGTCCCGCAGACCGACATCGATGCCGACCTGCGCATCCGCCGATCGCACCGTCCAGCGGGGCTGCGATCCCAAAGCCATAGACCCCCTCCAGAGAGAGAAGCACGCCGAGGAAAATTCCTCGGGTCGGATATTGGCACAAAACGCGATCTTTTCAATGACCATTGCCGTTGGCCGCCGCGGGGCGGGAGGTCGGCGCCAGAGGCGCTATTCGTTGCGCAGATATGGCGCGGGCTTGGCGCCGAGCGCCCGCCAAGTGCCGGCAAACCCCAAGGTCAACGTCAAGGCCGTCGCCAGCCCCAGGGTCCACAGCAGCGGCGCCGGCAAAAACACCCAATCGAGCCGCATCAGCCGGACCACCACAAAGCTGGCGAACAGGCTGCCGAGCGCGCCGGCGATCGCCGCCGTGGCCAAGCCGAGCAGCCCGTATTCGAGCAGAAAGCCGGTAAGGATCATCCCGCGCGTCGCCCCCAACACCTTCAGCACCACCGCGTCATAGACGCGGCGATGATGGCCGGCCGCGATCGCGCCGCCGAGCACCAGCGCACCAGCGGCGACAGTGAGGAGCGCGGTCAGGCCGATCGCCTCGCCGATCGTGCCGACCACCCGGCCCACCGCGGCCAGCGCCTCGCGGACCGGGATCGCCGAAACATTTGGGAAACGCTCGGTCACCTCGCGCACCAGGCCGTTCTCCTCGTGCGGCGGCAGATAGACGGCGGCGAGGTCGGTCTGCGGCGCGTGCTCGAGCGTGCCCGGAGCAAAGACGATCGCGAAGTTGATGCCGAGCCGCTGCCAATCGATCCGGCGCAGATTGGCGATGCGTGCGGTGATCTCGCGGCCGAGCAGGTTGACGCTCAGGGTGTCGCCGATCTTGAGCCCCATGCCGCGGGCGAGCTCCGCATCGAATGAAATCAGCGGCGGCCCGCGATAATCGGGCGGCCACCACTGGCCGGCGGCGAGGCGCGAGCCCTGCGGCAGATGCGCGGAGTAGGTCAGGCCGCGGTCGCTGCGCAGCGCCCAGCGAGCGTCGGGCGCTACCGCCGCCCGTTCGACTGGGACCCCGTTCAGCCGGGTGATCCGGCCGCGCATCATCGGCACCGCGTCCAGGCGCGCGTCAGGCGTGCTGTCCACGATCGCCTTAAACCCGGCGAGCTGGCCCGGCTGGATATCGATAAAAAAGAAGGCCGGCGCCGCTGCGGGCAGGCGGGTCTCGACCTCGCGCGCGAGATTGCCCTCGACCAGCGCCACGGCGACGAGCACGGTCAGCCCGATGCCGAGCGACAGCACGACCGGCGCCGGCGCCGCACCCGGCCGGCACAGATTGGCGAGCGCCATGCGCAGCATCGGGGAGCGCCGCCGGCCGAGCGCCCTAGCGCCCTGCGCGATCGCTGCGGCGGCCACTCGGAACAGCACAAATGCGGCAATCGCCCCGGCGACAAACCACAGCGCGACGGTGTGGTCCTGCGCGCTGACGACCGCGAGCCCGGCGAGGCAGGCGGCCAGAGCCGCCGTCATTCCGAGCGCAGTAGGCGATACCCCTCGCCGCGTCCGCTCGACCGCATCGCGGAACAAGGCCGCGGCCGACACCTGGCCGGCCCCCGCGAGCGGCCCCAGCGAAAACACCAAGGTCGTCAGCAGCCCGAACAGCGCCGCTATGCCAAGCGGCCGTGGATAGATGCCAAGCTGCGCGGCAACCGGCAGCACGCCCGCCAAAGCCGGCATCACCGCGATGGGGAAGAGCGCGCCCAGCGCCAGCCCGAGGGCGATGGCGAGGAGCGCCAGCGCCATGATCTCGATCAGACAAACAGCGAAGACCAGGCGGGTGGAGCCACCGAGACATTTGAGGGTGGCGATGGTCGCGGTCTTGCCGGCGAGATGAAAGCTGACCGCGTTGCCGATGCCGACGCCGCCGACCAAGAGCACAGTCAGCCCGACCAGCGACAGGAACAGCGCCACCCGCCCGATCAGCCGCTGCAGCCCCGGCGAGGCCTGGGCCGAACTGCGCAATTCCCAGCCCGCCTGCGGGAAGGCGGTGCGCGCCATTGCGACCCAAGCGTCGGCGTCGGCTCCGGGGCGAAGCCGCAGCCGGTAACGGTAGGTGACGAGCGCGCCCGGCCGGATCAACCGGGTCTCGGCCAGCGCCGCCGAGGAGATCACGACCGGCGGGCCGAGCACGAGCCCGCTCGCCGCCGCATCGGGCTCGCCCACGAGCGTGCCGCGCAATTGAAGCGCCGCCTCGCCGATCCGGATCGTGTCGCCGATTTTGAGGCCGAGGCGGTCGAGGATCGCCGGATCGGCCACCGCCCCAAACCTGTCGGCGCGGCGGGCAAGCGCCGCGCCGAGCGGCTGGGCCGGCGACAGCGAGACCGCGCCGTAAAGCGGGTAGGCGCCATCGACCGCCTTTAGCTCGATCAGGCTCGGTCGGCCGCCTTCTGCGTTGCGCGCCATGGCCCGCAAGCTCGCGACCTCTGATAGCTTCCCGCTGCGCGCCAGGAACGCGCGCTCGGCCGGATCGGCCGGGCGATAGGCGAGCACCGCTTCGGCATCGCCGCCGAGCAGCGCCCTCGCGTTGCCGCTGATCCCGGCGCTGAGCGAGGCCGCCAGCGAGCCGATCCCGGCGATCGCCGCGACCCCGAGCACCAATGCCGCGACGAACACGCGCAGACCGCCGATACCGCCGCGCAATTCGCGCCGGGCGAGCCTAAAGGCAAGCCGCAGCGAGCGCCCGATTACCATGCCCGGCGTACGGTGCCGAGCTGCCGTGCGGCGGTGCGCCGGTCCGCGACGATCCGGCCATCGTGGAGCGCGAGCTCGCGCTCGCAGCGCGCGGCGAGGCTCGCATCATGGGTGATCAGCAGCAAGGTCGTGCCGTGCCGGGCCTGATGCTCGAACAGGCAGTCGATGACCAGCCCGCCGGTGGCGCCGTCGAGATTGCCGGTCGGCTCGTCGGCGAGCAGCAATCGGGGGCTGGCGATAAAGGCGCGGGCGATCGCGGTGCGCTGCTGCTCGCCGCCGGAGAGCTGCGCCGGATAATGGCCGAGACGATGGCCGAGGCCGACCGCGGCGAGCCCCTGTGCTGCAGCGGCAAAGGCGTTGTGGTCGCCGCCGAGCTCGAGCGGTAGGGCCACATTTTCCAGCGCGGTCATCGTCGGGATCAGGTGAAATGATTGAAAGACGATGCCGATCTCGGTTCGGCGCAGCCGCGCCAGGGCGTCCTCGCCGAGCGCGCCGAGATCCTGGCCCCCGATCCGCACGCTTCCGGCGCTGGGGCGCTCGAGGCCGCCCAGCAGCATCATCAGGCTCGATTTGCCCGAGCCCGATGGGCCGACCAGCGCCACGGTCTCGCCGGCCGTGATCTCGAGCGAAATCCCGCGCAGGATGTTGACGGGCCCAGCGGCGCTGCCCAAAGTCAGATGGACGTCCTCGACCACCACGAGCGGGCCGCCGGAATGGAGCGAGCTGGTCATGTAGCGTCCGAGCCAGGGATGACGGCACGGCCAGCCGGCTCGTATGGCGCAATCTCCGGCGAGCGGCGGCGAAGCCCCGGACCATATGGCCTAGCGCGACAGCTTTTCAACGCGCTGCTGGTGATCAGCAGCGGCACGGGCTTGCGCCCGCCTGCCCCCTCGCCCCGTTTGCGGGGGGAGGGTCGGGGTGAGGGGCCGGGCGTCATCGCAAACATCGTCAGCATTCTCTTCGCGGCGATGCTGTCGCTCGCCCCGGCGGGCGCCTCGGCGGCGGCCCATGTGCCGGTGATCCTCGATTTTGGCGACAGCCTGACCGCGGGCTACGGGCTGATGCCGCAACAGGCCTTTCCGGCGCGGCTCGAGGCCTGGCTGCACCGGCACGGGATCGCCGCGCGCGTCGTCAATGCCGGGGTTTCCGGGGACACCACCACCGATGGCCTCGCTCGGCTCGATTGGGCGCTCGCCGACAAGCCCGACCTGGTGATCCTGGCGCTCGGCGCGAACGATGCCCTGCGCGGCATCGATCCGGTGACGGTGCGTGCCAATCTCGACCAGATGATCGACAAGATCGGAGCGGCTCATGCCAAGGTGCTGTTGCTCGGCATGCTGGCGCCGCCGAACTGGGGAGAAGCGTATGACCGCGCCTTCGACCGGATTTTCCCCGATCTGGCGCGGAGCCCACCAGGTGGCACTCTATCCATTTTTTCTCGAAGGTGTTGCGATGAAGCCTGATCTCAATCAGCCGGACGGCCTCCACCCCAACGCACGCGGCGTCGCCGTGCTGGTCGACCATATCGGGCCGGTGGTTGCCGGCCTGGTCGCCCAGCATGCCGGAGGCGCCGGATGAGCGCGCAATTCGCCGCCGCGGCGGCGGCCGGAGATCCGGCGAGCCTGGCAGCGCGTTGCAGCGCCGGCCTGGCACCGGTCGAGGGCGCCAATTTGGGCATCGTCTACGCGAGCGAGCCCGCGGCGGCTGCGCTGCCCAAGCTGGTGCATGACCTGGCCGAGCGCACCGGGGTGCGGTCTTGGGTCGGCGGGGTCGGGCTCGGCGTCTGCTCGGCGGCGAGCGAGATTTTCGACGAACCCGCCGCGGTGGCGATGATCGCCGCGTTGCCGCCCGAGGGCTTTCGAATTTTCGCTGCGACCGACAATCCGGGATCGGACTTGCCGCGCCGGCACGCCGCCTGGATTGAGAAGTCCGGGCCGGCCTTGGCGCTGGTCCACGCCGACCCGCGCTGCCCCGATCTGACCAAGGCGGCGGTCGATGTCGCGGCGGCGAGCGGGGCGTTTCTGGTCGGTGGGCTCGTATCGCACCGCTGCGAGAGCCCGCTGGTGGCGCGGGTCGCCGGCGAGGAGGGTCTCGGCGCCAATGGCATCGCCGGCCTGCTGCTCGCCCCGGAAATCGCGGTCGCGACCTCGTTGACCCAGGGCTGCATGCCGGTCGGCCCGGCGCACCGGATCGACGAGGCGCGCGAGAATATCGCCATGGTCATCGACGGGCGGCCGGCGCTCAGCATCTTGTGCGAGGATATCGGACCCGAGCTGGCAGCGGATCTGCGGCGCCTCGGCGGCGTGATCTTTGCCGGGCTGCCGGTCGCCGGCTCGGACACCGGCGATTATCTGGTGCGCAACATCATGGCGATCGACCCTGGCCGCGGCTGGGTCGTGCTCGGCGCCGAGATCGCCGCCGGCGACCCGATCCTGTTCTGCCGCCGCGACCCGGACAGCGCGCGGCGCGACATGGCGCGCATGGTCCGCCAGCTGGCGGGCCGCCTCAACGCTCCGCCCAAGGCCGGCATCTATGTCAGCTGCGTCGCCCGCGGTGCGGCACTGTTTGGCGAGCCGGCGGTCGAGACCGAGCTTATTCGCGAGGGCTTGGGCGATTTCCCGCTGATCGGCTTTTTCGCCAATGGCGAGATTTCGCGCGACCGGCTCTATGGCCACACCGGTGTCTTGACCCTGTTCACCTAAACCCATGCTGCGCCTGTTTGTCGGTATCGCCTTTCCGCCCGAGCTGAAGCTGCGGCTGTCGCTGCTGTGCTCGGGCGTGCCCGGGGCGCGCTGGGTCGATCCTGGCAACCTGCACCTGACCCTGCGCTTTATCGGCGAAATCGACGAAGGCCTGGCGGGCGATGTCGACGCGGCGCTGAGCCGGCTGCGGGCGCGCCGATTTCTGTTGCAGCTGGCCGGGACCGGGGTCTTCGGCGCCGGCGAGCGGCCGCGCAATTTGTGGGTCGGGGTCGAGCGCAGCCCCGAGCTCGTCGCCCTGCGCGACAAGGTCGAGCAGGCGCTGATCCGCGCCGGCCTGCCGCCGGAGCCGCGCAAATTCGCCCCGCACGTGACCCTGGCGCGGCTGCACAATGCCCCGCCCGGCGGGCTCGCCGAGTATCTTGCGCTGCATGCCGGGTTTCGCGCCGAGCCGCTCGCTGTCGAAGCCTTCAGCCTGATCGCGAGCTTTCCGACAAAGGCCGGGTCGGTCTACGAGGACCAGGCTGACTATCCGTTGGCGCGCTGACCGGGGGAGAGAGGAGAAGCGATGGCTCACTGGCTGCTGAAATCGGAACCGTCGAGCTATTCCTGGGCGCAGTTGGTCGCCGATGGCCGCACCCATTGGGACGGGGTGAAGAACGCGCAGGCCCTGAACAATCTGCGGGCGATGCGTCCCGGCGACCGCGCCTTTTTCTATCACTCGAACGAAGGCAAGGACATCGTCGGTGTGGCCGAGGTGGTGGCGGCGTTTTATCCCGATCCCGCCGACAAAGCGGGCAAGCTCGGCATGGTTGATATCGCGCCGGTCATGCCTGCCCGGCAGCCGGTCGCTCTCGCCGCGATGAAGGCCAATCCCGAGCTCGCCGGCATGGCGCTGCTGCGTCAGTCGCGGCTCTCGGTCTGCCCGGTCAGCGACCATGAATGGGCTGTCATCTGTCAGATGGCCGGCATCCCCGCCTGAGGCGTGGTGCAGGACCGCCGCATGCCGACAGTTTTCGCCGGTAGCCTATGCGAGCTTTCGCGGTGTCGGCTGATGCCGCAAATCGCGCAGGGTCAGCTCGATGTTTCCGTCGGCGCTCAGCGCGCGGGCGCGCAGCTTGGCCTCGGCGGCGCGCTCGAGCTCGCTGCGGCACAGGTGATAAGCCTCAAGGCAACGCTCCGGCGTCGGGCGCTGGTCGAGCAGGCTTTGAAACACCTGCCGGCGCACCCGGACAAGGCCGCGATACTCGCCGATCGCGACGCCGAACTCGACCGCAGCCTCGGCCTCGCTCCAACGGGCATCGTCAGGAAACGAAAACAGGTTCATCGGTTCGCCCGCGCCAACCGAGAGAGGGACGATTCCCGCCCGTGGTGACCGAGGGCCTGCTACCGGTAGCGCACACGCCCGGTCGGCTGGAGCTGGACGTAGCGATAGCTCTGCTGCCGCGTCGTCCTTAGACCGGGCACGCCATTCTGATCGAACGCCTTCTCCCAGCCAACAACTTCCTCAACCGAGAGCAGGTAGCGCGCGCACGCCTCCTCGCGGCTGATTGCGCCCGTGCGGATTGCCGCGATGACGGCGGCCTTGCGGCCGGGGGACCAACGTTTGATGTCCGGCGCCGGGAGGACCGGATCCGCCGGGACAAGGGATTCTCGCGTCATTGTCGCGCTGCTCGTTGGGTTTCGCTCCGCTCGGCACACTCGTCAAGACATGACGGCGACCGAACTCGGGCACTCGAGTACGACCACCGGGACCGATCGTTTATTCCAACCGCAAACTCAATTAATCGCCGATAGGACGTATCAGATAGCCCAAAAGGGTGACCCCCGCAAGCGCATCATGCAACGCAGCATCGGCGAAGGCGCGCCTGGACATTTTGGGGGTAGCCTTGTCGACACCAACCGACTATCACCTGCGCACCGCGGGTCCTCGAGACGGTCGCGCTGCGGCCGATTCGCCGCCAGGCGCGTTGATGGCGGCAGCCACACAGTCGCCGCGGACACAGACACGAGCTTCGATCGCGGATGGTATTTCAGCGCTTGCTCGTCGGCCTCGTCGATTTTTGCCGGCGCCACGCGGTGCTGGTTTTCGCCTGCGCCCTCGCCGTTGCCGGTTTTGCCGGCTTCTACGCGGCGCATCATCTCGGCATCAGCACCGACACCGACAAGATGTTTGCCGCGAGCCTGCCCTGGCGCCAGCGGCAACTGGCGTTCAGCGCCGATTTCCCGCAGTTCAATAACCTCCTGGTGGCGGTGATCGATGCCAAGGAGCCGGAAGAGGCCGAGATCACCGCGGCCGGGCTGGCCAAGGCACTGGCCGCCGATCATGTGCATTTCCGCTCGGTCACGCGACCCGACTCCTCGGCCTTTCTGAACCGAGAGGGTCTGCTGTTCCTCGATCAGAAGCAGCTCGCGGCGCTGCTCGAACGCACGATCGACGCTCAGCCCTTTCTCGGCCAGCTGGCTCAGGACCCAAGCGCCCGCGGGCTGTTCGCGGCGCTGGCGCTGCTCGGCAAAGGACTGCAGCAGGGCCAGGTCGATCTGACGCCCTACCGGGCGGCGCTCTCTGGGTTTCACCGGGCGATGGCCGATGCGCTCGCCGGGCATGCTCGGCCATTATCATGGACGCGGCTGCTCGGCGGCAGCCTCGCCGATCTGGGCGGCCGCTACAAGTTCGTCCTGGCGCAGGCCACGCTCAACCATGCCACGATCGAGCCCGGCGGTGCCGCAACGACGGCGCTGCGCGCCGCGGCGAGCCGGCTCGAATTCGTCCGGTCGGGGGATGCGCGGGTCCGCATCACCGGCAATGTGGCGCTCGCCGACGAAGAGTTCGCCAGCGTCGCGCAGGGTGCGGTGGTCGGGCTGATCGGCAGCATCCTATTGATCTCGCTGTGGCTATTTTTGGCGGTGCGCAGTTGGCGGCTGATCGTCCCGATCCTGATGACCCTCGGGCTCGGGCTGATGCTGACCCTGCTGTTCGCCGCGGCGGCGGTCGGGACCCTGAACCTGGTTTCGGTCGGCTTTGGCATCCTGTTTGTCGGCATCGCGGTCGATTTTGCGATCCAGTTCTGCGTGCGCTATCGGGCGATACGCTGGGAAATCCCCGATCCCGCCGGTGCGATGGCCGAGGCCGGCCGGCGGGTCGGC
Organism: uncultured Alphaproteobacteria bacterium; assembly: GCA_963738185.1. Taxonomy (GTDB): domain Bacteria; phylum Pseudomonadota; class Alphaproteobacteria; order ATCC43930; family CGMCC-115725; genus AP-15. The sequence goes on along the minus strand of CAVTVA010000001.1, from coordinate 452,376 downwards.
GGCCAGATCCTGGTCGCGGCGGCGGCGACCGCGGCGGGGTTTCTCGCTTTTGTGCCGACCGACTTCCGCGGCGTCGCCGAGCTCGGGCTGATCGCCGGGGTCGGCATGGTGATCGCGTTTCTGACCACGATGACGTTTCTGCCGGCGGCGATCACCATTTTCCGCCCGCGCGGCGAGACCGCCGAAATTGGCTTTCATTGGGCGGCGCCAATCGACGAGGCCTTGCGCCGTCGCCGCCGACCGGTGCTGGCGGCGTTCGCGGTATTGGCCGTGCTGGGCATCGTCCTGGTCCCGCATTTGAGCTTCGATTCCGATCCGCTGCACACCAAGAACCCGAACACCGAGGCGATGCGAACCCTCTACGATCTGATGGATTCGCCGGTGACCGACCCGTTCACGATCGACATCCTGACCCGCAACGCGGGTGCGGCCGCGGCTTTGGCCGAACGCTTGGGGCGGCTGCCGATGGTCTCGGGGGTGCTGTCGATCAACTCTTTGGTCCCGACCAACCAAAAGGCGAAGCTGGCGCAGATCGAGGACGCAGCACTGATCCTGGGGCCGACGCTCACCCCGTTTCGGCCGGCCGCACCGCCCACCCCCGAGCAGATCCGCGTTGCTGCCGAGCGGGCGGTGCAGGCGCTCGCGCCGGCGCCGGGCAAGCCGCCCGCCGATCCGCAGCTCGCCGCGATCGTCGGGGATTTGCGCCGTTTGGCGACCGCCCCCGATGCCGTGGTGCTCGCCGCCAACGCGGCGCTGACCCGGTTTCTACCGATGCAGCTCGGCCAGCTGCGCATGGCACTCTCGGCGCGGCCGGTCAGCCTGCACGACATCCCGCCGGCGCTGGCCCGCAACTGGGTGCTGCCCGACGGGCGGGCGCGGGTTCAGGTGCTGCCGGGCCCAAGCGCGCGCAACAGCCGGGGGCTCGCCAAATTCGTCGCCGAAGTGACCAGGGTGGCGCCCGATGCCGGTGGCTCCGCGGTCACCATCGAGGCGACCAGCGCCACCATCGTCCGCTCGTTCCGAGTGGCCGCACTCGGCGCGCTGTTCGCGATCGCCGTGATCCTGTTTGTGGCGCTGCGTCGCCCGCTCGATGTTTCGCTGGTGCTGGCGCCGCTGCTGTTGTCGTCGCTGCTGACCGTGATCGTCATGGTCGCATTGCCGCTGCCACTCAATTACGCGAACATCATCGCGTTGCCATTGCTGCTCGGTGTCGGCGTCTCGTTCAACATCTACTTCGTCATGAACTGGCGGGCCGGGCGAACCGCGGTGCTGGGCTCGGCGACCGCACGGGCGATCCTGTTCTCGGCATTGACCACCGGGACCGCCTTCGGGTCGCTGGCATTGTCGCACCATCCGGGGACGGCGAGCATGGGCCGGCTGCTGCTGATCAGCCTCGGCTGCACCCTGGTCGCGAGCCTCGCGTTTATTCCGGCGCTGCTGGCCGCCGCATCGGTTCGCGCGACGCGGAGCCGTTGCACCGGCCGAGGAAAGCCCTCCAGCTCGGGCGAGCGCGACGGCGCGCCGCGGCGCGCCGAGTGAGCACGCGCCGTTGAGCTCGGCCGCAGCGCGCTCAGGCGAAGATCAAACGAGGTGTTGAGCCGGGCGGTGCGGTGCGCCGTGCCGATCAGGGGCGCGCAGGGCGGGCCGGCCGGGGGTGCCTTCCCTCGGAGGAAATCCCGAACCGGGTCATATAGGCGGCGTAGCGTTCGTGCTCGCGCGCCGGATCGAGCCGGTAATCCTCGAGCTGGGCCCGGCGCCGGCCATACCCGCCGTTCGGGCTGGCCGCCACCCGCCGGCCGATGCGCGCCGCCGCTTCTCTGTCGAGCGTGCGCCCGAAATGTCGATAGAGTGCCGCGACGGTGCCGGTAGGGTCAGCCACCAGCTCCGAATAATGGATGTGAAAGATCGGCGGCGCAAAGCGCTCTTCGTCGGCTGCGGCGACCATCAGCCCGGCCGCTGCCAGCCAGCGCTCGCTGTCCTCCCGACCGATCGCGATGCGGTCGATATGGCGAGTGAAGGGTCGCCGCAACACCTCGGTCAGCCGCGCCACCGAGGCCAAGACCGCCACCGGGTCGCGATGTACGAAGGCCAGGTTTGCGTCGGGGTAAACCGCGCGGATTGCAGGCAGCGCAAAGATGTGGTCGGGGCATTTCAGCATCCACTGGCCGCAGCGGCCAGCCTGGTGCTGCAGATGCTGCAAAAACCGCTTGTGAAAGCGGTAGGCATCGAGGTGTCCAGTATTGTCGAGCCAGCGGCGGTAGCGCGGAATCCGATACGTCGTGTCGAAGCGCAGGCTGGCGAACAGGTGGGCGGTGATTTCCGAGCATTCCTGCGGGGAATCCGCCTCGATCGGGTGGAGGCGGCGAAACTGGGGGGCCAAGAGGCGGAACATCCGCAGCTGCCGAGCAACTTGTTGGCGCCGGCGGTCGCGCCGGGCGCTGTTGCGCGCTGTCGGATAGGGATGGATGAGCTGCCACACCCGCGGCACAAAATTGGTGCGATCCTCGGCCAACAGGCCATGTAGAAAGGTGGTGCCCGAGCGCGGCAGACCGGCGATGATCAGCGGCCGGTCGATCGGTTGCTCGAGAATTTCCGGCGCCTGTTTTTCTTCTTCGCGCAACCGCAAGAGGTTGGACAAGAACCGCACGGTGTCCCAACGGATCGCGGCGCCGCCAAACAGGCTAAGATCGGCCTCCTCGGCGCACGCTTCCAGCAGCATCCGCAGCGGGTGCTCGAACGGGAAATCGCCGAAATCAGCCAATCCCATCCGCTGCCGCGCGCGGGCGATCAGCACCGGCGCCGATGGCGGTCGCCGCAGAAACCCGAACACGTCAGCCACGGCTTGGGGGGGCGCGCAAACCGGCGGCCTGGACCCGGCGACTCCGCGGTTTGGCCCGCAACCGGGTGCTGCCGAGGGGCTCGGATAAATCCTCGCGATGCGCAACGCGGTGATCGCCTTTCGCTCGGCCGGTCGAGGCAAAAATCCTGGTTCGCAAACGGCGTGCACTTCAAGCCTTTCGGATCGCGGTCAACGGTCGCACGCCGGCCGCGCGACACCATGCGCCGGGATGTCGCGAGCGGGCCAGCTGCCGGTGGAAGCTGTCGGACGGTGGGGCACCGCCGCCTAGCGCCGGTTGCGACGGCCGAGCGGGTCGGCGGCGAGCGTTGCGCCGTCGAGCGCGCCCAGCCAGTCGAGCCCGGCGCGCAACCGCACGACCTCGCCGACGACGACGATCGCCGGCGTTTCGATCGCGCCCGCCGCATCGGCGATCTCGCCCAAGCTCGAGATCATCACCTGCTGCGCCGGGGTGGTCGCCTTGCTGACCAAAGCGGCCGGCTCTTCGGCGCGGCGCCCGCCTGCCAGCAGCCGCTCGACAATGTTCGGCAGATGCTTGAGCGCCATGTAGAAAACCAGAACCGGAGCGCCGCGTGCGATCGCCTCCCAATCGAGGCCGTCGGGCACCGCACCGCCGCTGCCGTGGCCGGTGACAAAGGTGACGGCGGAGTTGATCTCGCGATGGGTGACCGGGATGCCGGCATAGGCGAGCCCACCGATCCCGGCGGTGATCCCGGGGACGATGCGGAATGGGACGCCGGCGGCGGCAAGCGCCAGCGCCTCCTCGGCGCCGCGCCCGAACACGCAAGGGTCGCCGCCCTTCAGGCGGAGCACGCGCTGTCCTCTCTTGGCCAGTTGGATCAGCCGGGCCGAAATGTCGGGCTGGCTCGGCGATGGCCGCCCGCCGCGCTTGCCTGCATAGTCGAGGGCGGCGCCCGGCTGGGCCAGCCGCAGGATGCGCGGGTCGACCAGCGCATCATAGACCACCTGATCGGCGTGGCCGAGGGCGTGCAGCGCCAGCGCCGACAACAGCCCGGGATCGCCGGGTCCGGCGCCAACCAGCCAAACCTGGCCGGGCGCGAATTCCGGGAGGCCGAGACGCACGCTGTCGATCAAAAAGCACCTCCGCAAAACCGCAGGGCGGGCGGCAAGAAGTTACAACGTAGTGATCTGCGGCGCTTTTGCGAAGAGGCCCGGCGGCGCGCCTGCATCCAGCCGCCTGGCCCGACACTGGACGGGATCACGCCGCCCCCGCGCATCAGGCAGGCGGTCCGGCGCGCCAGATATTCGCCGTTGGGCAAAATTTTTACGATTTACGTATAAAACGGCGGTTCCGGCGTCGCGACCCGCAGGCGCCGGCGGCGGCGATCAGGGCGCGGATTTCGTGACGGAGGCTCAGATGGAGCGCGGGTTTGCCGTTGTCGGTCTCGGCTATGTCGGGTTGCCGGTGGCGCTGGCGCTGGCGAAGAAGTTCTCGCCGGTGATCGGCTTCGATATATCGCAGCGCCGGATCGCGGCGTTGCGCGAGGCGCGGGACACGACCGGCGAGGTCCCCGAGGCGGCATTGCGCGAAACCCGGCTGCGGCTGACCGACGATCCCGAGGCGCTGGCCGAGGCGAGCGTTCTGATCGTGACGGTGCCGACCCCGATCGATGCCGAGCGTCGCCCCGACCTCGCGCCGTTGACCAACGCTTGCGCGCTAATCGGGCCGCGGCTGCGCCGAGGCTCGCTCGTCATCTTCGAATCGACGGTCTATCCCGGCCTGACCCGCGAGATCTGCGGTCCGCTGTTGGCCCAGGCCTCGGGGCTGGCGCAGGGCGCCGAGTTCAAGCTCGGCTATTCGCCCGAGCGGATCAACCCCGGCGATCGGCAGCACCGGCTCGAAACCATCGTCAAGATCGTCGCCGGCGAGGACGAGGAGACGTTGGAGCGGGTCGCCGCGGTCTATGGGCGGATCGTCGAGGCCGGGCTGCACCGCGCCTCCTCGATCGAGGTCGCCGAAGCGGCGAAAGTCATCGAGAACACCCAGCGCGACCTCAACATCGCGCTGATGAACGAGCTGGCGATCATCTTTGACCGGCTTGGCATCCCGACCCGCGAGGTGCTGGCGGCGGCTGCCACCAAATGGAATTTTCTGCCGTTCACGCCGGGGCTGGTCGGCGGCCACTGCATCGGCGTCGACCCCTATTACCTGACCGCGCGGGCGGAGGCAGCAGGCTATTACCCGCAAGTCATCCTATCGGGGCGGCGCATCAATGACGGGATGGGCGGATTTGTCGCCCAGCGCCTGGTCAAGCTGTTGATCGCCGCCGAGCGTCCGGTCAAGGGCGCCCGGATCGGCATCGTCGGCGTCACCTTTAAAGAGGACGTGCCCGACCTGCGCAACAGCCGGGTGCCCGACATCATCGCCGAACTGCGCGAGTTCGGCATCGCCGCAATGGTCGCCGACCCGCTCGCCGACATTGCCGAGGCGCGGCGCGAATATGGGATCGAGCTGGTCGGGCTCGATCGTTTCACCGCCCTCGACGGGCTGATCCTGGCGGTGCCCCACCGGGTGCTGCAAGCGGCCGGATGGGACCAGCTGTTCGCGACCTTGGCGCCGGGCGGCGTCTTTGTCGATGTAAAATCCATCGTCCCCCGCGCCGAGGTTCCGGCAAATGCACATTACTGGAGCCTCTGAAATACTGGAGCCTATGAATTAGCCTGTGAGGCCCTGGCCGGTGCAGACGGGCGCTCGCCCAGCCCAGCCCCAGAGATCGCCGCTCGATGCGCCATAGGCCTGACATCGGAAAGGTCCTGAGACGCCGGGGAGTGGCATGCGCCCGAAATCGCCAGGCCGCAGGCGGGCGCCCCCACCAGTCGCCAGCCCGAGACCCTCCTTCGCTACAACTCCCCGTCGCGCCTGCGATGTTCCGCGGGATGTTTACGTCTATCAGCTGAAATTCGAGTGTGGGGACGACGACGATATGTCGATGCCAGATTTGGCAATAAGTAAAAAGAGGCTCTTCCGCTCAAAGATACCGAACGATGATATTTGTGAAGCATCGCCCTCGACACGCCGCGCACTGTGGATTTCTCAGTATAATTGAGGCGGCGTTCGGCTTCAGTATAATGTTGATAATTTTTAAATTGAAGAAACGTCGAACTCTCTTTCAAAATCGGCGAGCGCACGCAGTAATTTGGCCGGAGACCAGAATTGGTTGTTGTCTTGGAACGCCCTTCTGCCAAACACGGTCGCGTACCAATCGCGCGGCCACCCCGGCGGCAACCAATGACAGAACGGCAGAAAAGTATCGTGGACGTCGAGCGGAAATAACTTGTTCGGCGTCGTGATCACCAGCAATTCTTTGGTGATGCGCGCAATATCCCGTACTAGCTCGATATCGTCTCCCGTGTGTTCGATAACCTCGAGGCAAAAGGTCGCATCTATCTCTTGATCGGCGAACGGTAACTTCCCGATCGACCCGACGCACCATTGGATGCGATCGGCGACTCCGAACACGTCAGCAATCTGGCGCGCCGCGACGAGCCTGCGCGCGTCGGGTTCCACGGCTACGACCCGAGCTTCGGTGTTCAACGCGAACGCAATCGCCAACCAGCCATATCCGGCTCCGATATCCGCTATCGAACGAATCTTGGTATCCCGTTCGAATTTGAAAATCTGCTCGACCACGTGAGTGACATACCAGCCGAAAGACTTGTTGATGTCGCGTTCTGATCGATTGCTGTCCTCGAAGTGTGGAATAGTGCGCAGTCTCGCGGCATCGCTGTCGGAGACCCAGATCGGGCCGGCTCTCGTGATGCTGTTCGGAGTTGCTGACCTATCGCAGCTCTCGCCGGGGTGCGGGTGAGGTGTGTTTCGATCAAGAACAGACGATCCGTGGTGCGGCTGCGGCGGATGCCCCAATTCGTGGGCGGAGCCAAGCTGCGCCACCTCGCTGGAGCCCTTGCGGCGCGATCGCGCAAAACGGATCGGTAATATCGGCATAGCCGCCTACCTTGACGATATAGAGGTCGCGGACGATCGCTCACTATTTCCTCTTGAACACGTCAACTTGTCAACCATTGCTGTCCCATAACGCGGCGCCGGGTCCAACCGTTTACGCGACTGAGCGACTTCAGGCCGCCAGCAGGCTTGCTGAACCGAAGCAAAATTTTAGCTGTTCTCGGTGTGCGCCAACAGCCGGCGTTCGTGCAGATCGTGCACCGATGTTTTGCCACACGCCACGGCTACCTGGCGGTCAAAACGCGGATTTTGAGTAGGCGAGCCGAAGCCGCGTGGCAGCGCCGGCGACAGCGATCCGCCGGCAGCCCCTGCATTTGTTGCCGCGCGCTCGCGTCAAACCTTTGACGGTCGCGCCGCGCTCGTTTCGGTCATGGTTCGCCGACTTATCCGGTTGGCCGCTCAATTTGCTCGAACGCCCCGAACCCGGCATTGCTGGCTCTTTGGCCGCCGCTTCGCATATTGGCGGGCGAACGCGACGGTTGAGCCGCATGTCGCCGCGGCGACCGGCCGGCGCCGCCTCACTGCTAGCCCTTTTGGTTAATATCCGTTTGCGCTGTTGACGGTCCTCAACTGGCGGGCTAGTAATAGGTCCAATCTGAACGCTGTAGAGGATTCGAGCTCGGCCTGGTCGCGAGCGTCGCGGCAACCCCCACAACCTGCGGTTACCCGGTTCGGCCCGGCCAGCCAAAATTGCGCCGCCTGCAATTCCCTCACGCGACCGATCAACCTGGGAATGATGGCGCCCCCCGCCATCGCTCCCGCCAGAGGATATCGATGCGCTTGAAATTCTGCCCGACGCCGTCGCGCGGCGTTATGCGCGGGAGCATTGCTGCGCGACCGCGAGGACACCCCTGTCTCTATCCGGGTGCCGGCGCCAACCCGAATAGACGATCGCGAAATCTGCGAACCGCCGGCGCTCGGCCCGGCCGAACTTCTATCTTACCGTGCGCTCTCTGTTACCGCTAAAGGAAACCAGATGTATAGAAATCTTTACTTAATTGCTTTCGGCGCCGTTTTCACCGCAGCGGCGATCCCTGCAGCAATTGCGGCGAACCTCACGTTAAACGTGGGCCCGAACAGGATCTACCAGACGATCAGCGCCGCGGTCGCTGTGGCGGACGCCGATGCGAACCCCGCAAACTCTTATGTCATTGAGATCGCTCCAGGCACCTATACAAATGACTTTCCGGTGGTGACCCGGCCGATGACGATCGAGGTCGACCCGGCCAGAGCGGGCCGGGCAGTTGTTCTCGTAGCCACAGTGCCGCTCCCCAACGAGAAAGGAATTATTTTGGCGACCGCCAATTTGACGGTCAACGGTTTGACCTTTCGAGGCGCACAAATCGACAACTCGCTCGGCGGTAACGGCGCCGGAATTCGCGACCAGAATGTTTCTGTCCCGGCCACCTTGATTGTCGAAAACAGCTCCTTTATCAATAATCAAGACGGGGTTTTGACAGGTGACAACTATTCACAATCGATCTACATCATTAACTCGACCTTCAAGAATAATGGAAATCCGGATGTCAATAATTTCACGAATGCCCTTTACGTAAATTACGCTGGTAGCGTGAGCGTCACCGGCAGCTTGTTCTGCGGTCAACTGTGGGCGCAAGACATCAAGAGCCGCGCGATGATGACCAACGTCGCCGACAACCAGCTCTATGATGGGCAAGCCGATGCCGCGGTCGGCTGTCGGGCCGGGTCGAGCAGCTTGGCGATTGACATCTCCAACGGCGGCATCGCCACAATCTCAGGCAATACGATTACTCAGGGCCCCGCCTCGCCAAACTATAAGTTGGTCGAATATGGCGAAGAGGGCATGTTGTATGGTAACAACAGTTTATGGGTGTCGGACAACACTTTCACGAATACGGGCTCGAGCTCGGCGGTTGGTATTTATGATCCGAACTGCACACCGGTGCAGCTGGTCGGCAATAGCTTTACCGGCATCGGCACTGAGGTGGATCCATCGAGTTGCGTTGCCGCACCCAACTGAACCGAGGCACCGCGGCTGGCCCGGACATGTGGTCTAGCGCAGCACCCGATAAAGTCGCTCGTCATAGAGCGCGCCTTCGAGCGGCGTCAGCTTTTCGCGGAAATTCCTGGTCGGCGCCGACATCAGGCTGGCCTCGAAGGCGTTGCTGTTGGCCCACGCCTCGACCAGCGCAAAATGGTTCGCATGGCCCTGCTGCTGGAGCACGTCAAACCGTAGGTTTCCCTCGTCCTTGCGCCCGGCTTCGGCCAGCGCGCTGACCAGCGCAACCGCTTGATCCTTTCCGGCCGGAAAGACGTCGACATGGGTCAACACCCAGACCGCCTGGCGATCGCCCTGGCCCTTTGGCGCGACGACCGAGAGGCCGCCGAAGGTGCGGATCTCGAACGGGCCGATCAGAGCCGGCCGAAGCTGATCGGCGAACCCGCGCGCAGACGCGCTCGCGGCGTGCGTCGCGGCGGCCATTTTGTCGCGCCACGCCTCTAACGTGGCAAACCGACTCGGCCGCCCGATTTCCTCGAACGCCTCGAAGCCGCTGTTTCCCGGCTCTTTACGGCTGGTTTCGGCGTATTGCCCGGCGATCACGGCGGTGTGGGCGATCGCCGATGGCGAGACCTCGAAATAGGTAATGGCGTAGACCGGGCCTGGCGTGGCCGGCTGCGCCTGAGCAGCGCCCGTCGCCACGAGCGCGAGCGCTAACAGACCAACGCTCAGACCTGCCAGACGACTTGATCGAGACATGTTCGAACTCCCCCCTGGTGACCGGTGCGCCGGCGACGCCCCCCGCGCGCCCGCGGCAGCGCAGATCGCCAAAAGATGCTCGCGGGGCTGCGCCCGGCGCAAGGCGGCTGTTCATCCCCGTTGTGTCATGCCTGTTGTGTTATCCCTGTTGCGCGGCGAGCCGGAAGCGGCAGTCGGGGTCGCGGCCGATCTGGTTGACCAGGTCGATCTCCCAGGCGAGGTATTCGCGCATGTAGCGCTCGCGCTCGGCCGGCCGGTCGCGCGCCGAGAGCGCCACGTCGTCTGGCTCGTCGGCCAGCCGTCCCATGCCGGTCTCGAGCGGCAGCCCGGCTGCTTTCCAGGCCGCGGTGCCACCCGCCAGCACCTGCACCCGCCGTCCGGCTTGTGGTGCCACCTCAGCAGCGGCATAGCGGGCGACGGCGCCGTCCTCGCTGGTCAGCACCAGTTCGCCCGCGGCGGGCAATTTCTCCAGCGCCGCCGCGAGCCGGGCGCGGATCGCAAACCAGGCGCCGGGGATGTGGCCCTCGCGATGGCGCCGGCTCAGCCCCAGATCGACCACAACGGCCGGACTGTCTCGAAGTTGCGCGGGAGCGATCGTCGTCGGCTCGGGGCCGGAGAGTGGAAACATGCTCGTATTCCTCGCCGGCATGCCGGTTTCGAGCGCGACACCCTCAAGGCCGCGGTCGAGCACCACCGCGTCCCAGCCCATGCGCCGGAGCCACGAGGCGGTCATCCGTGCACGCACCCCGGTATCGTCGACCAGCACCACGCGGCCGCCCCAAACGCCGAGCCAGCTGTCGGTTTCCTGCACCAATTGCCCGCCCGGCGCCATCAGCGACCCTGGCAGGTGCCCCTCGTGGTATTCGGCCGGGTCGCGGACATCGAGCACATAGAGCGTGCGCCGGTCGGCCTCTTGCCGCCACCGGGCGAGCGTCGCGCGATCGATCACCGGCACGCCATAGCGCCGGGCCACCGCCTCGGCCCGCTGCCGCGCCGCCGCGAGACCGCTTTCTGAGACGTCCGGCGCGCGCCCGGTCGCCCCGCTGACCACCTCGAACCCGGCGAGGTGCCAAGCCATCGTGCCGTCCTTCAGCGAGACGACGCGGTTTGGCACGCCGGCGTCGATCAGCGCCTGGGCGCCGATGATGCTGCGCGTGCGCCCGCCGCAATTGACCACAACAAAAGTGTCGGGCGATGGCGCCAGCTCGTTGAAGCGATAGACCAGCTCGGCGCCGGGCACGCTGATTGCTCCGGGGATGCTGTTCGAGTGGTATTCCTCGTAGGAGCGGCTGTCGAAGATAGCGAGGCGTTCGCCCGCTTTCTGGCGCTGCGCCAATTCCTCGGCGCTGATCCAGGGCGTGCCGTATTCGTGCTCGACGACCTCGGCAAAGGCCTTGCTCGGCACATGAACGCCGCTATAGACCGGAAACCCCGCCCTCTCCCAAGCCGACACCCCGCCGGCCAATGCCGACACGTCGCTCCAGCCGCCTTCGGTCAGCCGGGTGGCCGCATGCTCGGCGAGCCCCTCGCCGTCATCGCAAACGATGATCGGGGCCGAGCGGCGCGGCAGCAGGGCATCGGCAACCAGTTCGAGCCGGCTCAAGGGCAGGCACGAGGCCATCAAGAGATGCCGGTCATGAAAACTGCCCTCCTCGCGTGCATCGATAATTGCGATCTCGCCGCCGTCATGAAGCCGGCTGCGCAGTTCGGCCGGCGTGATCCTGCCTGGTGATGCTGCCATCGTCGCCTCCTTTGGGCCGCTTCCGTCTCGGCCGCATGCGGGCGGGACGCCCGCGCTCCCTGCCATTCCGTTTGCCCGAATTCCGACCGAAAGCCAACGCTCCTCTACTCCCTCGCCCCGCTTGCGGGGAGAGGGCCGGGGTGAGGGGCACAGGGGTTTGATGCCAGAGGGTTCCCGTTGCTCCGAGACGCGGCAGGCGTCAAAGTCCGCAACCGGGATCGTCCGATGGAGGCGGGAATGTCCGAGGGGAGACGCGCGCGGCCGGTGCCGACGCCGGAGACTATTCATTTCTGGGAGGGAACGCGCGCGGGCGAATTGCGGCTGCAGCGCTGCAACGCTTGCAGCAAGGCCTATTTCCCGCCGCGCCCGTTCTGCCCGGCCTGCGCCTCGCGCGATGTCGCGGTGTTCCGCGCCTCGGGCAAGGGCCGGCTGTTCAGCTACGTGATCCACCACCGCCCGGTGCCGGGCTTTACCCCGCCCTATGCGATCGCCGTCGTCGAATTGGAGGAGGGGCCGCGGCTGATGACCAACATCACCCAATGCCCGCAGACGCCCGAGGCGTTGCAGCTCGACATGCCGCTCGAAGTCGCCTTCGAAAAGCTCGACGACGACATCACCCTGCCGCTCTTCCGCCCGGCCGCGAGGTAGCGCTATGCAGCCGAAATCGATCGCCATTGTCGGCGCCGCCGAGACCACCAAGCTCGGCGTCATCCCCGACATGTCGCAAATCCAGCTGCACGCCGATGCGGCATTGAACGCGATGGCCGACGCCGGCCTCAAGCCCGCCGACATCGACGGCATCGCCACCGCCGGCGAAACCCCGACCACGATCGCGCATTATCTCGGGCTGACGCCCAAATGGGTCGACGGCACCGCGGTCGGCGGCTGCTCGTTTATGATCCACACCCGGCACGCCGCGGCGGCGATCGCCTCGGGCCTATGCGACACGGTGTTGATCACCCATGGCGAGAGCGGCCGCTCCGGCGTCGGGCGCACCCGCAATGTCGTCGCACCCACCAGCCTCGCCGGCCAGTTCGAGCAGCCCTATGGGCCGTTGGGCCCGCCTTCTCTGTTCACGATCCCGGTGCTGCGCTACATGAAGACTTACGGGCTGACCGAGGAGACCCTGGCGATGGTCTCGGTGGTGCAGCGCGAATGGGCGGGCAAGAACCCGCGCGCGACCTTCAAGGCGCCGATCACGGTCGAGGACGTCTTAAACTCGCGAATGATCGCCTACCCGTTCCGCCTGTTGCAGTGCTGCCTCGTCACCGATGGCGGCGGTGCGTTAATTCTCACGTCGGCCGAGCGCGCCCAGGATTTCCCGACCAAGCCCGTCTACATCCTCGGCACCGGCGAGTCGGTCGAGACGCCGATGGTCAGCCAGATGGCGGATTTCACCTCATCTCGCGCCTTCCGCGTTTCGGGCGCCAAGGCCTTCGCCGAGGCCGGCATCACCCACAGCGACGTCGATCATCTGATGATCTACGACGCCTTCGCCCATCTGCCGATCTACGGCCTCGAAGACCTCGGCTTTGTCGGGCGCGGCGAGGGCGGCCCCTTCATCGCCTCCCGCAACACCGCCCCCGGCGGCAAATTGCCGTTGAACACCAATGGCGGCGGCCTCTCCTACATGCATTCCGGCATGTACGGCATGTACGCCTTGCAGGAGAGCGTGCGCCAGATGCGCGGCACCGCCCCCGCCCAGATCCCCAACGCCAAAATCTCGGTCTGCCACGGCGTCGGCGGCATGTTCGCCGCCTCCGGCACGATCATCATGTCAAACGAGGCGCCTTAATCAAGGCGAGTGCCGAGCTGCCCAAGCATGCCGACCATCAGTGCGTTTTATGGCATCATCATTCGTGTGTATCATCGTGACCACGAGCCGGCGCACTTCCACGTATTCTATCAAGGCAACGAAGCGAAGATCGACATCGAAAGATTGTAGCTGATGGCTGGTCATTTGCCGCGTCGCGTGCTCGGCCTTGCACTCGATTGGGCTCAGCTGCACCAGAACGAGCTTCGCGCCAACTGAAGCCTGGCGCAACAGCGTCAGCCGATCAGCAACATCGAGCCGCTGGAGTAAATCGGATGCTGCCCCGTGTGGTAAAAGTCGCACCGCTTGCGCAATACCGGCTCCATGTCGAGTTCGACGACGGGGTCTCAGGGACGATCAACCTCTCCGATGAGCTCGACGGCGAGGTGTTTCGACGTCTGCGCGACGAGTCAATATTCCGTCAGGTGACGGTGGATGAGTTCGGCGCGGTCTGCTGGCCGAACGGCCCGGACTTGGCGCCGGACGCTATGCACAGCCAGCTTTCGGGCGAGTCGGCGACCCCGCCGCGGCAATAATTACCGCTCAATACACGTGCTGGCAGCCTTGTGCACATGAACGCCCATTCTCGCAACCACCCGTCTGATGCGACCACGGCAACCGACATGCCGACCCCCGCTTACCGGCTGTTCGAGCAGGCGATGACCGGCCGGCAGCAAGTTCTTTGCACTTACGACGGCTATTTCCGCGAACTCTGCCCGGTCATTCTTGGCCACACCAACGGGCATGAGATGGCGCTGGCTTACCAGTTTGCCGGTCAAAGCAAGAGCGGCCTGCCGCCTCGGGGTGAATGGAAATGCCTGTCGCTCTCAAAGGTCAGCGACATTCTGCTCCGCGACGGCCCCTGGCACGCCGGTGCGAGCCACACCAGCCGGCAAAATTGCGTGCAAGAAGTCGATCTCGACGTAAACCCGGCGAGCCCGTACAACCCAAAACGTCAACTTCACCCGAGAGGTCGCAGACGAGCATCATCCTAAGCGGGTTGGCGCCTGATCAATAGGGAGAGTTGCCGCCTTAGCCGAGCACTCCTCGTTCAGCGCGCCGCGATCTTGGTATACCCACACCCGGTGGCTCGCGACTCCCATCCCAACTCTAGGGGAGTACAATGCCAAATATCGGCAACCTTGGTCAGCAGCCGGCTCGATTATTGCGGTCACCACCGGAACCGCGGTGGCCGGTCGCCGTTAGGGTGCGGGTGGAATGACGCCGGCGCGGATCGGTCTCCCGCTCGCCTCGCGAGCTTGAACAGGAAGTCGCCAAATGGCCGCAAATCTCGACAGCTACCTTGATCTTCTGCAGCAGAAAAAGGCGTTCGCCAATCTGGCCACTGTGATGTCCGACGGAACGCCGCAGGTAACGCCGGTGTGGGTTGATTATCAGGGCGGGATGGTCCGCGTGAATACCGCCAAGGGCCGGGTCAAAGCCCGCGTTCTGAAGCCTGGGGCGCCGGTGGCGCTCTCGATCGCGGACCCGGACAACCCCTATCGCTATGTGCAGATTCGCGGCCGGGTCGCCTCGGCGCAGGAGCACGGCGCCGACGCGCACATCGACGCGCTCGCCAAGAAATATCTCGGCAAGGACACCTACCCGTTTCGCCAACCGGGCGAAGTGCGCATCATGTACGAGATCGATCCGGTCTCGGTGTCCGGCATGGGCTGATCCTAAGGTAACGCGGGGAGGCGGCGATGATCGGATGGCGGGCGCGGCTGGGCTTTCTATTGCCGCCGGGGAACCCGACCGTAGAGCCCGAGATGATGGCTTTGGCGCCCGCCGGCGTCTCGCTGCATTTCAACCGCATGGTCGCGCGCGGCGTGCCGGGCGCGCCCGACGGGCAGAGCGAGCGCAACCGCATGATGGTGGGCAACATCGACGCCACGGTCGAAATGTTGACGCAGGTCAAGCCCGATGTGATCGTCTTGGCACATACGGCGACCAGCTATTATCTCGGTCGCGACGGCGAGACGGATTTGCTGGCTCGGCTCGAACAGTCGAGCGGCACACGCGTTGTCACCGCCTTTGGCTCGGTATTGCGCGGGTTCGAACGGCTAGGCGTGCGCAAGCTGGCGTTGGGTGCGCCCTATTCGCGCGAGACGACCTTGCAAGGCAAGGCGCATCTCGAAGCGCACGGCTTGCAGGTGGTCAATTTCGATAATCTGAAGGACGTCACCAACATCTATGACGAGACCGCCGAGCGCGCCTACAGCCTCGCCCGGCGGGTCGATTGCGCGGCAGCCGAGGCGGTGTTCCTGAGCGGCACCGGCATGCCGACCCTGCCGGTGCTCGAAGCACTCGAACAGGATCTGGGCAAGCCGGTCATCTCCAGCGCCTCGGCGATGATGTGGCATGCGCTGCGCACGGCCGGGGTGCGCCAGCCGATCCCCGGCTGTGGACGCCTCTTAACAATGGGTTGACCGCGCTGCCATTTGCCGTTGATACCCCTCGCGCGATTTCCCACCTGAAGATTGCGCGCGAACCACCGACCTCGTCCGCGTATTGCGCTTGAGGGTGGAGGCTCACATGGTGGGCAAAATAATTGCGACGACAGCGCTTGTACTTTTGGCAATTTACGCGTTTTGGGGCGATGCCCTTGGCGTCGGCGGCATCAATCCGTTCGGGATTTTTTTCTTGTTGTTGGCGATTGTGAACTGGTTTGCTTGGCGCACCATACGCGACGGGTTTTCCGGCGCGCTCTCCGGCGGCGACGGGGTCAACCGATCGCTTATCATCCGGTTCGGCCCGGTCTTCACCAAGGAAATTATGAAAATACCGGGTGCCGCCACTCCGAATAAACCAAATCCAGAGGAACCGAGATACTGATCTTGTCTTTTTTCTCGTGATCCCGGCGCAGGCCGGGACCCATTTGAGCCATGGGCACCGGCTTTCCAGGCCGTGTGAAAACTGCATGTCCGCCTTCCTCGGACCCCTTTCCCGTCATTCCCGCGCAAGCGGGAATCCAGGGATTTCAGCCTGTTGCCCTGGGTCTCCGCTTTCGCGGGGACGACGAATTCTGGATGGCCGGCACGGTTTTCACACAGCCTGTTTCGCCGGTGTGACGAGGCAGTTGGGTACCTTCTATATTGCTCCACCGTCCTAGCCGATCGGGGCGTCACTCACGGCACCTCGCCATGCGGCAGCGGATTTTGCAGCAGCTCGCGAATCCGCCCCATCATCTCGCGCTGGTCGAAGCTGCGCAGCAGGTTGATGCGGTTGCGGCTCGGGTCGCCGCCGTGCCAGTATTCGTAAATTTCCTGCCGCAGGCCGAAAGACGAGGCGGCGAGGTCGTGCGCCAGGCGGAACAGGCGCGACTTGTATTCGACATCGACATCCTTGCCGCGCATGTAGCGGTCGAGATAAGGGCGGATATCGGAGCTCGCGAGGTCGTTCTCGCTCGGCTGCATGATGATGCCTGAGGCGCAGATCTCGCGCAGCAATTCGACCATGCGGCCCGAGACCTGGGTGAACCAGATGTGCAAGGCGCGCGACGGCCCGAGGGTCCATTGCCCCGAGGGAGTGGGGCCGGCTTCGTGCTCGACGCCCTCCATCGCGTGCCGCCAGATCTGGCAATAGGTCGCCATCTCACCGAGCTTGGCCGCCACCTCGCGATAGTCGATGACGCCGATCGCCTCGGCGACCATGGTCGCGACCGCGGTCAAGAGGCGCATGCGCACCTCGACCCGGCACAGATTGGACCAGCCGAGAAAGTTGAAGCCGACGCCAACACCGTCGGCGCCGAGGATTCGGACCATCGGCGTCGGGTCGTAGAGCATGAAGAGCCGGTCCCACGGCACCAGC
Organism: uncultured Alphaproteobacteria bacterium; assembly: GCA_963738185.1. GTDB lineage: Bacteria > Pseudomonadota > Alphaproteobacteria > ATCC43930 > CGMCC-115725 > AP-15. Next base: position 435,433 of record CAVTVA010000001.1, on the reverse strand, counting down.
ACATGCTCGAAAAACAGCATGCAATCCTGCTCGTCGAGCATTTGCAGCGGGTGCCCCCACGAGCCGAACCAGCGCGACACCGGCTCGCGCGCCAGGATTTTGAGGCCGGGCGCGTTGGTCGGGATCGCAAAGGCCAGCACGCATTTCGGATTGTTGCGCCGCGCAAAGGTCGCCGACAGCGAGACATAGCATTCGTGGCTGTGCGGTGCTGCGGTCGAGAGCTGCTTGCCGCCGGTGACGACGACGCCGTCCTTAGTCTCCTCGACGACGTGAAGCGCCACTTCGGTGTCCTCCGCCACCGCGCGCTGCTCGTTTTGCGGCTGGGTGCTGCGATCGACCTGCGGATCGCCCAGGGCATGGGTCAGGAACAGGTCGTGGCGTTTACAGTATCTGTAATAATTCTCCAGATTCTCGCCGAAATCGCATTTCGGATGCTTGACGGCGCTGAACTGGTCCTTCAAATGCAGCGCGGAGATGATGTAGGGCGCCAGGATGTCCGGGCTGCGGCCGAGCTGGCCCCAGCTCAGCTCGTTCCACAATTCGCTGTTGCGGCGCTTGCGCTTCAGATCCTCGGCCGAGCGCGGCAATAGCCAGCTGACGCTGATCCGTTCGCCGCTTTCGGGCTCGAGGCAGGTCATCTGGTCGCGGTATCGCGCGCTGTTCTGCAGATCGTAGATGCGAGCCAGCTCGCCGACCATGTCCTTGAACGCCGGATGGGTCGTGACGTCAGCCACCCGCTCGCCGTCGATCCACACCTCGCGCCCGTCCTTGAGGCTGTCGATGTAGCGTCGGCCAGTCATCGGCCCCAGCGCTTCGGTAGCAACCGTCAAAGGCTTCGTGGATACCGCAACCATCGCCGGCACCCCTCGATCAGCGTTCCATCAGCAACGGCGCCAGAATGTCAGGGTCGGACAGCATCGGGTAGTGGCCGGTGTCGATTTCGAGGTATTTGCCGCCGAGCTTCTCGGCAGTGCGGCGCTGATGCGCCTCACCCGGATTGGCGGCGCGGCGGCAGCGAATTACCGTCGCTCCCGGCCAGGATTGGCTCCAGAAGCTCTTCAGCGACACCGGCTCCTCCATCGCGGCGATCGGGTGCGGCGTGTAGCGGGCAAGCGCCAACGCGCGCAATCCGGGCGTGAGCCCGGCGAAGCTGCGGTGTTCGGCATCCTCGCGCGATGGCGCCACCGCGAGTGCCGTTGCCACGCGCGGGGTCGGGCGATTGACGATTTCCGCGATCCGCTCGCCGTCGAGCAAGGCCAGCGCATCGACAAACACGAGCCGGCCGATCCGCTCGCGCGCCAACTCCGCCGCCCGGCACAGCACCATGCCGCCCGAGCTGGTGCCGGTCAGCACCACGTCGTGCAAATCCTCATAGAACAGCAGCTCGGCGATCTCGGTCGCCTGGGTTTCGACGTTGATGCCCGGCCGCAGCTGGTGGCGGCGCTCGCCGCAGCCGTCGAGCGAGCGCGCGTAGACGACATGCCCGGCCGCCCGCAGGCGCGCCGCCGTCGGCCCCCAGATCCAGCCGCCCTGGTACGCCCCGTGGATCAGCACGTATGTCGCCATGTCACAGTCTCCTCTTATTTCTCGGTCGACTTCGAGCCGCCCGCGCCCGTCCTATATTCGCCTTCACCGGGCTTGACCCGGTGATCCACGCCTTTTTCGGCTCGCTCTTGGCAGTGTTGAAGTCGTGGATGCCCGGAACAAGTCCGGGCAGAGGGGATTGTAGCGGCGGCTTCGAGCCGACGCACCGGCTTTCAGCCTCCTTGGCTGATCTTCACGCCGGCGAGCTCTTCGAACACCTTGATGATCGCCGCGCCGTCTTCCTTGTTGAGGCCTTGCGCCCGCGCCATCTGGTAGACCTGCTGCGTCAGATTGGCCAACAGCAGCGGCACGCCGAGCCGCTTGGCAAACGACGTTTCAAGGTCCTGGTCCTTATACGAGATGTCGATCGTGCCGCCGGGGGCGAAGTCGCGCCGCAGCATCCGCGGCACCCGGTTTTCGAACTGCACGCTCGCCCCGGTGCTGACCCGGATCACCTCGTAAATCTGGTGCGGGTCGAGCCCGGCCTTGACCCCGAGCACCAGCGCCTCGGCAATCGCCACGGTCGCGACCTGCCCCAGCATGTTGTTGAGGAGCTTCATCGCCAGCCCCTGCCCGACCGGCCCGACATGAAACAAATTCTTGCCCATCGCCCGGAACAGGTCTTCGCAGGCCGCGTAGGTCTCGGGCGCACCGCCGGCGATGATCGACAGCTCGCCCGATTTCGCGCGCACGGTGCCGCCGCTGACCGGGGCGTCGAGCATCGCGATGCCGCGTTCGGCCAGGCGCTCGGCAAAACGCCGCGCCGCAAACGGGTCGATCGTGCTCATCGAGAGGACGATATGGCCGCGGCCGGCGCCGTGGATGATGCCGTGCTCGCCGATGATCACGGACTCGGCCTGATCGGTCGTTTCGACGATCGAGATCGTGCGCGACGCCGCGGCGGCGACCGCCTCGGGCGATTGCGCCACGGCGGCGCCGGCGGCCAGCGCCGGCTCCAGCTTGGTCGCGTCGATGTCGTGCACGACCAGCGAAAACCCGTGCTTCAACAGGTTGAGCGCCATCGGGCCGCCCATGGCGCCGAGCCCGATAAATCCGACCTTGCCGGGCATTCGCTCCTCCTTTATCCGCGGCTGGCCAAGATCAGCCGGGCTTGACCCAGGGCGGCGGCGATGTCGGGTCGGGCCGCGCGATCGGCAGCGGCCTGGGCCTTGGCTTCGCCGCAGCGGCAGCCCCGTTGTTGACCGGCTTGATGTTGGCGCCATCGAGCTCGACGTTGATTTCGAGCAATGAGGTCTCGCCCGAGCTCGCGACATTGACGCGCAGCATGTCGTCGCGGATCTCGACGTAGCGGCCGACCACGTCGAGCAATTCCTGCTGCAGAGCCGGCAGGAAGTCCGGCGCGTCGCGGCTCGCCCGCTCATGGGCGAGCACGATCTTCAGCCGGTCGCGGGCAACGAGCGCGGTGTTCCGGCGCTCCGGGAACAGAAAATCGAGGAGGCGCATCACGCCCTGCCGAACAGGGTGCGGAAAAAGCTGCGGCGTTCGGTCTTCAAAAAGCGCATCTCGCGCTGTTCGCCAAGGAGCCGGCCGACCGCGTCGACATAGGCCTGCCCGGCCGCGCTCTCCGGGTCAAACACCACCGGGGTCCCGGTGTTCGAGGCGCGCAGCACCGATTCCGATTCGGGGATGACGCCCAGCATCGGGATCGACAGGATTTCCTTGACGTCCTCGATCGCCAGCATTTCGCCGCGATCGACCCGCTCGGGCGAATAGCGGGTCAGCAGCAGGTGGACCTCGACCGGGTCCATATTGCGCTCGGCGCGCCGCGACTTTGAGGCGAGGATGCCGATGATCCGGTCGCTGTCGCGCACCGACGACACCTCGGGGTTGGTCACGATGATCGCCACATCGGCGAAATAGAGCGCGGTGATGGCGCCATGCTCGATCCCGGCCGGGCTGTCGCAGACGATGTAGTCGAACGTTTCCTTCAATTCATCGAGCACGCGCTCGACCCCGTCGCGCTTTAACGCATCCTTGTCGCGGGTCTGCGAGGTCGGAAACACATAAAGGCTGTCGTTGCGCTTGTCCTTGATCAGCGCCTGGTTGAGCTTGGCGTCGCCATTGATCACGTTGATAAAATCAAAGACGACCCGGCGCTCGCAGCCCATGATCAGATCGAGGTTGCGCAGGCCCACGTCAAAATCGATGACCACGGTGCGATGGCCGCGCAAGGCCAGCCCGGCGGCGACCGCGGCGGCGCTGGTGGTCTTGCCGACCCCGCCCTTGCCGGACGTCAGCACAATGACTTTTGCCGTCAAAAAGACCTCCCCTCTCCCCCGGCGGCCCGCCATGGACCGATGGCCTCGAACCGGCGTCGGCGTCGGGCCTGAGCAGCGCCCAGCCGGTCGCGGCGGCGCTCCCGCATCGCGGCACCCGCGCCGACTTCAGGATTGTCACCCCCGGCAGATCATGCCCGACAAACTCGGTCCGGCCAATCTGAGCGTCAATTTCGCGTGATGGTCAACCGGTCATCGACGAGCGCGATTTGCACCCGCAAGCCCCTCTCGGCGGCCGGCATTTGCTCGCTGACAAGATAATGGCCGGCGATGCTGACCAGCTCGGCCTCGAACCGGTCGCAAAAGATTCGCGCCTCGAGATCGCCCTCGGCGCCGGCGAGCGCCCGGCCGCGCAGCGCGCCATACACATGGATGTTGCCATCGGCGATGATTTCGGCGCCGGGGCTGACCGCGGCGGTGACGACGAGATCGGCGCCGCGGGCATATATTTGGGTCCCCGAGCGCACCGGCTGAGTGATCAGCCGGGTCTTGCCGGCAATTCCGGGGTTCGGGGAGCTGGCGGCGCGTGGTGGCGGCGCCGGCGCCAAATCCGCGCCTTGCTGCGGCTCGGGCTCGGGCGGCGGGCGTCGCCGCTGGGACTGGGTCGAATTTGGGGCAAAGCTTGCCAGCCCCGCGGCAGCGGCGGCCTCAACCTGCGCCGGCAGCGCGTTCTGGATGCCGACCAGGGTCAGGGTATGGCGGCGCAGGATCTCCCTGGCCTCGGAGAACTCGGCGGCACCCGCGAATTCGCCGGCGTCCCTGAGGTCGAGCACCACTGGCGCGTTCAAAAAAAATCGCGGGCTGCGGCCGATCTGCTCGGCCAATTCGAGCTCGAAGGCCGGGTCGCGCAGCAATCCGGCGCGCACCACCATGACGGTGAACACCGCGCCCTGCACCAGATTGCCCGCCATCCGAGACCCGACGCCGCCTGCCGAACTGTGGCCAGGCTGGGTTAACCCCAAATCACCCGCCTCGCAACGATTTTGCCAAACACCCGCGGCGATCGGGTTCGGCTAGATATCGTGGACGTCGATGATGCCGGGCAGCGATTTGACCGCGGCGCGGATTTTTGGGCCGACTTTGAACCCGCCGGGAATGGCGATCTCGACCTCGCGCTCGGGCAGGTCGAGCACGACCGATACGCGGCCGCGCCCCCCGGCCTCGCGCCCGATCACATTGCGCAGATGAGCCAATGCCCGCGCCTCGCCGAGGAACACCCGCAGCCCGGCTGCGGCATGGGCGGCGACATCGTCGAGCGGCTCGATCTTTTGCGCGGTCAGGCGCAGGCTGTCTTCCTCGCTGCGCACATCGACGGTGACCGCGAGCGGCTGGCCGGCATCGAGCAAGGTGCGCGCCTCGCGCAGCATCTCGGCGAACAGCGTCACCTCGAAGACGCCGCTCGGATCCGACATCTGGACAAAGGCGAACCGGTTGCCGCGCGCCGAAGTGCGCTCCTTGCGGCCGATCACGATGCCGGCGAGGCGAAACCGGCTCGCCGCATTGGCCGCCAACGCCGCCGGCAGATCGGCCGAGCGCAGGATGCCGGCCCGTTCCAGGCTTTTGCCGTACGCGTCGAGCGGGTGGCTCGACAGGTAAAAGCCGATCGCCGCGAATTCGTGCTGCAATTTATCGACCGCCGGCCAATCGTCGATCAGCGGCAAGGACGGGCGGTCGCTGAGCCCGAGGCCGAACAGGCTGCCCTGACCATCCTGGCGTTCGGCGGCGCTGCGGTTCGCCTGGCGCATCAGCAATTCCGCCGCGGCAAAGGTCTGCGCCCGGTTTGGGTTCAGGCATTCGAGCGCGCCGGCCTTGGTGAGGCTTTCGAACTGCCCGCGGTTAAAGGTCTTGGCGTCGAGCCGCTGCGCCAGGTCGAACAGATCCTTGAACCGGCCGTTCGCCTCGCGCTCGCGCACCAGTTCGGCCATCGCCTGGTGGCCCACCCCCTTGACCGCGGCCAGCGCATAGCGGATCGCCGGCTTGTCGCTCCTGGGGTCCGCCTCGACCGAAAAGCCGGGGCGCGAGCGGTTGATGTCGGGCGGCAGCAGCCGGATGCCGAGGCGGTCGGCTTCCTGGCGCAGCTGGTTGAGCTTGTCGGTGTTGCCGATGTCCAGCGTCATCGAGGCGGCGAGGAACTCGACCGGGTGGTTGGCCTTCAGATAGGCGGTCTGATAGGCGATCAGCGCATAGGGCGCCGAATGGGATTTGTTGAACCCGTAGCCGGAGAACTTTTCCATCAGGTCGAACACCAGGTTCGCCTGCTGGTCGTCGACCCCGTTTTTAGCGGCGCCTGCGACGAAATTGCCGCGCTGCGCCGCCATTTCCGCGGCGTTCTTTTTGCCCATCGCGCGGCGCAACAGATCGGCGCTGCCGAGACTGTAGCCAGCCATGATCTGGGCGGCCTGCATCACCTGCTCCTGGTAGGTGAAGACGCCAAAGGTGTCCTTTAAGATCGGCTCCAGCAGCGGGTGCGGGTAATAAACCGGCTCCTCGCCGTTTTTGCATTTGATGTACTTTGGAATGCTCTCCATCGGCCCCGGCCGGTAGAGCGCGTTCATCGCCACGATGTCTTCGAAACGGTTGGGCTTGAGCTTGCGCAAGCTGTCGCGCATGCCCGCACTTTCCAGCTGGAACACCCCCGTGGTGTCGCCGCGTGCGATCAGCGCGTAGGTTTTTTCGTCGTCCAGCCGCAGATCCGCCAGGTCGATCTCGACCTCGCGCGCCTTGAGCAGCGCCACCGTCTGCTGCAGCACATCGAGGGTCTTAAGTCCGAGAAAGTCGAATTTGACCAGCCCGGCGAGCTCGACCCACTTCATGTTGAACTGGGTGACCGGCATGTCGGAGCGCGGGTCGCGATATAGGGGCACCAATTCGGCCAATGGCCGGTCGCCGATCACCACCCCGGCGGCGTGGGTCGAGGCGTGACGGTAGAGTCCTTCGAGCTTTAGCGCGATCTCGATCAGCCGGGCCACGGTCTCGTCGCCGTCACGCAGCTGCTGCAATGCCGGCTCGCCGGCGATCGCCTGGGCGAGGCTCACCGGGTGCGCCGGGTTGTTGGGCACGAGCTTGCACAGCCGGTCGACCTGGCCATAGGGCATCGCCAGCACCCGGCCGACATCGCGCAATACCGCGCGCGCCTGTAATTTGCCAAAGGTGATGATCTGCGCGACCCGGTCGTGCCCGTATTTCTGCTGGACGTAGCGGATCACCTCGTCGCGCCGGTCCTGGCAGAAATCGACGTCGAAATCCGGCATCGACACCCGCTCGGGGTTAAGAAACCTCTCAAACAGCAAGCCGAAGCGCAACGGGTCGAGATCGGTGATGGTCAGCGCCCAGGCGACGACGGAGCCGGCACCGGAGCCGCGCCCCGGGCCGACCGGGATGCCCTCACGCTTGGCCCATTGGATAAAGTCGGCGACGATCAAAAAATAGCCGGCAAAGCCCATCCGGATGATCATCAGGAGCTCGTATTCGAGCCGCTCGCGGTAGGGCGGCACCTCTTCTTCGCCAAGGCCGAGCCGGGCAAGGCGGGCCTCGAGCCCGGCCGTCGCGGCGCGGCGCAGCGCCGTCTCCTCCGTTTCGCCGGGCTCGGTCGGAAAGGCCGGCAGGATCGGCTGGCGCGGCTGCGGAATAAAGGCGCAGCGCCGGGCGATGATCAGCGTGTTGTCGCAGGCTTCCGGCAGATCGGCGAACAGCGCGCGCATCTCGGCCGCCGGCCGAAAGTAATGCGAGGGCGTCAGCCGCCTGCGCTCATTGTCGGCGATCACCGTGCCCTGCGCGATGCATAAGAGGGCGTCGTGCGCCTGATAGAAGGCGCGGTCGGGGAAGTAGGCGTCGTTAGTGGCGACCAGCGGCAGATCGTGGCGATAGGCGAGATCGACCAGCCCCGGCTCGCTGCGCGCCTCTTCCGCCTCATCATGGCGCATCAGCTCGACATAGAGCCGGCCCGGAAACGCCGCCGACAGCGCGAGCAGCGTAGTCTCGGCGGCTTCGACCTGCCCCTGCGCAATTAGCCTGCCGACCGGCCCGTTGGACCCGCCGGTCAGGCAGATCAGCCCCTCGCTCGCCGCCATCAGATCGGCGAGGCCCACCGCCGGCTCGGCGCCCGGTTCGCCCGCGAGATAGGACCGGCTCGACAGCGCCAACAGGTTGCGATAGCCGGTTTCGCTCTGCACCAAGAGCACGATCCGGTCCGGTTCCGCCGTGCGCGCGGAAGGACCGCCCGCTCGACCGCCGGCATCGCCAGGGCCGAGCGCCATCTCGCAGCCGATGATCGGCTGGATTCCGGCCGCAGCACAGGCGGTGGCGAATTCGAGCGCGCCAAACAGGTTCGCGGTGTCAGTGATCGCCGCCGCCGGCATGCGCTCGGCCTGGCACAGCCGCGCCACCTCCTTGACCGGGATCGCTCCGGCCGACAAGGAATAGGCGGTGTGAACCCTCAGATGAACAAAATCGGCATAGGTCATGCCGGGAGTATCGCACTCTCTGGGGTGGGGCTCACCAGCAGTTGTAGCCCTTCAGCAATCCTGCGCCGCACGCCACCCCCGATTTCCGGCAGACGGCAAACAACCGAGGCAACGATTCGCCGGCCGCAGCCGGGCGGCGCCGTTCCCGCAGCCCGGCGGAGGCTGGGGAGGCGATCCGGGGCTACTCCGCGGCCTGCGACTGCGGGCTCGCATCGGGCAGCATCCCGAGCGCGCGCTTGTAGAGGTCGAGCAGCGTCTCTTCCTCGTCGAGATCGTCCTTGTCGCGTTTGCGGATGCGGATGATCTGCCGCATGATTTTCGGGTCGAAACCGGTGCCCTTGGCCTCGGCGTAGACCTCCTTGATGTCCTCGCCCAGCGCGCGCTTTTCCTCTTCGAGCCGCTCGATCCGCTCAATCAGCGATTTGAGCCGCTCGCCTGCAATCCCGCCGACATCCGGCATGGTCCCCCGCTTTCCCCAATGACGCCGCGCCCCCGCGGCAGCCACCGACGATAGCGGCGGCGGCGTGCCGCCGCAAGGCGGGCGCGGGCCAGTGCGCGGGGCTAGCGCTGCTGCGAGGCAGCGAAGGCGGCCTTCTGCTCGGGGCTCGCTTCATTCTGATATTTCTTGCGCCACTCGTCATAGGGCATGCCATAGACGATCTCGCGCGCCTGCGGGTCGGAGAGCGGGATGCTGCGCTGCTCGGCCTCTTCGCGATACCACCGCGACAAGCAATTGCGGCAGAAGCCCGCCAAATTCATCATGTCGATGTTCTGCACGTCAGTGCGCTCGCGCAGATGCTCGACGAGGCGGCGAAAGGCGGCGGCTTCGAGCTCGGTGCGGGTTTGGTCGTCCATTGGAACCTCCTCGACATTACCCGTCCTTATGTAGCGCCGCAGCGCCCCAATCGCACCCCCGATCAATCATTCGACGATTTACGGACAATCGTTGACAACGAGCGAAACCGTACCTAATTTCGATTTTCGTTGGAATATCGGAGATTGCGATGGAGGGCAGGACGGCGATTGCGGCGCTCGGCGCGCTCGCTCACGAGACCCGGCTCGCGGTGTTCCGGCTGCTGGTGCAGCGCGGGCCCGACGGGCTGTCGGCGGGGACCATCGCGCAGGCGCTCGAGCTGTCGCCGTCCTCGCTGACCTTTCATTTGCAGCAGCTGATGCATGCCGGCCTGATCACCCAGCGGCGCATCAGCCGACAGCTGATCTATGCGACCGATTTTTCGGTGATGAACGCGCTGATGGGCTATCTGACCGAAAACTGCTGCGGCAGCGGCGCGGCGTGCGCGCCGGTCTGCCGCCCCGGCGCCACCACCGGCACAGCGATCCCGCCCGACCGCCAATCGGCATAAAGGAGACGATCATGGATCAGAGCGAAATCAAGGAATTGGTGCGCGCCCGCTACGGCAGCCTTGCCGTTGCCGCCGAAGCATCGGCCTGCTGCGCGCCGGCGGGATCAGGGTGCTGCGGGCCATCGACCGATGCGCCGGACAAGGCGCTCTGCATGGGCTACTCCGAGGCTGACCTCGCAATGGTCCCGGAGGGCGCCAATCTCGGGCTCGGCTGCGGCAACCCGCAGGCGATCGCCGCGATGCAGCCCGGCGAGACGGTTGTCGATCTCGGCAGCGGCGCCGGCTTCGACTGCTTTCTGGCGGCGCGGCAAGTCGGCACCACGGGCCAGGTCATCGGCATCGACATGACCCACGAGATGCTGGCAAAGGCGCGCGACAACGCGTCGAAAATCGGCGCCGGGAATGTCGAATTCCGCCTCGGCGAGCTCGAGCACCTGCCGGTCGCCGACAGCACCGCCGACGTGGTGATCTCAAATTGCGTGATCAACCTCGTCCCCGACAAGGCGCAGGTGTTTCGCGAGGCGTTCCGCGTGCTGAAGCCGGGCGGCCGGCTCGCAGTCTCCGATATCGTCGGCACCGCGCCGCTGCCGGCCGATCTCGTGGCCGATCCGGCGCTTGTCTGCGGCTGCATCGCCGGCGCCGCACCGGCGGGCCAGATCGAGCAATGGCTCCGCGCCGCCGGCTTTGCCGAAATCGAGGTGACCGCCAAGCCCGAAAGCCGGGCAATGATCAAGGAATGGGCGCCCGGGCGCGGGGTCGAAGACTACGTCGTCTCGGCTGCGATCGAAGCCCGCAAACCATTGGCGCGTTAGCGCGCGGCGCTTCCGGCAGCGAGCGGGCGCAGCCGCCGTTTGTCGCGAGCCGCTGGTCCGACCGAGCTGATCTGCTGCGAGCCGGCTGGTTGACAATCCCGGCACCGAGGCTCAGCAATTCGGCCGGCCCGTCCTGCCTATGGAGGAACTATGCTGTCAGAAGCGATGATCGCCACTTACCGGCGCGATGGGTTTATCGTGCTCCCCGAGATCCTGGGCCCGGCCGAGGTCGAGGCGCTGCGCCGGGTCACCGATGGGTTTGTCGAGGGCGCCCGCAGGGTTGCCGCCAATGACGAGATTTACGATCTCGAGGATTCGCATTCCGCCGCAGAGCCGCGGGTGCGGCGGATCAAGACGCCGCATCTGCACCATCCCGAATACGCGCGGGCGGCCCGGCATCCGAAGATCGTCGCGGTGCTGCAGGATTTGTGGGGCAGCGTGCGCTTCGACACGGGCAAGCTCAACATGAAGTCCGCCGGCTATGGCGCGCCGGTCGAATGGCACCAGGATTGGGCGTTCTACCCGCACACCAACGACGACCTCGCCGCGGTCGGGATCATGCTCGACGATTGCGGCATGGAGAATGGGCCGATGATGGTCGTTCCCGGCAGCCATCGGGGTCCGATCTATGACCATCACGGCCCGGACGGCCGGTTTTGCGGTGCGATCGATCCCGAGCGCTGCGACATCGGCATCTCGCGGGCGCTGCCGTGCCTCGGCCCGGCCGGCTCGATCACCGTGCACCACGTGCGTGCGGTGCATGGCTCAGCCACCAATTTCTCCGGCCGGGAGCGCCGTTTTCTGTTGTTCCAGTACCGCGCCGCCGACGCCTGGCCGTTGCTCGGCTTTAAGGACGGGATCGAGAAATTCGACGAATTGCTGCTGGCCGGCGCCCCGACATTAATGCCGCGCCTGGCCCCGGTCCCGGTGCGGCTGCCGTTGCCGCCGGCCGAGCACCAGGGCTCGATCTATGAGAACCAGCGCGCCGCCGGCAGGCGTTTTTTCGCGACCGCCGGCGAGGGCACAATCGCGGCTTCGGCCGATTAGCCGCCGTCTCGAAGAATACCGGAGGATAGCCGGCGCCGCGTGGCGCCGATTTCGAGTGGAGCTGGTATGAGCGAACAGACCGCCGCAACCGCCGCCACCCTCGACGCGACCGGGCTCCTGTGCCCGCTGCCGGTGCTGAAGGCGCGCCGCGCGTTAAAGCCGCTGGCTCCGGGCGCGGTGCTTGAAGTGCTTGCCACCGACCCGGGTGCCGTCAAGGATTTCGAGCATTTCTGCAGCACGACCGGCTGCGAGATGCTCGAATCCTCGCAACAGCCGGGCGGCGTCTTGCGCTTTCGCCTGAAGAAGCCGGGCTGAGCCAGAGGAGGCCGCGATGGTCGCCACCATTGTCATGCCGCGGTCGCTGGCGATCGGCGGCGGGGCGCTCGCCGAGCTGCCCGGCGTCTTGCAGCGCTTCGCGCTGACCCGGCCGCTGATCGTGACCGACCCCTATATCCGCGATTGCGGCGTTCTCGAGCGCGCGACAAGCCTGCTTAATCGCGCCCGGATCCGCTGGGAGGCGTTTTCCGACACGGTTCCCGACCCGACCACGGCGGTCGTCGAAGAGGGTGCGCGCCTTCTCGCTGCGGGCGGGTTCGACAGCCTGGTGGCGCTCGGCGGCGGCAGCTCGATCGACACCGCGAAGGCCATGAGCGTGCTCGCCGCCAATGGCGGGCCAATGCGCCTCTACAAGGTCCCGGCCGAGATCCCCAAAGCCGGGCCGCCGTTGGTGGCGATCCCGACCACCGCCGGCACCGGCTCGGAAGTCACCCGCTTCACCGTCATCACCGACACCGAAACCGACGAGAAGATGCTGATCGCCGGGCTCGCCTGCTGCCCACTTGCGGCGATCGTCGACTTCGAGCTGACCTTGACGATGCCATTGCGGCTGACCGCGGATACCGGGCTCGACAGCCTGACCCACGCGATCGAGGCCTATGTCAGCCGCCGCGCCAGCCCGTTCACCGACGGGCTCGCGAGACAAGCGATGGGGCTGATCGCGCGCCATATCCGCACGGCCTGCGCCGAGCCCGCCAACCGCGGCGCGCGCGAAGCGATGATGCTCGGCGCCACCACCGCGGGGATGGCGTTCTCGAATTCGAGCGTAGCGCTAGTCCACGGCATGAGCCGCCCGATCGGCGCCTTTTTCCATGTGCCGCATGGCCTCTCGAACGCGATGCTGTTGCCGGAGGTCACCGCTTTTTCGGCGCCGGCCGCCCTCGACCGCTACGCCGATTGCGCCCGCGCGATGGGAATTGCCGACGAGAATGAGGGAAGCCAGGGCGCCGTCGCCCGCCTCCTCGACGAATTGCGCCGGCTGAATACGGATTTGAAGGTGCCGAGCCCGCGCGCCTACGGCATCGATGCCGCCCGCTATGAGGAATTGCTGCCGGTGATGGCGGATCAGGCGCTGGCCTCGGGCTCGCCCGCCAACAACCCGCGCGTGCCCTCGAGCGACGAGATCATCGAGCTTTACCGCCGCGTCTATGGCTAACGTTGGACCGCGGGCCTCTGGCTCGCATTCTGGACCGGGGCCTCTGGCCGCATTCTGGACCGGGGCCTCTGGCCCGCATTCGGGCGCTGGGGAGCGGCGCGCTTAACAGCTCAGTCGAGCTTGACCTCGATGTCGTCGCCGGCGAGGCGGACCGGATAGGTCTTCAGGTCCTCGGTGGCCGGCGGGTCCAAGACCTTGCCGGTGCGGATGTCAAAGCGCGCGGCGTGCAATGGGCATTCGATCGCTGTGCCGTCGAGCCAGCCGTCGGACAGGCGGGCGTAGGCGTGGGTGCAGATGTTGTCGGTCGCGTAAAGGCCCGCGTCGCTGTCGTAGATCGCGATCGAGTGGCCCGCGACCTCGACGCCGATGACCTCGCCCGCTGCTAGGTCGCTGCGCGCGGCGACCCGCACCCAGCCCGCGTCGTCAGTGCTCATCGCCACCCTCCCAATCGTCAGAATCCGGGATCGCATCGCTCGCGCGCGAATGCAAGAGGAGATGGTCGGGGCGGCCCAGTCAGACCGAGGAATCCTCAGGCCGAGGCATCCTCAGGGCGAGGCATCCTCGGAAAACGCCTTGAATGCGATGATCGTAAACGTGTCTTTTACATCGGGCAGCGTCTGCAATCTTGCGGTGACAAAATGGCCGATATCGGCGGTTTCCGGCAAATAGATTTTCATCAACAGGTCGTACTGGCCTGAGGTCGAGTACACCTCCGAGACCTGCTCGACATCGCTGACCGCCTTGTCGGCGACGGCATAGGCTTTGCCGAGCTCGCATTTGACCATGACAAAGATGGTCTTCATCGCAGCCTCGCGGGCGGTCAGGGCCCAGCGACGGCGCGCGGCGGGCGGGCGAGAAACGCCGGCAGATCGTCGCCAAAGCCGACGATCCTGCGGTCGTCGTCCGGCTGCCGCTGCGGTTGACGGGGCCGGCGCGGCGCCGCGGCGCTTGGGAACGGCGTCACGTTTGTGCCGTTCGCCGGTGTTGTCGGACGCTCGGCACGCAGCGATGCAGCCGCAGCCGGGCGTGGCTTGCGGTGAGCGGGGGGCACGCTCGCCGGCACCGGGTTGGGCGCCGCGCCGTCGCTGCCGGCGCGGTGCGCCCGATCCGGCCGAATTGCCCGGGTTGCAGCAGCAGCACTCCCGGCACGGCGCGCTCCGCGCCCGCGGCGCGCGCTGTAGTCGAGCTCGGCCACGGCGACGCCGTCGATTGCGACCAGCGGAACCTCCTTGCCGATCAGCCTGACGATGTCGGCGACCGCTTTTCCGTCCTCGGGTGCGGCCAGCATAAACGAGCGTCCCGACAAGCCGGCGCGCCCAGTGCGGCCGATGCGATGAACATAATCCTCGGCATGGATCGGCACGTCGAAGCAGAAGACGTGGCTCATGCCCTTGATGTCGAGCCCGCGGGCGGCGACGTCGCTGGCGACCAGCAGCCGGATCTCGCCGTTCTTAAACCGCTCCAAGGTCTCGGTCCGCTTCGGCTGCGGCATGTCGCCATGCAATGCCGCGGCGTCGAACCCGTGCCGGGCAAGCGATTTGAACAGGATATCGACGTCGCGCTTGCGGTTGCAGAAGATCAGCGCATTTTTGACGTCTTCGGCCGCGATCAGCCGGCGCAGCGCCTCGCGCTTGTCCTGCGGCTCGACCACGGCGAGCGATTGGATCACCAGCGCCGCCGGAGAGGCTGGCGGCGCCACCGAGATTTCGACCGGGTTGGCGAGAAAGGCATCGGCGAGCTTTCTAATCTCGGCTGGCATCGTCGCCGAAAAGAACAGCGTCTGCCGCGTTTTTGGCAACAGGCCGACAATGCGCTCGACATCGGGAATAAAGCCCATGTCGAGCATCCGGTCGGCTTCGTCGATCACCAGAATATGCGCGTCGGACAGCAGGATCTTGCCGCGCCCGTGCAGATCGAGCAGGCGCCCCGGCGTGGCGATCAGCACATCGACGCCGCGATCGAGCTTGCGCTCCTGATCGACAAAGCTTTCGCCGCCGATCAACAGGGCCATGGTCAGGCGATTATGCTTGCCGTAGAGCTCGAACGACGCGGCGACCTGGGTCGCCAGCTCGCGGGTCGGCTCGAGGATCAGCGAGCGCGGCATGCGCGCCCGCGCCCTCCCCGCCGCCAGCATGTCGATCATCGGCAACACAAAGCTGGCGGTTTTGCCCGTCCCGGTTTGCGCGCAGCCGAGAACATCCCGGCCACGCTGGACGTGGGGGATCGCCTGTTCCTGGATCGGAGTGGGGTTCGTGTAGCCGGCGTCGGAAACTGCCTGAAGGACTTCAGGCGACAGATCAAGTTCGGAAAAACTCATTGAGAAGTTGTAGCCTTTTTTAATAACTAGTTGCGTTGCAGTCTGCATTTGAGATCGGGTCTGGCGAGCGCCATGTCAAACCTTTTCTGCGAGCGAGCTATGTCGGCAGGACAGGGCAGCAGCCCGCTCATCGCCGGCGAAATTGCGGCCGCGGGGTCATCGGCGGCGCCGCCCGCTCGTCCTTGTGACGGAAATTGATCCGGCCCTTGGAGAGATCGTACGGAGTCATTTCGACCGTGACCCGATCGCCGGCGAGGATTCTGATGCGGTTCTTTTTCATTCGCCCGGAAGAGTAGGCGAGGGTTTCGTGCCCGTTGTCGAGCTTGACGCGAAACCGCGCATCGGGCAAGAGCTCGAGCACCATCCCCTCGAATTCGATCAGGTCTTCTTTGGCCAAGCGTTTCTCCTCAGCAACATGACGCGAGATAAAGCGACGGGGGCACCGCAGCGCCCCCGACGAATTTCTCTCCTCCCTAGACTGGGCGCAGATTGACCGCGGAGACCCGGCCGCGCTGCCCCTGCTCGAGCTCGAAGCTGAGCTTTTGTCCCTCACGCAGATTGTCGATCCCTGCGCGCTCGACGGCGGAGATGTGGACGAAGACGTCAGCGCCGCCGTTTTCGGGCTGGATAAATCCGTAGCCCTTTTGCGCATTGAACCATTTGACCGTACCGGTCGCCATCAGCAGTAACTCCAAGTAGCAAGATAGGCCGCTGCGCGGCTGCGCAACGTATCGGACATCGATTGGCTCGGGAGACACGGTCGGACGATCGTACACGAACGCTAGGCCGGGAAGCCGAACCCAAACGGGTCGACATAGTTTAGGTAGGCCGGTCGCCAGCGTTGCGCAAGTGTCTTTACCGGTCGCGGCGGCAACAGCCCGGACGGCGGACGAGCCTTTTTTACGACAGGTGGCGCTTCCCGCTCCGCGCGCCAGCCCCCCGCAAACTTGCCCAAATGCTCGCGTGCTTTTTCCAAAGCCTAATGATCGTCCCGCCGAAGTTATCGCGCCTCTCTACTTCGTAGGGTTGGATCGGACCCGAGGTCCGCCTCGACCTCGCTTCTCCGCCCGAGGCCCAATCCGTTGGCCCGCCGCCGGGACGGCGGATGAAAATACAGCCATTTCGCGCTCGGTGGCGGGCCTCCGCGCCGCGACTGACGGAAGCGGCGAGGGTCAACCGCACTCAATCTGGCCTCGCGAACCCGCTTGGTTCGCTCTTGACCGGTGCGCAAAGCCCTGGCGGAAGAGCGCAATAAGCCACTGTAATAACGCCTTCCCCACGGGCTACGGAGGGAAGGTAGAGGATCGCTGGCCCCTGGATTGCGGGCCCCTGGGCACGCCCTCCCAACGCGGGCGCGGCCAGGGGACGCAAATCTTGGCTAGTTGATCAGGCCGTAGAACTTGCCGGCGTTCTCGCAGGTCATCTTAAAGGTCGTTTCGGCCGGGAGATGGCTGAACTGGTCCTCGATGTATTTCTTCGATTCCGGCCAGACCCCGTCGGGATGCGGATAGTCGGAGCCCCACATCAGCGTCTCGATGCCCATCTCGTCGATCAGCTTTGTGCCGACGCGGTCGTATTGGAACGTCGCCTTGCACTGGCGGCGCCAATATTCGCTCGGCTTCAGCTTGAGCTTGAGGTCCTGGTACTGGTCCTCGAACTCGAAATCCATGCGGTCGAGCACGTAGGGGATCCAGCCGATGCCGCTCTCGCCCAAAACCATGCGGATGTTCGGGAAGCGCTCGAACACCGCCGCGCCCATCAGGTCGGTCAGGATCGTCGCCAGGGTCATCTGAAAGCGGCACAGCCCGCTGTAAGTCATCCGCCGCGCGATCGTCGGCTCGAGCGACTTGCGCAGCTCGGGGTCGGTCGCCGGGAAGGTGTGGAAATGCAGCGGCACCTGCGTCTCGTTGACCGCCTGCCACAGCGGGTCCCACATCGGGTGCCACATCGGCGTCATGTGCCACGAGCAGCTGAGCTCGACGCCCGGCATGCCGAGCTTGGCAACACGCCGCACCTCGGCCGCCGCCGCCTCGATGTCGCTGTACGGCAGGCAGGCGAGACCGATCTCACGGTCCGGGTAGTGGCTGCAGAAATCGTGCATGAAGTCGTTGTAGATGCGCAGCATCTCGTTCGCCGCCAACGGATCTTTCATCTTCGCGCAAGCGGCGAGAATGCCGTAGATGACCTCGGCATCGACGCCGTCCCGGTCGAGCTCCTTGACCCGCAGATGCGGATCGCCCGGCCGACGGTGCCCTTTCGTCTTAAAGTCGTCGTAAAGGCCGGCCTCGTGCATCTTGTCGACGCGCAGCTGCTTGCCGGGAACGTATTCGGAGCCGACCGCGCCGACCCCGCCCGCCTTGCCGTAATCGGCGCCATTGTTGTCGATCCAGCGCTTGCTGCCGTCCGGCTGCTCCTTGACGTAGGGCATCTGGCCCTTTAACGCCTGCGGCGCCTGCGACGTGAACAGGTCGGGTGGCAGCCAGATCATGTCGAGATGACAATCGGCCGAAATTCGCCGGTACTGCATGGCGCATACCTCTGGTCAAGTTGGGTCTTGGCGTTTAACTCTAGGCGCAGGGTAAAGCTGGCTCCTAAGCCGTTCTGCGCAGGTCTCCGATGCGGGAGGGTCAACCCTGATCGCCCGATCGAAACGCTTGGCTCGGCGCCGGCCATCCGGCGCAACCCTCGCTACCCGCCTACTGTGAGAAAGGTGCCCCCTCAGGCGCACCTGTGGTCTGGCTGGAAACGGCCGGCTTATTCGCGGAAGTTTTGGTATTGCAACGGTTGCTCGAGCTTGAGGCCTCGGACCAGCGAGATCGCATCTTGCAGATCGTCGCGCTTTTTGCCGGTGACGCGTAGCTCGTCGCCCTGGATCGACACCTGCACCTTCAGCTTTTTGTCCTTTATCTCGCGGATCAGCTGGCGGGCGAGATCGGCGCCGACCCCCTGGCGCAGCATAATCGTCTGCCGCAGCCGGTTGCCCGAGGCCTTTTCCGCGGGCTTGAAGTCGAGCGCCCCAGGCTCGACCTTGCGCCGGGTCATGTGCACCTTTAGCAGTTCGTGCATCTGCTTCAATTTGAGCTCGTCGTCGGCGAGGATGACCAGGCTGCCCTCGTTGCGCTCGATCGAGCAGCTGCTGCCCTTGAAGTCGAACCGCGTCGCGATTTCGCGGGTCATGCCGGCAGCCGCGTTGTCGACCTCGGCCAGGTCGATCCGCGAGACGATGTCAAAGCTCGGCACGAGGCACCTCCTGCGCGCGACGGTGGTTTTGCCCGATATAGTGCGGCGGTCAGCAAAAATCAGCGTCGATCGCCGGGCTCCTGGCCGGGCCGGGTAAACACCGGCTGCTCCATGATTGAACGAAGATAGGCGCGGATGCGGTCGTGCGGGCCGCCGCTGGGCAGCCGCCGCGCCGGGTGGGTCGAGGCCTCGTCGATTTGGGTCCTTCGCCCCCATTCGACCACCGCGGTGCGCAGCTCCGGGTCGGCGCGGATCAAATCGACCACCTGGTTCTCGGTACCGGGGCAGGGCGCGCCGTTTTCGGCGCTCAGCTCGCGGTAAAGCTCGATTGCGTAGGCAAGCGCACAGCGGATCAGCTCGGTGTCCTCGGTGGGTGCGGTCATGGTGTCGTCCTGTCGGGAATGTCTCCAGGAAAACACCCTCGATCGCTCAGCGTCCGCTCCGCCGCAGCCGGGCAAACGCGCGCGCCGTTGCCGAGAGCCCGGCCTCGGGCGCAATCCTCGGCGACCAGCCGAGCAGGCGGCGCGTCTCGCTGTCGTCAACCTGCAGCGAGGCTGTCAGCCGCGAGATCGCCGGCGCCAGTGGCTGAACCCGGGACAGCGCGGCGAATGCCTGGGGCGGGGCGGCGAACAGCCGGGCCGGGCGGGCGAGCCCCTCCGCGATCGCGCGGATCAGCTGCGGCGTCGACAAGTCTGCGGTGTCGCGCGCCAGCAGCACCCGCCCGCCGGCAGCGGGATGGGTGCAGGCAATCGCAATCAAATTGACCAGATTGTCGAGGCCGATCAAGCTGCGGCGATTGTCGATGCCGGCGAACGGCAATGGCAGCCCGCTCGACACCAGACGGATCAGCGCGCGCAGATTGCCCTTGACCCCCGGCCCATGGACCAGCGGCGGGCGCAGGATCACCAGATCGAGCTCGGTCTCGCGCGCCGCGTCAGCGACCGCGGCCTCGATCGCCAGCTTTGCCTGCCCGTAAGGATCACCGGGGCGTGTCGTGTCGCCGGCGCGAAACGACGCTCCGCGCGGCGTCACCGGCCCCATCGCCCTGATCGAGCTGACATGGACCAGGCGGCGCACCCCGGCGGCAGCCGCGGCCCGGGCCAGTGCCGCTGCGGCCCCGGATTCGCGCTGCACCCCGGCGGCGGCATGTGGGCGGTGGGCGCGGCTGGCGAGATGGACGACGGTATCGGCGCCATCAAGGACACCGCGCCAGTCGGTTCCAGGGCCGATCTCGCCGAGCGGGCACAGCACGACGCCGGCGATCGGCTCGGCCGGGCCGCGGGTAACCCCGATCACGCAATGGCCGCGGCGGGCCAACTCGCGGCACAGCGCCGCGCCGATAAAGCCGGCGGCGCCGGTCATCAGGATGCGCGCCACGCCCCGTCCCCGCTGCCCCTGCCCCGTTGCCCGGCCTGCCACCGATTGCGCAAGCGATCCCCAAGCGGATGGACTAGAGAAGGAGCTGCCCCGAGGCAAGACCGCTGGAGCCGCCCTCGCGTGTCACCGTCACGGTTCCCCCGAGCGGCCGTCGCCGGCTCGCCCGCCGCCCTCGGCTCGCCGGCCTCGCCGACCGCAAATGATCGAACGCGCCGGCCAAAGCTGCTGTTTCTGGTCACCGAGGATTGGTACTTCTGCTCGCATCGCCTGCCGGTGGCGCGAGCGGCGCGCGACGCCGGTTTCGAGGTCGTGGTGGCCGCCCGGGTGCGCGACCACGGCCGACAGATCCGCGAGGAGGGTTTCGCCTTGCGCCCGATCGGCTGGCGCCGACGCGGCGACGGGCTGGTCGGCGCGGCGCGGGCGGTTCTGGCGATCGCTCGGCTCTACCGCGAGGAGCGCCCCGACATTCTGCACCATGTCGCGCTAAAGCCGGTGCTGTTCGGCGGCCTAGCCCGCGCTCTGGCGTTTCGCCGCGCTGCCGACGCGCCGGCGGTGATCCAATCGCTGATGGGCCTCGGCTCCGGATTTTCGGCGACCGGCCTCGCCGCGAAGCTGCGCCGGCCGGCGCTGCGCCTCGCGCTGCGCCGCGCCGTGGCGAGCGGCCACGGCCGGATCGTCGTGCAGAACCCTGAGGACGCCGCGGCTCTGGCGGCACTCGGGATCGACCCGCAACGGATCGCGCTGATCCGAGGGTCGGGGGTCGATATCGGGCATTTTGCCCCGCTGCCGCAGCCCGCTGCCGACACCGTCACCGTGGCGCTGGTCGCGCGTATGCTGCGCGACAAGGGGGTGCTCGATGCGGTCGCCGCCGTGCGCTTGCTGCGGGCGCGCGGGCTCCGGGTGGCGCTGGAGCTGGCCGGGCCGACCGATCCCGACAATCCGGGCTCGCTGTCGCCGGCCGCCCTGTCGCAGCTCGCCGCCGAGCCGGGGATCGCCTGGCTCGGGCCGGTCGCCGATGTGCGCGAGGTGTGGCGCCGCGCGGCGATCGCGGTGTTGCCCTCGACCTATGGCGAAGGGGTGCCGAAGGCGTTGCTCGAAGCCGCCGCCAGCGCTCGGCCGATCGTCGCCAGCGATGTTCCGGGGTGCCGCGAGGCGGTCCGCGACGCCGAGAGCGGCATCCTGGTGGCGCCGCGCGACTTTGGCGCGCTGGCTGCGGCGATCGCGGCGCTCGCCGCCGACCCGGGCCTGCGGCAGAAGATGGGCTTGGCCGGGCGTAGCCTGGTCGAGCGAGACTTTGCCGAGGAGATCGTCGCCCGCGAGACTTTAGCGCTCTATTACGCGGCCTTGCAGGGAAAAGGCCGCCGCGTCCAATTCCCTCCCCCGTGCACGGGGGAGGGGTAGGGTGGGGGCGGGAGGCAAGGGTGCGGGCTGCGGCGCGATGATCCGCGCCTGGCTCGCCGCGGCGGCGCTCGGCGGGTTGCTGTCGGTGGCGGCGGGGGCGCTCGCGGCGCATTTCGCCGCCGGCAATGCACGAGCCGCGGAGCTGCTGCGCACCGGTGCGCTGTACGGCATGGTCCACGCGGCGGCCTTGCTCGCCGTCGCCGCGCTTGCCGAGCGCAACAATCGGCCGAGCCTGGCATTGACCATCGCGGGATGGAGCTTTGCCGCCGGGATCTTTCTGTTCAGCTTCAGCCTCTATGGGCTGGCGCTGAGCGGTTTTCGCTGGCCCGCTCTGATCACGCCGTTTGGCGGCGTGGCGCTGCTGATCGGCTGGGCGGCGCTCGGGCTCCACGCCTGGCACCGACGCTGAGCCATTCCGGCAGCACCAAGGACGCACCAGATAAGGCATAATGACGACCGCACGAATATGCCACACTTCGTGCAGCCCCCTTTCCGAGGTCTGCCGATGACCACACTCCTCTATACCCACCAAGCCTGCCTCGAGCACGATCCGGGCGACCACCATCCCGAATCGCCGGCCCGGCTGCGCGCTGTGCTGGCGGCGATCTCGGGGCCGCAATTCGCGTCGCTCGAGCGCCGCGAAGCGCCGCAGGCGCCGCTCGACGATCTGCTGCGGGTTCATTCGCGGCGCCATGTCGAGCGCGTGCTCGCAGCTGTTCCCAAATCGGGCCATGTCGCGCTTGACGCCGACACGGTGCTGTCGCCGGCGTCCGGAACGGCCGCGCTGCATGCCGCCGGGGCGGTTGTGGCGGCGGTCGATGCCGTCGTCGCGGGCGAAGCCGACAACGCCTTTTGCGCGGTGCGCCCGCCCGGCCACCACGCCGAGCCCGATCGAGCGATGGGCTTTTGCCTATTCAACAATGCCGCGATCGGCGCGCTGCGGGCACGCGAGGTGCACGGCCTCCAGCGGGTGGCTGTGATCGATTTCGACGTCCATCACGGCAACGGCACGCAGGCCCGGTTTGCGACCGACGACACCCTGTTCTACGCGTCCACGCACCAGTCTCCGCTTTATCCTGGCACCGGTGCGGCGAGCGAAACCGGGGTCGGCAACATCGTCAATGTGCCGCTGCGCCCGATGTCCGGCTC
This sequence comes from uncultured Alphaproteobacteria bacterium, assembly GCA_963738185.1. Lineage (GTDB taxonomy): Bacteria > Pseudomonadota > Alphaproteobacteria > ATCC43930 > CGMCC-115725 > AP-15. Next base: position 412,890 of record CAVTVA010000001.1, on the reverse strand, counting down.
CGCCCCGTTTCGCCTCGCGATGAGCGCGCAGGTCCTGCCGGCGCTCGAAGCATTTCGCCCCGAGCTGGTGGTGATCTCGGCCGGGTTCGACGCGCATAAGAGCGATCCGCTGGCGCAGCTGATGCTCGATGAAGCCGATTACGCCTGGATCACCGAACAGCTCCTCGAAATCGCGCTGCGTCATGCGCGGGGGCGGATCGTCTCGACCCTCGAAGGGGGTTATGATCTGGCCGCGCTGGGCGCCAGCGCCGCGGCTCATCTGCGGGTCCTGATGGGCCCATGAACGGCGGCCACCCGGACCGAGGCCGTTGCAACTATGCAACGATCGTGCAATTTTGCACTCTCGCGAGCGGTTAGAGCGGCCGACAGACCTCGCGTTTTTTGCTAGAAGAGCCCGCATGGCCGATACCAGCCTGCCCGCCGATATCGCGGCGATGAGTTTTGAGGATGCGCTCGCCGAGCTCGAACAGATCGTGCGGCGGCTCGAAGCCGGGCAGGTCAAGCTTGACGAGGCAATCCTTTCCTACGAACGCGGGGCGCAGCTGAAGCAGCATTGCGAACGAAAGCTCAACGAGGCGCAGCAGCGGGTCGAGCGCATCGCGATTGGCCCCGACGGCGCCATTTCGGCGGAGCCGGCGAACCTTGACTGATCGGCTATGGTCGGATGCGACCCCGTTTGCCGAGGCGCTGGCGCAAGCCGCCGCGCTGACCGATTCGGCGCTCGACCGGCTGCTGGTCGTGCCGCCGGACATCGAGGCGCGGGTGATGGAGGCGATGCGCTATTCGGCGCTGGCCCCGGGCAAGCGGCTGCGCCCGTTCCTGGTGCTGGCCGGGGCCGACCTGTTCGGCATCGCCCGCGGCTGCGCGCTGCAGGTGGCGGCGGCGATCGAGATGGTCCACGCCTATTCGCTGGTGCATGACGACCTGCCGGCGATGGATGACAGCGATCTGCGGCGCGGCCGCCCGACCTGCCACAAGGAATTTGACGAGGCGACCGCCATCCTCGCCGGCGACGGGCTGCTGACCGCCGCCTTTGAGGTGCTGGCGCAGCCCGAGACCCATGCCGACCCGGCGGTCCGCTGCGAACTGGTGGCTGCACTCGCCGCCGCCGCCGGTCCGGCCGGCATGGTCGGCGGCCAGATGATCGACCTGATCGCCGAGCGGCGCACGCTTGACATCGGCGCCATCACCCGGCTGCAGCGGATGAAGACCGGGGCGCTGATCGCCTTCTCCTGCGAGGCCGGGGCGATTCTCGCCAAGGCGGCGGCGGAGCCGCGGACGGCGCTGCGCGGCTATGCCCACGATCTCGGCCTCGCCTTTCAGATCGCCGACGATCTGCTCGATGTCGAGGGCTCGGCGGCCGAGACCGGCAAGCCGGTGGGCCTCGACGCCGCCGCCGGGAAGGCCACTTTTGTCTCGATTCTGGGCGTCGAGCGCGCCCGCGCCCAGGCCGAATTGCTGGTCCGCCAGGCGGTCGCGCATCTTGATTTGTTCGAGCGAAGAGCGGAACTTTTAAGAGAGGTGGCGCGATTCGTCATCAGCCGCCGCACCTGAGGAGCGCAGCATTGGATTCGAACCCGAATCGCCCGATTTCCAATCGGACGCCACTGCTCGACCGGATCGACGTGCCGGCCGATCTGCGACGGCTGCCGGAATCGGATTTGCGGCAGCTCGCCGATGAGTTGCGCGCCGAGCTGATCGACGCGGTCTCGATCACCGGCGGTCATTTCGGCGCCGGGCTCGGCGTCGTCGAGTTGACCGTGGCTCTACACTACGTCTTTGACACGCCGCAACGACCGGCTGATCTGGGATGTCGGGCACCAGGCCTATCCGCACAAAATCCTGACCGGCCGGCGCGACCGCATCCGCACGATCCGCCAGGGCGGCGGGCTGTCGGGCTTTACCAAGCGCTCGGAAAGCGAATACGACCCGTTTGGCGCGGCGCACAGCTCGACCTCGATCTCAGTCGGCGCTCGGCATGGCCGTCGCGCGCGACTTTCGCGGCGAGCGGCGCAACGTCATCGCCGTGATCGGCGACGGGGCGATGAGCGCCGGCATGGCCTATGAGGCGATGAACAATGCCGGCGCCATGGATTCGCGGCTGATCGTGATCCTGAACGACAACGACATGTCGATCGCCCCGCCGGTCGGTGCGATGAGCGCCTATCTGTCGCGGCTCTTATCGTCGAAATCGTTCATGTCGCTGCGGCACATCGCCAAGGAGGTGGCGCGGCATTTCCCCAAGCCGCTCGAGGATGCGGCGCGGCGCGCCGAGGAGCTCGCCCGCGGCTTTGTCACCGGCGGCACGTTGTTCGAGGAGATGGGGTTTTATTACGTCGGGCCGATCGACGGCCACAACATCGACCATCTGCTGCCGGTGCTGAAAAACGTCCGCGACACCAAGGAACTGGGGCCGATCCTGGTCCACGCCGTCACCCAAAAGGGCCACGGCTATCTGTCGGCCGAGCAAGCCGACGACAAGTGGCACAGCGTCGCCAAATTTGACGTGATCACTGGGGCGCAGGCCAAATCGAGCCCAAAGGCGCCGGCCTACACGACGGTTTTTGCCAAATCGCTGATCAAGGAAGCCGAAAAGGACGACCGCATTGTCGCGATCACCGCGGCCATGCCGTCAGGCACCGGGCTCAACCTGTTTGGCGACAAATTCCCCAAGCGCTGCTTTGACGTCGGCATCGCCGAGCAGCACGCGGTGACTTTTGCCGCCGGGCTCGCCGCCGAAGGGATGAGGCCGTTTGCCGCGATCTACTCGACCTTTTTGCAGCGCGCCTACGACCAGGTGGTCCACGACGTGGCGATCCAGAAGCTGCCGGTGCGTTTCGCGATCGACCGGGCCGGGCTCGTCGGCCAGGACGGCCAGACCCATGCGGGCTCGTTCGACCTGACCTATCTCGGCTGCCTGCCCGGGTTTGTCATCATGGCCGCGGCCGACGAAGCCGACCTGGTGCACATGGTCTCGACCTGTGTCGCGATCGACGACGGGCCCTCGGCGGTGCGCTTCCCGCGCGGCGAGGGTGTCGGGGTGGCGCTGCCGGAGCAAGGGGCGCCGCTCGAGATCGGCCGCGGCCGCATCATCCGCGAGGGCAACACGATCGCGCTACTGAGCCTCGGCGGGCGCTTGGCCGAATGCATGAAGGCGGCGCAGGAATTGGCCGCTTATGGGCTGTCGACAACCGTGGCCGATGCCCGCTTCGCCAAGCCGCTGGACACCGACCTGATCACCCGCCTTGCCCGCGAGCACGAGGTCGTGATCACGATCGAGGAAGGTGCCATCGGCGGCTTTGGCAGTCATGTGCTGCAGCATCTGGCGATGAGCGGCCTGCTCGATCACGGGCTCAAGATCCGCAGCATGGTGCTGCCCGATCGCTTCCTCGACCATGACAGCCCGCAGGCGCAATACGATCAGGCTGGGCTCAACGCCCGCCACATCGTGGCGATGGCCCTGTCGGCGCTCGGCCGCGAGATCGCCGCACAACCGGCCCGCGCCTAGCGCGACCCACGCCCAAGCCCGAAAGACACGAAACGGCGCCAAGGCGGCCCACCCCTCACCCCCGGATCAGGTCCGGGGCAGGCTCTCCGGCAGACGCGGGCTCCTCCCTCTCCCCGCCTCGCGGGGAGAGGGCTGGGGTCAGGGGCGTGTCAGCTAAGCAGCGGGCCGATCAGCTGCTGGTCGAGCAGGGGTTGGCGGAGAGCCGGGCGAGGGCGCAGGCGCTGATCCTCGCCGGTCTCGTCTATGTCGGCGAGCGAAGGGTCGGCAAGGCCGGCGAGCCGCTCGCGGCCGATGCAGTCTTGAGCGTCAAGGGCCGCGATCACCCATGGGTGTCCCGCGGCGGGGTCAAGCTCGCCCATGCGCTCGATCATTTCGGCGTCGATGTGTCCGGCCGGATCGCGCTCGACATTGGCGCCTCGACCGGCGGGTTCACCGACGTGCTGCTGGCGCGCGGCGCCCGGCGGATTTACGCGGTCGATGTCGGCCATGGCCAGCTTGCCTGGAAGCTGCGAGGAGATCCGCGCGTCGTCGTCCATGAGCGGGTCAACGCCCGCGCGCTGACGCGCGAGCAGGTTCCCGAGCCGGTGGACATCATCAGCTGCGACGCGAGCTTTATCGGGCTTGCAACCGTGTTGCCGGCGGCGTTGGCGCTGGCGGCGTCGCGGGCGGCTTTGCTGGCCCTGGTCAAGCCGCAATTCGAGGCCGGTCGCGACCAAATCGGCAAGGGCGGGGTGGTGCGCGATCCGGCAATCCACCGCGCCGTGTGCGAGCGCGCCGCCGCCTGGGTCGGTTCCCAGCCGGGCTGGGCAGTGATCGGCATCGTCGAAAGCCCGATCCTCGGCCCTGAAGGCAACCGCGAATTCCTGCTCTACGCCCGCAGCGACCCTTGCCAACCGCCGCAATGCGACATTCCGGATGGCTGAAGCCGCCCGGTGCGCGATCACGCTTTGCTGGAGGCCCGTGATCATCCGGCTAGGCCGCGTCCTGGGTCATCGGCCCGTCGGCTAGAGCCGAGCGGGAGCGAAGCGCCACCGCGTGCAAAACAGATTGCAGATCGGCGAAGCGGAACGGCTTTTCGAGAAGCGGCGACGGCGGTTGGGTCACCTGTTGGCCGGGTTCGAACTCGCGGCCGCTGAGGGTGATCATCGGAATGCCCAGGACCGGGCAATTATGCGTGAATGCTGCGCACTTGCCGCGGCGCAGCATCAGATCGGTCACGATCACGTCCACTGGCCCAGCGGCCAGCGATTCCAGCGCCTCAGCCGCGTCGGCGCACGCCTCCACGGCGTGGCCGCAATCGACAAGAATGCCAGCGATAAAGTCGCGAATCCGACGGTCCGGTTCGGCCACCAAGATGCGTGTCATCGACTACCCCGATCATTAGACGGCGATGCCGCGATCAAGACCGGATCGAATCCTATATCTACTAACAAAACGTGAACGGTCGCCAAAAGGTTTCGCCCGATCGCCATCTCAGGGGAAAGGCCTCGCCGCGCTCTCCGATCGGAGTGGGCCGCGCAACCCTGGTGCGCAGGTCGCGCAATGCTGGTCCGGGGCTTCGCCTGCGAGACGATTGTCTTACGACAGCGGCCGCAAAAATCGATGGACATGCAACGCCAAGGTGATGGAAACTCGGTAAACGAACTTGGCGTTCATCGGTGCCGCGATGAGGTCCGGTTTTGGGGGGTAGCGTGCAGTCAAGCGTCAACGATCCCGCAGTCACGGCACCGCGCGTCGACAGCTGATGACGACGCCGCCACACGGCCGTGGCTTTCTTTTTCTGCAGGGCATGGCGACGCGCTTTTTCGAGCGTCTCGGCCAAGTGCTCTTGGCGCGCGGCCATGCCGTGCACCGAGTCAACTTCAACGCCGGCGACCGCATGTTCTGGCGACTGCCCGGAGCCGTCGATTTCCGCGGCAGGGAGCACGAGTGGCCCGAATTTCTCGAACGGCTGGTGATCGACAATAGGATCAGCGACATCATCCTGTTCGGCGATTGCCGGCCATTGCACCGGGCCGCCATTCGCGTCGCCGAGCGTCGCGCGATCCGCGTGCACGTCGCCGAGGAGGGGTATATTCGGCCGGATTGGGTCACCTTTGAGGAAGGCGGCGTCAACGGGTACTCGGCGTTGCCGCGCGACCCCGACTGGTATCGCGAGCGGGCGCGCGGGCTGCCGGACTGGGAGCGCCCGCCGAGCGTGCCGGGCCGGTTTCGCCGGCGCGCCTATGAGGACGTGCTCTATAATCTGTCGTCGATGGCGGGGATGTGGCGGTTTCCCCATTACAAAACGCACCGCCCCTACCATCAGCTGATCGAATATGCCGGCTGGCTGCGACGGCTGGCGCTGATGCGGCGCTCCGAGCGGCGGGCGGCCGGGGCGATCGAGACCCTGCCGGACGAGCCGATCTTTTTCTTTCCGCTGCAGCTCGATTGCGATTACCAGATGCGGGTGCACTCGCCGTTTCGGGCGATGCACCTCGCGATCGAATACGTGCTGGCCTCGTTCGCCCGCCATGCCCCGCCGCCTTCGCGGCTGGTGGTCAAGCTGCACCCGTTTGACAGCGGGCTGGTGGATTGGGCCGGGATGGTCGGCCATATGGCGGTGGAGCAGATGGTCGCCGAGCGGGTCACGGTGCTCGACGGCGGGGAGCTCAGCCAGATTTTGGCGCGCAGCCGGGCGGTGATCACGGTCAACAGCACGGTGGGCGCCCAGGGGCTGGCCAACGGCCTGCCGGTGATCGCGCTGGGCAAGGCGGTTTATGACATTCCCGGCCTGACCTTTCAGGGCGAGCTCGACGATTTCTGGGAGATGGCGACGCCGCCCGATGCGGAGCTGTTTGACGCCTTTCGCCGGGTGCTCGCGGCGCGCTGCCTGCTGCCCGGCTCGTTTTTCAACGAGGCTGGGTTGCGGCTCGCGGTGGATGCCGCGGTCGAGCGGCTCGAAGCGTCCTATGCGCGGCCGGCGCATGGCCCCGCCGCCGAGCCGGCCGGCGACGCGATCGACCAGGCGGCGCCAATCGCCGCCGCCTGAGGAGGACCGCCCGCGCGATCCCGGCGCGGCCGAGCCGCTGCCGCCATACGGGTCGTTTACGCGGCGACGCTGATTGTTGCGCCATGTCCGGCGCTGCTTGCTGGCTGTTGCGCCGCGTGCGGCGCTGTGTTAGGGAACGCGCGCCGCGCTACTGCCCCGGCGGCGGCGCTCGGGGCGCGATCCGAAGACAACAAGGAAATGCTGCTGCGGCCTTTCCGGCGCGGCCATTGAGGACTGCTGTACATTGGCTTCCGAAACGACTGGCGTTTCTGCCTTGGCCGAGCGGTACGCGGCGGCGTTGCTCGAGCTCGCCGAAGAACGCCGGGCGCTCGACGAGGTCGCCTCGGAGCTGCGCCAGCTGCGCGCCATGCTGGCGGCAAGCCGAGACTTGGCGCGGCTGATGCGCAGCCCGATCCTCTCTCGCCAGCAGCAGGCGCGAGCGGTCGCGGCGCTGGCCAAAGAGGCCGAGCTGTCGCCGCTGGTTCGCGACTTTCTTGCCGTCGTCGCCAACAACCGGCGGCTGTTCGCGGTGCCGGCGATGATCGAATCCTACCTCGCCGAGCTTGCCAAGCGGCGCGGCGAGGTCACCGCGGCGGTCACTACGGCGCAGCCGTTGACCGAGGCCCAACTGGCAGCGTTGACCGAGCAGCTGCTCCATAGGGTCGGTCGGCGGGTCTTCGTCGATGCCCGGGTCGATCCGCGACTGCTCGGCGGCATGATCGTCCAAGTCGGCTCGCGCATGATCGACGGCTCGGTCGACGGCCAGCTGCGACGCCTGCAGCTGGCGATGAAAGGCGTGGCGTAGCTGACCCGTTTCCCGGATCCGACGGCCATGCACCTTAATCCCCCGTGACCCGGCCGAGCGCTAGCCTGCAGCGCCCGCACCGGCGGATGCAGCCATGTTCAGGAACCCCGCATTGATCGATGAGCCCGCAGTGGGGCCAAAGAGGTCTTAGATGGAAATTCGCGCCGCGGAGATTTCCGCGATCCTCAAGCAGCAGATCGCCAATTTCGGCAGCGAAGCGGATGTCGCCGAGGTCGGCCAGGTGCTGTCGATCGGTGACGGCATCGCCCGGATTTATGGCCTCGACAAGGTCCAGGCCGGCGAGATGGTCGAGTTCCCAAACGGGGTGCGGGGCATGGCCCTCAACCTCGAAAGCGACAATGTCGGCGTGGTCGTCTTTGGCGACGACAGCGGCATCAGCGAGGGCGACACCGTCAAGCGCACCGGCGCCATCGTCGATGTGCCGGTCGGGCGCGGGCTATTGGGCCGCGTCGTCGACGCGCTGGGCGAGCCGATCGACGGCAAGGGCCCGCTCACCGATGTGACGCGGGCGCGGGTCGAGGTCAAGGCCCCCGGCATCATCCCGCGCCGCTCGGTGCACGAGCCGGTGCAGACCGGGTTGAAGGCGATCGATTCCTTGGTGCCGATCGGGCGCGGGCAGCGCGAGCTGATCATCGGCGACCGGCAGACCGGCAAGACCGCGCTCGCCATCGACACCGTCCTCAACCAGAAGCACGCCCATGCCAACGGTCAGGAGAGTGCGAAGCTCTACTGCATCTATGTCGCGATCGGCCAACGGCGCTCGACCGTTGCCCAGATCGTCAAGACCTTGCAGGATTACGGCGCGCTCGAATACTCGATCGTGGTGGCGGCGACCGCCTCCGAGCCGGCGCCGCTGCAATTTCTCGCCCCCTATGCCGGCTGTGCGATGGGCGAGTTTTTCCGCGACAACGGCATGCATGCGGTGATGGTGTATGACGATCTGTCAAAGCACGCCGTCGCCTATCGCCAGATGTCGTTGCTGCTGCGTCGCCCGCCCGGCCGCGAAGCTTATCCGGGCGATGTCTTCTACCTGCATTCCCGGCTGCTCGAACGCGCCGCCAAGATGAACGACATGCATGGCGGCGGCTCGCTTACCGCGCTGCCGATCATCGAGACCCAGGCCGGCGACGTATCGGCCTATATCCCGACCAATGTGATCTCGATTACCGACGGCCAGATCTTTCTTGAAACCGAGCTGTTCTATCGCGGCATCCGCCCGGCCATCAATGTCGGGCTGTCGGTCAGCCGGGTTGGCTCGGCGGCGCAGATCAAGGCGATGAAGCAGGTCGCCGGGCGCATCAAGCTCGAGCTCGCGCAATATCGCGAGATGGCTTCGTTCGCCCAGTTCGCCTCGATCTCGACGCCTCGACGCAGCGCCTGCTGGCCCGCGGCGCGCGATTGACCGAGCTGTTGAAGCAGCCGCAATTTTCGCCGGTGCCGGTCGAGCAGCAGGTGGTGGCGATTTTCGCCGGCACGCGCGGCTATCTCGACACGATCGAGGTCGCCGAGGTCGGCCGCTTTGAAAGCTCGATGCTGAGCGAGCTCGAAGCCAGCCATCCGCAGCTGCTCGAGGCGATCCGCCACGAGCGCGAGATCTCGCCCGAAGTCGAAAAATCGCTCGGCGAGTTCCTCGAAGGCTTTGTCAAGACCTTCGCGTGAAATTGCGTTGTCATTGCGAGCGCAGCGAAGCAATCTCCCGCCGCCATGTGTCTCATCCCATCGAGATTGCTTCGTCGCCTGCGGCTCCTCGCAATGACATGACCGATCGAGACTGACCCGATGCCGAGTCTGAAGGATCTGCGGGTGCGCATCCGCAGCGTCAGATCGACGCAAAAGATCACCGCGGCGATGAAGGTGGTCGCGGCCTCGCGGCTGCGCCGGGCGCAGGAGCAGGCGGAGGCGGCGCGCCCCTATGCGCAGCGCATGGAGCGAGTGCTCGGATCGCTCGCCGCGCGCATGGCGGGTCTGCCCGACGCGCCGCCGCTGTTGGTCGGCACCGGCCGCGACGAGACCCATCTGATTGTCGTCGCGACCTCGGATCGCGGGCTTGCCGGCGGCTTTAACGCCACGATCCTGCGCGAGGCGCGCCGCCGCATCCGCGACACCGAGGCGGCCGGCAAGCGGGTCATGATCTTGACCGTCGGGCGCAAGGGCCGCGACGGGCTGCGCCGCGATTACGGGCGGATGATCCACGACAGCCTGACCGAAATCGGCCGCCGCCGCCTGTCGTTCGACGAGGCGCGCGACATCGCCGAGCGCATTCTGGTGCTCTATCGGGCCGGCGCTTTCGACGTGTGCACGATTGTCTACAACCGCTTTCGCTCGGCGATCACCCAGATCGTGACAGCCCAGCAGCTGATCCCGTTTCCGCCGCCGCCGGAAGCCGAGGGATCGGCCGAAAGTGCGGCGGTGCGCGGGGTCTACGAGTTCGAGCCTTCCGAGGAGGAGATCCTCGGCGAATTGCTGCCGCAGAACCTCGCGGTGCAGATTTTTACCGCGCTCCTCGAAAACGCGGCGAGCGAGCAGGGAGCCAGAATGACGGCGATGGACAACGCCACCCGCAACGCCGGCGAGATGATCGACCGGCTGACCCTCAACTACAACCGCACCCGCCAGGCCGCCATCACCAAGGAGCTGATCGAGATCATCTCCGGCGCCGAGGCGCTGTGAGGAGATTGTCATTGCGCGGACCCGCGACGGGACGAAGCAATCTCGATCGTACGAGCATCGCGGCGCGAGATTGCGTCGCGGAGCCTGTCCTCGGGCCGGCCCTCGGCCGCACCCGTGGGCTCGCAATGACAAAGAAGCAGGGCTGAACCTCGCGCAGGACGCGAAACCCACGAGGAACACGACAACATGGCTAGAAACAGCATCGGCAGCATCACCCAAATCATCGGCGCCGTCGTCGATGTCCATTTCGAGGGCGAGCTGCCGGCGATCCTCAACGCGCTGCGTGTCGACACTGCCGGCCGCACCCTGGTGCTCGAAGTGGCGCAGCAGCTTGGCGAAAACATCGTGCGCACGGTCGCGATGGACACGACCGACGGGCTGGTGCGCGGCATCCAGGTCGTCGATACCGGCGAGCCGATCACGATGCCGGTCGGCCCCGAGACCCTGGGACGCATCCTCAATGTGATCGGCGAGCCCGTGGACGAGCGCGGCCCGGTCGTAACCAACCGCCGTCTGCCGATTCACCGCTCGGCGCCAGAATTCATCGACCAGTCGACCGAGGCCGAGATCCTGACCACCGGGATCAAGGTGGTTGACCTGCTCACGCCTTATGCCAAGGGCGGCAAGATCGGGCTGTTCGGCGGCGCCGGGGTCGGCAAGACCGTGATCATCATGGAGCTGATCAACAACATCGCCAAGGCGCATGGCGGCTACTCGGTGTTCGCCGGGGTCGGCGAGCGCACCCGCGAGGGCAACGACCTCTATCACGAAATGATGGAATTGGGGGTCATCACCGCGGACGGGCCGGGCTCCAAGGCAGCGCTCGTTTATGGCCAGATGAACGAGCCGCCGGGGGCACGCGCCCGCGTCGGCCTAAGCGGCCTCACCCTCGCCGAATACTTCCGCGACGAGGAGGGCCAGGACGTGCTGTTCTTCGTCGACAACATCTTCCGTTTCACCCAGGCGGGGTCCGAGGTGTCGGCGCTGTTGGGGCGCATCCCGTCGGCGGTCGGCTATCAGCCGACATTGGCGACCGACCTCGGCACCTTGGAAGAGCGCATCACCAGCACCAAAAAGGGCTCGATCACCTCGGTGCAGGCGATCTACGTGCCGGCCGACGATCTGACCGACCCGGCGCCAGCCACCACCTTCTCCCATCTCGACGCCACCACGGTGCTGTCACGACAGATCGCCGAGCTCGGCATCTACCCGGCTGTCGACCCGCTCGATTCGACTTCCCGCCTGCTCGACCCGCGGGTCATCGGCGACGACCACTACCAGACCGCACGCGATGTGCAGCGCGTATTGCAGACCTACAAATCCTTGCAGGACATCATTGCCATCCTCGGCATGGACGAGCTCAGCGAGGAGGACAAGCTGACCGTCGCGCGCGCCCGCAAAATCCAGCGCTTTCTGTCGCAGCCATTTCACGTCGCCGAAGTGTTTACCGGCACTCCCGGCGTGCTCGTCGATCTTGCGGACACGATCAAGGGCTTCAAAGGCATCATCGCCGGCGACTACGACGATCTGCCGGAGAGCGCCTTCTATATGGTCGGCACGATCGACGAGGCGGTCGCCAAGGCGCGCCAGATGGCCGCCGAGGCCGCCTGATGCCCCGCGATGAAGTTCCCGCGCCTTCCTTCGTTGCACTGACCTTTTCATCGTCTTGGCCGGGCGTGTCCGGGCCATCCACGTCTTTTTGCGGTTCGTCCCGAGACGGCTCGGAAGACGTGGCTGCCCGGACCAAGTCCGGGCAAGGGGTTCTTTGGGGTGTCTGAACAGGAGCCGGGCTGATGCCTGACCGGGTGCAGTTCGAATTGGTGACGCCGGAACGGCTCCTCCTCTCCGAAGCGGTCGAGATGGTGGTGGTGCCGGGGAGCGAGGGCAATTTCGGCGTGCTGCCGGGCCATTCCCTGTTGATGTCGACGATCCGGCCGGGGACGATCGAAATCTACGAGGGACGCACCGTGACCCGGCGCATCTTTGTCGCTGGCGGCTTTGCCGAGGTGACGCCGGAAGGGTGCACCGTGCTGGCCGATGAGGCGGTGCCGCCCGACGCGCTCGACCGCGCCGCGATCGAAGCCGAATTGCAGGTGATCGAGGGCAATCTGCCGAGCCTGCGCGAGCAGGTGGCGCGCAGCAGCGGGACCGACCGCGAGCGCCTCCTCGCCGAGATGCACGGTCTCGAACGCGCGGAGGCGGTCGCCCAGGCGAAATTGCAGGCGCTCGGCGAAACCGCGCGCTAAAGGCGAGCCGCTGCCATTGCGAGGAGCGCCCTTGGCGCGACGCGGCAATCTCGACAAGCGAACAGCAGCCCGACCAGATTGCTTCGCAAAGCCTGTCCTCGGGGCGCACCGCGACGACCCGTGGGCTCGCTATGACGGAGGCGGGCGGGGACAGAAGCATGGGCCATTGGACGCTCGACGATATCCCTTGGGACCGGTTCGATCGCCGCAGGCTCGACCCGCGGATCGTGGCGGTCGTCAAGGCGGCGAGCCTGGTCGAGTTGAACGGCGGCGCCTATGCCGGTCATTTGTGCCGCGTCTTCGCCGACGATCCCGTATTTCAGCAGGCGGCGCGTCGCTGGGGCGCGGAGGAAATCCGGCACGGTCAGGCTCTCGGGCGGTGGGCGGAGCTGGCCGACCGTGAGTTCGATGCCGCCGCCGCCTTTGCGCGCTTTCAGGCCGGCTATCAGGTAGATTTTGACCGCGACACTTCGCGCCGCGGCTCACGCGCGGGCGAATTGATCGCGCGCTGCATCGTCGAGACCGGGACCAGCTCGTATTACACCGCATTGCGCGAGGCGGCCGGGGAGCCGGTGCTGGGCGAGATTTGCCGCCATATCGCCGCCGACGAGATCCGCCATTATAAGCTCTTTTACCGGGTCCTCCGCCGCTGCCTCGAACGCGAGCGGATCGGGTTATGGCGTCGGTTGCGCATCGCCCTCGGGCGGATCGCCGAATTGCAGGATGACGAGCTTGCCTACGCCTACTACGCCGCCAACGAGGCCGCCCGCCCCTACGACCGTCTACGCTGCAGCCGGGCCTATGCGCGTAGCGCCTTCGCGCTCTATCGCCAGCACCATGTCGCCCGCGCCGTCAAGATGATCTTCAAGGCCGTCGGCCTGCCGCCCAATGGCGGCCTGTCGCGCGCCGCCAGCCGCCTCGCCTGGGCCGCGCTCCGCCATCGCGCCGCCCGCCTCGCCAAAGCCGCAGTCTAGCCCGACCTACAGCGCGGCCGTCGTCTGGACCTCGATCAGCAGCGATTCCTGCACCAGCCGGTCGATAATCAGCAACGTGTTTGGCGGATAGGCGCCATTCGGGAACATCCGCGGGAATTCGCGGTTCCGATAGGCCATGAATTTGCCGATGTCCTGCGAATGCACGAGATAGGTTGTGAACTGCACGACATTGCCCCAGCCGCCGCCGACCGCGCCTAACGCCGCGGCGATGTTGGCGAAGGTTTGGGCGCATTGCGCCTCGAAATCAGCGGCGCCGATAATGTTGCCGGCCTGATCGGTCGCGACCTGGCCGGCGATAAAGACAAGTTCCGACGCCCGGACGCGGGCGATCTGCGAATAGGGGCCGAGCGGCTTGCCCAGCGCCTCGGGATTGAAGATCGCGATATCGGCCATGCTCGCGCCCGCCCGCGGTTTTGTCACTGCACCCGGCGCAACCCGAGATCGGCGAGACAGCCGTCGATCGAGCCGCTCCGCTCGTCCGCCTTCGCGCGGTCCTGGCAGGCGGCAACAACGGCCGCGAACTCGGCGCTGGTCGGTGGTTTGCCGGCGGCCGTCTGCCAGTCGCGCAGCTCAGACGACGCGCTCGCCGGGGTCACTCCATCCGCCGCGGCGCACGCCGCCAAGCTCAACAGAATGAAAATTGCCGCCCCCCGCATCCGGCAAGCCCCCGATTTTTCCCCGCCGCCAGGTTACCCGGCTCGGCCCGCACGCGCCACCTCCTTAAGCCACCCTTCGAGTGCGGCGCAGCTCCGCGGCGCCGGCGAATTGCGGCCGGCCCCTGGCGCCGGCGGGCGCAATGATGCTTGCTGCCCTGCATAGAGTTCCGTGCCGCTCAGAGGGGCACCCCTGGTGCATCCGCCAGCGATCGCTACCTGACCGTTGGGCAGCACCATAGCGTTGGGGCAACGGTTTCCTCCTACGCCGGCTCAGATTTTCTCTATCAGCTTGGTGAGATGTTTGCGAACATCGCGGGCACCGAAACGCTCGACAAGTGCATGCGCGAGTATGTCGAGGGCTTCGAGGGCAACAGGAGAGTGTATTTTACTTTGCAATGCCGTGATGCAGTTGTCGAGGCGGGCTTGACGTGACGCGAGAAAACCGGTTATCACCGCGCGCAATTTTGGCAGCTGTTCTCGCGCTGCTCCGCGTATACAGCTTTTGGAGAATTCCCTCCCTACCTGGATGATCTCCCATGTCGTCATGGTCGCCGCCTGCTCCTCACAGACCAATTTTAGTTCCTGGCTGGCGATCGTCTCTATCATCGCGGGCCTCATCGCGAGTTCGGAGCCCGATCGTAGCTGACGGGGGTTAAGATTCTCCGTCCCGGCTGCGAGGCTGAGAAGGGCCGAGTGGAGTCTTGCCGCCCGACGCCCCTGTGCTTATGGTGCCTGGCTCATGGGAGGGACTGCCAGCGACACCGGGTTTGGGCGCCGCCATATGCTTGGCATCGACGGCCTGTCGCCGGCGGAGATCGAGCGGTTCCTCGACCTGGCTGACGGCTATGTTGAGTTGAACCGCCAAGCCGAAAAAAAGCGCGCCCTGTTGCGCGGACGCACGATCATCAACTGCTTTTTCGAGAATTCGACCCGCACCCGCACCTCGTTCGAGGTCGCCGGCAAACGGCTCGGCGCCGATGTGATCAACATGGCCGTGGCGGTCAGCTCGATGGTCAAGGGCGAGACCCTGATCGACACGGCGATGACCTTGAACGCGATGCACCCTGACGTGCTGGTGGTGCGCCACCCCGAATCGGGTGCCGTTCAGCTGCTCTCGGAAAAGGTCGATTGCGCGGTGATCAACGCCGGCGACGGCAGCCACGAGCACCCAACCCAGGCGTTGCTTGATGCCCTGACGATCCGTCGGCGCAAGGGCCGGCTCGGCGGCCTGACCGTGGCGATCTGCGGCGACGTTCTGCACAGCCGGGTCGCCCGCTCGAACATCGCGCTGCTCAACATTATGGGCGCGCGGGTCCGCGTCGTGGCGCCGCGCACCTTGCTGCCGGCGGCGATCGAGCGGCTCGGCGTCGAGGTTTTTTACGACATGGAAGCGGGGCTTGCCGGGGCGGATATCATAATGATGCTGCGCCTGCAGATGGAGCGCATGCACGGCTCGTTTGTGCCGTCCACCCGCGAGTATTTTCACTTCTTCGGGCTCGATTACGCGAAATTGCGCGCGGCCAAGCCCGACGCGCTGATCATGCACCCCGGCCCGATGAACCGCGGCGTCGAGATCGGCAGCGAGGTCGCCGACGACATCGACCGCAGCCTGATCCGCCATCAGGTCGAGATGGGGGTCGCGGTGCGAATGGCCTGCCTCGAGCTCCTGACGCATGATCTCGGCAACGGCCCCCACCCTCCCCTCCCCCGCGAGCGGGTTAGGGACGGGGCGTGAACCGTCTGCTGATTCGCGGCGCCCGGCTGATCGATCCGGCGAGCCGGCTCGACGCGGTCGGCGATCTCCTGGTTGAAGACGGCCGAATCGCGGCGGTCGGCGGCGATTTTGCGGCCGGCTGCGGCGACGCCGAATGCATCCTCGCGGACGGGCTATGTCTGGCGCCCGGTCTTGTCGATATGCGCGTGCAATTGCGCGAGCCCGGCGCCGAGCACATGGAGTTGATCGAGAGCGGTGGGCAGGCCGCCGCCGCCGGCGGGGTCACGACGATGGTGGCCCTGCCCAACACCGAGCCGCCGGTCGACGACGTCTCGGTCGTCGAGTTTCTCGCCCGCCGGGCGCGCGAGGTCCGGCTCGCCAAAATCCACACCTACGCCGCCGCGACCAAGGGGCTCGCCGGCAAGCAATTGACCGAGATGGGTCTGCTTGCCGCCAATGGTGCTGTCGGCTTCACCGACGGGGTCAAGGCCGTCGCCGATGCGCTGGTCATGCGCCGCGTGCTCGCCTATGCCCGCAGCTTCGACCTCTTGGTATTACAGCACCCGGAGGAGCCGAGCCTCGCCGCCGCCGGCGAGGTCAACGAGAGCGAGATCGCCACGCGGCTCGGCCTGGCCGCGATCCCGCCGGCGGCCGAGATCATCATGATCGAGCGCGACCTGCGGCTCGTTGAATTGACCGGCGCCCGCTATCACGCGGCGCACCTGTCGACCGCGGCCGGGGTCGAGGCGATCCGGCGGGCAAAGGTGCGGGGGCTGCCGGTGACCTGCGACACCGCACCCGCCTATTTCACGCTCGACGAGACTGCGATCGGCGACTACCGCACCTTTGCCAAGGTGTCTCCGCCATTGCGCAGCGAAGCGGACCGCCGCGCCATTGTCGCCGGGCTCGCCGACGGCACGATCGATGCGATCGCCAGCGACCACGCGCCCTGGGACCAGGATTTAAAGCGGCTGCCGTTCAGCTCAGCCGCCTATGGCATCGTCGGGCTCGAAACCCTGCTGCCGTTGTCACTGGCGCTCTATCACAGTGGCGCGCTGGGGCTGCTCGACCTGTTGGCGAGGCTGAGCACCACACCCGCCGATATCTTGCGCCTGCCGGTCGGCCGCCTCGCGCCCGGAGCGCCGGCCGATCTGGTGCTGTTCGACCTGAACGCGCCGTGGCGGATCTGCCCCGACGAGTTCCGCTCGAAATCGAAAAACGCTCCGTTCGACGACTACCCGGTCCAAGGCCAAGTGAAGCGCACGATCGTCGACGGCCGCACCATCTTCCGCCGCGACGACTAATGCGCTTATCGGCCAGGATCCGGCCCCCGAGACGCGCAATTTAGACCATAAGTTTTACATCCTGTTGCATTATAGCTAGAATACGTTAGGAAATCGCGGCAGTCGCGGCGGGGGGCGCTGCTCGGGAGGGGGGCCGATGGCACAATCGATCGTATCCTGGGTCGATGAGCGTCTCGACAATGCCCGGATGGGGCCGATCCATCGCCGGGTCTTGGCGCTGATCACCGCCGGATATTTCTTCGACGTCATCGACTACATCATACTTGGCTCCCTGGTGCCGGACATGATCCGGTCGCATTTTGCGACCCCGGCCGGGATCGGCACGGTGGGCAGCGCCACCCTGATCGGGTTGTTTCTTGGCGCGCTCGGCCAGGGCGAGTTCACCGACCGCTTTGGCCGCAAGGCGGTTTTTCAGTTCGCCATCTTCGTCTACAGCGTCGCCACGATCGCCGCGGCGATGGCGCCGAACGTCGAGTGGCTGGCGTTTGGGCGCTTTATCGCCGGGATCGGGCTCGGTGCGGCGCAGCCATTGTGCTTTTCCTATGCCGCCGAATATGCGCCGAAAAACATCCGCGGCCGGGTGACCGCGTTCATGCAATTCGTCGGCGGCGCCTGCGTGTGGCCGCTCGGCACCTTGTTCGCCCTTGGGCTGCGCGACCAGATCGGCTGGCGCGGCATCTGGGTCGTCCTCGGGCTGTGCGGGGTGGTGCTGTTTCTGTTCAGCTTCCTGCTGCCGGAATCGCCGCGCTGGCTGGTGACCCACGGGCAGGGCCAACGCGCTCTCGACCAGCTCGAACAGATGGGGCTGGGCCGCCCCGCCGCCGGCGAAGAGCTCGTCGCCGACCGGCTCGCCGACATCCGCAGCGATCCGCTGGGCGTCGTCTTCCGACAGTACCGCGGGCGGATCATCGCCGCGATGATCTGCTTTATCGCGTTTTTCGGCGCGGCCGTTGGGATCGGCGGCTGGCTGCCCAACATCCTCGCCCAGCGCGGCTTTACCATCACCAAGTCTTTGACCTTCAACTTTGGCATTACCCTCGCCTTCCCCTGCGCCAGCCTTTTTATGATGTATTCGCTCGAACGCTATGGCCGGATCAGGACCGCGGTCACCGCCTTCATCATCGCCACCGTTCTGGCGATCCTGTTCTATTTCTCGCAATCGGATGTGATGGTGCTGGTGGTCGGGTTCTGCATGACCTTTTTCATCCAGCTCGCCGGCAATTCGATGCAGATTTTTACCTCGGAGGTGTTCCCATCGAACGCCCGCGCCTCCGGCTTTGGCCTGGCGCAATCGGGCGGGCGCATCGGCTCGGCGATAGCCTTCCCGCTGATCGGGATCGTCAGCGTCTGGGGCCTCGGCTATGTGATGGGCGGCATCGCGGTGATGCTGGCAATCGCCGCCTTCGCCGTGACCCGAATCGGCAACGAGACGCGCGGCCTGGCACTCGACACGATCGCCCCGATCACCGAGTGAGGATTGCTCCAGAAGCTCGGCTTACGCCGGCCGGCCGGGCTCTTCTCGCACCCCTATCCCGGCGCCGCGCCCTGCACGTTGACCAGCAGCCCGTACAATGACTGGGACGCAGCCATGAACAAATAGTTGCGCTTTGGCCCGCCAAAGGCGAGGTTCGCACAGATTTCCGGCAGTCGGATACGGCCGATCAGCTTGCCCTCCTTGTTCCACACCGTCACGCCGCAATAGCCGAGCGGCGCGTTCGATCCGACCCACAGATTGCCGGCGCGGTCGGCGCGCATCCCGTCCGGGCCGCAATGCACCCCATCCACCATGCAGTCGGTGAACCGGCGCATGTTCGCCAGCTTCTGGCCCTGCACGTCGAAGGCATAGATCACCCCCTTGCCGCCGGTGGTCTGCCCCGGCCCCGGCCCAGTGCTGATCAGGTAGAGCGTCTTGTAATCGGGCGAGAAGCAGATGCCGTTCGGGTCGGGAACCTGGTCGCCGCCGACCACCACATCGAGCCGGCCGCTCGGGTCCCAGCGATAGGTGTTGGTCGGCAATTCGCCCTTGAGCCCGCCGATCAGGCCGACGCCGTGGGTCCCGAGGTTCGGGTTGTAGACGCCCGTTCGGGTTGGCCCGGCCGCCGGCCACATCCGGGTGCCCCTGGTCCATCTGATCGCCATAGGGCGGATCGGTGAACCAGATGCTGCCATCCGGGTGCGGCACCAGATCGTTCGGCGAGTTCAGATGCTTCCCTTGATAGGAATCGGCGATGACGGTCATCGAGCCGTCGGGCTCCCAGCGCACCACCCGCCGAAAAAAGTCCTGCGTCGAGAGCTGGCGGCCCTGGAAATCGAAGGAGTTGCCGTTGCTGTCGAAGGACGGCCGGCGGTAAACGCTGACCCGGCGGGTCTCCCAAACATAGCGGTACTGCGTTTCATCCATGACGTCGCTGAACACGAGGTAGCGGCCCTCGCCCGACCAGGCCGGGCCTTCGGCCCAGGCGAAGCCGGTCGCCAGGCGATGCAGGCTGGCGAGCCGAACCACATATTGCCCGAAGGATGGATCGATCACCAAGACGTCCGGGTCGGGGTAGATCTCGGGCGGGGCGAGCCGGCCCCATTGGCGCGGCGGCTGGCTGATCACGGTCGGCGGGGTGCCGAGCGCGGGCTTGGCCGGCTGCTGGCCGCGCGCCAAGGTCGGCACCAGCGCCGCCGCGGCTCCAATTAGGCTGCGCCGGGTCAGCTGACCGCCGAGCGATGGTGTCATCCCTCTCCTCCCCTGAATTCTCGTAATGGATGGGAACAGCGAGGCGCAGCAACTGTTGCGCGGCCGCGTCCGGCGGCCTCAGGCGTTGCGCTCGCGCAGGATGCGGGCGCGGCTCCTCTGCCAGTCGCGCGCCTTCTCGGCCTGGCGCTTGTCGGCCTTGCGCTTGCCGCGGGCGAGGCCGAGCGCGATCTTGGCCCGGCCGCGCTCGTTGAAGTAGATCGACAGCGGCACCACGGTCACCCCCTCGCGCCGGATCGCGCCCAACAGCCGGTTGACCTCCTTGCGGTGCAGCAGCAGCTTTCGCGGCCGGCGTGGCTCGTGGTTGAAATGCGCCGAGGCGGCGTATTCCGGGATGTTGGCGTTGACCAGAAACAGCTCGCCGCCGCTCTCGTCGGCATAGGCCTCGGCGATGCTGGCCTGGCCCTTGCGCAGCACCTTGACCTCGGTGCCGTGCAGCACCAAGCCCGCTTCGAGCGTGTCCTCGATCACATAATCGTGGCGCGCCCGCCGGTTCTGCGCGACGTAATGGTCGGAGGCCCGCACTGCGCGGCCCGATGTTGTTACGACAGCCTCAGCAACCTCAGTTCAGCAGGCCGGCGCCGCGCATCGCCAGCACCACCCGCTCCTGGGTCTCGGGCATGGTCTGCCACAGCGGCTGGCGCACCGTCGGCTCGCATTTGCCGAGCAGGGAGGCCGCATATTTGACCGGCGCCGGACTCGTTTCGGCAAACAGCGCGTCGTGCAATGGGATCAGCCGCTCGTTGATGCGGCGCACCGTCTCGAACTCGCCGTTCTGCCAGGCGTTGTGCATCTCGGCGAGCAGTCGGGGCGCCACATTGGCGGTGACCGAAATGCAGCCGTCGCCGCCTTGCGCCAGATAGGCGACCGCGGTCGCGTCCTCGCCCGACAGCATCGAGAACTCGCCGTCGATCTCGACGCGCAGGCGCAATGGCCGGGCAAGGTCGTTGGTCGCGTCCTTGACCCCGACGATGTTGGGCAGCTTGGCGAGGCGCGCCATCGTCGCGTTCGACATGTCGACCGAGGAGCGGCCCGGGATGTTGTAGATCACGATCGGCAGATCAACCGCGTCGTGCACCGCCTTGAAATGCTGGTAGAGCCCCTCCTGCGTCGGCTTGTTGTAATAGGGGCAGACGATCAGCGCGGCATCGGCGCCGGCGGCCTTGGCCTCCCGCGTCAGCGCGATCGTGTGGTCGGTCGAATTGGTGCCGGTGCCGGCGATGACCGGGACCTTGCGGCTCGCCGCTTCGACGCAGAGGGCTACGACGCGCCGATGCTCGCCGTCGTGCAGCGCCGGCGACTCGCCGGTCGTGCCGCACGGCACCAGCCCCTGCGTGCCCTGTGCAACCTGCCACGACACCAGCTCCTGGAACGCGCCCTCATCAACGCTTCCGTTGCGGAAGGGCGTAATCAGTGCGACGAACGACCCCTTGAACATCGTCTCCTCCCGGAAGGCAGCCTGTCGCGGTGACGATAATCCGCCCGCACGCCGCCGACAACAGCGCCGGCGCGCGCAGCGCGCGCCTCTCCACACCGCGAGGCTTGCCCCGCCGAACAAATACCCGCTATGGTTTTGCCCTATTTTTGACTCGGCAAGGAAGGGGGGCCAACCTTGCTCTCGTTAAACCGCATATTCTTGTCCCTGGTCCTAGTTTGTGCGGCGGCGGCCGCGGCACACGCTCAATTGCTGTCCGATGCCGATCTGGGCGCCACTCGAGCGGCGTTCGCTGCGGCCCAAGCCGGCGATTGGAGCCGGGCCTATGCCGACGCGGCGCCGATCAAGGACCCGATGCCGCTCAAAATGCTGCACTGGACCGATTACGCCAGCCCCGGCGCCCCCGGGACCTTTGCCGAGATCGCCGACTTTATCGAAAAGAACCCGGCCTGGCCGCACCAGAAAGCGCTGCGCAAGCATGCCGAGGAAGCGCTGGCCGGAGAGACCGACGCGGTCGCCGCCGCAATGGCTGAAGCGCTATCCGCCGCTCAGCGCCGCCGGGCAGGTCCGCGCCGCCGAGATTCTGCTGAACGCCGGGGATGCCGCCGGCGGCGCCGCGGCATTGCGCGCGGCCTGGGTCGGCGGCGCTTTCAACGCGCTCGACGAGAAGTTGTTTTTGGCCAAGCACGCCGCCGCGATCCGCCCCGAGGACGACGAGCAGCGGCTCGACCGGCTGCTGTGGGCGGGTAAGACCGAGGCGGCGCGGCGTATGTTGGTGCGGGTCCCGCCGGAGTGGCGGGAGTTGGCCGAGGCGCGGCTGGCGCTCGCCTTGCGGGCCCCGGCAGCGGACATGCTGGTCGCACGGGTTCCGGTGCAGCTGCGCGCCGATCCGGGCCTCCTTTATGAGGAGCTGCGCTGGCGCCGCCAAAAAGACATGACCGACGCCGCGTTGGCAATACTGCAGGCCAACCCGGGCGATCCGGTGCATCCGGCGGCCTGGTGGCACGAGCGCCAGATCGTCGCCCGCAGACTGCTCGCCAATGGCAATGCCGCCCTCGCCTATCGCATCGCCGCGCAGCACGGGGCGCTGACCGGAGCCGACTATTCGAGCGCCGAGTTTCTGCTCGGCTACATAGCACTACGCTATATGAAGCAGCCGGCGCTGGCCTTCGACTATTTCTCCCACATCCTCGCCCGCGCCGAGACGCCCTACGTCCAGGCGCGAGCCGGCTATTGGGGCGGACGGGCCGCCGAAGCCGAGGCGAAGTCCGCGCTCGCGCGGAAATGGTACGCCGCCGGGGCCGAGCACATGGCGACGTTTTACGGTCAGCTCGCGGCGCACGAGCTCGGCGACGATGCGCCGCCGCCCCCAGTCGCCGAACCGGTCCCCAGCGCCGCCGAGCGAGCGGCCTTTGACGGCAACGAAGTGGTCCGCGCAGCGCAAATCTTTTTTGCGCTCGGTGACCGCCAGCGCAGCAAGGTGTTTTTGCTCCACTTGGCCGACGGCGCCGCGACGCCGACCGAGTTTGCGATGCTCGCTGCCTTGGCCGAGCGGAACGGTCGCATCGATCTGGCGATCGCCGTCGCCAAGCGCGCGATCGCCGCCGGGACGCCATTGATGATCCACGGCTATCCGGTGATCGCCCTGCCCAGCGGCGGCGACATCGAAGACGCGCTGATCTACGCGGTGATGCGGCAGGAAAGCGCGTTTGAGCCGTATGCGGTCAGCCCGGTGGGGGCGCGCGGGCTGATGCAATTGATGCCGGCGACGGCGGCCTTTATGGCCGGCCAGCTGCAGCTGCCGCTCTCGATCCCGCGGCTGACCATGGACGGGCTTTACAACGTGACACTCGGGCGCGGCTATCTGCACCACCTGATCGAGGACTTTGGCGGCTCTTACGCGCTGGCGATCGCCGCCTACAATGCCGGGCCCGGCCGGGTGCGGCAATGGCTCGCCGAATATGGCGACCCGCGCGGCGGCAACGTCGATATGGTCGATTGGATCGAAACCATCCCGATCGACGAGACCCGGCTCTATGTCCAGCGCGTGCTCGAAAGCCTGCAGGTCTATCGCGGGCAGGAGAGCCGCAACTCGGCCTTTTCGCTGGTCAGCGATCTCGCCCGCTGAGTTGCGCCCGGGGTTTGAGACCGTTGCCGCCGGCGGATTGCGCCGATTGCGGCCAACAGGCATGGTAGCCTACAGCACAACAGAGAACAGCAGGAGAGGTTCGATGTCGCCTGGAGCGTTCGGCGCAATGCCGGCGGCGCTGCTCGCTGCCGCGCTTATCGCGATGCCGACGGGGGCCTCGGCCCAGACCATCAAGATCGGGGTGATCAATAGCTATACCGGTTTTGTTGCCGAGCCGGCCAACGAAGGGCAAAAAGGCGCCGACCTCTATTTCAAGCTGCACCAGAAGGATCTGCCGCCCGGGGTCAAGATCGACCTGCTGAAGCGCGACGACACCTCGAACCCGGAAGTGGGCAAAAGGCTGGCGCAGGACTTGATCACCCGCGACCATGTGCAGTTGCTGACCGGCATCGTGCTGTCGCCGGTCGCCGCCGCGGTGGCGCCGCTGACCGCCGAGGCCAAGGTGCCGCTGGTCATCAGCTACGCCGCCGCTGGGGTCGCGATCCCGCGGCTGTCGCCCTATGTCGTGCGCGTCACCTTCACCCTGTGGCAGCAAGCCTACCCGATGGGCAAATGGGCGGCGCAGCAGGGGTGGAAGACGGCGTACACGGCGGTCACGGACTTTATCGCCGGGCATGATGCCGAGGCCGGGTTCACCCGCGCCTTCACCGATGCCGGCGGCAAGATCGTCGGCGCCGACCGGTTCCCGCCGGCCAACCCAGACTTCACCCCGTTTGTGCAGCGGATCAAGGACGCCAAGCCGCAGGTCGCCTATATCTTCGTCCCGGCCGGCACGCAGGCGACGGCGATGATGCGGGCGATCAGCGACCTCGGTCTGCGCCAGGCCGGGATCACCATCGCCTCGACCCAGGATCTGGTGCCCGACGAGGAATTGCCGAACATGGGCGACACCCCGCTCGGCCTGATCACCGCCGGGACCTATTCGGTCGCCGGCAAGCGCCCCGCCAACGCAGCTTTTCTGGCCGATTGGAAGCAGGCCTACGGCGACAAGTCGATCCCAGACTTCTTTTCCGTCGATGGTTGGGACGGCATGGCGATGATCTTCGAGATGATCAAGGCGACCAAGGGCAATTTCACCGCCGACCAGGCGATGGATTTCTTTAAGAATTGGAAGGACCCGAACAGCCCGCGCGGCCCGATCATGATCGACCCCGAGACCCGCGACATCGTGCAGAACGTCTATATCCGCAAGGTCGAAAAGGTCGATGGCAAGCTCGCCAATGTCGAGATCGCAACGATCCCGATGGTCAAGGACCCGTGGAAAGCGCTGCACCCGCTGAAATAGGCGGCAACAAAGCGCCTTAGACGTCGCGCATTGATGCACAGCGCGCTCGCCACCGCCTTCAGCATCGGCTTTCACGGCCTCGCCTTTGCGATGGTGCTGTACCTGATCTCGGTCGGGCTGTCGGTGACGATGGGGATGATGGGGTTTATCAACCTCGCCCACGGCATCTTCGCGATGGCCGGCGGGTATGTCATGACCGGACTGATCGACCATCACGGCGTGCCGTTCCCGCTGTCCCTGGCCGCCGCCACCGGGTTGGTGGCGCTGGCCAGCATCCCGATTGAGCGGCTGCTTTATCGCCGGCTCTACGGCGGCGACGAGCTCGACCAGGTGCTGCTGACCATCGGGCTCGTGTTCATGGCGGGGGCGGCGGCGGATTATTTCTACGGGCCGGATCAGCAGCCATTGCGGCTGCCGCCCGGATTGAGCGGCGGCATCGAGCTCGGGTTCGGCAAGGTTTCGCTTTACCAGTGCCTGCTGATCGCGGTCGGCGCCGCCCTGGTGACGCTGCTGTGGCTCGGGCTCGAGCGCAGCCGCTTTGGCGCGCAGATCCGCGCCGCGGTCGATAATCTGCGCATGGCGCAATCGCTCGGCATCGACACCTCGCGCCTGTTCAGCCTGACCTTTGCGCTGGGCAGCGGGCTCGCCGGTCTCGGCGGCGGGCTCGGCTCGGACCTGATGACCGTGGTCCCCAGCTACGCCCTCGACAACCTCGTCTATTTTCTGATCGTCGTTGCGATCGGCGGGCTCGGCAGCATTCGTGGGCCGTTTGTCGCGGCATTGCTGGTCGGCGTCGTCGACAGCGCCGGCAAATTTCTGTTGCCGCAATTCGGCGCGTTTTTCATCTATGCGATCACGTTGGGTCTCCTGCTGTGGCGACCGCACGGTCTGTTCGGCCGCGGCTGACGCGGCGCCCGGCGCCGAGCGGGCCGGCCGCTGCAATCGACGCCTTTGCCGGGCGGCACCATTATCGCCCGCTCGAGGCGCTGCCTTGGCTCGCGGCACTCGCCGCCTATTTCATCTTTCCCGGCTATCTGCCGCTCGCCGCGCAGATCTTGGCGACGATCCTCTTTGCGCTGTCGGCCGATCTGGTGCTTGGCTACGCTGGGATCATCACCTTGGGCCAGGCCGCGTTTTTCGGCACCGGCGCCTACACCGCCGGGCTCCTCGCCGTGCATGGCTGGGGCGAGCCGATCACCGGCCTCTTCGCCGCCGGCGTGGCCGCCGCGGTGGTCGGGGTGCTGAGCGGTCTGATAATTCTGCGCAGCAGCGGATTGACCCAGTTGATCCAGACCCTGGTCGTCGCCGCGATGCTGGCCGAGGCGGCCAACAAGGCGAGTGCCGTGACCGGCGGCGACGACGGGCTGCAAGGGATGGTTGTGTGGCCGATTTTCGGCCATTTCGGGTTCGGCCTCTACGGCCGCACCGCCTTCTTTTATTGCCTCGCCGTGCTGTTCCTATGCTGGCTCGTGGTGCGGGGCATCGTCTATTCGGCGTTTGGCCGCTCGCTGACGGGAATTCGCGAGAACAGCGGGCGGATGCACGCGCTGGGTGCGCCGGTCATCCGCCGCCAGCTCGTCGTCTACACGATCTCGGCGGCACTTGCCGGGGTTTCGGGCGCCCTGGTCGCGCAGACCAGCGGGTTCGTCGGGCTCGATTCGCTGAGCCTCGACCGCTCCGGCACGGTGCTGATCATGCTGATCATCGGCGGCGTCGGTCGGCTCTACGGCGCCTTTATCGGCGTGCCGCTCTATATGATCGCGCAGGACCGGTTTTCTACGGTCGAGCCGGTCTACTGGTATTTCTGGATCGGCCTGCTGATGGTCCTGCTGGTCGTCTTCGCCCGCGGCGGCGTCCTCGGCCTCTTCGATCGGCTATGGCGACGGGGATGGCGGCTCCGATGAGTGCGGTGGCGGCGCTTGAGACTAAGGCGCTTAGCAAGAGCTTTGGTGCGCTCCGAGTGGCGAACGCGATCGATTTCCGCCTCGAATACGGCGCCCGGCACGCGCTGATCGGGCCTAACGGCGCCGGCAAGACCAGCTTTGTCAATCTGGTGACCGGGGCGCTGCAGCCCGGCGCCGGGCAGATCCTGCTCGACGGCGCCGAGATCACGGCCTTGCCGCAGGCCGCGCGGGTCAAGCGCGGCCTGGTCCGCACCTTTCAGATCACCCAGCTGTTTCGCGGGCTCAGCGTCCTGGAAAACGTCACCCTGGCGGTGTGCGAGCGCCGCGGGGTCGGCGGCGTTCTGTGGCGCCCGGCCGGGCATCACCGCGCCGCGATCGAGGAGGCCTTCGCGCTCGTCGAGCGCATGGGGCTCGCCGACGAGGCGCTGCGCCCGGTCGGCGACCCTCGCCTACGGCCGGCAGCGGCTGATCGAGATCGCCGTGGCGCTGGGGCTTTCGCCCAAGGTGCTGCTGCTCGACGAGCCGGCGGCCGGGGTCCCCTCCGGCGAGAACGGCCGGATCGTCGAGGCGGTCGAGAGCCTGCCGCCGGAGATCGCCATCCTGATCATCGAGCACGATATGGACCTGGTGTTTCGCCTGGCGCGACGGATTACCGTGCTGGTGCAGGGTAGCGCGCTGGCCGAAGGGCCGCCGGCGCTGATCGCCGCCGATCCGCGGGTGCGCCAGGTCTATCTCGGCGAGCGCGTGCCGGGATGACGCCGGCACAGGGGGCTCCGGCTCAGGGGACGCCGGCCCAGGGCCTTGCTCTCGAGGGCGTGTCGGCCGGTTATGGCGACACCATCGTGCTCGAAGGGATTGCGTTCGAATTGCCGCCGGGCGGCACGCTCGCCCTGCTCGGGCGCAACGGCGTCGGCAAGACAACCCTGCTCGCCACGATCATGGGCCACACCCGGCTGCGCGCTGGGACGATCGGCTTTGCCGGCTGCGAGATCGCCTGCTGGCCGCCGTTCCGGCGCGCGCGCCTCGGGCTTGGCCTGGTGCCGCAGGAGCGCGAGATCTTCCCCTCGCTGAGCGTCGCGGAAAACCTCGCTGTGGCGGCGCGGCCGGGCCGCTGGTCGCTGCCGCGGGTCTATGATTTTTTTCCGTCATTGGCCGAGCGGCGCCACCACCGCGGCAACCAGCTCTCGGGCGGCGAGCAGCAGATGCTGGCGATCGGCCGGGCGCTGATCGGCAACCCCACGCTGCTGCTGATGGACGAGCCGCTCGAAGGCCTGGCCCCGGTCATCGTCGAGACGCTGCTCGCCGGGCTCGACCGGCTGAAGCGCGAGGATGGGCTCGCCATGCTGCTGGTCGAGCAGCACGCCCGCCTCGCGCTCGAGCTGACGCAGCAGGCCATCGTCCTTGACCGCGGCGCCATTGTCTTCGCCGGCGCCAGCGGCGATCTGTTGGGCGCCCCGGACCGGCTTGCGGCGCTGATGGGCGTCTCCGGGCGCGGCAGCTAGCCCGCACGTCCGCCCGAGGGCGGGGCGACCTCTCTCACACTATGCAGGCAGTGAGGGTTGCGCCAGATGGCGACCTCAAGGGGGCACGCAGCCGGTGCCGTCGATATAGGTCTCGCCGCACAGGCTGTTTAGCCGATGGTCGAGTGGCGAGCCGAGCAGTGGCGTAATCTTGTCGACAAAGCTCGCGGTCACTGCACTTCCTTGCCAGGCGTTGTAGCTCGCCTCGGTATCCCAGGCTTCGAGGATGGCGTAGCGGTTGGGCCGGTCAAGCTGCTGCAGCAAGCTGAAGCTCAGCAGGTGGCCGCGGTTGGCGCTCTTGGACATCGCACCATACCGCACCAGCTGGTTCTTGCCTTTGCCCGGGTTGCCGTCCTGCAACAGATCGACATAGACCACAACAAAGAGCGCACCCTTGGCGCCGACGGTCGCGGGCAGCTTGCTGCTGATCCATGGCGTGCCGAACGACTCGACCAGGCTGTATTGGCGGTCGTCGATCGGGCTGCCGATGCAGCAGATGCCGTCGGGCGGCGGGACATTCTGCACGGCAAACCGGAACGCAACGCTGTGTGGCTGCGCTAGATGCTCTTCGAACGCCGCCCGGTTTTTCCACACATCGACGATAAACGAATGGTTGGTAGCCTCGAGCCAATTGATGATCCGGAAGCTGTCGGCGCCGCGGTCCGATTTGCTGGCGTCGCGGTATTTGAACAAGGCCGCATAGGCGATCTGCTCGGAATTGGGCGAGCTGATCGGCAGCACGTCAAAATGGGTGATGTCGTAGACCGGCCCCAACGCGCCCACGGCATCGCCAGCCGAGGCGGTCGCGGTCAGCAACAAACACGCAAACCCGAGCGCAGCCAGCCGCCGCAACGGCCTCCACATCATGCGTTTCCTCCTATTTTGCGTCATGACCTCGCGTTGCGGGCCAACTTCTTTGCGATCGCAGAGGGATGCTCAATCTGCGCGGGCAAAGGGGTCATCTTCGCATCCAATATCAGGCAGGCGCGACATCATACAGCTCCTAGCTGACACTTGGCTTTCATGATCCACCCTCAAGAGGCTGGCTCAACCAGGGGGTCAGCTGCTATTATGCTGCCGAACGTCGAAACAGGGTGCATGTGATGCGGATTGCCGATCGCAGAAAAAAGGTGCATTTCGGACCGGCCTCGACCTTGATCGCGGCGATGCTGATGGTTGCGGGGTATGCGCCGCCAAGCGGCGCAGCGTCACCGTTCGCGACGCTCTACAGCTTTTGCGCAAAGGGTGCGAAGAGCTGCACCGATGGCGCTCAACCCCAAGACAGCGTGGTCCGCGACGCCGCAGGCAAGCTCTACGGCACGACATCGGCCGGGGGCGCCCACGCCGGGGGCAATGTGTTCGTGCTAACCCCGAACGCCGCCAAGACCAAATGGACTGAGACCGTCCTTTACAATTTCTGCTCGCAGGGCGGGAAAAATTGCACCGATGGGGCCACCTCTCTGGCCGGAGTGATGATAGACGCCTCGGGGAAGCTCTACGGCACGACATACCTCGGCGGCGCTCATAAACAGGGAACTGTCTTCGAGCTGACACCCAACGCAGCCAAGACAAAATGGGCAGAGACCGTGCTGTACAGCTTTTGTGCGCAAGGCGCCGGGGCCTGCACCGACGGCTCGGCTCCTATTGCCGGCCTGATCAGAGACGCGTCGGGAAAGCTCTACGGCACGACATACGAGGGCGGCGCCCATAATTCGGGCACGGTGTTTGAGCTCGTGCCCAATGCGGCCAAAACGAAATGGACCCACAGCGTGCTGTACAGCTTCTGCTCGCAGGGCGGGACCGGCTGCACCGACGGCTCCCACTCTTACGCCAGTCTGCTCGCCGGCGCGGCGGGCAAGCTCTACGGCACGACTGCTGCGGGCGGCGCTCACAATTCGGGCGTCGTCTTCCAGCTGACGCCCAATGCAGCTAAGACAAAATGGAGCTACGCAGTTCTGCACAGCTTCTGCGCGCAGGGCGGGCAGGCCTGCACCGACGGCGCCATACCATATGCCGACCTGATCACCGACACGTCGGGAAAGCTTTACGGCACGACATACCAGGGAGGTGCTCACAATTCGGGCGCGGTGTTCGCGCTGACGCCCAATGCAGCCAAGACCAAATGGACCGAGACACTCCTATACAGCTTTTGCTCACGGGGCTGCACAGACGGCGCGCTCCCTGCTGCCGGCGTGGTCAGGGATAAGACCGGAGATTTGTTTGGCGTAACGGAGTTGGGCGGCAGTCATTATTCGGCGAGCACGGAAGGCGGCGTGGTGTTTGAGCTGATCCCCAATGCGGCGAAGACCAAATGGGCGCAGACGGTCCTGTATAATTTTTGCGCCACCGGCGGGAACAGCTGTACCGATGGCACCGCGGCGGCCTTCGACATAATCATGGACGCCGCCGGAGACCTCTACGGCACGACAGTCTATGGGGGGGCGCACAACAACTCGGGCACCGTGTTCGAGCTGAAGCGGTAGCTCCTGCAAACTCGTAGGATGGGCTGATCGGCGCGAAACCCATCGTTGCGGGCGAGCGGCAGGTTTCGCGTCCGCTCGCACGCCCTACGCGCATATGCGGAAGCGCCGGTTGGTACGAGATTCAGGCCTGCGCCGGACCGACGGTGTTCGCTTCTCCGCCGCCGGCCGAGCCGGCCGCTCGGTCAGGCGCGGTGCGCAGCTCTAGCTCGGCGTCGAGCTTGGCGCCGATCAGCACGACCAGGATCGACACCCACATCCAGGTCATAAAGCCGATGATCGCGCCGAGCGAGCCATAGGTTTTGTTGTAGCTGCCAAAGCTCGCGACGTACCAGGAGAACAGCGCCGAGATGGCGAGCCAGGCGATCGCGGCAAAGGCGCTGCCCCAGGTGATCCACCGCCATTGCGGCCTGGCCCGGCAAGGGCCGTAGCGGTAGACCACCGCCAGCGCCAGCGCCACCACCACCAACAGAGCCGGCCACCGCACGACCTTCGTCAGCATCGCGGTCACGCCGGGGTTGGGGAGATAGTTGAGCACCAGCGGCAGCGCCACCAGCACGGCAACCGACAGCAGCACGAGGACAACCGCCCCGGCCGTGAATATCAACGTTGTAGTGTAATATTTGACAAAGCCGCGCTTTTCTTTTTCCTCGTGGACCGCGTTGAGGGCGTCGAATATTGCCGACACGCCGGAATTGGCGCTCCACAGCGCGATCGCCAGGCTGACGACAAAGCCGATGCCAAGCGCCGCCTTGCCCTGATGGGTGAGGCGGGTCAGCTCCTGCCGCAAAATATCGACCGCGCCCCCGGGAGCAAAGCCCGACAATGTGTCGAGGTGACCGGCGATGCTGCTCGGGTCGGCAAACAGGCCATAGACCGAAACAATCACCCCAATCGCCGGAAACAACGCGAGGATCGCGTAATAGGTGACACCGGCCGCGATCAGCATCAGCCGGTCGTCGGAAATCCCGTGATAGACCCGCAGCGGAATGTCTTTCCATCGCCGGGCGCGGATTGGCGATCGAGCCTCGCTCGCGATTGGCGCCTGTTGATCGTCCATGGTCGCATCCTTGCGGCACAGGCGGTGCTGCCGCGCTGGCGGAGGAGAGCGATCGCGCGGAGCCGGTCACAAGGGGAACCACGGCGACTGCGGCCGGGTTCCGTAATCTTCGCGGCGCTACGCGGCGGCGTGCGGGTCGGCGATCGGGTCGAGCGGCCAGATCGGGCGGCGCACCTTGGTGAAGAGCTCGGCCGTATAGTTGACCTGGCATAAGGCGCCGGTGTCGACCAGCACGATGTCGCGCGCGATCGGCTCGAAGGCGGCGCGGAAATGCTGCATCGACTTGACCGCGACTGTTGTGTAGCGGGTCGGGTCGACGCCGAGCGAGGTCAGCTGGGCGAGGTCGGTCGCCTGGCCGTTGTTGGTGACGACGATGATGTCGATGCCGCCGGCGCCGCCGACCCGGAACACCATCGAGGGCCCGTAATTGCGCTCGACCCCGCCGCCCATCGGCCCGTACGCAACGAATTTCCCGTTGGTCAGGCAAACCACCTCGCCCTCGAGCGACAATGGGCCGCCGCCCACCATCGGGTCGGTCTTGCCGCCGATGGCCAATCTTATGTGGGCGCCGACCCCGGCGCGCATGCCGGCCGCTACCGCCTCAGGGTCGCAGATCGCGTGAAAGGCGACGCGCTCGACACTGCCGTCGACCAGCCCTTGCAACAAGGCGGTGGCGTCGCCATACCCGCCGCCGCCCGGATTGTCGGTGAAATCGGCGATCACGAGCGGCTTGTCGCCGGGCCGGCCCTGGCGCGCACGGGCGACCGCTTCGGCGACCGTCAGCATGTGGACCGTGGTGAAATCGCGCGTCGCCCAGGCATGGTCCATAAATTCCTCGGCGATCGCCTGAGCACCCCGGATTGCGCCGTCGCCGCCGCCGGCATCGACGGTCACCGTCACCGACGGGCCGACATCATGGATGTTGGCGAGCGCGAAGCCGGCGCAGATGCTGACCGCGAGGGCCGCACCCGAGGCTTCGAGCGCCTCGCCGCGAAGGATCAGCTGGGCCATCGGCCCCTCTTGCGTGCGGCCCCAATCGAGGCCGTGCAGCATCGGCCGGCGGGCGATCACCGTGCGCGGCCGGACCTCGCCGCGCATCGCGCGATCGAGCAATTCGGCCGCCTGCCAGGCGCGCTCGTGCATGTCGATGTGCGGGTAGGTGCGAAACGCGATCAGCGCATTGGCGCCGTCGGCCATTCTTTGGGTCACATTAGCGTGCAGATCGAGGGTGGCGACGATCGGCACAGCCGGCCCGAGCTGGTCGCGCAGCCGCGACAACAGCTCACCCTCGGCATCCTCGTGGCTGGCGCTGACCATCGCCCCGTGCAGATGCAGCAAGACGCCGTCGATCGGCCCCTTTTGCTCGCAGGCACCGAGGATCATCCCGGCGATCGTCTCGAACGCATCGTCGGTGACGATCCCCGATGGGTTGGGGTTGGCGGAGACCGGATGAATGAGGCTCCAGCCGAATTTGTCCGCCGCCTCAAAAGTCGCCCCAAGCGCCGAGCGGGTGCCGCGAAACGCCTGCGGGATCTCGTTTTCGAGATGAAAGTCGCGGCGCCGGATCAGCGCAATATCGGTCGCGACCCGGCTGAAGGTGTTGGTCTCGTGCATAAAGCGGGCGGTCAGAACGCGTCGCACCGGTCACCTCGTCGAATGTGGACGGCGGGGCAATATCCCAAAAGTGGGCGCCTCGGCGAGTGGTTGTATCGACCATCCCGGCACGGTTGATGTGAACCCTACGGAGCAGCACCCGCCGCTAATCGCGCGGAATATAAGCAGCGTCGGTGAGCTTCACCCGATCGGCACCCGCCGTTTTGCCAGTTCGGCTTCGTTGATGCGAAGGCCGAGGCCGGGCTCGGTCGGCAGGCGGAAGAAACCATCGACCGGCTGTGGCGGGTTGTCGAACACCGCGTGCTGGCGCGGCGAGGGGTCGTTCAGTTCGCATGGCTTGGTCGCGTGCGATTGGCTCGCCGCCAGATGCAGGCTGGCAATGTGGCCGACCGTCGGCTGGGTCTGGTGCGGGACCAGCTCGACGCCATGCGCCTGCGCCAGCGCGGCGCAGCGCAACATGCCGGTGAGGCCGCCCATCTTGACGATGTCCGGCTGCACCATGCGCACCCCGGCGTCGATCAGGTCGGCGAGCCCCGCGAGGGTGTAGGTCTGTTCCCCAGCCGACACGGTGATGTCGAGCCGGCGCGCCACCTCGCCCATCGCCTTGACATGATAGTGCTGCACCGGCTCCTCAAACCACCAATAGCCGAGCTCCTCGAGCGCCCGCCCGACGCGGATGGCGCCGCCGACCGTGTATCCGTTGTTGGCGTCGAACGCCAACGGGAAGGCGTCGCCGACCAGCCGGCGCACTGCGCGCGCCTTCGCGATGTCGCCGGGGATGTCGTGGTCGGGCCGGGTGCGGTCGGCGTCGAAGCGGATCTTGACCGCCGCCGGCTGATCCCTGAGCCGCGTCTCGACGACGCGCAGCACCTCATCGACACTGCGCTCGCCATTGCCGCCGATCGAGGCGTAGAACGGCACGCTGGTCCGCCACGCGCCGCCCAACAGCTTATAGATCGGCTGCCCGAACAGCTTGCCCTTCAGGTCCCATAGCGCGATGTCGAGCGCCGCCAGCGCGCCGGTCAGCGCCCCCTCCGGCCCGAGCTTGGCAAAGCGGTGCAGCAAGCGGTCGTGCAGCACCGCATGGTCGAGCGGGTCCTCGCCGATCAGCGCCGGCGCCAGATCGCGCGCGATGATGCCGAGCGAAGCGAGCCCGCCCTGCATCGGCGACGCCTCGCCCATACCAAAGCGGCCATCATCGCACCGGACCCTGACCCAGGCGCTGCGCTGCTGGGGTTCGTCCGCCGGCGCCCAAGCGACCTGAAACACCTCGATCTCGCGGATTTTCATGGATGACCCCGCTCCGAAAGCAGTGATCGGTTTCTATGTTGCGGGCTTGCGATAAAAAATCAAAGCTTTCGAAATCTCTGAAGAAATTGAATAAGATGCGACGCGGTCCATGTATCACCGTTATGCCAGAAGTCCAGCAATGCGAGCTTATTCAGTGTCACCCATTGAATGACCGATGGTGACATTTGGTTTAGGACTCGCGATGGCAAGCTACTCGCCACCACCCGAGGCTGATCGGCGATGACGACCGAGAAACTCGGCTGCGTCCTTCCGGGCCGTATGAAGTATTTCACCCGCGGAGCGTGGCCGGTCATCATTGTGGAAATCCAAATAATGCCGTCGATACCGGTCTGCGACTTGTCGAGATTGGCCATCTCGATGATGCCATCATCATTCGTTAATTCGTCGGCCAAGAGGGTATCGGCCGGGAGCCGGGCTATCTCTTCGAGCTTCATGACGCTATTCACCCACCCTGGTGATTTGGGCCGCTCCGATGTGTGCCTCCGGGCTTCCGGCGGCAAGGCTGCTTACCAAGCCAGCGCCCAGCCGTCGCGACGCGGGTCGGAGCCGGCGAGCAGCATGCCGGTGGCGGCGTCGCGGCGGATAATCTCGATGCTGCACGGGCCGTCGAGATCGCCGACCTCGTGCACCGGATGGCCGCGGCGGGCAAGCTCGCGGCGCACCGCCTCGGGAAAGCGGCGCTCGACCGTCAGCGCATCCTCGCCGTCATGCGGCCAGTTGGCGTACTGCCCCGGCACGTTCGAGGTCCAGCGCGGCATCTCGGCCGCCTGCTGCGGGTCGAGCCCAAAATCGACCATCGCCGTCAACACCTGCAGATTGACCTGCACCTGGTTGTCGGCCCCGGGGGTGCCAAAGACGCACCACAGCGCTCCGTCCTTAAGGACAATGGGCGGGTTCATCGTGTGGCGCACCCGCCGCCCGGGCACCAGCCGGTTCGGATGGCCGGGTTCGAGATGCCAATAGGCCATCCGGTTGTTTAGGAGGATGCCGGTGTCGCCGGCGATGACGCCTGCGCCAAAACCGCTGTTGATGCTCTGGACCCCCGAGACCGCGTTGCCCTCATCATCGGCGGTGCAGAAATAGGTGGTGTCGCCGGCAGCTGCCGCCTGCGGGATCCGGGTCACTGCCGCGCGGCGCATATCGATGCGCGTGGCGAGCCCGGCGGTGTAATCTTCGGACAACAGCCGCTCGAGTGGCGCCTCGACCGAGCG
Organism: uncultured Alphaproteobacteria bacterium; assembly: GCA_963738185.1. Lineage (GTDB taxonomy): Bacteria > Pseudomonadota > Alphaproteobacteria > ATCC43930 > CGMCC-115725 > AP-15. The sequence continues at coordinate 377,228 of CAVTVA010000001.1, read as the reverse complement.
CGGGTCGGCCACCCACCGCTCGCGGTCGGCAAAGGCGAGCTTTTTTGCTTCGACCATCGCATGGACCGCATCGGCCGACAGAAGGCCCATGCCGGCGAGATCGAGATGCTCGACGATCTTCAGCTCTTCGAGCAGCACGCAGCCGGTCGAATTGGGCGGCGCCTCGAGCACGGTCAAGCCCCGATAGTCGATTGCGATTGGCGCCTGCGCCTCGGCGGTGAACGCGGCAAGATCGCTCTCCCGCACCAGGGCCCCGGCCGCCTCCAGACCAGCCGCCAGCCGCCGCGCCAGCCGGCCGCGGTAAAAGCTCTCGGCCCCGTCTTGCGCGATCTCTTCGAGGGTGCGGGCGAGGTCCGGCTGGACGATCGGGGCGCCCAGCGCCGGCGCTCTCCCGCCCGCGAGAAAGGTCGCGGCCGCGCGCGGATCGACCAGCAGGGTTGCGCGGAATTCCGCGGCGAAGTGGCAATAGGCGCCGGTGGCGCCAAACCCGTCGCGGGCAAAGCCGATCGCCTCGCCAAACAAGTCGCGCCACGGCAGGCGGCCAAACTCACGGTGCATCATGCCGAGCCCCGCGAGCGTGCCGGGAACCGAGACCGACAACGGCCCGACCCGCGGGATGCCGCCGGCATAGCGCTCGGGGGTCGCCGCTTGCGGCGCCGGCCCGGTGCCGTTGAACACGACGGCGCGCCCGCTCGATTGCTGATAGACGTGATAAAAGCCGTCGCCGCCAAGCCCCGACATCATCGGCTCGACGACCGCGAGCGCCGCCGCGGTCGCCACCGCTGCGTCGATCGCGTTGCCGCCGGCGCGCAGCGCCAAGAGCCCCGCTTGCGCCGCCAGCGGATGGTTTGCCGCGACCGCACCCCGCCGCCCGATCGCGAGCGGCCGGTAGGAACGCATTTCGACAGCCATTCGAGGGTCTCCCGCTTCTTGCCGCACCCGATCGGACGATCCTAGCTTGCGGCGGGTGCGGGCGGACTTTAATTTTGCCGCGCAGGGAGACGAAACGAAAGGGGCCGCCCAATGCCCAGACTGGATCATATGTCCCTGCCGGTTCGCGATTGGCAGACATCACGTGATTGGTATCAGGACCGCCTCGGCTTCGAAGTCGAGATTGAAATACCCGACCGCAAAACGGCAGCTATGCGCGACGATGCCGATCTGACAATCTTCCTTTACGAGGGCGAAGCGCCCGTCTGCCCCGGTCTGTCATTCACGATCCAGGTGGATGACGTCGAGGCGACGCACCGCGAGCTCGTTTCCGCCGGAATTGTCTTCGACCATTCGCCGATGAAGGTGTTTTGGGGCTACGGCGCAGAGCTATGCGACCCTGACGGCTACAAGCCGCGGCTGTGGGATCAAAAATCGATGAAGGAAAAGGGCGGCGGATAGCGCTGGAAGCAGATCAGGCGACCATGAAAACAGCGCTGGGGCGCCGACGAACCTCAATCAGGATTGCGGCTGGCGTCGCCTTGCTGGCCATGCTGTTGATCGCCGGCTGCGCCAGCACCGACAGCACATCGCAGAGCCATCGGACTGGTGGCTTCTATGGTGGCGTGACCGGCGGCGGGTCACCTTGACAAGCGTCAGCGGTTGGCGCCGGGTATCCACAGCACGTCGCGGGCGCCGTTGTCATTGAGCCGGCGGCCCAGCACAAACAGATGGTCGGAGAGGCGGTTCAGGTATTTGAGCGCCTCGGGGCTGACCCTTTCGCTCCCGGCCAATTCGCTGACCAGCCGCTCGGCGCGGCGGGTGACCGTGCGCGCGAGATGGAGATAGGAGGCAGCCGGGCTGCCGCCCGGCAGGATGAACGAGTTGAGCGGGCGCAGGGTGGCGTTGATCGCGTCGATTTCGCGCTCGAGGCGCTCGATTTGGGCGGGCACGATGCGCAGCGCCCCGCCCTTTCCCTGACCCGCGCGGCGGCCGTCCGCGGGGGTGCACAGATCGGCGCCGAGATCGAACAGGTCGTTCTGAATCCGGGCGAGCATCGCGTCGGCCTCCGCGTCGGACCCGGCATCCACATGCAGGCGGGCGAGGCCGATCGCGGCATTGGCCTCATCGACCGTGCCGTAGGCGGCGACCCTGAGCCCATGCTTTGGCACGCGCGAGCCGTCGCCGAGCGAGGTCTCGCCGGCGTCGCCGCCGCGCGTATAGATCCGGGTCAGCCGCACCATGCTCGATACCGTAAAGCTACCGGTGGCCCAGCAGCATCAGGATGGCGAGCAGCAGCAGCGCCAACCCCTGCATCAGCACCCGCGCCTGCATCAGCTGGTTCGAGCGGCGGGGGTTGCCGCCGCGAAACATCTGGGCGATGCCGAGACCGAGCACGATCAAGACCCCGGCCAAGGCAAAGCCTAGCAGGATCGTCACAAACGTCGTCATCGGTCAAATATGGCCCGGTTGCGCCGCCAAGGCGAGCGATTAGGCGGTGGCGTCGCCGATCCTGCGGCCCCACAGCTCTGCCATGGGCGTCCCGCGGCGCCGGCTCGGCCTCTGCCGCAACCCGGCGGAGGGGGTTGTGAGGCGCTGTTTTCGCACCGGCGACGCAGAGGCCAATTGCGCCCGGCGAGCAGGCCGCGGGCGACGTGTCGCAGAGCGGCCGAAACTCGCTTAATCCGGCGGCAATTGATAGCTGTGCGGATAGGTCGTCGGCAAGTTCGGATCGGGGATTTTCAGCGAGTTCGGACTGGGTCATCCTGACCGCCGAGATGTCGTCGGAGATGCCGTTCAAATTCTGGATATCGCTGGCGCGCTCGGGCGCACCGACGCTGCAGCCGGCAACGGTGGCCAGCGTCAACGCGACGATAAAGCCGAGGCGCAACGGGATCATCAACCCCTCCGTTCAATGGAAGATTACATAGGCAATCGCGAGCGGCACTACAACGAGCACCAGAGAGATCAGCAGGACATAGCGGGACCCGCCCTCTCCTAGTGATCCGATCGAAACGTGGCTTGGCGCGTTTCGGTCTCGTTGACGACAATGCGTTTGGCCCTCGCTGCGGTCCTTGCCTGATAACCTCCTCGACAAGAAAACAGGAGGGCCGGCGTTTCGATCCGCCGCGGATCGGGAGCACCCATCGCCGGGCAGCTGAGCTAGGACAGTGAACATGCAGGGGGTGTCCGACCCGGCCTCATTCGGCGCAGCCGCAGCGAGTTGACTGCGGCCGCGGTCGGGCTTACATCCCTGGTCGTGACTGCACAGACGAATGGCCGGCGCCAGCGGCGAATTACGATCCCGAGCCCCATGCGGGTTCGGGCCCTGTTGTTTTGCCCTGTTTTCGCCGAGGACCATGATCATGTCGTCAGTCGCTGCACGTGTCGTTGAGACCACTCTGCCCGAGACTGCTTACTTTTCCGTTCACGCCGCGGCCGAGCCCGGGGTGATGCCGCGGGTGCTTGAACTGTTCGCCAAGCGCGGCCTGGTGCCGTCGGGGTGGCGCAGCACGCTCTCTGGGGCCGATCAGCCCCGCTTGGCGATCGAAATCGAGATGCGCGGGCTTGGCTGCGAAACCGCCGACTACATCGCCGCCTGTCTGCGGCAGATCGCCTGCGTCGAAATCGTGTCGACCTGTCGCCGGGCGCAGGGCGCCGGGACAACGCAAGCAATGGCGCTCGATGGCATTGCGTGACCACATCGCGCGCTGCAACAATTTCGACCCGGCCCGCAGCTTGCCGCTGCTCGCCGCGGACCAGCGGATCGGGCTGGTGCGGCGCGACAACGCCGAGGCGCTGCGGCGCTTTCCCGACGTCTTCGCGGTGTTCGAGGACAAGGTGGCGCTGGCGGCGCGCGGCGACGCTGCGGCGGTCAGCCGGGCGGTGGGGCTTGTTGTAGAGGCGCTGGTCGGCGAACGGCGGATCCCAAAAACGCGCGGCGAAACCTTCGATGTCGCGCGGCACTGGGGCGATGCGCCGATATTTCGCCTTGACCGGGGTGCTGTCCCGTTCTTCGGGACGCGGGCTTATGGGGTGCATTTGAATGGGTATTGCCGGGCAGCGGGCGAGCTTTTGCTGTGGGTCGGCCGCCGCGCTCCCGATAAGCAGGTGGCGCCCAATAAGCTCGACAACCTCGTCGCCGGCGGCATCGGGAACGGCCACGGGCTGGTCGATACGCTGGTCAAGGAGGCCGACGAAGAGGCCATGATCCCGCCCGACCTGATCGCGCGGGCGCGCCCGGCCGGCGCCGTATCCTATCGGATGGAAACCACTCTCGGCATCCGCGATGATGTGCTGTTTGTCTACGACCTTGAAATGCCCTCCGATTTCGCGCCGCAGAACCGCGACGGCGAGTTCGTCGGGTTCGAGCTGATGCCGATCGGCGCGGTGCTCGAACGGATCCGCGCGAGCTTCGATTTCAAATTCAACGTCAACCTGGTGATCCTCGATTTCGCGGTGCGGCACGGCATCCTGCGCCCCGACGACCCGGAATATCTCGAGGTCGCCACCGGGCTGCACCGCCCGCTCGACTGAGTGCCGAAGGTTCTCGGCCCGGCGTAAGAGGGCGCATCGCGCCGAAGCTGAGGCGCTGCCGCTTCACGTGAGAAGGATCGCGGCTGAATTGACTCCTCGCAAGGCGCTGGCTAGAACATGTCGGGCATACGCCGTGTCGACCCGCTCATCGGTGGAGGGGTGGCCGAGTGGCTGAAGGCGGCGGTTTGCTAAACCGTTATAGGGCTAAACCCCTATCGTGAGTTCGAATCTCATCCCCTCCGCCACCCTATCCCGACGCGTGTCTTGGCTGCCGACGGTCGCGCGCCGCCTGCATGCTGCACGGAGCCGCCCTCCAGGCCGTCAAGGTATTGGGGCAAGGACTGGCTGGCTTTAAGAAAGCGCTTGAGCTGGTCCTCGGCGCGGTCGCCTGGGTCATCCATGCTCGCCGAGATGGCGACAAAGGCCGCCAGCGGGCCGTGCTGGAGCAGCACGGCGCGTGCCTGCAACAGCTTGGTGCGCAACAGCCCGGCGGCGATTTTGCCGTCAACCACGTAAAATGACCAAACCAGCCGGCGACGGGGTCCGCTGACGATTTGGGTCCCGGTCACCTTGACCTTCTGCCCATCCAGCGCCATTTCGACCGGCTCTCGCTCCGCCACCCGCCAGGCCTTGTCGTCGACAATGCGATTGTCGGTGTTGGTCAAGGCGTTGCCGACGGCGCGCAGGCGGTAGAGCGCGACATAGCGGACGACCGTGCCGGAACCGGGCGCCGCGAAGCTCTGCAAGAATTGACGGTCGGCGCCGTGCACCACCGGCCCCCAGCCCATCCTGGGATTGGCCACGGCGCGCCACGGCGGCTCGACAGAGGGGCTGCTGGCCCTCGGCACCGGGATGGCGGAAGACCGGCTGTCCAGCCGATTGGCATAGGCCGGCCCGGCAACCGCGAGCAGCACCGCGGCCGGGGCCGCCAAGGCGAAGCGCCACGGCAACGGGTCGGATGTGAGCCTCGCAGGCGGCGGGGCGTGCGTCTCGCCCTGATCGACAAAACTCATGCCGATAGCGATCAGCAGCAGAATGACCAGCGAAAAAAACAGCCAGCCATAAATAAGATGGTCGGCCTCGACCGCGGTGGCGCTGCCTTCGAGATGCGCCAGAAGGAGAATCCCCAACGCGCGCAACCCGTTGGCTCCGATCGGCACGCTGAGCGACAAGACGATGAAGACGGCGCGGCGCAGCCAGCTGCGGTACATGACCACGGCAAAAAAGCAGCCGAACACGGTCGAGGCGATCAGAAACCGCAAACCGGCGCAAGCCTCGGCAATCTCAAAATTGCCCTCGGGAATTTGGATCATATAGCCGTCGGAAAACACCGGGATGCGCAGCATGTGCAGCCCGGCGACGACGATGTTGGCGGTAATCGTCTGCAGCGAGGGCACCAAAAAGGCGCCGGTCGGCACCAGAAAGAACAGGAACAGCAGCGGCGCCAGCAGCAGCCGGAACACCCGCGGTCCGAGCGTCACCAACAGCACGATCTCGAACATCGCGACCAGCGCCAGCTGTCGGCCCTCATTGACGTCGAGGATCGCGGCGAGGAGCCACACCGCCGAGATCAGCGGCATGACGGCCAGCGGCCAGAACGCTGGAGCGGGCGACGCCGATGCGATCACCGCTCGCCGCTCCCACAGCAGAAACCCGGCCAGCGGCAGGATCAAAAAGCAGTGATTGTAGGCAGTGGACGCGATCCAGACATGCACCGCACCAACCACATCGTGAGCGAAAACGACCCCAAGGACGAGGCTCGCCACCCCAATCAGCCCCGCCGCCAGCCACCATCCGTAAGCCGGCGGCGCGACCGCGACAGTCTGGCCATCGGGAGCGTCGGCAAGCGCCGGCGAGGACCTCGCTCGATGCGGCAAAGAGCCCGACCTCGGCGCCGGAGCCATATCACCCGATCCCCATATTACCCAATCCCCCTGACAATCGATGGGCCGAGCCGGTTCGCCAATGGCAGCGGCAATTTCTTCCACGCCGCGATCAGCAGCCGCAGCTTCGGGTTGAGCGGGTTCAAATCGGGCACGCGATACCCGGCCGCGACCCGAAATTGATAGACGAGCGGCGCCGGCGCGAACCCCCAGTTGCGTTTGAACGCATATGCCCCGGTGTCGAGCTTGCTGCGGCCGAAATCAAACACGCGGCAGCCGCGCTCGCACGCTCTGCGCATCACCTCCCAATACATAAAGTCGTTGGCGGCCAGGCTTCGCGCCGCGGCCACGCCGCCGCCATAAAATGGCAGGACCTGATCGCGAAAATAAAAGTTCAGCACCGAGGCCACCGCGGCTCCACCGGGCGTTGTTATGGTCACAATGTCGCAGCAGCCGGTAAACTCCTCGAGCAGAATGCGAAAATAGGATTTGGCGAATACCGGCGTGCCGAGGTTACGCACACTCTCGGCATAAACGCCGTGGAGCCGGTCCACGCCGTCGTCGATCTGCGAGCGCAGCCCGTGGCCAATGCCCTTGCGGATCATTGCCCGCTGCTTGCGCGGGACCGCTTTCAGATTGGCCTCGACGGCGGGATCGATCGGCTTGCGGAAGGTGGCGTAGAGGTCCGATTTTTGCGGCCAGTCGGCGCGGCCTTCCGAAAAGCCGCGCAACTCGAGCACCGGCGCCCCGATTGTATCCATCAGCCGCGCTGCGGCGCTCTCCAGAGCGCGCAGACTGCCTTCGTCCGCGGCAATCGGGCCACCATAAACCGCGAATGCGTTCGAGATCAGGGATGACCCGAACAGCGCCGACCGAACATGGGTGAGCGGCAGCACTCCGGTAACCGCCCCGGCGCGCTCGCTCAGCAGATAATGCGTGCGGTGGCCAAAGGCGCGCTCGATAACCCGCCGCCACGCCGAGAGATGGAAGAAGGTGCCGCCGGCGCAGGTGCGGACGAAATCGTCCCAGCGCCCGGCATCGTCGGTGCGGTACGGCCTTACCGCGACCGCGGCCGGCGATCCGTCCATGCCGTAACCAGCGGAAAGGGTCCCGCTCCTTCGGCCAGAAACAGCCGGTCCATGCGGGTCCATGTGAAGTTCCGCAGCAATCGTTGGAGCCGCGCTTCGGTTCGGCCGAGATTGAGGTAGTGGCGAAAGCGCGAGCGCAACGGCGCCTGCTGCTGGCGCGGCTGCTCGGGGTCGATCTCCCAAGGGTGAAGATAAAAGATCGCCGGTCGTCCTTCGGCGCGGCCGGCGCGGTCAAGAGCCAGCGCGTCAGCAGGTAGGGATAGAGGCGGAAATAGCCGCCGCCCGAAGCCGGGACGTCGATCCCGAGCAGCGGCACGGCGGTGAGCGGGATTTCGATGATCCCCGGGCACGGGGCAAACGCCGAACGCGGCGCCTCGGGGCTGCCATAGAGATCGTGCCGTACCGGATAGACGCTGGAGCTGTAGCAATAGCCCTCCTCGGCCAGAATTTCATGTGCCCAAAGGGTGGTGCTGCCGATCGAAAAGGTCGGGGCGCGATAGCCGCGAACCGCAACGCCGCCGGCATCTTCCAGGATTTTCTTGCTTTCTCGTGCATCGCTGCGGAACGCGGCGGGCGATTGGCGATCGACTCGGCCATGATCGGTCCCGTGGCTCGCCAGCTCGTGCCCCTCCGTGACGATGCGCCGCGTCAGCGCCGGATGCCGTCGTGCGATGCATCCCAAGGTGAAAAAGGTTGCCTGCGCCTCGGCCGCGGCGAGGATGTCGAGCAGCCGATGGGTGTTGCGCTCGACCCGCGACGGCAGCCGATCCCAATCCGCGCGATCGATCGTCGAGGCAAAGGCCTCGACCATGAAATAATCCTCGACGTCGATTGTCATCGCGCCGAAGGCGCCGCGGCGTGCGGGCGCGACCGCGGCGACATCCGCCGCCGATGATTGGAGTGTGCCGGCCGCGCTGCTCATTGCCGTTCACCCTGGAAATAATGCGCCGCAATCTCGATCGCGCGGCGGATCAGGCGCTCATGCTTATCGACGCTGCGCTCGAGCATTGCCACCCGCTCGGCAAACCCGGTTAGGGCATCGCCCACCGGCATTCTGCCGTTGCCGCCGCTATCGGCGGCGGGTTGTGTGGTGACGACCGACATCTCCTCGCGCAGGTCGTTGGCGACCTTCTCGACCGAATCCGCGGAGAGCGTGTGCAGCTGCTCGAGAAATCCATAGAGCAGCAGCCGCGAGCACAGCGTGTTGATCCGCCGCGGAACACCCTCGGTGTGGTGATAGATCGCCGGAAACGACGGTTCGGTGAAATGCGGGTCGTCTTTCCATTCGGCGCAGCGCAGGCGATGCTCGATATAGGATCGGGTTTCGGCTTCGTTGAGCGGGCCAAGATGATAGGCCGCGGTCACCCGCTGGCGCAGCTGCTCGAGCCCCGGGCTGCCCAGGATCGCCCGGAACTGCGGCTGCCCGAGCAGAAAGCTTTGCAGCGCCATCGTGTTGTCGACGACGATGTTGGACAGCATGCGAAGCTCTTCGAGCGCCTCGAAGGACAGGTTCTGCGCCTCATCAACAATCAGCAGCACGCGCCTGCTGCTGCGGTGCTGGGCCAGCACAAAGTCGCTGATCCGCTGCAGCAGCGCGCCTTTGGCCAGCCCTTCCTTGGCGATGCCAAAACCGGCGGCAACCATGTGCAGCAGATCGTCGCCGCACAACTGGCTGGTGACGATTTTCGCGGTGACAAAGCTGCTGTCGTTGATCGTCGACAGCAGGTTGTCGACCAGGATCGTCTTTCCCGCGCCGACTTCGCCGGTAATGATGATGAACCCTTCGGCGTGGTGCAGGCCATAGACCATGTAGGCCATCGCCTGGCGATGCACGGTGCTCTCAAAAAAGAAGCGGGCATCGGGGGTCAGCTGAAACGGCCGGCTGGCGAGCCCGTAGAATTCGGCGTACATCGGGTCAGAACGCCTTGGTCAGCAACAGCTGCAGCGAGTTGACCACGATGTCGCCGCTGCGCCCAGACAGCACCGCGCCGCCGTTGGGCTGATAGGAAAACGTGTACAGCACCGATCCAGTCAAGGCTCTGGCAAAGATGTAGTTGACCCCGAGATAGGCGTTGAAGGTATTGACGCCGCTGACGACGGTCAGCGTTGTCGGGGTGAGGACGTTGGCCGTGTTGGAATAGCCGAGCGCGGCGGTGCCGTTGAGGTCGGGCCTGATGTCGCGGCTCCACGAAAGGGTCGCGCCGAGGCTCTTGGTCGGGGTGGTGACCGGCGGCGTCAGCGACTCCTGATTGCTGTAGTAGCCGTAGAGCGCGTAGCTGTTGGGCCCGATCGTGTCGGTGATTTGCGCATTGAACAGATGTTCCCGATAAACCCCGTTCGTCAGTCCCGAACCGGTCAGGTAGAAGTTCGTCGGCAGACCCGAAAACTGATCGACGATCGCGCCATAGGGGCTCAAGGTCGAGCTTGCCAGCGAGGTTTGCAGATACTGCGCCGGTGAGCTGATCCCCTGCACCAGGCTGGCGGTCGCTGTGATGGTCGGCGTCACCTGAACCAGAGTGGACCCGGTAAATCCGTAAACCCCTTGCTGCACGCCGTATTCCAGGCTGACATACCCGTAATTGGGGCCGATCGCGAGCCGGCCGCCGACCAGCCAAGTCGGGCCGGCGAAGGCCGCCGCCGGGGCCAGCGGATATTGGATATTCTGGTACCCGACCCGGCCCAAGGCCGCGATCCCCGGCGTAATCTGGTATTGCAGGTCGTCATACGAGCTGAACTGGGTGTTGCGGCTGGTGGAGTTCGAGTTGAAGCTCGACGCGTCGAGGGTCAGCCGCGATGCGGCGCGCGTGAAATCACGCCCGGTTGCGGCGGTGAACGTGCCCTCGTTCAATATCCCGTTGGCAAGATTGCTCTGCGCCGGCGTCAAGGTTGGCGAGGTGGTGAACGTGTTGCCGCCGAAATTGGTCGAGCCGAAGCGGTAGCGCAATTCGGTATCGACCAGACCGTCGTATGATTCCCGTAAGTAAGGCGAAATTAAGTTGGTAAATATCTGCGTCTGCTGGTTGCGCGGCAGCTGGCTCGCATTGACAAAACCAAGGCCAGGCAAGGTCGAGCCTTGGCTGATGCTGCTCTGCACGTCGACAAACAGATAGCCGGGCACAATCGTGCCGGTGCCATTCGCGTAAAGATTGGCGAAGATCTGGTCGAGAGTGCGGGTCGGGACATAGGCATCCCCCTCAACTTGTGCGCTTACGACCCCTTGCAGTCGCGGCGTGTCGGCCGAAACCGACACCCCCGGGATCAGCCTCGTCTCCGCCGCCGCGGTCCGGTCGGAAGAGGAATAAAAGACATTGTCGGTCAGCGTCTCGCCCAGCGAGAGGGTGGGCTGGATCAGGATTGCGGGTGCGTTCGGGTTGTATTGCTGGAGCGTAGTAATCCCGGCGCCGGGGGACAGCAGCCCTAGCGAATACGGAGGCTGCGCGGGCGCCGCCGGGGTGATGCCGTTGGGCAGCGCGTTGGGTGGCGTCAACGGGTTTGGTAGACCGAACGAACCCGTCGGCGTCGGCGGGAGAATATCGGGCGGGCTGACGCCTGGGACAGCGCCGGTTGAGGTCGGGCCAGCCGCGGCGGCGCCGCCTGCGGCATTGCCCGGCGTGGGGCCGCTTGACGCCGCGCCGGCCGCGGGCGGGCCGCTTGCGGCGGGACCGGTTATCGGCTGCGCCACGGCCGGCGCTGTGCGCGCGAACCCGGCGGCGGCGAGCAGCAAAAGGGTCAGAGGGCGGTGATGCCGTCTGCGCAACCGCCACGCAGCGGCGTGTCTAGTGGTGCGATGCCAACCGATGGTTCCGATCTGGTGGCTCAATCGCACCACCAGCTTATTAGTCTGGTGGCCCGGCTCACGAAACGCTTGGGAACCAAGCGCTTCGATCGGACCACTAACGGTGCGATGCCCACGGGGGCTTCCCATCACTTGGCTAAGCCGTCCCGCCAACCGATTAATCGGGCGGGCCGGTTGCCGAAGCGCTTGGGGACCAAGCGTCTCGATCGGCCCGCTAGGCCGGCGCCGGTGCGTCCGCGCGCAGCTCATCGCCCTCGCCGTTCGGATAATGGTAGCCGTAGCCGTAGGAGCCGAAATGTGCGCTGGCGGACTCGCCCTTGTTCAGGAGCAGGCTGATCCGTGGGCAGGAGCCGAGCATGCCGAGGCCGGCTTCGATCTCGTCCTGCTGGGTGCGATGCGCCTCGACCACGAACACGATCTGGCCGACCAGCGGGGCCAACGTGGCAGCATCGCTGCTCGCCATGCAAGGCGGAGTGTCGAGAATGATAAAGCGATCGGGAAAGCGCCGCGTCAATTCGGTCAGCAACACGCCCATGCGATTGCTCGAAAACAGCTCTGGAACATGCGGTCCGCCGCGCCCCGCCGGGAGCACCAAGAGGTTGGGGTTGCTGGTGCGGACCAGCACCCTGGCCAAATCGAGATCGCCCGCGATCACATCGACAATCCCTGCCTCCCCCGGAATGCCGAGGATCGCGCGCAAGGTCGAGTGATGGGTGTCGACATCGACCAGCAGCGCCTTGACATCCCGTTCGGAGGCGAAGGCCAGCGCCAGGTTGAGCGAGACAAAGGTCTTTCCCTCCCCGGGGCGAGCGCTGGTGACCATGATCAGCCGGCTCTCGCGCTGGTCGTCGCCGGTGCTCGCCGCCGAAGCGGCCATCAGGTTGCGTTTGACCAGGCGGAACTCCTCGACGGTTCGCGAACGCTCCGAGGACGGAACCGCCACTCCATAATCGGTAAGCCGCCCGCGATCGAGGATCAGCAGCGGGCCGGAGCCGGCGGCGGCTTGCGCGATATCCGACTGCGGGCCGGAGCCGCCCACGGCTTCCGCATCCAACTCTGGGCCGGAGCCGGCGGCGGCGGCTTCCACCGTATCAGACCGACGTGCGGCGGTCGGCGCGGCGGCGGCGGCCGAAGAAGTCGGCGGCGCAGGCGTGGGGGACAGCGAGCCGGGAGCCGCGGCCTCGCGCTGGCGCAGCAGCGCCGCCGCCCGTTCGATCAGACCGATCAATTCTGCCATCAGGATACGCTCACCGAATGGAGGCCAAAGCTAAGCGCCAGCAAGGTTCCATAAACCGCCACCAGCACAAAGGCGCTGGCGCACACCCCGGCCAGCTGGACCGTTGCCCGCCGCCGCGCTGCGCCAAGCGACAGCCGGCTCACGCTTCCCAAAATCGGGACGCCGATGGTGCGCAGCTGGACAATCGTCGCAAAGGAACGGTCGAGCTGCGTCATTGCCAATGGTGCGGCAAAGCCGGCGCCGAGCCCCAAGAGCAGCACCGCCGAAATCAGAAACGGCCGACGCGGCGCGACCGGCACCAACGGCACCCGCGGCGGATCGACGATGCGAAATTGAATCTTTTCGGTCCTGGTGTCGGCGGCATCGGCGATATCGGCGGCCTGCCGGCGCGCCACCAGTTGCTGGTAATTATTCCTCAGCACGCCGTAGTCCCGGTCCATATCGCGCACCTTCTCCAAAATACCGGGCGCCGATTGGACGATGCGCTCGATGCGGGCTTGGTCAGCCTCAACCTCGGCGAGACGGCGTTGTGCGGTTGCGACCACCCCCTCGGCATCGACCAGCTCGACCTTGAGCCGATCGTAAACGGAGTTGGCGATCTGCGTCTTGTTGTCGCCGAGCGCGCCCCCCGGGCCCGCTCGTTTGATCTCCGCCTGGAGCTGCGCGATCTCCTTTTGCGTCGCGATCACGTCCGGATACTGGTCAGTGTATTTCAGCCGCAAGGTGTCGAGGTTGCGGCGCAGCTCGCCGAGCCGCGCCTGGTCCGGGTCGATCGATCCGCCGCCGGCAATGATAATCTGCGGCGCCCGGTCGACGCTCAGCATCGGTGGAACCGAGGCGAGCGCCTTCTGCAACGAATCCCGTCTGGCGATGGCGTCGTCGAGCGCATCCTTCGCGGCGATGATCGCGCCGCGGGCCTGGTCGAGCCGGCTGCCGCCGTTCACCCCCTGCGTGCCCGAATCCGGGAGGCTGTCTGAAACAATGTCCGGATATTGCCGCGCCAATTCACCGCGCTGCTCCTCCGCCCGGCGCAGCTGGTCGCGATAGGAGGCGATCTCCTCATCGAGAAAGCGTTGGGCGCTGTCCATCTCGGCTCGGCTGCTGCCCGAGGTTTTTTCGGCAAAGATCGTCAGCAGCGACTGCACGACGTTTTTCGCCACCTGCGGGTCGTGGTTGCGATACGAGATGGACATCAAATTGTCGCTGAGCGGCCGGATATCGACATTCTGTGCCAGCTGTGCGTAGAGCGCTTCCTTTTGCGCCGTCGTGGCGGTGGCAGGCTGGAGATCGGCGAGCTGCACCAGCTGCTCCAAATTGGGCCGGCTCAGCAAGGTGCGTTCCATAAAGTCAAGGCGGCGGCCCGGGTCGGTGTTTGCTGCCAGTCCTTGCAGCAACGGGGTCAGCACCGGATCGACGTTGAGATAGACGCGGGCCGAGGATTCGTACTGGCTCGGCATGAACGCGATCGCGATCCATCCGACCGCGCAGACCAGCCAGGCCAGGCCGACGCCCAGCCAGCGCTGTCGCCACATCGCTTGCAGGATCGGCAAGGCTTGCGCCTGAATCGAATTCATCTGCGGCTCCACACGGATCGATCGGATCGGGCGATCCCCGAGAATTTGAGCGGATGCGATCGATTGGGCTTGCGGCGGCTCCCTTCCCCGAAACGCCGGCGCATGATCAGAACAGGCGTTGCGGGATGATCAGAATGTCACCGGGTTGGAGCGCGACATTGCTCGACACGTCGCCATCCCGGATCAAGTCGTCGAGATGCACCGCATAGGTTGCCTGCCTGCCGTCGATGGTCCGCACGATTACCGCATCGTTTCCCGCGGCATAGCGCGTCAGGCCGCCGACCTCGATCATCGCGTCGAGCGCGGTCATGCCGGTGCTATACGGCAGCGCCCGCGGCTGCGATGCCTCGCCGATTACCCGCACCTGCTCGTTGAAGGGCCCGACAAACCCTTCGGCGATCACTGTGACCACCGGCTCCTTGATGTATTTCGCCAGCCGCTGCTCGAGCTCGTTGCCGAGCTGGGTCGGGGTCTTGCCGATCGCCACCACGTCATTGACCAGCGGGATCGACAAGCGTCCATCCGGTCGCACAGTAACGGTCAGCGACAGCTCCGGGTTGCGCCAGACGAAGATGTTGAGCTTGTCGCCGGGGCCGATGATGTATTGGTTCGACGGCAGCGACGAGGCTGGGGGCGCCGGTGGCAGCGGCGGCGCGCCATGGCACCCGGCTACGGCCAACACAACAATTGTTCCTGCCGCGCGAAGCAACGTGCGATGCACCCGTGCGCTCCTCCACAGAGTTCACCATCTGGGACAGGTAATGGCGCCCGGAGAAGCCTGCGCCTCCGAATGCCGCACTCCCCTCTCTCCGCGCATCGCGGCAAGATACTTCTGTCGCACCCCGGCTATAGCACCAAGCCGGCGGGAGCGCAATAAAGCTGTCGTCCGCGGTTGGCCTTTAAGGGACAACAACAGCAAAGACAAGACGCCGAAGCGAACCGCTTTCTGGTCCGGCCGCATCGAGCTGCTGCAAGCTCGCCGCGGTCCCAGCGCGAGCCTGGCGCGGCAATCGGGCGCAACGCTGGCCGCCACCTCAAATCGTCGATCCGCCGGTATCGGCCACCGATCGTTTGGTCGCAACCGCCGCATTTGATCGATCCCGTCTCCGCCGCCGCGTGCCCCGCGCACAGCCACATAGTCGATCAGATTTGTGAAAAAATAATGAAGCCCGGGGCGGTCTTGGCGGCTCCCTCACGCCGCGCGGGCCCGGCAGGTCATGCGCGGGCCAACCGTCCCAATCGCGAAACGACCGGCGGCGCGCCAGGGAACACCCGATCGAGCTGGCGGTCGGAGAGGTGCAGGTGCGGTCCGAGGATTGCCGCGAGCGCGGTACGAAAGTCGGTGGTGACCGCGAGGTCGCGGCGCTGATAGAGCTGGGCCGCGGCGAGGCCCGGCCAGTCGCCGCAAACCCGCCCGCCGCTGATCGCCCCGCCGGCAACCCATATGACATTTCCGTGACCGTGATCGGTGCCGCGGTCGCCATTCTCGTGAACCGTGCGGCCGAACTCCGACAACACGACGATCACGGTGTCGGGCCAGGTCTGGCCGAGCCCGCGCGCCAAGGCGGCGAGCCCCTCGCCGAGCGGGCGCAGCCGATTGGCGAGCTGGCCCGCGTGACTTCCCTGGTCGATATGGGTATCCCAGCCGCCGAGCGCGATAACGGCGAACCGGATGCGCCGATCGCCGTCGAGCAGATGCGCGAGCTGCCCTGCCCGCGCGGCAAAGCTCGACGGTGGCGGGGCGCCGGCGTCTGCGAGCGCCTCTTCCCGGGCGAGGTCGCCAACCAGCTCCGTCCGCGCTTGTCGCCCCTCGCGATAGGCCCGGTCGAGCGCGTCGTCGCCACCATAAAGCCGGTCGAACGCGGCGGCGATCTGCGGCCGGTCGATCGGCAGTGCGCGGGCGGCGTTGGGCCCGAGCGGCAGATTGGTGGCCGGCGCGGCGCCGCCGAGGATGCGCGGCAAGATCGGGCCGACACTGAGCGCCTCGGCGGGATCGCGGCTGCCCGGCAGCACCTGCAGCAGCCGGTTCATCCACCCGTCCGGAGTGGCGCTGTTCCCCGGCGTGCCGTTCTCGATATAGCGCTGGGCTTCGAAATGCGACCGGTTGGGGTCGGGCGAACCGGCGGCATGGATAAAGGCAAGGGTTCCGGCTCGCCACAGTGGCAACAGGCTCGCCAAAGCCGGGTGCAAACCAAAATGACCGTCGAGCGCCAGCGCGCCGCCGGGCTCGCCCGGGCGGGCGATCGCGATCGTCGGCCGGGCCGCGTAATAGGCATCCTCGCCATAGGGCACGACGACGTTGAGGCCGTCGACCGCGCCGCGCAGCAGCACCACGACCAGGCGTTGCGGCCCGCCATCGGCGCTCGCCGCCCAAGCCGCACGGGCGAATGGCAGCAGGGCCGCACCGGCCGATGCTTGGAGCAGAAACCGCCGCGGTACGCCGGGGCTCCGGGTCATCGCCGCCTCCTATCTGCGCATGAAGTCGGGGCTGCCGAGGATCAGCGCAGCGCGCAGACCGGGCGAGGCCGTCTCGACCACTGCGCGGGTCGAGCCCGACAAGCTCGCTCCAAACATCTCCTCGAGACGGGCCGGATCGACCGGGTCCGGCCGGTGCGGCAGCAGCGCCGCCCCCTCGGCATCGCCGGCCGGCTGCGCGCTGACCGGCAGGCCCCCGCCGGCGAAGGCGACGGCAAAGCTGATCCGCTGGATCGCGGCGTTCGGGCTCAGCCACGCCTGCTGCGTGTTGGCGTAGCCGTCCGGCGTCTGGCACCCATAAAGGGGCATCCCAAAACGGCTCATCCAGCCGATCAGCGGGCGCAGGTTGTTGACCGGGACCCCGGCCGCGCGCACCGCCGAGATCACGTATTCGTAGGGCGTCTTGTACTTCTGCCCAGCGCTGTCCCAGAACTCGGGGCTGGCGAACAGCGTCTCTAAGACCTGCCGGATGTCCCCGCCGGTCGCCAGGAAGCGCGCGGCGAGCCGGTCGACAAGTGCCGGCGGCGGCGCGTCGGCGACAAAATACTGCGCGAGCTGATAGGCGATGTGATGGGCTGTCGCCGGGCTGCCGGCCAAAATATCGAGCGCCTCTTCACCCTCCGCTCGGCCGCGCGCGCCGAGCTTTCGGCCCAAAAACACCTTGGGGCTGTAGTCATGCCGTGTTCCGTCGAAGATCGCCGCGACCCCCGGAAATTTTTCCGAGGCGGGCGGGTTGACCCGCCAGCCGGTCAGCACCCGCGCCAGGGTGACGACATCGGCCTGGGTATAGCCGCCGGTGACCCCGAGGGTATGCAGCTCCATGACCTCGCGCGCAAAATTCTCGTTCAACCCGCTCGCCGCACCCCGCGCCCCCGGGCTGCCCGGCGCCGCGTTCTCGGTATTGTCGAGATAGACCAGCATCGCCGGATGCTCGGCCACGGCAAGCAGCAGGTCGCGGAACCGGCCGAGCGCGTGCGGCCGGATCGCCTGGTCCTCGTAATTGCCGATCCACACGCGATCCAGCCCCTTGCCGGAGAAGATGTTGAAGTGGTTGAACCAGAAATTGACCATCACCTGCTGGAGCTGACGCCGGCTCAGCACCGCCTTGAGGATGCGCGCCTCGGCAGCCTCGCGCACAACGAGCCGCGCGCGAGCCTGCTGCGCCCTGATCTCGTCCAAGCTTGGCTTGATGCCGGCGACCGGGCGCAGCGGCCCGTAGAGACCGCGCAGATCGTCGGCGCCGAGGCCGCGGGTGGGGAGCTGGGCCAAGCGAAACCGCAGCTCGACCGGCTCGTCGATCGCTTCGGGCTCGAGCTGCTCGGCAATATAGCGCTCGACGCCGATCAATTTGACATAGTTGAAATCGTCAAGGGTCGGGCCAAACGCCAGCCGATTGAGCACGTGAACCACCTGGCGATCCGAATTGGCGGCGCCGGCCCGCATCGGCAGCAGCAACAGCAGCAGGCACGCCGCCCCCAGCACCCCGCCATACCGGCTCGACATGGACCTTGCAGGCTCCAATTGTCGAAATCGTTTACGATCTCGCCGGCGATTATATCCCCATCCAGCGGTTGGCGCGCCGTCTACGTCTTCAGATCGCCGGTGGCGGTATCATCCGGCGTAAAACCGTAGGGCGGCGGCAGTCGGGCCCCGGCCCGCCTAATCGACGATTTGCGGGATCAGCAAGAACAAGTCGGTGTCGCCGGTGGCCTCGCCGGCGGCGGTCAGCATCGCATGCGTCTGGCCTCGGTGATGCGTCTGGTGATTGAAGAAATGCGTCACCAACAGACGCTTCGGCGCCCGGATCTCGCGGTTGGCCGCCCCGCTGAACCAGACCAGGTCCTGATCCAGCCAAGGATCGTCGACCCCGGCCGCCCAGCGGCTGATGCCGGCGTCCGCCTGCTGCCGCGCCGCCGCCAGTTCGGCGAAGTCGTCGATCATCCGCGCGCTTTCCTTGATCGCGGTCGTGGGCTTGGGCCAATCGTCGAACCGCGACATCCATTGCCGATCGCCCCACAGAATGTGGGTCAGGGTGCCGTGGATCGAGCCCCAGAACGCGCCGCGCTCCGCCCGCCGCTCGGCTTCCGTGAGGCGCGCCGCGGCGTCGAACAGGCGGCGGTTCATCTCGGCGTTGTAGGCGGCCATCGTGCGCACATATGCGGCGGTGATCATCGCAAACCCCTCCTCGTCAATCTTTCGCCGATCTCGCGCCGCTTCAGCGGCCCTTGAACGGACCGGGCCGGCGCTTTTCGGCAAAAGCCAGCGCCGCCTCGTGAAAATCTTCGGATAGATAGAGCTTTAGCGGCGCCGTCTGCATCGCCACCTCGCGTTCGATCCGGTCCATGTACCAGCGGCGGGTGCGCACCGTCGCGCGCACCGACAGGGGCGGGTTCCGGGCGATCTCCAGGGCGAGCTCGCGCGCTGCCTCGAGATGGCGCCCCGCCGGCGCGACGCGGCTCAAAACGCCGGCCGCCAGCGCCTCCTCGGCGGTGAAGAACCGGCCGGTCAGCGCCACCTCGGTCGCAAACGCGGCGCCCCCGCGGAAATTCAGCAACGCCCAGTATTTCGACCCGCCGAGCCCGCGCGAGGTTTCGGTCACCTGGAATTTGGTGCCGGCCTCGGCGACGATCAGGTCGCATTCGAGCACGATGCCGAGCGCGAGCCCCATCGCGTAGCCGTGCGGTGCGGCGATCACCGGCTTCCAGTTGACCGACCGGGTCAGCAGATCGGCGGAATTGGCGTCCCAACCCTGCGGGCCGCCATGCTCGAGGAATTCTTCGCGCCGGCGCAGCTGACGTTGATGCACGTCCGCGCCGCTGGAAAAAGCGCGGCCGGCGCCGCAGATGATGGCGACCTGCGCCCCTGGGTCGAGATCGAAGCGGCGCAGCGCGTCGGCCAGGTTGCGCACCAGCGCATCACTGAACGCATTGAGCTTTTCCGGCCGGTTGAGGGTCAGGGTGGCGATCTGGTCGGCGCAATCATATGCGACGAGATTTTGAATGCTGCTGTCGGCGGCCATGCTGCTCTCCCGGATCGCGTGCGAACGCGATTTGAGGATAACGCCGGGCCGGGCCTTACCGCCAGCGGGCCGAGCCGGCATTTTGGCGCTGCCGGGCGAAGCCCGCCAAACCTCCCTCAAGCAAGGCCCCTGCCTCCGTCGAGCAAGGCCCCCGCGGCGGCGGGGGCTTGCTCCGTCCGGCGACTATGCGCCGGCTATTTGGCGCCGTTCGTGCTGTTGGTGTTGCTCCAGTTGCTGGCGCCGTTGCCTGCCGTCCCCGCGTTGCTCGATGGCGTGGAGGTGCTCGGCATGCTCGAGCCCTGGCCGGCGTCGGGGCCGAGCAGGTGGCTCATCGTCTCCTGATCGAGCTGGGCCGTCGCCTGCAGGCCGTTCTTCTGCTGATACTCGCGCAGCGCGTGCTGCGTCTCCGGCCCCATCATGCCGTCGATTTTGCCCTGATAGAGGCCTTCGCTGTGCAGCTTTTCTTGCGCCTGGCGAATTTCGCTCGGCGTGGCCTGCGTTGCATTCATGTTGGAGGCCGAGGGCATGCTCGAGGCCGAGGGCATGCTCGAGGCCGATGGGTTCGCCGTGGCTGGCTCGTTTGCCTGGGCGCTGCTGCCGGCCGCCGGCGTCGCCGGCTGCGGCGCCGCAGTGCCGGTTTGCGGCATAGAAGATTGCGAATTCCCGGTGGCGGGCGTCGCCGGCTGAGTGATCGCGGCTCCGGGCGTGGTCTCGGTGTTTTGGGCGGCATAGCCCGGGGCGACGCCGGCGAGCCCAAGCGCAATCGCCGAAGCCGTCGCAAGAAGTAGCGTTCTCATCCATGCGTCCTTTCGGATGGTTGGGCGCAATGCGCGCACGTCGCGCAAACCCCGACCTCGCACGGCGCGTTCCCGTCTATCCAGGTGGTGTCGATACTAGCGCGCCTGCTGCCGCGATGCTTGATCGCGGCGTTCCAATGCTGATGCAGCGGGATTAGCGCTTGACGCCAGCCTGGTTGCGATCCTCGTCTCCAAGGGAACTGATTAAATAACCTCAACCCACCCGTTCCCGGCACGTCGGGTCCCGCGACAGGAGCGCCTTTGGTATGAGCCAGATCGTCGACAACCCCGCCGGCCTCCTCGCGGCGCTCGATCGCGGCGAGTCGCTGCCGGCCCGTTGGTACACTGATCCATCGATCACCGAAAACGAGGTCGCCCGCATTTTCCGAAAAAGCTGGAACTACATTGGGCCGCGCTCGGAGCTGCGAAACCTCGGCGACTACGTGACCGGCTACGCCGGCGGGGTCCCGGTGGTGGTGATCCGCAACGAGGCCGGGCTTGCCGGCTTTGTCAATGTCTGCCGGCATCGTCGCCACGAGGTCATGAAGGGCCGCGGCAACGCCAAAGTCATGCAATGCGGCTATCACGCCTGGACCTATGACCTGACCGGGCGGCTGAAGGGCGCGCCGCGCTCGGCGACCGAGCCTAACTTTCGCCTGGCAGATTTTCCGCTGCTGCCGCTCCGGGTCGAAGCCTTGGGGCCGTTTGTGTTTATCAATTTCGATCGGGATGCCGCCCCGGTGCAGGCTTATTTCGGCCCGATCCTCGATATTATCGCCGGCAGCGGCGTCGCTCTCGATACGCTTGAACTCTACCACCGCGAGGAGTGGCGGTCGCATTCGAACTGGAAGACGATGCTCGAAAACTACCTCGAATGCTATCACTGCGCGGTGGCGCATCCGAGCTTCAGCGCGGCGATCGACGTGCGCCAGGAGAGCTATGAGTTGACCGCGCATGGCTGGTTTTTGAGCCAGCTTGGCCAGGTGCGGCCGTCCGCGCTCGAAGGTAGGAGCCGGGTCAAGATTTACGACGTCGCCGGCGCGGTGGCGCAGTCGCAGTATCATCTGCTGTGGCCGAACACGACCATCAGCATCAATCCGGGCTTCCCCAACTTGTCGATCGATGTGTGGATGCCGGACGGGCCGAATGCCACCAAGGGCTTTTCCGAGCAGTATTTCGCACCTGGCGTTACCGACGAGTTCGCGCTGGAATTAATCGCCTTCAATAAGCAGGTTGGCGCCGAGGACGATTTGCTGACCAACTCGGTGCAGCGCGGGCTGTTGGGCGGGCTGCCTGACCGCGGCCGGTTTCTGACCAACAGCGAGCATCTCGTCGTCCATTTTCAAAAGCTGATCGTCAACGCCGTGACCGGGGAGCCGACGGCGGTGGCGCCGGCCGCCATGGCCGCGGCGCCGGCAGTGTCGCGCACGATCCCGCTATTGCCGGGCGCGTCCGCGGCCCCCGACAGCGAGGGCAACGCCTAGGCAATCAGGCGGCGAGCTCGGCTGTGGTGTCGTCGGGCAGCCGGCCCTGGGCGCGGTATTGGCCGATCTTTTCGAGGAGCGGCATGTCGGACACGGCATAGAGGACGGCGTCGGCTTCGCCGCGATTGAGGTGGCGGCGCCAGGTAAAGCCCGGCACGACGAAAATGTCGTTCCGCTGCCATTCGATCCGCCTGCCGGCGAGCTCGGTCGCGCCGCTGCCGTCGATGACCTGGTAGAGGGTGCCGGCGGTCTCGCGCTTGAACCGTGTTTCCTCGCCGGGGCGCAGCAGCATCGCGCGGTAATCGAGGGTCGGAAACACCGAGGCCCCGGTCGCCGGGTTCACAAACCGCAGGGTGACGCCCTCATAGGGGTCGCCCGCCTCGTGGCGCAGCCCGTCGAGGGCGGCGCGCACCTCGGCGCCGCGGTAGTGGAACATCGGCGAGGTGCTCATGCCAAACCCGCGCTGGTGCGAAGCCGACCCCGGCACCAGGCCGCCGCGGCCGTAGAGACGCTGCGAGTAGCCGCTCTCCTCGGTCGCTGCTTGAGCGCGGGCATTGCCTTCGGTCACACCCGGGAATTCCTCATCGAGCCACACGCAGTCGAGAAACTCCATCAGCGGGAAATCGAGCACATCGATCCACACCACGGGATCGGCGCCGTCATTGCCATGGTCGTGCCAGGTCCCGTTCGGCGTCAGGATCAGGTCGCCACGAGACGCCCGGCAGCGCTCGCCCTCGATCGTCGTGTAGCCGCCATTCTCCGAGAGGATCGTGCGGCTGGCGTTCGGGGTATGGATGTGAACGGGGGCGACATCGCCGGGGTTGTAGATCGACACCGCGCAACGCATCGTCGAGGTGACTTGCAGCCGCCCGCCGAGCCCCGGATTGGTCAGCAGGAACTGCTGGCGCTCGGCGAACTCGATCGGCGAGACGTCGGCGCCGCGGGCGATCTCGGCGATGCGGTCGAGATAGGGTGCGATCTCCTGCCAGCGCCAATGATGGGCAACCGGCTTGAGCTGCGCCGCACCGACTCGACCCGAGGCGACCCGGCCGCTCGCCTCGATACCCGTTTCCCGGAACCACGGGCGCTGCGCCGGCGCATTCGCCTGGGTGCGCAGCCAAATATTAAGCGGCGCCGCCTCGGCGTTGAGCCGCTCCATCGCCTCGCGCGCATCGACCGCCATGACCCTTCCTCCCGCTATGACAGCGCCATCGCCCGCATCAACAGCGCGAGGTCGGCGACGAGCCCAGGGTCGCGCTCGATCGCGTACTCGCTGCGCCCGGCCGAGTCTTTTTCCCCCGCCGCGCTCTTTTCGAGCACCATCAGCAGCGCCGGATCGTCGGTGTCGAAGACGCGCAGGTTGCGGCCTTCATGCGCCAGCTCGCCGAGCTTTGCCCCGAGCGGCGCCGGTGGCAGCCGCTCGCAGATGTCGATCAGCTCGATCAGCCCAGCGGCGGTGATCCCGGCCTCTTCGATCTCATGCCGGGTCTGGTCGGCAGCGGCCTCCTTGGCCCGGCGCTCGCTGGCCAGCCCCCGCGCCCGCTCGTCTGCCTCTTTGCGGTATTCTGCATAATGCGGTGCGATCCGCTGCAGGAAGACCGGGGTCGGCAATTCGCGCGTATCGATCCAGCTCTTCGCCTTGGTCCAGGTGGTGGCGAGCCAGTCGCGAATGCCCGGGTCGCGGATTTCCCGCACCCGCTCGGCGCGCAGCGCGGCGGCCCAGCGGATCTGGGTCGGCGGCCCGCTCAGCTCGGCCCCGTTGAAAGGCTCCGGCGCCGCGGTTGGCGGCGATGCCGCCGGCGTGCTCGCCGCCGCGGCAGTGGGCCGGGCGTTGGCGCCGCGCTGTTTTGCCAGCTCGAACTGGCGGCGATACTCGGCCTCCCATTCCTCGCTGTCCTCGTCGGGGACAAAGCCCTGCTTATCCCAGAAAAAGCGCGTGGTCCCCTCGATTGCCTCCTCTCTGACCAGCTTCAGATCCATCGCACGACCCTTGCTCTTTGCCCGGTTTCTCGAAGGGTATCATGATCGGCAACGACGAGGCGAGCGGCGCTGTTTGTCGGTAGTGTGTCCGTTGTCGGTCGGGGGCCAAAGGAGGGCGAAATGATCAAGAGCGTGGGGCTATTGACCCGCAAGGCGGGCCTCAGCCACGAAGATTTTGTCAAACATTGGCTCGAGGTCCACGCGCCGTTGGCCCATGCGGTGCCGGGGGTGCGCCGCTACGTGCAGTCGCACATCCTGGGCGAGCGCACCCGCCCCGACATCCCGACAACCGCGGTCGAGATCGACGGCATCGCCGAGCTGTGGTACGATGATCGGGCCGCAATGGAGCACGCCAACGCCACTCCGGAGGCAAAGCGCCTGCACGATGACGGCGCCTTGTTCATCGGCCGGATCAAGAGCTTTGTCGTCGAGGAAAGGGTGATCATCCCGGTGCCGCCGGAGTGATCGCCGTGACCCGCTACCTTTCCGGCTTTGGCAACGAGCACGCCAGCGAGGCGGTGCCCGGCACGCTGCCCGAAGGCCAGAACGCACCGCAGCGCCACCCGCGCGGCCTCTATACCGAGCAGCTCTCGGGCACTCCGTTTACCGCGCCGCGCGGTGCCAACCGGCGGTCCTGGCTCTATCGCATCCGGCCCTCGGCGGCGCATCCGGCGTTTCGCCGGATCGACAATGGCCTGGTGCGCGGCGCGCCGTTTACCGAGGCCGAGCCGCCGCCCAACCGGCTGCGCTGGGACCCGCTGCCCTTCCCCGACACGCCGGCTGATTTTATCGACGGGCTCGTAACGATCGGCGGCAACGGCGACGCCGGGCTCAATACCGGCATCGCGGTCCACATCTACCGCGCGAGCCGGCCAATGCAGCGGCGCGTGTTTTACGACGCCGACGGCGAATTGCTGATCGTGCCGCAGCAAGGCCGCCTCGCGCTGCGCACTGAGTTCGGCGTGGTCGAGGCTGGCCCCGGCGAGATCGCGCTGGTCCCGCGCGGCGATCAAATTCCGCGTCGAATTGCCCGACGGCGCGCGCCCGCGGCTATATCTGCGAGAATTACGGCCAGCTGCTGCGGCTGCCCGAGCTGGGGCCGATCGGCGCCAATGGGCTGGCCAATCCGCGCGACTTCCTGACCCCCGCCGCCGCCTTTGAAGACCGGGACGAGCCGTTCGAAATCGTCGCCAAGTTCGCCGGCAATCTCTGGGCGGCGGAATTCGACCATTCGCCATTTGACGTGGTCGCCTGGCATGGCAATTACGCGCCTTACAAATACGATCTCGCCCGGTTCAACACGTTGGGCTCGATCAGTTTCGACCATCCGGACCCGTCGATCTTTACCGTGCTGACCTCGCCTTCCGAGGCGCCGGGCGCCGCCAATTGCGATTTTGTGATCTTTCCGCCGCGCTGGCTGGTGGCTGAGCACACCTTCCGCCCGCCCTGGTTCCACAGGAACGTGATGAACGAGCTGATGGGCCTGGTCTACGGCGCCTATGACGCCAAGGCCGAGGGCTTTGTGCCGGGCGGCATGTCATTGCACAATTGCATGACGGCGCACGGCCCCGACGCCGCGACGTTCGAGCGGGCCAGCACCGCAGACCTCACGCCGCAGAAGATCGCCGACACGCTCGCCTTCATGTTCGAGACCCGTTTCCCGATCCGCCCGACCCGCTTCGCGCTCGACAGCCCGGCGCTGCAGCGCGATTACGACGCGTGCTGGCAAGGGTTGCCAAAGCTGTTCCAAGCCTAATCGCGAGGCGAGGCTGGGCTGGCTAAAAGTGGATCTCGTATTCGGCCTGCCAACGGAAGGTTTCCCGCGGCGACGCCGAGGTCACGCCAAACAGGACTCCGGCATTCCATTTCAGGGTGCCCGGACCGAGATTGCGGATGCTGCCGAACAGCTGAGGGCCGATGCGGTTATCCTGCGGCCACCCAGAGTTGAACCCGGCAAAGCCGCTCGGCTCTCCATAGGCCTGGAAACCCGGCTCGATTGGCGTGCCGAGCGCGATGCGGGTTTCCCAGGCATAAAGAAATTCCGGCCGTCCCGAGCCGTAACGGCCGACATCTTTTTCCATGAACAGGTTGACGGTATTAATCGTGTGGAAAATCTCCTTGCGAAAGATCGGCCCAAAGGTGACCTCGTTCGCGGTGTCCGGCAGTGTCGTCTTGCCGAACTCGGCGAAGAACCCGGCATCGGCCCAATATTCGCCGCGCTCGGTGAACTGGAAGATGTTCTCGGAAGTCACCTGGCTGAAATGGATCGACTGGCCGGGGCCGGGCTCGCGCTCCTGCTCGAGCTCGAGCTCGGTGCGCCAAAAGCCGTTGACGCCGTACTCGAATTCCTGGGTCGAGCTCAGTTCGCCATTGTGCGCGCCGAGCGGGTCGTGACCGTAATCGCCAAGCGGCTCGATGGCGAACTCGCCGGTCTCGGCATCGGGCATCTGCACCTTGAAATCGGCGGCGGCCGGAACCGCGGCGGCGCAAATCAGCACGAGGCCGGCGGCGATGGCACGTACGCTAATAATACGCATTCGCATCTCCTACGAAAAACCGCGCGCACAGAGGCGCACCGGCGTGCGCCGCGGGTCAGGAGGTCAGGTCAGATGAAGGCCGGTCAGATCGACGCTGGCGCCGCGGGTCGGCTCGGCGCTCTGGCCGGCGCCCGACCCAGCAGCCGCATCAAGCTGCCGATGACCAGAATGGTGGCGAGGTAGAACACCACCTGGATGCCGGCGGGCTGCGCCGAATAGCCGATCAGGATGTGCAGCAACAGCCCCAGCATGCTGTTCTCGGTCAGCAGCCAGGATGTGTTCCACACATCGTTGCCGAGCGCCGGCAAGAGGTTCGCCTGCATCAGAAAGGCAGCACCCTGCGAGGCCATGCCGGCGGCCAGCAGCAAAATGAGCCAGCTCGTGACCGTGAACAACCGGCGCAGCGGGATGGCGAGCAGCCCCAGATAGATCAGCGCGCCAACCGCAACACCGCCGGCCAACCCGACGATCCCGCCGGCCAGCATGCCGAGCCCGCTGGCGCCCGAAGCGATCGCGATGCCGTAAAGAAACAGCACGATCTCCGATCCTTCGCGCAGCACCGCGATGCCGACGACCAGGGCCAGCGCATAGAGCGGCCGGCTGCCGCCCACCACCGCTTTGCCGAGGCTTGCCGCGGCCGACGCCAATTCGCGCCCGTGCCGGTTCATCCACACATTGTGCCAACCGAGCATCGCCACCGCGGCAAACAGGATCACCGCGTTGAACAGCTCCTGGCCGATGCCGTTGACCGCGGCGGCAATGGCGTCCGCGCCGGCAGCGACGAGTGCCGCGCCAAGGACGCCGGCAGCGATCCCGGCGCTGACCCAAGCCCCGCGGCTCGGCACCCCGCGGCTCGCCGCCAGCACAATGCCGACGACGAGCGAGGCCTCGAGAACCTCGCGGAAAACGATGATTGCGGTCGCCAGCATCTCAACACCCGCTACTTGACGATTAAATGGCCGCGAGTTTGCGGGTGGAAGTCATCGAAGAACTCGTAGCTGCCGGGATCGAGCGGCCCGACAAAAACCGTGACCTCTTGGCCGGGGGGCACGATCTTTTCGCGATGGAGCTGGCTGCTTTCGAATTCGGACGGTATCGAATTGTCGTTGCCGACGACCAGCTTGACCTTGGTCCCGGCCGGGATCTGAAGCTGGCTCGGGATGAATTGATTGTTCTTCAGCGCGATCGCGAAGCTCGGGTCAGCGGCAAATGCGGGAGCGGTCATGGCAATGGCGAGCAGTGCTGCTGCCCAGGCAGTAAAACGCATCGACAACCCCAAGTGACATGCAAATGCGAACTCTTCGCACCATCACCGGTTGGACGCTGCGAATCAATCGCAAAATGCCGGCGAGTTTGCTGCCGAGGTATGCGCGGCGCGCATCGCTGCGCCCGCTCGCCGCCCAATTCTCAGCGGTCGAGCCGGTCGAGCACAGCTGCGAAGACCGCCTCGAACATTGCGGCGGTCAGGCGGCCGGTGTTGGTGTTGAGCCGCGAGCAATGATAGCTGTCGGCGAGCAGCTTGCCGTCGGGCAAGGCGTGGAGTGCCGCATGCGCGAACCGAAACGGCGCGCGGCGCAGCCCGAGCGCCGCCAGCACCGCATCGTGCGCGATCGCCCCCAGCGCCAGCATCGCGCGCAGCCCCGGCATGGCCGCGATCTCGGCTGCGAGAAAGCTGCGGCAAAGGGCGATCTCGCCGGGTCCGGGCCGGTTCTGCGGCGGCACGCAGCGGACCGCGTTGGTGATTCGCACCCGGCGCAGCGCCAGGCCGTCATCGGGCCGCGCCGCGTATTCGCCCTCGGCCAAGCCGAATTTCTGCAATGTCGCGTAAAGCAGCCCGCCGGCGTGGTCGCCGGTGAACGGGCGCCCGGTGCGGTTGGCCCCTCTCAGCCCGGGGGCGAGCCCGACGATCAGCAGCTCCGCGGCCGCGTCGCCAAACGGCGGGACCGGCGCGTTAAACCACTCGGGATGGGCCGCACGCTGCGCCGCGCGAAAGGCGGCGAGGCGCGGACACAACGGGCAGTCGCGGGCGGGCAGCAGCGCCGGGGGCAGCAGTGCCGGGGACAACGGCGCCGGGCTCGGGACAGCCGGGGCGGCGAGGGTCACGCCTCGTCGACGGGCTCGGTGCGCGGCCGCGCCAGCTCCTCGCGGCCATGGTGATTGCGCATGATGTTCGGCGCCAGCTCCTGCAGCTCGATAAAATTGTCGGCCTGGCGGCGCAGATCGTCCGACACCATCGGCGGCGAGGAGCGGATCGTCGACACCACCGAAACGCGCACGCCGCGACGCTGCACCGCCTCGACCAGCCGGCGGAAGTCGCCGTCGCCGGAGAACAGGATCGCATGGTCGATGTATTGCGCCATTTCGAGCATGTCGATCGCCAGCTCGATATCCATATTGCCCTTGATCCGCCGCCGCCCCATCGCGTCGGTGAATTCCTTGGTCGGCTTGGTCACCATCGCGTAGCCATTATAGTCGAGCCAATCGACCAGCGGTCGAATCGGCGAATATTCCTGATCTTCGACCAACGCCGTGTAGTAGAAGGCCCGAATCAACCGCCCCTTCGTGCTGAACAGGTCGAGCAGTCGTTTGTAATCGATATCGAATGCGAGGCCCCGTGCCGCCGAATAGAGGTTTGCGCCGTCGATGAATATGGCAATTCTCTCTTCAGGATAGAAGATCATTGGTGATAATGCTCCATAGAGTGTGTGGTTAAGTGTGTTACACGGCGCAATCGCGGTCAAGCGCAACATCTCGTCGGTGGTTATCCGCCCCTGTCGCGCTGCGGCCGGGGTCGCCGCTGCCGGTTGCGCCAGCCCGGCCCGGGCCGGGCCCAAAGCCTGCGCGGAGCCATGCTTCCGCGCATCGGAGCACGAATTCGAGACGCGCCGCAGTTGACGGCGATTTCTCGCGAACCTGTTGCCGCATCGAGGCGTTGTTTGCGGCGGAGGCGAGTATGCTGATCCTGCTGGCGGCGTGGGTTCTGTCATCGGCGGCTTACCTGCTGCTGGTGGGTCAGCTGTCGGCGGACGAGATCGGCTTGGCGCTGGCCTGCGGCCTGGCCGCGGCATTCTGGTTCGGCAAGATCGCGAGCGTCGCCCGGCTTCGCTTCCGCGTTGAGCCGGCCGCGGCTGCCGCGGCCATGCGGGCGGTCGCGGGTCTCCCGGTCGCCGTGCTCAAGGTTGCCGCGGCGCTCGTCCGCGGGTCTAACGGAGGAGTGGTGCGGCAAACCTTTGTGCGCGGCCGCGAAGGCGACCCGAGCGCTGCCGCCCGCCGCGCCATGGCGCTGCTGGCGGTGTCGCTGGCGCCGGACAAATTCGCCCTTCGCCTGCCTGAGCGACGCGACCAGATCGAATTGCACACGTTGGTCGAACCGTCGGCGGCGGCCGATCCGAGATGGCCGACATGACGGTATGGCGGCTGGCGGCGACCGCCTTTCTGCCGCCCCTTGCCGTGGCGGTCCTGATGTGCGCCCGCGGAACCCTGGGGCAGCGTTTGGCCGCGGTTCAGTTCGCCGGCGCGCTCGCCGCATTGCTGCTGGTGGTCATGACCTTTGCTTTCGAACAGGCCTCGTCGATGGATTTGGCCTTGACCTTGTCGCTGCTGGCCTTGCCCGCGGCGCTGCTCTACGCGCTCTTTTTGGAACGCTGGCTGTGAGGGCGCTCGCGGTCGAGATCCTGCTCGGCGCCGCGGTATTGTCCGCCTGGCTCGGCTGTTTTGGCTTTGTGCGCATGAAGACCGCGCTCGCCCGGCTGCATTGCGCTGCTTTCGTCTATGTCGCCGCGGGTTTCGCTATTACCCTCGCCGTCCTGGTTCAGGATGGTGCGACCGACCGGCTGCTGAAGATGATCGCCATCTGGGCGATCCTGCTGCTGGGCGGGGCGGCGACCAGCCACGCCATCGGGCGGGCGCTGATCCTGCGCGACGGAGCCGGCCGATGAGTGTCTTGCTTCTACTGCTGCTGCTGCTCGCGGCCCTCGCCGGGACCGGGGTCGTGCTGTCGCGCGATCCGCGCGCCCAAGTCTTTGCGCTGGCCGCGAACGGGACAGTTCTGACCTTGCTGTTCTTTGCCCTCCAGGCCCCCGATGTGGCATTGTCCGAGCTGGCGGTCGGGACTGCGGCGACCCCGCTCTTATTCCTGGTCACGCTGGCGGCGGTCAGGATCAACCGGCAGCGGCGATGAGCCCGCGGCTGCGCATCGCCCTATTGGGATTGGCCGGAGCTTGCCTCTTGGCGCCGATCTGGCGTATCGCCGCGGCCTTACCGCCATTCGGCGAGCCGACGGCGCAGTATGGGCCGGCGGTCAACCGGCTCGGCCCGCAGCTGCGCCACATCTCCAACATGGTCAGCGCGGTCAATTTCGATTTTCGCGGTTTCGACACGCTCGGCGAGGAATTCATGCTGGTATGCGCGGTCACCGGCGCGGTGATGCTGCTGCGCGGCGCCCGCGGCGAGGACCGGAGCGCCAGGGCCGGGCGGGTCGAGGGCCGCCCCGTGATCGGCCGAGCCGAATCGACGACCCTGATCTGCCGTCTGCTCGGGCCGGCGACCCTGCTGTTTGGCCTCTATATGGCCTTGCACGCTACCGTAACCCCGGGAGGCGGCTTTCAGGGCGGCGTGGTGATCGCCTCGGGGCTGCTGCTGACCTATCTGGGCGAGGGCTATCGCGGCTGGCGTGAGTTGGTCCGCTCCCGCGTGCTCGACGCGATCGAAGGCGGCGGGGCGCTGGTCTTCGTGCTGGCCGGGCTCGCGCCGATGGCCGCCGGCGACGCCTTTATGCAGAACATCCTGCCGCTCGGCACCTTCAAGGACGTGTTTTCCGGCGGGCTGATGCTGGTCGAAAATGCCGGTGTCGGCCTGGCCGTAACTGGCGGCTTTGCCCTCTTGTTTCTCGAATTCCTGGAAGAGACCCGCGCGCTCCAATCCGAGAGCGGCGGATCCGAGTGCGGATGAGCGTCCTGCCCTGGCTGGTCGCGGCCTGGCTGTTCGGGGTCGGGCTTTACGGCATCGCCTCGAGCCGCAGCTTTATCCACCTGATCGGCTGCCTCTCGGTGTGCCAATCCTCGACTTACGTGCTGCTGCTCAGCATCGGCTACCGCTGGGGCGCGGTGGCGCCGGTCTTTTTTGACCATCCGCCCGGCACACCGGCGGTCGACCCGGTGCTCCAGGCGCTGGTGTTGACCGACATCGTCGTCGGCGCCACCGTCACCGCGCTGCTGCTGGCGATGGCGCTGCAGGTCGACCGCAAATACGGTGAGCTCGATCCGCAAAAGCTGCGCCCACTAATCGCCAAAGCGCGGCGGTGAGCTGGCCGCTCGATCTGGTGCCGCTGCCGGTGGCGATCCCGCTGGCCGTCGCCGCGGCGATGCTGGCGATATCCCATTTTCTGCCGGCGCGGCTGCCCGACGTGCTGGCGACTTTGACCGCCCTCGCCGTCGCCGGGATCTGCGCGGTGCTGGCGGTGCAGAGCCAGCTTCACGGTGTATTGACCTACTGGTTCGGTGGCTGGGCGCCGCGGCCCGACGTCGTGCTCGGGATCGGCTTTGGCGTTGACCCGGCGAGCGCCGGGTTCGCCGCTTTCATCGGCCTCTTGTTCGCCGCCACCTTAGTGTTCGCCTGGGGCTATTTTGACGAGGTGCATGCCCATTTTCACGTGCTGATGCTGCTGTTCCTGGCGGCGATGGTCGGGTTCTGCCTGACCCGCGACCTGTTCAACCTGTTTGTCTGGTTCGAGGTGATGAGCGTCGCCGCGTTCGCGCTGACCGCCTACCAGCTCGAAATGCCGTCGCTCGCCGGCGCCTTGAACTTCACCGTCACCAACAGCCTGGCGAGCTTTATGATGCTGGGCGGGATCGGGCTGATCTATGCGCGGACCGGCTTTCTCGATTTTCACGCGCTCGGGCGGGCGGTGGCGCGGGCGGGCGCCGATCCGGTGACAACCGGCGCATTCTGCCTGCTGGCAGCGGCCTTAATGATCAAGGCGGCGATCCTGCCGTTTCATTTCTGGCTGTCCGACGCGCACGCGGTGGCGCCGAGCCCGGTTTCGGTGATCTTTTCCGGGGCGATGGTCGGGCTCGGCCTGCTCGGCCTGGCCAAGATCGCTTTCCAGGTGTTCGTCGGCGCGGCCGAAGTGCACGCGCTGATCCACGGGCTCCTGATGGCGCTCGGTGCAGCGACCGCGGTGGTCGGCGCGCTGATGACCCGGGCCCAGCGGCACCTGAAGCGCATGCTGGCCTTCTCGACGATCACCCATCTCGGCATCATGCTGACCGGGCTCGCGGCGCTCTCCGCGACCGGCCTGGCCGGGCTCTTCGTCTATCTGGTCGGCCACGGCCTGGTGAAGGGCGCACTTTTCATGCTGGTCGGCGTGCTGCTGGCCGAGCGCGCCAGCGTCGATGAGCTCGGCCTTTACGGGCTTGGCCGGGGCCTGGCGCCGGCCGGTGCGGCGATGGCGCTCGGCGGTCTGCTGCTCGGCGGCGCGCCCTGGGGCGTGCTCGACGCCGGCACCCGGCTGGTCGCCGGCGCCGGCTCGGCCGCGGCCGGCCGATGGGTCGCGGCCGCGGTGCTGTTCGGGACGGCGATGACCGGGGCCACGGTGCTGCGTGCTGCGGGGCGCATCTTTCTCGGCCTCGGCCCGGAGCCCGACCCGGAGGAGGCCGCGTCACCGAGCCAGGACGAGCAGGAAAAGGCCGATCGCCCGCTCTGGCTGATGCTGGCGCCGTGCCTGGTGCTGCTGGCGCTCGCCTTGGTGCCGGGCGATCTGGCCAAAGCCGCCGCCATTCGCGCGACAGGGCTATTTGCCCCGGCCCTCGCCGGGCAGGCTGAGGCGGCGCCGTCACCCGGCTCGATGCTGTCCTGGGTTTCGGTGGCGCTGGCCGTGGCGCTGGCGGCCTTCGACCTCTCCCGCGACCGCCTGCCCAGCGCGCTCTTGGCCGCGGTCGACACCATGAGCCGCCCGCTGTTTCGCGGGTTGAACGCCGTGCACAGCGGGCTGGTCGGCGATTACGTCGTCTGGATCGCGGTCGGCCTGGCCTGCTTTTCAATCTTTCTGGCGTTCAGCTGAGTGATCCGGCCCGGGGCGGCGCACGCGCTACGAGGGGCGACCGGCGGCCAGCGCGATGTTGGCTTCGTGCGAGCGCAGCATTTGGGAGAGGTCGGCGTGGAGCTGATCCGGCCGCACCCGCGGCAGCATTTCGCGCAGCTTGCGCACGACCCAGCCCTGCCCGCGATTGAGAAAAGCGATCCGCTCGGAAAGGTCGGCGATCGCCATCGCCTTGCCGTAAAAGGCGCCGACCTTGGCCGTCGGCGCCGCGCCCGCCGCTTTGATATGTCCGGCCAGCATGCCGCACCAATGCGCCTCGTCATGCTGAATGCTGCGCAGCAGCTCGGCGATCGGGCCGCTGCCGGCCGCCCGGGCGCTTTCGAGCGTGACCCGCGCCCCGGCATGCTCGGCTTCAAGCAGCTCGTTCAGGAAGGCCACCAGCTCGCCCTTGTCGGCATAGCCCATATAGGCGTCGTCCGCCTCGTGCATCGAGCAGGCCGGCGAGCTGACCTCGACCGGCGATTGGTCATCGCGGCGGTTTGTCATTGCGCATCTTCCTCCAAAATTATCGACCAGCAGCGGGCGCGATAGCGGAAGCTCAGCCGGGTGCGGCCGTGATCATCGCCCTCGCCGCGTTCGACCACGCTATAAACGATGCCGCGCTTCACCTCGCGCCAGAAGGCCTCGGGCGAGAGGCCGAGCTTCTCGGCGATCAGCTCCGCCTCGACAACGAAGCCGTCGCCGGATGCCGAAATTGCTGGCGCGCTGGGCAGGCTCACAAACTACTCTCCGCGCTACGGCACAAGGGACATGCCGGAGCTGCCGGCGACCGCGGCGAGAACCGTGACCACACTGAGCCCCAGCAGCGCCCAATGGAGCCAATGCAAGGCAGCGAAGGTCGAATCCGGCGCGGTCAGCGCCCGCCGCTGCATCCGGCGGTGAAGGATCAACGGCTCGCCGACAAAGAGGATCAGGGTGAAGACCAGCCATAGGCCGACCATCGCATGCATCCACCAAAAATCGATCGCGCGAAAGCGGCTCCACAGATCGAGCCGAGCGGCCATGTAGAAACCGCTCGCCGCCACCAGCAGGGTGGCGATCCGCGCCTGCCAGATAAAGCGCCGCTCGACGGCCTCGAACAGGGTCAGCCGTTCGGCCGGATCGCGCACGCGCCGCACCAGCGGCAGGACGACGGTTGTCACCATCGCGACGCCGCCGATCCAGACGACGACGGCGAGCACGTGGATCGCTCGGGCGATGGCGACGTCATCCATGCGCCGGCGCTTGGTCTTCGCTTTGGCCGGCGTCGGCGGGCTGCGCCGTCGCGGCCTCGCGGTAAAATTCGACAAAAAACCGCACCGGCCCCAGCGCCGCCACTTCGTGCAGCTGGGTCGGCTGCACGATGCCGGGATGCGTCGGATCGAGAATGCTTTCTACGGGCGGCTCGATGATGCGGTAACGCAGCCGGCCCTCGATGACCCGGATCAGGCCCCACACCCCGGCCTTGGTGCTGTGATGGCGCGCCAACCCCGTCGGGATCGTCGCCTCAGTGAAGAGCGGCGTCCGATTGTAGGGCCGCAAGCCGGCGGGAAATTCTCCGCTCCTCCCGCTCACGAGGCGGCGCTCCCGTCGCCGGCCAGCGGCATGGTCCGCGCCCGCTTTGGCCGGATCTCGCCTTTGCGGAATGCGATGCCGAGTTCGAGGCTGTCGGCGATCCGGTAGGCGCGCTCGATGAAGTGAGAAGCTGCCGGCGGCGGGCAGACCTCGCGCGCGGTTTCGGTGAAGATTTCGAGCCAGCGGTCGAAGTAGGGCGTATCGATCGGCAATGGCTGATGCACCAGCATCGGCTGCCCGTGATAGCGCCCGCTCATCAGCGCCACCGAAGACCAAAACGCGCACATCTGCGCGATGTGAGCCTCCCAATCATGCACCGTCGCCTCGAACACCGGCCCGATCAGCGGGTCGAGCCGGGCGCGGTCGTAAAAGGCCCGCACCAGCCGCTCGATCATCGCCTCGTCGATCCCGGTGCGCGCGACGATATCGTCGATGATCAGATTGCGGGTCGGCGGGCCTGCCTCGGCGTCTGCGCTCATCCTTCCCTCGTCCTTCAAACGCAATGGCGCTGCATGTTGCAGCTCAGATCAAAGATGCATATGATATGCGTCTTATCACGTCAACCCGCAAGACGGCCGCGGCGCCGTCGCCGAGAGGGATCGACCATGCGGCTGACCCTGTGGACCGATTATGCATTGCGCACCTTGATCTATGTCGGGGCCAAGGGCGACCGGCTGACGACCATCGCTGAAATCTCCGCATGTTTTGGCGTTTCCAGGGCTCATTTGATGAAGATCGTCAGCCAGCTTGGGCGGCAAGGCTACCTCGAAACCGTCCGCGGCAAGGGCGGCGGGATCAGGCTCGGTCGTGCGCCCGCGAAGATCTCGGTCGGCGCGGTGGTGCGCGAGACCGAAGAGGAGCTCGCGGTGATGGGATGCCTCGCCGAAAGCGGGTTCTGCCGGATCGAGAGCTGTTGCGTGCTGCGGCATGCGCTTCACGAAGCAACACTCGCGTTTTTGCGCACGCTCGACGGCTACACCCTCTCCGATCTCTTGATGCCGGGCGCTCGGCTCGCCCGCAGCCTCGATCTCGCGACCGCGGCGCCAACGGTGCAATGAGCTGGATCCGACTCAACCGCACCTAGTGGTATGACTTCGACAGTTCGTACCCTCCTCTTTTCTCGTCATGCCCGCGAAAGCGGGCACCCAACACCGCGCGTCCGGCCCTGGACCCCCGCTTCCGCGGGGGCGACGATAAGCGGACGGGAATCATCTGTCTGGGTCGCACCACTAGATCCCCCGCTGGCGGTGCGATCGAGCCAACGGCTGGCAATCATGCGCTGGCACCACCAGGCTGCGCCAGCGCCGGCTCACAATCTTCCACGGCTGAGAGCTGGTTCACATTCCGGCCAGCCCTCTCGGATATAGGCTTGGCTTGCTCGACGAGGCCAGCCTCGGTCGGGTGACGAACCAAGGAGTATCCGATGAGGAGCCCTGCCGCCAATCGGCGCATGCTCGCCAACAGCATGCATCATCTGCCGCCGGGTTCGGTGGCAAAACAGAGGACCAACCCAAACAAGTGGATCGAGCTGACGCTCGGCGTGCGCCGGCTGAAGCCGCTCCCCGACCTGTCGGCGCTCGACCCCAAACGTCCCGGCGAGCGCACCTACATGACCCGCGACCAGCTGCGCCGCGAATACGGCTCGGACCCGAGCGCCATCGAAAAGATCGAGAAATTCGCGGCCGACCACCAGCTGGTGGTGACCCGCGACGAGCGTGCCTCGGCGCGGCTCGGGCTCGCCGGCACCGCCGCCAATGTCAGCGCCGCGTTCGGCGTCAAATTGCTCGACTACAGCCATCCGAAAGTCGGTGATTTTCACGCCCGCACCGGCCCGGTCACCCTGCCGGCGGACGTCGCCGACGCGATCACCGGCGTGTTCGGGCTCAACACCAACCGGGTCATGCACCGTCTGCCGCGCCCCAGGCAGAAGGTCAACGCGCTCGCGTCGATGGCCAAGGCGCGGCCGTGGTTCATCCCGACCGAGCTCGCCGGCATCTATAATTTCCCCGACGCCGACGCCAGCAAGGAATGCATCGGGTTGTTGGAGTTCGGCGGCGGCGTCGAGACCTCGGACGTGACCGCGTATTTTCAAAAGATCGGCGTGCCGGCGCCGAACATTCAAATCGTCGCCGTCGATGGCGTCGGCACCGACCCCACCGCCGACCCCGATTCGACCGGCGAGGTGATGCTCGATGTCGATGTCGCCGGCGCGCTCGCCGGCGGGGCCAAGATCGCGGTCTATTTCTCGACCTTCGACGAAAAGGGCCTGGTCGATATTCTGAGCGCAGTGATCAACGACGAGGCGAACGACCCCGGCGTGCTGTCGGTCAGCTGGGGATGGGACGAGAACCAGCCGTTCAACGGCAGCAACATCCTGTGGTCGGCGGCGGCGATCGACCACGTCAACCACAGCCTGTTGGCGGCGGCGCAGCTCGGGATCACGGTCTGCGTCTCGACCGGCGACGACGGCTCGGAGGCGCAGGTCAAGGACGGCAACGCCCACGTCAATTTCCCGGCGACCAGCCCCTATGTGCTGGCGGTCGGCGGCACCACCCTGCACGCGCGCAAGGGCAAGAACGGGCAGGCCGCGGTGACCGAGGCAGTGTGGAACGACGGCCCCGGCAGCGGCACCGGCGGCGGCGTCAGCGACATCACCCCGGCGCCGAACTGGCAGGAAGGCAAGGTGCCGCGCTCGATCAATCCCGGCAATTTCGCCGGGCGCGCGATTCCCGATGTCGCCGCCAACGCCGATCCGGCCACCGGCTATCTGACCATGTCGGGCGGGCAGCTTGGTATTGTCGGCGGCACCAGCGCCTCGGCGCCGCTATGGGGCAGCCTGATCACCCGCCTCAACGCGCTGCTCAAGGGCCGCGTCGGCAATCTGAACGCGCTGCTCTACGGCACGATCGGCCCGGCTGGGGTATTGCGCGACATCACCAGCGGCAACAACGACACCGACGGGCTGCTCGAAGGCCACTTCCAGGCGGGCCCGGGCTGGGACGCCTGCACCGGTTGGGGCGTGCCGGACGGCGCCAAATTGCTGGCGGCACTCAGCTCGCCCGCCGCTTCGAGCTGAACCGCCTTTAGGTCGCACGGGTACTCCAGGGGCCGCAAGGCCTCTGGAGACCGCGCTGCGCTGCCATCGCCTGATACGCTTGCTGCACGGGTGGAATTGGCGTCTTTCGGTTCATCGGCTATGGTTAAGACCTGGGGCGGCGGCAGCGGCCCGAACGAGGGGCGGCGATGAGAAAATCCTGGCGGAGGCTGCAGCGCCTGGTTCCGGCAATGCTGGTCGCCGGCCTGTGCGCCTTTCTCGGGGCCACAGCGCGGGCGCAGGTCAGCGACGAGGCGCGCCAGGCCGGCCGCACCGCGCAGAGCATGCCGGCGGCCGACGAGGATTATTTCCATGACATGGACGGCGGCATCAAGCTCAGCCCGGACGAGGTCAAGGGCCGCGACATGTGGCTGGTGTGGACCGGCGGCAATGACCGGCTGTGGGACAAGCTCACCAACCTAACCTTCGGCTCGTTCGATCTCCTGAAGATCCTGTCCTCCTATCCGGGGCTCAAATTCAGCCGCGACAATCGCTGGGATTATCTGGGGCTGGTCAACGAGCCGTGCTTTGCCAAGGCCAC
Source organism: uncultured Alphaproteobacteria bacterium (assembly GCA_963738185.1). GTDB lineage: Bacteria > Pseudomonadota > Alphaproteobacteria > ATCC43930 > CGMCC-115725 > AP-15. Next base: position 338,603 of record CAVTVA010000001.1, on the reverse strand, counting down.
CGGCCCCGACCCAAAGCATTACGGGCTGTGGCTCGACCAGCGCGACCCGAAATGCCCGCCCGACCCGTTCGCCAACGCGGCCAAATACCCTGGCGTCGCGGTCGGTGCGCGCGGCAAAAATATCCCGGCAGGCTCCTATTACGGCGAGCCGACCGGGATTGTCGGGCTGCGGCTCTTCCCCAACCCGGCCTTCGATGCGGCCGCGGCCAAGCGCTGGGACCCGCAGCGCTTCTACAACGACCCGAGCTATTACCTGTCGAAGCAGCTGGTGCGGCCCTACCGGGTCGGCATGTCCTGCGGCTTTTGCCATGTCAGCGCCAACCCCGACAAGCCGCCGGCCAACCCCGAAATGCCGCAATGGGAAAATCTGAGCTCGACCGCCGGCGCCCAGTATTTCTGGGTCGACCGCATCCTCGCATGGAACGCCGACCAGTCGAATTTTCTGTTCCAGGTATTGCACACCTCGCGTCCCGGGTCGCTCGACACCTCGCTGGTCTCGACCGACAACATCAACAACCCGCGCACGATGAACGCGATCTACGATCTGCTGCCGCGGCTGGAGCTGGCCCGATCGTGGGGGCGCGAGACGCTCGGAGCAGACAATCTCGCCAACAAGCAGTTCAACGATTTTGTCAACAGCGGGCCGCTGACCCAGTTCTTTCAAGCGCCAAACACCGTGTGGGCCCCGCATGTGCTGAAGGACGGGTCCGACTCGGTGGGTGCGCTCGGCGCCTTGAACCGGGTCTATTTGAATATCGGCCTCTACAGCGAGGAGTGGCTGCGCCACTTCAACCCGATCCTCGGCGGCAAGCGGGTCACGCCGATCCAAATCACGACGGCGCGCAGCCAATTCGTCCTATTGGCAGGCGACCGAAATGCAGACGCCGGACATGGCGCTGTTCCTGCTGAAGGCGTCCTATCCGCACAAGCTCGCGAGCGCCCCCGGCGGCGGCGCCTATCTGAACGATCCGCCCTCTGCAACACAGCAGGGCCGACTGGTCTTCGCCGATAATTGCGCGATGTGCCATTCGAGCAAGATGCCCGCACCTCCCGCCAATGCCGATCTCGGCGCCTGCATCGGCCCCAATTACCTCCAATGCTGGAACCGCTATTGGGCGTGGAGCCATACCGACGAGTTCCGCGCCAAGATGCGTCAGATCGTTCAGACCCCCGATTTCCTCGAGGGGAACTATCTGTCGAACGACGCCCGCATCCCGGTAACCCTGTTGCAGACCAACGCCTGCAGCCCATTGGCGACCAACGCCATTGCCGGCAACATCTGGGACAATTTCTCCTCGGCCTCGTATAAATCGCTGCCCTCGGTCGGCACAATCACGGTCTACGACCCGTTCACCGGCAAGCCGCTTTCTTACAAAATGCCGGCCGGCGGGCGGGGCTACACCCGTGTGCCGTCCTTGATCAGCCTGTGGGCGACCGCCCCTTATCTCTTAAACAACAGCGTCGGCAAGTTCGACCCGAGCCCGTCGGTTCAGTCCCGGATGGCGTCGTTCCAGGATGCGATCACCCAGATGCTGTGGCCCGACAAGCGCGCCAAGGACGCGGTGCTCGGCGACAAGGTGCCCGGCGTGATCGACCGCACCACCGCGACCAGCTGGCTGCGCATCCCCACCGGCTATCTGCCCGACGCGATCAAGGCGTCGCAGGCGGTGCTGAACCTGGCGGTGCCGGTCTTTGACCAAAAGGGGCTGGAGATCGGCCCGATCCCAAAGGGCACGCCCGTCGACCTGTTGGCCAATTTCGACCCGCTCTCCGAATCCCCCAAGCTCGCTGACCGGCTCAAGCACGACAAGGCGGTCGCGGCCGCGGTTTTCAAGCTCGTCCACGATCTGCGCGCGTTGCCGAAGAACGCCACCGACGACCAGGCCCGCCAGGTCTTCGCCAATGTCGGCGAGCAGCTGTTCGCCCTGAGCAAATGCCCGGATTATGTGGTCAACCGCGGCCATTATTTCGGCTCTCGTCTCAGCGACGCCGACAAAAACGCGCTGATCGCCTACCTGAAGACGTTTTGAGCATGTGATGAGCGCGGGCGCAATCAGCAGCGGCAACGCCTTCGATTACATCGTCGTCGGCTCGGGTGCCGGCGGCGGCACGGTGGCGGCGCGGCTGGCCGAGGCCGGGCGGCGGGTGCTGCTGCTCGAAGCGGGCGGCGATCCGCGCCTCTTATCGGGCACCAACGACGACCAGCCGGGGATCAACCGCCTGCCCGACGACTACGACGTGCCGGCGTTCCACGGCTTCGCCTCCGAGAACGACGCGCTGCGCTGGGATTTCTTTGTCCGTCACTACGCCGACGAGGCGATGCAGGCGAAGGACCCGAAATATGTCCGCGACTACCGCGGGCAAAGGGTCGATGGCGTGCTCTACCCGCGGGCCGGGACATTGGGCGGCTGCACCGCGCACAACGCGATGATCTTTGTCTACCCGCACAATGCCGACTGGGACGCGATCGCGCGATTGACCGGCGACCCGTCCTGGAACGCCGACAAGATGCGCGAATACTTCGAACGGCTCGAAAGCTGTGACTATCGCCCGCTCGAACGGTGGCTGGCCAAATTCGGCGATAACCCGGCGCGCCACGGCTGGAGCGGCTGGCTCAATGTCGAAACGGCAATACCCGAAGCCGCCTTGAAGGATGGCGGGTTGATCGAGGTGCTGCTGCATTCGGCGGCCGAAGCGTTCGAAGACATCGGGCAGCCGATCGAGCGCCTGCTCCGCCTCGCCGAGGCCAAGGCCGACCCGAACGACTGGCGCCTTGTTGCCGCCAACGCGGTGGGCGTGCGCTACACGCCGCTGACCACCCGCTCGCATCACCGCATGGGCACGCGCGAGCGGGTGTTGGAAACGGCACGGCGCTACCCGGACCGGCTCCATATCGAGCTCGACGCGCTGGTCACGCGGGTCGTGCTCGACGAAAGCAACCGGGCGACCGGGGTCGAATATTTGAAGGGCGCGCGGCTCTACCGCGCCCATGGCCAGCCCGCGACCGGGCCGGGCGTGCCGATGCGCGCCGAGGTCGTGCGCGAGGTGATCCTCTGCGGCGGCGCCTTCAACACGCCGCAGCTCCTGATGCTGTCCGGCATCGGGCCGCGCGAGGTGCTGGAGCCGCTCGGCATCCCGGTCAAGATCGAATTGCCCGGCGTCGGTAAAAATTTGCAGGACCGCTACGAGATCGGCGTCGTCAACCGGATGAATTTCGACCGTTGGGAAATCCTCGACGGCGCGACCTTCAGCCGCGGCGACCCGCAATACCGCGATTGGGCCGCCGGCCATGACGGGGTCTACGCCAGCAACGGCGCGGTATTGGCGGCGATCCTCAAATCGACCCCCGAGCGCCCGCTGCCCGACCTGTTCTGCTTTGCGCTCTTGGGCCTGTTCGGCGGTTACTTCCCCGGCTATTCGTCGCTTGAAGCGACCAAGCCCAATTATCTGACTTGGGCGATCCTGAAGGCGCACACCGAGAACCGCGCCGGCGAGGTGCGGCTGCGCTCGACCGACCCGCGCGACACGCCGCTCGTCGATTTCCATTATTTCGAGGAGGGCAGCGATGCGGCGGGCGAAGACCTCGCGTCGGTCGTCGCCGGCATCCGCTTTGTCCGCCGCCTGACCCGTGAGCTCAAGGAGCGGGGCCTGATCGCCGCCGAGGAGCAGCCCGGCGAGGCGTTGCAGAGCGACGACGAGCTGCGGGAATTCGTTCGCACCCACGCCTGGGGCCATCACGCGTCCTGCACCTGTGCGATCGGGCCGCGCGCGGCCGGCGGCGTCCTCGACGGCGATTTCCGCGTGCACGGCGCCCACGGGCTGCGGGTGGTCGATGCGTCCGTTTTCCCGCGCATCCCCGGCTTCTTTATCGCCAGCGCCATTTACATGATCGGCGAAAAAGCCGCCGACGCGATCCTCGCCGGCTAGTTTGATCGCAGCATCGGCGGAGCCGGTGGTCAGCCGGGCCGCCCTTCCTGTAGACTGGCGCCAGCGGCGGAAAACAGTCGAAGGGAGGGCAGCCATGGCGCTCGTAGTCAGGCGGATCGTCACCGGGCATGACGCAAACGGCAAGGCCGTCGTCGCCACCGACGAGCGGCTCGCCGCGGTGCCGCGGCTTAACCGCCCGCATATCGCCGGCGTTGAGATCTGGTCCACCGACCAGATGCCCGCCGACAATTCGGCCGCGGGCGAGGCGGCGCAACGCGCCGGCTTTGTCAAGCGCTACAATTACGTCGGCACCGGCCAGGGCACGGTGATCCGGGTCACCGAATTCGCCCCCGGCGCTCCCAAATTTATGCACCGCACCGAGACCGTCGATTACGCGATCCTGCTCAAGGGCGAGTGCGACCTCGAATTCGACAGCGGCGAGGTCGTGCACATGACGCCGGGCGACATCTGCGTGCAACGCGGCACGATGCACGCCTGGGTCAACAACGGGTCGGCGCCGGCGGTGTTCGCCTTTGTCCTGATCGACGCCGAGCCGGCCGAGGTCAACGGCGAGGCTTTGCGCACCCATTATCCGGCGCCGTGATGCCGCGCACAATCCAGATCGCCGGCACCAGCCTCGAATTGGTTGAGCGTGGCGCTGGCCGGCCTCTGTTATTTTTGCACGCCGGCGAGGGGCTGGCACCCGAGCGGCCGTGGCTCGACCTGCTCGCCCGCCATTATCGGGTGTTGGCGCCATCGCATCCGGGCTGGGGCAATTCCCCGCTGCTCGACGGAGCGGGGTCGGTGGACGACCTCGCCTATCTCTATCTCGATCTGGCGGACGCGCTCGGGCTCGAGGATGCGGTTTTGGTCGGCGCCTGCTTTGGCGGCTGGGTCGCGGCCGAGATCATGGTGCGCTCGACCGCGCGCTTCTCCCGGCTGGTCCTGGTCGATCCGCTCGGGGTCAAGTTCGTCGGCCGCGAGGAGCGCGACATCGCCGACATGCACGCCATGCCGCGCGCCGAGTATCTGAGGCTCGCCTGGGCCGACCCGACGCAGGGCGACACCGATTTCAGCCAATTGCCGGAAAGCGAACTCGCCGCGATCGTGCGCGGCCGCGAGGCGTTCGCCCTCTATGGCTGGAAGCCCTACATGCACAACCCGCGCCTGAAGCGCTGGCTGCACCGTATCGATAGGCCGACCCTGCTGCTGTGGGGCGCCGCGGACCGCATCGTCACCCCGGCCTACGGCGAGCGCTGGCGCCAGGCGATCCCCAACGCCCGGTTCGAGCTGGTCGCCAACGCCGGCCACTTCCCGCATTGGGAGCAGCCCGAGGCGTTTGTCGACAAGCTCGCCGCCTTCGCTGACGGCAACACCCGATAACAGGAGGGCGCGATGCGCGTCTGGTATTTCTCGGAAATGGCCTATCACCCGGCTTGGGAGGAAGGGCTGAAGCGCGGCTCGCTGCGCGTCGTCCTGCCCAACAGCAATTACGACCCGCAGATCGGCCATCGGCTCTTGAATCGCTATCTCGACGAGTTCGCGCTGTGCGACGAGGTCGGGCTCGACATCATGGTTAACGAGCATCACAGCACCGCCACCTGCTCGACCGTCTCGGTGCCGATGGCGTTGGCGATCATCGCCCGCGAGACCAAGCGCGCGCGGCTCTTGTCGCTCGGCACGCCGATCGCCAACCGCCCCGACCCGGTGCGGGTCGCCGAGGAGATGGCCTGGCTCGACGTATTGTCGGGCGGCAGGCTGGAGATGGGCCTGGTCAAGGGGGCGGCCTACGAGATCGCACCCGCCAACAGCAACCCGGCCAATCTGATGCGCCGCTATTGGGAGGCGCACGATTTGATCCTGAAGGCGCTGTCGACGACCGATGGCCCGTTCAACTGGGAGGGCGAGTTCTTCCATTACCGCAACGTCAATGTCTGGCCGCGGCCGTTGCAGCAGCCAACCCCGCCGGTGTGGATGACCGGGGTCAGCGTCGAGACCGGGCGGATGGCCGCCGAGCGCGGGCATGTCGTCGGCACCCTCTTGTCGGGCTATGTCGCCGGGCCGCTGTTCGCGGCCTATCGCCAGCGCGCACAGGAGCTGGGCTGGACCGCCGGCCCCGACCGCTTCGCCTATGCCGCGGTGGTCGGCGTCGGCGCTACGCGCGAGGAGGGGCTGCGCCGCGCCAATCTCGCCGCCGATTATGTGCGCACCTCGCCGGTCGTGGCCGAGCCGTTCACCAACCCGCCCGGCTATAATTCGCTCGGCGCCAATGTCGCGATGCTGAAAGCCGGCGGCAAGCGCACCGGCTTTGTGCGCGACCGCCACGGCAACCCGGTCGATCACACCACCGCGACAGTCGAGCAATTGATGGAGAGCGCCACGGTTTTCGCCGGCACCCCCGACGATGTCTACAATCAGATCAAGGCGCTGAACGACCATGTCGGCGGCTTTGGCCATCTGTTGTTTTTCGGCCAGGGCGGCTTTCTCGACCATGCCGACACGGTGGCCAACATCACCCTTTTTGGCCAGGAGGTCATGCCGCGGCTGCGCGAATTGAACCCGGAGCCGGCGAAACCCGCCGCCGTCGCCGCGGCGCAATAGGGGGACCGGCGATGCCGAGCCTGCATCCGCAGATTGTTCAAGTCCTCGAGGCCATGGCCAAGGCCGAGCTGCGGCCGATCGAGGAGCTGACCCCGGCCGAGGCGCGCGCCCAGATGGAGGCGACGGCGCGCTCGCGCAAGGCCGAGCCGCTGCCGGTCGCCCAGGTCGAGGAGCGGACGATCCCGGGCCCCGCCGGCCAAATCCCGCTGCGCCTCTATTGGCCCAACGCGGTGGCGGGAGAGGATAAGGTGGGGGCTCTACCGGCAATTCTCTATTATCACGGCGGCGGCCACGTGATCGGCAGCCTCGACACTCACGATCTCGTCGCCCGCAATTTGTGCGCCGGGGCCGCGGCGTTGGTCGCCTCGGTCGATTACCGGATGGGGCCAGAGCACAAATTCCCGGCGGCGGTCGATGATTTGTTCGCGGCGTTGCAATGGGTGCATCAGCATGCCGCCGATCTTGGGGCCGATCCCGGCCGCTTCGGCGTGCATGGCGACAGCGCCGGCGCCAATCTCGCCGCGGTCGTCGCATTGCTGGCCCGCGACGCCGGCGGCCCGAGGCTGCGACTGCAGTCGCTGGTGTATCCGGTCGGCGACTACACCTTGTCCGGCGCCAGCTACGGAAAATACGCGCAGGGCTATGGCGCGCTGACCAAGGACGCGATGGCCTGGTTCGGCCGGCATTATTTGCGCTCGCCGGTCGACGCCGAGGATTGGCGCGCCTCGCCGCTCCGGGCGCCAAACTTGGCCGGCGTCGCCCCGGCGATCGTGATCACCGCCGAATGCGACGTGTTGCACGATGATGGCGAGAGCTACGCCGCGGCCCTGCGCGATGCCGGCGTGCCGGTCGAATACCGCGAATATCCGGGCATGATCCACGGCTTTTTCGGCATGGTCCCGCTGGTCGACGATGCCATGGCCGCGCAGCGCCAAGTCTGGGCCGCCTTCAAGCGCGCTTTCGTCTAGAGCCGGATCCAAGCCAGCCTCAAATTTGCGCCGCTGCTTAGGCGACGGGCTCAGGAAGGAACGGCAACGATGTCGGTCAGTGCGAAATCGACCCCCTTGAACAGCAGCGGCTCGTCGGTCGCCTTGGCCAGCGCGTAGGCAAAGCAGTCGCATAGGTTAAGCGCCGCCGGATGACGACCCTTGCCGAACCGACGAAACGCGGCAATGGCGAGATTTCCCTGGGCCTCATCGACAGGGACCCGTTCAATCGCAGCATCGTGCATGAGACGCTCGAAATCGAGAAATCCCCGCTCGCCCTTCCGACCGAGCACCACGAAGGCAGCTTCCACCCAGTTGACCATCGAGATCAGCCGCATCGGTACGGCCTCGATCGCGCGCGCCAGGGCACCCGCTTCCCGCTCTTCGAACAAGATAGCGATCACGGCGGAGGTATCGAGCACCATCAGCGCGGCACGCCGTATTCGTCATAGCCGATGATTTCATCGGGCGAGCGGGTATCGAGATCCGGGAGCGCCGCGCAGTGTCGAGCGATTTCGAGGAGTTGCTCGGCAAGCCCCTTCGCCGGACGACCGCGCCGCAAGCGCTCGCGTTCGAGGCGTTCGGCCAGGGACTTGCGCACCGCCTCAGTCAGGCTCTCGCCGGTCAACCGGGCAACCTCGCGGGCCAGCCGATCGGTTTCGGGATCCTTCAAGCTCAGCGCCATCTGCGATCTCGTTTCTATACAGAGCGCCGGTTTCTATACTGGAAAGCGCCGCTCGCCGCAAGATCGCCCAGCGCAAAGTTTCGTTTCGCGCCTTCGTGGCCCAAAGCCGAGGAGTTTTCAGACCTGCGCTGCCGCCTGGGCGACGCGCTCGACTGCGGCGAGCCAATCATCGAGCGTCCGCTCGGCGGGCTCGACCAGGACGTGCCCGACCCCGGCCTCGCCATAGGCGGCGAGGCGGGCGGCGAGCGCCCCCTCGTCCTTGCCGTCCCAGCCGTAGCGCACCGAGATCGCGAATTCCGGCTCGGGCCGTGCTGCGCGCAACCGGCGCACGATCGGTGCTGCTGCCTCGGGCGAGACCCGCGAGCCGTGCCAGCCGTCGAGCCGCAATGCCCGCTTGATCGCCGGCTCCGAGCCGCCGCCGATCCAGATCGGGATCGGCTTTTCCGGCCGCGGCAGCATTCGCATGTCTGAGATCGCCGCCGGGATGTGGCGCGCCCGGAACGACACCGGGTCATCGCTCCACACCGCGCGCATCATCGCGATGCCCTCGTCCATCCGCCGGCCGCGCTCGTGGAACGGCACGCCCAATGCGGCGAACTCGGCTTCGAGCCAGCCGACCCCGGCGCCGAGGATCAGCCGGCCACCCGACAGGTTCTGCAATGTCGCCAATTCCTTGGCGAGCGGCAGCGGGTGGCGCATCGGCAACACCAAGACGCTGGTGCCGAGCCCGACCTTGGTCGTATAGGCCGCCGCCCAGGTCAGGGTCAGCACCGGGTCGTAAAAGATCGCCGAGGGCGGGTACGGCGCGTCCTTTGGCACGATGATGTGCTCGCTGGTCCACACATCGCTAAAGCCCAGCTCCTCGGCCTGCACCGCCGCGCGCCGGATCGCCTCTGGCCCGGCTTTGCGCCCGATCTGCGGCAGATGAATTCCGACGCGCATGGCTCTTCTCCCAAGCAATCGCTGCTCTATCGGACGACAGCATCACTGCGGGGCAATGATCCCGGCCGCCATCCGGCGGGATTACAACAGGTCGCGCAGCAGTGCTATCAGCGGCTTGTCGGCAGGCGGCATCGGGTATTCGGCGAGCCGCGCCGGCCGCACCCAAGCAAGCCGCTGGGCCTCGCGCGGCACGACAATGCCCGACCATTTGCGGCAGACGTAAAGCGGCATCAGCAGATGAAACTCGGGATAGGCGTGCGAGGCGAAGGTGAAGGGCGCGAGGCAGCTCGCGGCGACGTCGATGCCGAGCTCCTCGGCGAGCTCGCGGATCAGCGCCGCCTCGGGCGTCTCGCCGCGATCGACCTTGCCGCCCGGGAATTCCCACAGCCCAGCCATCGCCTTGCCCTCGGGGCGGCAAGCCAGCAGCACCCGGCCATCGGCGTCGACCAGCGCCGCCGCCGCGACCAGCACCAGCGGCGGGCCGCCCCCGGGTTCTTTGCCCGACCCGCCCCCTCCAGTTCCCTCCCCCGCTTGCGGGGGAGGGCCAGGGTGGGGGCGCGGCGGAGGGTTGGGGGTCATCCGATCAGCTGCGATAGCTGCCATTGATGTCGATATAGCCGTGGGTCAGGTCGCAGGTCCACACTGTCGCCCGGCCGTGGCCGATGCCGATATCGACGGCGATCGCGATGTTGCGACCCTTCATGTGCTGCGCGACCGGGGTTTCGTCATAGCCCGGCACCGGGCCTCCATGGGCCGCGATGCGAACCCCGCCGACCGTGATCGACAACAGGTCGCGATCGACTTTTTCGCCGGCCTTGCCGACCGCCATGACGATGCGGCCCCAATTGGCGTCGCCGGCCGAGAGCGCGGTCTTGACCAGGGGCGAGTTGCCGATCGCGAGCCCGATGCGCCGGGCCGCCCGCGCCGTCGCCGCCCCGGTCACCTCGATCGTGACAAATTTCTGCGCCCCTTCGCCGTCGCGCACGACCTGCTGGGCGAGATCGATCATGACCCTGTCGAGCGCGCGTCGGAAATCGCCGAGCCGGCGGTCGCCTGGGCTCGCCACCGGCGGGTGCTGCGCCTGCTGGGTTGCACAGAGGAGGACGGTGTCGCTGGTCGAGGTGTCGCCATCGACGGTGATCGCGTTGAACGAGCGGTCGGCTGCCGCCGCGAGCAGCGGCTGGAGCACCGGCGGCGGCAGTGCCGCATCGGTGAAGACGTAGGCCAGCATCGTCGCCATATCGGGAGCGATCATGCCGGACCCTTTGGCGAAACCGTTGAGTCGGACCTCGACGCCGCCGATCTTTGCGGTCGCGGTGGCGCCCTTGGGAAAGGTGTCGGTGGTCATGATCGCGCGCGCGGCTTCTTCCCAGCGATCGGCGGCGAGCGCCTCGACCACCTGCGGCAAGGCGGCGGTGATCCGCTCGCCCGGCGGCGGCTCACCGATGACCCCGGTCGAGGAGATGAACACCTCGCGCGGATCGCAGTGAAGCGCCCGGGCCGCCGCCGCCGCCGTCGCCTCGACCACGCCGCGCCCGGCCTCGCCGGTGAAGACGTTGGCGTTGCCGGAATTGACGATGACGGCGCGCACCTTGCCGCCCGGCAGGCATTCGCGGCACCACAGCACCGGCGCCCCGGCGGTCAAGGACCGGGTGAAGACGCCGGCGACGGCGCTGCCCGGCGCCAGCTCGGCCAGCATCAGATCGTCGCGCCCGGCGTAGCGGATGCCGCAGGCGAAGGCGGCGAGGCGGACGCCGGCGATCGGCGACAGCAGCGGAAAGCCCGCGGGTGCGAGCGGGGAAATCTCGGGCATCGGCTCTCTTCCATGCGGCGGGCGCGGCAGTCTTGGCGGCGTCGCAGTTATTTGGCCGGGGGCAGCGGCTTGCCGTCGAGCCCAAAGGTTTCGATCTTGGCATTGCCGCGCAGCTCTTTCAGCTTTGCCGCGATCACGTCGTGGGCGACGAGGCGCGTCACTTCGGCGCGCGCCTCCTCAAAGCTCGGCGGCTTTTTGACCCGGCGGTCCTCGACCAGGATCACATGCCAGCCGAATTCGGTTTTGACCGGGGTCTCGGTATATTTGCCGACCGGCAGCGCGAACGCCGCGGCGGAGAATGCCGGCACCATGTCGTCGCGGGTGAAATAGCCGAGATCCCCGCCGGAGGTGGCACCCGGGTCGGTCGAATATTTCTTGGCGAGGGTGGCGAAATCCGCCCCCTTGTCGAGCTGGGCGATGATCGATTTGGCCTCGGCCTCGGTCTTGACCAGGATATGGCGGGCGCGGACCTCCTCGCGCGGCGGCTGGTCCTGAAGGAGCTTCTGATAGCGCGCCTTCAGCTGCCCCTCGCTCTCGGCCCCCTTGATCAGCTGCTCGATATAGGCCTGCTGGATCAGGTGGTCATCATAGAGCTTCAGCCGGTCCTGCACCGCCGGGTCGCGATCGAGATGCTCGCTGCGCCCGGCCTCGGTGACCAGCGCGCCGTCAACCAGCCGGTCGAGCAGAATCGGGTAGATCCGGGCGAGCGGCAGCTTTTGCGCCTGGGGCGGCAGGCTTTGCTGCGCGGCCTCGACATCGGCAAGATGCAGCGCGACCCCATTGACGCGCGCGACCACGGTGTTTCCCGGCGGCAATGCGCTCGCCGGCGCCGCGGCAGGAACGGGTTGCGGCGGCGTCGGATCGGCGGCGCCCGCGGGAACGGCGGCAAGCCCGGTGCAGAGCGCCACGCCAAGCGCCGCGGCAAGCGAAGAACGCGACAGCATCTCGGACCCCCCCGGCAGAACAGCGGCCGCAGTTTCGCGGGCCGCCGAGCCGCGGCCATCAATGCATATCGACCGGGTGCGGACAAGCGCACGAATCGGCTGGCCGGTGAACCAGCGGCGGGCGGACGCCTTGCTCGGTCGGCGGCCGGCGGCGGTGCTGGCGAATTGACAGTTTCGGCCGGTCCGCCTATCTCTGGTGGGCTCGCCGTGCGAACATATCCAGCCATTCGCCTCCGTTGCCCGAGGGTTCCATGCTTGGCGCTTTAGCCCGGCGGCTGTTCGGCTCCGCCAATGACCGCTACGTCAAAAGCTTGGGGCCGATCGTCTCCGCCATCAACGAAATCGAGCCGCAGCTCGAGGCGCTGTCGGACGACGCGCTGCGCGCCCGGACCCAGCAATTCAAGCAGCAGCTTGCCGACGGCGCCGAGCTCGACGATTTGTTGATCGATGCCTTCGCCACCGTGCGCGAGGCCGCCAAGCGCACCCTCGGCCAGCGCCATTTCGACGTGCAGCTGATGGGCGGGGTCGTCCTGCATCGCGGCATGATCGCCGAGATGAAGACCGGCGAAGGCAAGACCCTGGTCTCGACCCTTCCCGTCTATCTCAATGCGCTTGTCGGCAACGGCGTGCATGTCGTCACCGTCAACGATTATCTCGCCCGCCGCGACGCCGAGTGGATGGGCCAAATCTATCGCTTCCTTGGTCTGTCGGTGGATTGCATCGTCCACGAGCTCGACGACATGCAGCGCCAGCAAGCCTATCTGGCCGATGTCACCTATGGCACCAACAATGAGCTCGGCTTCGACTATTTGCGCGACAACATGAAGTTTCGGATCGAGGACATGGTCCAGCGACCGTTTCATTACGCGATCGTGGACGAGGTCGATTCGATCCTGATCGACGAGGCGCGCACGCCGCTGATCATCTCCGGCCCGACCGAGGACAACTCCGAACTCTATATCCGAGTCGACAAGCTGATCCCGCCGCTCGAGCCCGACGATTACGAAAAGGATGAAAAGCAGCGCACCGTCGCTCTGACCGAATCGGGCGTCGAGAAGATCGAGGCGTTGCTGCGCGACACCGGGCTGATGACCGCCGGCTCGCTGTACGACATCCATAACGTCGGGCTGGTCCACCACGTCAACCAGGCATTGCGCGCACACAAGCTCTTCGCCCGCGACACCGACTACATCGTCAAGGACGACAAGATCATCATCATCGACGAGTTCACCGGCCGGATGATGGAGGGGCGGCGCTATTCGGAGGGGCTGCACCAGGCGCTCGAGGCCAAGGAGGAGGTGACCGTCCAGAACGAGAACCAGACGCTCGCCTCGATCACGTTTCAGAACTATTTCCGGCTCTACCCCAAGCTAGCCGGCATGACCGGCACGGCGATGACCGAGTCGGAGGAATTCGGCGACATCTACAAGCTCGAAGCGATCGAAATCCCGACCAACGAGCCAGTGCGCCGCGCCGATACCGATGACGAGGTCTACCGCACGACGCGCGAGAAATACGAGGCGATCGCGCAGCAGGTCAGCGAATGCCGCGCGCGCGGGCAGCCGGTGCTGTGCGGCACCGTCAGCATCGAGAAATCCGAGGCCCTCGCGGCGCTGTTCAAAAAGCACAAAATCCCGCACAACGTGCTGAACGCGCGCTATCACGAGCAGGAGGCCCACATCATCGCCCAGGCCGGCCGGCCGGGCGCCGTGACGATCGCGACCAACATGGCCGGGCGCGGCACCGACATCAAGCTCGGCGGCAATCTCGAAATGCGGCTGGAAATCGAGCGCGCCGCGGTCGCCGACGGCAGTCGGGGCGTGGACGAGCAGTGCCAGACGAGGGAGGCCGCCATCCGCCAGGAGATCGACGCGGCGCATGAGGAGGTGGTTCAGGCCGGCGGGCTCTTTGTGATCGGCAGCGAGCGGCATGAGAGCCGGCGCATCGACAACCAGCTGCGCGGCCGCTCGGGGCGACAAGGCGACCCCGGCGCCTCCAAATTCTTTGTCTCGCTCGAAGACGATCTGATGCGCATCTTCGGCTCCGAGCGGATGGATTCGATGCTGCAGCGTCTCGGCCTCAAAGAGGGCGAGGCGATCATCCATCCCTGGGTCAACAAAGCGCTCGCCAAAGCGCAGCAAAAGGTCGAGGCGCGCAACTACGACATCAGAAAGCAGCTCTTAAAATTCGACGATGTGATGAACGACCAGCGCAAGGTGGTCTATGAGCAGCGGCGCGAGATCATGAACTCGCGCGAGGTCGCCATCACCGTCGCCGACATGCGCAACGAGACGATCGAGGAAGCCGTTGCGGTGGCGATCCCCGACAATTCGCTGCCCGAGCAATGGGACATCGCCGGGCTGCACGCCGAGTGCCTGCGCTTGCTGGCGCTCGACCTGGCGCTCAGCGAATGGGTCAAGGAGGAGGGGATCGATCGCGACGAGGTGACGGCGCGCATCATCGCCGCCGCCGACCGCAAGATGGCGGAGAAGACGGCCAATTATGGGCCGGAGCTGATGCGCATGGCGGAAAAGAGCCTGCTGCTGCAGCTCCTCGACCAGATCTGGAAGGACCACCTCTTGTCGCTCGATCATCTGCGGCAGGGGATCAATTTGCGCGCCTATGGGCAGCGCGACCCGCTCAACGAGTACAAGCGCGAAGCCTTCGAGCTGTTCGAAGCAATGCTGGTCAATCTGCGCCAGCACGTCACCTCGGTCTTGTCGCACATCGAATTGCGCGTGCAGCAGCCGGCCTATGCCGAACTGGCGGCCGAGCCTGAGGAGGCGATGGCCGAGGAAATGCGCGCCACCGGCACCAACGGGCGGCCGGTCGCTGCGCGCCCGCGCGCCGCACGCCGCGGCGGCTCAGGCTATGGCGGCTCGGGCAACGGCGCCGACCGGGGCGAGCCGCAGCGGGTGGCCGGGCCGCGCGCGCCCTGGGCCGGCACCCCGCGCAACGCCCCGTGCCCCTGCGGCTCCGGCCGAAAATTCAAGCACTGCCACGGCCGCGTGTGACAGCTGACCGGCTGGCGGGCCAGGCCCCTCGACAAGCCGCCTCTCGACTAGCCGTCTCGACAACGCGGCGGCGGCTTGCTATAGAGCGCGTCCCGCGACGGGTGCATAGCTCAGTTGGTAGAGCAGCTGACTCTTAATCAGCGGGTCCAAGGTTCGAGTCCTTGTGCACCCACCAAATCGATCAATCGGTTGCGACGGAGAACCCGGGAACAGAACAGACTGATGAACCTGCTCCGTACCGCCGCTCTTCTAGTGCCGCCTATTCGTCGGCTGCGTGACCAGCGGGACGCCCTCCTCGCGCGGACTGAGACCGAGGGGCGTGTTATCGTAACCGACTATTCCTATTATCCCCACCGGCGCGCTATCGAGGACGCAGCCGGTGGGAGGCGTCTGATAGGGCGGCTGCGCGCGGAGGAGGATCATTACGCCGCTACCCTGCGCAGTATAGCCCGGCACGTCGACGCGCTGCTCCGCATCCCGCGTTTGCAAGAAGATGCGAGCCGTCCCTTCTGGACGAATAACTGGTTCCCGCCCTTCGATGCTGCCTCGCTCTATGGCCTGATCGCGGAACGGTCGCCGCAGCGATATATCGAGGTGGGGTCCGGCATGTCCACCCGTTTCGCGCGACAGGCTATCAGCGATCTGAACTTGCAGACCCGCATCGTCTCGATCGACCCGCACCCGCACACCGATATCGATGCTATCTGCGATCAGGTCGTTCGTAGTCGAATGGAGGAGGTGTCGCGCGAGTTCTGGGAGGGGATCGGTGCTGAGGACCTGTTGTTCATAGATAACAGTCACCGCAGTTTCCCCAACTCTGACGTAACTGTATTCTTTACCGAGGTGATGCCAGCATTGCGGCCCGGAACAATCTGGGGTATGCACGACATCTTCCTGCCTTGGGATTACCCAGAGGAGTGGCGAAACCGCTTCTACAACGAACAATACCTGCTGCTGACTTATTTGCTGGGCGGCGCCTATGGCGACGAGATCATGCTGCCAGTAGCGTGGGCCACGAGCCAGCCAAGCCTACATGGTATTCTATCGTCGCTGTGGGCGCGCGAAGATTTGTTCCAGGACATGGGTACGGGTGGCGGTTGTTTCTGGATGCGGCGCGCCGCAATGCCGGCTTGTTGATCGCGCACCTATTCGGCGACCGACAGGCTTGACGGGCCGCCCCGGCCCGCGAAAATGTTGCTCGCCGAACCTCGGCAGCGGCGCGGGGTGTGAGCATGATCGACGCGGCTGATGCGCTCGCGGACTATCGCAGCCGGCATCCAGGTGCTCCGCCCGCCTCGGGCGGCCGCCTCTATCGCCAGCATTCTCCCGAATTGATCCGATGCACGGTCCGGCCGGTCACCGCCGAGGCTTGGCTCCAGCCGCATTTTTACACGCCGCAGGCAAAAACAATCCTCCTGGAAATTTCCGCCCGCTATGCCGCGGTGATGGAGGCCGGCGCTTGGGAAGATCGCGGCGACGATGACCCGGTCGTGGTCCACGCCGCCGCCAACCGCGCCGGGCGGATGGTTTGGAACGGCGCGCATCGCCTCGGCGCGGTGATGATCCTCGGCCGGCCGTTCGCTCTGCCGATCCGGTTCTGCCGATAGGGGGCCCGGGCTCCGGCATCGGTGGGCTCCGGCATCGTCCGTTCGCGCGAAAAGCGGCTCGGATGCTGAACCTTTGCGACCCTGCCGCCGTTTGCTGCGAGGTTCGCCCGGCGGTGGGCGCCGCGGAGGCTCTCTTGGCGAAAATCAGGGTGGCGCTGATCGGGGTCGGCAACTGCGCGTCGTCGCTGGTCCAAGGTGTCGAATTCTACCGCGGCGCGACCGGCGACCGCCCGATCCCCGGGATCATGCACCTCGATCTCGGCGGCTATCACGTGGGCGACATCGAGTTTGTGGCTGCCTTCGACGTTGCCGAGGGAAAGGTCGGGCGCGACCTTGCCGAGGCGATCGCCGCCCCGCCCAACAATACCGAGCGCTTTGCCGCGGTCCGCTCGACCGGGGTCGAGGTCCGGCGCGGGCCAACTCATGACGGCATCGGCAAATACCTGCGCGAAACGGTGATCGAGTCGCCGTTGCCGGTGGACGATGTGGCCGGCACCTTGCGGCGAACCGGGGCCGAGATCGTCGTCTCCTACTTGCCGGTCGGCTCCGAAGCGGCGTCGCGCTGGTATGCCGAAGAGGCGCTGGTGGCCGGATGCGGCTATGTCAACTGCATCCCGGTGTTCATCGCCAAGGATGCGCGTTGGCGAGCGCGGTTCGCCGAGCACGGGGTGCCGCTGATCGGCGACGACATCAAGAGCCAGGTCGGCGCCACGATCGTCCATCGCGTGCTGGCCAATCTGTTCCGCGAGCGCGGGGTGCGGGTCGATCGCACCTACCAGCTCAATTTTGGCGGCAACAGCGACTTCCAGAACATGCTGGAGCGCGAGCGGCTGCAATCGAAGAAGCGCTCGAAGACCGACGCGGTCACCAGCCAGCTCGACGACAAGCTGACCGACGATGACGCGCATGTCGGCCCCAGCGACTATGTGCCGTGGCTCAGCGACCGCAAATGGTGCTACATCCGGATCGAAGGCACGACCTTTGGCAATCTGCCGCTCAATTGCGAATTAAAGCTCGAAGTCTGGGATTCGCCGAACTCGGCCGGGGTGGTCATCGACGCGATCCGCTGCGCCAAGCTGGCGCTCGACCGCGGCACCGGCGGCGCGCTCGTCGGCCCGGCCAGCTATTTTATGAAAAGCCCGCCCGAGCAGTTCACCGACTACGAAGCCCGCGCCCTGACCGAAGCCTTTATCCGCGGCGAGACGGCGAGCTGAGCAGAAAGCTGGTGCCGTCCCAGAGGCTAAGGTCGCGGGTGCCGTTGCGCCGCACGCGCAACCCGGCTGCTGCGGCATGGGCGGCAATGTCGGCGCGGTCGGCCGCCAGGTCGCCGCGATAGGAGTAGTTGAAGATCGCCAGACTGCCGCCCGGGCGCAGCAACCGGGCGGCCTCGCGGATGTAATGCCCGGCAATTTCGGGCCCTGCCGAGACGACGCACGGAAAGCTGTCGACCGCCAGGACCAGATCAAAGCCGGTTGCTGGAAATTCGGGCAGAGCGCGGCCGTCGCAGACCGTGAACGCGACGTTGGCGAGGTTGGCGCAGCGACGCTCCGCCTCGGCGATCATCACCGGCGACAGATCGATCCCGATGATGTGCCGCAGACGCGGCGCCAATGCCTGCTCGATCCGACCGATGCCGCAGCCGATGTCGAGCGCATCCCGATCAGCGCCGAACAGCCCCCATACGTCGAGCAATGCCGCGAGCTCGCCCGTGGCGCGCTCCAGGATCGCTGGGTCGCCGAGCGAATAGAGCGCGACCGCCGCCTCCGGCGCCAACGCCGCGGCGCGGTCGTACTGCTCGCGAATGGCCGCGACGCGATCCTCGCCCTTGGCATCCGTCAGCCCCGCCTCGACCAAAGCCGCCGCGCGCGCCAGGGCCTCGCTGTTCCGATCGGCCAGTCGCCGCAGATGGGTGAACGCGCCCCGGCGCGTGGCGGCGAGCCTCCGCAAGGATTCGAGCAGCGGCGACAATCCCCCCGCTCCCAGCAAGAGGTGCATCAGCGCGATCTCGGCGGAAACCTCGCCCGCCAGATAACCGGCGAGCACGGGGCGTGCCGCAACCGGGCAGGCAGCCTCTTCGGCTTCGGTCAACCCGGGCATCGGCGCCTCAAATGCCGGGAAATTTTGGCGCGATCGACGGCGCCCCAGGCTGTATTTGTAGGCTTCGGCGCCGCGCAGGAAATCGAAGCTCGCGGCTCCCTCGGCGACGGCGCGCTCGATCGCATGGGCGATGATCTGCATGCCCGGGCTGAGCCGCGGCTGCGCCGGATCGAAGCCGCCGAGATAGGCATAGGCCCGGCCCTTCGCGGCAAAACCGTAATAGACCGCGCCAACGACACCGCCGATCCACAGCCGGTAAAGGCGCAGCATGCCGGCCGCGAGCAGCCCGGCGGCGGCGGCGCGGTGAAAGCCCTGCACTCGCGGGTCGGTGCAAAGCCCTTGCTCGCCGCGGGCGCGCCAGCGCTGCTCGTGCAGGCGAAGCAGATCATCCATGGCCGCGTCGAGGCGGTCTTCAGCGATCGTCTCGATCGCGAGGCCGCCCTGCGCCGCAGCCCGGGTCCGCGCCTGGCGCAGGTCGCGCAACGTTTTGCCCGGCACGACTTCACCGAGCCGGCCTGGATCGCGCGGCAAGCGCAGCACCGGGCAGGGCGCCGCCGCCGCAGCACTCTCCATCAAGCCGGACGGGGCAGCCGCTCGCGCGAGCACGCCGTCGAGCGTCAGATCAGGCAGCCAGCATTCGTCCCAGCCCGATATTTCGCCAATCGCCGCCATGAACCGGCTGGCCGCCGCCGGCGCCGCCGGATCTATGACTGCGTCAATGTAATCCGACAACCCGACACCGACCGGCAACAGCTTGCGGCAGCCGGGATCGCGCAGCAGGTAGAGCGGCAAAATACCGACGAGCTCGCCGCCGTCGCGCGCGGTCAACACAAGCGGCTCTGGGCTGCCGAAAAACCGCCACCAGGCAAACAGCCAAACCGGCGACTGGAACGGCGTCGCCGCCGGGTCGCGCTGCCACAGCGCCTCCCATTCCGGCCGCAGCCGGGCGAAGCTTTGGTCGTCGCTGATTGGCGCGATCGCGATCATGGCGGCGGTTCGGCCGCGGCCAGCCGCCGGTACACCGCGAAATAGCCGGCGATCATTCGCTCGAGCGAAAAGCGGCGGCGCGCCACCTCGCGGCAACGCTCTCGGTCGAGGCCCGCGACGGCGCGGATCGCCTCGGCCATCTCGCGCGCATCCTCGACCAGGTAGCCGGTCACCCCCGGCTCGACGATGTCGGCGAGCGCGCCGGCCCGAAAAGCGATGACCGGCGTGCCGCAGCCGATCGCTTCCATGGCGACAAGCGAGCTGGTCTCCGCCGCCAGGCTCGGCGCCAGCAGGCAGCGCGCCGCATTCAGCAGCCGGCGCTTGCGCCCCCACCCGACCGGGCCGAGAAACCGTGCATTTGGCCCGAGACGCGGCCGGACCTCGCTCGCGAAATAGCGGCGGTGCGCCTCGTACGGAAACACCTCGCCGGCGATCAGCAGCGGCGTCGCGGCCAGCCGGGCGGCCTCGATCGCGTGCTCGAAGCCCTTTTCGGGGCAGATCCGGCCGAGGCACAGGGCGAAATTGCGCCGCGTGTGGCGGGTTTGCAGGCGGTCAACGGCAACCCCGTTGTCGATTTCCGGCAGCATCGCCGCGAAATGGCGGGAAGCTGCGCCGTTGGGTCGCCGAAACGCAGTTGAACCAGGTCCGCGGCCGCTCTCCCGGCACCGCGCCCGGCGGATAGAAATCGCGCGGCAGATGCAGGGTCACCAATGTCGCGACATCGGCCTCGGGCAGGTGGTTGGCGAAATCGAGGGCATGGCTGTGCACCACATCGACGCGGTATCGCGCCAATGCCTGCGCGACCGCCCGCCGGTGCCGCTCGCCCGCCCGCGCACGCTCGACCTCGGTGATCAGCGCCGGGACCGGCCCGGTCGGGATCAGCGTTCCGGCGATTTCCGAGCCGGCGTTGGCGACGACGATCGATTGGTGGCCGGCATCGACCAGCGCGCGGTCGAGCGCCGCCAGGACCTGCTCGGCGCCGCCGACCGCGTCCGGCCCGACCGGCGCCAGGCTGTAGCCGATGCTGAGCACGGAGAGCGGCATCGGGCGTCAATCGAGGCCCAGCAGAGCGAGCGCGTCTGCGGCCCGCCGCCGCCAATCGGCGCCGCTTATGCCCCAGCCATAGGTTTCGTAAAGCAGCGCGCCGGGATGCGGCGGCGCTCGAAAATCATAAGCCGGCGCCGGTCGGAAGCGCTCGGGGCCGAGCTCGAAGCAGCCGAGGGTTTCGCGCTGCGTGCGAAAGCAGTCGATCATCCGGCGTTTTCGGCGCAGACCCGCGTCGCCGAGCGGGAGGGCGACCTCCTCGCGATCGCCCGGCAGGAAGACGCCAGTGACCATCGACCCATCGACCGCGTGGGAGATCGGCATTTCGATAATGGCTGGGCAGTCGCCCGCAGCCAAGCGCCGGCAGGCGGCATGGACCGCGAAGGCGGCGGCGTCATGGTCGGGGTGCCCGCCCTCATAGGCATGGGTCAGCACCGCAACCGGGCGTTCGCGCCGCAGCCATCGGGCGAGTTGTCGCGACAGCCCGGCGAGGTCGAGACAGGCGTCCTTGTCGGGAATCCCGAGCATTGCCATCCGCACTTCGGCTGCATCACCAGCGCGCAGCGCCGCGGCAAGCTCGCGCCGGCGCGCCGCGGCATAATCGGCCAGGCAGGCAAAGCCGTGGGCTCGCGCATCCTCGCCGTCCCGCGGCGCGCCATCGGTCGCGTGCAGCAGCCGCGCATTGCGCAGCCGACCTAATTGCGCGCCAAGGCCGAGCGTCTCGTCATCCGGGTGGGCGACGACGATCATCAGCGGCAGCTTGATCGGGCCGTTGTCGGCCAGCGCGCTCAGTACCGCCCGAGCCGGCGCGCACCGCGGTGACGAGGCCTGCGCCTCGATCACGGCGGCGCCGCAAAGACGGCCGGGTTCGGCCCGTATCCGGCGCCGGCGCTGCAATAGCGCCGGATCATGCGCAGGCAGAATTCGGCGAACTCGTCGTCCGATTGCGGCGGGCTCGTGTGGTGCGGCGCCAACCCGCGATGCTCCGGGGTGAAGCACAGGGTCAGGGTCACCGCGAACGGCTCCAAGGCCCGCATCTGGCGGTCGAACCAGCTTTCGGCATTCGGGCGGAAGCTGTCGGCCCAGCTGAGCCCGGTGCGCAGGTGCCGCACCCCCAGCCGCTTCAGCCAATGCACCGCCTGGTCGAGCCGGTGATCTTCGAAATGAAACCACTGGCAGATGCCGAGCTCCGGCGCGAACTCGGCAAAGTGGTGCGCCGCGCGCTTTGGCGTGCCGTCCTCGCGCAGGAGCCCCATATAAAAGTGCCGGTAGTAGGACGAGCCCTCGGCCTCCTTGTGGCGGGTCGTCGCCGGCCAGGCCTGCGGCAGGTCATAAAGGCTGTACCAGTGGATGCGCGGCGCGCGCCCGATCAGCAATTCGGCGGTGCGGCGCAGGCCGAACTCCTGCACCTCTTCGGCGCCAAAGCTCGAGGCGCCGCATTCGGAGACCCAGACCGGCAAGTCGGTCACCGCGGCGATCTCGGCGAGCTTGGCCGGCCAGTCGTCGATCGGCCACAAGTTCCAGTCGAGCGGGAAGCCATGCACGGCGACGACGTCGAGCCGCTCCAGCACGCCCTGGCCGGCGAGATTGCGGATAAACGCCGGATCGATCGGCGAGATGCCGCCGAGCACCCGCGGCAGCCCGGGAGCGACAGCGGCAATCGCGTCGCCGGCCAGCCGCGCCATCCGGGCGAATTTCGACCAGTCGGGATCGAGCTCCAAATCCCAATGCGACTTGTTGTTGGGCTCGTTCCACAGCATCACCGCTTCGATCATCCGAGCGCTCCATTGCCTTGCCGGCGGGGCCGCGTCGGATAGACGGCGCGATCGCCATCGGCCTGGCCGAGGCGGCAGACGAACACCTCCTCCTCCGGGTTATCCTCGATGACGAAGCCGGCGCTGCGCAGCATCGCCGCGGTGCAGGCGCGGTTGGGGATCCACCAATTGGTGCAATCGCCGGCATAGCGGTGCTCGACAAACGCGAGACGCGGAAAGCTGCGCCGCTCAAACACCGCGGTTTCCCAGAACGGGTAATCCTCGTCGAGCCGTTCTTGCGCCGGATCGCCGCGCTGCATCGACTGGCAGACGAACAGGTCGCGGACGACATGGTCGCGGATCAGGTCGAGCGCCAACAGCGGGTGGCGCAGATGGTACAGCACGCCGAGAAACAGCACGACGTCGAAGCGCTCTGCCAGCGCCGCCACGTCGTAGACGGACAGAGGAGCGAATTCGATGTCGAGCCCGAGGGTTTGCGCGGCAAAGCGAGCCTGGCGCAAGTAATCCTCGTCATGGTCGATGCCGAGCACGCGCGCCGCCCCGCGCCGCTTCATCTCGATCGAATAGAAGCCGGCGTTGCAGCCGATGTCGAGCACGGTGCGGCCGCTCAGATCGGCCGGCAGCGCGTGCGCGAAGCGGCGCCATTTGATCGCCGGGTAGTCGCCGAGAAAATGCTCGGGGGCGGTCGCGACCCCGCCGAGGTCGATGTTGTGAAACCACGGACCGAGCGCCGCCGCCTGCCGGCGAATGAGGTCAGGCTCGAGCTTGCTCATCGCCCCCGGTCTCCGCGCGCCGCGTTCGCGACCGCGAGGGTGGTCGATGCCGGAGCGCACCTGCCGGTCAGCAAACGCATCGCCTCGCGATATCCGCCCAGGGTCCCGACATCGACATAGGCGGTGCCGGCGGCGACCGCGACCGCCTCGCCGCCTTCGGCGAGATAGGCGTTGACCAGGGTCCCGATGTATTCGTCGCGCCGCTCGCGCCGCTCCCACAGATGGTGCAGCGCATGCAGGACCGAGCCCGGAAGCCGGAACGCACCCCAAACCCAGCGGGTCGCGGCACCCGGCGTCTTGACCTGAATCTCGCGCACCCTGCCGTCGCGATCGGCCATCACCGCGTCAAAGAACTCAGGCCGCGCCACCGGGAAGGTTAGGAACGCCAGCCGGTCGTCGGGCAACGCCGCGAACCCGTCCTCCGGCAGCCAGATCGTGTCGGGCAGGCCGACCAGCACCGACTCCTCCGGCCGGATCAAGGGCAAGGCGCGGAAGATCGCATCGCACAGGCCCAACGCCTCGGGCTGCACGACATAAGCGATCGCCGCGCCCTCGATGCCCGCGCCGTAATACTGGAGGATGTCCGACTTCCACGGCGAGATCACAAAGCAGATCCGGTCGGCGCCGGCGCGCAGCATGCGCTCCAGCAAATACTCGCTGACCGCGCGGGGGCGCTCGGTGTCGCCATCGAAGCGGCTGCCGACCGGCAGCAGCTCCTTCGAGAAGGCGAGCGGCTGGATGCGCGTGCCGTTCCCTGCGGCCGGGACGATGCCCCACATCGATCAGGCCTCCTGGCGCGTGCGACGCGACGCGTGATCGCCGATTGGCGACAGCAGCGTCACCAGCTGCTCGGCGCGATGATCGGCGGTGTGCTCGGCCAGTGCGCGCTCGCGCCCGGCGGCGCCGATCCTTGTGAGCTCGCGATCGCTGAGATCGAGTGCCGCGAGCACGTCCTCGGTGCTGCGCACGATCAGGATCTCATCGCCGGGGACGAAGAATTGATCGAGCCCGTCCCACCAATCGCTGAGCATCGGGGCGGCGCAGGCCGCCGCCTCGAACAGGCGGCCGGACGGGCACCAGCCGCTGGCGGCCATCGCCGCGCGGGTGATGTTCAGGGTCGCGCGCGCAGCGGCGTAGAAGCGCGGATGCTCCCGCGGGGTCACGTGGCGCTCGAAAAAGATGTTCGGGCTCCACGGGAAATCGGCCGGGTATTGCGCGCCGCCGATGACGAACCGGTGCCCGGGCCGCCGGCCCGCCGGATCGAGGAACAGGCGGCGCAGCGCCGGCTGCCGATCCTGCGCATAAGTGCCGAGATAGGAGAGCGCGGCGTGCGGGCCGCCGGGCGGCGTCGGCCGGTAGCGCTCGGGATCGACGCAGCCATAGAGCGGCACGACTCGGCGCGCGCCCAGCCGCCGGCGCAACGCAGTCAGGGCGGCGCCGCCGGCGTAGCTGAGGACCAGATCGAACGGCGCCAGCCCATTCGGCCCCAGATACTCGACCGGTTCGCCGGCGGCGAGCCGCGCCAAGGTGACCGGGCTGTCAAGATCGTAAAACACCCGCAACGCCGGCGCGTCGCAAACCAGATTGGTGGCGGCGAGCGCATCCGGGCAATAAGAGGTCACGATCGCTGCATCGGCGTCGGCGAGCTGCCGCCTGGCCTCGGCCGCGACCTCGCGCCAATCGCGGTAGAGGACGAGCCGCCCGCCTTCGAGCTCGGTCAGGTCGCGGTTGTCGGCGTAATACGGCGCGTCGCGCTCGAAGAAGAGGGTGCGATGGCCTTGGCGCCCGAGGCTGCGGATCAGGGCGCGCCACAGCACGGCATGCCCGTTGCCCCAGGACGAGCTGACCGACAGCCCGAAGATCACCAGCTTCATTGCGGCGGCCCCGCTTGCCAGGTCGTCGCCGGTTCGAGCGGGACCTGTCGTCGCGCAGCGCCGCTCGGCCGCACGGCTCTGCGCTCGTGCGCCTCGGCGAGATAGGTCTCGAGCGTGCCGGCGCGGTGATCGGCGGTATGAGCGGCAAGGACGCGCCGACGGGCGCGGCGGGCGATCCGCAGCCGTTCTGCCTCCGGCAGGTCGCGCAGATAGCCCAACACGTCGTCGGCGCTGTCGGCGACAAGGATCTCGCGGCCGGGTCGGAAGAACGCGTCGAGCCCCGGCCACCAGTCGCTGATGATCGGCACGCCGCAGCAAGCCGCCTCGAACAGGCGCACGCTCGGCGAGTAGCCGCAGCGGATCATGTCGGCGCGGGTCACGTTCAAGGTGAAACGCTGCCCCGCGTAGAATGTCGCATGCCGGCCGGGTGCCACGTGCTCGATGCGCTCGACATTGCCCGGCCAGGCCAGCTGCGGCGGGTAGAGCGAGCCGGCGACGGCGAACCGGCCTTGCGGCCAGGCACGCGCCGGGGCGCAGATCAGGCGGTCGAGCGCCGGCTGCCGGTCGGCGCTGTAGGTGCCGAGATAGCCGAGGTCCCACTCGGCCGCCACCGCTTTGCGGAGAATGGCAGTCCGGATCGACCGAGCAATAGAGCGCCCGCGCCATGCGCGCGCCGTAGCGCTGTTCGAGCATGCCGCAGCACCGGGCCGCCGGTGAACGAAAGATAGAGGTCGAAGCCGGGGATCAGACCGGCGGTCAGGTATTCGCAGCTTCCGGCCGCCAGGGCAGCCAGGGTCACCGGCGTGTCGATGTCGTAAAAGGCGACCAGCCCGCTCGCCGTTCGCTGAACCAGCTCGGCCACCGCGATGCCGTCGGGCACATAGGAGCCGAGGACGACCAGATCGGCGTCGCGCAGCGAACGGCGCCAGCGCCGGCGCAGCTCGGCGACGCCGCCATAGAGGCGGGTCCGGCCAAAGCTCGGCTGCGGCAGGTCGCGGTGCTCGCGGTACCAGGGCGCGTCGCGTTCGAGAAACAGCACCTCGTGGCCGCGGCGGCACAGCGCCCGCATCAGCCCGCGATAGGTGGTGGCGTGGCCGTTGCCCCAGGACGAGGTGATCGACAGGCCGAGGATCACGATCCGCAGCCGCTGCGATGGTGGCGGAATGGCCGCGCTCACGGTTCGCACCCATCGAGCACCCGCTGCAGCAACGCCACCCGCTGCGCATAGGTATGCTCGGCGAGCGCGCGGGCCCTGGCCGCGGCGCCGATGCGGCGCGCGTCGTTCCGGGTCAGCCGCGCCAGCTGCTCGGCCACCGCCGGGCCGTTCTCGGCGACCAGGATCTCGCGACCCGGCTCAAAGAACTCGGCGATCCCCTCCCAGGCGTCGGTGATGACGCAGGCGGCCGCGCCGGCCGCCTCGAACACCCGCGTCGCCGGGCTGAACCCATAGGCGGCCATGCTGTCGCGGCTGACGTTCAGCACCGCCAGCGCCGAAGCGTTGAAGGCGTTGTGGTCGCGCGTGTAGAGGTGGCCGAGCCTGTCGATATTGGCCGGCAGCTTCTTGTCGGCCCAGCCATTGCCGCCGAGCAGAAAACGGCGGTCCGGGCAGGTCGGCCGCCACCTCGATGAAGAATTCGTCGATCCGGCGCTCGCGGTCGGGCAGCCGGTTGGCGACGAGCCCGAGATCGCAGGCAAAGCGCGGCTCGGGCGCCGCCGGGTGATGGGTGCTGGGGTCGAGGCCGTTGTAGATCGGCACGCAGCGCCGCGCGCCAAACCGCTGATAGGCCGAAACCACCGGCGGGCCGCCGCCATAGGTCAGAATGATGTCGTAATCCGGGATCAGCGGGCGGAACGGGTCGGCGCGGTCGGCGGCGATGCGGTCGAGGGTCGCCGGCGCGTCCACATCCCAGAAAGCGGCGATCGCACCCGGCCGCCGGATCGCCGGCACCCGCGCCTCGAGCAGCTCGTCAAAAACGCCGACGCCGCTCGCCTTGACGATCAGATCGGCCGAACGCGCCTCGTCGAGCGCCCGCTCGACGCCGGCCTCGCCCTCGGCCGGATAGACGACCACCCGCGCCCAGTCCGGGTCGGGGATGTCGCGATGCTTCTGCCGGTCGTAGGCGTCGGGCTCGTAGAAGGTGATGCGGTGCCCGTTCGCGGCGAGCGCCCGCAAGATGCCGCGATAATAGGTCGCCGCCCCGTTCCAATAGGCCGAGACCAGGCTCGACCCGAAAAAGGCGATCGACAGCGGCGTCATGATGCGGCCGGCATTGCGGGTGCGGCCAGATCGCGGCCCAGCGTGCGGCAAATGCGCGAGCAGCTCGTCGACGCGATGGGCGCAGCTGTGGCGCGCCACGACCGTCGCCCGCCCACGCTCGGCCAGATGCGCACGCAGCGCCGGATCGGCGCGCAGCGCTGCGAGGTGGCGACGCATCTCGCCGCCGTCCCGCGCGACCAGGTAATCCTCGCCGGGGGTAAACAGGTTTTCGCAATCGTCCCACGGCGCCGAGGCAAGCGGGATGCCGCAGGCCAGCGCCTCGAACATCCGGATCGTCGGGATGCCGGGCAGCATCCGCGCATAAGGCCGGCGCGGCACATGGACCGTCATACGCGCAGCGGCGAAGGCTTCCGGCGCGCGGAAATTGGGCAGATAGCCGGCATAGTCGATGCCGGCGGCCGTCAGTGCGCCGGCGCGCCTCGGCCGGATAGCGCACCCCATGGACGCGCGCCGAAAGCCCGAGTGCTGCGACCGGCTCGACCAGAAATTCGCCGAGCTCGGCGGCGCGCTCGCCGTCGCCCCAATTGCCGATCCACACCAGGTCGCGCTCGCGCTGAATTTCGGGGCAGCGGGCGGAACACGCCGCAGATCGGCCGCCTCATGCCAGGTGAACACCTGCCGGCCCCAGCCGCGCCGCCGATAGGCCTCGGCTCAGCGCCTCGCCAAAGGCGAGCACCCCGTCGAACCCGTCGAGGTCGAGCCGCGCCATTTCCTCGGGCGCGCTGACCATGCGGTGATGGGTGTCGTGAAACAGCAGCAGGTAAGGCGCGCGCCTCGCGCCGGCGCGCCGCCAGCCGGGCGATCAGCGCCGGGTCGCTCCATTCGTGGACCAGCACCAGGTCGGCGCCGTCGAGCGCCCGGTCGAGATCGAACGTCGCCGGTTCATAGGCCGTCACCGGCAGGTCCGGATAGACGGCGCGCCACGCGGTCGAGCGCCCTCGGCCCCTGATCGGCTGCCAGATTGCGCGCGCTCCAGCCGTCCGCGGGCTCGAACGCCTCGACGGCAAACCCGCGCCGCCGCAGTTCGCCGGCGACGCCGCGCAGGAAGTGCGCGTTGCCGTGGTTCCAGTCGGAGCGCAGCGAATGGCAGAACAAGACGATCTTGGCCATCACGCGACCTGCCGCGCGGCCAAGCCGGTCAGCTCGCGATAAAGCGCGCGGTAACGCGCGGCGGTATGCGGCGATCGTGAAGCGCTCTGCGCGGGCGCGCGCCGCCGCGGCCAGTCGCTCTCGCTCGTCGCGATCGCCGATCAGCCGGGCGAGCGCCGCCCGCCATCGCCCGGCATGGTCGGGCGGCAGGAAGATCGCGGCGCCGTCCCAGGTTTCGCGCAGCGAGGCGATGTCGCCGAGCACCAGCGCGCACCCGGCGGCGGCGGCTTCGAGAATGCCGAGGCCGAACGGCTCGTAGCGCGCCGGTGCGGCGAAGATCGCAGCCTCCCCAAGGCGGCGGCGCATCTCCGCCGGGCCGAGCACGCCGAGCGCACGCGCGTGGCGCAATCGGACGACGCCGTGCTCCGGATGCGCGGTTTCGCCGGCGATCTCGACCGACCAAGCCAATGCAGGTGCTATCTCGCCGAGCAGCCGCAAATTTTTGGCTTCATCCCAAATCCGCCCGGCAGCCATGATCACCGGCCGTTTCGGGTAAGGTGAGAAAGCCTCGATATCGATGCCGTTCGGAATAATCGCGGCGCCAGACGGCGGCATCCCGTATTCCCGCCGCAGATCGTCGAGCACCGCACCCGTCGGCGCCACCACGCGCGAGGCGGCGCGCAGCCCGGCGCAAACCTGTCGGCGGTATTCGCCCCATTCGACCGGCGCCGCGCGCCCATGCACCGCCCTCCACCAGGACGACACATCGGAATGGGCGACGCAGACCACCGGGCGGGCGGCGTTGCGCGGCACCTGGGCATAACCGTTGACATGGACGAGATCTGCGCCATGCCGCTCGGCGAGCGCATCGAGCCAGCGCCAGCTGGCGGCGACGTCGGCCTGGCCGCCCTCCATCCATTCGAGGCGAAAATCGCTCTCGACGAAAGTGACATTGCCAAGCCGGGCCACGGCGGCGCGCTGCGCCGTCGCCGGTCGCGGCCCCAAGGTGGCGAGGACGAAGCGGATCTCCGGCAGCGCCGCGCACAGGCCCAGCGCGTAGGACCACACCCCGCCGACCGCATCGGCGGTCATCAGCACGGTCATGAGCGGCCCGGTCACCGCGCCGCCGTTTCCAAATCGTCAAGCCGCCGCGGCTGCGCCTCCTGGATGTCGCTGAACGCGGCATGATGGTCGAGGTAATGGTCGAGCGCGCGCTCCCAGGCGAAATCGTCCGGCAGCCCCCACAAGCGCCGGTAATCCGGCGAGCCCGGATAGGGAAACAGCGGCACCGGCTGGTTCGCCCACACGCCTTGGCCGCGCAGCCCGGCGCGCCAGCGCTCGACCGCGGCCGGGTCGTCGCCGTCGCCGGCGATCAAATTGGCCTGCACGAACGGCACCGAGCGCTTGGCGTGAACCAGGCGCCGGGTCAGCTCGTCGGTCGACATGCGGCAATCCTTATCGAGCCAGCCGCGGCCCTCGGGCGTCAGGCTTTCGACCCCGGCCTCGATCGAGACGCAGCCGGCGGCGCCGAGCAGGTCGAGCATGTCCTCGCGCCACAGATCGATCCGGGTCTGGACCCCGAATTGAATGCCCCGCACCGCCACCGCCTCGAGCAGCTCGCGCCACGGCAGAAATATCTCGTCGATGAAATAGACATAGCCGGCCCCGGCCGCGATCAGGCCATCGAGCTCGTCGAGGATCGTCGCCAGCGGCCGGCGGCGATAATGGTCGCGGAAATTCTCCTTGGCGCAGAAAGTGCAGTGATAGGGGCAGCCGCGCGACGCCTCCATCTCAGCACCCGGTCCGAACGGCGCCGCGTCGAAGCGGTGATGGTGATGGCTATGGCGCCGCAATGTCTCGGCCGGCCAGCGCAGCGTCGGCAGCCGGGCGATGTCCGCAGCCTGCGGGCTGCCTTGGACGACGATCTCGCCGCGAACGTGGTGGCACAGCCCGGCGATGCCGCCCCACTCCTCGCGCGGCGCGTCGGC
Organism: uncultured Alphaproteobacteria bacterium; assembly: GCA_963738185.1. Classification (GTDB taxonomy): domain Bacteria; phylum Pseudomonadota; class Alphaproteobacteria; order ATCC43930; family CGMCC-115725; genus AP-15. The sequence goes on along the minus strand of CAVTVA010000001.1, from coordinate 308,179 downwards.
GAGCCGGACCAGGGCCTCCTCGCATTCGCCCTGCACGACCGCATCGACGGCGAGCTTGCGCAGTGCCGCGCGCGGGGTGGTCGAGCCGTGCGGGCCGACGGCGACCCTGAGCCCCGGGATTCCGGAGAGCGCCGCCAGGGCGGCTTGCGGCACGCGCAATTCGGGCGGGGCGCAGCGCCAGAACAGGTAGCTCGGCGCGGTGGTTACGACGATCATGCCCGGCGCGAAGCCCGCGACCCGCGCCCGCAGCGCGGTGGCGCCGAGCGCCTCCGCCTGCGCGTCGATGATCGCCGCGTCGTGCCCGGCCCGCGCCAACAGCGCCGCCGCATAGCCATATTCCAATGGCAGGTGCGGCTCGCGACAACCGAAATAGATGCTGCCGGTGAAATCCCAGTTCGGGTTGACCAGCGCAACCCTCATTCCGCCGCTTCCCGCTCTCTGACCGGGGCGGCATCGGCGGCAAGCCAGTCATGCAGTCGCCGGACCCCGTCGCGGACCGCGACCCGCGGCCGCCACCCGGTGGCTTGTGAGAATTTCCGGAAATCCGACACGTACCAGCGCTGGTCGCCGACCCGCCAATCGGCAAAGCGGACCCGCGGCCGCGAGCCGCGCAACTCGGCGATGCAATCGATCAGCTCGTTGAGGCTGACCGTATTGGCGGGGCCGCCGCCGATATTGAACGCCTCGCCGGCAAGCGACGGCAGGCACTCTTCGGCCCGCACCAGCGCCGCCGCCAGATCATCGATGTAGAGCAGGTCGCGCACCTGCCGGCCGTCGCCATAGATAGAGATCGGCCGGCCCGCGGCAGCGCGGATCAGGAAATGCGCAACCCAGCCCTGGTCCTCGGTGCCGTGCTGATGCGGCCCATAAATGCAGCTCATGCGAAAAACGGCGCAGGGCAGGCCATAGCTGCGGGCGTATTCAAGCACGTACTGGTCGGCCGCCCCCTTCGAGCAGCCGTAAGGGCTGTGGAACGACAGCGCGCGGCACTCGTCGATGCCGGTATGCGCGAGGTCGCCACGCGGCGAATAACGGGTGGCGGAGTGGATCAGCGGAATGTCGGCGAGCGTGCCGTATACCTTGTTGGTCGAGGTGAACACGAGCCCGACCGCACCGCCGCGTTCGCGCACAGCCTCCAACAGGTTGAGCGTGCCGATGGCATTTACCGAGAAATCCGTCCGCGGGTCGGCGAGGCTTGTCGTCACCGCGACTTGCGCCGCAAAGTGATACACCATCCCGACATCGGCGAGCGCTCGGCGCAGCGGCTCGGGCTCGCGGATATCGGCTTCGACTATCTGCAGCCGGTCGCGGTGGCGGTCGCGCAGCCAGCCGAGATTGCGCTCGGTGCCGGGGCGGGCCAGGCTGTCGTAGATGCGCACCCGCCTCCCTTGCGACAGCAGGCGGTCGGCAAGGTTGGTGCCGACAAACCCGGCGCCGCCGGTAATCAGCACCGCCGCTTGGCTGGGCGCGGCGCCCGCGTCGATCATACCGTCAGCCCGCGCGAGGCCAAGGCGGCGAACGCTTCGCCGACGCGATCGACCGCCACCCGCCCGTCGAGCCACTCCACCAGCCGGGCGATGCCGTCATCGAGCGTGGTCTGCGGCCGATAGCCGAGCACCGAGCGGGCCCGGGTGATGTCGGGAAAGCAGTGGCGGATGTCGCCCATGCGGCAGTCGCCGGTAAGCTCGGGCTCGATCGCCGTCCCGAGGGCGCCGGCGAGCAGGCGCGCGATCTGATTGATCGTCACCGCCTGGCCGCTGCCGATGTTCAACACCTGCCCGATCGCCGCGTCGCGGCACAGCGCCAGTCGGCACGCCTCAGCCACATCGCCGACATAGACAAAATCGCGGCGCTGCTCGCCATCCTCGAACACCAGCGGCGGACGATCGTTGAGTAGCCGCGCCGCGAAAATCGCCAGCACGCCGGTATAGGGATTGGAAAGCGCCTGGTGCGGGCCGTAAACGTTGAAAAAGCGCAATGCCACGGTCGGGATGTCGTAAGCGCCGCCGACCAGCAGGCAGAGCCGCTCCTGGTCGTATTTTGACAGCGCATAGACCGAGCCCATCGATAGCGGCTTGGTTTCGGGGGTCGGCAACGGTGCGAGCGGCCTGCCGGCGCCGTCCACCGGCTCCCACAGGCCGGATTTCAGATGCTGCGGCAGCCGCTTGGCGACGTCTACCATGGCGCCGTCCGGCGCCTGATAGAGGCCTTCGCCATAAACGCTCATGCTCGAGGCGACAACGAGCCGGCTGAACGGACGCCGCCGCGCGCGCTCGACCATCGCCTCGAGCAGAACCGCGGTGCCGCGCGAGTTGACGTCGGTATAGTCGGCGAGCTCATACATGCTCTGCCCGACCCCGACCCGCGCCGCGAGATGAATGACGGCATCGGCATCGGCGAGCGCCCGCCGCACCATGCGCGGCGAGCGGACATCGCCGACCATCAGCTCGACACGCCGGTCGAGATAGCCCGGAGAGCGCTGCTCGGCGCCATGGATCTGCGGGTCGAGATTGTCGAGCGCCCGCACCTCGTAGCCGTGGCGGAGCAGCAGCGACGCGCAGTGCGAGCCGATAAACCCGCCGCCGCCCGTAATCAGGACCTTTTTTGTCATCCTCGCTCTGGACCTGCTGAGACCACCCCCGGTCAACGCGGCGATTCCGCAGTAGGTTCAAACGTTTTGGCTGAATTTTACGCCGCCGATGCTGCGCGATCGGCTCATCCGCGATGGTGTCTCGAGGCGTGGGCTTCGCCGTGCTGACGCGCCTGCGCGGTTTCGCGGCCGATCAGCTTGCTGAACAGGCTTTTTTCGCCGGCCGCCGTTTTGTCCTGGTACAGCAGCGCGAGGTTCGCCTCGTCGAACTTCTCGAAAAACTCGTCCCACGAGATTTCGTCGAGGCTGTCGTCATTGGCGTTCGGCGCATCCGGAAAAATCAGGCGGATGATGCCCGGATCGTCGCCGCGATGAGTTGCCTTGACCGCGGCGGGCTTGCCGCCGCGAGATTCGACCCATTTGCGGATTTGCTTGTGATCGGTGGTGACCTGAGCCTCGGCGGTTTTCTGTGTTGGCATCGCCAACTCCATTCTTGGAAGCGTCTCAACCCTCAACAAGGCGGCAGCCGGTCTCGTTCCGGCCCCGTGGCCGCGTGCGCCAGCGCCGCGGTCAGCTGCTCGATGACTGGCCCCCAAAGACCCGGCCGCTTCTGGCGGAACAGCCGCATGGTCGGGTACCACGGGCTGTCGCTGCGCCGGCGCATCCAGCGCCAGTCGGCCTCGGCGTCGAGCAATGTCCAAACCGGCCGGCCGAACGCGCCGGCAAGATGCGCCGCCATCGTGTCGACGCTGACAACGAGATCGAGATCTGCGATCAGCGCGGCGGTTTCGGCGATCATGGCGTCCGCCCGGATCATGCCGCGCAGCGCGCCGGTCAGGCCGGAGGCCGCCGGGTCTTCGCGCGCCGGCCCCTGCTGCAACCCGATCAGATCGAGCGGCAGCAGCGCCAGCGGGAGCAGCAACGCCGGCGGCAGCGAGCGCTCGCGTCGCCAGTCTCCGCCCGCCCAGACGAGCCCGACCCGCAGTCGCTCCGGTTTTTCCCGATTGGCTTGCCGCCGGCTGGTGCAATCCGAGGGCAGTTCAAGATACGGGATGCGCCCCGGCAGATCGTCCAGGGTGATGCGCAGCGCGTGCGGCAATTCCATCGACTCGATTGCGACGTCCCATGGCGGCAATGCGGTGTCGAGCGCACAGAACTCGGCGGCGGGGCAAGCCGAGCGCAATAACGGCAGCAGCACCGGCTGAGCCTCGACGCTCACGGCGCGCGCGATCGCGGCGAGTTGCGGGACAAAGCGGATGAACTGCAGGGTGTCGCCGAGCCCGTGATAGCAGCGCACCAGCACACGCCGGCCGGCCAAGGGCGTGCCGTCCCAGACCCAGCGCAGATGATGGGGCAGATCGGCGCAGGATTGGCCCCGGCGCTCGCGCAGCACTCGGTCGCTGATCGCCCAGGCGCGCTCGAAGGCGCCGTCCAGCATCGCCGCGATCCACTGATCCTGCATCGCTCAGCAACGCGTGATGGGGCGGGATGACGGGCGCGAATGCCGCTAACCGGCGCTGGCCCGCTGCCGCCCGCGGCTCGACCCTTCCTCGGCAAGCGTGGTCAGCCGCAGGCGCAGAAAGGCGGTCACCGCCGCCTCCTCCGCGCTCATCCCTGCGACGTTCCGGGCCAGATAGTCTTGGCTGCGTTCGGCCAAGGCGTGCAGCAGGGTCCCGTCGAGATAGCCGTCGAAGATCGCCGGATGGATGTAGCATTTGCGGCACACGGCGGCGGTGTTGCCGAGATGCTTTGCCACCTGCTCGACGGCGCGCACGATCGTCGATTTGGCCGCCGCCCTGCTGTCGAGCGCGGATAGTTGCTGCAGCGCCATCGCCGCGAGCTGGGTCCCGGCCCAGGTGCGGAAGTCCTTGGCGGTGATGTCCTCGCCGCTGATCTCGCGCAGATAGAGGTTGACGTCGGCCGAGTTCGACGGCGTGCCGGTTGCCGTCATCGTCGAGATACTGGAACAGCTCGTAACCGGGCAGGTCGCGGCAGTTTTTGACGATCCGCGCCAGCCGGCGGTCGGTGATCCGGCCCTCGTGGCGCACCCCGCTCTTGCCGCGAAAGCTGAGACGAACCTGGGCGCCCTCGATCACCGCATGGCGGTCGCGCAGGGTGGTCAACCCAAAGCTTTTGTTGGCCCGCGAGTACTCTGTGTTGCCGACGCGGAACAAGGTCAGCTCGAGGAGGCGCACGATCGCGGCGAGCACGCGCTCGCGCGGCAGGCCGTGCCGCCGCAGATCAGCCTCGACCCGGGCGCGAATCCGCGGCAGCGCCTGGCTGAACGCCAGCATCCGGTGGTACTTCGTCTCGTCGCGGGTTTCGCGCCAGCGCGGGTGATAGCGGTATTGCTTGCGCCCGCGGGCGTCACGCCCGGTCGCCTGGATATGGCCGTTGGGCGAGGGGCAGATCCACACATCGGTCCAGGCCGGCGGGATCGCCAGCGATTTGATGCGGCTCAGGGTTGCGATGTCGCCGATCAGCTCGCCCTGGGCGTCGCGATAGTCGAACCCGTGGCGCGCCTTGTGCCGGGTAATGCCGGGGCCGTCGTCGCTGACATGGCGCAGCCGCGCCGCGCGCGCCGCGGCAACGAGGTCGGCGGCGGCGACGGACGAGGCCAATCCCCGCGCTCGTGCCGATTCCGGCTTTCCGGCGGCTGACATGGCGGGGTTCCTCGTGGCCGAACTATTCGAGCTAACCGGCGCTGGTCGCGCGGGTTCCTCCCGAAGTGCAGATTTGGCCTTAAGCGGCTATGCTGAGGCATCTGCCGGGGTGTTTTGGCGAGGGAGTGGACGATATGCCGCCGCAAACGACCGAGATCAAAGTCCGGGGCGTCGCGGTCAGGCTGCACCGCGCCGGGCATGGCCCGACCGTGCTGTTCCTGCACGGCGCCGGCGGCGTGCCGCAGTGGCTGCCGTTTTTCGATGCGCTGGCCGAGCGCTGCGAGGTGCTGGTGCCCGAGCACCCTGGCTTTGGCGGCTCCGACGATCCGCCGTGGATTGCCTCGATGCCCGATCTGGCGATGTTCTATCTCGACCTGGTCGAGGAGGCCGGCCTCGACCGGGTCCACCTGATCGGCAATTCGCTCGGCGGCTGGCTCGCCGCCGAAATCCTGGTCCGCGACCGCTCGCGCTTTACCGAGCCTCGTGCAGCTGGCGCCGGCCGGCATCCGGGTCAAAGGCGTGCCATGCGGCGACAATTTCATCTGGGGGCCGGAAGAGGCGGTGCGCAACCTCTATCACGACCAGGCCTTCGCCGACCGCATCCTGGCGCTCAAGCCCGACGAGGCGCAGATGGACATGATGCTGCGCAACCGCTTCACGGTGGCCAAGCTCGGCTGGCAGCCGCGCTGGTTCAACCCCGATCTCGAAAAGTGGCTGCACCGGATCAAATTGCCGGCGCTGATCCTGTGGGGCGACGACGACAAGATCATGCCGCCCGCCTATGCGGCATTGTGGCGCGAGCGCCTGCCCGACGCTCGCCTCGTCATGGTCGAAGCGGTGCGGGCACCTGCCGCATGTCGAGCACGCCGCCGCCGTTTCTCGTCAAGTCCTCGACTTCCTGGAAGGGGTCGCGTGATGCAGCTCGTCTCCTTTCATCTGATGCCGTACCGGCCGCTCGACCTGGCTGAGGCGGCGAAATACCGCTCGGCCTGGGTGGTGCTGCCGAACCGCCTTTACGACCCGGTCAAGGGTGCGGAGGAATACGCACGCCACATCGATGCGCTCGTCTATGCCGAGGAGCTCGGCTTTGACGCGATCGGCGTCAACGAGCATCACCAGACCGCGTACGGGCTGATGCCGGCGCCCAACCTGATCGCCAGCGCGCTGATCCAGCGCACCAAAAGGGTCAAGATCGCGATCCTCGGCCGCGCCTTGCCACTGGTCAACAACCCGGTCTACATCGCCGAAGAATTCGCGATGCTCGACAATCTGTCGAAGGGCCGGATCATCGCCGGCTTTGTGCGCGGCATCGGCTCCGAATACCATTCCTCGGGCGTCAACCCCTATTTCTCGCACCAGCGCTTTCACGAGGCGCACGATCTGATCATCCGGGCCTGGACCGAGCCCGGCCCGTTCGCATTTGACGGCGACCATTTCAGCCTGCGCTACGTCAATCTGTGGCCGCGGCCCTACCAGACCCCGCACCCGCCGGTCTGGATCCCGTCGCAGGGGTCGAGCGAGACGGTCGCCTGGGCCGCCGACCCGGGCCGCAAATACCCGTTTCTGGTGACGTTTTCGTCGGCCGACCTGGTCGCGCGCTATCACACCGCCTATCGCGAGGCGGCGCGGCAATACGGCTACGAGGCAGCAGCGGGCCAGCTCGGCTGGGCCTGCCCGATCTATGTCGCCGAGACCGACGAGCGTGCCCGCGCCGAGGCGGGGCGTGCGGTCGAGACCCTGTTCAACGATTTCCTGCGCCAGACCTTCGAGATGCTGATGCCGCCCGGCTACACCTCGATCGGCTCGATGAAGAACTTTATCCGCAGCCGCGGCGCGTTGGGGCACGGCGGGCGGCTGACCGCCGAGGCGCTGATCGAGAGCGGCACCGCGCTGATCGGCAGCCCCAAGACGGTGCTGGCCGGCATCGAGCGGATGCGCGAGCGCACCGGCTTTGGCATCCTGGTGGCGCTCCTTCAGTTCGGCATCCTCTCGGACGAGCTGACCCGCCGCAACATGGACCTCTTCGCCGCCGAGGTGATGCCGCATCTGCGCGACTGATATACTGCCTCCGAGCCCATTGATCGCGAAAGGACACCGACATGCCGAGCTTTGAACACCACGGCGCGCACATCTATTACGAGGAATTCGGCCGGGGGTTTCCGATCCTGACCTTCGCGCCGGCCGGGCTGCAATCGGTGATCGATGTCTGGAGCCAGCCCTCGGCGCCGATCAACCCGACGACCGAGTGGGCGGGCGATTTCCGCGTGATCGCGATGGATCAGCGCAACGCCGGCGGCCAGTCGCGCGCGCCGATCACCGCGCGGGACGGCTGGGACAGCTACACCGAGGACCATATCGCCATCCTCGATCATCTCGGCATCGACCGCTGCCATCTCTATGGCCAGTGCATCGGCGGCTCGTTCATCCTGAACCTGATCAAGGCGCAGCCGCAGCGGGTCGCCAGCGCGGTGCTGGCGCAGCCGATCGGGCGCGTCGCACCGGCGCTGCCGCCGCGCCCGGCCCGGTTCGACGGCTGGGCCGAGACGCTGAAGGACCATCCGGAGGCGACCAAGGACGTGCTCGACGCGTTCTACCGCAACCTGTACCAGCCCGGCTTTGCCTACAGCGTCGACCGCGACTTCGTGAAGACGGTGAAGACGCCCTGCATGGTCTTGGCCGGCAACGACGAGGCGCACCCCTACCCGATCTCCGAGGAGCTCTCAAAGCTGCTGCCGAATTGCGAGTTCATCGCCGAGTGGAAAACCGGCTCAGCGCTCGCTTCGGCCCGCGCCAAGGTCAAGGCGTTCCTGGCCAAGCACACGCCGCGCTAGTAGTCCGAGTTTAAACGCTTGGTACCCATTTCTTTTTTCGTCATGCCCGCGAAAGCGGGCACCCAGGGTATCCGGCACCGCGCCTGCGGCCCTGGGCCCCCGCATTCGCGGGGGCGACGAGAGAGAAAACGCGGGTACCATCTGTCTGGCTCGTACCATTAGGCGCGTCGGCGAACAGCAAAGGCGCGAACAGCGATTTCCAACCATGCCGGACAATCTCTTCCGCCTCGACGGCAAGACCGCACTCGTCACCGGCGCCGGGCGCGGCATCGGCCGCGCCGTGGCATTGGCGCTCGCCGCTGCCGGCGCCGAGCTGGTGCTGGTCAGCCGCACCGCGAGCCAGCTCGAAGAGGTCGCGGGCGAGATTGCCCAAGAGGGCGGCCGGGCGCGCGCATTGCCGCTCGACGTGACCGACAGCGCCGCACTCCGCGACGCTTTCGCCGCGCTCGGCCGGCTCGACATCCTGATAAACAATGCCGGCGTCAACCGGCCGCAGCCCTTTCTCGAAGTCGACGAGGCGACCCTCGACCGGCTGCTCAACCTCAACGTCCGCGCCGCCTTTATCGTGGCGCAGGAAGCGGCGCGGCTGATGGTCGCCCCAGATGGCGCAAAGCCAGATGGCGTAAAAACTGCGGGCGGCGTCATTGTCAACATGTCCTCGCAGATGGGCCATGTCGGCTCCGAACGCGACCGCACCGTCTATGTGATGACCAAGCACGCGATCGAAGGGCTGACCAAGGCGATGGCGGTCGAATTGGCGCCCAAAGGCGTGCGCGTCGTCTCGATCGCCCCGACCTTTATCGACACCGCGCTGACTCGGCCATTTTTCGCCGACCCGGCCTTCCGGCAATGGGTGCTCGACCGCATCCCGTTGGGCCGCCTCGGCACCCCCGAGGAAGTCGCCGCCGCCGTCCTCTTCCTCGCCTCCCCCGCCGCCTCCCTCGTCACCGGCTCCTCCCTCCTCGCCGACGGCGGCTGGACCGCGTGGTGAGCATGGAACGAAGCTGGCGGCCGGCGGATGCTCTAAAGCGCTCCGCTCCTCGCTTCCCCCGGGCTCGACCCGGGGTCCACGTCTTTGCCGCCAGGTCGTGAGCAAAGTCGTGGATGCCCATATCAATCCGGGCAAACGCGAAGATGGAAAGCCGGTTCTATTTCAACGGACCGGGCTCTAGAGCGGTTTTCGACCGTGTAGACGCCTCGGCGGGCATCACCCCCACCCCGACCCGCCCCCATCGAGGGGGCGGGTGTGCAAATAGAGGGCTGATAAAGGCCCTCCCCCATGGATGGGGGAGGGTTTGGGAGGGGGTGAGCGCGGTGCAAATTTGATCGGAAACCGCTCCAGTGGTACAAACCTAACACTTGGTAGCGTGGCTTCTCTGTTCTCGTCATCCCGGCGCAGGCCGGGACCCATGCCAGCCATAGGCACCGGCTGGAGCCTGTCCTCGGGCCGGCTGACAGGCCGGACCCGTGGGCCGGTGTGACGACCCATCTGGGACCATCTGTCTGAATTGCTTCACTAGTTCACGCCCGCCCGCTTCGCCCTTGCGGCTTTCGATGACGATCGACGCTTCGAGCAGGTTTGCCGCCGAGAGCAGCCGCTGCGGATCGGCCTCGATCGCCTGAGCCAGGCGGCCGGCATTTTCTTCGTTCAGCAGCACCGCGACAGTCGCCGAGCTGTCGATAACATCAGCGCGGCAATCCGTGCTCGTCGTAGCCGAGGATCTCGTCAGCCTCGCGCGTATCAAGATCCGGCAAGGCCGCACAGCGCCTGCCGATTTCAAGGAGCTCAGCGGCGAGGCTGCGTCCGGCGCGCCGCCGCCGGACCCGCTGGAGGCGTTCCTCGGCGGCTCTGCGTACCGCATCGTCACCGACTCCCCAGCCGCCGCGGCCAGCTCCCGCACGGATTTTTCAGTCGCAGGGTCCTTGATGTTCAGCGGCATGTGAATCCTGGCAGAATCATTTTGCGTCTGACGCCTGCAGATACATAACCTTTTCGTTGCTCGACTGTACAACCCATGTCATGATCTTTGCATCTCGGTGGCCATCTCCTCAGAGAAATCGCTCATCTTTTCAGTTAGTTGAAGTGCGATGTCGTCCAGCTTTTTCGCCACTTGTTGCGATTTACTGATCATTTGAAAAGCGCATTTCACGAGGATGTGACCACCATTTGTTGCGACAATGGATTTGTACTCGTCGACAAAGGGGGCTAGCCGACCATCCTCGGCAAGGGTTTCGAGCGCCGCTTTGGCAGGATCGGAGAAATCGAAAGCTATGAAATTCAACAACCGCAAAGCGCGCGCCTCCAACTCCTTGAGCCGATCCCATTTCGCCCGCTGCTTCAACCGGTCCCAGCCGGAATCGTCCAATCCCAGAAACTTGAGCGGGCTGGTGAAATTCACTGCGGCGAAATACCCGCCCAATTGCTTGATGCGCGCAGCGGTTCGCTCCGGCACATCGTCCAACCTTCCGCAATATTTCCGAGAGACAGGGCCTATTTGTGACTGAACGCCGTCGGAGTTGTCTCGCGTTTCGTGGACCGAAATCAGCAAACCCATTTTGTCCAGTGCTGCCCACATCTTATCAACGGCTGCGTGCAAACCCGCTTCGATCGCCCGCGGATCATTCCTGGCGGCACCGAGTGCGTCGCGCACGTGGTATCCGCTGTGCGACCAATGGACAATGTCGGCTGTTTTTCCGGACGGCATAAGCGCATCGCGGCCAGAAAACAGATCGGCATCGGTAGCAACGGGTGCCTGCGTCAATCTCAAATTTCCATTTTCAGCCGCCGCTTGCATTTTCTGTGCGGTCGTCATGGCATACGTTTCTCCCGTTTCTCTGGAAATGCCATCGCGATAATCCGTACAATAAAATGCTATACCCTTTGGTAAGAACCTCGCGATTTGCGATGTCCATGCCACGCTGTAATCACCAGGCCCACAACTTACGTCCAATACCACCGTTGGAGCGTCTTGCTTTATTGCTACACCTTGCAGCGCAAACAGGCTGAACGCCTCACGCAGCAGAATTGCCTGCAAGATTTTTTGACCGTTGCCCGCCGGTTTCAAGAATTCGGCGAAGCAGGAGTCGTAATCCCGTATTTGAACGGATAATTCATCCCGATCACCGACCTGCATCTTCGTCACCCGTGAAGGACTTGCGCACCGCGCCGTGCCACGCTTCGATCCCGAATTTGAGCCATTGATCCGGTCATGTCTACGGCGCATCGGAAGGTTCGTGTAGTTAGAGGACGTTGTTCACTGCATAGTCACCGATAAGCACGACGATGTTGTGCCGTGGGTCAGTGATCTGTGTTCGACCCCGAGCGAAACGTGCGCACAAAGAAACGACCGGAATGGGCATAACCAGTCGATCTTCCCTCAGGGTGGTCGATGGTCGTTGCGGGTGAAATTCGGGTGCTCATCCGCAAGGTCGCCAAAATCGTGTGGTATCACCCGCTCGACGACGCGACGGGACGATCGTTGCGAGCGCTAGCCTGCCTGTTAATTTCCTGCAAATAACAGGTGGAACAGGAGTGGAGGAGCGGATGCCTCGCCATATCAAATCGGGCGCGCTGGCCGGAGCCCAAGACGAAGCCGATGCCAAAATCCGCGGCACGGTCGAAGGCATCATCGCCGATGTCCGGGCGCGCGGCGATAATGCGGTGCGCGAATTGTCGGAGAGGTTCGACAAATGGTCGCCGCCGAGCTTTCGGCTGTCCGATGACGAGATCGCGGCGCTGGTCGCCAAAGTGCCGCCGCAGACCATCGCCGACATCGAATTCGCCCAGCAGCAGATCCGCAATTTCGCCGAGATCCAGCGCGCTTCGCTGAAGGATGTCGAGGTCGAGACCCTGCCCGGCGTGTTTCTCGGCCATCGCCATATCCCGGTCGGCCGGGTCGGCTGCTATGTGCCGGGCGGGCGCTACCCGATGGTTGCCTCGGCGCATATGTCGATCGTCACCGCCAAAGTCGCCGGGGTCGGGCACATCACCGCCTGCACCCCGCCAAACCAGGGCGGCCCGCATCCCGAGACGATCGCCGCGATGCATCTGGGCGGCGCCGACGCGATTCACGTGCTGGGCGGGGTCCAGGCGGTCGCGGCGATGGCGCTCGGCACCGCGACGTTCCAGCCGGTCGATATGCTGGTCGGCCCCGGCAACGCCTATGTCGCCGAAGCCAAGCGCCAGCTCTATGGCCGGGTCGGCATCGATCTGTTCGCCGGGCCGACCGAGATCCTGGTCATCGCCGACGACACCGCCGACGCCGAGATGTGCGCGACCGATCTGTTGGGCCAGGCCGAGCATGGGCCGACCTCGCCGGCGATCCTGCTGACCACCTCGGAGAAGCTCGCGCATGACACGATCGCCGAGGTCGCGCGCCAGCTCGGCGTGTTGCCGACCGCCGATGTCGCTGGTGTCGCCTGGCGCGACTTTGGCGAGATCATCCTGTGCGCCGACGACGCCGAGATGGCGGCCGAGGCCGACCGCATCGCCGCCGAGCATGTCGAGGTGCTGACCCGCGAGCCGCGGCTCTGGCTCGACCGGCTGAAGAATTACGGCGCCCTTTTTCTCGGGCCCGAGACCAACGTCGCCTATGGCGACAAGGTGATCGGCACCAACCACACATTGCCGACCAAGGGTGCGGCGCGCTACACCGGCGGGCTGTGGGTCGGCAAGTTTCTCAAAACCTGCACCTGGCAGGAGGTCAGGACACCGCAGGCGAGCGCGATGGTCGGCGAATATTGCAGCCGGCTGTGCGCGATCGAGCGCTTCTGGGGCCACAAGGAGCAGGCCGACCTGCGCGTCCGCCGCTACGCCCGCACCAACGCGGCGGAGTGAGTCACCCCCGGATTTGCGGGAAGACGGCTGGCTGTGCTGCGCGCGAGGGAGCGGCCAGCAAGGCCGGGGCCGCGATGCCGACGGCGATCGCCGCGACCATCAGCGCGACGGTGAGGCTCAAAGCCAGCGTCTCTCCCGGCAGCGCCGGGGCGGCGGCACCATGCGCGATCTGCAGCCCGCCGAGCACGGCGCGAAAGGCATAGGCGCCGGGCACCATGGCGACGACGCCGGGAAAAGCAAAGGCGGCGGCCGGCGCGTCGAAATACCGGGCGAAACCCTGCGCCAGAAAACCCGCGACCAGCGCGCCGATCAGGGTCCCGGCGATGATGTCGATCCCCAGATGGACGCATAAGGTGCGCGTGGTATGGCTGGCCACGCCGCACAGCACGCAGGCCCAACCCATGCGCGCCGGCACATTGAACAAAAACGCGTAGCCGAGCGCCGCCAGTGCCGAGAACAGCGCATCCTGCAGGACTGCGATCACCCGCGCCGGCTCGGCGACCGGGATCGCCACCCCGGTCGCGAGCGTGGCGACGAACAGCCCGAGCGCGATCGCGGTCGTGGCCAGGAAGGCAAAGCCGAGGCGGCCGATGCCGAGGGTCATGTGGTTGCCGATCATGTCCTCGACGGCGTTGATCAGCGGCACCCCCGGCACCAGGGTCATGGCCGGCGCCACCAGGCACAGCGACGGCGTGGCGCTCGCCCCCAACAGCACCGCAACTCCGCCGACCACGCCGCCAAGGCAGGCGGCGGCGAACGGGATCGCAATCGGGTTGAAGCGGCGCCTGGCCAATTCGAGGCGCAGCCAGGTCGCGGCCGCGCCGGCCAGCAAGGTTGCCGTAAAGGTCGGCCAATCGCCGCCGAACAGGCGGCTGAGGCTGGCGGCGGTCAGGCCGAGTGCGGCAACGACGAGCCACCTGGCGTATTCCGGCGGCCGATGCTCGGCCGCTTCGAGCGCGGCGCGCGCCTCCTTCAGCCCTTGCCGGTGGCACTCGACCGCGTCAACGACGCGGTTGACCGCCCCGACCACGGTCATGCCGACATTCATCGCCGGCACCCGCGAGCCGATCTTGGTGCGGAAATGGTCGCCGGCGACGATGGTCAGCAGCAGCGCCTCGTAGCTGACCATCAGATGCGCCTCGCAGCCGAACGCCGCGGCAAAGCGCACGACCGCCGCCTCGACCTGCGCGGTGTCGGCGCCGTTCAGCAGCAGCAGCCGGCCGACCAGCAGGGAGAGATGCGCGATCTCCTCGACCTCGGCCCCATCCGGGGCGGCCCGCTCCGTCGCGCCGCCGTCAGATCTCGGCAGGGTAGACCGACTGATAGGCGCGGCCGCCTGCATATGGCGCAATCCGATCAGGTTCCGCTGGCGACATAGGGGTGGACCATTTTGGCCGGATCGACGATGCGGTCGAATTCCGCTTCGCTGACATAGCCGAGGCCGAGCGCCGCCTCCTTCAAGCTCAAATCGTGGTCCATCGCGTGGTGGGCGATCCGCGACGCCTTGTCATAGCCGATCACCGGAGCCAACGCGGTCACCAGCATCAGCGAGCGAGCGACGTAGTCCTTGATCTTATCCAGGTTCGGCCTGGTGCCCTCGACCAGGAATTTGCGGAAATTGGTGCAGCCGTCGGCCATGATCGCGATCGAGTGCATAACATTGAAGATGATCAGCGGCTTGTAGACATTCATCTCGAGATAGCCGCCGGCGCCGGCGAAGCCGACCGCCACGTCGTTGCCCATCACCTGCACCGCGATCATGGTCAGCGCCTCGGCTTGGGTCGGGTTGACCTTACCGGGCATGATCGACGAGCCCGGCTCGTTTTCCGGTATCAGCAATTCGGCGAAACCGGCGCGCGGGCCGCACGACATCAGCCGGATGTCGTTGGCGATCTTGTAAAGCGAGGTGGCCAAGGTCCGCAATGTGCCGGAGAGCTGCACCAGCGCGTCGTGGGCCCCCTGAACCGCGAACTTATTTGGCGCGCTGACAAAGGGGAGCCCGCTCAGCCGGGCGATTTCGGCCGCCGCCGCCTCGGCAAAGCCGGAGGCGGCGTTGATCCCGGTGCCGACCGCGGTGCCGCCGAGCGCCAGCCGGTAGACGCCTTTGAGCGCGTCGTCGATCCGCTCGAGGTCGTCGGCCAGCATGCCGGCATAGCCCGACCACTCCTGGCCCAAGGTGATCGGCGTCGCATCCTGCATGTGGGTGCGGCCGATCTTGACGATGTCCTGCCACGAGGCCGCCTTGGCCGCGATCGCGTCGTGCAGCGCGCGGACCGCTGGCACCAGCCGCCCGGTCACGCCCAGCGCCGCCGCGATGTACATCGCCGACGGAAAGGTGTCGTTCGAGGATTGCGACATGTTGACGTGATCGTTGGGATGCACCGGCGTCTTGCTGCCGAGCGGCGTGCCGGCGAGCTGGCTGGCGCGGTTTGCGATCACCTCGTTGACGTTCATGTTGAACTGCGTGCCGCTGCCGGTCATCCACACATGCAGCGGGAAGTTGTCCTGGTGCTGCCCGGCGAGGATTTCGTCGGCGACCTGGACGATCAGCCCGTGAACCTTGCCGTCGAGCCGCCGGCCGGAATGGTTGGCGTTGGCCGCCGCTTTTTTCAGGATCGCATAGGCCTGGATCATCTCGCGCGGGATCAGATCATGGCCGATGCTGAAATGCTCGAGCGAGCGCTGCGTCTGCGCCCCCCACAGCTTGTCGGCCGGGACCTCGACTTCGCCGAGGCTGTCGGCTTCCTTGCGAACATCGGTCATGCGTTGTCTCCCTGATCTGGCCGGCTATGCCACCGTATCGATTAAGGAAGAACTACTGAAGCAGCAGTCGCGTTGACTTGATCGAAGAGCCGCTGGTCAACCGCCACTTGCTTGCCGAAGCGTATCGAGCCACGATGTCACGCGTTACGCGCATGGAGAACAAGGATGGCGGTGCCAGCGGAACGAATGAAGGCAATGCGCCAACGGCGTCGGATGCAGGGGCTGCGCGAGTTGCGTTTGGTTGTGCCGGACGCGCGCTCGGGAGTCGTGCGCCGCCGGATTGCGGCGCAAGTTGCAAATCTGCATCCTGAGAGCGAGCGCGACGCACTGTTGTGGATCGAAGCCGTATCGGAATTCGATGCCGATGAGCCGCGGTGACGT
The DNA here is from genome assembly GCA_963738185.1 of uncultured Alphaproteobacteria bacterium. Classification (GTDB taxonomy): domain Bacteria; phylum Pseudomonadota; class Alphaproteobacteria; order ATCC43930; family CGMCC-115725; genus AP-15. The sequence continues at coordinate 292,114 of CAVTVA010000001.1, read as the reverse complement.
GGTTATCGTCGCCGCACCCGGCGATTACGGAAAACCGCGGCCAGCGGTCATCGTGCAGTCGAACGCCATCCCAGAGAGCCATGCCTTGATCGTGATTTGCCAGATGACCTCCGACCTGGTGGAGGCGGATTTCCGGATCACCGTCGAGGCCGGGCCGGACACGGGATTGCGGGTTCGATCTCAGGTGATGGCCGACAAACCGGTCACGATCAGGCGAGAACGTATCAATCGGCGGATCGGCCGTCTCGGGGCCGCAGACATCGCGCGGCTCAATGTGGCGCTGGCGTTCGCCATGGGCCTCGCCGATTGACAACTCGATAACCGTTTTTGTCCTGATGCGACGCCCCTGATTGTTGAAAAGTGAATATCGGCCAGCGCTTTGACGTCAGTGAGCGGGAGGCAGATACCGGATCGCGGCCAGGATGACCCCGACCGCGACAATCATCATGCCGCCGAGGCGGATCGTCAGATCGCGGCGCAAAAGCTCGAGCTCCGCCCGGACCGCCGCAATCTCTGCCCTGAACTCCGCCCGAACCGCCGCGATCTCGGCCTTGAGCTCGGTCCGCAGCGCCGCGATCTCCGTCCGCACCGAAGCGATATCGTCGCCGGTTGCGAGCCGCGCTCCGGACATGGCCTCGGCCAGGGCTTCGGCGGTGTCGCCCGCTTGCTTTGGCGGGAACCCGGCGCCTTCGAGCCGGCGCGCGAGCTTCAAGGTATCAAAGGGGACGGCGCCCATGCGCGGTATTTACGGCTTCGAGGCGTTCTCGTCGATATCGCTGAACCGCAGCGGGTTGGCGCCTATCGAACCGAATCATCCAGCTGGCCGTTTGTAGAACGCTCCGTCCTTCATGATGTGCGTCAGGCGCTCGCCCTGACCCTCGAGCAGCGCGATGTCGGCGAGCGGGTTGCCGTCGACGGCGATCAGGTCGGCGCGGGCGCCCGGTGCGATGACGCCGAGCTCGCCCGAGCGGTTCAGGAGCTCGGCATTGACGACCGTCGCCGAGCGGATGATCTCGATCGGCGCCATCGCCTCGGCGCGGATCACAAATTCGCGCGACTGATGCCGGTGCATCGGGCCCAGGAGATCGGTGCCAAAGCCGATCTTGACCCCAGCCTCCTGCAGAATTTCCAGCGAGCGCAACCCGGCCGCGCGCACCTCGCCGAGCTTGCCGAGGCTGATTTCGGGAAAGCCCAATTCCCGGCCGAAGCGGTGCAGCGCGTCAAACGTGGCGAGCGTGGGCACGACAAATGCCCCGGCGCTGGCGACCTGCTCGGCGGTGGCCTCGTCGATCAGATTGCCATGCTCGATCGAGCGCACCCCGAAATCGATCGAGCGGGCGATCGCGCCGGGGTATAGGCGTGCGCCATCACATAGGTGTGCCAGGCGCGCGCCTCCTCGACGATCGCGCGCACCTCGGCCTCGCTATATTGCAGGTTCCAAACCGGGTCATAGGGCGAGGCGACCCCGCCCGAGGCCATGATCTTGATCTGGCTCGCCCCTTTTCGGAGCTCGTCGCGCGCCGCCCGGCGGCATTCGGCGACACCATCGGCGATGCGGGCGAGCCCGGCGCCGCCCTCGCAGCAGGCGCAGGCCACGACCGACACCGAGCGGGTGCGCGGCCGCAAATCGCCATGCCCGCCGGTCTGGCTCAATGCCTGACCCGACGGGAAAATGCGGGGTCCGCGCACCAGCCCCTCCTCGACCGCCTCGGCGAGCCCGCCATCCGCGCCGCCAGCGTCGCGCACCGTTGTGAAGCCGCGCTGCAGCATACCCTCCAGCACGCGCGCCGCCTGCAACGTCACCAGGCTCTGCGGCCGCTCGCCGAGCCGCGCCAGCACGTGATCGACCGCGACGACATGGACATGCGCGTCGATCAGCCCAGGCATCAGGGTCCCGCCTTTGAGATCGACGATCTCGGCCGCGGCGCTGCCGATCGGCCGATCCGAAACCTCACGGATCAGCCCGTCCTCGACGAGGACGTGGTGGTCCTCGCGCCGTTCTCCGCCGCCCAGGGTCGAGCACCGCGCAATTGGCGAAAATGGTCGCGGCCATCGGAGGCATCCTCTCGGCTGTCCCGCCCGACGAGCTTAGGCCCGATATCTGGCATGCGAAAGCCGGCGGGGCGGGCAGCTTGCCGAACGCCGTGCCGCGAGGTTAACGTCACCGCAGGTATCTCGGGGAGGAAATGCGATGACGACCCTCATTCTCGGCGGCGCCGGCTTTATCGGGCGTCGGCTCGTCCCATTGCTTGGCCGAGCGCGGCGAGGAGATCGTGTGCATGGACATCAACCCCGGCACCGCCTCTTACAATCATCTCGGCAAGCAGGTGCGCGTCGTGCGCGGCGACGTCAGCCAGTTCGACGACGTTATGTCGGTGACCGCGGCGGCGAAGCCCAACCGGGTCGTCAACCTCGCCTATTACCTCGGCAGCGAGCACCCGCCGCATGCCGCCTTCAAGCTCAACATTCTCGGCATGGACAATTGCTTTGAGGCGGCGCGCCTCGCCGGCGTCAACCGCGTCGCCTATGCGAGCTCGCTGGCGGTCAGCGGCGAGCAGAAGCATTACGGCGACCGCATCGTGACCGAGGACGATTTCCGCCACGGCCATGTGCAATATGCGATGCACAAGATCTTCAACGAGTGGCAGGCGCAGGACTACCGCGAGAAATACGGGATGGAGATCACCGCGATCCGCCCGGCCAACGTCACCGGCAACGACAAGATCGTCGGCTCGGTCGATCACGTGTTCTGCATCACCGACCCGGCGCGCGGCAAGCCGGTCTCGTTTCCCTATAAGGACGCGATGCGCTGCCCGATCCATGTCGATGAGATCGCCGAGATCTTCGCCCGCGTGATTATGGAGGACAAGCCCAAGAACTGGATCTACAACACCGGCGGCGTCGCGATCAGCCTCGGCGAGATCGCCGACATCGTCCGCGAGTTCCTGCCCGACGCCAAGATCACCTTTCAAAAGGACACCGGCGGCAAGGAATTGTCGGGCAACTACCTGATCGACAACAGCCGCCTCGTCCAGGAGTTCGGCGTGCAGTACCGCCCCTACCGCGAGCGCGTCCTGCAGATCATCAACGAAGTCCGCGCCGAACAAGGCCTCTCGCCAATCGCCGACCGCTGATGGCGGCCAGCGCCACAGCGGCCCGCTCTCCGGCTTTGGGCTGCACAGGCGGGAGCCGTCCGCCCAGGAGTCGCTCGGACGCGGCCGATGCCAGGCGCAGGTCGGGCAGAATAGGCCGCCGGTCATAATCGCAGGGTGCTCGTGAACTGGCCCGCGAGCCGATACCACCGTCGAATGCCTTTATGTGACACTGAGCGCGGCGCTGGCGTCAGCTTTCCACGAGCCTGGCATCGAACTGGGCGATGACAGGTTCCCCGACAGATCCGCCATTCTTGCACGACTTGATCGGCAAGATCGCGCGCGGCGACCGGGAGGCCTTTGCCAGGCTCTATGATGTGACGGCGGCGCGGCTTTTCGGCATCGCTTTGCGTATTCTCGGCCGCAGGGAGCTGGCGGAAGAGGCGTTGCAGGAGAGCTTTGTCGCACTGTGGGAGCGGGCCGGCGACTACAGCCCGGACCGGGGCGCGCCGATGGCCTGGCTGGTTACGATCGTGCGGCATCGCGCGATCGACCATTTGCGGCGCCGCAGCACCCAGGCGGAGGCCCGCAAGGTGCCCGAGGAGGCGCTCCTCGGCATCGCCGCGGGCGGCCTTTACAGCGCCGATCGCAGCGCTGAGCTGGACGCCCTGCAGCGCTGCCTGGACGAGCTCGAAGGGCAGCCCCGGCGGGCGGTGGTCCTCGCCTATGTCTATGGGCTGACCCATCAGGAGCTCGCAGCAAATCTCGGCGCTCCGGTGGGCACCGTCAAAAGCTGGATCCGGCGCAGCGTCGAGCGCCTGAAGCAGTGTCTCGACGGATGAGATACGACGACCGGAACCTGCGCGACCAGCTCGCCTGCGAATACGTGCTCGGAACGATGCCGTGGCGCTCGCGCCGGCGCTTCGAGCGGCTGATGAGGGCCGACCCAGCGTTGGCGCAGCTGGTCGGAGCTTGGGCCGACCGGTTGTCTCCGCTCGACATGGCGACACCGGCCGTTGAGCCGCCGGAGCGTGTCTGGCGAGCCGTTGAGCGGCGGATCGGGCCCCAGTCGGCTGCGCCGCCGCCGCCATCGCCGCTGCACTGGCTCAATTCGCTTGCTTTCTGGCGCGGTCTGGCGCTTGCCGGCGGCTTGGCAACGGCGGCACTCGCCATCTATCTCGCGGTCCTGCCGCGACCGACCCCGCCGACCATCGTCGCGGTGCTCGCCGGCCGGGGGGGCGAGCCCGGCTGGGTCGCCATCGCCGGACCGAACGCGGGCGAGGTCATGGTCTCGGCGGTGGCGCCGCAAGCCGAGACCAAGCCTCACGCCTACGAGCTGTGGGGCATCGCCGGCGGGCCGCCGCGCCCGCTCGGCCTATTGCCGCAGCATTCCGGGAGCGCCGTCACCTTGCGAGCAGACGAGCTGCCGCCGCCCCGCAGCGTGCTCGCGGTCAGTCTCGAGCCGCCAGGGGGCTCGCCAACCCGGTCGCCGACCGGCCCAGTTCTGTATCAGGGCAAGGTGTTGACCCGCGCGCCCTAAGACACCGCGCGGCAACGCCGGCGAATTCCCCCCGCGGCATCTATGGGGTGCCACTGCTTAAACGGTTGAGGCGGCTTGCTCGCAGCCATACCGCTGCGGCCGCGGCCGCGATGACCGCTCGACAAAAAATTTCCGATTCTTTGATCGGGCTGCATCCAATCGCCTCTCGGTTCCGTAGTGGCCGATGACAGCCGGAGCGTTGGCCTTCGCCAGCCTCGTAACGAGACGACGCAGCATCAGGGGTGCTGAGATTGAGCCCTCCGCCGGCCGAGGCCTTGACCGCGATCCCCGGCGAACCGGAATGGGCAGGGGGCCGCACACCTTCTTTCCCGGACGCCTTCCGCTCGGTCGCGATTCCGGGCGGGGTGCAGTTGTGGCGCAAGCTTGGCGCGTTCGCCGGGCCGGGCTTTGTGATCGCGGTCGGGTATATCGACCCAGGCAACTGGGCGACCGACATCGCCGGCGGCTCGAAATACGGCTACGCGCTGCTGCCGACCATCGCGATCTCGAACCTGTTGGCGGTTTTTCTCCAGGCCCTGGCGCTGAAGCTCGGCATCGCCACCGGCCGCGACCTGGCGCAGCTTTGCCGCGAGCGCTTTGGCCGCGGCACCGGCCTCTGCCTGTGGCTCGCGGCCGAGCTTGGCATCATCGCCTGCGATCTCGCCGAGGTGATCGGCTCGGCGATCGCGCTGCAGCTGCTGTTTGGCATTCCTCTGACGCTTGGGGTGTGCCTGACCGCCTGCGACGTATTGCTTGTGTTGTGGTTCGGCCATCGCGGCTTCCGCCGGGTCGAAGCGCTGGTGCTGGCTTTGCTCGTGCTGATCGGCGGCTGCTTTGCGATCGAGATCGTCTTCTCGCACCCGCAAATCGCCGCGGTGATGGCCGCATTGGTCCCCTCGCCGCGGATCGTCGCCGATCCCGGCATGCTCTACCTGGCCGTCGGCATCCTCGGCGCCACCGTGATGCCGCACAACCTCTATTTGCACAGCTCGATCGCGCAGACCCGCCGCTACGATCTGGGCGAGCGCGGCAAGCGCGAGGCGATCCGCTTCGCCGGGCTCGACTCGATCGTGGCGTTAACCGCGGCGCTGTTGATCAATGCGGCGATCCTGATTGTGGCGGCGGAGTTCCACCGCTCCGGCCACACCGACGTTTCGGAGATCCAGGACGCCTATCGGCTGCTCGGCCCGCTGTTCGGCACCGGGTTGGCGAGCTTGCTGTTCGGGGTGGCGCTGCTCGCCGCCGGGCAGATTTCGACGCTGACCGGCACCTTGGCCGGGCAGATCGTCATGCAGGGCTTTCTGCAATCTGCGCATCTCCCCGGTGGCCCGCCGGCTCGTCACCCGGCTGATCGCGATCGTGCCGGCGGTCGATCGTTACTTCCGTTTCGGGGCAGAGCGGGACCGCGCAATTGCTGATCTTGAGCCAGATCGTGCTCAGCCTGCAGCTCAGCTTCGCGGTCGTGCCGTTGGTCATGTTCACCAACGACCGGAGGCTGATGGGCGTCTTTGTCAACCGCCGCTCGACCAAGGCCGCGGGCTGGTTCGCAGCGGCGCTGATCGCGCTGTTGAACGGCTGGCTGGTGTGGCTGATGGCCGCCTGAGATGCGGACCCCTTCGGCCCGTCGCGGCCGATCCCGACAAAAGCACATTGCGGCTGTCTCGTGCATAGGCCGAGACGGCTTTGGACCACTCACACGCAAAAGGCGACAGCAATGTCTGAAATCTCCAAGCCGGCAGACCCGCCCACCCCGCCAACCCGGCGACAGCTCGTGCTGAAGGCCAGCCTGGCGACGATCGGCGCGATCGGCGTCTCGGGCCTCACGGCGGTGGTCAGCTCCCCCGCTCGCGCCGACGGGCGGTGGAAATGGCACGATGACGACGACCACATGACCGAGGAGCAGCGCAAGCTGACCGATGTCGCAATTCTGAACTTTGCCCTCAATCTCGAATATCTGGAGGCCGAATACTATCTGCGCGCGGTGACCGGCCAGGGGCTCGCCGCCAGCGAGGTGACCGGCCGCGGCCGGCAAGGGATGGTCAGCGGCGGCAACATGGTCCCGTTCCAGACCACCAGCGTCCAGCAATACGCCGAGGAAATCGCGAGGGACGAGCATGCCCATGTCGATTTCCTGCGGGCCGCGCTCGGCAAAGCCGCCGTGGCGGAGCCGACGATCGACCTGGTCAACAGCTTTAACATTCTCGCCCAAGCCGCCGGCCTCGGGCAAACCTTCAACCCGTTTGCCAGCGAGACCAACTTTCTGATCGGCGCCTATGTGTTCGAGGATGTCGGGGTCACCGCCTATCACGGCGCCGCGCGCTATATCCACGATAAGGATTATCTCGATGCGGCGGCCGGGATTTTGGCGGTCGAGGCGTACCACGCGAGCAACATCCGAACCGTAATGTACGAGCGTGGGTTGACTGCCCCGGCGCAGAAGATCTCCGATCTGCGCAACGCGCTCGGCGGCGCCGGCACCGACCAGGGCATCGTCTTGAACGGGAAAGCCAATATCATCCCGGCCGACAACAACGGCATCGCCTTTGAGCGAACCCCCGAAGAGGTGCTCAACATCGTCTATGCCGGCGGCGCTCCGAACGATTTCGGCTTCTTCCCGCATCGCGTCAACGGCGCGATACGCTGACCGCACCGTAAGGTAGGGCCGGCGCGCTTGGGCAGGCGCCGGCCCAGCCGTGACCTGGTGCGGGGTCAGCCGCCGCTGGCCGGCTCGGCGTACTCGGCGTCGCTGACGTGCGCTCCCCATTGGGTGCCTTGGCCCTGCTCGCCGGCTTCCGACAGCGCCAGATGCGCGAACAGGCGGTCGGGCGAGGCCCCGTGCCAGTGCAGCGTGTCGGGCGGGATGTTGACCGTGTCGCCCGGGTTCAGCACCTGCGGCTTCTCACCCTTGAAGCAGATGCGGCCGACGCCGGACAGGCAGAACAGCGTCTGGCCGACCGGGTGCGCGTGCCAGGCGGTGCGGGCGCCCGGCGTGAAGGTCACGACCGATCCGCCCATCCGCGATGGCGCCTCGGCGGTGATCACCGGGTCTTGGAAGACGACGCCGGTGAAGGTCTCGGCCGCACCCCGCCTGGTGGTGCGCGCGCCGGCGCGAATGACTCCGGCTTTTACTGGCATGATTTTGCTCCTTCCCGTGGCGACGGCCTCGCTGCCGCCGATGAATAGGCTCCAAGCTTAGCGGCTGCGCCCGGCGCCGCGCAATCGGCGTGGCTGACGGGAAACGCGGGCTTGGTCGCGACCGGCCGCCCGATGGCAGGCCGGCGGGTCTAATGCCGCCATTGGTTGACGGGCGGGCTCGCCTCGTCCAGCGAATGGCCGGCGGTCGGTGGCGGCGGCGCCAGCACCGCGCTGTCGGGCGTTGCGGCTCGGCGTCCCTCGGCGGCGCGACGCAGCCGCTGGGAGGTGCGCACCGTCAACGGGATCGAGGCGACATAGGCGATCCCGATCGCGGTCAAGGTCGGCCACGGCTGCGTGGTGACAAAGGCGGCCAGGACGCCGATGCCGAGCAGGGTCGGCACCACCAGGTGATTTGGCACGCGCAGCCGCTTCAGCGACACGGTCGGCACCTTGCTGACCATCAGCAGGGCCACCCCCGCCACCGTCACCGCGTTCAGATAGGGCGAGCGGAACAGCCAGTCGCCCCATTGGAAGCTCAAAAACATCGGAACCATGACGAGCCCGGCCCCGGCCGGGGCCGGCACCCCGGTGAAGAACGGCGAGGCATAGACTGGGCGATCGCTGCCGATCTCGGTGTTGAAGCGGGCGAGCCGCAGCGCGCAGCAGACCGCGTAGAACAACACAATCGCCCAGCCGAGGCCGCGCAGGCTCGACATCGTCCACAGATAGAGAACCGAGGCCGGGGCCACGCCAAAGCTGACAAAGTCCGACAGGCTGTCGAGCTCGGCGCCAAAGCTCGAGGTCGATTTCAAGAGCCGGGCGATGCGCCCGTCGAGACCGTCGAAGATGCCGGCGACGATGATCGCAAACACCGCACCGACGAAATTCGCGTTCATCGCAAAGCGGATCGCCGTCATGCCGGCGCATAGCGCCAGCAAGGTCAGCACATTCGGGACCATGCGGTTGATCGAGAAATCGGCGAGGCGGGGCGGCCGCGATCGCCGCGTCCGGCCCGGTCGCATCCGCAATCCTGCGTTCCTCACACCCGAGGCTCCCTCAGTGCGCGACCCCCTGCCGCGCCGGCTCCTGCGCCAGCCGGTCGGCGATCACGGTTTCCCCGCCGACCATCCGCTGGCCGGCGGCCACCAGCGTTACATAAGGCGGCGGGCAATAAACATCGACCCGCGAGCCAAAGCGGATGATGCCCATCCGCTGGCCGGTGGCAATGCGCTGCCCCTGGCGCAGGTCGCAGACGATGCGGCGGGCGACGAGGCCGGCGACCTGGACATAGGCGATCTCGGGCCCTTCGCTCGGGGCCACGCGAATCGCCATGCGCTCGTTGTTGACGCTCGCCTCGTCGCGGCTGGCGTTGACAAAGCGGCCCTTGGTGTAGCGCAGCGCCACGACCCGGCCCTCGATCGGCGCGCGCGTGACATGGACATCAAAGATGTTCAGAAAGATGCCGACCCGCACAAACTCCGCACCCGCCATGCCGAGCTCGGGCGGCGGCCGCGCCGGCGCCACCGACACGACGATCCCGTCCGCCGGGCTGACCAGCAGCCCGTCGCGCAGCGGCGAGACGCGCCACGGATCGCGGAAAAAATAGATCATCCACAGGGTCGCGACCGCCGCCGCCCACCCGGCCGGGCTCCACAGCCAAAACAGCAGCAATGTGGCGATCGCCGCGGCGAGGACGAACTTAAACCCGTCCGGGTGCAGCGGCGCCAGAACCTTTCTCAGCACGCAATACTTCCCAACACGAAACCCGCGGGCTCACATCCCCTCGCGCCGCCAGGCGGCGAGCAGCCCGCCGACGATCAGCAGCAGCACCGCCACCGCCGGCAGCAGCGGGATCTCGCTGAACCCGGTGACGATATAGTCCCCGTTGGCGCGAAAGCCCATCCAGTTCTCCCCGGCCGCCCGCTCGCGCGGCGCAACCCGGCGGATCTCGGGGATCCTTCCCGAGCCGACCCAGAAGGTGCCGCCGCCGGTGGCGGCGACGACCGGCGCCAGCTTTTTGGCGGTGGTGCGAACGTCGGCGAACTCGATCGGGTTGAGCGGCCCGGCCGCGGCAAGCGCCGTGCGGCTGCCGTCGGTCACCCGGTAAAGCCCCATCCGGGTGATCGCCACGCTGGCGCTGCTGCGCCCGCCCTTGTCGTGCGCCAGCTTAAGGGTCCGGCGCGAGCCGTCGGGTGCGGTGACCGTGACCGGGCTATCATCCGGCTCGAGCGATTGCCGGGTCACCAGCAGGCGGTCGCCGTCGATCGTCGCGCGCAGGTCGTTCTCCTCGAGGTCGGGCTCTTTCATCAGCCAATAGGCGAGCCGACGCAGCAGCTCGGCCTGCGGGCCGCCGCCCTCGAAGCCGCGCGCCCAGAACCACATTTCGTCGGACAACAGCTGCGCCACCCTGCCCTTGCCGACGCGGTCGAGCACCAGCAGCGGGTCGCCGCGGTCGCCGGTCATCAAGGTGACGCCGTGACCGACGCGCGTGTCGACCTGGCGGAACCAGCGCCCCCAGCTCGGCGAGCCGTCGCGCGGGCCGGCGCCGGGGAGCCCCTCGGTCACCGGGTCGCGGCGGCCGAGAGCGGTCAGTCGCGGCTTGAACCCCTCCTCATACACATCGCCGGTCGGCTCGGCCGGCAAAATCGCGCCGAGCGGGGTGCGCGACAGGCTCATCGGCGCGCCGTAATTCGGGCCGGAGGCTTCGAGCAGCGCGCCGCCGTTCCTAACATAGCGCACCACGTTTTCGAGATAGGCCTCGGGGATCAGCCCGCGCCGGCTGTAGCGGTCGAAGATGATCAGGTCGAAATCGTCGAGCTTGGTGTCGAACAGCTCGCGGATCGGAAAGGCGATCAGCGACAGCTCGCGGATCGGCGTGCCGTCCTGCTTTTCGGGGGGGCGCAGGATGGTGAAGTGAACCAGATCGACCGACGGGTCGGATTTCAGGATGTTGCGCCAGACGCGCTCGCCGGCATAGGGCTCGCCGGTGACCAGCAGCACCCGCAGGCGGTCGCGCACGCCGTTGACGACGACGACGGCGCGGTTGTTGACCAGGGTCAGCTCGCGCGGGCCGGGTGCGGCAGTGAGCTCCAGCACATTCGGGCCGCCATGGTCGATCGTCACCGGCAGCGGGACATCGCGGCCGACCGGCACCATCAGCTGTTGCGGCGCGCCGCCGTCCTTGCGCCAGGTCACCCGCGCCTCGCCCGGCTCCTCGCCCGCCCCGGCCTCGGCCGGCTCCGGCAGGTCCTCGACCCGGACCGTCAGCTGAACCTCCTTGCCGACGATGCCAAAGCTCGGCGCCTGAGAGACGACGAGCCGGCGGTCGCCCTCGTTGCGGTGCCCGGAGAGCAGCACGTGAAGCGGGGCGGGGACCGCCTGGCGCAGCGCCTTGGCGTCGCCCTTGGGCACGTCGTGCACCTCGCCATCGGTGATCATCACGACGCCGGCGAGGCGCTGGCGCGGGACGTCCGACATCGCCTGGCCGAGCGCTGCGAAGAGCCTGGTTCCTTCGTCGCCGGCGCCGGGCCGTGGCGCGCCCGCCCGGACCACCCGCACGTCGAGGTCGGGCTCGCGGGCCAGTCGCCGCTTGACAGTCGCCAACGCCGCCTCACTTGCCTGCCGGCGCTCGCCGATGCTCTGGCTCGGCGAGTTGTCGAGGACGACGATCGCGACGTCGCGCTGCGGGCTGCGCTGCTCCTCGATCAGCGACGGGTTGACCAGCGCCGCCAGCAGCACCGCAATCGCAACCGCCCGCCAGGCGAGCCCGCGCGCCCGGCGCAGCACGCCAAAACCTAGGCACAGCAGGCAAAGCGCGGCGAGCACCGCGATCGCCGCCCATGGCAGCAGCGGCGCGGCGGAGACCAGAAAGCCGCTGCCGCTCATTGCCCGAGCCGCTCGAGGATCGCCGGCACATGCACCTGATCGGCTTTGTAGTTGCCGGTCAGCACATACATGACCAGGTTGACGCCGAACCGCAGCGCCATTTCGCGCTGACGCTCGCCGCCGGGCACAACGGCGTAAAGCGGCTGGCCGTCCTGATCGACCGCCCACGCCCCGGCCCAGTCATTGGCGCCGACGATGACGCTCGAGACGCCGTCATTGACCTGGTCCGCGGCCGGCTCGACCCACAATGTCCCATTGTCCCAGCGGCCGGGGAACGCGTGCACCAGGTAAAAGGATTTGGTCAGAACATGGTCCGGCGGGATCGGCACCAGCGGCGGCATCTTGATGCCCGCCGTCAGGCGCCGCAGCTGCTGCGTCGCGATCGCCGCACCGCCATAGGGCCCCGGCGACTGGTCGTCGCCGTCGCGGGTGTCAAACAGGATCGTCCCGCCGGTTTCGAGATAGCGGTTGATGCGGCCGATGGCGCTCGGCGAAGGCGGCGGCTGGTCGGCGGTCACCGGCCAGTAGAGCAGCGGAAAAAAGATCAGCTCGTCCGACTCGATATCGATGCCGAGCGGGTTGCCGGGATTGACCGCGGTCCGCCGGTTGAGCGCGTCGCTGAGCCCGATCAGCCCGGCCCGGCTCTCGGCGTCGACCGCCTGGTCCCCGGTCAGCACATAGGCCAGGCGCAGCTGCGAGGTGGCGCGCACGACAAAAGCGTCGTCGGCGCGCGCCGCGGCAGGAAGGGCGAGTGCCGCGATCAGAACGATGCCGAGGGCCCGCGCCGGCCGGCGCCGCAAGAGGCCGCGCAGCGCGTAGGCGATCAACAGATCGAGGAGCAGCAGCAGCAATGCCGCGGTCAACAGCGGCGGACGCAGATCGGTCTCGCGGCCGCGGGCAAAGGTCTCGCTGCGCACGTCCGAGGGCAGCCCGGCGATCGGCCGCAGAGTTTTGATCCCAGAGGAGAGGTTGAGCGCGCTGCGCGACTCCTCGGTCCCGTAAAAGCCCGGCGGATGCAGCGGCGAAGCGATCGCCGTGGCGATCTCGGCGCTGGCGATCGGACGCGCCGTCGGCGCCGCGCGCTGCAGCCGGCCGAACCCGTCGAGCGTCTCGATCGGCGGCAGCGATCCCGCGCCCGCGGCCGCCGTCACCCCTTGGCTCAATGCCACGATCCGCCGCAGCATCTGCACAAAGAGGCCGGACAATGCGAGATTGGACCAGTCGGCGTTCGCCGTCGTGTGCACCAGCACGAGCCGGCCACGCCCATGCTTCTCGGCGGTGACCAGCGGAGTGCCGTCGGCCAGCCGCGCCCAAATTTTGTTCGCCAGATCGATGTCGGGCTCGGCCAGCACTTGGCGCGACACCGTCACGTCAGCTGGGATCGGCAGGCCGGCGAACGGGCTGCCGGGCTGGAACGGGGCCAACCGGGCCGGCCGCTCCCACGACAGCGCGCCGCCGATCGTTCGGCCGCCGCGGCGCAGCTGGACTGGCAACAGCTTGTCACTCCGAGCGGCGGCAAGCTGCGGCCCGGCAAACCGCAGCAGCAACCCGCCGGCGTTGACCCACTTGTCGACCGCCGCTGCCTCAGCCGGCGAATCCGGCCCCGAATCCGCATAGATCAGCACCGCGAGCTGGCGCTTCAGCAAATCGGTGGCGCTGCCGTGGCGGATTTCGGCAAACGGCGCCAGCGCCCGTTCGAGATAATAGGTGTCGCTGAGCAGCGGCTGCCCGCTGCCGTTTGGCGGCCCGACGATCCCGACCGGCCGGCGGCGCCAGCGATCATCGACCAGCAGCACGGCGCCGGCCGATTGGCCGCCCTCGACCTCGATGCGGGTGGTCTGGTTCCTCAGCTCGCTCGGCATCGGCAGCCGGATGTTCGCCGAAGTCGCGCCGGGTTCGAGCGTCACGCTGCGACGCGCTAAGAGGCGCCCGTCTGCCCCGCTCGCCCGCACCTGATAAAGGCGCGGTTTCGCCGCCGCCACCGAGCGCAGCACGACGCTGAGATTCTGCGCCGCGCGATCGCCGGCCGCGAGCAGCAGCGGCGCCGCGCCCGCCCCGGCGCTCAGATAGCGCAAGCTGCCCCGGTCGGCGAGATAGGCCGCGAGCGTCTTCGCGCCGCTATCGTCGGCCCCGCTGTTGCCGGCAATGCCGTCGCTGAGCCAGATCGCGGCATTGGCGCCCGGCAATGACAGCGCCTTCAGCCGCGCCAGCGCCGCGCTGCGGTCGACCGGCCACGGCTTTGGCTGCAGCGCCTCGACCGCAGCTTTGGCGTCGGCCGCACGGATCGGGCGCAGCGGCGTCGGCGCCGTGTCGCCGCCGCTGGGCGCCGTGGTGACGAGGACGATGTGCCGGCTTTCGCGCTCCGCTTCGGCCAATAGATCGCCCAACGCCGACTGCCGGGCCGGCCAATCGCGCGCCGCTGCCCATCCGTCATCGACGATCAGGATCACCGGCCCGCTGCCGGCGAGGCGCTTCTGCGGGTTTAAGAGCGGATGGGCCGCCGCGACAATTACCAGCGCCGCCAGCGCGATGCGCAGCAGGATCAGCCACAGCGGGGTCCGCGCCGGGGTTTCGTCGCGCGGCGCCAGCCCCAACAGCAGCCGGACCGGCGGGAAGGCGATGCGGCGCGGCGCGGGCGGCGTCACCCGCAACAGCCACCAGATGATCGGCAGCCCGGCCAACGCCAGCAGCAGCCAGGGCGAGGCAAAAGCGAGCGGCCCCAGCGCCAGCACGGGTCAGCCCACTGTTGGCCAGGCGGGGATGCAGCTCCCTCGCATCCGCTCCCCCGCACGCGGGGGAGGGTTAGGGTGGGGGCGGCCGGTGAGGGTGTTTGCGACCATGCTCACCCTCGGCGATCGCCCGACAGCACGCCATAAAGCGCCAGCAGCGCCAGTTCGGGAGGTCGGTCGGTGCGGTGCGCGCCGCAGGTCCAGCCGAGCCGGGCGGCGATCGCGGCGACCCCATCGCGGTGTTGTCGCAGGCGGCCCTTATAATCGTCGCGAATGCCCTCGACCCGGCTGACGATGATTTCGTCGCGTTCTTCGATCCCGGAAAACCGCACGCGGCCCGCAAACGGCAAGTCTTCTTCGGCCGGATCGACAATCTGCAGCAAATGCCCGCTGACCCCGAGGGCGGCGAACCGCGCCAGCCCGGCATTGAGCGTGTCGAGCGGCGACAGGAAATCGCCGATCAGCACCAGCTGGCCGGCCCGCGGCAGCGGCTCGAAAGCGGGCAGGCTGTCGGGCGGCAGGCGGCCGCCGCCGATCAGCTCGACCGCCCGGATCAGCGCCAGCCGGCCGCTGACCGGCGCCATGCCGCTGCCGAGCAAGGCCAGGCGCTCGCCGCCGCGCACCAACAGGCTGGCCAACGCCACCAGCAGCAATTCGGCGCGCTCGCGCTTGCTCGGCCAGTCGGCGCCGGGGATGTACTCGACCGAGCTGTAGTCCATCGATGGCGACCCATCGCGCCACAGCCACACGCTCTGCGCCGCTTCCCACTCGGTTTCGCGGATATAGAGCCGCTGCGACTTGGCGCTCTCGCGCCAATCGATGCGGCTCGCCGCATCACCTGGCTGGTATTGGCGAAATTGCCAGAACGTCTCGCCCTGGCCGACGCGGCGGCGGCCGTGCACGCCTTGCGCCACGGTGGCCGCGACGCGCTCGGCCGCGACCTGCAGCGGCGGCAGCACCGCGGCGGCGTGCTCGGCGCGCTCGCGTAGCCCGGCGGGCTGCGTGCGATGGCGCGCCAGCAATGCCGAGAACGGCCGCGGACCGGCGCCGCTCACCGGAACGGCGCCGAAATCTGCTCGATGACGCGCGCCACCGTGACCCCCTCGGCCCGCCCGGCGAAGCTGACCGCCATGCGATGGCGCAAGACCGGCGGCGCCAAGGCCACCACATCGTCGACCGACGGGCTGAACCGGCCGTCGATCAGCGCCCGGGCCCGGCAGGCCAGCATCAGCGCCTGGCTGGCGCGCGGCCCCGGCCCCCACGAAACAAAGCGAGTGATGCCCTCGGCTGCCGCACCCCCGGCCGCGGCGCCATCCGGCCGGCCGGAGCGGACCAGCGCCAGGATCGCCTCGACCACGCTCTCGCCGACCGGGATGCGGCGCACGAGCCGCTGCGCCGCCATCAGCTCGGCGACGTTCATCGCCGGCCGCGGCCGGTCCTCGGCGACCCCGGTGGTCGCCAGCAGCATCTCGCGCTCGGCCTCGCGGTCCGGATAATCGACGTCGATCTGCAACAGAAAACGGTCGAGCTGGGCCTCGGGCAGCGGATAGGTGCCCTCCTGCTCGAGCGGGTTCTGGGTCGCCAGCACATGAAATGGCCGCGGCAGCGGATGGTATTGCCCGGCGATCGAGACCCGGCCCTCCTGCATCGCCTGCAGCAGCGCCGATTGCGTGCGCGGGCTCGCCCGGTTGATCTCGTCGGCCATCAAGAGCTGGCAGAACACCGGCCCCGGGATAAAGCGGAAAGACCGTCGCCCGGCCTCGCTTTCCTCGAGCACCTCGGAGCCCACAATATCGGCCGGCATCAGATCGGGGGTGCATTGGATGCGCTTGTCGTCGAGCCCGAGGATCGTGCCCAAGGTCTCCACCAGCCGCGTCTTGGCCAGGCCCGGAACCCCGATCAACAGCGCATGGCCGCCGCACAGCAAGGTGATCAGGGCTTGCTCGACGACCTCGCCCTGGCCAAAGATGATTTCGCCGATCCGGGCGCGAACCAGGCTCAGCGAACGGCCCAGCGCTTCGACATCGGCAACGAGGTCCGCCGAGGGGGCGTTGACGGGTGCAGAGGAAGACAACAGCTACAATCCCTCTTCAAACTCTTCGGCAAGCGCGAGCCTGATGGAAAATACCGGCTCCGGCAATTCCCCCCCAATTCAGCCCGGCGGCGGCGAGCCAGGCGGCGGTCGGCGGCCGCCGATCGATCGCGGCGATCTCGACATCCGCATCGCGCGCGACGGCACGTGGCATTATCGCGGGTCGCCGATCACCCGCCTGCCGCTGGTCAAGCTCTTTGCCTCCGTCCTGCACCGCGACGGCGATGGCTCCTATTGGCTCGTGACCCCCGCCGAGCGCGGCCGCGTCGAGGTCGAGGGCGTTCCGTTTCTCGCGGTGGCGCTGACGATCGCGGACAGCGGCCAAATGCAACGGCTGATCTTCCGGACCAATCTGGACGAGATTGTGACGGCCGGTCCCGACCATCCGCTGCGCGTCGAGACCGCGGCGAATGGCGAGCCGGCACCCTACATCCGGGTGCGCGACGGGCTGGAAGCGAGGCTGACGCGGCCGGTCTTTTACGATCTGGTCGATCTCGGCGCCGAAGAACCGATCGCCGATGCGGTTCAATTCGGGGTATGGAGCAGCGGCGTATTCTTTCGGCTCGGCGATCCGGGGCCCGACTGGAAGTGACCGCCGCGCGACCGGTGCGGAGCAAGTGACCGAGAGGCGGATGTGCGATGCGAGAGCGGGAGATACCGGCCGGCGGACCCACCCGGGACTGGCTGATCGCGCGTTTTGCCGGTCTTGGTCGGCCGGGAAGGCGGGGCTTCGGCGGCACCGCCGATCCGGGCGAGGCAGCGGCGCTGCGGCGCGCCACCCGCGGCGACCACGATCTCAATCCCGGCATGACCCCGCCCAGCGCGGCATTGCGGCCGGCTGCAGTGCTGGTCCCACTGATCGACCGCGCCGAGGGTATGTCGGTGCTGCTGACCCTGCGCACGGCGCACCTCTCGGCGCATGCCGGGCAGATTTCCTTTCCCGGCGGCAGCATCGACCCCGGCGACCGGGACGCAGTCGAGGCGGCGCTGCGCGAAACCGAGGAGGAGATCGGGCTGCCCCGCGAATATGTGAGCGTGATCGGCCGGCTCGACACCTACGTGACCGGGACCGGTTTCGAGATCGTCCCGATCGTCGGCATCCTGACGCCGCCCTTTACGCTCGCCGCCGACCCGTTCGAAGTGGCTGAGGTGTTCGAAGTTCCACTCTCGTTCGTGCTCGATGTCAAAAACCATCGGCGAACCGAGCGCATCCTAGAGCAGCGTCGGCGCGTGTTCTTTGTGCTGCCGTTCGAGAATTGGAACATCTGGGGTGCGACGGCCGGGATCTTGGTCAACCTCGCCGAAGTGCTCGGCGACTGACAATCCCATGGTCCGGGTCTTTATCACGATCGTCCTGCCGCTGCTGCTGCCGACGGCGCTCTATCTCTTATGGGTGAGCACCTGGGGAGCGCCGCATGACGGCGGCGCCACCGCATGGGCGTCGGTGCCGTGGGTATGGCTCGCCGGAGCGGGCGCCGTGCTGCTGGCGATCGTGCTGCTGGTGGTGACCGTCGGCTTCGGCACCGCGCAGCAAGGGGTCTATGTCGCACCGCGCTGGCAGAACGGGCGGATCATCCCCGGCCACATCGAGCCCATGCGCCGATGACGAACGAGCCGCGCGATCAGCATCGGATTGCCCGCCCGTCATGGATGGACGAGCCGGCGACCCGGGCGGTGCTGGATGCGCTGTCGGCCGGAGGGCGCCGAAGCGCGCTTTGTCGGCGGCGCGGTGCGCGACGCGCTGCTCGGGCGGCCGATCCTCGGCTCAACGCCGAAAGTCGATATCGACATCGCCACGCCCGCACCTCCCGAGAGGGTCATCGAATTGCTGCAGAAAAGCGGGATCAAGGTGGTGCCGACCGGTCTCGCCCACGGCACCGTGACCGCGGTGGCGCCGCCGCGCCATTTCGAGATCACCACCTTGCGCCGCGATGTCGAGACCTACGGCCGCCGCGCGCGGGTCGCTTTTGACGCCGACTGGGCGGCCGATGCGGCGCGCCGCGATTTTACCATCAACGCGATCTTTCTCGCTGCCGACGGCACCATCCACGACCCGGTCGGCGGCCTGGCCGATCTGGAGGCGGGCCGGGTGCGCTTTGTCGGCGATCCGGCGACCCGCATCGCCGAGGACGTGCTGCGCATCTTGCGCTATTACCGCTTCGAGGCCCGTTTCGGTGCCGCCGCGGGAGATCCGCCGGCTCGCGCCGCCTGCCGTGCCGCGGCGCATCTGCTGCCGACCTTGTCGGCCGAGCGCGTCGCTCAAGAGCTGATCAAGCTGCTCGATGCCCCCGATCCGTCCGCGGCATTGGGGATGATGCAAGAGGACGGGGTGCTCGCGGTGGTGCTGCCCGAAGCATTACACCTCGACCGGTTGAGCCGGCTGAGCGCGATCGAGCCCGAACCCGACCCGCTGCGCCGGCTGGCCGCCCTGATCGAGGTCGATCAGCAGGGCACCGCGGCCCTCGCCGATCGGCTGCGCCTGTCAAACGCGTGGCGCGACCGCTTGGCCGGGCTTATCCCACCCTGGCCGGCCGAGCTCGATCCGGCCGTCGCTCGAGCAGGCGACCGCGCGGCGCAGCGGCGCGCGCTTTACCGGATCGGCGCCGAGCGCTGCCGCGACCTGGCATTGCTGCTGGCAGCAGATGGCCAAGCCGATCCCAAGCCGCTGGCGGTGCTTCTCGGCCTCGCCCGCGAGTGGCAGCGGCCGGTGCTCCCGCTCTCCGGTCGCGATGTGACGGCTCTCGGCATCCCGCCCGGCCCGCGCGTTGGCGCGCTGCTCGACGCAATCGAGCGCTGGTGGGAGGCGGGCGACTTCGCCGCCGACCGCGCCCGATGCCTCGCCCGATTGAACGAACTCGCGTCGGCGCCAACTCACCAGCCCGAAACCCGCCAGCAGCAGTGAGGGTTCTTCAACCATCGGCGGCATCTGATCAAACGAAGCCCCGCCCACCCTTGCCGCCATCTTGACCCCAAAGCGGTCGGTCTTGCTTACAGTCGCCGCCGTCTGCGGAACAGGGCGAACCCGGCCAGGGCCGAGAGGAGCAGAGCCATGGTCGCCGGCTCGGGCACTGCGGGAGGGTCCTTGCTGAAGTTGACCACGAGATCGTTGATCGCGATCGTCGCCGGCCAATCCTGGAAATCGAGCGTCGTCGTGTCGGCCGGCAGATCCGAGATCAGCCCGCTCGAACCCAATAGCTGCGGCGCTTTCTCGATGCCCGAGCCGCTGGCCGGCGAATGGGTGTCTCCCGACGCATCCACACCATTGCTGTCGTCGCCGCTCCCCGGGGTCAGGCCCTCCCACTGGATGACCTGCGAGCCATTTGCCAACAGCGTCAGGTCGGGCTGGTTCGGGTTGTTATGGCCGCCGCAATGGTCGCCGGACAGCGATGTGCAGCTGTCGTCCGGAAAAATCTCGAAGTCGAAGGTGACGCTCGAGATCGTAAAGCCGTTAAACGACATCAGGATGTCGTTGTGCGAATGGCTCGTGTCGTTTTGGATGAATGTCCCGTTGCCGGCGGAGTCCAGATCGGCGAGCGTATAAGAAGTATAGTGCCTGTCGCGGATCGGACCGGTAACATGGCCGTCGGCGTCGTAGCTGTTCGAGCCCACTGCCCCGGCCACGACCACCGACCCGTCTGCGCCAAGGGCGGTGTTCATAAAGCTCTGGATCTGGGAGTTGGTCGCGTTATTGCTCAGCGAGCCAAATGCGAAGGTCACCGATGCTGCGGCAGCGGGTTGCCCCGCCACTCCCGCCATCGCCAGTCCGCCGGCCAACCCGGCCTGAGCAAGGAGCGCCTTTTTGCAAAATCTCATGACGTTAATCTCCACTATGAGTAGCTGGAGGTACGATACGCACGTCTTATGCCATGTCCAATTTCTCAATCAGTTAGTCAAAATTTTAGAAACTCCCTTCAAGAGAGTGTAAGGTCGGCCGACGACAAAAACCGGAAGGTTTCGGCCGATAACGGCGGCGAGCGGGTACAAGCCCGGCAATTCGGTCAATTCAGATAGGTTCGAAGCCACCGCTATTGTCAGAAAAACCGACAGTGCTGCCGCGGTGTCGGCGAGGAACATCAAGCGCCGCCATTGTTTTGGTCGCCGCGCGGCCTTAATCCCAGGACCGGTGGTGCGAGACGGGAGCGTGGGTGAAATGAGCGAGGCGATCGAGCGGGCGCTCGGCGAGATCAGGTTCGACCGCGACGGGCTGGTGCCGGCGATCGCCCAGCAGCACGACACCGGCGAGATCCTGATGGTGGCGTGGATGAACCGCGCCGCAGTCCGCGCCACCCTCAGCGAAGGCCGCGCCTGCTACTGGTCGCGCTCGCGCGCCCGGCTGTGGCGCAAGGGCGAGACCTCCGGCCAAGTGCAGGAAATCCGCGAGGTGCGCCTCGATTGCGATGGCGATACGGTGCTGCTGCTGGTCGATCAGCTCGGCGTGGCCTGCCATACAGGCCGGCGCAGCTGCTTTTTCCGGGCGTGGCGGGGGGATCGCTGGGCGGTGATCGCCGCCCCGCAAATCGCGCCCGAAATCCTCTACCCGGAGCCGGCCGCGCCTAGCGCAGCGGCGGACACTGCAGATGCGCCTGAATCTGCGCCATCATAGCCGAATCGAACATACGGTTTGCGCAGCTCCCGTTATACGTGTTGACCTCGGCGTTGTAGCGGGCGGTCGCCTGATCGGCATCGCTGACCACCGGCCCCAGCGATTGCTGGTAGGCGGCGTCACGCTGCGCCAAAATCGCCTTTACGTTTTCGACCGAGCTCGGGTTGTTGACATCCTCATTCCGCTTTGCTTGTTCGTATTGTGCGTCGAGGCTGGCGAGGCGTTGGCGAACCGCGGCAAGCGCCTGGGTCTTCGCCGACATGTTCGCCGACAAGGCCGAGATGCCCTGCTCCATACACAAGCAGGCAGTGATCTCGGCGGGGTTGTTTGACATCGGCACGGGGGCTTGCGCCCACGCATAGGGCGCGAGCGCCGTGAGAATCAGGAGACTTCCCCCCAGAAGAGCCGCACGGTGGACGCCGACCGAAGATTCCATCATTCCGCCCCCTTCTCTGTTCCCCCGAGCCGGAAGGAGTGCCCCCTTATTCCGCAGGCCCAGAGCGGTTCGGGTTCTCGGCTAGCGAGCGCACGCCCTCGGCCGCGCGATGGCCGAATTGCTCAGCCTTTTCCCACAGATCCTCGCGGGCTTCACCAACAATCTCCTGCTCGCGCCGAGTCGTCGGCAGCAGCAGCGAGACCACCGCTCCAGCCGCCAGCCCGGCCGCCCCAAGCAGCAGCGGGTGCCGTCCAATCCGGTTCAGCCAACCGCCGGCGTGCTGGGCCGAGCCGCCCGACGGCAGCGCTTTGCCGAGATAATCGCCGGCGCGTTCCAGCACCGCGCCGCTATCGGCGACGATCGACCGCACCGCACCCTGAGCGACGTCCGCCGCGCGGTGCATCCAGCCCTGGCCGGTGTGAGCCTCCGCGCCGCCCCCGAGCGCAGGCCCGTTGAGCGTGGGCTCGGCATAGTCGGCGATCCGTTGCCCTGGTGCCGCCATCTCGCCCGGCGCGGCGTCGCCTTCGCCGAGGTTGACGCCGCCGACAAGGCCGAGGTTTTCGGCGACTAGCCAAGCGATGCCCAACCCGATCAGCGCCAGAGGAACCGGGTCCGCGCGAAACGCCGCCCCAAAGCTGATCCCGTCGGGCCGGTTCGCGCTCAAAAAATCAGTGACCATATCGACACCTCGTTCGACCAGGTGGCGGGGGGCAAGCTCGATCGCCGCAGCGTCGAGGGTCAGGCCGAGCTCGGCTCGGGTGCGGGCGATCTGCCCTTCGATCTCCGCCATCGCCTGTTCCGACTTTGACGTCACGGCAGCCGCTCCCCAACCCAGGCTTCGTCCTGTCGCAGCGAATTCAGGCTGCGCCGCGGCACCAGCCTCTTCGCGTCGAGCCATCGCTTGCCGAGGAACAGCAGTAGTCCAGCCACGAGCAGTGCAACGACCCCGACAATCAGCGCCGCGAGCCACGGCGGCAGGACGATAGTGAGCGCCAACACCGCGGCCGCGAGCAGGGCGAGCCAGCCGCTGAGCGCGAGAACAGCGCCGACTGCCACCGCCGCCAGGCCGAACCCCAGCCGGTGAAGCTTTTCGGCAAGCTCCACCTTGAACAGCGCCAGCTCGAGCCGCAGCAACCTGCGGATTTGCTCGGCGAGGTCAGCAAGTAGCGCTGCTATCGAGCGCGGCGGCGGCCGCGACTGGAACGGGTCGTTCTCGGGCCGCGTGAACGTTTCGGAAGGGCTCACGGCGTTTCTCGGGGCTCGGCACCGGGGTTACCCCAGCCGTGAAGCCGGTCATTGCCGCTGGCGCTGGAGATCGCGGCGGTCACCGGCGCCGGCCCGCCTTCGGACATTGGCATCCCATTTTGGTGGCGGTTCGACAGCGACAGAAAACGCCCGATCAGAAACCCGACCGCTACCGCCCCGGTGACAAAAAGCGCCGGCTGCCGGCGCGCGACCATTTCGAGATCGCCGATCAGCTCGCCCCAGCGACGCTCGTGCAGCGCGTGGGCCAGATCATCGACCTGCGCGGCCGCCCGATCGACATAGCGCGCCACGGTCGGGGTCTGCGAGCGGTCGAGCGAGCGCGCCGCCGAGCGCACCGCCTCGGCGATGCCGCCGACCTGCTGGGCGACGCGCTCTTTGCGCTCATTTGCCGCCGACAGCGCAGCCGATTGCGTGGCACAAGCGAATTCGACGACGATATCCTTGGCGCGGTCGAGGCCCGGCTGCGTGTTGCCGAAGCCCTCCGTCGAACCGGTCCACTCAGCCATGGCTGTCGCTCCCGCGAATTTTGCCGTCGCCGCGCCGCGATCAAAAAAGCTCTGCGCGACGCCCCGATCGCCAGCAAACAACGGTATCGGCGCCACCGTTCCCTTTGGGTCAACGGGCAAGCCGCCGAACCCCTGCCATAGTTCCGGCAATAATAAAAGGCTGCGTTGCGCCGGCGATGCCAGGGGATCGGGGGAGCCAGTGGCTGACAGAGCGACCAGAGTGGCCGCCAGCGGACGGCTTGCCTCGGCTCGGCCGGGCGATGCCTGACCCAAAGCTGCGCGCCGATCCGGCCGATCGCCTTGCACCGGCGCGCAAGCGCCGCCGCAAGGCTCCACCGAAGCGGCCGCGGCCGGCCATTCGCTCGCGGTCGTGGTCCGCTCGCGCGCTGCGGCTGGCGCTTCTGCTGTTCTTGTGGGCGGCGCTGCTCGGCGGCGGAGCCCTCGGCTATTTCATCCTCACTTTGCCCCATCTTGGCGAGCTGACCAAATCGCAGCGGCGCCCGAGCGTCACCATCCTTGCCGCCGACGGCAGCGCGATCGCGAGCTATGGCGACCTATTTGGGCGGCCACTGAGCTTGAAGGAGATGTCGCCCTATCTGCCCGAGGCCGTGATCGCGACCGAGGATCGCCGCTTCTACAGCAATCCGGGCATTGACCCGGTCGGCATCCTGCGCGCCGCGCTCGCCGATTTGGCCGCCGGCCACATCGTCGAGGGCGGCAGCACGATCACCCAGCAGCTCGCCAAAAACCTGTTTTTGACGCCGCAGCGGAGCCTCGGCCGCAAAATCCGCGAGAGCTTGCTGGCGCTGTGGCTGACCCACCGCTTCACCAAAACACAGATCCTCGAAATCTATCTAAACCGGGTCTATTTCGGCGCCGGCTGCTATGGCGTCGATGCCGCGGCACACCGCTATTTCGGCCTATCGGCGCGCCAGATCGACCTTTACCAGAGCGCCATGCTCGCCGGGCTGCTGAAAGCGCCGACGCGGTTCAACCCATTGCACGACCGCGACCTGGCCGCAGCGCGAACCGCGCAGGTGCTGGCCAACATGGTCGAGGCCGGGTTTGTCACCAAGCGCGAGGCCGCCGCCGCAATCAACGCGGCGCCTCGTGCCGCGGTCGCATCGCGCCGGCCGCAGAGCCGCTATTTCGCCGATTGGGTGGCCGACCGGCTGGCGGATTACACCGGTGCGGCGGGTCGCGACCTGACCGTGCTGACCACGCTCGACCCGCGGCTGCAGGCCGAAGCCGAGGCCGCGATCTCGGGCACGATCGCACACGGCGCCAAGGCCGCGGCCAGCGAGGGCGCGCTGGTGGCGATGTCGCCCGACGGCGCGGTGCGGGCGATGGTCGGCGGCCGCAGCTATGATTCGAGTGAGTTTAATCGCGCCACGCAAGCCCAGCGCCAGCCGGGGTCCGCGTTCAAGCCGTTCGTCTATCTCGCCGGCCTTGAGGCCGGCTTGCGCCCGTCCGACCATTTTGTCGATGGGCCAATCCGGATCGGCCGCTGGCAGCCGCGCGACTTCGCCAATCATTACCAAGGCGACATGACCATGGCCGAAGCCTTGGCCCAGTCGGTCAATACGATCGCGGTCCAGGTGGCGTTGCGCGCCGGCATTGACAACATCGTCGCGCTCGCCCACCGGCTCGGCATCGCTTCGCCCTTAACCCGCGACCCCAGTATCGCGCTCGGCAGCGACGAGGTGAACCTGTTGGAGCTGGTCTCGGCCTATGCACCCTTCGCCAATGGCGGGTGGGGGGTGTGGCCATACGGGATCGCCGAAATCCGCGACAGCGCCGGCCGGGTGCTGTTTCGCCGCACCGGCTCCGGGCCGGGCCGGGTGATCTCGCCCGAGCTCGACGGTGCGATGAACCAGATGCTGAAGGGCGTGATCGATCACGGCACCGGCCGCGCCGCGGCACTGCCCCGCCCGGCCGCCGGCAAGACCGGCACAACCGAGGATTATCGCGACGCCTGGTTTATCGGCTACACCGCCCATCTCGTGGCTGGAGTATGGCTCGGCAACGACGACGACAGCCCGATGCGCAAGGTCACCGGCGGCTCGCTGCCGGCCGAGGCGTGGCGCCGCTTTATGCTCGCGGCGACCCGGCCGATGCCGGTCCGGCCATTGCCCGGCGCGCCCTCGGCACAAGTTGCGGCCGCCGTCACGCCGGCGAGCGGCGGCCTCTTCGACAACCTTCTCAGGCTGTTTGCGCCAGCCCCTCACCCCAACCCTCTCCCCGCGAGCGGGGAGAGGGAGGGACCCGCGCAGCGGGAGGGTGAGGGGCGCTACCGGTGAGGCGCCCGGGTCAGCGCAGCGGCGAGAACGAGGCCGGGACCACCAGCATGTTTTCCTGCTTGACGAACATGCCGCGGGTGGCCGGCGGCCAGTTGCCGTCCTTGCGCGATTCCTCGCGGATGCGGGCGCGCTCATTGGCGTCCTTGTAGGCCCAGATGTGGATCCACTGGTTCAATGGCCCGAGCTCAGTATGGCCGGCCGCGGCCAGGGGCGACAGCTTGACCCGGCCGGGGATGCGCTCGGCCCATTTCTCGACGACGGTCGGGGCCGACCCCGGCAGCATCGTGTAGGTGCGGATCTCGTAGAGGTTGCCGTGCTGACGCGGCGTGAAGGCTGGGCAGAACGGCGCCGCGACAACGATCTTGCTCTCCATCTCGACGATGAATTCCTGGATCTTCG
Source organism: uncultured Alphaproteobacteria bacterium (assembly GCA_963738185.1). Classification (GTDB taxonomy): domain Bacteria; phylum Pseudomonadota; class Alphaproteobacteria; order ATCC43930; family CGMCC-115725; genus AP-15. Next base: position 266,131 of record CAVTVA010000001.1, on the reverse strand, counting down.
GCGGCCAGCCGGGGATCGACTGCGAGCGCACCCGCGTGCGGTGCTGCAGATCGTCATAGGGCCAGATATGGATGATGTGGTTGAGCGGCCCGACCTCGGTATGAAAGAAGGCGCCGAGCGGCGACACCTTGACGCGCTCGGTCAGCGCCTCGCCAAAGCGCTTCTCGGCCTCGGGCACAGACCCCGGCTGCAACCGGTAGGTCCGCATCTCAAAGATCATCGAGCTCTCCCATTTGTAGGTTGTTCGGCGCCGCGCATTCTAGAGACGCACGGGACCCTGTCAAACGCGGCGCCACTGATCTCGTTAGCCGGCCTTGCGACGGCGGGCGAAGGCGCCCATGCCGAGGAGGCCCGCGGCCAGCAGCAGGAGCGACGCCGGCTCCGGCACCGGGGCTGCCACCGGCGTGGCGACGAGCGTCAACCCCGGCGTACTGATCGCGTAGGTGCCGTTAGTGTAGAGTGCGGAAAACGGTCCGGTGTCAGGAAACACCGTCGCGAGGTCGGTCTGCGAGGCGATCGTGATATTGCCCTCAGAATAGGCGTAATACGTGTTTGGGAGAAAGTCGGGGAAGAACGCTCCGGACGATGACGTAGCGAGTGCTTCAGCGTCAACGAGCAGGGCGTTCGCGGTGGACGCCGACACTGTTGGCAGACTGGTCTCGTCAAATGGGTAGGAGCTGTCGCCGACAGACAGCGGTCCGGTTAACGTTGAGGAATAGGGCTGCGTAATCGGGGCACTGGGCAAGTTCGCGACGGATACCGTATAAGTACCCCGGTAGATATCGAAAAACCCGCTAGACGGCAGGCCCTCGGCCAATTGCGCGGTTAGGGAGTCACCGCGGTTCACAGTCAGCGTGCCGGTAGTGGCGAGGGTGACGGTGGTGGGAGTAGCCCTCGTGGTTGTCACCGTGAGCAATAGCGTTCCGGCGATGACGGCAAGGCCGCTGAGAAATCGCCATCCAACGCGCTTACCAACCGCGCCCATGCTATTGCTCGCTGTGGGCCAGGCCGCCGTGACCGTTTCGTGAATTAAAGGCGCGCAACCTGCGGTGGGATCGATAAATTCCACTGACGCCATGGTTTGCCTCCTCATGGTTAGAATGGTTAACATCGCAGTTGTCAGCATCAGTGGCAATAATTTTTTTTGATTGTTTTTGAATGGACAAATAATTCTCGGGATATCACCCCAATGGGTAATACTCGCAAACGGATGAATGACTGCTTTCAGAGATGGATGAGAGCGGCTATCGCTGCTGCTAGCTTTTGAAACATCAGCAGGGCATCGGCGAGCAAGCTAGCGCAGACGGGCCAGTCTTTCCGTTAGAAGGGCATAAAGACCGTCGGCATCGACGGTGGTCATAAACCGGGCGTTCGCGGCGCGGCCGGTGACGCCCCACCAATCGACCACCGTCATCCCCGTGGTCAGCGGGCTTGCGGTCTCGACCGCGACATTAACCGCGCGGCCGCCGAACAGCGCTGGTCGCAGCAGATAGGCCACGACGCACGGATCGTGCAATGCCCGGCCGCGTTCGCCGAAGCGGGCGGTGCGGGCTGCCTCGAAATCGGCGAGGAGCTCGGCGACCGCCGGCCCGCAGCGGTTGGCGAGCGCCCGCAGCGCCGCGAGGCGGGGCGGCGTGCTCAGCACTTGGTGAGTCACGTCGAGCGGGATCATCGTCAGAGGGATGCCGCTCCCGAGCACGATCTCGGCCGCATGCGGATCGGCATGGATGTTGAACTCGGCCGCGGGGGTGATGTTGCCGATCTCAAAACCGGCGCCGCCCATCACCACCAGCTCGGCTATCCGCCCGGCGATGTCGGGCGCCTTGACCAGCGCCATCGCGATATCGGTCAGCGGCCCGAGAGCGCACAGGGTGACGGCCCCGCTCTCGGCCGCGCGCAGGGCTTCGACCAGGAAATCGACGCCGTGCTGCGGCTTGAGCGGCATTGTCGGCTCGGGCAAATTGAGCCGGTCGCGCAATGCGTCGCGGTGAATCTGCGCCGCCGTTGCCGGCGGGCGGACCAACGGGCGGGCGCAGCCGGCAAAAACGGCGAGATCCGGCCGCCCGGCCAGCTCGCAAATCTGGCGCGCGTTGCGCAGGGTTTGTTCCAGCGGCAGGTTGCCGGCGACCGCAACAATCCCCAGCACATCCAAATCCTCGGGCGAGCCCAGCGCCAGCAGGATGGCGACCGCATCGTCGATCCCGGGATCGGTGTCGATGATGATTGGCAGGACAGTCACCGTCTCAGTCCGGCCCGAACGGGTTGAACACCTCGACCCCGAGCGGGTCGAAATGGCGTCGGTTCAGCGTCACCACGACCAGCTCGCGCGACATGGCGATCGCCGCGATCGCGACATCGGGAAAACCCGGATGCCGCCCGGCGGCCAACGCGACATCGCCAATCCTACCGGCGATGCGAGCCGCCGGGAGATCAAAGGACAGCACACGCTCCGCGTAGGCGTCGATGATGCTGTCGAACCATTCACGCAAATTATCGGCACGCTGCTTCGCGCCCATTCTACGCAATTGCGCAATGCCAACCTCTATCTCAGCGGCGGTCACCGTCGACAAGAAGAGGGTGTCGGTGCGGTCTCTGAACCAAGTGGTGACCTTGTCCGAAATCGGTCGCTTTCCGGGGCCGAACGCGCTCAAAACATTGGTGTCGAGCAGCCAGCCCGTCACAGATCGACGTCGCGGAGCGGCGACATGTCGCGCTCGATCTCGAGATCTTCGGGGATGCTCATCAAGAGTGCGGCAAAGCTGCGCCGATGCACCTGATAAAGCCGAGATGCGTCGGCCACCGGTACGATGACCGCGGCCGGGCGGCCATTTTTGGTGATCGTCGTGGGCACGCCGCGCTCGGCAGCTTCGACAACCGCGGAAAGCGACGCTTTTGCGTTGCGCAAGCCTAACGCTCTCATCCTTGCCCTCCGGCGTGACTACGGTGGTCACTTACGACCGAAATGCAGCCGCCGCAAGGGTGTCCCTTTACCGGCGCAGCACCATCAGCTTTTTGATCTCGGCGATCGCCTTGCCCGGGTTGAGGCCCTTGGGACAGGTGCGGGTGCAGTTCATGATGGTGTGGCAGCGGTAGAGCCGGAACGGGTCCTCGAGCGCGTCGAGCCGTTCGCCGGTCGCCTCGTCGCGGCTGTCGGCGATCCAGCGATAGGCTTGCAGCAATACCGCCGGGCCCAGATAGCGCTCGCCCGTCCACCACCAGCTGGGGCACGCGGTCGTGCAGCAAAAACAGAGGATGCATTCCCACAGCCCATCGAGCTGCGCGCGCTCCTCGATCGATTGCAGCTGCTCGCGGTCGGGGGATGCGGCGCTCGTGCTCTGCAGCCAGGGCTGCATCGACTGGTACTGCGCGACGAGGTGGGTCTGATCAACCACCAGGTCCTTGATCACCGCCAGGTGCGGCAGCGGATAGACCTGCACCGGGCCGCGAATGTCCTCGATCGCGGTGATGCAGGCAAGGGTGTTGACCCCGTCGATGTTCATCGCGCACGAGCCGCATACGCCCTCGCGGCACGAGCGGCGAAAGGTCAGGGTGGTGTCGATCTCGTTTTTGATCTTGATCAGCGCATCGAGCACCATCGGGCCGCAATGGTCGAGATCGACGGCAAACCTATCGATGACCGGGTTTTGACCATCGTCGGGGTTCCAGCGATAAATCCTGAACTCGCGCACCCGCGTCGCCCCCTCCGGCGCCGCGACGCTCTTTCCGGTTCCGATCTTTGAGTTTGCGGGAAGGGTGAATTCGGCCATCGCGGGTTTCTTTTGTAGGATGGGTTGCTCCCGGCACAGCCGGGGGAAACCCATCATGTGGGGCCGGAACGGCGGGTTTCGCTGCGCTCAACCCACCCTACGGCCGTAAATCCTCGGTCAATAGACGCGGGCCTTCGGCGGGAAGGGCTGCACCTCGTTCGACAAGGTGTAGAGGTGAACCGGGCGATAGCCGGTCGTGACCTTGCCCTCGGCATCAAGCCAGACGACGGTGTGCTTCAGCCAATTCGCGTCGTCGCGCTCGGGGTAGTCCTCGCGCGCATGCGCACCCCGGCTCTCGGTGCGGTTGGCGGCCGAATGCAAGGTCACCACCGCCTGCTCCAACAGGTTTTCGAGCTCGAGCGCCTCGGCGAGATCGCTGTTCCAGATCATCGAGCGGTCGGTGATGCCGAGTTCGGCAAAGCTCTCGGCCACGCCATCGATCTTCTTCACCCCTTCCTGGAGCACCTCGGCGGTGCGAAAGACGGCGCAATTGCTCTGCATCACGCGCTGCATGTCGAGCCGGATCTCGCTCGTCTTAAGCGGCCCCTGCGAATGGCGCACGGCGTCGAGCCGGGCCACCGCCTCCTCGCCGGCCGCAGCGGCCAGCGGCTTGTGCGGCATGCCGGGGCGGATCAGCTCGGCCGCGCGCTGCGCGGCGGCGCGGCCGAAGACGACGATGTCGAGCAGCGAGTTGCAGCCGAGCCGGTTGGCGCCGTGCACCGAGACGCAGGCCGCCTCGCCGATCGCCATCAGCCCCGGCACTGTCCGCTCGGGGTCGTCGGCGGTCGGGCTCAGCACCTCGCCGTGGTAGTTGGTCGGAATCCCGCCCATGTCGTAATGCACGGTCGGCAACGACCGGGATCGGCTCGCGCGTCACGTCGACCCCGGCAAAGATCTTCGCGGTCTCCGAGATGCCCGGGCAGCCGCTGGTGCAGCACCTCCGGCTCGAGTGCTCGAGATGCAGCAGGATATATTCCTTGTTCCGGCCCGCAGCCGCGGCCTTCGCGGATCTCGATCGTCATCGCGCGGCTGACGACGTCGCGCGAGGCCAAATCCTTGGCGTGCGGCGCATAGGCCTCCATAAAGCGCACGCCTTCGCTGTTGGTCAGATAGCCGCCCTCGCCGCGCGCGCCCTCGGTGATCAGGCAGCCGGCGCCATAGATGCCGGTCGGGTGGAACTGGACGAACTCCATGTCCTGCAATGGCAGCCCGGCGCGCAGCACCATCGCGTTGCCGTCGCCGGTGCAGGTATGGGCCGAGGTGCAGGAGAAATAGGTCCGGCCGTAGCCGCCGGTGGCCAGGATCACCAGATGCGCGTGAAAGCGGTGCAGGGTCCCGTCTTCGAGGCGCCACGCCATGACCCCGCGGCAGGCGCCCTCATCGTCGATGATCAGGTCGAGCACGAAATATTCGACGAAGAACTCGGCATTGTGCTTGAGGCACTGCTGGATAGAGCGTGTGGATGATCGCGTGGCCGGTGCGGTCGGCGGCGGCGCAGGCGCGCCTCGCCGGATCGCCGTCGCCATAGTCGGTCATGTGGCCGCCAAACGGCCGCTGATAGATCCGGCCGTCCTCGGTGCGCGAGAACGGCACGCCAAAATGCTCGAGCTCGATGACCGCCGGCATCGCGTTCCGACACATATACTCGATCGCGTCCTGGTCGCCGAGCCAGTCGGACCCCTTGACCGTGTCGTACATGTGCCAGCGCCAATCATCCTCACCCTCGTTACCGAGCGCCGCGGCGACCCCGCCTTGCGCGGCAACGGTATGGCTGCGCGTCGGGAACACCTTGCTGATGCACGCGGTCTTGAGGCCCTCGACGGTGCAGCCCAACGCCGCGCGCAGCCCGGCCCCGCCGGCGCCGACGACGACGACGTCATAGCTGTGCTCGGTGATCTGGTAGGCGTGGGACATCCGATTACTCCCGACAGCTAGCTGGCGACGCCGAGCGCCAGGCTCAGCACGGCGACGATGCCGGCGACGGCAAAGACGACGCAGGCCAGCCGGACCAGGATCACCAGCCCGATTCTGGCGAGCTCGGCGTGGACATAATCCTCGATCACCACCTGGAGCCCGAGCGAGGCGTGATAAAACGTCGCGATCAACAGCAGCACCAGGAGGATCGCCGGCAATGGCCGGCCGACCCAGCCCTGCATCGTGTCGAAATCGGCGCCGACCAGGCCGATCACCGCGGCCACAAACCACAGCGCCAGCGGCACCAACGCCACCGCGGTGATGCGCTGGACGAGCCAATGCTCGACCCCTTCCTTCGCCGAGCCGAGGCCGATCGCGCGGCCAAGCGGCGAACGCATCCGCGATATCGCCATCTCAGCCGGCCCAGTGCGCCATCCCGGCAGCCCAGGCGATCAGGGTCAGGACCGCCGCCGCGGCGACGACGATCCAGCCGCCAGTATAGACGGATTTGAGATCGAGAGCGTGACCGGTATCCCAAACGAGATGCCGGATGCCGTTGCACAAATGGTAGAACAGCGCGGCGCTCCAGCCCAGCAGCAGCACGATCCCGAGCCATGAGCCGAGGAAATTCGCTGCGGTGTCATAGGCCTCCGGGCCCGAGGCGGCGGCGACCAGCCACCACACCAGAATGGCGGCGCCGACGCTCAGCGCCACCCCGCTGGCGCGGTGCAGGATCGACAGCACCGAGGTCAGCTGCCAGCGGTAAATCTGGAGGTGCGGCGACAGCGGCCGCTCGGCGGATCTCATCTGCGGCTTGATCTGGAGCAATAAATCGGTCGGGGCGACTGTGTCAGGCGCGGCGGGATCGGCCTGGCCGACCTTGCCGCCGAGGCATCGCCAGCCCGGCACCGCCGGCGCAGCAGGTGATCGCAGCCATCGACCTCCTCGGCAAAAATGACGCAGCGCAGCATATGACGCATCGCCGCTGTGACTTAGACCGGGTGCCGGGAGGTGTCAACGGACGCTCGCGCAATGCGGCATTTCACGGTGGGGCGGTGATCCGGGCGATCGATTCGGCAATCGCGACAACCCGCAGGGCATGCTCGACATGCAGGCTTTCGATCAGCTTGCCGTCGACCAGCGCCACACCTTGGCCGCGGGCGACAGCCGCTTGATGCGCGGCGATGACCCGGCGCGACCACGCAACCTCTTCGGCGCTCGGTGCGAAGGCGATGTTGGCCGCTTCGATCTGCTTCGGATGGATCAAGGTCTTGCCGTCAAAGCCGAGCTCGCGGCCCTGGCGGCAGGCGCCGGCAAAACCTGCGTCATCGCCGAGGTCGAGATGCACGCCGTCGAGTGCTGCAAGCCCATAGGCGCGGGCGGCGAGGAGGACGAGGCCGAGCGCCGGCAGCAACGCCAGGCGATCAATCGTGGCGGTGGCGTGCAGGTCCTTGGTCAAATCCGAAGTGCCGACCACCAAGGCCGCGAGCCGCGGCCCCGCCGCCGCGATGTCGCGCGCGTTCAGGACACCGAGCGGGGTTTCGATCATGCACCACAACCCCCGCTCCGGTGGCGCCCCCAAAGCATCGAGCAGCGCCCCCGAAAGACGCACCCGCTCGGGGCTCTCGACTTTGGGCAGCAGCACCGCGTCAAGCGGCATCGTCGCCGCGGCAGCGAGATCGGCGTGGCCCCACGGGGTGTCGAGCGCATTGACGCGCAGCACCCGCTCGCGTGCGCCGTAGCCGCCGGCCGCCAGCGCCGCGGCCACCGCGGTTCGCGCCTCCTCCTTCGCCGCCGGCGTCACCGCATCTTCGAGATCGAAAATCAGCGCGTCGGCCGGCAACGCGCGCGCCCGCTCCAGGGCCCGCGGGTTCGAGCCCGGGACAAACAGCACGCTGCGGCGGGGGCGCAGCATCGGCGTCGACAAAGTCTCCATACTGCGGATCATATCAGCACGACACCTCCTCGCACCGCCCATCTATCCACCGCCCGGCCGAGCGGCCGCATAATGGTTGCGATCGGCGCCGGCCGGCGGGCATTGTCGCACCGGGCTCGGAGACGAGCCGAGCGGGCGGCGATCGGAGGGTAGCGCATGGCTGAGACGAGTCGGGGACCGGAGCCGGCCGAGCAGGGCTTCTGGTCGTGGCTCGGCTTTTGGCTGCAGTTTGTCATCCTCGCGCTGTGCGTAGTGGTCGGCGCGTTTGCCGCCAGCGGCGGCGAGCTGCCCGGCGATTACGGCTGTGGGATCGCGCTGATCCTGGGCGCGCTGGTGCTCGCCTTTGTCCGGCTGAAGCAGAGCTTTGACGGGGTAAGCTTGGGATGGGGCACCTTTGTGCTTGTCAGCAACATGAGAAGCCTCGCGGTGGCGATCCCGGTATTTACGGTGATCGGCTTGGTCGGGCTGTTTATCGCCCATGACTGGCCATCCGGCGCGCTGCACGGCGCGGGGCTCGGGCTGTTCGTGGTCAGCGCCCTGATCATTTTTTTCGACATTAAGACGGTGTTCGACCGCATCGACTGGCGCGACAGGAATTGACACAGAAATTGACGATGCCGACCGTTCTCTCGGTCCAGTCCTGGGTCGCCTGCGGCAATGTCGGCAACTGCGCCGCATTGTTTCCTCTGCAGCGGCTTGGGATCGAGACCTGGTCGCTCAACACCGTCGCGTTTTCGAACCACACCGGCTATGGCAAGTGGCGCGGCGGCGCGGTGCCGGCGCGCGAGATCGCCGAATTGTTCGATGGGATCGCCGAGTTGGGGCTGCTGCCGAGTTGCGACGCGGTGCTGTCGGGCTATCTGGGCGGTCCTGAAGCGGGCCCGGTGCTGCTCGATATCGTCGGCCGGGTAAAGCGGGCGAACCCACGGGCGTTTTTTTGCTGCGACCCGGTCATGGGCGACACCGGGCCGGGCTGGTATGTCGGCGCAGGAGTTCCCGAATTCTACCGCGACCGCGCGCTGGCGGTCGCCGACATCGCTACCCCCAACCGCTTCGAGCTCGAATGGCTGACCGGCCGCCCAGTGAGCACGCTGGCGCAAGCCGCCGCCGCCGCCGATGGATTGCGCCGGCGCGGGCCAAGCATCGTCCTGGTCACCAGCCTCGAACCCGCGGCCGGCCGCCTCGCCGCGGTCGCGGCCGGACCGGATGGGGCCTGGGCGGTCGAAACCCCGCGCCTGCCGATCGAGGCGACCGGCTGCGGTGACGCGCTCGCCGCGCTGTTTCTCGGCTGGCTGCTGAAAGGAAAGCCATTGCCCGAGGCGCTGGCCAAAACCGTCGGCGCGATCTGGGGCGTGGTCGAAGCGACGCTGCGGGCCGGCGGCGGCGAGTTGGCGCTGGTCGCCGCGCAAGACGAGCTGGTGGCGCCGAGCCGCTGGCTTTTGCCGCAAAGGCTGTAGAACGAAAGGGGAGCAATCCGATGGAAACGCCAAGGAAGATCGCCGTCGTCACCGGCGCCGGCAGCGGCATCGGCCGCGCCTCGGCGCTGGCGCTGGTCGAGGCCGGGTTCGCCGTGGCGCTGGCCGGCCGCCGGCGCGATATGCTCGAAGAAACCGCGGCATTGGCCGGGGCTGGCCCAGATGATGCGGCGCCGCCGACCTTGGTGGTGCCGACTGACGTCTCCGACCCGGCGCAGATCGCCGCATTGTTCGACAAGGTCAAACAGACCTACGGCCGCATCGACCTGTTGTTCAACAATGCCGGGATCAGCACCCGCGGCATCCCGTTCGAAGACCTGACCCACGAGCAATGGTCGAACGTGGTCGCGGTCAATTTGACCGGCTCGTTTTTGTGCGCGCAGCACGCCTTTCGCATGATGAAGGCGCAGGATCCGCCGGGTGGGCGCATCATCAACAACGGCTCGGTCTCGGCCCATGTGCCGCGGCGCAACTCGACCCCCTATGTCGCGACCAAGCACGCGCTGACCGGGCTCACCCGCTCGCTGTCGCTCGACGGGCGCCAATACAACATCGCCTGCGGCCAGATCGACATCGGCAACGCCGCCACCACCCGCAACGAGGACACCGCACAAGGGCGGCTGCAGGCGACCGGCCGGGTCGAGGCCGAGCCGCGCATGGATGTCGAGCATGTGGCGAGGGGCGTCGTCTACATGGCCACCCTGCCGCCCGAAGCCAACGTGCAGTTCATGACGGTGATGGCGACCAAGATGCCCTATATCGGCCGCGGCTGAACGCGGCCACAACAGCAGCCCGCCCGACGGGCTCGCGGCCATCCGGCGGAGACGTGTTCTTCGGCTCGGCTGGGCAGAGTTTTTGCATTGCTGGCGGCGAAAGACCGGTCAATCTGCCCAAGAAATAGCCAGGGCGGGCGCAGCGTCGGGCGCCGCCCCGACACTGCTCCAACCACAAAAGCGAGAGGCGAAAGCGCGTGATGCCGCGCAACCGCGCGGCTCGCAGCTCCACGCACGGTTGGGAGACGAATGATCCGAGGTTGGTACGGCACTTGCGTCGTCCGCACGCCGGGAGGGAGCGCGAGTCGCGCTTGCGGTCGAAATCGTGCCTGCCCGCCCATCGTGGAACGATCATTCGAGAGGCTCTCGCCGGATGAAGAACACCAAGAAGAGCGCCCTCTCGGGCGTGGCCCTCACCGCAGCCTGGCTCGGCCTTGGCTCGGCGGGAGCGTGGGCCGACCAGCTTGCCCAGCAGCCGCCCGCAGTATCGCCATCCGCGACGGCTCCCGCCGCGGGTGCGCCGGCGGCACCCGGGCCGGCGGCAGCGGCGCCGCCGCCCGCGCCGACCTCGCCGTTGATCGCGCCGACGATCACCGGCCCGCTGGCGATCCAGCTGCCGCCGCCGAAATACAGCCTCGGCCCGCTCGGCGACATTTACGTGGACGGCATCGCCAGCGGTCTCGGGCAATGGCAGAACAACCCGTTCCCCGGCAACCGCTCGTGGCAGCCGGACCTGTCGAACGGCCAGCTGTTTGTCCAGAAAACCGACGGCATTTTCCAGTTCTATGCGCAGGGCGGCGCCTATTCGATCGCCTCGTTGGGGGCGCCCTACGTTTCGGCGGCGCAGGCGACCTTCGGCTACCATTCCCCGGCCGGAAATTTGTGGGGCTGGTTTCCGCAGGGCTTTGCCAAGATCGCGCCGACCGACAATTTCTCGATCGAGGGCGGCAAGCTCCCCACCCTGATCGGCGCCGAGTACACGTTCTCATTTGAAAACATAAATATCGAGCGCGGGCTCCTGTGGAACCAGGAGAACGCGGTCAACAAAGGCGTCCAGGGCAACTACACGATCGGCCCGGTTGCCCTCTCCTTGTCGGTGAATGACGGGTTTGATTCCGGGGTGTTCAATTGGGTGACCGGGTCGGCCACCTACACGCTGAACCCCGCCAACACCTTTGAATTTGCCGCCGGCGGCAATATCGGCACGACCAATCATCTGACGAACTTGCGCACCCCGGCCACCTTGAACAATTCGCAGATCTACAACCTGATCTACACTTACAATTCCGACCCGTGGATCATTCAGCCCTATTTTCAGGCGACCCACGTGCCGGCCAATTTGGCGCTCTATGGTCCGAGCGCGTCGACCTTCGGCGGGGCCCTGCTGGTCAATTACGATATCGGCTCGGGTTTCAACCTTGGCGGCCGGGTCGAGTACATCGGCACCACTGGCGGCAACAACCTGCTCTATGGGCCGGGCAGCGGGGCGTTTTCGTTCACGATCACCCCGACTTATCAGTGGAAATACTATTTCGCCCGCGCCGAGTTTTCCTGGGTCAAGGCCAACAGCGTCACGACCGGCGATGCTCTCGGCCCCAACTTCAACGGCAATTCGCAGACGCGGGTCATGGTCGAGAGCGGCATCCTGTTCTGAGCCCCTCATCCGCGGCGGCAGCGAGGGGTGACCCGAGTTCGCCGCTGCGCCTCGATCGGATCAGCTGATAGAGTGTGAGCCAGATCACACTCGCCCCGCCGCCGGTGTGGTCATCTCAGAGCTCGTCCCGGCGGGGCCATGGAAAGGCGTTGCGTGCCCGATCTGGTGATTTTCGATTGCGACGGTGTCCTCGTCGACAGCGAGGTCATTTTTGCCCGCATCCTCGGCGAGTGCCTGACCGCGGCCGATTGCCCGGCGACCGCGGCCGAAGCCCTGACGCTTGGTTTTGGTAAAAACCGCGGTACCCTGACCGCTGCGGTCGAGGCCCGCTTTGGCCGCTCTCTGTCGGACGAGTTCTTTGAGGCGATGCGGGTGCGCACGGCACTCGCCCTCGAACGCGAGCTGGTGGCGATGCCGGGGGTCGAGGCGCTGCTGACGGCCTTGCCAGCGGCGCGCTGCGTCGCTTCGAACGGGCATCTCGTCCGGGTGCGCGAGCGGTTGGCGCTGACCGGGCTGCTGCGTTTTTTCGAGCCGCATGTCTATAGCGCGATGCAGGTCGCCGCCGGCAAGCCGGCGCCCGACCTCTTTCTGCTGGCGGCGCGGCAATTGGGCGCGCACCCGGCATCCTGCCTGGTCATCGAGGACAGCGTCGTCGGCGTCGCCGCCGCGGTCGCCGCCGGCATGCCGGTTCTGGGCTTCTGCGGCGGCAGCCACTGCCCGCAGGGCCACGCCGAGCAGCTGACCGCCGCCGGCTGCTCGCTGGTATTTACGCGCATGGCCGAGCTGATGGCGCATTTGTGCGAGGGGCAATGCGGATAATCCAAATCACCGACACCCATCTGAGCCGCGGCAAGGCGCATTTCGCCGACAACTGGCCGCCGCTCGCGCAATGGATTACGGCGCAGCGCCCGGACCTGGTAGTCCATACCGGCGATGTCACGATTGACGGCGCCGCGGTCGAGGACGATCTGGCCTATGCCGCAGGGCTGATGCAACAGCTCGGCGTGCGCTGTCTCGCGGTTCCCGGGCAACCACGATGTCGGCGAAGCCGGGCATCAGCGCCAGCCGGCGACTGACGAGCGCCTCGCGCGCTGGCGCCGCCATTTCGGACCCGACCGGTGGGTCGAAGACATCGCAGGATGGCGCCTGCTCGGGTTCGACGCGCTCGTTCTCGGCAGCGGCTCGAGCGAGGAGGCGGCGCAGGCCGAATGGCTCAAGGCAGCGATGGCCGAGGCCGATGGCCGGCCGATCGCCTGGTTTCTGCACAAGCCGCTGTTTCTCGACCGCCCCGAGGAGGGCGACACCGGGTATTGGTCGGTCAAGCCCGAGCCGCGCGCCTGGCTGATGGCCCTGCTGCGGCGCCACAAAGTCAAGCTTGTCGCCAGCGGCCATCTGCATAAGGCGCGCGACTTTGGCCATCACGGCACCCGCTACTTGTGGGCGCCGGCGTCGAGCTTTCTGGTCGGCGAGATGCAGCCCGCCATGCCCGGCGAAAAGCGGCTCGGCGCCGTCCGCTACGAGCTCGATGGCGAGCGGCTTGGCGCCGAGATCGCCGAAGTTCCTGGCCTCTCCCGGCATTGGCTCGACGATGTGATTGCCGAAGTCTACCCGCGCCCGCCAACCCGATGAGCCGATCGCGGCCGATATGGTCGTCTGCAATGACCTGAGATTGCTTGCCCCGGGTTCCCGCTTTCAAGCGCCTGCCCGCGAATGGCGCGAACGGGAATGAGGGCTAATGTGTGATAGGGGCTCGGCTCTTTCCCACCTCACTCGACGACCACCGGCCTGATCTCGCGCAGGCGGGGGAGGACCTCCTTCGCGAACAAGGTGATGTTCTTGACCGCCTCGGCGTGGGTGATAAAGCCGGTTTTGCCGACCATGATCAGGTGGCCGAAGCCGCCGACCTTGTCGTAAAATTCCATGATCTGCCGGTAGACGGTGTCGGGGCTGCCGGCATACATGCGCCCGCCGGCCATCGCCATCTCGGCCGTGACGCCAGGCCGGTTCAGGGCGGAGTCGCGCCCCGGCCGCCCAATCCCGCTCGCCGATCCCGGATTGCGATAGAGCTGCGGCGCGAATTCGGACGGTGTCTGGCCGGGCAGGAGCTTCGCATATTGCGGCGCCGATTTCATGCTGGTGTTGACAAACCACAAGAGCTTTGAGCCGACCCTGACACCCTCCTCGTCGGTGTCGCCGACATAGACAAAGGCCGAATAGCCGAAACGGTCGGTCGCGGGCTTGGCGAGGCCAGCCTGTTCGCGCGCCTGGCGATAGGAGGCCCAGGCCCGCCTCGTCACATCGACCCCGCGCATGACCATGATGTTGACCATGCCGCGGCGGCCCAATTCGGCCGTGTCCTCGGGGTCCGAGGTCGCCGCCCACATCGGCGGGTGCGGCCGCTGATAGGGCCCGGGCCAAATGTTGACGTGGCGATGCGTGAAATGCTTGCCCTCCCAGCTGAACGGCCCGTCATGCGAGGTCAAGGTCTTGCCGATCAGGTCGATCGCCTCCCAGAAACGTTCGCGCACGCCGATCGGGTTGGCGTTGCCCGAGGCCATCTCGGTGCCCCCCGATTTGACAAAGCCGATTTCCAACCGCCCGCGCGAGATCACATCAGCGGTCGCATACTCCTCGGCGACGCGCACCGGGTCCTGCCGCACCGTCACCAGGGTCCCCATGCTCAGGAGGCGAATGTTCTTCGTCTGTCGGGCGACGATGCCGAGGATGACCGGGCTCGCCCCATAGAGGCAGTTGATCCCGGCATGGTGCTCGCTCGAAGTAATATTGAGCCCGAGCTCATCGCACAAAAGGTATTCGTCGAGCGTCTCCTCGAACAATTGCGCCGCGACTTTCGGGTCGCAATAGCGGTTCGGCAGGCTGGCGCGCACCGAATCCGCCGCATCGAGCACGTCGTCCGGCACGATACGGGTAGGGGTTCTCGCAGTGAAACCAGGCGTCCATGATACTCCCCTCGTCCGCGGCCCTTTGTTAAATCCCGGCCACCCATACATGCTGTCAGTCAGACAGTCCGACCTGATTCCTCAGCGGATCAGCCAAACAAGACAGCTTGGCTCGCTGCCTCTCTCACCGGGTCGATCAAAAAATTCAAGAAATGCTTAAGGGCGAGCACCTCGAACTTTGGCGTGGAATTGCTTTCGAGAAATACTTTATGGGTGGACCCGTAGAATCTTCGATTTGCACCTTCGTCAGCAACCAACATCGATCGAAATACAAAATCTCCCATGTCACTCTTGTTCACGTCCCAGCAGACAACTAAATCTATCTCCGCCATAAATTTCTCTTCCGCCCTGAAATCTCTCACGAGCGCTCCAAAATCGTATTTGTACTCCAAAACCATCGGGTCCGATTTATGCCCCAGATGCCGCTCGGAAACGCCGAGAGGTTGCTGCGCTGAGTAAGCAAACTGTTTCGGGTCTTGGCCCTCCATAGCCCTGTAATCTGCAATAAAAAGAGAATCATATCGATCGCTCTGTGATGTAGCCAGAACTCCAAGGCCTCTCACCACTTTCGCAGCCAGAAGCTCATGGAAGAGGGCAACCACATCCTGTTCTTGCTGTGGTTCCGATAGAATCGCTAGTTCCGACTTGCCTATCGTCCTAATAACTGGCCGCTCTTCCAGGTATTTAAGATTGTCCACCTTCCACTGAAAGAGATTGCTACTCACAGGAAAGTCTTCAGCGCCTGTGTCTTTTTCCAGGTAGCTACGGTAGCACAAAAACGCTCGCACAGCTCGGCTCGCAAGCGATTCCGCGAGAGACGTTAGCTCCGGCTGGAAAGTCTTCCTTCCGAGGTCTGGATTCCCGTCTGAAAAATGCACGATTACATGGGCATTGTTCTGATATTGGACCGATCGGGTCAGCGGTATAACAAGGGGTTCACCCTGCACCATCCTATCGGATGCCAAGTGTAGGCCGGGGCTCAGGAGGTTCAAGTTCTCTCGTAGGTCCAGTTCTTCCTTACTGAAACGCCGCCAGACGGTCGAACTATGCAAAAAGCATCCGTAGACGCAAACTTTGTGCCTCTCGACCAGAAATTTTTCTTCGTCCGAAAAGTCTGATCCTAAAAGGGAGCCTTCCCCTATAATAGAAGAATGATTCCATATTTCATAAATCGCCCGAAGCCTTTTGAATTCTGGTTTCATCATTTGAGAGATATACTCCGGAGATCCTTGAACCGCGCTTCGGCCTCACGGATCTCCGAGAAGATCTTTAACCTTATTATTTAATATCGAGTACTCGTGCGGATAGAAATATTCTGCGCGATCGGTCGTGATCTCCGTGGTCTCTCCAGCAGGGTCTCGAACGGTGATGGTTATTTCCGGTTTGAAACCTGACGCTTCAAGGTACACGCCCCCAAGTGGGGTCTTGACCCGAAGCAAATCCAGCCAGCGCTCCGCAGTACGCGCACCAAACCAGCTTAGGTCACGGGGACGCTCGCCCGGTGCACCACTTAGGTAAATTTCTACGCTAGTGCCTGATTTCTCCCTTTGGAGCAACCCATCGTCGAAATCAGAGTCTTCAAATACTGGTCGCGAGACCTGGCCGCTTTCGTCTTCCGCCCACCGTCGACCCTGTGCCAATGAGACCGCGATCTCAGTTTCGTCCTTCTTAGTTTGAATTTTTATAAACGAGTACCCGTACGCAAGAAAAATTGCACCAACACCTTTCTGTCCCCTTAGTCCTTGACCCTTCTTAAAGCTCACGTTGGGCTTAAAGCAATGCCTCAGCTCCTCCATAGACATGCCGATACCATTATCCGCAATGCGGATTCGTTTATCGCGCATATCGATTCGAACCCAAATCTTGGGTCTATAAGAACCTGGGTCTTGGCGGGACCGTCGCTCACCGGCATCTAGCGCGTTCTGCAAAGCTTCTGAGAACGAATCAAAGATGCCTGTGTAGGATTTTAGGATATTGAGAATGACCCGCTTGCTCGTGTCTTCTACTAGTTCACGAATTTCCGGAGAAGTCGTACCAAATTCTCCCAGTGGGTCATATCCTGCTAACGTATTTGACGACATTGAGGGCTCCCAAATCATACATGAATTAACGCCCGAATAGCGAATTGTCTAGACGGAGGAGAGAAAAGCCTTTGACATGGAAGGCAGACTACGCCGTGCACCAGGACGTTCAACGATCCCGGTGTCCGATTAGTCCTTGCGTGCCGCTATTCCGTAAGGAACGCTGTGATCCGCACCTGGGGCGCACTTCGTGTTTTCCGCTCGATTGACTTCGGCCGATGCGCGGCGTGATGCTGCAATTTGCCGCCGCCGGAGGAGATATCGCATGAGCCTCGAATTGCGCCAGCTTCATCCGCTGTTTGCCGCCGAGGCGAAGGGCGTCGATCTCTCGCCGGCCGGTCGATCACGCGACGATCGCAGCGATCTGGCGCGCGATCGACCGGTACGCGGTCGTGGTGTTTCGCGGCCAGCGGCTCGACGACACGCAATTGCGCGATTTTGCAGCGCGCTTCGGCCCGCTCGAAATCGGCCGCGCCGCGGCGCAGGCAGTTCGACGGCGGCTCGAGCACCCGGAGATCGGCGATATCTCGAACCTCGACGAGGACGGCAAGCTGCGCGCTGCTGATGATCGGCGCCGGCTCGACATGCTCGGCAACCGGCTATGGCACACCGACGCTTCCTATATGCCGGTGCCGGTGGTGCTGGGCATGCTGCACGCGGTGGCGGTGCCGCCGCCGAGCGCCTTTGGCGGCGGCGAGACCGAGTTCGCCGATATGCGTGCCGCCTATGACGCACTTTCCGATGAGATGAAAACGGCGATCGAGCCGCTGGTAGCGGTGCACGACATCACCTGGTCGCGCGGTCAGATCGGCTTTACCGAATTCGCGCCGGGCGAGCGCGAGAAATACCCGCCGTCACGGCAGCGCCTGGTGCGGCGGCATCCGGGTCGGGCCGCAAGACGGTTTATCTGTCGGCGCATGCCTCACATATCGAGGGCTGGCCGGTCGCCGACGGCCGCATCCTGCTCTACGACCTCAATTTGTTCGCGACCCGGCCGCAATTCGTCTACAGCCACCGATGGCAGGTTGGCGATCTGGTGATCTGGGACAACCGCTCGACGATGCATCGCGGCCGCCCGCATGACGATCGCTTTCCGCGCGACTTGCGCCGCGCGACCACGCTCGACACCGGCTCGTCCCTCGACGAAGCCGCCTGAGCGGGTTCTTGCTGCGGGAGCTTGCCCGCGATAATCGAGACCGGGTCAGACTCCCTGGTATTCGGCCGAGATGTCCTTGCCGGTGTAGTCGGTCAACAGCGACGTCGCGACGAGGCCGATCACCGCGCAAACGGCGATATAGATCGCGATCGGCAGAGTATAGCCAAAGGCGGCAAACAATGCCGTCGCGATAAACGGCGACGGGCCGCCGGCGATGATCGAGGCGAGCTGGTAGCCAAGCGAGGTGCCGCTGTAGCGCAGCCGCGGCGTAAAGCTCTCGGCGATCAGCGCCGCCTCCGGCCCGTACAACGTCATAACCGCCATGCCCGACAGCACGATAGCAATAAAGCTCAATGCCGGCGACCTGGTGTTGAGCAGCGCGAAATAGACGAACCCGAAAATCCCCATGGTTACGCAGCCGATCATGAACATGTTCTTGCGGCCGACGTAATCAGAGAAGGTTCCGGTGCACACGACCCAGATGAAGGCAGCCACCGCCTGGACCAGCACTGCGATCAACAAGAAATCCCGCGAGAAGCCGAGAGTGTGCGTGCCATAGCTGAAGATCCATGCGCCAAAGAGGTAGCCCGGCGCCTGCTCCGGCAGGCGCAAGATGGCGGTCAGCGCTATCTGCTTGGGCTGTCGCTTAAACACTTCAAGCACCGGGACGCGCTCGACCCGCTCTTCTTCGACCACCTTCTGGAACACCGGGGTTTCGAGAATGCCGAGCCGGATCCACAGCCCAACCCCGACCATGATGATGCTGAGGAAGAACGGGATGCGCCAGCCCCAGGTGACGAAGTTAGGCCCGGACAGCCAGCTGAAGAACAACACTGCCAAATTGGCCAGAAAAAATCCGGCCGGCGCGCCGAATTGCGGCCAGGACGACAGGAAGCCCCGGTTTTTGCTGGTTCGCGCCCATTCCATCGCCAGCAGCACCGAGCCGCCCCATTCACCGCCGACCCCGATCCCCTGGATCAGGCGGATCACGGTCATCAAAACGGCGCCCCAGATGCCGATCATGGCATAGGTCGGCACCAGGCCGACGGCGACGGTCGAGAGGCCGGTCACCAGCAGGGTCACGATCAGGGTCGCCTTGCGCCCGATGCGGTCGCCCCAATGGCCGAAGATCGCGGCCCCGATCGGCCGGCCGACAAAGCCGATGAAGAAGACGCTGAAGGCTTCGAGCACGCCGATGATCGGGCTCGAATGGGGAAAATACAGCTTGCCGAAAATCAGCGCGGTGACTGTGCCATAGAGCAGGAAATCGTACCATTCGATCAGCGTGCCGACCGTGCTGGCGAGCAGCGCGCGGCGCAATTGCGCGCGATGCTCGGTATCGGACAGCCCACTTCCGGTGACGTCGGATGCCGTCATTGAATGCCTCCCCAGGCCTCGGGCGTCTGGCGCGCCCGCTTTTATTACCCTCAGCTCCCGTTGCGGAAGAGAGGGACACCGATCGCTTCATGGTATCAGCGTTTTGTGGATCGGCAAAACACTCCTGGTCCAATCCCGGCCCTACCGGCCGAAAAAGTGCAGGCGGCGCTCGTGCGAACGCCGCCTGTATCCCTCCACCAAGACTGTATTCCTCCACCAAGAAAGGTCAGACCCTCTCGTATTCGGCGGAGATCTCCCTCCCGGTGTAGTCGGTCAAGAGCGCGGTCGCGACAATCCCAATGACGGCGCAGATCGCGATGTAGATCGCGATCGGCAGGCTCGACTTGTAGGCGGCGAACAGCGCCGTCGCGATAAACGGCGACGGGCCGCCGGCGATGATCGAGGCGAGCTGATAGCCGAGCGAGGTGCCGCTGTAGCGCAGCCGCGGCGTAAAGCTTTCGGCGATCAGCGCCGCCTCGGGACCGTACATCGTCATGATCGGCAGCAGCGACAGCGCCACCGCGATAAAGATCAACGACGGCACCTTGGTGTCGAGCAAGGCAAAGTAAATAAAGCCGAAGATCGCGACAAACACGCAGCCGATCATGTACATGCGCTTGCGGCCGATCCGGTCCGACAGATGCCCAGAGACCGTGACCCACAGAAAGCCGAGGACGGTCTGGACCAGGATCGCGATCAACAGAAAATCGCGGGAGGCGCCCAACACCGTCGTGCCATAACTGAAGATGAACGCGCCGACGATATAGCCCGGCGCCTGTTCCGGCATCCGCAACAGCGCGGTCAGCAAGACCTGGCGCCATTGGCGCTTGAAGACTTCAAGCACCGGCACCCGTTCGACGCGGTCCTCGTCGACGATTTTCTGAAAGACCGGGGTTTCGAGAATGCCAAGCCGGATCCACAGCCCGATCCCGACCATGATGGCGCTGAGAAAGAACGGGATGCGCCAGCCCCACACCAGAAACTTGTCGCCGGAAACCGCGCTGAAGATCAGCACCGCCAGATTGGCCAGGAACAACCCGGCCGGCGCGCCGAATTGCGGCCAGGAGGCGATAAAGCCGCGGTTTTTTGTGCCGCGCGACCATTCCATCGCCAGCAATACCGAGCCGCCCCATTCGCCCCCGACCCCGATCCCCTGGATCAGGCGCAGGATCGTCAGGATGATCGCACCCCAGACGCCAATGCTGGCAAAGCCCGGCACGAGACCCACGGCAAAGGTGGCCACGCCGGTGATCAGCAGGGTCGCGATCAGGGTCGCCTTGCGCCCGATGCGGTCGCCATAATGGCCAAAGATCGCCGCCCCGATCGGCCGCCCGACAAAGCCGATGAAAAAGACGCCGAACGCCTCGAGAATGCCGATCAACGGCACCGAATGAGGGAAAAACAGCTTGCCGAAGACGAGCCCGGTCACGGTGCCATAGAGCAGGAAATCATACCACTCGATCGTCGTGCCGATCGTGCTGGCGAGCAGCGCGCGGCGCAAATGGCGGCGGTGCTCTTCTTCGGACATGCCGCCAGCCGCGATGTCGGGTGTTGTCATTGGCTTTTTTCCTCCTCGCCGATCGGGCGGTTGTCTGCGCCCGTGTTGTTTCCCCGGCGCCATGCTGCCGGGGCCGTTGGTCAAAACGTTAGCAGCCGCTCGGAGCCCTGCCAACCGTGCAGCGCATTGATCAGCACAAGCTCGCTCGGCCGGACTAAACGCGGGCGTATTCGGCGGAAATCTCCCGATTGGTGTAGTCGGGCAGCAGCGCCGCCGAGATTACGCTGATGATTGCGCAGACCAGGATGTAGACGGCGATCGCATAGCCCGATCGGTAGGATGCGAACAACGCCGTCGCGATCAGCGGCGCCGGGCCGCCGGCGACCACCGAGGCCAGCTGATAGCCGAGCGAGGCGCCGCTGTAGCGCAGCCGAGGGGTAAAGCATTCCGCGATCAGCGCGGCCTGCGGCCCGTACATCAGGTCGTGCGGGATCAGAGACAGCACGATCGCGAGAAAAATCCAGCCCGGCACCATCGTGTCGAGCAGCGCGAAATAGATAAAGCCGAACACGCCCACCGTGACCGAGCCGATCAGGTACATGCGCTTGCGCCCGATCCGGTCGGAGAGCCAGCCGGCGAACGGGATCGTAAAGAACGACACGACCGAGGCGACCAGCACCGCGACCAGCAGCAGGTCGCGCGAGGTGTGCAGGATTCGCGTGCCGTAGGTGAAGATGAAGGCGGTGAAAATATAGAATGGCGCCTGCTCGGCCATCCGCGCCAGCGCGGTCAGGATGATCTCGCGCGGCTGGCGCTTGATCACCTCGATGACCGGCACGCGCTCGACCCGGTTTTCGCTGACCAGCCGGGCAAAGGCCGGGGTCTCGAGAATGCCGAGCCGGATGTAGAGCCCGACCCCGACCAGGATGATGCTGAGCAGAAACGGGATGCGCCAGCCCCAGACGATGAATTGCGGGCCGGCGATCGCGCTGAACGCCAGGACCGCGAGATTGGCCAGAAACAGCCCCGCCGGCACGCCCCATTGCGGCCACGAGGCGACAAAGCCGCGATGCGCGGTGGTCCGCGCCCACTCCATTGACATCAGCACCGAGCCGCCCCACTCGCCGCCGACCCCGATCCCCTGCAACAGGCGCAGGATCGTCAGGATCACCGCGCCCCAGACGCCGATCCTCTCATAGCCCGGGACAAAAGCCACGGCAAACGTCGCCAACCCCATCAGCAGCAGGGTCGCGATCAGCGCCGCCTTGCGCCCGATCCGGTCGCCGTAATGGCCGAAGATCGCGGCGCCTATCGGCCGCGCGACAAAGCCGACGGCGTAGACGGCAAACGCCTGCAAGGTCCCGGTCAGCGGGTTCGAGCCGGGGAAATAGAGCTTGGCGAAAACCAGCCCGGTGACGGTTCCGTAGATAAAGAAATCATACCATTCGATCGTCGTGCCGATCGTGCTGGCAATGACCGCCCGGCGCAGCTGCCGCCGATGCTCGGTTTCGGACAGCGCGAAGCCGCCCGTGGCGCCCGTCGTCATGGCCTTCCTCCCCCGCAGCTCTCCGGCCAACCCCCAAGGCTCCGCAAGCCGTCCGTCGATTATAAGGCAGCTCAGCGGCGACGCCAACTTATCGCGTGCCAGGCGATCGGCGCTATCATTATTCGCGTTGACAGCAGCAGCCGGCAAGTCGCGCGATGGCGAATCGCCGCGGTTGCGAGCGTTCAGGCCGCGGCGAACAGGATGATGCCGCCGGTGACCGCTGCTCCCCCGGTGACGATCCCGAGCAGCCGCGCTTCAAAGTGAGGAAACGTCACGTCGCGCGCGCTCGGCGGGGCAACATGCAGCGCCACCGCCGCCAGCCACAGGCAAATCCCGAACACGACGAGCGCCGTCCCGATCGCTCTTTTTTGCGCGCAGCTCAGAAACCGCGGGTGCATCTGCAGCTTTCTCCTCTAAGCGCGCCGTTGTCGACCGCCTGGCGCGCATTCGCGCGCCGTCGCCGACAGCCTGGCGCGTCCGACTAAACGGTCGCGACATCCTGCGTCTCCTGGTGCCAGCGCAGCAGGCGGCGGCGCAGGATGGCGATGCCTTTGATCAGGCAAAACCCGGCGACGCCGATCTCGAGGATGCCGGCGAACACCCCTGGCGAGTCGGCAAAGCGCGAGGCGTTGATCATCGCGGCACCAAGCCCCGTCCCGCCCATCAGCATCCCGCAGACGATGGCGACGATCATCGACACCGGCAGCGCCACCTGCAGCCCGGTCAGGATCTGCGGCAATGCCGCCGGCAGAACGATCTCCCAGAGGAGCCGCCGCTCGCTGGCGCCGAGGCTGCGCGCCGACCATAAGAGCTCCTTCTCGACCCCCTGGGTGCTGGCCACCGTCGCGGTGACCACCGGAAAGATCGCGCTGACCACGATCATCGTCACCTTGGAGGTGTCGTAGAGGCCAAACCACAGCATGAAGATCGGCAGAAAGGCGATCTTTGGCATCGGGAAGCCGACCGAGACGATCGGATCGAAAAACCAGCGCGTCGCCCGGTTGCGCGCGATCAGGATGCCGATCGCCACACCCGCGGCGGCGGCGATGGCAAAGCCGAAGAGGGCGCGGTAGAGGGTCGCGCCGAGATTGATCGCAAGATCGCCCGACAGCGCGTCCTGCCAGACCCGCTCGACCACGACCGAGAAGGGCGGCAGCAGAAAGTCGCTGACCGCACCGCTGCGGGCAAACGCCTCCCAGGCCGCCAGCAGCAAGATCAGGGTGAAGCCGCTGCGCAGATTTCGGCCGAGGCCAAAACCTGCCTCGACCATCAGGCGGCCATACCCGCGCCGCCGTGGCGGCGACACCGCGACGCGGTCGAGGGTCTCGCTCATCTGAGGGCCTCGCTCATTCGCGCCACCGCAGCATCCGCTTCATCAGCAGCAGCCATATGCGATCGGCGGCAAAGCCGAGCAGCGACACGGTCAGGACGACCGCGAACATCGCATCGTACACGCCGCCGTCGCCGAGCCAGCCGATCAGATAGCCGAAACCGGCGCGCGCGGCGATCAGCTCGGTCGTCACCAGCAGCACAAAGGCAAAGGCCAGCGCGATGCGGATGCCGGCCAGGACCTCGGGCAGTGCGCTCGGCAGCACCACGTCGATCAAGGTCGCGGTGCGCCCCGCCCCCAGGCTGCGCGCCGACCAGATCAGGGTCTGCTCGGCGCTGCGCGCGCCGTTGAACGCGCTCAACGTGATCGGCAGCATGCAGCCGATAAAGATCAGCAGGATTTTGGAGGCGCTGCCAAAGCCGAGCCACAGCACGGTGACCGGGATCAGCGCCGATTTCGGCATCGGGTAGAGCGACTGCACCAAGGGGTTGAACACGGTCCGCACCGGCTTGTACCAGGCCATCAGCACGCCGAGCGGAGCGCCGACGGCAATCGCGAGCCCGAGCCCGGCGGCGCCGCGAGCGAGCGATATGGCGCCGTTGCTGACCAGATCGCCGCCGATCAAGAGGCTCCACCAGGCGGCGAGCACCTTGTCGAGCGCCGGCAATTCGAGCGGCGAGACGAAGCCGAGCCGGGTCACCGCCTCCCAGCCCAAGGCCAGCAGCAGGATCGGGGTATAGCGCCACAGCGGGGCCAGCAAGCGCCACAAAAGCCCGCGCCGGCTGGCGCCCCGGCGCCCGGGCGCGGCGCCGGCAACATCGCGGGCAGTGGCGGCAGCCGCGGGGGCAGGGCCGGCCAGCTCTGCCGGATTAAGAGCCATGGGCGCCGACGCGCTTGGCCGCCGCCGTGACCAGCGACAGATCGACGTAGTTGGGGCTGACCGCGATGCGCTTCGGCAGCACGCCGAGCTTCACATCCTCGTCGATCTCGCGCTGCACCGCCCCGATGTCCGGCATCAAATCCGGCGAGCGGTAAAAATCGTGCGGGGTGAAGGCGAACTCCAAATCCTTGACCGGCTTATGGGTCGCCGCCGCCAGGATGGCCAGCCCCTCGGTGCGGTTTTTGGGATCGAGAAACCAGCGCACCGCGCGCATGTAATCGGCAAAGAAATCGACCAGCGCCGGACGGTGCGCGGCGATGAAATCCGACCGCATGCACCAGAACACCGCCTCCGAGATGCCGTGCACCTCGGCCGCGGTAAACAATACCCGGTATTTGCCGGTCGCCATCAGCCCGGCGGCGAATTGCGGCAGCAGCTCGATCATATCGACCTTGCCCTGCTCGAGCATCGCCGGCTGGTTGGCAAAGTTGGCCTCGACCGTGGTGACGTCGTTGTCGGTGATGCCGTGCTTGCGCAGCATCGCGCGCATCGTCGAATCCGCCTCCGAGCCGATCGCGTTGGTGGCGACCCGCTTGCCCTTCAAATCGGCGACATTTTTGATCGGGCCATCCTTGGCGACCACGTACTCGCCGGGAAAATACCCTTTGCGACCGGTCTGGATCACATCGGCGACGATCTTGACATCGAGATGCGCGTTGGTGACGGCGAGCGCGAAGGCCGAGTTGGAAAAGGCCGCCACCTCGAGCTGCCGGATCGCCAGCGCCTGAATTTGCGGGGTGCTGCCCGGGAAGCGGATCGGCTCAAAATCGTAGGTCTTGCCGTCGTTCGGCATCACGTCCGGGTGGCGCTTCGCCAGCACCGCGACCAGCGGCGCCAAGTGACCGGGAGTCTCCGCCCAGCCGACCCGGATCACCAGCGGGCTTGCTGCTCGCGCGGCCGGCGGCGCGCCGGCGAGGGTCGCCGCGGCCGCGATCAGCCCGACAGCAAAGGCCAGGATCACTCTGGGTTGCATGGCCTCCCTCCGGCGCTTGTTCTGTTTGGTCGCTTGCCGATCTCTACCGCAGCTGGTCCCCGAAGAACAATGATCTCCCGATTTTGTTGCACGCGGTCATTCGGGTCATGGCCGCCGCAGCTCTTGCGCCCGGTCCTCATCGCCGCTGCTTGAGTTCATCGGGCGCCGCCGCGCTCGGCGAGGATCGCCTCGCCGCGCACCAGGCTCCAGATGTGGTCCACCATCTCGACAAACGGCGCCGAGCGGGCGAGCCCGGGGTCTTCCTTGTCAAAGCGCGCCTCGACGATCTCCTTGATCCGCCCCGGGCGCGCCGACATGACCGCGATCCGCTCCGCCAGGAACACCGCCTCCTGGACATCGTGGGTGACAAAGATCACGGTCTTGCGCGAGCGCTGCCAGATGCGCAGCAATTCGGCCTGCATCAGGCTGCGGGTCTGCGCGTCGAGCGCGCCGAACGGCTCGTCCATCAGCAGAATTCGCGGGTCGATCGCAAGCGTGCGGGCGATTGCCGCGCGCTGCTTCATCCCGCCCGACAATTGTGAGGGGTAGCTGTCCTCGAACCCGGCGAGCCCGACCAGCTCGATGTATTCGCGGGCGCGGCGGGTGCGCTCCTCGCGCGCCACGCGCTGCTTTTCGAGCCCGTAGAGCACGTTCTGCAGCACGGTCTTCCACGGAAACAGCGCAAAATGCTGAAAGACCACGCCGCGGTCAGGGCCGGGCCCGGCGACCGGCTGGCCGGCGACCCGGATCGCCCCCTGCTCGACCGGCAGAAAGCCGCCGACCAGGTAGAGCAAGGTGCTCTTGCCGCAGCCGCTGGGGCCGAGCAGCGCCACGAATTCACGGTCGCCGACTTCGAGCGAGACATCGTCGAGCGCCGTCACCGGACGGCCGTGCGGCGGGCGGTAGACATGGCTCACCCGGTCGATGACGATCTGCGCCGCGGCCTGGCCGACCCCGTTTCCTGTCACCGCTCCCGCCTCGCCCGAAAAGCCGACAGCTCTTAGCAGAGAGCGGCCCGTGGTGCCAGATGACGGCGCGGCCCGAAACGGATAAGCTGGGGGCGATCCGGCGGCTTGCAGAGGAATGCAAAGATGGCCTTTGAGCGCATGGTGCTCCAGATCGGCATGGGCACCGACATCCGCGGCGCGGATTATACGAAGGCGGCGGTGCGCGCCTTGCGCGACGCCTTGTGGCACAACTCGCTCAGCGTCGCCGACGCAGTCGGGCTGCCGGTCGATGCGATGCGGGTCGAGGTCAGGATCGGCGTGCCGCACCCCGAGCAGGTGGACAAGGCGGCGGTTCTGGCGGTGCTGCCGCATGGCACGGGCACGGTCGAGGTGGTCGAAGGCGGGCTCGAAATCGCCAATGATTTGGGCACCAATAAGACCGTGATCGCCAACGCCGCGGCCATTGTGCGGCTCGACCTCGCCCAAGGGAGCGCATCATGAGCGCCAAGCGCGTCATCCTCGAAATGGGCAGCGGCAATGACCTGCACGGCGGCGACTACACCAAGGCCGCGGTGCGCGCGGTCGCCGACGCGCTGCACCACAGCTCGCTCGCGCTGATCCGCACCTTTGGGCTCGAACTCGCGCCGGATGCAGGTCGAGGTCACGATCGGCGTGCAGCAGCCAGACCGGGTCGACCCCGCGGCGGTCAAAGCCGCACTGCCGCATGGCGAGGTCACGGTCCAAATCGTCAAGGGCGGCCTCGACGTGCCCGACGAGACCGGCGACAAGGCCGTCATCGCCAGCGCCGCAATCGCCGTCCGCATGGATTTGCCGCAAGCCGCGCGCTAAAGACCGGCCTCGATCCTCGGCTCCGCCAAAGCTGACGCAGCGGTCCCAAAGCTCACGCGATCAGCGCCCGGGCCGGCATGTTGGCGCCCGTCATCCGCTCGGCTGCAGGCGGGCCGGAGGACAGCGCGCACTCTCGTCTACAGGGCGCGCAGAAAGGCGACCAAATCCTGCTTCTCCGGCGGCGCGAGTTTGGTGCCGAGGATCAGGTTGAAGAACTCGACGGTGTCGTCCAGGGTCAACAACCGCTCGTCGTGCAGGTAGGGCGGGTTGTCCTTCACCCCGCGCAGCGCGAAAGTTTTGATCGGGCCGTCGCCGATCGCCATCATGTTGTTGATCATCACCGGCTTGAAAAAGCGCTCGGTCTGGAGGTCGTGCATCAGATTGTCGGTGTAGAAGGGCGGCTGATGGCAGCTCGCGCATTGCCCCTTGCCAAAAAACACCGCCTGGCCGCGCATCTCGGCCTGGCTCGCCTTCGCCGGGATGAGCTTGCCGAACACGTCGAGCTTGGGCGCCGGCGGAAAATTCAGCATCTCCTGAAAATCGGCCATGAAATCGACCTGGCTGCCGCGCTCGAGCGGGTTCACCCCCTTCTTCGTCGCCTCGACGATGTCGCCGTCGAAATACGCCGTGCGCTGCTCGAATTGGGTGAAATCCTCGACCGTCTTCAGCGCGCGCTGCGAGCCGAACAGCCGTTGAATATTCAGGCCCCGAAGCGATAGCGTCTTGAGGCGGTGACGGAACCATTGTGGGCGGGTATCGGGGGCTTCGTGCGTCGCGCCGTTCTGGTGGCCGTTGGAATGACAGTCGAAGCAGGCCGAGCCGATGCTCGGAATCTCAGAGCGGCGATCCTCGGTAGCGTTGAACTGCTGCTGCGGAAACGGCGTCAGCAACAGGCGCAGCCCTTCCAGCTGCCGCGGGGTCAAGAGGCCGTTGAACAGCTGATAATAATTGGTCAGCGACACCAGCTTGCCCTGCGAGACATCGCCAAGATCGGGGCGCGGCGTCAGGTACATCGCCGGCGGAAACTCGGCGAGGAACCGGTCGGGCAGATCGAAGTCGATGTCGAACCGGGTCAGATCCCGCCCGTCCTGCCGCTTGATCGCGTCGATCAGGAAATGCGGAAAGACAAAGCCGCCCTCCTGGTGCTTGGGATGCGGCAGCGGGTAGAACCCTTTTGGATAGAGGTTCTGGTCGCGGATCTGGTCCGGGCTCATCGCCGCCAGCCTGTCCCAGGTCATCCCGGGCGGCAATTTGACCCGCACGCCTTCCTGCACCGGCTTGGTCCGGTCCATGAAAACTCCCGGGGCGGGGCGGTCGCTCAGATCGTAGCGTTCTTGCAGCAGGGCGTTGTGCTCGGCCTCGACCCGGGCTTTCTCCCCGGACAGCCGGGCCATCATCGATGAGAAGCTTTCGGTGATGGCCACAGGCATATAGCTGGTCAGCCCGCGCGGCCCCTTATAGAAACCCTGGGTTCCCATCAGGTACGGGTTCGGGGGCGGGGTCTGCGGAGCCTGCT
The DNA here is from genome assembly GCA_963738185.1 of uncultured Alphaproteobacteria bacterium. Classification (GTDB taxonomy): domain Bacteria; phylum Pseudomonadota; class Alphaproteobacteria; order ATCC43930; family CGMCC-115725; genus AP-15. The sequence goes on along the minus strand of CAVTVA010000001.1, from coordinate 237,439 downwards.
GGGCGTTGGCGTAGCCACAGGCCAGGATCAACACGCTCAGCGATCCGATGATCCAGTGGGTTCGGCGGCTTGGTCGGGTCATCGCGCTTTCCCTCCAGTCAGCCGGCGGCATCGGGCTCCGACGGCGATCCACCCGACGATTTATGGTTTAGCCGAGAGTCGGACAGATTGCCGGCACGTTGTCAACGCCCGGCGCTCGCTGTCATCATTCCGGGACGGCCATCAGGCCGGGCCCGAAACCCATGCACACGGACCACGAAGCGGAGAGGCACCCGCCCCCAAAGTGATCGCCGCGGGAGCCCGGTGTCTATAGGTTCCCGGCTCGCGACTGCGCCGCGCCCCGAAATAACCGCACGAGCGGGTCGGGGAATTCGCTTGCGTGGGACCGGCTCGATCACGTCCTTGATCTCGTTCCAAAGCTCCGGCTTATGCACCAGCAGAAATTCGAGCCCATTGAGGTGGGAATAGTAAGTCACCAGCCTCACCGATGCCCTCCATAGGGCAAGGAGGGGTCGTAAACGGGTCTGGACATAGGCCGCGTCTTGAGCGTCCCAGCACGCAGCTCATGCACGCGACGCCATGCCGTATCGACATAGTCTTGCACAACATCGCAGCCATAGCCGATGCGGTCGTGCTTCAGCGCGGCAATCACGCTGGATCCGACGCCCATATAGGGATCCAACACCGTGTCGCCGGGCTCGGTCAGCGACAGCACCAGGCGCTCGACCAGCTCGACCGGGAACTGACAGGGATGAGCAGTCTTCTCGACGTGGTTGTTTTTCACGTTTGGGAAAATCCAGACATCACCCGGATTTTTGCCGAGCGGATTGCACGACAGCTGCCCTGCTTTTGGACCTTTGAAATACTTTTTCCCGGGATATTTTGATGGGACGCGGATCGGGTCCAGATTGAATGTGTAGTCGTCGGTTTTGGTAAACCAGAGTATCGTTTCGTAGCGCCCGGAGAGACGCTTGGTGCAATGCAGGCCATGCTCGAAATGCCACACAATCCGGTTTCTCAGATGCAGGCCGTGCTCCTGAAATATCGGGTATAAAACCATGTCGAGTGGGAAAATCTCGCCGTCCTCAACGTGATTGCCAACCTGCCAGCACAGCGACCCTCTAGGATTTAACAGCCGCACACATTCCGATATCACTTGGGCTTGCTGGTTAACGTAGCTCTGCAGCCGCCGCCGCTTCTCGTACGATTTGCCGATATTGTAGGGGGGCGAGGTGACGATCAGGTGAATTGATCCCGCCGCCAGCGGTCGCATAAAGGCGAGATTGTCCTTGCAGGCCATGTCAGCCTGATGGTCGCGGTGCAATTTCAACACGGCGGCCTGGGTCATGGCGCGGCCGATCTCCCTCTCCTGCCGACGCACCCGACGCACCGGGGAAGGCATGCTACGCACCTCGTGCCGATTGGGGAAAGCAGCCTCGTCCGACTTCAACGTTTACGGCAGCTTGGGCGGCTCTCGACGGCCAGTCGGTCAGAACGTTTTGGCGCATGCCGATTCGGTGCAGTTTCGACATCTTGGGTTTTGCGCCGGTCACCATGCGCTGTCGAGGTCGCATCGATGTGTTATCGATCGAAAGCCACTGACGTTCCCTTAACGTGGGAAGGAGATCTCGCCATACGCCTTGCGATCCTGACAACCATGCAATTGCCATACTCGTCTCGCATTGTTGCGGACAACTGGGTCCGTCGGCGGGTGCGGAATGGTCGTCGAAGGGGGGGATGGGGCCTGTTCTCGACCTGCAAAAAACAGGCGGAACAGGCGCCGGAATGCGCGCGGACCGGCGGCGGCGGAAATGCATCGCAGCGACCCGCGCCGGGAAATCGCTTGCGGGGGCCGTCCCGATCGCCGACCATCGGCCCCAGCATGGTTTCGGCCGGAGGGCTCGGCATGGATGAGATGTATTTGCGCAGCGGCATTTTTCTGGCGCCGTTCCACAATCACGACGAAAACCCGACCTTGTCGATCGAGCGCGATCTCGAATTGCTCGAGCATCTCGACCGGCTCAATTATCACGAGGCGTGGATCGGCGAGCACCATTCGGGCGGGTTTGAGCTGATCGCCTCCCCCGAAATGTTCATCGCCGCCGCGGCGCAGCGCACCCGGCACATCCGGCTCGGCACCGGCGTCGTCTCATTGCCCTATCACAACCCGTTCATGCTGGCCGACCGCATGGTCCAGCTCGACCACATGACCCGCGGCCGGGCGATGATGGGGGTCGGCCCCGGCGCCCTCGTCCATGACGCCCTGAAGATCGGCATCGACCCCGGCGAGCAGCGGCGGATGATGAACGAGTCGCTCGACGTGATCATCCCGTTGCTGCGCGGCGAGACCGTCACCCGCAAGACCGACTGGTTCAACCTGACCGAGGCGCAATTGCAATTGCGCTGCTACACCAGGCCGACGATGGAATTGGCGGTGGCCGCGGCGCGCTCGCCGTCGGGCTCGCTGTTGGCCGGCCGCTATGGCATCGGCATGCTGTCGATCGGCGGCACGAGCCCAATGGCGATGGAGCGGCACACCGCCAATTGGGGGCTTTACGAGGAGACCGCGCGCGCCAACGGCCATGTTCCGAACCGGAAGGACTGGCGGGTCGTCGGCCTGTTCCATATCGCCGACACCCGCGAAGAGGCGCGCAAGAATGTCCGGTTCGGGGTCCAGGCCTTCGCCAATTACTTCCGCGACATCGCGACCTTCCCGATCATTCCGCCCGATGTCGGCGACCCGGTCGAATGGCTGATCGAGAGCGGCACCGCCTGCATCGGCACCCCCGACGACGCGGTCAAATATATCGATCGGCTGGTCGAGGGCTCGGGCGGGTTTGGCGTGCTGTGCGAATTGGCGCAGAACTGGGCCGATTGGGACGCGACCAAGCGGCATTACGAGCTGATGGCGCGTTTTGTCCACCCGCATTACCAGCAGAGCCGCGATTTGCTGCGCGGCAGCTATGATTTCGCGACCAGCCATCATGTCGACTTCCTCGGCAAGGCGAGCGCGGCGATCCAGAAGGAAATCGACCGCCACGAGACGACCCGCGCCAACACGCCGCACCGGCGCGACGCGGCGGAGTAGCGCGCAAGCAGGCGCCAGCCATGAGAAGCAACGCGCCGGCGGCGCGCAGCGGCCGCCATTTCTTGCAGATCCCCGGCCCGACCAATGTGCCCGACCGCATCCTGCAGGCGATCGCGGCGCCGACGATCGACCATCGCGGCCCGGATTTCGCCGAGCTGGGCAAAGACATCGTCGCCGGCATGAAGCGGGTGTTTCAGACCGCCGAGACCGTGATCGTCTACCCCTCTTCCGGCACCGGGGCGTGGGAGGCCGCACTCTCAAACACCTTGTCGCCGGGCGACCGGGTGCTGATGTTCGAGACCGGCCATTTCGCGAGCCTCTGGCGGGCGATGGCCGGGCGGCTTGGGCTCGACATCGAGTTCGTGCCGGGCGATTGGCGGCACGGCGTCGATCCGGCGCTGGTCGAGGAAAAGCTCGCCGCCGACCGCGCGCACCAAACAAAGGCGGTCTGCGTCGTCCACAACGAGACCTCGACCGGGGTGGCAAGCCGCATCCCCGAGATCCGCGCCGCGATCGACCGGGCCGGCCACCCGGCCTTGTTCATGGTCGACACGATCTCGTCCCTGGCCTCGATCGACTATCGCCACGACGAATGGCGGGTCGATGTCACGGTCGCCGGCTCGCAAAAGGGGCTGATGCTGCCGCCGGGGCTCGGCTTCAACGCCGTCTCGAAAAAGGCGCTGGCCGCCGCCGAGAGCGCGAAACTGCCGCGCTCCTACTGGGATTGGCAGGCGATGCGCGACACCGCGGAGACCGGCTTTTTCCCCTACACGCCGGCGACCAACCTGCTCTACGGGCTGCGCGAATCCCTGCACATGCTGCTCGACGAGGAGGGGCTCGACGCGGTGTTCCGCCGCCATGCCCGCCATGCCGAGGCGACCCGGCGCGCCGTCGCCGGCTGGGGCCTCGAAGTCCTGTGCGCCGACCCGCGCGAGCATTCGAATTCGCTGACCGCGGTCGTTGTCCCCGACGGGTTCGACGCCGACCGGCTGCGCCAGACCATCCTCGACGATTTCGACATGTCGCTCGGCACCGGCCTCGGCCGGCTCAAGGGCAAGGTCTTTCGCATCGGCCATCTCGGCTGGTTCAACGATCTGATGCTGTGCGGCACGTTGAGCGGGGTCGAGATGGGGCTGCACCGCGCCGGCATTCCCCATCGCGCCGGCGGCGTCAGTGCGGCGCTCGAATACCTCGGCGCGCAGGATTCCTTGATCGGCTAGTAGCCGCGTTGCCAGTCGATGACGTTGCGCAGCGGCCGACCGGCGAGGTAGGCGCGCAGATTGTCGCAGAACAGATCGATCGCGCCATGCCGGTTGTCGTCGCTGGCGCCAGAGATGTGCGGCGTGATCAGCACCTTGGGGTCGGACCACAGCCGCGCCGGCGGCGGATGCTCGAACTCGCCGTCATAAACGTCGAGCACGGCGCCGCGCAGATGATCGCGCTGCAGCGCGTCCGCGAGCGCATCCTCGTCCACGATCTCGCCGCGGGCGAGGCTGACCAGCACGCTTCCCTTCGGCATCGCGGCAAAGCGCTGCGCGTCGAACAGCCGGTTCGTCTCCGGCGTCCACTGGCAACAAACCACGACGAACAAGGCCTGCCCCAGCAGGCGGTCGAGATCGCCCGGGCCGCCAATTTCGCTGAACCCCGCCGGCAACGGCTCCCCTGGCTGCGGCTGGCGGCGGGTGCCCACGACGCGCATGCCGAGTGCGGCGCACAGCCGACCGACGTCCCGCCCAATGCCGCCGGCGCCGACGACGCACAGGGTCTTGCCGTCGATCAGCAATGGCCGATAGGCGCGCGGGTCGAAGGCGGCCGCCTCGTGATCGCCGGCCGCGTGGCGCAGGCCCTTGGCAAAATAGAGAATGCCGGCCAGCGCGTATTCGGCCATGGCGAGCGTGCTGCCGACGCCGCGCGAGGTGGTCAGCGTGACTTCGGTGCCCCACAGATCGCTCTTCAGCAGATTGCTGGCGCCGGCGGGCCGCTGATGAAACCATTTGAGCCGCGGCGCCCGGGCGCGCAGATCGAGCGGGAACGGCCAGCCGCCGAGGATGATCTCGGCCTCGGCCAAGAGGCGGTCGCGCTGCTCGCGGGTTCCTTCTCCGATCGAGCCCGGCGCCAGGTAGCGGTTCGCAGCGAAGGCTGGCCAGGTGTCGCGGATTTCGCCGTCGAACCAGCCGCCAGCATCGGTCAGCCGGATCGCTGGGCCGACGGCCTCGATCTTCGCCCGGTCGCGGGCGTTGATGCGCTGAATAGTGAGCACGTTGACCGGTGGCATGGACACCTTCCGAGCGTTCGGCGGGACGCGGGCGAACCTAAGCAGTCTGGTCGCTTTTGCTGCCCGGATTCTTACCAATAAGATATCGTTGTCGCTGATGCACGCGACGGCGATCGACGATCAGCGCGAGGCGATCGCCTTTCTCGGGCGAGCCTCGTCCTATGATCCGGCGGTCGAGCGGGTCGAGACCATCGAAACCCACGTCTCGCTGGTGTTTCTGGCCGGCGATCGCGCCTACAAGCTCAAACGCGCGGTCAGGCTGCCTTATCTCGATTTCTCGACCGTCGAGCAGCGGCGTCAGGCCTGCGCCGCCGAGCTGGCGCTGAACCGGCGCACCGCGCCAGCGCTCTACCTCGAAATCCGCCGTCTCGGCCGCGACCGGTCAGGGGCGGTCGGATTTTCGGAGCAAGGCCCGGCAATCGATTGGGTGGTGGTGATGCGCCGCTTCGATCAGGGGCTGCTGTTCGATGCGCTGGCCAAGTCGGGCAGTCTCGAGCCGCCGATCATGGATGCGCTCGCCGATCATATCGCGGCTTTTCACGAGGCGGCCGAGCGGCGCTTTGACCAGGGCGGCGCGGCAACGCTTGCCGACATCGCCGAGACCAACCATGGCTTGCTGGCCGCTGCGCAAGGCGCAGGGTTTGCCCGCGACCTGGTCGAGCGAATTCGCCAGATGTGGCGGGAGCGGGTGGCCGAAGTGGCAGCGCTTCTCGACGATCGCCGCGCCGCGGGAAAGGTGCGGCGCTGCCATGGCGATCTGCATCTGCGCAACATCTGCCTGCTCGACGGCGAGCCGACCCTGTTCGACTGCCTCGAATTTTCCGAGGCGCTGGCCAGCATCGATATCCTCTACGACCTCGCCTTTCTCTTAATGGATCTGGAGCATCGCGGGCTGGCGCCGCTCGCCAACCGGGTGCTGAACCGCTACTTGGACCGCAGCGGCGAGGATGCGGGTTTGGCGGCGATGCCGCTGTTCCTGTCGTTGCGAGCCGGGATCCGGGCGCATGTGACGGCAAGCGCGCTCGAGCAGGCCGAAAGCGCCGACAAAGCTGCGGAAATGGCGGCCGAGGCGCGCCGGTACCTCGATCTGGCGCTGCGCCTTCTGGAGCCGCACCCGGTGCGGCTGGTCGCGGTTGGCGGGTTGAGCGGCAGCGGCAAATCGACCCTCGCCGCCGGCCTGGCTCCCGAACTTGGGCTCCGCCCAGGGGCGCGCATCCTACGCAGCGACGTGACCCGCAAATTGCTGCTCGGCGTCGCACCCGAAACAAAACTGCCGGAGGGCGCCTACACGCCCGAGATCACTCGCCGGGTCTACGACACCCTGCGCCAGAAGGCGGCGACGGCGCTTGGCGCCGGATATTCGGTGGTGATCGATGCGGTGTCGCTGCTTGCGGCCGAGCGTCAGGCCTTCGCCGCGGTCGCACGCGCGGCTGGCGTGCCGATTTCCGGTCTGTGGCTCGACGCACAGGCCGCGATCATGGCCGAGCGCCTTGATGCCCGGCGGGGCGACGCCTCCGACGCGACCGCGGCGGTGCTCGCGCAGCAGCTGCACCAGGATCCGGGCGAAATCGACTGGGTCCGGATCGACGCCGGCGCCGATGCCGAGCAGTGTCTGGCCGCCGCCCGCCGCGCGATCGCCGTCCGCTGAGCCAAAGCAAGGCTCACTCCATTGGCAGCCCCGGATGAACCGCGCGGCTGTCGAGCGGGGTGAATTGCGGGGCCAAGGCCGGGATCGCGACCTCGGCCAGGGTTTCGGGCGTCCAGCCGCCCTGGCGATGCACCATGCGCACCGGCCGCATATGGCCATAGAGCGACAATTCTCCGGCGCGCTGATGAAACACCTGGCCATTGACTTGGGCGGCCTGCTCGGAAGCGAGAAAGACGCACAGCGGAGCGATCGCATCGGCCCGGCTGCGGCGCAGCCGCTCTTCGCGCATCGCCGCCGCCGCCGGGTCTTTCGGGGTCGGCACCGAGCGGGTCATCCTGGTGTCGGCCGACGGGCAGATCACATTGACGGTGACCCCGCGCGAAGCATTTTCCATCGCCACGATGCGGGCCAGCGCGACAATGCCGAGCTTGGCTGCACCATAGTTGCACTGCCCGACATTGCCGAGCAGGCCCGAAGTCGACGACACCATGATGATGCGGCCGTAATTCTGCTCGCGGAACAGGTTGATCGCCGCCCGGTTGATGTTGAAATGACCGGTCAGATGCACGTCGATGACCGCCTGCCAATCTTCGGGGAACATATTGTGGAACATCTTGTCGCGCAGGATGCCGGCGGCGTCGAACACGATGTGCAGCCCGCCAAAGGCCTCGCGAGCCTGGCTGACCATTTGCAGGCAGTCGTCGAACTTGGCGACCGAGCCGTAATTGGCCACCGCCTCGCCGCCGGCCGCCTTGATCTGATCGACGATCTCCTGCGCCGGCCGCTGATCGGCGCCCTCGCCGCTGCCGCTGGTGCCGGGGTCGTTGACCACGACCTTGGCGCCATTCGCGGCCATCAGCTTGGCGACCTCGCCGCCGACCCCGCGACCGGCGCCGGCGCAGATCGCGACCCGTCCCTCGAGCATGCCCATCCCTCGACCCCTTTCGGTTCTTGTCTCGCCGCGCGGGTTGTCGAAGCCTATTCCGGTTTTGTCAATCCGCGCCGGCCACTGCCACAATAGATGGAAAACGAACCATGGTTGCGACAACGACGCGGTTCGAGACCAAACAGATCGCGGCCGCACCCGATGCGATCGCCCCCGACGGCTCCGAGGTGCGCGTGCTGTGCGGCCTGTCGCGTGGCGGCCTCGCGATGTTTTCTTTGTCACCGAACGCCGTGTCGAAGGCGGTCGCCCATCGCACGGTCGAAGAAATCTGGTACGTCATCTCGGGTCACGGTCGGATGTGGCGCAAGCTCGGCGAGCAGGAGGAGATCGTCGAGCTCGGCCCCGGCGTGTCGCTTAGCCTCCCGGTCGGCACGCATTTCCAATTCCGTTGCGGCGGTCTCGAACCGCTGACGATTCTCGGCGCCACGATGCCGCCTTGGCCGGGTGCCGAAGAGGCTTGCGCGGTGGAGGGCGTTTGGCCGGCCACGATCTGACCAGAGGGTGCTAGCCCGCTCGTTCGTGACCGCTGGTCAGGGGTTAGACGGCATGGTTGAGAAATAAGTGCAATGTGACGCGGATCACATTCGTTTCTCGCTCCTGCACCTAACATCTCAAGACGTCGAAGCATTCGGGATGCCGGTCACTCGATCTCAAAATCCCAATGCACCCGACGCAAGCTGAAGGAGGTTATAACATGTCGACCATTTTCCCCGGCGGCAGCGGGATCACGATTTCTCCGGGGCAGACGCAAGGGTGGACCTTCACTTGGAATGACAGAGGATGGCAGGGAATTACAATTACGCAACCGCAACCAACCTCGCCGCCAGGCGTGACGTTGGCCTATTCCGAAACCTCGGTGAATTTCAATGAGGGCAATGGGACATATGGGTTTAACTTTTCGATCACCAACAACACGAGATTTGTGGTGACTTACAACATCCAGACTTCCTGGTTCAACTGAGCGCCGGAAGGAGACCCAGCATGCAATTAACAGTCGTCAGCGACAGCCACGGCAAAATCCTGTCGCTGTTCAGCGTACCGCACCATGGCGGCCCGGCCGGTGCAACGCTGAGCTATGTTCCGAGCGCAGGAGAGCGCGTCCACCTGCTCGAGGTGCCAAAGGGTTACGAAGAGCGGCCGCTAGCGGAGCTGCATAGCGAGCTCCACGTGACTACTCACGGCGGCGAGACGGCGCTGGTCCGCAGGGCGTAGCGCGCGCTCGCCAACCGCTAGTGGTGCGATGCTAACGGATGCTTCCCATCTGTTGGCTGAATCGCACCACCATCGCATTGATCTGGGGCCGATTCACGAAGCGCTTGGGAAGCAAGCGTTTCCATCGGACTATTAGGGACCTGAAGCCCCGCCGACAGCCGCGCGGGGCTTCTTCCTTTTTCACGGCCTAACCGCGTGCGGCGAGATCGCCGCTTTGCCGACGCGCAGGACAGGCAACCGACGCCGCATCGGCGCAAATCGGTGATGCAACCGCGGACTTGCTGCCCGCGTTCGACTCACCGGGACCAGCCCGTTTCGGCAAGGCGATGGCGACATGGCCGCAGTAACGGCGGCCCGTGCGGTTGCGTTTTGAGCACCCGGTGCGATGCCACAACACCTCGAATGGTCGCAGATCGCGGTTCGCTTGGCGCTCGCCGCAGCCGCCAGCGCGCTGATCGGCTTCAATCGCGGCGAACGCGGCCGGCCGGCCGGCCTGCGCACCACGATGCTGGTTTGCCTCGCCGCTGCCGTGGCGATGATCGAGGTGAACCTGCTGCTGCCAATGCGCGGCAAGGCGCCCGATTCCTTTGTGACCCTCGATCTGATGCGGCTCCCGCTCGGCATCCTGGGCGGGATCGGCTTTATCGGCGCCGGCGCGATCGTGCGGCGCGGGAACCTGGTCGAAGGGGTCACGACCGCAGCGACGATCTGGTACGTCACGGTGATGGGGCTGTGCTTCGGCGGCGGGCAGATCGATCTCGGTCTGGCGGCCCTGGCGCTCGCCGTATTCGTTTTATGGTTCCTGAAATGGGCCGAACGCCGCATCGGCCGCGAATGCCGGGCGACCTTGACGGTGGCCTTCGATGCTGGCAGCGCGGTCGAGCAGGATGCCGCCGCGGCACTCGCCGCAGAAGGGTTCACGGTCGCCGGGCAATCAGTTGCATTCAGGGCCCGCGGTCAGCGCTGCGAGATCCGCTACGACCTGCGCTGGCACGGCCCGATCGAGGGTCTGCCGGCCCCTGATTTGACGGGCCGGCTGGCTCGCCATGCCGGCGTTCTCGAAGTGGAGTGGCGGCCGTTTGGAAGCGGCTGAAGCGCCGCAGCTTGGCGCGGTCAGCCGACCAGGAACGACACCGGGATCATCACCGCTGCCGCTTTTAGCGACCAAATCCAGCCTTCGGCATAGACGAGCCCGACAAGCGCCATAGCACAGCCAATCAGCACCGCCTGCCGCGGTGGCAGCATAATCCGATATCGCATCGCAGCAACCTAGCATGCGTCCGCCGGCGCGGCCAGTTCACCGGCGCCGGGCATTCCTTCCAAGATGTCGCAGGGGCTGGCCGCGCGGTGAATGCGTCACAACGGTTCGTCAGCCCGCCGTTCCGCCGCGCTCGCGCGGGCCGGCGAACGCGGTGACGACGCCATGCAAAGTGCGCAGCTCCTGCTCGGTGCAGTGCGCGCGCTGAAACAGGCTGCGCAGATTGCGCACCATGCTCGGGCGGCTCTCGCGATTGCGCAGAAAGCCGTTCTTTTCCAGCTCCTCTTCGAGATGCTCGAAGAAATTGACCAGCTCCGCCTTGTTGGCCAGCCGGGAGAGCCCGGTATGGAGGGTCTCGGGCGGTGCCGCGGCGGCGGCGGTGAACCACTCATAGCCGACGATCAGCACCGCCTGGGCGAGGTTCAACGACGCAAAGCCTGGGTTGAGCGGCACTGTCAAGATCGTGTCGGCCAAGGTCAGGTCGTCGTTGAGCAGCCCGGTGCGTTCCGGCCCGAACAACACGCCGCAGGCTTCGCCCGCCGCGAGATGGGCGCGCATCTCAGCTGCGGCTTGGCGCGGCGTCACCTCGCGCCGGACCATGCCGCGGTCGCGCGCAGTCGAGGCATAGACATGGACGAGACCGGCGATCGCGGCCGGCACATTCGGATAGAGCTGCGCTCGGTCGAGCACAACGTCGGCGCCGCTGGCGGCAGCGACCGCCCGGTCGGAGGGCCAGCCGTCGCGCGGACGGACCAGCCGCAGATCGCCCAGCGCGCAGTTCATCATCGCCCGCGCCGCGGTGCCGATATTCTCGCCGAGCTGCGGCTCGACCAGGATGATCGCCGGCCCTTCGGTTGGCAGCCGGCGGCGATGATCGGTGCCGGCCATCGCTAAACCGATAAAGAAGGGCGAGGTAGCTTATGGATCATCCCGGCGAAGGCCGGGACCCATTCCAGCCGTGGATATCGGCCTTCACCGGTATGACAGCAAAGGTTCGGAGAGCGTGTTGGAGCCATGCTCAAGCCTTGCGCCAGTCGGTCGTGCCGTCGGGCCTGTCTTCGAGGATGATGCCCTCGGCGGCAAGCTCGGCGCGGATGCGATCGGCATCTCCAAAGCGGCGGTCGCGACGGGCTTTGGCCCGCTCAGCGATCCTATCGTTCACCAACGCTCCCATACTGCTGTCGTCGCCCTTTAACCACCTGATCGGATCCTGTCCTAGCAATCCCATAAGGCGGCCACTTGCCCGCAACTGACGCCGCAGTAACGGGTCTTGCGACACCTTTACCGCTACCATCAGAGTATTTATGTAAGATATTGCTCGTGGAGCATTAAGGTCATCCCGAAGAGACTCAAGTACGCTTTTGTCGACAGCGCTTGGTTCGGCTTGATCTATAGGTCCGTGGTCGGTCAATAGTGCGCGATACCAATGGTCGAGGATCGCGTTTGCTTCGCGAAGCCGATTCGTGGTCCAATCGAGCGGATCGCGGTAATGCGCCATCAACAGCGCCAGGCGGATGACTTCGCCCGGCGCTCCGGCGAGCGCGTCGCGCACCGTGACAAAGTTTCCCTCCGACTTCGCCATCTTGGCGCCGCCAACGGTCAGCATGCCGTTGTGCATCCAATAGCGCGCGAAGGGGCGCCCGGCATGGGCGCACACGCTCTGGGCGATCTCGTTCTCATGATGCGGAAAGATCAGGTCGAGGCCGCCGCCATGGATGTCGAAGCTCTCGCCCAAGGTGTTCTCGCTCATCGCCGAGCATTCGATGTGCCAGCCCGGCCGGCCCCGCCCCCATGGGCTGTCCCAGCCCGGCTGCTCGGGGCTCGATGGTTTCCATAGGACGAAATCGCCCGGATCCTCTTTGAAGGGTGCTACCTCGATCCGGGCACCGGCGATCATGTCGGCGCGGCTGCGTCGCGACAACGCGCCGTAGGCGGCATAGGAGGCGACGCGAAAGAGCGCGTGGCCCTCGACCGCATAGGCGTGGCCCGAGGCGATCAGCCGCTCGATCATTGCGATCATCTGCGGAATGTATTCGGTCGCGCGCGGCTCGACATTGGGCGGCAGATTGCCGAGTGCTGCCATGTCCTCCCGAAAGATCGCGGTGGTGCGGGCGGTCAGCGCGCCGATCGGCTCGCCGTTTTCGTGCGCGGCGGCGATGATCTTGTCCTCGACATCCGTGATGTTGCGCACATAGCGCACATGGTCCTTGCCGTAGGTGTGGCGCAGGACCCGGTAGAGGAGATCGAACGCCACCACCGCGCGGGCATTGCCGATATGGGCGAAGTCGTAGACCGTCGGCCCGCAGACATAAATGCGCACCAGGTTCGGATCGAGCGGTTCGAACGCCTCCTTGCGGCGGGTCAGCGAATTATAGAGAGTGAGCGGCATGACGAACGGGGTACCAGATTGTAAGCGGCCGGTCCATCCGTTGGACGGCGATAAACCCGTGGAGCAGTGGGTCGCGACGCAGGATCTCGATCGATCTCGAGCGAAAGCGGCCTTCAAAAAGCTGAAGGCGCTGCGCAAAAGCACGACACTCGGCGGTCTTTTCGGGAAGGAGCTGCGCGACGAGGGTCGGCCATGAGCGCGATGCCGGCGCATCGTCTGCACCGACGCGGTCGAGTGCGCTAAGCGAGGAGAACGCGATGAAGTTTGGCATCTTTTATGAGCTGCAATTGCCGCGGCCATGGGAAGCGGGCGGCGAATTGCGCCTTTACCAGAATGCGCTCGATCAGGTCGAATTGGCCGATCGGCTCGGCTACGACTATGCCTGGGAAGTCGAGCACCATTTTCTCGAGGAATATTCGCACTCGCCGGCGCCCGAGGTGTTTCTCGGCGCCGCGAGCCAGCGCACCAAGCAGATCCGCCTCGCGCACGGCATCATGCAATTGACGACGAGCCCGCCGGCGCGGGTCGCCGAGCGCATCGCCGCCCTCGACCTGGTCAGCCGCGGCCGTGTCGAGTTCGGCATGGGCGAGAGCGCCAGCAGCACCGAGCTCGAGCCGTTCGGCCGCGCCTTCGAGGAAAAACGCGCGGTGTGGGAGGACGCGGTGCGCGCGATCATCCCGATGTTCCGGGACGGCGGCTGCGAATATCACGGGCCCTATTTCGATTTCCCATTGCGCAATGTCGTCCCGAAGCCGGTGCAAAAGCCGCATCCGCCCTTGTGGTGCGCCTGCTCGCAATTGGAGACGATCGAGATGGCCGGCCGCCGCGGGCTCGGCGCGCTCGCCTTTCAGTTCCTCTCCGCCGAGGCCGCGCATGCCTGGGTCCACGCCTATTACAACGCCTTCACAAAGCGTCAGGAAAAGCTCGCCGATTATGTGACCAACCCGAACCTCGCGCTCACCAGCTATTTTATGTGCGCCGAGACGGACGCGGAGGCGCGCCGGCGTGCCGACGGCATCCCGTTCTTCCAGTTTGCCTTGCGCTTTTATGGGCTGAGCCCGACCCGCGAGCGGCCGAAGCCCGGCGAGGTCAATCTGTGGGACGAATATGAAGAATGGAAGCGCGCCAACCCGGAAGGCCTCGCACGTGCGCTCTCGGGCGGGCTGATCGGCTCGCCCGAGACGATCCGGCGCAAACTGCGCCGCTTCGAGACCTCGCATATCGATCAGGTCATTTTCCTGAACCAGGCCGGCAAGAACACTCACGAGCACATATGCGAGAGCCTTGAGCTGTTCGCCCGCGAGGTGATGCCGGAATTTCATGCTCACGAACCGGAGCAGCGGGAATGGAAGCAGCGGGTCTTGAACCGCGAGATCGAATTGGAAGAAATCGACACCGCCCCCTACCGCGACCGCTACGGCCCCAATTCGGTCCAGGTCACCCGCGCCCAGGCGGCGGAATAGAGGAGCGGCAGCAATGTTCAAACGCATCGACCATGTCGAGATCGTCACCGACCAGCCGGATGAGACCGAGCGCTTCTACACCGAGGTGCTGGGCTTCAAGGTCAAATCCCGCGACCGCATCGAGCGCTCCGGTCGCGGCGTGCCGATGAACCTCGCCTATCTCGATCTCGGCGGCACCACCGTCGAGCTGATCTCATACGAGGGTGCGGCAGTCGATCCGGCGCCGCGGACCGAGCATCTCGGCTATCGCATGATCGCGCTCGAGGTCGAGGACATGCAGCAGGCGGCCGATTATCTGAACGAGAAAGGCGTCGCGATCGTCTGGGGCCCGAGGGTTCGTGAAACCTACGCGCGGGCCGAAATCTGCGACCCCAACGGCTACCACATCGAGCTGCGGCAATGGTTCCGCTGACCCGATAACCGATTGACGGAGGTTTTCCGATGCCCGGTCCGTTGCCCGCGATCAGCCTCGTTGCCGTGCCGGGGCGGCGGCGGCAGACGCTCGATATTGCCCGCGACATCGAGCGGCGCGGCTTTGCCGGCATCTATATGCCGAGCCGCTGGAGCAACATGGCGCAATGCACCGCGTTGGCGCTGGCCACCGAGCGGATCCGGTTCGGCACCGCGATCGCGCCGATCTATGCGCAGACGGCCGAAGAATTCGCGATGAGTGCCGCCTACATCCACGAAGTTTCGGGCGGCCGCTTTCGCTTTGGCATCGGTGTCGCGCATGCGCCGACCCATCAGCGGCTCGGCATCACCGTCGGCAAGCCCTTGGCCGACACCCAAGCTTTTGTCGCCAAGCTCAAATCCTACGAGGGCATCGGCGCCCTGCCGCCGATCGTGCTCGCCGCTCTGCGCAAGCGGATGGTGGCGCTCGCCGCCGAGATCGCCCAGGGCGTCCTGTTCGCCAACGCCAGCCTGTCGCACATGGCAAATTCCCTCGCCGTCATGCCGGCGCAGAAGCGCCGCGACCCGGATTTCCTGGTCGGCAACATGCTGCCGGTGTGCATCTCGGATGACGAGGGCGCCGCAGTGGCGCTGCACCGCCACCGGCTGGTCCGTTACGCCTTGCTGCCGAACTACCGCAACTATTGGAAGGAAGCCGGCTACATCGAGGAGATGATCGCGGTCGAGCGGGCCATCGCCGAGAACCGCCGCGACGACATCCCGAAATACCTGACCGACCGCTGGATCGCCGACAACACTCTTTACGGCCCGCCGGCAAAGGTGCGCGACAGGCTCTGCGCCTGGTACGACGCCGGGGTCAATACCCCGGTCCTGGTTCCGAACTCGCTCAACGGCAATCAGTTGACAGCGTTGCAGGAGATTTTCGCTGCCTTTACCCCGTGAGCTGTTGCCGATGCTCGGGTCTGCATGGGGCGGCCGGGCCGGCGGCGGAGGTCTCCATTGCAAATAGTTTGCTGGCGCCGGTGCGACCGCCTCATATGATGCGTGCGGCGGCAAGGAGAAATGCGTGGCCGAGTTCAGAACCATCGTGACCGCCGAGCACCAGGGCGGCCCACCAGGGCCGCCGAGCGCGGCGCGCGATCTGGGCAGGGCGATCACCGCGTTGCGCCGCGGCGAGCCGGTGCTGATCCGCGATCCCGAAGCGAGCGCGCTGGTGATCGCCGCCGAGCTTGTTGGCGAGGAGAATTTGCAGCGGCTGCGCCAGGTTGCTGCCGGGCCGGCGACGGTCGTGCTGACCCGGCGTCGCGCCGTAGCACTTGGCCTTGCTCCGCGCGAGGAGCTGTCGGGGGCGTTGGCGATCCCGGTTTCGGGCGAATTGCCGGCAATCGTGATCCGCAACCTCGCGAACCCCGCGGCCTCGCTCGGCGCCGAGCCGCCGGGGCTCGGTCCGCAGCCGGTAATCGCCAAAGGCGCGGCCTTGGCTGCGGTCGCCCTGGCCAAGCTCGCTTCACTGCTGCCGGCGGCATTGGTGCTGCGGATCGGCACCGCCGAAGCAGCACTGCTGGCGCGCCGCAGCGATCTCGCGACGATCGAGGCGGCGTGCATCTTTAGACGGGATGCCGCGACAGCCGGGCTGACCCGCGTCGCCGAGGCGCGGGTCCCGCTCACCGATGCCGAGAACGCCCGGCTGGTCGCCTTCCGACCGGGCGATGGCGGGGTCGAGCACCTGGCGATCGTGATCGGCGCGCCCGATCCGGCCTCCCCAGTGCTGGTGCGGCTGCATTCGGAATGCTTCACCGGCGACCTGTTGGCGAGCCTGCGCTGCGACTGCGGCGACCAGTTGCGCGGCGCCATCACGGCGATCGCCAAGGCCGGCGGCGGCGTGCTGCTGTATCTGGCGCAGGAGGGCCGCGGCATCGGCCTCGTCAACAAGCTCAGGGCCTACCAGCTGCAGGATGCCGGTTTCGACACGCTCGACGCCAACGAGCAGCTTGGCTTCGACGCCGACGAGCGCGTATATCTGCCAGCCGCGGAGATGCTGCGCCAGCTCGGTTTCGCGACGATCCGGCTCCTGACCAACAACCCCGACAAGATGGCGGCCTTGCAGCGCTATGGCATTCGCGTCGCCGAGCGGGTGGCCCATGTCTTCCCGGCGAACGGCCACAACGAGCGCTACCTGCGCACCAAGGCGACCCGGAGCGGGCATTTTCTCTGAAGCGAATGATCTGGAAGTGCGGTCGCCGCTCCGCCGGAGCGGACCGAGCCCCGCGTCTGGGCGCTACCTAATCTCGAGAGCCGCAGGCATCCGCCGCGCGCGCAGGACCTCCGGCCCCCTGCCGCGGCGAACCGGCCTGGTGCCCAGGGGCGGAATTGAACCACCGACACACGGATTTTCAGTCCGTTGCTCTACCAACTGAGCTACCTGGGCGCTCCGGCGCGCGGCGCTTATAGAAGAAATGGCGCCACCATGTCCAGCCCTCGATGACCTTCACCCTGCCTGGGTCGCTCAGTCGAACACAACGACGCCGCGGGCGACCGCGCCATCGAGCATCAGCCGGAAACCCTCGTTGATCTCATCGAACCGGTAGGTCCGGCTGATCAGACTGTCGAGGTCGATCTTTTTGTCCATGTCGAGATCGGCGAGGATCGGGAAATCGAGGTTGGGCCGAACCGAGCCGTAATACGTGCCGCTGATCGTTTTTTCGCCGTAGACCAGCTGGGAGGGGTTGATCGGCGCGCGCGTCGAAAAGGCCGGGATGCCGACCAGCACGGCCCGGCCGCCGGGGGCCGTGGCGTCGACAGCCTGCAAGGCCGTCGCTTCGCTGCCGATCGCATCAAAGGCGGTGTCGACCCCGAGCCCATCGGTCAATTCCCGCGCGCGCTTGACGACATCGGCGGACGAGCCGTTGATGCAGTGCGTGGCCCCGAAGGTGCGGGCGTAATCGAGCTTGTTGTCGCGCAGATCGCAGGCGACGATCGGGCTGGCGCCGGCGAGCCGCGCGCCCTGCACGATATTGAGCCCGACGCCGCCGCAGCCGATTACCAGCACGCTCGACCCGGCCGGGACCCGGGCGTGGCGAATAACCGCGCCGATACCGGTGGCGACGCTGCAGCCGATGATCGCGGCGTGGGTGAACGGCAGGTCGGGGCGGATTTTAACGACCTGCTCGGCCGGGCAAATCACCTCTTCGGCAAAGGTGCCGATCCGCGCCATCTGGTTGACCGGCTCGCCATTGAGGCGGACCCGTGCGGTGCCGTCATGCATCAGCCAGCGCGGCGAGTTGTTGTGGCCGATGCACAGCACCGTCTGCCCCGACGAGCAGTACCGGCATCGCCCGCAATGCGGCCGGAACGAAAAGATCACATGGTCGCCGGGTGCTACCGCCGCGACACCAAGGCCGCACTCCGTCGACGATGCCGGCGGCCTCGTGGCCCAGCACCATCGGCAACGGCAACGGCCAGTCGCCGTTGATGATGTGCCAGTCGCTCATGCACACTCCGGCGGCCTTGACCCGGACCCGCACCTCGCCGGCTTTTGGCGGCTCCTGCTCGAGGTCGAGGATTTGCAAGGGCCGGTTGATCTCGGTCAAAACCGCGGCGCGCATGTCGCTCCCTCCGGGTCGGCTGCCAGGCCGATGCAGCCTATTCCTCGGCCGCCGCCTCCCCCGGAGCGGCCATCATCGCCTCGGCGACGAGCCCGGCATTGGCGCGGATCGCCCGCTCGATCGCTTCGCCGACTTCGGTATGATCGCGCAGATAGGCCTTGGCGTTTTCGCGCCCCTGGCCGACCCGCTGACCCTCATAGGAAAACCACGAGCCCGACTTCTCGACGACCCCGGCCTGCACCCCCAGATCGATCAGCTCGCCGCGCTTTGAGACCCCTTCACCATACATGATGTCGAAATCGACGACCTTGAACGGCGGCGCCATCTTGTTTTTGACGACTTTGACGCGGGTCTGGTTGCCGATCACCTGCTCACGTTCCTTGATCGCGCCGATGCGGCGTATGTCGAGCCTGACCGAAGCGTAGAACTTGAGCGCGTTGCCGCCGGTCGTGGTCTCCGGGTTGCCGAACATGACCCCGATCTTGTGCCGGATCTGGTTGATAAAGACGACCGTCGCCCGCGATCGCGAGATCGAGCCGGTCAGCTTGCGCAAGGCCTGGCTCATCAGCCGAGCGTGCAGACCCATATGGCTGTCGCCCATCTCGCCTTCGAGCTCGGCGCGCGGCACCAGGGCCGCGACCGAATCGATGACCAGCACATCGATCGCCCCCGAGCGCACCAGGGTATCGGTGATTTCGAGCGCCTGCTCGCCGGCGTCGGGTTGCGAGATCAGCAGATCGTCGACATTGACCCCGAGCTTGCGGGCATAGCCCGGGTCAAGCGCGTGCTCGGCATCGATAAAGGCGCAAGTGCCGCCGGCGCGCTGCGCCTCGGCGATGACGTGCAACGCCAAGGTGGTTTTGCCCGAGCTCTCCGGGCCATAGATTTCGACGACGCGGCCGCGCGGCAGCCCGCCGATGCCGAGAGCGATGTCGAGCCCAAGCGAGCCGGTCGAGATCACCTCGACATCGCCGGTCGTCTCGTGCGAGCCGAGCTTCATGATCGAGCCTTTGCCAAAGGCGCGTTCGATCTGGCCGAGCGCCGCGTCCAGAGCCCGCTGCTTGTCCATCGCTTCCTTGTCCAAGAGCCGCAACGCGGTCTGCATCACCGAGCCCCCGTTATTTCACAGCCGGCACCGCCGTGCAATGCGAGCCAAGGGCGCCACCGTACACTCTTTGTTCCAGAACGCAACCGGCAATTTCGCGGTTAGCGCGGACCACTGCCAAGCACATCTTTAACCTTAACGGCGAGCTGCTTCAAGCTGAACGGCTTGGAGAGAAAATGAATGTCGCTGTCGCTGTCGAGCCGCTGGCGGAACGTGTCCTCGGTATACCCGGAAATAAAGATGACCTTGATGCCGGGATCGACCAGGCGCACCTCGCGGATCAGCGCCGGCCCGTCCATCTGCGGCATCACCACATCGGTGATCAACAGATCGAACTTTTCCGTTGCGGCGTTGAACAGCTCGAGCGCCGCCTCGCCGCTCTTGGCCTCGGTGACGCGGTAGCCCTTGTTGCGCAGGGCCCGCGCCGCCGAACATGCGAACCGCGTCGTCATCCTCGACCAGCATCACCGCGGCGGTTCCGGTCAGGTCCTTGGCGGCCGCGGGCTCGACCGCGCTGGCGCGGGTCGCCGGCGCGTCCAGTGCGGCCTGGTGGCGCGGCAGGTAGATCTCGAACGCCGTGCCGCGGCCAGGGGTGCTCTCGACAAAGACAAACCCGCCGGTTTGCTTGACGATGCCATAGACCGTCGACAGCCCAAGACCGGTGCCGGAGCCGACCTCCTTGGTCGAGAAGAACGGCTCGAAAATCCGCGCCAGGTTGGCGGGCGCGATGCCGACCCCGGTGTCGGCCACCTCGATCAGCACGTAATCTCCGGCCGGAACGACTTCGAGCCCGCGCCGCGATGGGCTCGGCTGGTGCAAATTCGCGGTGCGGATCGTCAGCCGCCCGCCCGCCGCCATCGCGTCTCGGGCATTGACCGCAAGGTTGATCACGACCTGCTCGAGCTGGCCCTGGTCGACCTTGACAAGGCCGAGATCGCGCCCATGCTCGACCTCGAGCGCGATGTCCTCGCCGATCAGCCGGCGCAAAAGATGCGACAGCTCGACCAGCACGTCGGTGATGTCGAGAACCCGCGGCTGTAACGACTGCTGCCGCGAGAAGGCCAGCAACTGGCGCACCAGGTTGGCGGCGCGGTTGGCGTTCTGCTTGATCTGCATGATGTCGGCGAAAGCCGGATCGCCGGGTCGCGAACGCAGCAGCAACAGGTCGCAAAACCCGATCATCGCCGTTAGTAAGTTATTGAAATCGTGCGCGACACCGCCGGCGAGCTGGCCTACCGCCTGCATTTTCTGAGACTGGGCGAACTGGGTTTCGAGACTTTTCTGCTCGGTGACATCGATAAAATAAAGGGTCAGTCGGCCGTCGGGATCGTCATCGCCGCGAGCCCTCGCGGCGGCGCAGTCCGGCATGCCGGCTGTGAGCGCCGAGGCCGCGGCCAATGCGTGGTCGTCGAGGCGGCTGAACAGCAGCACCATGGTCCGCTCGCGACCGCCTTCCAGCCGCACTTCGACCGGCTCGCGACCGGCCCGGTCGTCTGCCGCCGCGCCAAGCTTGGCGGCAATGGCGGCTCGGTCGCCATGGTTCAGCCAGCCGATCAGCTCGCGCCCGACCAGCTCCTGCGGCGCCGCGCCGAACAGCTCGCCGAGCGCCTGGTTGGCTTCCACAAACCGGCCGCGCTGGTCGACCACGGCGATGCCCACCGGAGCATTGGCGAAAAACCGAGGGACGGGCGCGCCCGGCGACGGTGCTTGGGCGCCCGGAGGGGGCTCTGCCCCAGATGCGCCGACCATCGCGGCGCCCGGCTCCGGTGCGCTGTCCCGCGGCGTGCACAGTGAAATTCCGCGGGGCTCGCCGAACGGGCTGGCCGATCCGTCGAAATCGCCGGCCGCCGCGCCGCCGTTACTGGCCGGCACCGGCGCTGCGGCTGCGCGGGGCTGCGCCGCCGCATCCTCGCCGACCGGGCGAAGCTCCGCCGACCTCGTCGGATCCGCGGCTGCCGACTGCTCGATAGCGTCGCGCGGGCGCGCGGACCCGACCGGGAACAGCCGCCCGACCAGGAACAGTCGTTTGAACGCGAGGTTGGCGTCGATGGTCCGGCCGTCGGCTGCGGCGATCACCCGCGCCCCGCGCGCAGCATCTGGCGACCGCCGCAGAAGGTCGAGGCGACCGGCGACGCCCGACCCGGCACGGCCGGCGGCGAAGGCTGCGCCGCAGGCGCCGAGCCCGATCACGACGACGGCGGCGGCTCGGGCGGGCGACGCGCCGGGCAGCGCGGCGAGGAACAGCGCCGCAAGCGCGGCCGCGGCGAGCGCGGCGAGAACCGCCGTCACAGTCCGCGGAAGCTTTGGCCGCAGGCTGGCGGGTGCCCAGGGCTGGCGCCGCCGATCGGGCTCATGCGTTGCCGGGCCGCCGTCTGCGGTTTCAGATCCGATCGCCATGATTCGCGTTTCCAGCGACTGCTCGATGCATCAACCCTACCATAGATAGGCGAAGATGCAATGCAATGCGGTGCGCGCCCATTCGGGCGCTTTGCGTCGCCGGATCGCTCGACCCACGCCGCGGCGGCGGCAGCTCGGTCAGGCTCAATCGTCGCGGTGGGTCCGCTCCATGCGCTCGTGGCGCTCCTGCGCCTCGATGCTCAGAGTGGCGATCGGCCGGGCCTCGAGACGACGGATGCCGATCGGCTCGTCAGTCTCTTCGCAATAACCATAGGTGCCATCATTGATGCGGTTGAGCGCTGCATCGATTTTCGAGATCAGCTTGCGCTCGCGAGCCCGGGTCCGCAATTCGATCGCCCGTTCGGCTTCGAGCGCTGCCCGGTCGGTCAGATCAGGCTTGAGCAGGCTCTCCTCCTTCAGGTGCTGCAGCGTATCCGAGGATTCGGCCAGCAGAGCGGCACGCCACAGCAACAGCTTCTGCCGGAAATATTCGACCTGCAGCGGGCTCATGAACTCTTCATCGTCGGAAGGGCGATAGCCTGGCGGCAGCGGCGGACGCATCGGTCTCCCCGAACCCGGTGAAAGACGCGGCGGAGTATATGAATTGGCCTGGTCCGCTTCAAGCATCAGCAAACGTATCGAGCGTATTGATTCCACGCGCGTTTCCGATGCGCTGGCGGCACTTGCCCAGCCCGCTGCCGCTGCCCATGCCTGCTTGGCTCGACGGCCCCTCGCTCGGCCCGATCGGCCAGAGCCGAAATCGGTGCGCCCGGCGGCGGAGCGGCGCGCAAGCGCTCCTCGGTGTCAGGACGTAGGGATTCCTTAAGGGGTGCGCGTCTACTCTATTGCCATGGACGACAACAAAACGAAATCCCGCGCCCCGACTGAACCGGCTTTGCCAGCCGCCGATACCAAGCGCTGGGTGGCGCGGCGCAAGGCGGTAATCGTCAGCGCCGTGCGCAATGGCGCGCTCAGCCTCGACGAGGCGTGCCGGCGCTATCAGCTGTCGGTGGAAGAGTTCCACGCCTGGCAGCGGGCGATCGAGGAGCATGGCGTCGCCGGGCTGCGGGTCACGCGGCTGCAGATCTACCGCGACACCCCGCCGGCGCGACCGGTGAAGCCACGCTATTAACGCTGCGTGGCACCTTGCGCGCCGCGCGGACAGGGCGCACCGCACATCGTCCGCCCACGATCGTCACACGTGATCCGGACGGGACGCCGCCCCCGGCGAGCGCGCCGCAGCGTCGGCGCCGGGGTGCGATGCCGGCCGAGGGCGCGATGCCGGGCCGGGCGCGATGCCGGGCCAGGGTGCGATGCCGGGCCCGGGCGCGATGCCGGGCCAGGGTGCGATGCCGGGCCCGGGCGCGATGCCGGGCCAGGGTGCGGCGCAAGCTCAGGGCGCGGCACGGGCTCAGAGCGCGGGGCGGGCGCGGATGTCGTCGCCGATCTTGCGCGGCAGGAATTGACCGTCGCTCGCGGCACCGAGAAATTGACCGCGGTCGACCACGACCTTGCCGCGCAGGATGGTCATGCTTGGCCAGACCGCGACCTCGTGGCCCTCCCAAGGCGTGTAGTCGGTTTCGTGCAACTCTTCCTTGCGCAACACCCGCCGGCTGCGTGGGTCGAGCAGCACGATGTCGGCATCCGAGCCAACCGACAGCGCCCCCTTTCTCGGATAAAGACCCATGATCCGGGCGGCGTTGGCCGAGACCAGCCCAACGAAATCGGCGAGGCTGTAGCCGCGCTTCTCGACCATGTGGGTGTACATTAAAGAGAGCCGCGGCTCGACCCCGGAATTGCCGCCGGTGGTGTCGTCGATCCGGCGGCCCTGCAGCTTGACCTGCAACGGGCAGCACACCTCGTCGGTGGCGATCGTTTGGATGGCACCATGCCGGGTCGCCGCCCACAGCGCCTCTTGGTCCTTGGCGAATTTGAGCGACGGATAGGTGTGGAACATCTGGCCGCCCGGCCGTTTGTAGTCCTCGGCGTTGTAGAGCAGGTACTGGTGCAGGGTCTCGCCATAGATCGGAAAGCCGCGCGTGCGTGAGCCGGCGATCGCCGCCGCCCCGGTCGCCGCCGAAACATGCACCATGTATAGTGCCGCGCCCTCCACATTCTCAGCGAGCCGGATCACCCGGTTAAACGACAGATCCTCGCTCAACGTGTTGTGCACCTCGGCCATGTTCTCAAACCCGACGCGGTCTTCGCGGGTGAGCTTCTCGTACATGTGCATGACGATATCGTTGTCTTCGGCGTGGATCGCGGCGAGGCCGCCTCGCGCGCCGAGGATCTTCAGCACTTCCCAAATGTCGCCGAACTGCACCATCCGGCCGAGCCGGTTGGGGCGGATGTCGGTGGTGAACATCTTGACCGAGGCATGGCCGTCCTGGATCGCCTCGGGCAGTGCGCCGAGCACGCCCTGCGACAGCTTGCCGTGCAGCAGCAGGTGAAAGCCGTAATCGCAA
Organism: uncultured Alphaproteobacteria bacterium; assembly: GCA_963738185.1. Classification (GTDB taxonomy): domain Bacteria; phylum Pseudomonadota; class Alphaproteobacteria; order ATCC43930; family CGMCC-115725; genus AP-15. Next base: position 213,177 of record CAVTVA010000001.1, on the reverse strand, counting down.
TGGCAGGCGCCGGCCCATTCGCGCTGGCGCGCCTCGATCGATTGCGGCAATGGCCGATCGGGCGGGCACGGAGCGAAATCGAGGAGCGTGGTGGTGCCGCCGTGGAGGGCGGCGCGGCTGACCTGCTCCGGCGGCGCGCTCAGCATGTCTTCGTTGCGGCCCGGAAACGGGATCGGCGAGCTGCAATGGATGTGCGGGTCAACCCCGCCCGGAACGACAATCTGCCCGCCGGCGTCGATGCTGCGTGCAGCTCCGGCGGCAGCGAGGCTGCCGGGGGCGCCGATCGCCGCAATCCTGCCGCCGGCCACGCCGATATCAGCGGGCTCGGTCGCGGCCGGCATCACCGCGATGCCTCCGGAAACGATCAAGTCGAACATGCCGCACCCCTCTTGCTCTCCTGCGCCGCTTTAGTCAGCCGGCCCGGCAGCCAGTTTCAGGGGTTCATTCGCTCCCGTCCAGCCGATTGCGCCGACGGCTGTCTATGGGATTGCGCCGGAGGCGCGGCCGGCACCAATCCTGGCGGCCGACAAACGGCACCGAGACGGCGAGGCGCGCGCGCCATTGCGCGACATAGGCCGCGGCCAGCGTCGGCGAGGCGACCAGGTTCAGATCCTCGGAATTGCGCGCCGCGTTGCGGGTCCAGTTATACGAGCCCATCAACGTCAGCGCGCCGTCGATCACGATGATTTTGGCATGGGCGATCGGCACCGTGCGGTCGATCCAGATCGGCGCCCCGGCCTCGGCCAGCGGGCCGATGCCGGCGTTGCGCTCGCACGGTGTGCGCTTATCGGCGATCAGGCGAACATCGACGCCGCGCGCGCGGGCCCGCAGCAGCGCCTCGACGATACCGGAGCCAGTGGTCAGATTATAGGCGCTGACCAAGATCTGCCGCCGCGCCCGGTCGATCGCACCGACCGCGAACGCGGCACAGTTCTGCTCCGGCGCAAAGCACACCGCGATCGCCGCGCTCGGCACCATCGCCGCCGGCGGCAGCGCTGTCGATATCGCCCGAAACGCCAGCAGGAGAGCCGCCGAGATCACCCGGCGAAGGCTACTCCGCAGAGGTTAAGGCACGCTTTCCGTCGGGTCGCCAATGATCGGCGGGGCTCGGCTCAATTGATCGAGGCGAGCTCCTCGATGCGCAGGCCGGTGCGCACCCGCCCGACCAGCTCCTCGGGATCGTAGACGATGCCGACCGGGTTTTTGTCGTTGGCCGAGCGGCTGCGCATATAGGACTGGCCCTCGGCCGCCGTTGCGAAATTGTCGACCAGTAGCTCGACCTGATTGCGGTCCGGGTCGTGGTAGTACATCGAGGTCGTGACCCCGTGGTTGACGCAGCGATGCGGGCGAATGCCGATCTCTTTCAGCCGCTGATAATTGTCGATCAGATCGTCAAGGCCGCCAAAAGTGAAGGCGACGTGATGCAGCCCGGCTTCCTTGCCGGCCTTGGGCCCGTCCGGCTCGCGCTCCACCAATGGCCCGGGGTCGAGAAAGGCGACGCGGTGGTGCTCGTCGTCGTAGCTGATGAACGAGATGCGCTCGGCTTCGTACAGAATTTCGGCTCCGAGCACGGTGCAATACCAATCGATCATCTCGCGCCGGCGGTTGGTCTGCAGCACGATATGCGACAGCTTGGTCGGTGACGCCATGGTCTCCTCCTCTCTCAGTATTGGTTTGTCGGGTTATGCCAGCCGATTGCGGCCCTCACTCCGACCCGTGAAATTTAGGAACTTGCCCCAGGTTTTGATGGTTGTCGATGGGCGGCCCTGGGCGGCTTCATCTGGCGCCCGCCTCAGAGAGCGGCGAGCGCAGCGTTCAGCGTCGCACTCGGCCGCATCGCCGCCGATGTCTTAGCCTGATCGGGCAGATAATAACCGCCAGTATCCACCGACTTACCCTGCGCGGCGATCAGCTCAGCATTAATCTTGGCCTCGTTGGCCGCCAGCGCCTCCGCCAGCGGTTTGAAGCGGGCTGCCAGTGCCGGGCTGTCGCCCTGCCCGGCCAGTGCCTGTGCCCAATACAGCGCCAGGTAGAAATGACTGCCACGATTATCCAGTTCACCGATCTTCCGCGCAGGCGAACGATTGTACTCGAGGATCTTGCCGTTGGCCTCATCGAGCGTCTCGGCCAGAACCTGCACGTCCTTATTCCCGCTTGTCTGCGCCAGATGTTCCAGCGAAGCGCCAAGCGCCAGAAACTCGCCCAGCGAATCCCAGCGCAGATAGCCTTCGTGCTGGAACTGCTCCACATGCCTGGGCGCCGAACCGCCGGCCCCGGTCTCGAACAACCCGCCGCCCGCCAGCAGCGGAACGATCGACAGCATCTTGGCCGACGTGCCCAGCTCCATGATCGGAAAAAGATCGGTCAAGTAGTCGCGCAGCACATTGCCGGTGACGGAGATGGTGTCGAGCCCCTTGCGGATGCGATCCAGCGAGAACTTCATTGCCTCGACCGGCGCCAGGATGCGGATATCGAGACCCGAGGTGTCCTCGTTCTTCAGGTACGTCTCGACCTTGGCGATCAACTGCGCGTCGTGCGCGCGTTTGGCGTCGAGCCAGAACACCGCTGGAGTGCCGGTCAGGCGCGCGCGGCGCACCCCAAGCTTGACCCAGTCCCGGATCGGCGCGTCCTTGACCTGGCACATTCGGAAGATGTCACCGGTCTCGACCGGCTGTGACAGCAGAACCGTGCCGTCATCGCCGACCACGCGCACCGTTCCGCCCGTGGCGACCTCAAACGTCTTGTCGTGCGAGCCATACTCCTCGGCTTGCTGCGCCATCAACCCAACGTTCGGCACAGAACCCATCGTCTTCGGGTCGAAGGCGCCATGCGCCTTGCAGTCCTCGATGACGGCCTGGAACAGCGGCGCGTAGCAACGATCGGGGATCGCTGCGATCACCTCGTGCAGCTTGCCGTCAGCCCCCCACATATGCCCGGATTCGCGAATCATCGCCGGCATCGATGCATCGATGATCACGTCGCTCGGCACGTGCAGGTTGGTGATTCCCCGGTCGGAATTGACCATGGCCAGGCCAGGCCGCTTTGCGTAGGTGGCCTGGATATCGGCCTTAATCGCCGCCTTTTCAGCCTCCGGCAACGTCTCGATCCGGGTCAGCATGTCGCCCACGCCGTTGTCGGGATCAACGCCCAGGCGCGCCAGTGTGGCGCCATGCTTCTCGAACACATCGGCGAAGAACACGGAAACGCAATGACCGAAGATGATCGGATCAGAGATCTTCATCATGGTTGTCTTGACGTGCATCGAGAATAGGACGCCGTCCTTCCTCGCGGCGTCGATCTGCGCGGCGAAGAAGGCGCGCAACGCCTTACGGTTCATCACCGCCGCGTCGATGATCTCACCGGTCTGAAGCGGCGTCTTCGCCTTCAGCACCGTGACCGCGCCATCGCCGCCGACCAACTCGACACGGGCATTGGTCGGCGCCGCAATCGTCGTCGCGATCTCCGAACCGTAGAAATCGCCGGCCGCCATGTGCGCGACGCGCGTTTTCGAGTCCTTGGTCCAGGCGCCCATCCTATGCGGATTGTTGCGCGCGTACTGCTTGACGGCGCCGGCGGCGCGGCGGTCGGAATTGCCCTCGCGCAGCACCGGATTGACGGCGCTGCCGAGCACCTTGCCGTAGCGGGCGCGGATTTCCTTATCCGCTGGCGTCGCGTCGCTGTCCGGATAGTCCGGTACGTCGTAACCCTTGCTTTGCAACTCGTTGATCGCAGCCTTCAGCTGCGGGATCGAGGCGGAGATGTTGGGCAGCTTGATGATGTTAGCCTCGGGGCGCATCGCAAGTTGGCCAAGTTCGGCCAGCTCATCGTTAATCTTTTGCGCTGGCGTCAGTTTGTCGGGGAAGTTGGCGATGATGCGGCCAGCCAGCGAAATGTCCTTCAGCTTCATCTTCACACCGGCCGCCCCGACGAAGGCTTCGACGATTGGCAGAAGGGAAAATGTAGAAAGCGCAGGTGCTTCATCAACTTTCGTCCAGACGATTTCGAGATCTGACATGCTTGCACCTCCGCGCGTCTCTTTCATTCGGCTGAGTTAATCTATTGACAATTATGACCTGTGCTGTCGCACTGACGCGAGGCCGTCGCGGCTCTCCGTACCGAGGTCGTAATATTTCAGGTCAAGCTCGACGACCGGCCGAGCCACCTTGACCTTTGCCATTCCGTGCCATCCTCGCTGACCGCAGCGCCAGCCGCCGGCGCTCGTGCCAGCGCGCGAAGATAGAGGCCGCGGCCCACCGAGACAAGCCGGCAAAGGGCTGGCGCCGCGGCTAAAGCGCCTAGCTGAGCTGCGGCATCTGTGCACAGCGCCAGTTTCAATGGCCGAACCGGGCTAAAATGCGGCATTGTTTCAAAGTGTTACAGAATGTTTACCAAGCGAGCGTCCAAGTGACGTCAGCCCGTGTGAACTTCATCGCTAAATCAATGAGTTAGAAATTTGCCTATTTTTCAGGCAAACAGTTCGAGCGGTTGGAAAGATTGGCAACCTGCCGCCTCACTCCATGGTTTTGCACTAACTTATCCACCGCCGCCGGGGATATCGCCGGTTGCGATCGCGATCGGCGCGCGCGGTCAATTGGATAGCTGGGCGACCGGGCGCGGCCGGTCAGTACCGCCCGGCCGGGGTGGCCGCAGAAGGTGCCGGCGCTTCGGCGAGAGCCGGCATCAGCGCCGCGACCGAGGGGACGACGCGCAGCAGGCGAGCGGTCTCTGGGCGCGCGAAGCCGCATTCCACGATATGGTCGAGCAGCGTGCGCAGCTTCGCCCAATAGCCCGCGACATCGACCAGGAAAATCGGCTTGTCGTGCAGCCCGAGCTGCTTCCAGCTGAGCATCTCAAACATCTCGTCGAGGGTGCCGATGCCGCCCGGCAAAATCGCAAAGCCGTCGGCCCGCTCGGCCATCAGCCGCTTGCGCTCGTGCATGCTGGCGACGACCACCAGTTCGCTGACCCCGGCATGGGCAAGCTCGGCGTCGCGCAGCCGGGCCGGGATAATGCCGGTCACCCGACCACCGTTGGCGAGCGCCGCGTCGGCGAGCAAGCCCATCAGTCCGACCCGGCCGCCGCCAAACACGATGTCAATCCCGGCCGCAGCGAGCCGGGCGCCGAGCTCGCTCGCTGCCTGGCGATAAGGGGCAGCGACCGTGCCCGAAGAGCCGCAATAGATGCAAAGCGCTCGGATGCTCGGCATCGGCCCGGTGCCTTCCCGGATCACGGATAGAGCTCCGCCGCCAACACCGGCGCCGTTCGGCCACGGTCGTGCAGGTAGGATTGCCAGAACAGGCAGGCCGCGACCGAGCGCCACGGCCGCCAAGCGTCGCCGCGCTGGCGCAATTCGGGCTCGCTCGGGCGCGCGGCAAGGCCACAGCGCTCGCCGACCGCGACCTGCAGGCCGAGATCGGCGGCGGGCCAGATATCCGGACGCCCGAGCGCAAAGATCAGATAAATCTCGGCACTCCACCGCCCAATGCCGCTGAGTGCCACGAGCGCCGCCTGCGCGACCTCGTCATCGGCCGCGGCGAGGCGGGCAAAATCGAACTCCCCACTATGCACCTTTTCGGCGAGGCGGCGGGCGTAACCCATCTTCTGCCGGCTGAAGCCGCAAGCCCGCAAAGTCGCGTCGTCGAGGGCGAGGAACGCGTCGGGCGCAAGCGGGCGACACAGCCCGCTCAGCCGGCGGTGCATCGCCGCCGCCGCGTCGATCGACACCTGCTGCTCCAGAATAATGTGCAGCAAGGTCGCAAAGCCGTTGCGCCGGCGGCGAAACCGCGGCGGCCCCGCCCGCTCCAGGATCGCGGCGAAGACCGGCTCGGCGGCTAGCGCCGCGATCCCGTCGGCCAGGCCGAGCGGCGCGTAGATCGACCCGTCCTGTACCGGCGCGCCGATTGCTGCGGCGGGCCCAATCCAGCCATCGGCGACCGGAGATGCCGGATCGTCCATCAATTGTTCAACCGATTTCGGCGCTGCCTGGTTTTTCGGATTTGCCGTCCCGTGCATCCTGTCCTGCCCCTGCGTCCGCCGCCCGGTTATGGCATAGTCGTGCCGCAGCCTCCAATCGGAACAGGGCGGGTTGGGAGTCGAGAAGATGCGGGCTCGGCCGGTCGTGACCGGAATGCTTGGCGCCGGGCTGGCGGCGATAGCGCTGGTCGCGGGGGTGCGGGTGTTTATGAGCCGTCCGGACCAGGACCAGCTCGCACCGCAGGAGCGGGTCGATATCGCCGCGCTGCGCCCGCCGCTGCCGCAGCCGAGCTTTATCGCCTGCCCGCCCGGCTATTGTGCGGCGGCGCGCCCGGAACAGACCACCCCGGCATTTGCGGTGCCATGGCAGCAACTGCGCGACGATTGGATAAAAATGATCGCGGCCGAGCCGCGGGTCGTGCCGATGGAGGCGCGATCGAAGGCGCGTCGGCTGGTCTATATTCAGCATTCCGCGGTGTTTTGCTTCCCCGACATCGTCACGGTCGAGTTTGTGGCGCTGGGCCCCGACCGCTCCGGGATCGCCCTCTACAGCCGGTCGCGGTACGGCCGCGGCGATTTCGGCAAGAACCGCGAGCGCGTCGAACGCTGGCTGCGACTATTGGAGAAGATCGCGGAACGGGCGGCGAGCGGCCCGCGATCGGCTGGCGCCGCGGAATGAGGCATCGGTTGAAAAGCGGTGCAAGATTGATCGCCCTCGGCTTTGCGGCGGCGCTCGGTTGTGCCGCACCGGCGGCGGCCGGCCCGGCTCCTGGAAACAGCATGACGGGGCCGATTGCCGCGCTTCAGGAGCGGCTCGCTGGACTCGGCTATGCTCCGGGACCCGTCGATGGGGTGATGTCGGCGAAGACGCAGCAGGCGATGCGCGCCTACCAGCGCGCCACCGGCCAGCCGATCGAGAGCGGCTCGACCGCCGACCCGGTTGCCGCGACGCAGAGGGCGCTGCAGCGGCTGGGCCTTTTGTCGGCCCCGGCCGATGGCGTGATCGGGCCGCACACCCGCGACGCGATCATTCGCTTTCAGGCGGCCCAGCACCTGCCGATCGATCCGCGGGTCAGCGACCAGCTGCTCGCCGAGCTCGACCAGGCTTCCAGCCCCGCCGCAACGGCCAACGCGCAAAGCGCCGCGCCATCACCCGCAATGCCGCCGGCCGAGCCTGCGGTCACCGGCCGGCAAGCCTTGCCGCCCGGGGTGACGCCGCCACCGATCCGCTGAGCGGCAATTAAAGTCAGGAGCCCACGAGGCCGAGCTGCGGGCTCGAGGGCTCGGCAAAGCCGCGCTTTGGGATGCGCCCGGCGAGATGGGCGAGGCGACCGCCCTCGACCCCGGCGCGCATCGCCGCCGCCATCCGCCGCGGGTCGTGCGATTTGGCGATCGCGGTGTTGACCAGCACCGCCTCGCAGCCCAGTTCCATCGCCAGCGCCGCATCGGAGGCGGTGCCGACCCCGGCGTCGAGCACCACCGGCACCGGGCTGCGCCGGCAGATCAGCTCGATCGCGGCCGGGTTGGCGATGCCCATCCCCGAGCCGATCAGCGAGCCCAACGGCATCACCGCGGCGCAGCCGACATCGGCGAGCTTCTGGCAGGCGACCGGGTCCTCGTTGCAATAGGGCAGCACGACAAACCCCTTGCGCACCAGCTCGTCGGCGGCATGCACCAGCTGCTCGACATCGGGATAGAGCGTCTCACGGTCGCCGATCAGCTCGAGCTTGAGCCAGTTGGTGTCGAGCGCTTCGCGGGCCAGCTCGGCGGTCAGGATCGCGTCGCGCGCGGTGACGCAGCCGGCGGTGTTGGGCAACAGCCGCCAGCGGTCGCCAAGCAAATCGACGAGGCTCTCGGCATAGCCTTCGAGGCTGATCCGCCGGATCGAGACCGTGACGATCTCGGCGCCGCTGGTTTCGAGGCAGTCGAGCAGCACCTGCTGGTTCGGGTAGCCGGCGGTGCCGACAAACAGTCGCGAGGTGAGCGCGGCGCCGGCGATCATCAGCGGATCGGTCATTGGGGGTGTTCCCTCACAAGGGTTGCATCAGCCGCCCTGCAATGGGCGGACAATCTCGACGGCGTCGCCCGGCGCCAGCGGTTTCGCCGGCCATTCCGCCCGGCGCACCACCGCGCCGTTGACGGCGACGGCGAGAAACCGGGCCTTCGGGTCGACGCCGCGGACCACGAGCAGCTCGGCCAGGGTCGCGGCTGCGACCTCTTCCTCGACGCCGTTGATCTTGAGCCGGGTCATCGTGTCGCCCTGGCAAGAGCCCGGCGCGCCCCGCCCTCCGCCGGACGCGCCGCAGTGGCGAAGCGCTCGGGGCTGAACGGCCGCAGGCTGTCGGGCAGCCGCCCGCTCAGCAGATAGGTGCTGATCGCCTGCGCCGTCACCGGGGTCAAGAGGATGCCGTTGCGATGGTGGCCGGTGGCGATCACCAGCCCGTCGATGCCGCTCGGGCCGAGCATCGGCGCGTCGTCGCGCGAGCCGGGGCGAAACCCGACCCAGGTCTCGGCGATCGGCAATTCTTCGATCGCCGGCATCGCGCGCCACGCGCCCTCAATCAATGCCAACAGCCCGCCGGCGGTCACCGTGTCGTCGAACCCGCGCTCCTCGACCGTGCCGCCGACGATCAGCCGCCCGTCCTGGCGCGGCACCAGATAGCCGCGCGGCAGCCAGACCACATGGCGCAGCAGCGGCGCCGCCTTGTCCATGCGCAAGGCCAGCATCTGGCCCTTGATCGGGCGCACCGGCGGCAGATAGGCCGTTGGAATGCCGCCGATCTCGCGCGACCAGGCGCCGGCGGCCAGCACCACGACGTCGGTGGGCTCGCGGCCGCGATCGGTCATCACGGCGCCGGCCCGGCCGCCGGCAATCTCAACCTCGCGGACCCGGCACTCTTCGTGCAGAACCGCGCCCGCCCGCCGCGCCGCGACCGCGAGGGCGCGGGCGACAAGACGGTTATCGACCTGATGGTCGCGCGGGCTCAGCACGGCAGCGGGGATGCCGGGGCGCAAATGCGGCTCGCGACGGCGCGCCTCGGCGCCCGACAGCCATTCGAGGTCGAGGCCGAGGCCTCTTTGGAACTCATAGGTGAAACGCAGCCGCTCGGCGTCGTCGCGGGTCAGCGCGACAACCATCGTGCCTTCGTCCCGATAGCCGACCGGGATCCCGGAGGCGGCCTCGAGTTCGCGCGCGAAATCCGGCCACAGGCGCTGACTCTCCAACGTGAGCGTCAGCAGCGGCTCTTCGCCGGGCTCGGTCTCAACCGCGGCCGCAAGCATTCCGGCCGCCGCCCAGCTGGCGCCATGGCCGGCCTCGCCGCGATCGTAAACGGCGACCGGGCAGCCCGCCTGGGCAAGGCGCCAGGCGATCCCCAGCCCGATCACCCCGGCGCCGATGACGACGGTTTTCGGGCGATGCGACGACGCGATATCGGACGCGGTGATGACGGACTCCCTTCGCCGGGCGGGCCCGGCCAGGTTCATTGGGTCTGTTCTCAGCCGTCCGGCGACCGGCTCTCGAATCGCCGCCGCACAGCACCCCAGCCACGCGGCAATGTCGGATGGGGGCGGTGCCGATGCAAGAATTTTCTTGCGAATCGCCGAGCCTCACGGCGGCTCAAACCGCCCCGCCGAGCTGAGGCTTCAGCCGAGCCCAGCTTGCATATCGCGCGCATTGGCAACCGTTGGCTTGTGAAAGTGAGTCGAAGACAGGTATCCTATGTATCGTGCGTTCATACGCTGGAGCCCGGCCATGCCTCGCATTTTGGTGGTGGAGGACGACGTCGAGGTGCGCGAGGTCGTCTGCGAATTTCTGCGCGACAGCGGTCATCTGGTGCTGGCGGCCGGCTCGGCGCAGCAGGCGCGCGAGCTCCTTGCGCGCGAAGCGGTCGATCTCTCGATCATTGATTGCGTGATGAGCGGCGAGCAGGGCGGCTCGCTCGCCGAGCATGCCGCGACCCTCGGGATTCCCGCGATTTTGACCTCGGGCGATTTGCGCTATCGCGACACGCTTGCGCGGCCTTCGGTGCCGTTCCTGACCAAGCCGTTCCGGCTTGGCGAGTTGGGCGCCCTAATTGCACGCACCCTGAGCGTGCCGCGGAGCTGATAACGGCCGCCCCCGAATGGTGTAGGCGCGCTACAGCAGAACACGTCTGCCGGTCACGACCCGCGACGGCACATAGCCGGCCAGTTCGGCCAGCCGAGCCCGGTCGAACAGCACTAGGACGCCGTGTTGGATCTCGGCCAGCCGCGCCTCGCGCAGCCGATCGAGAGTGCGCGCTACATGAACCCGCGACAGGCCGACAGCGTCGGCGATGTCGCGCCGCTGCAGCGGGAACGGACAGGTCGAGCCGCCATTGACCATGCCGCGCTGCCGCAGCCGATCAAAGGTTTCGAGCATCAGGTAGGCGATGCGCTGCTCAGCGTTGCTGCGCCCGAGCAATGCCACCCGCACGTCACCGCGCTGCTCTTCCTCGACCCGCGTCGCCAGGATGTTCAGCGCCAGCCCCGGGTGGTGGTCGAACAACTCGCGCACTTCGCGGCCAGAAAGGACGCACAACGTGGCCGGGGTGACAGCCTGCACCGAATGCCTGATCGTGCCGAGCAGCGCCGAAGCGAGGCCGATCGTGTCGCCGGGGAGGACGATGTCGAGGATCTGCCGGGAACCTCTCGGCAGCCGGTGGTAGCGGATCGCCCAGCCCTCGAACAGCGTATAGACCGGGCCGCCGACCTCGTCCTCCTGGATGATGTCCGAGCGCGGCGCCACCACGATATGGTCGGTCTTCATCTCGGTGATAAAAGCGAGCTCGGGCGCGGCGAAGGGCCGGAACAGTGGCTTGCGTCTAAGTGGACATCGTTCGCATGGCACGAACATCGGCTGGTTTATCCTCCCCCACCGGCGTTCATAATCTTACGAACCGTTTGGGGACCAGCTAAATTCCGCAAGAAAATCAACGTTTTCGCAATCGTAACCAAGTTGCCTACAAAGTACCGGCAGATGCCGATCAAATCCTACTATCTCATCTCAAATGTTTCCCGATCCTGGGTCAGTCATTTACATTGTCACCGGCGCAGCAGCGCGTCGCCGGAAACAGCTGCGCGAATCTGGCTGGCGCGCGGCCGCGGGCCGGCTCAGCCCAGCCCGCGCGCGGTTGCGAATGCATAGTCGAGCAGGTCGCGTCCGAGCGCGCCAAAATCAGAGCACCGCGGATCGCCGTCCGGATCGCGGCGCCAGCGGTCGAACAGCTGCAAAAACACCACCGCCGAGCGGAGCAGCGCCAGCACCCGGTAAAACGCGAAATTGTCCACGGGCCGGCCGCTCAGGCGGCAATAGGCGGCGACCACCTCGTCGCGGCGCCAGAAACCCGGCTCTTGCGTCGGCATTTGGCGCAGGCGTCCCATGCACGCCGGATCGCCGGGCTCGGCCCAGTAGCTCAGCAGCACGGCGAGGTCCCACAGCGGATCGCCGCGGGTCGCCATGTCCCAGTCGATGACCGCGGCCGGGGCGAGCGTCGCCCGGTCGAAGATCATGGTGTCGAGCTTGAAATCGCTGTGAATGAGGCTCGGCGGCGTGTCCGCCGGAACCCGCTGGCGCAGCCAGCCGACAATTTCGGCAAAGGCGCCCGCAGTTGCCGAATCGAGGACCGCCGCCCCGCGCGCCATCCAGCCTTCGAGCGTGCGGGCGAGAAACCCGGTCGGGCGGCCGAGCGCCCCGAGGCCCACCGCCTCTGCGGCGACGGCGTGCAGTGAGGCGAGGCTTTCTACCAGGTGCCGGCTCAATCGCGCACCGACATCAGGCATATCGGCCAGTTCCTTCGGCAAGCTCTCGCGGATGACAATGCCGGCGCGGTGCTCGAGGATCTGGAACGGCACGCCGAGCACGCGCGCCTCGGGGCAGAACCACAGCGCCTGCGGCGCCAGCGGATACGCCCGCCACAGCGACGAGAGCACCCGGTATTCGCGCGCCATGTCGTTGGCGCCGCGCGGCAGCGGCCCGGCCGGCGGCCGGCGCAGCACCGCTGGGCGGCCATCGACCTCGATCAGATAGTTGAGATTGCCGAAGCCGCCGGCGAATTGCCGCGGCGGCGCCGCACCAAGGGTCGCGCCGCGGGCGGCGAGCCAGCGCCGCAGCGCGCTCCAATCCTGGGCAACCGTGCTCGCGGCCGGTCTAAACACGCTCGACATTCGGCCACCCGACGCCGATGACAAATGCTCGCCGCGTTGTAGAATATCCCCGGTCGGCACCGGACGGCGACCGATCAACAAACCGTCCAGCTGGCGCAGGAGCAGCCAATGATCAAAGTCTTCCCCGATGCCGCAGCGGCGCTCGCCGGCGTGCTGCGCGACGGCATGACGATCATGGCCGGCGGGTTCGGGTTGTGCGGCATCCCGGAGAAACTGATTGCCGCTCTCCGCGATTCCGGGGTCAGCGGGCTGACCGTGATCTCGAACAATGCCGGGATCGACGGCGCCGGGCTCGGCCTGCTGCTGGAAAGCCGGCAGATCCGCAAGATGATCTCGTCCTATGTCGGCGAGAACAAGCTGTTCGCCGACCTCTATCTGAAGGGCGAGCTCGAGCTCGAGTTCAACCCGCAGGGGACCTTGGCCGAGCGCATCCGCGCCGGCGGCGCCGGGGTCCCGGCGTTCTTTACCAAGACCGGGGTCGGCACCCTGATCGCCGACGGCAAGGAAACCCGCGAGTTCGACGGCGCGACCTATGTCATGGAGCGCGGGCTGGTCGCCGATCTGGCGATCGTTCATGCCTGGAAGGGCGATCGTGAAGGCAACCTCGTCTATCGCAAGACCGCGCGCAACTTCAACCCGGTGATGGCCACCGCGGGGCGGGTCACGGTGGCCGAGGTCGAGCGGCTGGTCGAGCCGGGGGAGATCGACCCCGACCACATCCACACCCCCGGCATCTTTGTCCAGCGGATTGTGCACCCTCAATCATTTGAAAAGCGTATCGAGCAGCGCACCCTGCGCCAGCGCGGCGCGTGAAGGAGAGGAGCCCGAACATGCCCTGGTCACGCGAGGAGATGGCGCGCCGCGCCGCAGCCGAGCTCGAAGACGGGTTCTACGTCAACCTGGGGATCGGCATCCCGACCCTGGTGTCGAACTTTATTCCGGCCGGGATTACGGTCCAGCTGCAGAGCGAGAATGGCATGCTCGGCATGGGCCCGTTTCCATATGAGGGCGAGGAGGACGCCGACCTGATCAACGCCGGCAAGCAGACCATCACCGAATTGCCGACCACCAGCTATTTCGACAGCGCGCAATCCTTTGGCATGATTCGCGGCGGGCATATCGATTTGTCGATCCTCGGCGCGATGCAGGTCGCTGAGAACGGCGATCTCGCCAACTGGATGATCCCGGGCCGCATAGTCAAGGGCATGGGTGGGGCGATGGACCTGGTCGCCGGGGTCAAGCGGGTCATCGTGCTGATGGAGCACACCGCCCGCGACGAGCCCAAATTGCTGCACCGCTGCACCTTGCCGCTGACCGGCCAGGGGGTCGTCGACACGGTCGTGACCGACCTCGGCGTGTTCACGATCGGCGGTGCCGGGATGACCCTGGTCGAGCTGGCGCCCGGGGTCGAGCTGGACGAGGTGCGGGCCAAAACCGAAGCCTCGTTCGCGGTGCGCCCCGGCCTCAGCTGAGATACCCGCCTCGGCTGAGACACCTGCTTCGGCTGAGACACCTGCTTCGGCTGAGACACCCGCCACCGCCGGCGCGCGCATTGCTCGGCGCGGGCGTGGCAACGAGCAGACCGATGTGGCGGGGTTGCCGGTCGGGGTCAGCTGAGCCGGCGCTTCAAGGCCAACGTTTCGGTTGCCGAGCGCGAGCCGATTTGTCGGGATGCGGCAGAACGCCGCGGGCGTGCGCCGGCGCAGCCCAGGATCGGAGGCGAGCCCGCACGGGGGCCGATGACAATCGCCGTTCTTAACCTACATTTTTATTGGGATTTCGAGAGACCCAATATATGCTGATAGCGATCGCAAAGGCGGCCACAAGATGTTGTCGGAATCCGGCAGGACGGCGCATCAGGCGAGGCCGGCCAAACGGGCGGCCGCCGCCGGCCGCGTAATGGCCCCAAGGGTCCGCACTCTCGCCACAAAGGCTTGGCATACTGATTGCGTCAATCAGCGGTGCGGGAACGATCTCACGGCGGCAGGCGATCATCGTTGGTGCCGTGTTCCCAGACCGCGTGGCCGCCGGAAGCGAGGGGCGGGGTGCCGAGCCCGCAAGCGCAACGGATGCGGATTTCGGCGAATGGTTTTGACCCGCGCGGCGTTGTCTAAACGGACCGCGTAGAATGGTAGAGTGGCGCATTGGGCCGGTTGAGGTGTGAGATGAGATTCGATGAAGACGGGATTTTCGGACTTTATTCACGGTTGTACGACAACCGTCGCGAGGTCGAGCTGTCGCTCGAGGATTACCTGAGGACATGCTCCGACGATGCGTCGTTCTACGCCGGCGCCGCCGAGCGCATGCTGCGGGCGATCGGCGAGCCGGCGATGGTCGACACCAGCCAGGACGGGCGGCTCGGCCGCATCTTTATGCAACCGCACGATCAAGGTCTATCCGGAGTTCGCGGACTTCTTCGGCATGGAGGAGACGATCGAGCGCATCGTCGGGTTCTTCCGCCATGCCGCGCAAGGGCTCGAGGAGCGCAAGCAGGTTCTCTATCTCTTGGGTCCGGTCGGCGGCGGCAAATCCTCGCTCGCCGAGCGGCTGAAGCAGCTGATGGAAAAGGAGCCGGTCTATGTGCTGAAGGCCGGCAAGGAAGTCAGCCCGGTGTTCGAAAGCCCGCTCGGGCTGTTCGACCCGGTGACGCTCGGCGACGAGCTTGAACAGCGCTACGGCGTACCCAAGCGCCGGCTGACCGGCACGATCTCGCCCTGGGCGGTCAAGCGGCTCGAAGAATTTGGCGGCGACATCACCAAATTCACCGTGGTCCGGCTGCAGCCCTCGCGCCTCAAGCAGATCTGCATCTCCAAGACCGAGCCTGGCGACGAGAACAACCAGGACGTCTCCAGCCTGGTCGGCAAGGTCGATATCCGCAAGCTCGAGTTTTTCAGCCAGAACGACCCCGATGCCTATTCCTATCTCGGGCGGGCTCAACCGCACGACCCAGGGATTGCTCGAATTTGTCGAGATGTTCAAGGCGCCGATCAAGATGCTGCACCCGCTCCTGACCGCGACGCAGGAGGGCAACTACGTCGGCTCGGAGAATATCGGCGGCATCCCGTATCAGGGCATCATCCTGGCGCATTCCAACGAGGCCGAATGGCAGACCTTCAAGAATAACAAGAACAACGAGGCCTTTATCGACCGGATCTCGGTGATCAAGGTGCCGTACTGCCTGCGCTGCGACCGAGGAGCGCAAAATCTACGAGAAGCTGCTGCAAAACAGCGAGCTGTCCACGGCGCCATGCGCGCCGTCGACCTTGGACATCCTGTCGCGGTTCAGCGTGCTGTCGCGGCTGAAGCCGCATGAGAACTCGAATTTGCATTCGAAGATGCGGGTCTATGACGGCGAGAGCCTGAAGGACACCGATCCGCGCGCCAAATCGGTGCAGGAGTACCGCGACGCGGCCGGGGTCGACGAAGGCATGGAAGGCATCTCCACCCGGTTCGCCTTCAAGGTGCTGTCGAGCACCTTCAACTTCGACACCCAGGAGGTGGCGGCCGACCCGGTGCATCTGATGTACGTGCTCGAGCAGGCGATCTGGCGCGAGCAGTTCCCGGACGATGTCGAGAAGAAATATCTGAACTTCATCAAGGCTGAGCTGGCGCCGCGCTATGCCGAGTTCATCGGCCACGAGATCCAGAAGGCCTATCTCGAATCGTATTCCGATTACGGGCAGAACCTGTTCGACCGCTATGTCGCCTATGCCGATGCGTGGATCGAGGATTCAGGACTACAAGGACCCCGATACCGGACAGCTGATGAACCGCGAGCTCCTGAACCAGGAGCTGTCGAAGATCGAAAAGCCGGCCGGGATCGCCAATCCCAAGGACTTCCGCAACGAGGTGGTCAAGTTCGCGCTGCGGGCTCGGGCGGCGAACGCCGGGCACAATCCGTCCTGGACCTCGTACGAGAAGTTGCGCGAGGTGATCGAGCGGCGCATGTTTTCACAAGTCGAGGACCTGCTGCCGGTGATCAGCTTTGGCTCCAAAAAGGACAGCGACACTGAGAAGAAGCATGCCGATTTCCTCGAGCGGATGGTGTCGCGCGGCTATACCGAGCGCCAGGTGCGCCGCCTCGTCGAGTGGTACATGCGGGTGAACAAGGCCGGGTAGGTGGCGCGCATCGCGGACAAGGCCGCTGTGGAGGGAAGACGATGAATATTGTCGACCGCCGGCCCAACCCCAAGGGCAAGAGCCTCAGCAACCGCCAGCGGTTCCTGTCGCGGGCGCGGGCCGAGGTCAAATCGGCGGTGCAGGATGCGCTGCGCAAGCGCAAGGTCGCCGATGTCGAGCACGGCGAAAAGGTGGCGATCCCGACGCGCGGGATCGTCGAGCCGGCGTTTCACCACAGCCGGCGCACCGGCCGCAACGAGCATGTCGTCCCGGGCAACAAGGAATATGTGCGCGGCGACGAAATCCCGCGGCCGCACCGGCGGCGAAGGGCGCGGCGGCTCGCGAGGGCAGCCCGGACGGGGCGGGCGAGGATGCGTTCGAGTTCACCTTGTCGAAGGACGAGTTCCTCGACATGTTTTTCGAGGATCTCGAGCTGCCCGACCTGGTCAAAAAGAGCCTGCAAGGAAACCTTTGCGGTCGATCTGCAGCGCGCCGGCTACACCGTGACCGGCAGCCCGGCCAATCTCAGCATCCGCCGCACGATGCGCAACAGCATGGCGCGGCGCATCTCGTTGCGGCGGCCCAAGATGTCGGCAGGTCGAGGCGCTGCGCGACGCGCTCGCCGAAGCGCGCGGGCGCGACGACGAAGAGGAGGTGCGCAGCGCTCGACGCTCGAGCTCGAGCGCGCCGAGTTCCGCACCAAGATCATCCCGTACATCGACCCGCTCGATGTCCGCTACAGTCGCTTCGAGCGTGTGCCGCGGCCCAACACCGAGGCAGTGATGTTCTGCCTGATGGACGTGTCGGGCTCGATGACCGAGGCGATGAAGGACCTCGCCAAGCGGTTCTTCATGCTGCTGCACGTTTTTCTGATCCGCCGCTACCGCCATGTCGATGTCGTCTTCATCCGCCACACCAGCACCGCCGAGGAGGTTGACGAGGAGACGTTCTTCTACAGCCGCGAGACCGGCGGCACGGTGGTGTCGACGGCGCTCGAAAAGATGCTGGAGATCGCCCGCGCGCGCTATCCGACCGACCGCTGGAACATCTACGCGGCGCAGGCTTCCGACGGCGACAATTACGGCGCGGACAGCGGCCGCTGCGTCTCGCTCTTGGGCGGCGAGGTGCTGCCGCTATGCCAGTATTTCGCCTATGTCGAGGTCGGCGACGGAATGGGCGGCAGCCTGACCGGGCTCGCCGCGCGACAGCGATCTGTGGCGCGCCTACAGCGAGGTGGCCCCGGCGCACCCGCATTTCGCGATGCGGCGGGTCGGCGATCCGTCGCAGATCTTCTCGGTGTTCCATGAGCTGTTTGCGAAAGGGGGCGTGCGTGCCTGACACCGCCACCATGCCGATGCCGCGGCTCGATGCCGCCGCGCCGCTGTTCAGTGGTCCGAACTGGGATTACGGGTCGCTGCGCCAGATCTTTGATGCGATCGAGCGGATTGCGCTCGACGAGCTTGGGCTCGACGTTTACCCGGTGCAGATCGAGGTCATCACCTCCGAGCAGATGCTCGACGCCTATGCGTCGGTCGGGCTGCCGCTGATGTACCGGCACTGGAGCTTTGGCAAACGCTTTGCCTATCACGAGACGCTCTACCGCAAGGGGCTGCAAGGCCTCGCCTACGAGATCGTGATCAATTCCAACCCGTGCATCTGCTACATCATGGAGGAAAACTCCATGACCATGCAGACGCTGGTCATGGCGCACGCCGCCTTTGGCCACAATCATTTCTTCAAGAACAACTATCTGTTTCGGCAGTGGACCGATGCCGACGGCATCTTCGACTATCTGAGCTTTGCCCGCGATTACGTCACCAAATGCGAGGAACGGCACGGCGTCGAAGCCGTCGAACGGGTGCTCGATGCCGCGCACGCGCTGAAGGATCACGGGGTCAACCGCTACGCTCATCGCACCAAGCCGAACCTCGCCGAGGAGCAGCGCCGGGCCGAGGAATGGCAGGCCCATGCCGAGGCGACCTACAACGATCTTTGGCGCACCGTGCCCGGAACCGGCCGGGACAAGGAAGATCCGGACGCCGCCGAGGCGCGGTTGCAGGAGATCAAGCGCGAGCTCGGGCTCCCCGAGGAAAATTTGCTGTATTTCATCGAAAAGCGGGCGCCCCGGCTCGAGGACTGGCAACGCGAGCTGATCCGCATCGTCCGTCTTATCGCGCAATATTTCTATCCGCAGAAGCAGACCCAGATGATGAACGAGGGCTGCGCCACCTTCTGCCATTACGAGATCATGCAGCGGCTGCACGACAAGGGGCTGATCAGCGAAGGCTCGATGCTCGAATTCCTGCACTCGCATTCGAGCGTGGTGTTTCAGCCCGATTTCGATGATCCGCGCTTCAGCGGGCTCAACCCCTATGCGCTCGGCTTTGCGATGATGTCGGACATCCGCCGCATCTGTGAGGAGCCGACCGAGGAGGACCGGGCCTGGTTCCCCGACATCGCCGGCAATGGCGACGGCTATGGCGTGCTGCGCCATGCCTGGGCCAACTACCGCGACGAGAGCTTTGTGCTGCAGTATCTGAGCCCGGCGATGATCCGCAAGTTCCGCCTGTTCCATGTCTCCGACGACAGCACCAAGCCGGCGTTGCGGGTCGAGGCGATCCATGACGATATCGGCTACCGCCGGATTCGCAGCGCGCTGTCGCGGCAATACGATCTGTCGCGGCGCGAGCCCGACATCCAGGTCGTCGATGTCGATTTGCGGGGCGACCGCTGCCTAATTCTTGCGCATTATGTGCATGACGGTGTCCTGCTCGACGAAAAAAGCTGCCGCGCGGTGTTGCGCCACGTCGCCGTGCTGTGGGGCTATTCGGTCAAGCTGCTCGAGATCGACGCCGCGACCGACAAAACCCTGAAGACCTACGAGGTGGCCCAGCCGAACTGATCGCTGCAACCTGCTGTGCCGGTCCGGGTTGGCGCTCACCGGGCGCCGCGATGATTGTCCTCGGCATCGAAACGAGCTGCGATGAAACCGCTGTAGCGGTCGTTTCCGCGACCCCATCGGGTCCGCGGATCCGCTCGAACCTGGTCCATTCCCAGCTGGCCGAGCACGCGGCCCTATGGCGGCGTCGTGCCCGAAATCGCGGCGCGCGCCCATCTCGCCCATCTCGACGGCTTGGTGCGGCGCGCCCTCGACGAGGCCGCGACCCGCCTCTGCGGTATCGACGCGGTCGCCGCAACGGCCGGGCCCGGGCTGATCGGCGGGCTGATCGTCGGCACGATGATGGCCAAGGGAATCGCCTGGGCCGCGGCCAAGCCGTTTATCGCGGTCAACCACCTCGAAGGGCACGCGCTGAGTGTCGCGCCTCAGCGACGGGGTCGACTTCCCCTATCTGCTGCTGCTTGTCTCCGGCGGGCATTCGCCAGCTGCTTGCCTGCGCCGGGGTCGGCCATTACCGCCGGCTCGGCACGACCCTCGACGACGCTGCCGGCGAGGCCTTCGACAAGACCGCGAAGCTGCTCGGGCTTGGCTATCCGGGCGGCCCGGCGATCGAAGAGGCGGCGCAGCATGGCGACGCGCACCGGTTCGCCCTGCCCCGACCGCTGCACGGCCGGCCCGGCTGCGATTTTTCGTTCTCCGGGCTCAAGACCGCGGTGCGGCGCATCGCCGTCGAGCGCGGGCCGCTCGATCGACGCGACCGCGTGGACCTCGCCGCTTCGGTCGAGCTCGCGGTCTGCGATGCGCTGTGCGACCGCACCGCACGCGCCATCGACTGGTTTCGCCGCAACCATCCCGAAGGCCGCAGCTTGGTCGCGGCCGGCGGGGTCGCCGCCAACACGCGGTTGCGCCGCCGCCTGGCTGGGCTCGCCGCCGAGGCCGGGCTCGATTTCGTCGCGCCGCCGCCGGCGCTCTGCACCGACAACGCGGCGATGATCGCCTGGGCCGGGTTGGAGCGGCTGCGGCTCGGCCTCACCGACAGGCTCGATGCCGCCCGCGCGCCCGCGCTGGCCGCTCGATGCGGGGGCGCCGACGCGTCCGGCGGCGGGGGTCAAGGCATGACGCCCGAGGACCGGGACCGGTGAAGTGCTTGGCGATCATCGGCGCCGGCGCCTGGGGGACGGCGCTGGCCGTCGTCGCCGAGCGCGCCGGTGCGACGCCCGTGCTGTGGGCGCGCGACCCCGACACCGCCGCCGCAATCACCCAGCGGCACGAAAATCCGCTTTACCTGCCGGACATCGCGCTCGACCCGAGGATTGCCGCCACCGCCGACCTCGCAGCGGCGATAGCGGGCGCCGACGCCGCGCTGCTCGCCGTTCCGGCGCAGTTCTGCGCAGCGTGCTGGGCTACCTGCGCCCGGTGCTGCCGCGAGGGCTGCCGCTGCTGCTCTGCGCCAAGGGGATCGAGACCGGCTCGCTCGCAGACAATGTCGCGAGCTCGCGGCCGAGATATTGCCGGCGTCGCCGTTCGCGGTGCTGTCGGGCCCGAGCTTCGCCGCGAGGTCGCCCGCGGACCTGCCGACCGCGGTGACCATCGCCAGCGCGCGACATTGGGCTCGCCGAGAGCTTTCTCGGCGCGCTCGGCAGCAGCCGTTTCCGCCCCTACCTGTCATCGGACCCGATCGGCGCGGAGATCGGCGGCGCGGTCAAGAACGTGCTGGCGATCGCCTGCGGCATCGTCGTCGGGCGCGGTCTCGGCGATAATGCCCGCGCCGCGCTGATCACCCGCGGCCTCGCCGAAATGGTCCGGCTCGGGCTCGCCAAGGGCGCCGCGCGCCGACACTTTCGCGGCCTGTGCGGGCTCGGCGATCTGGTGCTGACCTGCAGCGCCGCCCAATCGCGCAACCATGCCCTCGGGCTGGCGCTCGGCCGCGGCCAGAGCCTCGACGCGGCGCTCGGCAGGCGCCGCACGGTGGTCGAGGGGGTCGCCACCGCCGCCGCCAGTTGCCGCGCTGGCCGCGAAGCTGGGCATCGAAATGCCGATCAGCGACGGCGGTCGATGCGGTGCTGCACCGCGGCGGGTCGATCGCAGCGATGACCGACCGGCTGCTGAGCCGGCCATACCGCGCGGAGTGAGCGGGCGGTGTCGCGGTCCTTGCTCCGGTCCTTGCCCTGGCGCTTCGGTCGGGCTGGAGGAAAAGCCTTTTCCGGGCCCGCTGAAAACCAATATCATGATGCAACGAGAGCGCCGATCGGCTCGGATCGATATGAGCGACAACGGAAAGCGCGGCGAGGAAGGACCGGGTACGGGCGTCATCGTCAAGGCTAAGCCGAAGACGAAGAAGCCCTCGATGTACAAGGTTTTGATGCTGAACGACGATTACACGCCGATGGAATTCGTCGTCCACATCCTCGAGCGGTTCTTCAACAAGAACCGGCAGGAAGCGACCCGCATCATGCTGCACGTGCATCGCCGCGGCGTTGGCATCTGCGGCGTCTACACCTACGAAGTGGCCGAGACCAAAGTGACGCAGGTCATGGATTTCGCCCGGCAGCACCAGCATCCGCTGCAGTGCACGCTGGAAAAGGATTAGCGCAGGAAGGAAGGGCGGGAGTGCTCTCACGCAATCTCGAAAAATCGCTGCATCGGGCGCTGGCCCATGCCAACGAGCGCCGCCACGAATACGCCACGCTCGAGCATCTGCTGCTGGCGCTGACCGAGGACCAGGACGCGATCGCGGTGCTGCGCGCCTGCAGCGTCGATCTCGACCGGCTGCGCCGCGAGGTCCTGACCTATGTCGACAACGAGCTCGGCAATCTCGTCGCCAGCCACAAGCGACGACGCCAAGCCGACCGCGAGCTTCCAGCGCGTGCTGCAGCGCGCCGCGATCCACGTCCAATCCTCGGGCCGCGAGGAGGTGACCGGCGCCAACGTGCTGGTCGCGATGTTCGCCGAGCGCGAGAGCCACGCCGTCTATTTCCTGCAAGAGCAGGACATGACCCGGTTCGACGCGGTCAACTACATCTCGCACGGCATCGCCAAGGCGCCGGGCCGCTCCGAGACCCGGCGGGTGCAGGGCGCCGAGGAGGACGAGCGCAGCGAAAAAGCGCAAAAGCGCAGCCATGACGCGCTCGACGCCTATTGCGTCAACCTCAACAAGAAGGCCAAGGGCGGCAAGATCGACCCGCTGATCGGCCGCGAGGCCGAGGTCGAGCGCACGATCCAGATCCTGTGCCGGCGCTCGAAGAACAACCCGCTCTATGTCGGCGACCCCGGCGTCGGCAAGACCGCGATCGCCGAGGGGCTGGCGCGCCGCATCGTGCAGCGCGAGGTGCCCGAGGTGCTGCTCAACGCGACGATCTTCGCGCTCGACATGGGCGCGCTGCTCGCCGGCACGCGCTATCGCGGCGATTTCGAGGAGCGGCTTGAAGGCGGTGCTCGTCGGAGCTCGAGGCGCAGCCCGGCGCGATCCTGTTCATCGACGAGATCCACACCGTGATCGGCGCCGGCGCGACCAGCGGCGGCGCGATGGATGCCTCGAACCTGCTTGAAGCCGGCCCTGGCCGGCGGCGCCATCCGCTGCATCGGCTCGACCACCTACAAGGAATACCGCAACTATTTCGAGAAGGACCGCGCGCTGGTCCGCCGCTTCCAGAAGATCGACGTCAACGAGCCGACGGTCGAGGATTCGATCAAGATCCTGCGCGGCCTGAAGCCCTATTACGAGCGGCACCACAAGGTGCGCTACACCGCCGACGCGATGCGCGCCGCGGTCGAGCTGTCGCATCGCTACATCGGCGACCGCAAATTGCCCGACAAGGCGATCGACGTGATCGACGAGACCGGGGCGGCGCAGATGCTGGTGCCGGAAAACCGCCGGCGCAAGACCATCACCGCGAAGGAGGTCGAGGCGGTGCATCGCGACGATGGCGCGCATCCCGCCGAAGAGCGTGTCGCGCGACGATCGCGAGGTGCTGAAGAACCTCGACCGCGATCTGAAGACCATGGTGTTCGGCCAGGACAGCGCGATCGAGGCGCTGGTCTCGGCGATCAAGCTGGCGCGCGCCGGGTTGCGCGACGCCGAGAAGCCGATCGGCTCCTATCTCTTTTCCGGCCCGACCGGCGTCGGCAAGACCGAGGTGGCGCGCCAGCTCGCCCGCACCCTCGGCATCGAGATCACCCGCTTCGACATGTCGGAATACATGGAGCGGCACACCGTCTCGCGGCTGATCGGCGCGCCGCCGGGCTATGTCGGCTTCGACCAGGGCGGGCTCTTGACCGACGCGATCGACCAGCACCCGCACAGCGTGCTGCTGCTCGACGAGATCGAGAAGGCCCATCCCGACCTGTTCAACATCCTGTTGCAGGTCATGGATTACGGGAAACTGACCGACCACAACGGCAAGAATCGTCGATTTCCGCAACGTCATCCTGATCATGACGACCAATGCCGGCGCCTCCGATCTGGCCAAGCCGGCGATCGGCTTTGGCAGCGGCATCCGCACCGGGCGACGATCAGGAAGCGATCAACCGGATGTTCACGCCGGAATTCCGCAACCGGCTCGACGCGACGATCTCGTTCGCGCCGCTGTCGCACCGAGACGATCGGCCGGGTCGTCGGACAAATTCGTGCTGCAGCTCGAAGAGCAGCTGGCCGACCGCAACGTCACGATCGAGCTCGATCCTTTGCGCCCGCGCCTGGCTTGCCGAAAAGGGCTATGATCCGCTGTTCGGCGCGCGCCCGCTCGCCCGCGTGATCCAGGAGCACGTCAAAAAGCCGCTGGCCGAGGAATTGCTGTTCGGCCGGCTGGCCAAGGGCGGCATCGTCCGCGTCACCAAAAAACCCGACGAGGACGCGCTCGATTTCACCTTCGAGGAAAGCCCGGCCGCGCCGACCGCCCCCAAGGAGCCGGCGCTGGTCGAATAAGCCGCCCCAGCACGGGCACGCCTGTTTGAGGAAAAGGCGGACGCACGTATCTCGAACCAGCGCGGCTGATCAGCCGTTGCCGCTGTGCAGGACGACGCGGGCCTCGCCCTCGCGGCGGGTCGCGCCGATGCGATCGAGATATTCGAGAATGCTGATCGTCAGGTTGCGCCCGACGCCGGAGCGGTCCTTGAACTGCGCCGCGGTAAAGCTGCCCTGCGGCAAGGCGGCGGCCAATTCCCGGGCAATCTCGACCAGGCTCGCAACAGTCTCCGGCAGAAAAAACCGGTTATCGGCGATCTTGCCGACCAGCCCCAGACGCTCGGCGCGGCGCAGCAACCGCTCGGCCGCATCGGGCTCAAGCCCGAGCGCTGCGGCGATCTCGCGCACCCGTGGCGGACGCAACCCATCGGCGGCGAGCAAGGGCCGAACCCGCTCCCATTGTTTTTGATCCGCCGCGGTTAATCGCGGGCGATGCTCGGGCAGGCGCCACAGAGCGCCCTCGCGCACCACCCGGCCGGCGCCGGCAAGTGCCGAAAGCGCGGCATCAAGCGCCGCGGTCGGAGCCTCACCGCGTAGTTTCTCGAACAATGCCGGGCGCGCCGGACCGAGCGCGTCCGGCTGCGCCCGGTGCCACCCCGACAGTGCGGCGACGATTGCCTCGCCCAGTGCCGCCAGCCGCTCGGCGGTGACGGCGACCGGCGCGCGCGACGAACCGACCCGCAGAAACTCGCCATGCTCGGTCAGCGCGTCGAGCCCAGCCGGCGTCAGATTGCGCAGCAGCGCGAAATGCGCCAGATCGACCGCCCCTGAGACCGCGAGCATGCCGGCGAGCGCCGCCGCCGGGTCGGCCAGGGCCATCGCCTCGAGCGCCGCGAGCCGGCCGGGCAGCCGGCGGCCGCGCCGCGGCGCCAACGGATCGACCACATGCCCGCCGGCCAGGGTCTGTCGCGCGGCATGGTCGCGCAGC
Source organism: uncultured Alphaproteobacteria bacterium (assembly GCA_963738185.1). GTDB lineage: Bacteria > Pseudomonadota > Alphaproteobacteria > ATCC43930 > CGMCC-115725 > AP-15. The sequence continues at coordinate 188,109 of CAVTVA010000001.1, read as the reverse complement.
ACGACGCGATCGCCGCAGAGTGCGCCGACCGGCTGATCGAGGTCGATCTGGACAAAGCCGGTTTCGCCCGGAGCGAGCGCGCGTCCGCTCAGCACCGCGGCGCGGCCGACAACATCCTCGGTGCCGAGATGCAGATGGACCGGCAGCCCGTCGCGAAGCAGCGCCTCGGCATGGCGCGAGGCGCGCACCACGAGGTCGAGCCGCCGCGCCGGCAGATGCCGCTCGGGCGCCAGCAGCCAGTCGCCGCGCCGCGGCCCGCCGCCCTCGGGAAACGAGCCGACGATGTTGACGGCGCAGCGCTCGCCGGCGGCGGCGGTTTCGACCGGCCGATTGTGGGCGTGCAGCCCCCGCACCCGCGCCGGATCGCCGCGCGGGCTGACCGTCAGCCGGTCGCCGATCGCGACCGTTCCCGCGGCTACGGTGCCGGTCACCACGAGCCCGATCCCGGGCAAGCTGAAGGCGCGGTCGATCGGCATGCGGAACAGCCCGGAAGGCGGGGTCGCCGCGCGGGCGCTGCTTCGGCAGCGCGGGCGCTGTGATGGAGATGAGCGGTCAACGCGGCGATGCCGTCGCCGGTGCGGCTCGACACCGGGAAGATCGGGCTCGCGGCGTAGCCCGCCGCGACGAGCAATTCCTCAACCTCGGCTTTGACAAGGGCGACCCGCGGCGGCGGGGCCCGGTCGATCTTGGTAACGACGCCGGTGATCTCGGCCACCCCGATCAATTCGAGGATGTCGAGATGCTCGAGGGTCTGCGGGCGCGGCCCGTCATCGGCGGCAACGACCAGCAGCACCCGGTCGATCGACAAGACGCCCGCCAGCATGTTGGGCAGAAACCGTTCGTGGCCCGGAACATCGACAAAGCCGATCTCTGCGCCGTCGGGCAAATTGGCATAGGCGAAACCGAGATCGATCGTCAGCCCGCGCCGCTTTTCCTCGGGCAGGCGGTCGGCATCGACCCCGGTCAAGGCGCGCACCAGCGCGGTCTTGCCGTGATCGATGTGCCCGGCGGTCGCGAGGATCACCAGACGCGCTCCGCCCTTCCGCCGCCTGGCGAAAGAAGGGCCGAGCGCGGCCCGCAGAATCTGCGGACCTGCGTGCCGCGAGACCTGTTTCGCGGCGGCGAATGAAGCTGCCCGGTGATCATTCGCTTCCTATCTACCACGAGCCATAGCGGTCGAGCGCGCGTTCTCTACGGCCGGACAATTCCTCGATTGGCCGAGGCGGTGCGGCGGGCTACACCTATCTTCGCCGTGCGAAAGCCGAGCGAGGAAAAGAGACATGAGGACAGGCGCGGATTACCGGCGGGCCTTGCGCGATGGGCGCCGGGTGTGGGTCATGGGCGAGGGCCTGATCGACGACGTGACGACACATCCGGCGACGCGCGCGATGGTCGAGGAATACGTCGCCTGGTACGATCTGCTGCGCGACCCGGCCTGGCGGGAGACCGCGCTGCGGCCGGCTGATCGCGCACCCTGGGCCTATGTCGTGCCAAAGAGTGCCGACGATCTCGGCGGCATGGGGCGGTTTTTCGCGGCGACGACGTTCCTCTCCGCCGGCAACATCACCCACACGCCGTGCTACGGCCACATGATCGCGCTCGGGGTGCTTGCCTCGGTCGAGGAGCGCGAGGTCTCGCCCGAGCAGATCGCGAACGCTGCCCGCTATCGCGCGATGATCGCCGAAACCGGGCGGTTTTTGACGTTTTGCGGCGGCGGCCCGACGATCGGCGCGCGAATGCGCGAGAACCCGGCCGATCGCGGCGCCTTGAAGATCGTGCGCGAGACCGATGCCGGCCTCGTCATTCGCGGCAAGATCGGCATGCATACGAGCCCGGCCTATGCTGAGGACGTCTATGTCGGCAGCGTCTCCGGGCTGAAGATCGGCGAGGATTTCGCGACTTTTATCGTCCCGGTCGCCGCACCAGGGGTCACCGTTCTGTGCCGCAAGATCGCGGTGCGCGACCAGAACCCGTTTGTGGCGCCGCTGTCGAGCAGGTTTGACGAGCTCGATGGCCAGATGTGGCTCGACGATGTGCTGATCCCGTGGGAGCAGGTGTTTCTGCTGGGCCAATCGCCCGAGCCGGTGGTGCGCTGGCTGATCTGGCATCACCTCTATGGCTGGCTGTCGAAAGCCGAGTTCACCCTCGGCCTGGCCGCGGCACTGTGCCATGCGATGGGGCTCGCCCGCCACGAGCAGACCATCGAATACTTGGTTGATCTGGCGGTCGAGGTGCAGACCGTGCGCAGTTGCCTGACCGCCTGCGAGCGCGACCCCCGCTTCACCGCGAGCGGCTATTGCGTGCCCAACCACGCCCATCTCGCCGCCGGGGGCCTCGCGATGTTGCGCGCCCGCCCGCGCATGGCCGAGATCCTGCGGATCGTGCCCGGCTCGTCGCTGGTGGTGGCGCCGTCCGACCGCGACCTCGCCGCCCCGGAGGTCGCCGCCGGGCTTGCCGAGTCGTTTGGCGGCGGCGGCTATACCGCGGTGCAGCGCGCCGCACTCTTGCAGATGGCCTGGGACCATGTGTCCTCGGCGCTCGACGGCCGCGAATCCGCCTTCGAGCTGCATGCCAGCGGCGGCATCCCGGCCTGGCGAGGGCGGATGCGGCGCAATTTCGGCAGCTTCACCGATCTCGCCAATCGCGTCGCCGGCTCGCTCAACGTGCCGATGCCGCGGGTCAATCTCGAACATATCGGCGAGGTGCCGTGGGCGCCGCGCCGCTCGGTCGCCCCGCCGCCGCCGGGCGGCGCGGGCTAACCCTCGTCGCGGGCCGGCCGAGATGACCCGCATGCTGGCCGCGATCGTCGCGATCCTGCTCTCGGCCGCGCCAGTCTGGGCCGGCGAAGCCACGAAATGCCCGGCAAGCGCGCTCGCATTGTGGGGCGACGGCGAGCACGACGACACCGCGGCGCTCAATGCCTGGTTCCGCGGCGACAATGTGGTTTGGGCGCAAACCGGCCGCCCCGTTGGTGCACAGATCGACGGGGCCAAGATCGGCGACCGTGTCTTTCGGCTATCCGGGCGCCTCTACATCCCAAGCGGGACCGGTCGCCGCATCACCCAATTCGAATTCGAATGGCCGCAGCGCAACGAGCGCATCTCGGGCGGCGCGATCACGGCCGGTTCTGATTTGAAAAAGCCGCCGATCGCCACCGGTCTGAGGAAAATCGGCGCCAGCCCCGGCGAGGGGGTGCCGTTCCAGACCGCCGACCCCAAACCGGACAATGACAATACCGGGGCCGGCTGCCTGGTCTCCTGATCGCCCGCGGCAATGACATGCCGAGCGGCGTCGGGAGTGGCGAGGCATTCACGAAGTTTTGAATCCATCCCGGGCTGCGCTACGATCGGCGGTCGTTCAACAAGGATGGATTGCCGGTCGTGCACAAGTCGCTCAGCAACGCCGGACCGGTCGGAGGCGCTGCCGCTTCCGCTGCCGGCGGGCTTGCGCCGGTTGCGGCATTGCGCGCCGCCGCGCCGGTGGCCGGCGGCCCCCAGACCCGGTTCCAGCATTTCTCGGCGCCGGTCGCGGCGCCGGTGGCCGCGCTCGACCTCGGCACCAACAATTGCCGGCTTTTGGTGGCGCGGCCGGCGGGCGGCGGGTTTCGCGTGGTCGACGCGTTTTCCCGGATCGTGCGCCTAGGCGAAGGCCTGGCGGCGACCGGCGCTCTGTCCGAGGACGCGATCGCGCGCACCCTCGATGCCCTCCAGACCTGCGCCGACAAGATCGCCTTTCGCCGGATCGCCAAGGGCCGCTACGTCGCCACCGAAGCCTGCCGGCGCGCGGCGAATTGCGAGGTGTTTCTCGCCCGGGTGCGCGCCGAAGTCGGGCTCGAGATCGAAACCATCACCACCGCAGAGGAGGCGCGTCTCGTCGTCGCCGGCTGCGCTCCGCTGCTCAACCCGCGCATCCCCTACGCGATCGTGTTCGATATCGGCGGCGGCTCGACCGAGATCGTCTGGCTGCGGCTGACCAGCGGATATGACCGGCGCTGGCGGCGCCCGCAAATTCTGGGGTCGGTCTCGCTGCCGCTCGGGGTGGTCACCCTGACCGACCGGTTTGGCGGCGAGGTGTCGCCGGCGGCCTATCGCACGATGATCGACGAGGCGGCAGCTGCGCTCGAGCCGTTCGAGCGCACCCATCGCATCCGGCACTATATCCGGACCGGACGGGTGCAGATGCTCGGCAGCTCGGGCACGGTGACGACCTTGGCCGGCATTCACCTGGCGTTGCCGCGCTATATCCGCGCGCTGGTCGATGGCAGCAGCCTGACCTTCGACCAGATTGCCGCGGTGTCGGCATATCTGGCCGGCCTCGATCTCGCCGGCCGCGCCGCCAGCCCCTGCGTCGGGCACGAGCGCGCCGACCTGGTGCTGAGCGGCTGCGCGATCCTCGACGCGATCTGCGAGGCTTGGCCGGTCGGGCGGCTGCGCGTCGCCGATCGCGGTGTGCGCGAGGGCATCCTGTTCGACCTGATCCGGGGCTAACGTCGCCGACAGTGTGGCTGAGCGTCTGTTACGCGACGGAACTGTTGAATAATTTCGATTCGACACCCCGGTTGGCTATACGCCAACATGGGTAATGCAGATCGTAATTGCGCGCGATGCTCGCAAGGCGCTGTCGCGAATGCAGCCGGCGAAGGCCCGGGATATTCGCCAGGCAATCGCCAGGGTGGCGGCTAATCCGCTCGCGCCGAACCCGAATTTGCAGCCGGTCAAAGGAGTGCGAAACGGATTTCGGATCAGGGTTGGCGACTGGCGCGTGTCTTACACCCTCGACCATGCCGCTCGGGTCATTGACGTCTTTGAGATCGCACCGCGAGGAGGAGCATACCGATGAGCTCGATCAAGATCCGGTTCCTCGGAGAATTGGAAGGCAGCCTCGGTGCGCAGGCGATCGCCGCTAAGCTAGGCGCGCACACCGTTTGCGAGGCCGAGGATGCCGATTTGATTGTGACGACACCGGCTGCCCTGGACGAGATGCTGGAGGACGCCGCTGCCGCGGCAGCCTTTCATGCAAGCCAAGATCAGGAGCGCGTGCCTATTGAACTGGTCGATCGGCTGCTCGCCGGTGAGAACCCGGTGAAAGTATGGCGGGAGCATAGAGGCTTGTCGCAACGTGCTCTCGCCGTGCAGGCCGGACTGAATTTTACGTATTTATCTCAGATCGAGACAGGGGCCCGCAAAGGCCCGGTTGCGACAATGAAAAAGCTCGCCGATGCCTTGGGCTTGGAGGTGAGCGAATTGGTTTGATGACACAGAACGGCGGAGGTTCGGGGACGCGGCCGCCGGCGGTCCGGGTGCGCAGCAGCCGTCGGCGCAAGGCGTCCTCGACCCAATGGCTGCAGCGCCAGTTGAACGATCCCTATGTCGCCGCCGCCCGCCGCCAGGGCTACCGCTCGCGCGCGGCCTTCAAGCTGATCGGGCTCGACGAGCGCTTCCATCTGCTGCGGCCCGGCCGCCGCGTCGTCGATCTCGGCTGCGCGCCGGGCGGCTGGACCCAGGTCGCGATCGAGCGCGTCGGACCGCGCGGCCGGGTTGTCGGCGTCGATCTCGCCGAGACCGCTCCGCTCGCCGGCGCCATCCTGCTGCGCATGGATTTGTACGACCCGGCGGCAATCGCCGCGATCAGAGAGGCGCTCGGCGGCGGCGCTGACCTGGTGTTGAGCGACATGGCGCCGCCGGCGACCGGCCATGCCGCGACCGACCACCTGCGGATCGTCGCACTCGCCGAAGCCGCCTGGGCGGTCGCCGAGGAGCTGCTGGAGCCCGGCGGGATGTTCGTCGCCAAGGTCTTTCAGGGCGGGGCCGAGGGCGCGCTGCTGGCCCGCCTCAAGCAATCCTTCGCCGAGCTGCGTCATGCGAAGCCGCCGGCCAGCCGCGCCGAATCGGCCGAGACCTATGTCGTCGCCAAGGGGTTCCGCGGGGGCGCATAAATGTCGCGCCGCACCTATCTGTATCTGTGCCCATCGCATTTGACCGCAGCGCGCTGCTGTATAGTGCGCCGTCATCGCTTGAAGAGGCTCGCATGGAAATCCGGCAGGCGCTGACATTCGACGACGTGATGCTGGTGCCGGCCGCCTCCGGCGTGCTGCCGGGCGAGACCGACACCCGCACCCGGCTGACCCGCGAGGTCGAGCTCGGCATTCCGCTGGTCTCGGCGGCGATGGACACGGTGACCGAGAGCGCCTTGGCGATCGCGATGGCGCAGGCTGGCGGGATCGGCGTCATTCACCGCAACATGACGATCGCCGAGCAGGCGGACGAGGTTCGCAAGGTCAAGAAGTTCGAGGCCGGGATGGTGGTCAACCCGGTCACGATCCATCCCGACGAAACCCTGGCCGATGCGCTGCGGCTGATGGCCGATCACCACATCTCGGGCATTCCGGTCGTGGAGAGGGGCTCCGGCCGGCTCGCCGGCATTCTGACCAACCGCGACGTGCGCTTTGCCAGCGACCCGCGGCAGCGGGTTGCCGAGCTGATGACCAAGCACGACCTCGTCACCGTGCGCGAGAACGTCAGACGCGACGAGGCCAAGCGTCTCTTGCATCAGCACCGCATCGAGAAGCTGGTGGTGGTCGACGAGGCCTATCGCTGCATCGGGCTGATCACGGTCAAGGACATCGAAAAGGCGCAGCGCTTTCCGACCGCGTGCAAGGACGAGCACGGGCGCCTGCGCGCCGCTGCGGCGACCGGGACCGGCCGGGACGGGATCGAGCGCGCCGAGGCGCTGTTTGCCGCCGGGCTCGACGTCTTGGTGGTCGATACCGCGCACGGCCACTCCGACCGGGTGATCGCCGCGGTCAGCGAGATCCGCCGCCTGTCGAACTATACCCAGCTGATCGCCGGCAATGTTGTGACCGCCGAGGGGGCGCGGGCATTGATCGAGGCCGGGGCCGATGCGGTCAAGGTTGGCGTCGGGCCGGCGTCGATCTGCACAACGCGCATGGTCGCCGGGGTCGGCGTGCCGCAATTCACCGCGATCGTCGACACCGTCGCCGAATGCCGCAAATTCGGCGTCCCGGTGATCGCCGACGGCGGCGTCAAATTTTCCGGCGACCTCGCCAAGGCGATCGCCGCCGGGGCCGATTGCGCGATGCTCGGCTCGCTGTTTGCCGGCACCGACGAGAGCCCCGGCGAGGTGTTTCTCTATCAGGGGCGCAGCTACAAATATTATCGCGGCATGGGCTCGATCGGCGCGATGGCCCGCGGCTCGGCCGACCGCTATTTTCAGCAGGAGGTGACCAGCACGTTGAAGCTGGTGCCCGAGGGGGTCGAGGGCCGGGTGCCGCACAAGGGGCCGGTCGGCAGCATCGTCCACCAGCTGATCGGCGGGCTGCGCGCGGCGATGGGCTACACCGGCAACCGCACGGTCGGCGAAATGCAAAAAAACTGCACCTTTGTCCGGATCACCGGCGCCGGGCTGCGCGAGAGCCACGTCCACGACATCGCGATCACCCGCGAGGCGCCGAATTATCCGTCGGATCGCTGAGCGCCATCCCCCACTTGAGCGTTTTCTGATCATGTTGAACCGTCATTCCCGCGAAAGCGGGAACCCAGGGCCGGCGACTTCACGGTTGCCCTGGACCCCCGCTTACGCGGGGGCGACGAGAAATGGCGCTACTTGATCGGATCATGCGCTAGCGAGGTCAGCTGTCGCGGCGGCCTTCCAGCATGGCGGAGAGGGCGGCCAAGAGGTCGGCGAGCCGGAACGGCTTGTTGAGGCGGGGGCAGGCGGCATATTCGGGCGGCAGGGTATTTCCGCCATAGCCGGTGACCAGGACAAACGGCACCTGGCGGCGGGACAGGATTTCGGCCACCGGGAAGACCCGCTCGCCCGCCAGATTGACGTCGAGCACCGCGGCGTCGCAAGCCTCGCTCTCGGCCGCATCGACCGCCTGCGCCAGCCGCGGGATCGGTCCGGCGACGACGCACCCGGCCGATTCCAGCATGTCCTCGATCAGCGAGGCGACCAGATACTCGTCCTCGACGACCAGCACCCTCGCGCCTTGAAGAGAAGCCGTCATGATGCAGCATCCTCTAGTTTGCGGGTGTCGGTCGCCGCTCCGAAGATAAAATATTGCGGGTTGGCGGGAACGGTGATCTTGCAGTCGAGGCCGCCATCCACCGCCCCGATCTTCGCTTCACCCTGCAACTCGAAACGAATGCCGCGTTTGATCAGTTCCAAGCCAAAGCCGGGTTTCGCCAGCGCCTCGATCTTTGGTCCGCCGCTCTCATGCCAATTCAGCTCCAGGCTGGGCGGATTGCTGCCGGCGATGCTCCAGACCACCTCGACCCGGCCCCCGGGCCCCGACAGCGCGCCGTATTTTGCCGCGTTGGTCGTCAGCTCGTGGATCACCATGGTGAGAAACAGCGCGGCCTGCGGCTTCAGCATGACCGGCGGCCCATCGACCCTGACGTTGCCGCCGTCGCCCGAGGCGTGCGGGGTCAGCTCGGCCAACACCAGATCGCGCAGCGCCGCCTCGGTCCAGCCGCCTTGCGACAGCACCTCGTGGGTATGGCCCAGCGCGTGGAAGCGGGCGATCAGATCGGTTTTGGCGCCGTCGTCCTGCAAGGTTCGCTCGGCGATCGACGAGACCACGGCGAGGGTGTTCTTGACACGGTGGCTGAGTTCGGCCGTCAGCACCTTCTGCTGCTCCTCGGCGGCGATGATGCTGGTGACATCGGCAAAGGTCAGCAGCACTCCGTCGATCACATTGCGGGCGCTGCGATAGGGCAGGAGGCGGGCCAGGTAATGCCCCTTGCGGTCGGCGAGGCTAACCGCCCGCTCGATTACCTCGCCGGCAAACACCGCGCGGATGTCGCTTTCGAGCTCGGGGTAAACAACGCGGCCGGCGATATCGGTCAGCGGCCGGCCGCGATCGCCGGGGATCAGGCTGAACAGATTGGTCACCGCCGGCGTAAAGTTGCGGATCACCAGCTTCCGGTCGAGAAAGATCGTCGCGACCTGGGTGCTCTTAAACAAATTGTTCAGATCGCTGTTGGCCCGGTCGAGCTCATCGATTTTGCTGTTGAGCTCACTGTTGACGGTCTGCAGCTCTTCGTTGACGGACTGCAATTCCTCTTTCGAGGTTTCCAGCTCCTCGTTGGTCGATTGCAACTCTTCGTTGACCGAGAGCAATTCCTCGTTTGAAGAGCGGAACTCCTCGTTGGCGGTCTCGAGCTCCTCGATCGTCGATTGCAGCCGTTCCTTGGTCTGCTGCAACTCCCGCTCGATCTGCTGGACGGTGGCATCGGCGCCGTCTCTGGGATCGGGGTCGCTGTTTTCGTCCGGCTCCCTGACCGGTCCGCGGTCGATGAACACGACCCCGTAGGCGGTTTCGCCGCCCTCGGTGATCGGCTCGACCGCGAGGCTGATCATCTGGATCCCGCCGTCGATCTGAACCGGGACGCGTTCGCGCGTCACCCGCCGGCCGGTTTCCCTGGCCTGATGCAGGGCGGCACGCAGATCGGCGCGCAACCCGGCGCGCGCCAGGGCCACGACATCACGGGTCGGGGGGCCGGCCGCGGCCTGAAGATATTTGCCGGTGGAGGTCGAGAAATGCAGCGCCTCGCCGGCATCGTCGACGACGACATAGGGGGGCGAAAAACGCTCGACGATGGTGCCGGCCACTTTGCCCAAGAGGTCCGAGCGCCGCACCAGCGGGTTCTGGCCGTCCCGCGGCGCGCCCCTGTCGCGCCGCGTGAACGGCAGAAAGGGCCGCAGCGGCAACGCCGGCTGCGCCACCAGATCGCGACGGCGAAAGATGCTGTTTTTCTTGTCCAGCGGAAGGAACAGCTCGTTCTGGCGCGAGACATTCTCCGACAGCCCGAGAAACAGAAAGCCGCCCGGCCGCAGCGCATAATGAAACAGCGGAAACAGCTGCGTCTGCAGCTGGGGCTTGAAATATATCAGCAGGTTGCGGCAGGAGATCAGATCAAGCCGCGAAAACGGCGGATCGCGGATCACGCTGTGCGGGGAAAAAACGCACATATCGCGCAAATCCTTGCTGACGCGATAAGTGCCGGCCTCGCGGACAAAAAAGCGCTTCAGCCGCTCGGGGGAGACCTCCTTGACCAGGTTTGCGGGATACCGCCCCGCGCGGGCGATGCCCATCGCATTCTCGTCGATATCGGTGGCGAAGACCTGCACCTTTGGCGGCGCCTCCACCTTGTCCATCTGCTCGCGCAGCAGGATCGCGATCGAAAAGGCCTCCTCGCCGGTGGCGCAGCCCGGCGCCCAGACCCGCACCTCGTCGGCGGTCTCCTTGCCCTCGAACAGCTTTGGGATGACCGAGCTTTCGAGCGCGCGAAAGGCCGAAACGTCGCGAAAGAAATCGGTGACGCCGATCAAGAGGTCGCGGAACAGCGCGTTGACCTCGTCGGGCTCGCCGTGCAGCCGCTCGACATAGTCCCTAAGCGTCGCCGTCTGCAGCACCTGCATCCGGCGCTGGACCCGGCGCTCAAAGGTGCGCTCCTTGTAGTCGCCGAAATCGTGCCCGGTCCGCGTGCGCAGCAGGGCGTGGATCCGGGACAGCTGATCGTCCGATTTTTCGCGTTCGACAGCGCCCCAATCGCGCACATAGGCGATGATCCGCCGCGGGATGTCCTCGACCGGCAATACCAGATCGACAAAGCCTGCAGCGACCGCGCTCGCCGGCATGTCGTTGAAGCGCGGCCCGGTCGAATTGGTGCCCTGGGCCACGGTCAGCCCGCCATTCTCCTTGATCGCCTTGAGGCCGAGCGTCCCGTCGCTGCCGCCGCCCGACAGCACGATTCCGATCGCATGCTCGCCCTGGTCCGCGGCGAGCGAATTAAAGAACACGTCGATCGGGGCGCGCTCGCGCTCGGCGGGCCCGGTATGGCGCAGGCGCAGGCGGCCGTTGTGAATGGTCAGGATCGCGCTAGCCGGCAGGACATAGACGTGCTGGGCTTCGACTTCCTCGCCATCGCGGGCGTTGCCGACCGGCATTCGGGTCCCGCGGCCGAGAATTTCGGCCAACAGGCTGTCGTGATCGGGCGGCAGGTGAGTGACCACGACAAAGGCCATGCCGCTGTCGGCCGGAACCGCCCGAAAGAACGACCCCAGCGCTTCGACGCCGCCCGCCGAGGCGCCGATGCCGACAATTGGCAGGTCGAGCGACATGAATGCATCCTACGCCCGGTTTTCGCTTTTCTAAACGGTAGTTTCGTAGCGTCGTCACGAGCTTCCGAACAAAAGTTTCGCTTTTCAGTTACAAGCGCATTTTGGAATGGATCGGATGGCGAGTGGATCAGATGGGCAGGTGGAGGAGATGGGGCGCGCCATCCAAGTAGAGGAACGCGGTGGCCAACGGCGCGGTTACCTCTTTAGAGCACGAGCAAAGGCAGCCCAATGGCACTGCGACCATCCTCCTCCCGATCCGGGCTCGGCCGCGTTTTGGAGAAGGCACGCGATTTTGCGGCACAGGTGCATCACACCGCCGAGAAGCTGCACCGTCAGGCCGAGGAGACGCGCCGCTTGAGCAGCGAGACGCGTCGCCGATCCGAACAGGCGCGAGAGCTCGCCCGGTCGAACCGCCGCGAAACCGATGCAGCATCGGGCTCGATCAGCCGAGGCCTCGACGAGGCGGCTGGAGCCGGACGCAGCCTCTCCGGCGGCAGCGACAAGCGGGGCGGCGGCTGAGCCTCAACCGGTGAGCCGCCAGCGCAAGGTTTCGCCGCCGCGGAACGGGACGACGGCGCTCTCTCCCGCGCCGATGCGCGCCGGCACGACCCAGGGCTCGCGGCTCAGGGTGATGCGGTCTTGGTTGGCCGGAAGCCGGTAGAATTGCGGGCCGTTCAGCGAGGAAAAGCCTTCGAGCCGGTCGAGCGCCCCTTCCTCCTCAAAGACTTCGGCATAAATCTCAACCGCGCAGGGGGCGGTAAAGATGCCGGCGCAGCCGCAGGCCGCCTCCTTGGCCGTCCGGGCGTGCGGAGCGCTGTCGGTGCCGAGAAAAAAATGCGGGTCGCCCGAGGTCGCGGCCCGGCGCAGGGCCAGCCGGTGCTGTTCGCGCTTGGCGATCGGCAGGCAATAGAGGTGCGGGCGGATGCCGCCGGCAAAGATCGCATTGCGGTTGATCACGAGATGATGGGCGGTGATCGTCGCCGCCAAGTTCGGGCCGCTGCTGGTGACGTATCCGACAGCTTCCTCGGTGGTGATGTGCTCGAGGACGATGCGCAATTCGGGCAATCGGCGGCGCAGCGGGTCGAGCACCCAGTCGATAAACACCGCCTCGCGGTCGAACACGTCGATTTCGGGGGCGGTCGCCTCGCCATGAACCAACAGCGGCATGCCGAGCGCCGCCATGCGCTCCAGCACCCCTTGGACGCGGCCGATATTGGTCACGCCAAGGGATGAATTGGTGGTCGCATTGGCGGGATAGAGCTTGACCGCGGCAAAGACGCCTTCCTCGTAGCCGCGCGCGACCTCTTCCGGCTCGGTCGCGTCGGTCAGATAGCAGGTCATCAGCGGCGTGAACCCCCCTCCCGCTCCCGCGGGCGGGGGAGGGTCACCTCCCCTTCCCTCCCCGGCGAGCGCGGGAGGACTATCTTCCATTTCCTCCCCCGCAGGCGGGGGAGGGTTAGGGTGGGGGCGCAGCGCCGCGAGGATGCGCTCGCGATAGCCGCGCGCCGCTGCGATGCTCGTCACCGGCGGCGAGAGGTTCGGCATCACGATTGCGCGAGCGAACTGCCGTGCGGTGAACGGCGCGACCGCGGAAAGCATAGCCCCGTCACGCAGATGCACGTGCCAATCGTCGGGGCGGCGCAGGGTGACCGTGTCCATTTTCTCAGCCATTTTTTTACCCATATCACGATAGATCAGACGCGGGTGGGCTCGCCACGGCCGACCCACTCGCGTCGGCACTTTGGAGGGCGGCATGAGCGGATGCATCGTCGGCTGGGCGCACAGCAAATTCGGCAAGCACGAGGGCAAGGGCATCGAAGAGCTGATCGTCGAGGTGACGCAGGCCGCCTTGGCCGATGCCGGGGTCGCCGCCGCAGACATCGACGCGGTCTATCTCGGCACGATGAATGGCGGCTTTGTGCGCCAGGAGTTCCCGGCCTCGTTGGTGTTCCAGGCCGATCCCGGCTTTCGCTTCAAGCCGGCGACGCGGGTCGAGGACGCCTGCGCCACCGGCTCGGCCGCGATCCATCAGGGGCTGCAGGCGATCGCCGCCAAAAAGGCGCGGCTGGCGCTGGTCGTCGGCGTCGAGAAGATGACCGAGGTCTCGGGTGCCCAGATCGGCGACATCCTGCTCGGCGCCTCCTACAGGAAGGAGGAAGACCAGATCGAGGGCGGGTTTGCCGGCATCTTCGGCCAGATCGCGCAGAGCTATTTCCAGCGCTATGGCGACCAGTCCGACGCGCTGGCCCGGATCGCCGCCAAAAACCACAAGAACGGCGCCGCCAACCCGCTCGCTCAGATGCAGAAGGATCTAGGCTACGAGTTCTGCCGCACCGTTTCCGACAAGAACCCGATTGTCGCCGGCCCGTTGAAGCGCACCGATTGCTCCTTGGTCTCGGACGGCGCGGCGGCGGTGGTGCTGGCCGACACCGCGACTGCGCTTTCGATGAAAAAAGCGGTGATTTTCCGCGCCGCCGAGCAGGTCAACGATTTTTTGCCGATGAGCCGGCGCGATGTGATCGCCTTCGAGGGGCCGGCGCTGGCATGGCAACGCGCGCTCGCGGCGGCGCGGCTGGCGCTCGACGATCTCGACCTCGTGGAAACCCATGACTGTTTTACGATCGCCGAACTGATCGAATACGAGGCGATGGGGCTCGTGCCAAAGGGCGAGGGTGCCCGCGCGATCCTCGAAGGCTGGACCGAAAAGGACGGCCGGCTCCCGGTCAACCCGTCGGGCGGGCTTAAATCGAAGGGCCACCCGATCGGCGCCACTGGCGTCTCGATGCATGTCTTGGCCGCGATGCAAGTGACCGGCGCCGCCGGCGGCATCCAGGTGCCGGGGGCCGGGCTCGCCGGGGTCATGAACATGGGCGGCGCGGCGGTCGCCAATTTCGTCAGCATCCTCGAGCCGCTGCGCGGGTAAGACGGTGAGTGGCGGTGCCGATTTTTGCGGCGGTCAGCGAACCAGCTCGATTTCGACCCCCATGGCGGCGGCAATGGCTTGCCAGGAACGATCGGCGGTCAGGGCGCGGACCCCCAGACGCGATGCCAGCGCCAGACAGGCTCGATCGCCAAGAGACAGCCCCGCTCGTCTCGTTGCCGGCAAAAGCAGTCCGGCAGCAACCGCCAGATTCTCGTCGAAACCAACCCTCTCGATCGGGAGGGGATCGAGGATCAGCCGAATATCCTGCTCGTTCGCGCCGTTTCGAGCGAAATGGCCGACCACCTCGGCGAAGTTGACTGCAGACATCGCTGCTTCGGCGAGAACAGCTCGGACCTTCTCATTGCCTGGCTCGCCGAGAAGCAATGCCAAGAGAGCGGAAGCGTCGAGAACCGCGAGCGTCACTCGCGTCCGGCCTCTCGGCGCCGCTCAGCGAGAAAGGCATCGACCGATCCATCAGGCTTATCGCCAAGCAGTCGGCTGGCGAGCGCCTGCGCCCGGCCGACAATCTCATCCACGGTCCGAATGCGGATGTCCTTGCCGTCCAGCTCGATTGCCACCTCGCCGCCTCGTTCGAGACCAATCGCCTTGCGAAATTGCGCCGGAATGCTGAGACGGCCCGATTGTGAGACCCGGACTAAAATCGCTGACATGGCATGGAGCCCACTTTTCGCCAAGCAATGTAATTTGATCAGAAAACGTCATCGGGCAAGGTCTGGCCGATGGCCATATCGGGTCGATCGGAGAAGAGGGAGGGTTCATGGCCACATTTCGCGCGCTGGTGTTGCACGAGGAGGCGGGCAAGCTCGTCCCCCACATCGAAACGGTGGACGAAGCCCGGCTGCCGGAGGGCGAGGTCACCGTCGCGGTCGAATATTCGAGCCTCAACTACAAGGACGCGATGGTGCTGCAGGGCCAGGGCCGGCTGGTGCGGAATTATCCGCACATCCCGGGCATCGATTTTGCCGGCACGGTCGAGCGCTCGGCTTCGCCCGAGTTCGGACCCGGCGATCCGGTGGTGCTGACCGGCTGGCGGGTCGGCGAAATCCATTGGGGCGGCTATGCCGAAAAGGCGCAGGTCAAGGCCGCGTGGCTGGTGCGCCGGCCCGACGGGCTGAGCGCCCTCCAGGCGATGGCGATCGGCACCGCCGGCTTCACGGCGATGCTCGCGGTATTGGCGCTAGAGCGGCACGGGCTGCGCCCCGATAATGGCGATGTGCTGGTCACCGGCGGCGGCGGGGGCGTCGGCAGCGTCGCGATCGCGCTGTTGTCGGCGCTGGGCCATCGGGTTGTTGCCGCCACCGGCCGGCCCGAGCTGCGCGACTATCTGACGCGCCTCGGCGCCGCCGATCTGGCCGCGCGCGCCGACCTCGCCGCCGCGCCATCGCGCCCGCTCGACCGCGAACGCTGGGCCGGGGCAGTCGACGCGGTCGGCGGCACCACCTTGGCGACGATCCTCACCCAGCTCAAATACCGCGCGAGCGTCGCCGCCTGCGGCCTCGCCGGCGGCAGCGATCTGCCGGCGACGGTGATCCCGTTCCTGCTGCGCGGGGTCAATTTGCTCGGGATCGAACTCGGTGATGTGCCCCGTCGAGGAGCGCAGCGTGGCATGGCGGCGACTGGCCCGCGATCTGCCGCCCGACCGGCTCGCGCAAATGACCCGGATCGTGCCGCTCTCGGGGTTGCCCGAGCTGGCGCCAATGATCCTGCAAGGCTCGGTTCGCGGCCGGATTGTCGTCAATGTCAAGGCTTAATGAACGGGGACGGAGAATTGGGAATTGCGAGCGTGTTCGCGCGTTGGCGAGGCATGAAGAACGGTTCCAGGGTACGGGTAGACTTAACCGCAGCGCAGCGCGGCCAGATTGTGCAGCGCGTCATGGTCGAGGGTTGGACCAGCGCCGAAGCCGCTGCCGCGTTTGGCATCCGCGAGCGCCTCGTCGCCGCCTGGGTCGCCGATTACCGCCGATACGGCATGGCCAGCCTGCGCGATCGGCCGGGCAAAAGCATCGCCGCCGAGGTCATTCGGCTTCGGCTGGTCCATCCGGTGCGCGCCGCTTGCCATAGCATTGCGACCGGCCTGCGGTCTGCGCTGGCCGATAAGCGGCCGGCGGCACCCTCGCCGCTACGCCGCTCGCAGGACGATCGCGGCGGCGGATCCTAGTGGTCCGATCGAAACGCCTGCTTCCCAAGCGGTTCGTGAATCGGCCCACCAGACCAATACGCTGGTGGGTGCGGCGATCCTGCTCCGGCCCACCGCAGTTGCCGTGTTAACTCTTTGATTACTGGCGCCGAGGAATTTGTCGGCGCATGATCCTGCCCGCCCGGCCGCCCTCGTTTGGGGCGAAGGCGCGCCGGCGGGGGTGGGGGATGGCGAACATCGCCTGCGCGCGGCGCGCCGTGCTGCGTGGGCTGCTGGGTTGCGCTGCGCTCGGCTGGCGGCCGGAAGCAGGCTTGGCGCGATCGCCGGCCCGCCGCCAGCAACGGGCCATGCGACCGCCGGAAAAGCCGCGAGTTCGGTATCGGCCGATGGTCGTTATCGATCCGGGGCATGGCGGGATCGACCCGGGCGCGATCGGCGCGCACGACGTGTACGAAAAGACCATTGCGTATGCGACGGCACGCGATCTGGAGCGCGACCTGGTCGCGACCGGCCGCTTCCGGGTGGCGCTGACCCGCGGCGCCGACGAGTTCGTGCCGCTGCGCGAGCGGGTCGCCCGCGCTCGCGCGCTCGATGCCGACCTCTTCCTGTCGGTCCACGCCGATGTGCTGCCAAATGCGGCGATGCGCGGGCTGTCGGTCTTTACCTTGTCGGCCAAGGCTTCGGATCGCGAGGCGGCGGCTCTTGCCGAGAACGAGAACAATGATGTGGTGGACGGTGTGCGCTTTTCGCGCGAGCCTCGCGTGATCGGCGAAATTCTGGCCGATCTGACGCGCGACCACACCGACAACCAGTCGATCGAGCTCGCGCGCGATATCGTCGCCGCCCTCGGGCACCAGGTCACGTTGCTCGACACCCCGCGGCGCGCGGCCGATTTCGCGGTGTTGACCGCACCCGACATCCCCTCCGCCCTGGTCGAGCTGGGCTGCCTCTCAAACCCCGCCGAGGAGCGGCTGCTGCAGCAGCCCTGGTATCAGCGGCGGCTCGCCCGCGGCCTGGCGCAGGCGATCGAGGCTTATTTTAAGACCAGGCGCTGCGGCTGACGCGCCCGGCGCGCAAACAGCTCCCGAAGGCGGCGCCTCAGGCGGCGCGCGCCGGCCAGACCGGCTGGTGATAGCCGAGCGGGGCCGAGGGCCGCGCCCAGAAGGGCGGGGTCTCGGACAGCCGCACGGTCGGCCCCAAATGGCGCAGCCGGCCCACCGGCGTGTCGCTCTCGATCGACCAGCGCGCGATTTCGGCCGGGTAGAGCTCCTTGTCGATGTCCTTGAGCGCCGCTTCCGGCACCTGGCCGCGATCGACCAGCCACTTGCCGGTCTGCGCCAGCGAGATGCGCACGAGCCAGCTGCCGCCCTCGCGGGCGCGGCGCGCCACCGCCACCATCGCCCCGAAGGCCATCAGATAGCCCGTTAAGTAATCGATAGCGGAAACCGGATAGAATTGCGGGCCGGGGTTGGCGCCGGGGAACAGCTCGCCCTGGCGCGTGGTGATCCCGCTCACGGTCTGCACCACGGTGTCGAAGCCGCGGCGCGAGGCCCAGGGGCCGACATGGCTGAACGCGCACATCGAGACGTAGACGAGGCCCGGCCGCAGCCGCGACAATTCCTCCGGCGACAGGCCGCGATTGCCGAGCGTGCCCGGCCGGTAGCCCTGGGTGAAGATGTCGGCCTCGCGCACCAGCCCGCGCAAGGTTTCCAGATCTTGCTTTTGGCGCAAGTCGAGGTGCGCCTGCAACTTGCCGTGCCCGGTGTCGTATTCCTGGTAGCCGATATTGGGCAGATGGGGCGCCGTGATCTTCATCACGTCGGCACCGTGCTCGGCCAGGGTGCGGGCCGAGGTCGGCCCGGCCAAGACCCGGGTCAGGTCGAGGACGCGGATCCCCGACAATGGCCGCTCGCCCTCGGGCAACGGCTCG
Source organism: uncultured Alphaproteobacteria bacterium (assembly GCA_963738185.1). Lineage (GTDB taxonomy): Bacteria > Pseudomonadota > Alphaproteobacteria > ATCC43930 > CGMCC-115725 > AP-15. The sequence continues at coordinate 169,953 of CAVTVA010000001.1, read as the reverse complement.
GGCGCGCTGTCGCCGATCTTGACGATTTCCATAAGCGGCAGAGAGGCGATCGCTGCAGCCTGTGGATGCCTGGCCCATTCGGCCATGCTGCGCACCATGCCGCCCGCCCCTTTGGCGGCGAGGATCGCCTCTTCGAGCTCGAGCGCATCCCATTTAGCCACCGCCTGGCGCACCGCCTCGCGCTCCTCGGGCACGCCCAGCACGCTCATCGCGGCGGCGCGGTGGTTCGGGAAATTCGCGTGGATGTAGCTCCAGCGGCCCCCCTTCGCCGGATAGACGCCCATCACCGGGTTGCGCTCGGTCGAGATCGCCGCGCCGTCGATCTGCAGGTAATGGCCGCTGCGCAGCGAGGCGACCGCCTGGCGCAGATCGACCGCAACCTGTTGGCGCCGCCCGCCGCGCAATTCCCACAGCTCGGCGGCGGCGAGCCCGGTCGCGGCCAATGCCGCGGCGCCGGCCGCACCGATGCGGAACGGGGTCGGCAATACCGGGTCGGCGCCGCCGGTGATCTCGACCTCGCGGGCCCGCTCCTCGGGCCAGCCGGCGATCGGCATGATCGTGCGCAAGGCGTCGTAGGCCATCCTCGTTTCTCCCATCACGCCACTGGCGCTCGGCTCCGCGCCGGACGATGATCGGATGATGCCCGCAATCGATGCAGAAAGGGAACGCGATGAGCCAGGTCATGATCGTCGTCGATTTCGAGGTAAAGCCCGAGTTCCGCAACCAGTTCCTCGACCTGATGCGCGGCCACGCGCAAACGCTCGCGGGGCGATGAGGGCTGCCTGCAATTCGAGCTGATGCTGCCGCATGGCGATGAGGGCCACGTCTTCCTGATCGAGAAATGGCGCGACCAGGCGGCCCTCGACGCGCATGCGAAGGGGCCGATGCCGGGCAACACCTATAAAGACTGGATCGTCGGCCGCCAGGTTGCGCGTGGCGCCCCGGCCGATTGAGCGGCCAACCACCGGGAGAACCGACCATCGGAGCTGCCCGCTCGATCCCTTCGGATCTGCCTTGCGGCATTCCTGATTGCGGCGCCGCTGACGGGCGCCCTCGCTGCGCAACAAGCCGGATCGAGCAAGGAATCGACCGCCGCCGCGCGCAGTCGCCGCCGCAGGTGCAGGCGCTGCTGAACCTGCTGGCCGACACGACGGTTCAGAAATGGCTGGAGAAGCAGGGTGCAGCCGCACCCGCGGCGGCGCCGGCGCACCGCGAGCCGGAGGCCTCGGTCACCGACTATTTCTCCTCCCGCGTCAGCGCGACCCGCGAGCACATCCTTGGGCTCGCCGCCGTGCTGCCCGATCTGCCCAACCAGTTCGAGCGAGCCCACGGTCTGGTCCAGGCGGACCTTGGCAATCGCGGGCGGATCAGGATTCTGCTGCACCTCGCCGTCTTCGTGGCTTTGGGTTTCGGCGCCGAGTGGCTGTTCCGGATGATGACGGGAACAATCCGCCACCGCCTCGATGAGCTCCCGGTGGAAACCGTCAGGCAACGCCTGCGCTTGATGGCCGAGCGCTTTGCCCTCGCCGCCGGTTTGGTCGCGGCGTTTGCCCTCGGCAGTGTCGGTCCTTTCCTCGCGCTCGATTGGGCGCCGCTTCTGCGCGAGATGCTGCTCGGCTATCTCGTCGCCTTTCTGATCGTCCGGGTCGCCGTAATTGTCGGACATTTCCTGTTGGCCCCCGATCACGAGCGGTTCCGCATCGTTCCGCTGGACCGGGTCGCCGCGCGGTTCTGGAACCGGCGGCTGTGCGCGTTCGTCGGCTGGTTTGCCTTCGGCTGGGTGACCGTCGGGCTGGGCCGGTCGCTCGGCTATTCGTTGGCCGCGCGCCAACTCGTCGCCTACACCCTCGGGCTCGGCCTGCTCGCAATTGCGTTTGAAGCGGTCTGGCGCCGGCCCACAGGGCGTACCCGAGGGGCCGAGGCATCGCCGGAAGGAGCCCGTGGCGTCCGCCACGCCAGAAATGCGCTGCTGTCGATCGGCATCGTGCTGCTGTGGGTTTTCTGGGTGGCGAGAGCCATGCCCAGCTTCTGGCTGTTGCTGATCATCATCCTCCTGCCGCTCGCCAGCAGCGTGACCCGGCGCGCGGTCGACCATCTGCTGCGACCACCCGGCTCGCTGCGGGTCGACGATGGCGTTCCTAGCGTCACCGCCGTGTGCATCGAGCGCGGCATGCGGGCGCTGTTGATCATCGGCGCGGTGGTGGTGCTCGCCTGGGGCTGGGGCATCCCCCTCGAAACCCTGGCCGGCCAGGACACGGCGTTTAGCCGTATCCTCCACGGTGTCTTGAGCGCGATCATCATTCTGCTCGTCGCCGACCTGCTGTGGCAGGCAACAAAGGCGGCCATCGACGGCAAGCTCGCCAGCGCCGCCGACCCGGGCCTGCCCAACACCGACGAGGCGCGGCGGCGGGCGCGGCTCCGGACGCTGCTGCCGATTTTCCGCAACGTGCTTTTCGTCGTCGTCATCGTCGTCGCGGTAATGATGGCGCTCGCCGCAATGGGCGTCGAGATCGGGCCGCTGATCGCCGGGTTGGGCGTTCTCGGGGTCGCGATCGGCTTCGGCGCCCAATCTCTCGTTCGCGATGTCATCGCCGGCATGTTCTACCTGCTCGACGACGCTTTTCGGGTCGGCGAATACATCCAGAGCGGCAATTACAAGGGCACCGTCGAATCGTTCAGCTTTCGTTCGGTCAGGCTGCGCCATCAGCGCGGTGCGCTCTACACGGTGCCGTTCGCGCTGCTGGGTGCCGTTCAGAACCAAAGCCGCGACTGGGTCATCGATAAACTCACCGTCGGCATCACCTATGACAGCGACATCGACAAGGCCAGAAAGCTGATCAAGCAGATCGGGCTCGACTTGGCCGAGGAGCCTGAGTTCAAGCCGCTGATCCTCGAGCCGCTGAAGATGCAGGGCGTCGATGCATTCGGCGATTACGCGGTGCAGATCCGAATGAAGATGATGACTTTGCCAGGCGAGAATTTTGTGATCCGGCGACAGGCTCTAGCCAGGATTAAAAAGGCCTTTGACGCCAATGGCATCAAATTCGCCTATCCGACCGTCCAGCTGGCTGGCGAGGGCGATCCCGCAACCGCCGCCGTCGCCCAGCAGGCGCTCACCCTGACCCAGCAGCAAAGGGTCGCTTGAGCGGCGGGGGGTCACCCGCAGCCTAGCTCGCCCGCTCGCCGCAGCGACCGTCTAACGGACTACCTGGTGCGTCCGCAGGAAAAAGGATATCGACGTGCGTGTTGTTACGATGATGTTCGCCTGCGTTATGATCGGCGTTGCGGCGATTGCCGGGATGACGGGGTGCGCGCCGACCACAACTCAGGCGCAGGCGTGCCCCGCGAGCGTGCAGTGGGTTCCCGCGGATTACGCGAATGGCAAGTGGGTCCCCGGCCACTGCCAGGGCCAACCGGCGCAGTAAAAGCGCGATGATGCTCCTAAACACCCCGGGTCCCGCCAGCTTCCGAGCGGCACCTAACCGGCTACATTGAAGGCGACCGAGCAGTCGGTCGATCGGGTTAAAGGGGTCAGCGCTTGGAGAATTGGAAGCTGCGGCGGGCCTTGGCCTTGCCGTATTTCTTGCGCTCGACGACCCGGCTGTCGCGGGTCAGGAACCCTTGGCTTTTCAGCAATGGGCGCAGGCCGGGCTCGTAATAGGTCAAAGCCTTGCTGATGCCGTGGCGCACCGCCCCCGCCTGACCCGAGAGCCCGCCGCCCTTGACCGTGCACACGACGTCGAACTGGCCGAGCCGGTTGGCCGCGACAAAGGGCTGGTTGATCAGCATGCGCAGCACCGGCCGGGCAAAGTAGACCGGGCTCTCCCGATCATTGACCTTGATCGCGCCGTTGCCGGGCTTGATCCACACCCGCGCGACCGCGTTCTTGCGCTTGCCGGTGGCATAGGCCCGGCCGAGGTCGTCGAGCTGCGGCTGCACATCGACCGGCATCGTCGCGACCGGGGCCGGTGCGGCGGAGGGCGCGGTACGCGCCGCCTGAATCGCCTGACGCAGGCTTCCCAGCCCCTGAAAGGTTTGGCCGCCGGTTCTTTGGCCGGCGGGTTGACCGCCCGGCTGGTTTGCCGGCGGGTTGGTCGGTTGATCGTCGTCGGCCATGGCCCTCACGCCCTCACATTCTTGCGACTCATCGCGCCGACATCGAGCGGGATCGGCTGCTGCGCCGCATGCGGGTGGTCGGGCCCGGCAAACACCCGCAAGTTTTTCATAACCCGGCGCCCGAGCGGCCCACGCGGCACCATGCGCTCGACCGCCTTCTCGACCACCCGCTCGGGATGCTTGCCGGCCAGGATGGCGCCCTTGCTGCGCCCCTTGATCCCGCCGGGATAGCCGGTGTGCCAGTAAAAGACGTCGTCTTTGCGCTTGTTGCCGGTCAGCTCGACCTTTTCGGCGTTGATCACGACGATGTTGTCGCCGCAATCCATATGCGGGGTATAGGACGGTTTGTGCTTGCCGCGCAGCCGGGTGGCGAGGATCGCGGCGAGGCGGCCCAGCACCAGCCCCTCGGCGTCGACCAGCAGCCACTTCTTGTCGATATCGGACGGTCTTGCAGAAAAGGTTTTCATCGCTCCGGCCAGCAAAGCCCGCGCCCGGGGTCGCACCGGCGCCGACGACTGCGCCGATTTAGGCGATCCACCGCTCCGCGTCAAGCCGCCGCGGCGCGGCTCGGGTGCTGTCGTCCGGCACCCATCCCGTCTACGCGTCAGGCGGCGAGGCTCTTTGAGACCATCTCGTAGGTGTTCCGGCTGAGGCCAGGGCTGGCGAACACGCGTTCGAGCTCGCGCCGCATCAGCGCCTGGCGGCCGGGCTCATGCCGGCGCCACATGCCGAGCGGCTGCACCAGCCGCGCCGCATTGGTCGGGTTCGACGGGTCGATGGCGATGACCTCATCGGCGAGAAACGCATAGCCGGCGCCGCTCGCATCGTGAAAGCGCACCTGGTTGCCCTGCGCGAAGGCGCCGACCAGCGCGCGCACCCGGTTCGGGTTGCGGCGGTCATAGGCGGGGTGCGATGCCAGCTCGCGCACCCGCTCGACGGTTTGCGGCAGCGACGAGCGCGCCTGCAGGCTGAACCATTTATCGACGACCAGCGGGTCGTGCGACCAGGCGGCGAAAAAGCGGGCGAGCGCCGCTGCCCGCTCCGGGCGGTCGAGATCGGCCAGCACGGTCAATGCCGCCAGCACGTCGGTCATGTTGGCAGCGGCATCGAACTGCGCCTGAGCCAGTGCCGCCCCGCGTTTTGGATCGGCGGCGGCGATATAGGCGAGGCTCGTGTTGCGCAAGGCTCGCCGGCCGATCGCGGCGCCATCGATCCGGTAGGGGCCGGGGTCGGCGAGCACCTCGTAGGCGGCGGCGAATTCGGCCAACAACGCCTGGCCGATCTCGGTACGGGCGGTGTCGCGGGCCGCGTGCACGGCATCGACGTCGATTGTGGCGAGCTGGTCGGCCAGCAGCGACTCGGTCGGCAAGGCGAGCGCCTCGGCGGCAAAGGCCGGGTCGCGCGCGGCGTCGGCCAGGGTTTGCCGCATCGCCGCCACCAGGTCGGGGTCGATCGGCCCCGGCGCTGCACCGCGGCGCAGGATTTCGACACGGCCGAGCAGGGCGCGCGCCGCGACCTCCTGGCCGGCTTCCCAGCGCGCGAACGGCTCGGGATCATGCACCGCGAGAAACTTCAGGCGGTCAAGCGGCACCCCCTTCAACTTTACCGGCGCCGAAAAGCCGCGCAGCAAGGAGGGCAGCGGCGCGGCCGGCAGATCGACAAAGCGAAAGCTTTGCCGCTGCTCGGTCACGGCAAGCACCCTGGTCCCGGCCGGTCTGTCGCCCTCGCCGCCGCTCTCGCTCGCCAGCCGAACCGGCAATTCGGCGCCGTCCGCGGCCAACAGGCCCATCGCCAATGGGATCAGCATCGGCGATTTTTCCGGCTGGCCGGGCGTCGGCGGCACCGTTTGCGCGACAGTCAGCTCATAGCTGCGGCTCGCCGCGTCCCAGTGGTCCTCGACCGTGAGCTCCGGGGTGCCGGCCTGCTCGTACCACAGCTTCAACCGACCCAGATCAACCCCGCTCGCATCCTGCATCGCCGCGACGAAATCCTCGATCGTGGCGGCGTGGTTGTCGTGCCGTTGGATGTAGAGGTCCATGCCGCGGCGAAACCGGTCCCGGCCGATCAGGGTTTGGATCATCCGGATCACTTCCGCACCCTTGTTGTAGACCGTCGGCGTGTAAAAATTATCGATCCTCAGATAGCTTTGCGGCCGCACCGGATGGGCCAGCGGCCCGTCATCCTCGGGAAACTGGATCGCGCGCAGGGTCTTCACCTCGCCGATGCGCTTGACCGCGCGGCTTCCCTGGTCGGCCGAGAACTCCTGGTCGCGAAAGACGGTCAGCCCCTCTTTCAAGGACAGCTGAAACCAGTCGCGACAGGTGACCCGGTTGCCCGTCCAGTTGTGGAAATATTCATGCGCGATCACCGACTCGATCCCCTGGTAATCGGCGTCGGTCGCGGTCTCGGGCTTAGCCAATACATAGCGGGTGTTGAAGATATTGAGGCTCTTATTCTCCATCGCCCCCATGTTGAAGTCGCTGACGGCGACGATGTTGAAGACATCGAGATCGTATTCGAGGCCGAACACCTCCTCGTCCCAGCGCATCGCTTTTTTTAAGGACGCCATGGCATGGCCGCATTTGTCCTCGTCGCCGCGCCTGACCCAGATCGCGAGCGCCACCTCGCGGCCGGAGCGGGTCGTGAACCGGTCGCGCACCGCCACCAGATCGCCGGCGACCAGCGCAAACAAATAGGAGGGCTTCGGGTGCGGATCGACCCATTTCACCCAGTGCCGCCCACCCTCGGCCTCGCCGCTGCCGGAGGGGTTGCCGTTCGACAGCAGCACCGGAAACCGCGCCTTGTCGGCGACGATGGTCGTCGTGTAGCGCGCCATGACATCCGGCCGGTCGATAAAATAGCTGATGCGGCGAAAGCCCTCCGGCTCGCACTGCGTGCACAAATTGCCACCCGACATATAGAGCCCGGAGAGCGCGGTATTGCCTTTCGGGTCGATGCGGGTCTCGACATCGAGGGAGAAGGCCTCCGGCACGCCTTCGACGACCAGCCCGCCTTCCGGCGTCGCCCGATAGCGGTTGGCCCCGAGCGGCTCGCCATCGAGCGCCAGCGACACCAGTTCCAGCTCATCGCCGTCGAGGTGCAGCGGCGCTGCCGGGTCTGCGCCGGCCGGGTTGCGGCGGAGACCGAGCCGCGCCTTGACCCGCGTCTCGGCCTCCTCGAGCTCAAACACCAAATCCACAGTGTCGATCAAAAACTCCGGCGGCCGGTAATCCCGGAGCCGGATCGGCTGCGGCGGGGCGACGTCGGAAGAAGCGAGATCGGAGGCGATATCGGGCATGTAGGGCCGCTTTCGGCTTCTAGGGACCCCCAGCCTAGACCCGTCCTGGCCCGGTGAAAATCCCCGCCCTCATTCCGCCCTAACCCCGTCACCGCGGTGCTGACGCGTTGACCTGTCATGCCAGGCTCAGCGCCCATCAACCTCGCCGCCGCGCCGGGTCAATCTTTGGCGATCGCCTCGCTGGCCGGCGCCATTGTGCTCGCTTGCTGTTTGGGCCGCGGTTTGCGCCCGCGTGCGGAAAGAAGCTGGTCGAAATAGGCGATCGTTCGCGTCAAGCCGTCATTGAGCGCGACGCGCGGTTGCCAGCCGAGCACGGCCCGCGCCTGGGCAATGTCCGGGCAGCGTTGGACCGGGTCGTCGATCGGCAGCGCGCGGCGGGTGATCGATGAGCGCGACCCGGTCAAGGCGATGATCAGATCGGCAAGCTCGGCCACCGAGGTTTCGACCGGGTTGCCGAGGTTGATCGGGCCGGTGATGTCGTCCTCGACGCGCATCAGGGCGAGAAACCCCTCGATCAGGTCGTCGACATAGCAGAAGGCGCGGGTCTGGCTGCCATCGCCGTACAGCGTGATCGGCTCGTTGCGCAGCGCCTGCACGATAAAGTTCGAGACCACGCGGCCGTCATTGGGGTGCATGCGCGGACCGTAGGTGTTGAAGATCCGGGCGACCCGAATCTTGACCGCATGCTGGCGGAAATAGTCGAAAAACAAGGTTTCGGCACAGCGCTTGCCCTCGTCGTAGCAGGCGCGCGGCCCGATCGGGTTGACATTGCCGCGATAGCTCTCCGGCTGCGGATGCAGGGTCGGGTCGCCGTAAACTTCCGAGGTCGAGGCCTGGAAGATCTTGGCCTTCAGCCGCTTGGCCAGGCCCAGCATGTTGATCGCGCCGATCACGCTGGTCTTGGTGGTCTGCACCGGATCGAACTGGTAGTGGATCGGCGAGGCCGGGCAGGCGAGATTGTAGATCTCGTCCACCTCGACAAAGAGGGGATGGGTGATGTCGTGCCGCATCGCCTCGAAATGCGGGTCGCCCCAGAGCTGGGCAATATTGTCCTTGCGCCCAGTAAAGTAATTGTCGACGCACAACACGTCGTCGCCCTGGGCGATCAGGCGCTCGCACAGATGCGAGCCGAGAAACCCGGCGCCCCCGGTGACGAGGACTCGCTTGGCAACGACGTTGCTCATCGGATGATCCTTTCGCGGCCCCGCGGGAAATTCAGGCGAGCGCCCGCAATTGCGGTCGGGCGGTTCGCGCCGCGCGGCCGATGCTAACATAGGAGAGGCCGGCCTCGATCATCTCGTCCGGCTGATAGATGTTGTGCAGGTCGATCACCAGCGGGGTGGCAAGCAGGCTCCTGACCCGCCCCAGATCGAGGGCGCGAAACGCGTTCCACTCGGTCAGCAGGATCAGCGCGTCGGCCCCCTCCATCGCCGCATAGGCGTCGGCGCAGTAGTCGAGGTCGGGCAGCAGCTTTTTCGCCTCGACCATTCCCACCGGATCGAAGGCGCGGATCGCCGCCCCCGCCGCGGTCAGCTGCGGGAGGATGGTCAGGCTCGCGCTGTCGCGCATGTCGTCGGTGTTGGGCTTGAAGGTCAGCCCGAGCACGGCGAGCGCCTTGCCGGCCACGTCGCCCCCGCACGCAGCAGCGATCTTCTCGGCCATCCGCTCTTTGCGCCGGTCGTTGACCCGCATTACGGTCTCGACAATCGCCAGCGGCGCTTCGGCCTCGCGCGCGGTGCGCACCAGCGCACGGCAGTCCTTCGGGAAGCACGAGCCGCCAAACCCGGGGCCGGCGTGCAGGAACTTGCCGCCGATGCGGCCGTCGAGCCCGATGCCCCTGGCCACGCCCTGGACATCGGCGCCGACCCGCTCGCACAGGTCGGCGATCTCGTTGATAAACGTGATCTTGGTCGCGAGGAAAGCATTGGCCGCGTATTTGATCAGCTCGGCGGTCTCGATATCGGTAAACAGCATCGGCGTTTCGAGCAGGTAGAGCGGGCGATAAAGCTGCCGCATCACCGCCCGCGCCGGCTCGCTGTCGGCGCCGATCACCACCCGGTCGGGGCGCATAAAATCCTCGATGGCCGAGCCCTCGCGCAGAAATTCCGGGTTCGAGGCCACGTCGAACCGGCCCAGCGGCCGGACTCGGCGCAGGATCTCGGCGACCTCGCGACCGGTGCCGACCGGCACCGTCGATTTGGTGACCACGACCGTGTAGCCGGTCAGCGCCTGCCCGATCGCCTCGGCAGCGGCGTGGACGTAAGAGAGGTCGGCATGCCCGTCGCCGCGCCGCGAGGGGGTGCCGACGGCGATGAACACTGCGTCGGCCCCAGCCACCGCCGCCGGCAGATCGGTGGTGAAGGAGAGCCGCGCCGCCGCCGCGTTGCGGGCCACCAGCGCGCCCAGCCCCGGCTCGAAAATCGGGATTTGGCCTTGCTGCAGCTGCGCGATCTTGGCCTTGTCCTGGTCAACGCAGACGACCTCGACGCCGAACTCGGAAAAGCAAGCTCCCGAGACCAGCCCGACATACCCGGTTCCGATTACGGCGATGCGCATGCTGTTCGATCCTAGGGCAAGTGCTGCCAGAAACGGTCGCCCGGAGGGCTTATTCCACCGGAGCGCACCGCTGCAAGTCGCCGCGACCGCCTCGCGGCGTTTTTTTGGAAGCGCGGCGGCCATGCCGCGTTGTCCTGCAATCGGCGCGATGTTCGTCGGCGAAGAGCATGTCGCAATCAATTCTGGTCACCGGCGGGGCGGGATATGTCGGCAGCACACGCCTGCAAGGCCTTGGCGCGCGCCGGATACCGGCCTGTCGTCTTCGACAATCTGACACGCGGGCGCGGCGCGGCGGTGCGCTGGGGGCCGCTTGTCGAGGGCGATCTCGCCGACCGCGCGCGGCTCGAAACGGCGCTTGCCGAGCATCGGGTCGCGGCGGTCATGCACTTTGCCGCCTTCGCCTATGTCGGCGAGTTGATGGCCGATCCGGCGCTCTACTACCGCAACAATCTTGGCGGCACGCTGGTGCTGCTGGAAGCAATGCGCGCGACCGGCGTCAACGAAATCGTGTTCTCCTCGACCTGCGCCATCTATGGCCTTCCCGAGCGCATGCCGATCGAGGAGAGCGCTTCGCAGCACCCGGTCAACCCCTATGGCGAGACCAAGCTCGCGATCGAGCGGGCATTGCATTGGTTTGGGGCAGCCTACGGGATACGCTCGGCCGCGCTGCGCTATTTCAACGCCGCCGGCGCCGACCTCGACGGCGAGATCGGCGAATGCCATGAGCCGGAAACCCATCTGATCCCGCTGGTCCTGCAGGCGGCGTTGGGGCAACGGCCGGCGGTCGAAATTTACGGCACCGACTATCCGACCCCCGACGGCACGGCGATCCGCGACTATATCCATGTTGACGACCTGGCGACCGCGCATGTGCGGGCGCTGGACCATCTGCGCGCCGGCGGCGCCAGTCTCGCGGTCAATCTCGGCGCCGGTGTCGGTCATTCGGTGCGCGAGGTGATCGCCGCGGCCGAAAGGGTCAGCGGCCGCAAGGTCCCGTCACGAGAAGCGGCGCGGCGGCCAGGCGATCCGCCGGCGCTGGTCGCCGACCCGGGTCTTGCGGCCGAGCGTCTCGGCTGGCGGGCGCAGCATTCCGATCTCGACACGATCATGCGCACGTCGCTCCGCTGGCACCAACGCGCCGGGTGCTGACGAGCTGGGCACGGGGTTGGCCGACCGAGGCGGCGATTGCGGCGGCTCGCGGCGGGAATGAATCTGGCGAATATTCGTTGTGCGAGCGCTGCCTCGGCCGGGGTCGTCCGCGGGCCGCGCCACGACCGGAGCCTGGCCGATGACCCTGGTAGAGACCGACCGGATTGCCGCGTTGCCCGAACCGCTTTCGGCGCTGCCGGTCGCATCGCCGGCGCCGATCCGGGTCAGCGGCAAATTCTTTGTCGCCGGCGGGCGTAAGCACTTCGTCAAGGGCGTCACCTACGGCCCGTTCCCGGTCGGCAGCCATGGCGCCCCTTTCCCGATGTCGGGTGGTCGAGACAGATTTCGCGCTGATGGGCGAAGCCGGGATCAACACCGTGCGGGTGTTCACCGTCCCGCCGCTGTGGCTGCTCGATGCGGCGCAAGGTGCTGCGCTGAAGGTGCTGGTCGGGCTGCCCTGGGCGCAGCACGTCGCCTTTCTCGACAGCCGGGCGACCCAGGCCGAGACCCGTGCGGCGATCATCGCCGGGGTTCGCGCCTGCGCTCGGCATCCGGCGGTGTTCGCCTATCTGGTCGGCAACGAGATCCCGCCGGACATGATCCGCTGGCACGGCGCCGAGCCGGTGCGGCGCTTCCTTCGCAGCCTCGTCGCGTCGATCAAGCGCGAGCACCCCGAGCGCTCTGGTCAGCTACGCGAACTTTCCGTCGACCGAATACCTGACAGTCGATTTCACCGATTTCGTCTGCTTCAACGTCTATCTGCACGACGAAGCGGCGTTTCGCCGCTATGTCGCGCGGCTGCACAATTTGGCGGTCGACCGCCCGCTGGTGCTGACCGAGTTCGGCGTCGACTCGATGCGCGAGGGCGAGGAGGAGCAGCGCCGGATCCTGTCATGGCAGATCCGCGCCGCGTTCGAGGCCGGGGTTGCCGGCGCCTTCGTATTTGCCTGGACCGACGAATGGTTCACCGGCGGCCATCTTGATCGAGGACTGGGCTTTTGGCCTGGTCGACCGCGAGCGCCGAGCCAAGCCCTCGCTTGCCGAAGTCGAGCGCGCCTACGCTGGCCCGCTGCCGCCGTCGCTGCAGCGCTACCCGCGGGTCTCGGTGGTGGTTTGCGCCTACAATGCCGAGCGCACGATGGACGCGTGCCTGGCCTCGCTCGAAGCGCTCAACTACCCCGATTACGAGGTCATCGTCGTCAATGACGGCTCGACGCGACCGCACCCTCGAAATCGCCGAGGGCTACCCCTATTGCCGGATCATCAGCCAGCCGAACAAGGGGCTGAGCGTCGCGCGCAATGTCGGCGCCGAGGCGGCAACCGGCGAGATCGTCGCCTATACCGACAGCGACTGCGTCGCCGACCCCGACTGGCTCGCCTATCTGGTCGCCAAGATGGAGGCGAGCGGGCTCGCCGCCTGCGGCGGGCCCAATTTCCCGCCGCCGGAGGACAGTCTGGTGCCGGCGGCAGTGGCGGTCGCGCCGGGCGGCCCGACCCATGTGCTGCTGAGCGACGAGGTCGCCGAGCACATCGCCGGCTGCAACATGGCGTTCCGTCGCGACACCCTGCTCGGCCTGGGCGGCTTCGACCCGGTCTATCGCGCCGCCGGCGACGACGTCGACATCTGCTGGCGCTTTCAGGATGCCGGCCATACGATCGGCTTCAGCCCGGCGGCGATGGTCTGGCATTTCCGCCGCAACACGGTCAAAGCCTATTTCGACCAGCAGCGCGGCTACGGCAAGGCCGAGGCGCTGGTCTATTCGAAGCATCCATTTCGCTTCAACCTGTTCGGCCAGGCCAAATGGCTGGGCCGCATCTATGGCGATTTGTCGACCTCGCTGCTGCTGTCGCGCCGGCCGGTGATCTATTCGGGCGTGTTCGGGCGCGGCCTGTTCCAGACCCTATACGAGCCGCCATCGTCGCTCGCCGCGTTCCTGCCGCTGAGCTTCGAATGGAGTGCCGCGGCGCTGGTCTTGGCGGCGGGCGCGATGGTCGGCCAGGGGTGGTGGCTGCTGCTCGCCGTGCCGCTCCTCGTCACCTGGGCGATGTGCGTCACCGGGGCGCTGAAGGCGCCGCTCGACCCCCGTTTCACCGGGCTAAAGGCCCGTGCGCTGGTGGCGCTGTTGATCTATCTCGGCCCGCTGCTGCGCGGCTGGGAGCGGATCAGGTGGCGCATCCGGGAAACCCGCGCTCAGCCATACTTCGCGCCGGCCGAGACCGGGCAGCGCATGCGCATCGACTGGCGCCGGCGGGCGTTTCAGCTCGATTATTGGAGCGAGGCCGGGGTCGAGAAAGAAGCGCTGATCCTGGGGTTGATGGAGTTTCTGGTGCGGCAGAAATATTTTGTCGTGCCCGACACCGGGTGGAGCAGCTGGGACCTCAAAATCGCCCGCGGCCTGTGCAGCCGCTCGCTGGTCACTGTGTGCGTCGAGAACCACGGCGGCGGCAAGCGGCTGCTGCGCGTGCGTTGCGCGATGCGGCTGTCGGGCTTCGCCCTGTTCCTGCTGCGCAGCTACGCGGTGTTGACCGCGATCGCGCTGATCTTGGGCTGGCCCATGGCGGCAATGGCGATCGGCGCCGCCGGCCTGATCAATTTCGCGGTGATGGGCTGCCGGTTGTTGGGCTTTGGCCGGCTGATGCACCGCATCGTCGAGGCCATCGCCAAGCCGGCGGGGCTGATCCCGGTCGAGCCGGCGGCGCGGGCCGAGCCGCCGAGCGCTGCGGTGCGGGCGGCTTGAAGGCGCGGCTGGCGCAGCGCGCCCCGAAACCGCAGCGGCAGAAGCCGGCCCGATGCTGAAACAGCTGCTGCCCTATTTGCGCCCCTATCGCGGGTGGGTCGCCTGGGCGCTGGCCCAGGTGTTCCTGATCACCGGCTTCGAGCTCTTAAAGCCGTGGCCACTGCAGGTCGTGATCGACAATGTGCTGGGCGGCAAGCCGTTTGCGATTGCGGCGCTGCGCGGCCTGCCTGCGAGCCGGCTGCTGCTGCTCGCCTGCCTCGGCATCGTGCTGGTCCAGCTGGGCAGCGGCGGGCTGACCCTTCTGCACAACTACACGACGATCCGCGTCGGGCAAAACATGGTCAATGACCTGCGCGGCGCGCTCTATGCCCATCTCCAGCGCCTGTCGCTCGCCTTTCACAACCGCCAGCGGGTCGGCGACCTGCTCTACCGGGTCACCGCCGACAGCTTTGCCGTGCAGACGATGATCATGAACGGCGTATTGCCGATCCTGTCGGCCGTGATCCTGCTTGGCCGGCATGCTGGTCATCCTGTTTCCGCTCGACCCGAGCTTGACCCTGCTGGCGCTGACCGTTGTGCCGGTGCTGTTCGTGCTGATTTCGGGGTTTAACCGCAAGATCGTCGAAGTCGCGACCGAGGTCCGCGACCGCCGAGAGCCGCGTCTACTCGCTGGTGCAATGGGCGATGTCGTCGATCAAGGTGGTGCAGGCCTTCACCAAGGAGGATGACGAGCATCGCCGCTTCATGGGCGCGAGCGGCGAGAGCCTGCGTGCGACATTGCGGCTCTACAGCTGGCAGACGCTCTATTCGGGTGCGGTCGATGGGGTGGTCGCCGCCGGCACCGCGCTGGTCGTCTATGCCGGCGCGCGCGCGGTGACCTCAGGCGCGCTGACCATCGGGCAGCTGATCGTGTTCATCTCCTATCTCGCCCAGCTCTACGCCCCGATCAACCAGATCACGCAAAGCTGGGGCTTGATCGCCGGGGCCCGCGTCGGGGCGCGCCGGGTGTTCGAGGTGCTCGACACCGAGCCCGATCTCGCCGACGGGGCGCGCGGCTTTCCGCCGCAGGGCGCGCGCGGCGCGGTCGCCTGGCGCGGCGTGCGTTTTCGCTACCGCCCCGAGACGCCGGTTCTGACCGGCATCGATCTCACCGTGCCGGCCGGCGCCAAGATCGCGGTCGTCGGCGCGACCGGCGCCGGCAAATCGACCTTGCTCGGCCTGCTGCCGCGTTTTTTCGACCCGACCGGGGGCGCGGTCGAGATCGACGGGGTCGATCTGCGCGAATATTCGCTCAAATCCTTGCGCGACCAGATCGCGCTGGTGCTGCAGCCGCCGCTGATTTTTCCGCTGTCGGTGCGCGACAACATCGCTTATGGCCGCCCGGGAGCCGACGACGCGGCGATCGAGCGCGCGGCGCGGCTGGCGCGAATCGACGATCTGATCGGCTCGTTGCCGCAAGGCTACGACACCGTGATCGGCGAATCGGGCGTGGCGCTGTCCGAGGGCGAGAAGCAGCGCGTGACGATCGCCCGCGCCTTGCTGCGCGACGCGCCGATCCTGATCCTCGACGAGCCGACCTCGGCGCTCGATGTTGAGACCGAGGCGCTGGTGATGGCCGGGATCGAGCGTCTGATGGAGGGCCGCACCACCTTTATCATCGCCCATCGGCTGTCGACGGTGCGGCGCTGCGACCGCATCATCGTGCTGCAGGGCGGCGCCATCGTCGAGCAGGGCGGGTTTACCGAGCTGTTGCGGCGCGACGGCGTCTTCGCCGGCTATTACCGCAGCCAGTTCGCTCCGGAGCACATCCCACGACCCGAAATCGCGGTCATCGGCTGACCAGGTGCCGCATGAATTCGCCGCGCGCTGCGGCGTCAATGAGCGCCAAAGGTAATATCGTCGCCATATGGTAGATCACGCTACGCCTCTACCCGCGCGTCCGACGAGAATACCACAACCAAATCCAACCAACGATACTGGCGTTCGACTGCATCCGCCCAGTCGCACCCAGCGGCGCGTCTGCCCGCGAGGCGGCGCCACTGACCCACGGAGGGCCCGTTAATATTTGAATGTTGTCAACATCCGATTGAGTGGTTATAGGGTGCCGGTCATTGAAGCGCGCTGTCGGCTGGACATTCTCGTTAATCGCGGGGCGGAACACCACGGTCTGGTAAGATCGACAGCGCGGGTCGTTGAGGGAGCCGCAACCTGGTCGGGTCTGAGCTGACCGGACATCCACGGTGCGGCGCTGGGTGGGGGAGAAATGGTCGCCAAGACCGCGCGCTGGGGAAGCAAGCTCTTCCCGCAGATCAGCATTTGCATTGGCACAAAGGCCCCGGTCGAGGTGCCGCGCTGGGCGCAGGGCGCCTTCCTGTTCGTCATCATGGTGGTGGCCGGGGCGTTGGCGTCGCTGGGCATCAGCCGTACCGGCTACAAGCGCCTCGTCGCCGACAAGGACGCCGCGATCATCCAGGCGCAAACCGCCAATGCCGGTTTGAAGGACGACGTTGAAGGGCTGCAGGACGAGCTCGCGGCCTTGGCGCGCGATCGCGACCAGGCGCAAAGCCAGGCGGCAGCGCTGGACAACCAGGCCGACACGTTGCGCGGGCTGCTCCATGCGACGCAGACAAAGCTGCAATCGCTGAACCAGACCCGGCAGGCGCTGCAGGCGGAGCAGGCCGAAAGCGCTGCGCTTAGCGCGCGCCTCAGCAAGACCGAGGCCGATCGCGCCGCCGAAGCCGCGCAACTGGCGCAGTTCGCACAATATAAGGCCAGCCTCGAGGAGACCGCGAGAGAGCTCCAGCAGCTCGAGATGAGCCGCGGCAAAGGAGCCGTCCACCGGGCCCGGCTGCGGCTTCGGCTCGGCCAGATCTGGCAGAAATTGTCGCAGGCGCCGGCGCCGCAGCCGGGAACGCAGGTGGCGACTGCCACCGCTGGGGCGGCAGCATCGCCGGCGCAGGCGACACCCAGCGGCGCCGCGGCGGTTGCCGAGCTCGGCCGCAGGGAGATCGCCGCATTTGAGCGCGCGCTTGCCTCGACCGGGGTCGATGTCCGGGGCATGCTTGCGCAATTTGGCGCGAGCCCGGCAGAAGGCGGCCCCTTTGTGCCGCCGCCAAAGAGCGGCGAGGCGTTTGCCGCGGTCAACCCGGCGAAGCTGGAGGCGATCCGCGGCATGGCGCAAGTGCTGCCGCTGGGAGCGCCGCTCGCCCATTACCAGATCGGCAGCCCGTTCGGCCCCCGCACCGACCCGTTCAACCGCCGCGCCGCGTTTCACACCGGGATCGACATGGACGCGCCCTACCTGTCGCCGGTCTACGCCACGGCGCCGGGCACCGTCGTCTATGCCGGCTATTTTGGCGATTACGGCAAGGTGGTCGAGATCAACCATGGCTTTGGCATCGAGACGCTCTATGCGCATCTGCACCGCTGCCTGGTCTCGGTCGGCGAAAAGGTCGCTGCCGATGCCGAGATCGGCCTCGTCGGCACCACCGGGCGCAGCACCGGCCCGCATGTGCATTACGAGGTGCGGGTCAACGGCCAGCCGCAGGACCCCGAGAAATTTATTGAGCTGTCCCGACTGATCCCTGTCGCGGCTCGCGAGCCCACTGCCCAAATCACTCCAACGGCAGGTGCACCAGCAGAAAATAGCCATTGAGCATCAATAAGCTGGCAAGCACGGCCAGACCCCCGCTCAGTTTGACCAGCGGGCGCGAGGCGGCGACGATGCTGACCGAGCCGAGCACGATCGCGATCTGAAACAAGGCTTCGGCAAAGTCGAAATTCGGGTCCCGCTCGGCGGCGCGGTCGCGCCGCGCTTCCCATTCCTTGGCGGTCACCAGCAGTTCCTTCAGCCCGCGGCCGCTCTGCGGGTCACTCTGATAGCGGTCGGCGGTCGCGCGCCAGCGTTGGACCGCGGCAGCGATCTTGGCCTTGGCCGATTGCGGCATTTGCGGCTCGGCGGCGAGCTGAGCATCAAGCTGATCGGCGGCCAGCCGGTACGAGGTCTGTCGGATGTTCTTCGACTGATAGTACCCATAAGTGTCGGATGCCTGGATATTGGCGTTCAACATCGTCTTCGTGGCGTTCGACCCGCCGAGCGAGGCGATCGCCAGCAGCATCGCGACGATCCCGAGATAAATCCCGGTCAGCTTGCGAAACCCCGCATCGGCGTGTGCGTCGTGGGCCTCCTCGTGGTGTCCGTGAATGGTCTCGGCGATCTCTGTCGGCTCCACCCGCCCTCTCCAATCCTGCGCTGCCTGCGCCTATTTACCGGCCTCTGGTCAACGGCGGTAGTTCCGGTTCAGGCGAGTTGTCGGTGACGTCTCAGGGCGATGCCGGGGCGGCGTCGTCGATGACAAGCTCGACCGCGTCGCACCCGCGCCAGGCGTCGCGGCGCAGATGGCCGGCGAGGTGGATCGCCGCACCCCGCGTCTCGCCCAGGAAACGACCGAGCGGCGTTTCCGCAATACGGAACGCCACGCCCCGCAGCCGCGACCCATCGAGCGGGTCGGCCAGAACGCAGCGCAGATGCGCAGCGCCGATCGCCTCGGCATGGGCGACGCGCACCGCCGGGAAAGACAAAGCGCGGCTCGGGATTGGCGGCGCCGAACGGCGCCAGCCGGTCGAGATGGCCGATCAGCTTCGACTGCGCCGCGGCGATCGACAGGGCGCCGTCTATCCTAAGCTCAGGCACCAATATCTCCTTGTCGACCCCGTCGCCCAGCCGCCCAGTCAGAAATTCGCGCAGCGCGTCGAGCTGTCTCGCCTCGAGCGTCAGCCCGGCCGCCATCGCATGGCCGCCGCCATTGATCAGAAGCCCGGCCTGGCGGGCGGCGATCACCGCCGGGCCGAGCGCAATGCCCGGGATCGAGCGGCCCGAGCCGCGCCCGATCCCATCGGCGAGCGCCACGACCATGGCCGGGCGTTGATAGCGCTCCTTGAGGCGCGCGGCGACAATGCCGATCACGCCGGGATGCCAACCCTCCGCCGCCGCAAAGGTCAGCACCGGCGATTGCGGTGCGGCTTCGACAATCGCGATCGCCGCCGCCAAGGTGCGCGCCTCGATCTCGCGGCGCTCGCGGTTGTAGCGCGTCGAGCCGCCCGGCCAGCTCAGCCGCGACCAGAGGATCGTCGGTCGCCAGCAATTGGGCGCCAAGGGCGGCCTCGCCGACCCGGCCGCCGGCATTGACCCGCGGGCCGAGGATAAAGCCCAGATGATAGGCGTCGAGCGGATCGCTGACGCCCGCCACTTCGGCCAAGGCCGCGATACCCGGGTTGGCGCCGCGGCGCGCGACCTTGATCCCCTGCGCGACCAATGCCCGGTTCAACCCGGTCAATGCGACGACATCGCACACTGTGCCGAGGGCCACCAGGTCGAGCCAGCCCAAGAGATCCGGCTCGCCGCGGCCCGCCCCGTACCAGCCCGTCATGCGCAGCGCGCGGTTGACCGCGACGACCAGCAGAAAGACGACCCCGACCGCGGCCAGGCTGCCGTGCGGGCTCGCTTCGTCAAGCCGGTTCGGGTTGACCACCGCAGCCGCCCGCGGCAGCAGCGGTTCGGCGACGTGGTGATCGACGACAATGACTTCGAGCCCGTTGTCGGCGGCAGCTTCCAGCGGCTGATGCGCATTGGTGCCGCAATCGACGGTGACGACGACCCGCACCCCTTCGCCGCGCAGCTGCAACAGCGCCGCGGTGTTCGGGCCGTAGCCCTCGCGCAGGCGATCGGGGACATAAAGCCGGGTGCGCGCCCCGACCGCCGCGAAAAACCGCATCAGAAGGGCCGCCGAGGTCGCGCCATCGACATCGTAATCGCCGAAAATCGCAATCGTCTCGCCACAGCACACGGCGCGGACCAGCCGCGCGACCGCCGCCTCCATGTCGCGCAGCTGCAACGGATCGGTCAGCTGGTCGCGCAGCCGCGGCTCAAGGAAGCCCGGCGCATGATCGAGATCGATGCCGCGCTGGGCCAGCAGGCGGCCGATGATCTCCGGCAATGCCAGCCGCTCGGCGATTTCCCGCCCGGCCTGCGGGTCGCCATCGCGCCAGCGCCAGCGGCGCCCGCATGCCGACCATTCGACCCCCAACACTCGATTGGGACAGGCGGCGCCCCCCGCGCCGTCCATCAGCCCGCCCTATTGCGCCGCTGGGGCGGCGGGTTTGCGGGTGAAGTCGTGGCGCGCCTCGATATAGCGCACCGTGCCGGACTTCGACCGCATCACCACCGAGTGGGTAAAGGCCCCGCCGGCGAAGCGGCGCACGCCCCGCAGCATCGTGCCGCCGGTGACCCCGGTCGCGGCAAACATCACATCGCCGGCGGCGAGGTCCAAGAGCTTGTATTTGCGGTCGAGATCCGCGATGCCGATGTGCCGCGCCCGGCCGCGCTCGTCGTCGTTGCGGAACAACAGCCGCCCTTGCATCTGCCCGCCGATGCAGCGCAGCGCCGCCGCCGCCAGCACCCCTTCGGGCGCGCCGCCCGAGCCAACATACATGTCGATCCCGGTCTCCGGGCTCGAAGTGGCGATGACCCCGCTGACATCGCCGTCGGAGATCAGCGCGATGCGGGCGCCGGCCTCGCGCACCTTGGCGATCAGTTCGGCATGGCGCGGCCGGTCGAGGATGCATACGACCAGATCGGCGACCTCGGCCCGTTTCGCGCGCGCCAGATTTTTGAGGTTGACCGCCGGCGCCTCGTCGAGATCGACCAGATCATCGGGCAGCCCGCCGCCGACCGCGATCTTGTCCATATAGACGTCGGGCGCGTTGAGAAAATGGCCCGCATCGGCCATCGCGATGACCGCGAGAGCGTTGGCCCCGCCCTTAGCGGTGATCGTAGTGCCCTCGAGCGGGTCGAGCGCGATGTCGATCGGCGGGCCGTTGCCGGTGCCGACCTTCTCGCCGATATAAAGCATCGGCGCCTCGTCGCGCTCGCCTTCGCCGATGACCACGGTGCCGTCGATCGCCAGGCTGTTCAGCGCCTCGCGCATCGCATCGACGGCCGCCTGGTCGGCCGCTTTTTCATCGCCCCGCCCCATCAGGCGCGAGGCGGAGAGGGCCGCCGCTTCGGTCACCCGCACCGCCTCCAGCGCCAGGTTGCGATCCATCTTCGATGTCTCGGGCATGGCCTTCCTCCTCGGCACTCACAAACGATGATGATTATTGGCGCCGGACCAGCGATCAAATCCCTCGGCCAAAGCTGTTGCCTGGGCTGGCCGCGGTCGGCGTGATGACGCCTCGCGCTTGCGCCGCACACCCGATCGATTCGGCGACGCTCGCAATTCCGGCCTCGACGCCAGTGTCGGTTCGGTGCGGACCCTAAGCACCGGCTCCATCCGCGTCAATGCGACGGCCTCGGGCTGAAATGACCCGGACAGCGCTGCTGTAGTATGATGGCGGGCAACGGCCGTCGAAGAGCTGGTGACCATTGGAGGGAGGAACCGAGGTGAAGACAATCATCGCCCTGAGCTTGTTGATGGCGGCGGCGATGCTGGCCGCGAGCCGCCCGGCCGCGGCGGCCGGGCCGTGCAATCCCGCCGGGAAGCTCGATTTCGTCTGCGGGCCGCTGAATGCGGAAGACTTGGTCCAGGTGCCGGGAACCCGGTGGATCGTGGCCAGCGGCATGGATGGTGGTGCCGCCGGGTCCCACGGCAGCCTGCATCTGGTCAGCACCCAGAACAAGTCCTGGAAGACTCTGTTTCCGGGCAGCAACCCGCAAGTGAAGTGGGACAAGGCGACCTACACCGATTGCCCCAGCCCGCCTGATCTCGGCAAATTTTCCGCGCACGGCATCAATCTGCGGCCCGGCAATGGCGGCAACGATACGCTCTACGTTGTCGATCACGGCGGCCGCGAGGCGATCGAGGTCTTTGCCCTCGACAGCAACGGGGCCGAGCCCAGCGTCGCTTGGGTCGGATGCGCGGTAATGCCGGCCCACACTTGGCCGAATGCGGTGGCGCCGGTGCCGAATGGCGGTTTCGTCGTCACCGATATGTTCGATCCCCAGGACCCAAAAGCCCCCGACCGGATGAACGCGGGCGAAAACACCGGAGCCGTCTATGAATGGCACCCGCATCAAGGGTTCAAGCTCGTTCCCGGAACCCAGCTGTCGGGCGACAACGGGATCGAAGTATCGCGCGACGGCAAGTGGCTCTATGTCGCGGGCTGGGGCAACAAGGCCGTGCTGCGCGTGTCGCGCGGCGGGAGCGGGCCGGTCGAGCGGCAGATGATCCCGGTCGGCTTTCTCGCCGACAACCTGCGCTGGGCGTCCGACGGCCAGTTGATGGTCGGCGGCCAGGACGTTCCGGCAAAGCAGGTCTTCAGCTGCTTCCAAAGCCACAATACGCGCTGCATCGAGCCCTGGCGCATCGTCAGATGGGATACTGCGACGATGAAGATCATTCCGGTGATCAGCGAAAAGGGCAACCCCGTATTCGGCGGTGCGACGACCGGGCTGCAGATCGGCGATACGATGTTCGTCGGCACCTTTCGCGGCGACCGGATCGCCTATTTCTCGCTCAAATAGCGTCGAAGAAGCGCACTCGCTCCACGGCAGTGTCTCACTTCGAATGTAACAGGCGATCCGGCAATGATATTCGCTGCCGCCTGAGGACATGGCCGGCGATAAAGTCCGATCGGGTTTTGCGGGCGCTCTACCGGATCGGCTGGACCCATAAGCGGGGCAGCGAATGCTCGCGCGGATCGCCAAGCGTCACCGGGCTTCGGCCGGAGGACCTTTAGCAACACTCTACCATCGCGTTCAGAAATCTTCGATGCGGATCAGGTGTGGGGGTTCGAGCACGGTGTCCAGCGCCTCGATCTTGGTGAGTGCCCGGCGCATCGCTGCCTCGACCGTGACATGGGTCGTCAGCACCACCGGCACCGCCTCGCCGGGGGCGCGGCCGCGCTGGATCATCGATTCCATCGAGACTTCTTCATCGCGCAACGCGGCGGCGACATCGGCGATCACGCCCGGCCGATCGACCACCATCAGCCTGATGTAGTAGGCGCCCTGATGCCGCTCGATCGGCACGCCGGGAATGTGCCGCAACGCGGCGGCGGGAACGCCAAACGGGAACACCGGGCGCCCGGCGGCGATATCGACAAGGTCGGCCGCCACCGCGGAGGCGGTCGGCAACGCGCCGGCGCCGCGCCCCTCGAGCACCACGCGGCCGACAAAATCGCCCTCGGCGACGACCGCGTTGTAAACGCCCTCGACCGCGGCGATCGGGCTGGCCCGCGGCACCATGCACGGGTGGACGCGCTGCTCAAGCCCATCCTCGGTCAGCCGGGCGATGCCGAGCAGCTTGATCCGGTAGCCGAGCTCCTCGGCGAAGTCGATGTCGAGCCGCGAGACGTGGCGGATGCCCTCGGCATGGACGCCCCCGAGATCGACCGGGCGGCCAAAGCCGACGCTCGCCAGGATTGCGAGCTTGTGCGCGGCGTCGACGCCGTCGATGTCAAAGCTGGGATCGGCCTCGGCATAGCCGAGCTGCTGCGCGTCGGCGAGCACCTCGGCAAATTCGCGGCCATGCTCGCGCATCGTCGTCAGGATGTAGTTCGAAGTGCCGTTCAAGATGCCATAAACGCGTTCGAGCCGGTTGCCGGCGAGCCCCTCGCGCAAGGTCTTGATCGCCGGAATCCCGCCGGCGACCGAGGCCTCGAACGAGAGTGCCACGCCCTGCTCTTCGGCGAGTACAGCGAGCCGCGTCCCATGATGCGCCATCAGCGCCTTGTTGGCGGTGACGACGTGCTTGCCGTGGGCGAGCGCCGCATCGATGACCCGCCGCGCGATCCCGTCGGCGCCGCCGATCAGCTCGACCACAACATCGATCTCGGGATCGGCCGCCATCGCGGCCGCATCCTCGTGCCAGCGCACCGCCGACAGCTCGACCCCGCGCTCGCGGCGCCGGTCGCGGGCGGAAACCGCGGTGACGACAATCTCGCGCCCGCCGCGCGCCGCCAGCAGCTCGCGCTGAGCTTGCAGCAGGTTGAGCGTGCCGACCCCGACCGTGCCGAGACCGGCGACGGCAATCTTTAACGGCGGCTTCACGATCCAAGCGACCCCGTGCGACAGCCCGAAGCCAATTCGGGCGGATGGCGATGCCGCCCTTTGCGTAGCGCGGCGGGCGCGTTGTAGCCTGCGACGGTTAAATTTTCGATAATTTTCCGCCGCCGCCGGTTGCGGCGATCCAGCCGCGCTCAGCGCTCGAACAGAATCTCGGCCCGGCCCTGGCCCGAATCGGCGCCGGCCGGTGCTGCCTCGACCAGGATTTTGTCCGCGGGTATCCCGGCCTTGGCCAAGGCAGCAGCGACCGCGTGCGCCCGGTCGAGCGCGGTTTGGAAGCTGTTCAGCTGCTCGACCGCGCTGCTGCCGACCCCGGCATAGCCGATGACGCGCACCTTGCCGGGATTTCGGCGATAGAGCGGCGCGATCTTGCCGAGCTCTTGCCGGCCGGCATCATCGAGCGTCGTCGAATCAGCGACAAAGTCGACTTCAGCGACCGGGGTGACTGCAGGGCTCGCTGCGGCGCCCTTGCCCGGGGCGACGGCCGCAGCCATCCGGGTCGGCGTCGCTGGCGGCAGCACCGGCGGCGGGGGCGGCGGCTCGAACTTGGCCGAGCCGATCGCCGCCGGCAGCGGGGTCGCAGCGGGCGGCGGCGGCAGATGCGCCGGGCCCGGCGGCGCGCCGGCCCGGGCCGTTCCCGCCGGCAGGCTCAGCTCGCGGGGCGGCGGTGGCGCCGGCTGGTTCTGCTCGGGGCTCGGCAAAGCGGGAATTTGCGGCGGCTGCAGGCTCGATTCCATCGGGCCCGGCTCGGGCGGCTGGCCAGATTTGCGCGGCCCGGTCGAGCCACCCTGCGCCGGCGTCTTGCCCTTAGCCGCCGCTGCGGCCACCTCGCCTGGCTGCTGCGCCGGCGCGCCGGAGCCGGCATTGGCTGGCTTGGCCTCGGCAGCTGCGGGCGGCGGCGGCGGGACCGAGCCCGCGGCTTGGTCGAACCCGGCTTGTAGCTGCTCGGTGGTGTATTTCGCATTGGTCCGGTCGGCGACCAGGCTCTGGGTCAGCTTATCGAGCTGCGCCGTGGACAGCGCTTGGGTCGGCGGCGCGGGCACGGTCGCGAGGTTCGGATAATCCGCTGCCTCGCCGGCCGCCAGGTTCTTGGTGTTCGGCGTGGTTGCCGGGTTGGGGTCGTCCTTGCTGGTGCCGACCAGGTTGCGGTACGCCTCGACCGGGCTGCACGCCGCGAGCCCGGCCAGCAGCGCCGCCGCGGCGAGCCGCAGCATCGCTTGGCGCGGTGTCGCGCGCGCATCGCGGCGGGATGACGGGGCTTTACTCATGACGAAACCACATCGTCGAACAGTTTGCTCTGAGGAGCCGCCGCGGCGCCAGGCCGACGACGCGCCCCCGCTGCAACCCTTTCGCCCAGCGCTGGTGTATTAGATCCGGGCTGACGCGTCACCACATTTGAACGGTGGAACCGGCGCGGCCGCCACACCGGCACGACGGCGGCAGCGCAAACGCCCGATGATGGCGAGGAAGCGGCAATGAATGACGCAGACCGGGTATCGCCCGGCGCAGCAGATGCGCGACCGGGGACGGTTCCGGCGGGCGAGACCCCGGCCGATGCAGCCGAAGCCGCGCGACAAATCGCTGCGATCGCCGAAAAGAGCCAGCACCTGGTCGCCGAATTCCTGAAACGGCAAGCGGCGGCCGACGGGATCGGGATGGCGAGCCCGCTCGCCATCGGCGGCGCCTTTCTCGAGATGACGGCGCGGATGATGGCGGACCCTTCGCGCCTGGTCCAGGCCCAGCTGTCGCTGTGGAACGACTACCTGAGCTTGTGGCAGCGCGCGACGCAGCGGTTTCTCGGCGGCAGCCCCGAGCCTTTGATCAGGCCGCAGCACGGCGACCGCCGCTTCCGCGACGCGGGCTGGACCGACAACGCATTGTTCGATTTTATCAAGCAGAGCTATCTGTTGACGGCCCGTTGGCTGCAAGGAGCCGTGCGCGATCTCGAGGGCATCGACGAGCGCACCGCCCACAAGATCGACTTTTACACCCGGCAATTCGTCGATGCCCTGGCGCCGTCGAACTTTCTGATGACCAACCCGGAGGTGTTGCGCGCCACCCTCGAAAGCGGCGGCGAGAACCTGCTCAACGGCCTCAAAAACCTGCTCGACGATCTCGAGCGCGGCAAGGGGCGGCTGGCGATCCGGATGACCGACATGGCGGCGTTTCGCATCGGCGAAAACATCGCGGTGACGCCGGGCAAGGTCGTCCATCAGAACGATCTGATGCAGCTGATCCAGTACGAGCCCACGACGGCGACGGTCAACCGCCGGCCGCTGCTGATCATGCCGCCCTGGATCAACAAGTTCTACATTCTCGATCTGCGCCCGGACAATTCGTTCATCCGCTGGGCCGTGGCGCAGGGCCACACGGTGTTTGTGATTTCCTGGGTCAACCCCGACGCGCGGCTCGCCGCCAAGACCTTTGCCGATTATATGCGCGAGGGTCCATTGGCGGCGCTCGATGCGATTGAGTTGGCGACCGGCGAACGCCAAGCCAATGTCATCGGCTATTGCCTCGGCGGCACATTGCTCGCCGCCACCCTCGCCTATATGGCGGTCAAGCGCGACCCGCGGATCAGGAGCGCTACGTTTTTTGTGACTATGGTCGATTTCGCCGAGGCCGGCGAGCTGTCGGTCTTTATCGACGAGGAGCAGCTGGCAGCGCTCGAAGAGCGGATGAACGCTCGGGGCTATCTCGAAGGCCGCGACATGGCGCAGAGCTTTAACATGCTGCGCGCCAACGACCTGATCTGGTCGTTTGTCGTCAATAATTACCTGCTCGGCAAGTCGCCGTTCCCGTTCGACCTGTTGTATTGGAACGCCGATTTAACGCGGATGCCGGCGGCGATGCACAGCTTCTACTTGCGCAACATGTACCAGGAAAATCTGCTTATCAAACCGGGCGGCATCACTCTCGACGGAGTGCCAATCGACCTCGGCAAGATCAAGACCCCGGCGTTTTTGCTGTCGACCCGCGAGGACCACATAGCACCGTGGCGCTCGACCTATGCCGCGACCCAAATCTATCAGGGGCCGGTCAAGTTTGTGCTGTCGGCCTCGGGCCACATCGCCGGCGTCGTCAGCCCGCCCGGCAGCAAATACGGGCATTGGGAGAACGATAAGAACCCGCCCACAGCCGAGGAATGGCTTGCCGGTGCGACCGAGCGCCCCGGTTCCTGGTGGCCCATATGGCAGCGCTGGGTCTCGCGCCATGGCGGCGGCGAGGTGCCGGCGCGCCATCCCGGCGACGGCAAGCTCAAGGTGATCGAGGACGCCCCCGGCTCCTACGTCATGGTGCGGGCGGAGGATTAGCCGCGGGAAGCAGTGCGAGTTGCCGGCGCAAACCTCGTTAACTAAACAGCAAGACCTCGGCAGGAAGATCGGTGGCTAAACCGATCAGAGGCTCCGCTGCATGCCGATCGACCGCCGGTCCCGCCCATCATCCACGCCGTCGGCGCTGCTGCGCATAATGTGCCTGGCCTTTGCCGGATTGATCTGCGCTCACCACAACGTCGCACAGGCGCAATCGCCTGACAGCCGGTTGGCGCCGTGGTCCGCCGAGAACGCCACTACCGGCCTGGCCGGGCTTGGCCAATTCCGCTTTAACGACCGCAGGACCACCGCGTTCGGTCCGGCCTATGCCGACATTTGGCTCCATCAATCGAATTTTTTGGCCTGCAAACCACCGCTCGGGCGGCCGTTCACCTACGCGCTGTGCCTCTATTCGGGGCCCGCGGTCGGCACTCCGGTACCGGCGAAGGGGTCGGCGGCGAACTCGGCGCTGCCGTGCAAGCTGTCGGCCGACGGCAAGTCCGCCGATTGCACCTGCTATGCGCTGACCACCGAGGAGTACCCGCCCTACATCCCGTATTTCGTCGATATCAACGCGATCCTCAACCTCGACCTCTACCTGCGAACCGTCGGCGCCTGCGGCCATCAGGGCGAGAACTGCAGCCCGCGCGAGCCGATCCGCAGCTACAGCTGGTGGAACGATGCGCCGGTCTGCCGCGCCGCCAATGCCGGCCGGGTGATTCCCGGGACCGGCCTTATCTCGGTGTTTTCAGCAGTCAAGAGCGGCGACTACGCGACCGGAGCGTCACCCAACTCAACCTCGTGCACGACCGGCAAATATGCCGCGTGCATGACGGCGCCCTGCCACGCCACCGGCAAAAGGGACAGCGCCGGCAACCCATTGGTGCAGTGCCAATGCCCGGTTTATGACGGCCCGTTCGAAATCTCGCAGGCCGGCGTGCCCTGCGACGCCAACAAGCTGACCCCGCGGCCGGCGCGCGCTAAAACCGCCGGGCCGCCGCCGGTCTATGTCTGGTCGGCCGCGCACAACCCGGCGCTCAATCACGGACCGATCGATCCGCCGGCCAAAGGCTGCCTGCCGGACGCGCCGGATGGCAAGGGTTGCCCGCTCTATTCCGCGACGGCGTATTATCCCGTCACCCGCAACAGCCCGCTGTGCCGGGAGGTCTGCGAGGCCTATCGTCACAGCATCCGCCAGAGCCCGCGGCCATCGGCACAGCCTGGGGTGCAGGTCGCCTACACCTGCGACGCCGCGCTGTGCACGACGCTCGGCATCGGCCAGACAACTCCAGCGCGGCGCGACCCGCCGGGCAAGGCGGACCTGCTGCGCAATGCCTGCGGCGGTCTTTCGGATTTGGCCGGGCTGCGCTCGATCCTGGCGCTCGAGCAGGTGGATCGGGTCAGTTGCGGCGCGAGCCAGGTCTGCGGCTGCGACGAGCCCGGCAAAGACATCGACGCCGCCACTCAGGCTGACATTACCCGACTGGACCAGCGGCAGCAAAAGCTCGGGATCGAGCCGCAGTGCCAAATCAACGGCACCTTGTGCGGCGCCAAAAAGTAAGCGTGGCCACGCGCACTGACGCAATTCGTTGGAGACGACGCCGCCAATTCGGCCTGCTCCTTGGTTGAGACGATGTTGGGGGCGCAAGCGTCGCGAGGCGGCACACTGCCGCGGATCGGGCATCAAAAGGAAAGCCGGCCAACCAGTCGGCGGACGCGCGAGGCCCCGCCTCGCGGGCGAGACACAATCAGGCGCAATGCTCGGAAGACCGCGCGGGCGGCTTGCTTTAGCGCCGATGATTGCGCCATCATTCGATCAAGCAAGGGAGGACGAAAGGAGCCGACAAATGCCCGATACAGCCACGATCGACCGCGCCGGAGCGGCCGGCGCCGGGGAGGCGATCCACATCGGCGGCCTCGACCATGTGGTGTTGCGCGTCGGCGATCTCGATCGCGCCATCGCTTTTTACCAGACGGTGCTGGGCCTGCACATCGAGCGCCAGCTCGAACAGCCGAAGCTGGTTCAGTTGCGCGCCGGCACCTCGCTGATCGACCTGGTCCCGGCGGCGGTGTCGCCGCACGAGGCGGTGGAGCAAGCCGGGCGCAACATGGACCATTTCGCGATTCGGGTCGTGGGTTTCGATGCGGCGGCGCTGAAAGCGCATCTCGAGCGCAATGGCGTCGATCCCGGCGAGGTCCGCGAGCGCTATGGCGCCGAGGGCTACGGCCCCTCGCTCTACATCCGCGATCCAGACGGCAACACCGTCGAGCTCAAAGGCGAGGCGACCCGCGGTCTTTAGAGGCCGGCTGCGCCCGCCGAAAAAAAACTGTCGATGCTGTCCGCTTAGTGCCGGACGCCGAGAGGTTGCCGGGTACGCCGCGATCGCGGAAATGCAAGCGCTCGCGCCCCTCACCTGCGGTCTTTGTGCCGGACCAGCGGACCCAGGCGGACGACCATCAGATCGACGCGGTCGCGGAAGGCTTCACGAACCAAGTCCCAGGCAAGCCAGATCACGCCGGATATGAACAGAAACAAGATCCCAAACGGGTTGAGCGGGCCGGCGGGCTCCGGCGCAGCGCCAAAAAAGCCGCCCGCCGCCAACAGCAGCGTCGCAATGGTGAGCAGGATACGGGCGACCATCGAAACCTCAAACGCACTATCCGCTCTTTTCGGCTTATTGACAACGGCTGTCTCGACGCGCGCATTCCGGCCGAACGGCGCGGGAGTAGTCATGCCAGGCGGCAACCGGGATAATGCCGAACCGCTTGGGGCAAGGAACAGCGATGACCGATTTCTTCCCCGGTTTCGAGCAGCGCCGGATCGCGACGTCAGGGGCCGAGATCAACCTTGTAAGCGGCGGCAGCGGCCCGCCGCTCTTGTTGCTGCACGGCTACCCGCAGACCCATCTGATGTGGCGCAAGCTGGCGCCGCGGCTCGCCGCGGAGTTCACTCTGGTGATCCCCGATCTGCGCGGCTATGGCGACAGCTCGAAGCCGCCGGCCGGCGCCGACAGCGCGAATTATTCGAAGCGCGCATTGGCGCAGGACCAAGTCGAGACGATGGCGGCATTGGGCTTCGAGCGCTTCGCCGTCGCCGGGCACGACCGCGGCGCGCGCGTTGCCCACCGCCTCGCCCGCGACCATGCCGGACGGGTCGAGCGCCTGGCATTGCTCGACATCGTGCCCACACTCTACCGCTTCGAAACGATCGACCAGAAGGCCGCGACCTCGAGCTGGCACTGGTTCTTTCTGATCCAGCCGGGCGGCCTGCCGGAGCGGCTGCTCGGCGCGGAGGCCGAGTTCTTTCTGCGCCACCAGCTCGCGGCCCTGCTGCGCGACCCGGCAAAGCTGGAGCCCGAAGCCTTCGCCGATTACCTGCGCTGCTTCAAGAACCCCGAGACGATCCGCGCCACCTGCGCCGAATACCGTGCCGGCGCCTCGATCGACCTCGACCACGACCGCGCCGACCGCGGCCGCAAGCTCGCGATGCCGCTCCTGATGCTATGGGGCGCTCGCAGCTCGCAGGGCGCGGGCTACGACGTGCTCGGCGTGTGGCGCGACCACGCCGAAAACGTCCGCGGCCAGGCGATCGACAGCAGCCACTTCATCCCCGAAGAAGCCCCCGAAGAAGCCTACCACGCATTGCGCGATTTCTTTGTCGCTCGCGATGCTTCGGTGTCCGCCCAGAGCGGATCTCGAAGGTAAAGGGTTGACCGTCCCTTTACCGAAAGCGAAACCCGGAGCGACCGACAGGCTGTTGCCCTGGCTACCGCCAGGGCACCGGGACACAGACTCGTTTACATTGTATCGCAACGTCCCGAAAGCAGGCTAGTCGTCATCGACTTTTACCGTATAGTTCTATACAGTATTTTTTGATTGTCGTCTCTAAATCTAGAGTCCCCTTCACGCTCTTATACCCCCCGCCGCTCCCTCCATTAGGCCCGAAGACGCTTGCGGAGAACATGAGCTCAGTGGTCAAAACTGCATTCGTAACGCGTCGGTTGCTAAGGACGCTTTGTCCATCAACAGCAATGCAGTAGACGATAGTATCAGGCTCCGGCGAGTTGGGCTCCCATTTTTTGAACTGAAGGGCGTGATCTGTCTTGAGATCAATAGTTTTCGTTCTTGCGGGCCACGGCCAAGGCCATAACAATGCGTCGCGCAATATGAAGCCTCTCGCGGTGACTTCGCTAATGGGATCGTCTTTCTTGATGTATACGTGCCCTCTCTCTTGGCGGTCCTCGTTGATATCGAACGCAATGGCGTAAACCCAAAACTTTATGGGTGAAAGAACTCCCGTTGGTTATCGACAAGATTTTTGTAGCATGGTCAATTGTTGTCTCAATAAGGGGTTGCTGACCCTGAAGAAAAGTGAGAAGTGAAATAAGTATGGCAAACTTAAGTACGAACGAGAATGCCGTCTGCGCCCACGAAGACGCCAGCCGGATTATTAACCAAGCATTCGCCGTCACTCTGCCAAGCGCTTGGCGGGGAGCAGCCAAGCCTCTACAAAGCAGAGCCAATATCAGTGACACTTGCCGCAAATAATTCATGTGCCGACAACCGCATCGGCAGGCGCAGGCTCCCCCGTCTGGAGGGGTGCGAACGATGACTTTGCCGCCGCCTCACGCGGTGGCGGCGCCGTCGACTGGGAGGGCGGCGCCGGAGACGAAGGAGGCTTCGTCGGAGAGCAGGAAGAGCGCGGCGTTGGCGATCTCCTCGGGCTTGCCGGTGCGGCCCATCGGGATTTGGCGGGCGCGCGCCTCTACCAGCGCTTCCTTGTCCTGGCTTTGAGGGCGCTGCTGGTCGGGGCGGGCGACAAAGACGCGCAGCATCGGGGTGTCGATCGGGCCGGGGCAGATCGCATTCACCCGGATCTTGTCGGGCGCCAGGCGCTTCGCCAAGGAGCGGACAAAGCCAACGACGCCGAACTTGGCCATCGAATATACCGGGCTAAAGGCCGAGCCGACCAGACCCGAGGTCGAGGCGGTGTACAAGAGGGCGCCGCCGCCGCGGGCGCGCAATTCGGGGATCGCAGCCTCGGTCGTCACCAGGACGGTGCGCAGATTGAGCCCGATCGCGATGTCGAAATCGGCCATCTCGATGCCCTCGATCGAGGCGGGGCCAGGATGGCCGACATGGTTCCACACGAAATCGAGCCCGCCGAATTGGGCGGCGGTGCGGCGCACGATCGTGCGCGCGAAATCGTCCTGGCGCAGATCGCCGACCAGGCCCCGGGCGCGGCCACCGGCGGCGGTGATCTCGGCCACGACCGCATCGACCCCGGCCTGGTCGATGTCGACGACCCCGACCGCCGCCCCTTCGCGGGCAAAGCGCAAGGCGCCGGCCCGCCCCATCCCCGAGGCTGCCGCAGTAACGATGCCGATCTTGCCTTCGAGCCGCATGGTTTTTCTCCCCGTGTCCGCGGCACCGCCAATCGGCCTCACGCGGCCATGCCCTTGCCGTCGTAGAGCGCGTCGAGGGCGGCGCCGTAGGCCTCGCGGATGGCATGGCGCTTGATCTTCAAGGTCGGCGTCATCCGGCCATTGGCGATGGTAAACGGTTCCTCAGCGATCACAAAACGCCGCACCCGCTCGACCGGCGCCAGGCCGCGATTGACCCGGGCCACCGCCTCGCGCATCGCCTTGGCAAAGCCGGGATCGGCGGAGAGCGCGGACAGCTCCGCGGAGAGATTGTGCTTGCGGGCAAATCCGGCGGCGAAGTCTGGGTTGGGAACCAGGATTGCTGCCAGATAAGGGCGGCGCTCGCCAAACACCATTGCCTGGGCGATCTCGGGCTCCAAGGTCAGATAGCCTTCGACGCGGGCTGGTGCGATCATCTCGCCGCCGGAATTCTTGATAAAGTCGCGCTTGCGGTCGGTAATCCGGATGTAGCCGTCACTATCGATGTGGCCGGTGTCGCCGGTGTGCAGCCAGCCCCCGGCGAGCGTCTGTGCGGTCGCCTGCGGGTCGTTCCAATAGCCCTTCATGACATTGTCGCCGGCGACCAGGAGCTCGCCGTCATCGGCGACTTTGACCTCGACCCCATCAAGCGGCGGCCCGACGGTGTCGATCTTGATCCGCGCCGGCGAGTTGCAAGCGATCACCGGCCCGGCCTCGGTCTGCCCGTAGCCCTGCAGCAGCCGGACCCCGAGCGCCACAAAAAAGCTGCCGATTTCCGGGTTTAACGGCGCCCCGCCGGAGACCATCGCTTTGAGCCGCCCGCCAAAGCGTCGGCGCAACCCGGCCCGCACCAGGCGGTCGAGCGCCGGATCGATCAGCCGCTCGGCAAGGCTCGGCGAGGCCGAGGCCGCACGCTTGCGGCCGATCGCCACCGTCTTGTCGAACATCCGGCGCGCCATGGCACCTTTGCGCTCGACCCCGATGAGGATGCGGCGATGCAAGGTCTCATAGAGCCGCGGCACCGCCGTCATGATCGTCGGCCGGACCTCGAGCAAATTGGCGGCCAAGGTCTCGGCGCTTTCGGCAAAATAGATCTGCGCGCCGATCGAAATCGGAAACATCATCCCGGCGGTATGCTCGTAGGAATGCGACAATGGCAGAAAGCTCAAAAACACCTCGTCGCCGAGGCCCAGCAATTCGAGCAGGCGATAGGCGCCGCGGCAATTGGCGAGGATATTGCGGTGGATGGTCATCACCCCCTTGGGGGCGCCGCCGGTGCCCGAAGTGAACATCAGGCAGGCGATGTCGTCCGGCAGCAATTGGGCAACTTGCTCGGCAATGTCACCCGGCTGCGCATCGCCGCGCACCAGAACCTCGTCCCAGCCGAGAATGTCGACCGCACTCGCCTGCCCGGCGGCGGGCTCGATTGCGATCACCGTGTGCACCGAATTGACCTGGTTCGCCGCAGCCAGCACCCGCGCCGACAACGCCGGCCTGGAAACGATCACCGCGCCGGCACCGCTGGTCGCAAAGATGTGGCGGTGATCTTCGACCGTGTTCGTCACATAGGCGGGGACCGTGATCGCCCCGGCGCTCATGATCGCCAGATCGGCGATGACCCATTCGGGCCGGTTCTCGGCCACGATCGCGACACGCTCTCCGGGGCTGATGCCGATCCCGCGCAAACCCAGTGCCAGCCGCCGCACGTCGCGCGCCGCCGCCGCCCAGGTTACCGGCCGATAGCGCCCCTGGCGCTTGGCCCACAAAAACGGCTTGTCGCCGAGCCGCTCGGCCTGTTCGAAGAACATCGCCGGCAGGCTGCAGCAGCGGTCGTAATCCATCTGGTCGCCAATCCTCCGGCAGCTTTTCTACGGGTTTCACTCCGGCGGTGGAATAGCCGGGGCGGGGGCAGGGTCAACCTTTCCGGTCCGCCCCCATGGCGTGCGGCATTTGGAGATGCGGCGTTATGATGATCCCGGGTCCAAACTTCGGGCAAAGGGGCGATGATCACGCCGATCAAGATTTGCGCCTTTGTCGATGGGTTCGGCCTCGGCGCCGCAACCTTGAGGGAGTGAAGGCGATGTCGACGAACTCGCCGGGCGCGCCCGGTGCCAAACAGCGGGCGAAGCGGTCGCCGCGGTTTCTCCTGGCTGCCTCGCTGCTCGTGGGCCTGATGATTCTCGGGGCGGGCGCTTTTCTCGCCCTCGAGCTGCATGAGGCCTCGCAGGGCGCTCAAGGGACCCTGCTCGGCAGCGCGATCGGCGGCCCGTTTCAGCTGGTCGACCAGAACGGCAGGACGGTCACCAACACTCAGCTGGAGGGGAAGTGGCTGCTCGTTTATTTCGGCTACACCCATTGCCCCGACGCCTGCCCGACCGCGCTCAACAGCATCGCCGTGGCGCTGCGCGATCTTGGTGCCAAACAGCGCGGCGAGGTCCGCCCGGTGTTCATCACCATCGACCCGGCGCGCGACACCTCGAAAACCTTGAAGGATTATGTGACCGCTTTCGACGCGCCGATTTTGGCGCTGACCGGAACCGCGGCGCAGGTGGCCAAGGCGGCCAGCGACTATCGCGTCTATTACGCCAAGCATCCCGAGGCCGGCGGCGACTATTCGATGGACCACAGCTCGATCATCTATGTGATGGACCCGAAAGGCCGCTTCAGCGCGAGCTTCAGCGGCGAAGACCCGCCCAAAGAGATGGCCGAACGGCTGAAAAAGCTGCTCGCCTAGCGGTCCCGGCATTCTGGGATCGAGGAGCGAGTGATTTCGGAAGGTTCATCGATCACCATTGCATCATCGGCCAAACGGGAAGAGGCAAGACGATGCGCGCCAAAGAAATCACCGAGCAGAATGCAATCCCGGAGGACGCCATAGAAACAGAAACCCAAGATTTATTTCGAAATGGCGAACCTCGATCCAGAGACGACGGGATTGCCGATGACGGTTTGGGTCTCGCCTCGCGGCAACGCCCGACCCGGCGTGCGGGTCAAAGTGAACATGACGCACGGCAATCAGATGAACATCGCGAACACAGCGGTGGTCGGTGTCCGACCCACGCCGCGCGTGACCGCTGGTCTGCTGTCGCCCATCGATGCGCAGGCCGTGTTCCAGTGGGTTACAACAAACACGGATATCCTTGTCGCATACTGGGATGGCCAGATCGACACGGCACGGATGATCCGTGCGCCAAAATAATTGCCGCCGTCCAACCAACCCAGCCAGCCTGCAACGCCATAGCCAAGCCGCAGGTAATCAAGACAAGGTGTGGGGAGTTGCCGCGAGCCGACCGACGGCGGCATCAGCCGGGGACAGAGGCCGGCTTTTCGTTGATGCAGCGCAACAGCTTCCAATAGCCGAACAGGTTGCTCGGCCGCACCTCGCGGATCGACAGCCGGCTGTCGCGCTGGAAGGTCTCGAATGGAAAATCGGCGTGAAAGCCGATATGCCGAGCGACATGCGCCAGACGCCTCTCCATAAACCGCGCCGCTGGGTTTTCACTGGTGAAGTGGTTGACCACGACAATCGTGCCGCCCGGAATGCACACGCGGCGCATCTCGGCGGCAAAGCGCGCCGGGTCGGGCACGACCGAGGCGACATAAAGCGCCAAGACCGCATCAAACGAATTATCGGCGAATTCGAGGTTTTCGGCGTCCATCAGATGCAGGCCCTCGACATGGGCAAGCCCCTGGCGCTCGGTGCGCCGTTTGGCCTTCGCCAGCATCTCGGCCGAAACATCGATACCGGTCACCCGCGAATCAGCACGGAAATGCGGCAGGGACAGCCCGGTGCCGACCCCAACCTCGAGAATGCGCTGCCCCGGGCGGTCGTTGGCGATGCGCACTGCCTCCTTGCGCCCAGGGTGAAACACCGGCCCGAAAACAATGTCGTAAGAGCCCGAAAACAAGCGGTAGGTCCGGATCGTATCGTGCAAGTCCATCGTCTCGCTCTCGTCATGACCGACAGCACCGGCGCCGCGCGACCCGGTGCGCCTCCGGAGGCCGGTGTTCCAGGACGCATTGATCAGAACAGGCCTATCACGCCGTGCATTCCGCGTCATCCTTGTCGTTAATAAAGCTGTCATCTGACAGACGCGAAACGGGCAACGCCCGACGCCGCCCGGCTATCCCCCTCCGGCGCCGCCTGCGGCCGTTGCGTTGTCTGTCTCCGGCACCCCTTCAGATCAGGGTGACGCGCTCGGCCTCCAGGCCTTTTTTGCCGTCCACCACCTCGACCCTGACCCGTTGCCCCGGATCGAGCGCCACAACCCCGCTGCGGCGCAGCGCGGTGACATGGATGAACACGTCCTTGCCGCCACCGTCGGGCGTGACGAACCCGTAGCCCTTGTCAGGTTCGAACCATTTTACCGCGCCGTCCAAGATTGTGGCGGGGCGCGGCGGGCTGCGGCGCTCGTAGCCGCCCGCGCCGGACGTGGATGTCGCCGTGCTGCTGTCGATATTCAGCACGCTGGTCACCAGCGGGCCCTTGGCCCCGGCGCCGATCTCGCAAGTGATTGACGCGCCTTCCGGCACATCCTCGTAGCCGGCGCGACGCAGCACGGCCATCGGCAGAAAGGCGTCCTGCGAACCGTCGGACGGAACGATAAAGCCAAAGCCCTTCGTGGCGTTGAACCATTTGACTTTGGCTTCGACACGGCGGCCTGGGGCGGTGTCTTCGCGAAAGAAGCCGGGGCGGCGTTCGTACATGGGCCCCTCAACCATTGGATCGATCGCGCGGCAAACGTGCGTCTTGCTTAATTATACCTCAACGCCACCGCCCCGCGCTAGCCGTCATATCGCCTCATTAGCGCCCCAATTCGCATCCGCATTGCAGCGCCATCACCCCGCGCAGCTAGCCCGCAAACGCCACCAGACGCTGGCTCTGTTCGCCCAAACCCTCGACCGACAGCCGCATCCGGTCGCCTGGCTTTAGGAATTGCGGCGGCTTCATGCCGAGCCCGACCCCTGACGGCGTCCCGGTGGCGATCACGTCGCCCGGCTCCAAGGTCAGGAAATGGCTCAGATAGCTGACGATCTCGTCCACCCCGAAAATCAGGTCGGCGGTATTGCTGTTCTGCACCCGCTTGCCGTTGACCTCGGTCCACAGCGCGAGCTTGCCCGGGTCGGGCACCTCGTCGGCCGTCACCAGCCACGGGCCGATCGGGCCAAACGTGTCGGCGCTCTTGCCCTTGGTCCACTGGCCGCCGCGCTCGATCTGAAATTCGCGCTCGGAGACGTCGTTGACGACGCAGTAACCAGCGACGTGCCGCCGCGCGTCGTTCGCCGCGACATAGCTGCGCCCGGCTGCCGATGACGATGCCGAGCTCGACCTCCCAATCGGTCTTCTGCGATGCCTTGGGGATCGTCACGTCGTCATTGGGGCCGATGATGCACGAGGTCGCCTTCATAAAGATGATCGGCTCTTTCGGGATCGCCGCCCCGGTTTCGGCCGCGTGCTGACGGTAATTCAGCCCGATCGCGAGGAATTTCGGCACCCGGCCGACACACGGGCCGAGCCGCGGCGCGCCCGAAACCAGCGGCAGGCTTGCCGGGTCGAGGCGGCGCAGCCGGTCGAGCGCGGCCGGCGCGAGCGCCCCGCCATCGATATCGCCGATCGTGCCCGAAAGGTCGCGGATCTTGCCGTCGCGATCGACCAGACCGGGTTTTTCCTGGCCCGCGGGGCCGTAGCGAAGGAGCTTCATCGAACTCTCTCCATGCAGCTCAAAGGGTAAAACCGCCGTCGATCACATGGATCGCACCGGTCGTAAACGAGGCCTCGTTCGAGGCAAGATAAACAGCGAGTGCGGCCACCTCCTCCGGCGTGCCGAGCCGGCCCAGCGGCTGCCGCTCGACAAAGGCGCGGCGCGCCGCTTCGGTGCCGCCGACCACCCGCACCCCTTGCGCGGCGATGCGGTCGCCGAGCGAGGGCGTCTCGATCGTGCCCGGGCAGATCGCGTTGCAGCGGATGCCGGCAGTGATGAAATCGGCGGCGACCGATTTGGTCAGCCCGATCACCGCGGCCTTAGTCGCGCCATAGACGCAGCGGTTCGGCACGCCTTTGACGGACGAGACAGTCGAAGCCATGTTGATGATTGAGGCGCCGCCGCCGCGCTCCAGCATCTTTGGCAGAAAGGCGCGTATCATCATGAACATCGAGCGCACATTGAGGACGAAGGACGCGTCCCAGTCGATCGGCTCGGCGTCAAGGATCGTGCCGTGATGGACAAATCCGGCGCAGTTGAACAACACGTCGAGCGGCCCGAGCTCGGCGGCCAGCGCGGCCACCGCGTCGTCTTCGGTCACATCGAGGCGGCGGGTCGCGATCAGCGCATCGGCGAGCGGGGCGAGCTTGTCCTCGGCGATATCGGTGGCCAAGACGCTCGCCCCTTCGGCGGCAAAGGCCAGCGCCGTCGCCCGGCCGATCCCTTGCGCCGCCGCGGTCACCAATGCGCGCTTGCCCGCGAGCCGTCCCGCCATCGCCGCCCGCCTTTACCTGTTCCGCCCGAAATTGCCACGGCGCGCGCGTCTCTGTAAATCGCCAAACGCCTGAGCTTGCACGAGTTTGAGAGCGAGCGGCCCTTCCCTCTCCCGCCGCGCGAAAGAGGGAAGAGGCGAGAGCTAAGGGCGCTGGACCAGCTCGATGCGATAGCCGTCGGGGTCTTCGATAAAGGCGATGACCGAGCCGCCATGCGCCATCGGGCCGGCCGGGCGCGGGATCTTGACGCCGGCGGCACCGAGTTGCTCGCACGCTTTGTAGACATCGGGCACGCCCAGCGCCAAGTGTCCAAACGCGCTGCCCAAGGCATAGGGCTCGGCCTGCTCCCAATTGTGGGTCAGCTCGAGGACCGTGTTGTCGGCTTCGTCGCCATAGCCGACAAAAGCGAGGGTGAACTTGCCGGTCGGGTAGTCGCGCTTGCGCAGCAATTTCATGCCGAGCAGGTCGGTATAAAACTTCAGCGACTGATCCAGGTCGCGCACCCGGATCATCGTATGCAGATAGCGGTACTTGTCGGTTTCGGCCGCCGGCTTGGCGGCTTGAGCGACACCGGCTGTTGTCATGGTGAATTCCTCCAACTGGATGACTGGGATGCGGCCGCCGATGCGGCGGCGCTGCAGCGGCGCGCCGCGATGATGGCGAGGATTTGGTCGGCGGCACAGAGGCTCGGCGACCGGCCGCCCGCCCCGAGGCGCCGCATCGCCTGATCATACCCCGCCAGATGCGCCGCGCGAACCGGTTCGTCGCGCACCAGCGGCGCCATCTCGGCGGCGATCCGCTCGGGCGTGCATTGGCCGCCCAGCAATTCGCGGACCAACGGCCGTTCGAGCAGCAAATTGACCAGGTTCACCTGGCGCACCTTCACCACCCGGTCAAGCAGCGCCTCGGTCAAGGGATTCAAGCGGTAGCCGACCACCATCGGCAGCCGCGCCATCGCCAGCTCGAGCGCCACCGAGCCTGAGGCGGCGAGCGCCGCCCGGCTCGCGGCAAAGGCGTCGTATTTGTCCCGCGGCCGGCGCACGACGATCGGCGCCCCGGGCCAGCCGCGCGCGGCTTCCGCGACAGGCTCGGCCACGGTCGCAACCGTCGGCACCGTGATGCGAAACGGCCCGATCAGCCGCTGCAAATGGCCGAGTGCCGCACCAAAGATCGGCAGCAGCCGCCGGACCTCGCCGTCGCGGCTGCCGGGCAGCACCGCGATCAGCAAATCGTCCTCGGCGAGACCATGCGCGGCGCGAAACCGCGCGCCATCGCCGCGATCGGCGCCGCTGTC
Organism: uncultured Alphaproteobacteria bacterium; assembly: GCA_963738185.1. Classification (GTDB taxonomy): domain Bacteria; phylum Pseudomonadota; class Alphaproteobacteria; order ATCC43930; family CGMCC-115725; genus AP-15. The sequence continues at coordinate 129,548 of CAVTVA010000001.1, read as the reverse complement.
GAGCACCGGATGGCCGACATAGGAGCAGGCGAGCCCGACCCGCTCGAAATAGGGCGGCTCGAACGGCAGCAGCGCCATCAGGTGGTCGTACCAGCGCGCCATGCGCCGGGCCCGGCCGGCGCGCCACGCCCACACCATCGGCGCGACATAATGGATCAGCGGCAGACGCTCGCCCTTGCGGCGCAGCCGCTGCGCGATCCGCCAGCTGAACCCGGAGCTGTCGATCGTCACCACCGCGTCCGGCTGCTGCTCGCCGGATCGCGGCCACCGTCTGGCGCACCCGGCGCAGGATCACCGGCGCCCGCGGCAACACCTCGGCGACGCCGATCACGGCGAGGTCGGCAAGCGGGACGAGGCTCGCCAGACCCTCCTCGCGCATGCGCTCGCCGCCGATCCCGGCGACGCGCAACCGGCCGTCGGTGCGCTGCCGCAAGGCTGCGATCAGGCTGGCGCCGAGCGCGTCGCCCGACGGCTCGCCGGCGACGATAAAGACGAACGGCGGCTCGCCCAGGCTCGCGCCGCCAAACGTCACGTCGAGCGAATGCCGATTAGAAAGAGGCCGGCGCGGTCGGCGGCGCCGATCACCTCGCCGCGGTCGAGCACGATCGTCGCCCCGGCCTCGACAGCGATGCCGCGCAGCCCGGCTGCGGCGGCGAGCGCCACCGTCCGCGGCCCGATCGTCGGCCGGTCGGCGCGCTGCTCCTGCCCCGGCTTCTCGATCTTGACGAGGACGCCGCCCGGCCCCTCGCGGCGCAACCCGGCACAGCGGCGCAACAGCTCGTCGGTGCCCTCGATCGCCTCGACGCCGAGCACCAGGCCCTGCTGGACGACCACCGCCTGACCGATATCGAGTGCACCCAATTCCCGGGCGACGCGCTGCCCGTGCGCGATGTCAGCCATCGCCTGCGCATCAGGGCGGACCCGGCCGAGCACGCCTGCGGGTGCCAACCCCGCTTCGAGCACCTGATCGGGGCCGATCACGCGGAACCCCTCGCGCTCCAATTCGGCGACCACCGCAGACAGGAGCCCGTCATCGCCGAGCGCGCGATAGCCGACGCGGGCAAAGAATTTGGCAGCGCGCCAATCCGGGCGCAGCGCGGCCAGGGACGGCCGCCGCACCCCGCCGGCCAATACCAATTCGGCGACATGGTTCTCGCGCAACAGCGCGAGGCCGCGGCCGGCCGCACCGATCGGGCACCAGGCGTGAGCCACCCCCTCGACCGTTGCAGGCTCGGCGGCACCTTCGAGGGCAAGGACAAAGACGTCGCGCTCGGCCGCCCGGCACGCCTCGACCAGGCGGCGCGGCAGCCCGCCGGCGCCGGCGACGATGCCGAGCTTTTCCGCCCCGAGCTTTTCCGCCCCCAGCTTTTCCGCCGCCGGTCTATCCGCCATTTGCCTCGACCGGCTGGCAGATCGCGCGGCTCGAATCGGCGCGGATGAATTCGATAATGTCTTCGACCGGCTTTACCCCGGCAAAGCGCTCGGCGGTTTCGCCGACCCGGTCGCTCAACGTGCCCGGCGAGTGAAACAGCAGCTGGTAGGCGGTGCGCAGGCTCTGAATGTCGTCCCGGCTGAAGCCGCGTCGCTGCATTCCGATGATATTGAGGCCGGTCAGCCGGGCGCGGTCGCCGATCACCTGGCCATAAGGGATGACGTCGCGCTCGACCCCGGACATGCCGCCGATCATCGCGTGCTTGCCGATGCGGACGAATTGATGGACCGCGCACAATCCGCCGAGAACAGCGTGCGCGCCAACGACGACATGGCCGGCGAGGGTGGCGTTGTTGGCCATGATCACATGGTCGCCGATCTGGCAATCATGCGCGATATGGGCGCCGACCATGAACAGGCAGCCGTCGCCGATGCGGCTGACCATGCCGCCCCCGGTCGTGCCGGGGTTCATCGTCACATATTCGCGGATCGTGTTGTCGCAGCCGATGACCAGCGACGATTCCTCGCCGCGGTATTTGAGGTCCTGCGGTTCGAGCCCGATCGAGGCGAACGGGAAGATGCGCGTGCCGTCGCCGATCGTCGTACGCCCATCGACGACGACATGCGCGGCCAGCATGACTCCGCGACCGAGTTCCACATGCTCGCCGACCACGCAAAAGGGGCCGATCGCAACGTCGTCGCGCCAGCACCGCCCCCGGCGCGACGATGGCGGTCGGGTGAATCTCTGCCATCACCGCCCGGCTACGCGTCGAGGATCATCGCGGCGAAGACCGCCTCGGCCACCAGATTGCCGCCGACCTTGGCCTCACCCTCAAACTTCCACACATTGCCGCGATTGCGCTGCTTGACGACATGGACGTCAGAGCGTGTCGCCGGGAAACACCGGGCGGCGAAACCGCGCATTATCGACGCTCATAAAATAGACGAGCTTGCCCTCCGCGCCGGGGCCGAGCGTGTGGACCACCAGGACCGCCGCGGTCTGCGCCATCGCCTCGATGATCAGCACACCCGGCATCACCGGGCGCGCCGGAAAATGCCCTTGAAAGTAGCTTTCGTTGATCGACACATTCTTGATCCCGGTCGCCCGCGCGTTGGCGACCACATCGACGACCTTGTCGATCATCAGAAACGGGTGGCGGTGCGGGATCATTTCCATGATCCGCTGGATATCGATCTGGGCGGTTTCACCCTCGGCGCAGGCCGGATCGATCATTTTCCGTCCTTTTTCGTCGCCAGCCGCTGCAACGCCACGGTCTGCCGCATGAACTCGGCGATCGGCACGGCCGGAATACCGGAGACCGTCACGCCGGCCGGCGACGTCGCGCATCAGCCCGCTCTTGGCGGCGATCGCGCGCTCCGCTGCCGATGTGCAAATGGCCGGCAAGCCCTCCTTGTCCCCCGACCATGACAAAATCGCCGAGCCTGGTGCTGCCCGAGACACCGACCTGACCGGCCAGAATGCAGCACGCGGCCGAGCACGACGTTGTGTCCGATCTGCACCAGATTATCAATCATCGAGCCCGCGCCGATCACGGTATCGTGACCGGAGCCGCGATCGATCGTGCGTGTTGGCGCCGATATCGACATCGTCGCCGATGACGACCCGCCCAAGTTGCGGAACCTTGACCGGGCCGGCTTGATCCGGGGCAAAGCCAAACCCGGCCTGGCCGATGCGCACCCCGGGGTGCAGCACGACGCGGGCGCCGATCAGTGCAGTGGCTGATCGTGACGCTGGCGGCAATCCGTGCAATCGTCGCCGATCTCGACCCCGGCGCCGATCACGCTGTTGGCGCCGATCCGGCAGCGCCGACCAAGCCGCGCGCCGGCCTCGATAACGGCGTACGGGGCCGATCTCGCAATCCTGTGGCACCAGCGCGGTCGGGTCGATCAGCGCCGAGGGCGCACGGCCGCAGGCAATCGCCGGCGCCGGGTAGAAGGCCTGCGCCGCACGCGCATAGGCCTTGTAGGGCTCGGCGCTGACCAGCAGCGCCATCCCCGGCGGCGCGTCTTCGGCCGCGCGCTCGTCGACAAAAACCGCCCCGGCGCGAGACTGCCGGAAGGCGTCGAGATATTTTCGATTTTCGAGAAAGCTCGCCTCGTCCGCGGTCGCGGTTTCGAGCGGCGCCACATCGCGGAACAGCTTGGCCTCGTCGGCTGCCCGCCGCAGTTCCGCGCCGCTCAGCCGGGCCAGCTCGGCAAGCGTAAACGGGCCCACCCGGGTGAAAAAGCGCTGGTCGGCCATCGGTCGGTCGGTCAGTCGCTCAGAAGCTCGCCAAGCGCCGGCGCTAGCGACGCTTTGCCCTGGTGGCCTTGGCGCTCGGCGGCACGGCGGCGGCAGCGGCCGGCGGTGGGGCGGCAGGGGCCGGCGTCGGGGCGACAAAATTGACGGTGACCACCGGCAATTCCTCATCGAGCTTTTGCATGACTTGGTCCGTTACATCGAACGAGCGGTCGAACAGCACCAGGTCCGCTGCGCTGGAACACCAAATTGGCCCGACGCTGTTTGGCGATGTCGGCGATGATCCTGAGCATCGCCTGCTGAATCTTTGGAGAGCGCGTCGTTGTTGGATTTTTCGAGAGCTTGGCGCTTGGCCTGCACGCTGCGGTCGAGATCGTTGACCTTTTGCTGGAATTCGCGCCCCTTTTTGTTCAGGGCTTCGGGCGACAGTGTCGACTCCTGGCGCTGCAAAGCGTCGCGTTCGGTGCGCAAAACCTCTTCTTCGTGCGAGATTTCCTTGGTGTACTCGACGCGCTTCTGCTCGATCTGGCCGTGCACCATCTTGGCTGCTTTCGAGTTCTGCAGCAGTGATTGCACATCGACCACCAGCACGTTGAGACTGGGCGCTGCCGGCAATGGCGCCGACGGGGTTGCCGGCGGGGTCGGGGCCGGTGCGGCTGGAGCCGGTGCGGCCGGGGCGGCCGACGGCTTTTGGGCCAGCGCGCCGCCAGCAAAACCGCATAGCAACGGCAGCAGCAGCGCCGCGCTGCGGACAGACGACATCCACATCAGAATCTTGTCCCGAAGCTGACTCGGAAGAACTGGGTCTGGTCGAACGATGCTTTTCTGATCGGAACCGCGAGGTCGAGCCGAATCGGGCCGACCGGCGACTTCCACGAGACGCCGACCCCGGCGCTGAGCCGGATCAACGGCGTCTGCTCGACCATCGGCTGGATGCCGCCGGTCGTGGCCAGCTGCGCCGGCGTCAGATTGAGCTGGGTCGGCTCGAGATGATAGAGCGTGCCAAAGTCGCTGAACACGCGCCCGCTGAGGCCGAGCTCCTTAGGCAGCCCGAGCGGCACGCCGAGGCTGACCGAGCCGACCTAGTATTTTTGACCGCCGAGGGAATCGTCGCTGACCGAATCGCGCGGCCCGATGCCGCCGATCCTGAAACCCGCGCAAATTGTCGCCGCCGACAAAAAAGCGGTCCTGCAGCAGCACCTGCTGGCCGCCCCAGCCGAAGATGTCGCCGGCCTCGCCGGTAAGGCTCAACACCCATTCGGGCGCTACCGAATAATAATATCCGAAATTCACTTTGGACCGGACGTAATCGACGCCAAAGCCGACCCCGGCAAAGTCGTTGCCGAGAGAGGCGAAATAGCCCGCTGGTCGGATCGAGGCGATTGTCGCGGCGATCGTAGAGCAGAACCTGCCCGACCGCCGAGGTGAGTGTGGGTGCCCTGCCTGCAGCGCGATGAACAACGACGCATCGCTCTGGATATCCGTCGATGTCGTCGGACCGGGCGGTATATTTCAAGGTCTGGCGCAGATTGTCGGTCAGCTGATAACCGGCGCGCAAGGCCCCGCCGTAAGAGAATTGCTGGTAGGGCGGGATCAGGCCGGTGAAGAAATCGGCGGTCGGGCTGGTCTTGATCTCGAAAAGGTCGAATCCGGCGGCGATGTTCTTGTCGAGGAAATAGGGCTCGGTAAAGCTCAGATCGACCTGCTGCGAGCGGAACGACACGACGGTGCCGATCCGGATATCCTGGCCGCGGCCGAGAAAATTGCGCTCGCGAATATCGACATCGGCGAGCGGGCCGTCCGATGTCGACAAGCCGAGCCCGAGCGACAGCTCGACCCGGTCGACTGCTCCTCGACCTCGACCGTCACCACGGTCTTGTCGGGGGCCGAGCCCGGCGCGTTGGTCACCTCGACCTTTTTGAAGAAGCCGAGATTTTTGATGCGCTGCTTGCGAGCGCTGCATTTTCTCGGTGTTGAAAGCGTCGCCTTCGACCAGCTGGAACTCGCGGCGGATCACCTTGTCGAGGGTGCGCACATTGCCGACGATGTCGATGCGCTCGACATAGACCCGCGGACCTTCCTGGACATTAAAGGTGATGTCGATCGTGTGCTTCTCGCGGTTGCGGGTGATGTCCGGCTTGACCTCGACAAAGGCGTAGCCGCGGTCGCCGAGAGCGTCGGTCAACACCGAGATCGACTTTTCGACTTCCGTCGGCGTTGTACCAATCGCCCGAATGGACGGTCAGCAGCGGCAGCACCGCAGAGGCCGGCAAGTCCTTCAGCTTGATGTTGACCGCGATCTTGCCGAAGTGATAGCGCTCGCCCTCGTCCAGCGTGAAAGTGATGACGAAGCCGTTGCGGTCGGGGGTCAGCTCGGCCACCGCCGACAGCACCCGAAAATCGGCATAGCCCTCGGTCAGATAGAATTTGCGCAACAGCTCGCGGTCATAGGTCAGCCGATCCGGATCGTAGCTGTCATTGGTCGAGAGAAACCGGTACCAGCGGCTCTCCTTGGTCGCAATCACGCCGCGCAGCTTGCCGTCGCTGAATTCCTTATTGCCGACGAAATTTATGGCGCGGATGCCGGTGAACTCTCCCTCGTTGATCTCGAAGACGAGATCGACGCGGTTTTCCGAGAGCTGGATGATCTTGGGCTCGACCGTGGCCGCGAACCGGCCGTGCCGGCGATATAGGTCGAGGATGCGCCTTACGTCGTTCTGCACGCGGGTGCGGGTATAGACGACGCGCGGGCGCAGCTGGATCTCGGCCGTAGAGCTCCTTGTCGTCGAGCTTGTGGTTCCCCTCAAAGGCGATGCGGTTGATGATCGGGTTCTCGACCACGTTGACGACGAGGCTGTTGCCGACCCGGGTCATCCTGACATCGGCGAACAGCCCGGTGGCGAACAGCGCCTTCAGCGAGGCGTTCACCTTGTCCGCGTCCCACGCGTCGCCCGGCTGGATCTGCAGATAGGAGCGCACCGTATCGGGCTCGATCCGCTGCGTCCCCTCAACCCGAATGTCGCTGACCGTGCCGCCGCCCATGTTTGGCACCGCGGCGCCGGGGATCGGCGCGCTGACCGGCTGCGCGGCATTCGGCGGCGGCGGCGCGCCGGCGGGCGCTGCCCCCGGCGGAGCAGCAGCCCGAGCCGCACTGGGCGGGCGATGCGCGCGGCGTGGTCGTGGCGGCGGGGCGCGGGTCTCGCTCGGCGGAGGAGCAGCGCCCGGCGCGGGCGAGGCCGGCGGCGCTCCAGTCTGCCCGGGCGGCGGCATGCCGCTTTCGAGGCTTGGGGCCGCGGGTGCGGCCGGCCCGGTCGCTGGCGCCGCCGATGGCGCGGCGCCGGTAGGGCCGGGCGGCGTCATGCCGCTTTCAAGGCTGGGCGGCGCGGCGGGTGGCGCCGGCGGAGCCGTGCCGGTCTGGCCGGGTGGTGCTGCCGGTGGCGGCGGCGCTTGCGGCGGCACCGGCACCGCGCCGGCCTGGCCGGGCGGCGTCATGCCGCTTTCGAGGTTGGGCGCTGCGGGCGCCGCCGCAACAGCGCCGCTGTTGCTTTGCGCATTGGTTGCCGGTCCCGGCAACCCGATCGCCGCTACCATCGCGCCGACCGCCGACAGAGCGCGAATCCGTCTGCTGAAACGCAAAACCCCCCACCCCCGGCTCGAACCCCATCCCCCGAAACGGCCCTCGCGTCAGGTCACCAGGCGCTTTACGAACTCGACGATCCGAAGGTGGACGAGGTCGTTCCAGGTGGCGAAGACCATCAATGTAAGCACCAGCGCCAAGCCGATGCGAAACCCATATTCCTGGGCGCGCTGGCCCAGCGGCCGGCCGCGCAGCGCCTCGGCGGCATAGAACAGCAGGTGGCCGCCGTCAAGCACCGGAACCGGGAACAGGTTGATCAGCCCCAGATTGATCGACAGCACCGCCATAAACCAGACGATCGGCACAATCCCGCCCTGGGCCACCTCGCCGGACATCTGGGCGATGCGCAACGGCCCGCCGAGCTCGTCGGTGCCGCGGGTCCCCTTGACGATCTGCCACATCGCGTCGCATCGTCGAGGCCGTCAGGTTCCAGGTTTCGGCCCCGGCCTGGTACAACGCGCTCGCCGGGTTGCGCCTGACATAATCGACCCCGTTGCGGGCGATGCCCAGGAGGCCGATCTCGTAGTGGTTGCCAAAGCGGTCGGTCAGCTCGGTTTTGGCCGGCGTCGCCCGCAGGCTCAAATCATGCCCGTCGCGCTGGACGACGATCGTCATCGGCGACCCTGGGTTGAGCCGGACCTGTCTGCTGGACGTCCTCGAAGCTTCCGACCCGATCGCCATTGATGCCGACGATCATGTCGCCGGGCTTGATGCCGGCATGCGCGGCGGCACTGCCCGGCTGCACCTGCCCCACCTCGCGCCGGGGTGAAGGGCTGGCCGTAGGTCATGAACAGGATCGCCAGGGCAACGACCGCGAACACGAAATTCGCCGCCGGACCGGCCGCGACGATCGCTGCCCGCTGGCCGAGCCGCTTGCCGTGAAACGACACCTCGCGTTCGGCCGCGGTCATCCGCGCGACCCCCGGCCACCGGGAGGCCTGAGCTGGCGTCCATGTCGCCAAACATCTTGACGTAGCCGCCCAGCGGGATCGCGCTGAATTTCCAGCGCGTGCCGGCGCGGTCGTGCCAGCCGAACAGCTCCGGGCCAAAGCCGATCGAGAATACGTCGATCCGCACCCCGTTGCGCCGGGCGACAAAGTAATGCCCGAACTCGTGGACAAAGACGAGCACCGTCAGAACGACCAGAAACGGTACGACGTAGTTAAATCCGTGGTGCAGCAAGGTAATCATCGCGAACCCATCGGTGCGGCGGCGCTCGCCGGGGCATTCCGGCCCGACAGCCGAGCCGCCACTTGCCGCGCTGTCATATCGAAATTGTAGACGTCATCGAGCGAAACAAGGTGCTCGGCCGGAACCACGGCGAGCGTCGCCTCGACCGTTTCGGCGATCTCCAGAAACCCGATCCTGCCTTCGAGGAAGGCATGCACCGCGATCTCGTTGGCGGCGTTCAGCACGGTCGGCGCGCCGCCGCCGCGGGCCAGCGCCTCGCGCGCGACGCGCAGCGCCGGGAAACGCCGCTCGTCCGGCGGCTCGAAGGTCAGCCGCCCGATCGCGGCGAGATCGAGCCGCTTGGTCGGCGTCGCCAGACGCTCGGGCCACGCCAGCGCATAGGCGATCGGGGTGCGCATGTCGGGCGCGCCCAGATGCGCCAGCACCGAGCCGTCGCGATAGCTCACCAGGCCGTGCACGATCGATTGCGGATGCACGACGATGTCGATGCGCTCGGGCGGCATTTGGAACAGATGATGCGCCTCGATCACTTCGAGGCCCTTGTTCATCAAGGTCGCCGAATCGACCGAAATCTTCGCGCCCATGCTCCAATTCGGATGAGCGACCGCCTGTTGCGGCGTCGCCTGGCGCATCTCATCGACGCCGTGCTCGCGAAACGGCCCGCCGCTGCAGGTCAGGATGATCTTCTCGATCCCCTCGACGCGAGCGAAATCGAAGCATTGCCAGATCGCGTTGTGCTCGCTGTCGACCGGCAGCAGGGTCGCGCCCTGACCGCGCCACCTCCTGCATGAACAGCGCGCCGGCGCAGACCAGCACCTCCTTGTTGGCGAGGGCGACGATGACGCCGCGGCGCATCGCCGCCAGGGTCGGCGCCAGCCCGGCGGCGCCGACGATCCCGGCCATAACCCATTCGGCCGGCCGCTCCGCCGCCTCGATCAGAGCCTCGGCGCCGCAGGCGGTCTCGATCCCGGTGCCGGCGAGCGCCTCCTTCAGCGCCGGATAATGGGCCGGATCGGCGATCGCGGCGAACTTCGCGCCGAGCGCGCGCGCCTGCTCGGCCAGACGGGCCGGCGTTGCGGTTTGCGGTCAGCGCCTCGACCGCGAACGCGTCGCGGTTGCGCTGCAGCAGATCGACCGTGCTTTGCCCAACTGAGCCGGTCGAGCCGAGAATGGTGACGCGCCGCATCCCGTCACTCCCGTTGATGGCGCCGCAGGGCCCGGGCGCCGACGGGCCGTTCCGCCGCATCAAAATCCTGAGAAAAAACAAAATCCTGAGAAAAAACAAAATCCCGAAGAGAATCGAAAGCCCTGTGGGCGACAATGCCGGCCGGTCGAATTATTTCCATGCCAGCACGCCGCGGCCGCCGATCAGGGTCAGGAGCGCCACCGCCGGGATCACCGCAAGCAGACCGTCGAGCCGGTCGAGGAGCCCGCCATGCCCGGGAATGAGGCCGCTCGAATCCTTCACGCCAAACCTTCGCTTCGCCAGCGACTCCGCAAGATCGCCGAACTGCTCGACAATCGCAAGGCCGGCGCTGAGCAGCACCGGCAGCGCCGCAGGCAGCCGCAGGATCACCGCGGTTGCCCCGCCGGCGAGCGCCGCGCAGGCGATCGCCGCCGGCAAACCCCGACCAGGTCTTGCGCGGGCTCAGCCGCGGCGCCAGGCGCGGGCCGCCAACGGCGCGGCCGATCGCATAGGCGCCGATATCGGTCGCCCAGACCACCGCCAAGAGCCACAGCAACGTCGTCCGGCCGCCCACCCCCGGGCGCGCCAGCCACAAGAGGCAAATGCAGGGCAACGCCACCCACAGCGCCCCAAGCGCGGCCCATCCGGGTGCGGTCCGCCCGTGCGGCTCGCCCGAGGTGGAGAGAGGCTCGGGCCGAGCGCCGTTGCGCGCCGCCCCAAAGACGATCGCGGCACCGGCAATGGCGGCGGCGACGGCAAGCCCGACCGCGCCCAACGCGGCGATCGCGGTCGCTGCCAGAACGACTGCGACCAGCGCGGCCTCGACCGGCGACGCGGGCGCCGGGCGGCCGCCCCCGCCGTGACACAGCCGCCCCCACTCCCACGCCATGACCGCCGCGGCGAGCGCCGTCAGCAATGCCAGCCACGGCGCCGCCGAACCAGATCGCGGCGACCGGCAACGGCGCCAAGATCAGCGCCGAGCAGACCCGCAGCCGCAACCGGCCGCGCTCGGCAGCGGCGGAACCGGGGCCTGCCGGCTGGTCGGGGTGCACCAGCCGGTCGGCGCGGGCCGGTTCAGCGGGCATCGACCCCGGCCCCGTAGCGGCGCTCGCGGCCGCAATATTCGGCGATCGCCTGCTCGAGATCGCTCTTGGCGAAATCGGGCCACAGCGTCTTGGTGAAGACGAGCTCGGCATAGGCGCATTGCCACAGCAGGAAATTGCTGATGCGCTGCTCGCCGCTGGTGCGGATCAGCAGATCGGGGTCGGGCAGGCCGGCGGTGAACAGGTGGCGGGCAGAGCACTCCTCGTCGACCGCTTCGACCGCGAGGCTGCCCGCGCGCCACTTGCGCCGCGATCGCGCGCACCGCGGCGACGATCTCGGCGCGCCCGCCATAGGACAGCGCGATCGTCAGGGTGACGGCGGTATTGTCGCGGGTCAGCCGCTCGGCGTTGCTCGATCAGGCGTGACGATGTCCGGCGCGAGCCGGCTGCGCTCGCCGATCACCCGCAGGCGCACGCCGCTGCTGGTGCAGTTCGGCGATCTCGCCGCGCAGATAATGGCGCAGCAGCCCCATCAGATCGTCGATCTCGCCCGACGGGCGCTTCCAATTCTCCGACGAGAAGCCGAACAGGGTCAGATAGGGGACGCCGAGCTCGCCGGCGCCGGCGATGGCCCGGCGCACCGCTTCGGCGCCGCGGCGATGGCCGGCGATGCGCGGCAGGCCGCGCGCCTTCGCCCAGCGGCCGTTGCCGTCCATGATGATGGCGATGTGCCGCGGCAGCGCGCGCGGCGCAGCGGCCTTGGCATTGATCCCCTCTGCCATCAGACCTGCAGGATCTCCTTGTCCTTCTGCGCCAGCGTCTCGTCGATGCGCTTGATGTGCTCGTCGGTCAGGTGCTGGATGTCCTGCTGCAGCTTGCGCTGCTGGTCCTGCGAGATGTCGCCGTCCTTTTCCTGGCGGCGCAGCATCTCGATGCCGTCGCGGCGCACGTTGCGCACCGAGACGCGCGCCTGCTCGGCGTATTTCGCGGCGACCCGGGTCAGCTCGCGCCGCCGCTCCTCGTTCAGATCGGGGATCGGCACGCGGATCACCTGGCCCTCGGTCTGCGGGTTGAGGCCGAGCCCCGACTTCGCGGATCGCCTTGTCGACCGCCTTGACCATCGCGCGGTCCCAGACCTGGACCGTGATCATGCGCGGCTCGGGCACGCTGACATTGGCCAGCTGGTTGAGCGGCATCGTGCCGCCATAGGCGGCGACGGTGACCGGCTCCAGCAGGCTCGGCCGAGGCGCGGCCGGTGCGCAGCCCGCCGAATTCCTTGCGCAGCACGTCGAGCGCGCCGTCCATCCGGCGGCCGAGATCCTTGAGCAGCGCGTCTTCGGGCATGGCTCTGACCCTCCGTCGATGCGCTCAACTCTCTCTCGTCGATAATCGTATAGCGCCCTTGGCCGCGCACGACCTCGGCAAACCCGCCGCTCTCGAAGATCGAGAACACCAGGATCGGGATGCGGTTTTCGCGCGCCAGCGAGATCGCCGACGCGTCCATCACCTGCAGGTCGCGCGCCAGCACCTCGTGATAATCGAGCCGCTCGAAGCGCGTGGCCCCGGCGACGCGATGCGGGTCGGCGTCGTAGACGCCGTCGACCTTGGTCGCCTTCAGGAGCGCGTCGCACCCCATCTCCGAGGCGCGCAGCGCCGCCGCGGTGTCGGTCGTGAAAAACGGGTTGCCGGTGCCGGCGGCAAAGATCACCACGCCGCCCCTTTTCCAAGTGGCGCATGCGCGCGGCGGCGGATATAGGGCTCGCACACCGCCTGCATCGAGATCGCCGACTGGACCCGCGTCGCCACGCCCACGCTGCTCCAGCGCGTTCTGCATCGCCGAGCGAATTGATCACCGTCGCCAGCATGCCCATGTAATCGGCCGAGGCGCGCTCCATCCCGGCCGCCGCGCCCGACAGGCCGCGAAAGATGTTGCCGCCGCCGATCACCAGGCAGACCTCGACGCCGAGCGCGTGCACCGAGCTGGATTTCGTCGGCGATGCGGGCGACGATTTCGGGGTCGAGGCCGCCTTCATGCGTCGCCCATCAGCGCCTCGCCGGAGACCTTCAGCAGAACCCGGCGATACTTCAGTTCGGCTGTCATATGGCCTAGCTCATCCGCCGCCCCGCATCGCATGCCGCGGGTGTGGCGATGATACACCAAACCCGCCGCACCGTCGCCCGCGCCAACCGTCTCATTTTCGCGATCCGCGCCGAGGTCAGCGCCGGGCGGCTCAGTGCCCCGATGCCTAAGCGCCTCAGTGCTGGAGCTGCGCCGCGACCTCGGCGGCAAAATCGGTGCGCTGCCGCTCGATCCCCTCGCCCAGCGCGAAGCGGGCAAAGCCGGTGACCTTGATCGGCGCCCCGGCCTCCTTGGCCGCCGCCTCGACCACCTTGGCGACGCGGTTCTCGCTGTCGATCACAAAGATCTGCTCGAGCAGCACAAACTCCTCGTAGAATTTGCGCAGCCGGCCCTCGACCATCTGCTCGACGATGCGCCTCGGCCTTGCCGCTGGCCCGCGCCTGCTCGCGCAGCACGTCGCGCTCGCGCTCGAGCGCCGATGGCGGCACCGAGGCGATGTCGAGATATAGCGGGTTGGCGGCGGCGACATGCATCGCCAGCTGCTTGCCCAGATCGCCGAGCGCGCCCGTATCGGCGCTCGAATTCGAGCGCCACCATCACGCCGATCTTGCCGAGCCCGGGCCCGAGCGTGTTGTGCATATAGGAGACAACGCCGCCCTGCCCACCGCGAGCCGCGCCGCGCGGCGCAGCACCATGTTTTCGCCGATCGTCGCGACCAGGTAGGTCAGCTCTTCCTCGACCGTGCGCCCGGTGCCGGGATACGCCATCTGCAGCAGCGCCTCGAGCGGTGCCATCGCCGGCCAGCGCAAGCTCGGCCGACCTTGCGCACAAAGCTCTGGAACGCCTCGTTGCGGGCGACGAAATCGGTCTCGGAGTTGACCTCGACCAGGGCCCCGGCGGGACCAAGGCGCCGCCAGGGCCGCGCACCGCAACGCCGACCAGCCCCTCGGCAGCCACCCGCCCGGCCTTTTTGGCCGCGGCCGCCAGCCCCTTCTTGCGCAGCCAGTCGACCGCCGCCTCGATATCGCCGCCGCTGTCGCCGAGCGCTCGCTTGCAATCCATCATGCCGGCGCCGGTCTTGTCGCGCAGCTCCTTGACCAGCGCCGCGGTCACCTCGGCCATCGTCTCACCTCTTGCTGTCGCCGCCCTGTTGCCAACGGGCGGCTACTCAAATCGTCGCGGCGCTCGGCCGCGCAGGGCCCAGCTGATCGGACGCGTCAGGCCTGGGGCGCCGCCGCCTCGCTCTCGGCCGGCTGACCAGCGGACAGCATGGCCGCCTCCTCGGCATCGGCCGGGGCACCGCCCTCCTCGGCCGTCTCGTCCGGCAGCTCGGCGCCGGCAGGCTCGGCGCGGGCGCCGATATCGACGCCGGAGGCGGCAAGCTCGGCCTGCAGCCCGTCGAGCACCGCGCTCGAGACCAGGTCGCAATAGAGATGGATCGCGCGCATCGCATCGTCGTTGCCCGGGATCGGATAGGCGATGCCGTCGGGCGACGAGTTCGAATTCGAGGATCGCGACCACCGGGATGTGCAAGCGTGTTCGCCTCGGCGACCGCGATCGCCTCCTTGTTGGTGTCGATGATGAAGAGGATGTCGGGCAGCCCGCCCATCTCCTTGATGCCGCCGAGCGCCCGCTCGAGCTTGTCGCGGTCGCGGGTCAGCTCGAGGAGCTCGCGCTTGGTCAGCCCGGTCTGCTCGTTGGTGATGCGCTCGTCCAATTCGCGCAGCCGGCTTGATCGATTGCGAGATCGTCTTGAAGTTGGTCAGCATGCCGCCGAGCCAGCGGTAGTTGACGTAATACTGGCCGCAACGCTTGGCCGCCTCGGCGACCGGCTCCTGCGCCTGGCGCTTGGTGCCGACCAGCAACACCCGGCCGCCGCCGGCGACCACGTCGCGGATCGCCTGCAGGCCCTGGTGCAGCATCGGCACGGTCTGCTCGAGATCGATGATGTGGATGCCGTTGCGCGCGCCGAAGATGTAGGGCGCCATCTTCGGGTTCCAGCGCCGCGTGTGGTGGCCGAAATGAACGCCGGCTTCGAGCAGCTGGCGCATCGTGTAAGTCGGGTAGTGCCATAATGTACCTTTCTCCGGTTGAGCCGCCGCAGGAGAGATCGGCGCCCGCCAAGACCTGGAGACGCCAACACCGGAGCGGCCCGCCCGCGGAACATCCGCGCGGCACGCCGCAACCCTGCGTGAGGGATCGAACGGTAATTATTTACGTCGGGTACGGCCCTTTGACAAGGCTGCGGGCGTTGCGTGCCGCCCTAGCGGCGCGCTGCTGCGGCCGCTGCTTGGCGGGCGGCGCTGCCGTTGTTCCGCTGTGCGACGGCCGAGTGGCGGTTTTGCGCCGCGCTTGATCATGAATGGGGTATTCATCATGAATGACGGAAATTCTTACGCGATCGGTAACCACGACTGCCAACCAAGCCATTGAATTTTCTGAGCCACCCGACCGGCGGCAGCGAGCCAAACCGCGCAACAGTGTCGGAAATTTTAACACTCGGCTCGCGCCGCCGCCGCGCCGGCCCGCTAACCCGCTGAAAACGATCGCCTACCTGCCTTGGCACGCGGCTTGCTTCTTTTAGCCTGGGAGCAAACCAGCCGACCTGGCTCTGGGTCACAGGAGGTCAAGATGAAGAGGTTTGGGCTTGCATTATGGGGGACCGTCGCGGTGCTGGGGGCAGCGCTCGCCGCTCATCCCGCCGACGCCGCGCCAGTTCTGCCGAACGGATCGTTCACATTCAGCGTGCCGGGGCCGAACAACACGGTGCCTGCCGGCTTCATAACAACCGCAACGACGGCGATCACGATTTCCAGTGCGTCGCTGGTCGGGTCGTTCCAAGACCCGTTCAAGACCGTTGCGAACAATCTTTGCGGCGCGGCGGCCAGTGGCTGCTCGGCCCAACATCCCCCTGGTTTTCTGCTCGGCGGTGCTGGAGGCAGTTCGGTTACGCTTAGCAACACTACGTTGCCGGTCGGCCCAGTAGGCGCCGCGCCAACACCGATCAGCGAGCTCGTTACCGTGACGCAAGGGGCGAACGAGGTCAACTTTGATTTCACGAGCATTTTTACCGCCACCTTGACCCCGACGGGTGCCAATACCAGCGGCACCGTAACGGTGGATTTGTTGGGAACCTTCGCCAGTAGCACCCCCAACACCGCTTACAGCCTCGGGCAAAGCGCCGATTTGTCGATCGCCTGCACCCAGACGCCCAGTGGCGGGGCGCTCGGCTGCGGCGCGACGGTCGATACCCCCGCAACCATCACGCCCCCGGTTCCCGAGCCGGCGAGCTTGGCTCTGCTTGGCTCGGCGCTGGTCGGCTTTGGTGTGTTCCGCCGCCGCCGCAACAAGGCCGCGTAACCGAATCTCTCCCGATCAACGGAACGGCGCCTTCGGGCGCCGTTTTTTTGCCCGTCCGGGGCTGATGGATTAGCCGGGCAAGGCCGGGCGCCCTCGCCGAGGGTTGTAAAGATTTCCGACAAGCGTTCCGCGGCCGTCCCTCTCTTAACAGTTCGTCAAGTCCTGCAGGCCTAGCCTGCGGCGGTCCGCCCTCGAATGGCGTTAGCCAACGAGAGCGGCGTCGGATCGCGCATTTCGGGGCTAGAGCCGTGGCTGCACATCGTCTGCCGGACCGGGTTGGAGGCGAGCCGCGGCGGGCGCATGCCCCGACGGTCGCCGCCGCAGTGCGCAGCGCGCTGCGCCAGGATCGCCTGCTGTTCGCCTTTCAGCCGGTGGTGTGCGCAGCTTCGGGGCAGGTCGATTATTTCGAGTGCCTGCTGCGCATGCGCAACCAAGACGGCGGGCTGGTCGCCTGCGGCGAGTTCATCGCCGCGATCGAAGAGGCTGGCCTGATCGGGCTGATCGACCGGCATGTGCTGGCGCGGGCCTTCGCCGAGCTCGCCGCCCACCCGCGGGTCAGGCTCGGCTTCAACGTCTCCGGGCTGACCGCCTGCGACCGGCCGTGGCTGCGCTCGCTGATGGCGCTGTTGCGCAAGCACCCCGAATTCGCGCGCCGCATCGTCGTCGAGATCACCGAGACCGCGGCGCTCGGCGACCTCGACGAAACCGCCCGCTTCGTCGAGACCTTGCGTCACGCCGGCTGCCGCGTCGCCCTCGACGATTTCGGCGCCGGCCACACCTCGCTGCGGCACCTTCAGGTGCTGGCGGTCGACACGATCAAGATCGACGGCGCTTTTGTCGGCGATCTCGCGGCCGCACCCGAAAATCGGGTCATTTTGCGCCATCTGCTCGGCCTGGCCCGCGGCTTCGGGCTGCGCACTGTGGCCGAATGCGTCGAGACCGCGGCAGAGGCGGCCCTGCTGCGCGAAGAGGGGATCGGCTATCTGCAGGGCTACCATCTCGGCCGGCCGTCGATCGAGCGATCATGGCAGATCGGCTCGTCGCCCGCGTCCCGGCCCACACCTTGACCGACACCGGGCGCTTGCGCACGGCCCGCAATCGCGCGAACACTGCGCGGGCGAGCGCGCTATGGGCGGCGGGACCAGGGACGGGAGCAGCGGCAATGCAGATCGGGATTCATCTGCCCCACGCGGGCGAGCAGGCCACGCCCGAGCGCATCCGCCGCGCGGCGCAGCGCGCTGAAGATCTCGGGTTGAGCGATGTCTGGGTCAGCGAGCACATCATTGTGCCGCGCGCCAGCTTTCCGCGCTCGCCGCTGTTCTACGACCCGGTGCTGAGCCTGACCTGGGCCGCCGCGGTCACAAAACGGGTGCGGCTCGGCACCAGCGTGCTGGTCCTGCCGATGCGCCACCCGCTGCCCCTGGCCAAGGAATTGGCCACCTTGCAGAATTTCTCCGAGGGGCGGCTCATTCTCGGGGCCGGCGTCGGCTGGCTCGAAGCCGAGTTCGCAGCGCTCGGCGCGCCGTTTCACGAGCGCGGCCGGCGCATGGACGAGGGCCTCGCGATGATGCGCGCGGTGTGGAGCGAGGACCCGGTCAGCTTCCGCGCCAAATACATCCCGGCCGAGATCGACGGCATGACGATGCAGCCGCGGCCGGTCCGGCCGATCCCGGTGTGGTTCGGCGCGCGCTCCGAGCCGGCCTATCGGCGCACGGTCAAGAGCGGCGACGGCTGGCACGGCAGCCAGCTGAGCCCGGCCGAGGCGGCGCCGGTCGTGGCCCGGCTGCGGCGCGATCGGCCCGAGCCCGAATTCACGATCTCGATGCGCACCCATTGGAACGGGCGCGACCAAGGCGAATTGCGCGCCCGCATCGCCGCCTATGCTGAGATTGGCGTGCAGCACGTCATGGTCCACCCGCAGGACCGCGACATCGACGATTGGGACATGGTTATCGAAGGCGCCGGCCGCGTCGTCGCGTAGCCCCGGGAGCGCGGCCGTTCCGGCCGCAGGCGGGCCGGAGGCATAACTTCGGGAGCGCGGCCGTCCCGGCCGCAGGCGGGCCGGAGGCCCGCGTTCCTGGCGCTACGCGGCCCTCACTGCGGCCGCGGGTGCGGCTTCGCGGGCGGTGCGTCGGATCAGGTCGGCGCCGCGCTCGGCAATCATGATCGTCGGCGCGTTGGTGTTGGTCGAGGTCACCGCCGGCATCACCGAGGCGTCGATGACCCGCAGCCCGTCGAGCCCGTGCACGCGCAATTCGTCATCGACCACCGCTAGCTGGTCGCTGCCCATCTTGCAGGTGCAGGTGGCGTGATAGACCGTCGAGCCCTTTTGCCGCGCGTAGTCGAGCAACTCGTCGTCGCTCTCGACCTGGGCCTGCCGGGCAGGATTTCGGCGCCGCAATACTTGGCCAGCGCCGGGGCGGCAAACAGCCGCCGGACAAAGCGGAGCCCGCCGACAATGGCGCGCTGGTCGGTCAGCTCCGAGAGGTAGCGCGGGTTGATCGCCGGCGCTTCCGCCGGGTCGCTCGACTTGGCCTCGACATAGCCGCGCGACAAGGGCCGCATCTGCCAGGCGCCGGCGGTGATGCCGGGAAAATCGTCGAGCACGCCGATCTGGCCGTCCTTAAAGCTGCCAGGCGCTATGCTGCACTGCACATCGGGGGTCGCCGATTCCTCGAGCACCTTGACCGACGCCGCAGCCAATGAGGCGCTGTAGGTCAGCATGCCCTTGCCGGTCACCAGATAGCGCAGCACCTCGCCGGCCAGTGCTGCACCCCGCGAGCGCTCGTTGACGGTCCGCGCGCCTGACACCGGGTAATTGATCCGGGCGATGTAATGGTCCTGCATGTTGCGCCCAACACCGGCGAGCGCGTGACGCACCGGGATGCCGATGCGGGCCAGGTGCTCGGGGGCGCCGACCCCGGACAATTGCAGGATGTGCGGCGAGCCGATCGCCCCGGCCGACAGGATCACCTCGCGCCCGGCATCGGCATGGTCCACATTCCCGCCCCGCGCATATTCGACGCCGATCGCACGGGCGCCCTCAAACAGAATGCGCCGCACCTGCGCGTTGATGACCAGCTCGAGGTTGGGACGCTTTAATGCCGGGCGCAGATAGCTGCGCGCGGTCGAGGCCCGCCGCCTGCCGCCGCGAGTTTGCTGACACCAGCCGATGCTGTCGCCCGCACCCGGCGGCAGGTCGTTCACGTCCTCGCGGTATTCGAGCCCAATCTCTTGGCCCGCCTCGATCACCGCGGCGCAGAGCGGCGACCGGTCCATTTTCGAGGTGAAGAGCGGACCGCCCTTGCCATGGACTGCGTCCGCGCCGCCCTCCCAATTCTCGGCCTTTTTGAAATACGGCAGCAGATCGTCCCAGCCCCAGCCGCGGTTGCCGAGCTGCGCCCAATGATCGAAATCCTCGGGCTGGCCGCGCACGTAGATCAACCCGTTGATCGAGCTCGACCCGCCCAGCACCCGCCCGCGCGGATAAAGGATGGCCCGCCCGGCGGTGCCCGGATCGGGCTCGGCATGGTAGCCCCAGGTCAGGGTCGGGTGGTCGAGCATCTTCATAAAGCCGGCCGGGACGTGGATATAGGGGTTCCAGTCGCGCCCGCCGGCCTCGATCAGCACCACCCGCACCTTCGGGTCTTCGGTCAAACGGTTGGCCAGCACGCACCCGGCCGAGCCCGCGCCGACGATCACATAATCAGCCTTCATGCTTTCCTCCTCGACGAGTCCGCTAATGGCCGGCAGCGGCAATCGCCTTGATGGCTGCAGCCCATTCTGGCCAAATCGGGATCGATGCGATGGCCGCGATTAAAGCAACGATCGTGATAATGCCCGCAACAGTCGGGCGCTTGCCGAGATCAGCTTTAGTCGCGAGATATGGGAAGGCGCCAGCCATCTCGGCGATCCGCGGCTCGACTCGACTGAGGGAGGCTCTCACCTCGGTCATGTCGGCCTGAAGATGCTCTACGGCTGCCTCAAGTTTCGCCACACGCGCTTCCATGCCAGGATCATGGGGACCCCCGCCGGTCGTCGCCGTCATTTGCCGCGGCCATGGGATTACTCTCTCGTCTTCGTCCTTCCTCGCGCCATATTTCAAAGATCCTTGCGTCTACCAACCTCAGATTTCCGCAATTTGAACAGCTTAGGGGAATATACGCCATCGTCGTATGCGCAAATGGTTGAACCATTCCAGATTCGCCCGCGGCTATCAGGTAGGCGTAACTATTAGGGTCAGAATAAACCATCCAGCGGTCGGTCCCGCACAGCTCGCATTCGCTGTGCTTCCATTTTTCGTCGATGAACTCGCGGATATCGTCGAGCAGGGTTCGCTGCACTTCGATTTCAGCCATGACCCCTCCTCTTCGGCGCGCCGGCGCTCGGCGCGTTAAATTAGCCCTCTTCCCGACAACGGGAAGAGGGCCTCAGCAAAAGGTCAGCCGGGTCAGCCGAAGCGCGAGACGTCCACGGCCTTCTCGGTGATGAATTCGAGCAGCGCCGGGGTGCCCTCGCGGGTCTTGGCGATGCCGCGCCGGATCGCCGCCTGGATCTCATCGGGCTCGGTCACCCGCTCGCCATACCCGCCGAGCGCCTTGGCGAAATCGGCGTAATTGCCGCTGATGTCGGTCGAGCGGTATTTCTCGGTCGCCACCGGCATCACCTTTAATTCGATCGCCATCGAAAAGTTGTTCATCAGGATCGACAGGATCGGCAGCCGCTCGCGCACCGCGGTTTCGAAATCCATCCCGGTAAAGCCAATCGCCGCGTCGCCCCAGACATTGATGCACAATCTTGTCGGGCCTGGCCAATTTGGCGCCCATCGCGATACCGAGGCCATAGCCGAGCTGGGTGGTCTTGCCCCAGCCGATATAGGAGAGCGGCGTCTCGCTGACCCAGAACGGCGACAGCTGGTCGCGCGGGCTGCCGGCGTCGTGGGTGATGATCGTGTTCCTGACATCGACTGTGTGCAGCAATTCCCAGATCACCCGGTAGGGCGACAAGGGTTTGGTGTCCTGGGTCAGCCGTGGCATCCACTGGCCCATCCATTCTTCCTTGAGGCCGCGGATTTCGCGGGTGACGCCGGCGAGGCGGTCGCGGGTCTTGCCGTGCAGTCGGTCCTTGACCTCGGCGAGCACCGCGTCGAGGGTCAGCCCGGCGTCGCCGATCGCCGCGAGCTCCACCGGCACGTCCTTGTTGATAGCGCCGGCGTCGAGCGTCGCGTGGGCGATCTTCTTGCCCTTTGGCATCGGCGTCCCGAAGCTGGTGCGGGTGAAGCTGCAGCCGATGCCGAAGATGAAATCCGCGTTCTGCAGGAAATGCCATAGCTGCGCCGAGATGCCGATCCCGCCCGAGCCGAGCGCCAGCGGGTGGTTTTCC
The DNA here is from genome assembly GCA_963738185.1 of uncultured Alphaproteobacteria bacterium. Taxonomy (GTDB): domain Bacteria; phylum Pseudomonadota; class Alphaproteobacteria; order ATCC43930; family CGMCC-115725; genus AP-15. The sequence goes on along the minus strand of CAVTVA010000001.1, from coordinate 107,978 downwards.
GGAAACGCGCTCTTTCCGGGGAGCGTGGTCATGACCGGCGCTTCGAGCAGCTCGGCGAGCGCCTGCAATTGCGGCCAGGCTTTGCCGTAATGCACACCCTGGCCGGCGACGATGACCGGGCGCTGGGCTGCGACCAGGGCCTCGGCAATCTTCGACGCCGATTGCGGATCGGGCGCGCTTCTCATGCGCGGCGTCTTGATATACTCCGCAACGAGCCCGTCGGGCAGGTCGCCGCGCAGGATGTCGGTCGGGAACTCGACCAGTACCGGGCCGGGGCGGCCGTTTTTGACCTGCGTGAAGGCGCGACGCAGCGCCTCGACGGTCGCGTCGGCCACGGTCACCTGTTCCGAGGATTTGGTCACATTGCGGAAATTGAGCGCGGCGTTGAAGTTCGGGTGCACTTGGTTGATATTGCGCGCATACCCCGCCGGCAAAACGACGACCGGGCAGGAATCGCCATAGGACTGGGCGACGCCGCCAAAGGCGTTCTCGGTGCCGGGGCCGTGCTGCATGGCAAAGACGCCGATCTTGTCGCCGGAGCTGACCTTGGCGATCGCGTCGCACATATGGAGCCCGATCCGCTCCTGGCGCACCATGATCGTGCGGATATCGGCTTCGGCTGCGGCCTCGATGATCGGGTTGACCGGATAGCCGATCAGAAACTCGATCCCTTCACGCTTCAGGATCTCGGCGACGGCATTGGCGACTTTCATGGGAACCCTCCTTGGTCCGCGGGCGATGGTCAGCCGATTGTGGCACAAGCGGCGCCCCGGTGCGAACTGGCGTCGCGGTTTTGCGGTGCGGCGCCGACTTGCCGCGTTCCGAGGCGCTGCTTATGATCCCGGCGAACGCGACCAAAAGCCGGCCGATATGCGACGTTGCTGCGTCTTCACCCTGCGCCGATCGCGGCGGGTTCCGCGCCTCAGCTGATCGGCGACGAGCGATCGGATCGGCAATGTCGGACGATACCTCGCTGCGCGGCCCGTCGGTCCGGGGCATTCCCGAGGGTGACAATCGCGAGCGCATGATCTGCGCCGATTGCGGCTATGTCCTCTATGACAATCCGAAGATCGTCGTCGGCTCGGTCGCCCGCTGGGGCGAGCGCATCCTCTTATGCCGGCGCTCGATCGAGCCGCGCCAGGGCTTCTGGACATTGCCAGCGGGCTATCTCGAGCTCAACGAGTCGGCCAGCGCCGGGGCCGAGCGCGAGGCTTGGGAAGAGGCGCGCGCCCGGATCGAGATTGAAGGGCTGCTGGCGATTTATGACATCCCGCGCATCAGCCAAGTGCAGCTGATTTATCGGGCGCGGCTGTTGGACGAGGCGGTCTCAGCCGGGCCTGAGAGCCTTGAGGTGCGGCTGTTCGCCTGGGACGAAATTCCGTGGACCGAGCTCGCCTTTCCATCGAACCGCTGGGCATTGCAGCATGACCGCGAAGCGCGGACAAACCGCGACTTTACGGCCCGAATCAACCCGCCCGGCTTTTGAACCGGCTTTCGCCGCCCTCGGCTTCTCCGCCGAAGTCATCAGCTGGGATTGGGTGAAGCGCGGCGTGACCGATCAGCACCGTCAGGCCTCGCTCCGGATGCAGCGCGCGACCTCCTCGATCGTGGTGTCGCCGTCGAGCACCGCCAAAAGGCCGCTGTCGAAGATCGGGCGCATGCCGCCCTCCACCGCGGCGCGCTCGATCGCGCTGTCGTCGGCGCCTTCAAAGATCAGCCGGTCGATCGCCCGGGTCGGCACCAACAGCTCGGCGATCGCGCGCCGCCCGCGAAACCCGGTGCCGCGGCATTCGGGGCAGCCGACCGGGTGATAGAGGGTGATCGGGCTGTTTCCAGCCAGCCGGTCGAGGCCAAAGCGCTCGCGCAACGCCGGCGCCGCCGCCTCCGGCGTCTTGCATTTGGGGCACAGCCGCCGCACCAGCCGCTGCGCCAGCACCGCCTTCAACGTCGCGGTCAAGAGGTAATCCTCGAGCCCCATGTCGCGCAGCCGGGTCATCGTCGCCGCGGCCGAATTGGTGTGCAAGGTCGACAGCACCAGATGCCCCGTCAGCGCCGCCTGCACCGCGATCTGCACGGTTTCGAGGTCGCGGATCTCGCCGATCATGATCACGTCCGGGTCCTGGCGCAGGATCGAGCGCAGGAGGCTGGCGAAGTTGAGCCCGATCTGCGGCCTGACCTGGATCTGGTTGATGCCGGTCAGCTGGTATTCGATCGGGTCCTCGACGGTCACGACATTGCGCACCACGGTGTTGAGCTTGAGCAGCCCGGTGTAGAGCGTCGTGGTCTTGCCGCTGCCGGTTGGCCCGGTGACCAGCACCATGCCGTTTGGCAGGTCGAGCGCCCGCTCGACGCCCTCGCGGATGTCGTCGGGCAATCCCAGCTTTTGGTAATCGAACTCGACCGCGGTGCGATCGAGCACCCGCAGCACGACTTTCTCGCCGTACAGCGCCGGGATCGTCGATACCCGGAAATCGATCTCGTGGCCGCGCACGGTCAGCTTGATGCGGCCGTCCTGCGGCAGCCGGCGCTCGGCGATATCGAGCCGCGCCATAATCTTAATCCGCGAGATGACCGCGGCCTGCAGCCGGGCCGGCGGCGCCTCGATCTCGTGCAGCACGCCGTCGTAGCGGTAGCGCACCCGCAGCCGGTCGGGGAACGGTTCGAGATGGACGTCCGAGGCATGGGTTTCGACCGCGCGCGCGATCAGCTGGTTGACCAGCCGGATCACCGGCGCTTCGCTGGCCAGGTCCTTGAGCCGTTCGGCGTCTTCCTCCGCCGGCTCGGCATCGGTCACGACCTCGTCGAGCATCGCCTCGCCGTCGCCGCCCTCGCCGGCTTCCGAGTAGAGCCGGTCGATCGCTGCTTCGAGCTCGATTGGCACCGCCACCGCGACCGCCACCGGCCGGCCGAGCGCCGCCGCCACAGCACTGCGGGTAAAGACGTCGAGCGGGTCGGCCATCGCCAGCACCACGGCGTCCTCGTTGTCGGCGATCGGCAGTGCATGCGCCTTACGCAGAAACTTGGGCTTTAGCCGGTCGACGAAGAGCGCCGCAGCGGGATAATCTGCCGGGGTGACGACCGGGGCGGCGACCAGCTGGGCCAGCGCCTCGGCGAGCGCGCGCTCGCTGACCAGGCCGAGTTGGGTCAGCACCCGGTCGAGGCGGCCACCGGTCTCTGAGGCCACCCGGCGCGCCCGCTCGAGGGTGCGCTGGTCCACCGCACCGCTGCCGATCAGCGCCGGGCCGAGCCGGGCGAGCGCGTCGGCGGCGTCGCGCGCGGTTGGTGGCGCCGCGGCCTCATATGTCATGACGGCATGTTCTCCTCACCGGCACCGGCGCTCGGGGGGCTCGCGGAGCGGCACAGCTATTGCGAACCATCACGATAATCACCGAATGACCATAATAATCGATTGACGTTGGGAGCGGGAGGGCATGTTCGGAACGCAGTGGGTTGGCCGGCTCGCCGCTCCCGGCGCCATCGCATGGGCTGCGGTGCTCGCCGCCCCGTTTGTCGGCAGCTTTATCGGCGTCCTGGTTCGCCGCCTGCCCGAGGGCAGGCCCATTGTCTGGGCGCGCTCGCAATGCGAGGGCTGCCGCGCTGCGCTGCGGCCGCGCGACCTGGTGCCGCTGGTCAGCTGGCTTGCGAGCCGCGGCCGCTGCCGCTTTTGCCGCCGCCCGCTCGGGCATTTCTACCCGGCGATCGAACTCGCCGCCGTCGCGGTCGCCCTGGTCGCGGCGGCGCTCGATGGTGGCTCGGGCGCCTGGCTCGATTGCCTATTGGGCTGGTGGCTGTTGGCTCTGGCTTGGATCGATGCCCGCCACTGGCTCCTGCCCGACGCGCTGACGTTGCCGCTGGCCCTCGCCGGGCTGATCGCCGCGCTGGCCTTCGATCCCGACACACTCCTCGACCGGGCGCTCGGCACCGCCGCCGGTTACCTGGCGCTGCGCGGCATCGCCCTCTTATATCGCGCGCTGCGCGGCCGCGAGGGGCTCGGAGAGGGCGACGCCAAGCTGCTGGCGGCATCTGGGGCATGGGTCGGCGCCAGCGGATTGCCGCAGGTCGTCCTGATCGCCGCCCTCGGCGGGCTGCTCGCCGCCGCCGGCCTGCGCCTCGCCGGCTACCGGCTCGCTGCCCGCTCGGCGCTGCCGTTCGGCCCTTTTTTGGCGCTCGCCACTTGGCTCGTCTGGCTGCTGCCGGTGTTCCCGCTGGTCTAGAAAACCGTGCGGGTCGGGGCCACGACCAGGTCGCGGATGCAGATGCTCTGCGGCTGCTTCCAGCAAAACAAGACGATTTCGGCCAACTCCTCGGAGCTCATGAAATCCGGGTTGCCCAGCGCATCGCCGATGCCAGAACTGGTGCCGGTGACTATGACCACCAGTTGCGTCACCGGCATTCTCCCGATTGGTGACAAGCCCGCGCCGGTTCGCTATAGCCGTTCCGGCGCGAGCTAATTCCTTCAATCGGTTTCCGGCGGCCCTCAATTGGTCCCGGCGGATTGCACCGGCCGGGTCAGGAACGGGGTCGTGGCGACATTGGCGCCCTTGACCGAAGTGCAGCCGCGGGCACCCGGACCCTTGGCGCAGCCCCACCAATTCTCGGTCGCATCGACCGGCCCGGCGCCGAGATTGTCGACCCCGATCGCGTTGTGCCCGACCAGGTTGTTCAGATGCGCGACGACCACGGCGCCCGCTCCCGCGGCGTTGTTGATGGCGATGTCGATCAACTCTTTTTCGATCTGGTTGAGCGTGATCAGGGTGCCGCTGACGGCGGTCGTCCCTAAGAGGCTGATACCGGTTGGGCCCATGGTGCCGACAGCCGAATCGGGGCCGTTGCCGGCGATGTAATTCCCGGTAATGACATTGTCGCTGAGGATAATGTTATGGGTCGGCGCATGGTTATGCATGGCCACGCCGCCGGCGCCGTTGCCGATGAGGCGGTTGCCGACCACGACATTGCCGTAGGTCGCGTTGTGCGGTCCCGGCGCGAACATGCCGACCCCGGCGCCCGAGCCGGGCGGCTTGACGCCGTTCCCGGTCAATTCATTGCGAGCGACCGTGTTGTCGAACACGCCGAGTGGCACCGCCGATCCGGTGACGGTCGCCGGGGCGTGCGAAGCCATCGTGATGCCGCAGTCATAAACGTTGTCGCGGACCTCGTTTTCCTGGATCAGGTTGGCGTTGGTCGGGCCGGTGTCGTCGCTGAGCAGAATGCCGCCGGCATTGTTTTCGACCGTGTTGTTGACCACCGTCGAATGGTCGGTGCCGAGGAGATGGACACCCTCGCCGCAATCGTCGCCTTCGTGCGTCTCGAAATCCGGGATGCCGGGGCATTGCCCCTTGCCGATCTGGAGCGCGCGGTCGTTGCCTCGGACGAGATTGGCCCAGAGCGTGACATTCGAGGCGTTGAGCGCCAGAATCCCCTCGAAATTGGCGTTCTGCACAGTAAACCCGGTGACCGTCACATTGGCGAGCGTGTTGCTGCCTGGGGTGATCTTGGCGGCGCCGTTGATGCCGTCGATAAAGATGCCGTTGGCGAGGCCCTTGGCGTTGATCACGGTCCAGCCGGCGCCGGCCCCAATCAAGGCCACCGGCTGGACGATGTGCACGTCTTCGGAGTAGCGGCCCGGGGCGACGTTGATCGTATCGCCAGCCTTGGCGGCAGCGACCGCGGCGCCGATCGTGGTATAGGCGCAGCCCGATCTCGGGTTGGGGTTGACGCACAGGGTCGCGGCCGATGCGGTCGCCGCGGCGGCGACCAGGCCGATTGTGGTAAAAATGAGATATTTCAATGACCTTACAAGTGGCCGTTGCATAAATCACCTGATGGTTAACGACGGAGTGGTATTTTAGCGGTTTTATTGCGCCGAGCGCAACATTTCACCCGCTTGCATGGGATAGCGGTTGTGCGGCAGATCACCGCAGCTCCGCCGGCGAACTCGGCCCGAAGACTGCCTTGCGTGTTTCCGCCGGGCGCAAACTGCGGTATTCCAGCCTCGGAAGAGCATCGTCCCCGGTGGGGCGCGCGGTCTTCAAAACCGTCGAGGGGCGCGAAGGCGTCCCTGGTAGGTTCAACTCCTGCCTCTTCCGCTCGTATAGCGCCCCCCGGCTCTCGGGGGTAACTTTCGACTACCGGCCTTGCGGTCGGTTGCTCGCGAAAAAAAAGCCGGCAGCAAGCAAAAAAGGGGCTAATTCGAGTGGCTTGTCGGCCGACGCGGGGGCTTCCTGCCGCCGGTCGGGCCGATCCGCAGATGGTCGTCGAGGAAGTAGCCGACTTCATGCACGGCTGATCGTGCTCGATGTCATGCCGCTGTTCATCAACGGCGACTGGAATGCGCCCAATGTGACAACCGAATTCCGATAATGCCGCGTTCGTCATCTTTGCCGAGGACGGCTACGGGCGGATTCGCCACTGGCTCCGGGGAGTTGGCGGCCGTAACGGCGCCTGTGCAGCCCCCCTCGGGGCGATCCGGGGCTGGCTTCCGCGCAGGCCCAGCGACCGCGAAAGATGCTGGCCGGTCACGGCCGGCGACGCCACTGGCACCGCAAGTGGGCGGTTGTGATGGAAAGGTCTCGGCTACACCAAATGCGGCGATCGGGACATTCCTCGGCCGTTAATCAAGGTTAACCATAAATGTTCTGGGTTAACTATCAATATTGTGGATAGTTTTATCTTTCTGGCGTTATTCAGATCGCAGCGAAGGCAGCCCAATTTTCAGGCTCGACGCGGCGGAAGCCGCCCAAAAACGATCCCGGACATGGCCGCATCGCGGAGACAAAGCGATTGGGCCGGGATTGTTCAGGTCATGCAGCGAAATCAAAGCAATACCGCGGCCGCCCACCGCGCAAAAGGGATCGGCATCGTCAAGATCGCCGATCGCCGGTTCGATGGCATTTCGCGTCGCTGCTGAACCGGCCCGTCCGATGGCCGACCTGCCGCCCCCCGACGTCAAGCGCTGGACTATCCGCCGCAAGGCCGCGGTGGTGACCGCGGTCGCCAACAGGGTGCTGACCCGCGAGGAGGCCTGCCGCCGCTACCAGCTCTCGGACGAGGAATTCGCCAGCTGGCAGCAGGCGTTCGAGGCGCACGGTCTGGCCGGGCTGCGCTCGACCCGGCTGCAGCAATATCGCGGCTCCGGCTCTCGCCGCGGCGGCCGCAGGGATTGCTGAGCGGCCCTACGGTGCAGTTTAACGCTTAGCGCCCATGCATCTTCTGATCGTACCCGCGAAACAGGCCGTGTGAAAACTGCATGTCCGCCTTCCTCGGACCCCTTTCCCGTCATTCCCGCGCAAGCGGGAATCCAGGGATTTCAGCCTGTTGCCCTGGGTCTCCGCTTTCGCGGGGACGACGATTCTGGATGGCCGGCACGGTTTTCACACAGCCTGGAAAGCGGGTATCCGGGGCCACGGATTCGGTGAGTGTGGCCTGGACCCCCGCTTGCGCGGGGCGACGAGGTGAGTGAGTTTTGGGGACGATCTGCCTGTTGCGTGCCACGATGATCCCGCGGCCCGCGGCCGCGGCGCCGATTGTTCGCCAGCAGTGTGGATGCCGCACGCCCTTGCCGCGAAGGGCTATTGTGGCAACGAGCGCCGCGAGCGCCAGCGCGATCAACGAGCCGAGCGGCAGGTGCAAGGTTGCGGACATCCCGCGCGGGTTGAGGCTCAGCACATAGAGCCCGGCCAAGACCAGCTTGCCCCATTCGGGCAGCCGGTATTCCCCCTCGCCGCGCAACAGCCAGGCGCCGGCCACCCCGGCCAGCACCAGATCGTAGAACAGCGCCAGCGGCACCGCGACCAATGTCGCCGAAATCAAGCTCGCGGCGCGGATCGGCAACGGCAGGTCGCGCCGCCAGGTCCAGGCGACCAGCCCGGCCGCGGCCAGAGCTCGCGCCCGCCTGCACAACATAGGCGGCGGAGGGAGCGGCGCCAAGCAAACGCGCCCCGCCGAACGGGGTCACAAAGCCGCTGAACCCGATCCGCCCCGAGGCATAGACGCTCCGCGATGCCGCCAGCGCCGCAAAGAACGCGCGCCAGGTCTCCCAGCCGAACACCGCCAGCGCCAGCAGGCTGAGGGCCGCGACAGCGGCAAAGGCCGCGGCGAAAGCTCGCCACCGGCCGCCGGCGGCGAGAGCAACCGGGACCAGCAGCGCCAGATGCGGCTTATAGCAGAGCGCGGCGAACAACGCCCCGGAGACCCACGGGCGGCGATCAATCAGTAGAGTCGCGGCGGCGAACAGCCCGGCGGTCAACAGCGCGTTCTGGCCGAGGCCGATCGTCCACAGCACCGGCGGAAACGCCAGGATCGGCGCCAGCGCCGCCGCGCCGCGCAGGCCGAGGACGCGGCGCATGACGAAGAGATAGAGGCCGAGGGTCGCCGCTTCGAAGATGATGAACGCCACGAGGTAGGGCAGGCGGGCGAGGGCGGCGCAGATCAGCAGGAATACCGGGGGGTAATAGAAGAAATTGTAGCTGATGCCCGGCTCGGTGGCGCGCTGCTCGGCAGCATAATGCTCCGCTTTATTGTAGGCAAGCGCAGGGGTCCCGGCATCCGCCAGGCTGCCGGCTGCATAAAAGCTGACGAAATCGGTGCTGGTCGGCGTCGCCAGCGGCACGATCAGGCCGTGCGTTCCGGCGATGAAGAACAGGAAGCATGCGATTTCGCCGACCAGCAGGATTCGACAAAAAAAATTAACCCGTCTTCCGGCAAAAAACCACCGGGGGCGATCGAGCGTGCTCGGGCTCAATCCCGATATGGTATCTACGTTATTGGCCACACGTGTCCATCAGGCGGCAGCAGGTTTCTACGCTGCAAAGGATAAAGAACTTGGATGGGTCATCGTGATCGCGTCGCGACGCCGAGTTAGCCCGGGCTCGGGTCGACCCTGGCGAGAGCGGACTGTCGGGCACTGGCCCTCAAAGCCCACTGAGCGCCGCCCCGAACAGGCTGCTTACCGATGTTCCTAAGGCCGTCACCGCGCCGACGATCACCACCGCCACCAGGCCAGCAATAAGGGCGTATTCGATCGCGGTGACCCCGGCTTCATTTCGGGCAAGCTCTCCTGGCGATGCGGCCGCCCTGCTGCGACGGAGGATTGCCGCCGGTCGCAGCGGGCGACGTGCTGGTCCGGTGTCGACCACACCGCCTCCAATGTCGTTGGCGCTATGTCGGGTCAGAGCCCGACAACGAAGTCGGAGCCGGTGAGTGCCGATGAAGGAGGGTCGATGCCGTTTTAGACGGTGTTAGCGACTTTGCTGAACTCCGCGCTGAGGTCAGTGCCAAGCATCGTCCAGGCGGCGATGCAGACGACCGCGACGAGCGCCGCGATCAGGCCGTACTCGATCGCCGTGACGCCGGTCTCGTCCTTGATGAGTCTCAGGCAAAGCGCACGCATAGGATCCTCCTGGGGGTTAATCGCGTGCAGGGTGCAGCCAAATGGTTGAGGAGTCGTTAAGGCGGCGAAGATTTTTCCGGGGCTTTCGCGGCGGCGACGACGGCGATAACGGCGGGGCCGTAGCGGTCGAGCTTGCTGCGGCCGATGCCGGGGATTTCGGCGAGGGCGGCCAAGGTGGTCGGATGGCGGCGGGCGACCGCGATCAAGGTCGCGTCGTGAAAGATCACATAGGGCGGCAATTGCTGCTGGCGGGCTTCGGCGAGGCGCCAGGCGCGCAGGGCTTCCCATAGCGCCTGGGCAGCGGGGTCGAGATCGGCGGCGACCGGGGCCGCCTTGTCGGCGGAGCGCGGCCCGCGCGAGCGTTTCTCGCGGGCCGGATCGAGGCGGAAATGCACAGGCTTGGCGCCGCGCAGGATGTCCCTCGCCGCCGGCGCCAGGGCGAGCCCGCCATGCCCGGCCGCGTCCGGGACAGCGAGCCCCTGCGCCACCAGCTGGCGGAACACCGAGAGCCAGCCGCGGCGGTCGAGCTCGCTGCCGACGCCAAAGGTCTTCAGCCGGTCGTGCCCGAATTGCTTGATCCGCTCGTTGTCGGCCCCGAGCAGCAGGTCGGCGAGGTAGTGCGCGCCAAAGCGCTGCCCGGTGCGGTAGATCGCGGAGAGCGCCTTTTGCGCGGCGATGGTGCCGTCCCAGGTTGCGGCCGGCTCGCGGCAATTGTCGCAATTGCCGCAGGGCTTGTGGTCATGCTCGCCGAAATAGCCGAGCAGCGCCTGGCGGCGGCACGCGACCGTCTCGCAATAGCCGATCAGCGCCTCGATCTTCTGGCGCTCGATGCGGCGCCGGGTCTCGCCGGCCTCGCCGCTATCGACCAGCCGCAGCAGGTGCATGATGTCGGCGATGCCATAGGTCATCCAGGCGTCGGCCGGCAGCCCGTCGCGGCCGGCGCGGCCGGTTTCCTGGTAATAGGCTTCGAGGTTTTTCGGCGCGTCGAGATGGGCGACAAAGCGGACATTGGGCTTGTCGATCCCCATGCCAAAGGCGATCGTGGCGGCGACGATCACCCCCTCCTCTCGCAAAAAGCGCTCCTGGTGGCGCTCGCGCACGGCGCTGTCGAGACCGGCGTGGTACGGGAGTGCGGTGCGCCCGCGCGCGGCGAGCCAGGCCGCCGCCTCATCCGCCGATTTGCGGGTGAAGCAATAGACGATCCCGGCATCGGCCGGATGCTCGGCTTCGAGAAACCGCCACAATTGTTCGAGCGGGCGGCGCTTTGCCACGATGCGGTAGTAGAGGTTCGGGCGGTCATAGCCGGCGGCGAAGACCGGGGCATGGCCGAGCCCGAGCTGGGCGATGATGTCGCGCCGCGTCGGCTCGTCGGCGGTCGCGGTCAGCGCGACGAGAGGCACTTCCGGAAAGCGGTCCTTGAGGATCGACAATTGCTGGTATTCGGGGCGGAAATCATGGCCCCATTGCGAGATGCAATGCGCCTCGTCGATCGCGAAGAGGGCGAGCCGGCAATGCCCGAGAAGATCGAGGCAGCGCGGGGTTAAGAGCCGCTCGGGCGACACGTAGAGCAGGTCGAGGGCGCCGTCGCCGGCCGCCTGCTCGATCGCCGCCGCCTCGGCCGGCTGGAGGCGCGAGTTCAGCGCGGCGGCGCGCACGCCCAGCTGGGCCAGCGCATCGACCTGGTCTTTCATCAGCGCGATCAGCGGGGAGACGACGACGCCCATTCCCGGCCGCAGCAATGCCGGGATCTGATAGCACAGGGATTTGCCGCCGCCGGTCGGCATCAGCACGACCGCATCGCCGCCGCCCGCGACTTGCTTGATGACCGCCCGCTGCGAGCCGCGGAAGCTGTCATAGCCGAACACTGTGCGCAGCACGCTGTGCGGGGTTTCGTTGCCGGTGTCCACGCCGCTCATGCCTTTGTTACCCCCGCCCGCTACGCTTGCCCGCCGCGTTGCTCTCCGCAAGCGTCAGATGCGCGGCGGGCCTGCGCGTGATAAGCTCATGCACGGTGCCGGGCCGCCAATCCTACCGGGGGCCAGTATTATGGGGGTAAGCAATTTCCATCGACCGCCTTGATCCTGACGGCGATGCCATCGGTCGGAAACCCGGCAAGCGAGGCCAGGTGCGCAGGCCCCCGATGGTTTGGCGCTGGGCCGCATGGCGCTGGGCCGCATGGCGCTGGGCCGCAGCGGCTTGGCGTTGGCCCTTGCCGCCGCGGGCCTCGCGCTGCTGTCGCCACGCGCGATGGCGGACCCGCCGGCTCCGCCTCCCACCGGGATCGCCAATCCGGCCCCCGCCTCCGCGGGCGCTGGCAACGCCAGCTCCGGGCCGGCGACCCTGACCCCGTTCGACGGTGATCTCGAAATCGAGGACCGGCTCGATCACGCATCCCGTCTAACCCTCGCCGGCGAGCGGTTGAACGATCACCTGCTGCGGCGCTTTTACCTGGCGCATCATTACCAGATGGTGTGGGACCGCCATCCGGCCCAGGCGGCCGCATTGTGGCGGGCGGTGCGGCACGCCGGCGATCAGGGCCTCGACCCGGCGATGTTTCACAGCACGAGCCTGACCACGCGTTGGGCGGCGCTGTCGCCGGTGGAGCGCGACCTGTTGCTGTCCGACGCCTTCTTGTCCTATGCCGACGCGCTCGCCGGGGGTGCCGTGCCGGTCCGGGATCGCGACGATGCCGAGGATTTGCGGCCGGGGCCGATCGATGCCGTGGCCGCGCTCGATGCGGCGATCGCCGCCCCCGACCCGGCAGCGGCGGTCGAGGCGCTCGCCCCGTCCTCGCCCGAATACCGGGCGATGTGCCGCGCTTATGTGGCGTATCGTGCGATTGCCGCGGGCGGTCGGGATGCGGGATTGCCGCATATCAGCGTCGCCGAGGCGCAGCGTCGGGTGCGGCAGCTCGCGGTCAACCTCGAACGGCTGCGCTGGCTGCCGCGAAAGATGCCCGCCGACCGCCTCGTCGTCGATACCGCGGTCGCGCGGCTGCGGCTCTTACGCGACGGCCAGCCGGTGTTCGCCGCTCGCGTGGTCGTTGGCGAGACCGACAAACAGACGCCCGAGCTTCAATCGGTAATCCGGGCGGTTCTGTTCAACCCGCCTTGGAATGTCCCGCGCTCGATATTTGTAAAGGAGATCCGGCCGAAGCTGGCGAGCGATCGCCATTATCTGGCCGAGCACCACATGCGTTGGCGCGGGCCTATGGCGGTGCAGCAGGAAGCGGGGCCTTACAGCTCGCTCGGTCGCCTTAAATTCGAGATGGACGACCGCTTCGACGTCTATCTGCACGACACTCCAGAGAAATGGCGTTTTCAGGCCGCCGACCGAATGATGAGCCACGGCTGCGTGCGCGTCGAAGACCCGAACCGGCTGGCGGCGCTGCTGCTCGGGCAAAGCCCGGAGGCGATCGCCCGCGGGATCAGTGTCAATCGCACCCATGGGCGGGCATTGCCAAAGGAGGTGCCGGTATTCATCGTATACCGCACCGCTGTCGTCGAATCGGATGGCTCGATCGCATTCCGCGCCGACCCGTATCAGCGCGACGGTAAGATCTGGGCCTATCTCAACCGGGCAAAATCGGCGCCGATCGCGCGAGATTTGGTCGCCAGCCAACGTTAGACGCGATAACCTAGTAATTCGACTCAACCGGCTGCAGCGCAAATCACAGCATCTCGCGGCGGGCGTGCCGGTTTCGCCCAATCGGGCTTGTTCAACGGGAATTTGAATGCTATGGCCCCTCCCGGGGAATTGGGGGGAGCTACCATTGCAGCCGTCTACACTGTTGAGCCGGCGCCGGCTTCTCGGCGCCGCGACCGCCGTTGCTGCCGTTGGTCTGGTCAAGCCCGCCGCGGCGGTGTCCTTTGCTCCGCGATCAGTATCGCTCTACAATGTGCATACTGGGGAGTGGTTGCGCACGGTCTACTGGGCCGACGGCCACTACATCCGCGAGGCGGTGCGCGACATCAACTGGATCCTGCGCGACCATGACACCGACGAAATCCGGCCGATGAACGCCGGTGTGCTCGATGTACTGGGCATGTTGCGCGACCGTCTCGATACGTCAGACCCGTTCCTGGTAGTTTGCGGCTACCGCTCGCCGGCCACCAACCGGCGGCTTTATCTCGAACGCGCGGGGGTGGCCAAGAATAGCTATCACATCAAGGGTATGGCGGTCGATTTGCGCAGCGAGGGGCGCAGCTTGGAGCAAGTTCGCAATGCAGCGCTGAGCCTCGGAGGCGGCGGGGTCGGCTACTACCCGCGCTCTGACTTCGTCCATGTCGATTGCGGCCCGGTGCGTCACTGGACCTGGGCCCGGCGCAGCTAGCGGTCCGAATTTGACATTTGGCACCGTCGCTTTTCCCGTCATGCCCGCGAAAGCGGGCACCCTGAGCGTGCCCCTGGCTTGAACAGGGGCAGCCAATTCGGTGGCCTGCGGCTCTGGACCTCCGCTTTCGCGGGGGAGACGAGAGGGAGATGATGGGCACCATCTGTTTGGTTCGCACACGAGCACCGCCGCCGCGCAGCGTGCGCCGGTCAGGTTGAGGCTCCGGCGACCGGCTCGACCATCGGCGGCGGGCCCGAGCCGGATGCGGCCGCGGCGCTGCGGGCGCGGGCAACTTCTTGGATGTGCGCGCGCAACGTGGGCTCGGTGCCGAACAGCCGCGTCAGGTCGCGCGCCGCAAGGCTCAGCAGCTGGCAATAGCCGAGGGCCACGACGTCGGCGTTGCGCCGCTCGGCAACCAAGAGCGCGAGCTCGCCGAAAAACTCGCCGCTGCCGAGCCGGACCGGCTCGGGCGCGATGCGCACCTCGACGGCACCCGAGGAGATGAAGTACATCGCGTCCCCCCGCTCGCCGCGCCGGACCACGGCTTCGTCCGGCACCGCCAAGCGCGGGCGCAGCAGCCGGGCAACGGCGCGTCTGGTCTTGCCGTCGAGCGCCGCGAACATCGGGACCCGCGCCAACAGGTCGTCACGTTTGAGGCCCAGATCGAGCACCGTGCGGGTCTCGACCCGTCGTCGCCGCCGGCGCAGCTGGCGTTGCAGATCCTCGAAGAAATCCTGGTTGATGATCGATTCGGCGCGCAGCTGGCGATAGCGCTCCTCTTCGAGCCGTGCCGCGGTGCGCGCCAGAAATTGGCTCTCCAGCTGGCGCACATAGCTTGGATATTGCAGCTTCAGGGCCGAGATCGCGCGGTCGATCTCGATCAGGCGCAGCTCGACCTGCCGGGCCAGCACCGCGCTCGGCCCGTTGCCAAACAGCCGGCCGATCTGCTCGCGGGTGAACGCCGCCAGATTTTCCAGCACAAAGCGGGCCGCCAATTGCACCTCGAAGCGGTCCGCGAGCTGGCGAGAGAGCGGCCCCGCGAGACCGATCCAGCGGTGCAGCGCGAGTGCCAGGCGAAAGCCGGGGCCAAACTCGCGCAGGCGCGCCGCCGCCTGCTGGTAGCCCGCTATGCCATGGCTGCGCGCGCCGTCGCGCAAGCGCGCGGTGTGGGCGAGCAGGTTCGCCGCGACGCGCCGCGACACGGTCCGCCCTTCGAAATATTCGAGGCAGAATTCCTGCTCGCGGTCGGCCAAGACGGCGAGCGCCGCGTGGGTTCTGATGGCGACCGGCAGCTGGGCGTTCTCTTCGGCGATGTCGGCCGGGTCGCGGCGGCGCGAATCATAGATGGTGGCGATCTCGCCGACGATTTCCGGCGCGATCCGATGCCGGCGCCCGACGGTTTCGATCTCTTCCAGGATCGATGACAGCGACAGCCCGATCACCCGCTCGCGCAACGCGACCTCGGCCGGCGGCGCGTCGCCGAGCCGTAAGAGCCGCATCAGCGGGCGCATCGTCGGCGCGGTCACCAGGAGTGTGAACAGCACAAAGCCGGTGGCGAGGACGCCGATGAACTGACGGATTTCGGCCGGCAGCGCCATATTCTCGGTTGCCGCCAGCGCCAAGGCCAGCGAGACCGCGCCGCGCATCCCGCCCCACAACATGAAAAGCTTGTAATTGGCGTCGATCGGCTGAGCGACCCGGGCGAAGCTGAGCACCGGGATCAGCCCGTAGAGGGTCAGCGCCCGGGCGACGAGCGCCGCCGCGATCAGCGCCCCGAGCAAAGCGAGATCGCGCCAGCTGGCGGCTGCCAAGAGCTGCGGGGTGTGCATTGCCGCAAACAGGAAGATCAGCGAGCTGGCCCAGAAGGCGAGCTGCTCCCAGCTGACCACCAGGCTCTCGAAATTCGACGGCGCCAGCCGGCGACGGCCCTCGGCGCCGACCATCAGCGCCGCCGTCGCGACCGCCACCACCCCGGAGACGCCAAAATAATGGTCGCAGATGATGTAGATCGCATAGGCGAAGCCGATCGTCATCGTCGCTTCGGCCAGCCGGTTCGAGCGCAGCACCGGCAAGAACAGCGCAGCGCCCCAGCCGGCGACATAGCCGACGCCGAGACCGCCGCCGAACTGGCGCAGAAAGGTCAGGACGCCGCCCCACGGGCTCGCCGGCCGAGCGCCGCTCAGGATCGCGACAGCGAGCGAGTAGATCGCGATCGCCGCGGCGTCGTTGAACAGGCTCTCGCCCTGAACCAGGGTCGACAAGCGGCGCGGCGCGCCGATATCGCGAAAGATCGCGACCACCGCGACGGGATCGGTCGTCGCAATGACCGCGCCCAGTATGATGCAGGCCAGCACCCCGACCGGAGCCAGCGGCCACAGCGCGAGGCCGACGACCAGAGTGCAGACGACGACGCCGATGACCGCGAGCAGCAGCACCGGCGCCATCTCGTCGCCCAATTGGCGGACATCGACATTGAGCGCCGTCTCGAACAGCAATGCCGGAAGAAAGATGTATAAGAGCGACTCGGCGCTGAGCCCGAAATCGTGCAAGGTGCCGATGATGTCGCGCAGCGCGCCGCCATGCAGATAGGCGGCGGGGATGTCGATGGCGCCGCCGATGGCGACCCCAACCAGGGCCAGCAGCACCGTGTACGGGATCGAAAACCGCTCAGCCAGCGGCAGCAGCAGGCTGACGAGCCCGAGAAGAGCCGTAACGGCAAAGACGGTCAGAACGGTTTCGTGCATGCGCGGCTGAGTCCGGACCCTAACCTTGCCGGCTCCACCTCACAAGGCGCGGCCACCGCACCGACGAGATGGCGTTGCGCTAAAGCCGCGGCATTCTGCCCTTGCGAGCGATCCGATCGATCGGGTCATAATATGGATCGCGAAAGCCAAAGGATCGTTTCGAATGTCCATCCGCGGCGCCGTTCTGCTGCTTGGGTTGCTGCTGGCGACTGGCGGACCGGGCGGCGCGGCCGAGCTGCCGCTCCAGAAATTCGCCACCGCGTCGCTGACGATCGTCAGCGCCGATGGACGTCATCGCTTTACCGTCGAGCTCGCCGAGACGCCGGCGCAAACGGAGCAGGGGCTGATGTTCCGCCGGAGCCTAGCGCCGGACGCCGGCATGCTGTTCGACTTCAAAGAGCCGACCGTGGCGACGATGTGGATGCACAACACCTTGATCCCGCTCGACATGCTGTTCGTCGACCAGCATGGCGTGATCGTCAACATCGCGTCGCGCGCGGTGCCGCAATCGGACGCAACAATCGCTGCCGCGGCGCCGGTGCGGGCGGTCATCGAATTGAATGGCGGCACCACCGAGCGGCTCGGCATCAAGCCCGGAGACCGGGTCATCTACCCGATCTTTGGCGACGCCCCCTGATTGGCGCGGGGTCATCGGCGCTTTCCAGCAAGGGTCAGCCCGTCGCCGATCGTCAGCACGCTCACCGGCCAGGGCTCGGATCTGGCGCCGGTGCGCAACCGGAACACGGCACCGCAGCCGCCGTTAGCCCAAGGAGGAGCAGGAGACGCAATCATGCCCGCCGCCGCCCGGCCCTATTGGACCGGGTTTCTCAAGCTATCGCTGGTGACGATCTCGGTCCGCCTTTACGCCGCCGCGACCGAAAAGGAGCGGATTCACTTCCACATGATCCACCAGCCCTCGGGCGAGCGGGTGCGGACGCAGACCGTGGTGCCCAGCCTCGGCCCGGTCGAGCGCAGCGACATCGTCAAGGGCTACGAATACGAGAAAGGCCGCTACGTCACGGTGGCGCCCGCCGACCTCGAAAAGCTGCGGCTCGAGACCACCGACACGATCGACATCAACGGATTCGTCGCGGCGGACAGCCTCGATCCGGTCCATGTCGCCGATCCCTATTACTTGGTCCCGGACGGCAGCCTCGCCGAGGCGGGCTATCGCGTCTTTCAGGTGGCATTGCGCCAGACCGACAAGATCGCGGTCGGCCGGGTGGTGATCAACCAGCGCGAGCGGGCGGTGGCGATCCGCCCCGAGGGCCAGGGTCTCATCGTCAACACCTTGCGCTTCGCCGACGAGGTGCGTGCCGCCGAACCGTTTTTCGCGGGCATCGGCGACGGGCCGGTGGACCCCGACGAGCTGGCGATCATGGAGCAGATCATCGCCCGCCGGACCCGCCGGTTCGAGCCCGACGCGTTTGTTGACCACTACCAGCAGGCGCTGCGCGAGCTGATCGAGCAGAAGCTCGCCGGCAAATTGCCCGAGCGGCGGGCGGAGCGCCAGCCGGCGCAAATCATCAATCTGATGGACGCGCTGAAGCGCAGCCTCGATGAGGAGAGCGCAGGATCTGCGCGTGCCGCGGCGCGCATCAGCGCCAAGGCCCGTGGCGCCAAGGCCCATGGCGCGGAGGCCCGAGCGCCGGCGGCGAAGAGCCGCAAATCCACGCGCCCCCATCCGTCGCGCACGCAGCCGAGCCTACTGCTGCCGGTCGCCGGCGGTCGCGCCAATGCCGCCCAGCCGGCCCGAGCCGCTGCCACTCCCCAGGCCAAGGGGCGAAAAAAGGCATGATCCGGCGCTGCGGGCCGCGCGCGGTTCGCAACTGCATGATCCGCCTTTCGCCCATTGCGCTCATTATTTCGACGCGGCGACCCATGCCCGAGAAAAGCGGAACCTCGCCGGAGCCGACCCGTTGGCGCAGCTAGGCCGCGCTTAAGCGACGGCTCTCTCACCATGGGGATGTCCGATGTTCTTTCACCGCAAGCAACTGATGTACGACATCAAGATCGACGGCGCCGATCCGCGGTTCGCCCAGATGCTGCTCGAGCAATTCGGCGGGGCCACCGGCGAGCTCTCGGCCGCGCTGACTTATTGGACCCAGTCGTTTCATGTCGAGGATAAAGGGATCCGCGACATGCTGCACGACATTGCGCTCGAAGAGTTCAGCCATCTCGAGATGGTCGGGCGGATGATCGAGCAGCATACCGAAAAAAGCCCGGGCGCCACCAAGGACGCGGCCTATAACAGCACGCTGTTCGCGGTGCGCGGAATGGGGCCTCACCTGGTCGACAGCCAGGGCCAAGCCTGGACCTCGGCCTATGTCAACGAGGGCGGCAACGTGGTCCGCGATCTGCGCGCCGACATCGCGGCCGAGGCCGGCGCCCGCCAGACTTACGAGGCATTGATCAATCTGTCGCCCGACGAGGGCAGCAAAAAGGCCTTGACCTTTCTGCTGACCCGCGAAGTCTCGCACACCGAGATGTTTATGAAGGCGCTCCAATCGCTCGGCAAATTGACCGAGCCGAACTTTGGCTACGTGCGGCCGGACGAAACTGTCGATCTCTACTTCAACCTGTCAAAGGACGGCGCGCTCGATGGCCGCGGTCCGTGGAACAGCGAGCCGAACTTCAAATACGTCGATGACCCGGCGCCGCATGGCGCAGCGCCGCAGGAGGTGAAGAACCCGAGCGACGAGCGCCGCCCGGCGCGCGCGGCCGAATAGCGGGCTCGCACCATCAGCCCGGGTGCAGCGAGGATTGGATGGTCTTCCTCGATCCGCCGCGAGCGGATCGGCTGGTCGGCCGCGCCCGGGCGTTTTTCCGCAAGCCGTCGGCGGGGCGCTCCTCGTCGCTGGCGGCGTTGCGCGCCTTCGCCGGGCCGACCTTTATCGCCTCGGTCGCCTATCTCGACCCCGGCAATTTCGCCACCAACATCACCGCCGGCGCCAGCCAGGGCTATCGGCTTTTATGGGTGGTGCTGCTCGCCAATGCGACGGCGATGCTGTTTCAAGCGCTTGCCGCTAAGCTCGGCATCGTCAGCGGCCGCAGCTTGGCGCGGATATGCCGCGAGCAGTTACCGCCGCCGCTGACCCTCGCCTTATGGGCGGCGAGCGAAATCGGGGCGATGGCTACCGACCTCGCCGAGCTGCTCGGCGCGGCGATCGGCTGCGCGCTGTTGCTCGGCACCTCGCTGCTCGCCGGGACCGTGCTGGCCGCGGCGCTGAGCTGGCTTATTTTGAGCATGCATCAGCACAGCTTTCGCAGGGTCGAGGCGATCATCGCCGGGCTGATCGTGATCGTCGGGCTCTGCTTTTTGGTCGAGACCGGCCTGATCCCGCCGGACTGGCGCGCGGTGCTCAAGCATAGCTTTGTGCCCTCTTTCGGCGGTGCGGGCGGGGTCATGCTGGCGGCCGGGATCGTTGGCGCGACGGTCATGCCGCACGCCCTTTTTCTGCATTCGAGCGTCGCCCGCGACCGCCTACCGGGCGCAGATCCGAAGCGGCTGCGGCGGCTGGTGCGTGCCTCCAACATCGACATCGGGCTTACCCTCGGCGCGGTCGGCCTGGTGAACATGGCGATGATGTACATCGCCGCGGTCACTTTTCGCGCTCCCGGCGTTGGGGCGCACCAGGCGAGCATCGAGGGCGCCTATCACGTGCTGGGGCCGCTGTTCGGCGGCGCCGCGGCCGCATTATTCATTGTCTCGCTGCTCGCTTCCGGCTTGTCGAGCTCGGTGGTCGGCACGATGGCGGGGCAAGTCATCATGCAGGATTTTCTCGACTGGCACATCCCGCTCTGGGCCAGGCGGCTGGCAACGATGCTGCCCACCCTCGTTATCGCGGCCGTGGTCGCCGACGCGACCAAAGCGCTGGTCATCAGCCAGGTCGTGCTTAGCTTTGTGCTGCCGGTTCCACTGGTCACCCTCGTGCTGTTCACCGGCAACCGCTCGCTGATGGGCGGGCTGGCGAACTCGCGCACTCTCAGCGCCATAGCGATCGCCGCGACGGCGATTGTCCTGGGGCTCAATGCGCTGCTGTTGGTGAGCCTGTTGTCGGGTTGAGAGCCGGCGATGGCCAAACGATCCGCTATTAGCGGTATCCAAGGATATCACTTTTTTTAAGCCGGAGCTGCCGATGAAAGCGTTGCTGTTTGGTTCGGCGTCGGCATCGCGCTGGCGCTGGGCGCGCGGGCAATGCGGCGAGGGCCGGAGCCGGCCGTGCTGAGGACACAGTTGTCGGAGCGCGAGACGCGCGCGGTGACCCGCCGCTTCCTGTTGTACTTTATCGTGCCGCTGTGGCTCGGCGCCGGCCTCGCCGACTGGTTCTGCCACCGGGCGACCCATATCGAAACGACCACCGGCGCCAAGGAGACATTGATCCACCTGTTGATGCTGACCGAGATGGGGACGCCGGTGCTGGCGGGGCTGTTTTTCGAGATCCACGCGCCGGTGCTGGCGCTGATGATCGCCTCGTTCTTTGTCCACGAATGGACCGCGCTGTGGGACGTGAGCTACGCGGTGACCCGCCGCGAGGTGAGCCCGGTCGAGCAGCACATCCACAGCTTTCTTGAAATGCTGCCGCTGATGGCGGCGGCTTTTATTTCGGTGCTGCATTGGCCGGCGCTGCGGGCGCTGGTTGGCTTGGCGCGGGACCCCGACCCGTCAATCCGGCCGAAGGGCGAACCGCTGCCGACCGCTTACGTGGCCGCCGACCTCTCTGCGATCGCGCTCTTCGAGATGCTGCCCTACCTCGAAGAGTTGTGGCGAGACTGGCGCGCCAATCCCGGCCGCCTGATCCCGCCCAAAGGGGAGCCGCATCAGGTGGCGGTGAAACCGATTGGCTGATCATTCGCGCGCCCCGCCTTCCCGAGCGAGCGCGTCGGCAAAGCGCACGATGCGCCGGCCGGCTTCGAGGAGCCGCGGGTCGGGGGCGCTGAGCGCGATGCGCAGATGGCCGGCGGCACTCGGCCCGAACCCGTCGCAGGGGAGGATCGCGACCTCCTCGCGGGCCAGCAGCGCCTGGGCAAATTCGGAGGAGCCGAGCCCGGTGCCGCGGACATCGAGCAGCACGAACATGCCGCCCTCGGGCCGCACCACCCGGCAATTGGGCGCCGCGGCGAGCATCCCCGATAGCAATACGGCGCGGCGGCGATAATCCTCGCGCAACGCGGCGACCTCGGGAAGCTCGGCGCCGAGCGCCGTCAGCGCGCCCTCCTGGATAAAGCCGGGGCTGCCGTAGCACATGCACAGCAGCAGGTTGAACAGATGCCGCGACAGGGCCGGCGGGCCGATGACCCAGCCAAAGCGAAAGCCCGGCATGGCGTGCGACTTCGACAGGCTGGACACCACCACCGTGCGCCCGGCCATGTCCGGCAGCGACCATGGGCTGACATGCGGCCGGGCAAAGGCGAGGTCTTCGTAAACCTCGTCGGAAATCAGCCATAAATCGCGCTCGCGGCATAAGGCGGCGATACCGGCGATCTCGTCGCCGGTGAACACCGCGCCGGTCGGATTATGCGGGCTGTTGATCCAGACAACACGCGTGCGCGGCGTGACCGCGGCTGCGATCGCGGCGAGATCGGGATGAAAGCCCCGCTCCGCCCGCAGCGGCACGGCGACCATGCGCGCCCCGCTTGCGCCGATCACGCCCTCATAAGTCGCATAGACCGGCTCCGGCACGATGACCTCGTCGCCCGGCCCGGCGAGGCATTGCAGCGCGCAGAACAGCCCGCCTTGGGCGCCGGGCGTCAAGGTGACGTTGTCCGCCGCGCAAGGCCGGCCGGTGCGCTGGGCGTGACGCGCCGCGATCGCCTCGCGCAGCTGCGGCAGCCCGACAATCGGGGCATAGCCGGTGCGCCCTCGGCGCAGCGCATCAACCGTCGCCGCGACGACCGGCGCCGGCGCCACCTGGTCCGGGTCGCCGACGGTCAGCGAGATTACGTCACGTCCGAGTTCGCGCAGCAGCGCCGCTTCCCGGGCAATGCTCCAGGCTCCGGCCCCGCTGCCGGCTATGCGATCGACCCGTGGCGAAAACCTCATGTCAGCTGCAGTTTAACGAAACGCGGCCTCGCTAAAACAAGGTCGCGCCGATCACCAGCCCGATGATCAACAGCACCACAAAGATGATAATAAAGATGACGAACAGGATCTTGGCAATGCCTGCCGCCGCCGCCGAGATCCCGGTAAATCCAAACAGTGCCGCGATAATTGAAATAATAAGGAAAAACAGTGCCAGCTTCAGCATTCGTCACTCCATGCAAGCGTCGCCCGACAAACGGGCAGCGCGCGCTCTGCGCCCGCTTCAGGGTCGCGCTGTTCGATCCGCTCGATCTCCCACAATTCACTTTGTTTCTCGCCGCCCGGCGATGACCGCAAAAATCCCGGACAGCAGCGCGCGCGCAACCGGGAGTGACGAAGATAAAAACGGGTATCAAACGTCAGGTTCGGCCACTAATTGACGAAGCGGTAGAGTTTGGCGGCGTTGTCGCAGATGATTTTTTTGCGGGTGACAGCGGGGAGCTGGCCGAGCTCGCGCTCGATGTATTCCTGAGAGTCGGGCCACACGCCGTCGGGGTGCGGGAAGTCCGAGCCCCACATAATGTTGTCCTCGCCGAGCTCGTCCAAGAGTTTTACACCGACCGGGTCGGTCTGATAGGTGGCGTAGCACTGGCGGCGCCAGTATTCGCTCGGCGGCATCTTCAAATCGAGCGCCTTGAACTGGTCCTCCCACTCGGCGTCCATGCGCTGCAAGATATAAGGGATCCAGCCGGTGCCGGCCTCGCCGATCACGAGCTTGATGCCGGGATGATGCTCGAGCACGCCGGCGAAGATCACCGACATCAAGACGTCCGACATGTACATCTGAAAGCTGGTGATGCCCGAGGCGCGGGCGGCGAGCGCCACCTTTGGCGGGAATTGCGTCAGGTCGCGCCGCACCCCGCTGCCGATCGTGTGGAAATGCACCGGCAGCCCCGAAGCCGCGACGGCACTCCACATCGGCTCCCACCACGGGTCCCACAACGGCGTCATGCCGGCCCGGCGCGAGATTTCGAGCCCGCGCACGCCGCCGCGCCGCGCCACCCGCTCGATCTCGCCGACCGCAGCGTCGATGTCGTGATTGGGGATGCAGGCGAGCCCGGCAAACCGCTCAGGGTGGGTGTTGCAGAATTGGGCCAGCCACTCGTTATAGATGCGCAGCATTTCGCCGGCGGCTGCGTCGTCGTTGATCCGGTTGGTGGCGCCCAGGATGCCGTACAATACCTCGGCCTGGATGCCGTCGCGGTCCTGGTCCTTGATCCGCAAGTCGGGGTCGGTCATGCGGCGGATGCCCTTTTTGCCGTCCTCATAAACCCCCTCCGAGGCCATACGGTCCGAACGATGGATCTTGCCCGGCTCATAAAGGCGGCCGGCCGAGCCCATGCCGTTCATCAGCCCGAACGAGGCGCCCCCCTTGGTCACCCACTCCTTGCCGTGCTCGCCGTCGGTCACATAGGGCATGCGCTCCTTCAGCGCGGCGGGCGCGCCGTCGGTGAACAGGTCAGGCGGCAGCCAGATCAGATCGATGTGGCAATCGGCCGAGATGACGTCGTATTTCATCGGCATATCCTCGATGCGAGCCTGCCGTTAGCATGAACTCGCGCAGCGGGCGTGCGCGACCAAAATTTGCAGTCCAGCCGAGGCGGGGAGAGCAATGCAGCAGATACGGGCGAACATGCCTTTGGCCGGTGTCACCGTGATCGATTTCGGCCAGATCTTTCAGGGCCCCTACGCGACCCTGTTGATGGCCAAGGCCGGCGCCTTTGTGATCAAGATCGAGCCGCCGCGCGGCGAGCCCGGCCGGCGCCGCGCCGACCCGGGCAAGAGCGCCACCCTGCCGTTCGCAATGCTGAACCAGAACAAGCACGCGGTGACGCTCAACCTGAAAGAGCCGCGCGGCTGCGACTTGTTGTTCGAAATGGTCAAGCGCGCCGACGTGCTGCTGGAAAATTTCTCGCCCGGCACGATGGACGGGCTCGGCGTCGGCTGGAGCCGGCTGCACGAATTGAACCCGCGCCTGATCTATGCCTCGGGCACCGGCTTCGGGCTCAGTGGCCCCGACCGCGACAATCTGGCGATGGACATGACGATCCAGGCGGCCTCGGGGATCATGAGCGTCACCGGCTTCCCCGACGGGCCGCCGGTCAAGGCCGGCCCGACCCTGGTTGATTTTATGGGTGGGATCCACCTTTACGCCGGGGTCGTGACCGCACTCTACGATCGCGACCGCAGCGGCACGGGCCGGCTCGTCGAAATAGCGATGCAGGAAACCGTCTACCCGACCCTGGCCAGCAGCTTCGAATACTATCACCGCACCGGCGAGGTCCCGCCCCGCACCGGCAATCGCCAATCGGCGCTGAACAGCGCGCCCTACAACGTGTTCCCGACCACGGACGGACACGTCGCGATCCATGTCGTGACCGAGGCGCATTTCCAGAATTTGCTGAAGGCGATGGGCCGCGAGGATCTGGCCGACGACCCCCGGTTTGCGACCAATGCCGGGCGCGTCGCGCATATGGAGGAAACCGA
Organism: uncultured Alphaproteobacteria bacterium; assembly: GCA_963738185.1. Lineage (GTDB taxonomy): Bacteria > Pseudomonadota > Alphaproteobacteria > ATCC43930 > CGMCC-115725 > AP-15. The sequence goes on along the minus strand of CAVTVA010000001.1, from coordinate 82,944 downwards.
CGCGCTGGTCGCCGCATGGACCCGCAGCCTCGGCAAGATGGAGGTGTTCGCCCGCGCCAAGGCGTACCGCATCCCGTGCGCGCCGGTGCGCACCGCGCCCGAGGTCATGCACGACAAGCACATGCACGAGCGCGGCATGCTCGAGCATATTGACCATCCCGAGCTTGGTCCGATCGTGGTGCCGGCGACGCCGTTGCGGCTGCACGGCACCGATAAGGTCGCGGCCGGCCCGAGCCCGACGATCGGCCAGCACAACGCCGAGATCTACGGCGGCTGGCTCGGTCTCTCCGCCGGGGAAATCGCCGGGCTGACCGCAGCGGGCGTAATCTGATGAGCTTCGACCGGCAGGCGGTGCGCGCGTTCGAGCATGCCGGCTGGCAGCGGGCAGCCTCGCAATATGGCGACACCTTCGCCGCCGCGACGCGCCCGTTTGTCACGCTGCTGCTCGATGCCGCGCGGGTCGAGGACGGGACGCAACTGCTCGACCTCGCCTGCGGCACCGGGGTCGTCGCCGCGGCGGCGGTCGGGCGAGGGGCGCGGCCGGTGGGGGTCGATTTCTCGACGGCGATGCTGGCCGTGGCCAGTGCGGCTCACCCGGAGATTCGCTTTGAGCGGGGCGACGCCGAGGCGTTGCCGTTTGCCGACGCTGCTTTTGCGGCGGTCGTTTCGAATTTCGGCGTGCACCATTTTCCCGATCCGGTGGCGGGTTTGACCGAGGTGCGGCGGGTGCTGCGGCCGGGCGGGCGTGTCGCATTCACCAGCTGGGCCGCGCCGGCCGAAAACATCGCCTGGAAGCTGCTGTTCGACGCGATCGCCGCGCATGGCGATCCAAACGCGGCCAAAGCTCCGCCATCGGGCGGCGGGCTGCGCACCCCGGGGGATCTGCTGCGGGTCCTAGACGCTGCCGGCTTTGTCCAGGCCGAGGCGCGGCGGGTCGGTGGCGAATGGCGCTTTGCCGCTGCGGGCGATCTGGTCGAGGGGTTTCGCCGCGGCACGGTGCGCACCGCAGCGCTGATCGAGGCGCAGCCGGCCTCGGCCTTGACGGCGATCGAAGCCGCGATCGCCGAGCGGGTGAAGGTGTATCGGGCAGGCGACAGCTTCGCGGTTCCGACTGTCGCCATTCTGGGCTGCGGCGTGCGAAGCTGAAACTCACCCCTTGTCGCCCAGCTCTTAATGGCCGATTAGGCGCAGCACGGCCGCCACTCCGCCGAAAATCGCGAGGGTCTGCAAGCCTACAGCACCCGATCTCCATTTCAGCATCTCCGCACGGGCTTGCACAATCTTCACATCCGTTTCCGAAAGCTTTGCTTCGAGCCTTGCCCCCAATTCCGCAAGGCGAAGATCAAGGTACTCCCGGGTAACGATCGCCTCCCCGACAGTCTCGGAAATCGCCTCGGCGATACCCTGAGCTTGGCGCGGCGGTAATCCTGCTGCTTCGAGCCGCTGAGCGAGCTTCAAGGTATCAAAGGCAACGGTGGCCATAGGATTGATCTACGACCGAAAAATCGGCGGGCGCAACCGCATTCGGCAATCCTTGCTCCGTGCTCACCGCCGGAACACGGCGACGAGCTCGAGGTGCGGCGACCAGACGAACTGGTCGACCGGGATGACTTGCTCGAGGCCAAAGCCGCCCTCGATCAGGCAGGCGGCGTCGCGGGCGAAGGTGGCGGGGTTGCACGACACGGCGACGACGGTGTCGAGCCCGGAGGCGGCAAGGGCCGCCGCTTGGCGTGCGGCGCCGGCGCGCGGCGGATCGAACACCGCCGCGGCGTAGCCGGTGAGCGCCTCGGGCGGCAGCGGGTCGCGGGCGAGGTCGCGGCGCTCGACTGTTACCCCTGGCACAGCGCGAGCGGCATCGGCGAGGGAAGCGGCGGCGCGCGCCTCGCCCTCGACCGCGTGCACCGCGCCAGCGGCGGCTAGAGCAAAAGCAAAGCTGCCGAGCCCGGCGTAGAGATCGAGCGCCGGCCGGCGCGAGCCGACCCCGGCCACGATTTCGGCAACGAGGATCGCCTCCGCCGCCGCGCTCGCCTGCAAAAAAGCACCGGGCGGAACCAGCACCGGGACACCCGACAGCAGGATTCGGACCGGGCTGCGCTCGACGACGAGGATTTCATCCTTGGTCGTCCGCCAGACGATGCGGGCGAGATCGCCCTCGGCGGCGAGCACTGCCAGCGCCTCCAGCGCGCCTAGAGACGGGTGAGCGCCGGCGTCGATCAGCAAATCGACCCCGCTGTCGGTGCGGGTCAGGGTCGCCTCGGCCGCATCGCCGGGCGGCAAAAGCTCGGGCACGAGCGGCCGCAACATGCGTGCCGCGGCGAACAGCTCCGGCTCCAGCACCAGACACTCGTGCATATCGACGAGATCGTGCCGAAAGCGCTGGCGGAACCCGAGCCGCGCCGGTTGCCGCGCATCGCGTGGGCGCGTCAGGCCAACCCGCGCACGCCGCCGCACCGGCGGCACCAGCCGCAGCGGCCGGACGACAGCAGGATCGATTCCCACTCGACCGAGCGCGGCGCGCAACCCGCCGAGCTTGGCGGCCCGGTAAGTCCGGGGATCGAGGTGCTGCAAGGCGCACCCGCCGCATTGCCCGAAATGCGTGCAAGGCGCCGGAGCCCGCCCGGGACCTGGATCGAGCAGCTCAACCACGCGCCCTTCATAGCCGCCGCCGCGCCGCGCGCCGAGCCGGGCGCGCACCCGGTCGCCCGGCGCGGTGAACGGCAGATAAACCGGCTCGCCCCGCCAATGTGCGAGCCCATCGCCGCCGGCGCCGATGCGCTCGACCGCGAGCTCGGCTTCACCTGCCGGCATCGCCATCCGTTGTTCTCCCATGGGAGAAGGAGCCGGCGGCAGGGAGGATTGCGCCGGCAATTCCATATAATCGGCATATCATCGACATAATCGAGCCACCGGCGGCGCAGAGAGTACGTTTGTAATCGGCGGCAACATTCAGGGGAATGTAATGTATCAATGGGTGTATTGGAGCGGGATAACCTTGCTCGTCGTCTGGACTGCGTTCTCCGCCTATGGCGCGTTGAGCGGGATGTGACACTCGGCCGCGCAAAGCGATCACCCCCGGCTCGGGACCATCAGAGCTGCCGACAGCGGAGGCGAAGAGAATGCGGAGGGTCCGCAACCGCGCGCGCATCGCGTCCCGATTGGGCCGGAGCAAAATCCGCTGCCGCCGGCCCCGCGCCGGGCCTATATGATAGGCATCCGAGATATCAGCGGGCGGGTCATCCTGATGAGCGACATCCAGCATCATATCGGCGGCAAGGAGATTGGCGGGACCAGCGGTCGCTGGGGCGATGTGTACAACCCGGCCACCGGCGAGAAGATCCGCCGCGTTGCCTTTGCCACCACGGGCGAGGTCGATCAGGCGGTCCGCGCCGCGGCCGCGGCATTTCCGGGCTGGGCCGCGACAACCCCGCTCAGCCGCGCGCGCATCCTGTTCAAATTCGTCGAATTGCTGCACCGCGAGCGCGACGCGCTGGCCCGCGTGATCTCGGAGGAGCACGGCAAGATTTTCTCCGACGCCCAGGGCGAGATCGACCGCGGCGTCGAGGTCGTCGAGTTCGCCTGCGGCATCCCGCATCTGCTAAAGGGCGAGTTCGCCGAGCAGGTCGGCCGCGGCATCGACAGCTGGTCGGTGCGCCAGCCGCTCGGCGTGTGCGCCGGCATCACGCCGTTCAACTTCCCGGCGATGGTGCCGATGTGGATGTTCCCGATGGCGCTGGCCTGCGGCAACACCTTTGTGCTGAAGCCGTCGGAGCGCGATCCCTCGGCCGGTGTGCGGATCGCCGAATTGCTGACGGAGGCTGGATTGCCGCCGGGCGTCTTCAACGTCGTCAACGGCGACAAGGCGGCGGTTGACGCGATCCTCCAGCATCCGGGAATCGCCGCGGTCAGCTTTGTCGGCTCGACCGCGATCGCCGAATACATTTACGCGAATGCCGCCGCGGCCGGAAAGCGGGTGCAGGCGTTGGGCGGCGCCAAGAACCACATGGTGGTGATGCCCGACGCCGATCTCGACCAGGCGACCGACGCGCTGATGGGGGCGGCCTATGGCGCCGCTGGCGAGCGCTGCATGGCGGTGTCGGTCGCAGTGGCGGTCGGCGGGGTCGGCGACAAGCTGATCGACAAGCTGGTGCCGCGGGTGCGCGCGCTGAAGGTCGGCCCCGGCACTGACCCCGAGGCCGAGATGGGGCCGCTGGTCACCCGCCAGCACCTCGACAAGGTGCGTTCCTATGTCGATCTCGGCATCGAGGAAGGGGCGAAGCTCGCGGTCGATGGCCGCGGCCTCAAGCTCCAGGGCTACGAGAACGGGTTTTTTCTCGGCGGCTGCCTGTTCGACGAGGTCAAGCCCGAGATGCGCATCTATAAGGAGGAGATTTTCGGGCCGGTGCTGTCGGTCGTGCGCAGCCCCGATTTCGAGCATGCGGCAAAGCTCGTCAACGACCACGAATACGGCAACGGGGTCGCGATCTTCACCCGCGACGGCGACGCCGCGCGCGAATTTTCGAACCGCATCCAGATCGGCATGGTCGGCATCAACCTGCCGATCCCGGTGCCGATGGCGTTTCACAGCTTTGGCGGCTGGAAACGCTCGCTGTTCGGCGATACCGCGGTCTACGGCCCCGAAGGCGTGCATTTCTACACCCGCCTCAAGACCATGACCGCGCGCTGGCCAACCGGCATTCGCGCCGGCGCTGAATACGTGATGCCGACCCTGCGCTGAGGCCATGCGCTTCGCGTTGGGCCCAGTGGCTCGTCATTAGGGTTCTCGCGCCCCCTTACGGGCACGGCGCTCAATTCTTCGGGGTTTGCGGATAATGAAGCATCCTCGCATTGTGCTCGATCCGAGAGTGCTCGCCGGCAAGCCGGTCGTCCGCGGCACGCGCCTTTCTGTTGAATTCGTGATCGGGCTGCTTGCCGACGGCTGGACCGAAGAAGAGATCGGGGCGAATTACCCCGGGATCACGCGCGAGGACGTGCTCGCTTGTCTCGGCTACGCGCGCGACGCGCTGCGCTCGGAGAAGGTATACCCAAGCGCCGCCTGAGATGCGCTTCCTGGCCGACGAGAACTTCCCGGCCGCAGGCGTCCGGGCGCTTGAAGCTGCGGGGCACGAGGTGGTGTGGTGAGGCTCGCCGCACCCGGCATCGGCGACGCCGAGGTTCTGGCGTGGGCGATGCGCGAGGGTCGGATTCTTCTGACCTTCGACAAGGATTTTGGCGAGCTGGCCGGAAGCTCGGGCTTATCGCCGAGCTGCGGCATCGTCCTGTTGCGCGTGCCGCCACCAAGATCCGAAGCGCCGGCGCGGCGTCTCGCCGACCTGATTGCGGCACGCAAGGATTGGGCCGGTCATTTCTCCGTCATCGAGCCGGGCCGGGTTCGAATGCGCCCACTGCCATAGCGCATCCGCGCCGTCATGCATTCGGCTGATGCCGAATACATGAAGCCGACGGCGCTCCAAGGTTGTTCCGGCCCGGAGCTGCGGGCGAAGCCGGGCGTCCTAGCCCCGCCCCTCTTACGCCGCCAGCGCGTCTTCGAGGACCATGGCAGCGCATTTCTCGCCGATCATGATCGAGGGGGCGTTGGTGTTGCCGCCCGGCACCTGCGGCATGATCGAGGCGTCGGCGACGCGCAGCCGCTCGATCCCGTGCACCTTGAGACGCGGATCGACCACCGCGTCGATCTCGCGGCCCATCCGGCAGGTGCCGACCGGGTGCAGGTTGGAGACGCCGCGCACTCGGATCTCCTCGATCATGTCGGCTTCGCTCTCGACCTGCGGGCCGGGCAGCACCTCCTCGACCACAAACGGCTTTAGCGCCGGCTGGGCGGCGATCTTGCGGGAGAGCCGCATACCGTAGATCAGCGCCTGGAAATCGGCATCGCTGGCCAGAAAATTGAACTGGATCGCCGGCGGCGCCAGCGGGTCGGGGCTCTTGATCCGCACCCAGCCGCGACCGTCGGGGCGCAGATGCACCGGGCTGAAGGTGAAGGCCGAGAACGGGTGCGGCTTGATCCCGGTGCGCAGCCGCTCGAGCGCGCTCCAGCCCGACATGTTGATCTGCAGATCGGGCTGATCGAGGCGCGGGTCGGTGCGGACCAAGGCGCCGGCATAGATCCCGGCGTTCGAGAGATGGCCGGAGCGGCTGGCCGCGTATTGCACCGCGGCCTTGAGCTTGCGCGCCGGGCTCATCGCCATGTCGTTGACCGTGACCTTCTGGCTGCAGCGCCACACCAGATAGGTGTTGAAATGGTCGTGCAGATGCGCCCCGACCCCGGGCATGTCGCGCACCACCGGAATGCTGAACTCGGCCAACAGATCGGCCGGCCCGAGCCCGGAGAGCTGCAGCAGCTGCGGCGAGCCGTAGACGCCCCCGGAGACGACAATCTCGCCGCGCACCCGCGCCGTCTTGCGCCCCTCGGGGGTTTGGTACTCGACCCCGACCGCGCGGGCGCCGTCGAACAGGATGCGGGTGGCGTGCGCGTTGGTCGCAACCGTCAGGTTCTGCCGGCCGCGCGCCCGGCTGAGATAAGCTCGTGCCGAGCTCCAACGCCGGCGGTTGGTGGTCGTCGTCTGGTAATAGCCGACACCTTCCTGGCGGGCGCCGTTGAAATCGTTGTTGGCCGGGATGCCAGCCTCGATCGCGGCCTGGACCATCGCGTCGCCAAGCGGCGAGCGCACCGGGTTCGACACGTGCAGCGGCCCGCCCTGGCCGTGGAACTCGTCGGCGCCGCGCTCCTGATCCTCGGCCTTCTTAAAAAACGGCAGCACCGAATCCCAGTCCCAGCCTTCGCAGCCGCGCTGCCGCCATCCGTCGTAATCGGTCGAGGTGCCGCGCATGTAAACCATGCCGTTGATCGAGCTGGTGCCGCCCAGGACCTTGCCCCGCGGCTGGTAGAGGGTGCGGCCGTTGAGCTCCTTCTCGGGCTCGGTCTCGAACATCCAGTTCACCTGCGGGTTGGTGAATGTCTTGGTGTAGCCGAGCGGGATATGGATCCATGGGTTGGTGTCGCGCCCGCCGGCCTCGAGCAGCAGCACCCGCCAGCGCCCGGATTCACTGAGCCGTCCGGCCACCGCGCAGCCCGCCGACCCCGCCCCGGTGACGATAAAATCATAGGTTTCTTCTGCTGGCGTCATCTAGCTGCCCCTGGATTTATGCGAACGAACAATACCGAAACCGGCCGAAAGGGTGAAGCCCGCGATGCCTGCGGCTGCGATGTCTGCGGCATTGCCTCGCGACGGCATGGCGGGGCAAGCTCGTGGGATGTGCGGCCGGGCGCGACTCTCCTCCGATGTCAGCGAGATCAAGCTGGTGTTTTCGATCCCGCCGAGCAGCCCGCGCCCAATTTCGCCGCGAGCTGGAATGTGGCGCCGACCGACAGCCTGCCGGTGGTGCGGTTCGACGCGCGCGTCGGCGAGCGCAGCCTCGACCTGCTGCGCTGGGGGCTCGTCCCCTATTGGGCGAAGGACATCAAGGTCGGCTTTGCCAACATCAATGCCAGGGCCGAGGGCATCGACACGCGACCGGCCTTTCGCGAGGCGTTCCAGCGGCGGCGCTGCCTGGTCCCGCTCGACAGCTTTTACGAATGGAAAAAGCTCGGCCGAGAACGGCAGCCCTATGCGGTGGCGCTGGCCGACCATCGGCTGATGGCGCTGGCCGGCCTGTGGGAGAGCTGGCGCGCCCCGATGGCGAAAGGCTGCGCAGCTTTACCATCGTCACAACCGCGCCGAACGACTGCGGGGAGAGCGCGGACCCGGTCGTAGAAGACCGACAGGCCGGTGATCGTCAGCAGCGTGTTGCTGTGTCTCGAGCCCTGCGGCTATCTTGCGACCTGTTGAACGCACATCGACGCCGGGCGGCTCGCCCCTAAGCAGCAAGCTGGGCGGCGCGGACATGAGCAGCGAGCAGCGCGGGCAGCCGCGCCGGATCGCCGCGCGCCATGCCGCATTCGGTGCTGACGCCGTCGACCCGCGCATGGCGCCGGGCTGCGGCCAGCCGCGCCGCGTCGCCCTGGGCATCGTTGTAATGGATCAGGCCGAGATAGAGTTCGGTCTCGGGGCGCAGGCGCAGATTTTCGAGCGGCGCGAAATAGCCGTCGTCGGTGCGGCCCTTGGGCACCGGCATGTGGAAGAACTGGATCGGGCGCGCGACGCCAGCGCCGATCGCATCGGCCATTTCGACCATGATTGCCATGTCTTTCGGCTGAACGCAGTGCTCGTCGGCCGGGCTGCCATAGCAGAAATGGTAGCCGAGCTCGATCGCGGCGGGCACCGCATCGCCGATCCTGGTCAGGACCGCGAGCGTTTCGCTGCGGAAATCGACCGGCCCCGGTTCGTAATAGCCTTCCCAGGCGAGCACTTCCTGACACACATCCCATTGCAGCGCGAGCCGGTCATTCGGGATGGCCGCGGCGATCTTCCCAACCTCGCCCATCAGGTGCTCGGTCAGGGCCGGCAATAGCGCCGCCCGGTCCGACGGCACCATGTTGTTGTAGGTCGGCGCGATCGGCGTCGGCAGCGAGACCTGGAACTTTACATTTCCGGGAATGACCGCGGCGTTCTGCAGGCGCTCGAACAAGCCCCAGGACGCAATTGCCATCTGCGCATAGCCGGTCGTGAACGTAGCGGGGTCGGGCTTGGCGCCGGGCTTGATGCGAAGACGCGGGATTTCGCGCAGCACCTTGCCGTCCCATTGGGTGAATTTGAAGGGCGGCACATCCTCGGCCACCTCGATTGCCGGATTTTTGGCAAGAACATCCTGCAAAAAGCGGATCCAGGTCTTGCGGATGCCGGTCTCGCCATCGGGCAGGCGCCGCAGATAGGGCCCGGCCGCCCCGGCGAGGGTGCGGAACACAGATTCGGCGTCCGGCAACGGAATGCTGCCGACGAAATGGACGATCGGGAGCGGATCAACGGCCATGGTCTCCTCCCAGCGGGCAGCGTGATGCACGATCATCCTACTCCAGGAGCTAGCGGCGCGAGAGGGTATCGGCGGGAGGCGCGGCAGCTGCGATTGACATCCGAAGCCCACCTTCAGCATGTCGGTTGCCGAGGGCGGCACTGAGAGCGTCAATATGGCCTTGTTCAACGCGCGAAGCAGCAGCCGAGGGTGAAGGCATGCGCAGGTTTTTCGAAGCGACGGGCTCGGTCGGCCGGATCACGGTCGAGAGCGAAGCCCTCAAAAGCAATATGCTGGGTGACCCGTCCGTGCGCGCGGTCGATGTGTACATGCCGGCTGGGCATGACGGGAAAGGCTTGCCCCTGCTTGTGGATCTCGCCGGCTTCACCGGCAGCGGACTGTCCCACACAAATTGGGTCGGCTTTCGCGAGAACCTGCCGGAACGGCTCGACCGGTTGATCGGGGAGGGGCGCATGCCGCCGGTCGTTGTCGCTTTCCCCGACTGCTTTACCCGGCTTGGCGGCAACCAATACATCAACTCGGCGGCGGTGGGCGCTTGGGAGGATTTTCTGCTGCATGAGATGTTGCCGGCGATAGAGCAGCGCTTCGGATGCGGCGGCGCCGGTCGCCGCGGCGTCTTTGGCAAGAGCTCCGGCGGGTATGGCGCGTTGACGCACGCGCTGCGCCACTCCGACATTTGGGCTGCCGCGGCCTGCCATTCCGGCGATATGGGCTTCGAGCTGTGCTATCTGCCCGATATGCCGGCGGTGCTGCGCTCACTTGCCGGTGCAGAGAATTTGATCGAGCGGTGGTGGCAGAAGCTTGAGACAGCACAGAAGCATCCGGAGGGTTCCTTCAAAGTGTTCAATGCGCTGGCGATGGCGGCGAGCTACGATCCCGATCCCGAGCAATTCCTCGGCATCCGGCTGCCGGTCACCTTCGACACTTGCGAGATCATCGAGGAGCGCTGGGCGAATTGGCTGCGGCAAGACCCCGTCGTCGCGGTTGAAGCCCAAGCAGACAATCTGCGCCGGCTGAAGGCGCTCTACATCGATTGCGGAGAAAACGACCAGTTCAATCTGCTTTACGGCGCCCGCAGGTTCGTGCGGCGGCTGAAAGACCTTGCCATCGCCCATCGCTACGAGGAATTTCCCGACAACCATAGCGGGGTCGATTACCGGATGGACGAGAGCCTGCCGTTTCTCGCGCAGGCGCTGTCGGGCTGATGCCGATATGGCGTGGTTGTGATACCGATCTTTTGTTGGCCGGTAACTTTAGCGCACGGCACATAACGAGGCGGAGGTTCGGATGAAGCTCGGTGTGGCCCTTCCGATTGTCGATATCGGCGGCGAACCGGGGACCTTGCGCGAATTTGCGCAGGCGGCGGAGGAGATCGGCTATCACGGCATCGCCGCCCCCGATCACGTGCTCGGGGTCAACGTCGCGAGCCGGCCCGATTGGACCCAGGGCCGCGCCCGCTCGACCGACCTCTATCACGATCCCTTTGTGTTGTTTGGCTTTCTCGCCGGATGCACTCGGATCGCCGATTTCTCCACCCAGGTGTTGATCCTGGCGCAGCGTCAGACCGTGCTGGTCGCCAAGCAGGCCGCCTCGCTCGACGTCTTATCGGGCGGTCGCTTTCGCCTCGGCATCGGGGTCGGCTGGAACGAGGTGGAGTTCGTCGGCCTCAACGAGAATTTTCACAATCGCGGCCGCCGCTCGGAAGAGCAGGTCGAGGTCATGCGGGCGCTGTGGGCGCAGCCGCATGTCAGCTTCAAGGGCAAGTGGCATACCATCGAGGATGCCGGGATCAACCCGCTGCCCGCCGGCGGCAAGATCCCGTTATGGTATGGCGGCCACGCCGACGTGACCTTGCGCCGCTGCGCCAAATGGGGCGACGGCTGGATGCCGCTTGCCTATCCGCCGGGCGAGGCAGCGCGCACGGCGATCGCCACCTTGCATCGCTACGCCGAGGAGGCCGGTCGCGATCCGGCGGCGATCGGCATCGACACGCGGGTCTCGGCGGGGGCCGGCGGTGAGGCCGAATGGCGTGATCAGGTGCGATTTTGGCAATCGATCGGGGTGACGCACCTGACCTTGGCCAATTACTACGAAAGCGGACATCTCCACCGCATCGCCGGCCGGTCTCTGGGCGATCACCTCGCCGCGATGAAACGGTATTGGGACGCCGTCTGCGATCTGCTCTGAGGGCGGCGAAATCGCGCGACCGGATTGGAGCAATTTCACCGGGCGCACCACCTTGGCGAGCATCCTCCATGTCGCCGCCTTGAAAGGCGTCCGAGGTGGCCCGATTGCGCCCGCTTCAATAGACCTGGCGTCGGTCCGGCGTTACAATCCCCAATGATGCGCACGAGTGTGATTAAGGGGTCGGTCGAGGATCTCCGCCGGAAATTGCGGGCCGTCGCCGCGCTGGTCGAAGATCCCGCCGCTACCGAGCATGAAAAGTCGACTGCAAGAGCGCTAAAGGCGCGTCTACAGCATCGCCTCAGGGAGGCGGGGTCGCCCGCGGGGGATTGGACGGACCGCGTCTATCGGCTCGCCAGGTGGGCGAAGGAGGTGAAGCAATCGACCTCGCCTGCATCACCCAATCGGGACTGGACGGATAACGCCCACCGGCTCGGCAAGGCGCTGCGCCGCGGGTTCAAAAGCTGGCTGCCGGATTAGCGGATTTCGCGCGCGCAGTCACTCTCCTCAACGAGGATTTAGGCTTAGATCAGCCGTTCCGCCTGCTCTGAGACCGCGATGCCGAAGCAGATCCGCCTCAACGCGTTCGACATGAATTGCGTCGGCCATCAGTCGCCGGGGCTGTGGACCCATCCGCGCGACCAGGCGGATACGTATAACACGCTCGACTACTGGGTGCAGCTGGCCCGCATTCTGGAGCGGGGCAAGTTCGATGCGCTGTTTCTGGCTGATGTGCTTGGAATTTACGACGTTTACCAAGGTTCACCCCGCACGGCGCTCGAACACGCGGTGCAGGTGCCGGTCAACGATCCGCTGATGGTGATCCCGGCGATGGCCTATGTCACCAGCCACCTCGGCTTTGGCGTGACCTGCGCGCTCACCTACGAGCCTCCCTACCCGTTCGCCCGCCGGATGTCGACCTTGGACCACCTGACGAATGGGCGCGTCGGCTGGAACATCGTCACCGGATACCTCGAGAGCGCGGCGCGCGGCATGGGCATGGCGAGGCAGCAAGGCCACGATACGCGATACGAGATCGCCGAGGACTACATGCAGGCGGTTTACAAGCTGTGGGAGGGGAGCTGGGAGGATGGAGCGGTGTTGCGGGACCGGCGCGGGCGGAAATTTGCCGACCCCGAGCGGATCCACCGCGTAACCCACAGCGGCCGCTATTTTCAGCTCGACGCGATCCACCTGTGCGAGCCGTCGCCGCAGCGCACGCCGGTGCTCTTCCAGGCGGGGGCCTCGACCCGCGGCCGGCAGTTCGCCGCGCAGCACGCCGAATGCATTTTCATCAATGGCCCTTCAAAGAAAGTCATCGGCAATATCGTGAGCGATATTCGCCGCCGCGCTGCCTGCTGCGGCCGCGACCCGGCACAGGTCCTGATCTTCACGATGATGACCATCATTACCGCCGCGACGCGAGAGGCAGCCGAGAACAAGCTGCGGGACTATCTGTCCTATGTCAGCGAGGAAGGTGCGCTGGCCTTGATGTCCGGGTGGACCGGGCTCGATTTCTCGACCCTGCCGCCGGACGAGCCGGTGCGGTTTGAACAGCGCGACGCGATGACCTCGGCGCTGGAAGCCTTCACCATCGCCGACCCGGAGCGCAGCTGGACAGTTCGGGAGATCGCCCGGCACGCGGCGATCGGCGGGCGCGGGCCGGTCCTGGTCGGCTCGTTCACCGAAATTGCCGACGAATTGCAGAGCTGGGTGGCGGAGACCGATGTCGACGGCTTCAACCTCGCTTACGCGGTGACGCCGGAAACCTTCGTGGATATTGTGGATCTGGTCGTACCGGAATTGCAGCGGCGCGGCGTCTATAAGCTCGACTACACGCCGGGCACCCTGCGCGAGAAGCTCTTCGGCCCGGGTCACGCTCGGTTAGCGGCAGACCATCCAGCAGCACGGGTCCGCCCCAGCGCGAGCCGACCGGAAGCCGCTAAGCCTTAACCGCCAGGGGGGCTCGGCCAGCCGTGCAGCTGGCGCCAGCTCGGGACCCCGGCCAACGGCTCGGCCAGGGTCAGCGCGCGCATCACCGCGCGAGAGAGGCAATCCGCGGCGGCGTGGCCGAGCCGCAGCAGCATTGCCGGCGCTGCCGATGGGCCGGAGCCGGTCGCCAGCGCAAACACGCTGTCGCCGTCGAACGGGGTGTGGATCGGACGGATCGCGCGGGCGAGCCCGTCCTGCGCCATGATCGCCAGCCGCCGGCAGCCGCCTTTGTCGAGCGCCGCGTCGGTGGCGACGATGGCGATCGTGGTGTTGGCGAGCGCGGCGTCGGCGCCGGGCGTGAGGGGTTTGCAGGCGCGAAAGTCTTCGGGATCGAGCGCGGCATCGCCGATCGCCGGCTGCGGGTCGATCTCGCCGGGCAAGGCCAGCTCGGCGGCCCAGAAGCGCCCGCAATCGGGCCGCACCGCCGCGCCCCAGCTGTTGACCGCGACGATGGCGCCGACCGTGATCCCGCCGGCGAGCACGACCGATGCGCTGCCGATGCCGCCCTTGACCCGCCCGGCCGTGGCGCCGACCCCCGCCCCGGCGTTGCCTTGCGCGAATTCCTTGGCCGCGGCGGCGACAGCGCTGCGGCCGAGCGCGCGATAGGGCGGCTCGGCGCCCCACGCCCGCCGGCCGGGAAAGCTGAGGTCGAACAGGATCGCCGCCGGCACGATCGGCACCCGGATTGCCGCGGAGCGCATCCTCGAGCCGATGGCAAAGCCGCGCCCGGCGGCGGCGAGCCAATCCATGACCCCGGCGGCGGCGTCGAGGCCAAACGCCGAGCCGCCCGACAGCACCACGGCGTCAACGCGGTCGACCAGCGCGTCGGCGCCGAGCAGCTCGGTCTCGCGGGTGCCAGGGGCGCCGCCGCGGACATCGACCGACGCGGCCGCCGGGGCTTCGGCCAGCACGACGGTGACACCGGTGATGCCGTCGCGATCCTCGGCCTGGCCGACCAGGATGCCCGCGACATCGGTGATCAGATTGCGCGCGCCGGCAGTGCCCATGATCCTTCTCCTGGTAGAATATTTCGGCTGCGGCTTTCGTGATTTTCTGCATTATCGTCTGTGTGAGCGCTCGCTGCGGCTTCGTCGGATGAGCTCGCGCATCGTTTCGAAGCGCTGATGCTACGGGTGGAAACCTACAGCGGATACGCGGCTCGCGTGAGTGGCGTTACCCCGAATCAGATCGACCAGAAGGCGCTCGAGCTCCGCAACGAATACACGAGGCTCATGGAAGATACCGGAAGCGACCACAAGCGCTACAGCGACAAGCATGAAAGAGCCATTCAGCGCAGATTGGACGAGGCGCTCCGACGTGCCGGGATGCTGTAAGCTTTTAGGCGAGAGCAGGCCTATGCGAGGTTCGTCTCTAACTCCGAAACCTCCGATACCCGGCCGAAATTGGCCGCCTCCTCCACGGTGCGCGCCTGGCGCGGGCAAAGCGCGCGGCTTGGGGCCTATCATCCCAGCGATTACCCGACCGTCCCCGGCGCAATCGGCGTTTGCCGCGCACGTTCGATGGTTGAGCCTGCCGGCTCGGCGATTGATCACATCCGGCGAAGGTCCCCGGATCGCCCTGCGCCGCCCCAATCAGCTGACCCCACTGCTGCCGAGGGACGCCTGCGCGTCGAGCCGTCAGGCCCTGGGGCGTCGGGTTCGGGGGCGCGCCCGGCCACGCTTGCGGCCGAGGCCGAGCTGTCTGGCCATCGCCGAACGCTGCTCGGAGTAAGCCGGGGCGGTCAGCGGATGGTCGCTCGGCAGCTGCCATCGCCGCAAGTATTCGGCAATCTGCAAGCCATGCCTGGTGCCGATGTGCCGACGCAAAGTCTTGCCTCTAAAGCCGCATTCGAGACAGACGACGTAATTGTGCTGGACTGACCGCTTGACCGGAACTGCTGGATTCCTGGGCGCCGGCGGCGGCGGCGCGGTCCCCAGATGACGGATCGTCTGATCGACCAAGACAATCAGCGCTGAAAGCTGATCCGGGGCCAGCGTGTGATTTCCAACATAGCTGGTGATGATCTTTGTCACCGGGCCGAGCCCGCCGCTTCTTGGAGTGGTTTCGTCATCCATCGAGGTCTCGCTCCCGCCGCCCGCTTTTGCCCGCTTGTCATAGGCCAAACAGCAATCAGATCAAACAAATTCTAGGATGATGCAGCAGACGCTTCGCTTTTTCTGGGATCGACAGGCCAAGAACCGGCGTTCGCCGCCGGTGAGTTCTGTGGGCGGGCTTGCGGCCGTTCCTGATAGCAATAGCGGGAGAAAAGAGCAGAATTCGGGGCGTCGCAACCCGCATTAAGCAAATGTCACCATGGCGCGCCTCGCGCTGCCACAACTGCTGCTCATGCAGTTCCCGACCGGGCGCCGGTGGGATCGTCAAAAACCTGCGCGAGTGGGCACGGCCGGTCAGCCGATCACGCCTGCCTCGCGCAGCGCGCGAATCTCGGCCTCGGGAAATCCGGCGTCGCGCAGTACCTCGGTGCTGTGCTGGCCGACGGCGGGGGCGGGGCGGGGCGGCAGCTTTTCCTGACCGGCGATCCACAATGGGCTGTTGACGGTCAGCGAGCTGCCGTCGCTGAACGGCACCAGCGCCTCGGCGGCGAGGGATCTGCTCGTCTTCGTGGATCTCGTCCATATCGGCGACGATGCCAAAGATCAGCCCCGCTTCGTCGAGAATCCGGCGCCATTCGGCCTGGTCCTTGGTGGCGAAGATATGGTCGAGAATGGGGATCAGCTCGCGCGCATGCGCTTCCCGCGAGGCCGCCGTCGCATAGCGCGGGTCGTCGAGCGCATCCGAGCCCATGCAACCCTTGAGCTTGTCCCAGCGCCACTCGTCGGCGGCGATCGACAATAAGAGCCAGCGGTTGTCGCGGCAGCGGTAATGGATCCGCAGCGCGTTGATGCCGCGCTCGCGCGGCGGCTGCGGAACCACTTTTTCGCCGCACAGCGCGGCCTGCACCGAGCAGCCATTGGCCCACAGCCCATTGGCCAGCAAGGACGAGCCGACATAGGCGCCCTTGCCGGTGCGTTCCCTCTGGTAGAGTGCCGTGACGATTGCGCCATAGGTGCCCAACGCCGAAGGGTGGTCGCCCATGCCGGGCAGCGAACGCGCGGGTGCCGCCTCCTCGCCGGCCCGCACCAGATGCATCAGCCCGGAGCGCGCCCACCAGGCGGTCGCGTCGAAGCCGGGCTTGTCGGCCTCCGGGCCGGTCTCGCCATAGCCGGTGAACGAGGCATAGATCAGCCGGCGGTTGAGCGGCGCCAATTCCTCGTAGGTGATGCCGAGGCGGCGGCGCACCGGCGGCGGATAGTTGGTGATGAACACATCGGTCTCGGCGACCAGCCGGCGCAGCACTTCCTGGCCGGCGGGCTGGCGCAAGTCGAGCGCCAGGCTCTTCTTGTTGCGGCCATCGAGCACAAAGCCGGGGTTGCCAGCGAGCCCCGGCCCAACCGGCGGGGTTGCCCGGCGGCGATAGGGGTCGCCCGCACCCGGCGGCTCGATCTTGATCACGGCGGCGCCAAAATCCGACATCACCGTCGCCGCCGCCGGGCCGGCGATAAAGCTCGCGCAATCGATCACCTTCAGACCGTCAAAGACGAGCTCGCTCATGCCGGGTTGCCTCTCGCGATGCCGGCTCGGGGCGAGCCGTCGCTAACCAAAAACTTAACGGCGGCATCGTGCGCCGGCCATCGATTTTCCGAATTTGAGCCGGAAATCAGCTCAGCCGCGGTATTGGGCGGGAGCCTCGTCGCGGCGCCAGCTCAGCACCTTTGAAAAATAGGCTGGGAAGCGCTCGGCCGCGGCAAAGCCGGGGCTCATCAGCCGGTCGAGGTCCTCGCGCAGATAGCTGGAATAATAGGGTTCGTGAAACCCCGCCGGAAACGATTCGAGCATCGTATCATAATCGGGCTCGTCGCCGGTCTGCAGTGAATCGACTAGGATCAGGGTTCCGCCCGGTTTCAGCACCCGCCGGATTTCGCCGGCGACGGCCCGGCGAATGCGCGGCGGCAGCTCGTGGAACAAATAGACGCACGTCACAATTTCGAACTCGGCGTCGGCGAACGGCATCGCCTCGGCCAAGCCCTCGACGAGACGGGTTCGCGACCACGGCGCCAACTCGCGCCCGGCGAACGCGAGATAATGCGGCGACAGATCGAGCCCGCTGACGTGCAGCCGCGGCCAGTTCGTTTTGATTTCGCGCAAAAAGATCCCGGTCCCGCAGGCGAGGTCCAGCAGGCGCGCACGCTCGCGCCGAGCCGCAGGCAATTCGGTCAGCGCGCGATGCAGCGGGACCAGCGCTTGGCGGCGCATCGCCGCCGCCCCACCACCGAACAGCACCTCGACCTGATGGTCGTAGCGCGCCGCCGAGGCGTCGCTCAGGTAACCGTCGCTCTGAAAATGAAATTTCTGCAGATAGTAGCGCGGGTAATGGCCGGGCGGCGCCTCGCCCAGCAGCCGCTCGCCGGGCGGGCCATGCCGCCGTTCCTCGACGGCGCCGAGATCGCCAAAAAAATCGAGTGCGCGGCGCAGCGCCGCGACCGGGCTGCCGAGGCCGTCGATCGGTGGCGCGTAACAACCGGCCGCGATGTTGCGCCAATCCTGCTCGATCAGTGCTCGCAGATCGGCGAGAATGCGCCGCCGGTCGGGCATCGGCCGGCCGCGCAGCGATTGCGGCAGCGGCACCGGCCGGCTGATCCGCGCGGCCAAGAGCTTCTGGCCAAAAAACCAGCCGATGCGAGCCGCTTGCGCGGCGTCGTAGGCGAGCTTGTCGAGCGCGGTCGGCATGGCGCAATACCAATTACCTCGGCGGCGGCGATTTGCAAGACGTCGCTCGGCATCGGATTTGGGCTGACCGCGGACGGCGGATCGGGAGCGACAAGGGGTTGACAGTTCGGCGACCGAGCTTATACTCAGACACAGCATAACTGGAGGCCGGGCGGAGTTGCCCGGCTATTTCCGGACCCGATAAATGCTCATTATGAGTATAAGGAGGAATGCGATGCTGGACACCGCCTCCCCGACCGCGCCGGCCACGATGCCATTGCCCGAGCTCTACCGGCGTGTCGAGCGGCACATCCCGCCATTCGAATGGCCGATCTTCGCCGACGATGTGGCCGCGATCCTGCAGCTGAAGCGCGAGCGCAACGCGGTCGTGCTGGCGCATAATTATCAAACGCCCGAAATCTTTCACACGGTCGCCGATATCGTCGGCGACAGCCTCGCTTTGGCGCGCGAGGCGGCGCGCACCGACGCGCAAGTGATCGTGCTGGCCGGGGTTCATTTCATGGCCGAGACCGCCAAGCTGTTGAACCCGGAAAAGACCGTTCTGATCCCCGACCTCAAAGCCGGCTGCTCGCTCGCCGCCTCGATCACCGCGGCCGATATCCGGCTGATGCGCGAGCGCCATCCGGGCGTGCCGATCGTGACCTATGTCAACACCTCGGCCGCGGTCAAGGCCGAGTCGGACATCTGCTGCACCTCGGGCAACGCCAAGAAGATCGTCGAGGGGCTGGGGGCGCCAAAGGTGATCATGCTGCCCGACGAGTATCTGGCGCGCAACATCGCGGCCCAGACCGCGGTCGAGATTGTCGCCTGGACAGGCCATTGCGAGGTGCATGAGCGGTTTACCGCCGAAGATGTCAGGAATGTGCGCGAGAGCCACCCCGGGGTCGTCGTGCTGGCGCATCCGGAATGCCCGCCCGAGGTCGTCGCCGAATGCGACTTCACCGGCTCGACCGCGGCGATGGCCGACTATGTCGGCCGGGAGCGGCCGGCGCGCGTCGTGCTCTTAACCGAATGCTCGATGAGCGACAATGTGGCCTTGCAGTATCCCGATCTCGACTTTGTGCGGCCATGCAATCTGTGCCCGCACATGAAGCGCATCACCTTGCCCAAGATCCGCCGCTCGCTCGAAACCATGAGCCACGAGGTGACGGTCGATCCGGAAATCGCCGGCCGGGCGCGGCAGGCGGTCGAGCGCATGCTGGCCTTCGGCTGAGACGAGCCGCGTGATCGTCGCGCGGCAGGGGCCCGCGCAGAAGGCGTGGGAGGGTGAGGGGCAGATCGCGGCAGACTGTGGAGGATAGGCCAATGGTCATGCGGCTGATCGTCGAGCCGATCGTGCGGGCGGCGCTGCTCGAAGATTTGGGGCGCGCCGGCGACATCACCACCGATGCGATCGTGGCCGAGCACGCCGAGATCGAGGCACTGATCGGGGCGCGCGGGCCGGGTGTCGTCGCCGGGCTCGACGCCGCGCTGCTTGCCTTCGAATTGCTCGATCCCGGTCTGCGCATCGAGCGGCTGCGCGCCGACGGCGCCCGCGTCGTGCGCGGCGACAAGGTTGCGCGCATCGCCGGCCGGGCGCGCCCGGTGCTTGCCGCCGAGCGCACCGCGCTGAATATCCTGTGCCGAATGTCCGGGGTGGCCACCGCGACGCGGATCTTGGCCGACGCCATTGTCGGCTCAAAAGCAAAGATCGTGTGCACGCGCAAGACGACGCCCGGCTTGCGCACGCTCGAAAAAGAGGCGGTGCGCCTTGGCGGCGGCGCCAATCATCGCTTTGGGCTCGACGACGCGATGCTGATCAAGGACAACCACATTGCCTTGGCCGGTGGGGTGCGGCCGGCGCTGGAGCGGGCGCGGCAGCACGCCGGGCATCTGGTCAAGATCGAGCTCGAGGTCGATACTCTCGACCAGCTGGCCGAGGCGCTTGAGGTCGGGATCGACGCGGTGCTGCTCGACAACATGGGCCCGGAGACCCTGCGCCGCGCGGTGGCGATGGTCGACGGCCGCGCCGTGACCGAGGCCTCGGGCCGGATCAGCCCCGAAACCGCCGCCGCCGTTGCCGCCACCGGCGTCGATTTGATCTCGTCGGGCTGGATCACCCACAGCGCCCCAATCCTCGACCTCGGCCTCGACACCGCCGATTAAGAACAGGTTCTAAAGGCCATACATTTCGATGGGTTCATTGGATTTAGATGCTTCGAATTCTGGCCTCGTTTCAATCTAACCGCACCAAGACCTGCTCCAGGTTTGCGAAGAACCGCTGCCACCCGCCCTTGGCGCCCTCGTAGTACTGAGGCTGATCCGGCTTGAAGCCCGATTGCTCCATGCGCAGGTGGGTCCCTGTGCTCGTAGGGGTGAGAGTCCAAGTGACGACGCTTTCGAGGCCGTAGGCCGCCCACGTGTAAGAGAGCGTTTTGTTCGGCTCGAGTGCCAGGACCTGACAGTCGACAGCGCCCCAGTCTGCGCGAAGATTGAAACCGTGGCCCACCACCGGCTTGAAATCGTTCTTCATCAGCCACTCCTCCATCAGGTGTGGTTGCGTGAGCGCGCGCCAGATCTTTTCCGGCGGATGAGGCATCTCGCGTTCGACCACGACGGAGAGCGTTTCGGGCGCAGTATTGCTCATTGGTCCATCCTTTTGAGTAGGTCTTCGAGGTGGTCGAACCGGCTTTGCCAGAAGCCGGCCATTTGGCTTGTCCAGTCGATCAGCGGGGCCAAGGCGCCGGGCTGCGCGCTATAGTGCGTCTGGCGACCCTCGTGGCGGCCGCGCACCAGCCCCGCCTGCTTCAGGACCCGGAGATGCTTTGAGACGGCCGGTTGCGAGACCCCGGCCCGAGCCGTCAGAGCCCCGACTGTCTGCTCTCCGTCGCGGCACAGCCGCTCGAGGATCGCCCGCCGGGTCGGATCGGCGAGCGTTCTGAAGAGCACATCGTCAGCGTTTGGCATTAAGCCTTCGGCGCCTGGGATCGATAACCCACCGGCTATTGATCTATCTCATAATCGCTCAGATATGTGTGAGTCAAGCGGGAAGCCCTCGACGGCGTTGCGCCAAGGCACCGATGTCGGGCTGAAACGGGCGGCTAACCCTCGCCGCGTTGCGCCCAGGCGAGCAGACGGTCGAGAAAGCCGGTGCCGGCGGCGAGCTCGTCGCGGGAGATGAACTCGTTTGGCTGGTGAGCGACCACGATCGAGCCCGGGCCGCAGATCACCGCCGGGATGCCGGCCGATTGGAAGAGGCCCGCCTCGGTGGCAAAGGCGATCGTTGTCGTCTCGTTGGCGCCGGTCAGCTCGCGGGCCAGCGCCTCGGCCGGCGAGGCCGGGTCGGGGATCAGCGGCGGCACCACCGCCACCGCCTCGGTCGCGACCGAGGCGTCCGAATGCGCGGCGCGCAGCCGCGGCAGCAGGTCGGCGGCGACGAACTCCTCGATCCGCCGCTGCAAGGCGGCACCGTCGGCGCCGGGGACCGGGCGGAACTCCCAGTCGAAGGCGCAGTCGCGCGCGATGATGTTGACCGCCGTGCCGCCGGCGATCCGGCCGATGTTGAAGCTCGTATAAGGCGGGTCGAACCGGCTGTCGGCCCCGGCCCCGTTGCGGCACAGGGCGGCGAGCCGGCCGATCGCGGCGATGATCTCGGCCGCTGCCGAGATCGCGTTGACGCCGCGCTCGGGCATGCTCGAATGCGCCTCGTGCCCGCTGACCCGGGTGCGCAGGAAATGGATGCCCTTATGGGCGTTGGCGACCTGCATCCCGGTCGGCTCGCCGATGATCGCCAGGCGCGGTCGCGCGATACCTTCGGGCAGGCTGCTGATCAATGACGGGACGCCGAGGCAGCCGACCTCCTCGTCATAGCTCAGCGCCAGATGCAGCGGGATTTTGAGCGGCTGGGCCACGGCCCGCGGCACCAGAGCCAGGCACAGCGCCAAAAACCCCTTCATATCGGCGGTGCCGCGCCCATAGAGGCGGTCGCCGCGGAGTTCGAGCCGGAACGGGTCGCTGGCCCAGTCCTGCCCTTCGACTGGCACCACATCGGTGTGACCGGACAGGATCACTCCGCCGCGCTTGCCGGAGCCGATCCCCGAACCGCCTGCGGCGCCGATCGTCGCAAACAAATTGGCCTTGGCGCCGTCGCCGCTGCGGGTCAATTGGCTGACGACACCGTGGCCGTCGAGATAGTCCGCGACCCATTCGACCAGCGCCAGGTTGGAATTGGCCGACACCGTGTCGAACCCGACCAGCCGCTCGAGGATCGCGACCGCCGCCTCGGTCATTTCCGTGCCGGCGCGGCTCAGACGTTGGGGAGCTGGAGGCCGCCCGGCGTGCCGATCATCGACAGCACCTCGCGCCGGCTGGTTGGGTCGTTGCGAAAGGCGCCGAGCATGCGGCTTGTCACCATCGTCACGCCGGGCTTGTGCACGCCGCGGGTGGTCATGCATTGGTGCGCCGCCTCGATGACCACGGCGACGCCCTTTGGCTGCAACACCTCGTCGAGGGTGTTGGCGATCTGCGCCGTCATCTTTTCCTGGATCTGCAGCCGCTTGGCATAGACCTCGACGAGCCGCGCCAATTTCGAGATGCCGACGACGCGATTGTTCGGCAGGTAGGCGACATGGACCTTGCCGATGATCGCCGCGATGTGATGCTCGCAATGCGACTCGAAGCGGATGTCCTTCAGCACGACGATCTCGTCATAGCCGTCGGTCTCCTCGAAGGTGCGCTGCAGCAGCGCCACCGGGTCGTCGTCATAGCCGCTGAAAAACTCGCGATAGGCGCGCACCACCCGGTCGGGAGTGCCGAGCAGCCCCTCGCGCTCCGGGTCGTCGCCGGCCCAGCGGATCAGGGTGCGCACCGCCTCCTCGGCCTCGGCGCGGCTCGGTCGCAGCGCCGGCGACCGCTGGCGGGTGTGAGGTTTGGGCGCAGACCGGGACGGGACGAGAACTTGCGACATCGAATCAGTCTTTCTTTTATTATTCAGGAGGGTGCGAACGGCTGCGCACGCGCGGACGCGGCGCAGCGCCGCGATCAGTTGAGCCGGACCGGCTGGTGCGGGCTGTCGAGCGAGAAGGCCGGGATGCGCACCGAAAAGCTCTCGCCGCCGCGGGTTTCCATCTCGTAGCTGCCGACCATGATCCCGGACGGCGTCGGCAGCGGCGTGCCGCTGGTGTATTCGAAGCTTTCGCCGGGGCCGAGCACCGGCTGCTCGCCGACCACGCCCGGCCCGCGCACCTCCTGCATCTGGCCGCGGCTGTCGGTGATCTTCCAGTGCCGCCGGCGCAGCTGGACCGTCTCCTCGCCCCGGTTCTCGATGCGCACGTGATAGGCCCAGACATAATGGTCTTCCGCCGGCGAGGATTGGTCCTCCAGGTAGAACGGCTTGACCGAGACGATGATCGATCGGGTGGTTTGCGAATACATGGCCAATCGTCCTCACTGTCGGTGACGGCGCGCTCGCCAGCGCACCTCCCTGCCGGGATCGGCCCGACCAATGTCGGGCGGGTGCCGAAAGCCGTCAAGATCGCCGGGCCGGCGCCAACAGCTCGAGCGCCCGTTCGTCGATCTGCCGCGAGCCTTGCGGGCCGATCGGCTGGATGCAGACATGGTCGGCGCCGGCCTCCCAATGCTCGCGGATGCGGTTGCGGATCGCGTGCTCGTCGCCCCAGGCGACAATCGCGTCAATAAACCGATCAGACCCGCCGCCGGCGAGGTCGGCGTCGGAAAAGCCCTGGCCGCGCCAGGCGTTGACGTAGTTTTCGAGCTGCAAATAGTGCGACAAGGCCTCGCGGGCCGCGCGCCGCGCCGCCGCCGGGTTGGTTTCGAGCAATACCCACGCCTCCGGGCACAACAACTTGCCGGGGCCAAGGATCACGCGCGCTTCGGCGGTGTGCTCGGCCGTCGTGTTGTAGGGGTGCGCGCCGTCGGCGAATTCTGCCGACAATTTCATCATGCGCGGGCCCAGCGCCGCGACGACGGTCGGCGGCGTGTCGGAGGGCGGCGCCGCCTGGTATGGCGCCTCGCGCATCGCCTTCAGATAGGCCCGCATCGTCGCCACTGGCTTGCCGTAGGCGTGACCGCGCAGCCCCTCGACCATCGGCCGGTGCGAGACGCCGACGCCGAGCAGAAACCGCCCGCCCGACTGTTCGGCGAGCGCCCGCTGGCCATTGGCCATCGCCATTGGGTCGCGCGCGTAGATGTTGGCGATGCCGGTGGCGACGATCAGCTTTTGCGTGTTGGCGAGGAGCCAGGAGGACATGACCAGCGCGTTGCGCCCGCGGCTCTCGGGCAGCCACAGCGCGCCATACCCAAAGGCCTCGACCCGCTTGGCGAAAGCCGCTGCCGCCGCCGCGGTCAGCCGGTCCATCGACACCCAGACGCCGAGCTTTCCCAGTTCCATCGCCGAAACTCCGATCCGCACGCGCGCAACAGTGTGAGCAGGGAACGGCGCTGCGTCCAGTCTGCTCCGGGCCCGAAACCTGTCAGAGGGTCAGGCGCGGCAAATCGATCCAGTGCCGCTCGCGGTCGCTCCGATAGCAGGCCTCGGCGAGCTGCACGCCCTTGGCGCCTTCGATCAATGGCGAGGGAAACGGCCCATCCTCGGCGACATGGCGCAAAAACAATTCCCAGCCGACGCGATAGCTGCTGCGGAACGGCTCGATGTCCGGCATCTCCTGCCACTGCTCGTCAAACACCATGGTCTGCGGGCGCTCGGCATCGAAAAACGGCTTTGGCGTTGCCGCCAGTGGCTGGACGAAGCAGCGATGCAGCCCGCACACCGCCGAGCCTGCCGTGCCATCGACTTGGATCTGCAGCAAATCGTCGCGCTTGACCCGGCTCGCCCAGGACGAGCTGACCTGCGCCAAAATCCCGCCCTCGAGATCGAAGACGGCAAAGGCCTGATCCTCGACATCGACCTTGTACGGCTCCCCACCCTCGTCGCGGCGGGTCGGGACCGCAGTTGTGCAGCGGCACGAGACCGAGCGGATCTCGCCCAGGAGCCGGTCAAAGATGTAGCGCCAATGCGCGAACATATCGAGGACGAGGCCGCCGCCCGCCGGCCGCCGATAGTTCCAGCTCGGCCGCTGCGCCGGGTACAGCTCGCCGTCGAACACCCACCAGCCAAAATCCAGCCTGACCGACAGCACCCGGCCAAAAAAGCCGGACTGGT
Organism: uncultured Alphaproteobacteria bacterium; assembly: GCA_963738185.1. Classification (GTDB taxonomy): domain Bacteria; phylum Pseudomonadota; class Alphaproteobacteria; order ATCC43930; family CGMCC-115725; genus AP-15. Next base: position 57,893 of record CAVTVA010000001.1, on the reverse strand, counting down.
ACAGCTTGGCCAGCTTGCGCAGGCCGGGCAGGAACAATTTGTCCTGCACGACGCCGTTTTTGAGCCCGGCGCGCTCGGCGCGGCGCGCCAGGTCCAGCGCCTCCTCCAAGGTCCCGGCGACCGGCTTTTCGAGATAGAGGTGCTTGCCGGCCTCAATGGCCGCGGCGGCGCGCCCAGGCCGCCCGCCGGTCGCGGTCGCGTCGAAATAGATCGCGATATCCGGGTCGGCGAGGCACGCATCGCGCTCGGTGCCCCATGTGAGCCCGCCCTGCGCCGCCGCCAATGCCGCCAATTTCTGCGGGTTGCGGCCGAGCAATACCGGCTCGGGGATGAGGCGGTCGCCATTGCCGAGCGGCAACCCGCCCTCGCCGCGGATCGCCATCAGCGAGCGCAGATGCTGCGTCGTGCCGAGCCGTCCGGTCGCGCCCTCGATGACAACTCCGATCGTGCGTGTGCTCACGATGCGCACCTCCTGCCACGGGGTTCAGTGGCTCTGCACCGCCGAGCCGGTGGGCTGCTTATTAGTAGCCGGCCGCGCTTCGCCGAGGTTCGTTTGCAGGAAATCATGGACCTGCCGCCACGCATCGGCCGTGGCCTGCGGATCGTAGGCCAAGTGGTGGCCGAGATATTCTCGCGTCGGGCCCGGAAAGTTGAACGCGTGCGTGGCACCCGGATAGACGACCAGCTTGACCGGAGCGCCCTTCCCGTCCCGGCGCGCCATCATGTCCCGGCAATAGGAGGCGGGGGTCCAGTCGTCCTTGTCGCCGACCAGGATCAGGGTCGGCACGGTCATCACCCCCGCCCGATACCGGGTGCAGGGATAATACGCGATGGCCGCCCGGAAATGCCGCGGCTCGGCTTTTTCGATCGCTCCCGGCCCTGCTTCTACACCGTCGAGGGTGGCGATACCGCCCATCGAGAAGCCGAGCAACGCGACGCGGTTGGCGTCGATAAAATTCTGCCGCGACAGCCAGCCAAGCGCGGCGTAGGCGTCGAACACCTCCGCCACCGAACCGAGGCCGCCGCCGGTACAGGCGTTCCTCTGGCCGAGGCTGTCGAGCGCGAGCGCCACATAGCCGTAGGATTTCAGCACATCGGCGATCACCGGGTAAAGCGTTCCGAAGCCGTTGCAGCCGTGCAGAATGACCACGGCCGGATGGCGGCCCGACCCGTCTGCCCGCGCCAAATAGCCGATCAACGGTTCGCTGCTCGGCTCCGGGAGCGTCAATTTCAGATCCATACGATGTGCCGCGACCTGCACGGTGTCGCCGCCGAGCCACGCCAATCCTTGCGCGGCGGCCGGCGCGGCCATGCGCAGAGCCGCGCAGAAGGCGATGGCTGCGCACACGCCGCCGAGCGAGACTCGCATCAGCGTCTCCCTTGACATGCTGCACCTCGGCGCGAGCGTATCAGGTTTGACGCCGCTGCATCGAGCAGATGCGACGGCGGGTATCGTCGCTGCATGGGGTCACGAGTGCCCGGCCACCAGCCACGGCCCGCGCTGCGGCCTTACCGCCGAGCAGATCGCACTCGCCTTCCGGGCCTGACAGTACTAGCCGAGTGGGCAAGGGGGACGGGCACAGCCGCCGGTGGCGCTAAGCCAAACCGGCAGCGCGTTGCGCACCACTCCATCGGCCCTGCCCGCGCGACGGCCAGCGTGGGGCGCCGCGCACCCTCAGGCCTTGCCGGCTAGCGGGCCGGATAGCCCGGATAGCAGCCGCCATTATAGTATGTATACCCAGCGCCGCAGGCCGGCGGGGTCACGGCTCCTGTGACCGCGTTGGCGGTGCCGGCAACCGCACCGGTCGCGGTGCCGATTGCCCCGCCGACAATTGCCCCAACCGGGCCGGCGGCCGCAGCGCCGCTTGCGGATCCGGCCGCTCCCCCGGCTGCCGCACCGGACAATGGACCCGACGGATACGCGGGCGCCGGAGCCGCCGGATACGCAGGCGCCGGGGCCGGCTGGCAGGTGTTGCCATAAAGCGCATAGCCCGGCGGACAGGACTGCGCCATCGCCGCGCCCGATGTGCCCGCCGCCAGCGCGGCGGCGATCGCAAAAACCTTGAGCCTGGTTGGCATCGTTCTCTCCGTAAACGACACAAAGAAGCGGCAGAGCGCTGCCACCCGACGCCAACAGCAGACAACCCGAACGCGTTCCGCGCGCAGTCGCGCCCGCTCCCTCGCCCCTCGCCTCTTTGATCCTGCTTAGCGGATGGGGTCGAGCACGACGACCGGGATTTCGCGCTCGGTCTTCTTCTGGTAGTCGGCGTAAGGCGGCCAGAACTCCAGCGCTTTTTGCCAGAGGCGCGCGCGTTCCTCGCCGGTGGCGGTCCGGGCCTGCGCCGGCATTTTCGCGGTGCCGACCTGCACTTCGACCTTGGGGTTGGCGAGCAGGTTACGGTACCAGCCGGGGTGTTGCGGCGCCCCGCCCTTCGAGGCGATCACGAAATAGCTGCCGCCGGTTTCCCCATAATAAAGCGGGAAGATGAACTTCTCCCCAGACTTGCGGCCGACCGTGGTCAGCAGCAGCGAGGGCACGGTCACGTCCGGCCGGCCCGGCTGGGTCGGCTTATACATATGCCCGTCGGCGCCGCCGCTGGAGAGGTAACGGTTCGCATGGTCCACCATCCAACCCGGAAGGTTTGGCGCGAGCTTGGCGTCACTCATTCCTGGAACTCCCTCTGAACGCCTCAGTGTAGCATGAAACGATCAGGCGAGGGCGGCTGGCCGGCGCCGCCGCCGGGTCTGATATCCCGGAACGACCGGCCCTACGAAGTTGTTCTGTCTGCGGCATTTCCCAAGCGTTGATATCTCGCTCGGCGCTCCCCATCCTGCGGGAATGACCCCGACCGTCCGCTTCGCACCGTCGCCGACCGGGTTTCTGCATATCGGCGGCGCCCGCACTGCCTTGTTCAACTGGCTCTTTGCCCGCCATCATGGCGGCATTTTCCGGTTGCGCATCGAGGACACCGACCGGATGCGCTCGACCCCCGAGGCGGTCAAGGCAATCATCGACGGGCTCGCATGGCTCGGCCTCCAATGGGATGGCGACATTGTCTACCAATCGGCCCGCGCCGAGCGTCATGCCGAGGTGGCGCGGCAATTGCTGGCCGCCGGCCGCGCCTATTCCTGCTGGTGCACGCCCGCCGAGCTCGAAGCGATGCGTGAGAAGGCGCGCGCCGAAAAGCGCTCTATTCGTTATGACGGCACTTGGCGCGATCGCGACCCGGCCGAGGCCCCGCCGGGCGTGCCGCCGGTGATCCGCCTCAAGGCGCCGCAGCAGGGCGCCACGACGATCCATGACCGCGTGCAGGGCGAGGTCACGGTCGCCAATGCCGAGCTCGACGATCTGATCATCCTGCGCGCCGACGGCACGCCGACCTACAACTTCTCCGTCGTGGTCGATGATCATGACATGGGCGTCACCCACGTGATCCGCGGCGACGATCACCTGAACAACGCTTTTCGCCAGACCCAGATCTATCGGGCGCTCGACTGGCCGGTCCCGGAATTCGCCCATCTGCCGCTGATCCACGGCCCCGATGGCGCCAAACTGTCGAAGCGCCATGGCGCGCTCGGCGTCGAGGCCTATCGCGACCAGGGCTACCTGCCCGAGACGCTGCGCAATTACCTGCTGCGCCTGGGTTGGAGCCATGGCGACGACGAGATCATCTCGACCGAGGAGGCGATCCAATGGTTCGATCTCGATGCGGTCGGGCGCGCCCCCGCCCGCTTCGATTTCGCCAAGCTCGACAATCTGAACGGGCACTACATCCGCGCCGCCGACAATGAGCGGCTGGTTGCACTCGTGGCCGAGTGGTTGGAGCGGACGCTCAGCCAAAAGCTGTCAGACGTTCGCTGCGATCGCCTGTTGCGTGCGATGCCGGAATTGAAGCTGCGCCCGAAGACCCTGGCCGAGCTTGCCGCCAATGCCGGCTTCCTCGTCGCCTCGCGCCCGATCGTCCCCGACGCCAAAGCGGTAAAATTGCTGAGCCCGGAAGCGCGCGCGCTGCTTGGCCGATCTATCCCCCATTCTCAGTCGCAGCGAGTGGAGACCCGATGCTCTCGAACGGTGCGTGCGCGAGTTCGCCGACGCGAACCAGGCAAAGCTCGGCGCGGTCGCTCAGCCGCTGCGCGCTGCCTTGACCGGCTCCACCGCCTCGCCGGGCATTTTCGAGGTCATGGAAGTGCTGGGTCGGGACGAGACCTTGGGCCGTATCGCCGACGCCGCCCAGCGGGCTTGACAAGCGCGCTCATCTCGCACCTGCGAACGGTTTGCCAATCGGCCGCGGGGTGTCTATTTTCTGAGTGAAGCCGGGAATGACCCGCGGGCATGGCGATGAGAGGTGCATCGATGGACGGCAACAATATGACCACCGGAACCATGACCCTGACGGACAATGAAACCGGCAAATCGGTCGAGCTTCCGGTCATCGGCGGCACGGTCGGGCCGAAGGTTATCGACATCCGCAAGCTCTACGCCCAGACCGGGCATTTCACCTACGACCCGGGATTTATGGCGACGGCCGCCTGCCGGTCGAGCATCACCTATATCGACGGCGACGAAGGCGTGTTGATGTATCGCGGCTACCCGATCCAGGAGCTGGCGGAAAAAAGCGATTTTCTCGAAGTCGCCTATCTGCTGCTGAACGGCGAATTGCCGACCGCGACGGAAAAGGCGCAGTTCGTCCACGACATCACCCACCACACGATGGTGCACGAGCAGCTGTCGAGCTTCTTCCGCGGCTTCCGCCGCGACGCGCACCCGATGGCGGTGATGTGCGGGGTGGTCGGCGCGCTCTCCGCCTTCTACCACGATTCGACCGACATCCATGACCCGTACCAGCGGATGGTCGCGTCCTATCGCCTGATTGCCAAGATGCCGACGATCGCCGCCATGGCCTATAAATATTCGCTGGGCCAGCCTTTTATTTTCCCGCAGAACTCGCTCGGATATGCCGAGAATTTTCTGCATATGACCTTTGCCGTGCCGTGCGAGGAGTACAAGGTCAACCCGGTCATAGCACGGGCGATGGACCGGATCTTCATCCTTCACGCCGACCACGAGCAGAATGCCTCGACCGCGACGGTGCGCAACGCCGGGTCGAGCGGCGCCAACCCATTTGCCTGCATCGCCGCCGGCATCGCCTCGTTGTGGGGCCCGGCGCATGGCGGCGCCAACGAGGCGGTCTTGAAGATGCTCGACCGCATCGGCGACAAATCCCACATCAAGGAATTCCTCGATCACGTCAAATCCAAAGAGGACAATGAGCTGCTGTTCGGCTTTGGCCACCGCGTCTATAAGAACTACGATCCGCGTGCGCACGTCCTACGCGACAGCTTTCACGAGGTGCTCGCCGAGCTCGGCATAAAGGACGACCCGCTGCTCGAGCTGGCCAAGGAGCTGGAAAAGATCGCCCTCAACGACGATTACTTCATCAAGCGGCGCCTGTACCCGAACGTGGATTTCTATTCGGGAATCATCCTGAAGGCGATGGGCTTCCCGGTGTCGATGTTCACCGTGCTGTTCGCGATCGCGCGCACCACAGGCTGGGTCGCGCAGTGGACCGAGATGATCGAGGACACCGACGCCAAGCTGATGCGGCCACGCCAGCTGTTCACCGGCTCCGACCAGCGCCATTACGTGCCGGTCGCCGACCGCCGCTGACCCCAAAGGCCGGCGAGCGCGGCTGCGCAACGATAGTAATCGGAGGAAAGAAATGGCCGAGATCCTGGGGTTGGGCTGCACCCACCGGCCGCTGATGCTGCGCCGGGACGAGGACTGGACCTTTATGATGCGCACCGCCCTCGACGACCCGGACATGCCGGCGGCGCAGAAGGACAGGGCGAACTGGCCGGCCGAGCTGCGCCAAGAGCTCGGCAACGATTGGGGCACCGCGGCGGCGGGCCGGGCGCGCCAGGTTTATCGCCGGCACTTTGCCGAGGCGCGCCGCGCGCTCGACGAATTCCGGCCCGATGTGGTGGTCATGTTCGGCGACGACCAATACGAGAATTTCAAGGAAGACATCATCCCGCCCTTCGCCGTGCTCGCCTATGAGGACCGCGACATCCAGCCGTGGCAGCACCGGCGCACGCCCGACAACCCGTGGGGCGAGCCCGCCGACAAGACCTTTCGGCTGCGCGGCCATCGCGCGGCCGGCAAATACCTCGCCACCGGCCTGCTCGAGAGCGGCATCGACATGGCTTATGCCTATAAGCCGCTGCATCATTCCTTGGGCCACGCCTTTGAGAACACGATCCTGCTGCTCGACGACGCGCGAACCGGGTTCGACTACCCGTTGCTGCCGGTCGCGGTGAACTGTTATGGCCGGCGGGTCAACGCCGCGCGCGGGCTGCGCCTGCCATTGGCTATGCGCGACAACATCCGCGACCTCGACCCGCCCTCGCCCAACCCGGCGCGCTGCATGGCAGTCGGCGCCGCCACGGCGCGGGTTATGGCCCAGAGCCCGTGGCGCACCGCGATTGTCGCCTCGTCGAGCTGGTCGCATTCGTTCCTGACCGAAAAGAACTGGCAGCTGTGGCCCGACGTGCCGGCCGACCGCCGGCTGTACCAAGCTTTGGAGCAGGGCGATTACGCGGCCTGGCGCGGCTACACCACCGACCAGATCGAGGACAGCGGCCAGCACGAGGTCTTAAACTGGTTCTGCCTCTTGGGTGCCATGGAAGAGCTCGGCCGCAAACCCGACCATTCGACCTTCCTCGAGACCTGGGCCTTCGTCTCCCCGGTCGTCTTCGCGTACTACCTGCCGTGATGGGACGTGATAGCGGTTTCGCAAGATTCAAGGATGTATACTGCACGCCAGTTTTAGGCGTCGCATAGACTACAGCATGCTAGATTGGCTGCAGCGAATCCTCAAGCTCGCACCGCAACAGCAGCTTGCGGAGATCGAAGTTCGAGAACCTTCTCTTGAGGATCGACTTCAGAGGATAGTGGCGCGGCTTGGGAACTACAAGAATCGCTCGCCAATGGATTTAGAGGAGTTAATTGACGATCTCGATAAAGTAATGAACGTGCTGGAAAACATTATCTCGGCCCTTGAAAGCATCGGAGGAGCCGAGAGAGCCAAGAATTTGCGTTTTCGATTGCGGATAAATCGTACCCGTGCCGAGAAGGCCCTTGAAGGGCTCAAGAAGGCCTCATGACCAATTCCAGGCTTGATAGCGCGCTTCTGAAGAACTAAGCGCTGTTACGTGGGCTGAATTCTGGAGCATTGTGGTCGAATGCAGTTCTGCATTACAGGAGATAAGCCCCGCCCACTGACGGCCATGGCTTTCCCGTATAATTGAAGACCTCTACCATCAGCAGAACGGATTATGCGCGTTGGGCGGTGAGCCGCTTCAACTCGCGGACTGCACGGTCGATCATAAAATCCCGTTCTGCTACGGGGGCGGGAATGAGCGGGCGAATATTCAGCTTGCGTGCCTCAAGCATAATCAGGAGAAAGGTCGTAGAGGAGTCGACCCGTTGGACCTCCTACGGTACTTAGAAGACAGATATATGAATCGCTAACAGTACAACCCTAACGTTTGTGACCGTAGCCTACCCATTCTCGTCATCCCGGCGAAGGAGCGTGTGAAGAAATTGATTTGCCAGAAAACGTCATTCCGGGGCGGTCCGAAGGGCCGAGCCGGAATCCAAGAACAACTGCATTTCCAGTATTTTCGCTGTCCGGTGTTCATGGGTTCCGGGCTCGCGGGCTGCGCCCGCGCCCCGGAATGACAGCATTTTGGATTCATTCACACGCTCGAAGGGCCGGGACCCATGCCAGACATAGGCACCGGCCTCCGGCCGTGTGAAAACCGTGCCGGCCATCCGAATCGTCGTCCCCGCGAAAGCGGAGACCCAGGGCAACAGGCTGAAATCCCTGGATTCCCGCTTGCGCGGGAATGACGGGAAAGGGGTCCGAGGAAGGCGGACATGCAGTTCTCACACGGCCTGCTCCGCCGGTGTGACAACTTACCTTGGGACCATCTATCAGAATTGCGCCACCGAGCTTGCGCCGAGTTCTTTTCGTTCCTAGTCACCCCGGCGGCGCCTCGGCCAGCAGTCGGCCATAGCCCGGCACCTTGTCGCCGGCCTTCAGCATCACCAGCATCGCCCAGAACGACGCCTGGTTGGTCGTCACCACCGGCTTGTTGAATTCGCGCTCCCACTCGGCAATCGACGCCATTGTCGGAAAATTGCCGCCCGGGACGACCAGCACCTCGATCTCGGGCCGGTCGATGCGGCGGAAGGCGTCGCGCGCGTTTTCCGGGCCGAGATTGCCGATCGCATAGGAATTGGTTGCGCCAAAGCCTTCGAGCGCCACGGTTTCGAGCCCATGCTTGCGATGGAACAGATCTGCGGCGCGGCGGTTGACCGTTTGCGAATAGGGCGAGACCAGCCCGATCCGCCGCGCCCCCAACGCGTTGACCGCGCGGCCGATCGCCTGCGCCGAGGTGATCGCCGGCACGCCGGCGCCCTCGCTGATTCGCCGGGTCACGACCTCGTCGTAATCCTCGACAAAGACGCTGGCCGAAGTCTGCGCCAGGATCACCAATTCCACCTTGGCGGTGCCCAAGAGTTGCGACTGGTAGTCGAGGTCGTCATCCCTGGGCGATGAAAAGGTCTCGCCCGGCCGGCTCGTCATCAGCCGCCCGATATGCGCCTGGTATGAGGGCGGCAGCAGCCGGCATTCCATTTCCACCGTCGTGTTGGTCGAAGGGATCAGAACGCCGAAATGTCGGGTCATCGCGAGAGGCCTTTCGTAATTGGATAACGGTGGAGAGAGGATGTGTTGCAACTTCGCCCCGCGTTACTCCTCGAACATTTCGCGCAGGATCGAGAGCGTGTGGATCAGCGTGCGTCTGTCGATGCTTCCCAGGCGGCGCACAAGCCGTTGCTTGTCGAGCGTACGGAGCTGGTCCAACAGGATCAAGCCTTCCTTGCGTCCGAAGATCACCCGGACACGGTATGGCGCCGGACGGCTGCCCGTTGTCATCGGCGCGATTGTCACTGTCCGCAAATAATCATGCATCTCCGACGGCGATACGACGAGGCACGGTCGGGTTTTTTGAATCTCGCTGCCGACTGTCGGGTCTAACGCAGCTAACCAAACCTCGCCGCGGACAACCGGAATGATGATTTCTCCGAAAATAGGTCGTCGTTTTCCGGAAGCCGGCTCACCAGATCAAGCCATCGTCTTCGGGATTGCTGAACTCGGGCCAGACGAGCAAATCATCCCCAGCTTTGGCAATTTCACGCGAGGCATCCGCCCATCCGGCGCGCGGGCGACCGCTTACCGGGGCGAGGACGATCTCGCCCCTCTCGACCCTGATGTCGAAGGCATCTCCAATGTCGACGCCGACTTGGCCCAGCAGCGGCTTGGGAATGATCACCCCCGACGAATTTCCCAGCTTGCGCACGATCGCTCGCATTTGCCTCCCTCCGTTTGACGATGTTATAACGGGAGCATCAGATGGTGGCAACCGCGCGGCACGGCCGCATCGCCGATGCCTGTCACAGTTGGATTTTTGCCGAGGGAAGGGACGACAATGAATGATGCGATGAGCCTGGCCGAGCGCGCCGACGCGCTCGAGCACAAGATGATGCGCGACCTCGACCAGGCGATCTATGTCAAGTCGCGCCTATTCAACCTCGCCGACGGCGACATGAGCACGCCGAACGGCGCGGCGCTCCTGGCGCAGAACCCCGGCAAGAAGTTCGTGATGGGCGACGACCCGCGCCTGCCGAAAATGCCGGACCAGCCGACATTGGTTGATTTCTTCAAATTGCGCTTTGGCCCGGCCAACCATCTGCTGCAGAGCGCGCGGCATGCGGTCCGCGCCGGCATGGACGAAAAGATCGTGCTCGCCTGCCTGTTGCACGACATCGGCGTCATCGGGTTCATTCGGGCCGATCACGGTTATTGGGGGGCGCAGCTGGTCGAGCCCTATGTCGAGCCGGAGGTGACCTGGGCGATCCGGGCGCATCAGGCATTGCGGTTTTATGCCGACGAGTCGGTCGGCTATTCCTACCCTGAATCCTACGTCAAGAATTTCGGCGCCGACTACAGGCCTGACGCCTATATCGAGGACGAATACAACCGCGCGCGCAATCACAAATGGTATATGACCGCCAGGATGATCACGGTGCATGACATTTATTCGTTCGATCCCGACGTCGTCGTGGACCTTGAAGACTTCACCGACGTGATCGGCCGCAACTTCAAGCAGCCGAAAGAAGGGCTCGGCTTTGACAACAGCCCGGTCGCCCATATGTGGCGCACCCTGATCCGCCCGACCAAGTTCCTTTAGTTGTCCGAACCAGAGGGCTGTTTTGCTGTTGTGGGCAGCGACACCGAGATTGCTTCGTCGCTGCGCTCCTTGCAATGACATTGGGTTTTGCCCGTCATTGCGAGCGCAGCGAAGCAATCTCGACGGTCCGCACCCGTAAGCAAGCTACCTACCGCTGTGGCGGATGGGCGCGGACGAAATCCTCGTTGACGTCAGCGCCCCAGCCGGGGCCGGTCGGCAGTAGCAGCTCGCCGTTTTCGATGACCGGCGGCCGGGTGACGATGTCGTCCTTCCAAATGACGTCGTCGATGTCGATCTCCATGACTTTGAAGTTTGGCGCGACCGCGCACATATGGGCACTCATCAGCGAGCCCAGATGGCCGTTGAAATTGTGCGGCGCCACATTGACCTCGTAGGCGTCGGCCATCGCCGCGATCTTCAACGATTCGAGGATGCCGTTCCAGGCCACGTCGATGATCGCGTAATCGACCGCCTGCTCCTCGAAATACGGCCGGAACTGGCGCTTGCCGTAGAGCGACTCGCAGGACGAGATCGGCGTGCGGGCGGAGCGCCGGATGCGCGCCAGGCCTTTCGGATCGTAGATGTCGATCTCGAGCCATTCGAGGTCGAGCGGTTCGAGCGCCCGCGCCAATTTGATATAGCCGTCGATCTTGTAGTTGAAGTTGGTGTCGAGAAAGAGTCCGACCCCCGGCCCCGCACCTCGACGGAACGCCTCCATCTGCGCCACCGCTGCATCGACGATGCGGCTGTCGATGTTGAGCGCGGGGTAGCCCGGTGCGGCATTGGTGCCGGGGCCGTGAATATAGGGCTCAGCGCGGTCGAAGCGGATGATGTTGGTCTTCAGCCCCTTGAAGCCTTTGCGCCGGACCTCCTCGCCGAGCGCCACGATATCGTCGAGCGAGCGCACCGGAGGAACCCCTGCAAGTTCCCGGCTGCGTTCGCCGAGGCGCGCGCGATAAGTGCCGCAATGCGACCAGTACAGCTGCAGCCGGTCGCGCACCGGGCCGCCCAGCATCTCGTATACCGGCACCCCCAATGCCTTGGCCTTGATGTCGACCAGCGCGTTCTCGATCGCGGCGATCGCCATCGCGTTGAGCCCGCCCGCCGCCTGGCGCGTTGCGGCGTAGAGATAGGCGCTGTGCCGCTCGACCGGGCGCGGGTCCTGGCCGATCAACCGCGCGCCGAGCGCCCGGATGACCCCGCTGAGCCCCTGCGCGCCATACCCCTCCATATATTCCGACCAGCCGACCAGGCCCTCATCGGTGGTGATCTTTAGAAACGAATTGACCCGCCAGCCGGCGTCGCAATGCAAATCTTCGATCTTGACGATCTTCATCGGCGGCGTTCCTCCTGCTCGGGCGATATCGCCAAAATTGTCCGCTCGCCGATGATCATGCGCCGCTCCTCGGGCGTTTGCCAGATCGGGTTGCGGCGCCTCGTTTCGCCGCGGCATCAGGGACCAGCCATTTGCCATCGCCTAGCTATTTGCCGCCGCGCCGCCGGGCTTCGCTGCGCAATCGGTTTCTCGGCCGGCTGCGCGACCGGTTCGGCGACGCGCCGCCGTCGCTGCGGATCAGGTTCTGGGACGGCGAGGTGTTTGATTTCGCCGCCGCGCCTTTGGTCACGCTCGCGCTGACAACGCCGCGGCTGTTGCGGCTGTTTCTGACCGGGAATATGGCCGGGCTCGCGCGCGCCTATGTCAGGGGCGAGATCGAGGTCGAGGGCCGGCTGCAGGACATCCTCCACACCGGCATCGCGATCGCCGAGCGGCTCGGCAAATCACGCATGCTGCGTGGCCTGGGCCGGCTCGCCGGCTATCGCCCGTTCCGCCACAGCAAGACGGGCGATGCGCGGGCGGTGCGCTACCATTACGACGTGTCGAACGATTTCTACCGGCTGTGGCTCGACCGGCACATGGTCTATTCCTGCGCCTATTTTGTCAGCGGCGCCGAGGACATCGACACCGCGCAAGAGCAAAAGCTCGAGCACCTCTGCCGCAAGCTGCGCCTTGAGCCCGGCGAGCGCCTGCTCGATATCGGCTGCGGCTGGGGCGGGCTCCTCTGTTGGGCGGCGCAGCATTGTGGGGTCGAGGGCGTGGGCATCACCTTGAGCGACCAGCAATTCGCCTATGCGCGCGAGCGCGTCGCCGCGCTTGGGCTTGCCGGGCGGATCGAGATCCGGCGCCAGGACTACCGCGAAACCGCCGACCAGGCGCCGTTCGACAAGATCGTCTCGGTCGGCATGTACGAGCATGTCGGCATCGTCAACCTGCCGCTCTACTTCAAGACCATTGCGCGATTGCTGCGCCCCGGCGGGCTCGCCCTCAACCATGGCATCACCGCGACCCAGCGCGACGGCCAGGCGCAAGGCCCGCCCGGCGGCGAGTTCATCGACGAGTTCGTCTTTCCGGGGGGCGAGGTGCCGCACATCTCGCGGGTGCTGTACGAGATCGCCGGCGCCGGGCTCGAAATTCTCGACATGGAGGATCTGCGCCCGCACTACCCGCCGACCCTGCTGCACTGGGTGCGCCGGCTGGAGGCCGCGCGCGAGGCCGCGATCGCCGCCGCCGGCATCGAGCGCTACCGCATCTGGCGCATGTACATGGCCGGCATGGCCTATGCCTTCGATCGCGGCTGGCTCTCGGTGTGCCAGACCTTGGCGCAAAAGCCGCTCTCCGACGGGCCGGCGCCGCGCCCGTGGACGCGCGGCTACCAATACCTGCTCGATCCCTGCGCACCGCTGAGCCATAGCCCCGATTGGGACGATTTGTAGTTCGGGCTCGCCGACCTCGCCTGCTCCTGCTTAGATCGGGCTGCGCCGCGCCAGCACCTCGTCGCGGCGATGGCCGGCGAGTGTGGCCGCGACCGCCGCGATAAAGGCGCCGACAATCATCGAGAAAGCAGTGAAGAACGACAGATACGACGCCGCCTTGCGCGCCTTGTCGGCCGCCGCGCGCGCCTTGACGTTGGCCGCCTTTGCCTGCGCGATCACGTTGTCGACGCGCTTTGCCGCGTCGGGCTGGCTGAGCCCGGTGCGGGCGGCAACGAGCCCCGTCAGATAGGTGCGGTCCGAGTCCGGAACGCTGCCTTCGGCCACCCCGCGGGCGACAACCCGCGCCGTCTCGGCCTCGACCGCCTGCGGGCTGGCATTGGCGGCGGGGTGATCGCTGCGGTAAAGGGTATCGACTAGGTATCCGGTTGGATCGAGCGCTGAGGTCCCCGCCGAGGTGCCCGACTGGGCGGCAGCCGTGCCCGCCGCGCCTGATGCTCCCGGTGCCGCGACCGCGCCGACCGCTCGCGATGCCCCGCCGATGACAGACGACACTGCCGAGCCCAGCACCGCGGCAGTGATCACCGCGGCCACCGCCCAGGCCAAGAAGCCATGCGCGGTATCGCGGAAATAGACCTCGTCGGTATGCACCGCGACCCATTTGGTGCGCAGCCGGCCGGTCAGATAGCCGCCGAACGCCGATGACAGCCACTGCACGACGATCAGCCACACCGCCGCGGCCACCCCGAAGGTCGTCGCCGACGCACCCGAATTGGACCATGGCGAGATCGAGGCGAAGCCCCAACCTGCGCCGAGGGCGAGCAGAATTAGGCTGATCGCCGCGATGGCAAATGCGCCGGCGATGATCGCCGCCCACGAGATCGCCGAAACCGGGCTTTCCGCCGGTGCTACGCCGGTTGCCACGACCCGCTCTTCGCCGACCCGAACCGATGAGGTTTGCATCAGAATTCTCCCCGGTGGTCTAGGCTAATGCCACAGCAGCAGCAGGATGATGATGATCGGGATTGGGATGCCGAGCAGCCACAGCAGAATAGCACCCATGGTTGCGCCTCCATCAGCTAGATCGCCAGAGAACGGCGACGGCGGCCGTAATGTTCCTGGCCATGCCCGCCAATTCGGCAACTGTGCCCTGCGCCGCACGTCTTTGACCGGAGCGGCGGCTTGACCCGCGGCGAGTCGGGGGCCACGCTGAGCGCCTTTGAATTCGCAGCGGAGCCCTGGCGATGAAGCTCTTATGGTTTCACCTGATGCCGTACACCGAGCTGCCGGACGATTTTCGTGACAAGCATCCCTCGGTGTGGGTCGACATCCATTCCTCGCTGTTCGACCCGCGGCGCGCGCACCTTATGTACAATGATTTTATGGACGAGCTCGAATTCGCCGCCGAGTGCGGCTTTGACGCGGTCTGCGTCAACGAGCATCATTCTAACGGCTACGGGCTGATGCCGTCGCCCAACCTGGTCGCATCCTCGCTCGCCCGGCGCACCTCGGATGCCGCCTTATGCGTGCTCGGCAATTCGCTGGCGCTCTATAACCCGCCGACCCGGGTCGCCGAAGAATTCGCGATGATCGATGTGATCTCGGGCGGTCGGCTGATCGCTGGCTTTCCGGTCGGCTCGCCGATGGACACCTGCTACGCCTATAGCCAGAACCCGAGCCTCTTACGCGAGCGCTACCATGAGGCGCACGATCTGGTGCTGCGCGCCTGGACCGAGCCCGAGACCTTCGCCTTCAACGGCCGCTTCAACCAGCAGCGCTACGTTAATATCTGGCCGCGGCCCATTCAAAAGCCGCACCCGCCGATCTGGATCCCGGGCGGCGGCTCGGTCGAGACCTGGCAGTGGTGCGCGCGGATGGACTATGTCTACTGCTACCTGTCCTATTACGGCTACCAGGCCGGCCAGGCGACCATGACCGGGTTCTGGGACGAGATGGCCCGGCTGGGCAAGGACCGGAACCCCTACCGCGCCGGGTTTCTGCAATTCGTCGGGGTGGCCGCGACCCGCGAGGAGGCCTTTCGCCTCTACCGCGAGCCGGCCGAATATTTTTATGGCCGCTGCCTGCACGTCGATCCGCGTTTCGCCGGGCCGCCCGGCTATGCCACCGAGGAGACCCAGCGCCGCGGCATCCAGAGCCAGGTGGCCCTGGCGGCGCAGGCCTCGCGCTATGAATCGAAGTTCCAGATGCTGGCGCGCGAGATGGATGCGATCGTCGACAAGGGCTATGTGATCATCGGCTCGCCCGACGAGGTCGCCGCCCAATTGCGCCAAGTCGCGACCGACCTCAATGTCGGACATTTGATGCTGCTGTTGCAGTTCGGCAACATGAGCAAGGACCTCGCGCAATACAACACGCGCCTCTTCGCCGAACAGGTCATGCCGCAGCTCGCCGAGGTCTTTGCCGAATGGGAAGACCGCTGGTGGCCGCAGCCGATGCCCGTCGCCGCCCGCGCCCCGCTGTCGTGGTTCCAGCCGGCGGCGATCGCGGCCGAATGACTGGCACCGTTCATGGCCGCGCGCTGCGCCGGTCGGCGAGCTCGAGCGTCACCAGCCGGGCGACGGTCGTGGCGAGATAAAGCTGACCCAGCACCGCCTCCAGATTGGCCAGGCTGCGGGCAAACGGGTTGACCGGGACGATGTCGCCAAAGCCGGTGCTGGTCAGCGTCGTAAAGCTGAAATAGAGCATCAGCGCGATCTCGCTTGGGCCGCGCGCTGGCGCTCCGACATTGGTGAACGCACCAGGGCTTAGATCCCAGATCAGGTGAAACGCGGAGGCGAAGATCGTCCCGAGGTTGAGGTAAAGCACGAACGCGCCTTGCAGCCGCCGAAATGTGATGCGGCCAGGCGCATAGACGGCGTGCGCCACGACCCAGCTGAGCGCCGAAAGTCGGATGCTGCCGCCTCGGCACACTATCGCGTGATCCCCACTCAGGTGCGCGAGCAGGCGAGGATCATCGCGCGGTTGAGGCCAAGCACGAACGCGCCTTGCAGCCGCCGAAATGTGATGCGGCCAGTCGCATATACGGCGTGCGCCGAAGGTCAGGATGCTGCCGCCTCGGCTGAGCAGACTTTCGGCACCGGCGCCAGGTCCGGCCGCAGCCAAATGCTCGCAAATGTGGCCGACAGCCCCAGCATGATGACGAGCACGGCGCCGCGCCGGTGCGACAGCAGGCCGACGAGCAGCACCACCGCCAGTACCATCGTCTCGCCGATCGGCCGCGCCATCGGCAGTCCTTGCGCGGCCAGCGGCACGGCCACAAAGATCACGCACAATTCGAGGACCAGCAGCACGCTCAGGCTCGGATCCCTGAGCCGATCCTGCCAGGTGTGGATCGCGGTTCGCCGCATCATCGAAGGAGGGGACGCTCGCGCAGCGACGGGCCGCAGCATGTTACCGTGCATGCGCGCGATGAGGTCGTTGTCGTGGCGTCCGAAGAATTTCGCCTGCTCAAGGGCGAGCGCACCGGCGCGGCGCTGATCGCCTCCCCGCAGATTATCTCCCTATCGCGATATCGATATCTAACCCCGGCGCTACCCTCTCCGGTGCGCGATGTGAAGCTGTGACTCGCTCTCTGCTCTAACGAATGTCCTTTCCTAGCTGCGGCGGCCAAAACCGAACCCCAAAGTCGTCAGCTTCATCTCTTTCAAGCCTCTTGATCTGCTGTTCGTCAGCATCTTTACCTTCTCCTAAATCCTCTTCTTCATCTATCTCCTCTCCTACTCCACTCTTCTCTCTTAGCTTAATTACTTTCTGACTCACAAGGTGCTACCTATGTTCTAAGAACGCTCCCTGCCGGTGAGCGAAGATGTCATGTTCAAGTGGCGTCTCTTCGTCTAGTACTTGCGCAAATCTACATATACCTATCTCAACAGATCTCATCATAGTCTCTAGCCATCTGTTCTGTTCGCACTTCGCCGCATCATCGAAGCAGGGGAGTTAGCCGATCGAGCATAATCCGCCGATGGGATCGCTGTTTGTCTGGCAGCGAATTCGGCGCAAGTCCACTGCGATCGACGTTACGTCCCGATACCAGGTGACCGAGGCGGCGGCAGCGCTTTGAATTCCCATGCGCGGCATTGGTGATTAAAATTCGCGGCAACCACGACGCGGCCGGAGCGGACCGGCGGAGCAACCAAGGAGCCGAGCGATGCCGTCGATCTTTAATGCGCGCGATGCGGGGAATTATGAGCGGCTGATGGGGCGGTGGAGCCGGCGGCTGGCGCCGGTGTTCATTGAGCATGCCGGGATCGCCGATGGCGAACAGGTGCTGGAGGTCGGCTGCGGCACCGGCAGCTTGACTTTTGCGCTGCCTGCGGCGGCCAACATCGCCAGCCTCGTCGCGATCGACCATTCCGAGATTTATCTGGCCGCCGCGCAAGCGAAGAATAGCGATCCGCGGATCACGATCGAGCATGGCGACGGCGCGGCACTTGGCTTTGCCGATGGGAGCTTTGACCGGGCGGTGTCGATGCTGGTGCTGCCCTCGGTCCTGCCGCGCCCGGATGTCGCTGTCCGCGAGATGCGGCGGGTCACCCGCCCGGGCGGGGTGGTCTGCGCGGCGTTCTGGGATTCGCCGGGTGGTGCGGTCGCCAGCCGCATGTTTTGGGACACCGCGACGGCGCTCGACGACGCCGCGGTCAGCGCGCGCGACCGCACGATGGGGCGGCCGATCTACGCGCCGGGCGCGTTGCCGCGGATCTGGGCCGCGGCCGGTCTGACAGACATCGACCAGCGCTCGCTGATGATCCGCATGGATTTCGCCAATTTCGCCGATTACTGGGAGCCTTATGCCAGCGGCGAGGGCGCGCTCGGCGAGTATGTCGCTGGTCTCGACACCGCGCGGCGCGACCGGCTCGAGCGCCAGCTGCAGGTGGCCTACCTGTGCGGACAGCCCGACGGTGCGCGCTCGTTCGCCGCCGTGGCGCTCTCCTGCCGCGGGGTCGTGCCGCGGGACTGACCGCTCTTTTAGCGGCTCAAACGCCCGGCGGAGCGTCGAGCTGATCGAGGAGCTGCAGCAGCGCCGGCCGCATCGAGCGCAGCTCCTCGAGGTGGATCGCCGATAGGCTCGCCAGCCGTTTTTCCGCCGCCTCGGTCAGGGCCAGCAGCACCCGGCGGCGATCGGCCGGGTCGTGAGCGCGCACCAGCAAGCCCGCTTCGGCCAGCCGGTCGACAAGCTCGACCGCGCTGTGCGGGCGGATGGCGAGCCGCTCGGCAAAATCGCCGACGCTCGGGCTGCCCGAACCGGGAAACCCCTTGACCGCCAGCAACGCCTGATGCTGGCGCGGGGTCAGGCCGGCGTGCCGGGCCGCGGTCTGGCTGAATTCCAGGAAGTGGCGGATCAGGTACCGGAAATCGGACAGCATCCGGTAGCCCTCGCGGTCGAGCCGCACCGGCTGCCCGCGCAATCGAGCCCGCATCGGATCAGCCATGAACGTCACTCTGCTTGCAAATTTTGCATCGCCCTACGATACATCTGGGGATGCGATCTCCTCGGAGGAACAGGGTGAAGAAAGTCGAGCGGCTCAACGCCAAAGGCCCTGTCGGCGGCCATTCGGGGGCTCCAGCGCTCAGCAGCCTCGGCGATTTTACCACCCGTCCGCGGGTGCTGCTGATCTCGGCGATTGCGCTCGTCGTCGGCACCGCCGGGGTGATCTCGGGCGTGGTGCTGCTGCGGCTGATCCGCCTGTGCACCAACCTTGCCTATTTTGGGCGTTTCACCTTGGCCAACCTGCCGCTCGGCCACTCACCCTGGGGCCTGGCCGTCGTGCTGGTCCCGGTCGGCGGCGCGCTGATCGTCGGGTTGATGGCGCGCTTTGGCAGCGAGAAGATCCGCGGCCACGGCATTCCCGAGGCGATCGAGGCGATCCTGCTCGGCCGCAGCCAGCTCGATGTCAAGGTCGCAATCCTGAAGCCGCTGTCGTCGGCGATCGCGATCGGCACCGGCGGCCCGTTTGGCGCCGAGGGGCCGATCATCATGACCGGCGGTGCGATCGGCTCGCTGATCGCCCAGCTGCTGCCGGTCAGCGACAGCGAGCGCAAGACCTTATTGGTAGCCGGCGCCGCCGCCGGCATGACGACGGTGTTCGGCACCCCGATCGCCTCGATCATGCTGGCCGTCGAGCTGTTGCTGTTCGAATGGACCCCGCGCAGCTTTGTCCCGGTCGCGGTCGCCGCGATCACCGCGGAGCTCGAGCGCACCTGGCTCGGTCTCGCCTCGCCGCTGTTTCCGTTCGACGGCGGGATGCACGTGACGATCCTTGCCGTGGGCTGCTGGATCCTGATCGGATTGTTGTCGGGGTTCCTGTCCTGCGTGCTGACGCAGCTCGTTTATGGCTGCGAGGATCTGTTTCTCAAATTACCGATCCATTGGATGTGGTGGCCGATGCTCGGCGGGCTGGTGGTCGGCATCGGCGGGCTGATCGATCCGCACGCGCTGGGCGTCGGCTACGACAACATCGCGCAGATGCTGCGCGGTGGAACCTTGCCGCTGGCGGCGCTGCTGCTGCTGGTGGTCAAGGCGATCATCTGGGCGGTGGCGCTCGGCTCAGGCACCTCGGGCGGCGTCTTGGCGCCGCTCTTAATCATGGGCGGCGGCATGGGTGCCGCGCTGGCCCATGTGCTGCCCGCGGCCAGCCCCGGCTTCTGGGCATTGCTGGCGATGTGCGCGACGATGGGCGGCACCATGCGCTCGCCGTTGACCGCGACGTTCTTTGCGGTCGAGGTCACCGGCAACACCCACGTCCTCTTGCCGCTGATCGCCGCCTGCGTCACCGCGCATCTGTTGACCGTGCTGTTCATGCGCCGCTCGATCCTGACCGAAAAGGTCGCCCGCCGCGGGCATCATCTGCTGCGCGAGTATCGGGTGGACCCGTTCGCGCTGGCCCAGGTGCGTGATGTGATGGCGACCGAGGTGCAGAGCTTGCCCGGGACGATGACCTTGCAGCAGGCCGCCACCTTCCTGACCAGCCCGACGACCAAGCATCCGAGCTTTCCGGTGACCGACGCCGAAGGCTGCGTCATCGGGATCGTCGACCCGCCGACCGTGCTGGCCTGGCGGCGCGCCGGAAAGCCCCGCCACGCGGAGCTGAGCACCCTGCTTGAGGGCGCCGAGGTGCCCCAGGCCTATCCGGACGAGTATCTGGAGGGGATCATCGATCGCATGATGCTGTCCAACGTCGCCCACCTCGCGGTCGTTTCGCGGGCCAACTCCACCCTCCTCGGCTATCTGAGCTGGAAGGACCTGCTGCGGGTCCGCGTCCGGCTGCAGTCGGAGGAGAGGGACCGTATCGCGCTCTACCGCGAGATGCGCCGGGCGGCCAAGTGAACGTGTGCGCCTGCTCTAGGGCATCGGCAACGTGGGCCAGGCCGGGCTAATCTTCGGCGCGGTCGAGGGCGTAGCCGGCGGAGCGGACCGTGCGCACGAAATCTGGCCCGCCATCGGCGTTCAGGGCCTTGCGCAGGCGGCGGATGTGCACGTCGACTGTGCGGGGCTCGACATAGACGTCATGGCCCCAAACCGCGTCTAACAGCTGCTCGCGCGAGAACACCCGGCCTGGGTGCTGCATCAGATGGCGCAGCAGGCGGAACTCGGTCGGGCCGAGATGGATTGGCTTGCCCTCCCGCGACACCCGGTGCGCAGCGAGATCCATCGTCACCGCGCCAAATTGCAAGGCTTCCGCCGCGGCGGTGGGCTGAGCGCGCCGGATCACCGCGCGCAGGCGGGCGCTCAGCTCGCGCAGGCTGAACGGCTTGGCGATATAATCGTCGGCGCCGCTGTCAAGCCCGCGCACCCGGTCCGATTCCTCGCCGCGGGCGGTCAGCATGATTACCGGCAGGGTGCGGGTCCGCGGCGAGCGGCGGATTTGCCGGCACACCTCGATCCCGGAGACCAGCGGCAGCATCCAATCGAGCAGCACGATGTCGGGCCGGCGCTCGGCGATCCGGGTCAAGGCCTCCTCGCCGTCACCGGCCTCGCCGACCTCGAAACCTTCTTTTTCCAGATTGTAGCGTAAGAGGGTGACGAGCGGGGCCTCGTCCTCGACGATCAGGACCAGCGGCTTGGTCACGGCTGCGGCCGCCCCGGCCTGATCATCTCGATGCTCGAATTGTCGCCCTTCGGCCGCTGCTGGGTCAACGGCGTGCCATGCACTAGGTAGTAGAGGTCCTCGGCGATGTTGGTCGCATGATCGCCGATCCGCTCGATGTTCTTGGCCATGAACAACAGATGGGTGGAGGCGCTGATGTTGCGCGGGTCCTCCATCATGTAGGTCAGCAGCTCGCGAAACAGGCTCGCATACATCTCGTCGAGCTCTTCGTCGCGCATCCACACCGCATAAGCCTTGTCGGCATCGCGCGCGACATAGGCATCGATCACCTCCTTGACCAAGAGCTGGGCCAGGCGGGCCATGCGCGGCAGGGCGTGGACCGGCTGCACCGGCGGGGATTGGTTCAGCGCAATCGAGCGCTTGGCAACATTGGCGGCATAGTCGCAGATGCGTTCGAGATCGCTGGCGATCTTCAGCGCGGCGACAATTTCGCGCAGATCGCGGGCCATCGGCTGGCGCAACGCCAGGAGCCGCAGCGCCAGATTGTCGAGGTCGCGCTGCAGCTGGTCCACCTTGGCGTCGCCCTCGACGACGCTGGCGGCAAGCTCGCTGTCGCGTTCGACCACCGCCTCGATCGCCGCGGCGAGTTGGCTCTCGGCCAGCCCGCCCATTTCGGTGATCGTGTTGTTGAGCCGGCGCAGCTCCTCATCGTAGCTCTTGATGATGTGCTCCGAAGACATCGGCTATCTCCTCCCCCGGTTCAGCCGAAACGGCCGGTGATGTAATCCTCGGTCCGCCGCTCTTTTGGGTGGGTAAAGATGGTTTCGGTTTCATCGAACTCGATCAGCTCGCCCAAATACATAAAGGCGGTGAAGTCCGAGCTGCGTGCCGCCTGCTGCATGTTGTGGGTGACGATGACGATGCAGTAATCGGATTTCAATTCGGCGATCAGCTCCTCGATGCGCTGGGTCGAGATCGGGTCGAGCGCCGAGGCGGGCTCGTCGAGCAGCAAGATCTCGGGCTCGACCGCGATCGCGCGGGCGATGCACAGGCGCTGCTGCTGGCCGCCCGATAGGCTGAGCCCGCTCGCTTTGAGCTTGTCCTTGACCTCGTCCCACAAGGCGGCGCGGCGCAACGCCTCTTCGATGCGGTCGTCGAGCTCGGCCCGCGGCAGGCTCTGATAGAGGCGGATGCCAAACGCGATGTTGTCGCGGATCGACATCGGAAACGGTGTCGGCTTTTGAAAGACCATGCCGATCCTGGCGCGCAGCACGTTGAGGTCAAGGCCGGGCGCCAGGATATTTTCGCCATCCACCACCACCTCGCCGGTGGCGCGCTGGCCGGGATAGAGCTCGTAGATCCGGTTTAACACCCGCAGCAGGGTCGACTTGCCGCAGCCGGACGGGCCGATAAAGGCGGTCACCCGGCGATCGAACAGCGGCAGGCTGACGTTGTTCAGCGCCCGGAACTTTTCATAGTAAAAGCTGACCTCGCGGATTTGCACCTTGACCGGAAAATCCGCTGCGGCCGTGCTGGCGCGGTTTGGCGCCGGGGGCGGCGGCTCGGCTTTGGTCCGGTGCAATTTCGACAAGGACGAGATCATTGGTTGAAAGCTGCCTTATGAGCGCCGCGCGAGGCATTCGCGTTCCCATCAATCGGTGCCTCCACCCGACCCTCCTCGCCACAGGAACGACAGCCGCGCGAAAAGGCTCAGCACGAACACGGCGACGATCAGGATCAGCGCGCCGCCCCATGCCTGCTCCTGCCAATCGCGGTAAGGCGAGATCGCGTAGGTGAAAATCTGCAGCGACAATTCGGCCATCGGCTTGGTCGGATCGAATTCCCAGAACTGGCTGCCAAAGGCGGTAAACAGCAATGGCGCGGTTTCGCCGGTGACCCGCGCCAGCGCCAGCAGCAGCCCGGTGACAATCCCCGGTCGTGCGGCAGCCAGCAAAACCTTGGCCGTGACCCGGTGCTCCATCGCCCCCAGCGCGGTCGCCGCCTCGCGCAGCTCGCGCGGCACCAGCGCTATCGCACCCTCGGTGGTGCGGATCACCAAGGGCGCCATCAGCACGGCAAAGGCAAAGGCGGCTGAGATCGCCGAAAACTGGTGGAACGGCTCGACCAGCAGGGTGTAGGCGAAAATGCCGATCGCGATGCTCGGCACCCCGGCCAGAACATCGGCAAGGTAGCTCAGCGCTTTCGCCATCCGCCGATCTGCGTGGACCGCCAGATAGATGCCGACGAAGATCCCGACCGGGAACGCCATCACCGCGGCAATCCCGACGATGATCAGGGTGCCGACGATGCCATTGGCGACACCTCCGCCCGGCACGCCGACCGGGCGCGGCAATTGGGTCAGGAAGGGGAGCGACAGCGCGCTCGCCCCCTGATACGCGACATAGCCCATGATCAGCAGCAGAACGGCCGCGACGCCGGTGGCGCAGAGCGCGGAGCTTCCCGTCCACAGCAGGTTTTTCAGCTGCCGCCGCGCCGGGAGCGAAAGGCCGATCATCGGGTCGCGCCTTTCCGGTCAGCTCAGGATCAGGCGCAGCATCAGACGCCCGATGCCGATCACGATCAGGCTGACGATCAACAGGATCAACCCAAGCTCGAACAATGCGCTCAGATAAAGGTTGGTCGTCGCCTCGGTGAATTCGTTGGCGATGGCGCTGGCGACCGTATAGCCCGGGGCGAACAGCGATGCGGAAATAACCGGGCGGTTGCCGATCACCATTGTGGTCGCGATCGTCTCGCCGAGGGCGCGGCCATAGGCCAGCATGCAGGCCCCGAAAATGCCGCGGCGAACCGAGGGCAGCACCACCTGGGACACCATCTCCCACGGCGTCGAGCCCAGCGCCAGGGCGGCCTCCCGGTACCGCATCGGCATCGCCGCAATCAGGTCGCGGGTGATCGCGGTGATTGTCGGCAGGATCATCAGGGTCAGGATCAGCGCCGCCGTCAGCATGTTGACGCCGTAGATCGTGCCTTGAAAAATCGGCAGAAAGCCTAGGGCGGCCTGCAGCGCCGGACCGATCCAGGCGCTGACGATCGGCGCCAGCACAAAAAGGCCCCACAGCCCATAGACAATGCTCGGCACCGCTGCCAACAGCTCGATCAGCATGCCGAGCGCGACGCCCAATTTGCGCGGAGCAAATTCCGCCAGAAACACGCCGGCCATGATGCCGATGCCGGCGGCAAGGACGAGGGCGATCGTCGAGCTGACCAAGGTGCCGTAAATAAACGGCAAGGCGCCAAACCGGCCGGACACCGGGTTCCATTCGGTGCTCCACAAAAAGGCTGGGCCAAAGGTTTGCAGCGACAGGCGCGAGCCCCACAGCAGCTCCACCGCCAACCCGGCGACGACAGCTAGAAACAGCAGACAGAACCCACGCAACCCGCCGGCGAACACCACCGCGAGGATGCGGTCCCACCTGCGAACCGATCGCGGGTCACGGCCCGACCGCGGCCCGTTGCGGTTGACGAACGCCTGATCAACCACGCGACAGCTTCCCTTGGGCGCCGCCGAGCGCTGCTTTGCCTGTTTGCGAGCGGGAAGCTGACATCGCTATTGCTGCATTTGCCCAAGCACATGCAATGCCTGCTGCTGCACATCGTCCGGGAGCGGCACATAGCCGACGGTTGCCGTGAGCGGCTGGGCGGCGGTGACCAGCCACGACATGACGTCTTTCAGCAGGGCAGCGCGTTTCGGATCGTCGGGCTTTTGGTAGAGCAGAACCCAGGAATAGCCGCTGACCGGGTAGCACTCGGCGCACGCCGCATTGACGATCGAAAAATCGGTGGACGAGACATTTGGCTTGGTTGCCGCCGCGGCCGCCACGGTCGCGATTGTCGGGTACAGATACTTGCCCGCCTGATTTTCGAGCAATGCGTAAGGCATGTTGTTTTCGAGCAAATAGGCCAGCTCGACATAGCCGATGGCGCCCGGGGTCTGGCGCACCAGCCCGGCGACGCCCTCGTTGCCCTTGCCGCCGATGCTGCTCGGCGCCGGCCATTGAATGCTCTTGCCGATGCCGGCCTTCTGCTTCCATTCGGGCGACACTTTGCTGAGAAAATCGGTAAAGATGTACGTCGTGCCCGAGCCGTCCGACCGGTGCACGACGGTAATCGCCGTATCGGGGAGCTTGGCACTAGGATTGAGCTTGGCGATGGCCGGATCGTTCCACTTGTTGATTTTGCCGAGATAGATGTCGGCGACGATCTGCCGGGTCAGGCGCAGCCCCTTGGCAATGCCCGACAGATTGTAGGCGATGCCCTCGCCGCCCAATGTCACCGGGATTTGCAGCACCGCCGCCTTGGCCCGCGACAGCTCCTGCGCGTCCATCGGCACGTCGGATGCGCCGAAATCGATGGTGCGGGCGATAAACTGCTGGATGCCGCCGCCGCTGCCGATCGACTGGTAGTTGACCGTCACGGCGGGGTGCTTTTGATTGTATTCATAAAAGGCTTTGGAAAAGAATGGATAATCGAAAGTCGATCCGGCGCCGGTAAGCTGCGTCGCGGCGCCCGCCTTCGACGCCCCCGCCAAACCGCCGGCGAGCACGGCTGCCGCGAGCACCCCGGCCGTCGCGAGCCGGCCGATGCGTCCCCCGGCGCAGGCGGTTCGGCTCGATATGATCAGACGCCTCACTTGATGTGTCGTCGGCTGGATTGCGCTTGCCGCGGCTGCCCGCAAGTGCCTGGACAATGATGATCGGTAGAGGTTCAAGACTTGCCCTATCGGTGATAATTCGGACGGGGCGTTTGTTAGCGGCGGAGCAACACGCTTTTATGACGGTGAAGTTGCGGTTTTGTGACAACCGGGCCGGCTTTTGCTAGGGCGCGGGCGAGTGAACGCGGAGCAGCACGGTAAAAACCGATCCCTCGCCAACCCGGCTGTCGATTTCTAGAAACCCGCGGTGTCGGCTGACGATGTGCTTGACGATCGCCAGCCCGAGACCGGTGCCGCCGATTTCCCGCGAACGCGCCGTGTCGGCGCGGTAGAAGCGCTCGGTCAGACGCGGCAGGTGCTCGCGGGCGATGCCCTCGCCGCGGTCCCGCACCGAAATCGCGACAAAAGCGCCCGGAACCTGCTCGCCATTCGACGCAGCGCGCACCAAAGTCTCGGTGGTGACCGTGATCTTGCTGCCGGCGCGGCCGTATTTGATCGCGTTGTCGAGCAGGTTCTGAAACAGCTGGGAGAGCTCGTCGCGGTCGCCCTGCACTTCGGGAAGGCCGGCCGGCAGGTCGAGCCGGATCCGCATGCCGCGCTCGCCGGCGCGCAATTCGAGGGCCTGGGCTAGATGATCGAGCAGCGGCGCCAGCGCCACGCACCCCTGCGGCGATACATGCTCGTTAAGCTCGATGCGCGACAATGACAGCAGATCCTCGACCAGGCGGGTCATGCGCGCCGCCTGCCCGGCCATGATTGCGAGAAACCGCTCGCCGGCCTCGGCGTCGTCGCGTGCCGGCCCGCGCAGGGTCTCGATAAACCCGGTCAGAGTGGCGAGTGGGGTGCGCAGCTCGTGGCTGGCATTGGCGATGAAGTCGGCGCGCATCTGCTCGGCGCGTTTCAATTCGGTGACGTCGTGCAAGCTCAGCAAGGCGGCCACATCCGCGGGCGAGGGATCGGCGATGCGGGCAAACCGGGCGCGCAATTGGCGCTCGATCGGGATCGCCAGGGTAAATTCGACGACGCGGGCTGCCTCGCCGCGCAGCACCGCATCGGCCGCCGCCAGCACCGCTGGGTTGCGCAACGCCGCTGCCAGGTCACGCGGCGCAGACAGCGTGCCGACGACATCGGCGGCGGCGGCGTTGGCGCCGACGATTCGCCGACCTTGGTCGATCAGGATCAGCGGATCGGGCAGGGCGGCGAGGATCGCCTCGGTGGAAGCGAGGCGCGCCTGCGCGCTTTCCAGCCGCTCGCGCCAAGCGCGCGCCAGCCGCATGACCGCGAGCCGGACCGCGTCGGCCGCCCGGCTCGGGCCCAGCGCCAAATGGCGCCTCGGCGCCCGCTCCGCAGCCTCAGCAGCGGCGATCTCTTCGACCGCATCGCGGACCGCGGCGGCGGCGATGACAAAGCGGCTGATGACCAGCGCGGTTAGGACCAGGACTGCGGCGCCGCAGACGAGCGCCGTCGCCGGGGTGATCGCGCCCGACAGCCCCAGGCTCGCGAGCACGGCCAGACCGGGTGCTGCTGCCGGCAGCGCCAGCGCCGGAATGCGGCAAAGCCGCACAACCCGGCGCCAGATCACCGCCGGCCCGCGGCGGCGCGAGCCGCGCTGGCGGTCAGCGGATCGCGTCGTGCGCCGAGAGCGCGGCGAGATTGACCAGATCGGACACTGTCGCCCCCATGTTGACGATCTGCACCGGGTGCGAGAGCCCCAGAAGCAGCGGCCCGACGACGGTGCCGCCGCCGAGCTGCGGCAGCAATTTGGCGGCGATGTTGGCGCTGTGCAATTCCGGCATCACCAGGATGTTGGCCGGGCCGCCGAGCCGGCAGAACGGGTAGAGCTGGCGCATCAGCCGCTCGTCGAGAGCGACATCGGCGCTCATCTCGCCGTCATACTCAAAGCCCACGCCGCGGGCGTCGAGCAAGGCCACCGCGTCGCGCACGCGCTGGCCGTCCTGGCCCATCGGGTTGCCGAAATTCGAATACGACAACAGCGCCACGCGCGGCGCCAGGCCAAGCTCATGCGCCTTGGCTGCGGCCTGGATCGCGATGTCGGCGAGCTGCGCCGAGCTCGGCATCTCGTGGACCAAGGTGTCGGCCAGCAGCACGGTGCGCTCGCGCGCGAGCAGCACGGTCAGGCCGAACAGCTCGCAGCCGGGCTTGACCGCGATCACCCGCGACACTTCGTCGAGCGCATCGAACGAGTTGCGGGTGACCCCGGTCACCATCGCGTCGGCATCGGCGCAGGCGACCATGCAGGCCGCGAACACGTTGCGGTCCTGGTTCACCATGCGCTGGCAATCGCGATGGAGCATGCCGTGGCGCTGCTGGCGCGCGTAGAGAAAATCGGTGTAGCGCTTGTTGTCGTGCGACAGCCGCGCGTTGTGAATTTCGAGCCCTTGGGGCGAGCTCAGCCCCATCGCCGCCATCGTCGCTCTGATCCGGTCCTCGCGCCCGACCAGCACCGGCGTGCCATAGCCGCTCTCGCGAAACAAGAGCGCGGCGCGGATCGTCTTTTCCTCCTCGCCCTCGGCAAAGACGACGCGCTTGGGCTGCGCGCGCACCCGCTCGAAGATCAGCTCGAGCCCGGCGGCGGTCGGGTCGAGCCGCCCGCGCAATGCGCGCTTATAGGCGCCCATGTCGGGAATGGGTCGGCGCGCGACCCCCGAATCCATCGCCGCCTGCGCCACCGCCGACGGCACCGCCCATATCAGCCGCGGGTCGAACGGTGCGGGGATGATGTAGTCGGGGCCGTAGGTCAGCCGCTCGCCGGAATAGGCGGCGGCGACCTCGTCGGGCACGTCCTCGCGAGCGAGCCGGGCCAGGGCTTCGGCGGCGGCGATCTTCATCGCGTCGTTGATCGTCGACGCGCGCACGTCGAGGGCGCCGCGAAAGATGTACGGAAACCCCAAAACATTGTTGACCTGGTTGGGATAGTCCGAGCGCCCGGTGGCGATGATCGCGTCCGAGCGGACCGCCCGCACCGCTTCTGGGGTGATCTCCGGGTCGGGGTTGGCCATCGCGAAAATGATCGGCTTGTCAGCCATTGAGCGGGCCATCGCCTGGTTGACCGCACCCTTGGCCGAGAGGCCGAAGAACACGTCGGCGCCCTCGATCGCTTCGCCGAGGGTGCGCGCCCTGGTCTCGACCGCATGCGCCGACTTCCACTGGTTCATGCCGTCGGTCCGGCCGCG
This sequence comes from uncultured Alphaproteobacteria bacterium, assembly GCA_963738185.1. Taxonomy (GTDB): domain Bacteria; phylum Pseudomonadota; class Alphaproteobacteria; order ATCC43930; family CGMCC-115725; genus AP-15. The sequence goes on along the minus strand of CAVTVA010000001.1, from coordinate 28,875 downwards.
ATAGACGACGCCCCTGGTATCGCACAAGACGACGTTTTGGCCCGGCAGCCCCATCGTCTTCAACAATTCTACACAGGCGATGGAGGCCGCGCCGGCGCCGTTGATCACCATCCTGGCCTCGGCGAGCGAGCGGCCGGTCAGGTGCAGCGCGTTGATCAGCCCGGCCGCGGCGATGATCGCGGTGCCGTGCTGGTCGTCATGGAACACTGGGATGTCTAAGAGCTCGCGCAGCCGCTCCTCGATTATAAAGCATTCCGGCGCCTTGATGTCTTCGAGGTTGATGCCGCCAAAGGCCGGGTGCAGATAGCGCACGCAATTGACAAACTGGTCGACGTCGCGGGTGTCGATTTCGAGATCGATCGAATCGATGTCGGCGAACCGCTTGAAGAGCGCGGCCTTGCCCTCCATGACCGGCTTGGCCGCGAGCGCGCCGAGGTCGCCGAGGCCCAAGACCGCGGTGCCATTGGAGATCACTGCGACAAAATTCCCCTTCGAGGTGTAGTCGTAGGCGGCGCTCGGGTCGCGCGCGATATGCAGGCACGGGAACGCCACCCCCGGCGAATAGGCGAGCGACAGGTCGCGCTGCGTGGTCAGGGGCTTGGTGGGCGCGATGGCGAGCTTGCCGGGGCGACCATTCGAGTGGAACAGCAGGGCTTCGTCCTCGGTCGCGCGAATGGTGCCGGTATCCATGCTTCAGGGCGCTCCTCGTCCGCTCGGGGCCAATTCGGCGGCCCGCGGCTTGTTGGCGAGCCTCAATTTAAGGATCACCCCCGCCACCGTCAAAGCAGCAGGTGGTGAGGGCGACCTGCGGATGAAAATCCGGTTCCAGCTGCAAAATCCAGTTCGGCCTCTCGCCGAGCATCGGGACATCGGCGACGGATCGCGATGCGGGCGACCGACTCGCGTGCAATCCGCGTCGGCGTCGGGCTATCATCCGCTGATGATGGACCGGCGCCTACTGCTCTCGATGGCGGCCGGCTGGGCGCTGTGGCCAGCCGTGGCGCGCGCCGTGCCGCGACCGCCGGCGCCGCGTCGGGTGCGCCTGGTCAACGCGCATACCGGGGAAACCTTTGACGGCGCCTACCGCGACGACAATGGGCCGATCCCGCAGGCGATCGCCGACCTCTGCGTCTTTCTGCGCGATTTTCATTGCGGCGCCAAAACCGAGATGGATGTCGGCGTGATCGACTTCCTCGCCAATCTGCTGGCTGCCACCGGCGAGGCGAAAGCGACGATCCTGTCCGCGTATCGCACGCCCCAAACCAACGCGATGCTGGCACGCACGATGTTTGGCGTGGCCGAGCACAGCCAGCACATGTATGGCCGCGCGCTCGACTTTACCCTTGGCGCGAAGCTCGAAGACGCGATGGCGGCGGCCCGAGCGATGCGGCGCGGCGGGGTCGGCTGGTACCCGCATTCCAACTTTATCCACATCGACACCGGGCCGGTGCGGAACTGGACCTTGGACGAGAGCGGGCTCGGCAATTTGTTGCTGTTCGACGGCAATGGCGGGCTGTTGCCGTTTGGCGGCGCTCACCATCCGCTGACCACGGCGGAACGCCTCTCGCTGCACCGCCAGCTCGCCCGTGCCGAGTTTCTCGCCCGCCAGCACTTGCGCTAGCAGGGTGCTGAAAAACGCTGATTGTCTCGGTCCGCCCCCTTCGAGATGGCCCTACGGGCCTCCTCAGGGTGAGGTAAGCCTTTGAAATGTATTTCCTCATCCTGAGGAGGCCGCCGCCAGGCGGCCGTCTCGAAGGATTGAAAGCGAAGAGCTGTCATTTTTTCAGCAGCCTGCGAGGCCCGCCGGGAGCCGCTGCTTAGCGACGCATCGGGGAGGTTTGCGCCGCTTTGCGCTTGCGTTGTAGCCCCCGGCACCCGATACCTCTAGCCTATGGGCATGTTCAGCCCCGCTGCGCGGCTCGTCGCGGTCCTCGGGCCGACCAATACCGGCAAGACCCACCTCGCCATCGAGCGCATGCTCGGCCACAAGAGCGGGATGATCGGGTTTCCGCTGCGCCTTCTGGCGCGCGAGAATTACGATCGCATCGTCAAGCTGAAGGGTGCGCGCGCGGTCGCGCTGATCACCGGCGAAGAGAAAATCCTGCCGCCGAACCCGGCCTATTTCGTGTGCACCGTCGAATCGATGCCGCTCGACCGGCCGGTCGATTTTCTCGCGGTGGACGAAATTCAGCTGTGTGCCGATCCCGAGCGCGGCCACGTCTTTACCGCGCGGCTCCTGCACGCGCGCGGCCTAGCCGAGACGATGCTGCTCGGCGCCGACACGATCAAGCCGCTGATGCGCCGCCTGGTCCCCGAATTCGAGCACGTCAGCCGGCCGCGGTTTTCGACCCTCTCCTACACCGGGCACAAAAAGGTGACGCGGCTGCCGCCGCGCAGCGCCGTCGTCGCCTTTGCCGTCGCCGACGTCTTTTCGCTGGCCGAGCTGATCCGCCGGCAGCGCGGCGGCACCGCGGTGGTGTTGGGCGCGCTCTCGCCGCGCGCGCGCAACGCCCAGGTCGGGATGTTCCAGGCCGGCGAGGTCGATTACCTGGTCGCCACCGACGCGATCGGCATGGGCCTCAACATGGATCTCGACCATGTCGCCTTTGCCCGCACCGCCAAGTTCGACGGCCGTGGGCCGCGGCGCCTTACCGCCGCTGAGATTGCCCAGATCGCCGGCCGCGCCGGGCGCCATATGAGCGACGGCAGCTTTGGCACGACCGCCGAGCAGGGGCCGCTCGACCCCGAGATCGTCGAGGCGGTCGAGACCCACCGCTTTGACCCGCTGACCCGGCTCAACTGGCGCAACACGCGGCTGCGCTTTGGCTCGATCGACGCCCTCCTGAAGAAGTCTCGACGAGCGGCCCTCGGCCCCGGGCCTCGTCCAGGCGCGCGAAGCCGACGACCACCGCGCCCTGCAGGCGCTCGCCCGCAACCGCGAGGTCGCGGCGCTTGCCCGGCATCGCGGCGCGGTGCGGCTCCTGTGGGAGGTCTGCCAAATCCCCGACTTCCGCAAGGTGATGAGCGACACTCACACGCGGCTCCTGGCGCACATCTTCGGTCACCTCGCCGGACCCGAAGAACGGCTGCCGACCGACTGGATCGCGGCGCAGATGACCAGTCTCGACTGCGCCGAGGGCGACATCGACACCTTGATGGCGCGCATCGCCCATATCCGCACCTGGACCTACATCACCCATCGCGCCGACTGGGTCGATGGCGCCACCGCCTGGCAGGAGCGCGCCCGCAGCATCGAGGACCGGCTCTCCGACGCCCTGCACGACCGCATCACCCAGCGCTTTGTCGATCGCCGCTCGGCCTTCCTGGTGCGCCGGCTGGGATCCGACGACACCCTTTCGGCATCGGTATCGGCCTTGGGCGAGGTGCGCGTCGAGGGCGCCTATGTCGGCCGGCTCGACGGCTTGCGCTTTGTCGCGGACGCCATCGACGGGATCGAGATGCGGACCCTGACCGCCGCCGCGAACCGGGTGCTGCGCAGCGAAATCGCCGCCCGCGCGCGCCACCTCGCCGCCGATGCCGATGCCGCCTTTGCGATCGATGCGGCGGGCATGGTGCGCTGGCGCCGGGGGATCGTCGGCCGCATGATCGCCGGCGAGCGGATGCTGACGCCGCGGGCCGAACCTCTTTCCGGCGATTTTGTCGAGGGCGAGGCGCGTGAAAAAATCCGCCAGCGGCTCTCGGCATTTATCCGTGCCGAGGTCGAGCGCCGGCTCGCGCCGCTGTTCGCGATCTCCGCCCTGCCGCTCGGCGGGGTTGGGCGCGGTCTCGCCTTTCAGCTCGCCGAGGCGCTGGGCGCGTTGCCCTCAGCCGATGTGGCGCGCCAGGCGGCGACGCTCGACCGCGCCGACCGCACCGCACTCTCCCGGCAGGGCGTGCGCTTCGGCACCGAAACCTTCTTTGTCGAGCCGCTGCTGCGGCCCGAGGCCGTGCGTTTTCGCGGTCTGCTGTGGGCAGTGTGGCACGGGCGGGAGATGCCGCAGCTGCCCCCGGCGCGGCGCATCGCCAAGGCCATCGACATCGATCCGGCGGTGCCACCGTCCTTCTATGCGGCGCTCGGCTGTTTTGTCGCCAACGGCTTGGCGCTGCGCGCCGACCGGCTGGAGCGGCTTGCCGCGGCGGCGCGGCAGCTCGCCCGCAACGGCCCGTTCGCGGCCGACGCGCGGCTCGCCGCGATCGCCGGTGTCGAGCCCGGCCGATTGCGCCCGCTGCTCACCGCTCTCGGCTATCGCGCAGTGATTGACGCCGGCGCCGAGACTTTTGTCGCGCGGCCGCGCCGCCATCGCCAAATCGCCGAGCGCCGTCCGGTGCCGGGTCCGCCACGGGAGGGGCATCCATTCGCCAAGCTGCGGGAGTTGAAGCTCGCCTGAGCAGCACCGCCGGCCGAAGCGAGACCACCGCTCGCCGGCTCGATCAATGGCTGTGGTTCGCGCGCCTGGCCAAGAGCCGCTCGCTCGCCGCGCGGCTATGCGCGGCGGGTGTCGTAACGGTCAACGGGGTTGCGGCGCTCAAACCCAACCACGTGGTCCGGATCGGCGACACCGTCGCGGCGCCGCAACGGGGTTATCGACGCTGCGTGCGCGTGGCCGCGCTCGGCTGGCGCCGCGGCCCGGCGGCGGAGGCTCGGCTATTGTACGAAGAAGCGGTCGCGCCGGCGCGGCTGTCCGACCTCGCTCCCATATGGGAACCGCTGTTGGCGGGCGGCGATCTCGAAGAGTGAGGCCGGCGGAACTCTCGCGGGGATGCGGCAGCGGCGCCCCACAGCGCTGAGAATGCGTCCTCCCCGGCCGACGGGGCGGGCAGGTCGGACGCAGCTTTGCGGTGCTGCCCGCGGTCGATTATGATCGCCCGATGCCAGCAGATCACGCGCCGCGCTTCCATTACCGGCTGGGTCTGAACCAGCCCGAACATAGTCCCACTGCCCGGCGTCTGGCCGAAATGGCCGAGGCGATCGGCCGCGAAGCCGATGGAGAGCTCAGGGTCGAGGTGTTTCCCGAAAGCCGGCTCGGCCCCGATCCCCAGATGCTCGCCGACATGCGCCGCGGCGCGCTCGAATTCTTTGTCGCTGGCGCCACCCTCGGCGATCTCGCGCCGACCAGCGCCTTGCCGCTGCTGCCGTTCGCTTTTCCGGACTCGAAGGCGGTGTTCGCGGCACTCGACGGCGCGCTCGGTGACCGGATCCGCGGCGAGCTGGCGCAGCACGGGATCTACGCGTTCCGCCGCTCATTGCAGAACGGCTTTCATCACCTGACCACCCGCACCCGCCCGATCCAGGCTGCCGCCGATCTCGCCGGGCTCAAGATCCGCAGCCCCGGCGGCGCCATTGCCCGCGACTTCTTCGCGGCCTTTGGCGCGGAGGCCGGCTATGTCCCGTTCAACCAGATGTACGATGCGCTGAAGGAATGCCGGTTCGATGGCCAAAGCGACCCGCTCGGCGTCGTGCTGTCGTTAAAGCTTTACGAGGTGCAAACTCATCTCAGCCTGACCGGCCATTGGTGGTCGGGCTTCACCTTGCTCGCCAATGCCGGCGCCTGGGCCGCATTGCCGCGCAACCTCCAAGAGATTATCGAGCGCACCGCCGAAAAATATGCGCTGCTGCAGCGCCAGGACACCGAGGCGATTAATGCGGGCGGGGCCGACGAGCTGGCGCGCCGCGGCATGCGGGTCACCATCGCGGACAGCGCAGGCTTTCGGGGCGGGCTCGGCAGCTTCTACGCGCGCTGGCGCGAGAGGGCCGGGCCGGTGGCTTGGCGGCTGCTCGAAACCTATACCGGTCAGTTGTGATCCAACCCGTCTTGGCTCGCATTCGGAAGCCGCTCCAACCCGCCGACACTTGGCGCATTGCCGGCAACGGCTGGTTCAGCCGGGCGTATGCGAGCTCAGGAACGGCAGAACCGCGGCGTTGAACTCGCGGCCGCGGACATGGGTCAGGAAATGGCCGCCGCGGGCAAACAGCTTGATCTCGGCCCCAGGGATCAGCCGGCCCAGCTCCTCGGAAAAATAGGCCGGGGTGACGATGTCGTCCTCGGCGCCGATCACCAGGGTCGGGGTTTTGATGCGACCGAGCTCGCTGGTGCGATCGAAGGCCAGCATCGCGTCGATGCGGCTGGAGACGATTTCCGGAGCTGCGAAGATCGCCAGGTGCTGCGCCTCGATCTGGCGCAGTCGCTCGTTGTTGCGGGCGATCCACCAGCTCGGGTACCACAAGAGCGACGAGGATTGCAGATACATGCTGGGCCCGAGCCGCTGCAGGATCTCCTTGCGCAAAGCATAGACCCGGCGGAAATAGGCGTCGGCCTTGGTCCAGGTCGCCGACAGCACGACGCTGGCAAGCCGGTTTGGGTACTCGATGGCCATGACCTGGGCGACCGCACCGCCAGTCGAATGGCCGACCACATGGGCGCGGCGGATTTCGAGCGCGTCGAGCAGGGCCACGGCGTCGACCGCCATCCGCTCGACGGTGTAGCCCATCCGCGCCGGATCGCTCTGCCCGATGCCGCGGTGGTCGAAGGTCACGACCTCGAACCGCTTACCGAACGCCGCGACCTGATCCTGCCAAAAGGACGCAAACCCGCCCAGCCCCGTAATGAACAGGACCGGGAAGCCCATGCCTTGCCGCTCGTAGTAGAGCGAGCATTCACCGATCGAGATGCGTGGCATCGATCTCAAGTTCAAAACGGATCGCCGTCGGTATCATCGGCGCCGATTGGTGTCAACGCGAAGGCCATGCGCAGGCCGCAGATGTGAACGGCGCGGTGCGCTGCGGTAGGATCGACGCCGCCTAAAAATTGACACATCGCACCGGTTCCATGCGTCAGCACCATGCGGTTGAGCATGGCTGCCGGATCTAGCGTCGCCGTTCTGGCGGCGGCCTCCACAGAACCGGAATCGAGTGCCCCCTCGCGGGACACGGGCTTTATGACCTGACCGAGGGACCAAGATGAGAGAGCAGGAACTAGCGACCAATCAGGGGCGCGCCGAACGGCCGCATCTCGAGGGCCGCGCCGAGGCGTCGGCACGCCCAAACTCAGCGCCCCGCCGCTCGACCAGCCGCACCCAGGACATCGACCGCCATGTTGGCGCCCGCGTTCGTGAACGGCGGATCATGCTCGGCCTGACCCAGCAGCAGCTCGCCGACCTGATCGGAGTGACCTACCAGCAGGCGCATAAATACGAGCGGGCGATCAACCGGGTCTCCGCCGGCCGCCTGTTTGAGATCGCCCAGGTGCTGAGTGTGCCGGTAAGCTATTTTTTTGATGGCCTGGAGCAGGACCACGACCGCTCGGCGACCCCGCGCGAGCGGATGTGCCTCGAGCTCGCGCGAAATTTCGCGCAGATTCCGAATGAGCGACACCAGGAGGCATTGAGCCTCCTGGCGCGGGTGCTCGCTACCGATTGAGCTGCCGGCATCGGACTGCCGGCTGGCTCAAATCGGTGGACGCCGCCGGCCGGCAAAGCCCGTCACCAGCGCGATCACGAAAATCACCAGGAAGATAAAGAACAGGATCTTTGCGATCCCCGCAGCAGCAAACGCGATGCCGCCGAAGCCGAGGACCCCGGCAATGATTGCAACGATCAGAAAAACGAGTGCCCAGTAGAGCATCTTCCTCCTCCTATGCCGGCCCATCCGAAAGTGAGTTGAATTGGTCGGTTGGGATGTGGCTATTGCGTCAAACAAGCTGGCCGCGGAGCGGTTCCAGGCAAAATTGCGGCGGGCGCGGCTGGGCCGACCAGCAACAACGGCGATTTGCTGATCTCGATCAAGATCGGCAGCCGGCCGCCGACCTCGCCATCGATCTGCACCAGAGCGGGATGACCCCGGTCGCCGCCAGGCGCATCGGCCTCGACCCTGACCTTGCGCGCGGCGATGATCGAGACCTCCGGCAGGCGCGGCAGAAGGCCCAGGATCATGGCGCCGAGGCCGCGCAGCGCCGCGAGCCGCCCCGCCCGGCGGAACAGGACGACATGCAGCAGCGGGTCGGCGAGCCGTGCCTCGGGGGCGATCACGAAGCGGCCGGCATAATAGCGGCCGACGACAACGATGGCCGAGGCCGCCCGATGAACCAGGCCGTCGGTCTCGACGATGAACTCGGCCCGGCGGTATCGGCGCAGGCACAACAGGATCGCCCAGGCAAAAGCAAGCTTGCCGACGCGGCGTTTGAGGCGGTGGTCGAGCGCCGCCACCACCTCGGCGTCAAAGCCGACGCCGATCATCGCGACAAACAGCCGGTCGCCGGCGCAGGCAGGCCAGATCGGCCGCGGCGGCGCCTCGGCAATAACCCGCGCCAGCGCTTCGGGTGCGCACGGCAGGCCGATGGCGTGCGCCAGCACATTGCCGGTCCCGAGCGGCAGCAAGGCCATCGGCCGCGACGAGCCGGCAAGGCCGTTGACCACCTCGTTGACGGTGCCGTCCCCGCCGGCCGCGACGATCAGATCAAAGCCGGGCTCCGCCTCGCGCGCCAAGCGCTCGGCCTCGGCAGGCGCGCCGGTCCGGCGGATGACCACCGCGCAGCCGAGCCGCTCGAGCTCGGCGAGGACGCGCCGCAGCCGGGCGGCGGAGCGCGCGGTCCGGCCGGCCGCGGGGTTGACGACAATCGAGAATCCGCCGCGGCACGGACAGCCGGCGCCCGAGCGCGACGGCTAGGCCGCGGGACGCAGCACCGCCATGTCGGAGGGCGCGTCGACCCACATTTGAAACCACAATTCGAGCATCAGCAGCGCCCATAGGCGGTTGTGGTGGTTGGCCCGCTCGGCGCAATGCTCGTCGAGCAAGCGGCGCGTGTAAGCCGGTTGAAACAGGCCGCGCTGCCGCGCGCTCTGCGCCAGCAACGTGCCATAGGCGAGGTCCTTGAGCTCGCTGCGAAACCAACGGTCGATCGGGCAGCCAAAACCGCGCTTTGCCCGATAAAGGATTTGCCGCGGCAGGTAAGGCTCCATCGCCGATTTGAACAAGCCCTTGGTCACCCCGCCAGCCATCTTCACCGCGTCCGGCAGCGATGTCGCCCACTCCATCAGCACATGGTCGAGCAATGGCGCGCGCGCTTCGAGCCCGTGCGCCATGCCGGCGACGTCGACTTTGACCATCAGGTCGTCGGGCAGATAGCTGCCGATATCGCAGCGGTTGGCTCCGGTCACCAGGTTTGACGCCGCGGCGAAATGCGGCTCGAACCGGTCGAGCACCGAGCCCGCGACGAGCCCGTGCATCGCCTCGCCGTAGCCCGCTTCCTTGTCGTCGTCGGCAAAAAACGCGATCGTCGGCGCGTAGCGCTCGGTCGGCCTCGAACGCGGCGCCAGCAGCGCGCTCTGGATGCGCCGCGTCTTGAACCGCCGCTGCAGCCGCGGCGGAGCCAGCGAGAGGAGGCGCGCGATCCCTTCCCGGCCCCAGCCCGGCAGCCGGTCGAGGCGATCGAGCCAACGCATCGCCCGATAGCGGCCATAGCCCAGAAAGCACTCGTCGCCGCCGTCGCCGGTCAGCACCACGGTGACCCTGCGCCGCGCCAGCTCGGCGACATGCCAAGTCGGGACCGCCGACGGGTCGGCGAACGGCTCGCCATAATGCCACACCAGGCGCGGCAGCACGGCGACTGCGTCGGGCTCGACGATGTGCTCCTCGTGGTCGGTGCCATAGCGCTGCGCCACCATCCGGGCATAGCGGGTCTCGTCGTATTCCTTGGCCGCGAAGCCGATCGAGAAGGTCTTGACCCGGCCGCCGCCGGCGCGCGCCATCATCGCCACGATGGCCGAGGAATCGACACCCCCGGAGAGAAAGGCGCCGAGCGGCACGTCGGACAAAAGGCGCAGCCGGACCGCCTCCTCGACCCTTGCCGCGAGCTCATGCCGCAGCTCCTCCGGCCGCGGCACTCTCGCGGCGGCGCGCGCGGCCGGCAGCTGCCAATAGCGCACCGGCCGGGGCTCCTCGGCGGTGCCGCCGGCAGCCGGAGCGAAGACCAGGTAATGCGCGGCAGGCAATTTGCAAACGCCGGCAAAGGCCGTGTAGGGCGCCGGCACGTATTGCAATGTCAGATAATGGTCGATCGCACCGAGATCGGGGGTTCGCGGCATCCCCGGCCAGGCGAGCAATGCCTTGATCTCGGAGCCGAACAACAGCCCGGATCGGGTCCAGGCCCAATAGAGCGGCTTTTCGCCGAGCCGGTCGCGCGCCAGAATCAGGCGCCGGGTGCGCTGGTCCCACAGCGCCAGCGCGAACATGCCGCGCAGCCGGGAAAAGGCCGCGGGACCCCAGGCGTGCCAGCCATTGACGATCACCTCGGTGTCGCTGCGGCTGCGAAATGGATAGCCCAGCGCCTCCAGCTCGTGACGGAGGTCGAGGAAGTTATAAATTTCGCCGTTGTAGGTGATCCACACGCTGCCGTCGGCGCCGGCCATCGGCTGGTGCCCGGCCGGCGACAGATCGATGATCGACAGACGAGAATGGGCGAGCCCCGCCTGGCCGTCGGTCCACACCCCTTCGTCGTCGGGCCCGCGATGGCGCAAGGTCGCGATCATGCGCCACAGCCGCCCTTCGAGCTCGGCGCGCGGCATCGCCGTCCCGACCGTGACAACCCCGGCGATCCCGCACATGCCGCTACCCCCGCGCGAGCCGCCGGCCGGCTCGGGCCACTAGGATTTGTCGTCGGACGATTCAGCGAGCGATTTGGTCATCTCGAGAAACTGGTGGCGAATCTTCGGGTCCGGGATGGCGTAATAGAGGCGGATGAACTCGATTGTTTCGGGCCGCTGCAGGTGCTCGCGCCAGCGCTGGTCCTCGGGGCTGATCTCGGCGTCCTCCGCCCGCAGGTCGCCAAAGAAATACGAGATTGGGACACCCAGAATCTCGGCCATCGCCGACAGCCGCGACGCGCTGACCCGGTTGGCGCCGCCCTCGTATTTCTGCACCTGCTGAAAGGTCAGCCCGAGCGCGTTGGCCAAGGTTTCCTGGTTCATGCCGAGCAACAGCCGGCGCATGCGGATACGGTTGCCGACATGCACGTCGATCGGGTTGGGCACGCCGGTGCCGCGCCCGTATTTCGGCGCCGCCTTGGCGTCTTGCGCGGATGTCGCCGAGTTCTTCAACATGGGCCCCTCGTCGCAGCAGGCTGCTCACCTAGCATCGGCTTCCGCAGGAGCGCAAGCGGCATTCGCCATTTCTTTGCGGAATACGAGCGTTGACGCCTACAAACTTAAGCGGAGGTTGAGCCGCAGTTGCCAGATGCCCAAGGCTGCGGAAGGAGTTCACCCAAACGCGGGCTCAAAGATCGTGTCGAGGGTTTTCGTCATAGCCGCGCCGGTTGCTGATGACCATCGCTGCCATCAATCCCGCGGCCAAGGCCAAGGTCAGAACAATCCCGAGAAACAGCGCGAGCCAGCCGGCGAGGCTGATCTGCGAGGGGCCGAGCGTGTTCCAGAACATCGCCATCGCTGTCGCGACCGCGACCAAGACGGCGATCCCGGCGGCCGCCGCCACCCAGGTGAACATCGAACCCATAACCCTCCTCCGACCCCGCCTGGCGTCTAAGTCCGCCCCGACGTGCGGACCAGTCCGCTCGATTATGTCGGGACCGCCGCGACTTTGCGCAAATCTTCTATGAAACGCAGGATTTCGCGATCCCTGGTGGCCTTGTCCGGGGCGCGCAGCAGCGCCGAGGGATGGACCGTGGCGAGCGCGTAGGGCGCCGCCGCGAATGGGATCAGCCGGCCGCGATCCCTGGTCACGCGAAACGCCCTGCCAAACAGAGCCTGTGCCGCGGTCGCGCCCAGCGCCACGACGATGTGCGGCCCGACGGCGCGGATTTCGGCTTCGAGCCAGGGAAAGCATGCGGCGATTTCCATCGAGCCAGGCTTGCTGTGAATGCGCCTTGTGCCGCGCGGGACCCATTTGAAATGCTTGACGGCGTTGGTCACCCAAACCCGCCGGCGGTCGATCCCTGCTTCGGCCAGGCAGCGGTCGAGCAGCTTTCCCGCCGGCCCGACAAAGGGCCGGCCGGCGAGGTCCTCGGCGTCGCCCGGCTGCTCGCCGACCAGCATGATGCGCGCCTCCCGCTCACCCTCGCCGAACACGGTTTGGGTCGCATCCCGATAAAGCGGGCAGGCGGTGCATTTGGCCGCGGCGGCGCGCAATTCGGCGACCGTCGCCCCAGGCGGGATCAGGTCGCGCGCGCCGCCGGCTTCAGGCGGCGTCGGCATCGGGCGTGTCACGAGACGACGGCATGGCAGGACAACGCCGTCGCGTCGCGATTGCATCCGTATCCAGGCGCGAATCGCCGCCCGCCCGCGAAAGCTGCTTAACCCACCGGCCCGGCCGTGGCACAGTGCCCGGCCGCCGCCCTCCCGATGGAGAACGACATTGCCGACCAACAGCCAGCATCCCGAAACCCTCGTGCTCCATGCCGGGTATCGCAGCGATCCGACGACGACCGCGGTCGCCGTGCCGATCTACCAGACCACGAGCTACCAGTTCCGCGACACCAAGCATGCCGCCGACCTGTTCGGGCTGGCCGAGCTCGGCAACATCTATACGCGGATCATGAACCCCACGAACGCGGTGCTCGAGGAACGGGTCGCGGCGCTCGAGGGCGGGGTTGCGGCGCTGGCGCTGGCCTCGGGCCAGGCCGCGTCGCTGTTCGCGGTGCAGAACGTCTGCCAAACCGGCGACAATTTCGTCAGCTCGACCGACCTTTACGGCGGGACCTGGAACCTCTTCCTCAACACCATGATGAAGACGATGGGGATCGAGGTTCGCTTTGTCGATCCGGCTGACCCGGAGAATTTCCGGCGCGCGACCGACGCCCGGACCCGTTGCTACTACGCCGAAACCTTGCCCAACCCGAAGCTCGAAGTGTTTCCGCTCGCCGAGGTCGCCAAGATCGGGCGCGAGCTGGGCGTGCCGTTGATCGTCGACAACACCTCGGCACCGGTGCTGTGCCGCCCGCTCGATCATGGTGCGGCCGTGGTCATGCACTCGACCACGAAATACATCGGCGGCCACGGCAGCTCGATCGGCGGCATCGTTGTCGATGGCGGCAATTTCGACTGGGAAAAGCACGCCGCCCGCTTCCCGCTGTTGAACCAGCCCGACCCCAGCTATCATGGTGCTGTCTGGACCCAGGCGGCCAAGCCGTTGGGGCCGATCGCCTATATTCTGAAGATGCGGGTCACCCTGTTGCGCGACCTGGGCGCCGCGGCGAGCCCGTTCAACTCGTTCCTGCACATCCAGGGGCTCGAAACCCTGCCATTGCGGATGCGCGCGCATTGCGCCAACGCGGCGACCGCCGCCAAATTCCTGGCCGAGCACCCAAAGGTCGCGCGGGTGATCCATCCGAGCCAAATGCAGGGCGAAGCGCGGCGGCGCGCCGATGCATACTTGACGGGCGGCTATGGCGGGCTGCTCGGCTTCGAGCTGAGGGGCGGCCTTGACTCCGGGCGGCGCTTTATTGACGCGCTCAAAATGTTCTACCACGTCGCCAATATCGGCGATTCGCGCAGCCTGGCGATCCATCCGGCCTCGACGACGCATTCGCAGCTGTCGGCGGAAGAGCAGCTGCAGACCGGGGTCACCGACAGCTATGTGCGACTGTCGATCGGGATCGAGCATCCGGACGACATCCTTGCCGATCTCGGCCAGGCGCTCGACGCCGCCTGACCGGCGCTGGCCGACGGCGGGATCAGGGACAGCGATGGGTCGGGGGTGAGCGACGGCGACATCCTGCTGCCGCTGCCATGGCCGATCGATCTGGCGCTGACTGTCGCCAGCCACGGCTGGGCCCATCTGGCGCCGTGGCGCTGGGAGCCGGAGACCGGGTTGCTCGGCCGGACCGAGCGGATCCATGGCCGCCTCGGCATGGTCGAGGTTGGGCAACGCAGCCTCGATGCCGTGATCATTCGCCAAGACGGCTTCACGCCGGCCGACGACGCCGCAATCCGCGCCCGCGTGCAGCGCTGGCTGTCGGTCGATTGGCAGCCGGCGGAAGCGGTCGCCATGCTCGGCGCAGATGGCGCGGAAGATGGGGCGGCGCTGATCGAGCAGGGCGGCGGCCGGCTGCTGCGCTGCTCGACCTTTTTTGAGGATTTCGTCAAGACCGTGCTGACCATCAACACCGCCTGGTCATCGACCTGCCGGATGGCTGCGGCGCTGGTCGCCGAGCCGGGCGGCGGCGCCTTTCCGGGCCCTGAGGCGGTGCTCGATTATGGCGAGGGGCGGCTGCGCGAGCGCGCCAAGCTCGGGTTTCGCGCAGCGACAATCATCTCCGCCACGCACCGCATGCTCGAGGACGGCGTGATCGACGCCGCGGGGGAAGGCCGGCCCGAGCGGCTCGGCCACGACTATCTGATCGGCCTCAAGGGGATCGGGCCCTATGCCGCGGCCCATTGCCGGCTGCTGCTGCACGATTTCGCGCGCATTCCGGTCGATACCGTGGTGATCGCCTATCTGCGCGAGCGGCATGGCTGCGACCCGGCTGCCTTTGCCGCCAGCCGGGCGTCCTGGGGCGAATATCTGGCGCTCGGCTACCGGCTGGCCCGGCTGCGCGAAAAGCTCGAACCGCCGCCCGGGCGCTGATCTGGCGGGCTGCCGCGGCTCAGCCCGGCTCGATGACGCCGGCGAGCAGGTCGGCGGCGCGGCGGCATTCTTCGCGGCTGACGTCGAGATGGGTGACGGCGCGCACCGTGCGCGCGGCAAACGCCGAGACCAGCACCCCCTTCTCTTGGGCGCGGGCGACGATCGCCGCTGCGTCCGGGGCGCCCTCGGCCATGCGAAAGATCACGATGTTGCTCTGCACCGTGGCAAGGTCGAGCGCGACGCCGCGCAGCCCGGCCAGCCGCTCGGCCAAGAGCCGCGCGTTGGCGTGGTCCTCGGCCAGCCGGTCGAGATTGTGGTCGAGCGCCCACAGCCCGGCGGCGGCGAGGATGCCGGCCTGGCGCATCGCACCGCCGAACATGCGGCGCGCGCGATGGGCGCGGGCGATCGCGGCGCGGCTTGCGGCAAGGACGCTGCCGACCGGGCAGCCCAGCCCCTTCGACAGCGCGACCGAGACGACATCGAAGGGTGCGGCCAATTCGGCGAGGCGGCACTCGGACGCCGCCGCGGCGTTAAAGAGCCGCGCGCCGTCGAGATAGCTGTTCAGGCCGAGCTCGCCCGCCGCGGCGCAGATCGCGGCAATCTCGGGCTGCGGGAACACCACCCCGCCGCCGCGATTGTGGGTGTTCTCGACCGCGACCAAGGTGGTCGGTGGAAAGACGACATGCCCGGGCGGCTTGTAGGCCGCGCGCAAATCGGCGGCGGTGAACAGGCCGCCTCGGCCGACCGGAGCGAACTGCACCCCGGAATTGGCGGCGCCGGCCCCCAATTCATGCCAGACGATGTGCGCCTCCTGGCCGAGCACGACCTCGTCGCCGGGCTGCGTCAAGATCTTTAGGCCGATCTGGTTGGCCATCGTCCCGCTCGGCACAAACAGCGCCGCTTCTTTCCCCAACAGTTCGGCGATCCGCTCCTGCAGCCGGTTGACCGACGGGTCTTCGCCGTATTGGTCGTCGCCGACCGGGGCGGCGGCCATCGCCTGGCGCATCCCCGCCGAAGGCAGGGTCACCGTATCCGAGCGCAGGTCGATGCGTTCCATCCAAGCACCTCCAATTCGGCCGGGTGCTTCCTGTCCCCGCCATCCAAAATTCAGTAGCCGCCGCCAGTCGGGCTCGGGCCGGTAACCACGCAGCGCACGTTCGCGTCCGCCCCGCCATAATAGGCGCAATCTCTAATCGAGCAGCTGCCAACTGTACCCAACAGCACGACGACAGCAGCGAGCAGCAGAAAAATGCGCATAATGCTCCGTGCGAATCAAAGGCTGGACGCGACGTTAACAACTGGGCAAGATTGCAAGCGGGGAAATCGTCTGCGGGGCTGCCAAATGAGGCGCTGGGTCCTAGCCGCCATAACCCTCGCGATCGCGGCTGCCTCGGCAGCAGGCTCGGCCCCAGCGGCAGCTTGCGGTCCGAGGCTGGACCGCCACTGCTCTACAGCCCCGGTGGCGCTCAACTTCAGCTCGGTGCCCGCCATTTCAAAACAGATCGTCAGCGACGAGCGGGCTCCCGCAACGCCGGTGACCCGGACGCTCGAGGCGCCGCCGATCACTACCTATACGGGTCCGACCGTCGGGGTCAGCACCATGGCCCGTGCCCCGACCGTGGGCTATTATTGGTCGCTGGAGCCTGAGACCGACACGCACTGACGCTCATAGGCCCGAGCCTTCGGGCAGACGCGTCATGTTTTGGTGTCGGCTTTGCAGCAGAGATACGACATCCTCGTCGGCGAGCTGAGCAAATTGCAGGTAATGAGCGCCGACGGCGAGGAACGGGCTGGGCGTAGCGAGGCAGACGATCTCGTTGACCTCCGGCCTCAGCAGGTCGAGCGCCTCTCGCGGCGCCACCGGGACGGCGAGGACGACCCTGCTGGCGCCGGCGCGTCTGACCGCGCGCAATGCCACCCGAACCGTGCTGCCGGTGGCAATCCCATCATCGACGACGATCACGGTCCTGCCGGCGATCGGCGCCGGCGGCCGCTGGCCGAGGTAAGCCTCGCGTCGGCGCTCGATCTCGGCGAGCTGCCGCCGCGTCTCGCTCTCGATGTAAGCCGCGTCAACGGCCAGCGCTGCGGCGAGGTCGTCGTCGATCAGCACCTGCGCGGCCTCGCCATCTACCACCGCCCCCAGCGCCAGCTCGGGTTGGCCGGGCGCGCCGATCTTGCGCACCAGCACAATTTCGAGCGGTGCGTCGAGCGCCTCGGCGATCTCGAAGCCGACCGGCACGCCGCCGCGCGGCAAGGCGAGCACGGCGGGCCGCTCCGCCCGCAAATGCTGCAATCGCCGGGACAGCTCGCGCCCGGCCGCGCTGCGATCGGCGAACATGGCTCGGCGCCTCCCTTCCATCAGCTGATGCGCCAGATATGGGGTGGGGCTCCATCCTTGCCAGGATTGTGCCGGTGAGCCAGCCGGCGATGGCCTTTCCGCAACAGCGCAGAGCCGAGCGCCTCGCCGATCTTGGCGTTCTCGGCGGCGGCCTCGGCCTCGGGCTGGTTGCCGCGGTCGTGCTGATCTCGGCGGCGCTTCCGCAGGGTCAGCCCCGCATCGTCATTGGGGTCGCCATCTACATCGTCGGGCTGCTGGCGATGCTCGGCTGCTCGCTCCTGTACCGCGGGGCCCTCGACGCGCGGCGGCGGCAACTCTTTCGCCGGTTCGACCACGCGGCGATTTTCGCGATGATCGCCGGGACCGCGACGCCGTTCGCGCTTGCGCAGGGCGGCATCCGCGGGATCGCCGTGGCGGCGGCGCTGTGGGCCGTCGCGTCCATCGGGATCGTTGTCAAGCTGTGTTTTCCGATCAACGGCATCAGGCGATCGATCGTTGCGTACCTGCTGCTCGGCTGGGCCGGCCTGGTGGCGCTCGGCCCCTCGGTCTCGCATGCGACGGTGGTGCTGATCGCGCTTGGCGGCGCCTTTTACTCGGTCGGGGTTTGGTTCTTGTTGTGGCGCCGGTTGCCCTATCGCCTCGCGATCTGGCACGCTTTTGTGCTGGCCGGCGCCGCCTGTCACTATCTGGCGATCATGACAGGCATCGTTCGCGTCTAGCTTGGCAGCGCCCGGGCGGGCGCTGCGCGGTTGCCCGAACGCGCTGTCTTCGGGCAAAATCCGTTCGGCAGTGCCGGGATGGAGGAAAAAAAATGAAAGAGGGCTATCGCTTCGTCGATTGCGACATGCACATCATGGAGCCGACCGACCTGTTCGACAAATATCTCGACCCGGCGTTCCGGCCGCGGATCACCTCGGCGATGCAGCCGGTCGATGGCGGCAGCACCGGGATGCGGCGGCGGCCCTTATGGTTCTTCGATGGGACGCCGACCAGCAATGACGGCAACGTCTCGCAATACAACCGCATCCGCGGCCCGCTGGTCGGCGCTCGCGGCAACAAGAACGTGATGTTCGCGGTCGAGCGCGGCTACGATGCCGAGGCGCAGGTAATCGGCATGGAGATGGAGGGGATCGACATCGCCGTCCTGTTCCCTACCGCCGGCCTGTCGTTTCTGGCGCGCGACGGAATGGACCCGCAATTTTCCAACGCGATCTGCCGCGCGTACAACGACTGGCTGCACGATTTTGTGCAGCACAGCCCCGACCAGCTCAAGATGGCGGCGATGCTGCCGGTGCACGACGTCAACCTCGCCTGCCGCGAGCTGCACCGCTGCGTCAAGGAATATGGGGCGGTCGGCGCCTTTGTCCGACCCAATTACGTCAACGGCCGCTATTGGCACTCGACCTATTGGGACCCGCTCTACGGCATGCTGCAGGACCTCCAGGTGCCGCTGTGCTTTCACGAGGGCACCGGCTCGTACTATTCGACGATCGAGCCGCGCTATGGCGAGAACCGCTTTATGCGCCATGTCGCCAGCCACTCGACCGAGATGCAATTGGCGCTGATCGCGCTGATGCTGGGCGGCATTCTCGAAAGCTACCCGCGCCTCAAGGTGGCGTTTCTCGAAGCCCAGAGCTGGTGGGTCCCGGGCCTCCTCGGCCGCATCGAATGGGATTTGCGCCAGCACCATCAGGCCGACGCACCCTACCTGAAGCTCTCCCCGCAGGAATATTGGCAGCGCAACTGCTTCTCGGCCATCGAGAGCGGCGAGCGCGAGGTCGGCTCGGTCGTCGAATTATTGGGCGGCGCCGACAACATCTGCGTGTCGAGCGACTTCCCGCATTTTGACTCGAGCTTTCCCGAGGTGTCGAGCCGGGTGCTGCGCAACCCCAGCATCACCCCCGACATTGGCGGCAAGATCCTGTCGGGCGGGGCCCGCCTCTACGGCTTCGACAAGCATGATTTCGCCCACGCCGACGCCGCCGCCAAGCGCCGCGACAACATCGCCGCTGGCCACGCCTAACGCTGTTCCCGGGACCCCTCTCGGCGCCCGCGCGGAGAGGGGAACGGCCTCGGCGCTCAGACCAGATCGTACGCGCGCTCGCCATGGGTGACGAGGTCAAGGCCCTCGCGCTGCTCCTCGACGCTGACCCTAATGCCGGTCGTCGCGCGCTAGGAATTTGACGATCGCGAAGGTGCACAACGCCGACCAGATCGCCGCCGCGGCGACGCCGAGCGCCTGCGCGCCGAGTTGCCCGGCCGGGCTCATCTCGTGCCCGTAGCCGCTGCCGCCGAGCACCGGCAGCGCGAAGGCCGCGACCAGCAGAGAGCCGAGCATGCCGCCGATGCCATGAACGGCAAAGACATCGAGCGAATCGTCGATCGCGAGCCGGTTTTTGACAAAGGAAGTGGCGAAAAAGCACAAGGCGCCACCCGCCGCCCCGATCGCTGCGGCGCCGAGCGGGCCGACATAGCCCGAAGCGGGGGTGATCGTCGCCAAACCTGCGACACAACCGGTGACGATGCCGACCGAGGTCGGCTTGCCAAGGCGCAGCCGCTCGATCGCGATCCATGAGAGCCCAGCCGCGGCGGCAGCAAAATGCGTGGCAAGGATCGCCGAGGCCGCCAAGCCGTCGGCCGCGAGCGCGCTGCCGCCGTTAAAGCCGAACCAGCCGACCCACAGCATCCCGGCGCCGGCCATTGTCATGCCCGGGCTGTGCGGCGGCGCCAGCCGGTGCGGGAACCCGTCGCGCGCGCCCACCAGGATTGCCGCCACCAGCGCCGAGACGCCGGCTGTCGTATGCACGACAATGCCGCCCGCAAAATCGATGGTTCCGTAGGCGGCGAGCCAGCCGCCGCCCCATACCCAGTGCGCCACCGGCAGATAAACCAGGACCAGCCATAGCGCCGAAAACAGTATGACAAAGCCGAAACGGACGCGTTCGGCGAAGGCGCCGATGATCAGCGCCGGAGTGATGATCGCAAAGGTCATCTGGAACAGCGCAACCGCACCTTCCGGCAATCCGTTCGGCAACAGGTGCTCGCGCGCATGGGCGAGAAACGCGGCGTGCAGCGACCCGATCAGCGGGTTGCCGTGCGCGAACACCAGGCTGTAGCCAAACGCCAGCCAAATCAGCGAGACGACGCAGCCGATCACAAAACAGTGCATCAGCACCGAGAGGAGGTTGCGCGCCCGCACTAGCCCGCCATAGAACAAGGCGAGGCCCGGCAAGCTCATGAACAGGACCAGCGCCGAGGCGGTCAAAACCCACGCCGTCGCCCCGCTGTGGAGCCCCGCCGGCCCGGCTGCCTCGGCACTGCCGATCGTCAGCGCCAAAAGCCCGGCCGCTGCCACAAAGGCGCGGCCGACCCGCCGCACCGCGCCGCCGATCCTCACCGCCATATGCCCCCCAACCACCCGCCAACCCGGCACTACGCGCATACTGCACGATCGCCCCGGCGCGAACGACGCTAAAAAACGGTGATCCGCGCCAACCTAGGGCGGCTGGTCGGGTCGGGCGGCGGGCCGGGGAGGAACTGGTCGGAGCTTTCGAGCGCAAACGGCGTGACCTGCGCCCATTGCGGGTCGAGCCCCGGCATGTAGGCGGGCGGGGTCGGCTGCCACACCCCGACACCGCTGCCGCCATTGTCGGTGATGTTGACGTTCGACCCATCCTTGGCGCGCAGTGCGATGATTTCGTCGGCGACCGCCTTGCCAAAGGCGACGCCGTCGGTCACCCCTGGCCGGCGGGCAGGGCGGCGAGCGAGGCTGCCAATTGCGCATCGAAATTGGCGGATTGCGCCCGATAGAGGATGTCGAGGATGTCGTCGGCCGCCGCAGCGACTGCGGCATCGGGCGAGGCGTCGGCCGGCGATCGCCTAGGGGATCGTCGAGCGGCCGGCATCGCCGACATTGCGGGTCACGAGCCTGCTAATTTGCTTTTTGTAATAACCTCCGTTGCCTGGGCTTATTTTGGGCAGGTCGATATCATTGCCACTGCACGTCATCCCGGATCACCAGAGCAGGCATTGCGGTTCCCTCATCCCCCAACCACAACATCTGCTACTCGCTACCCCACCCCAATGCAATTCCCTTGGCGAGTCAGCATCAATTCAGGTGGGTATAAGGCTCGGCCCGATCAGCAAGCGCGGCAACGGTTATCTGCGGCGTCTGCTGGTCAACAGCCTGCCTCGGGCTTGACCCGATGGGGCGCAATGGCGGTGCTGGGCGGCAAGCGAGCCAAGCGCCATGCCTGGCTGGTCAAACTGCTGGCCGCGAAGAAGCGCATGGTCGTCGCCGGTGCGCTTGCCAACAAAGCCTGCCCCGGCGCAGGCCGGCGATGGCGCGCATTGCCTGGGCGGTGATGACGCGGCGGGAGGACTTTCGCTCCATGCCGGCAGCGGCCTGAACGCAGGGGGCGCCGACGGCAGCGGGAGAGTTGCGAGGGTGAAGACGCGTGATGGCATCCCCGGGTCAAGCCCGAGGACCGGTCGACCGCGGATCGAGAGATACCTATCCGAGGACATGGGGCAATGCGACCCCGCGAGCCTGATCAGGCCTCGATCCACGGAACCCATCAGGGCCTGTGGCCTACGGCTGCGCCAGGCCGGACACAAGACCGCAAGCGGCCTTCTATGCACGACCGCCAAAAATCCTTGCATCACGGGGGCCATCGACACATGTCTTCGGGCCGGCCGAAGGCCGGACCCGCGGGCCGGCTTTAACCAGTTGTTCGCGGGCAACCGGATCACCGAAGCCGGCTGTTGGGCGCATGTCCAGCGCAAGTTCTTCGACGTCCATGCCGCCACCGGCTCGCCGATCGCCAGGGAAGCCCTCGAGCGCATCGCCCAGCTCTACCCGTGTCGAGGAGACGATCAAGGGCTTCTCGACCGACCACCGACGACGAGAACGCCAGCAGCGCTCGAAACCGATCGCGGCGGCGCCGGCCCTCTGGGCGGACGAGACCGCACGAATGACTTGGAGAAAGAAGGGAGCTGAGTGAACGATGGACCGCGAATGATCAACGAACTATCCTGTAACGCTCTATTTTCCCTCCGCTATTCCCCTCGCACAGCGCTCTGGGTATCCCACACCCCTCATTCCCACTCTATGGTGCCCGGCGGCTTTGAGGTGATGTCGTAGACGATGCGGTTGATGCCGCGCACCTCGTTGATGATGCGAGTGGCGGTGCGGCCGAGAAATTCGTGCGAGAAGGCGAAGGTGTCGGCGGTCATCCCGTCGGTCGAGGTCACCGCGCGCAGGGCGCAGGCGTAATCATAGGTGCGCGCGTCGCCCATGACGCCGACGCTCCGAACCGGCAGCAATACGGCAAAAGCTTGCCAGATCGCGTCGTAAAGGCCGGCGTTGCGGATTTCCTCGATAAAGACCGCATCGGCCTTGCGCAGGATTTCGAGCTTCTCGCGGGTGATCTCGCCGGGAATGCGGATCGCCAGGCCGGGGCCGGGGAACGGGTGCCGCCCGACCAGCCGCTCGGGGAGCCCCAGCTCGCGGCCCAATTCGCGCACCTCGTCCTTGAACAGCGCGCGCAGCGGCTCGACCAATTTCAATTTCATGCGCTCGGGAAGCCCGCCGACATTGTGGTGCGATTTGATCGTGACCGACGGCCCGCCCGCGGCGCTCGTCGACTCGATCACGTCGGGGTAGAGCGTTCCCTGCGCCAGAAACTCGACATGGCCGAGCTTCGACGCCTCCTCCTCGAACACGTCGATAAAGGTGGCGCCGATCCGCTTGCGTTTTTCCTCGGGGTCGGTGACGCCGGCGAGCGCGGCCAGAAACAAGTCGCCGGCATCGCGATGCACCAGCGGGATGTTGTAGTGGCGCCGGAACAGCTCGACGACCTCCTCGGCCTCGCCGGCCCGCAACAGGCCGGTATCGACAAAGATGCAGGTCAGCTGGTCGCCGACCGCCTCGTGCAGCAAGGCGGCTGTGACCGCGGAATCGACCCCGCCGGACAGGCCGCAGACGACATTGCCGTGGCCGACCTGATTGCGGATGCGCTCGAGCGCCTGCGCGCGAAACAGCGCCATCGTCCAATCGCCGCGGCAGCCGGCGACCTGGTGGGTGAAGTTGCGCAGCAATTCGGCGCCCTGCGGCGTGTGCGCCACCTCGGGGTGAAACAGAAAACCGTAAAACCGCCGCTCGTCATCGGCGATCGCGGCAAAGGGTGCGGCCTCGCTGGCGGCCACCGCGCGAAAGCCGGCCGGCAATGCCTCGACCTTGTCGCCGTGGCTCATCCACACCTGGGCGCGCTCGCCCTTCGGCCACATCCCGTCGAACAGCAGGCAATCATCGAGGATGTCGATAAAGGCGCGGCCGAACTCCTGATGCTCGCTCAACGCGACGCGGCCGCCCAGCTCGTCGCACATCGTCTGCATGCCGTAGCAGATGCCCAGCACCGGCACCCCCAATCGAAGCGCCGCCGGCGGGACACGCGGTGCGGTATCGGTGGTGACCGAGGCCGGGCCGCCCGATAGGATGATCGCGCGCGGCGCGAACTCGCGCAGCTTGTGCTCGGCGATCGTATAGGGGTGGATCTCGCAATAGACGCCGCTCTCGCGCAGCCGGCGGGCGATCAGCTGAGTGACCTGGCTGCCAAAATCGAGGATCAGGATGCGGTCGGTCATCGTTTTCTTACCAGACATCGAATGATGCCCCGCCGAGATTGCTTCGTCGCTGCGCTCCTCGCAATGACATCGCGTTCGGCGTTTTTTCTGTCATTGCGAGCGCAGCGAAGCAATCTCGCTGTCGAAAGTCGGGTCCGAGGCCATCGCTGGCTTCCGTTCGAAGATGGCGACGAAGAAGCCGTCGGTGCCGTGGCGGGCCGGGGTCAGGAATAGATAGTCGTCGCCGGCGGGCGAGGCGCCGCCGATCGTCTCGTCCCAGGCGCGCGCGGCAGGCAGCAGCGAGAAATCGGGCGTGGCGGCGAGAAAGGCTTCGGCCTGGGCCACGTCCTCCTCGTGCAGCAGCGAGCAGGTGGCGTAGACGAGGCGCCCGCCGGGGCGCACCAGGCGCGCGGCGCTGCGCAGGATCTGCTGCTGGCGCTCCACCAGCTCGGCCAGATCCTCCGGGCGCGAGCGCCATTTGGCGTCGGGGTTGCGCCGCCAGGTCCCGGTGCCGAGACACGGCGCATCGACCAACACTCGGTCAAACCCGCCGGCGTGGCGCTTGACCCATTTATCGTTTTCGCTGATCAGCACCCGGCGCTCGACATTGCCGACCCCGGCGCGGCGCAGCCGCAGGGCGGCGCGTTCGAGCCGGCGGGCCGAAACATCGCAGGCGACGAGCTTGCCGCGATTGGCCATGCCGGCCGCCAATGCCAGGGTCTTGCCGCCGACCCCGGCGCAGAAATCGACCACCCGCATCCCGGGCCGCGCCCCGGCCAACAGGGCGGCGAGCTGCGAGCCCTCGTCCTGCACATCGAACAGCCCGCCCTTGAATGCCGCGAGCCCGGACAGCGGCGCCCGTTCGGCGAGCCTGAGCCCAATCGGCGACCACGGGGTGGGCTTGGCCTCGACCCCCTCGGCGGCGAGCGCGCGGCGCGCAGAGGCGCGATCGGCCTTTAATAGATTGACCCGCAGATCGACCGGCGCTGGGGCGTTGAGCGCCGCCATTTCGCGTTCCAGACCTTTTCCGAACACGGCTTCGAGATGGGGCTCGAGCCATTCCGGCACACCGTTTGCCACCGCGCGCGGCATCTGCGGATGGCGCATGGTGCGGTTGCCGAGGCCGTCGATCAGATGCATTTCGGCCGGGCTCAGGCTCGCCGGGCGAAAGCGGTCGCCGTCGCAGCACGAAGCGACCGCTTCTGGGCGCCACCCTTCGGCCAGCACCAGGCCGGCCAGCACTCGGGCGCGCGCGGCACTTTCCATCATTCCCGCGCCCCGCCGCACGATCCACCAGTCGAGCGCCGAGCGGTGCCGCAGCACGGCATAGACATGACCGGCGATCTGCGCCCGGTCCTTGGCGCCGATATAGCGCCGGCGGCGGAAATAGCCCGACGCAGCGTCATCGGCCGGGTGCTGCCCGGTCTCGATCTCGACGAGGATCTCGATCGCCGCGGCGACCTGCGCCCCGGGGGTCATGCAACTCCCGATCGGTTGAGCCGCAGATCGGCGAGCTGGGCCAAAAATGCTGCCTCGTCTTCGAGGCAGCGCAGGTCGAGGATGACGGCGCCGCCAGCGATCCGGCCGATCACCGGGACCGTCAAGGCGCGCAAGGTTCGCGCCAGCATCTCGACCGCGGCACCGGATTTCGCTGCGCCAACGGGCCGCAGTGACAGTGCTGCGCTCGGCAGCAGCGACACGGGCAAGGCGCCGCTGCCGATCTGGCTTTTCGTTTCGATCAGGTCGGTTTCGGCAATGCCTTCGAGCGCGCGTGCGACGGCGGGCAGCAGACGGCGGGCGAGCGCGTCGATCTCGCCGGCGGGACGGGCCAGCAGCCGCAATGCCGGCAGACGCGTTGCGAGGCGCTCGGGGTTGGTGTAGAGGCGCAGCACCGCTTCGAGCGCCGCCAAGCGAATTTTGTCGAGCCGCAATGCGCGCTTCAGCGGGCTTTTCGCCAGCATCGCGACCAGATCGGCGCGGCCGACGACCAACCCCGCCTGCGGCCCGCCCAATAATTTGTCGCCGCTGAAGGTGACTAGATCGGCGCCCTGCGCCAGGGCCTCGGCAACGGTCGGCTCGTGCGGCAGCCCCCAGGCCGCGAGATCGACCGAGCGAGCCGCTGCCCAAATCCTCGACAAACGGGATTGCATGCTCATGGGCGAGCGCCGCGAGGTGCGCCGCCGGAACCGCAGCGGTAAAGCCCTCGATCGCGTAATTGCTGGTATGTGCTTTCAGGATCAGCGCGGTCTGCGGCCCGATTGCCGCGGCGAAATCGGCGAGGTGGGTGCGGTTGGTGGTGCCGACCTCGCGCAGGCGGGTCCCAGCGCGGACCATGATGTCGGGCAGGCGGAACGAGCCGCCGATCTCGATCAATTCGCCGCGCGAGACGATCGTCTCGCGCCCGTCGGCGAGCGCATTCAGCACCAGCACCAGCGCGCCGGCATTGTTGTTGACGGCGAGCGCCGCCTCGGCCCCGGTCAGCCGCCTGAGCCAGCCCGAGACATGGTCGTCCCGCTCGCCGCGCCGGCCGGTTTCGAGGTCGTATTCGAGGGAAGACGGGTCGCGCATCGCTTCGACCGCGGCGGCGATCGCCTCCTCGGGCAGCGGCGCGCGGCCGAGATTGGTGTGCAGAACGGTCCCGGTCAGGTTGAACACACGGCGCTGCGATGGCCGCATCAGACGTTCGAGAGCCTGCGCGCTCGCTTCGACGACCTCGCTCGCCGAGGCGGCGACGCCGAGCTTCCGCTGGTCGGCCAACGTGGCCCTGACCGCCTCCAGCACCAGCGGCCGGCCATATCGCGCGATCAGCGCGCAAACCGGCTCGGACCGCAACACCTGATCGACCCCCGGCAAAGCGGCACGGCCGCGGCGGCTGCACCCGGTCATCAGGCGGTGACCGGTTCCGGCACGAGCTCCGCCGCCCCGGGTTCGAGGCGGACCCGCCGCTCCGGCCCGTTCGAGCGCAGCACCCGGCCGATCATCGCGGCGCGATAGCCGAGCTCGCGCAATTCGGCGAGGCAGCCGGCAGCGCGTTCGGCCGGGATGCCAGCGAGCAGGCCGCCCGCGGTCTGCGGATCGATCAGCAGGGATGCGATCGGATGCGCCTCCCCCGACTCGAGCGCCGCCAGCGCTGCGAGATTATCGCTGTGCAAGGAGCTGGTGATGCCGCGGCCAAGCAAGTCGAGGGCGCCATCGAGCGCCGGGATCGCCTCGGGCTCGAGCGCGGCGTCCGCGTTCGAGGCGCGCAGCATTTCGAGCAAGTGCCCGAGCAGCCCGAACCCGGTCACATCGGTGCAGGCCGTTGCGCCGTGCGCGGTGAGGCAGGCCGCGGCGGGGGAGGCTGGTTGCAGCATCGTCGCGATCGCGCCCGCGACAATTCGCGCTGGCGCCAGCCCGCGCCCATCGGCTGCGAGAATGATGCCGGTGCCGAGCGGCTTTGACAGGATCAGCCGGTCGCCGGGGCACAACCCGGACTTGCGCAGCAATTTTCCGGCCGGCGGCGCGCGCCCGGTCACGGCAAAGCCGAGCGCCAGCTCAGCACCTTCGGCGCTGTGGCCGCCGACCAGCACCGCACCGGCCGGCTCCAGCACATCGAGCCCGCCGCGCAGCATGTGATAGAGGTCGTGCTCGACGATCGGCGCGCGCGCCGCCGGCAGGGTGGCGATGGCGAGCGCCGTCTCGGGCCGGCCGCCCATCGCGTAAATGTCGTTGAGCGCGTGCGTCGCGGCGATCCGCCCGAACAAATATGGGTCATCGACCATGGCGCGGAAAAAATCGACAGTCTGCAGCAGCGGCGGCGCACCGGGATAGGCGATCAGCGCCGCGTCGTCGGCGCTGTCGAGCCCGATCGCGACCAGCTCGCTTGCTGCCGGCCGCAGCCGGTCGATGACCCGGCCCAGGGTCGCGGCCGGGACCTTTGCCGCACAACCGCCGCAGCGCATCGGGTCCTCGCCCGCTTCGGGCAGCATCTCGGGGAGCTCGCGATATTTCCGCATCCAACGGCGGTCGATCCAATCCTTGAGCCGCCACCAAGAGGCGCCACAGCCGGCAAATGGCCCCCGCGAGGCCACGGCATGCCGGTCCCCGGTGCCGATCAGGGCCAGACCGCGGCGCTGCGGGACGGCGCGGCGCAGTTGTCGGCCGGCAAGCGCCCGGCGCAGATTGGCGGCGAGCGGCGGGCCCTGGCGGACCGCGTAGACGCCGGCTTTTTCGCGCGGATGGTCAATCATCGTCGCAACGTCGCCGACGGCGAAGGTCTGCGGATCGGATGGCGAGCGCAGCGTTTCGTCGATCGCGACAAAGCCGTCGGCGGTCAATTTCAGCCCGGTCTCGGCGAGCCAGGGCGCCGCGCCGGCCTCGGTCACCCACAGCGCCTCGTCGAATTCGATCTCGCGGCCGTCGGCGCAGACCAGCAACCCCGGCTCAACGCGAACGACGGCGCTGCCGGTGACGACGACGATGCCGCGCCTGGCGCATTCCCGCTCGAGCAGATGGCGAACCCGGCGGTTGTGCGACGACAGCAGCCGGCCGGCGTTGACGAGGGTGACCTCGAGATGCCGCACACCGAAGTCGGCCAGCCGATGTTGCGCGGCCAGCGCCAGCTCGACCCCGCCGGCCCCGCCGCCGACAATGGCGAGGCGCAAGCTCGGCATCCGCCGGGCACGCGCCAACAGCGCCTCCCAGCGCGCCGCGAATTGGGCAATCGGCTTGACCGCGATCGCATGCTCGGCCGCGCCCGGCACCTCGTGCGCGCGCGGGGTCGAGCCGATGTCGAGCGACAACAGGTCGTAGCGGATCGGCGGGTGGGCGCGAGTGAGCAGTTGGCATTTGCTTCGATCGAGGCCGACCGCCGCGTCATGGATCAGCCGCGCGCCGGCAAAGCGCGCCAGCCGGCCGAGGTCGACATGGCATTCGTCAAACGCATAATGCCCGGCGACCCAGCCCGGCAGCATGCCCGAATAGGGGGTTTCGACCTCGCGGGCGACGAGTGTCACGCGCACCCCCGGCATCGGCCGCATGCCAAAGCTCTTCAGCACGTGGACATGAGCATGCCCGCCGCCGACCAGCACCAGATCCTGAGCGATCGCCACCTGCTGCCGCATCGAGCGCACTATGCCGGACCCGCGGCGGGAAGGCGAGCGCGCGCCGGCCAGCCGGCAGCCGCGGCGGTGCCCGGCTCAGATTTCGTCGTCAGCGATCGGCACCGGGTCTTCCTCGAGCCACGCCTGCAAGAGGGTGTAGGCGACTGCGAGCACGACCGGCCCGAGAAAGATGCCGACCAGGCCAAAGGCGATCAGGCCGCCGATCACTCCGGCCAGCAGTAGCACCAGCGGGATATGCG